>NZ_CP149925.1:0-2400000 GCF_038087665.1 Gallaecimonas sp. GXIMD4217 | reverse complement strand
CGACTGCAACCTGCAGCCGGAGCTGGCCCAGGTACAGGACCTCTATCTCGGCGAGGGCGAGCCCGGGATCTGCATCCGGGTCGGCGAGCTGGCCCTGGGCGGCCTTCACAACGGCCTCTGGGTGGATGAAGAGGATCCCCTGCCGGCGGACGAGGGCATGGCCTTCCCGTCCGGTACCTTCGACTTCATTGCCCAGGGCCTGCCCAGCAAGGGCCAGCAGTACCGCCTGGTACTGCCGCTGCGCCAGGCCATGCCGGCCGGGGCCAGCTACCGCAAGTACAGCGCCGCCAGCGGCTGGTACGACTTTGTCGAGGATGCCGACAACCAGCTGCACAGCGCCATGGGCGAGCCCGGCTACTGCCCGCCGCCGGGCAGTGACCTCTGGCAGCCGGGACTGGTGGCCGGCGCCTGGTGCCTGCAGCTGACCCTGACCGACGGCGGCCCCAATGACGATGACGGCCTGGCCAACCACAGCATCAGCGATCCCGGTGGCCTGGCCGTGGCCAGCAACGGCAACGGCGCCCCCCAGGCCGTGGACGACCAGGCCGAGCTGGCCATGGATCAGGCGCTGGTGCTGGACGTGCTGGCCAACGACAGCGATCCGGACGGCGATGCCCTGACGCTGCTGTCGGTGCAGGCGCAGCTGGGCCAGGCGGCCATCACCGCCGACGGCCTGCTGTCCTACCGGCCTCCAGAGGGCTACCTGGGAGACGACGAAGTGAGCTACGTGATTTCGGATGGCCAGGGCGGCACCGCCACTGCCAAGGTGCTGCTCAGCGCCCTGTTCAACAACGCCCCCGTCGCCAGCAGCGACAGCGTCGGCACAGACGATCGCACCGCCATCGTCGTCGACGTGCTGGCCAATGACAGCGACCCGGACGGCCATGCCCTGAGCCTGGTATCGGCCCAGGCCCAGCATGGCACGGCCAGCATCACCACCGACAACAGGCTGCGCTACGTGCCCCGGGCCGGTTTCGAGGGCCAGGACAGGGTCAGCTACCGGCTGAGTGACGCCTTCGGCGCCGAGGCCACGGGCACCCTGCTGGTTCAGGTGGATGCCTGGCAGGAGCTGGAGGTCAGCAACAAGGGCGGCGGCAGCCTTGGCTGGCTGGCGCTGCTGCCCATGGCGCTGCTGGCCCTGTGGCGGCGCAAGGGCCTGCTGCTGCTGGCACTGGTCAGCCTGGGGGCCAGGGCCGACTGGGTGCTGGGCCTGCAGGGCGGTTACAGCCGGGTGGAAAGCCAGCCCGGCCAGTGGCGCAGCCAGGCCGAGGCCGCCGGCATCGAAGTGGAAAACCTCGGTTGGGACAACCATGACTGGAGCTGGGGCCTGGATCTGGAATACCACTTCGGCAACGGCTGGCAGGCCGAGCTGGGTTACCAGGATCTGGGGGATTACCACCTCGAGGTGCGTGGCCGGGCCCAGGCTCCCCAGGCCAGCCAGGCGGCCATCGCCGCCATCGGCCCCATGTCGGCCCAGGGCATCAACCTGGGGCTGGCCTATCAATGGCCGCTGGCGGACCGGCTGTGGTTGAGGGTGCAGGGTGGCGCCTGGGCCTGGCAGGCGGACAGGGACAGCGACGGCGTGTCAGGCCTGAAAAGGGACGACGAGGATGTCGACCCCTACTACGGCCTGGGCCTGACCCTGAGGCTCAGCAGCCACTGGCACCTGAGCGCCGGCTGGCAGCGCTTCGAGCTGCCGGACGAGCCGGTGGACAACGGCTACCTGGCCCTGAAGTGGTATTACTGAGTCAGTCGGTAGTGGGCTCTTCCACCCGGGTCAGGATCTGGCCGTCCTGGACCCGGATCTGGAGCCGCTCGCCCGGTTGAACCCGGTTGACCGAATCCACCACCTGGCCCTTCTCGTCCTGGGCTATGGCATAGCCCCGGGCCAGGGTGGCCAGGGGGCTGACGGTGTTGAGCTTGCCGGCGGCCAGCGCCAGCCGGTGCTGCCAGTGCTCCCGGCGCCGGGCCAGGCCGTGCGCCAGCCTTTCCTCCAGCAATACCAGCCGCTCGTGGCCCTGGGCCAGCAGCTGCCTGGGGTGCTGCCGGTCCAGGCGGCGGGCCAGCTCCTGGCGGCGGTTGCCGGCCCTGTCCAGCCGCTGTTGCAGCAGGCGAGTCAGTCGGCCCTGCAGCTCGTCCAGGCGCTGGCCGTCCCGCTCCAGGCGGCGGCCCGGGTGCTGTTGGCCCAGGCGGTGGGCCAGGGCGCCAAGGCTTAGCAGCCTGGCCCTGTTCAGCCTTTCGAAGGCCGGGCCCAGGCGGCCACCCAGCTCTGCCAGGCGTTCGCCCACGGACGCGGCCCGGGCCGATACCAGCTCGGCGGCGGCTGAGGGGGTGGGGGCCCGCAGGTCGGCCACGAAGTCGCTGATGGTCACGTCCGTCTCGTGGCCCACGGCGCTGACCACGGGGATGGGGCTGTCATAAATGGCCCTGGCCAGGGCCTCGTCGTTGAAGCACCACAGATCCTCCAGGGAGCCGCCGCCCCGGCCCAGGATCAGCACATCCACTTCGTCCCGCTCGGCCGCGCTTTGCAGTTGCTGCACCAGCTGGGGGGCGGCGCCGTCACCCTGGACCTGGGCCGGGTAGAGGATCACCTCCAAGAAGGGCGCCCGGCGTTTGAGCACGTTGAGGATGTCGTGGAAGGCGGCGCCCCTGGGGGAGGTGATCACCCCCACCCGTTTCGGGTGGGGAGGCAGGGGGCGCTTGCTGGCGTCGCTGAACAGGCCCTCGGCGGCCAGCTTCATCTTCAGGGCTTCGAACTGCTGCTTGAGCAGGCCGTCGCCGGCCGGCTCCATGAACTCCACCACCAGCTGGTAGCTGCCCCTGGGTTCGTAGACGGTGGGCCGCGCCCGCACCAGCAGCTGCTGGCCGTCCCTGGGCCTGAAGGTAACGCCGGCGTTCTTGCCGCGGAACATGGCGCAGTTGACCTGGGACTTGTCGTCCCGTAGCGAGAAATACCAGTGCCCGGACGGGTAGGCCTTGAAGTTGCTGAGCTCCCCCGACAGCCATACCTGGCCCATATCGGTTTCGATCAGGCGGCGAATGGCGGTGTTAAGCTGGGTCACATTGTAGATCTGGCGCACGGGCACATCCCTGGATTGGAACTGCGCCCATGGTACCAGTTTGCCTGGTCCAGGGCAGCGGCCATCTGCTGGGCGATTTCCCTGTTGCAGGCATCGTTGAACGCGGGCCTACCCTGCTTAGGTCATGCCGTTCAATAAGGGTGTTTTTGCCGATAAATCCAAAAAGCGGTTGCCGGCTTGCAGACTCGGCGTTAGAATGCCGCGGCAACACCTATACCAAGGTGACATCATCCACCCCCATCCGGTGAGGCTGTTGCAATGCTGAGAGTCATCAAAGAAGCGCTGACGTTCGACGACGTCCTGCTCGTCCCCGCACATTCCCAAGTTCTGCCCAACACCGCGGATCTGCGTACCCGTCTGACCCGCAAGATTTCCCTGAACATTCCCCTGGTGTCCGCCGCCATGGATACCGTCACCGAAGCCAACCTGGCCATCGCCCTGGCCCAGGAAGGCGGCATCGGTTTCATCCACAAGAACATGAGCGTTGAGCAGCAGGCCGAGGAAGTGCGCAAGGTCAAGCGCTTCGTCTCCGGCATGGTCACCGAGCCCGTCACCGTCTCCCCCGACAACAGCATCCAGGATGTTGTAAGGATGACCGAGGTAAACGGTTTCGCCGGTTACCCCGTGGTCACCGAGGCCGGCGAGCTGGTGGGCATCATCACCGGCCGTGACGTGCGCTTCGTGACCGATCTCAGCCGCAAGGTCAGCGAAGTGATGACCCCCAAGGAGCGCCTGATCACCGCCAAGGTGGGTACGCCCCGGGAAGAGGTGCAGAAGCTGATGTCCCAGCACCGCATCGAGAAGGTGCTGGTGGTCAACGATGAGTTCCACCTGGCCGGCATGATCACCGTCAAGGACTTCAAGAAGGCCGAGCGCAAGCCCAACGCCTGCAAGGACGAGAACGGCCGCCTGCGGGTGGGTGCCGCCGTGGGTGCCGGCGTCGGCAACGAAGAGCGGGTCGCCGCCCTGGTCGCCGCCGGCGTCGACGTGCTCTTGATCGACTCCTCCCACGGCCATTCCGAAGGGGTGTTGCAGCGTATCCGCGATACCCGCGCCGCCTACCCGGAACTGCAGATCATCGGCGGTAACGTGGCCACCGGCCCCGGCGCCGTGGCCCTGGTGGAAGCGGGCGTGGACGCCGTCAAGGTCGGCATAGGCCCCGGCTCCATCTGCACCACCCGTATCGTCACCGGTGTGGGCGTGCCGCAGATCACCGCCATCTCCGACGCCGTCGAAGCCCTGCAGGATCTGGACGTGCCGGTCATCGCCGACGGCGGCATCCGCTTCAGTGGCGACATCTGCAAGGCCATCGCCGCCGGCGCCAGCTGCGTCATGGTCGGCTCCATGCTGGCCGGTACCGACGAGTCCCCGGGTGAGATCGAGCTCTACCAGGGCCGTGCCTTCAAGTCCTACCGCGGCATGGGCTCTTTGGGCGCCATGTCCAAGGGCTCTTCCGACCGCTACTTCCAGTCCGACAACGCCGCCGACAAGCTGGTGCCCGAGGGCATCGAAGGCCGCGTGCCCTACAAGGGCAAGGTCAAGGAAATCATCCACCAGCAGATGGGCGGCCTGCGCTCCTCCATGGGCCTGACCGGCAACCCCACCATAGAGGACATGCGCACCAAGGCCCAGTTCGTCAAGGTGACCGCGGCCGGCATGGGTGAGTCCCACGTCCACGACGTGACCATCACCAAGGAAGCCCCCAACTACCGTATGGGTTAAGTCTGGCGCCGGCACGAGCCGGCGTTTTTTCAACCTCTTTCAACGAGTGGAACATGAGCAAGAACATTCATTCCAGCCGCATCCTGATCCTGGACTTCGGTTCCCAATACACCCAGCTGGTGGCCCGTCGCATCCGTGAGATCGGCGTTTACTGTGAACTCTGGGCCTGGGACGTCTCCGAAGAAGACATCCGCGAATTCAACCCCGACGGCATCATCCTCTCCGGCGGTCCCGAGTCCGTCCACGCCGAGGAAAGCCCCCGCGCCCCCGACTACGTCTTCGAAGCCGGCGTGCCGGTGCTGGGCGTGTGCTACGGCATGCAGACCATGGCGGCCCAGCTGGGCGGCAAGGTGGAAGGCGCCAACGAGCGCGAGTTCGGCTACGCCCAGATCGAAGTGCTGGTCGAAAGCGCCCTGACCAAGAACATCGAGGACCACATCGGCGCCAACGGCAACGCCCTGTTGGACGTGTGGATGAGCCACGGCGACAAGGTCAGCGCCATCCCCGAGGGCTTCGTCACCGTCGCCAAGACCGACAACTGCCCCTTCGCCATCATGGCCAACGAGGAAAAGCGCTTCTATGGCGTGCAGTTCCACCCCGAGGTCACCCACACCCGCCAGGGCAAGCGCATGCTGGAGCACTTCGTGCTGGACATCTGCGGCTGTGAGGCTCTGTGGACCTCGGGTGCCATCATCGAAGACGCCGTGGCCCGCATCAAGGAGCAGGTCGGCGACGACGAGGTGATCCTGGGCCTCAGTGGCGGCGTGGACTCCTCAGTGGTGGCCATGCTGGTGCACCGCGCCATTGGCGACCGCCTGACCTGCGTGTTCGTGGACAACGGCCTGCTGCGCCTCAACGAGGCCGATCAGGTCATGGACATGTTCGGCGACCACTTCGGCCTCAACATCGTTCGTGTCGACGCCGAGGAGCGCTTCCTGAGTGCCCTGGAAGGCATCGACGAGCCGGAAGCCAAGCGCAAGACCATAGGCCGGGTCTTCGTGGAGGTCTTCGACGAGGAGTCCAAGAAGCTCAAGAACGCCAAGTGGCTGGCCCAGGGCACCATCTACCCCGACGTCATCGAGTCCGCCGCCTCCAAGACCGGCAAGGCCCATGTGATCAAGTCCCACCACAATGTCGGCGGCCTGCCGGAAGACATGAAGATGGGCCTGGTGGAGCCGCTGCGCGAGCTGTTCAAGGACGAGGTCCGCAAGATCGGCCTGGAGCTGGGCCTGCCCTACGACATGCTCTACCGCCACCCCTTCCCGGGTCCCGGCCTGGGCGTGCGGGTGCTGGGCGAGGTGAAGAAGGAATACTGCGATCTGCTGCGCCGCGCCGACGCCATCTTCATCGAAGAGCTGCACAAGGCCGACCTCTACCACAAGGTCAGCCAGGCATTCGCGGTGTTCCTGCCGGTGCGCTCCGTGGGCGTCATGGGCGACGGCCGCAAGTACGACTGGGTGGTATCCCTGCGCGCCGTGGAAACCATCGACTTCATGACCGCCCACTGGGCCCACCTGCCGTACGATCTGCTGGGCAAGGTGTCCAGCCGCATCATCAACGAGATCGACGGCATCAGCCGGGTCGTCTACGACATCTCCGGCAAGCCGCCGGCCACCATCGAGTGGGAATAAGATTCGGTCATGAACAAAGGCGCCTGCGGGCGCCTTTTTCGTAAGGAGACAACATGAACTGGTATTGGCTTTGCGATATCTATGGCGCCACCGACGCCGCCAGGCAGGCGGCCGGCGAGCTGGGCATGACCCTGATCGCCCCCTACGAGGGGCAGCAGGGTGACGACGGTGACGTCCATGGCCACTTCCAGGCCTGGGGCGGCTGGGAGCGCTACCTGGCCCTGGTCAAGGAAAGGCTGGCGGCTGAGCACGACTTCGGGCTGCTGGGCTTCTCGGTGGGCGCCGCCATCGCCTGGGTGCTGGCCGCCGAGGGCAGGGCGGCCAGGGCCATCGGTTTCTATGGCGGCCAGTGTCGCCATTTCACCGAACTGACACCCCGCTGCGACACCACCCTGATCTGGCCCCACGCGGAGGATCACTTCGAGCTGGACGGGCTCATTTGCGGCCTGGCCGGCAAGGAATACCTGACGCAGCTGCGTACCGGCCATCGCCATGGTTTTATGAATCCGCACTCCCAAGGCTTTGATAACCAAGCCGCTTTGCAGTGGCTGACCTGGCTAAAAGAAGCTTGTCATTAAGTCGCCATCTGTTTATGGTCCCTTAAGGTGGCGAAATAACGACCAGGAGGAAGGATGATCTTCGATCATATCGGCATCAATGTCAGCGACTTGGAAGCCAGCAAGGAGTTCTATGAAAAGACCCTTAAGCCCCTGGGTGTCAGCCTGGCCCAGGAGGTGGACGGCTGGGTCGGCTTCGGGGAGCAGGGCAAGGCCACCTTCTGGATCTCCATGGAAGGCGAGGCCCATGAGCCCATGCACATCGCCTTCAAGGCCGGTGACCGCGCCGCCGTGGACGCCTTCTACGAGGCCGCCCTGGACGCCGGCGCCGTCTGCAACGGCAAGCCCGGGGTGCGCGACAGCTACCATGCCAACTATTACGGCGCCTTCGTCATCGATCCCGACGGCCACAATATCGAGGCGGTCTGCCACCAGCCCTGAACATATCCCCTCTTCAGAAAAAGGCCGTCCCACAGGACGGCCTTTTTGCTAACAGCGCTTTCTGCGTACCAGGGCCAGCAGGCCCAGGCCCAGCCAACCCAGGCTGCCGCCACCGCCGCTCTCCTGGGCGATGGCCGCCGGCCGGTGCTCGAAGCTGAAGTCGCGGCTCTGGCTCAGTCCCTGGGGATCGGTCACCCTTACCCTGAAGCCGTAGCTGGTCGTCTGGTCCGGGGCGGGCAACTCCAGGCTGAATTCACGGCCGGCCTCGCTCAGGCCGGCCAGGCTGGGCCCCGTCAACTGCTGCCAGCGGTAGTCGAGGGCATCGCCATCGGCATCCCGGGCATCGGCGGTGATCCGGAGTTCGCCGGCGCCGGCTAGGGTCCTGGTGCCGGTCAGGTTCAGGGTCGGGGCATCGTTGACCGGTTGTACCTGGATCCAGACGGTGGCCGGCGCCGACAGCAGACCCTGAGCATCCCTGAGCCGGTATTGGAAGCTGGCCTGGCCGAAGTAATGGGCCTCGGGGATGAAGTGGATCTGCTCCTGCCGCAGTTCGACCCGGCCGTGGCTGGCCTGGCCCAGCACCAGTTCCTGGTAGCCCGGGTTGTCATTGCCGAGCAGCTGTGCCGGGCTGACGATCAGCAACTCGTCTTCGGCCATGGTCAAGCTATCGTCCCTGGCCACCAGGCTGGAGTTGGCACTGCCTGCCAGCAGCAGGCTGAGCTGGGCCGCACCGGCCAGGGGCTGGCCGCCGGCCGTCCACTGGTTGGTGCCGGGCCCGGTTGGCTCATAGGCAAAGCCGCTGTCGCTGCGCATCTGCAACAGGCTGCGGGCCGGCATGATGAGGGGCTGCTCCAGCATCAGCCTGTGCCAACCGGCCTCGCCCTGGAAACTGGCCAGCTCGGCGAGCGGCTCGCCCGGCCCGTTGTCGGGCAGCCACTGGTGCAGGCTGAATCGGACCTGGCCGGCCCTGGGCAGGAAGAAATCCAATCCCTCCAACCGGTCGGCCTCGAGGTTCTCCAGGCCCCACAACAGGGCATCGTCCAGCAACTGGCGCTGGTGGCCGTAGCCGTGGTTCAGCAGCGCCGTCCTGTGGTTGTCGTTCAGGGCCAGGCCGTATTGCATGGGCTGCTGGGCGTCGGAAATGGCGTCTAGGGTGACGGGGCTGTCGGCGAGCGGCTCGGCCAGGGTCCGGTTGCCGCTGTTGCCCGGCCAGATATCGCCGCCGTCTCCCAGGTTGCTGCCGCCGGCCAGATCGTCACGGCCGTCGGCGGCGACGACCTTGACCAGGGGCCGGGCCGGATCGGCATTGCCGATCTGCCTGGGGTCGCTTTCGGTGATCAACAGGCCCCGCCCCGGCAGGCTGCGGTCGTAGCCCTCGAAGCCCCTGAGCGTGAGCAGCAGGCTGTTGCCGAGCCGGCGCTCACGCAGGTAGGGGTCGACGTAGATGCGCTGGATCTGCCCCTGGGCCAGGCTGAGGTTGCCTTCCGCCTCGATGAGCTGGGCCTGCTGCCAGCCGGCCTGCAATCGGGACCAGGCGCTGAAACCGGAGGGAGTCTGGCCCATTTCGGTGTCGCCGGTGGCGCGGTTCCAGGAGCCGCTGGCCATCAGCGCCCAGCGGCCCAGGCCGGCCGACGGCTCGTCGGCATAGAGATCAGGCAGGGCCAGCAGCAGGTGGCCCAGCTCGTGGGCCAGGATCCCCAGGGTGGCCTGGTGATCGCCGTGGCGCTCGCCTATTACCAGGTAGTCGCGCAGGCTGACGCCGTCGTGGTGGCTGGCGGGCATCACCCAGCGGTGGGCCCAGATCCCCGGCGCACCGTCGTCGTAGCTGTTCTCAAAGCCGGCAAAGACGAACAGCAGGGCCAGCTCCTCGGGCTCCAGGGCTCCATCGCCATCCTTGTCGAAACGGGCGAAATCCACATGGGGATCGGCGGCGGCCAGGGCCGCCTCCAGCACGCCCTCGATGCCGTAGCTACAGTCGCCGCCGCAGTCGGGGTGGGGCAGCTCCAGGTGCACGCTGACCAGGCCGTCATTGGCGTTGCCCTGGCTTTCACCGGCCGGGCTCAGCTCCACCTGGCCCAGGCTCTGCGCCCGGTAGTAGTGGCGCAGGCTGGCGGTATCGGCCCAGAGCAGGGCGGCAAAGTCGTACTGGATCTGTACGTCGGCAAAGTCGACCAACAGGGTCAGGACGGGGACGTTATCGGGTTGGGGGGACAAGGCCCGGGCCGCCCGCAAGGGACCCTGGCTAGGCAAGGGGGAGCTTTCCTCGCCAGGCGGCAACTCAAGGCCGCTGGTCACAGGGGGGCGATAGTGGCGAATGGCCCAGGTGGGGGCAGGTCTGTGGGCGGGGATGCCGGTGCCGATCAGCCGGCCCTGCTCCAGGCGGGCATAGGTCCAGGTGTCGCCATCCAGCACCACGGCATGACCGGCCTGATCCTGGTACCAGTACCGGCCGAAGCGACCCTTCTTGAACAGGGTGAGCTTGGTGCCGTCGGGCTGGCTGTAATGCAGTGGCAGCGGCGCAGGTACGGTGGCCCGGCCCGGGCTGGAGCACAGCGCAAGCAGAGCCACCGCCAGAGGCAGGAGCTTGTTGTTCATTCTTTTCCCCAGAGCACGAGGTTGACTACGGAATCGACGGCGGCAAGATACCCCGAGGTTGAAAAGTGAACAAATCGCCCTGTGCCGTATCGTGAGGGGGGTCAAACATCCAGGGTGCGCAATCGTTTGTGGTTGGGGAAAGAAAAAGGATGCCGGTTGGCATCCTTTTTTTGCTCAGCGGCGCCGCCTCAACAGCAGCAACAGGGGCCATAGCCAGCCCAGGCTGCCGCCACCGCCGCCCTCGTCCTTGGGCTCCTGGATGACGGTGAGGCTGGCCTTGGCCGACAGGCCACCGGGATCGGTGACCGTGACCTCGAAGCGGTACTCCTGGCGCTGGCCGCTGCTGGGCAGGGTCAGGCTCTGGCTGGCGCCGCTGCCGAGGACCAGGCCGGGGCCGGCCAGCTGTCGCCACTGGTAGCTCAGCTTGTCGCCGTCGGGGTCGCTGGCCTGGGCCTGCAGGTTCAGGGTCTGGCCGGCGCTGATGCTGGCCGGGCCCACCAGGGTCACCTCGGGGGCGTCGTTGTCGATGCTTTCCAGGTGCAGCTTCAGCTTGGCCACGTTGCTCTGCAGGCCGTCGCCGTCCACCACCCAGTAATCCAGGCTGATGTCACCGGCCAGGTTGCCGCTGGGGGTGATGGTCAGGCCTTCGGCGCCGGCAGAGAGGCTGAGGCCGTCGTGGCTGCCAAAATGGAACTGCTGCCATTGGAACTGCTCGCCGTCCACGTCGCTGACCTGGGCCTTGAGCTCGGCCCAGGCTAGGCTCAGGGGCGTGGCCTCCTGGCCGTAGAAGGTCGGGGTGTCCCTGGCCACGGGCGCATCGGGCTTGCCGGCCACGGTCAGCCGTACCAAGGTCTCGCGGCTTTCGGCGCCATCGCTGCTCCAGGCCTTGTAGCTGAAGCTGTCCTGGCCGACGAAATCGGCATCAGGGGTATAGATCAGGCTGTTGCCGTCCTGGGCCAGGGTGCCGTGGCCGGGCTGGCCGAATATCGTCAGGCGTTCGGCACCGGCGTCGTCGTTGGCCAGGGGGGCCAGGGTCAGGCTGCCGTCTTCGTCCAGACTGTACTGATCGTCCCGGGTCTGGGGGCCCGGCTTGCCCAGCAGCAGGCTCAGCTGCACCGGGCGGCTGGCGCTTGGGGCGCCGCCGCTGACCAGGAACTGATCGCTGGTGTTGCCGGTCGGCTCCACATGGAAGGCGGCTTTGCCATCGGCCACCTGGTGGCTGACTTCCAGCTCGAAACGCGCCGGCAGGGCCAGGGGCTCGGCCAGCAGGTGCCGTTGCCAGCCCTGGGCCTGGCTCAATACCGGCACGGTCAGTACCTGGCCGGTGCGGACATTGGCCTCATTGACTGCAAAGACGTTCAGCTGCAGCTGGCCCTCGGCCGGGGCATGGAAGTCGACCCCTTCCAACAGGGTGTCGGCGGCAACCGCCAGGCCCTGCCAGAGCAGGCTGGTGCTGTTGTCGCCTTCTGCGATGGGGTCGCTGTGGTAGCCGTGCTTCAAGAGGGCGCTCTTGCCGGTGGCGACACCGCTCAGCCGGTAGCTCATTTCGCTGGCGGCGCTGCTGATGTTGGCCAGCTGGATGCCGCTGACAAAGCCCAGGTTGGTGCGGGTATTGGGGCCGGTGTCGTCGGCAAAGCGGGTGGCCCCCGTGCTGCCGGGCCAGATATCGCCGGCGTCGCCCGTGTTGGCGCTGGTGTCCAGGTCGGTGCGGCCGTCGGCCGCCTCGATATCGACCTGCTTGCGCTCGATGACGGAGTTGTCGCCCTGGGGGTCGATATGGGTGATCAGCAGGCCCTTGCCGGGCAGGCTGGCATCGTAGCTGAGATCGTGGCGCACGCTCAGCAGCAGGGATTCACCCAGCTGCTGGCCGCGCAGGTAGGGATCCAGGTAGATCTGGTGGGGCGTCAGGCCGCTGAGGCTGAAGCTGCCGTCCTGGCTCTGCACCAGGGGCGTGACCATCTCGGTGGCGGCCCTGGACCAGGCGGTCATGCCGGCCGGGGTGTCGCCGGCCTGGTCGTCGACGCCGTCCACGTAGCCCCAGGAGCCGCCGCCCATCAGGCCCCAGTCGCCGATGCCCTGGCCGACGTCGGCATAGGAATAGAGGTCCGGCAGGCCCAGCATCAGGTGGCCCAGCTCGTGGGCGATGATGCCCAGGGAGGCGCGCTGCTCCCACTGCAGCTCGCCGAACACGCAGTAATCGGCGACCTTGACGCCGTCCAGGGTGACCGGGGTCATGCCCCAGCGGTGGCCCCAGACCGCCTGCTCTTCGGCGCCGGTGGCGGCCTCGTTGCCGGCGAAGATGTACTGCACCGACAGCTCGTCGGGCGCCAGCCAGCCGTCACCGTTGCCGTCATAGGCGGCGAAATCCACATAGCCATCGGCGGCCTGCAGGGCCTCGGCCAGCACGCCGTCCATGTCCCAGGGGCAGTCACCGCCGCAGTTGGGGTGGTTGCGGCTGAGGCGCACCGCCACCTGGCCATCGTTCTGGGTACCTTCGCTTTCGGCGACCGGCACCACCTTGTAGCCGTTGTTGGAATTCTGCAGGTAGTAATCCTGCAACGTCTTGCCTTGCCCCCAGAGCAGATCGGCGAAGTCGTGCTGGATCTGCACGTCGTCGAAGCTGACCAGCAGGGTCAACAGCGGCTGCTGCACCTGGGCCTGGGCGGCCAGGGCCTTGGGCTGATGGCTGGGGTAGGCCGCCGACCAGTGCTTGAGGCTGTGGGGATTGACCTCGTCGCCCGGGGCGAAGGCCTTGGCGGCCAGCACCGGATAGGGCTTGTCCTTGTCGGCCAGGATCCCGGTACTTCTGATCTGCCAGCGGTCGCCGCTTTGCTCGGCATTGCCGTAGTACCAGCTGTCGCCTTCCCTGACCAGCATGTGGCCCTGGTCGTCTTCGTACCAGTTCAGGAAGGGGCCACCCTTGAGGCGGGCACGGATCTGGGTGCCGTCGGGCTGGGTCAGGACATGGTCGACGGGGGCGGGGGAGACCGCCAGGGCCTGTCCCGACAGTGCTGCCGAGGCCAGGGCCAATGTGATTTTATTTTTCATGCTGTTGTTTCCGCTGTAATGCCAAGGGTCAGCGGCAAGGGGAGAAGTCCAGACTACCCAAAGGTCGGGCCAGGCACAATTGGCATCCGTCACAAAAAAGCCCGGCGGCTGCCGGGCTGGGGGGTTACTGCTGGTGGATGTGCACGTCCCGCTGCGGGAAGGGGATCTCGATGCCCTTGGCGTCGAAGGCCTTCTTGACCCGTTCCTGCATGTCGAAGAAGACGCCCCAGTAATCGGCGGCGTTGGCCCAGACCCGCACCGTGAAGTTCACCGAGCTGTCGGCCAGCTCGGACAGCACCACCAGGTGGGCCGGATCCTTGAGGATGCGCTCGTCGGCGGCGATCTGTTCCTCCAGGGTGGCCTTGACCAGATCGATGTCAGATCCGTAGCTCACGCCGAACACGAAGTCGACCCGGCGGGTGGGCTCGGCGGAGAAGTTGACCAGGCTGTCGTTGGAGAGCTTGGCGTTGGGGATGACGATGCGCTTGTTGTCCGGGGTGGTGAGTATGGTGTTGAAGATCTGGATCTCGCGCACCGTGCCGCTATGGCCCTGGGCCTGGATGAAGTCACCGACCTTGAAGGGACGGAAGAACAGGATCAGCACGCCGCCGGCGAAGTTGGCCAGGCTGCCCTGCAGGGCCAGGCCGATGGCCAGGCCCGCGGCACCGACCACGGCCACGAAGGAGGTGGTGGCGATGCCGACCAGGGAAGCCACCGAGATCAACAGCAGCACCTTGAGGCTGATGCCGGTCAGGCTGCGCAGGAAGTGGGACAGGGTCGGCTCCACCTCGCGCTTGGCCATGGCCTTGTCCATGACCTTGAGCAGGCCGCCGATGAGCCACAGGCCCGCCAGCAGGACGATGATGGCCAGGGCCAGCTTGGGCGCATAGGCCAGGGCCATTTCCTTGACCATGTCCATGTAGTTGTTGGCTTTGTCGATATCGATCATTACAACTCCCTTTTGTTCTTGTTGGGGGCCTGTTGTCGGACAAGCAGAGCATGGGTCAAGGCGTGATCCGCGTCAATGCTGGAGTCCGGCTTCGGGGGGGCAGTATAATGGCCGCCTATGGCTGACAACATCATGACAGAAGACGAAAAATGGATGCGCCACGCCCTGGCGCTTGCCGAACGGGCAAGGGAAAGGGGCGAGGTGCCGGTGGGCGCCGTGCTGGTCAAGGACGGCCAGCTGCTGGCCGAGGGCTGGAACAGCCCCATCAGCGACCATGACCCCTGTGCCCATGCCGAGATCATGGCCATCCGCGGTGGCGGCAAGGCGGTCAACAACTACCGGCTGCTGGACACTACCCTCTACATCACCCTGGAGCCCTGCGCCATGTGCGCCTGCGCCATGGTCCATGCCAGGGTCGGCCGGGTGGTCTATGGCGCGGCGGATCCCAAGACGGGGGCGGCGGGCTCGGTGATGCAGCTGCTGCGGCACCCGGCCCTCAACCATCAGGTCGAGATCAGCGCCGGTGTCCTGGAAGGGGAGTGCGCCCAGATGCTCAGTCAGTTCTTCAAGGACAGGCGGGCGCAGCAGAAGGCCCTGAAAAGGGCCAGGCGGGAGGCGGCTCAGGCCGCCGCGGGGCAGTCGCCCAGCTGAGCCAGAGCGAACTTGCGGCCCCGGGCCAGGATGCGCAGGTGGTTGCGCTTCCACTTGATCTGGCGGCGGATATCATGGCCGCGCATGGCGCGGGCCTTTCGCTTGAATATGTTGCGTCTTCTCTTAATCATCTGTTGATCTCCTGCAGGCCTTCCCGAGCCTAGATACGCACTTTCCATGACAACCTGATGACACCCTAGTCCTGGGGCGCGGCCTGGGCCCGGGATTGGCTCGCTTCGGCCTCTTGCTCGTCGCCCCCTGCCTGCTGCTCGGCGGCCCTGGCCGCCAGTTGCTGGTTGTCCAGCCACACCAAGGTTTCGTAGTAGCGTCTGATGTTGTCTACATATTTAACAGGTTCGTCGCCTCTGGCATAGCCATGCTTGGTCTGGCTGTACCACTGCTTGCGCCTGAGCAGCGGCAGGTTGTCCTTGACGTCGGCCCAGGCGTTGGGGTTGCCGCCACGTTGCTTGGTGATGCGCCTGGCGTCCATGATGTGGCCAAGGCCGACATTGTAGGCGGCCATGGCGAACCAGATCTTCTCCTCCTGGGGTATGGCGTCCGGCAGCCTGGCCATCAGGCCTTCCAGGTAGCGGGCACCGCCGCTGATGGACTGCTCCGGATCCAGGCGGTTGTCGATGTCCAGGTAGTCGGCGGTGGCCAGGGTCAGCATCATCAGGCCCCGCACCCCGGTGACCGAGCGGGCCATGGGGTTCCAGTGGGATTCCTGGTAGCTCATGGCCGCCAGCAGGCGCCAGTCGAAGCCGCCGGCGTACTTCTCGAACAGGCCCTGGTAGCGGGGCAGCTTGCGATCCACGGCGCGGATGAAGGAGCGGGTGTCCACGTAGTCGAAGGTGCGCACATGGCCGAAATACTTCTCTTCCAGCCTGGCCACCACCCCGTCCTGGTGCATCTCGCCGAAGAACTCGATCAAGGCCGCATAGAGGCTGTCGTCATTGCCCTTGGGGAAGGCCCAGGCGATGGGCTGCTCCTCCTGTACCGTGAAGCCCACCATCAGATCCGGGTAGAAGCGGCGGTTCAGGGCCAGGTTGTTGGAGTCGGCCACCGTGTAGTCGAGCTTGCCGGCCAGCACCTGCTGCAGCAGTTCGTCCGAGTCCATGTCCGAGGTTTCCGACCAGTTCAGGTCCGGATAGGCCTCGGCATGGCGACTCAGGCTTTCGGCATGGGCAGAATGGGCCACCACCATCAGGCTGCCGTCCAGATCGTCGAAATCCCTGGGCCTCTTGTTGCCGCGCTTGTAGACCAGCTTCTGGCTCACCGCCTGGTAGGCGGGGGCGAAGCGGAAGTGCTCCCGGCGGGTATCGGTGACGCTGAGGCCGGCGGCCAGCAGATCCAGCCGGCCCTGCTCCAGCTGCGGGAACAGCTCCGACAGGGACGCCGACGGCACCATCTGCAGCTTGACGCCCAGGTAGTCGGCGAACATGGCCGCCAGCTCGTAGTCCATGCCGGCGGGGCCGTCGGCGGCTTCGAAGTAGGTGGTGTCGGAATAGCGGGTGCCGATGCGGATCTCGCCCCGGGCCAGGATCTGCTCCAGCTGGCTCTGGGGCGCTGGGCCGGTTTGGCTTTCCTGTTGCCACTGGCAGGCGCCCAGGCCCAGCAGCAATGCGGCGGTCACCAGGACCTTTGTCATGAAAATTCTGCTCATATGATCGCCACTTATACCAAAAGCATAGGAAAGGGCCCAGCCCGGATGTGAAAGCAAACGTTTTTCCCCTATAATGCGCGCCCGAAACCCCTCCAAAGATCTGTCGGTGAGAAAAGCCTATGGAAATCCTGCGTGGTGCCCCAGCCCTGTCCCCGTTTCGTCTCGAAAAACTGCTGTCAGCCTGTCGGGAAGCCGAACTGCCGGTTAACGGGATCTCTGCTGAATTTATGCACTTTGCCGATCTCAAGGAAGCCCTGTCTTCCGAAGAGCTGGGCAGGCTCGAAAAACTGCTGACCTATGGTCCACGCAGCGTCCAGGAGGAAAAGCGCGGCCAGCTGTACCTGGTGGTGCCGCGCCTGGGCACCATCTCCCCCTGGTCTTCCAAGGCCACCGACATCGCCCACAACTGCGGCCTGGCCCAGGTCAAGCGCCTGGAGCGGGGTATCGCCTACCATGTTGACGGCGAGCTGAGCGCCGAGCAGCAGCAGCTCTTCAAGGGCCTGATCCACGACCGCATGGTGGACGTGGTGCTGGCCGACCTCAACGACGCCGAGGCCCTGTTCCAGAAGGCCGAGCCGGCGCCGCTGCGGTCCGTGGACATCCTGGGGCAAGGCCGCGAGGCCCTGGTGGCGGCCAACCAGAGCATGGGCCTGGCCCTGGCCGAGGACGAAATCGACTACCTGGTGGAGAACTTCAAGGCCCTGGGCCGCAACCCCAACGACATCGAACTCTACATGTTCGCCCAGGCCAACTCCGAGCACTGCCGCCACAAGATCTTCAACGCCGACTGGACCATAGACGGCGTGGTGCAGCCCAAGTCCCTGTTCAAGATGATCAAGAACACCTATGAACAGCATCCGGACTATGTGCTCTCCGCCTACAAGGACAACGCCGCCGTCATGGAAGGCAGCACAGCCGGCCGCTTCTTCCCCGACCCCCAGAGCCGCGAGTACCAGTACCATGTGGAGCCCATCCACATCCTGATGAAGGTGGAAACCCACAACCACCCCACCGCCATCTCCCCCTTCCCGGGCGCCGCCACCGGCTCCGGCGGCGAGATCCGCGACGAGGGTGCCACCGGCGTCGGTGCCAAGCCCAAGGCCGGCCTGACCGGCTTCTCGGTGTCCAACCTGCGCATCCCCGGCTTCGAGCAGCCCTGGGAGCAGGATTTCGGCAAGCCCAGCCGCATCGTCACGGCCCTGGACATCATGATCGAAGGCCCCCTGGGCGGTGCCGCCTTCAACAACGAATTTGGCCGTCCGGCCCTGCTGGGTTACTTCCGTACCTATGAAGAGGAAGTGAACTCCTTCAACGGCCGGGAAGTGCGCGGCTACCACAAGCCGATCATGATCGCCGGCGGCCTCGGCAACATCCGCGAGGAGCACGTCCAGAAGGGCGAGATCCCGGTCGGTGCCAAGCTGGTGGTGCTGGGCGGCCCGGCCATGAACATCGGCCTGGGCGGCGGCGCCGCCTCCTCCATGGCCTCTGGCCAGTCCGACGAGGATCTGGACTTCGCCTCGGTGCAGCGGGACAACCCGGAGATCGAGCGCCGCTGTCAGGAGGTCATCGACCGTTGCTGGCAGCTGGGCGACGCCAACCCCATCTGCTTCATCCACGACGTGGGTGCCGGCGGCCTGTCCAACGCCTTCCCTGAGCTGGTCAACGACGGTGACCGCGGCGGCCGCTTCGACCTGCGCCAGGTGCCCAACGACGAGCCGGGCATGAGCCCCCTGGAGATCTGGTGTAACGAGTCCCAGGAGCGCTACGTGATGGCCATCCCCGCCGACAAGATGGCGGTGTTCGAGGCCATCTGCCGGCGCGAGCGCGCCCCCTTCGCGGTGATCGGTACCGCCACCGAGGAGCGCCAGCTGCGCCTGGACGACCCCCATTTCGGCAACACCCCCATCGATCTGCCCCTGGACGTGCTGCTGGGCAAGCCGCCCAAGATGCACCGCGACGTCCAGAGCCGCAGCGCCGAGGGCAACGAACTGAGCTTCGACATCGACGTGCAGGAAGCGGCCGAGCGCCTGCTGCGCCTGCCCACCGTCGCCGAGAAGACCTTCCTGATCACCATTGGCGACCGCTCCGTGGGCGGCCTGACCGCCCGCGACCAGATGGTCGGCCCCTGGCAGGTGCCGGTGGCCAACTGCGCCGTCACCGCCGCCAGCTTCGACAGCTACGCCGGCGAGGCCATGGCCATGGGCGAGCGCACCCCGGTGGCGCTGCTCAACCACGGCGCCTCCGCCCGCCTGGCGGTGGCCGAGTCGCTGACCAACATCGCCAGCGCCGCCATCGGCGACCTCAAGCGCATCAAGCTGTCCGCCAACTGGATGGCCGCCGCCGGCCACCCCGGCGAGGACGCCGGCCTCTATGAGGCGGTCAAGGCCGTGGGTGAGGAGCTCTGCCCCGAGCTTGGCATCACCATCCCGGTGGGCAAGGACTCCATGTCCATGAAGACCCAGTGGGACGACAAGGCGGTCACGGCGCCGCTGAGCCTGATCATCACCGCCTTCGGCCGGGTCACGGACGTGCGTCGCACCGTCACCCCCCAGCTCAAGGATCAGGCCTCCCGCCTGCTGCTGATTGACCTCGGCGCCGGCAAGAACCGCCTCGGCGGCAGCTGCCTGGCCCAGGTCACCCGCCAGCTGGGCACCGACACCCCGGACGTCGATGATGCCAAGCGCCTCAAGCACTTCTTCAACGCCATCCAGGCCCTGGTGCTGGACGGCAAGCTGCTGGCCTACCACGACAGATCCGACGGCGGCCTGTTCGTGACCCTGGCCGAGATGGCCTTCGCCGGCCACCTGGGCCTGGATGCGGACATCGACGCCCTGGGCGGTGACGACTTCGCCGCCCTGTTCAACGAAGAGCTGGGCGCGGTGATCCAGGTGCGCGAAGACGACCTGGCCGAGGTGCGGTCCGTGCTGGCCGAGCACGGCCTGGCCGAGCTGAGCCACGAGCTGGGCAGCATCAACGGCGACGACCGTATTCGCATCCGCCGCGGCGACCAGCTGGTGCTGGATGCCTCCCGCAACCAGCTGCGTACCCTCTGGGCCGAAACCACCTACAGGATGCAGGCCCTGCGTGACAACCCCAAGTGCGCCGAGCAGGAATTCCAGCTCAAGCAGGACGACAGCGATCCCGGCATCAGCCCGGTGCTGACCTTCGATCCGGCCGAGGACATCGCCGCACCGCTGGTGGTGTCAGGTGGCCGTCCGCTGGTGGCGATACTGCGCGAACAGGGCGTCAACTCCCATGTGGAGATGGCCGCCGCCTTCACCCGCGCCGGCTTCCAGGCCATCGACGTGCACATGTCCGACATCCTGGCCGGCCGTGAAGATTTGACCCGCTTCAAGGGCCTGGTGGCCTGCGGCGGCTTCTCCTATGGTGACGTGCTGGGTGCCGGCGAGGGCTGGGCCAAGTCCATCCTGTTCAACGACCGCGCCCGCGCCGCCTTCGAGGCCTTCTTCAACCGCGAAGACACCTTCTCCCTGGGCGTCTGCAACGGCTGCCAGATGATGTCCACCCTCAAGGACATCATCCCCGGTGCCGGCCACTGGCCGCGCTTCGTCACCAACGAGTCCGAGCGCTTCGAGGGCCGGGTCGCTACCGTGGTGCTGGAAGAGAGCCCCTCCATCTTCTTCAAGGGCATGGCAGGCTCGCGCCTGCCCATCGCCGTTTCCCACGGCGAGGGCCGCGCCGAGTTCGTCGATGGCGACCACCTGCGCATCCTGGACGGCTCCGGCCAGGTTGCCGCCCGCTACGTGGACAACCACGGCCAGGTGACCCAGCATTACCCGCTCAACCCCAACGGCTCGCCCAAGGGCATCACCGCCGTGACCTCCGAATGCGGTCGTCACACCATCATGATGCCGCACCCGGAGCGGGTGTTCCGCACCGTGGCCAACTCCTGGTACCCGGAAACCTGGGGCGAGGACGGCCCCTGGATGCGCATGTTCCGTAACGCCCGGAAGTTTGTGGGCTAAGGGCGGCAAAGATGAACCATTAAAAAGCCTCGCTTGCAGCGAGGCTTTTTTGTGGCTTGGAGGGGATACCGTCCATGGTGGTTCCTTCCGGTCGGTACCTCCTGTGTACCGGCGCTCAGCTGCGCCCAAGCGGCGCTTGGGCTTCGAGCTTCGCCCCGCGCATGCGGGGCTTTCTTTCTTGGGGCGCTAGCGAACAGGGCACCGTGGCTAGCCATCACCCTGCAGGTACCCGGAAACCTGGGGCGAGGACGGCCCCTGGATGCGGATGTTCCGTAACGCCCGGAAGTTTGTTGACTAAGTGGCAGAAACGGCAATTAAAAAGCCTCGCTTGCAGCGGGGCTTTTTTGTGGCCGCTTTCCGGCCTTGGTGAACAGGGTCACAAAGCGTAACAGCGCCGCCTCTCTCGGCGTTTTTGTCTAGGCATTTAGCCGGGTTGGTGCGTTTTTTATGCCTATGCTTTGAAAACGACAGGCTCACAGAGACAGAACATGGACAGGCTCGCCGCCACCTTGTTGGCACCCCTGCTGCTGGCCCAGGGAAGCTGGGCCAGGCGCCGGGCCCTGCAGATGAACCCGCCGGAGGGCGCCACTGGCGGTGAATGCGGCCGGGGCCGGCCGCTCAGGCTGCTGCTGGTGGGGGACTCGGCCTGTGCCGGGGTCGGTGTGACCTGCCGGGAGCAGGCCATGGTGGGGCTGCTGCTTGGCAACCTGAGCGGCGATCACCGCCTCTACTGGCGGCTTCATGCCGAGAGCGGCAAGACCAGCGCCCAGGCGCTGACCGAACTGGCGGTGCGCCACCCCGAGCCTTTCGATCTGGCGGTATCCACCCTGGGGGTCAATGACGTCACCTCGTCCCTGAGCGGTAGGCGCTGGCTGGGCCGGCAGCGGCAGCTGGTGGCGCTGCTTCGGGAGCGCTTCGGGGTACGGCAGGTGGTGCTCTGCGGCCTGCCGCCCATGGGCCTGATGTGGGCGTTGCCCCAGCCCCTGCGAGGGGTGCTGGCCCAAAAGGCCAGGCGCTGGGACAGGGCCCTGGCCAACTGGGCGGTCCGCCAGCCCCACTGCCATCATCTGGCCTTTTCCGCCGTCGGTGGCCGGGAGCTGCTGGCCGAGGACGGCTTCCATCCCGGCCTCCTGGGCCACGCCCTCTGGGCCAAGCGGCTGGCCAACTGCATTCGCCAGCTGGAGTCCCAGCCCAGGCTCAGGTGCCATCAGTAGCCGGATTCCGGGTAGCTTACGCGTCGCAGCTGTTTGCAGCGGGACAGCGGACTGTCCTGCTCGGAAGGGGGGCCGCAGTTGCTTTCCATGAAGCGTTCTTCCGCTTGCTGTTCCTTTTGCCCGTAGTAGCTGTCGAGGCCGGCTTCAACGAGCAGGTCGACGGCGGGCCAGGGGGTGTTGAGGTGCCCAGTCGGGCGCTGGGCGCAGCCGCTCAGCAGTAAAAGCGGCAGTATCCATGCTTTCATTACAGGCTCCTTTTGCTGGAGCAACTATCTGATAATGAAAGTGAATATTCGATGACGCGGCGACAGCTAGCCGGTCAGGGCCATGAGCAACAGCAGGGACAATAACAGCCCTATCCAGGTGGCCACCGCCCTGTAGGTGGCCTTCCTGACCTTTTCCTGCTGCCACCAGTAACGGGGGCTGACCCCCTGAAACAGGAAGGTCAGTACTCCGGCCAGGTTGACGCAGATGACGTTGATCGCCACCAGCAAGGCCGCGCCCAGGGCCAGGGTCAGCTGGCCGCTGCCCAGCAGCATGCCGCAGGTGACCAGGGGCGGCATCAGCGCCACCGCCACCATGACCCCGATCACGGCGCTGCTCTGGCCCGAGGTGAAGGCCAGGGTGCCGGCGGCGCCGGCGGCCAGGGCCAGGATGATGTCGCCAAGGCCGACCGTGGTGCGGGCGGCGATGGCCGGCACTGTGGGATCCACCGTCAGCAGCTGGGCGACGCCAATGGCCAGTGCCAGGGTCAGGGCCACCCCCAGGCCGTTGGTGATCAGCGCCTCTCGGCCCAGCTCCAGGTCGCCCATGGTGGTGGCCAGGGCCAGGGCGATATTGGGGGCCAGCAGTGGCGCTATGACCATGGCGCCGATGATGATGGCCAGATCGTCGCGTACCAGGCCCACGGCGGCCACCAGGGCCGACAGGAAGCTCATCAGCAGGAAGGTGCGGCCGGTGCTGAGGCCGGCCTGGGCCTGGGCGTAGAGCTCCTCCCGGCTGACCCTGGCATGGTTGTTCGACTCTTCTTTCTGCTCGCCTGGGGGGGCCTCTTCCTTGGGCCTGGGCAGGGTAGCCTCCACCGGCAGCAGCATCAGCCTGAAACCTTCGCTGTGGCCCAGGGCCTGGTCGAAGTCGTCCATCAACGGCTCGGCCTTGTCCGCCTCCACCAGCAGGTTGGCCAGCAGCTGTTCGTCGTCCTTTTCTATCCAGCAGCCCTGGATGTCCTTCTCGACCAGCAGGCGCTGCAGCTCTGCTGCCCGCTCCGGAGCCAGGACCACCGTCATAAGCCGCAGCGCCATGGCGCTTCCTCCCGGGGATACCTGACTAGAGTATCGACCATAAAAAAGGCGCGCCTGTCGGCGCGCCTCGTCCATAGGGAGTTTGGACTTAGTTCTGGAATTCCAGCTTCCAGGAATCGATGTAGCCGGTGTCACCGGAGTACACGTCTTCCACGGTCAGGCGCCATTCGCCGGCGGCGGGAATGGTGCCGGCATCCAGGCTCCAGGTCTTGTTGATGTTGTCGGCGGAGTCGTTGGACGGCTCCTGCAGGGTGGCGCTGGCACCGGTGGGGGTGAACACCTTGATGCGCAGGTCGCCGCGGTAGCTGTGCTTGATGTCCACGCTCACCAGCACGGTGCCGGAGTCGCCGGCCCTGTCCACGTTGATGGTGGAGCTGGCGGTGGCGTTGTCGGTGATGGTGACGTCGTTGGTGTTCTCAAACACGGACTCGCCGCCGCTGCTGGGCTCGGAGACGGTCAGGCCGGCGGTGAGGCTGGCGGAGTCGAAGGCGCCGTAGGCGTAGACAACCACATAGTAGGTGCCGGCGGCCGGGGTGCTGATGGCCACGGACTCGTTGGAGTTGTAGCCCTGGCTCTTCCAGGTGGCGTCGGAAGAGGAGCTCGGCTCGCTACCGGCCTTGACCCAGAGATCGGCGTCGCCGTTGGGGCCGGCCAGGTTCAGGCTCAGGTTCTGGGCGTTGGCGGGCACCTCGATGGTGAAGACGCGCTTCTCGCCCTTGGCCAGGGCGATGCCGCTGACCACGCTGCCGTCGCTCAGCACGTCGCCGCCGGGCTCGGTGCCGGGATCGGTACCGTTACCACCCTGGGCCAGGGCCACGGCGGCGGCCGCATCCAGGTGACCTTCGCCGCAGTTGGCGGTGGTGCAGTCGGTGCTGGTGAAGGCACGGGCGCTGTCCTTGATCATCTGCTCGATCTGGGCCGGGGTCAGCTGATCGTTGACGCCCTTCATCAGGGCCGCCACGCCGGCCACATGGGGGGCAGCCATGGAGGTGCCGGCCATGGTGCCGTAGCTTTCGTTGCCTTCGGCGTACTGGCCGCTGTTGACGGTGGAGTAGATGTCGTTGGCGGCGACGCCGTCACCGCTGCCGCCCGGGGCGGCGATGTCGATCAGGTTGCCGTAGTTGGAGAACCAGCTGCGGTTGCCGTCGCGGCCGGTGGAGGCCACGGAGATGACGTTGTTACAGTTGGCGGGGCTGGCGTTGGAGACATTGGTGTTGTCGTTGCCGGCAGCCACCACCACCACGGCACCGGCGTTGACGGCGTCGTTGATGGCGTCCTGGTAGGCCGCGCCACAGGCGCCGCCGCCACCCAGGCTCATGTTGATGACGTCGGCGGGGTTGGCGTTGGCCGGGGTGCCGGCCACGGCCAGGCCGGCGGACCAGCGGATGGCGTCGACGATGTCGGCGGTGGAGCCGCCGCAACGGCCCAGGGCCCGGGCCGCGAAGACGCGGGCGCCATGGGCGACACCGGCTACGCCGACGTTGTTGTTGGTCTCGGCGGCGATGGTGCCGGCCACGTGGGAGCCGTGCCAGGAGGCCGGGGTGTCACGCTGGGGGTAGTACTGGCCGTAGAACTGCTCGCACTCGCCGGCGCGCAGGTAGTCGCCGGCGTCGGTCGGGTCGTTGTCGCGACCGTCACCGTCGTTGGCGATCCAGCTGTGGGAAATGAAGTCGTAGCCGGGCAGCAGCTGGTTAGCCAGATCCGGGTGGTTGGGGCGGATACCGCTGTCGATGACGGACACCACCACGCCGGCGCCGTTGGCGCTGTCCCAGGCGTTGTCGACGTTCATGCCGGTGGCGCCGAAGTAATGCCACTGGCTGTTGTACTGGGGATCGTTGGGGGGCATCATCGGCCGCATCCAGCGATCGGCTTCGACGTAGGCCACGCCTTCGGCGTCGCTCAGGGCCTTGACGGCCTTGTGAACGTCGTCACGGTTCTCCAGTTTGTAGAGCTGGATCTGCTTGGTCAGGGAGCGCACCTTGGACAGGTTCAGGCCGGCGGCGCTGGCCTTGTCCATCAGCCTGGCTTCCATGGCGGCCAGGGCCTTGTCGCCCGGGGCGCCTTCACCCTTTTGGCCCTGATACTTGACGATCAGCTGGCCGGTGTAGATGGGCGCGGTCTGCTGGCCCAGGGCGGTGGCCTGGATGCTCTGGCTCGGCGGCGGCACCTCGGCAGCGGGGGCCTCGACGTTGTTGTTTTCGCTGTTACAGGCCAGCAAGGCGCTGCAGGCCGCTGCCACCAGGGACAGGCGGAATGTGTTCTGGAACATGTGTCCTCCAAAAAAAACCGGTGTTTGTTATTGTGTCAATGCCATCCTGGCAGGGAGTCCGGTGTCCTTACCGGGGCAAGGACTGGAGGGAGAGAGGCCTGCATTGTTACCCCTTTGGCCGACTTTTAACAAGGCGTAAACATCTTTAGGGGGCCAAAAAATGCCTTTTTATTTAAAAATTTTGATTTTTAATTCCAATTTGGAATATGTGTATTCTGCTTTGGAATACTAAAGGCCCCGTTCGGGGCCTTTTTCAGAGCCGCGCCAGTATGGCTTCGGTGACCGCGCCAGTGCCCAGCTGCCCGCCCAGATCCGCCGTCACCTGACCGGCCTCGACGCAGGCCCAGACCGCCTGCTCCAGGGCCGAGGCCTCCGCCTCCAGAGCCAGGGAATGGCGCAGCAGCAGGGCTGCCGACAGCAGGGTGGCCATGGGGTTGGCGAGATCCTGGCCGGCCAGTGTCGGCGCCGAGCCGTGGGCGGGCTCGTACAGGCCCAGGGTGCCTTCCCCCAGGGACGCCGAGGGCAGCATGCCCAGGGAGCCGCACAGCATGGCCGCCTCGTCGGTGAGGATATCGCCAAAGAGGTTTTCGGTGACCAGGACATCAAAATCCCTTGGCCTCGAGATGAGGTGCATGGCGGCGGCATCCACCAGCAGGTGTTCGGTGTCCAGTTCCGGGTAGTCGGCCAGCACCTGGTCGCTGACCCGGCGCCACAGCCTGGAGGTGGCCAGCACATTGGCCTTGTCGACCTGGGTCAGGCGGCCGCGGCGGCCCCGGGCCAGTTCGGCGGCCTTTCGCACCACCCGCGCCACCTCGGTGCTGCTGTAGCGGCACAGATCACTGGCCTGCTCTGTTCCTTCTTCACGCTCACCGAAATAGATGCCGCCGGTCAGCTCCCGCACCACCAGGATGTCGACCCCCTCCAGCAGCTCGGCCTTGATGGGGCTGGCCGCCGAAAGCGCCGGGTGGGGCTGGATGGGCCTCAGGTTGGCGAACAGCCCCAGGCCCTGGCGCAGGGCCAGCAGGCCGTTTTCCGGCCGCTGTCCCGGGGCCTTGTCGTCCCATTTGGGGCCGCCCACGGCGCCGAGCAGGATGGCGTCCGCCGCCCGGCAGCGGGCCAGGGTGTCGTCGGGCAGGGGCGCCAGGCCCTGATCCAAGGCGGCGCCGCCTATGGGTGCCTCGGCAAAGGCGAAGTCATGGCCGAAGCGCTTGGCGATGGCGCTGAGCGCCGCTTGTGCCGAGGCGACGATCTCCGGGCCTATGCCGTCGCCGGGCAGCAGCAGGATCCGGGCCTTCATGCCGGCCTCCCGGCCTCGAAGGCGGCGATGGCGTCACCTTGGCCGAGGATAAAGCCCAGCTGGTCCTGGCCCTGCATCAGGCACAGCCGGCTGAAGGGGTCCAGCGCGAAGTCAATGAGCCGGTCGCCCAGGCGCAGCTGCTGGCTGGCCAGGTCGATGGTCAGGGCCTGGCCGGTGGCGCCCAGCAGCAGCCGGTGGCTCATCTCGTCCACTTCTATGGCCACCAGGCCGTTCTTGAGGGCATTGGCCTTGAAGATGTCGGCGATGCGGCTGGAGATCACCGCCTTGAAGCCGAAATCGAGCAGGGCCCAGGGGGCGTGTTCCCGGGAGGAGCCGCAGCCGAAGTTGTCGCCGGCCACCAGGATCCGCCCGCCCTGCTGGAAGGGATGGCGGGGCCTTTCGCGGCCGTCGGCCTGGAAGCGCCAGTCGGCGAAGGCGTGGCGGCCCAGGCCCTGGCGGGCGGTGGTGGTCAGGAAACGGGCCGGGATGATCTGATCGGTGTCGATGTTGCGTTCTGGCAACACCAGGATCTGGTCGTGGATCTGCTTAATGGGTTGCATCAGGCGCTCTCCCTCATCTGCTGCTCGGTGTGGGCGATGGTGCCGGTGACGGCGCAGGCGGCGGCCATGGCCGGGCTGGCCAGCACGGTCCGGCTGCCCAGGCCCTGGCGGCCCTCGAAGTTGCGGTTGGAGGTGGACACCACCAGCTGGCCGGGCCCGGCCAGATCGCCGTTCATGGCGATGCACAGGCTGCAGCCGGGCTCGCGCCACTGGGCGCCGGCGGCGATGAAGATGTCGTCCAGTCCCTCGGCCTCGGCCTGGCGTTTCACCAGCTCCGAGCCCGGCACCACCAGCATCTGCACCCCCTTGGCTATTTTCCTGCCCCTGAGCACGGCGGCGGCGGCGCGCAGATCGCCGAGGCGGCCGTTGGTGCAGGAGCCGATGAAGATCAGGTCGACCCGCTCAGCGGCCAGGGACTGGCCGGGTTTCAGCCCCATGTAGTCCAGGGCCTTGTGCTCCAGGGCGTCCCTGGGCTCGGGCACGGCCTCGGTGACCGGGATCACCATGGCCGGGTGGGTGCCGTAGCTGACCGTGGGGCGGACGGCGCCGGCGTCGATGTGGACTTCCCTGTCGAAGCGGGCGCCGGCGTCGCTGGCCAGGCTCAGCCAGTCCCGGGCGGCGGCCTCGAAGGCCTGGCCCCTGGGGGCCATGGGCCGGCCCCGCAGCCAGTCGATGGTGGTCTGGTCCGGGGCTATCATGCCGGCCCGGGCGCCGGCCTCGATGGACATGTTGCAGACCGTCATGCGCTCCTCCATGTCCAGGGCCTGGATGGCGGGGCCGGCGTATTCGATGACGTGGCCGGTGCCCCCTTCCATGCCGATGCGGCCGATGATGTGCAGGATCAGATCCTTGGCGCTGACGCCCTCGGTAAGCTTGCCGTCCACCCAGATGCGCATGGACCTGGGCTTGCGCTGCAGCAGGCACTGGCTGGCCAGCACATGGCCTACCTCTGTGGTGCCGATGCCGAAGGCCAGGGCTCCGAAGGCGCCGTGGGTGGCGGTGTGGGAGTCGCCGCACACTATGGTCATGCCGGGCTGGGTGGCGCCCAGCTCCGGGCCCATGACGTGGACTATGCCGCGGTGGGGGCTGTCGAAACCGTGCACCGTGATGCCGTGGCGGCGGCAGTTGTCCTGCAGGGTCTGCACCTGCTGCCAGGCCGCCTCGCTGGCGAAGAAGCGCTGGCCCTGGGCGTCCGGGGCCGTGGTGGGGGTACTGTGATCCAGGGTGGCCAGGGTGCGCTCCGGCCGGCGCACCTTGAGGCCGCGGCGGCGCAGCTCGGCGAAGGCCTGGGGGCTGGTGACCTCGTGGATCAGGTGCAGGTCGACGTAGATCAGCGCCGGCTGCTCTGGGCTTTCGGCCTGGATCTGGTGGCGCTGCCAGATCTTGTCGAACAGGGACTGGGGCATGGTCTCTCCTTATCCGGCCTTGGCCAGGCTGGGCTGGCGGCGGGCGATGGCGTTGATGATGGTCATGAAGGCCTGGGCGCTGGCGGCGATGATGTCGGTGTCGGTGGCGCTGCCGCCGTAGCTGCGGCCGTCGATATCGGCCTGGATGTGGGCCTCGCCCTGGGCGTCCTCGCCGCCGGTGAGGGCGCGGATGCTGAAGCGCTGCAGGTCGACGGTGATGGCGGTGGCCCGTTCTATGGCCTTGAAGGCGGCGTCCACCGGGCCGTCGCCGGTGGCGGCCTCACAGTGGTGACGGCCGTCGGGGCCGACCAGGATCACCGCTGCCGAGGCCATGGCCGGGTTGATGCCGGACTGGATCTGCAGCCGCGCCAGCTGCCAGGGGCCCTGGTCCTGTTCCTGGCCGGCCAGCAGCGCCTCGATGTCGGCGTCGTAGATCTGCCTTTTTCTGTCGGCCAGGGCCTTGAAGCGGGCGAACAACTCGTCCAGCCGGGCGGCATCCGGGCTGTGGCCCAGGGCGCGCAGGCGGTCGGCCAGGGCATGGCGGCCGGAGTGCTTGCCCAGTACCAGCTCTGAGCGGACCAGGCCGATGTCGGCGGGATCCATGATCTCGTAGGTGTCGCGGCTCTGGAGCATGCCGTGCTGGTGGATGCCGGACTCGTGGGCGAAGGCGTTGTCGCCCACTATGGCCTTGTTGCGGGGGATGGCCTGGCCGATGACGCTGGCCAGCTGCCGGCAGGCGGGCAGCAGCCGGCGGCTGTTGATGCCGGTGTGGCAGCCGTAATGGTCGGCCCGGGTCTTCAGGGCCATCACCACTTCCTCCAGGGCGGCATTGCCGGCCCGCTCGCCGATGCCGGTCAGGGTGCACTCCACCTGGCGGGCCCCGGCCGCCACCGCCGCCAGGCTGTTGGCCACGGCCATGCCCAGATCGTTGTGGCAGTGGGCGGAGATCACCGCCTTGTCGATGTTGGCCACATGGAGTTTCAGGTAGCGGATGCGCTCGGCCATTTCCGTGGGACTGGTATAGCCGACGGTATCGGGGATGTTGACGGTGCTGGCACCGGCATCGATGGCCGCCTCCACCACCTGGGCCAGGAACTCCGGCTCGGTGCGCAGGGCGTCCTCGGCGGAGAACTCCACGTCGTCGGTCCAGGTCCGGGCCCGGCGGATCCCGGCCACCGCCCGGGCGATGATCTGCTCCTTGTCCAGCTTCAACTTGTGTTCGCGGTGGCAGGGGCTGGTGGCGATGAACACATGGATGCGCCTTCTTTCGGCACCGGCCAGGGCGCGGCCGGCCTGGTCGATATCGCCGTCATGGCAGCGGGCCAGGGCGCAGATGGCGGGGCCCTGGATGCTGTCGGCGATGGCCTTGACTGCTTCGAAGTCGTCCGGGCTGGCGGCGGCGAAGCCGGCTTCGATGACGTCCACGCCAAGCTCGGCCAGGGCCCCGGCCAGCTTCAGCTTCTGGGCCAGGGTCATGGAGCAGCCCGGGGACTGCTCCCCGTCGCGCAGGGTGGTGTCGAAGATGACGACCCTGTTGGGGTCTTCCGGCTTGGTCATGGCGTTCTCCTTGGGCAAAAGACATAAAAAAACCCGCTCCAGAGGGAGCGGGTTCGTTGGCTTGGTTCCTGGGACTCTTAGTCTGCTGGTCCCCTGTACGCCCACGACGGCCCGCTCCTTTGGCGAAGAAGGAGAAGGGCAAGCAGTAGCAGGGAAGCAGGCAGCAGCGCGCCGGCCGGCTCATGGCTGGCCAGGGGGGCGAGGTTGAAGATGGCGGCGCTGATGTCGTTCATGGCTTTCAACATGACCGCTTTGACCGGGGCTGTCAACCGGCAAAAAAAATGGCTGCCAATTCCGGGCAGCCAAGAGGTCTTAACACTAACCCCTTGGTGTAGAGGCCAGGCTAAGGGAGGACTCACCCACTTTATTCCTTACCAATGTCAGGGAAAAGTGACTCTTCGGTGAACGACCGGGATCCGTCGATAAAGGCTAAATTAAGGACGCCTCATGGCGCCCGATTGCTCAGAAGTTGAAGGTGCGGGCCACCTGGAAGTAGAGGCGGCCTTCGGCTTCCGGCACGTCATCAATGCTGGTGTCCTGCCAGGACAGCTCCATGTCGAAGCCGGCCCAGGACTGGGTCAGGCCCAGGCGCCAGTTCTGGTAGTGGTCCTTGCCGAACCAGATATTATCGCCCTTGCCGGACAGGGCCTGGCTGTGGGTGATGCTGGCCACCAGGCCGAAGCCCCGCTCCAGCTGCCAGCTTTGTTCCACAGTGGCGAAGTAGTGGTGGCCGAAGTCGCCAAAATAATCGGGACTGTAGTTCAGCTGCAGCCTGGTGCCGGTGGGCAGGTGCCAGGCCACATAGGCTTCGGGGTAGTTGGCCTGGGATTCGCCCGGGTAGCTGTACTGAAGGATGCCCAGATCCAGGGCCTGGTCCTCGCCCAGATCCCAGCGGTAGCCGACGTAGAAGTCCCATTCCAGGTCGAAGTCGTCGCCAAGATCGATGTTGGAAGCCCAGGTGCCGATGTAGAGGCCGTTGTCGAAGGTGGCGTCCAGGCTGGCCTGCAGGGCCGGATCTTCGCCGGTCTGGCTGATGCCGTTGAACAGGTAGTCTGAGGCCAGGGTCAGGGTGGAGGAAAGCTCGGCACTGGCGGCCTGGGCGCTGAGGCCGGCCAGCAGGCAGGCAAAGAGGGTCTTGTTCATGGCAATCCTTTGTCGTCGAAGTCTGGCCAGGTCCCATGGTGGCCTTGCATGGTGGCCTTGGAAGAGCCTAGCCTGGATGGCGAAAACTTCCACAAGTGTGTCCTTTTCCTCAAATCCTTCAGGGCAGGCGGTACCAGTGGCGGGCGTTGCCGGCCAGCAGCCGTTGCCGGCTGACCTCTGGCTGCGTCGCCACCAGCGCCAGCAGCCGTTGCCAGATGTCGCCATAGCGCCCCGGCTCCACCGGGAAGTTGCTGCCCAGCATTACTCGAGCGTCGCCGAACAGCGCCAGCAGGGCGTCAAGCAGGCGCCTGCCGTCGTCCAGGCTCCAGTCTGGCTTCATCATGGCCAGGCCGCTCAGCTTGACCGCCACCTGGGGCCGGGCCGCCAGGGCCGCCATGGCCTGCTGCCAGTGGTGCCATTGGCCCTGGTCGGCCAGGGGCGCGAAGCCGCCATGGTTGAGGATCACCCTGGTACTAGGATGGGCGTCGCACAGCTCGGCCAGGGCCTTGAGCGCCGGCCAGTCCCCAGGGGGCAGCTGGGCGTCGAAGCCCAGGCCCAGCTCGCCGAGGCGGGCAAAGCCCAGGCGCCAGTTTGGGTCTTGCAGCCAGGCTGCATCCTCGACGATATGGCGCACGCCCCTGGCCCCCAGTTCGGCCAGCTCATCCAGAGTGCCCTGGTCGCGCAGTTCGGCGCCGGCCACCACCGCCGTCGGCAGGCCAGTGCTGGTGCGCAGTCCCTTGAGCCAATGCAGCTCGGCGCCGGGGTTGTCGTTGTCATAGCCGGCCTCGACATGGATGGCACCGTTCAGGGCCAGTCCGGGGGCCTCCAGGCGCAGTCTCTGGGGCAGGCAGGGCAGATCCAGGCGGGCATCGGCCCGGCGCCAGTGGTAACGACCCAGGCGGGCCGGCCACAGATGCAGGTGGCTGTCGATAAGCACCTTGTTCACTCCATCGGGGCGGAAGTGGCAAGGGTATCAGTTCAGTCGCCGCTTTGCCGGGATCACCGACAGTGGCCGTTAAGGGGAAGCGCGCTAAGGTGGCGACAGCCAAGTTGGCTGGCAAAGCCGGCCCAAGTGGGCCATAAGAGAACTGTTTGTCACGTTTTGGACAGGGATGAAAGGAGGATGCATGGAGACTCTCACCTTGGGAGGCGGCTGCTTTTGGTGCCTGGAGGCCGTGTTCCAGCGAGTCAAGGGGGTGCAGGCGGTGCGTTCCGGCTACGCCGGCGGCCATACCGCCAACCCCAGCTACGAATCGGTCTGCCACGGGGATACCGGTCATGCCGAGGTGGTGGAAATCCAGTTCGACCGCGGGCAGACCGATCTGGACAGCCTGCTGGACCTGTTTTTCGCCGCCCATGATCCCACCACCCTCAACCGCCAGGGTAACGATGTGGGACCCCAGTACAGATCCATCATCCTCTATCGGACCCCGGATCAGAAGGCGGCCGCCGAGCGGGCCATGGCGAGGGCCAAGGGCCATTATCCCGGCCCCATCGTCACCGAGCTGTTGCCCTTCAAGGACTTCACCGAGGCCGAGAATCACCACCAGGACTATTACAATCGCAACCAGCAACAACCCTATTGCCAACTCATCATCAGACCGAAACTGGAGAAGCTGCTGCATTCCGACACCGCGGCTTCCTGAACCAAGGAAACGACCATGCGCCTGAGGATTTATGCGCTGCTGTCTGGTCTACTTTTTGTTTCCCAGAGCCAGGCCGGGCCCGCCGAAGACTATCTCAAGGCCCGCCAGGCCCAGCAGCGGGGCGACGAACCCCGATACCAGCGGCTCAGAGCCGAACTGGCCGACTACCCCCTGGCCAGCTACCTAGACTACTTCCAGCTCAAGGCCCAGGTGGCCACGGCAAGCCCCGAAGACATCCGCCAGTTCCTGCGCGACAACCCGGACAGCCCCCTGGGCGCCTTCCTGGTGGAGCGTTACCAGAAGGCCCAGGCCGAGAAGGGGGCCTGGCAGAAGCTGCTGGCGTTGAGTGACCAGGTGCCAAGTGACGGCGAACTCAAGTGCCACTACTACCATGCCCAGTGGCGCCAGGGGGACAAGGCCCTGGCCCTGGAAGGCGCCAGGGAACTCTGGCTGTCGGGCCGCTCCCAGCCCAAGGCCTGCGATCCCCTGTTCAAGGCCTGGCGCCAGGCCGGGCACCTGGACACGGAGCTGGTGCTGCGGCGCATGGAAGCGGCCTTCAAGGAAGGCCAGGGCAGCCTGATGAGCTACCTGATGCGCTACCTGCACGGCCGTGATCGCAACGCCGGCCAGGCCATGCTCAACCTGTTCCGCAGCCCGGACAAGGCCGCCAACGGCGGGCCCAGGCTAAGGGATGAGGCCCGCCGGCGCCGGTTGGTGATGCTGGCGGTGGAGCGACTGGCCAGGCGCCGGCCACAGAAGGCCTGGCAGACCTGGATGCAGGCCCGCCAGCATGTGGCGTTCGGCTGGCCACAGAAAAAGGCCATGGCCAGGGGGCTGATCCCCAGGCTGATGTCCAGCGACGACGCCAAGGCCGCCGACTGGCGGGATCAGGCCCTGACCCTGTACCGCTTCGACGATCTGCTGGAGCGGCGCATCCGCAAGGCCCTGGCCGAAAACGACAGCGCCCAGGTGCGGCAATGGCTCCTCAAGCTGTCCCGGGAGAGCCGTGACCAGGAGCGCTGGCAGTACTGGCTGGCCAGGACCGACGGTGATGCCACCCTGGCCAGAAGCCGGCTCGAGGCCATCGCCGGCAACCGCTCCTACTACGGCTTCCTGGCTGCTCAGGAGCTGGGCCTGCCCTATGCCTTCAACGAGGCGGAGCCGGCCCAGCCCGATGCCGAGCTGCTGGCCGAGCCGGCCCTGGCACGGATCCGCGAGCTCAAGAAGCTGGACATGCACCGGCTGGCCTCCCTGGAGTGGCAGCACCTGCTGAGTCGCCATGACTCTCAGGCCCGCCAGGCCCTGGGCAGCTGGGCCCTGGCCGAGGGTTACCACAACCTGGCGGTGTGGGGGGCCATACGGGGGGACGGCTGGGATCTGCTCAAGGTCCGCTTTCCGGTGGCCTTTGCCGCCGAGTTCAAGGCCGAGGCCGAGCACAACGAGCTGCCGCTGAGCCTGCTGCTGGCCCTGGCCCGCCAGGAGAGCGCCCTGGATCCCCATGCCCGCTCCCATGTGGGCGCCATGGGCCTGATGCAGCTGATGCCGGCCACGGCCAGGCGCACCGCCAAGAAGGCCGGAATGAAGCTGCAAATCGACCAGCTCTACCGGCCCGAGGTCAACGTCAAGCTGGGCAGCCGTTACTACAAGGAGATGCTGGCGCGCTTCGACAACAACCGCTTCCTGGCGGCGGCCGCCTACAATGCCGGCCCGCACCGGGTGGATCGCTGGCTGGGCAAGGGGGTGGACGCCCAGGCCTTCGTGGAGACCATTCCCTTCAAGGAGACCCGCCAGTACGTGCAGAGCGTGCTGGCCTACAACCTCATCTACCAGCACCGAACCGGCCTGCAGCCGGGACCCTTGCTGACCCCACAGGAGCTGGCCGGTCGCTACTAGCGGCCGGTGCGCTTGGCGTGGCGTTCGAAGTTGTCCTGCTTCTGCAGGGCATTCTTGCGCAGCAGCACGTAGAGGGCGCCGGTGCCGCCATGGTTGCGCTGGGCACTGTGGTAGGCGAGCACCGGCGGCAGCTCCTTGAGCCACTTGGCGCAACAGCTCTTGAGCAGGGCAGGGGGGCGGCTATTCTCGCCGCGGCCGTGCAGGATCAGCAGGGTACGCAGGCCGGCCTTGTGGGCGTCCTGGATGAACTGGAACACCTGCTGGCGGGCCTCAACAAACCTGAGCCGGTGCAGATCCAGCACCGACTGCACCTCGTAGCGGCCCTGGCGCAGCTGCTTGAAGACGCCGTCCTGGACACCGTCCTTCTTGTAACTGAGCACGTCCCGGGGCTCCACCAGTTCCATGGCCTCGCTGGACAGGAAGTTGGCATCTTCCACCAGTTCGGCCTCGGCGGCGGCGCGGCGGGCCTTGAGGGCGGCGGGATCCTGGCGCTCGGGACGGCGTTCGGCCCTGTCTTCCTGGCGGATCCGTTTTACGCCGGCCATTTCCTTTTCAAACAGGAACTTGTCATCATCCTGCATCATTTGCCTCCAGTTACGACTTAGGGAGCTGCTATGAGCCGCGACATCCGCATGGACAGCGCCAGGGGTCTGGCCATTTTCGGCATACTGCTGATCAATATCCAGTCCTTCGCCGTCCAGGAGGCGGGCCGCTTCGATCCCTTCTTCCAGGGACCGCCGTCACTGGCCAATGGCCTGGCCTGGTGGCTGCAGGTGCTGCTGGTGGATCACCGCTTTATCAGCCTCTTTGCCCTGTTGTTCGGCATGGGCCTGGCGTGGCTGAAGTCGCGTGGGCCCCTGTACCAGTTCCGGCGCCTGAAATGGCTGGTGGCGTTCGGGGTGATCCACGGCCTGTTCATCTGGGAAGGGGACATCCTGCTCAGTTACGGCCTCACCGCCATGGTGGTGCTGAACCTGATGGATCGAAGCGTGCTCTGGCGACTGCGGGCCGGCCTGGGGGCTCTGGCGCTGGCGTTGGCCCTGGGCGCCGTGCTGATGGCCCTGCCAGGTGGCGAGGAAGAGGCCGTGGATCTGGTGCTGCTGTACCGGGACCAGGGCTATGGCGAACAGCTGTTGCACCGCTTCCTATACCTGTTTTTCACCGTCATGGCCTGGCCCTTCAGCACCCTGTGGTGGGTCGGCGCCCTGATGCTGCTCGGCTCGGCCCTGGCCGAGCGACCCCATTGGCAGCGGCAACTGGCCGCGAGCTGGCCACTGTTTCTGCTGGCCGGGCTGGCACTGACCCTGCCCGGCGCCCTGGCGCTCTGGTACGGCGGCGCCGAGCCGAGCGACCAGCATGGGCTGATCACCACCTTGGAGCTGGCCGGGCCCATACAGGCCCTTGGCTACCTGGGTTTTTGCTACCGCCATGGCCAGCGCCTTCCAGCCCTGGCCGCGGCCGGGCGCTGGTCCTTCAGCCATTACCTGCTGCAGAGCCTGGTGATGACGAGCCTCTCCTACGGTGCCTGGCTGCTGCATCCGCTGGCGCGCTGGCAGTTGCTGCTGCTGGCCCTGGGCTATGGGGTGCTGCTGGCCAGGCTGTCGCCGCTACTGGTCGGCTTGTCCGAGCAGGGACCCATGGAACGCCTGTGGCGACGGCTCAGCCGGCCACATCGGGAATGAATATCTAACTATATGAGATAAATATGAAAAGCCGTTTAAGCAAGGCGGCCTGCAGGCATTGCTTATTGCTTAAATGTGAATATTTTGTTTCCGGGTGCTTGCCTTTTTATGTTGGCTGCGGGTAGAGTGCGGCTACCGGATGTAAAAGCCGGGTTAACAACAACACCGACTCATAACGACAATGACATTTCGGGAGGACACTATGAGCCGTTGGTCAAAAGGGGCCAAAGCAGCCCTGTTCACTTCTTCTGCACTGGCCCTGGCCGTTTCCATGGCCGTCAATGCAGCCCCCAGCCAGGATCGTTACATCGTCAAGTTCAAGCCCGGCAAATCCACCGAGGCCAAGGGCCTGGTGAAGCGCGCCGGTGGCAGCGTGGCCCTGGATCTGAAAAAGCACGACGCCATGGCCGTGACCCTGCCGGCCCAGGCCCTGAAGGGTTTCCAGAACAACCCCAACATCGAATACATCGAGGAAGACGCCAAGCGTCACCTGATGGCCGAAACCAGCCCCTGGGGCCTGACCTCTGTTGCCGCCAACACCCCTGAGCTGACCGATGCCCAGGCCGGCAACACCACCGTTTGCATCATCGACTCCGGCTACCAGGCCGACCACACCGATCTGGCCGCCAACCAGGTGGCTGGCACCAACAACAGCGGTACCGGCAACTGGTACGAAGATCAGAACCACCACGGTACCCACGTGGCCGGCACCATCGCCGCCGTGGCCAACGGTGAAGGCGTGGTGGGCGTACTGCCCAACGGCCAGGTCAACCTGCATATCATCAAGGTGTTCAACGCCGACGGTTGGGGCTACACCTCCAGCCTGGTCAACGCCGTCGACACCTGTGTCGCCAACGGCGCCAAGGTCATCAACATGAGCCTGGGTGGCGGCCGCTCCAGCCGCACCGAGCGTAACGCCTTCGACAGCTACTACAGCCAGGGCGTGCTGGCCATCGCCGCCGCCGGTAACGACGGCAACAGCAGCCACTCCTACCCGGCCTCCTACGACGCCGTGGTTTCAGTGGCCGCCGTCGACAACAACCACGAATGGGCCAACTTCAGCCAGTACACCAGCCAGGTGGAAGTGTCCGGTCCGGGCGAAGCCATACTGTCTTCCGTGCCCATGGGTGCCGGTCACCTGGGTGATCTGGTCGTTGGCGGCCAATCCTGGTTCGACCGCGGCGTGGTCCCCCACAACCGCTTCGAAGACCAGGGCAGCGGCTACATGCCCGTACCCATGCCCGGCCAGGCCTCAGGTGCCCTGGCCCAGTGTGATACCTCCGCTGGCAGCTACAACTGTGGCGACATGACCGGCAAGATCTGTGTCACCGAGCGCCTGGCCGACCAGGGTGGCTCCAGCTACCCGGAAATCGACGCCGTCAAGGCCTGTCAAACCGCCGGCGCCGTGGCTTCCGTGGTTTACTCCCGTGCCGCCAAGCCGGGTCTGCAGAACCCCTTCCTGGTGGACTGGGACAACGAGCTGAGCATCCCCTCCGTCTCCATCAGCCGCGCCGATGGCCTGGAGCTGCTGGGTCACCTGGGTGAGAACGCTTCCCTGTCCGTCACCACGGGCGGCGAGCACGCCTACTACAACGGTACCTCCATGGCCACCCCGCACGTCACCGGCGTTGCGGCCCTGGTCTGGAGCCAACACCCCACTTGTAGCGCCGCCGAGATCCGCTCTGCCCTGAGCAGCACCGCCGTGGATCTGGATGTGGCTGGCCGTGACGACCGCACCGGCTACGGCCTGGTCAACGCCGTCGCCGCCCACGACTATCTCAGTGCGCAAGGCTGCACTGGTAGCACCGGTGGCAGCACCGGTGGTGGTAAGCCTGGCAAGGGTGGCAAGGGCAAAGCGAAGCTCTAACCACCGTTGCCGGACATCACGTTCAAAAAACTGACGTCATGACTTTGCCCCGCCTTGTGCGGGGCCTTTTATTGGAATTTTCAAGGCTTAGGTCGAAAGTTGCGCAAAAGGCTTCGTTTTGGTCAATCAGTGCTTGAACGGGAACGCCGAAAGGCTATAATGCACGGCGCTGACGTCGGAGAGTAGCTCAGCTTGGTAGAGCACTACGTTCGGGACGTAGGGGTCGCAGGTTCAAATCCTGTCTCTCCGACCAGACTTCAGCTGGCATGGCCATGCCGTGCCGGAACACATTCGGAGAGTAGCTCAGCTTGGTAGAGCACTACGTTCGGGACGTAGGGGTCGCAGGTTCAAATCCTGTCTCTCCGACCAGATTGAAAAGGGCAGCCTGATGGCTGCCCTTTTTGCGTTTTGGCATACTGGACGCATAAGCACGGGCAGTGGAATTGCCATGAACTGGATGAAAGAAGCCGAGCTGGCCTCGGCCTACCGCAAAGAGATAGACCCCTTTTGGCGCCAGGGCCGGGAAGGCACCCTGGTGGCCGACGACGGCCTTGGCCTTCATTACCGCCTGTTCGAGCCGGCCGGCGCCGAGACCCTGGTGGTGATCAGTGCCGGCCGTACCGAGAGCGTGATCAAGTACCAGGAGCTGATCTTCGAGCTGGGCCGCAGGGGCCTGGCGGTGGCGGTGCTGGATCACCGCGGCCAGGGCCTGTCGGGACGGGAGTCCCACGACGGCAACCATGGCCATGTGCGCAGCTTCGACCACTATGTCACCGACTTCCGGCTGTTCATGGAGCAGGTGGTGAAGCCCCTGGGCTATCGCCGCCACTGGCTGCTGGCTCACTCCATGGGCGGCTGTATCGCCGCCCTCTACCTGGCCAGGCACAGCCACCCCTTCGAGCGCTGCGTGATGTCGGCGCCCATGTTCGCCATCCACACCCATCCCTTTCCCCGCTGGCTGGCCAAGGCCATGACCCGGCTGCAGAGCCGCCACCACCAGCGCCTGGGCCGGCCTGGCTATGTGATCACCGGCAAGGCCTATGCGCGGTTGCCCTTCGAGGACAACCGCCTGACCCATTCCAGGGTGCGCTTCGAGCATTACCAGGACTGGTACGAGGAATATACCGAGGCCCAGCTGGGCGCTCCCACGGCCCACTGGCTGGACGCCGCCTTTGGCGCCATGGCCGAGGCCATTGCCCTGGCGCCAAAGATAGGGATCCCGGTGCTGGTGTTGATCGCCGGCGAGGACAGGATAGTGGCCAGGGATGGTCAGGATGCCTTCCTGGCGGGACTGCAAGACGGGCAGGGCCGGATCATCGAAGGGGCCTGGCATGAGCTGCTGGTGGAGGCGGACGCCTATCGCGATCAGGCGCTGTCGCTGGCCTGGTCCTTCCTGAACGAGGCCTAGGCGGCCAGCTTCAGCAGCAGGGCGTAGGCGCTCCTGCCGGCCAGGGGCGGCAGGGCCTGGAGCTGGGCCTGGTAACCGCGGCGGCGGGCATAGCTGAGCAGATCGTCCAGGATCAGCTTGCGCAGGGCCGGGCGGAACAGCCAGGGCACCAGCAGCTTGTGCCAGTTGAGCCCGGCCTGGCCGGGCGGCAGCGACAGCAGCTTGAGGCTGGCCGCACCCAGGGCCGGCAGCTCGCCCGCCAGGGGCTCGTAGAAGCTGGTGTCGATGAGGTGGAAGCGGGTCGGCACCAGCACCATGGCCGGCAGCTGGCGCCGGCAGCCTTCGAAGAGCAGGTGCTGGGCCTGGCCCAGGCCCAGATCCAGGGCCAGCAGCTCCCTGTTGCCGGTCAGGGGTTGCAGGGCCTCGGGCCCGGCCAGATCCGCTTCGTGCCAGAGCTGGTGCTCGGCAAGCTGAGCAGGCGAGGTGGGCGAGACGGTGATCAACGGCCGCTCTTGGCCCAACCAGCGGCCGGCGCCGCTGTCGCCCCATTCCACCAGGGGGCGGGCACCCTGGTCCAGCAACAGCGGCAGGCTCTGTTCCAGTGACTGGGCCCTGGGGCTGGGCAGGGCGGCCAGGCGCTGCAGCCGGGGCAGCCAGGGCAGTTCGTCTTGGAAGGGGGCGGCGTCCAACTCGCCGTGGGCATTGAGCGGCGGCGCCTGGGCCAGGGCCTGGCTCAGCTGGTAAAGGCCGGGATAATCCTGTTGCCAGGCCTGGGCCGGTGCCGACCAGAGCAGGCGGTATTCATTGACCAGGCGCAGCAGCTCGCTCATTGCAGCCTTTCGACCTCCAGTTGCTGGCCGCGCAACATCTCCAGCAGGCCGTCTTCACAGATGATATGGGCCATGCCCACCACCACCAGGGTATTTTTGCCATCCAGGGCCTTGAGCCTGGGCAGCCACTCGCGGTTGCGCTTGGCCAGGGTTTCCTCATGGAGGTGCCTGACCGCCGGCTCCGCGCCCTTGGCCAGGGGGCAGAGTCCCTTCAGGGCCTGGATGTCGCCCTGGTGCCAGGCCTGGAGCAGGGGCGAAAGCTGCTGATCCAGCTGGCCGATCTCCTTTAGGGTCTCCTCGAGCATGGTGTCGGCATAGCGGTCGATGCTGGCCAGGGCCCGATACTGGCGCTCCAGGCTTTCCAGGCCGGCAATGTCCCTGTCGCCCAGCAGCGTCAGCAACTGCATTTCGGTGCCCAGCTCGGGGCGGAAGCCCTGCTGCTGCAGGGCCTGCTGCATCAGGCCGAGGGCCGCCAGCCAGGGCCGTTGCTGCTGCATGGCCTGCCAGGGCAGGCCAACGGCCTGGCTATGGTTCTTGAACAGGGTCCAGGTGGTGGGGCTGAGCTGGCCGTCCAGGGACTGGCCCGGCGGCAGCAGGCCGTAGCGGGCCATGGCCTGCTGCATGCTGGCCATGTCCATGGTGGCGGGGCTGACCTCCATCACCACCTTGTCTACCTGGTGCCTGGCCAGTATCGCCTCGAGCTCGGCGGCCGTGCTCTGCTTGCCGACGTGGATGGAACCCAACAGCAGGAACTGCCCCTGGGGGGAGCCGACCTGCCACAGGGCCGGCGCCGCATTGGACGGCAGCGGCGCCAGAACTATGAGAAGAATCAGTGAGATAATGTACTTTTGCATGGGCTGATATTAGCCCAATGCGGTACAAGAATCGAGCTACTTGCCTTCTTCGCTGTGGGTGGCCTTGTAGACCAGGAAGCCGGCGCAATAGCAGATGATGATCAGGGTGATCAGGATGCCGATGATGCTCATCAGGCCGACGGGGTTACCAAACAGGAGATCCAGCCACAGGTCCATTTTTTCCTCCGGGATGCCGGTTTTGTCTCTGTGGTCAGGTTAGGGGCTGGTCGTGATGGCGGGCCTGATCTGAATCAAAAACCCTATTCAGCTCAGGGGTATTTGCTGATCTGCATCAAAAAAGGCCCTCGAGAGGGCCTTTTCGACGAACTTAGTGGTGATGACCACCAGGACCGTGGACGTGACCATGGGCGATCTCTTCTTCCTCGGCGTCGCGGATCTCGACGATTTCCACGGCGAAGTGCAGGTGCTGGCCGGCCAGGGGGTGGTTACCGTCGACGGTGACGGTTTCCTCGGAAACCTCGGTGACCACCACGGAGCGGGGGCCGGCGTCGGTCTGGGCGGTGAAGCGCATGCCGGGCTGGATCTCGTCAACACCCTGGAAGGCGCTGCGCGGTACGGACTGGACCATTTCCTGATGGTAGGGACCGTAGCCTTCTTCCGGCGCCACCGTGACCTCCAGCTTGGCACCCGTTGCCTGACCTTCCAGCTCCTTTTCCAGGCCCGGGATCAGGTTGGCGTGGCCGTGCAGGTAGACGAGCGGATCGCGGCCGTCGGAGCTGTCGAGCACCTGGCCGGCGTCATCTTTCAGGGTGTAGTGGATGCTCACTACCTTGTCTTTGCTGATGGTCATGTGGACCTCTTTCATAAGGGTTGAGCCCCGAGCCTAACACAGTCGTCACCGCCATCGCCAATGTGATCGGGATCACGGTCCGACCAGTCCCTGGTACCGGCTGGGTGTTTTTTGTGCGGTTGTCAGTGCTGCGTCTTCCTGTTGTCACACTAAGTCGTTAAAAAGGCACGGATCATTCCAGGGGGACAAGGATGCGCCTGCTGGCCTGGAAGCGATCGCCGAAGCGCCTGAGGCCGTCGCCCCGCATCTGGGCGGCGCCATGCTGGAAGTAGTGTTCCAGGGCGGCCCTGTCCTTGACCTGGTAATGCACCACCAGCTCCAGGCCGTCGCCGTCCTGGCGCTCGAAGCCTTGGGCGCCGGTAAAACCGGGCTGCCTGAGCATGTCCTGGACGTGCTCCGCCAGCCAGGTGCGGAAGTCGTCGGCAACGGCGGCTTCCACCTTTAGGGAAACTTCATAGATAACCATTAACAAAAAGCCTCGAAATCAGGGGCATACAGGATGTTTGAACAATGCTAAGAAAAACGCAACTGGCCATGGCCGTGGCCCTGTGCTGTCAGCCGGCCCTGGCCGATGTGCTGTTCACCGAATACGTGGAAGGCAGCAGCAACAACAAGGCGGTGGAAATCGCCAACCTGGGCGACGGCGCCGTCGAGCTGTCCAGCTACCAGCTCAAGCGCTTCTCCAACGGCAGCAGCCATGGCGCCGCCATCACCCTGTCCGGCCAGCTGGCCGCCGGTGAGGCAATCGTTATCGCCAACCCCGCCGCCAGCTTCCTGGCCGGCGGCATGCTGACCAACAGCAACATCAGCCACAATGGCGACGATGCCATTGGCCTCTATAAGGCCGGTGAGCTGGTCGACGTCATCGGCGTCATCGGCCAGGATCCCGGCAGCGCCTGGACCGCGGCCGGCAAGTCCACCAAGGACATGACCCTGCGCCGCCTGGACGGCGTCAGCCGGGGCGCGGCGAGCTTCGACTTCAGCCAGTGGCAGGCCTTCCCCAAGGACAGCTTCGACGGCCTGGGTTGTGCCGGTGAAGCGGCCTGCAGCGCAACCGTTTTCCAGTGCCCCGACGATCTGACCCCCATCTACGCCATCCAGGGTGACGGCGCACGTTCACCCCTGGTGCCAAACGGCCGCTACCAGAGCGACGAGAGCTACGCCACCCGCGGGGTGGTCACCCAGGTGATGACCAGCCTCTACAAGGGCTTCTTCATCCAGGATGCCCAGGGCGACGGCAATGCCCTGACCTCCGATGGCCTGTTCGTGCACACAGGCGCCACCCCGGCCTCCGACATCGAGCCCGGCATGGAAGTCTGTGTGACCGGCAAGGTAAAGGAGTACTATGGCTTCACCCAGCTAAGCGCCGACGGCTACGGCGTGGTGGCCGGCCCGGTCAGCCTGCCCGAGGCGGGCCAGTTGTTCGTTGATGAGGGCGAGACCCTGCACGACGCCCTGGAGCGCTATGAGGGCATGCTGCTGCGCTGGGACAACCTGGACATGGCCGTGACCCGCAGCTTCGGCTACGACTACGACTCCCGCCGCAACAACATGGTGCTGAGCCTGGGCGAGCCCCACTACAAGGCCACCCAGCTGTACCCGGCCCTGAGCGAGGAGGCTCTGGCCCTGGCCGAGGCCAACCGCAGGAACCGTCTCTATATCGACAGCGACCAGCGCGCCCCCAATGGCGTGGTGCCTTACTTTCCGGGCTTCGACGCCGACCAGGGCTATATCCGCATCGGCGACAAGGTTCGCAACATGGAAGGGGTGCTGGGCTACTCCTACAACGAGTACCGCCTGATCCCGACCCTGATGATGACCGCCGGCGACTTCGAGCATGGCGAGCATGACCGTACCGCCGAGCCGGTGCTGGACGCCGAAGGCGATCTGCGCGTGGCCAGCTTCAACGTGCTGAACTTCTTCACCACCGCCGTGGGTGGCGACGCCAACCCCACCGGCCAGAACCGCGGTGCCCGCAGCGAAGCCGAGTTCCTGCTGCAGCGCACCAAGATAGTCAATGCCCTGCTGGCCATGGACGCCGACATCATCGGCCTGATGGAGCTGGAGAACAACGGCTTCGGTGACAACTCCGCCGTCGCCAACCTGGTCGGCAGCCTCAACGCCGAGCTGGCCGAAGCAGACCGCTACGCCTTCGTCGCCAGCCCGGATGGCGGCCCCATCGGCAGCGACGCCATCACAGTTGGCCTGCTGTACCGCCCGGCCAAGGTGGCCCTCCAGGGCCAGGCCCGGATCCTGACCATGCCCAGGCAGGTAACCACCGTGAAGGACAAGAACGGCCAGGACGTCGGCATCGACCAGGGCATGCGCGACAGCCTGATCCAGGGCTTCAGGCGCATCAGCGGCGGCATGGCCGCCGGCGATACCTTCAACCTGGTGGTCAACCACTTCAAGTCCAAGGGCTCTTCCTGCGCCGAGGACTACCCCCATGAGGCGGACGTGGATCCGGCCGACCTCCAGGGCCACTGCAACGAGCTGCGGGTGTCCGCGGCCCTGCGCCTGGGCCAGGCGGTGAACGCCCTGGCCGGTGAGTCCATCGTGCTGGGCGACCTCAACGCCTACGCCATGGAAGATCCGCTGCTGGTGTTGACCGACTACCAGGCCGATGGCAGCCGCGATATCGTCACCGCCGGCAACACCTTCCTGGACGGCGCCGTGCTGGACGCCGAGCCCCAGGTGGTGAGCCAGGGCCAGGGCCTGATCAAGCTGTCCGAGCCCGAGGCCTATTCCTACAGCTACGAAGGCGAGCTGGGCAGCCTGGACCACGCCCTGGCCACGCCTGGCCTGGCCGACAAGGTGGTGGCCATCGGCGACTGGCACATCAACGCCGTGGAGAGCAGTCTGTTCGAATACTCCGGCCGCTACACAGGTGATCTGGTCAAGTCCGAAGGCCCCTACAGCTCTTCGGACCACGACCCCGTGCTGCTGGAGCTGGCCATGCCGCTGCCGGGCAAGGCCAGCTTTGCCACCGAGCGCCTGGTCGTAGCGGAGTCCGACGGCGAGCTGCGCTTCCCCATCGAGCGCATCGAGGGTGCCGACGGTGAGCTGGTGGTCAACGCCAGGCTGCGTTTCCTGGGTAACGGCCGCGACAACGGCAAGCGCCGCAACGACCGCTTTGCCGATGCGCGCGATATCCAGCTGGTGACCGACAGTGTCCGCTTCGCCGACGGCGAGGCCGGCACCCAGGAGCTGGTGCTGGCGCTGACCCAGGACAGGGCCACCGAGCACAACGAGCGGCTGGTGCTGGAGGTAGACCATCTGGTCGACGGCCGGCTGCTCACCAGCGAGGTGGACGTGGTGATCCAGGACAGCCCCAAGGACAGGCCCTGGTTCGCCTTCTGGCGTTAAGACCAGGTAAAGGGGGAAAGGGAGGCTCATGCCTCCCTTTTTCTTTTGTGCCTGCCCCCTTATGCTGGTGCCTCAACCGAGAAGGAGATCCCCATGTGTTACCGGCTGGAAACCGAACGCCTGATCCTCAGGCCCTTCACCCTTGACGACCTGCCCGCCTTCCTGGCCATGAACCAGGATCCGGAGGTGATCCGCTATACCGGCCAGCAGCCGCTCAGGGATCTGGACCAGGCCAGGGAGATGATGATCAAGGCCCCCTTGCGGGACTACGAGGTGCACGGCTATGGCCGGCTGGCGGTGGAGCTGAAGGAGACCGGCCAGGTGATCGGCTTCTGCGGCATCAAGCATGTCGACGAGCTGGGTTTGCCCGAGCTGGGCTACCGGCTGCTGAGGGCATACTGGGGCAAGGGCTTGATGACGGAAGGCGCCGCCGTGGTGCTGGAGCACGGCCATACCGAGCTGGATCTGAAGCACATCATCGCCCTGATCCACCCCGACAACGAGGGCTCCATCCGCGTTGCCGAAAAGCTGGGCATGAGTTGCGGGCCATTACTGGAGCTGGACGGCATGCCGGTCTGGCAGTACCAGTCCAGGCGCTGACATGGCGCTGCTGTGGCTCATTACCGCCCTCTGGGCCTTCAGTTTCAGCCTGATCGGCGTGTACCTCGCCGGCCAGGTGGACGCCTACCTGGCCGTGGCCAGCCGCATGGCGCTGGCGCTGCTGGTCTTCCTGCCCTTTATCAGGGCCACGGCCTGGCGCCGGGCCGTTGAGCTGATGGCCATAGGGGCGGTGCAGATCGGCATCATGTACCTCTTCCTCTACCATGCCTTCGGCTACCTGAGGGTGCCGGAGCTGCTGCTGTTCACCGTCTTTACCCCCCTTTACGTCAGCCTCTTTGCCGACCTCTGGGCCAGGCGCCGGCCCAGGGGCCTGTGGCTGCCGGCGCTGCTGGCGGTGGCCGGGGCCGCGGTGATCCGCTGGGCGCCACTGGGGGAAAGTTACTGGACAGGCTTCCTGCTGATCCAGGCCGCCAACGCCTGCTTCGCCCTGGGCCAGATCTGGTACCGGCAACGCTTTGCCGCCTCTTCCCTGGCGGTGCCGCTGCGCTTTGGCTGGTTCTTCCTGGGGGCCCTGCTGGTCACCGGCCTGGCGGCCGTTTGGCTTGCGGACTGGAGCAAGGTGCCCCAGACGGCCAGTCACTGGACTGTGCTGTTGTGGCTGGGGCTGGTGGCATCCGGCCTGGGCTACCTGGGCTGGAACAGCGGCGCCACCCTGGTGCAGGCCAACCAGCTGGCGGTGATGAACAACATGCTGGTGCCGGCGGGTATCGCGGTCAATGTGCTGATCTGGGACGGCCAGATCGAGCCCTGGCCCTTCCTGGCCGGCTCAGCTCTGCTGTTGCTGTCCCTGGTGCTGTGCGGCCGCCGCCCAGTAGCGGCGCAATAGCCCCACGGCCTCGGCGGCATCGCTGTTGGTGAGTTCCTCGGGAATGAAGAGGTCATAGCCCAGCAGCTCGTGGAGCTTCTTCATGCGCAGTCCCAGCATGGCCAGCACTCCCTGGTACTCCTGGCCAGACGGGCTGCGATAACGGCCATCCTCGAAGAGATCCTCGCTGGGGCAGCGGCCGTCCGGGCACTGCTGGCGCAGCGCCATCACCAGCAGGCCCCGGGTCTCCATCAGCAGGCCCACCGCCAGCCGGGGGCTGATCCTGCCGAGCAGGGCATCGGGATCCTTGAGGCGAATGCCCACGAAGGGCAGGGGACGCGCCATGAAGCCGGCGCCTATGCTGGGCTGGTCGATGCGCTGGATGTCGGCCCAGTTCAGGCTCCAGCCGCCGCGCCTGTGGTGCAGCACCAGGCTCTGGGCGGTCAGCGACAGCGAGTAGGGCGGCTCGGTGAGCTTGCCGATACCCAGCGGCAGCACCACCATGGCCGCCAGCAGCGCCACCATGCCCGGTCCCTGCCAGCCCAGGCCCAGCGCCGCCAGCCCGGCCAGGATAAGCAAGGCACCCAGCAGGGTCAGGCTCAAGCCGTTACGCTTGGCCTTGGAGGGGAGGTGTGTTGGCGACATGTTATTCAATTGCAACTTGCCTTAAAATGGGGCAGCTTACTTAAAATATTAAGAAAATCTCCACGGAGGGTTACATGAAAACTCGTCTCGCGCTGGCCCTGGGGGCCACCCTGCTTGCTGCCCCGGCCCTGGCCGACAACCCCTACCTGAAAACCGATGCCGACAAATGGCAGGCCGATCCCGGCTTCAGCTTTACCCTGTTTGGTGGCTTTACCACGGGTGGTGACAAGATCGCCGAGATTTCCTTTACCGACGGTACAACCGACTCGGTACGTTTCGGTGGCCGTTACCACTTCGGTATCGGCGGTGTCTACGAAGTGCCGGACAGCCGCTGGCTGTTTGGGGCTAACCTGGGTTACCACGTCAACTGGGCCGACGATGCCGACAACGAGGTCACCATCAAGCGTTATACCCTGGAGGCCATTCCCTACTACCGCCTGGGCCGTCATCTGCTGGGTGCCGGTATTTCCTGGCATTTTGGTGGTGAGGTCGAGGTCGACGAGCAGACCGACATCTTTGGCTTCAAGGAAGCCAAGATGGACGACGAGATTGGCTTTCTGGTCGAATACAACTACCAGCTCTATCGCCACGGCTGGGTAGGCTTCCGTTACCAGATTGTCGATTACGACATCGATGAAGTGGATGGTGTCGGTATCCCGGCGGTAAACTTCGATGCCGATCATTGGGGCATCTACTACCGCGCCGTTTTCTAAGGAAAAGGCGGCAAAAACAGGCCCGGCTTAGCCGGGCTTTTTTTGTGCCCTGCGCTTGGCTGCGGCCGAGCGCAGGTACACAGGACGTACCGGCCGGAAGGGTGAGCCTCGAAGTGTGAAGCACGGCTTCACATGCAGGCGAACGCGAGGCCGAGGATGGCCGAGCCGGAAGGAACCACCATGGACGGTTTCCGCCTCAGGATCTGAAAACAAAAACCCCGCTCCCAGGAGCGGGGTTTTGTTGAATATGGCCTCCCCACCAGGACTCGAACCTGGATCATCCGCTTAGGAGGCGGGTGCTCTATCCTGTTGAGCTATGGGGAGTATTGGCTGGATTATACCGAGTCGGCCGGGCATTGGAAGCCGCGGCGCTACTGCTTGCGCAGATAATCGCCAATCTGAATATTGAGCTGGCCGGGGATGGCGCCCTGGGCCTGCAGGCTGGCCTGGTCCGCCTCGGCCTGGCTGACCTCGAAGATCAGGCTGGAAGGCTGCAGCACCTGGCGGCGCTCGCCGCTCTGGGTGACCAGGGTGCGCTTGTGCAGGGCCAGGAAGCGGTCGCCCTGGCCGACGCCGTGGCGCAGGCCGGCGCCGATCAGGGCCATGTCGTCCTCCAGGGCCAGCACCGGCCACTGCTGCTCCGGGCAGTTCAGCTGGGCTTCCAGTTCGGTGACCGCCGTCATCAACAGCTGGTTGAGGGATTGGCCGAAGGCGCTCTGCCACAGGGCAGGGCTGTCCATGTCCAGCGGCGCCTGGTCGTCCAGCAGGGCGCTGACTTCGTAGCGACGCTCGAACAGGGCCTGGCCCGAGAAGCTGTCCAGCAGCCACAGCTGCATTCCCAAACGGTAGCTGTGGCCGTCTGGTTGCCAGGGGGCGAACCAGGGGGCGCGCTGCTGCTGGTGTTCCAGGGTCAGCAGCCTTCCCCCCAGCAGGTAACGGACCTGGCGCTGGCTGGCCAGGCGCTGCAGGGTGTCGGCGTCGGGCAGGCCCTGGCGGTAGAGGCTGGCGCCCACCTGGCCGGCTGGCACCAGCAGGCCTTCCCTGTCTTGGAGCAAGCGGCCCAGCTGCTCCGCCACGCCCATCCCGAAATCACCCTGGATATGGGCCGGCCTGTCCAGGGGGCTGCGCCAGGAAAAGCGGTGCAGGCTGATGCCCTGGCTGCTCTGGCATTGGCTGGCGGTCAGATCCAGGTCCACCAGCAGGGTGACCCAAAGCTGGCCGTTCTCGCTCCGCTCGCTGACCAGTTCCATCTGCTGCACCTGGCCCTGGCTGTGGATGCTGAGGCTGTTGTCCTCCAGGCGGCCGTTGGTGAGCACCTGGCGCACATCGATGTTGAGGCCGCTGTAGAAGACCGCCTGGCGCAGGGCATCCTCCATGGCGGCCTGGCGCACCTGCGCCAGCTCCCCACCCAGCGGGGCCTTGCCGGTAACCTGGAACCAGTCTGCCAGGGCAGGCAGGGCACAACACAGCAGCAGGAGCGGGGCGAGGTGGCGTTTCATGGCGATCCCGAAAAATGACAGTCTGGCAAGCTTCCTGCAAAAGCCATTCCAAACATCAAGGTAAAGCTTCCCGGAACCCGGCCGATACCGGGACATAGGGACCCGGATGAAAATGTCATGTACAGAATAGTCTTTGCCTCGCTGCTGCTGGCCGGTTGCCAGCTGTCCACGCCCGAAAGCTGGATGGACAGCCCCCAGGAGCAGGTCCAGCCCCAGCACGGCCTCAGCCAGTTCGTTGGCCGCCTGGCCGACGAGCTGAGCGCCAGCGGCCGCTACATCAGCTACCGCAACCCGGTGGCGGTGACCTCCTTCGTGGAGCTGCAGAACCTGGAAAGCACCGACTGGCTCGGCAACCAGCTCTCGGAGAGCTTCATGACCGCCATGCACCAGCGCGGCTACACCGTCATCGACTACAAGGCCACCGGCGCCATCCGTGTCACCCCCCGGGGCGATTTCAGCTTCTCCCGCGATCACCAGAAGCTCAAGAACAATGCCCCCGTGGATTACGTGCTCAGCGGCACCCTGCTGCGCCAGGATGACGGCGTGCTGGTCAATGTGCGCCTGGTGGGCCTGAAATCCCAGGTGGTGGTGGCCACGGCCGAGGGCTACCTGCCCAAGGCGCTGCTGGGGCAGGTGCTGAACGGCCGCCGCGCCATGCAGCTGGACAACAACATGCTCAGGCGTGACGACAACGACGCCGCCGCCATACTGCCATAGGAGTTCGTTATGAAAGCTTTGCTGCTGGCGCCTGCCCTGGCCCTGCCCCTGGCCGGCTGTGGCCTGGCGTTCGATCGCGAGGTCAGCTACCAGCAGGTGGCACCGGAACGTTTCCCGGTGCTGCAGGCGGTGGGCAGTGCCGTCATCGCCAAGCAGGCCGGTGACTCGGAGCGGGAGCGGCAACTCAATGCCATGCAGGCGGCAAAACTGGTTGCCTACCGTGAGCTGGCCGAACAGCTCCATGGCCTGCGCCTGGCCAGCAGCGGCGCCCTGCAGCATGGCCGCCTGCATGACGACGGCATGGAAGTGACTTGGCAGGGAAGGGTGCAGGGCGCCCGGGTGGTGCGCTCCTATGCCCTGGACGGCGTCTATGTTACCGAGCTGGAGCTGGATACCAGGCGCCTGTTCGATCTGCAGCAGAGCCTCAAGCCCCGCCAGGAGATCCGGCAGGTCCGTTACTACTAGGCCTTGATGCCGGCCAGCAGTCGCTGCCGGCTCTGCAGGTTGCCCTTGCCGTCATAGGTGCGGTTGGAGCGGCCGAGGGCACTCATCAGCATTTCGGTCCTTTCCTGGTTGCGCCTGCTGAGGGTGCCGACCAGTTCACCGATGATCAGATTGAGCTGGCTGCACTCACCGGCCAGGGCCTTGAGGTCCTGTAGTTCCTGATGCTGGTCGGAGTCGGCCTGGTGTTGCCGCAGCCATTGGTCGATGAGCCTGTCGTTCTGGCTGAGCAGGTTGACCAGGCTGGCCTTGTCGTCACCGAGCTGGTGCAGGGCGTCGAAGGGATTGGCTTGGGTCAGCAGGGATCTTTCCTGCTGCAGCAGGGCCAGCATGCGTTCCAGAGCCTGGCGCTGGCTGGCAAGGAGCGGCCCCAGCGCGGTCGCCGAGGCCGAAGAAGCAGGGGATGGGGTCATAGCTTTCGCCTCAGTTGCCGAAGAGTTCCTCTTCGAACTTAAGCAAAGTTGCTGCCAACTTTTCTGAATCGACCTTGTATTCGCCTGCGGCAATGGCCTTCTTGAGGCTCTCGACCTTGTCCTTGTCGAAGGGGCTTTCCTTGCTCATTCGCCTTTGCATTGTTTCCATGTCCCTGGCTCTGGGCGTCAGGGAAACGGCATCCTGGGACAACTTGGCCGTTTCAGCCTGGGCCGGTGCCTTGGCTGGCGGTTGCTGCTCGGCACGCTTGGCCGTGGTCTGCTGCAGCTCGGGCTTGCCGGCACCTGGGTTTATGTTATTGATTGACATGACATTCCCCTGCTTATTCTGGGATGACAAGTGGGTGTCAAAATACTGACTTTCCCCTATATCGTCACCAGTTTCGCAAACTTTAGCGTTTTTGTCAGAAATTCACGACCAGCTGGCCGGGGGCCGTGACCTTGGCTTCCACGGTGCGGCCGGAGTCATCGTTGCGGACCCGGATCACGTCGCCCAGGGTGCCGTCCTGGAGGGCCGTTCCCAGGGCGGTGATGGCCAGGCCACCGTGGCGGGCGGTCAGGCTGATCTTGTCACCCCGGCACACCAGGCAGAGGTTGTCGGCGAGGATCGGCTGGTTGGGCTGGACGCCCCGCTTGAGGCGGGCGCCAAGGAGCTGTTCCAGCTTGTCGAAACTGCGGCCGCTGAGGCGCTGTTGTGATTGCCAGCCCAGGTGCACGTCCGACGCCGACAGGACGCTGTTGCTGGCCAGGGCCCGGCTGGACAGCAGCATGGGCACCTGAATGTCGACCCTGACCGGGACATAGAGCTGCCATTGGGGCTGCTGGCACCAGACCTTGACGGTGACGGCACTGTCGATGCGCTGCTTGCCAGGCAGCTCGGTGTGCAGTCGGGGGCAGCTTGCCAGCTGCAGCCGCTTGTCCGGTGCCGCCGCTTCCACCTGGATGCGGGCGTCATCGCGCTGTTCGAGCAGGCCCAGCACATGCCGTTCGGCGGCGTCCGTGATGCTTTTATGGTCAGTCAGTGCCGCCGCCTGCAGATTGGCGGTAAAGATCAGCGCCAGCCAGCCGCTAAAAACCTTGAGAACAGTGGTACGATTGTCAGGGAAAGGCATTGCGTCAATAATCAATCACATAGTGTTAGGAAGGGATCCGAGCAAGGATCGTGCCTTTCCAATGAACTGCGGGGGAGAAGATGGCCTCTATTCTGGACTCGGTCAACCAGCGCACCCAAATGGTGGGCCAGAACCGGCTGGAACTCTTGATGTTCCGCCTGGGTGCCAGGCAGCGCTTCGGCATCAATGTCTTCAAGGTCAAGGAAGTCCTGCAGTGCCCGCCGCTGACGGCGCTGCCCAGGCGCAACGGCAGCATTCGTGGCGTCGCCCATATCCGTGGCCAGACCATCAGCGTCATCGACCTGCGCCAGGCCACCGGCGGCCGTCCCGTCGAAGACACCAGCAACTGCTTCGTGATCATCACCGAATACAACAGATCCGTGCAGGGCTTCCTGGTCCAGGCCGTGGAGCGCATCGTCAACGTCAACTGGGAAGATATCCAGCCGCCGCCGCGGGGCTCCGGCCGCGCCAGTTACCTGACGGCGGTCACCGAAGTGGAAGGCAACATGGTGGAGATCCTCGACGTGGAGAAGATCCTCGACGAGATCAGCCCCATCAGTGCCGAGGCCAGTGCCGACAGCTTCTGTGGTTTCGAAGGGGTGTCAAAAGATCGACTGATCCTGGTGGCCGACGATTCCATGGTCGCCCGCAGCCAGGTCAAGAAGGCGCTGGCACCGCTGGGGATCCCCATCGAGCTGGTCAAGGACGGCAAGGAAGGCCTGGCCTACCTCAACGAGCTGGCAGCCGGCTGTGGCGAGAGCATCAACGAGAAGGTCTGCCTGCTGATCTCCGACATCGAGATGCCGGAAATGGACGGCTATACCCTGACCGCCGAGATCCGCGCCAATCCCAAGCTCAAGGAACTCAAGGTGATCCTGCACACCTCCCTGAGCGGCGTCTTCAACGAAGCCATGGTCAAGAAAGTGGGGGCCGACAAGTTCATCGCCAAGTTCAATCCCGATGAGCTGGCCGGCGCCGTGCGTGAATGCCTGATGATGGCCGCGGAGTAAGAGTGGAAAGAATCATAAGCGACCAGGATTACCGCAGCTTTCGCAGCTATCTGGAGAGCCAGTGCGGGATCCTGCTTGGCGACAACAAGCAGTACCTGGTCAAGAGCCGGCTGGGGCCGCTGCTGAACCATTTCAGCAGCCACTCCATAGGTGAGCTGATCAACAGGGTGATCCAGGGCCGGGAGCGGGAGCTGCAGGCGGCCGTTATCGATGCCATGACCACCAACGAGACCCTCTGGTTCCGGGACGGCTACCCCTTCGAGCTGCTCTCCGAGCGACTCTTTGCGGAGCTGGGCCGCAACCCCGGCGCCCTGAAGATCTGGTCCGCGGCCTGTTCCACCGGCCAGGAGCCCTATTCCATTGCCATCAAGGCCCTGGAACACCAGGTCAAGAAGCCCGGCACCCTGCCCGGCGGGGTGCAGATCCTGGCCACCGACATCTCCAGCAGCGTGCTGGCCCAGGCCAAGCACGCCGAGTACGATCACCTGGCCCTGGGCCGGGGCCTGAGTCCGGAGCGCAAGCGTCAGTTTTTTGAAGAAACCCACGACGGCCGCTGGCGGGTCAAGGAGCCGGTCAGGAAGATGGTGAACTTCCGCCAGTTCAACCTGCTGTCCAGCTATGCGCTGCTGGGGCGGTTCGACATCATCTTCTGTCGCAATGTCCTTATTTATTTCTCCGCCGAGAACAAGCTGAAGATCCTCTCCCAGTTCGCCCGGGCCCTCAACCCCGGCGGCTACCTGTTCCTGGGGGCGTCCGAATCCATGCCTGGCGCCACCAAGGAATTCGAGATGATCCGCTGCAACCCCGGCATCGTCTATCGCCGCAAAACAGACTAAGCTGGCACGCATCTTGCCTTCCATTTCAATAGCATTTGGGAGGCAAGCATCATGGCCATCAGTTTCGACAAAGCCTTTGGTATTCATCAGCACGCACTGACCCTGCGCACCGAGCGGGCCGAGCTCATTGCCGGCAATATCGCCAATGCCGACACCCCCGGCTACAAGGCCAAGGCCATGGACTTCAAGGCGGCCCTGGCCGCCGCCCAGGCCGGCCAGAGCGGCACCAGCCTGAGCCGGACCGACAGCCGGCACCTGGCGGCAACCTCTACCATCGAGGCGGCAACCGCTTACCGCCTGCCTACCCAACCCGACACCGGTGACGGCAATTCCGTCGACCTGCAGCTCGAACGCAGCCTCTATATGCAGAACGCCATGGAATACCAGGCCTCGCTGCGCTTCCTCAACGGCAAGATCAAGGGCCTGCTGACGGCCATCAAGGGAGAATGACCATGAGCCTGTATCGCATCTTCGATATCGCCGGCAGTGCCATGAGCGCCCAGTCGGTGCGTCTGAACACCACCGCCTCCAACCTGGCCAACGCCGACTCGGTGTCCAGCTCCGAGGGGGATACCTACAAGGCCCGCCATCCGGTGTTTGCCGCCGCCTTGGACGAGGCCCGCCAGCAGCAGGCCGAGGGCGCCGCCGTCAAGGTGCTGGGCATAGTGGAGTCCGACAAGCCGCTGGTGGCCGAGTACAACCCGGATCACCCCATGGCCAATGCCGAGGGCTACATCTTCAAGCCCAACGTCAACGTCATGGAGGAGATGGCCAACATGATGTCCGCCTCCCGCGCCTACCAGACCAATGTGCAGGTGGCCGACGCCGCCAAGCAGATGCTCAGCCGCGTGCTGACCCTGGGGCAGTAAGGAGCTGGCATGAAACAGAACTTCCGCCGGGACGGCCGTGACGCCGTCAGACATAAGCTCAGCTGCGTGCTGACCCTGGGCCAATAAAGGAATAAGCCATGAGCACCATCAACGGCAGCAGTGACCCTCTCAATGCCCTGAAATGGGGAGATCAGACACAGGACGTGCAGAACAACAATGGCAGCCTGGACCAGGAGGATTTCCTGGCGCTGCTCACCAAGCAGCTGGCCTACCAGGATCCCTTCAAGCCGGTCGACAACGATCAGATGATCGCCCAGATGGCCTCCTTCGCCACCGTGGACGGCATCAACAACATGAACGACCAGTTCGGCTCCCTCAACGAGGTGATGAGCTCCAACCAGGCCCTGCAGGCCTCCACCCTGGTGGGCCAGAAGGTGCTGGTGCCCACCAACGTCGGCTATCTGCCCCAGGGGGGCAGCATCACCGGCGCCATCACCTCCGAGTACCCCATGCAGAACCTGACCCTGCGCATCGAGGACGAGGACGGCAACCTCATCAAGACGGTGGAGCTGGATGACCAGGGCGCAGGCAACACCCGTTTCGAATGGGATGGTACGAACTTTGCTGGCGAACAAGCCAAGAGCGGCACTTATGTGGTCAAGGCCCAGGCCCTGGTGAACGGGGAGCGGGTCGACCTGCCGGTCGTCAATTACGCCAAAGTGGAATCTGTGACGCTGGGCAGTGCAGCCAATGGTGGCGTCATCCTTAATCTTCAGGGCCTCGGCGGTATCCAGCTGGGTGATGTCCTGGAAGTAGCCAAAGCCTAAGGGCAGGAGGAAACAATGTCTTTCAATATCTCGCTGAGTGGCCTGAACGCGGCGCAAAAGGATCTGGATGTCACCAGTAACAACATCGCCAACGCCAACACCTTCGGCTTCAAGGAGTCCAGGGCGGAGTTTGCCGATGTCTACGCCAGCTCCATCTTCGCCAACGCCAAGACCAAGGTCGGTGACGGCGTGGTGACCTCGGCGGTGGCCCAGCAGTTCTCCCAGGGCGCCCTGATGTTCACCAACAGCGCCTTCGACCTGGCCATCAAGGGCAACGGCTTCTTCGCCACCACCTCGGATCAATCCTCCCGAGAGCTGACCTTCAGCCGTGCCGGCAACTTCAAGCTCAACAAGGAAAACTTCGTGGTCGACAACCAGGGCAGCTTCCTGCAGGTGTTCCCGGTCAACCCGGACGGCTCCTCCGCCTCGGTGTCCCTGTCCACCACCAGCCCGTTGCGGGTGCCGGATTCCGTGGGTACGCCCCTGTCCACCTCCGAGATCGACCTGACCCTGAACCTGCCGGCCGGCGAAAGCGCCCCGGCCCTGGCCTTTGATCCGGGCAGCCCGGACACCTACAACAATGCCACCTCGGTGACCATCTACGACTCCCTGGGTGAGGCCCATACCCTGACCACCTACTACCGCAAAGACGCCACAGTGGCCAACCGCTGGGAAGTCTACGCCTTCGTCGACAACAACCCGATCAACATGGCCAGTGCCGGCGGCCCCGTCTACAACGACGGCGCCAGCAACTACAACGGCGCCTACCTGAACTTCAACTCCCAGGGCCTGCCGGACACCCCGGCCACCACCCCGGCGACCCTGGTCACCGATCCCCTGGCTGGCATTCTCACTAATGGCGCCGATCCGGCCCAGACCCTGGAGCTGGACTTCGTCAACCCGACCCAGTTCGCCTCCGCCTTCGAGGTTACCTCCCTGGAGCAGAACGGCCTGACCGTGGGGCGCCTGACCGGCGTGGAAGTGGGCGCCGACGGCCTGGTGCGGGCTTCCTATTCCAACGGTACCACCCAGCCCCTGGGCCGGGTCGCCCTGGTGCGCTTTGCCAACGAGCAGGGCCTGAGCCAGATCGGCAACACCGCCTGGAAGGCCAGCACCGAGTCCGGTGAGCCCCTGGCCGGTGAGGCCGGCACCGGCACCTTCGGCGACATCCGCTCCGGTGCCCTGGAGCAGTCCAACGTCGACCTGACCCAGGAGCTGGTGGACCTGATCACCGCCCAGCGTAATTTCCAGGCGAATTCCCGGGCCATAGAGGTGTCCAACAGCCTGCAGCAGAACATACTGCAGATCCGCTAAGGGGTGATTGCCAGGCTGCTGATTCATTGACCATAGAGGTATCCAACAGTCTGCAGATCCGTTAATGGAAATTTCCAGGCTGCTGATTCATCGACCATAGAGGTATCCAGCAGCCTGCAGCAGAACAGTCTGCAGATCCGCTAAGGGGTGATTGCCAGGCTGCTGATTCGTCAGCCTGCAGCCTCATTAAAAACGGCTTTTCCAAGCCCGATCACAGGCCCGCCATTGGCGGGCCTTTCTTTTGGCATTGCCCTTGCATTGGTCAGGTATCAACCCAGAGGTGCCAGAGGACCGACACATGGACCGCCTGCTTTACCTGGCCATGACCGGCGCCAGTCAGGACATGAATGCCCTGGCCGTGCGCGGCAACAACCTGGCCAACGTCAAGACCAACGGCTTCAAGGCCGACTTCGCCCAGGCCCGCGCCATGCAGGCCTACGGTGAGGGGCTGCCGAGCCGGGTGTTCGCCATGACCGAGCGCCCCGGCCAGAACTTTGCCGTCGGCAGTCTGGAAACCACCGGCCGTGATCTGGACGTGGCCATCGAAGGCGACGGCTGGCTGGCGGTGAGCGGCCAGAACGGCCAGGAAGGCTACACCCGGGCCGGGCACCTCAAGATCAACGCCACCGGCCTGCTGGAGACCGCCGACGGTCGCCTGCTGCTGGGGGAGGGCGATGCACCCATAGTGCTGCCCATTCCCTTCGAGAAGCTGGAGATCGGCGGCGACGGCACCATCAGCGTCCGGCCCCAGGGCGCCCCGCCCGAGGCCCTGGAGGTGGTGAACCGGATCAAGCTGGTCAACCCCGACGTCAGGGCCCTGGTCAAGGGCGAGGACGGCCTGTTCCGCCCCAAGGACGGCGGACCGGCCCCGGCGACCGCCGATGTGCGCCTGGTGCAGGGGGCTCTTGAAGGCTCCAACGTCAATGCCGTGGCGGAGATGACCAGCCTTATCGATCTGCAGCGCCATTTCGAGCTGCAGGTGAAGATGATGAAGACCGCTGAAGACATGGATGCGGCCCACAACAGCCTGATGCGCATCGGCTGAGGAGAGATGAGATGAACCCAGCACTGTGGATTTCCAAGACCGGCCTGGACGCCCAGCAGACCGACATCGCGGTGATTTCCAACAACCTGGCCAACGCCTCCACCGTGGGCTTCAAGAAGAGCCGGGCCGTGTTCGAGGATCTGCTGTACCAGAACATCCACCAGCCCGGCGCCCAGTCGTCCCAGAACACCGAGCTGCCCTCCGGCCTGATGCTGGGCACCGGCGCCAAGGTGTCCGCCACCCAGAAGACCTTCAGCCAGGGCAACCGCCTGACCACCGACAACGCCCTGGACGTGATGGTCGAGGGCCGCGGCTTCTTTGAGGTGCTGCTGCCGGACGGCAATATCGCCTACAGCCGTAACGGCCAGTTCGCCCTGGACGAGGACGGCCAGCTGGTCACCGCCGGCTCCGGTTACCAGGTGCAGCCCAACATCACCATCCCCGAGGACGCCCAGAGCATCACCATAGGCACCGACGGCCAGGTCTCGGTGCGCCAGCCCGGCCAGGCCGAGCCGACCGTGGTGGGCCAGCTGACCCTGACCGACTTCGTCAATCCCCAGGGCCTGGAGCCCATGGGCCAGAACCTGTTTCTGGAGACCGGCGCCTCCGGCGCCCCCAACCAGGGCACGCCGGGCCTGGACGGCTTCGGGGTGATCCAGCAGGGCGCCTTGGAAACCTCCAACGTCAATGTTACCGAGGAGCTGGTCAACCTCATCGAGACCCAGCGGGTCTACGAGATGAACTCCAAGGTGATCAAGGCGGTGGACGAGATGATGTCCTTCGTCAACCAGACCTTGTAACGGGGGCTTGAGATGCGCCTTTTCCTGATCCTGCTCGCCCTGGCCATGGCCGGCTGCGCCAGCACCAGTCCCAAGCCCATTCCCGATGATCCGGACTTCGCCCCGGTGCTGCCGGACTTCGAGGAGGAGCCCCTGGTGGCCACCGGTTCGCTGTTCCAGGACAGCACCAGCCAGAACCTCTATTCGGATCGCCGGGCGGCCCGGGTCGGCGACATCATCACGGTGCTGCTCAAGGAGAACAACAGGGCCTCCAAGAGCGCCAAGACCGAGCTGGACAAGGAAACGGCGGTGAGCCTGGATCCGGTGATGGCCCTGGGCAAGGACGTGACCATCAATGGCAATCCCATCAGCGTCGGCATCAACGGCGCCAACAGCTTTGCCGGCGAGTCCGACGCCGACCAGGCCAACCAGCTCAACGGCGCCATCTCGGTGCACGTGGTCAAGGTGCTGCCCAACGGCACCCTGATGATACGTGGCGAGAAGTGGATCACCATCAACAACGGCGACGAGTTCATCCGCCTGACCGGCATCGTCCGCCAGGACGACATCAGCGCCGACAACATGGTGGACTCCACCCGGGTGGCCAATGCCCGCCTCCAGTATTCCGGCACCGGTGACTTCGCCCAGACCCAGCAACAGGGCTGGCTCAGCCGCTTCTTCAACTCGAGCTGGTGGCCCTTCTAGGAGATGATGATGAAACGCCTGATCTGTTGTCTGCTGCTGCTGCCCATGCTGGCCCAGGCCGAACGCATCAAGGACATGGCCTCGGTGGCCGGGGTCCGCGACAACCAGCTGGTGGGTTACGGCCTGGTGGTGGGCCTGCCCGGCAGCGGTGAGCAGAGCCCCTTCACCGAGCAGTCCTTCCTGAGCATGCTGCGCAACTTCGGCATCCAGATGCCGGTCGGCCAGAAGCCCAAGATCAAGAACGTGGCGGCGGTGGCGGTCAGCGCCACCCTGCCGGCCTTTGCCAAGCCCGGCCAGCAGATCGACGTTACCGTCTCCTCGGTGGGCTCCGCCAAGAGCCTGCGCGGCGGCACCCTCTTGCAGACCTTCCTCAAGGGCGTGGACGGCAAGGTCTACGCCCTGGCCCAGGGCAACCTGGTGGTGTCCGGCTTCAGCGCCGACGGCGCCGACGGCTCCCGGGTGCTGGCCAATACGCCGACGGCCGGCCGCATCCCCGGCGGTGCCATAGTGGAGCGGGAGGTGGCCAGCCCCTTCGCCAACTCCGATTTCCTGATCTTCAACCTGCACAGGCCCGACTTCACCACCGCCAAGCGCCTGGCGGACACCGTCAACAACCTGCTGGGGCCGGGCATGGCCCTGGCCATGGACGCTACTTCGGTGCAGGTGCGGGCACCCCGGGATCGCAACCAGCGGGTCAGCTTCCTGTCCACCCTGGAGAACCTGGAGTTCACCCCGGCGGCCGAGGCGGCCAAGATCATCGTCAACTCCCGCACCGGCACCATAGTGGTGGGGGCCCAGGTGCACCTCAAGCCGGCGGCCATCACCCATGGCGGCCTGACCATCACCATCAGCGAGAATCCCCAGGTCAGCCAGCCCAACCCCCTGGCCGGCGGCGAGACCGTGGTGGTGCCGGACTCCGGCATCGAGGTGGAGCAGAGCCAGGCGCGGATGTTCTATTTCGATCCCGGCGTCACCCTCCAGGATCTGGTCAGGGCCGTCAACGAGGTGGGCGCCGCCCCCTCGGACGTCATGGCCATACTGGAGGCCCTCAAGCAGGCCGGCGCCCTGTCCGGCGAGCTGATCGTGATCTGACCATGGCGGACCTCATCGGCAGCAACCAGCTGGTCACCGATCTGGCCTCCCTGGACAGGCTGAGAAAGGGTGCCCAGCAGAACGACGACCAGGCGCTGCTGGAAACGGCGCGCCAGTTCGAATCGCTGTTCGTGCGCGAGCTGATCAAGAGCATGCGCGAGGCCAATGCCGTCTTCGAGGAAGACAGCATTTTCAACTCCAACGCCACCCACTTTTACCGGGACATGCAGGACCAGCAGATGGCCATGGAGCTGTCCGGCAAGGGCGGCCTGGGCCTGGCCGAGGTCATTGCCGCCCAGCTCAAGCCGGGCGGCAACCTGATGCCGGCCTCGGTACTCAGAGGCGGCAATGCCGTCTCCTCGGTCCCCCTGTCCCGGGACGCCAAGCCGGCGGCCGCCGAAGCACAATCGCAATCCGGTGCCAAGGAACCGACACCGTCAAAAGCCCGTGCCGACATCCGTTTCGAAGGCCCGGAGGATTTCGTTGAAAAACTGATGCCCTATGCCCGCCAGGCGGCCAGGGCACTGGGCCTGTCGCCGGCGGTGATGCTGGCCCAGGCGGCCCTGGAAACCGGCTGGGGCCAGAAGATGCTCCAGGGCGAGGACGGCAAGCCCAGCCACAACCTGTTCAACATCAAGGCCGGTGGCAGCTGGCAGGGCGACAGGGTCAAGGTCAGCACCCTGGAATACCGGGGCGACCAGGCCAGGATGGAAAAGGCCCTGTTCCGGGTCTACCGCCATCCGGTGGAAAGCTTCAAGGACTTCGTGTCGCTGCTGAAAAACAGCGACCGCTACCAGGAGGCGCTGGGAGCCGCGAAAGAACCGGCACGCTTCCTGCAGAAGCTCCAGGAAGCGGGGTATGCGACGGACCCCAACTATGCCAGCAAGATCATGAAGGTGCTGGCCCATCCGGCGCTGACACGAGGAGCCGACTGAAATGGCCAATGACATGCTGCGTATCGGCACATCTGGGATCCTGGCGAACCAGCTGCTGCTCAACACCGCAGGCAACAACATCGCCAACGTCAACACCCCGGGCTACAGCCGCCAGCGGGTGGAGCTGACCGCCGAGCCCCTGGGCGGGGTGGGACGGACCGATGTGGTGCGGGTCATGGATCAGTTTGCCCTCAACCAGCTGCGCCTGGACACCTCCAAGCTGGGCCTGGCCGAGTCCTACCTGGCCCAGGCCGATCGCACCGACAAGCTGCTCGGCGATGCCGACACCGGCATCGGCAAGGGCCTGGAGACCCTGTTCGAGCGCATGAACACCCTCAACAACGAGGCCAGCTCCATCCCCAACCGGGAGCTGTTCCTGGCCGAGTTGGAGAACCTGGTGGCCCGTTACCAGCGCCAGTCCGATCAGCTGGCCTCCCAGCAGAAGGAAGTCAACCAGCAGATCGGCGCCTATGCGGACGAAGCCAATTCCCTGATCAGCGCCATCCATTCGGTCAACGAGCAGCTGGCCTCGGTCAATGCCGGTCAGTCCGGCGGCGAGCGCGCCCAGCTCATGGACCAGCGTGACGAGGCCATCCGCCGCCTGTCCGAGCTGGTGGACATCCGCGTCATTCCCGCCGACAACGACGCCGTCAACGTGATGATGGCCAACGGCCAGTCCCTGGTACTGCCCGGCAGCAAGGCCAGCTTCCAGGCCGTGCCCGGCGACCCGGAGGAAAACCGCCTGGAGCTGGCGGTCAAGCTGGGGCCCCAGGCCATGACCCAGCAGCTCAGCTCGGTGGGTGGCAAGCTTGGCGGCCTGGGCCAGTTCCGCAGCGAGCTGCTGGATCCGGCCCAGCGCCAGCTCGGCCAGCTGGCCCTGGCCATGGCCGATGCCTTCAACAGGCAGCACCGGCTGGGCCTGGATCTGGACGGCGACATCGGCGGCGACATCTTCAAGCTGCCGGTGGCCGTGGCCCACGACTACAGCGGTAATTCCAGCGCCGGCCTGACCATAGAGGGCAGGGTGGTGGACGGCACCGCCCTGACCGCCCAGGATTATCGGATCACCTTCACCTCGGGCACCGCTTACCAGATAGAGGCCCTCAACGAGGACGGCAGCCCCAGCGGCGTGATCACCACGGGCGACACCAGCACAGGGCCCATGGTGGTGGACGGGGTGGAATACACTTTTGTGTCTGCCGGTGCTTTTGCCGCCGGTGACACCTTCGACATGCGCCCGACCCGGGACGCCGCCGCCCAGCTCGGCCTGGCCATAGACAGGCCCCAGGATCTGGCCCTGGCCTCGCCGGTGAAGGCGGAGCAGGGCAGCCTCAACCTGGGCACCGCCGTGGTCAGCTCGGTGGTGGTCAGCGACACCGAACCGGCCAGCTCCGACTTCAACACCACGCCCCCGCCGCTGCTCGACGCCACGGCGCCGGGCAAGATCGTCTTTTTGAGCGCCACTCAGTACCAGCTCTATGAGCAGGACGGCGTGACCCCCATAGGCGGCCCCATCACCGCCACCGACCTCAATGATCTGCTGCCGGCCGGCAGCGGCTTCCAGGTCAGCCTGTCCGGCCAGCCCGCCGCCGGCGACGAGTTCATCATCAGCGCCAACGTCGACAGCGGCACCGGCGTCATGACCGCCACCTCCGACAACAGCAACGGCCTGTTGCTGGGCCAGCTTCAGCAGAAGGAAGTGGTGCGCATCAGCGATGCCGGCTCCGCCGCCAGCGGTCAGAGCATGAACGGCGCCTTTGCCGCCATGGTCAGCGAAGTGGGCGGCAAGACCGCTTCCATGAAGGTCAAGGCCGAGGCGGCCAAGTCGCTGCTGGCGGAAAGCCAGGGCCGCCTGGAGTCGGTGGCCGGGGTCAACCTGGACGAGGAGGCCGCCAACCTGATCCAGTTCCAGCAGGCCTATGCGGCCACGGCGCGGATCCTGTCCACCTCTCAGACCACCTTCGACAGCCTGCTTGGGGCCCTGGGGTAAGCCATGCGTTTGTCTTCCAATCTCATCTACCAGTCCGGCATAGACTCCATCCTGGAGCGCCAGCAGCAGCTGGTGACCTCCAGGGAGCGGGTCAACACCCAGCAGCGCATCCTGCAGCCGTCCGACGATCCGGCCGGCGCCGCCACCGTGCTGCGCCTGAACGAACAGCTGGCCATGTCCGAGCAGTTCACCAAGAACAGCGACTCCCTGAAGTCACGGCTGGGCATCAGCGAGGCCACCCTGACCAGCATCAGCGATGTGCTGGACAGGGCCAGGCAGCTGCTGATCCAGGCCAACGACGGCATCAACAGCCTGCCGGACCGGCAAGGCATTGCCACCCAGCTGGAGGGGATCCGCGACGAAATCCTGGATCTGATGAACACCAGGGATGCCAACGGCGACTTCATCTTCTCCGGCAACGAGGGCAACATCACCCCCTATGGCCTGGACGCCAGCGGCCGCTATGTCTACCAGGGCGACCAGGGTCTGCAGCAGATCCAGGTGGCCAGCGCCGTGGCCATCGAGGCCAATTTCCCCGGCTACTTCATCTTCGACTCCCTGCCGCCGAAACTGGACGCTGGTGCGGCCATGACCGCCGGGGCCGGCACCGTCACCACGGCCGTCAGCAACGAAGGCCAGTTCGACGCCTTCTACCGCGCCAACTACGACCCGACCAACCCGGCCGGCAACGTCTTTTCCGTCACCACCATAGCCGGTGTGCCGGATAGCTATCAGATCACCGACAGCGGCGGCACCGTGCTGGCCAGCGGCAACTATGTGCCGGGGGAGGTCATCGCCTTCAACGGCCTGGACATCACCCTGGACGGGGCCGCCGGCGCCGCCGCCGACATCACCCTGGCGCCGCCGGTGCGGGACAACATCCTCAATGTGCTCACCGACTTTGCCGAGACGCTGCGGGATCCCAACCTGACCCCGGATCAGCTCACCCAGGCCTCCATCTATGCCCAGGACATGGCCAGGCTCACCCACGAGAGCCTGCTCAGTTCCATTTCCAGCATCGGCGGCCGCATCAACGTCATAGAGGATCTGCAAAGGGGCGCCGCCACCACCGAGCTGGCGCTGCAGACGGCCCGGGCCGATATCGCCGAGGTGGACATTGCCGAGGCGGTTTCCCAGCTGGTGCAGGAAGAAACCGCCCTGCAGGCGTCCTTTGCCGCCTACAACAGGGTCAGCCAGTTGAGTTTGTTCGATTTCATCAGGTAATTGGCACGCTAATTGCCTAAGTCATAGCAAGGCGCATTGGTGCGCTGAAGTACGGCACTATTGCGAAGGAGAGGATCATGCCACTTTTCGTGAACACTAACGTCGCATCGCTGAACTCTCAGCGTAACCTCAGCGGTGCAACCGAAGCCCTGGGGACATCATTCCAGCGGCTGTCTTCCGGTAAACGCGTCAACTCCGCCAAGGACGACGCCGCCGGCCTGCAGATCGGTACCCGCCTGCAGTCCCAGATCAACGGCCTGGGCCAGGCGGCCCGTAACGCCAACGACGGTATTTCCCTGGCCCAGACCGCCGAAGGCGCCCTGGACGAGACCACCAATATCCTGCAGCGCATGCGGGTGCTGGCCCTGCAGTCCGCCAACGGCTCCAATACCGCGTCCGACCGCCAGGCCCTTAACGCCGAATTCCAGGAGCTGACCGCCGAGATCAACCGTATCGCCAACGACACCACCTTTGGCGGCGTGCAGATCCTCGACGGCTCCTACAGCGCCGCCTTCCAGATCGGTCCCGATGCCAACCAGACCATAGCCCTGTCCATCTCCGTAGCCATGAACGGCACCGGCCTTGGCCTGGGGACGGGCAGTACCGCCACCAACATTACCACGGATACGGATGCCCAGGCGGCCATCACCACCATCGACAGCGCCCTGTCCGTGGTCAACAATGCCAGGGCCAACCTGGGTGCCAAGCAGAACCGCTTCCAGTCCACCATCCGCAACCTCACCAACATCGAGGAAAACGTGTCCGCGGCCCGATCGCGGATCATCGATGCGGACTTCGCCAAGGAATCGGCAACCCTGGCCCGCAACCAGGTGCTGCAGCAGGCGGCCAGCTCCATGCTGACCCAGGCCAATCAGCAGCCTCAGATAGCCTTGTCTTTGCTGCAGGGCTAAGTGTATCGCCCTCAAAGAACCCGCCTTTCTGGCGGGTTTTTTATATCCTTTTAACTTTTAATGTCGAAAATTTATAAAAGTTTTCTCGATGGAAGCCGTTACAGGGTCTGAACAAGACCAAAAACTGCCACGGCGTGTGAGTTGGGATAAGCCCTTGACGCCGCTCCAATTCACTCTTGAGGAGACCGAATCATGGCACTGTTTGTAAACACCAACGTTTCATCCCTGAACTCACAGCGTAACCTGTCCGGGGCTACCGGCGATCTGGCCAAGTCCTTCCAGCGCCTGTCTTCCGGCCTGCGCGTCAACAGCGCCGCCGACGATGCCGCCGGCCTGCAGATCGGTACCCGCCTCAAGGCCCAGATCAATGGCCTGAACCAGGGCGCCCGTAACGCCAACGACGGTATCTCCCTGGCCCAGACCGCCGAAGGCGCCCTGAACGAGACCACCGAGATCCTGCAGCGCATGCGGGTATTGTCCCTGCAGTCCGCCAACGGCTCCAACACCGATTCCGACCGCACCGCGTTGCAGGCGGAATTCACCGAACTGACCAGCGAGATCAACCGTATCGCCGGCGACACCACCTTTGGGGGCGTGGCCCTGTTGGATGGCTCCTTCACCGCCGACTTCCAGGTTGGTGCCGATGCCAACCAGGTCATCAATATTGCCATTGCCACCTCCATGGGCTCCGGAGGTCTGGGCCTGACCGGTACTGCGGGTAGTGTTTCCATTTCTACGGCCGCTGGTGCTCAGGCTGCCGTGGCCACTCTGGATACCGCCCTGGGCACCGTCAACACCACCCGCGCCAACCTGGGTGCCAAGCAGAACCGCTTCCAGTCCACCATCCGCAACCTCAACAGCATCTCCGAGAACGTGTCCGCCTCGCGCAGCCGGATCATGGATGCCGACTTCGCCGCGGAATCCGCCGCCCTGGCCCGTAACCAGGTGCTGCAGCAGGCGGCCAGCTCCATGCTGAGCCAGGCCAACCAGCAGCCGCAAATCGCCCTGTCCCTGCTGGGTTAAAGGTCTGCCGCCACATAAAAAACGCCCTCCAAGGAGGGCGTTTTTTATGGTTGACGAAACCGATTCAAGGAATCAAAAACGCTTTATTTATTCCTTTTTGATATAAAAGTTTCCCGCTTCGGCGCCGTTATAGAGGTTGAACAAGAAATGACCCGGCGTGTGAGTTTAGGAAAAGCACATGACGCCGTTCCAAGGCTCACTTTTTAGGAGACTGAATCATGGCCCTGTTTGTAAATACCAATGTCTCGTCCTTGAACTCGCAGCGCAATCTGTCCGGCGCCACCAATGACCTGTCCAAGTCATTCCAGCGCCTGTCTTCCGGCCTGCGCGTCAACAGCGCCGCCGATGACGCCGCCGGCCTGCAGATCGGTACCCGCCTCAAGGCCCAGATCAACGGCCTGAACCAGGGCGCCCGTAACGCCAACGACGGCATCTCCCTGGCCCAGACCGCCGAAGGCGCCCTGAACGAGACCACCGAGATCCTGCAACGCATGCGGGTACTGTCCCTGCAGTCCGCCAACGGCTCCAACACTGCCTCCGACCGCACCGCGTTGCAGGCGGAATTCACCGAACTGACCAGCGAGATCGACCGTATCGCCGGCGACACCACCTTCGGTGGCGTCAAGCTGCTGGACGGCTCCTTCACCGCCTCCTTCCAGGTCGGTGCCGATGCCAACCAGACCATAGGCATCTCCATCGCTACCGCCATGGACGCCGCCGGTCTGAGCCTTTCTGGCGCCTCCATTGCCACCGCTTCCGGTGCCCAGGCCGCCGTGGCTACCCTGGATACCGCCCTGGGTACCGTCAACACCACCCGCGCCAACCTGGGTGCCAAGCAGAACCGCTTCCAGTCCACCATCCGCAACCTGAACAGCATCTCCGAGAACGTGTCTGCCTCGCGCAGCCGGATCATGGATGCCGACTTCGCCGCGGAATCCGCCGCCCTGGCCCGTAACCAGGTGCTGCAGCAGGCGGCCAGCTCCATGCTGAGCCAGGCCAACCAGCAGCCGCAGATCGCCCTGTCCCTGCTGGGCTAAACGGCTGAAAAAGGATACGCTCTCCCTTCGGGGAGAGCGTTATTGTTCAAGGAGGTGACTTATGGTTAACGTCAATGCCAATAGTGAGCTTCTGGGTAGTATGTCGGCCGCCGGATCCCGGGTGGCAGAGCAGCAGCCGGCCATAGAGCAGGCGAGAGCGGTTTCTTCGAAGGATTCGACCGCCGGTGCGGTCAAGCCGGAGTCCGTCGAAGAAGACGTGGTCAGGGAAAGTCTCGAATCCGCCATGGAGGCGGTCAAGCGCTTCGTCGATGCCAACAAGCGTGGTCTCGACTTCAGCGTCGATGACGCTGCGGAAAGGACAGTGGTCAAGGTCATGGATACCAACAACAATGAGCTGGTGCGCCAGATCCCCTCGGACGAGATCCTGAGCCTGGCCGCCCGGATCCGGGTATGGGAAAACGAGTTGTCTGAGAAGATTGGCATACTTTTTGACTCTCAAGTCTGAATCCACGAGGAGGTCCCATGGCCGTCACACTCTCAGGCATAGGTTCGGGCAACGACTTTGAAGGCCTGATCGAAACCCTGGTTCATTCCGAGAAATCACCCAAGGTCAATCTGCTCAACACCAAAGAGCTGCAGATCCAGACCGAGCTGTCCGGCGTCGGGACCCTCAAGTCAGCCCTGTCCAAGTTCCAGAGCGCCGTCGAAAAATTGGCGGATCTGGACAACTTCGACAAGAACACCTCCACCATCAGCTACAGCGCCGATCCGGACAACCCACCCATTTCCGTGGGCTCCGCCAGCCTGGTGGCCGCCGGCAGCTTCGAGGTGAAGGTACAGCAGCTGGCCAAGGGCTCGCGAATGGAGTCGGCGGCCCTGGGGGCCTCCACCGATACCGTCGGCAGCGGCACCCTGACCTTAGGTGCCGGCAGCGACAGTTTCGACGTCACCATTGACGCCAGCGATACCCTTGAGGACATCCGCGACAAGATCAACGGTGCCACCGGCAACTTCGGGGTTCAGGCCAACATCATCAATTCCGATGCCGGCGCCGTGCTGGTGTTCAACTCCTCGGTGACAGGCGATGGCAACAGCCTCTCGGTCAGCACCAGCGACGCCAGCCTGGACAGCATTTCCACCAACCTGACCCAGACCAAGAGCGCCCAGAGCGGCATCATCAGTGTCGACGGCCAGACCATCACCTCCGACAGCAACACCTTTACCGATGCCGTCGGTGGCCTGAGCCTGACCGCCCTGGCGGAGACCGGTACCAACAGCGCCACCCTCACCGTTGAGCCCGATACCGAATCGGTCAAGACCATGCTGGAGGACTTCGTCAGCTCCTATAACGAACTGAAGGACCAGCTGATCACCCTGTCCGAACCCACCAATGGTGCCCTGGCCTTCAACCCCATGGTGCGGCAGATCCAGCAGGAGCTGTCCAAGGTGGTGGGGGACTCGGTCAGTGGCGTCAGCAACACCAACATGGACAGCCTCTACGAGGCCGGCATCACCCTGACCAACGACGGTCACCTGGAGATCAGCAGCATTGGCCTGGGCAGCAGTGCCAGTGGCCTGGACCGTCTCAATGACGCCCTGGCCAACAATATGGCCGATCTTGGCGCGCTTTTTGCCTCTGAAAATGGTGTCGCCGCCAAGTTCGACAGTTTTCTCGAGCAATATACCGGCTCCAGTGGCCTGATCAGCGAGCGTCAGAAGTCACTGAATGAGTCGATGGCGGACATTGAAGAGCAACGGGAAGACCTGGATCGCTATATCGAAAGCTTTGAGCTGACGCTGCGTAACAAATTCACGGCCCTGGACGGTGTCCTGGCCCAGATGAACGCAACACAGAGCTACATCACCAGCATCTTTGCCAGTCTTCCCAAGAACGATTCGTGACCGGGAGAGTGTTAATGGTCCGTGGTAATGCACGCCAATACCAGCAGGTTAGCAAGCAGAGCAGCCTGGCATCCGCCGATCCCCACAGGGTCATACTGGCCCTGATGCAGGGCGCCCTGGAAAGCATGAACGTGGCCAAGGGGGCCATGCAGCGCCAGGATTTCGAGGTCAAGGCCAAGGCCATCAACAAGACCATCCGCATCGTCGGCGGCCTCCAGGACGGCCTGGACATCCAGGCCAACCCGGAGATCGGCGAGAACTTCTATAACCTCTACGACTACATCATCCGCCGCCTGGGCGAGGCCTCGGTGAGCATGGACGAGAGTATCATCGACGAGCTGCAGAGCCTGCTGGCGCCCATCGCCGAGGCCTGGGCACAGATCCCCGATGAGGCCAAGCAACAGGCCGCGGTCCAGCGTCAAGGCCAGCCATGAGTGCCGAACAGGAGCTGTTGCAGCTGCAACAGCTCAACGAGGCACTGGCGGCCGCCCTCGGCCGCGAGGACTTCGACGCGCTTGAGGCCCTGGTCCGGCGCCGCCACCTGCTGGTCACCGCCCTGGGCGAGCGGCTGCCGGAGCTGCCCGCCGAGCTGGCCGACGCCGTGCTGGCGGCCTTTCGTCAGTTGCTGGACCACGACCGACAGCTGGCGGAATTGATCACCTCATCCAAGCAGCATTCCCAAGCCGATATGACCAGGCTGCGCCTGGGCAGGAAGGCCCTCGGCCAGTACGCCAAAATCGTCAAGTTATAGGAAAGGCCATGTCTGAACTCGAACACGACATCCACGCCAAAATAGCCGAACTGGAAAAGATCCAGCAAAAGCTCCAGAAACGGGTTGAGAGCGAGAAATTCGTCGAGACGGAAGTGGCCGGACTGGCGCTGCCCGACATCGACTACGAGGCCCGCTTCGCCAATAACATGGCGGCGCTGGAGCAATATCTGCCGGACGTGGCCCAGGCCCTGGCCGGCTACCAGCCCAGGCAGTTCGAGATCGTGGTGGCGCCGGGGGACGTGAACCTGGTCAACAACCAGGATGACGGCCTGGTTTACCCGCAAAACGCCTACCAGCAGATCCTGGCCCAGTACCTGCGCTTTTGTGCCAGCCCCATCACCACCTATTTCGACTGGCAGGCGGATCCGGACAACCACTGCAATTTCGTGCACGTGGAGTACCTGAACAAGATGCTGGCCCTGTCGGGGGAGCGGCTCGACCGCCAGCAGGCCAAGGAGCACCTGCCCGAGGTGATCAACTCCCTGATCGTATTCGGCATCGGCCTGGGCTTCGACATGGAAAAGCTGGTCCAGGAGCGGGACATCCGCCGGCTGTTCCTCTACGAGCCCAACCCGGACTTCTTCTACGCCAGCCTCCATGTGGTGGACTGGGCGGCGCTGCTCAAGCGCCTGGACGAGCTGGATGCCCGCTTCCACCTCTGCCTGGGCGCCGACGCCGACGACTTCTTCCAGGCCCTGAGCCGGCAGATGATCGTCGACGGCCAGTACGAGGCCAGCTTCAGCTACTGCTACGTCCATTACCTGGACGCCAACATGGCCCACGCCATCGAAGTGTTCAAGAAGAAGTGCTACGAGCTGATGTTCGGCTACGGCTTCTTCGACGATGCCCTGATGAGCCTGGCCCACCAGTACCACAACATCAGGGCCGGCACCCCCTTCCTGAGCCGCCGCAAGGACCCCCAAGCGCTGCCGGTGATCATCGTCGGCAACGGTCCTTCCCTGGACAAGGCCTGGTCCCAGCTCAGGGCCTGGCAGGACAGGGCGGTGATCATCAGCTGCGGCACCGCCCTCAAGGCCCTGCATCGCCACGGCATCAGGCCGGACTTCCATGTGGAGATGGAGCGCACCGCCGTGACCCGGGACGTGCTCAACGCCATCGGGGACGACGACTACCTGGCCGGCCTGCGCCTGCTGACCCTCAACACCGTGCACCCGGAAGTGCCGGCCAAGTTCGGCAGGGTGCTGATGGCCAAGAAGTTCAACGAGGCGGCCTCGGTGTTGCTGGACGGTTACCCGGCCATCTCCACCCTCAACTTCTGCAACCCCACCGTGTCCAACTGCGCCCTGGCCTTCGCCGAGGCCCTGGGCTTCAGGGATGTGGTGCTGGTGGGTGTGGACATGGGCTTTCCCGGTGAGCAGCACCATGCCCAGGGCAGCATCTATTTCGATCAGGAAGGTGACGACAAGGCCCTGTTCGACATCAATGCCCAGAAGGCGGTCAAGGTGCCGGCCAACTTTGGTGGCGAGGTCTATACCTCGGCGATTTTCAACTACTCGCGGATGTCCATCGAGGAGCTGCTCAAGCTGGCGCCCGACCTTAACTGCTACAACACCGCCGAGGGTGCCTTTATCGACGGCGCCACCCCCATAGCGGTGGACAAGGTGGCGTTGCCGCCCGTGGCGCTGGACAAGGACGCCTACTGCGACGCCCTGATGGAGGCCGCCTCCATCCAGGCGCCCGAGGCGCTGCCGGCGCGCATGGAAGTCATAGGCTCAGGCCAGGAATTTGCCCAGCTGGTGGACCGGCTGGTCGAGCTGGTGGCTGGGCCTGTGCAGAGCCGCAGTCAAGCCCTGGCGCTGCTGCAGCAGCAGTTCGACGAGCTGGTGGGCCACCAGGGCGAAACCGCCTACCTGGCCGACATGCTCAGGGGCACCCTGCTGTACTGCCATTCCTCCCTGGTCAAGCTGCTGCTGATGCCGCAAACGCCGGAGGAGGGCCTGGCCAACTTTGAGGACGGCCGCGCCATCCTCATCGCCTACCTCAAGGCCACCAAGGCCAAGCTGCTGGCCCAGGGGCTGGCCCCCGATGCCTCACAGCTGGGCCACATCTGGCGCTAATCGCACTGCCTGAGCAGCACAAAGGCCTCCGTCGGCCCCTGGCCGACGGAGGCGCCACGCCACCTGGCCAGGGCTTCGACCGCCTCTACCGAGCGGGCGTGGGGGGAGGGCCGCATCTCTTCCTGATAACAGCCCAGTGCCTGGAGCTTGACGTCCAGGTGGTCACTGATGTCCACGAAGACGTTGGGCACGAAGCCCTGCCCCTGCAGGGCCCACTCGGTGCTGGACTGGACTTCGAAGGCATAGAGGCGCTTGACGCTGCTGCCGGGCAGGGGCCGGCAGGCCGTCATCACCGCCTGGTGGGTCAGCCTGTGGTCGATGTTGAGATCGCCATGGTGGTGGCTGTAGATGATGTCGGGGCGGATCCCGGCCAGTTTGGCTTCCAGGGCCTGCACCAGATCCAGTAGCGGGTAGCCGTCCAGGCGGTTGTCGGCCAGGCCAAGGCAGTGCAGGCGGCTGATCCCCAGGCGGGCGGCGGCGTCCTCTGCGGCCCTGTTGCGGCTGGCCAGGGCCTGGTCCTGCTGGTCCGGGCTGCGGGCCCCGACACCGTCGGCCATGAACAGCACCTCGACGCTGTCGCCCGCGGCCACGTGCTTGGCCAGGGTGCCACCACAGCCCAGCACCTCGTCGTCCGGATGGGCGGCCACCACCAATACCTTGTTCATGCGTCCTCCCACAGGGGCAGCCCCAGCGCCCGTAGTTGTGGATCCAGATCCGCCAGGGGGCAGTCCGGCCGTAGTTTTTCCTTGATCACCTTCAGCGCCGCCAGGATGTCCTCTTCGCTTTCGGTACCGATGGACAGGCGAATGAAGTGGGCCGTGCTGTCGCCATAGGCGCCGCCCGGTACCACGGCAATGCCGTGGTTGAGCAGCAGATCCAGGGCCAGGTTCAGGGTGCCGTGGGGATAGGCGCCGACATCGACGAAGAAGTAGAAGGTGGCGTCACCGGCCATGGCGTCGAGTCCCAGGTCTACCAGCGCCTGGCGCAGCCGCCGGCGTTTGGCGACAAGAGCGCCGATCTGGCCGCGGGTATGGGCCACCAGATCGTCGAAACGCCTCGCCACGTACTGGGCCAGCAGGGTGGGAGCGCAGGTGAGCAGGTGCTGGTTGAGCTTGAGCAGCGCCGTCAGCAGCTCCGGGGGGGCAATGACGTAGCCCAGCCGCCAGCCCGACATGCCCAGGTTCTTGGACAGGGAATTGACGATAAGCATGCCACTGCGGTCTTCCTCCAGGTTCCACAGGCTGGTGAAGGGCTCGTCGACGAAGTCGCTGTAGGCCTCGTCCACCAGCAGGTAGATACCGTGGGCCCGGCACTGCTGGTACAGGCAGTGCAGCTCCGCCTTGCTGTAGAGGCGACCGGCCGGGTTGTTGGGGTTGTTGATGATCAGCAGCCGGGTCCTGTCGGAAAAATGGCGCCCCACCTCCGCCAGGGGCAGATCATAAGGCAGATAGCGGGTTTCCAGGCCCGCCAGCCTGGCCTGCTCCACATAGCTGAGCCAGCCCGGCTCGTGGATCAGCACCTCGTCGCCCGGCTCGGCCGTGGCCAGCATGCACAGGTAAATGAGCGGTTTGGAGCCGCAGGAGATCAGCAGATCGTCGGGGCCCACATCGGCCTGGTATTGGCGGCGGTAATAGCGGCTGATCTGCTCCCTCAGCTCGGGCAGGCCCTGGCTGTCCGAATAATGGTAACCGGCCTCGGTGTCGATACCCTCCCAGTCCAGCTGTGGCAGCTCGAAGAAGGCCTCTCCCAATGACAGGGAGGTGATGGCGCGGCCCTGGCGCCTGAGCTGGTAGACCAGCTGGTTGATGTAGATGGACATGGCCTGGGGAATGGCGTCGACCCGCCGGGAGGGGCCGTAGGGGCGCTTGCTCATTGGCCGTACCTCGACATCAGTGACAGGGCGCTGTCCCGCCAGAGCCAGCGGCACTGCGCCTCGTTGAGCTTGAAGCGGTCCATGAAGCTTGCCATGTCGTTGACCGCCTGTTCGAAGGCGATGAACGGCTGATCGGTGCCAAACAGGAAGCGCTCGGCGCCCAGCCGGCCTATGGCGAAGGCCAGATCCTGGTCCACTGTGCTGCCTTTCCAGAAGCTCAGCGACAGCGAGGTGTCCAGGTAGAGATTGGGGGCGGCCAGGGCCAGCATCATCACATCCAGGATGCGGGGACCGCCGAAATGCAGGGCGAACACCGGCACCTTGTTGATGGTGGGCAGCAGGGCGGCCAGCAGCTCCGGGCCACTGCACCGGTACAGGGCCAGGGTGCCGTAGCTGCAGTCGACGCTGATCCACAGGCCCAGCGCCTGGGCATGGCTGGCGCAGGCCTGGACCGCCTCGTGATCGGCGCTGGTGATGGCCTGCAGGTAGGGATGGAACTTGATGCCCCTGGCGCCGGCGTCGGCGATGTTGGCCAGCTGGGTCCTGATGTCGTCGGCGCGAAAGTCCACCAGCAGGGTGGTGGGATTTTGCCTGTGCCGCTGCAGCCAGTTCAGGCAGCTGTCGTTTTGGGCGAAGCGGCTGTCCAGCACCATCAGGTGGGCGCCGGCCTGGCAGCGTTGTCGGCTCTGCTCACCGGCCTGGGCCAGCAGGGCCTGCCAGTCGTGGTCGAGCAGATGATATTCCTGGTCTATGGCCGCCTGCAGGGCCTCGGCCCGGGCGGGGTGCTGCAGGTCGAGGCCGGGCTCGACCCTGGGCAGGTGGTAGTTGAAATCGAACAGGGCGGTCATTGCACTGTGATCCTTAGGCGCGCTAGCGCCGCCTGGTAGCGGTCATGGAGGCTGTCCTCTGGACCGGCGACGATGAAGAAACCATGGCGGTTGGCGTCGTTGGAAATGTCGGTGATGGCGTCACCCGGGTTCAGGTTGACCCGGCCGGTCAGCACCCCGGGCATGGCCAGGGCGTCCTCCCAGCCGGCCAGGGCCAGCAGCCGGCCCTGCCGCTCGAAGCGGAAGAATTTCAGCAGTACCCCGTCCCGTGATGCGGTATCAAGGCAGGGGGCCTGCTGGCCAAAGGCGGCGTAGATCAGTGCATCCATGACATTGATGCCGCTGATGGCCGGTATTATGTGGGTGGAGGTGTGGCAGCCGCCGCCGCGGTTGGCCAGCTCGATCAGGTACAGCTCGCCGTCGTCGGTCAGCATGTACTCGCCATGGAGGAAGCCGTACTCCAGGCCCAGGGCCCTGGCAACGGCATCGTTGTTGGCCAGGGCCTTGTCCCTGAGCCCCGGGGCGATGCGGGCCGGGTAATGGATGTCCACCGCCACCTGGCGCTGCTCGTCCAGCATGCCCTTGCTGGCCACGGCCAGGGAGCGCGGGATGCCGTCCAGGCAGAAGCCGTCGACGGTGAGCTGGGTGCCGTGGATGAAGCGCTCGCAGATCACCTGCCTGGCCGGGCTCTGGGCCAGGGCGGCCCAGAAGGCCTCGGCGGCCTGGGCCGGGCCCGTGACCTTGCTGACCCCGAAGCTGCCCCTGGCGTCCACCGGCTTGACGATGAGCGGATAGCCCTGCTCCCGGCCGAAGGCCAGGACGTCATCCGGGTGCAGGCAGAGCCGGTATTGTGGCTGGCGGATGCCGCTGCCCTCCAGGGCCTGGCGCTGCAGGTATTTGTTGGTGGTCTTCAGGGCCGCATCCACCCCGGGGCCGGGCAGGCCCAGGCGCTGGCTGACCACGGCGCTGGCGAAGAGGGCGTAGTCGCACTGGTCGCTGATCACGGCCTCCACCTGGTGGCGGCGGGCAAAGGCGGTGATGGTATCGGTATCGAAATAGGGGCAGATCAGCAGCTCGGCCAGGCCGGGCAGAGGGGCCGAAAGGGGCTCATGATGCACCCCGTACACCTCGACTCCCAGCGCCAGCAGCCGGTCCAGGTAGGGGCGCTGTTCCCAGCCCAGGTTGATGAGCAGGGCCTTGCGGCCGTCAAGCGTCATGGTCGTTGAACTCCAGATCCTGCCATTGCACCAGGTCGCCGGCCTCAAGCTGGCGATCCTTCTTGAGGCGGAATTGCGTCGCCAGCTCAAGCTGGTGCCTGGGGATGCCGCCGTCGCCGCGCCTGAAGGTCAGGGCCTTGGCGGTGATGGCGGCGCCGGCCGGCACGGCTTTGTCCACCACCAGTTTCATGGTGATGTTTTCGCGGTGCTGGCGTTCCCAGTCGCTGAGGGGCGCCTTGATGCCGTCTCCCAGGCCGACCTCGATGTCGCGGATCCCCTGGACCATGGCCTTGAATTCCTGGGGCTCGATGGCGAAGTGGTGGTCCGGCCCGGGCAGGTTGCGGTCCGGGGTGAAATGTTTCTCGATGACGCAGGCGCCCAGGGCCACGGCGGCGATGGGGAAGTGAATGCCCAGGGTGTGATCCGAGTAGCCGGTCAGGCAGCCGTAGGCCTGGCGCAGGGTCTGGATCACCCTGAGATTGCCGTTGGCCGGCGGTGTCGGGTACTGGGAAACGCAGTGCAGCAGCACCAGATCCCGCGCCTCACGGCGCTGGCAGTGGCGCAGCACCTCTTCTATTTCGCCGTAGCCGGACAGGCCGGCGGACATGATCAGCGGCTTGCCGGTGTTGATGGCCGCATCCAGTACCTCGGGGTAGAGGCCGAACTGGGGCGAGGCCACCTTGATCACCTCGGCCCCGGCCTTCTGCAGCCAGTCCACCGCCTCGGGGTAGGTGGGGGCGGAGAAGAAGTCGATGTCGAGCCGGCGGCAGTGCTCGGCCAGTTCCAGGTGCCACTGTTCGGTCAGCTCGATCTGCCTGAACAGCGCCTGGATGCCGGCCGGGGCATTGGCATCCCGGTACAGCTTGTCGTAGCGCAGCGACTGGAACTTGGCGGCGTCGGCGCCGGCCTCCTTGGCCATCTCGATCAGTTCCTTGGCCCGGGCCAGGGACTGGTTATGGTTGGAGCCGATCTCGGCAATGATATAGGCGGGGTGGCCGTCGCCCACCTGGCGGCGGCCAATGCTGAATTCACGGGACCAATGCATGGCTGGCTCCTCTGTCTTGGTAGCGCGCGGCCAGGATCCGGGCGATGCGCGAGCAGCCCCGGCCGTCGATAAGTCGTTTGCCGTTATCGGCAAGCTGTTGGCGTTGGCGGGGATTGTCCCTCAGTGCGAGGAAGGCTGCCAACACCTTGTCCACCAGGGCGGCATCGTCCTGGTCGAACACCGGCGCCAGTGCCTGCTCCGCCAGGCAGTGGGCGATGCGGTGCTGGTCCGGGGTGGTGCGAATGGCGATCTGGGCCAGCCCCAGGCAGGCCCGTTCCCAGGCGCCGCTGCCGGCATTGCCGATGGCCAGATCCATGCCGGCGGCCAACCCGGCCAGATCGGTCAGGGCGAAGTGGCAGCGGACGTTGCCAAGGCCGTCCAGGGCCAGGCGCAGTTGCCGCTGGCGCTGTGGCGGGGCGTGCAGGGCCAGGTGGAACTGCACGTCCGGCGCGGCCCCGACCAGGTGCGGCAGCAACCGCTCGCTGAGCCCGAAGGGATCCGTTCCGCCCGGGCAGAACAGCACCCTGTCGATGCTGTCACCGGGCCGGTAACCGGCTCTTTGGACCGGCCAGGAGGCGCCCAGGGGCACATAGTCTGCACCCAGCAGCAGTTGGGTGTCGGGCCGGATCAGGTCCCGGTAGTCATCGGCCCTTGCCGACGGCAGGCTGTTGATCAGCACGTCCACCCCCAGCCTGCGGCTGGCGGTGTCGTCCAGTGCCGCCACCAGCCGGCAGCGATCGCGGATCGGCGCCAGCCAGGGTTCGTCGATGCCGTAATGGTCGCAGACGAGCAGATCGTCCCCGTTCAGCAGGCGCGCCGTTTCCGCCGCATCCTCTGCCGCTGTCTTGCCCAGCCAGGCCTTGTGGCTGTCCAGGGACTCGGCAGGCTTGACCTGCCAGTGCGGTGGCGGCAGCAGCTCAAGGCCGAAGCCCGCCTCCTCGACCAGGCCGTGCAGGCTCTGTGGGTGGGGCCGGATCAGAAAGCGAACCCGGGCGCCCAGCTCGGCCAGGGCCCTGGCCAGGTGCAGGCAGCGGTGCAGGTGCCCGGCGCCGATGGCGGGGCAGGCGTCGACCCTGAAGGCAACCGGCATGCCGTCAGTCATGGTCCTGTCCTTCATCCGGGGTGATGGCGAGACGGTAGCGCCGGCCCCGGTAATGGAAGAAGGCCGGGTAGCGCTCGTTGTCCACCACCCGCAGCAGCTCGAACTGTTCGGCCAGGCTGAGGTTGGGATCCAGCTCGCTGTCGGCCGGCCCACGGCGCCGGTAGTGGCTGGCCTCGCCCTGCTGGGCCTGGGGTTGCAGGCTCTGGTAGCGTTGCACGAAATCCAGGCACAGGCGTACCGTGGCCTCGCCCTGGCGCCGGCGCCACTCATCGCAGAGTTCGCTGCCGTCCAGTTCGATGCTGTCCCTGAGCCAGATGGGGCCGGCATCGGCCTCGGCGGTGGCCTCCAGCAGGCAGATGGGGATGCTGTTGCGCCCCGCCAGGATCTGCCAGGTCATGGGGGCGAAGCCGCGTCCCTGGGGCAGGGCGCTCTCGTGGACCACCAGGTTGTGCTTGTTGCGCGCCAGCACCTCTTCGGGGACCAGGCTGACGCAGCCCAGCATGAAGCAGGCGATGCCGGGGCGAACCTGGTCGGCGTGGCGGCACAGGCTGGCGGCATAGCCGAGATCCGCCAGTGCCGTTTGCAGTGCCTGCACATGGGGCAGGATCCAGGAATCGTTGTCCACCAGCAGCGAAATGGGTTCCCTGGGCAGCATGTCACTGGTCTCCCTGTTCGAGCTGTCGGCGCCAGACCTGGTACATCAGCTCGGCGCGGCGCCAGTCGGCGTCGGTGTCGATGTCCTGCACCCTTTCCCGGGGCAGCAGCAGCGGCACCGTCCTGTCGCCGAACAGGGGCCAGTCCTCCAGGAAGGCGGCGCTGCGGCCCCAGTAGAGCTGGCCGGCGTCGTGATAGAAGGGGGTCAGATCCTGGGAGCGGCTCTTCAGGTGCTGGGGCTCGCGCAGCGCCAGCCGGCCGTTGTCGGCGATGCCAACCGCCCTCTGGATGGGGAATTCGAACTCGGTGACCGTGACCACGAAGCCGGCGTCTGGGGCCTGGCTCAGCAGCCTGTCGCCGGCCCGGATGATGTCCGGGGTCAGGAAGGGCGCCGTGGCATAGAGGCAGCAGGCGGCGGTCACCTGTTGTCCCTGCTGCTGGAACCAGTCGATGGCATGGGCGGCCACGGCATTGGTGCCGGTGACGTCGTCGGCCAGAGCGGCGGGACGGACAAAGGGGGTTTCCGCCCCCCAAGCCCTGGCCACGGCGGCCATTTCCTGGTCGTCGGTGGACACCAGTACCAGGTCGAAGCAGCCGCTGGCCAGGGCGGCCTCTATGGCGTAGGCCATGATGGGCTTGCCGCAGAAGGGGCGCAGGTTCTTGCGGGGGATGCGTTTGCTGCCCCCCCTGGCGGGGATCACCGCTATCTTCATCTGTCTACTGCTCCAGGGCGTCAAGCACCTGCCGCTGCTGCTGGTCACCGAGCGTGACGAACAACGGCAGGGTGAAGCTGTCCAGGTAATAGCGCCAGGCCCCCGGATACCGGTTCATGTCCTGGCCCAGCGCCTGGTAATAGGGCTGGGAGGGGATGGGGATGTAATGGACGTTGCTCTGCACGCCGGCCCGGCACAGCCCGTCGTAGATACGCCTTTTCTCGGTCAGGTCGGCCACCGGCCGCTGGGCCACATAGAGGTGGTAGGCACAGTCTGCCGGCTCGGCGATGGCCAGGGGACGCCAGGGCGCCGGCAGGGCGGCGTCATAGCGGGCGGCCAGTTGCCGGCGGCGCTCGGAGAAGGCGTCCAGCTTGGCCAGCTGGCTCAGCCCCAGGGCGGCGTGGAGATCGGAAAGCCGGTAATTGAAGCCCAGTTCGACCTGGGCATAGGCCCAGGGCCCGTCCGGCTCCGCCGTCATCTGCTGTGGCTCCCGGCTGATGCCGTGGCTCCTGAGCAGGGCCATGCGCCCGGCCAGCGTCTCATCCTGGGTGACGGCCATGCCGCCCTCGCCGGCGGTGATGGGCTTGACCGGGTGGAAGCTGAACACGGTGATGTCGCTGTGCCGGCAGTTGCCGATGGGCTGGCCAGCATGGCGGCCGCCCAGGGCGTGGCTGGCATCTTCGATGACCCGGAAGCCGTACCGGCTCGCCAGTTCGGCGATGGCGGCCATGTCGCAGCTCTGGCCGGCCAGGTGTACGGCCACCAGCACCTTGGGCAGGGTGCCGTCCCGCTCGGCGTCGGCCAGCTTGTCGGCCAGGGCCTGGACGCTGATGTTGCCACTGCGCGGGTCCACATCCACGAAATCCACCTCGGCGCCACAGTAGCGGCCGCAGTTGGCGGAGGCCACGAAGGAGATGGCGCTGGTCCAGAGCCTGTCCCCCTGGCCCAGGCCCAGGGCCAGGCAGGCCAGGTGCAGGGCCGAGGTGGCGGAACTGCAGGCCACGGCATGGGCGGCGCCGCAGTACCGTGCCACCGCCCGTTCGAATTCGGGCACCGCCGGCCCCTGGGTCAGGAAGTCGCTGCTCAGTACCTCGACCACCGCCTGGATGTCGTCCTGGTCCAGGCACTGCCTGCCGTAGGGGATCATGCCAGTACCTGTGCGTTCAGGGCCTTGAGTGCATCCACGGTCAGGAAGTCCGGGTTGTTGCTGGAGTTGTATTCGAAGCCCTGTGTCACCGGCCGGCCCCGCTCGCCGAGGGCGTTGCTGCTGAAGTCATTCTCGCGGCTGAAGAAGGTGATGGTGGGGGCTATCACATAGTGGTCGTCGAATTCGAAGGTCAGGTGGGAATCGTCGGCCGGGCACATGATCTCGTGCAGCTTCTCGCCGGGGCGGATGCCGATCTCCTTATGGGGCAGCGCCGGGGCCATGGACAGGGCCAGATCGGTGATGCGCACCGAGGGGATCTTGGGCACGAAGATCTCACCGCCCTGCATGCGGGCGAAGTTCTTGAGTACGAAATCCACCCCCTGCTCCAGGGTGATCCAGAAGCGGGTCATGTCCCTGTGGGTGATGGGCAGGTGGTCCGTACCCTGGTCGAGCAGTTTCTGGAAGAAGGGCACCACCGAGCCCCTTGAGCCCACCACGTTGCCGTAGCGCACCACCGAGAACTGGGTCGGGTGCTGGCCCGCCATGTTGTTGGCGGCCACGAACAGCTTGTCGGACGCCAGCTTGGTGGCGCCGTAGAGGTTGACCGGGTTGGCGGCCTTGTCGGTGGACAGGGCGATGACCTTCTTGACGTTGTTGGCCAGGGCGGCGTGGATGACGTTCTCGGCGCCGTTGATGTTGGTCTTGATGCACTCCATGGGGTTGTATTCCGCCGCCGGCACCTGCTTGAGGGCGGCCGCGTGCACCACATGGTCCACGTCCTTGAAGGCCTGGACCAGACGCTCCTTGTCCCGTACATCGCCAATGAAATAGCGCATGCAGGGGGCGTTGAACTCCTGCTGCATTTCGAATTGCTTGAGTTCGTCACGGGACAGGATGATCACCTTGCGGGGCCGGTAGCGGGCCAGCAGCAGGCGTACGAACTTCTTGCCAAAGGAGCCGGTGCCGCCGGTGATCAGTATGGATGCGTCGTTGAACATGGTGTGGGATCTCCACTGTGCGATGGGTCGAAATTCTGCAAAAGTCAGGCCAATGCCATGTAACAGCCACCGCTAAATTTATGTAAACTCACAGGTCGCAGAGGTGGCGTTTTTTCTTGCGGCAGGCATCAACTCGCTCTTGGCGTTGCCGGCAACTCTGCTATTTTGTCAAACTATAACAAATGCTTGCACTCGCTTGCGCAGAAGGAACGGGTGGTTCTCCGAAGTTATGCAGACCAATAACGGCTTCCTGGTCATAGATGCCAACACCGACAGGTGTCAACAACTGGCTTTGTTGCTGGAGTTCATGGGGGAAGAATGCGCCGTCACCAGCCCCAAAGACGCCGGCGAGCAGCTGGCCCAGCGGCGCTGGAGCGTGGCCCTGATCGGCGACGGCCTGGATCCGGCCCTGATGGACAAGCATGCCCAGATTCCCTACCTGACCCTGGACAACAGCGAGGCCGTGCTTGGCGGCAGCCACCTGGGCATGCTCGAGGCCCCCTACAACCTGGGCCAGTTCCAGAAGCTGATCCGCCACCTGCAGCGCCGCGAACAGGCCAGCCAGGAGCCCAAGGCCGTTACCTCCAACCACCGCCTGTTCCGGGCCCTGGTGGGCAAGAGCAAGGCCATGCAGGAGGTCCGTCACCTCATCCAGCAGGTGGCGCCCACCGATGCCAGCGTGCTGATCCTGGGCGAATCGGGCACCGGCAAGGAAGTGGTGGCCCGTAACATCCACTTCCAGTCCAGCCGCAAGGACGGCCCCTTCGTGCCGGTCAACTGCGGCGCCATACCCCCGGAACTGCTGGAAAGCGAGCTGTTCGGCCACGAGAAGGGCGCCTTCACCGGCGCCGTCAGCGCCCGCAAGGGCCGTTTCGAGCTGGCCCAGGGCGGCACCCTGTTCCTGGACGAGATCGGCGACATGCCCCTGAACATGCAGGTCAAGCTGCTCAGGGTGCTGCAGGAAAGGACCTTCGAGCGGGTCGGCGGCAGCAAGGAGCTCAAGGCGGATGTGCGCATCGTCGCCGCCACCCACAGGGAACTGCCGAAGATGATCGCCGACAACAAGTTCCGCGAAGATCTCTACTACCGCCTCAATGTGTTCCCCATAGAGATGCCCGGCCTCAAGGAGCGGGCCGACGACATCCCGCTGCTGGTCAATGAGATCATCTCCCGCCTCAAGTCCGAGGAAGGCCATGGCGTACAGCTGTCCCAGCGCGCCATCAACTCCCTGATGAAGCACCCCTGGCCGGGCAACGTCCGCGAGCTGGCCAATCTGGTGGAGCGGCTGATGATCCTCTATCCGGATCAGACCGTGGACGCCGGCAACCTGCCCAAGGCCTACCAGCACCTGGGCATCAGCGACTTCGAGCCGGTCATCCACAACCGCGAGCTGGAAGAGCGCGAGGCGTTGATGGGCATCTTTGCGGATCGCGACGCCACGCCGCCGCCGCCGCCGGAGCCGGCCATGCCGATGCTGTCCCCGGATGGCATCAACCTCAAGGAAATGCTGTCGGAGATGGAGCTGGATCTGATCCGCCAGGCCCTGGCCGCCCAGGACGGCGTCGTGGCCCGGGCCGCCGACATGCTGGGCATGCGCCGCACCACCCTGGTGGAGAAGATGCGCAAGTACGGCCTCAACAAGGGCGGCGACTAGCGTCAGAAAATTGGCGATGCGCTCGCGGCACATAATGCCATGAAATAAAAGGAGAATTTTTTGGCATTCTCCTTGCAGAACACCTCCACATCCCCTGATGTCGAGGTGTTTTTTTATGGCGTTGGCAACCCTGATCAAGCCGGATTTCACGGCCAAGGCAAATCCCAACCGGCTGCAGCGACTGGAGACCCTGGTGGCCAGCCTGCCGGTGGGCGTGGTGATCCTGGACGGCCAGGGGCGCATCAGCGAGTCCAATGCCACCGCCAAGGCCCTGCTGGGCGAGCCCCTGGACGGGGAAGCCTGGCTGACCATCGCCGGCCGCGCCTTCAGCCCCCGGGCCGACGACGGCCATGAGGTGTCGCTGGTCAACGGCCGCCGGGTCAAGCTCGACATCAGCCCCCTGGACGGGGAGCCGGGCCAGCTTATCGTCATCTCCGATCTGACCCACACCAGGGAACTGCAGACCCGCATCTCCCACATGCAGCGGCTCTCCTCCCTGGGGCGCATGGTGGCCTCCCTGGCCCACCAGATCCGCACCCCGCTGTCGGCGGCCATGCTCTACGGTGGCCAGCTGGCCGCCCCCCTGGACGACGGCACCCGCCAGCGCTTCCAGGGCCGGCTGATGGCCAGGCTCAAGGATCTGGAAAACCAGATGAACAACATGCTGCTGTTCGCCCGCAGCGACGAGCAGAAGCTGGCGGACCGGATCTCCGTCGCGGCGCTGCTGCAGGAGCTGCAGGAACACTGCGAATCCATGCTCGGCCAGCACGGCGCCGAGCTGGAGGTGGACCTGGAACAGGACGCCGTCCTGGTCGGCAACCGCAGCGCCCTGGTTTCGGCCCTGGGCAACCTGGTCCATAACGCCGTCCAGGCCGGCGCCAGGCGGATCCGGCTCCACGGCCGTTGCCAAGACGGCAGGCTGGCGCTGCGCCTGGCCGACGACGGCCCCGGCCTGCCCGACACCGTGCTGGCCCGCCTCGGCGAGCCTTTCGTCACCACCAAGGTCAACGGCACCGGCCTGGGCCTGTCGGTGGTCAAGTCGGTGTGCCGGGCCCACGGCGCCGATTTCAAGGCCGGCAACGACGGCGGCGCCGTCTTCACCCTGACCTTTCCCCTTGCCGATGGAGCCCGCCCATGAGTCCCTTGGTGTTGATCGTCGAAGATGATCTGGCCCTGCGCGAGGCCCTGGTCGATACCCTGAATTTGGCCGGTTTCCGGACTCTGGAGGCCGGCAATGGCGAAGAAGCCCTGCTGACCCTGAAGAAACAGCCGGTGCAGCTGGTGATCACCGACGTGCAGATGGACGGCATGGACGGCATGACCCTGCTGCGCTCCATCAAGGCCAGCCAGCCGCAGCTGCCGGTGCTGGTGATGACCGCCTACGCCAAGGTCCAGGACGCCGTGGAGGCGGTCAAGCTGGGCGCCATCGATTACATGGCCAAGCCCTTTGCCCCCGAGGTGCTGGTCAACCTGGTCAGCCGCCACGCCCTGGTGGAAGACAAGGGCCAGGGCCCTGTGGTGGCCGATGACAAGAGCCTGGCCCTGCTCAGGCTGGCCGACAAGGTGGCCAGGACGGATGCCACAGTGATGGTGCTGGGCCCGAGCGGCGCCGGCAAGGAAGTGCTGGCCCGCCATGTGCACCAGCAGTCCGCCCGGGCCGAGCGGCCCTTCGTGGCCATCAATTGCGCGGCCATCCCCGACAACATGCTCGAAGCCACCCTGTTCGGCTACGAGAAGGGCGCCTTCACCGGCGCCATCCAGGCCAGCCCGGGCAAGTTCGAGCAGGCCAACGGCGGCACCCTGCTGCTGGACGAGATCACCGAAATGGCCCTGGAGCTGCAGGCCAAGCTGCTGCGGGTGCTGCAGGAGCGGGAAGTGGAGCGCCTGGGCGGGCGCAAGACCGTCAAGCTGGACGTGCGCATCATCGCCACCTCCAACCGCGAGCTGGCCGACGCCGTGGCCGAAGGCCGGTTCCGTGAAGATCTCTACTACCGTCTCAACGTCTTCCCGCTTACCTGGCCGGCCCTGAAAGAGCGGCCGGGCGACATCCTGCCCCTGGCCCGCCACCTGCTGCAAAAGCACGGCGGCAGCGCCGCGCCGGTGCTGTCGCCCCAGGCCGAGCAGCGGCTGCTGGTCCACCACTGGCCGGGCAATGTCCGCGAGCTGGACAACGTCGTGCAGCGGGCGCTGATCATCGGCGAGGGCGAGGTGCTCCAGGCCGAGGATTTGCTTATCGAAGGGACGCCGGCGCCGGCCCAGGCGGTGGAAGGGGACGGCCTGACCGGCGAACTCAGGGCCCAGGAGGCGCAGATCATCCTCGACACCCTCGAGCAGTGCCAGGGTTCGCGCAAGGCCGTGGCCGAGCGCCTGGGGATCAGCCCCAGGACCCTGCGCTACAAGCTGGCCAAGCTGCGCGACGCCGGCATCGAGGTGCCGGCCTGACAGCCTGGCCCGGTCCTTGCAAAAACCCCTGATATCCACTTTTGGCAATGACGGGATCTTGACATGAAAATCGGTGCCAACCCCCTGATGCAGGAAATGCAGGCGCTGTCCAGGCAGGCACAGAGCCAGCTCGGTTCGCCCATGGGCCTGGATAAGGCCCAGCAACTGGGTGGTCCGGTCGGGCAGGGCGATGCCGTCAAGGGCCCCAGCGGCGACTTCGCCTCCCTGTTCAAGCAGGCCCTGGACCATGTCAACGGCCTGCAGCAGGAGTCGGCCCAGATGGCCCGGGCCGTGGAGCTGGGCGATCCCAAGGTGAGCGTCGCCGACGCCATGATCGCCAGCCAGAAGGCCGGTATCGCCTTCCAGGCCACGGTCCAGGTCCGCAACAAGGTGGTGCAGGCCTATCAAGACGTCATGAACATGCCGGTGTAAGGAGTTTTAGGCCGTGGCTGACGAGAACACCCAACTGGCGACCGTGGCCGGCACCCCGCCGGCCCCCGCCGCGACCAGCGATGCCGACCAGGGCGAGCAGAGCTTCAGCTTCCTCAGCTCCATGGGCAATGCCGACGTGCTGCGCCAGATCTCCCTGGTGCTGGGCCTGGCCATCTGCCTGGCCCTGGTGGTGCTGGTGGTGCTCTGGGCCAAGGAGCCCAACTACCGCCCCCTGGGCAAGATGGACACCGACGAGCTGGTCAGCACCCTGGACTTCCTGGACCAGAACGAATTCCAGTACAAGCTGGACGGCAACGTGGTGGAAGTGCCGGAAGAAGACTACCAGCAGATCAAGCTGGCCCTGACCCGCGCCGGCCTGTCCCGGGCCGAGCAGGGCGGCGAGGAGCTGATCCTCAAGGACATGGGCTTTGGCGTCAGCCAGCGCCTGGAGCAGGAGCGCCTCAAGTACAGCCGTGAGCAGCAGCTGGCCAGGGCCGTGGAAGAGCTCAAGGCGGTCAGCCGCGCCCGGGTGCTGCTGGCCCTGCCCAAGGAGTCGGTGTTCGCCCGCCAGCGTCAAAAACCCAGCGCCACAGTGGTGGTCAACCTGCGCCGCGGCGGCACCCTCAGCCAGGAGGAGGTGGACTCCATCGTCGACATGGTGGCGTCCGCGGTCCAGGGCATGGAGCCGTCCAAGGTCACGGTCACCGACCAGGACGGCCGCCTGCTCAACTCCGGCAGCCAGGACATGACCGCCGCCCGCACCCGCAAGGAATTCGAGCTGGAGAAGGGCCGCGAGCAGCAGTACCTGGAGAAGATCGATTCCATCCTGATCCCCGTGGTGGGCCTGGGCAACTACACCGCCCAGGTGGACGTGAGCATGGACTTCACCGCCGTGGAGCAGACCGCCAAGCGTTTCGACCCCCAGCAGCAGGTGGTGCGCTCTGAGATGATCCTGGACGAGAACCGCAACGGCGGCGCCCTGGAAGGCGGCATCCCCGGCGCCCTGTCCAACCAGCCCCCGGCCGACGCCGAGATCCCGGAAGAGGTCACCCAGGCCGAGCAGGCGGCCAGGGCCAGGACCAATGGCTCCAGCCGCTCCGAGACCACCCGCAACTACGAGCTGGACACCACCATCAGCCATACCCGCCAGCAGGTGGGCCGGATCAGCCGCCTGACGGTGTCGGTGGCCGTGGATCACAAGACCCAGACCGGCGCCGACGGCAACAGCCAGCGGGTGGCCCTGTCCGAGGCCGAGCTGGACAACATCCGCCGCCTGCTCAGTGCCGGCGTCGGCCTGGACCAGGGCCGCGGCGACAGCCTGGAAGTGGTGTCGGTGCCCTTCTCCCGTCCCGAGCTGGAGCAGCTGGAGGCGCTGCCCTTCTACAAGGAAGCCTGGTTCGTGCGCATCGCCAAGATGGCCATAGGCGCCCTGCTGATCGTGGTGCTGATCTTCGCCGTGGTCAGGCCGCTGCTGCGCCGCCTGCTGCACCCGGAGGCGGCCATGGACGACTTCGGCGCCGCCGGTGGTACCATGGTGCCCATGGCCAGCCAGGGCGGCGGCAACGTCGGCGACCTCGGCGACGACGACGGTTTCGTGCCCGGCGTGCAGCTGGTGGGCGGCGTGGAGCTGCCCGATCTCCGCAAAGATGAAGAAGTGGTCAAGGCGATCCGCGCCCTGGTGGCCAATGAGCCGGAATTGTCCGCTCAGGTAGTGAAAGGATGGTTGACTGACGATGGCAAATGATACCGGCACCGACGTCAAGAAAGACTTTGACGTCGACAAGCTTGGCGGCATAGAAAAGACCGCCATCCTGCTGCTCAGCCTCACCGAGGAGGATGCGGCCCAGATCCTGCGTCACCTGGAGCCCAAGCAGGTCCAGAAGGTGGGCCAGTGCATGGCGTCCATGGCCGATTTCAGCCAGGACAAGGTGATGGCGGTGCACAAGAAGTTCATCGAGGACATCCAGAACTACTCCACCATCGGCTTTGACTCCGAGGACTTCGTGCGCCGGGCCCTGAACCACGCCCTGGGCGAGGACAAGGCCGGGGCGCTGATCGACCAGATCCTGCTCGGCGGCGCCGCCAAGGGCCTGGACTCCCTGAAGTGGATGGATGCCCGCCAGGTGGCCAGCATCATCCAGAACGAACATCCCCAGATCCAGACCATAGTGCTGTCCTACCTGGATCCGGAGCAGTCCTCGCAGATCCTGGCCCAGTTCCCGGAGCGGGTGCGCCTGGATCTGATGATGCGCATTGCCAACCTGGAAGAAGTGCAGCCGGCGGCCCTGCAGGAACTGAACGAGATCATGGAGAAGCAGTTCGCCGGCCAGAGCGGCGCCCAGGCCGCCAAGATGGGCGGCCTCAAGGCCGCCGCCAACATCATGAACTACCTGGATACCTCCATCGAAAGCCAGCTGATGGAAGGCATCCGCGAGACCGACGAGGAGATGAGCCAGAAGATCCAGGATCTGATGTTCGTCTTCGAAAACCTGGTGGACGTGGACGACAGGGCCATCCAGACCCTGCTTCGCGAGATCCAGCAGGACGTGCTGCTCAGGGCCCTCAAGGGTGCCGACGACAGCCTGCGCGACAAGATCTTCAAGAACATGTCCAAGCGGGCCGCCGAACTCATGCGCGACGACCTGGAGGCCATGGGCCCCATCCGTATCTCCGAGGTGGAGATGGCCCAGAAGGAGATCCTGGGTATCGCCCGCCGCCTGTCCGATGCCGGCGAGATCGCCCTGTCCGCGGGCGGCTCGGAAGAATTCCTTTGATAGGTGCCTATGAAGAAGTCCGAGCCGCAGCCAGGCGAAGCCATAGAACGTTGGGAAGGGCCTCACTTCGGTGAGGATCAGGCCGACGAGGTCCAGACCGCCCTGGGGCTGAGGCGGCGCCGCATCCAGCAGGACGAGCCCGAGCCGGCCCCTGGCCTGCAGGGCATGACGGTCACCGAGCTGGATGAACTGCGCCAGGCCGCCGTGGAGGAAGGCCGCGAACAGGGCAGGGCCCAGGGCTACGAGGCCGGCTTCGCCGAGGGCCGCGCCGCCGGCCTGGCCGAAGGCCAGGAGCAGGGCCGCCAGCAGGGGCTGCAACAGGGCCTGGCCGAGGGCCAGCAGCAGGTGGCCCAGGCCGCCGGCCACTGGCAGCGCCTGGCCGACTGCCTGAGCGAGCCCCTGGCCGACCGGGACGCCGTCCTGGAAGGGCGCCTGATCACCCTGCTCAGCGCCGCCATGAAGGCGCTGCTGCAGGCCGAACTCAAGACCCAGCCCGAACTCATCCATCATCTCATCCGCCAGGGTATCGAAGCCCTGGGCCAGGAAGAGAGCCCCCTGACCCTGCTGCTGGCCCCCGCCGACCTGCACCTGGTGCGCGAGTACTACGGCGAGGAGGAACTCCAGGCCCGCCGGTGGCGCCTGCGCGAGGAGCCCACCCTGCAGCCGGGCCAGTGCCGCCTGGAGCAGGGCCAGTCCCTGGTCGACCTGGATCTGCACGCCCGGCTGCAACAGCTCTGCCAGGCGCTGCTGGTGGAAGCGGGCCAGGACCATGAATGACCGCCTGCTCACCGATCTCGACCGCTACCGCCGCCTGCTGACCACGGCCCGCCCGGCCGTGGCCGGGCGCCTGGTGCGGGTGGTGGGCCTGACCCTGGAGGCGGTGGGCTGCAAGGCCCCCATCGGCAGCCTGTGCCTGGTGGACAGCCAGCACGGCCAGATGGAGGCGGAAGTGGTGGGCTTTTCCCGGGACACCCTCTACCTGATGCCCAACCAGGAGATCGGCGGCATAGTGCCAGGTGCCCGGGTGGTGCCGCTGGGCCACGAGGCCAGCCTGCCGGTGGGCATGCACCTGCTGGGCCGGGTGGTGGACGGCCTGGGCCGGCCCCTGGATGGCCTGGGCCGGATCCGCGCCGAGGCCAGGGTTGGCTTTGCCGGCCAGCCCTTAAACCCCCTGACCCGCCGCGCCATCAAGCAGCCCCTGGACGTGGGAGTGCGGGCCATCAACAGCCTGCTTACCGTCGGCCAGGGCCAGCGCATGGGCCTGTTCGCCGGCTCCGGTGTCGGCAAGTCGGTGCTGCTGGGCATGATGACCCGCGGCACCGCCGCCGATGTCATCGTCGTCGGCCTGGTGGGCGAGCGGGGCCGCGAGGTGCGCGAGTTCATCGACGAGATCCTCGGCGAGCAGGGGCGGCGCCGGGCCGTGGTGGTGGCGGCGCCCGCCGACACCAGCCCGCTGATGCGCCTCAAGGCCTGCGAGACGGCCATGACCTTTGCCGAATACTTCCGCGACCAGGGCCTGAACGTGCTGCTGCTGGTGGATTCCCTGACCCGCTACGCCATGGCCCAGCGCGAGATCGCCCTGGCCGTGGGCGAGCCGCCGGCCACCAAGGGCTACCCGCCGTCGGTGTTCGCCCGGCTGCCCAAGCTGGTGGAGCGGGCCGGCAACGGCGGCGACGGCCAGGGCAGCATCACCGCCTTCTTCACCGTGCTCTCTGAGGGTGACGATCTCCAGGATCCCATCGCCGACTCGGCCCGGGCCATACTGGACGGCCACATAGTGCTGTCCCGTCAACTGGCCGACGGCGGCCATTATCCCGCCATCGACGTCGGCGCCTCGGTGTCCAGGGTCATGCCCCAGGTGACCAGCCCGGAGCACCAGCAGCAGGCCAGGCTGATCCGCGAGCTGTTCAGCCGCTACCAGGAGGCCAGGGAGCTGATCCAGGTGGGCGCCTACCGCCAGGGCAGCGACCCGGTGGTGGACACCGCCATCCGCCTGCAGCAGCCCCTGAGCCTGTTCCTGCGTCAGGCCATGACCGAGATCTGCCCCTATGACCAGTGCCTGGAAGCCCTGGGCATGCTTGGCCAGGCCGCCGGAGGCCAGTCATGAGCCGGGCCCTGCAACTGGTGCTGGAACAGCGCCAGCAGGCCGAGGACGACGCCCTCAAGCGCCTCGCCGAGGCGCGCCAGGCCTATGCGGCCCTGGAGCACAAGGCCAACACCATGGCCAGCTACCGCGACGAATACCTGCAGCAGATGAGCAGCCGTGCCCAGGGCGGGGTCATGGCCCAGAGCCTGGGCCACTACCAGGCCTTCATCGCCCGCCTCGACGCCGGCCAGCAGGAGCTGCAGCAGAGCCTGGCCGGTTACCGTGCCGCCATGGAGGACAGGGAGCGGCAGTGGCGCCAGAGCCACCAGGAAAAGCGTGCCATCGAACTGCTGCTGGAGCGCCAGCACCAGCGCCAGGTGCAGCAGCAGGCCCGCCAGGACCAGAAGATCGCCGACGAGTTCAGCCAGCGCCGCTTCGCTGTCGAGTTGGAATAACTCTTGCAGAACCTTTGGCAACCTAGCTCGGGAGCCGTATTCGATGCAGATCAGCCAAGCCACCGCCCACATCCAGTCCTCCGTTACCTCCGCTGTCGGCGAGAGCGACGGCAGCGAGGCCCTGGCCGGCCAGTTCGCGGCCCTGTTCGCGGCCATGAGCCTGCCGGTCGGCAAGGCCTTGCCGGCGGATCTGGACGGGCTCAAGGCGGCCCTGGCAGGCCAGGAGCTGCCCGGCCGCGTGGATAAGCTGCTTTCGGATCTGGCAGGGACCGAAGCGCCGGCCGAGGGCGAGGCCGACAGCCTCTGGCAACTGATCGAAAGCGCCCGCAGCCTGCTGGTCACCGAGACCGAGACCGAGACCGAGACCGAGACCGAGGCCGGCGACCTGACCGAGCCCAAGGCCGCAGCGGCCGCTGCAAAAGGGACTCCCGAGGCCGTAGCGGCCGGTAACGAGGAAAGCCCGCTGCCGCAAGAGAAGGATACCGAAGCGCCGGTCCGGCAAACGCCTGCCGCCGTGCCGCCGCCCCGCCCCGAGCTGCCCGAGCCGGCGGCCGACAAGGCCAGGGAAGCCGTACAACAGGTGCTGAGCAGGCACCCGGGCGCCCCCGAAGCCGAACAAGGCGAACAACAGGAGCAGCCTGGCCAAGCCGTTGTCGATACTGCGGCCGGCGACCTGGGCGAGCAACAGGCGGCCTTGCTGCCAGCAAAGGGAGATAAAGGCCCGCTGGCCCAGCCGGCCGCCCAGGGCCAGGCGCCGGTCACCAAGGCCGTCGACACCCCGAACAGGAATGACGCCATCATGGCTGCTGGCCAGAACAGGCCGGCACCGGCCGCCGAACAGGCACAGGCGGGAACCCTGCCCCAGGCCGGCGCCCAGGCGGAGCAGGGCAAGCCGGCCCCGTCCACCGCCCAGGTGCAGCCCCAGGGCGGCCAGCCCCCCAGGTTGGCTGACGGCAAGCCGGCCGGTGACGGCAATTTGACGCAAGACGACATCGTGGCCGAGGGGGAGCAGGCCAAGCCCAGGGAAACCCTGGCCGAGGGCCTGAGCCGCCTGGTGCGGGCCCCTGTGACGCCCGCCGAGCCCCAGGGCCAGGCCCTGGACGCGCCCCGCGGCGATGCCCAGCTGAGCGCCACCGCCGAGGCGCCCCAGCGCCAGGCGGCCCTGGAGGCCGAGGCCAGGCTCAAGGCCCCCGTCCAGGGCGGCCAGCGCTTCGGCGAGGCCATGGCCGAGAAGGTCGAGATCATGCTGAGCCGGGGCCTCAAGCAGGCGGAGATCCGCCTGGATCCCCCCGAGCTCGGCAGTCTGCAGATCCGGGTCCAGGTCAACCAGGGCGAGACCCAGGTCCATTTCCAGGTACCCAACCAGCAGGTCAAGGACTGGGTGGAGCAGGCCCTGCCGCGGCTGAGGGACATGCTGGAGCAGCAGGGCCTGCAGCTGGCCGATGGCCAGGTCAGCCACCAGCAGCAGGGCGGCCGGGACGGCGAGCCGGGCGCTGAGGCCGGCCGCGACGACTGGCAGGGGGCCGGCGAGTCCGAACCGGGCGCGCCCGAGCGCCGCAGGGTGCGGGTAGAAATTGGCCTGGTAGATGCCTACGCCTAGGCGCAGCCTGGCGGCTGGGGTAAATTAGGCGAAACAGTGAACGTGGAGTCCCCATGGCGGAAGAACTCGAACTAGAAGCCGTCGAGCAGGGCGGGAAACGCAAGACCTGGCTCTTGATCGGCGCCATCAGCGGCCTGGTGCTGGTCGTGGCCGGGGTGCTGGCCTATTTCCTGTGGCCGGCACAAGAACAGGTTGAACAGACCCAGGTGGCCGAGGTGGCCGAGGCGGCGGTGGGCGAGGCCCTGTACGTGGGCATGCCCAGGCCCTTCGTGCTCAACGTGCCCGGCAACAGCAGGGACCGCCTGGTACAGATCAAGGTACAGCTGATGGTGCGCGGCCGGCTCAACGAAAACAAGGTCAAGCAGCACATCCCGCTGATCGAGGGCACCCTGCTGAGTGCCTTCAGCCAGAAGACCGCCGAGGAGCTGTCGACCCTGGAGGGCCGGGAGCTGCTCAGGGAGCAGTCCCTGAAAGACGTGGTGGCCGCCCTGGAGCCGGTGGCCGGAGCCAATGTGGTGGAAAGGGTGCTTTTCACCGGATTCGTAATGCAGTGAGGGTAACCAGTTGAGCGATCTGCTTTCGCAAGACGAAATCGACGCGCTCCTGCACGGGGTGGACGATGTCGAGGAAGAGGCACCGGAGCTGCAGCCGCAGGCCGGGGTGCAGAGCTACGACTTCTCCTCCCAGGACCGCATCGTCCGGGGCCGGATGCCGACCCTGGAGATCGTCAACGAGCGTTTCGCCCGGCACATGCGCATCAGCCTGTTCAACATGATGCGCCGGGCCGCCGAGGTCTCCATCAACGGCGTCCAGACCCTCAAGTTCGGCGAATACGTCCATTCCCTGTTCGTGCCCACCAGCCTCAACATGGTCAGGTTCCGCCCCCTCAAGGGCACCGCCCTGATCACCCTGGAGGCCAGGCTGGTGTTCATCCTGGTGGACAACTTCTTCGGCGGCGACGGCCGCTACCACGCCAAGATCGAGGGCCGGGAATTCACCCCCACGGAAAGGCGCATCATCCAGATGCTGCTGAAGCTGGTGTTCGAGGATTACAAGGAAGCCTGGGCCCCGGTCATGGACGTGGAGTTCGAATACCTGGACTCGGAAGTGAACCCGGCCATGGCCAACATCGTCTCGCCCACCGAGGTGATCGTAGTGTCGTCCTTCCATATCGAGCTGGACGGTGGCGGCGGCGACTTCCACATCGCCATGCCGTATTCCATGCTCGAGCCCATCCGCGAGCTGCTGGACGCGGGCGTGCAGTCCGACAAGTCGGACACCGATCACCGCTGGAGCAAGGCCCTGCGCGACGAGATCATGGACGTGCCGGTGGAGCTCAGCGCCAAGCTGCTGGAGGTGGATCTGCCCCTGGACCGGCTGATGGAGCTCAAGGCCGGCGACATCATCCCGGTGGAGATGCCCGAGCACCTGACGGTGTTCGTGGAGGATCTGCCCACGTTCCGGGCCCAGATGGGCCGCAGCAACGACAACGTGGCGCTGCGCATCTCCGAGAAACTGAAGCGGCCGCGCTCGGCCAAGAACGAATTGCACAACATCACCCGCCGCGGGGTGAGAATAGACAACCTGTCCGGCCTGGAAGAGCTGGAATCGGATCTGGAAGGTGAAAGCTGATGGCAAGCGAAGAAGAGCAGAAACTGGCTGACGAATGGGCGGCCGCCATGGCCGAGCAGGGCGATGGCGAAACCGCCGACGGCAAGGCCCTGGGGGCCGAGAACGTCGATGCCGTCGAGCTGGAGGATTTCAGCGGCGCCGGCACCGAGATCAGCAGGGAAGAAAAGCAGAAGCTGGACACCATACTGGACATCCCGGTCACCATCTCCATGGAGGTGGGCCGCTCCAAGATCACCATCCGCAACCTGCTGCAGCTCAACCAGGGCTCGGTGGTGGAGCTGGACAGGGTGGCCGGCGAGCCCCTGGACGTGCTGGTCAACGGCACCCTCATCGCCCACGGTGAAGTGGTGGTGGTCAACGACAAGTTCGGGATCCGCCTCACCGACGTGATAAGCCAGGTCGAGCGGATCAAGAAGCTCAGATGACCAGCCTCCTTGCCAGCGCCGTGGCCAGCGGCGGCCCCGAGCTGGGCGCCTCCCTCTGGCAGCTGCTGCTCAGCCTGGCCCTGGTCATCGCCGTGGTGGTGGCCCTGGGCTACCTGGTGCGGCGCTTCCAGCCCGGCATGCTGGGCGGCCCCCTCAAGGTGGTGGCACAGCTGCCGCTCGGCGCCCGCCAGCGGCTGCTGGTGGTCCAGGCCGGCAAGCAGCAGCTGCTGCTGGGGGTATCCCAGAACGAGATCCGCCTCATCAAGGAACTGGACGAGCCCTTGGAAACCCAGAATGACAAGACTCCTCGCTAGACACGGCTGGCTGCTGGTACTGCTGCCGCTGTTGCTGCCCGGCATCGCCAACGCGGCCCTGCCGGTCGGTCCCGGCCTGCCGGCGGTGACCGTCACCACCAACCCGGACGGCTCCCAGGACTACAGCATCACCCTGCAGGTGTTGGCATTGATGACCATGCTGACCTTCCTGCCGGCCATGCTGATCATGATGACCTCCTTCACCCGCATCGCCGTGGTGCTGGCCATACTGCGCCAGGCCATGGGCCTGCAGAGCACCCCCAGCAACCAGGTGCTGGTGGGGCTGTCGCTGTTCATGACCTTCTTCATCATGTCGCCGGTGTTCGAGCGGGTCTACGAGCAGGCCATCACCCCCTACATGGAAGAGCAGCTCACCGCCCTGCAGGCGGTGGACGTGGCCAAGGTGCCGGTGCGGGAGTTCATGCTGGCCCAGACCCGCATGACCGACCTGGAAACCTTCGCCCGCATCGGCGGCTACGAGCAGCTGGACGGCCCCGAGTCGGTGCCCATGACGGTGCTGATCCCGGCCTTCGTCACCTCCGAGCTGAAGACCGCCTTCCAGATCGGCTTCATGCTGTTCATCCCCTTCCTGATCATCGATCTGGTGGTGGCCTCGGTGCTGATGGCCATGGGTATGATGATGCTGTCGCCGATGATAGTGGCGCTGCCGTTCAAGCTGATGCTGTTCGTGCTGGTGGACGGCTGGAGCCTGGTGATGGGGACCCTGGCCGGGAGCTTCGTCACATGACCCCGGAACAGTTCGTCGATATCTTCCGGGACGCCCTCTACCTGGTGCTGATCATGGTGGCCGCCATCATGATCCCCGGCCTGGTGGTGGGCCTTGTCATCTCCATACTCCAGGCCGCCACCTCCATCAACGAACAGACCCTGTCCTTCCTGCCCAGGCTGCTGGTGACCATAGTTACCCTGATGGTGCTCTCCCACTGGCTGGTGGGGCGGATGATGGACTTCTTCCGGCACATCATCGACGCCATTCCCCAGGTCCTGTCATGACCTTCAGCGCCGCCGAGCTGCTGCAATGGCTGGCCGGCTACGTCTGGCCCTTCGTGCGCATCGGCGCCATGCTCACCGCCATGGCCGCCATCGGCACCAAGATGGTGCCGCTTAGGATCCGTACCCTGCTGACCTTCGCCGTCACCCTGGTGGTGGTGCCGACCCTGCCGGCCATGCCGGAGGTGGCGCTGTTCTCTGTCCAGGGCATGCTGATCACCGCCCTGCAGGTGCTGGTGGGGGTGGCCATGGGCTTCGTGTCGGTGATGGTGATGCAGGTGATGGTGCTGGCGGGACAGGTGATCGCCTTCCAGGCCTCGCTGGGCTTCGCGGCCATGGTGGATCCGGTGTCCGGGCAGCAGACGCCGGTGGTGAGCCAGTTCTTCCTGAACCTGGCCATCCTGATCTTCTTCGCCATCAACGGCCACCTGTGGATGCTGGAGATGCTGCACCACTCCTTCTTCGTGCTCCCGGTGGGCAGCGACGGCATTGGGCTTCCGGACTTCCACGCCATCGCCCTGTTCGGCTCGACCCTGTTCGCCAGTGCCCTGGGGATGGCCATCGCCGAGATCATCGCCCTGCTGCTGATCAACCTGGCCTTCGGCTTCATGACCCGGGCCGCGCCCCAGCTCAACATCTTCACCATCGGTTTTCCGATCATCATGCTGTCCGGCCTGCTGATCCTCTGGGTCACCGCCGGCACCGTGCTGGAACACTTCTTGCATAGCTGGCAGCAGGGGCAATCCCTGATGTGTGATCTGCTCGGGAGCAGCTGCTGATGGCCCAGAATGACGCCGGCGAACGTACGGAAGAGGCGACACCCAAACGAAGACAGGAATCGAGGGAAAAGGGCCAGCTGGCCCGTTCCCGGGATCTGACCTCGGCCATCGGCCTTGTCGCCGGGGTGCTGGGGCTGATGTGGATCGGCGGCGCCCTCGGCAAACGCATGATGTTCGCCATGCAGGCCTCCCTGGACAGGCCAAGGAGTGCCATCGAGAACCTGGACGGGGCGCTGCGGGAGCTGAGCGGGGTGCTGGTGGACTTGCTCTGGCCCTTCTTCGGCCTGCTGGCGGTGATGTTCCTGCTCACCATCGCCGGCTCCGGCCTGGTGGGCGGCTTCAACTTCTCCTTCAAGGCGGCGGCGCCCAAGTGGAGCAAGCTGTCGCCCCTGGCCGGCTTCAAGCGCATGTTCGGCATGCAGGCCCTGGTGGAGCTGGTCAAGTCCCTGGCCAAGTTCCTGGTCATCGCCATTACCGCGGCCCTGCTGCTCAAGGCGGTGTTCGCCGAGGTGCTGGCCCTGTCCCAGCGGCCGGTGGTGGCGGCCAGCATCGAGGGGCTGCAGCTGCTGCTGTGGCTGTGCCTGGGACTGTGCATGGCCTACCTGCTGATCGTGCTGGTGGACGTGCCCTACCAGATCTGGCACCACAACAAGCAGCTGAAGATGACCAAGCAGGAGGTCAAGGACGAGTACAAGGACACCGAGGGCAAGCCCGAGGTCAAGGGCCGCATCCGCCAGCTGCAGCGGCAGATGGCCCAGCGCCGCCAGCTGGCCCAGGTGCCCCAGGCTGACGTCATCATCACCAACCCGACCCATTACGCTGTGGCGCTGCGCTACGACCAGGACAAGGACGGCGCGCCTGTGATGCTGGCCAAGGGCGTCGACCACATGGCCGCCCATATCCGCGATATCGCCGAGGCCCACGACATTCCCATGCTGCGCTCGCCCGGCCTGGCCCGCTCCCTCTATCACTGCGCCGAGCCGGACCAGCCCATCCCCGACGGCCTGTTCGTGGCCGTGGCCCAGGTGCTGGCCTATGTGTTCCAGCTCAAGCTGTGGCGCAGCGGCAAGGGCACCAGGCCCAAGCGCCTGCCCGGCGAGCTGCCGATCCCGCCGGAGCTGCGCCACTAGCGCCGGTTTTCCGGCGCATCTATCGTAACTTATTGAAAGAAAAGAGGGTGTCTGGGTGGCACCCTCTTTGCATTTAGCCCGGACAGCCGTTTTCAATGAGTATGCAGCATGGCCGTATCGGGTTTTCAGGGTTTTCTTTCCGGGGTGAGGCAGGAGCCGGGCAAATGGGTGGGGGGCCTTGGCGCGCCGGTGCTGCTGCTGTCGGTGCTGGCCATGGTGGTGCTGCCCATGCCGGCGCTGCTGCTGGACATGCTGTTCTCCTTCAACATCTCGCTGTCGCTGGTGGTGCTGCTGGTCTGCGTCTACACCATGAGGCCCCTGGATTTCGCCGCCTTCCCCACGGTGCTGCTGGTGGCCACCCTGCTGCGCCTGGCCCTGAACGTGGCCTCCACCCGGGTGGTGCTGCTGGAGGGCCACAAGGGCCCGGACGCCGCCGGTAAGGTCATCGAATCCTTCGGCTCGGTGGTGATCGGCGGCAACTACGCGGTCGGCCTCATCGTCTTCCTGATCCTGATGATCATCAACTTCGTGGTGGTCACCAAGGGTGCCGGCCGGATCTCCGAAGTCAGCGCCCGCTTCACCCTGGACGCCATGCCCGGCAAGCAGATGGCCATAGACGCCGACCTCAATGCCGGCATCATCAACCAGGACGAGGCCCGCGACCGCCGCAAGGAAGTGACCCGCGAGGCCGACTTCTACGGCTCCATGGACGGTGCCTCCAAGTTCGTCAAGGGCGACGCCATCGCCGGCATCCTGATCCTGGTCATCAACATCCTCGGCGGCTTCGTGATCGGCATGGTCCAGCACGACCTCAGCCTGGGCGACGCCGTGCAGATCTATACCCTGCTGACCATAGGTGACGGCCTGGTGGCGCAGATCCCGTCGCTGCTGCTGTCGGTGGCGGCGGCCATCATGGTCACCCGGGAGAACAGCAGCGGCGAGATGGGCAAGCAGGTGCTGGGGCAGATGTTCGACAAGCCCAGGACCCTGGCCATCACCGCCCTGATCCTGCTGGTGATGGGCATCGTGCCCGGCATGCCCCACCTGGCCTTCCTGACCCTGGCGGCGCTGTGTGGGGCCCTGGCCTGGTTCCGCCACCAGCAGATCGTCAAGGCCGCCCAGCTGCCGGCCAAGGCCGAAGCCAAGACAGGTGACGTGCTGCCGCCGGAGCGGCGCGAGCTGAGCTGGGAGGACGTACAGCCGGTGGACGTGATCGGCCTGGAGGTGGGCTACCGGCTCATCCCCCTGGTGGACAAGGCCCAGGGCGGCGAGCTGCTGGCCCGCATCAAGGGGGTGCGCAAGAAGCTCAGCCAGGAGCTGGGCTTCCTGGTGCCGCCGGTGCACGTGCGCGACAACCTGGAGCTGGAGCCCAACAGCTATCGCATCACCCTGATGGGGGTGGCCATAGGCGAGGCGGAGATCCGTCACGACCGGGAGCTGGCCATCAACCCCGGTCAGGTCTTTGGCGCCCTGGAGGGGATCCCCACCAAGGAGCCGGCCTTCCAGCTCGACGCCTACTGGATCGCCGGCAACGTCAAGGATCATGCACAGAGCCTGGGCTACACCGTGGTGGACGCCGCCACCGTGGTGGCCACCCACATGAGCCAGCTGCTGGGTAACAATGCCGCCCAGCTGCTCGGCCACGAAGAGGTGCAGAACCTGATGGAGCTGCTGGCCAAGCAGGCGCCCAAGCTGGTGGAGGGCCTGGTGCCGGACATCCTGCCCCTGGGCGTGGTGGTGAAGGTGCTGCAGAACCTGCTCAACGAGTCGGTGCCCATCCGCGACATGCGCACCCTGGTGCAGACCCTGGTGGAGTACGGGCCCAAGAGCCAGGATGCCGACGTGCTGACCGCCGCCTGCCGCATCGCCCTGAAGCGGATGATCGTCCAGGACACCTTCGGCACCGACCAGGAGCTGCCCGTCATCACCTTGGCGCCAGAGCTGGAACAGATGTTGCATCAGACGCTACAGGCGGGTGGCGAGCAAGCCGGTATCGAGCCCGGCCTGGCGGAACGCCTGCAGCAGTCGCTCAATCAGGCGGCGGAGCAGCAGGAGCTCAACGGCCAGGCGGCGGTACTGCTGACCTCGGGTGTGCTGAGGAGCTCCCTGGCCCGCTTCGTGAAATACAGTATCCCGGGTCTGCGGGTGCTCTCCTACCAGGAGATCCCCGATGACAAGCAGATCCGCATCGTCAGCGCCATTGGTAGTGGAGGGCAAGCGTGAAGATCCAACGCTTCTTTGCCAAAGACATGAGGACGGCTCTCGCCGAAGTGAAGGACGTTCTGGGAGCGGACGCGGTGATCATGTCCAACACCAAGGTCAACGGCGGTGTGGAGCTGGTGGCGGCCATCGACCAGGATGACGCCCCTACCCCCAGGAGGGAAAGCACCATGGCCAAAGCGCAACCCAGGGCCGACCGTCAATTGGCTGACGACAACGTCAGTTTGTCGTCGGTGGCCAGGCAGAGCCCGCAGCCGGTACGCCCCCAGCCCCAGCTGAGCGGCGACTGGCGCCAACAGGACGCCCAGAGCCGCAGCGACAGCCTGCCGGACTGGTCCCGCAACCTCTTCAATGCCCGCCAGCAGCCCAAGGTGGAAGAGCCGGCGCCCCAGGCGATCCCCCAGGCCAGGAGCCGCCAGCAGCAGATGGACGACATGGTCAACGAGATCCAGAGCCTGCGCCAGCTGCTGGAGCACCAGGTGTCCGGCCTGCGCCATGATGCCCAGGCCCGCCAGCAGCCGGTCAAGACCATGCTGTCGGACCGCCTGGTGGAGATGGGCCTGGCCAGGGAGCTGGCCGCTGAGCTGGTCTCGCCCATGCCCGAGGCCCTGGGCGCCGCCGACGGCTGGAAGTGGCTGATGGTACAGCTCAAGAAGCGGCTGGTGCCGGCCCAGGATCCCATCCTCAACCGCGGTGGCGTGGTGGCCCTGATGGGTCCCACCGGGGTCGGCAAGACCACCACAGTGGCCAAGCTGGCGTCCCACTACGCCATGCACCATGGCGTCGACCAAGTGGCCCTGGTCACCACCGACACCTACCGCATTGGCGCCCACGAGCAGTTGGCCACCTATGGCCGCATCCTGGGCTGCCCGGTACGCCAGGCGCGGGACGCCGAGGAGCTGGAAGAGGTGCTGTACCAGCTGCGCAACCGCTCCCTGGTGCTGATCGACACCGCCGGCATGGGCCAGCGCGACCTGCGCCTGAACCAGCAGCTCGACACCCTGATGCAGAGTGGCCGGGTACCCATCCAGCGCTACCTGGTGCTGGCGGCCACCGCCCAGACCCAGGTGCTGGGCGACGCCCACCGCCGCTTCTCCCAGATCCCCCTGGACGGCTGCATCCTGACTAAGCTTGACGAGACCCTAAGTTTGGGCGGCTGCCTGAGTTTGGCAGTGCAAAATGCCTTGCCAATCGGGTATCTTACAGACGGTCAGCGGGTGCCCGAGGACCTGCAGGTTGCCGAGCCCCAGGCGCTGGTGGAAAGGGCGGTGGCCCTGCTGGCCGAAGCCATGGCGGCGTAATAATAATGACGATAGGAAGTGAGATGTCAGATCAGGCAAACGGCTTGAGGCAGATGAAAAAACGCAGCATTACCAAGGTAGTGGCCGTGACCGGCGGCAAAGGCGGTGTCGGCAAGACCAATGTCTCCCTGAACACGGCCCTGGCCCTGGCCCAGGCCGGCCAGAAGGTGCTGTTGTTCGATGCCGACCTCGGCCTGGCCAACGTGGACGTGATGCTGGGCCTCAGGGTGACCCGCAACCTCAGCCATGTGCTGTCCGGCGAAGCCGAACTGGACGATATCCTCATCGAAGGCCCGGGCGGCATCAAGATAGTGCCGGCCACCTCCGGCACCCAGTCCATGGTGGAGCTGTCCCCGGCCGAGCACGCTGGCCTTATCCGCGCCTTCAGCGAACTCAACGAAACCTTCGACGTGCTCATCGTCGACACCGCCGCCGGCATCTCCGAGATGGTGATGAGCTTCGCCCGTGCCGCCCAGGACGTGATGGTGGTGGTCTGCGACGAACCCACCTCCATCACCGACGCCTACGCCCTGATCAAGCTGCTGTCCCGGGACCACGGCGTGTTCCGCTTCAAGATCGTCGCCAACATGGTGCGCAGCCTGCGCGAAGGCCAGGAGCTGTTCGGCAAGCTGACCCGGGTCACCGACCGCTTCCTGGACGTGGCCCTGGAGCTGGTGGGCACCGTGCCCTACGACGACCACGTGCGCCAGTCGGTGCGCAAGCAGAAGCTGGTGGTCGAAGCCTTCCCCCGTTCCCCGGCCGCCATCGCCTTCAAGGCCCTGGCCTCCCGGGTGATGAGCTGGCCGCTGCCGTCCCGGGCCGGTGGCCACGTGGAATTCTTCCTGGAACAACTGATCGGCGAGCGCGAGCATGGCCGGAGCCAGAACTCTCAATAAACAGCTGGCCGCCTATGGCCAGCGCCGGGAAGTGGACCTGGTCAACAAGCATTCCGAGCTGGTCAAGCGCATTGCCCACCACCTGATGATGCGCCTGCCCCCCAGCGTCCAGCTCGACGACCTGATCCAGGCTGGGCTGATGGGCCTCATCGAGGCCGCCCGCAACTTCGACGGTTCAAAGGGCGCCAGCTTCGAGACCTACGCCGGCATCCGCATCCGCGGCGCCATGTTGGACGAGATCCGCAAGGGCGACTGGGTGCCCCGCAGCGTGCACCGCAACACCAGGGCCATCAGCGACGCCGTGGCCAAGGTGGAGCGGGAAACCGGCGCCGATGCCTCAGACTCCCAGGTGGCCGCCGAGCTCAAGGTCAGCCTGGACCAGTACCACCGCATGCTTGGCGAGGCCAATGCCGGGCGCATGGTGGCCATGGAGGATTTGGGCGTCAGCGACGACGTGCTGGCCCCGGACGACAGCCAGCGCCCGGACCGGGCCGTGGACCGCGAGCACTTCGGCGTGGCCCTGAGCCAGGCCATCAAGGGCCTGCCCGAGCGCGAGGCCCTGGTGCTGTCCCTCTATTACGACGAAGAGCTCAACCTCAAGGAAATCGGCGCCGTGCTCAGCGTCAGCGAATCCCGGGTGTGCCAGATCCACAGCCAGGCCATGACCCGTCTGCGGGCCAGGCTGGGGGAGTGGCGCACCGAGACAGAAAACCTCATTTAAGCCAGGACGTTTTCGTCCGATAACAAGTTAAACGAGAGCTTCGTTGGAGGAAGCGTTGGATAAGAACATGAAGATCCTCATCGTGGACGACTTTTCCACGATGCGCCGCATTATCAAGAACCTGATGCGGGATCTGGGCTTTAACAACTGCCATGAAGCCGATGACGGCAACACGGCCCTGCCGATGTTGCAGGGCGGTGATTTCGATTTCGTGATCACCGACTGGAACATGCCCGGCATGCAGGGCATCGACCTGCTCAAGGCGATCCGGGCCGATGACAAGCTCAAGCACCTGCCGGTGCTGATGGTGACCGCCGAGGCCAAGCGCGAGCAGATCATCGCCGCCGCCCAGGCCGGGGTCAACGGCTATGTGGTGAAGCCCTTCACCGCCGGCACCCTCAAGGAAAAACTCGACAAGATCTTCGAGCGCATCGGCTGAGGCCAGGATAATCCATGTCAAATCAGAGCCAAGGCCGTATCTCTCTGGACCATGCCAAACAGCTGGTGGCGCTGCTGGAGGCCGAGCAGCACCAGCAGGCGGAGAGCCTGCTCAGGGACATGTCCCTGGCCGCCAACAGCGAGCTGTTCAGCGAGGTTGGCAAACTGACCCGGGAACTCCACGACGCCATGACGGAGTTCCAGCAGGATCCCCGCCTGGCCACCCTGGCCACCCAGGAGATCCCGGACGCCACCGAGCGTCTCAACCATGTCATCACCATGACCGAGCAGGCCGCCAACCAGACCATGGACGCCGTGGAAGCCTGCCTGCCCATGGCCGACCGCCTGCTCGACACCGTCGGCGCCCTGCAGCCGAGCTGGCAGCGCCTGATGGAAAAGGAACTGCAGCTGGGCGAGTTCCGCCAGCTCTGCTACGACCTGGACGCCTTCATCAAGGCCTCCGAGGCCGATGCCAACGAGCTGCGCAACAAGCTCAACGAGGTGCTGATGGCCCAGGGCTTCCAGGACCTCACCGGCCAGATCATCCGCCGGGTCATCGAGCTGGTGCGGGAGGTGGAAGAGAAGCTGGTCGGCCTGCTGACCGCCTTCGGTGCCCCCGAGGCCCAGGAACATCAACAACAAAGCGGCATCAAGGCGGAAGGTCCCATCCTCGATGCCGAAAAACGGGATGACGTAGTCAGCAACCAGGACGAAGTGGACGATCTCTTGTCCAGCCTGGGTTTTTAAGGAGCGCGAGCGATGAGCTTCGAGGTCGACGAAGACATTCTGCAGGACTTCCTGGTCGAGGCCGGCGAGATCCTGGAGCTGCTGTCCGAGCAGCTGGTGGATCTGGAAAAGCGCCCGGACGACAGTGATCTGCTCAACGCCATCTTCCGTGGCTTCCACACCGTCAAGGGCGGTGCCGGTTTCCTGTCCCTGGGCGCCCTGGTGGACGCCTGCCATGGTGCCGAGAACGTCTTCGACATCCTCAGGAACGGCCAGCGCCAGGTGACCCCCGAGCTGATGGACGTGGTGCTCAGCGCCCTGGATACCATCAACGGCCAGTTCGCCGAGGTGCAGAGCCGCGACGAGCCCAGCCCGGCCGACCCGGAACTGCTGGAGGCCCTGCATCGCCTCAGTCAGCCCCAGTCCGACGACGCCCCACAACCCGAACCTGTCCAGGCCGAGGAGCCGGCCGCCGAGCCCGAAGGCAAGGGCGGCATCGACGAGATCACCCAGGACGAATTCGAGCGCCTGCTGGACGAGCTGCACGGCAGCAACCAGGGCCCCAGTTCCGAGCCCCAGGCCCAGAACGACTGGGCGCCGGAAGACGAGATCACCGACGACGAGTTCGAAAACCTCCTCGACCAGCTGCACGGCAAGGGCCAGTTCCAGGGCGCCCCCAAGGCCGAGGAAACCAAGGCCGAACCGGCCGCGGGCGACGACCTCATCAGCGACGACGAGTTCGAAAAGCTCCTGGACGACCTGCACGGCAAGGGCCGGTTCCAGGGCGCCCCCAAGACCGGGCAAAGCCAGGTTGAAGCGCCCAAGGCGGAGCCGGCCAGCCGGGGCGACGACCTGATCGATGACCAGGAGTTCGAAAAGCTGCTGGACGACCTGCACGGCAAGGGCAAGGGCCCGACCGCCGAAGCGGCCAAGACGGCCGTTGCCGTGGCCAAGGCCGGCCAGCCCAAGGCCCAGGAAAACAAGGCCACCGAAGCCAAGACGGCCAAGGCCGCACCGCCCGCCGCCGAGGCCACGGTGCGGGTCGACACCCGCAAGCTCGACGAGATCATGAACATGGTCGGCGAGCTGGTGCTGGTCCGTAACCGCCTCAGCACCCTGGGCCTGAATTCGGACGACGACGAACTCTCCAAGGCCGTGGCCAACCTGGACGTGGTCACCGCCGATCTCCAGGGCGCCGTCATGCAGACCCGCATGCAGCCCATCAAGAAGGTGTTCGGCCGTTTCCCGCGGGTGGTCCGGGATCTGGCCCGCAGCCTCAAGAAGGACATCAACCTGGAGCTGGAAGGGGAGGAGACGGATCTCGACAAGAACCTGGTCGAGGCCCTGGCCGATCCCCTGGTGCATCTGGTGCGTAACGCCGTCGACCACGGCGTCGAAATGCCGGACGAGCGCGAGGCCGCCGGCAAGCCCAGGACCGGCACCATCAAGCTGTCGGCCAGCCAGGAAGGTGACCATATCCTGTTGTCCATCGCCGACGACGGTGCCGGCATGGATCCGGACCGGCTCAAGGGCATCGCCATCAAGCGCGGCGTGCTGGACGAAGACACGGCGGCGCGGCTGTCCGACTCCGAGGCCTACAACCTCATCTTCGCCCCCGGCTTCTCCACCAAGGAGCAGATCTCCGACATCTCCGGCCGCGGCGTGGGCATGGACGTGGTCAAGACCAAGATCACCCAGCTCAACGGCACCATCCACATCGACTCGATGAAGGGCCAGGGCACCACCTTGCAGATCAAGGTACCCCTGACCCTGGCCATACTGCCGACCCTGATGGTGGTGGTGGGCGAACAGACCTTCGCCTTCCCCCTGGCCACGGTCAACGAGATCTTCCACCTGGATCTGGGCAAGACCAACATGGTGGACGGCCAGCTCACCATCATAGTGCGCGACAAACCCATACCGCTCTTCTACCTGGAGCACTGGCTGGTCAAGCACAGCCAGCGCCAGAACCAGCAGGGCCAGGGCCACGTGGTGATCATCCAGCACGGCACCCAGCAGGTGGGCTTCGTGGTGGATTCGCTGATCGGCCAGGAAGAAGTGGTCATCAAACCTTTGGGACAGCTGCTGCAGGGTACCCCGGGCATGGCCGGCGCCACCATCACCTCAGATGGCGGCATCGCCCTGATCCTGGACGTGCCGGCCCTGCTCAAGCGCTACGCCCGCAAGCTGTAAAGGGATAAGAACAAAATGGCGATTCGTGTCTTAGTTGTCGACGATTCCAGCTTCTTCCGCCGCCGGGTGACCGAGATCCTGGAGCAGGACAAGGACCTGACCGTGGTCGGCAGCGCCATCAACGGCAAGGAGGCGGTGGCCAAGGCGGCCGAGCTCAAGCCCGATGTGATCACCATGGACATCGAGATGCCGGTCATGGACGGCATCAGCGCCGTCAAGGAAATCATGCTGGCCAACCCGACGCCGATCCTGATGTTTTCCTCCCTGACCCATGACGGCGCCCAGGCCACCCTGGACGCCCTGGAGTCCGGGGCCCTGGACTTCCTGCCCAAGCGCTTCGAGGACATCGCCCGCAACAGGGACGAGGCCGTGGCCCTGCTGCTGCAGAAGGTCAAGGCCATAGGCCGGCGCCGGGGCCTGTCCATCATCCGTGCCCGCCAGCTGCGCCAGAGCCAGGCCCCCAGGCCAGCCGTGACCGAGGCCGCCAGGCCGGCGGCGCCGGCCCAGCCCAGGCCCGCCGAGCCGCCCCGTCGCCGCCGCGCCAGGCCCTACCGGCTGCTGGCCATCGGCTGTTCCACCGGCGGCCCGGTGGCGCTGCAGCAGATCCTGACCCAGTTGCCGGCCGACTTTCCCATGCCCATAGTGCTGGTCCAGCACATGCCGGCCACCTTCACCGCCGCCTTTGCCCAGCGCCTCAACGGCCTGTGCCAGATCGGCGTCAAGGAGGCCGCCAACGGCGACAGCCTCAGGCCCGGCCAGGCCTACCTGGCCCCGGGCGGCAAGCAGATGCTGGTGGAGAACGGCCGCCTCAAGGTACTGGAGGGCCCGGAGCACCTGACCTACAAACCCTCGGTGGACGTCACCTTCGGCTCCGCCGCCAAGAGCTACGGCGGCGACGTGCTCAGCGCCATCCTCACCGGCATGGGCGCCGACGGCCGTGAAGGAGCCCGCCTGCTCAAGGGGCAGGGCGCCACCATCTGGGCCCAGGACGAGGCCAGCTGCGTGGTCTACGGCATGCCCCAGGCGGTGGTGGCCGCCGGCATCGCCGACGAGGCCATCGGCCTGGACAGCATCGCCCAGCGCATCCTGAGCGAGGTGGGTCATGGATAGGCTGGCCCTGCCCGGCATGCTGCTGGGCATCGGCCTGGTGGTGCTGGCCCTGGTGCTGGAAGGCGGCGCCGTGTCCAGCCTGCTCAACGGCCCGGCCGCGATCATCGTGCTGGGCGGCTCCCTGGCCGCCACCCTGGTGCAGTGTCCCTGGCAGCGCCTCAAGCGCTGGCTGCAGATGCTCGGCTGGACCCTGGTGCCCCCCAGGGACAATGCTGAGGAGCTGGTCTTCAACCTGATGGACTGGAGCAACCGCTGCCGCCAGCACGGCATCCTGGCCCTGGAGGGCCTGTCCGAACGCCACGAGGATCCCTTCGTGCGCCGCGGCCTGCAGATGCTGGTGGACGGCAACGAGGCCGAACACATCCGCGAGGTCATGGAAAGCCAGATGCTGCTGGCCCAGGACCACGACTACAAGGCCGCCGACACCTTCCAGATCATGGGCGGCTACGCCCCCACCATGGGCATACTGGGGGCGGTGCTCGGCCTGATCCAGGCCATGGCCCAGCTCACCGACCCCCAGGCCCTTGGCGCCGGCATCGCCACCGCCTTCGTGGCCACCATCTACGGGGTCGGCTTCGCCAACCTGGTGTTCCTGCCCCTGGCGGGTCGCCTGCACGGGCTCATCGACCACCGCAGCCGCTGCCAGGAGGCGGCCATCGTCGGCCTGACCGGCATCGCCGCCGGCGAACACCCGGCTAAGCTGCAGATCAAGCTCAACGCCTATCTGGTGGGGTAAGACATGTACCGTTACCGGCGCCAACACAGGGTCAAGCACAGGGAGAACACCGATCGCTGGCTGGTCTCCTATGCCGACTACATGACGTTGATGTTCGCGCTGTTCGTGGTGCTGTACGCCTTCGTGCTGATGGAGAAGGAGGAGTACCACGAGGTGGTCTCCAACCTGGAGCAGGCCATCAAGAAAATAGCCAAGCCCTTCCCCCAGGAGAACGATGCCGCCGGCCTCGGCATACTGCCCGGCGGCGCCGGCATCCTCGACGGCGGCGACAAGGTTTTGACGCGGGGCAAGGGCTCCGTGGCCGCCGAGGAAGGATTGCTGGCCGGCACCCCCGACAAGAACCCGGGCATACCGTTGCCGGAGCTGGCCGCCGAGCTGGAAAAGGCGCTTGAGGGCGACCAGGCCCTGGCCGGCGCCGAGCTCAAGCTGGGCGAGGAATGGCTGACCCTGGAGCTGCCCGGCTCGCTGCTGTTCGCCTCCGCCAGCGCCACCCTGCTCAACCCGGCACGGGAATTGCTGGAAAGCATTGCCCCTGTGCTGAAGCAGGCCAACAACTATGTGCGGGTGCGCGGCTATAGCGACAACAGGCCGGTGGAGCCGGAGCTGTTCGCCTCCAACTGGGATCTGTCGGCGGCCCGGGCCGCCGCCGTGTTGCGGGCGCTGGTGGCCGAGGGCATAGAGGAGCCCAGGCTGGCCCTGGAAGGCTACGGCGCCTATGGCCAGGCCGGCGCCGCGCCAGAGCAGCGGCGCAAGGTGGTGCTGGCGCTGTCGGTCTATGGCTACCAATCCCCGGAGCCGCTGCCGGCCAGGCCGCTCAGCGACGAGTACCCGCAAATCAAGGAAATCAGCATGGGCAACGGCGGCATCCGAATCACTACCCGCGAAGACAATTGAGGTATGCGTTGAACATCTGGACGGTCGCCAACCAAAAAGGTGGCGTAGGCAAGACCACCACTGCCGTGACCCTGGCTTCGCTGCTGGCCGCCAGGGGCGAGCCGGTGCTGCTGGTGGATATGGATCCCCATGCCTCCCTGACCAGCTATTTCGGCCTGGATGCGGACAGCCTGCCCGCCAGCGTCTTCGATATCCTCAGCGCCGACGGCAATGTCAGCACCGGCCTGCTGGACAAGGTCACCCAGGAGGTGGGCGACAACCTCCACCTGTGGCCGGCGGCCATGACCCTGGCCACCCTGGATCGCCAGCTGGGCAGCCGCGAAGGCCTGGGCCTGCTGCTCAGCCGCACCTTCAAGCGCCTGGACGGCCTCTACCGGCACGTGATCATCGACTGCCCGCCTGTGCTGGGAGTGCTGATGGTCAATGCCCTGGCCGCCTGCCAGCGGGTGCTGGTGCCGGTGCAGACCGAATTTCTGGCCATCAAGGGCCTGGAGCGCATGCTGCGTACCCTGGAGATGATGCAGAAGTCCCTCAGGGGCACCAAGCCGGTGACCATCATCCCGACCATGTTCGACAAGCGCACCCGGGCCTCCCTGGAGGCGCTGCGCCAGCTCAAGGACAGCTTCGGCGACCAGATCTGGCCCGGCGTCATCCCGGTGGATACCCGATTCCGCGACGCCAGCCGCCAGCACCAGCCGCTGCCGGCCCTCAATCCCCAGGCCAGGGGCGTGCTCGCCTACCAGAAACTGCTGGACAGCCTGGTGCCGGAGGTGGTGGCATGAGCAAGCAGCTGATGGAAGACTACTTCGAGGCCCTGTTGGCATCCCCCCGGGAGGAGGCCAGGCCGGTCATGGACGCCGAGCCCAGCGCCGCCGAGCGGGAAAGGGAGAAGGTGGCCAGGCTGCTGGCCCAGGTCAACGCCAAGGTGGCGGAGACGCCCAGGCCCAGGGAGGCCGAAGCGCCGGTCGAGACGGCCGCGCCCGAGGTGGTGGTGCCCGAGCCCGTGCTTGAAGTGGCCCAGACCGCGCCCGCCGAGCCGGCCATCTCCTTCGAAGACAAGGCCGAGCGCCGGGGCGAGTTCCAGGTGCTGCTGTTCGACGTGGCCGGGCTGGAGCTGGCGGTGCCCCTGGACGAGCTGGGCGGCATCCACCAGCTGGGTGAGATCAACAGCCTGTTCGGCAAGCCGGCCTGGTTCAAGGGCATCATGGTCCAGCGCCAGCAGCAACTGAGGGTGGTGGATACCGGCCTTTGGGTGATGCCGGACAAACAACAACAGGAAGAATACCGCTACCTGGTGATGCTGGGCGACAGCCCCTGGGGCCTGGCCTGCAACAGCCTGGTGCGAACGGAAGTGTTGACCGGCGAACAGGTGCGCTGGCGGAGCCCCGGCTCCAAGCGCCCTTGGCTGGCCGGCATGGTCAAAAGCAGAATGTGTGCCCTCCTTGACGTCTCGGCCATGCTCGGCATGCTTGAGCAAGGGGCCGGTGCAACGGAGCATTAAGAGAGTTAACCATGACCGACAACAAGGATCTGGCCAAGGTGGCCGACGCCAACGACAAGGTGCTGCAATGGGTCACCTTCAAGCTGGATAACGAGACCTACGGCATCAACGTGATGCAGGTGCAGGAGGTGCTGCGCTACACCGACATAGCCCCGGTGCCCGGCGCCCCGGACTATGTGCTGGGCATCATCAACCTGCGCGGCAACGTGGTCACCGTCATCGACACCAGGGCCCGCTTCGGCCTGGCCCCGGCCGAGGTCTCCGAGCAGTCCCGCATCGTCATCATAGAGGCGGATAAGGAGGTCATCGGCATCCTGGTCGACTCGGTGGCCGAGGTGGTCTACCTGAAGAGTTCCGACATCGAGGTGGCGCCCAACGTCGGCACCGAGGAGAGCGCCAAGTTCATCCAGGGCGTCAGCAACCGTGAAGGCGAGCTGCTGATCCTGGTGGATCTCAACAAGCTGCTCAATGACGAAGAGTGGGAAGAGATCCTGAGCCTCTGATATGGAATGGATGACCTGGCTGCTGCTGGCGCTGATCTTCGGCCTGATCGCCCTGTTCGGGGTGATGTCCCGCCGCCAGCAACAACTGCAACAGCAGCTTGACGACCTCAAGAGCCGGCTGGACGCCCAGCAGGGCCAGCTCAACGAGGTGCACAGCGGCGCCATCGGCATGGGTGAACGGCTGCTGGCCATGGCCGGCGAGGTGGAGCACCTCAAGGGCGCCCAGGACGAGCTGGTGCACCATGATCCCCAGAGCAAGCTCTACAGCCGCGCCGCCAAGATGGTGGCCCTGGGTGCCGACGTGGACGAGCTGATGCGCGAATGCGAACTGCCCCGGGCCGAGGCCGAGCTGCTCTACAACCTCCACAGGCCAGGCAAGGCCTAGACCCTGGCGTGATGACCGTCGCCGTCCCGCCAATGGGGCGGCGTCTTGCCCTGCAGGTACCAGGCAAAGGCGATCAGCTCGGCGATGATCACATAGAGCTGTGGCGGGATCTCGGCGCCGGCCTCCAGCCGCTCCAGCATGGCCAGCAGGGCCTCGTCCTCGTGCACCATGACCCCGGCCTCCCGGGCCGCCGCCAGCAGCTGCCTGGCCTCCTCGCCGCTGACCTTGAAGTCCAGGGTCGGTGCGCTCAGGCCGTCGTAACTGAGCCCCAGGGCCCTGGGTTCAGGCCTTTTCATAAAATCCTTCCTGGCGCGGCAGCAAACTTTCCGGCACCTGGCCGCGATAGCTTTCCAACGGCACCCTGATCCCCAGTTTTTCCAGGCGCCCGGCCAGCACCGGCAGGGCCTGGTCCAGCGTCACCTTCAGCGCCTCGCTGTCGGCGTAGAAGCGTACCCGGCCGGCGCTGGCCAACACCAGCAGCCGGCCCAGGCCCGGCAGGGGCAACAGCAGGGTCACCACCAGCTCGGCATCGGTTTGGGCCTGACGTCCCCTGGGCTTGGGCCAGCTCAGCTCCAGCCAGTCGTCGCTTTTGGGCAGCGGCAGGGAAAAGAAGAGCGCCTCCTGCTGCTGGCTCTGCCACTGGCCCTGTTCCAACCGGGCCGAGGCGGCATCCAGCAGTTTCTTGCTTTCATCGGGCAGGGCGGCCAGCCAGGCCTGCAGCCGGGGCGGCAGCCTTTGTGGAGGCAGGCGCAGCACCGCCGCCAGCAGCCTCAGGGTCTGGCCCCAACCCTGGTGCCGGGCGCCGAGCAGGCCGGCCAGCAGCAGCGGCAGCTGGGCCGGCGTCGGTAGCTCCAGGGGCAACAGCTGCTGCAGGGCCTGGCCGCTGGGTGCGGGCAGGAACAGGCTTGGGGGCAGGGTATTGGCCATGGCCGGGGCGGGCCTTTGGGGCTTGCTTTCTGCCTTGGCGGGCTCGAGGGGGATGGCGACCTTCTGGCCGGGATTGATTTTCATCAAGGCACTGCCCGATCGTCTGACCCAATCACGGGAGTATGGTATCATCGCCGCGATTTTTCTTGGCAATTCAATACCGAGGAGCCGGTGACTCAAGCCCTGTTGGCCGCCCAGGACCTTTGTTGTATTCGCGAGGAACGGGTGCTGTTCGAAGGCCTCGACCTTCACCTTCATCCGGGAGAGCTGGTGCAGCTGGAAGGCCCCAATGGTGCCGGCAAGACCAGCCTGCTGCGGATCCTGGCCGGCCTCAGCCAGGCCGAGGAAGGGCAGGTGTTCTACCTGGGCGAGCCCATCCACAAGGCCCGGGAGGCCTACCACCAGGATCTGCTGTTCCTGGGTCACCAGAGCGGCGTCAACCAGACCATGACCGCCCTGGAAAACCTCGCCTTCTACGCCAGGGTGCTGCCGAGCCGCGACCAGGATCTCTGGGCCATACTGGCCCGGGTCGGCCTGGCCGGCTTCGAGGATGTGCCGGTGGGCCAGCTGTCGGCCGGCCAGCAGCGCCGCGTGGCCCTGGCCCGGCTCTGGCTGAGCCCGGCGCGGATCTGGATCCTCGACGAACCCTTCACCGCCATCGACAAGCAGGGCGTGGCCGAGCTGGAGCTGCTGTTCGCGGTGCACTGCGAGGGCGGCGGCGTGGTGCTGCTGACCACCCACCAGGACCTTGGCAGCGCCAACGCCAGGCGCCTGTCGCTGCTGGGGGAAACGCCATGATATCGACCTTCAAGGTATTGGCGAGTCGGGAACTCAATATCGCCTGTCACCACCAGACCAGGCCGGAGGCAGCGCCATGATGTCGACGTTCAAGGTATTGGCGAGTCGGGAACTCAATATCGCCTGTCACCACCAGACCAGGCCGGAGGCAGCGCCATGATGTCGACGTTCAAGGCCCTGCTGGCCCGGGACCTCAATATCGCCTTTCGGCGCCGGGCCGAGGTGATCAACCCGCTGGTGTTCTACCTCATCGTCATTACCCTGTTCCCCATCGGCGTCGGCTCGGATCCGCAGCTGCTGGGCCGGCTGGCACCCGGTGTCATCTGGGTGGCGGTGCTGCTGTCGGCGCTGTTGTCCCTGGAGCGGCTGTTCCGGGACGACTTCCAGGACGGCACCCTCAACCAGCTGCTGCTGCTGCCGGTGCCGCTGCCGGTGGTGGCCCTGGCCAAGGTGGTGGCCCACTGGCTGCTGACGGCGCTGCCGCTGATTTTGCTGTCGCCCCTGGTGGCGGTACTATTGCACCTGGACTGGCAGGCCTGGCAGGCGGTGGTATTGAGCCTGCTGCTGGGCAGCCCGGTGCTGAGCCTGGTGGGCGGCGTCGGCGTGGCCCTGACCGTGGGCCTCAAGCGCGGCGGCGTGCTGCTGAGCCTGCTGGTGCTGCCGCTGTACATTCCTGTGCTGATATTCGCAACCGCCTGTGTGGAAGCGGCCGCCCTGGGGCTGCCCTACCACGGGCAATTGGCTTTGCTGGCCGCCATGAGCATGGGTGCCGTTACCCTGGCCCCCTTCGCCATCGCCGCCGCCCTGAGAGTGAGTGTGAACTGACCCATGTGGAGCTGGTTACATCCCTATGCCAAGGCCGAGACCACCTTTGGTCTTTGTGGCCGCCTGTTACCCTGGTTTCTGGTGCCGGGCCTGGCCCTGGTGCTGGTGGGCACCGTCTGGGGCCTGGCTTTTGCCCCCGTTGACTATCAGCAGGGCAACAGCTTCCGCATCATCTACATCCATGTGCCCTCGGCCATGCTGGCCATGGGCGGCTACCTGGCCATGGCCATCGCCGCCCTGGTGGGCATGGTCTGGCAGATCCGCCTGTCCGACCTGACGGTGCAGGCCATAGCCCCTGTGGGGGCGGCCCTGACCTTCGTGTCGCTGTTCACCGGCGCCGTCTGGGGCAAGCCCACCTGGGGCACCTGGTGGGTCTGGGATGCACGCCTGACCTCCCAGCTGATCCTGCTGTTCCTCTATGTCGGCATCATGGCCCTGTTCGCCGCCTTCCAGGACAAGCGCCTGGCCGGCCGCGCCGCCGGCATCCTGGCCCTGGTGGGGGTCATCAACCTGCCCATCATCCACTTCTCGGTGGAGTGGTGGAACACATTGCACCAGGGCGCCACCATCTCCAAGTTCGAGAAGCCGTCCATCGACAGCGGCATGCTGTGGCCGCTGCTGCTGAACCTGTTCGGTTTCGGCCTGCTGCTGGGGGCCATCAGCCTCAAGCGCTTGCGGGGCCTGATCCTGGAGCAGGAGGCGCGTCGTCCCTGGGTGCAGCAGCTGATCAAGGGAGGCAACTGATGGCCTTCGATAGCGTCCAAGCATTCCTGGCCATGGGCAAGCACGGTTTCTACGTGTGGCTGTCCTATGGCGTCACCGCCCTGGTCCTGGCCGGCATCGCCTGGCAGGCCTGGCGCAGCGAGAGCAAGATCCTAAGCAATCTACGTCGTCGCCAGGCCCGCGAAGCGCGGCGCCAGAAGGCACGAGAGGAGTCGTTAACGTGAACCCACGTCGCAAGCTGAGGCTGACCATAGTGGCCAGTGTGCTGGTCGGCCTGTCGGTGACCATAGGCCTGGTGCTGTACGCGCTGAGCCAGAACATCGACCTGTTCTTCACCCCCACCGAGATCCACCAGGGCAAGGACGGCGTCACGCCGGTACCGGGCCAGCGGCTGCGCATCGGCGGCCTGGTGGTCAACGGCTCCGTGAGAAGGGCCCAGGACAGCCTGACCGTGAGCTTCGACCTCACCGATGACGGCGGTGGCATGGTCACGGTCCGCTACGACGGCATACTGCCGGACCTGTTCCGGGAAGGGCAGGGCATAGTGGCCCAGGGCGTGTTCACCGAGGATGGCGCCATTCAAGCCTCGGAAGTGCTGGCCAAGCACGACGAGAACTACATGCCGCCGGAGGTGGCCGAAGCGGCCAAGAAGATGCACGAGCGGGGTGTCAATGGTTCCTGAGCTTGGGCTCTTCGCCCTGATCCTCGCCCTAGTACTGGCCGCCTTATTGGCGGTCTATCCATTATGGGGCGCCCAGCGCGGTGACGGCCGGCTGATGGCCCTGGCCAAGCCCCTGGCCTATGGCCAGCTGCTGTTCGTGGCGGCGGCCTTCGGCGCCCTGCTGTGGGCCTTTGCCGTCAACGATTTCTCGGTCAGCTACGTGGCCTCCCATTCCAACACCAAGCTGCCCCTGGCCTACCGGCTCAGCGCCACCTGGGGCGCCCACGAGGGCTCCATGCTGCTGTGGGTGCTGACCCTGGCCGGCTGGACCGCCGCCGTGGCCCGCTTTTCCAAGGCGCTGCCGGCGCCGGCCCTGGCCCGGGTGCTGGCGGTGATGGGGATGATCTCGGTGGGCTTCCTGCTGTTCATCCTGTTCACCTCCAATCCCTTCGAGCGGGGCCTGCCTTATTACCCGGTGGACGGCCGCGACCTCAACCCGCTGCTGCAGGATCCGGGCCTCATCATCCACCCGCCGCTGCTGTACATGGGCTACGTGGGCTTCTCGGTGGCCTTCGCCTTCGCCATAGCGGCGCTCATCTCCGGCAAGCTGGACACCGCCTGGGCGCGCTGGTCCCGGCCCTGGACGGCGGCCGCCTGGCTGTTTTTGACCCTGGGCATCACCCTGGGCTCCTGGTGGGCCTACTACGAGCTGGGCTGGGGCGGCTGGTGGTTCTGGGATCCGGTGGAGAACGCCTCCTTCATGCCCTGGCTGGTGGGTACGGCGCTGATGCACTCCCTGGCGGTGAGCGAAAAGCGTGGCGTGTTCAAGGCCTGGACCGTGCTGCTGGCCATCGCCGCCTTCTCCCTGAGCCTGCTGGGCACCTTCCTGGTCCGCTCCGGGGTGCTGGTGTCGGTGCATGCCTTTGCCTCCGATCCCAGCCGCGGCATGTTCATCCTGGCCTTCCTGGTGCTGGTGATAGGTTCCAGCCTGGCCCTGTACGCCCTGCGCGCCGGCAAGGTCAAGAGCCAGGGCCGGTTCGAGCTGCTCAGCCGCGAGACCCTGCTGCTGGGCAACAACCTGATGTTGACCACTGCCTGCGTGGTGGTGCTGCTGGGCACCCTGATGCCGCTCTTTTACCGGGAGCTGGGCCTGGGTTCCATCTCGGTGGGCGAACCCTTCTTCAACCTGCTGTTCACCCTGCTGTTCGTGCCCTTCGCCTTCCTGCTGGCCATGGGCCCCCTGGCACGCTGGAAGCGCGAGCAGGCCGGCCCGCTTTTGAAGAAGCTGGGCCTGGCCGCCATCGTCAGCCTGGTGCTGGGCATCACGCTGCCCTGGCTGCTCCAGGGCCAGGCCAGGGGCCATGCGGTGCTGGGCCTGGCCCTGGCGCTGCTGATCCTGGTTTCCAGCATCCAGGAGGTGCAGCTGCGGGTGGGCGCGCGCCACGGTTTCGCCAAGGGCCTGTTCAAGCTGACCCGCAGCCACTGGGCCATGATCCTTGGCCACCTGGGCCTGGCGGTGTCGGTGATCGGTATCGCCCTGACCACCAGCTACAGCATCGAGAAGGATGTGCGCATGGCGGTGGGTGACAACTTCCTGGTGGCCGGTTACGAGTTCCGTTTCGAGGAGCTCAGCCAGGTCCAGGGCCCCAACTATGAGGGCCATATGGCCGAGATCGCCGTCTATGAAGCCGGCGACAAGGTGGCCCAGCTTCACGCCGAGAAGCGCTTCTATACGGTGGCCAGCTCGGTGATGACCGAGGCCGGCATCCACTGGAACCTGAGTCGGGATCTCTACGCCGCCCTGGGCGAGCGCCTGGACGACGGCGCCTGGGCCGTGCGCCTCTATGTGAAGCCCTTCGTTCGCTGGATCTGGGGTGGCGGCCTGCTGATGGCCCTGGGTGGCCTGCTGGTGGTCAGCGACAGACGTTATCGCTTCAAGCGCCTGCAACGGGAGGTGGCATGAAAAAGCTATGGGTATTGGGCCCGCTGCTGGCCTTCCTGGCTCTGGTGGTGTTCTTGTTCCGGGGCCTGTTTTCCGATCCCACCGAGATAGAGTCGGCGCTGATCGGCAAGCCGGTGCCGGCCTTCGAAATGGTGGATCTGTTCGACACCGACAAGCGCCATAACGGCGAGCTGCTGAGGTCCGGCCAGCCCGTGCTGCTCAACGTCTGGGCCACCTGGTGCCCCACCTGCTACGCCGAGCACCAGTACCTGAACCAGCTGGCCAGGCAGGGGGTGCGCATCGTCGGCCTCAACTACAAGGACGAGCGCGACGGTGCCATCCGCTGGCTGAGCCGCCTCGGCAACCCCTATGAGGTGACCCTCTACGATCCCGACGGCATGCTGGGCCTGGATCTGGGCGTCTATGGCGCCCCCGAGACCTACCTTATCGACGGCAACGGCATCATCCGTTACCGCCACGTGGGCGACGTCAACGACAGGGTCTGGAGCCAGGTGCTGGGGCCCAAGTACGAGGAGCTGCGCCAATGAGAGCCTTTTTCGCCGCCCTGTTGCTGACCCTGGCGGCCTGCCAGGCCCAGGCCACGGTGGACACCTACACCTTCGATACGCCGCAGCAGGAGGCCCAGTTCAAGGAGCTGATCGCCGAGCTGCGTTGCCCCAAGTGCCAGAACCAGAACCTGGCCGACTCGGACGCGGCCCTGGCCAAGGATCTCAAGGACAAGGTCTACCAGATGACCATGGCAGGCCAGAGCCGGGAGCAGATCATCAGCTATATGAAGGCCCGCTACGGCGACTTCGTCCATTACCGGCCGCCGCTGCGCCTGGATACCCTGCTGCTGTGGTTCGGGCCTGTGCTGGTGCTGCTGGTCGGCCTGGTGGTGATCGTGCGCCGGGCCAAGGCCAGTCAGCAGCAGGCCGATAGCCTGGCCGAAGACGAGCAGGCCAGGCTGGCCGCCCTGTTGGAAGAAGAGGAGAAGCGCCGATGATGGAGCTCTGGCTTGCCATGGCCGTCATGGTGCTGCTGGCCGCCGGCTTCCTGCTGTTGCCCAGGGCCAGGCAGGGGTTGGGTGACGACCAGCAACAGGTCAACCTGACCCTCTATCGCCATCGCCTGCGGGAGCTGGAAGGGGAACGCCGCGAAGGCCTGGTGGCCGACGACAAGTTCAACCAGCTGGAAAATGAACTCAAGCGCAGCCTGCTGGACGACGTGGATGCCGCCCCCCGGCAGCAGCGCGCCTTGCCCTGGCCGGTGTTGCTGCCCGGCCTGGCATTGCTGCTGGCCTCCCTTGGCATCTACGCTTATCTGGGGGGCCACCAGCAGCAGGCCCATTGGCAGGGCGTCATGGACAGCCTGCCGACCCTGGCCGAGCGGGCCCTGCGTCCCCGGCAGGATGAGCAGCTGAGCCGCCAGGACATGCAGGATCTGGCCCTGGGCATACGTTCCCGCCTGGCCGAGCAGGGTGATGACAAGAACGCCTGGGTGTTCCTGGGCCGGGTCGCCTTCTCCCTGGGCGATGCCGAGATGAGCGCCGACGCCTTCGACAAGGCGCTGGAGCTGGATCCCGGCAATGCCAGTGCCCTGCTGGGACTGGCCCAGAGCAAGCTGCTCAGCGGCAGCCAGGGCGATCGCCAGCGCGCCGCCCAGGCCCTGGCCAGGCTGCTCAGCCAGGATCCCGGCAACGTGGACGCCCTGCTGCTGATCGGCTTCGTGGCCTTTGAGAACCAGGATTTCGACAAGGCCATCGAGGCCTGGTCGCTGCTGGCCAAGCAGTTGCCGGCCGGCGACAACCGCCTGGCCCTGGTCCAGGAGCGCTTGGCTGAAGCCAGGCGCAAGGCCAGCGGCGTGACGGTGTCACTGGATGTGCGGGTCGAGCTGGCCCCCGAGCTGCAAGATCAATTGCCGGAGCAGGCCAGCCTGTTCGTGTTCGCCCGCGACGTGGCCGGTGGGCCGCCCCTGGCGGCGGTACGCATGCCCCTGTCCAGGCTGCCCACCCAGGTGGTGCTGTCGGACGAGACCAGCATGATCCCGGGTCGCTCCCTGAGCCAGGCCCAGGAAGTGGTGGTGGGTGCCAGGATCAGCGCCGGTGAGTCCCTGGCCCTGGATCAGAGCGGCGATCTGCGCGGCCTGTCCGAGCCCGTCAGGGTGGATACGGGCTCAGTTGCCATCACCATTAAGGAAAGGATCGAATGACAAGGATAATGCCCCTCCTGGCGCTGTTGCTGTTGGGCGGCTGTGCCAGCAAACCCCAGGTGCTGCCGGATGCCGAGCCGCCGGTGTTGCCGCCGTCGTCCGAACGGGACCCCCTGGAAGGGTTCAACAGGGCCATGTGGGAGCTCAACTACGAGGTCATAGACCCCCATGTGGCTCGTCCGGTCACCGTGGCCTACAGCGAGAACGTGCCCAAGCCCATCCGCACCGGCCTGCTCAACTTCGCCAACAACCTGGGCGAGCCTTCCAGCGCCGTCAACCAGTTCCTGCGCTTCGAATGGGGCCAGGCGGCCACCACCACCGGCCGTTTCCTGATCAATACCACCATAGGGGTGCTGGGGCTCATCGACGTGGCTGGCCACTGGGGCATGGAGCGCAAGGAGACCGAGTTCGGCGAAGTGCTGGGCTACTACGGCGTGGCCGAGGGGCCCTACATCATGCTGCCGGCTCTGGGGCCCACCACCATCCGCGAGGAGGTGGGCGAATGGGTGGACTTCCTCTATCCGCCCCTGGGGGCCCTGAACTTTACCGAAAAGGCACTGCGCTGGACCATTCGCGGCCTGGATGCCAGGGAAAGGGCCATGGAGCAGGAGGGGCTGCTCAACCAGAGCCTGGATCCCTATGCCTTTGTCCGTGACGCCTATTTCCAGCACGTCTATTTCAATACCTATAACCAGGCGCCCCCCCAGCCCCCTGAAGAAGAGCTGGGTGACGAGGATTTCCTGGATGAGATTGACTAATCTCAATACAGGGCAGTAACTACAGAGGGGGCTTGGCCCCCTTTTTTCGTGCTATGACAAGACGGGTATTGGTGGTCGACGACGAAGTCGTCTTCCTGGAGTTGGTGAGCAGCTTTCTCACCCGGCGTGGCTTCCTGGTGGAAACCGCCGCCACCGGGGCCGAGGCCCTGGCCTGCCTGGCCAGGGAGCACTTCGATCTGTTGCTGTGCGATCTGCGCCTGCCGGATATGGACGGCCTGGCCGTCATCGGCCAGATCCGCGACCGTCACCTGGATCTGCCCATCATCGTCATCTCCGGCCAGGGTGAGATGGAAGACGTCACCAAGGCGCTGCGCCTGGGGGTGGCCGATTATCTGGTCAAGCCCCTGCCCGAGCTGGCGGTGCTGGAGCATGCCCTGGAAGCGGCCACCCAAAAGCGCCGCCTGCTCCTGGAAAACCAGCGCCTCAGCGAGGAGCTGGAGGCGGCCCATGTGGAGCTGGAGCTGAACCTGAGGCTCCTTGAGGATGGTCGCCTGGCCGGGCGTGAAGTACAGCAACAACTGTTGCCGGAAAACAGCCTTCAGTGGCATGAGGTGACGATCTGCTACCAGCTGCTGGGCGCCAGCGAGGTCGCCAACCAGTTCGTGGACTTCGTCGCCCTGGACGACCGTTACCTGGTGTTCATGGTGTCCCGCTTCAGCGCCGCCGGCGCCACCTCCGCCTTTCTGTCGGTGCTGCTGAAGAGCCTGCTCAACCAGCCGGTGAAGCAATACCGGCCGGGTGAGCCGTCCGTGTTGCTCAATCCTGGCCCCTTCCTCAACTACCTCAACGGCGAACTGCTCAAGAGCCAGTTGGAACAGCCGGTACGGCTGTGCTTCGGCGTGATTGACCGCCAGCAGCAAAAACTGCTGCTGGCCAATGCCGGCTATCGCCCCGAGCCGGTGCTGTTGCAGGGCAAGGAGAACCACAAGCTGGCCGGCGCCGAGGTACCGGTCGGCATGTTCGAGTGGAGCCGCTATCACAGCCGGGAGCTGCCTTTTGCGGGCGATGCCAGGCTGGTCGTCGCCAGCAGGCCGTTGGCGGGCCTGGCAGAACTCAAGGCCACGCCGACCCTGTGTGAGCAACTGGCCCTGCCGGTAGAAGGAGGCAGGGACGAAGAACTGCTGCTGCTGGCGCTGTTCAGGCAATAAAAAACCCGCCATGAGGCGGGTTTTTTTAATGTCAGGGCAATGCCTTAGGCGTTGTGGCCCTTGGGCATGGCTTCGTGCTCGCCGGTAACGGCCACTTCCTCTTCGGGATGGTGGTGTTCCTTGGACTCGGCGCCGTGCATCCAATCGATCAGCTTGTCGGACATCAGGTAGAGGATGATGGCGGAGATCACGCCGGTGGCGACCAGGCCGCCGAAGATGGCCAGGGACTGGTCGACCATGGCCGCTTCCTTCAGGGCTTCGGCGCACTTGGTCAGCTCGGTACCGGCGCTGATGCCGTCGGCCTGACACTGGGCTTCGAAGGCCTCGGCACCGCCGTGAACGCCGATCAGGGAGCCGATGGCGGCGGCCACATAGTTGGCCAGGCCGGTGAAGAAGAACCACAGGCCCATGAACAGGGAGGCCAGCTTGACCGGCGCCAGCTTGGTGACCATGGACAGGCCAACCGGGCTCAGGCACAGCTCACCCAGGGTGTGGAACAGGTAGGCACCCACCAGCCACAGCATGGAGGCCTTGGCGTCGCCGCCGGCGATCTGCATGGAGGCACCCATCATGAACACGAAGCCCAGGCCCAGCAGCAGCAGGCCCAGGGCGAACTTCACCGGGGAGGTGGGCTCCTTGTCGCCCATCTTCACCCATAGGCTGGCAAAGACAGGGGCGAAGAGCACGATGAAGAAGGCGTTGATGGACTGGAACCAGGCGGTGGGCACTTCGAAGTCACCCAGCATACGGTCAGTGAACTTGTCGGCATAGATGTTCATCAGGCCGCCGGCCTGCTCGAAGCCGGCCCAGAAGACGATGGTGAACAGGCCCAGGATGAAGATGACCTTGATACGGTCGCGCTCGACCTTGGACAGGGGGCCCGCCTGGTCGTCTTTCTTCTTCTGGTTCTTTTCCAGCTTGGCTACCGGCACTGTGCCGATGTCGCCCAGCAGCTTCTTGGCGAACAGCATCTGGATGATCAGCGACAGCACCATGCCCACACCAGCCGCGGCAAAGCCGGCCTGATAGTTGTTGACGAAGATCTCCTCGCCGTTAACTACTTCCGTATAGCCGAAGTACTGGTAGGCGGCACCCACCAGGATACCGGACAGGAAGGCGCCGATATTGATGCCCATATAGAAGATGGTGAAGGCACCGTCGCGGCGGTGGTCGCCTTCCTGGTACAGGTCGCCCACCATGGTGGAGATGTTGGGCTTGAACAGGCCGTTACCGGCGATGAGCAGGGTCAGGCCGGCATAGAAGAGGGTGTTCTCCAGGCCCGGGAACCAGGCGTGGGGGGCGGCCAGGGTAAACTGGCCGGCGGCCATCAGGGCGCCGCCGATGAGGATGGCCTTGCGTTGGCCAAGGATGTTGTCGGCCAGCCAGCCACCGATGAGGGGCGTCAGGTAGACCAGCATGGTGAAGGTGCCGTACAGCTGCAGGGCTTCGGCTTCGCTCCAGCCGAGGCCGGCACCGCCCTGGCCCTGTACCTTGTCTACCAGATAGAGCACCAGGATGGCGCGCATGGCGTAATAAGAGAAGCGTTCCCAGAGTTCCGTGGAGAACAGCAGGAAGAGGCCCTTGGGATGGCCAAGGAAGGTTCCCTGGCTAGGCGCTTGGCTCATGATGATTCCCGTCCTTCAAATGTAGTTGTAAGTGTTAACAGCTCCTTATACCGACACTAATGTGAAAACACAACCGAGCCCCGTTAACCCGAGGTTAAGCTGTGACCAAACGCACCGGCTCATGGTTTAATGCCTTGCCTGCATCAAATGCTTCTGTAAAATCAGGACGCTACTTTTGTGGCTACCTGGTAAAACATGGAGCAGTGAATGAGGGCCTGGTACCTGCTGTATTGCAAACCCAAGCAAGAGGCAAAGGCGAAGTGGCACCTCGACAACCAGGGTTTCAACACCTACCTGCCGCAGATCCTGGTCGAACGCGTGAAGCGCGGCCGGCGGGTACGGCAGGAAGAGCCGCTGTTCCCCAATTACCTCTTTATTGAGCTCGATGACGAGCTGGATAACTTCACGGCGGTGCGTTCCAGCCGTGGGGTGAGCGACTTCGTGCGCCAGGGGCCGCTGCCCCTCAAGGCGCCGGCCGGCCTTATCAAAGATCTGGTCCTGAATGAAGAGCGACTTGAGCAGCTCGGAGCAGGTCAACATGCCCCCAAGGCGGGCGAAGTGGTGGTGATATCATCCGGCCCCTTCAGTGGCCTGAAGGCCGTTTACCAGATGCCAAAGGGTGGAGACAGGGCCCTGGTGTTGGTCGAGCTACTGGGCAAGTTGACCAGGTTGGAAGTGGATAACAAGGACATTCAGTGAGGGTTGGGCGACCGGCTGTAACCTGGATGTCATCTGCAGGCGCTTTAATGCCTGCGCAAGAAGCAAGCACTTACAGCACTTTGGGGGCTGCAACCCAAGGGCGGTAGCGTGCCTGAATGATAATAACCTTCAAAGATGGAAACGGAGCCTAGCGTGCTGAGGATATTGGCCTTTGTTGTAGTCTGTGTGATGGCGCTGCTGCTGTCGCCGCAAGCGGCGGCAATCACGCCGACACCGGCGATGATCGAGCAGTTCAAGACGCTGCCGAAGTCGGAGCAGGAGCGCCTGATGCGCCAATACGGCCTGGATCCGGCCATGCTGGGAGTGGGTTCACAGCCTGGGCTGAACAAGCAGCAGGTGCTGCCCCAGGAGCTGACGCCAAAGCAGCGCAAACTGCGTGAGGAAGAGGCGAAGAGGGAAGAAGGTGCCCAGCCAGAAGATGATAACGAGCTTAAGCGCTTCGGTATGGCGTTGTTTGACCCCGAGGTGTCCACCTTTGCGCCCGTCGACAACGCCCCCGTGCCGGCCGACTATACCCTGGGACCGGGCGATGAGCTGCTGATTCAGCTATTCGGCAAGGAAAGCCAGCAACTGCAGTTGGCCATCAGCCGGGACGGCAGCGTCAATTTCCCCGAGCTTGGCCCTATCCAGTTGGCCGGCCTGCACTTTGGCGATGCCAAGGCACTGCTCCAGCAGCGCATCCAGGAGCAGATGATCGGCGTCCAGGCCGCCATCAGCATGGGCAAGCTGCGCACCATCACCGTTTTCGTGGCGGGAGAGGCCAGGTATCCGGGGCGCTATACCCTGTCGGGCTTGTCTTCCGTATCCCAGGCCATGTTCGTGGCCGGCGGCATCAATGACATCGGCTCGCTGCGCAATGTGCAGGTAAAACGCGGCGGCAAGACGGTCGCCAGCTTCGACCTCTACGATTTGCTGCTGACCGGTGACGGCAGCGGCGATGTTCGCCTGCAAAGCGGCGACGTGCTGTTCATTCCTACCGTTCACGCCTTGGTCAAGGTGACGGGCGAGGTGCGCCGCCCGGCCATTTATGAGCTGCGCAAAGGCGAAACCCTGCAGGACGCCATCCAGATGTCGGGTGGCCTCAAGGCCGGCGCCTACCCCAGGGCCTCGACCCTGGTCCGCTTCAACGACCAGTACCAGAAAGAGCTGATCCACGTCGACCTGACGTCGGCCATGGCCCGAAAGCAACACCTGCAGGACGGCGATGAGCTGCAGGTTCGCTCGACCAGTGCCCGTCTGGCCGATGCCATAGTACTGGCAGGCCATGTGGCCCGCCCCGGCTTCTTTGCCTTCAGGGATGGGCTGACCGTTAGCGGCCTGCTGCCGTCGGTCAAGGCCGATCTCCTTGCCAGCGCCGACCTCAACCTGGCGCTGGTGATCCGTACCGATCCCCAAACCCAGCTGCAGTCGGCGATCGCCGTCGAACTGCAAAAGGCGATTGCCCAGCCCGGCTCCGCCTTCGATGTTCGCCTCGAGCAGGGCGATAAGCTGCTGGTCTTTCCCCGGGCCGATGAAGGCTTTAGCCGAAGCGAGCTGAACGCACGCGTCCAGCAGAAACTCAAGGCCCATATCGAGCTCCCCGAGGACATGCGCTGGACCAATGGCGATATCTTTGCCGAGGGCTTTGAACTTAGTGGCCAAGACAATGGCGAAAGCCCCTCCCTCAGCACAGAGGTGGCCGGGGTGCAGATCACCGATGCCGCCACGGCAGAGGTCGCGGCGCTGATTGGCAGCGATCTGCTCAGCAGTGAAGAAAAAGATCGCCACCTGGTGCGCGCGGTCAAGGAAATACTGCAGTCCCTCTATCAGGATGAAGAGGCCTTGGTGCTGTCCAGCCAGATGACCCGCAGCGAGCTGCTGGCTCCCGTCATTGCCGACTTCAAGGCCCAGGCAGGTGGCGATGTCGGCCTGGAGCTGGTGACCCTTACTGGCGACGTGCGAGTACCCGGGGAATACCCCCTGACCCGGGATGGCAGCGTCCGTAGCCTGGTGTTGGCCGCCGGTGGCCTGAACAGCTCCGCCTACCGCCTGCGTGCCGAGCTGACCAGGGCCGAAGGCAGCCGCGAGGGCGAGAACGGCATCCAGGTGGCCCATCTGCCGATCAACCTTGTCGAGGTGATGCAGGAGCAGCTTTCCTTCAGGCTGCAGCCCAGGGATCAACTCAACGTGTTCTCCACGCCGGACTGGAACGTCAGCCGGACCATAGAGGTGCGTGGCGAGGTGCGCTTCCCCGGGACCTATACCATTCAGCGTGGCGAAAGCCTCCAGGACGTCCTGGCCAGGGCGGGCGGGCTCAATGAAGCGGCCTTCCCCCAGGGCGCCGTCTTTACCCGTGAGCAGATCCGCGAGCGCGAGCAGCGCCAGGTCAAGAAACTCAGTGACCAGCTGCGCTCCGATGTGGCGACCCGGGCCCTGTCTGCGGAACAAACCCAGATCAGCGCCCAGGATGCCATGGCCATGATCAACCAGCTTGAGAGGCTGACCCCGGTCGGACGCCTGGTGATCGACCTGGCGGCCATCCTGGAAGGTGACGAGCATGCTGACCTCCCGGTTGAAGACGGCGACGTGCTCTACGTGCCCCGCCGCACCAAGACGGTCACAGTGGTGGGTGAAGTCCAGCATGCGACCAGCCATCACTTCGCGCCTGGCATGGATACCGAAGATTACCTGAAGTTGTCCGGTGGCCTGCGTAAACGCGCCGATGATGACCGCATCTATGTGATCCGCGCCGATGGCTCGGTGATGATCCCGGAAAACGGCTCCTGGTTCGCCGAGAACAACGGCGATATCCGCCCCGGCGACACCATAGTGGTGCCCCTGGATACCGAGTACCAGAACAGCCTGTCGCTGTGGAGCCAGGTGACCCAGATCATCTACCAGAGCGCTGTGGCCATCGCGGCGGTGGCAACGCTTTAAGCAAACGGGACCGGGCGCAAGATCCGGTCCCCGCTTTCGTTATCAGGTCGTTTCGAGTGCCACGCTCTCGGCCTGAAACTATCCTCTAGATCTGTCTTCAACCAAGAGTTGATGTATGAACAACATGAAAGACGCTGAATTCCCAAGCCAGCAGCTGCATACGCCACAGGGGCATTACCAGCCTGTTCAGGATGATGAGATCGATCTCAGGGAGCTGTTTGCTGCCATTTGGGCCGGCAAGTGGCTCATTACCGGTGTCACCACAGTTTTCGCCGTGGCCTCGGTGATCATCGCTCTGTCCCTGCCCAATATCTACAAGTCTGAAGTGCTGTTAGCTCCGGCTGACAACCAACAGCAGGGAGGCCTCGGCGCCTTGGCAGGGCAGTTTGGCGGCCTGGCTGCCATGGCGGGCATCAACCTTGGAGGTGGTAATACCGACCAAACCACCCTGGCATTGGAGGTGCTCAAGTCTCGGGAGTTCATCACCGGCTTTATCGACAGGCATGACATCCTGGTGCCACTGATGGCAGCAGAAGGGTGGGATAGGGCGACAAACAAGCTGGAGTTGGATGCCGATGTTTACGACGAAAAGAGTGGCCAATGGGTCCGAGAGGTAAAGGCGCCTTTCCAGCCCAAACCATCAGCCCAAGAGGCCTATAAAGAATTTATAGAGGAAAGTCTTAGCGTCGGAAAAGACAAGAAGACCGGAATGGTCACATTGGGGATAAACCACTACTCGCCAGAAATTGCCCAGCAATGGGCAACCTGGCTGGTTGAAGACTTGAATGAAGTCATGCGCCAACGTGACCAAGCTGAGGCGACCAAGAGCATTCAATACCTGGAAAGTCAGATCGAGAAGACAAGGCTAGCCGACCTCAAGTCAATGCTTTACCAACTTGTTGAGGAGCAGACAAAAATCCTGATGTTTGCCGAAGTTAGGGATGAATACGTGTTTAAAACCATCGACCCTGCAGTTGTTCCAGAAGAAAAAGCAAGTCCAAGAAGAGCTCTAATTTGCGTGCTTGGGGTCATGCTCGGTGGATTGCTATCGTTCATATTCGTTCTTATTCGTTACTTTTCCAAGAAGGATTGCACATGAATGTCTACCTGAAAAATTCAGATGATTTTTCTATAGAAGAGTTACGAACGAGTTTTAATACGAGAGGTTTGAGTAAGTCCCAAGCCTATAGTACGGAAAGGATATACGTCTTCTGCCCAGAGGATGAAGTCGATAACATCAAGGCGGCCACAAAAAGTCTAGAAGTTGAGTTGCTATTCAATAAGATTGAACCTGAAGGGATAAAAGGAAAAGTTATATGTCATTACAGGAGCAGCGATTTACAAGAGCGCTATCGTAACTTCCTTGTTCTTGCTACTGAAGTTGGGGCTTGGGTAGAGCCATTAGTAAGCTATTTGGATACTAAATTAGGCTATACAACAATAGAATTGCTGCATTCAGGTTATTTTCTTCATCAACGAGCCTTTTCAATTCTTTCTGACAAAAAACAAGAAACTCGGAAGCGTATATTGGACTTGTTGCTTGCAGGAACAATTTTCATCTTGACTCTGCCTGTAATGATATTGACAGCCATGCTGATTAAGTTGGAATCCAGAGGGCCTATCCTCTACCGTCAGCATCGTGTGGGACAGTTTAACGAAGACTTTGAAGTTATTAAATTTAGGTCAATGAGGACGGATGCAGAATTAAATGGCGCGGTTTGGGCTAAAGAAAATGATGATAGAGTTACAAAAGTTGGTCGCTTTATAAGGAAAACGCGAATTGATGAATTACCTCAGTTAATTAATGTTTTCAAAGGGGAAATGTCCTTAGTGGGCCCTCGCCCTGAACGGGAGGTTTTTGTAAAAGACTTAGAGGCCCATATACCCTATTATAGGTTTCGACATGCGGTAAAGCCCGGAATAACGGGTCTCGCGCAGGTTAAATACCCTTATGGTGCATCAATAGAGGATGCAAAGTGGAAGCATCGGTTTGATATACATTACATAAAACACCATCAGACATTACTCGATTTTAAAATTATTCTTATGACAATCAAGGTCGTTGTTTTTGGGATGGGTCGTTAAAAAACGAACATGCTATAAATACAAGATAGAGCAGTGCTGTTGCGAATGCCTAATAAAGATTTCAGAGTGGTTTGATTATCCCTCTTTATAATGACTCATAAAATACAAAGGCATCCGCTCAGGGCTTGTTGGATGAAGGGCGTCATTAATTAAAGACGTCTAAGGCGTGCCTGCATCTGTATATCTTTCTGCGTATGCTGGTTGTTATAATTTATTGGACTTGATTGGTGGTTGCAGTTATATGAAGCGCCTTTTGTTAGACAGGGCTTTTGGGGCTTACATAGGTGCTTATCAGCTTATTGCAAGCTCGTTGGGAGAGTCATTACTTAGGTTTCTAGCTGTATTTCTTATTGCAGGGGAGTTAGGTCTTGAGGACTTTGGTGATTTTTCTGTAGTCATTGCTGCATCTGCTATTAGTGCTGCAATATGTAATTTCGGGGCATATAACTTAGTAATGGCCGCTGATGAAGATATTGGAGCTATATACGGAAAGGAGTTTTTGTTTTTAAGTATAAACCTTGCTTTGTTGGGCTCGTTAGTGTTGCCTTTGATGATTTTTGGAGCGGGCTATACGATAGATGTCATTGCAGTTTTTTTTGCTGAAACTTTACTGCTAGCGACCCAATCAATCACTTATGCTGGTCTGCTTTCTCAGGGAGAAAGCAAGGTTTTATCTTCGGTTAGACTAAAACTTTCTCTTCTTTTTTTATCAGTTTCGGTAATTTGGGCTAAGTTCTTCGGTGGCCAGAACTTTTATATTTATTATATTTCTTACTCTCTCCTGGGTTTTTTTCTTTATGTCTATATATCTCATCGATATTTAAAGGCTTGCTTTGTATGTTGCATTGATGATGCTTGGTATTTGCAAAGGGTAAGAGATGGACAGTGGTTTCTTTTATCCGGCCTGTCTAGAACTATTTTTTTTAATGCCGATAAGATTCTAATATCATTTTTGTATTCTTCATCTACGGTGGCGATTTATTCAATAGCAATGAGAATGTTTAATACTATTTTTAATGTCGTCAATGCAGGATTGTCTTCAACAGAAGCTCTTTATTACAAGCTTGAAGCTATTGAACTGAAAGAACACTACATCAAGGCAGTAAAGTTATGTCTTATTTTATCACTGGCGTTATGGGCTGTGATAGTGGCCTCTGGTAAGTTTGTTGAGATTATTTTGCCTGAAGGATTCGAAGATTCATTGAATTCCTTTTTTATCCTCAGTAGTGCGCTTTTCTTCCAGGTTCTGCTTTGGAATAATCTTAATCTACTTAATGGGTTGAGGCTGGAGTTTTGGCGCTTTGCCTGCATGGTTTTTGGCTGTATTTCTTTGATTGCTATTAACTTTGTTTTTTCTATGTTGATGCCTGAAAACCCACATTCCCCAAGCTTTTCTTATGTCACGGTAATTGTGCTAATGATGATTTTTTCCTTTTGTAAAGTGAGGAAGCATTGAAACACCTAATAGAAACTCATTTTCATTGCTACAAGCTACAAGAGCCAAGAATTGTGAGTCCGCATAGCATTGCTTTAACTAAAAGATTTGATGTGTTAATAAAGATCCTCTATTTGGACTTGTTGGAGGTTGGTGACCCCAGAGCAGATGAAATTTATAGAAAGCATATTGAAATAATTACTGAAGGAAGTTTCAAAGAAAATGGAAACCCTGATAAGTGTTCATTAGAAGGATTTAAACGTGAGTTTTTAAAAGTATATAAGTCAATTTCATTGTCATCATTTGATCCTCGTTTGAGCTTGGTCCCGGTTGGGACTGATGGCGGGATACTTGATGGTGCACATAGAATGGCTTGTGCATTGAAGCTTGGCCTCAATGTTGAGGTACTTCCAATTGATGCTCAGACAAAAACTTATGACTCTGAATTCTTTATAAAGAATGGAATGCCTATAGAGTGGTGCGAGCTAGCAGTTAAGAATGCTTTACGTTATTTCCCAAATGTGTTTGTCGCTTGTGTGTGGGCTGGCCACGAGGCCTGCAAGGAGTTAGAAAAACATGTTGATATAATTTATTCTAAGAAAGTTAAGTCAGATATTCGTAGTGTTAAAAATCTTGTTATCGAGTTCTATGGCCAAGAAGAATGGATAGGAAGTTTAAATAATGGCTTCTCTGGAGCTGACGGAAAAGTTGAGCCTTGTCTTAGTAAAGATGGAAATCTCTATTTGGTATGGTTCAAGTGCTCAAGAAGCATATTAGACTTGAAGGACACCGTAAGAGAAAAATTTGGACTGGGAAAGCACTCTATCCATATAACAGATACCGCTGAAGAATGCGTAGGCCATTCTGACTTCCTCCTTTCTGAAGCATTTGAGCATATCATTCATAGGTTTGATTTTGATTCGAGATTTAGTGTGTTGGCTTTGAAGATGCTAAAAGAAAGTAGGGAAAAGATAAGCGAGGGAGTGATTTCTGGGAGTTGTCTTTGGGCTCTTAGTAACTACAGAGAGGCTTCAGATATTGACTTCATAACTAAGAGGACTGTAACCCAAGATCAAGAAACGCATAACTGCTATGAATCGTTTTTTCCTGTGCCAATAGAAGCTCTTATTGACAAAAACCTCTATAGCTTTAAATTTATGGGTTTTCGCTTTCTTGATTTTTTTCCTATTGTTTGGATGAAAGAAAAAAGGGGAGAGCCAAAGGATAAGTTAGATCTCAATCTCATAAATGAAAAGAAAACTTGCCTTTGGGATAAATTTAGCGGCCATTACATATATATTAGAATGAGGTCTAAGTTTTTACTTGTTAAACTGCTTAAAGCTTTGGGACTGCTAGAATATGCAATTCTAATTAAAAGCAAGGTGGCTAAGTGGAACCGCTAATTTCTGTTATTCTACCTGTGTATAAAGAAAACGTCAGGTGGATTGAAAAATCAGTTTCTTCTATACTCTCTCAGTCATTTAGTAGTTTTGAATTGATAATTGTTCTGGATGACCCAGATAACATTGATGCTGAAAGATTTATACGAGAAGTAAGCTCAAAAGATAGTAGAGTCAGGTCCTATAAAAATAACAAAAATCGAGGCTTGATTTATAACTTAAACTTCATGAGCAAAGTCTCGCGTGGTAAGTATATTGCCAGAATGGATGCAGATGATATTGCCATGCCAGATAGGTTAGAAAAGCAGCTTAAATATTTGGTTGAGCATAGGCTTGATATTGTTGGCTCTCAAATGATAGTTGTTGACAGCGAAGATAAGCCAGTAAGAATGCTAGCTAAGACAAAGCCGTTAGTAAATAGTTCAGACCCGTCAATTTTGTTTAGGACGCCAGCATATCACCCAACTTGGCTAGCCAAAAGAGATGTTATATTGACCCTGGGGTACAGAAATGTTTATTGTGCAGAAGATTATGACTTGTTACTTCGTTCACTTCTAAAAGGATATCAAGTCGGTAACTCACAAGAATGTTTACTCTACTATAGAGTAAATACAGGCTCTATTTCTAATGAAAAGTCTTATGATCAAATGCTAATGAAGGAGAGGGTTATTTCTCTATTTAAGAAAGGAAGGTTAATAGATGAAGTTCCGTCCTGCAGACCAAATGTTGTTTGTAGAAAATTTCACGGCGTTGCGCATTCTCTTTTTATTATATTTTCTAAGGGAAGGCTAAAGTATGCACCGTTAGTCATTCCTATAATTTTGTTGAGCTCGCTTTATCGCAGGCATTTTTTTAGAGCTATACTTAATAGATGAGAATATTAATCCCACTTTTCTTGTTGCTCCCAAAGTTTGGGTTTGTTGATTTTGGGATTTTATTCCTGTTTTTTTATGTTGTTTTTTTTAGGAAACTGCGGATTAGTTTGGATGTCGGGCTTGTTCTAATTCTTATTATAATAGGTCTTGCTCTTGTTTCCTCTATTTTTTCCGGTGGAGTTATAACTGCAGAGTATGTGTTAAAGCCCGTAAGACTTTTATTGGTTTATGTACTAGCAAAATCCTGTGTCCCGTTTAATGTACAGTCATTTGTTGAAGGTCTGTCAGCAGCAGTCATTATAAACTCACTTCTCATATACTTTCAGTTTCTTGGTTCGATGTATGGCTTTGACGTATACTACAACCCAGATTTTTTTGATAACCATAATATTATATATAGGCAGCCAGGCTTTTTTGCAGGGTACCCAGAGCATTCAATATTATTGGCAATGTCTCTGGTTTTAAGTTTTTCCTACTCTAAAAGATGTTTTTACGCTCTTGTGTTAGTTGCATTACCGTCGGCGATATTTTCTGGTAGGACTGGGGTTTACTCGCTATTGCTAGGCTTACTTATCACATCATTCTTTTCGGCATTTTTCACTTTGAAGGGGGCTCTTCGCATTTCAACTTTAGTCGCTATTTTGTGTGCGTCTTTTCTTTTTATTTCGTCACATAAACACCATCTACATCCTCAAGTTTCCTTTGCTCTTGAGCATGTCTTATTGCCATTAGAAGGCTTAATGTCAGGCCGTATGGGCGACTATAGTACGGAAGATCTTCTGCAAAATCACTATAAATTTCCTGATGATATAACAACTTTGCTTGTTGGTAATTCTTTGCCCCCCTTTGAAGGGGGAGTGGAGTCTGATGTTTCTATAATAAGAATACTTTATGGGAATGGAATTTTTTCTTTGTTGCTGTATCTGATTCTATTTCTCTATTTTTCTATCCACTTTTTGACGAGCCCGCGGGGGATGGCTAGAGAGTCATTTATTTTATGCCTGATATTTTTAATCGCTTTGCTGAAAGGCCCGTTTTTGTTTTCTCGTGTTGTTGGTGATGCCTTTTTATTGTCTGCAATTGTATTTTCATCGGTTAATAGAAGAGCGTAATCATGTTAAAGGTTGGAGTATATGGTTGACGTTGTGTTACATGTAATAACGGGTCTGGATAACGGTGGGGCAGAAGCAACCCTTTACCGGCTGGCAATATCGCAAAAGTGTCGCCCTGTTGTTGTTTCTCTGACAGGAGGTGGAAAGTATGGAGAAATGCTGAAAAGTGCAGGGGTAGTAGTTTATTATCTAAATATGCCGCGAGGTAGAGTTACCATCTCTGGGCTATTTCGGCTGCTGTGTATACTAAAAAAACATAAGCCAGCTGTCGTTCAGACGTGGATGTACCATGCAAATCTAATTGGAGGGATAATTTCCAGGCTTGCAGGGGTAAGAGATGTGCATTGGGGGATGCATAACGCTTTCCTTGATCCAAAAACCTCTAAAAAGTCAACTGTGCTTGCATCAAAAATATGTGCCATGATAAGTCATTTCATACCTAAGACTATAGTATACTGCGCGGAAAAAAGTTTAGCTATACATTCTAAAGAAGGCTATAGAAAAGATGTTGCTTTAGTTATTCCTAATGGTTACGACTTGAATGCATTTAGCCCTAATTTAGATGCAAGGGGAAGTGTTCGCAATTTTCTTGGAGTAAGCAAAGATACCTTTTTGCTTGGTTGTGTCGCTAGGTTTGATCCTTATAAAGATCACGGGAACCTTATCAAAGCACTAACATTTCTAAATAGTAAGTCCGTAAACTTCTTGTGTATTCTTGTTGGAAAAGGAATGGATGATGAAAATAATGAGATTGTTAAACTGATTAATGATAATAAGATAGAGAGCAAGGTTTGGCTCCTGGGAGAGCGAGACGATGTTTGTTCGATAATGAATGCCATGGATTGTCACGTTCTTTCAAGCTCTAGCGAGGCCTTTCCCAACGTCTTGTGTGAGGCCATGGCATGTGAAACACCCTGTGTTAGTACTGATGTCGGTGATGCATCTGTCATCGTGAAAGGGACGGGTTGGATTGTTCCGCCAAAAGATTCCTTGGCTCTTGGTAAAGCAATGCTAGAGGCATGGAATGAGTGGAGTAGTGATTTTGAGTCTTGGGGGAGGCGAAAGGAAAGCAGTAGAGAAGAAATTCAAAAAAAATACTCACTTGAAGCTATGGTTAAGGGATATGAGGCTTTATGGGGAATAAAAGGTTAATGCATGCACATTATACTAGTAGGTAACAATTCAGACTCTATGTTAAATTTTCGAGGTTCCTTAGTAAGGAACTTGATGGCTGTGGGGCATAGAGTCACCGTTGTCTGTCCTTCTGATGCTAACTCTAGCAAGTTGCTAAATAAATTGGGGTGTGATTTTCTCCCCATAAAACTGTCCCCGAAAGGAATTAACCCTTTACAAGATATTGCTCTTTTTGTTTCCCTTGTTGTTGCGTTTAGAAAAGCAAAGCCTGACCTTATTATTAACTACACAATAAAGCCTGTTATATATGGTTCTTTGGCGTCAGCTTTTTGTAGTGCTAAATGTGTATCCGTCACTACGGGGCTTGGCTATGTTTTCATAAATGAGAACATTGTTTCTAGAATCGCTAGGTTGCTGTATAAGGTCTCCCTGAATTTTTCCAGTAAGGTATGTTTTCTGAATGCTTGTGATAAGGAAGAGTTTTTGAAGTCAGGGATCATTCCTAAGCATAAAGCCTTTATTTTGCCTGGTGAGGGGGTAGATCTAGATCATTTTTCTCCTACGTATATGGCGCCTGAGAGGCGAGGTGGTAATAGCTCTCACTTTACTTTTATTATGATTGCTAGGGCTTTGAAAGATAAAGGAGTCTTTGAGTATATCAACGCCGCTAGGAAGGCAATTAAGGTAAATGAAGGGGTTCGATTCCTTTTCTTAGGAGAGCTAGGAGCAGCTAACCCTTCGGCTGTAAGCAAAGCCGAGTTTTTGGATTTTGTTGCTGAGGGAGTAGTTGAGTATTTAGGAGTGGCAGATGATGTTAGGCCTTACATCTCAGCGGCAGATTGTGTGGTCCTGCCTTCATATCGAGAAGGGCTATCGCGGGTACTCTTAGAGGCAGCTGCCATGTGTAAGCCAATTATTTCGAGTGATGCGCCAGGATGCACTGATGTCGTGCTTAATGGTGTAAATGGTTTTCAAGTTCCAGTTGGTGATGCGGATGGCCTGTTTGAAGCATTCTTGAAAATAGCTTCGTTTTCCGAAAAAGAACGGGCTGAGATGGGGCGGAAGGGCAGGAAACTAGTCTTGGACATGTATTCGGATGAAATTGTCTTTCAAAAATATCTTTCCCTTTTTAAGGGGTTGGAGTAAAAATGGCGTTGTTTCCCAAATCGTTGAACCATTCCGTGTCGCCGTGATCTGATCCGCGTCGCACTCACGGGAAACAACGGATGGGCAAGGCCAGACACAAGATCAGCAACTGGGCAGCGTACAACCGCGCATTGGTCAACAGGGGGTCATTGACCGTCTGGATGGACGAGGCCGCCATCCGTCATTGGCGCTGCCAGCAGCACCACGGTGGCCGGGGGCGAGGCTTTGAGTACAGCGATACCGCCATCGAGACGGCGCTGATGCTGAAGGGCCTCTTCAACCTGCCGCTGCGGGCCCTGGAGGGCTTTATCAACTCCCTGTTTCGACTGATGGAGGTGCCGCTGTCCTCGCCCAGTTACAGCTGTATCAGCAAGCGTGCCAAGACGGTGACTATCCGCTATCGCCGGCGCAGCCAGGGCGACATGACCCACCTGGTCATTGACGCCACCGGCCTCAAGGTGTTCGGCGAAGGGGAGTGGAAGACACGCAAGCACGGCAAGGAGAAGCGGCGTGTCTGGCGTAAGCTGCACCTGGCGGTGGATGCCGACAGCCATGCCGTCGTTGCCGCCGAAGTCAGCCTGGATAAGGTTGGCGACAACGAAGTGTTGCCGTTCCTGCTGAACCCGCTTCGCCGTCGCATCGAACGAGTCAGTGCCGACGGTGCCTACGACAGCAAGGGGTGCCATCGGCTGGTAATGAGAAAGGGCGCCAGGGCTGTTATTCCACCGCGCAAGACAGCAGGGTTCTGGGAGGATGGCCATCCCAGAAACGAAGCGGTGGCGGCGCTCAAGGCCGGTCGCCTTGATGAATGGAAAGTCCGCAGCGGCTATCACCGGCGTTCCCTGGCAGAAACGGCGATGTTTCGGTACAAGCAGCTGATTGGCCCAAAGCTGAGCCTGCGCGACTACAACGGCCAGGTTGCCGAGGCTCTGGCCGGGGTGAAGGTGATGAACAAAGTCATAGGACTGGGTATGCCCGAACGCCAGCAGGTCAATTAAGGGCCTGGCGGCCTTGGGGGTTGGGCCGTCCAGAGACTGATTTGATCAACAACGCCAGTAAAAATAACCCACTTGGCCTTGTTTATCTCAATGGTTAATAATGTTCATGAGGAATGGTAAAATGAAGGCTGTTATACCTGTCGCCGGGCTAGGTACGCGCATGTTGCCTGCGTCTAAGGCTATCCCAAAGGAAATGCTTCCGGTTGTTGATAAGCCTCTTATCCAGTTTGTGGTCGATGAGTGCGTTGCTGCTGGCATAAAAGAGATCGTGTTGGTTACGCACTCGTCAAAGAATGCTATAGAAAATCACTTTGATAAAAGTTTTGAATTGGAGTCGATGCTAGAAAAGCGAGTGAAACGCCAGCTTTTAGAAGAGGTTAAGACTATTTGTCCTGACGGAGTTACCATTATGCATGTACGCCAAGGAGAAGCCAAAGGGCTTGGTCACGCGATAATGTGCGCTCAACCCTTGGTAGGCGATTCCCCCTTCTGCGTGCTCTTGCCAGATGTACTAGTTGACGACTGCGCTGCAAATCCTTTCAGAGATAACTTGGCAGAAATGATGATGCGCTTTAATGAAAAGGGTATCAGTCAAGTGATGGTGGAGGCAGTGCCGCAAGAAGAGGTTAATAACTATGGAGTAGTCGATATTAATGGTGGCGATATTGTGCCAGGTCAGTCGGTAGCGATGGCAAAGATTGTGGAAAAACCAAATTTGGCTGATGCGCCATCTAATATGGCTGTAGTTGGGCGATATGTTTTTAGTCGAGACATTTGGCCTCTTTTTCCTAAAACTCCAGTTGGGGCAGGAGGAGAGATTCAGCTAACAGATACTATTGCGATGCTTATGGAGAGACAACCTGTCGAGGCATACCGTATTAAAGGATACAGTCATGACTGTGGTGATAAGCTCGGGTATATGAAAACCTTTGTTACGTACGGTACTCGCCACCCCAAGCTGGCTAGTAAATTTTCTAATTTTCTTAAGTCTCTGGAGTTGTAAATGATCTTGGTGACAGGTGGGGCCGGTTATATTGGCTCTCATACAGTATTGGAGCTTTTGAATGCCGGGCATCAGGTAATGGTGTTAGATAACCTTGCTAATAGCTCGACGGTTGCGCTTAAAAGAGTGTCGAAATTGACAGGAAAGGACATCACCTTTTTACAAGGTGATATTCGTGACCGGAAGTTGCTCGACCAGATTTTCTCAGATAATACAATCGACGCAGTTGTTCACTTTGCTGGCCTTAAGGCGGTCGGTGAGAGTAATCAACAGCCACTCCGATATTACCAAAATAATGTGGCTGGCAGCCTGACCCTCTGTGAGGCCATGGCCGCGGCCGGTGTTTTCAAACTGGTGTTTTCTTCATCCGCAACTGTTTATGGTGACCCCGTCTCGGTGCCTATCACTGAGAATAGCCCAACAGGTGCCACCACCAATCCTTATGGTACTTCCAAGTATATGGTGGAGCGCATGTTGGCCGACTTAGCTCATGCAGATGAACGCTGGCGAATAGCCGTGCTGCGTTATTTCAATCCTACGGGGGCTCATAAATCTGGCATTATCGGCGAAGATCCCAACGGTATTCCTAACAATCTCTTGCCTTTTATTTGCCAAGTGGCGGTGGGGCGCCGTGAAGTGCTCAGTGTATATGGCGATGACTATCCTACTATTGATGGCACCGGTGTGCGCGATTACATACATGTGGTTGACCTAGCTCTTGGGCATCTGAAGGCCTTAGATAAGTTAGCTGACGCCAGTGGTTGGCAGGCTTACAATTTGGGAACTGGTAAGGGCTACTCTGTATTACAGATAGTCCAAGCCTTCGAGCAAGTATCCGGCCGTACGGTACCCTACCAAGTAGTGCCCCGGCGTCCTGGCGACATCGCTACCTGCTATGCCGACCCTTCCTTGGCAGCCAAAACCCTTGGCTGGCAGCCAGAAAGGGGTTTGGAAGCGATGATGCTTGATGCATGGCGTTGGCAATCACAGAACCCCAACGGCTATGGCGGCCTATGAAGCAAGAGAAATGCCTTGTGGACCTCACCCGCTTTAACGGACACGCATCGCTAACACCCAAAGAGGTTGATGATGCCCGCTTACAAGACAGGAAAAAGTACCCGGCAATACAGCGTTGAATTCAAGGTCAAGGCCGTATTGTGGAGCCAGTAAGGCCCGCCGCTCAGTCAAAGTATTGCCGAGGCGATGGATATTCACCCCTTCCTGTTGTCCCGTTGGCGCAAGGAATACCGAGAGGGGGCGTTGTTTCCCAAATCGTTGAACCATTCCGTGTCGCCGTGATCTGATCCGCGTCGCACTCACGGGAAACAACGGATGGGCAAGGCCAGACACAAGATCAGCAACTGGGCAGCGTACAACCGCGCATTGGTCAACAGGGGGTCATTGACCGTCTGGATGGACGAGGCCGCCATCCGTCATTGGCGCTGCCAGCAGCACCACGGTGGCCGGGGGCGAGGCTTTGAGTACAGCGATACCGCCATCGAGACGGCGCTGATGCTGAAGGGCCTCTTCAACCTGCCGCTGCGGGCCCTGGAGGGCTTTATCAACTCCCTGTTTCGACTGATGGAGGTGCCGCTGTCCTCGCCCAGTTACAGCTGTATCAGCAAGCGTGCCAAGACGGTGACTATCCGCTATCGCCGGCGCAGCCAGGGCGACATGACCCACCTGGTCATTGACGCCACCGGCCTCAAGGTGTTCGGCGAAGGGGAGTGGAAGACACGCAAGCACGGCAAGGAGAAGCGGCGTGTCTGGCGTAAGCTGCACCTGGCGGTGGATGCCGACAGCCATGCCGTCGTTGCCGCCGAAGTCAGCCTGGATAAGGTTGGCGACAACGAAGTGTTGCCGTTCCTGCTGAACCCGCTTCGCCGTCGCATCGAACGAGTCAGTGCCGACGGTGCCTACGACAGCAAGGGGTGCCATCGGCTGGTAATGAGAAAGGGCGCCAGGGCTGTTATTCCACCGCGCAAGACAGCAGGGTTCTGGGAGGATGGCCATCCCAGAAACGAAGCGGTGGCGGCGCTCAAGGCCGGTCGCCTTGATGAATGGAAAGTCCGCAGCGGCTATCACCGGCGTTCCCTGGCAGAAACGGCGATGTTTCGGTACAAGCAGCTGATTGGCCCAAAGCTGAGCCTGCGCGACTACAACGGCCAGGTTGCCGAGGCTCTGGCCGGGGTGAAGGTGATGAACAAAGTCATAGGACTGGGTATGCCCGAACGCCAGCAGGTCAATTAAGGGCCTGGCGGCCTTGGGGGTTGGGCCGTCCAGAGACTGATTTGATCAACAACGCCGGGTTGGGCCGTCCAGAGACTGATTTGATCAACAACGCCGCACAGTAGCCTCGATTACGTATCGCCGATACAGTATGAGCAAGCCGCTTAACAACAACACGTGTCCGTTTTATCGGGTGAACATCACTGCTATTTCAACAGGCGCGCATTGGGTGCGCCTTTTTTCTGTTTTAGAACTACACCCATGTGTTGTCGGCATAGCCATAACCATGGCTGATGGCGCAAATACTGGTATAGTTTGACTCAACGCTTTTCTTCATTGGTAATGCTATGAATGTAACGGTTTTTGGTATTGGCTATGTTGGCCTTGTGCAGGCTGCGGTATTGGCCGAGGCGGGTCACAAGGTCTGCTGTGTTGACGTGGACGAGTATAAGGTTTCCCGCCTGCTACAAGGGCATATTCCAATCTATGAGCCGGGCTTGACAACCTTAGTGCAATCTGGTGTTGACAGTGGCCGCCTTCAATTCACAACTGATGCTGCCATGGGCGTGGATTTTGGTGAGCTGCAGTTTATTGCCGTAGGCACACCGCCGGATGAGGACGGCTCGGCCGATCTTAAATACGTCCTGGCTGTGGCCGAAACCATAGCTTGCCATATGGCAGAGCCTAAGATTGTGATCAATAAGTCTACCGTACCGGTGGGAACAGCCGACAAAGTGCGGGCGCATATTGCCAAGGTTTTAGCTGAGCGTAAGGAAACACTGAATTATACGGTGGTGTCCAATCCAGAGTTTCTCAAGGAAGGCGCGGCGGTGGCCGACTGCCAGAAGCCGGACCGGATCATCATTGGCACTGATGATGCTCGCGCTGAGACCAAAATGCGCGAACTTTATGCTCCTTTCAACCGCAACCATGACAAGATCATCGTCATGGATGTGCGCAGTGCTGAACTAACCAAGTATGCAGCCAACTGTATGTTGGCGACTAAGATCAGCTTCATGAATGAAGTGGCTAACTTGGCTGAGTTGCTGGGAGCTGATATAGAAGCCGTACGTAAGGGGATCGGCTCCGATCCGCGTATCGGGTATCACTTTATTTACCCGGGGTGCGGCTACGGCGGCTCCTGTTTCCCAAAGGACGTGCAGGCTCTGGTAAACACTGCAGAGCAGGTAGGCTATCAGCCCCAGCTGTTGCAATCGGTGGAAGCTGTTAACTACCGCCAGAAGCAGAAGCTATTTCAATTCATCAATCGCCATTTCCAGGGAGAACTGGAGGGTAAAACCATCGCCTTATGGGGACTGGCTTTCAAACCCAATACAGACGACATGCGCGAGGCCTCTAGTCGTGTCCTGATGGAAGCCCTGTGGACTACGGGAGCTACGGTGCAGGCCTATGACCCGGAAGCGATGAAGGAAGCTAAGCGCATCTACGGTGAGCGTCCCGACTTGGTACTTTGCGATAGTATGGAGGAGGCCTTGGACGGAGCAGATGCCTTGGTGCTCTGCACCGAGTGGCAGCAGTTTAGGGCACCTGATTTTGAATTGATTGCTAACTCATTGTCTAATAGGGTCATCTTTGATGGCCGTAACCTTTACGAGCCTGAAGCGATGAAGGAGCGCGGCTTCAATTATTATGCTATTGGTCGGGGCGATACCCTGAACTTGCAATAAAGGATATCCATTAAATGACGGGACATAATAACAACGCTTGCGACCGTCTTGCTTGGGCAGCCTATTGGCTGCTCTTTTTGATCGCAACCCAATACTTCCAGCACAACTTGGGAGGGGCGGGCCTGCAGTTGTCCTATAACAACACCGTATGGGTTGGGGCCATCCTCGTCATAGCAGTAGGCGCTTTTTCAGCTATTCACCATGGGCAGTGGCGAGTCCCTCGTTCGGGTTGGCAATACGGGGCTTTAATCCTGGCACTGTTTCTACCCATGCTGTGGACATCCACAGGCATTGAGTTGCCTATAGGGCGGTTGTTAGGTGTGCTCGGAGGTATCGCATTTCTGTTAGCCCTGGCGCAGTGCTTCAAGGCTCAGCGTGATGAAAAGTGGCTGCTTTATGTGTTGGTCGCTTTGGGGGCCTGCCAAGCAGTATTGGGTGCCTTGCAACTGTATGGCTTTGAGTGGCTTCCCATCGGCATACCCTCTGGCTTCAAGTTCCGGCCATCGGGGATTTTCCAGCAGCCCAATGTGTTTGCCAGCTTTATCGTGACGGCCATGGCGGCGGCCATCTACTTGTTGGCCAAGCACAAAGTGCCGGAGCACTCCCTTCATAAGCTACTATGGCTGGCGCCACTGTATGCGGTATTGGCCTTTGGCGGCTTTTGTACCTACATCGTCATGTCTCGAACCGGTGTTCTGGCGCTGATTGGTTCGCTGCTGTTGCTGCTGGCCATGCACAAAAAGTTTTCTAGTTCACTCGCTGCAGGTATTGGCCTGCTTATTGCCGGGGAAGTTGCCGGTGCATTATTTACCGAAGGTCTGGGTGGAGGCTTCAGAGGGACAGAAGCCGCAACCTCCAGCTCATGGCGTATAGAAAACTGGACCGTAAGTTGGCATATCTTTAAAGACCACTGGCTGTTTGGCGCCGGCTTGGGGAGTTTTGAGCTGGTTTTTTCAGAGTACCGTGCCGAGCTTTATGCAACCACCGGGCTCATGTCGCTTCATAATGTTGACCACCCCCATAACGAGCTGCTGTTCTGGGCGGCTGAAGGCGGACTTCTTCCGGTGCTGGGCATACTGGTCTTTTCCGTCGCTTTCATCTGGCGTTTGACCAAGTTGGGTAATCAAGGCTGGGGCTATGCCGCCATGCTGTTTCCCATGGCGCTGCACGCCATGACGGAGTACCCCTTTTATCATTCGGCCATCCATTGGTTGACCTTCCTGGTCATCCTGTTCCTAGTCGAGGCAAGGGTGGGCATGAAGGAGGTGCCAGTAGCAATGCCTTACCTTGCCAAGAGCCTAGCGGTGATGGTCTTGCTTGCGGGAACTGCCTTTTTCGCTTCCAACCTCCACACTATCAGCAAGCTTGTGGAAGTTGTTCGCCAAAATGAGGTGGCCAAAGCGGGGGACTCGCCACTCTTGCCCCTTTTAGATATTGTCAATCCGGTGGTGTTTGACGAGCACATTTCCCATATCGTGATGTTTGCCAAGTTTCAGAATGCGCTCAAGGTGGGAGACGGGCAAGCGCTTAGGGAGTTCATCAGCTGGGGTTGGGAGTACAGTCGGACCAGGCCCAGGGCCCAGACCTATTTAGCCATGTTGGACGCGGCGCGGGCCCTGAGAGACAAAGACGAGTACAATCGTATTTTGGCAAAGGGGCAGTGGCTTTACCCCAATAACGAGCGCCTGCAGGCACTGAGGCCTGTGAATGAGCAGTAGTATTATGAAACCCGCAATATTTCTGGACCGAGACGGTGTGATCAACTTGGATCATGGCTATGTTGGTACCATCGATGACTTCCAGTTCGTCGATGGTGTATTCGAAGCCTGCCGAGATCTCCAGGGTAAGGGGTTCCTTATCGTGGTGATCACCAACCAGTCTGGCATCGCCCGTGGCAAATACACGGAAGAGCAGTTCCACGAGCTGACCCAGTGGATGGACTGGAACTTTGATGACAAGGGGGTGGTGTTGGACGGCATCTACTACTGCCCTCATCACCCCGAGAAGGGACTGGGTGACTACAAAATCGACTGTGACTGCCGCAAGCCCAAGCCAGGCATGCTGCTGGAAGCCCAGCAGGATCTAGGCATCGATATGGCAAAGTCGGTGTTTGTCGGGGACAAGGCCGATGATATGCGGGCGGCCATCGCGGCCGGTATAAGAACCAGGATCCTGGTCGAGACAGGCAAGGCGGTGACAGAGGATGCCAGGGAATTGGCGGATGTGGTGTTGCCTAGCCTGGCCCAGGTAGCGGCCTGGTTGGAGCAGCGGGAGCAATCCCGGTGAAGTATCTGGTTACCGGCGCGGCCGGCTTTATCGGTTTTTACGTCAGCAAACGCCTTGTCGAAGCGGGTCACCAGGTGGTTGGTATCGACAACCTCAATGATTATTACGAAGTCAGTCTGAAGGAAGCCCGCCTGGCAGAGCTTGAACTCTTGGAGGGCTTTGACTTTATCAAGCTGGACATTGCCGACCGTGCTGGCATTGAACAGCTCTTTTCCGATAACGCCTTTGACCGGGTCATCCACCTTGCCGCCCAGGCCGGGGTGCGTTATTCCATCGACAACCCCCATGCCTATGCCGATGCCAACCTGGTAGGACATCTCAATATCCTGGAAGGCTGCCGCCACCATGATATCCAGCACCTTGTCTATGCCTCTTCCAGCTCCGTCTATGGCCTCAATGGCGACATGCCATTTAAGGTATCGGACAGCGTTGACCACCCTGTGTCACTCTACGCTGCCACCAAGAAAGCCAACGAGTTGATGAGCCATACCTATTCCCACCTTTATGGCTTGCCGACTACTGGGTTGCGCTTCTTTACCGTGTATGGCCCATGGGGGCGCCCGGACATGGCGCTGTTCAAGTTCACCAAGGCGGTGTTGGCTGGGGAGCCCATCGATGTCTACAACCACGGGGACATGCAGCGGGACTTTACCTATATAGATGATATCGTCGAGGGGATCGCCCGTATTGCCGATGTGGTGCCGGAAAAGAACAGCCAATGGACCGTAGAAGGGGGCAGTGCTGCCCAAAGTTCTGCACCGTACCGGGTCTACAACATTGGTGCTGGGCAGCCGGTTAAGTTGACCGACTTCATCAAGGCCATCGAGAAGGCGACCGGCCTTGAAGCCAAGCAGAATCTGATGCCCATCCAACCCGGTGATGTGCCGGCAACCTGGGCCGACACCATGGATCTCTTCCAGGCGACCGGCTACAAGCCGAAAATGCCTGTAGAAGAAGGGGTTAAGTCATTCGTTGACTGGTATCGAGACTTCTATCAGCTCTAGTGTTGCTCAAACTCTGAGCGAACGAACAAGGCCGGTGTATACCGGCCTTGCTTTTGTCTGCGGCAAGCCTATACTTAGCTCCCTGTCGCCACCGAACGGCTTCGCGGAAAAGACCTCGAAAAAAGGCCTTGACCCACAACGAAGACTGAGTAAAATGGCGGCCCGCTTGAGAGATAAGGCGCTAAGCGCTGAAAACTCAAGTTTTCTGAAAAGGCCGGAACAAAGGGCTTGACAGAAAATCCGGAGTCGGTAGAGTGCGGCTCCCGCTTCGAGAAGAAGCGAACGATCTTTAACAATGTGACCAAGCAATCTGTGTGGGCACTCGAGGTTGTGAAAATTCCCAAAAACGAATTTTCAATGAACTCGAAGTGTTCAAACACTTCAGCAATTCATTGAGCACAAACTTTTAATTGAAGAGTTTGATCATGGCTCAGATTGAACGCTGGCGGCAGGCCTAACACATGCAAGTCGAGCGGCAGCGACATGACGGAACCTTCGGGGGAAGACATGGGCGGCGAGCGGCGGACGGGTGAGTAATGTGTAGGAAGCTACCCGGGAGTGGGGGATAACCATTGGAAACGATGGCTAATACCGCATAACGTCTACGGACCAAAGGGGGGGATCTTCGGACCTCTCGCTACCGGATGCGCCTACATGGGATTAGCTAGTTGGTGGGGTAACGGCCTACCAAGGCGACGATCCCTAGCTGGTTTGAGAGGATGATCAGCCACACTGGGACTGAGACACGGCCCAGACTCCTACGGGAGGCAGCAGTGGGGAATATTGCACAATGGGGGAAACCCTGATGCAGCCATGCCGCGTGTGTGAAGAAGGCCTTCGGGTTGTAAAGCACTTTCAGCGAGGAGGAAAGGGTGAGTCTTAATACGGCTCATCTGTGACGTTACTCGCAGAAGAAGCACCGGCTAACTCCGTGCCAGCAGCCGCGGTAATACGGAGGGTGCGAGCGTTAATCGGAATTACTGGGCGTAAAGCGTGCGCAGGCGGCTTGTTAAGCTAGATGTGAAAGCCCCGGGCTCAACCTGGGAACTGCATTTAGAACTGGCAAGCTAGAGTCTTGTAGAGGGTGGTAGAATTTCAGGTGTAGCGGTGAAATGCGTAGAGATCTGAAGGAATACCAGTGGCGAAGGCGGCCACCTGGACAAAGACTGACGCTCATGCACGAAAGCGTGGGGAGCAAACAGGATTAGATACCCTGGTAGTCCACGCCGTAAACGATGTCTACTTGAAGTCTGTGTCCTTGAGACGTGGGTTTCGGAGCTAACGCGTTAAGTAGACCGCCTGGGGAGTACGGCCGCAAGGTTAAAACTCAAATGAATTGACGGGGGCCCGCACAAGCGGTGGAGCATGTGGTTTAATTCGATGCAACGCGAAGAACCTTACCTGCCCTTGACATCCAGCGAACTTGGTAGAGATACCTTGGTGCCTTCGGGAACGCTGAGACAGGTGCTGCATGGCTGTCGTCAGCTCGTGTTGTGAAATGTTGGGTTAAGTCCCGCAACGAGCGCAACCCTTATCCTTAGTTGCCAGCGATTCGGTCGGGAACTCTAAGGAGACTGCCGGTGATAAACCGGAGGAAGGTGGGGACGACGTCAAGTCATCATGGCCCTTACGGGCAGGGCTACACACGTGCTACAATGGCGGATACAAAGGGCGGCGAACCAGCGATGGTAAGCGAATCCCATAAAGTCCGTCGTAGTCCGGATTGGAGTCTGCAACTCGACTCCATGAAGTCGGAATCGCTAGTAATCGTAGATCAGAATGCTACGGTGAATACGTTCCCGGGCCTTGTACACACCGCCCGTCACACCATGGGAGTGGGCTGCACCAGAAGTAGATAGCTTAACCTTCGGGAGGGCGTTTACCACGGTGTGGTTCATGACTGGGGTGAAGTCGTAACAAGGTAGCCGTAGGGGAACCTGCGGCTGGATCACCTCCTTACCTTTAGGGATGACACGTCTCGAAGTGTCCACACAGATTGCTTGGAAGCCAGCCTTAGCGCTGGCTTTCATGGTTCTTTAACAATTCGGAAAGCTGATAACACTGCAAATTTAAACGAGTCACTCTCTACTTGATGAGTGTCCGGCGAAAACCAGGTGTTAGTCAACATACGGCATTTTCTTCGGAAAATGGTTCGCGTCAGCGAAACCCTTCGGGGTTGTATGGTTAAGTGACTAAGCGTACACGGTGGATGCCTTGGCAGTTGGAGGCGATGAAGGACGTGCTAATCTGCGATAAGCATTGGTGAGGTGATAAGAACCGCTTGAGCCAATGATTTCCGAATGGGGAAACCCACCCAAGGTAACTTGGGTATCTGTATCTGAATACATAGGGTGCAGAGGCGAACCGGGAGAACTGAAACATCTAAGTACCCCGAGGAAAAGAAATCAACCGAGATTTCCTCAGTAGCGGCGAGCGAACGGGAAAGAGCCCAGTTTGTGTATCAGCGTCTGTCATAGTGGAAGGTTCTGGAAAGTTCCGCGATACAGGGTGATAGCCCCGTACACGAAATGGCAGATGTCGTTGCAAACGATGAGTAGGTCGGGACACGTGGTATCTTGACTGAAGATAGGGGGACCATCCTCTAAGGCTAAATACTCCCAACTGACCGATAGTGAACCAGTACCGTGAGGGAAAGGCGAAAAGAACCCCGGCGAGGGGAGTGAAATAGAACCTGAAACCGTGTACGTACAAGCAGTAGGAGCCCTTCGGGGTGACTGCGTACCTTTTGTATAATGGGTCAGCGACTTATGTTTTGTGGCGAGGTTAACCGAATAGGGGAGCCGTAGGGAAACCGAGTCTTAACTGGGCGTCCAGTCGCAAGGCATAGACCCGAAACCCGGTGATCTAGTCATGGGCAGGTTGAAGGTTGAGTAACATCAACTGGAGGACCGAACCCACTAATGTTGCAAAATTAGGGGATGACCTGTGATTAGGGGTGAAAGGCCAATCAAACCGGGAGATAGCTGGTTCTCCCCGAAAGCTATTTAGGTAGCGCCTCGGACGAATACTTGCGGGGGTAGAGCACTGTTTGGGCTAGGGGGTCATCCCGACTTACCAAACCCATGCAAACTCCGAATACCGCAAAGTACTATCCGGGAGACACACGGTGGGTGCTAACGTCCATCGTGGAGAGGGAAACAACCCAGACCGCCAGCTAAGGTCCCCAAGTCATAGCTAAGTGGGAAACGATGTGGAAAGGCTTAGACAGCTAGGAGGTTGGCTTAGAAGCAGCCACCCTTTAAAGAAAGCGTAATAGCTCACTAGTCGAGTCGGTCTGCGCGGAAGATGTAACGGGGCTAAGCTATGCACCGAAGCTGCGGCAGCATATTTAGGTATGCTGGGTAGGGGAGCGTTCTGTAAGCCGTTGAAGGTGTGTCGGGAGGCATGCTGGAGGTATCAGAAGTGCGAATGCTGACATGAGTAACGTTAAAGCGGGTGAAAAACCCGCTCGCCGGAAGACCAAGGGTTCCTGTCCAACGTTAATCGGGGCAGGGTGAGTCGGCCCCTAAGGCGAGGGCGAAAGCCGTAGTCGATGGGAAACAGATTAATATTTCTGTACTTCTTTTCATTGCGATGGGGGGACGGAGAAGGCTAAGCAAGCCAGGCGTCGGTCGTCCTGGTGAAAGTGCGTAGGCTGGGGACTTAGGCAAATCCGGGTCCCTAAGGTCGAGACACGAGACGAGTTGCTACGGCAACGAAGTTGTTGATGCCATGCTTCCAGGAAAAGCCTCTAAGCTTCAGATGAAAAGAAACCGTACCCCAAACCAACACTGGTGGTCAGGTAGAGAATACTAAGGCGCTTGAGAGAACTCGGGTGAAGGAACTAGGCAAAATAGTACCGTAACTTCGGGAGAAGGTACGCTGTTGTTGGTGATGAGACTTGCTCTCTAAGCTGACGGCAGCCGCAGTGACCAGGTGGCTGGGACTGTTTATCAAAAACACAGCACTCTGCAAACTCGAAAGAGGACGTATAGGGTGTGACACCTGCCCGGTGCCGGAAGGTTAATTGATGGGGTTAGCGCAAGCGAAGCTCTTGATCGAAGCCCCGGTAAACGGCGGCCGTAACTATAACGGTCCTAAGGTAGCGAAATTCCTTGTCGGGTAAGTTCCGACCTGCACGAATGGTGTAACCATGGCCACGCTGTCTCCACCCGAGACTCAGTGAAATTGAAATCGCTGTGAAGATGCAGTGTACCCGCGGCTAGACGGAAAGACCCCGTGAACCTTTACTACAGCTTGACACTGAACATTGAGCCTACATGTGTAGGATAGGTGGGAGGCTTTGAAGCGGTAACGCCAGTTATCGTGGAGCCATCCTTGAAATACCACCCTTGTATGTTTGATGTTCTAACCTCGGCCCATTATCTGGGTTAGGGACAGTGTCTGGTGGGTAGTTTGACTGGGGCGGTCTCCTCCCAAAGCGTAACGGAGGAGCACGAAGGTTGGCTAATCCTGGTCGGACATCAGGAGGTTAGTGCAATGGCATAAGCCAGCTTAACTGCGAGACAGACACGTCGAGCAGATACGAAAGTAGGTCATAGTGATCCGGTGGTTCTGAATGGAAGGGCCATCGCTCAACGGATAAAAGGTACTCCGGGGATAACAGGCTGATACCGCCCAAGAGTTCATATCGACGGCGGTGTTTGGCACCTCGATGTCGGCTCATCACATCCTGGGGCTGAAGTCGGTCCCAAGGGTATGGCTGTTCGCCATTTAAAGTGGTACGCGAGCTGGGTTCAGAACGTCGTGAGACAGTTCGGTCCCTATCTGCCGTGGGCGTTGGATGATTGAGAGGGGCTGCTCCTAGTACGAGAGGACCGGAGTGGACGAACCTCTGGTGTTCGGGTTGTCACGCCAGTGGCACTGCCCGGTAGCTAAGTTCGGAATCGATAACCGCTGAAAGCATCTAAGCGGGAAGCGAGCCTCAAGATGAGTCATCCCTGAGACTTCGAGTCTCCTAAAGGGTCGTTGAAGACTACAACGTTGATAGGCTGGGTGTGGAAGTGCGGCGACGCATGTAGCTAACCAGTACTAATTGCCCGTGAGGCTTAACCATACAACACCCAAAGGGTTTTGATGGGCACTCAAAGAGAGTGACTTAAAGAGTAGAGTTATCAGCTTTTACCGAATTGACTTAACTGGTCGCAAGGCGGGTTAAGAAACGAATTTGCTTGGCGGCAATAGCGCTGTGGAACCACCTGATCCCATCCCGAACTCAGCAGTGAAACGCAGTAGCGCCGATGGTAGTGTGGGGTTTCCCATGTGAGAGTAGGTCACTGCCAAGCACCTAATAGAAAAGCAAAAGGCCTTCCCTGATGGGAAGGCCTTTTGCTTTTGTACCACTGCGTGGTACGACCCCCTCTGCCATGGGCCCCACCGGCGCTGGCGCGCTGTGGGGGCTGCGAAACACCGCCCTGTGTTTCGCCCCTGCGGGGCCATCGTCGCTGCGCTCCGATGTCCAAAATCGCTCCCGGCGATTTTGTCCCATGTGAAGGTCACCAGTAGCCCCAGCTGCGTAGGGTGGGTTAGCGTAGCGTAACCCACCGAAGGCGCCTTATTGTCTTGAGTTGCCACCCATCCCTGGAGACTCATTCCGGCCGGCACGTCCTGTGTTTACTCGGCTCATCCTGAGCCTCGCCCTACGGGCTATCGTCGCTAACGCTCCGATATTCAAACTTGTTCCCGACAAGTTTGTCGCGTTCGCCTGCACAGGAGCCGTGCTCCCAGTTACTCGGGCCTTCCTGGCCCTCGCCCTGCGGGCTATCGTCGCTAACGCTCCGATGTTCAAAATCGCCGGGAGCGATTTTGTCGAGGCTCACCCCGGCGATTTTGTTGAGCTTCGCCCTGCAGTTTGCCTAGAGAGTCTAAACAATTCTAAGGAATTGAAAAATATCTGCTAAATAAGCTGATTTTCTTTCAAGTTGTTTCCGGTAATCTGGACCTTCACGTTATGGAGAGCCGATTCATGTGGCAAAACACCAATACCCGTTATGGCCTCAAGGCCATATTGATGCATTGGCTCAGCGCCCTGGTCGTATTCGGCCTGTTTGGCCTCGGCTATTGGATGCGGACCCTATCTTACTACGACAGCTGGTACCAGTTGGGGCCTTGGTGGCACAAGTCCGTTGGCATGGTGTTGTTGGCTGTGACCCTGTGGCGATTACTGTGGAAATGGCGCCAGCCGTCACCGGCCATCTCTGGCCGTCGCGGTGAAGTGCTTGCTGCCCGTCTTGGCCACGCACTCCTGTACCTGCTGTTGCTGCTGGTAATGATCAGCGGATACCTGATCTCGACCGCAGATGGCCGCGGCATCAGCGTTTTCGGCTGGTTTGAAGTACCCGCCCTTGTCACCGAATTGCCTGAACAGGAAGACCTGGCCGGCATCATCCACTGGTACAGCGCCCTGAGCCTGGTTGTGCTGGCCTTGGGGCATGCCGCCTTTGCCTTGAAACATCATTTCGCGGACAGGAAAGATACCCTTGTGCGCATGCTTAAATACCGATGAGGAAATACAGATGAAAAAAGCCCTGATCGCCCTGGCATTGGCCGCCGGCCTGTCCGGTACTGCCGTTGCAGACGACTATGTTATCGACACCCAAGGTGCCCATGCCTTCGTGCAGTTCCGTATCAAGCACCTGGGTTACAGCTGGCTCATCGGCCAGTTCAACCAGTTTGAAGGCAAGTTCAGCTACGACGAGAAGGCGCCGGAGAAGGCCAGTGTCCAGGTTGAGATTGATACCGGCTCCCTGGACTCCAATCATGCCGAGCGTGACAAGCACCTGCGTGGCAAGGATTTCCTGGACGTTAAACAGTACCCCAAGGCCACCTTCGTCAGCACCGCCTATGAGCCCAATGGTAACGGCGAGGGCGTACTCAAGGGGCAGCTGACCTTGCATGGCGTCACCAAGGATATTGCCATCGCCGTCAAGGAGATCGGTGCCGGCGCCGATCCCTGGGGTGGCTATCGCCGCGGCTTCGAAGGCACCACGACCCTGACCCTGAAAGACTACGACATCAACTTCGATCTGGGTCCGGCATCCCGCCAGGTTGAGCTGTTTCTGTCCGTCGAGGGCATTCGCCAGTAACGGGGCGCCATTCCGGCGGACCGAACAAGAACCAGAGCCTGTGCTTCAGGCTCTGGTTTTTCTTTAGGGCCTGGCCGAGCATGAAACGCCATTCATGGGTCAACACCTCCCAGGGGTTGAGTCCGACCTTCCGCTCTGGAATACCGTAATCCGGTGCCGCCTTTTCCTCCACAAAGGTACCGAACAGCCTGTCCCAGATGATCAGCACACCACCGAAATTCCGGTCGATGTACTCGGGGTTCTTGCCATGGTGGGCGCGGTGATGGGAAGGGGTGTTCAGTATCCATTCCAGGGGGCCAAGCCTGCTCACGGCCTGGGTATGGATAAAGAACTGGTAGGCCAGGTTGATGGCCACGATCAGCATGATATGTCCGGGTTCAAAGCCCAGCCAGGCCAAGGGCAGCCAGAAGGCCCACATGGCCGCCAGGGGATAGAACAGGCTCTGGCGCAGGGCGGTAGAGAAGTTCAACCGCTCGGAGGAGTGGTGAACCACATGAGCGGCCCAGAGCCAGCGAACACGATGCGCAGACCGGTGGAACCAGTAATAAAGGAAGTCCTGGGCAATGAACAGGCCCAGGGCGCTCAGAACGTTCACCTCAATGGTAAGGAGGCGGTGCTCATAAACGGCCTGGTAAAGCAGGATGATGCCGGTCCAGGCCAGGATATCCACCAACTGGTGGCTGATGGCGAGAAAGGCGTTACAAAGCACCTCTCGACCACAATAGCGATCAGGGTGCCTATACCATTCCCAGGCGATAAAGGCGCCGAACAGCGGTCCCAGGGCCAGCAATAGCCATATCTCCATATCGTGCTCTTGATTCTGGTTGTCATGAATTGGATAGTGGCACCGGTATCGGCCGGGGACTTGCTCTGAGACGCCAAATGATTGTGAAAAGACGCCAAGGTGCCGACATTTCCGCCGGCTATCTCCGCGCCCTGTTTCTGCTGGTCGAGCAGAAGGGGGCGCCATCGCAGGAACTGTTCCGGCTTCTGGAGCTGACCGAAGCGTCGCTGCAGGACGCCGAGCAACGCTTTCCTGCGGCGCTTTACGATGAGGCACTCAATTGGGCTGCCAATCAACTCAATGAGCCGCTGTTCGGGTTACTGCTGGGCCTGAATGTGCTTCCCGGGGATTATGGCGTGCTTGGCCATCAGGTGATGAACTGTCATTCCCTGGGAGAGGCCATAACGCGGCTGCTGCGTTTTCAATCCCTGGTGGCCGATCTGGGCCAGGCCGATTTTTCCATTTCAGGTGAGCAGGCCGTTTTATGCTGGCAATCCCACCGGGGTTTGGGGCCCCAGGTTGTTGAGCGTAATATGGCGGGCTGGTTGAAATATGCCCGCTTTATCACCGGCCGGGATCTACCACCTCGCCAGTTGCTTTTTTGCCATGAGGCCCTGGATGATATAGGGCGTTACGAGGCGTTACTTAACGCGCCGGTACAATTTGGCCGGCAACAAAATGCCCTGGTATTTCCAAAGGACTATCTGGAGCTGCCGTTACCCCAGGCCAACGAAGCCATGTTGGCGGTGCTGGATCATTATGCCGACACCAGGCTGCAGAGCACGGAATTACCACCATGGACACATCGCGTGCAGGCCGCCTTATTCGCCTTATCGGGAAAGGCCCTGTTATCTCTGGAGCAGGTGGCGCTTGAATTGGGGATTTCCGAGCGGAGTTTGCAGCGTAGACTCCAGGAGGAAGGACAGTCTTTTAAAGTGGTGCTGGACGACTGGCGTCGACAGCAGTGTGAAAAACTTGCCCGTGAAAGGCTGCCCTGGATCGATGTGGCACTGAGGCTGGGATATGCCGAGCAGGGGTCGCTGGTCAAGGCCTGCCAGCGCTGGTTTGGCTGCACGCCGGGGGAATTACGGAGTAAAAAGAAAGGGGCCTGAGGCCCCTTTCTTTTTACTTGATCAGGTAGTCGTCGAGCTTGCCACCTTTATCCAACACGTCCTTGAAGACGCGGGGTGTGCGGCCGACGCCGGTCCACAGGGTTTCCTGGCCATCGACAACGATGCGGTACTTGGGAGCACGCTTTACACCTTTGCCACCCTTGCGGGTAGCCGGAGCGGCCGCGCTCATGCCCAGCTCGTCAGGGGAGATACCGGCGGCTTCCATGGCCTTGCGGAATTCTTCGATTTTACGCTGACGCTCAACTTCTTCCTGCTGACGCTCGGCTTCTTCTTCGCGACGGTGCTCGATGATGTTTTCCAGCTTGCCTTTGATTTCTTCGAGTTCGGCAACGGAAAGGTCCTTGGTTTGGGCATTCAGGCGGCGTTGGTTGGCCAAGATCTGCAAAAAGTCAGACATGGTTAATTCCTGTGTGATTGAACAAAAAATACGACATCACCTCTATTTTTAATTAAGGAGTGGAGTTAATGCAAGTCAAAATAAAAAAAGCGGCCGGGGCCGCTTTTCTAATTACATGTTGGGGTAGTTGGGGCCACCCGTACCTTCCGGGGTCACCCAGCGGATATTCTGGGTGGGATCCTTGATGTCACAGGTCTTACAGTGGATGCAGTTTTGCGCATTAATCTGCAACCGGCTTTCACCATCCTGTTCGACGATTTCGTAGACCCCGGCCGGGCAATAACGCTGGGCGGGCTCGTCATAAATGGCCAGGTTATGCTTGATCGGGATTTCCTTATCCTTGAGCAGCAGGTGGCAGGGCTGGTTTTCTTCATGGTTGGTGTTGGAAAGAAAAACCGAACTCAGGCGATCAAAGCTGAGTTTGCCGTCCGGCTTGGGGTAATGGCGCTTGCCATAGCGGCAGGCCGGCTCCAGCTGTTCATGGTCCTGTTTTTCGTCCTTGAGGGTCCAGGGCAGGCGACCGGAGAAAAGATTCTGTTCGAACCAGTTGTAGGCGCCGCCAGCCAGGCTGCCGAATTTATGCATGGCCGGACCGAAGTTGCGGGACTCGTAGAGTTCCTGGTACAGCCAGCTATTGTTGAAAGCCTTGTTGAAGCTGTCATTACTCAGGGCTTGTTCACCCTTGAGGTCCCGCACCACCGCCTCGGCGGCCAGCATGCCGCTCTTCATGGCGGTGTGTGAGCCCTTGATCTTGGCAAAGTTCAGGGTGCCGGCATCGCAGCCAATCAGCATGCCGCCGGGGAAGACCATGTCCGGCAGGGAGTTCAAGCCGCCCTTGGTGATGGCCCGGGCACCGTAGCTGATCCGCTCGCCGCCTTCCAGGTACTGGGCGAACAGCGGATGGTGCTTCATGCGCTGGAACTCATCGAAGGGGGCCAGGTGCGGATCCTTGTAGTTGAGGTCGATGATGAGCCCCACGGACACCAGGTTGTCTTCCAGGTGGTAGAGGAAGGCGCCACCGGAGGCGGTCTTGTCCAGGGGCCAGCCGGCGCTGTGGATGACCAGGCCTTCCTTGTGCTTGTCGGCGGGGATCTGCCACAGCTCCTTGAAGCCGATGGCGTAGTGCTGGGGCGTCTTGCCCTTGTCCAGCTCGAACCTCTCCAGCAGCTCCTTGCCCAGGTGGCCGCGGCAGCCTTCGGCGAACAGGGTGTGCTTGGCCAGCAGCAGCATGCCGGGCTGGAACTGGGGACCTTCGTTGCCGTCCTTGTCGCGGCCCATGTCGCCGGTGATGATGCCGATGACCTTGCCGTCGTCGTCATAGGCAATCTCGGCTGCAGGGAAACCGGGGTAGATCTCCACGCCCAGGGCTTCGGCCTGCTCGGCCAGCCAGCGGCACAGGTTGCCCAGGCTGATGATGTAGTTGCCGTCATTGTGCATGGTCTTGGGCACGGCCCAGTTGGGCAGGCGGCTGGCCTTTTCCTCGGAGCCCAGCAGGTAGATCTCGTCGTCACTGACCTGGGTCTTGAGGGGCGCACCCTTGTCCTGCCAGTTGGGGAACAGTTCATTGAGGGCCCTGGGCTCGAAGACGGCACCGCTGAGGATATGGGCACCCACCTCGGAGCCCTTTTCCACCACGCAGACGTTGAGGCCGTCGTCCAGCTGCTTGAGGCGACAGGCGGCGGCCAGGCCGGCGGGACCGGCACCCACCACCACCACATCGAATTCCATGGATTCGCGTTCCATCATTGCTCCTTTGGCGTGTCGACCGGCGGCCCGGCCCACTGCTCTTATCTGTGACCTTACAAGTTGACGTTTACGTTAACAGTAAGTAGATTGGCCGTAAAGCAAGGCCCGGCTGGTCTGGCCTAAAGGCCAGTGGGTCCAGGTACAAGAAGCCTAGAAGGAATCCGCCGATGAAGGTGCTGGTCGCGGTCAAGCGCGTGATTGATTACAACGTCAAGGTCAGGGTCAAGCCTGATCAGTCCGACGTTGATCTGGCCAATGTGAAGATGGCCATCAACCCCTTCTGTGAAATCGCCGTGGAAGAAGCGGTGCGACTGAAAGAGCAGGGCAAGGCCACTGAAGTGGTGGCGGTCTCCGTCGGCTCCGACGCCTGCCAGGAGCAGCTGCGTACCGCCCTGGCCCTGGGCGCCGACAAGGCCATCCAGGTCAAGGCCGAGGATGGCCTCGATTCCCTGGCCGTGGCCAAGCTGCTGGCCAAGGTCTGCGAGCAGGAAAATCCCGAGCTGGTGATCCTGGGTAAGCAGGCCATCGATTCCGACAACAACCAGACCGGCCAGATGTTGGCGGCGCTGAAGGACTGGCCCCAGGCCACCTTCGCCTCCGAGGTGGAGGTACTGGACGGCGCCCTCAAGGTCACCCGTGAAGTCGATGGCGGCCTGGAAACGGTGCAGGTATCCCTGCCGGCCGTGGTCACCACCGACCTGCGTCTCAACGAGCCCCGCTACGCGTCCCTGCCCAACATCATGAAGGCCAAGCGCAAGCCCCTGGAGGTGCTGGATGGCGCCGAGCTGGGCGTGGATCTCAGCCCCCGCACCAAGCTGCTCAAGGTGACGCCGCCGCCGGTCCGTGAAGGCGGTGAGATCGTCGCCGACGTAGACACCCTTATCGACAAACTGCGCAACCAAGCCAAGGTGATCTGATGACAATTCTGGTAATTGCTGAGCACGACAACCACAGCCTCAAGCCGGAAACTGCCAAGGTCCTGGCTTGTGCCAAGCAACTGGGCGACGACATCCACCTGCTGGTGGCCGGTCACGACTGCGGCCAGGCCGGCGAAGCCGCCGCCAAGCTGGACGGCGTCGCCAAGGTGCTGCTGCTGGACGACGCCCGCTTCGCCCATCCGCTGCCGGAAGTGCTGGCGGATCAGGTGGTGGCCATGGCAGGGGGCTACAGCCACGTCCTGGCGGCCAGCTCCACCACCGGCAAGAACTTCATGCCGCGGGTGGCGGTGAAGTTGGACGTGGCGCAGATCTCCGACATCATCGCCGTCGAGTCCGCCGACACCTTCCGCCGTCCCATCTACGCCGGCAACGCCATCGCCACGGTGCAGTCCCTGGACGCGGTCAAGGTGATCACCGCCCGTCCCGCCGCCTTTGATGCCGTGGGCGAGGGTAACAGCGCCGCCATCGAGCGCGTCGAGGCCGCTGCCAGCTTCGACAAGAGCCAGTTCCTGTCCCAGCAGCTCACCGAGAGCGAGCGGCCGGATCTGGGCTCGGCCCGGGTGGTCATTTCCGGTGGTCGTGGCCTGCAGAGCGGCGACAACTTCCAGATGCTGGAAAAGCTGGCCGACAAGCTGGGCGGCGCCATAGGGGCCTCCCGCGCCGCCGTGGACGCCGGCTTCGTGCCCAACGACTGGCAGGTGGGCCAGACCGGCAAGATAGTCGCGCCGGATCTGTACATTGCCGTTGGCATCAGTGGTGCCATCCAGCACCTGGCCGGCATGAAGGACTCCAAGGTCATCGTCGCCATCAACAAGGATCCGGAAGCCCCCATCTTCCAAATCGCCGACTATGGCCTGGTGGGCGACCTGTTCGAACTGGTGCCCGAGCTCACAGAAAAGCTCTGAAAACACCGGTTCCAATAAGAAATGCGCCCAAGTGGCGCATTTTTTATTGCCTGACCGCCCAGCCCTGTGCCAGAGTGGCGCCTGGCCAAGTAGAGGCGCGTCGTCTAAGAGTAACCGGGAGTAGGGTGATGCCTGTGATCCCCGGCCAAAGGAGCCGACGCCGAAGCAAGTGAGACCCGATCGGGGTCCCTTGCTGGGGCTGATGCGAAAAGCATCAGCACTGCCATAGTGAGCCACTATGGAGCGCTACTGAGGCGGTCATTTATATCTCTTTTTGACCCTTCCGTGGTTCTCCGTGTCTTTTCCAAGCTGTTTTAGGAAATGTCATGGAACTCAATGATTTCTCAACCTCCTGGATCTCCCTGCTGGTGCCGCTGGTGGCGCTGGGCCTGGTGCTTGTCACCAAGCGTGTATTGCCGACCCTGTTGCTGGGTGCCGGCCTGGGGGCCGTGCTGCTGGCTGGCACTCATGCGCCTGCCTACCTGGGTAACCAGGGGCTGGCGCTGCTCTGGGACGGCGGTCCCAACTGGTGGACGCTGCAGATCGTCGCCTTCCTGTTGATGCTGGGGGCCCTGTCCCGGCTGCTGGCCCGGGGCGGCGCCACCGAGTCTTTCGCCAACGCCTGCGCCGGGCGCATCCACAGCCGCCGCGGCGCCGGCCTGATGACGGTGGGACTGGGCTTTGCCATCTTCATCGACGACTACTTCAACAGCCTGGCCGTGGGCCAGGCCACCCGGCCGGTGGCGGACCGCCACGGCCTGAGCCGGGCCAAGCTGGCTTACCTCATCGACTCCACGGCGGCGCCGGTCTGTGCCCTGGTGCCGCTGTCCTCCTGGGGGGCCTTCATACTGTCGCTGCTGGCGCCCCTGGCGGCGGCCCCCATGGGGTTGTTCCTGGACATGAGCCTGGCCGCCTTCTACCCCTGGCTGGCCCTGGCCCTGGTGCTGGTAGCCGCCGGCTTCGACTGGAACCTGGGGGCCATGAAGGCAGCCCAGGCCAGGGCCGGCAAGACCGAGCGGGATGAGCAGGCCCAAGGCGCCTGGCTGCCGCTGCTGGGCCCCCTGGGCCTGCTGCTGGCCTGTACAATGGCGGCGCTGTTCGTCACCGGCGCCCTGGCCAGCCAAGGCCCCTTCGACGCCATCAAGGCCCTGGAGAACACCGACGTGGGCCTGTCCCTGGTGCTGGGCGCCCTGCCTTCACTGCTGTGGGCTGGCGTGGCCTGTCCCGGTAGCCGCCTCAAGGCCATGGTAGAGGGCGCCCGGCAGATGCTGCCGGCGGTCTGGCTGCTGCTGGCCGCCTGGCTGCTGGCGGCGGTGATGAAGGACGTCAAGGCCGGCGACTTCCTGGCCGGCCATATCCAGGCCCTGAACGTGGGCCACTGGCTGCCCCTGGCGCTGTTCGGGGTGGCGGCGCTGATGGCCCTGGCCACCGGCTCCAGCTGGGGCACCTTCGGCATCATGATCCCCCTGGCCGCCCAGCTGGTGGAGCCGGCCCTGCTGCCCCTGGCCCTGGGGGCGTTGATCTCCGGCGCCGTGTTCGGCGATCACTGCTCGCCGGCGTCCGACACCACCATACTGGCGTCCGCCGGCGCCCAGTGCGATCACCTGCAGCATGTGCTGACCCAGTTGCCCTATGCGGGCCTGGCCGCCGGTGTGTCCGCCCTGGGCTATGTGGCGGCGACCCTGGGCCAGAGCCTGGCGCTGGGCTGGCTGGTGGCGGGCGCTGGTCTTGCGGTGGCGCTGCTGTGGCTGGGTGCATTGCCCTGGCGGGCGCAAGGCCGTAGCATAAGCGCCAGTTGAATTGACGAGAATCGTCCGTGGCACAGCTTTATTTCTACTACTCGGCCATGAATGCCGGTAAATCCACCTCGCTCCTGCAGTCCTCCTACAACTACCAGGAGCGGGGCATGAATACCCTGGTGTTCACGGCCGCCGTGGACGACAGATACGGCGTTGGCAAGGTCAGCTCCCGTATCGGCCTGGAGGCCGAGGCGGAGATCTTCGCCCCGGACGACAACCTGTTCGAGCGCATCAGCCGCATTGCCGGCCAGCAGCCGGTGCACTGCGTGCTCATCGACGAGGCCCAGTTCCTCAACAAGGCCCAGGTGCAGCAGCTCACCGACGTGGTGGACAGCCTGCACATCCCGGTGCTGGCCTATGGCCTGCGCACCGACTTCCTGGGCGAGCTGTTCGAGGGCTCCCGCTACCTGCTGGCCTGGGCCGACAAGCTGGTGGAGCTCAAGACCGTCTGCCACTGCGGCCGCAAGGCCAACCGGGTGGTGCGCCTGAGCGAATCCGGCGTGCCGGTGGTGGAAGGGGATCAGGTGGCCATAGGCGGCAACGACCAATACGTGTCCATGTGCCGCAAGCACTTCAAGCAGGCCATAGGCCGTTAAGCCACTGCCGTTTACAGGGGCCGCCCATGGGCGGCCTTTTTTGTGCCCCCTTGCCAGGGCGGGGCCGGCCCCGCTATAAGGGGTTTTTGACCTCGGGGAGAGCAGATGAAACACAAGACCATAGTGGTCAAGCTGGGCACCAGCGTGCTGACCGGCGGCAAGGACAGCCTGGACAAGGGCCACATGGTGGAGCTGGTGCGCCAGTGCGTGGCGCTGCGCCAGCGCGGCCACAGGGTGATAGTGGTGACCTCGGGGGCCGTGGCCGCCGGCCGTGAGGTGCTGGACTTCCCGGAGCTGCCCAACACCCTGGCCAACAAGCAGCTGCTGGCGGCCGTGGGCCAGGGCCAGCTGGTGCACTGGTGGCAGGAGCTGTTCGGCCTCTACGGCTACCATGTGGGCCAGATGCTGCTGACCCGGGCCGACCTCAGCGACCGGGAGCGCTACCTCAACGCCCGGGATACCCTGGGTGCCCTGCTGGACGCCGGCATCATTCCCCTGATCAACGAAAACGACGCCGTGGCCACCGCCGAGATCAAGGTGGGCGACAACGACAACCTGTCGGCCCGGGCCGCCATGCTGGCCGGCGCCGATCTGCTGATCCTGCTCACCGATCAGGCCGGGCTCTTTACCGCCGACCCCCGCAGCAACCCCGACGCCGAGCTCATTGAGGACGTCAAGACCATAGACGACACCCTGAGGGCCCTGGCAGGGGGCGCCGTGTCGGGCCTGGGGACCGGCGGCATGGCCACCAAGCTGCAGGCCGCCGATCTGGCGCGCCGGGCCGGGGTCGAGGTGGTGATCGCCACCGGCCAGCTGCCCGAAGTGATCGGCCGCCTGGCCAGGGGCGATAAGATCGGTACCCGCTTTCGGGCCCTGGAGAGCAAGCTGGAAAATCGCAAACAGTGGATCCTGGCCGGGCCGCCGCCGCTGGGCGATATCCACCTGGATGCCGGCGCCGTCCAGGCCATCACCGTCAAGGGCTCCAGCCTGCTGCCCAAGGGCATCACCCAGGTCCATGGCCCCTTCGGTCGCGGCGACGTGGTGCGCATCCTCTGCCATGAGGGCAGGGAGCTGGCCAGGGGTATCAGCCGCTACAGCGCCGCCGAGCTGGCCCAGATCAGCGGCTGCCATTCCGACCAGATAGAGGCGCGGCTGGGTTACGGCTACGGTGCCGTGGCCGTGCACCGGGACGATCTGGTGCTGCTATGAAAAAAGGCCGCAACAGCGGCCTCTTTTCTGGCAGGGAAATGGCCTCAGAAGGCCATTTCCGGCACCTCGCCTTCGACCACCAGCTTGCCGGCGGTGAGACCGCGGATCTCCTCGACGCTGACGCCGGGGGCCCGCTCCAGCAGGTGGAAGGCGCCGTCCCTTATTTCGAAGTAACCCAGGTTGGTGAGCACCTTCTTGATGCAGCCGGCGCCGGTCAGGGGCAGGGTGCAGGCGTCCAGCAGCTTGGAGTTGCCGTACTTGTCGGCGTGCATCATGGTGACGATGATGTTGTTGGCACCGGCCACCAGATCCATGGCGCCGCCCATGCCCTTGACCATCTTGCCGGGGATCATCCAGGAGGCGATGTTGCCGTTGACGTCCACCTCGAAGGCGCCCAGCACGGTCAGGTCCACATGGCCGCCGCGGATCATGGCGAAGCTCTCGGCGGAGCTGAAGAAGCTGGCGCCGGTGACGGCGGTAACGGTCTGCTTGCCGGCATTGATCATATCCGGATCTATGTCGGCCTCAAGGGGGAACTCGCCCATGCCCAGCAGGCCGTTCTCGGATTGCAGCATCACTTCCATGCCGCTCGGCACATAGTTGGCCACCAGGGTGGGGATGCCGATGCCCAGGTTGACGTAGTAGCCGTCGCGCAGTTCCCTGGCCACCCTTTGGGCCATCTGTTCACGTGTCAGTGCCATGCTCATGCCTCCCTGACGGTGCGCTGTTCGATGCGCTTTTCGAATGTGCCCTGGATGATGCGATCCACGTAGATGCCGGGGGTGTGGATGAAATTGGGATCCAGCTCGCCGGGCTCGACGATCTCCTCCACTTCCACCACTGTGATCTTGCCGGCGGTGGCCATCATGGGGTTAAAGTTCATGGCGGTCTTGTTGAACACCAGGTTGCCGTAGCGGTCGGCCTTCCAGGCGCGGATCAGCGCGAAGTCGGCGGTCAGGCTGGGCTCCAGCACATAGTGGCGGCCGTCGATCTCCCGGGTCTCCTTGCCCTCGGCCACGGGGGTGCCGTAACCGGTGGCGGTGAAGAAGGCGGGGATGCCGGCGCCGCCGGCGCGGATCTTCTCGGCCAGGGTGCCCTGGGGGGTCAGCTCCACCTCCAGCTCGCCGCTCAGCATCTGGCGTTCGAACTCGGCGTTCTCGCCCACGTAGGAGGCGATCATCTTCTTGATCTGCTTGGTCTGCAGCAGCAGCCCCAGGCCGAAGTCGTCGACCCCGGCGTTGTTGGAGATGCAGGTCAGGCCCCTGGCGCCGCTGTCGCGCATGGCGGCGATCAGGCCCTCGGGGATGCCGCAGAGGCCGAAGCCCCCGACCATGACGGTCATGTCATCTTTGAGGCCGGCCAGGGCCTCTTGGTAGCTCGTGACGACTTTGTTGAATCCAGCCATCTTCTTTTCCTTCTTGTGGCTGCCCGCTACAGGTTGGTGAGCAGGCAATCTTTGTCTTTTCCGGTGCTGGCACGCAGCGCCAAGGATACCTTGGAACCGGGTTGGCGGCCGAGCTGACCACTGATGAACCAGCCGGCCTGGGCCAGGCGGTCCAGATCCACGCCGTGGTCGATGCCAAGGCCGTTGAGCAGGTAGACCACGTCCTCGGTGGCCACGTTGCCGGAGGCGCCCTTGGCGTAGGGACAGCCGCCCAGGCCCGCCACGGCCGCGTCCACCACGCCGATGCCCATGGACAAGGCCTGGTGGATGTTGGCGATGGCCATGCCGTAGGTGTCGTGGAAGTGCACCGCCAGCTTGCCAAGCGGCACGTCCCGGGCCACCCGCTCGATGAGGCGGCGGGTCTTCTCCGGGGTACCCACGCCTATGGTGTCGCCCAGGGAGATCTCGTCGCAGCCCAGCTGCCACAGCTTGAGGGCAACCTCGGCCACCTTGTCGGGGCTGATGTCGCCCTCGTAGGGGCAGCCCAGCACGCAGGACACGTAGCCGCGCACCTGCTTGCCCCTGGCCTTGGCCTCGGCCACCACCGGCGCGAAGCGCGCCAGGCTCTCGTCGATGCTGCAGTTGATATTGGTCTGGCTGAAGGTCTCGGAGGCGGCGCCGAACACCGCCACCTCGTCGGCACCGGCGGCCAGGGCGCCTTCCAGGCCCTTCAGGTTGGGGGTCAGGGCCGAGTAGACCACCCCGTCCTTGCGGGCCAGCGCCTCGAACAGCTCGGCGGTGTCGGCCATCTGCGGCACCCACTTGGGCGAGACGAAGCTGCCCACCTCGATGTGCTTGAGGCCGGCACCGGCCAGCATCTCGATCAGCTGCTTCTTGTGGTTGAGTGCCACCTGCTGCTTTTCGTTCTGCAGGCCGTCCCGGGCGCCCACCTCCACTATGCGTACGGATTGGGGATACATCAGGCGTCCTCCAGGGCCACCAGCTCGGCGCCGTCGCTGACCTTGTCGCCGTCGCCGTAGAAGACCTCGGCCACCACGGCGGCCCTGGGCGCGCTGATGGTGTATTCCATCTTCATGGCCTCCATCACCACCAGGGCCTGGCCTTCCTCGACGCTGTCACCGGCCTGGACCAGCACCGAGACTATGGTGCCGTTCATGGGCGCGGTGAGCTGGCCGGCGCTTTCCTCTTCGCCGGCAAAATCCGGCTGGAACTCGGCCACCTCCAGCACATGACCGTGCTCGAACAGCAGATGGCGGCGGCCCTGGCGCCAGACGGGCAGGGTGGTGCGCTTGCCATCCAGGCTGGCGTGGAGCTGATCGCCCACCAGGCTGCCTTCGGCCAGCACGCTGTGGCCGTGCAGGCCGAGGCGCCAGCCGGGGCCGAAGTGCTCCACTTCGACCTCGACCGGTGCCTCATTGCCGATATCCAGGCGCAGCAGCTGGCGGGGCTGGCTGTTCAGGCGCCAGGAGTCGCTGCGCAGCCAGGGGGTGCCGGGCTCCATGCCCTGGGTGCGCTGGCGCTCGGCGTCCTGCTCCCGGGCCACCAGCACCCAGAGCGCGGCCAGGGCCAGGCGCTCTTCGGCCAGGGCCGGCTCCAGGGTCAATTCGTCGACCCGTTCATCGATAAATTTGGTGGTCAGCCTGCCGGCCATGAAGTCCGGGTGACTGACCAGCTGGTGCAGGAAGCCGACGTTGGCCTTGATGCCGGCCAGGCGGTACTGATCCAGGGCCCGTTGCAGCTTCAGCAGCGCCGAGGTGCGATCCGGGCCGTGGACGATCAGCTTGGCGATCATGGGGTCGTAGTAGGGAGTGATCTGGTCCCCTTCCCGGACCCCGGTGTCGATGCGCAGGCCGGGCTCGTCGGCGGGCTCCTTGAGATGTTCGAGCAGGCCGCTCTGGGGCAGGAAGTCCCTGGCCGGATCCTCGGCGTAGATGCGTGCTTCCACGGCATGGCCGTTGGTGCTCACCTGGGCCTGGTCCAGCGGCAGGGCCTCGCCGGCGGCGATGCGCAGCTGCCATTCCACCAGATCGGTGCCGGTGACCAGCTCGGTGACCGGGTGCTCCACCTGCAGGCGGGTGTTCATCTCCATGAAGTAGAAATGCTCGCCGTCGAGCAGGAACTCGACGGTGCCGGCCCCTTCGTAACCGATGGCCTGGGCGGCGCGCACCGCCGCTTCGCCCATGGCCCGGCGCAGCTCGTCACTCAGGCCCGGGGCCGGCGCCTCTTCCACCACCTTCTGGTGGCGGCGCTGGGCCGAGCAGTCGCGGTCGCCCAGGTAGATGCAGTTGCCGTGGCGGTCGGCGAACACCTGCACCTCCACGTGGCGGGGCTGGGTCAGGTATTTCTCCAGCAGCAGGGTGTCGTCGCCGAAGGCGTTTCTGGCCTCGCGGCGGGCGCCATTGAGGCCGTCCAGCAGCTTCTCTGGGCTCTCGACCACCCGCATGCCCTTGCCGCCGCCGCCCATGGCGGCCTTGACCAGCAGCGGATAGCCGATGCGCTCGGCCTCGCGGATCAGCAGCTCGTCGCTCTGGTCGTCGCCGTGGTAGCCGGGCACCAGGGGCACGCTGGCCTTTTCCATGATGGCCTTGGCGGCGGACTTGGAGCCCATGGCCTCGATGGCCGCCACCGGCGGGCCTATGAAGGCGATGCCGCTGTCGGCACAGGCCCGGGCGAAGCCGGCGTTTTCGGACATGAAGCCGTAGCCCGGATGCACGGCCTGGGCGCCACTCTGGCGGGCGATGTCCAGGATGGCGTCGGCGCGCAGGTAGGACTGGGCGGCCTCGGCCGGGCCCAGCAGGTGGGCCTCGTCGGCCATGGCCACGTGGCGGGCTCCGGCGTCGGCCTCGGAGTAGACGGCCACGCAGCGGATGCCGAGCTGGTGGGCGGTGCGGATCACCCGGCAGGCGATCTCGCCGCGGTTGGCGATCAGTATGGTATTGAACATCAGTGTTGCTCCTGCCAGGCGGGCCTGCGCTTGTCGAAGAAGGCGCCCAGGCCCTCCTGGCCCTCGTCGGTGACGCGGATCTTGGCGATGGCTTCGGCGGTGCGGCGGCGCAGGGGGGCGTCTATGGCCTGGCCCTGCACGTCCTGGATCAACTGCTTGCAGGCCTTGAGGGCCTGGGGACCGTTCATCAGCAGCTGCTGGACATGGCCTTCCACGGCGCCGTCCAGCTCGTCCATGGGCACCACCTCATGGACCAGGTCGTGACGCAGCGCCACCTCGGCGTTGAAGCGCTCGGCGGTGAGCATGTAGCGCCTGGCCACCCTGGGGCCCATGGCGCGCAGCACATAGGGACTGATCACGGCCGGGATCAGCCCCAGCTTGACCTCGGACAGGCAGAACAGGGCGTTGTCGGCGGCCACGGCGATGTCGCCGCAGGCGATCAGGCCCAGGGCGCCGCCGAAGGCCGCGCCCTGTACCCGCACCAGGCTGGGGTGGGGGAAACGGTCCAGGCGGTCCATCAGCCCGGCCAGGGCCTCGGATTCGGCCAGGTTCTGTTCGAAGCTGGCGTCCACCTGGCGTTTCATCCAGGCCAGGTCGGCGCCGGCGCTGAAGTGCTTGCCTTCGGCGCGCAGCACCAGCAGCCGCACCGCCGGGTTAGCGGCCAGCGCATCCAAGGCGTCGTTCAGGGCTGTGATCAGCTGGTCGTCGAAGGCGTTGTGCTTGTCCGGGCGGTTCAGGCTCAGGGTGGCCACGCCGCGGCCGTCGATCTCTTGTTGCAACCAATCCATGGGGCCTCCTTACATGCGGAATACGCCGAAGCGGGTGTCGTCTATGGGCGCGTTGAGGCTGGCGGACAGGGCCATGGCCAGCACGTCGCGGGTCTGGGCCGGGTCTATGACGCCGTCGTCCCAGAGCCGGGCCGAGGCGTAGTAGGGGTGACCCTGGTGATCGTACTGCTCGACGATGGGCTTCTTGAACTCGGCCTCTTCGGCGTCGCTCCAGTCCTTGCCCTTGCGCTTGAGGCCGTCACGGGTGACGGTGGCCAGCACCCCGGCGGCCTGCTCGCCGCCCATGACCGAGATGCGGGCGTTGGGCCACATCCACATCATGGTGGGATCATAGGCGCGGCCGCACATGCCGTAGTTGCCGGCACCGTAGGAGCCGCCGATGAGCACGGTGAACTTGGGCACGCTGGCGCAGCTCACCGCCGTCACCATCTTGGCGCCGTGCTTGGCGATACCCTCGGCCTCGTACTTCTGGCCGACCATGAAGCCGGTGATGTTCTGCAGGAACAACAGCGGCACCTTGCGCTGGCAGCACAGCTCGATGAAGTGGGCGCCCTTCTGGGCACTCTCGGAGAAGAGGATGCCGTTGTTGGCCACTATGCCCACCGGGTAGCCGTGGATGTGGGCGAAACCGCACACCAGGGTGGGGCCGTACAGGGCCTTGAATTCGTGGAACTCGGAGTCGTCCACCAGGCGGGCGATGACCTCGCGCACCTCGAAGGGCTTCTTGAGGTCGGTACCCACTATGCCGTACAGCTCCTCTATGGGATAGCGGGGCGCCTTGGGCGCCTTGAGGCTGACGTCCAGGGGCTTCTGCCAGTTGAGGTTGGCCACAGCGTCCCGGGCCAGGGCGATGGCGTGGGCGTCGTCCTGGGCGTAGTGGTCGGCGACGCCGCTGACCTTGCAGTGCACGTCGGCACCACCGAGATCCTCGGCGCTGACCTCTTCACCCGTGGCGGCCTTCACCAGCGGCGGCCCGGCCAGGAAGATGGTGCCCTGGTTGCGGACGATGATGGATTCGTCGGCCATGGCCGGCACATAGGCGCCGCCGGCGGTGCACAGGCCCATGACGATGGCGATCTGGGGGATGCCCTTGGCGGACATCTGCGCCTGGTTGAAGAAGATGCGCCCGAAGTGGTCCCGGTCCGGGAACACCTCGTCCTGGCGGGGCAGGAAGGCGCCACCTGAGTCCACCAGATACAGGCAGGGCAGGTGGCAGCGGGCGGCGATTTCCTGGGCCCGCAGGTGTTTCTTGACCGTCAGCGGGTAATAGGTGCCCCCTTTGACGGTGGCGTCGTTGGCGACGATCATGCACTCGACGCCGCTGACCCGGCCGATGCCGGCCACCACGCCGGCGGCGGGCACGTAGTCGTCATAGACCTCCCAGGCGGCCAGCTGGCCTATTTCCAGGAAGGGGGAGCCGGCGTCCAGCAAGAGGTCGATGCGCTCCCGGGCCAGCAGCTTGCCCCGGGACTTGTGACGCTCGGCCAGGGCGGCGCCGCCGCCCTGCATGATTTGCGAAGCCTTGTCTTTGAGATCCGCCACCAGGGCGGCCATGGCCTCGTGGTTGGCCTTGAAGCCCTGGGCCTGGGGATTGATCTTGGTCTGCAGAATTGCCATTGCTTTGTCCTTGCAGCAGTGAACAAAGGGCGCGCCGTGGCGCGCCCCTGGTCTCAGGACTCGTTGAAGAGTTCGCGGCCGATGAGCATGCGGCGGATCTCGGAGGTACCGGCGCCGATCTCGTACAGCTTGGCGTCGCGCAGCAGGCGACCCGTGGGGAATTCGTTGATGTAGCCGTTGCCGCCCAGCAGCTGGATGGCGTCCAGGGCCATCTGGGTGGCCAGCTCCGCGGAATAGAGGATGGCGCCGGCGGCGTCCTTGCGGGTGGTCTCGCCGCGGTCGCAGGCCTGGGCCACCATGTACACATAGGAGCGGGCCGCGTTCATGCGGGTGTACATGTCGGCTACCTTGCCCTGCACCAGCTGGAAGGTGCCGATGGGCTTGCCGAACTGCTGGCGGTCGTGGATATAGGGCACCACCACGTCCATGGCGGCCTGCATGATGCCCAGGGGGCCGCCGGACAGCACCAGGCGCTCGTAGTCCAGGCCGCTCATCAGCACCTTCACGCCCTGGTTCAGCTCACCGAGGATGTTCTCCCTGGGTACGATGCAGTCCTCGAACACCAGTTCGCAGGTGTTGGAGCCGCGCATGCCCAGCTTGTCCAGCTTCTGGGCCTGGGAAAAGCCCTGGAAGCCGCGCTCGATGATGAAGGCGGTGATGCCGTGGGGACCCTTGTCGGCGTCGGTCTTGGCGTAGACCACATAGGTCTCGGCGTCGGGACCATTGGTGATCCACATCTTGGTGCCGTTGAGGACGAAGTGGTCGCCCCTGTCTTCGGCACGCAGCTTCATGGACACCACGTCGGAGCCGGCACCGGGCTCGGACATGGCCAGGGCGCCGACGTGCTCGCCGCTGATCAGCCCCGGCAGGTACTTCTGTTTCTGGGCCTCGTTGCCGTTGCGGTAGATCTGGTTGACGCAGAGGTTGGAGTGGGCGCCGTAGGACAGGCCCACAGAGGCGCTGGCGCGGCTGATCTCTTCCATGGCGATGACATGCTCGAGATAGCCCATGCCGGCGCCGCCGTATTGTTCCGAGACGGTCACGCCCAGCAGGCCCATGTCACCGAACTTGCGCCACAGGTCGGCGGGAAATTCGTTGGCTTCGTCTATCTGGGCGGCCCGGGGGGCGATCTCTTCCCGGGCAAAGGCGTTGACGTGGTCGCGGAGCATGTCCGCGGTTTCGCCCAAACCGAAGTTCAGGCTCTTGTAGGTACTGATCACCAGCTTTTCCCCCTTGCTGACTACTTAGGTACCGCTCGCCTCTTTCTTGTTGGGTTGTTCCAGGGCGTCGCGGCAGCGTTTTTCTGCTGAGGTCAGCTCCATCAGTACCACCTTGATGTCTTCCATCTGTTGCTCCAGCGCCGCCTTCTTCTCCGCGATCAGGTCCAGCATGGTGCTGAGCTGGGTCACCGACGATTTGTCGGCATCGTAGAGGTCGAACAGCTTGCGGACCTCGGCCAGGGTGAAGCCCAGGCGCTTGCCCCGCAGGGTCAGCTTGAGGCGGACTCGGTCCTGGCGGCTGTAGATCCGGGTTTGGCCACGGCGTTCCGGTGTGATCAGCCCCTGATCCTCGTAGAAACGTATGGATCGGGTGGTGATATCGAACTCCTTGGCCAGTTCGCTGATGCTGTAGGTGATGCTTTTGTTGGACATGATGTCTTGGCTGATCCTCGGTGAAATCACCTTACTTGAAGTTTACGTAAAGGTAAAGTTGCGGGCCCAAGGGGGAAAAGGGGCCAGGGTACCGCTTAAACCTTGCCTTCCGGGCGGCCCAAAGGCAAGGGCAAAGCCCCGCAAATCAAGGGTAAACGCTTGCTTTTAAACTTGCTTGTAACAAACCACGGGGTAGAATGTGCGCGCCTGTCACCTGGCCCGGCCAGTGGACAGCAGGATGACATAACAAGAAATGCTTTAAGGAACCTAGGATGATGAACAAACATAAGGTGGCCATTGCCGTCGCCCTGGCCACCCTTGGCCTGGCCGGCTGTGACAACGATACCAGCACAGCACAGCCTGAAAAGGCCCAGTCCTTCCAGCTGGCCATCGCCCACATGAACGACACCCACTCCCATATCGATGCCGGCTCCACCAGCTTCTACCCCAGCATCGAAGGTGAGCAGAAGAAGGTGTACGCCCCCATCGGCGGCTATGCCCGCCTCAAGGCCCGCGCCGACGAGATCCGCGCCTGGGCCGAGCAGGAGCAACTGCCGCTGCTGACCCTGCACGGCGGTGACGCCTTCCAGGGCTCCCTGTACTTCACCCAGTTCAAGGGCGCCGCCAACGCCGATCTGCTGTCCGACATCGGTCTGGACGCCATGGTGGTGGGCAACCACGAATTCGACATGGGCAACGAGGCCCTGGCCAAGTTCGCCCTGCGCGCCGACTTCCCGGTGCTGGCCTCCAACCTGGATCTGAGCGGCGAGAACAACGGCAAGGAGCTGCCGCTGTCCCTCATCGACAACCTGCACGTCTACAACAACGTCGATAACGTTGGCGGCTACATCGTCAAGGAAATCAACGGCGAGCAGGTGGGTATCTTCGGCCTGCTGCTGCAGGACATGTTCGAGATCACCAGCCCCGACGAAGACGTGGCCTTCAAGGCCGAGATCGACACCGCCAGGGGCATAGTGGCCGCGCTGGAAGCCCAGGGCATCAACAAGATTGTCATGGTCTCCCACATCGGCCTGGACCGTGACCAGAGGGTGGCCGACGCCGTGGCCGGCATCGACGTCATCGTTGGTGGCCACTCCCATAGCCTGCTGGGCAGCTTCGAGAACCTGGGCCTGGGTGACAACGGCCAGTACGCCGAGATGCGCAACGGCGCCTGTATCGTCCAGGCCGGCCAGTACGCCGAGGCCATGGGCCTGGCCACCGTCACCTTCAACGGTGAAGGCGTGGTGGAAAGCTGTGAAGGCAACAACAGCCTGCTGATCGGCGCCGCCATGCGTCATAAGTACGACGGCGAGAACAAGGAAAGCCTGACCGAGGCCGACCAGGCCGCCGTCGAGGCCTTCGTGGCCGAGCAGGACAACATCCAGATCATCGAAGAAGACGCCGCCATGCGCGCCAAGATCGATGAAAACTACAAGCCCGCCATCGACGAGCTGATGGGCCAGGTCATCGCCACTGTCAGCCAGGATCTGGACCACGTGCGCATCCCCGGCAAGGCCCGTGGCGGCGAGGCCCTGCCCGATCACGGCTCCAATATTGCGCCCCTGGTGGCCGAATCCATGTACCAGCACACCCCGGGCGTGGACTTCACCATCGTCAACTCAGGCGGCGTGCGTGACCACGTCAAGGCCGGCGACCTGACCGTGGGCTTCGTGGCCGGCACCCTGCTGCCGTTCTCCAACACCCTGGTCAGCTTCGACCTCAAGGGCAGCGATGTTAAGGCGGCCCTGGAAGGCGCCATCAACAACGCCACCAACGCCGACGGCGTGACCGGCACCGGCGATGGCTCCTTCCCCTACACCGGCCACCTGCGCTTCACCTATGACGGCAACCTGCCCAAGGGTGAGCGCATCTACGATATCGACGTGCTGGTGGGCGAGGACTGGGTAGCCCTGGAAGACGACGCCGTCTACAAGGTGGGCACCACCAACTTCACCGCCGGCGGCCGCGAGGGCTTCGACGCCCTGCTCAACCGCATCGAAGGCAGCTATGTGGACAGCGGTTACCTGGATAACCAGTCCTTCATCGACTTTGCCAAGGCCAAGGGCACCCTGGCGCCGCTGGCCTACGAGGTGGTCACCTATATCCCGCTGGCCGAATAAGCCGGCACAAGGGCTCCCTCGGGAGCCCTTTTTTTGGGTTAAAATCCGGTAAAGAGGTTGGACCCCTTTACGTTGCCGTAAACGTCAATCTTCGTTAGTCTGTGCTCATCACCACAGTTGCAAGCATTGCATCAAGGAGCACAGTCATGAGTCAGGACGCCATTGTCATCGTCGGCGCCGCCCGTACCGCCATGGGTGGTTTCCAGGGCGCACTGAGCGCCGTAGATGCGCCCAACCTGGGCGCCACCGCCATCCGTGAAGCCATCAACCGCGCCGGCCTCAAGGCCGACGACATCAGCGAAGTGCTGATGGGCTGCGTGCTGCCCGCCGGCCTGGGCCAGGCCCCGGCCCGCCAGGCCGCCCGCCACGCCGGCATCCCCGACGGCGTTGGCGCCACCACGGTCAACAAGGTCTGCGGCTCCGGCATGAAGACCGTCATGCTTGGTCACGATCTGCTTGTAGCCGGCAGCGCCGAGGTGGTGGTGGCCGGCGGCATGGAATCCATGACCAATGCTCCCTACCTGCTGCCCAAGGCCAGGGGCGGCCTGCGCATGGGCCATGGCGAGGTCAAGGACCACATGTTCTTCGACGGCCTGGAAGACGCCTACACGGGTCGCCTGATGGGCTCCTTCGCCCAGGAAACCGCCGACAAGTACGGCCTGACCCGTGAAGACATGGACGCCTTCTCCATCGAGTCCCTGCACCGGGCCCAGGCCGCCATCGAAAGCGGCGCCTTTGTGGACGAGATCACCCCGGTCAGCATCCAGAGCCGCAAGGGCGAGATCACCTTCAAGGTGGACGAACAGCCCGGCAATGCCCGTCCGGACAAGATCCCGACCCTGCGCCCGGCCTTTGCCAAAGACGGCACCATCACCGCCGCCAACAGCTCCTCCATCTCCGACGGCGGTGCCGCCGTGGTACTGATGCGCGAGAGCGACGCCCTGGCCCGCGGCCTCAAGCCCCTGGCCCGCATCCGCGCCCACGCCACCCACTCCCAGCATCCCAGCGAGTTCACCATAGCCCCTGTGGGCGCCATGCAAAAGGTGCTGGACAAGGCCGGCTGGTCCAGGGACGAGGTGGATCTGTTCGAGATCAACGAGGCCTTCGCCATGGTCACCATGCTGGCCATCAAGGAGCTGGGCCTGGATCACGCCAAGGTCAACGTCAACGGCGGCGCCTGCGCCCTGGGCCACCCCATCGGCTGCTCCGGCACCCGCCTGCTGGTGACCCTGGCGTATGCGCTGAAGAATCGCGGTCTGAATAAAGGGATCGCCTCCCTGTGCATCGGTGGTGGCGAAGCCACGGCCGTGGCCATCGAACTGGTTTAAAGGAGCAGTACCATGAAAACCGTCCCCCTGTTTATCAACGGTGAGTTCTGCCAGAGCCAGAGCGACACCTTTATCGACGTCACCAACCCGGCCGACAACAGCGTCATCGCCAAGGTGCCCTGCGCCACCCAGAGCGAGATGGAGGCGGCCGTGGCCAGCGCCCGGGAGGCCTTCAAGGTCTGGAAGGAAGTGCCGGTATCCCAGCGCGCCCGTGTCATGCTGCGCTACCAGCAGCTGCTGAAGGATCACCAGGACGAAATCGCCGAGATCCTCTCCAGCGAGACCGGCAAGACCTTCGACGACGCCAAGGGCGACGTCTGGCGCGGCATCGAGGTGGTGGAGCACGCCGCCAACATCGCCAGCCTGATGATGGGCGAGACGGTGGAGAACGTGGCCCGCGGTATCGACACCTACAGCCTGACCCAGCCGATCGGCATCTGCGCCGGTATCACCCCGTTCAACTTCCCGGCCATGATCCCGCTGTGGATGTTCCCCCTGGCCATCGCCTGCGGCAACACCTTCATCCTCAAGCCCTCCGAGCAGGATCCCCTGACCCCGACCCGCCTGGTGGAGCTGTTCGTGGAAGCGGGCGCCCCGGCCGGCGTGCTGCAGGTGCTGCACGGTGGCAAGGAGCAGGTGGACTTCCTGCTCGACCACCCACAAGTCAAGGCGCTGTCCTTCGTGGGTTCGGTGCCGGTGGGCCAGTACATCTACCGCCGCGGCACCGAGAACATGAAGCGGGTGCAGGCCTTCGCCGGCGCCAAGAACCACATGGTGGTGATGCCCGACGCCAACAAGCAGCAGGTGATCAACAACATCGTCGGTGCCTCGGTGGGCGCCGCCGGCCAGCGCTGCATGGCCATCTCGGTTGCCGTGTTCGTGGGCGACGCCAAGGAATGGATCCCGGAGATCCAGGCCGAGCTTGCCAAGGTCAAGCCGGGCCTGTGGAACGACGAGAACGCCGCCTTCGGCCCGCTCATCTCCCCGGCCGCCAAGCAGCGGGTGCTGGAGCTGATCCAGGCCGGTAAGGATGAGGGCGCCAGCTGCCTGCTGGACGGCTCCGAGTTCACCGTGCCCGGCCATGAGGCCGGCAACTGGGTCGGACCGACCTTGTTCAGCGACGTGCGCGAAGACATGCGCATCTATAAGGAAGAGATCTTCGGCCCGGTGCTGTGCCTGATGACGGTGGACAGCCTGGACGACGCCATCGCCCTGGTGAACCGCAACCCCTACGGCAACGGCACCTCCATCTTTACCGCCTGCGGCGCCGCGGCCCGCAAGTACCAGCACGACATCGAGGTGGGCCAGGTGGGCATCAACATTCCGATCCCGGTGCCCATGCCGTTCTTCAGCTTCACCGGCTGGAAGGGCTCCTTCTACGGTGATCAGCACGCCTACGGCAAGCAGGCCGTGCGCTTCTACACCGAAACCAAGACCATCACCGCCCGCTGGTTCCTCGAGGACATCCCCGGCGGTCCCAACATGACGATTCACCTGAAGTAAGGAGTGACCGTGAATTTTCATCTGACCGACGATCAGCTGGCCTTCCAGGACACCGCCCGCCAGTTCGCCGAGAGCGAACTGGCCCCCAACGCCGGCAAATGGGACGCCGAACACCACTTCCCGGTGGACGTCATCAAGCAGGCCGGCGAGCTGGGCTTTCTGAGCTTGTACACCCCGGAGGCCGCCGGCGGCCTGGGCCTGTCGCGCCTGGACGCCAGCATCGTCTTCGAACAGCTGGCCATGGGCTGCACCGCCACCACCGCCTACATGACCATCCACAACATGGCCACCTGGATGATCGCCAGCTTCGGCACGGCGCAGGCCATCGACGAGTTCTGCCCGCAGCTTGTTACCGGCGAACTGCTGGCCTCCTACTGCCTGACCGAGCCGGGCGCCGGCTCCGACGCCGCCAGCCTGACCAGCAGCGCCAGGCGTGACGGCGACGACTACGTCATCAGCGGCGCCAAGGTGTTCATCAGCGGCGCCGGCAGCACCGACGTGCTGGTGGTCATGGCCCGCACCGGCGAGGCCGGCCCCAAGGGCGTGTCCGCCTTCGTGGTGCCCGCCAATGCCCAAGGCGTGGAATACGGCAAGGCCGAAGAAAAGATGGGCTGGAACGCCCAGCCCACCCGCATGGTCACCTTCGACAACGTGCGCATCCCCGCCTACTACCGCCTCGGCGAGGAAGGGGAGGGCTTCAAGTTCGCCATGATGGGCCTGGACGGTGGCCGCATCAACATCGCCACCTGCTCCGTGGGCACCGCCCAGCAGGCCCTGAACACCGCCAAGCAGTACATGCACGAGCGCAGCCAGTTCGGCAAGCCGCTGGCGGCCTTCCAGGCGCTGCAGTTCAAGCTGGCCGACATGGCCACCGAGCTGGTGGCGGCCCGGCAGCTGGTGCGCCTGGCGGCCTACAAGCTGGACGTGAAGGATCCCGAGCGCACCGCCTACTGCGCCATGGCCAAGCGCTTCGCCACCGACGTGGGCTTCAAGGTCTGTGATCAGGCCCTGCAGATCCACGGCGGCTATGGTTATATCAAGGAATATCCCCTGGAGCGCCACCTGCGCGACGTGCGGGTGCACCAGATCCTGGAAGGAACCAACGAAATCATGAGGCTCATCGTCGCCCGTCGACTGCTGGCGGACGGCGCCAGCGAGATCCTGTAAGGAGAACAGCATGGACATGCCCCTGAACCTGGCGATCGATGGCCATGTGGCCACCATCACCATGAACAACCCCCCGGCCAACACCTGGACAGTCGAAAGCCTGACCCAGCTGGCGGCCATGGTGGAAGAGCTCAACCTCAACAAAGACGTCTACGCCCTGGTGGTGGCCTCGGCCTCCGAGAAGTTCTTCAGCGCCGGTGCCGATCTCAAGCTGTTCGCGGACGGCGACAAGAAGGTGGCCAAAGACATGGCGCACCTGTTCGGCCGTGCCTTCGAGACCCTGGCAGACTTTCGCGGCGTCTCCATCGCCGCCATCAACGGCTATGCCATGGGCGGTGGCCTGGAAGTGGCCCTGGCCTGTGACATCCGCATTGCCGAAGAGCAGGCGGTGATGGCGCTGCCGGAAGCCAAGGTCGGCCTGCTGCCCTGCGCCGGCGGCACCCAGAACATGACCCACCTGGTGGGCGAGGGCTGGGCCAAGAAGGTGATCCTCTGCGGCGAGCAGCTGGACGCCGCCAAGGCCCAGGCGATTGGCCTGGTCGAGGAAGTGGTGGCCAAGGGCGGCGCCCTGGAGCGCGCCAGGGCCCTGGCCGAACAGGTCGGCAACCAGAGCCCCATGGCCGTGGCCGCCTGCAAGAAGCTGATCCAGACCTGCCGCGTCGCCCCCATGAAGGAAGGCTACGCCAAGGAGAAGGAGTTCTTCGTCAAGCTGTTCGACGGCGAGGATCAGCAGGAAGGCGTGCAGGCCTTCCTGGGTAAACGCAAACCCGAATGGAAGAACCAATGACGGACGTGGTGCACTTCGAAGAGCTGGGCTGCGCCAACGGCAAGCGCCTGGGCCTGGCCCGGCTCAACAGCGAAAAATCCCTCAACGCCCTGTCCCAATCCATGATCGACCGTCTTGCTCCCCAGCTTCAGGCCTGGGAGCAGGACGACGGCATCGCCATGGTGATCCTGGAAGGGGCGGGCGAGAAGGCCTTCTGTGCCGGTGGCGACGTGCGCGCCCTCTACCAGGCGCTGTGCGAGGCCCCGGACAACGGCGGCGAGGCGGTCAAGGACTTCTTCGTCTCGGAATACCGCCTGGACTACCAGATCCACTGCATGACCAAGCCGGTGCTGATCTGGGGCCACGGCATCATCATGGGCGGCGGCCTGGGGCTGATGAGCGGCGCCTCCCACCGGGTGGTGACCGAGACGGCCCGCATCGCCATGCCGGAGATCACCATAGGCCTGTACCCGGACGTGGGCGGCACCTATTTCCTGAGCCGCATGCCCGGCAAGAGCGGCCTGTTCCTGGGCCTGACCGGTGCCAGCATCAATGCCGCCGATGCCCTCTATGTGGGTCTGGCCGACCACTTCGTCAGCTTCGATGACAAGGGCGCCCTCATCGACGCCCTGTGCAACGTCAATTGGGGCAGTACCACCAGCCTCAACCACCAGAAGCTCGGCGACGTGCTGGGGGGCTTCGAGTCCCAGGCCAGGGTCAAGCTGCCCCGGGGCCAGGTAAAGGCCCACCAGGGCGAGATAGACCGCCTCTGTGACGGCGAGCTGGCCGAGGTGGTGGCGCGGATCGGCGCCCTGGAAACCGACGACAAGTGGTTGGTCCGTGCCCGGGACGGCCTTCGCCACGGCAGCCCGCTGACCGCCCATATCGTCTATCGCCAGCTGCAGCTGGGCGGCGAGATGAGCCTGGCCGACTGCTTTCGCCTGGAGGCCGGCCTGTCCTACCGCTGCGGCGAGCTGGGTGAATTCCGGGAGGGGGTCAGGGCGTTGCTCATCGACAAGGACATGAAGCCCAACTGGCGCTTCAAGTCCGTGATGGCGGTGGATGCCGAGGTGCTCGAACACTGTTTCGCTTCCCCCTGGCCCCAGGACCAGCACCCCCTCAAGGACATGTAAGGAGACGTTATGGCAAAGATTGGCTTTATCGGCCTTGGCAACATGGGCGGCCCCATGGCCAAGAACCTGGTCAAGGCCGGCCACGAGGTGCTGGCCGTTGACCTGAACAAGGAAGCGGTGGCGGATCTGGTCAGCGTCGGCGGCAAGGCCGGCCAGCTCAGCGACATGGCCGCCGTCGAGGTGGTGGTGTCCATGCTGCCCGCCGGCAAGCATGTGGCCGGCATCTACCTGGGCGACGAGGGCCTGCTGAACCAGGTGGCCCCCGGCACCCTGTTGATCGACTCCTCTACCATAGACGCGGCCACCGCCAAGCTGGTGCACCAGGCTGCGGCCGACAAGGGCCTCGACTTCGTCGATGCGCCGGTATCCGGCGGCACCGCCGGCGCCCAGGCCGGTACCCTGACCTTTATCGTCGGCGGCTCCGATCAGGCCTTCGAACGTGCCAGGCCGGTGCTTGACGCCATGGGCGCCAACATCTTCCATGCCGGCGGCGACGGCGCCGGCCAGGTCGCGAAGATCTGTAACAACATGCTGCTATCGGTACTCATGGCCGGGACCTGCGAAGCCCTCAAGCTGGGCATGAAGCATGGCCTGGACGCCAAGGTGCTGTCCGACATCATGAAGGTCAGCTCCGGCGGCAACTGGGTGCTGGACAAGTACAACCCGGTGCCCGGGGTGATGGAAAACGCGCCGGCCTCCAAGGGCTATAGCGGCGGCTTCATGAGCCAGCTGATGAGCAAGGATCTGGAACTGGCCATGGGCGCAGCGGGGGAGGTGGCACAGCCGGTGCCCATGGGCGCGCTGGCGCGCTCCCTCTACCAGATGCACAACTTACAGGGTAACGGCGCCAAGGACTTCTCGTCCCTGCTGGCGCTTTTCGAGGAATAATTCATGGAACTCAAAGACAAAGTCATCGCCATCACCGGCGGCGGCCGCGGCCTGGGCCAGGCCATGGCCGTGATGCTGGCCAAGCAGGGCGCCAAGCTGGCCCTTATCGACCTCAACCAGGACGACCTGGAGCAGTCCGTGGCCCTGGTCCGTGAAGCGGGCTCCGAGGCCAAGGGCTATCTGTGCAACATCACCGACGAAGCGGCGGTGGAAGCCACCTTCGAGGCCATCGGCAACGACTTCGGCGGCCTCAACGGCCTGGTCAACAACGCCGGCGTCATGCGCGATGGCATGCTGATCAAGGCCAAGGACGGTGAGGTAACCAAGATGAGCCTGGAGCAGTTCCGCTCGGTCATCGACGTCAACATCGTCGGCACCTTCCTCTGCGGCCGCGAGGCCGCCGCCCAGATGATCAAGCACGGCTGCCAGGGCGCCATCATCAACATCTCCTCGGTGTCCCGCGCCGGCAACATGGGCCAGAGCAACTATTCCGCCTCCAAGGCGGCGGTGGCCACCATGACCGTGACCTGGGGCAAGGAGCTGGCCCGCTACGGCATCCGCACCGGCGCCATCGCCCCTGGCGTGGTGGCCACGGCCATGACCGATCAGATGAAGCCGGAAGCCATCGACCGCATGAAGCAGGCCATTCCCCTGCGCCGCCTCGGCGAGCCGGAGGAAGTGGCCCAGTGCGTGAAGTTCATCCTCGAGAATGACTACTTCACCGCCCGGGTCATCGAAATTGACGGCGGCATCCGTATCTAGGCCCAAGCGCCCGTAAAGAAAGCCCCGCAGCCCAGGCTCGGGGTTTTTTTGTTAGATGGCGACAGACCGGTCCGGCTGGCCTGCCGGGGGTGAAACTTTTTAAAACGGCGCCTTTGCCCGCAATCCGGGAAGAAATCCTCCGCCCATCATGTTAGCCTCTTTGTTCGTATTCGAATGAACAAGCAACCACAGAGGAGATTGGAGTGGAAACCGGTACCCTGATATCCCTGGCCGCCTACTTTCTGGCCATGCTGGCCATCGGCCTTTACGCCTATCGCAAATCCACGGACGACGTGTCCGGCTACATGCTGGGGGGGCGCGCCCTCAGCCCCGGCGTCACGGCCCTGTCCGCCGGCGCTTCCGACATGAGCGGCTGGATGCTGATGGGCTTACCCGGTGCTATCTACGCCTCCGGCGTTTCCCAGATCTGGATAGCAGTGGGTTTGGTCATTGGCGCCTTCCTGAACTACCTGGTGGTGGCGCCAAGGCTGCGCACCTACACCGAGGTGGCCAATGACGCCATCACCATACCGGACTATTTCGCCAAGCGCTTCGAGGACGACAAGCGCCAGCTGCGCGTCGTCTCCTCCCTCGTCATCATTCTGTTCTTCACCCTCTATACCTCGGCCAGCCTGGTGGCGGGCGGCAAGCTGTTCGACAGCGCCTTCGGCCTGGACTATTCCACCGGCCTTATGGTCACCGCCGGCGTGGTCTGCGCCTACACCCTGTTCGGCGGCTTCCTGGCCGTGTCCCTGACCGACTTCGTGCAGGGCTGCATCATGTTCCTGGCCCTGGTGCTGGTGCCGCTGGTGGCCTTCGGTGAGCTTGGCGGCCTGGGGGCCACCCTCGACAAGGTGCAGGGCCTGGATCCCCGCTATCTGGATCTGTTCAAGGACGCGGCCAAGTCCGGCCTGCTGGAAGAGGTGTCCACCCTGGGCATCATCTCGCTGCTGGCCTGGGGCCTGGGCTATTTCGGCCAGCCCCATATCATCGTCCGCTTTATGGCCATTCGCTCGGTCAGTGATGTCAAGAAGGCACGCCGCATCGGCATGTTCTGGATGATCGTCTCCATCATCGGCGCCATGGCCACCGGTTTCGTGGGCGTGGCCTATGTCGCCGAGCGCGGCCTGGTCCTGGCCGATCCCGAGACCATCTTCATCGCCTTCTCGCAGCTATTGTTCCACCCGCTGATCAGCGGTTTCCTGCTGGCGGCGATACTGGCGGCCATCATGAGCACCATCTCCTCCCAGCTGCTGGTGACCTCCAGCTCCCTGACCGAGGACTTCTACAAGGCCTTCCTGCGCCGTGACGCCAACCAGCAGGAGCTGGTGCTGGTGGGACGGCTGTCGGTGCTGGCGGTGTCGGTGCTGGCCATCGTCCTGGCCTGGAACCCCAACAACAGCATCCTGGGCCTGGTCAGCAACGCCTGGGCCGGTTTTGGCGCCGCCTTCGGCCCGGTGATCATCCTCAGCCTGTTCTGGAAGCGCATGACCCGCCAGGGTGCCATGGCCGGCATGCTGGTGGGCGCCGGCATAGTGCTGCTGTGGATCTACGGCCCCCTGACCATTGACGGCCAGCCGCTCAGTGCCTACCTGTACGAGATCGTGCCCGGCTTTCTGGGCTGCGCCCTGACCGTGTGGGGCGTCAGCCTGGCGACCTCCGAGCCCTCGGCGCAGATGCAGGCCCATTTCACCGAGATGGAAGGCATCATCGCCGAACATGCCTGAGCATTCAGGCCAGCATGAAAAAAGCCCGGCCTGACCGGGCTTTTTTTGTAGCAGGCGTCAGGGCCTTACCGTGCCCTGGTGAAAACACATCCGCCATTGGCCGTCTTCCAGCCGCCATAATGAGCTGCGCAAGGACTCCATCACCTGGTCGCTGCCGGGCCGGCGCAGCCTGGCCTGGTAGGTGATCTGGGCCAGGGTGGGAGCCAGCTGCCGGACCCTGAAATCCCAGGCTTCGATGTGCGGCGGCGTCTCCCCGGGCAGCCTCTTGAGGGCGTGGGCCTTGTCGAAGGGCACGGCGGTGCTGGGAAACTCGATAAAGTCGTCGGCCAGCAGCTCATCGAGCTGTTCGCGGCTGAGCCTGGCGTTGGCCTCGAACAGCCGTTTCTCGAGTGCGATCAGCCGTTGTTGCAGGCTAGGGTCGGTCACCGCTTGATCTCTCCCGTAATTGGACAAAAACTAAAGCCACATCAACTGTATACCGACAGGGGCCGCCATGACCATCGAGATCCGCAGCGCCGATCTGCTGCAACTGCCACAACTGGCGCCGCTGTTTGACGCCTATCGTCAATTCTACGGCCAGCCGAGCGATCTCAACCTGGCCAGGGATTTTCTCACCGAGCGGATCAGCCACGGCCAGTCGCAGATCTTCGTGGCCTACGACGGCAGCGACGAGGCCCTGGGTTTCGTGCAGCTGTATCCCAGCTTCTCGTCTGTGTCCGCCTGCCCCATCTGGATCCTCAACGATCTCTATGTGGTGTCGGCCGGCCGCCGCCAGGGGGTGGCCAGGGCCCTGATGGCCGCGGCCAGGGACTTTGCCGAGCAGCACCACGGCCGCAGCCTGGTGCTGTCGACCCAGGTGCAAAACACCCAGGCCCAGACCCTGTACGAGTCCCTGGGCTATGAGCGGGAAAGCGGCTTCTATCACTACCGGCTGCCATTGGGGGAGCACTGAACCCCACCAATCCCTAGGCATTGCGGCTGCAACTAAAGGCCGACAAGGTCTGGAAATGTTGAAAAACAAGCCGTTATACTGCCCCTTGGACGACACGGGATCTGTTGTTGCCGGCGCCAAGACGGCCGGCAAACCGTAAAGAAGGAACTTAATCTGATGCGTAAACTCGCTTTGTTTGCAATCGCCGGCAGCGTGGCCCTCATGGGCGGTTGTGCCTCCACCCCCAAGCCCGTCGTGGCCCAGGAAAAGACCGTTGAGATCTCTGGCAAGAGCCTGACCTTCGGTGGCCGCTACTTCAAGAAGGAAAACCAGCTGGAGCTGACCGTGAACGGCGATCCGGTCATGAAGGGCCGCTTCCCTCCCTACACCCCGACCCAAAACCTGAAGGCCGACTATGACGGCCTGGCCATTGCCGGCAACTGCTACTTCGGCTCCGTGCTGGGCAGCAAGGGCGGCAAGTTCGGGGTCATCGCCAACATCATCCAGTCCGCCAAGAGCAGCTCGGGTGACAAGTGCGAGATCCTGGTCGACGGCAAGGCCGTGGAAAACCTGTATTTCTAATATCTGCGCCGTGTCGTCCGAAAAAAGGGGCCTGGTGCCCCTTTTTTGCTGGCTTGCCGCCTAACAGGGCCCGAAAAAAACGCCTCCAAGTGGAGGCGTTTTTGTTTAGTCGCTCTGCAGGGCCTGTATGGGGTCGAGCCGGGAGGCCTTGATGGCCGGGTAGACACCGAACAGCAGGCCGATCAGCGCGCAGATAGTCACCGACAGGGCAATGGCCCAGAACGACCAGGCCACGGTCCAGTCCGAATAGAGGGCGATAAGCTCCGACAGCCCCAGGCCGAACAGGATCCCCAGCACTCCACCCAGGCAGGCGATGACGAAGCTTTCGGCCATGAACTGTGCTACCACATCCTGGCGCCTGGCGCCCACGGCCCTGAGCAGGCCGATCTCCTTGGTTCGCTCCAGCACCGTGGCCAGCATGATGTTCATGATGCCGATGCCGCCCACCAGCAGGGAGATCCCGGCCACGCAGGACATGACGATATTGAAGATCTGCTGGGTCTGGGCCTGTTGCGCCAGCAGCTGGGCCGGCACCAGGATCCGGTAGTCGTCGACGCCGCCGTGGCGCCTGTCCAGCAGGTGCTTGAGCGCCTGGCTGGCGGCCAGGGGATCGACTCCGGTGGCCAGCTGCAGGCGGAAGGCATCCAGCTCGCTGGCCAGGGGCTGGTGCTTGAGCTTCTTCAGGGCCGTCTGCAGGGGGATATAGATGCGGTTGCGCTCGCCACCCAGCTTGACGCCCTGGAACTCCTCCTTGCTGAGCCTGGGGCTGGCCAGCACCGCCACCACTTCCAGCCAGAGGTGGTTGACCTTGAGGCGTCCGCCCAGGGCCCCGCCGCCCGGGAACAGCGCCTGGGCCACCTCCTGGCCTATCACCGCCACCTGGGCATAGTGGCGGTCGTCCTGGTCGTCGAACAGCCTTCCTCGTGCGGCCTTGAGGCTGGCCAGCTCAAAGTGGCTGGCGGTCACCCCCAGCACCTGGGCGTCCGAGCTGCCCTGGTGGCTGAACAGATCATGGGTCTTGACGTTCTTCTCGGCGCTGTGGGCCTGGACGAAGGGCAGGGTGTCCAGGCTGGCCTCCAGATCCCGCAGGCTGAGGCCAGTGGACTCCTCACGGATCTCCTTGAGGCGCTCGTTGTCGTATTCCTGGCCCTGGACGATAAGGTTGCGCAGGCCCATGGAGTCGATCAGCTTGAGGGCCTCGCGCTGGGCCCCTTCACCTATGTTGAGCATGGCGATGACGGCGCCGACCCCGAAGATCATCCCCAGCAGGGTCAGCAGGGTGCGCAGTTTGTGATGCAGCAGCTCATCCAGGGATTGCCAGAGCATTTCCTTCAACTTCATGGCCTTATCCTCTCCTTGGGCGGCTCCAGCAGGGCGACCCTGGTGTCGGCGTCCAGGCCCGACAGGATCTGCACCCGGGTCAGTGAGCGCTGACCCGGGCTGAGTTCGGTGCGAACGAAGTCATCGCCGTCCTGCACATAGGCAAAGTAGCGGCCATCCTCCTGGAAGACGGCCTGGCTTGGCAGGGTCAGCACCCCGTCCAGCTCGGCCAGGGTGATCCTGGCCTGGAGCTGGCGGCCCGGCTTCATCAGCTCGGGATCGATCCTGTCCAGGGTCACCATCACTTCGAAGTACTTGACCGGATCGCCGCGGCGGATGCTCTTGGCGAAGCCATCCAGGCTCTTGACGCGGCCGCTGAAGGGCTGGTCCGGGAAGGCGTCCAGGGCCAGCTCGACGGCCTGGCCCACCTGCAGGCCGGCGCCTTCGGACTCCAGCACATGGAGCCTGGCCTCCATCTGGCTGGTGTCGGGCAGCTCGGCGAACTTGCGCCCCGGCCACATCATCTCGCCGACACGGGCCTGCTCGCCGCGCCAGTTGCGCTTGTAGACCAGCAGGCCGTCCTGGGGGGCTCGGACCTCCAGGCGCTTGAGGGACTGGCGATTCTGCTCCAGCAGGGTCTCCTCCCTGGCCCTTTGCAGCCTGAGCAGATCAAGCTCGCTGCCGGCCTTGTGCTCATGGCTGTCCAGCTGCCATTGGTGGTAGCCGGTCTTGGCCTGGAGGAAGCCCTTGTTGCTGAGGTTGTCGATGATCTCGTTGCGGCTGTAGACGCGCAGATCCTCGACGCCGTATCGGTCGGCCAGGGCCAGTTCGCTGGCCACCAGCTCGGTTTCCTTGAGGATCTGCTGGCGCTCCTGGCCCAGATCGCGGTCCTTCTGCTGGATCTGGTAATCCACCATGGCCACGCTGAGTTCGGCTTCGCGCTGGGCATTGCGGAAGCTGTCGCCGTCGAAGCGGGCGATCAGCTCCCCTTTCTTGACCAGGCTGTTCTCCTGCGCCAGCCATACCACCCGCTGGGGGCCGTTGACCCCGGCCGGCGCCGAGATGGGCACGGCCTTGGCCGCCGTCAGCTCACCCCTGGCCGGGGCCTGGATCTGCCAGGGGCCCTGCTGGGCCCGTACCGTCAATACCTCCCTGGCCGGCTCGGCGCAGGCGCCCAGCAGCAGGGCCAGACTCAATAGCCACTTTCTCATAACCTGATCTCCTGGCCCGCTTCCAGGCCCTGGCTGATCACCACCTGGTCGCCCAGCCTGGGCCCCAGGGTGACCTGCTGGTCGCGTTGGCCCAGTGCCGTCCTTAGCTGCAGCCGGTGGCCGTCGCCGTGCTGCTGTACGGCCCGGGCCGGCACCAGCAGCACCTCGCCCAGATCCCGGGTGAGGATCTCCAGGCGGGCGGCCATGCCCGGGCGCATCAGCTCGGGATCGGGCTGGGCAAGGGTGACCAGGGCGTCGAAGACCATGGCCGGCTGGTGCCGCGATTTCTGCCGGAACAGCTTGCCCAGGGACTGGATCTGCCCCTGATAGACCACTTCGGGGTTGGCGTCGAGGCGGATGCGCACCGCCTGGCCGACGCGGATCTTGCCGGCGTCACGCTCGGCTATCTCCGCCTTGACCACCATCTTGTCCAGGGAGGGGATCAGCATCAGCTGCTGTCCCATCCAGACGCTGTCACCGGCCGCCACCTTGTCCCCGCCCCTGTCCTGGTGGTAAACCACCATGCCGTCCTTGGGGGCGGGGATGGTCAGCCTGCCCAGGTCGTGTTCGAGCTGGGCCACTTCCAGGGCCAGGCGGTTGACTTCGCGCTGGGCCAGATCGGCCCGGGTCCGGGCGGCGGCCCGGTGCTGGTCGACCTTGCGCTGGCCAAGAAAGTGTTCGTCCTCGGCGATGCGCAGATCCAGCTTCAACTGCTGCTGCTCGTTCAGGGCCACCGTCTCGTCCAGGGTGGCCACCTTGCGCCCGGCCTTGTCCAGCTCCATGGCCAGCTCCGCCTGCCTGAGCTTCAGCTCTTCCAGCTGGTGCTCGTCCTGCATCCGGGTGTTGTCCAGTTTCTTGCGGGCCGTTGCCAGCTCGCTGCGCTTGAGCTCCAGCTTCTTCTGCAACTCCTTGCCGTCGAAGGTCACCAGCGGCATGCCGGCCTTGACCCGCTGCCCCTCTGGGGCCAGGTAGGTGATCTGGTAGTTCCACATGTTGTCGATGGACGGCGGCCCTATGTAGGCGGTGTCGCTGGAAGCCAGCTCGCCGTTGGCGCTGATCCACTGCTGAGCGGAACGCTTTTCCACCTTCTGCCATTGCCCCGGCTCGCCACAGCCAGCCAGCAGCAACACCAGGGTGGTCAGCCAGTACTTCATGACGACACCTCCACCAGTACGCTCATGCCGGGCACCAGCAATTCAAGGGGAGGAGACTGCATGTCGATCAGCACCTGGAAGTAGCGGGCCTGGCCCCAGTCGTCCCGTTTTTCGGCCTGGCGGCCCAGCTCGGTGATGGTGCCTTGAATGGGCGTCTGGGGATGGGCATCCAGGAGCAGGCGGACGCCGGCGCCCTGGCTCAGGCGGTGCAGATCCACTTCGTTGACCCAGGCCTCGACCCTGAGCCCCTGGCTGGAGGCGATCTTGGCCACCTCCCAGGTGGCCTGGACGGCGCTGCCCACGTGGTACTTGGTGCCGTCCCAATGGGTGCCGTGGATCACCGGCCCCGTCACCTCGGCCTTCATGGACAGCTGCTCGGCCTGGCGGCGGTTGAGTTCGAGCTTGGCCTTGAGCTTGTTGATGGCCAGGGCCAGCCTGGCCAGCTCGGCGTCGCGGTTGAAGCGCTTGGTGGCCAGGGCTTCCCTGGCCAGCTTGAGCTCCCGCCTGGCCTTGACCAGCGTCAGGCCGTACCTGTCGTGGTCGTATTGGCTCAGGTGCTGGAGGGGGATGCCGGCGTCTATGGCGGCCTTCTTGAGCAGGTTGTCGTTGCGCCTGACCAGGTATTCGGCTTCCAGTACTTCCAAGTCCAGCCGGGACTGGCTCTCCTTGAGTTGGTCCTCGGCCGTGCGCAGCTGGCTTTCCACCTGTTCGATCTGGTTGTTGATGCTGCTGCCGTCGAAGACCACCACCAGATCGCCCCGCTGGGCGATTTCCCCCTCGTCCAGCATCCACTGGATCTGCTGGTTCCAGTTGTCTGTCCTGGGCACGGCGAAGCTCTGGGCCTCGCGGGCGTCTATCTGGCCGGTCAGCAGCAGGTTCTGGGCCTGGGCCAGGCAGGGCAGGAGCAGCAGCCAAAGGGACTTAAGCCGCATGGCGCACCTCCTGAAGCTCGCCGTCGCGCATCACCAGCACCCGCTGGGCATAGGCGGCGATCTCATCCTCGTGGGTGACCAGCACTATGGTCTGGCCCTGGTCGTGCAGGGACTTGAGCAGGGCCATGATCTCCAGCGAGGTCCTGGAGTCCAAATTGCCGGTCGGCTCGTCGGCGAAGATGATCCTGGGCTCGTTGACCAGGGCCCGGGCGATGGCCACCCGCTGCCGCTGTCCGCCGGACATCTCGAAGGGCTTGTGGTGCAACCGGTGGCCCAGGCCGACCTTTTCCAGCATGGCGATGGACCTGGCTTCGGCTTCGGCATCGCTCAGGTCGCAAAAGCGCAGCGGCAACATGACGTTGCGAACCGCGCTCAGCCTGGGCAGCAGGTGGAAGGTCTGGAAGATGAAGCCGATGTCCTGGTTGCGCACCCGGGACAGGGCGTCGTCGTCCAGGCGGGCCACCTCCTGGCCGGCCAGGCGGTAGCTGCCGCCGCTTGGCCTGTCCAGGCAGCCCAGAATGTTCATCAGGGTGGATTTGCCGGAGCCGGACGGCCCCATGATGGCGACGAATTCGTTGGCCTTGATGTGCAGATCCAGGCCCTTCAGGGCCTGGACCTCCGTCTCGCCCCGGCCGAAGGTCCTGGTCAATCCCTTGACTCTGATCATGATAAAAACCGCCTTGTTACAACCTCGTTAACTATACGGTTTTATCTATATGATTCAAAGGATTGTGTTCAGATTGGCAGGGGCCGCCTCAGACCTTCTTGGCGTAGCGGTCGGTGAGGGCGTAGATCAGCGCCGACACCACGAAGGTGAGGTGGATGCCCAGCTTCCAGCCCAGCTCCTGGTTGGACAGCTGGTGGGCGCTGATGAACACCTTGAGCAGTTCGATGCCGGAGATGGTGACGATGGAGCTGATCACCTTGAGCTTGAGGCCGGAAAAGCCCACCTGGCCCATCCAGCTGGGCTTTTCCTCCGGATCCTCGGTGTCCAGCTTGGACACGAAACTTTCGTAGCCGGAGATGATCACGATCATCAGCAGGTTGGCCACCAGCAGCAGATCCACCAGGGTCAGCACCCCGACCAGCAGCTTGGTGTAGGAGATGGTGAAGATCTGCGGCAGCAGGTACAGCAGGTGCTGGCCGAACTTGACCACCAGCAGCAGCATGGTGAACACCAGGCCCAGGTAGAAGGGCACCAGCAGCCAACGCGATTGCAGGATGAAGCGTTCGATTAACCTTTCCATGGACTCATTCGAGATAACAAAAAGGCGGCCATTATAGCCGCCTTGTTCGCTGGGGTAACCCTCAGCCCTTGGTGACGTCCACCAGCAGTTTCAGCACCTGGCCCGGCTGCAGGTAGCTGCCGGTATCCAGCTGGTTCCACTTGACCAGATCCGCCACCTTGACGTTGAACTTGCTGGCGATGCGGGACAGGGAGTCGCCCTTGCGCACCTTGTAGTTGACGTTGCGGGTGATGCCCTTGGCGCTGTCGCCATCCAGCCACACCACCAGCTTCTGGTTGAGCTGCAGCGGTTTGCCGGACAGGCGGTTCCACTTGGTGAGCTGCTTGACGCTGACCTTGTACTTGCGGGCGATGTCCCAGAGGGTGTCGCCGGCCACCACCCTGTGCTTGATGGGCTGGCGGCGGTTGGCGCGGGCCATGCCGGGCAGGCCGCCTTCCAGGGCCTGGCTGGACAGGGGCACCATCAGTTGCTGGCCGACCCGGATCAGGTTGCCGTTGATGTTGTTGGCCTGGCGCAGCACCGCCACCTGGGTGTCGTAGCGCTTGGCTATCTTGATCAGGCTGTCACCGGATTTGACCTGGTGGCGGGCCCAGCGCAGCCGCTTTTCCTTGGGCAGGGCGGCCAGCTTGGTCTCGAAGGCCTCGGCCTTGTCCACCGGCAGCAGCAGGCGGTGGCTGCGGTCGGGGGAGGTGGCCCAGCGGTTGAAGCCGGGGTTGAGGGCGTGCAGCTTCTTCAGCTCCAGGCCGGCCAGCTCGGCGGCCACGCTCAGATCCAGCTGCTGCTTGACCTCCACCGCCGCCAGGCGCGGGCTGTTGGCCACCGGGGTCCACAGCGCCAGCCTGCTGTCGTCCTTGAGCAGCTCCACCAGGGCCAGCAGCCGCGGCACATAGGCACGGGTTTCCTTGGGCAGCTTCAGGGACCAGAAGGAGGTGTCCTTGCCCTTCTTCTTGTTGTACTTGATGGCCCGCATCACCCGGCCTTCGCCGGAGTTGTAGGCGGCCAGGGCGTGCAGCCAGTCGCCGTCGAACATCTTGTTGAGGTACTGGAGGTAGGCGATGGCGCCTTCGGTGGAGGCCAGCACGTCGCGCCGGCCGTCATACCACCAGTCCTGGGGCATGCCAAAACGCTTGCCGGTGCCGCTGATGAACTGCCACATGCCGGAGGCGCGGCCATGGGAATAGGCGAAGGGATCGAAGGCGCTCTCTACTATGGGCAACAGCGCCAGCTCCAGGGGCAGGCCGGCCTCTTCCAGCTTGCAGACGATCAGGTGCAGGAAGGGCTCGGCGCGCTGGGATACCCGCTCGATGTATTTGGGGTGCTTTTCGAACCAGGCCTTCTGCACGGCGATGCGTTTCTGGTCGGCGTCGTATTCCAGGGTGAACTGGTCGCGAATGCGCAGCCAGACGTTTTCGGCGTCCTGGGGCGTGGCCGGTTTTTCCTCGGTGAGCACATCCACCTCGGAGCTGGCCGGCTCGTCCGGCAGCACCTCGGGCTGGTCCGGCTGGGCGGCGGCCACCACCTGCAGCGGTTCGTTTGATTCGGTTTCGTTGCTGGTCAATTGGCAACCGGCCAGCAGGAGGGGCAGCAGCAGCCCTAGCGTCGTTTTTTTCATAACTTGTTGTATGTCTTTAATTGGGCCCGCTCAGAAGGCGTCCTTGTATCTGCGCAGTGCCGCGAATACGGCTTCCGGCGACTCACAGGCCTCGCCGGAATAGGCTTGGGCTGCGGTGATCACCGAAGGTTCAGTGACACGCAGAAAGGGATTTATGTCCCGTTCACGTGCAATGGTGGAGGGCAGTGTGGCTGCATCGGCCTGCCTGAGGGCGTCTACCTCTTCCACGTATTGCGCCAGTGCCTCATTGCTTGGCTCTATCTGCTGCGCGAAGCGCAGGTTGGCCTGAGTGTACTCATGGGCGCAATAGACCCGGGTTGGTCCCGGCAGGGCCGCCAGCTTCTGCAGCGAATGGTGCAGGGTGGCGGCATCCCCTTCGAAGAGGCGGCCGCAGCCACCGGAGAAAAGGGCATCACCACAAAAGAGGGTGCCATGCCCGAAAAAGGCGATATGCCCCCTAGTATGGCCGGGGACCTCTATGACCCCAAAATGCCATGGGCCGCCAATGTGAACCTGATCGCCTTCCTTAACGGGAGCCGTGATGCCGTCTATGGGTTCATTGCCCGGGCCGAACACAGGCACCCGGTAGCGGGCCAGCAGTTGCGCCAGGCCACCGGTGTGATCCCGGTGGTGATGGGTGATCAGTATGGCGGTCAGCTGCCGGCCGCTGGCGGCCAGCCAGTCCAGCACCACCTGGCCATCGCCGGGGTCGACCACGGCCACCCCGTCGGTCGTGGTTTCCACTGCCCAGATATAGTTATCCTTAAAGGCAGGGATGCCGTAGACCCTGGGGGACTGTTTTGTCATAGGTGCTCCTGGTACAAAGGGATTGGCGGCATTATATCCAAAATGCCAAGGCAGATAAGGGGATGCTTGAGAAAGCGACTATGAAGTCACATCCTTTGACGGTGCCACAGGACTGGCAGGCCCTGGTGCGGGGCGACTGGCTGCGGGACCAGGAAAGCCTGCGCCTGAGCCAGTGGTGGTCGCGGATCTTCGGCTATTACATGCTCAAGCTGGGGCCGTTGGCGGCCGGCCTGGACTGCAGCGGAGCCCGCATGTCCCGGCAGTGGAGCCTGTGCGGCCAGGGCCAGGCCGATATTTTCGGCAGTGGCCGGGAGTTGCCCATCCAGAGCCGCTCCGTGGACGCCCTGCTGCTCAGCCATAACCTGGAGTATTGCGAGCATCCCCATCAGCTGATGCGCGAGGCCAACCGCATTCTGGTGCCGGACGGCCACATGATCATTACCGGCTTCAATCCCCTTTCCATGACCGGCACCGCCCGGCTGTGGCGTCGGGAGCCGCCTTTCAACGGCCGTTTCCTGACCGCCTGGCGGGTCAAGGACTGGCTGAAATTGCTGGGCTATGAGGTGCTGGACGAGGAGCGTTTCCTGTTCGGCTCCCTGGCCGGGCGCACCTCGGGCTGGCAGTGGCTGGATACCTTTGGCGAGAACTATGCGCCCTGGCTGGGCGGGCTCTACCTGATCCTGGCCAGGAAGCGGCAGCGGCCCCTGACGCCCATCTTCAACCTGTCGCCGGTGCGCAAGATGACCGCCTCCGGGGTGCCAGGTGCCATCAGCGGCCGTGTCGGGCCAGCCAATCCGGTAACGCGGCAACGGAGTCGATGACCCCATCCGGGCGGAGCTCCCCCTGCAGATCCTCCGGGCGGAACTTGCCCGTTTTCACCAGCACGCCCTTGAGGCCGGCCAACTGGGCGCCGTGAATGTCGGAGCGGATGTCGTCGCCGACCATGACGCAATCCTCTGGCGCCAGGTCCATGTCCCGGCAGGCGGTGGTGAAGATCAGCTCGGCCGGCTTGCCGGTGATCACCAACGGGCAGTCGCTGGCGAATTCCAGGGCCTTGGCCATGGGGCCCACGTCCAGGCGCAGGCCCTGGTCGCCACGGTAATAGCGGGTCAGGCCCAGGCTCAGCAGCGGTGGCCGGTTGGCGCCCATCAGCGCCTGGAACAGTTCGTTGAGGCGCTGGTAGTCCCAGGCTTCGCCCAGGTCGCCGATGAGCACGGCCTGGGGGCGGTCCGGGCTGGGCTGCCAGTCGCCCAGGTCGGCCATGGCCGCTTCCGGCATGGCCACCAGCAGCCGGCTCAGTCCCTGGCCCTGCAGCCAGTGATGGGCGGTGACCACGGGGGTGAAGATGTGCTCGGGAGCCACCCGGACCCCCATGGCGGCCAGCCTGGTGGCGATGCCCTTGCGGCACAGGGTGGAATTGTTGGTGACGAAACGCACCGCCAGGCCCTGCTGTGACATGGCCACCAGGCTGGCGGCGGCCCCGTCTATGGCCTGGCCCTGCTGGTAGATGACCCCGTCAAGATCGCAGAGGACGCCTTTCATCGTGTCAGTCCTGGCTGAACCCTTCGTCTTCCATAAGGTTAGTGCCCATGGCGGCCTCCCGGGCCAGGTCGTCCACCAGCTCGTTCTCGGCGTGGCCGGCATGGCCCTTGATCCAGCGCCAGTCTATCTGGTGGCGGCTGGCCACCTTGTCCAGGCGGATCCACAGGTCCTGGTTCTTGACCGGCTGGCGGCTGGCGGTCTTCCAGCCGTTGCGTTTCCAACCGGCCATCCACTGGGTGATGCCCTTGCGCACGTATTGGCTGTCGGTGGTCAGTACCACCTGGCAGGGTTCCTTCAGCAGCTCCAGGCCGGCGATGGCCGCCATCAGCTCCATGCGGTTATTGGTGGTGAGGCGGTAGCCCTGGCTCAGTTTTTTCTCGTGCTGCCGATAACGGAGCAGGGCCCCGTAACCGCCCGGGCCCGGGTTGCCCAGGCAACTGCCGTCGGTGAAGAGTTCGACCTGTTTTCCCACTGTCTTCATTGCTAGTATTGCGTCAAATTGAGCCTATCTTGCCCGTCCCTCAGCCGGGCTGCAAACCGCGTAAAGAGCCCATGAGCCAAGAATATCAACGCCAAGTGGTACTGGATACGGAAACCACGGGCATGAACCAGGGGATAGGTCCCCACTGGGAAGGACATCGGATCATCGAGATCGGCTGCGTCGAGATCATCAACCGCCGCCTGACCGGCCGTCACTTCCACGTCTACCTGCAGCCCGACCGGCCGGTGGATCCGGAGGCCATCGAGGTTCACGGCATCACCGACGAGTTCCTGGCCGACAAGCCCCGCTTCCATGAGGTGGCCGAGGATTTCATCGAGTTCATCCGCGGTGCCGAGCTGGTGATCCACAACGCGCCCTTCGATATCGGCTTCATGGACCACGAGTTCCGATCCTGGCGCCGTGATGCCGCCATGACCGAGACCTTCTGCGGCGTCACCGACACCCTGGTGATGGCCCGCAAGATCTTCCCGGGCAAGCGCAACAACCTGGACGTGCTCTGCGACCGCTACCATATCGACAACTCCAACCGGACCCTGCACGGGGCCTTGCTGGATGCCGAGATCCTGGCCGAGGTCTACCTGGCCATGACCGGCGGCCAGACCAAGCTCAACCTGGTGTCGACCATGGAAGGGGATGGCGACAGCGGCGGTATCCGTCGTCTGAGCAGCGAGCGCCGCCCCCTCAAGGTGCTACGGGCCACCGATGTGGAGCTCCAGGCCCACGAGGAACGCCTGGATCTGGTGGCCAAGAAGGGAGGCGCCTGCCTGTGGCGTGGCTGAAGGCCCTGCTGCTGACCCTGTCGCTGGCGCCGGCCCTGCTCTGGGCGGCGCCGCCCGAGCCTTCGCCTAAAACCACCTATCTCAGCAACCTCTTCACCGTTGAAGAAGGCACGCAAGTGCTGGAGCTGGTGATCTGGCGCAAGAGCGGCTCGGCTCCCGTGGTGCTGGTCACCCCGGATGGCCACAAGATCTACTCCGCCCGCCACGACGAAGAGGTGCGCTGGCACGACGACGATAGCTTCGACCTGGTCCGCATCCCAGATCCGCCTCCCGGCCCCTGGCAGGCCACCGGCAAGGTGCTGCCCGATGGTATCCAGCCGTTCAGGGGCATCCGCATTGGAGAGCCCGGCTATGGCGAGCCCCGCTACGTGGGAGAGCACACCTCGGTGGCCCTGGCGGTGGCGGAGCCCGAGCAGGTCCTGCCCCCGGCGCAGCTGGCCGAGTTGACCCAGGCCAAGAGCTGGCTGACCAGCACCCACGACCCCGACGCCGACAATTTTGCCTTTGGTGAAACGGCGCCCGTGACCCTGACCGATGAGTGCCCGGCGGCACAGGACGGGGCCCTGGCGCTCTGCGCCGAACTGGTGCTGCCGGACTTGCCGGGCCAATACCGCTGGCAGGTGGAGACCCTGGTGGCCTACGAGCGCAAGGTCAGCGAACGGCTGCTGGCCCTGGCGCCACCGCCGTTCGAGATCAGGGTCGACAAGGTGGAGGATCCCTACAGCCCCCACCGGTGGCAGCTGCTGCCTGATCCGGCGCAGGTCCAGGTAGACAGCCTGCGGGCCAGGCTGCGCATCCTGGGCGGCGCCGAGCCCATCACCCGGCGCCTGGTTCCCCTGGAGGGGCGGCTGTGGATGCACCAGCCCCAGCAGCCTGGGGTTAACCTGCAGGTGGAAGGGGAGGTGACCTTTACCGGCCAGGACGGCGTGCAGCGCCGTCTCAGTCTTAAGCCGGCCTGGCTCTATGGCTACATAGCGCCGGTGGATACCCGGGCCCTGACTGCCTTCGAGGATGAGCCCGAGCGGGTGGCTCTCTGGGTCTGGCTGCTGATCGCCGGCATAATTCTGCTAATTGTCGGCACTATTGGCCTCGTAATCAGCAAGCAGAGGCAACGCCGGGCCCTGCTGGAGAATGCGAAAAGACTGGAAAATGAGCAGGAAACTGTTGAAAACGACGACTTTTTGCTCGATCTGGCCCGGCCGGACGAAATCGACGAGAAAAATTAAGAAAAGGTGTTGACGCCGGGGGCCGCACAACCTTAGTATTTGCGCCGCACCGGGGAAGCCGGTCAGTGCGGAGTGGTAGTTCAGTTGGTTAGAATACCGGCCTGTCACGCCGGGGGTCGCGGGTTCGAGTCCCGTCCACTCCGCCACTAATTTGGTGAATGTTTGCAGACGGATTACCGTTGCCAAGCGCACCAACCTACAATGCGAGCCTGGGCAATGCCGGGGCCGAAAAGAATTGAGCGCGGAGTGGTAGTTCAGTTGGTTAGAATACCGGCCTGTCACGCCGGGGGTCGCGGGTTCGAGTCCCGTCCACTCCGCCACTAATTTTGGTGACTGTTTGCAGACGGGAAGCCCGTTACCAAACGCACCAACCTACAATGCGAGCCTGGGCTAAGCCGGGGCCGAAAAGAATTAAGCGCGGAGTGGTAGTTCAGTTGGTTAGAATACCGGCCTGTCACGCCGGGGGTCGCGGGTTCGAGTCCCGTCCACTCCGCCACTAAATCAAACCCTGCCTTTCGGCGGGGTTTTTTATTTCCGGTCGCACCGACGTCTGCCGGGGCCCGATCCCCTCCTTCGACATCTCCAATGCACAAAAACCCCGCTATCAGGCGGGGTTTTCTGCATTGGGGATTCAGGCCTGCTGGCGTTGCCTGAGCCACCTGTCCAGCCACTGGGCCGCCTGCTGCCAGTAGGACTGTGGGGTGAGGCAGGGGCTGTCGGCGGTCAACGTCAGCTGCTCAGGGTCCGGCCGGGCCGGTACCGACTTCAGCAACAGGCCGGTCTGGCTGCGATAGACCACATAGTCCTGTCTGCTGTCCATGGGGGCATAGGTGGAGCTGCCGTAGTCGCTGTCCACCAGCCAGCCCAGGCCGTCCAGCCAGTCGTCCTGCATCCAGGTCTGGGGCCTGAGGTCGTGGGCCTTGTGGGGGCGGCTGTTGGCCTGGTCGATGTCCCGGTAGCGCCCGGCCAGGCGCTCGATGCGGTACCTGGGCTCCAGGCCCAGCCAGACGGCCCAGGCCGGCCAGGTGATGAAGCGGGCGTCGAGGCGGAAGTCATCGCCCCTCAGCGGCAGGCTGATGGTCTGGCATTGCCCCACCAGTGACAGTTCGGCCTGGTACAGCTGCGGGCTTAGGGGCCGGAAATGCACCCGGGCCACCGGCTCCTGGGCCTGCAGCTGCTGGAAGGTCAGGTAGAAGGCGGAGAAGATCAGCGAAGCGGTCAGGGCCGAACTCAGGCTGATCACCAACAGCAGTTTCAACAGGGCACGCATGGGATCACATCGGTTACGAGGTCATGAGCACCATGGGGCCATGAAATGCCCGCCGGGGCAATAGCGTCATCCTGAATCCGGGCATAAAAAAGCCCCGCCGAAGCGGGGCTTTTCCTTTAGGCGCTTGAGGCTCAGGCGGCGCTGGACGCCTGCTTGTCCTGTTCTACCAGGGCCTTGTTGGCCGGCAGCACCATGGGATCGAAGTCGTCGACATTGATGGCGCGCAGGCGGCCCTTTTCGGTGCGCCTGAGCAGCTCGGCCTCGGCCTCGCTGATCACGCCCAGCTCCAGGCCCTGTTCCGCCACCTTGTCCAGGTTGGTGAAGGGACGGCGCTTGTCGGTAGCCTGGGCGACCTTGTCGAACACCGGCTCGGCGGCCAGCACGTCTTCCAGGGTCTGCTCCAGCATGCCCAGGGGGTTGTCCTCCACCCGGGTCAGGTACTGGCCGTTGCCCAGGCGGCTGCGGGCCGCGCAGGGGGTCTGCAGCAGGCGGGCCACCTTGTGATCCAGCTTGTCGGACGGACGGCTCAGCGGCAGGCCGAACGGGAAGATCACCAGGCGCATCAGCTTGCCGACCACCTTGTTGGGGAAGTTGGTCAGCAGCTCGTCCAGGCTCAGCTGCAGCTTGTACAGGGCGTCTTCCACCGCCCATTGCAGCAGCGGCAGATCCTCGCGCTGGCGGCCTTCGTCGTTGAAACGCTTCAGGGCCGCGGAGGCCAGGTAAAGCTGGCTCAGCAGATCGCCCAGGCGGGCGGAGACCCGCTCACGACGCTTGAGTTCGCCGCCCAGCACGCCCATGGCCACGTCGGACAGCAGCGCCAGGTTGGAGCTTAAACGGGTCATCTGCTGGTAGTAGCGCCTGGTCTCGTCCCTGTAGGGGGCAGACACCAGCAGGGCGCCGCTCAGGCCCATCCACAGCGAACGCAGGCCGTTGGAGACGGCAAAGCCGATGTGGCCGAACAAGGCCTTGTCGAAGGCGCCGAGGGCCTTCTTCTCGTCGCCGAGCTGCGCCGCTTCCAGCTCCGCCAGCACATAGGGATGGCAGCGGATGGCGCCCTGGCCGTAGATGATCATGGAGCGGGTCAGGATGTTGGCGCCTTCCACCGTGATGGCCACGGGGGCACCCTGGTAGCCGCGGGCCAGGTAGTTCTCCGGACCCATGCAGATGCCCTTGCCGCCGTGGATGTCCATGGCGTCGATGATGGAGCGCTGCATGCGATCGGTCAGGTGATACTTGACGATGGCGGAGATCACCGACGGCTTCTCGCCCATGTCGATACCGGTGGTGGTCAGGCTGGCCGCCGCGTCCATCAGGTAGGCGTTACCGCCCAAGCGCGCCAGCGGCTCCTCGATGCCTTCCATCCTGCCGATGGGCAGGCGGAACTGGCGACGGATGCGGGCATAGGCGCCGGTGGCCAGGGCCACGGACTTGACGCCGCCGGTGCTGTTGGAGGGCAGGGTGATGCCGCGGCCAACGGACAGGCACTCGACCAGCATGCGCCAGCCCTGGCCGGCCATCTTCTGGCCGCCGATGATGTAGTCCAGGGGCACGAACACGTCCTGGCCCTGGGTCGGCCCGTTCTGGAAGGGCACGTTGAGCGGGAAGTGGCGGCGGCCGATCTTGACGCCGTCGGTGTCGGTGGGGATCAGGGCGCAGGTGATGCCCAGATCTTCCTGCTCACCCAGCAGCTGGTCGGGATCGTAGAGCTTGAAGGCCAGGCCCAGCACCGTGGCCACCGGGGCCAGGGTGATGTAGCGCTTGTTCCAGGTCAGGCGCATGCCCAGCACTTCTTCGCCATTCCACTGGCCCTTGCAGACGATGCCGAAGTCGGGAATGGCGCCGGCGTCGGAGCCGGCTTCCGGGCTGGTCAGGGCAAAGCAGGGGATCTCCTCGCCACGGGCCAGGCGCGGCAGGTAGTGGTCCTTCTGCTCCTTGGTGCCGTAGTGCTGCAGCAGCTCGCCCGGGCCCAGGGAGTTGGGTACGCCGACGGTGGAGGACAGCACGCTGGAGACGGCGGTCAGCTTCTGCAGTACTCGGGACTGGGCGTAGGCAGAGAATTCCAGGCCGCCATATTCCTTCTTGATGATCATGGAGAAGAAACCCTTCTCCTTGAGGAATTGCCAGACCTCTGGGGGCAGATCGGCGCGCTCATGGGTGACCTCGAAGTCATCGACCATGCGGCAGACTTCTTCCACCGGGCCGTCCAGGAAGGCCTGCTCCTCGGCGGACAGGCGCGGCGCCGGCAAGGCGTGCAGCTTGTTCCAGTCCGGGTTGCCGCGGAACAGATCCCCTTCCCACCAGGTGGTGCCGGCCTCGATGGCTTCGCGCTCGGTGTCGGACATTTCCGGCATGATCTTGCGGTACAGCCTGAGGATGGGCTTGGTGATGTAGGGCTGGCGGATGGATTGGATGTTCAGCGGCAGCAGCACGGCCAGGGCCAGCAGCCACAGCAGATCCGGGGTTTCGCCGAAGATCGACGTGCCCAGCAGGGCCGCGAAGATGGCGGCGGTGAATGTAGCAAGCGATGCCCTGTGGTAGGCCAGGGCCCAAAGGGCACCGATCACCACCAGGGTCCAGAACAAGGTCAACACGACTCCCTCCTTCGTTCTAACTGATCTAGAGGTCAGACCTCTAAAGTGTAGCCAATTTGTACTGGAAAGGCCCGCTCATATCAAGCGGGATTTACAAAAGCGCCACCGTTATAATCCCCCTGATTGATAGCCTTCACAGGAAAACAGCATGGAATTGAAAGCCGTGATCCAGCGCGAGCTGGCCGAAGCCGCCCTGGTCCTGAACAAATTCGCCAATGACGAGGCCCAGCTGGCCGCCGTCACCCAGGCCGCCGAGCTGCTGGCGGGCCAGTTCAGGGCCGGCAAGAAAGTCATCTCCTGCGGCAACGGTGGCTCCCACTGCGATGCCATGCATTTCGCCGAGGAACTGACCGGCCGTTTCCGCGACAACCGCCAGGGCTTCCCGGCCATCGCCATCTCCGATCCCAGCCACCTGTCCTGCGTCGGCAACGACTATGGTTACGAATACGTGTTTTCCCGCTATGTGGATGCCGTGGGCCAGGAAGGGGACGTGCTGCTGGCCATCTCCACCTCCGGTAATTCCGGCAACATCCTGCGCGCGGTGGAGTCCGCCAAGGCCAAGGGCATGAAGGTGATCGCCCTGACCGGCAAGGACGGCGGCAAGATGGCCGGCCTGGCCGACGTCGAGGTGCGGGTGCCCCACTTCGGTTATGCCGACCGCATTCAGGAGATCCACATCAAGGTCATCCACAGCATCATCCTGATGGTGGAAGCCCTGATGGCCGAGGAGTAAGGCCCTTGTGTGAATTGCTGGGCATGAGCGCCAATGTGCCCACCGATATCTGCTTCAGCTTCGCCGGCCTGATGCGCCGGGGGGGCGAGACCGGGCCCCACCAGGATGGCTGGGGCATCACCTTCTACGAGGGCAAGGGCTGCCGGGCCTTCAAGGATCCGTCACCCTCGGCCGGCTCGGCCATCGCCCAGCTGGTGCGGGACTACCCCATCAAGAGCCGCGCCGTGGTCAGCCACATCCGCCAGGCCAACAGGGGCAAGGTCTGCCTGGAGAACACCCACCCCTTCACCCGGGAGCTCTGGGGTCGCTACTGGACCTATGCCCACAATGGCCAGTTGACCGGCTACGAGCGGCTGGAAACGGGCCTGTCGGTACCTGTGGGCAGCACCGACTCGGAAAAGGCCTTCTGCTGGCTGATGAACCGCATTCGCGAGCGTTTCCCCAAGGGGCCGCCGTCCAGCCCCAGGACCCTGTGGCGCTTCGTGGCCAGCCAGGCCAGGACGCTCAGGGCCCTTGGGGTGTTCAACATGCTGCTCACCGACGGCCGCTACCTGATGGCTTACTGCAGCAACAACCTGCATTGGATCACCAGGCGGGCACCCTTCGGCGCCGCCCGGCTTATCGATGAAGACATGGAAGTGGATTTTCAGGCCCTGACCACGCCCAACGACGTGGTCACGGTGATCGCCACCCAACCACTGACCGACAACGAGCAGTGGCACAAGATGGCAACCGGGGAATTCGTGGTGTTCAAGCTCGGCGAGGTGTACCTCACCGGCTCTGCTTGAAGTCCGACAGCTGCAGCTCCATCTGCTCTATGCCGTCCTTGGCCTGCCACAGCTTGACCAGGGCATAGTTGAGCTCGGGGGCCAGCCAGAAGATGGTCTGGCGCCGGGAATTCTCCCGCACCCGCTCCAGCCTCAGCGTATCCAGCTCGCCGTAGGGCGTCTTGATGCGCTCCTCGCCGGCCACCCGGAAGCGGTAGTGCTTGGTCTTGAGTTCCTTGACGATGGTGTAGCTCATCTCCCGCTTGCCGGCGGCCAGATCCAGGGCCAGCTGCTGCTGGTAGGAGAGGGGATCGAAGGCCTCGTCCTCCACCTCGATGCCGGCCTTGCCGCTGGTGATCTGCTGGCCATCGAAGCGCATGGCGTATTCCTCGTCCGGGCCGGTGCCGGTACGCTGGTAGCTGTACTGGCGGGACAGGATCTGGCCGTCCTTGAGCTGGAAGTCGGCCTTTTCGGTGCGCTGGTCGGTGAAGATCAGCCAGCGCAGATCGCTCTGGTTGGAAAGGTGGAACTGGCCGTCGCCCCTGTCGTGGAGGCTACGGGTACCGACGCCGATCTGCTTGCCCTTGCGCAGCAGGGCATAGGTGGCGTCGTAGGGGGTCATGGGCGCTATTTCGGCGGCCAGGGAAGTCAGCGGCAGCAGGGCTGCTGCCGCCATCAGGGTCAGTCGTTGGCGTAACCGCATTCGGGCAAGATCTGGTTGTCCAGGATGGCCTTACCATCGCGCATTTGCAGTCGGCCGTCAACGAACCAGCGCACCACCAGGGGGTAGATGCGGTGCTCCTGGAAGTGCACCTTCTCGGCCAGATCCTCGGCCGTATCACCCGCGTAGACGGGCACCTTGGCCTGGAGGATCACCGGGCCACCGTCCAGCTCCGCGGTCACGAAGTGAACCGACACGCCGTGCTCGCTGTCGCCGGCGTCCAGGGCCCGCTGGTGGGTGTTGAGGCCCCGGTACTTGGGCAGCAGAGACGGGTGGATGTTGAGCAGGCGGCCTTCGAAGGCATTGACGAACACCGGCGTCAGGATGCGCATGAAACCGGCCAGGATCACCAGATCGGGGCCGAAGCCGTTGACGACGCCCACCAGGGCGTCGTCGTAGCTTTCCCTGTCCTGGTAGTCCCTGTGGCTCAGCACCCTGGTGGGAATGCCGGCCTTGGCGGCCCGCTCCAGGCCAAAGGCGTCGGCCTTGTTGGAGACGACGCCGACCACCTCGGCGTCGATCTCGCCCCTGGCGCAGGCGTCCATGATGGCCTGCAGGTTGCTGCCGGAGCCGGAGATCAGCACCACCAGGGCGGCCTTGTGGCCCATCAGCGGATCTCCACCTGGCGCTCGCCGGCTTCGCGGTGGGCGATGGTGCCGATGTGCCAGGCCTGCTCACCCTGGTCCTGGAGGATGGCCAGGGCCTCGTCCAGCTGGGAGGCGGGTACCACCAGCACCAGGCCGACGCCGCAGTTGAAGGTGCGGTACATCTCTTCCTTCTCGACGTTGCCGCTTGCCATCAGCCAGTTGAAGATGCTGGGCCACTGCCAGGAGCCTTCCTTGATCACCGCCTTGGCACCCTTGGGCAGGACCCGGGGGATGTTTTCCCAGAAACCGCCGCCGGTGATGTGGGACAGGGCCTTGACCCGGACCTTGCGCTGCAGCTCCAGCACCGGCTTGACGTAGATGCGGGTCGGCTCCAGCAGGTGCTCGCGCAGCGGCTTGCCGTCCAGGTCGGTGTCGGGGCCGGCGCCGGACACTTCCAGGATCTTGCGGACCAGGGAATAGCCGTTGGAGTGGGGGCCGGAGGAGGGCAGGGCGATCAGGGCATCGCCCTCGTCGACGCCGCTGCCGTCGATGATCTTGCATTTCTCGACCACGCCGACGCAGAAGCCGGCCAGATCGTAGTCGTCGCCCTCGTACATGCCGGGCATTTCCGCGGTCTCGCCGCCGATCAGGGCGCAGCCGGACAGTTCACAGCCGACACCGATGCCGGCCACCACCTCGGCGGCCACGTCCACGTTCAGCTTGCCGGTGGCGTAGTAGTCCAGGAAGAACAGCGGCTCGGCGCCCTGGACGATCAGGTCGTTGACGCACATGGCCACCAGGTCGATACCCACGCCGTCGTGGCGGTTCCAGTCCATGGCCAGACGCAGCTTGGTGCCGACACCGTCGGTACCGGCCACCAGCACGGGCTCCTGATAGCCGGCCGGGATCTGGCACAGGGCGCCGAAGCCACCCAGGCCACCCATGACCTCCGGTCTCTTGGTGCGGCGGGCAACGCCTTTGATGCGTTCTACCAGGGCGTTACCGGCATCAATATCAACACCGGCGTCTTTATAGGAGAGGGAGGTGCGTTCGGAACTCATCGTCGTCCTCAAGCTGTCTGGGGTTTGAAGGCGGCGGTATTGTAGCGTCTGCGCCGGTTCAGGTGAAACGTTTTCGCGCCTTTACCCCCTCGGGGGCGGGGGTTAAACTCACGCTATTTTGTGCGCTTTACAGGGAGAGCCCGATATGAAGGTATGTGAGGTCATGCACCCGCTGGTGAAACACAAGATTGGTCTGATGCGCGAAGCCGACATCAGCACCAAGCGTTTTCGCGAGCTGGCGGCGGAGGTGGGCAGCCTGCTCACCTACGAGGCGACCAAGGATTTCGAGCTGGAGACCGTCACCATCGCCGGTTGGGACGGGCCGGTGCAGGTGCAGCAGCTCAAGGGCAAGAAGGTGACGGTGGTGCCTATCCTGCGCGCCGGCCTGGGCATGCTGGACGGGGTGCTGGAGCACCTGCCGTCGGCCCGGGTGTCTGTGGTGGGCATCTATCGGGACGAGGAAACCCTGGAGCCGGTACCTTATTTCGAGAAGCTGTGCGGCGAGATAGAGGAGCGCACCGCCCTGGTGGTGGATCCCATGCTGGCCACCGGCGGCTCCATGATCGCCACCCTGGACCTGCTGAAGAAGCGTGGCTGCAAGCACATCAAGGTGCTGGTGCTGGTGGCGGCCCCGGAAGGCCTCAAGGCCCTGGAAGCAGCCCACCCGGACATCGAGCTGTACACCGCCGCCGTCGACGACCACCTCAACGACAAGGGCTACATAGTGCCCGGCCTGGGTGACGCCGGCGACAAGATTTTCGGCACCAAGTAACGACCAGGACAGCCGGCTCGCCGGCTGTTTTTTTACCGGCTTTGGCAACCTGATGAGACATAACAATGACTGACAATCCTCAACCCCTGGGCCAGATCCACTGGCAGGTGGACAGCATGCCCAAGCGGGCGCTGATCGGCGCCCAGATGCTGTTCGTGGCCTTTGGCGCCCTGGTGCTGATGCCGCTGCTGACCGGCCTGGATCCCAATGTGGCCTTCTTCACCGCCGGCGTCGGCACCCTGATCTTCCAGCTGGTCACCAAGCGCCAGGTGCCGGTGTTCCTGGCCTCCAGCTTTGCCTTCATCGCGCCGGTGATCCTCGGCAGCCAGCAGTTCGGCCTGGCGGCCACCCTGGGCGGCCTGGCCGCCTGTGGCGTGATCTACATGCTGATCGCCGCCGTGGTGCGGGTCCAGGGCCTGGCCATCATAGAGCGGCTGCTGCCGCCTGTGGTGGTGGGGCCCATCATAGTGGTGATCGGCCTGTCGCTGGCTTCGGTGGGCGTCAACATGGCCATGGGCAAGACCGGCGACGGCAGTGCCCAACTGGTGGCCGCCGATACCGCCCTGATCATCTCCATGGCCTCCCTGGTGACCACCCTGCTGGTGGCGACCATGGCCAGGGGCCTGTTCAGGCTCATCCCCATCTTTGCCGGCATCGTGGTGGGTTACGGCCTGTCGCTCGGCTACGGCATCGTCAGCTTCGACGCCCTGGCTTCCGCCCCCTGGCTGGCGGTGCCGGACTTCGTGACCCCGGAGTTCCATTGGGAGGCCATCCTGTGGATGCTGCCGGTGGCCATAGCGCCGGCCATCGAGCACGTGGGTGACGTGCTGGCCATCGGCTCGGTGACCGGCAAGGATTACGTCAAGAAGCCCGGCCTGCACCGCACCCTGCTGGGTGACGGCCTGGCTACCACCACCGCTGCCCTGTTCGGTGGCCCGCCCAACACCACCTATTCCGAGGTGACCGGGGCCGTGACCCTGACCCGCAACTTCGATCCCCGCATCATGACCTGGGCGGCCGGCTTTGCCATAGTGCTGGCCTTCGTCGGCAAGCTGGGCGCGGCCCTGCAGTCCATCCCCACCGTGGTGATGGGCGGCATCATGGTGCTGCTGTTCGGCTCCATCGCCGTGGTGGGCATGAACACCCTGGTCAAGGCCAAGGTCGACCTGTCCGAGCCCCGCAATCTGGTCATCGCCTCTGTGGTGCTGGTGTTCGGTGTCGGCGGCATGAGCCTGGGCTTTGGCGAATTCAGCCTGCAGGGCATCAGCCTCTGCGCCCTGGTGGCCATCCTGCTCAACCTGGTGCTGCCCCAGCAGCGTCACTGAGCGGCAAGCTGAAAGCGGCCTGAGGGCCGCTTGATTTTTCCTTGAGCTCTGGTGACGGGCTTTCTATGATCCCGTCCAATTTCAATGGCATGGAGAACGCCATGTACAAAGCCCTATTACTGGCCCTGGCTTTGGTCAGCCTGAGCGCCGAGGCGGTGCAGGTCGAGGATCTGTTCCGGGCCAAGGTGGCCGTCGACGGCCAGGGCGAGCAGGCTCGCCAGGCCGCCGTCAAGACCGCCTTCACCGAGATCCTGATCAAGGTCACCGGCGATGCCGACATCGCCCAGAAGCCCGAGGCCCAGGCGCTGCTGGCCGATGCCAATCCCTACCTGCTGTCGTTCCGTTACGGCCAGGATGAGGACGGTCTCAACCTCTATGCGGTCTTCGACGCCAAGCCGCTCACCGAGAGCCTGTGGCGCCATGGCCTGTCCTTCTGGGGCGCAGAGCGGCCCCAGACCCTGATCTGGCTGGTGCGCCAGGACGCCAGCGGCCGGGAGCTGCTGACCGAGTCCAGCCTGGGCGACCAGGCCCAACTGCTGACGGCCACCGCCGCGGCGCGGGGCCTGCCGCTGATGCTGCCGCTGGGCGATCTGGACGACAAACTGGCCCTGTCCACCACCGACATCTGGGGCCGCTTCGTGGAGCCGGTGGCCGATGCCAGCCGCCGCTACCCGGCCAGCCAGTTCGTTATGGCCAGGCTGTGGCCGTCCGACGGCCAGTGGCAGCTGGACTGGCAGCTGGAAGGCGAGCTCAGCCTGCGTGGCCGGTTGCAGGCCGCCAGCGAGGCCGAGGCCATGGTGGGCCTGGTGACCCAGCTGGGCCAGGAGATGGCGGCCAGGCTGGCCATTGCCGGTGGCCAGGACAGCGAGCCCGTGACCCTGAAGGTGACCGGCCTGTATCGCCACCAGCACTACCTGCGCGCCATGAAGGTGCTGGGCAAGCTGCCGGTGGTGGCGAATCTGTCGCCGAGCCTGCTGCAGGGGGACAGCATCACCTTCCTGGTGCAGCTGCGCGGTGACGAGCAGCAGCTGCACCAGGCCCTGTCGCTGAGCCCTTACTTCCAGGCCCAGCCGGACGGCAGCTACCTGTTCGCCGTGCCCTGATTTCCTGTGCGGGTCGTGCTAGACTCGGCCCGCGTTTTCAACCAATGGCATCCTGTGAGTCAGACTGAATCAACCCAGCTGCCCCTGGCGGTGCAGTTGCCGGACGACGAGACCTTCGTCAGTTTCTACCCCGGGGAAAATTCCCAGGTGGTGGCCGCCGTCAAGAACGGCGCCCGGGCCGAGGGCAAGCGTGTCCTCTATCTCTGGGGCAAGCCCCATTGCGGCCGCACCCACCTGCTGCACGCCGCCTGCGCCCTGGCCGCCGAGCGCGGCGCCCCCGCTGCCTACCTGCCCCTGTCCATGAAGGACATGATGGATCCGGCCATGCTCGAAGGCATGGAGACACTGCCGCTGGTGTGCATCGACGACATCGACGCCATCGCCGGTGACAGCCGCTGGGAAAGGCAGATCTTCGATCTCTACAACAGGGTGCTGGAAACGCCGGATGGTGCCCATCTCATCATCGGCGCCCGGGCCGTGCCCAGGCAGGTGGGCTTCGAGTTGCCGGATCTGGTGTCGCGCCTGGACTGGGGGGTGACCTACCAGCTCCAGGTACTGGACGACGAGGGCAAGCTGGCGGCCATGCAGCTCAGGGCCGGCCTGCGAGGCTTCAAGCTGCCGGACGATGTGGGCCGCTTCCTGCTCAACCGCCTGAGCCGGGACATGCGCTCGTTGTTCGACACCCTGGACGAGCTGGACAAGGCTTCCATCGCCGCCCAGCGCAAGCTCACCATTCCCTTCGTCAAGCAGGCGCTGTCGCTCTGACATCTGCCACCATCAAAAAGAGCCGCCGCAAGGCGGCTTTTTTGTGCGCCGCCCAAAATACCCCTGGGGGTACTTGATCTTTTTTCTGGCCAGGATACCCTTGGGGGTATGAAGGAGGTGACCAAGATGACCCTGAATACACTGGAACTGCCCAATAAACACGAGGTCAGCGACAAGCTGATCAGCTGTGGCCTGCCAAGCGCCGAGCAAGTGCGCGCCCTCGCCGGGGCCGGCGTCAGGACGGTGCTCAGCTTCTGCCAGCCCGGCGAATGCAGCTTCGACGAGCAGCGGCTGGTCAGCGAGCTGGGCATGCGCTTTGTGGCCATGCCCATCAGCGGGCCGGCGGACATGACCCCGGCTGCGGCCAGGACCCTGCAGGCGGTGCTGGACGACGTCGACGCCTATCCCATGGTGATGCACTGCAGTACCGGCAACCGCGCCGGCGGCATGCTGGCGGCCAAGCTGTTCCATTGCGACGGCCTGGCTCTGGAGCAGGCCATTGTCCAGGGCCGGGTGGCCGGTCTGACCAAGCTGGAAAAGTCGGTGCGCCAGTGCCTGCAAGACCAGCAGGAGGCACAAGGATGAATATCGATCGCCTGGTGATGGCCTTTGCGGGCCTGATGGTGCTGCTCGGCCTGGCCCTGGGTCACTGGCACAGTCCCTGGTGGCTGCTGCTGACCGCCTTCGTGGGGGCCAACCTGCTGCAGGCGGCCTTTACCGGCTTCTGTCCCCTGGCCAGGCTGCTGGCCAGGCTGGGTATGCCCGCGGGTAAGGCGTTTTAGGAGACGATGATGAGAGCCTGGATCGGGTTGTTGACGCTGCCGTTTCTGGCATGGGCACAGGGCTGGACCCTGACACCGACCCCCTTGCCCCGGGAGCTGGTGCTCCAGGGCCAGGTGGAAGCGGTGCGCGGCGCCACCGTTTCAGCCCAGACCTCGGGACGGGTGGCGTCGCTGCTGGTGGATGTGGGTGACCGGGTGGATGCCGGCGCCCTGCTGTTGACCCTGATCGGCGTCGAGCAGCAGCAGGGCCTGAACCGGGCCCAGGCCCAGCTGGAAGCCGCCCAGGCCCGGCTGGTCAGCGAACGCCGGGAATGGCGGCGGATCAGCGAGCTGGTCGGCAAGGGACTGCAGCCCAAGGCCGAACTGGACCGGGCCAGGGGCCGCCTCGATGAAGCCCAGGCCCGGCTGGCGGCGACCCAGGCCGGGCTCAAGCAGGCGCGAGAGCAGCTTTCCTACACCGAGGTCCATGCCCCCTATGGCGGTGTGGTCAGCGCCCGCCACGTGGAAGTGGGCGAGCTGGTCTGGCCCGGTACGGCGCTGCTGTCCGGCTTCGATCCCCAATCCCTGCGTCTGCACGTCGACATGCCCGGCCGCTACCGGGCCGATGCCGAGGCGCAGCGCCAGGCCTGGTTGCTGGAAGAAGGGCGCCGGCTGCCGGTGGCCAGTTTCGTGCTGTTCCCCCAAGACGACCCCGCCAGCGGCACCGCCCGGCTCCGCCTGGGACTGAATGCCGAGCCGCAGCTGGTGCCCGGTCAATGGCGCCAGGTGGCGGTGTCCCTTGGCAGCCGCGAGGGGCTGGTGATCCCGGTGGCCGCCGTGGTCCGCCGAGGCGAGCTGACCCTGGTGCGGCGGCTGGGTGACAGGCCCCGGTGGCAGGCGGTAGTGCTGGGCCGTCGCTTCGGCGACAAGGTCGAGGTGCTGTCCGGCCTGAAGGATGGCGATGAGATCCGCTGGGGGGAAGACGATGAGTAGGCTGGGCCTTTCCGGTCGCCTGGCCAGGGCCGCGGCCGGCTCGCGGCTGACGCCGCTGCTGGCCCTGGTGGGCCTGCTGCTGGGGCTGCTGGCGGCCCTGATCACCCCCAGGGAGGAAGAGCCGCAGATCGACGTCACCATGGTCGACGTGATGCTGGCCTATCCCGGCGCCACCGCCCGCGAGGTGGAGGCCCAGCTGGCTTCACCCCTGGAGGAGCAGCTGGCGCGCCTGCCCGGGGTAGAGCACCTCTACTCGCTGTCCAGCCCCGGCCAGGCGCTGGTGACCGTCCAGTTCGAGGTCGGCGTGCCCAGGCAGGCGGCGCTGGTGCGTATCTTCGACAGCCTGGCCCATAACCAGGACTGGAAGCCCCGTCACTTTCCCATCGGCCAGCCCCTGGTCAAGGCCAGGGGCATAGACGACGTGCCGATCCTGGCCCTCACCCTCTGGGGTCTGGCGCCGGCCCAGCTCAAGGATCTGGCCGATTCCCTGACGCCCTATCTCAAGGCGGTGCCGGGCACCCGTGACATCGAGATCATCGGCGGCGCCGAGGAGCTGGTGGAGGTGCGCCTGGACACCGGCGCCCTGGCCCGCCATGGCCTGTCGGTCAACGAGCTGCTCCAGGCCCTGGCGGCCCAGAACCACAGCGTGCAGGCCGGCAGCCGGCTGGAGCAGGGCGCTCTGGTGCCGGTGCAGCTGGGCCGTTTCTTCCAGAGCCAGCAGGAGCTGGCCGAGCTGGTGGTGGCGGTCAGGGACGGCAAGCCGCTGCGCCTGGCCGAGATAGCAACCCTCCACAGCCAGCCGCAGCGCCCAAGCCATTACCTCTGGCACAGGCCCAAGGGCGGCGAGGCGGTGCCGGCCCTGACCCTGACCGTGACCAAGAAGCCGGGCGAAAATGCCGTCACCGTCGCCCAGGCGGTGCTGGCGCGCTGGCAGCAGCTCAGGACGGAGCTGTTGCCGGACCAGGTGCAGTTCGACGTCAGTCGCAACTACGGCCAGAGTGCAGACGACAAGGCCAATACCCTGATCCACAAGCTGATCTTCGCCACCGTCTCGGTGGTGGCCCTGGTGCTGTTTGCCCTTGGCCGCCGCGAGGCTCTGGTGGTGGGCAGTGCTGTGGTGCTGACGTTGGCCCTGATCCTGTTCGCCTCCTGGGCCTGGGGTTTCACTCTCAACCGGGTGTCGTTGTTCGCGCTGATCTTCTCCATCGGTATCCTGGTGGACGACGCCATAGTGGTGGTGGAGAACATCCACCGGCACCTGGGGCTCGGCAAGCCGCTGGCCCGGGCCATTCCCGAGGCGGTCGGCGAGGTCGGCGGGCCCACCATATTGGCCACCTTCACCGTCATCGCCGCCTTGCTGCCCATGGCCTTCGTTTCCGGGTTGATGGGGCCCTACATGAGCCCCATTCCCATCAATGCCTCCATGGGCATGCTGTTGTCGCTGCTGGTGGCCCTGACCCTGACCCCCTGGCTGTCCCGGCACTGGCTGGCGGACCGGCATCACGAGCCAGCCGGCCCGGGGTGGTTGCAGGGCCTGTTCCAGGCCTTGTTCCGGCCCTTCCTGGCCAGGCGCCGCAACCGCTACCTGCTGGGCTTGGGTCTGGTCGCCCTGATCCTGGCGGCCATGGCCCTGGCGGCGGTACAGCTGGTGGTGCTGAAGATGCTGCCGTTCGACAACAAGAGCGAGTTCAAGCTGGTGCTGGACATGCCCGAGGGCACCAGCCTGGAGGACACCAACAGGGTGCTGCTGGCCCTGGCCGCCGCTCTGGATGCCGTTCCCGAGGTCAAGTCCACCCAGATCCAGGCCGGCACCGCCGCCCCCATCGGTTTCAACGGCCTGGTGCGCCAGTACTACCTGAGGCACTCACCCCAGCAGGGGGACGTCCAGGTGCAACTGGTGGACAAGGGCCAGCGCGACCGCGCCAGCCACGCCATCGCCACCGCCGTCCGGCCCGCCCTGGCCGCCATTGCCAGTGCCTGGGGCGGCAGCCTCAAGGTGGTGGAGGTGCCGCCCGGCCCGCCGGTGCTGGCGCCGCTGGTGGCGGAAGTCTACGGCCCGGACGCGGCCAGCCGCCGTCACGGCGCCGAGCAGGTCATGGCGGCCCTGGCCGAAACAGACGGCATAGTGGATCTGGACAGCAGCCTGGTGGCCCGGGTTGACGAGGAATTCTGGCGCATCGACCACCACAAGGCCGCCCGCCTTGGCGTCGACCCCCGCCAGCTCGGCCAGGTACTGGCCCTGGCCATGGCCGGCCAGGACGGCGGTTACCTGCAGGGGCCAGGGGAGCGGGACGCGGTGCCGGTGCGCCTGACCGTACCCCGGGCCGACACCGGCCTGGAGCAGCTGATGGGCCTGACGGTGCTGAGCGATACCGGCCTGGCGGTGCCGGTTGGGGAGCTGGTACTAAGAGAACGGCGGCCCTGGCAGCAACCTATTTTCCACAAGGATCTGCAACCTGTGGTCTATGTGACCGCCGACATGGCCGGCGCCCTGGACAGCCCCCTGTACGGGCTCTTTGCTGCCGGTGCCAGGCTGGACATGGTCCAGAGCTATACCGAACAGCCCCTGGCCCTCAACGGCGCCGCCCTGAAGTGGGGCGGCGAGTGGCAGATCACCTATGAAACCTTCAGGGACATGGGCCTGGCCTACGCCGTCGGCCTGGTGCTCATCTACCTGCTGGTGGTGGGCCATTTCGGCTCCTACGGCGTGCCGCTGGTGATCATGGCGCCCATACCCCTGACCCTGATCGGTATCATGCCCGGTCATGCCCTGCTGGGCGCCCAATTCACCGCCACCTCCATGATCGGCATGATCGCCCTGGCCGGCATCATAGTCCGCAACTCCATACTGCTGGTGGACTTCATCCGCGAGGCCCTGGCCAGGGGCGTTGCGCTGGACGAGGCGGTGGTGTCCTCTGCGGCGGTCAGGGCTAAGCCGATCCTGCTGACGGCGCTGGCGGCCATGCTGGGGGCCTTCTTCATCCTCGACGACCCCATCTTCAACGGCCTGGCGGTGAGTCTCATCTTTGGCATCGCCATTTCCACCCTGTTGACCCTGCTGGTGATCCCGCTGCTGTTTGCCAGCCTGGTGCGGCGCCATGGCTTTACAGCCTGAGGCGGGAGAAGGATCATGAAGCCTGCTATGAAAGAAAGACTGGCGACAATGCAACCGACACCAGAACAACAGGACAAGATGCTCAAGCGGCTGGCCCGCATCGAAGGACAGCTGCGCGGCATCCAGAAGCTCATCCGCGAAGAGGCGGACTGCGAGAAGGTGATGCAGCAGATGACCGCGTCGCGCAAGGCCCTGGACAAGGCCTTCTTCGAGATGATGGCCTGTGTCATCGAAGGCAGCGCCCTGGGCGACGGCGATCAGAGCGAGCGGATGGCCGAGATCCGCCGGCTGCTGGCCAAATACGCCTAAGAACTGAAGGAGGTGCCCATGCTGTTTCGGCAACTGATCGACAAGGAAAGCGCCACCTACAGCTACCTGCTGGCGGACCAGGACAGCAGGGAGGCGGTGCTGATCGATCCGGTGCTTGACCAGCTCCCGGCATACCGGCAGCTGCTGGCGGAGCTGGCGCTGACCCTGGTGGCGGTGCTGGACACCCATATCCACGCCGATCACGTCACCGCCAGCGGTCACCTGGCCCGGGAGCTGGACTGCCCCAACCTGCTGGGCCGGGAGGCCAGGGCCGACTGCGTCAGGCGCCGCTACCAGGAAGGCACCCCCATCGCCTTTGGCCGCCACAAGCTGATCCCCATCTACACCCCTGGCCATACCGACGATTCCTACTGCTTCCACCTGGAGGCGGACGGCAAGTCCATGGTCTTCACCGGCGACACCCTGCTGATCCGCGGCACCGGCCGCACCGATTTCCAGAACGGCGATGCCGGCGCCCAGTACGACGCCATTCAGCAGAAGCTGCTGGCCCTCAAGGACGAGACCCTGGTCTACCCGGCCCATGACTACAAGGGCTGGACCGTCAGCACCATAGGGGAGGAGCGCCGCCACAACCCGCGCCTGCAGGTGCCGGATCGGGACGCCTATATCGCCCTGATGGCCGGGCTGAAGCTGCCCCACCCCAAGATGATGGACCTGGCGGTGCCGGCCAACAGACATTGCGGCCTGGACGAAGCGGAATAGGGACGGTGGCGGTACCTGCCGACGCCAAGGCGCCCAAGGGCGCCTTGTTCAGAGGCTGGCCTGCAGCGCCTCCTCTATGCGCGGATAGCGGTGCTGGAAGCCGGCCGCCAGCAGCCGGGCCGGGATCACCTTCTGGCCGGTGAGCAGCAGCTCGCTCATTTCCCCCAGCATCAGCCTCAAGGCCGGCGCCGGCACCGGCAGCAGGGCCGGGCGGTGCAGGGCGTGGCCCAGGGCCTTGGCGAAGGCCTGGTTGGACACCGGGAAGGGGGCGGTGCAGTTGAAGGCGCCGGACAGCTCATCGTGTTCCAGCAGGAAGCGGATGATGGCCACCATGTCGTCACGGTGGATCCAGCTCATGATCTGTTCGCCGTCACCGATGCGCCCGCCCAGCCCCAGCCTGAAGGCCGGCAGCATCTTCTTGAGGGCGCCACCGCCCTGGTCCAGCACCAGGCCGGTGCGCAGCAGGCAGACCCGGCAGTGGGGCATGGCTTCCTTGGCCAGTGCCTCCCAGCGTTCGCAGAGGCGGTGGGCGAATTCGTCATGGGGCTGGGTGAATTCCTCGGTGATGGAGGTGGTGCTGGGCTGGGCGCCGTAATAGCCGATGGCGGAGCCGGAGATCAGCACCCTGGGTGGCTGCTCGGCCCGGGCTATGGCCTGGACCAGCTCCTCGGTGAGCTGCCAGCGGCTCTGGCAGATGCGCTGTTTGCGGACCTTGGTCCAGCGCTTGTCGGCGATGGGCTCGCCGGCCAGGTTGATGACCGCATCGAAGCCGCTGAGCTCGGGAACATTGCCGACCCAGGCGACCGACTCGCCAAAGAGGGACCGGGTCTTCTCGCGGCTGCGGCTGAGCACTGTGATGTCCCAGTCGCAGAGGGTGGGGATCAGGGCCTGGCCGATAAAGCCGGTGCCCCCGGTGATCAGCAGCTTGGGTTTCATGCCTTGCTCGTCGACAGTGTCAGGGATACCGAGTCGGCAAACCGCAGCGCGTGGGGCTTGTCGATCTCCACCTCAGCATAGCGCACCCAGGGATGCTCGGCGGCGATGGCCAGCACGTCCGAGGTGAGCTTTTCTAGCAAAAAGAAACGGTTGGATTCGACGTGCTCGATGACCTGCTTGGTGATGGTGCGGTAGTTGAGGGCGTCGGTCATGTCGTCGCTGCCGGAGGCCTGGTCGGCCCGGTAGCGGATGCGGATGTTGATGACCACGTCCTGGCGGTTCTGGATCTCCTCGTCCTTGATGCCGATATGGGTGCGCAGGCGCAGGCTCTTGATGTGGATCTGGGCGTCGTCGAGGGTCATGGCGCGTCCTGTAAGTGTCCGTTTTTACTCAGTAAACCGGATGAAGGCGAGCGGGGCAAGGCGGCCAGGGGATCTTTACTCCGCGGCGCGCTTTCTCCACACTGGGGGCAATTCGACTGTCTGGAAACCACATCGTGTCACGAAGCTGGATGCTTTCCCTGGCGGCCCTGGTCATAGTACTGGCCGGGATCAAGACCGCCGCCGCCATACTGGTGCCCTTCCTGCTGGCCACCTTCATCGCCATCATCTGCAACCCCCTGGTGAGCCGGTTGTCCCGTTACAAGGTGCCGCGGGTACTGGCGGTGGTGCTGATCATCGCCCTGGTGGTGCTGGTCGGCCTGATGCTGGCCGGCCTGGTGGGCAGCTCCCTGAACACCTTCTCCGCCAACATCCCCGAATACCGGGATCGGCTGCTGGAGCAGTTCGGCTGGCTGACCCAGAAGCTGGCGGAGCTCAATATCCATATCGACCGCACCCAGCTGCAGACCATACTGGATCCCGGCGCCGCCATGAGCATGGCCGCCAACACCCTGTCCAGCCTGGGCAGCCTGATGACCAACTTCTTCCTGATCCTGCTGACGGTGATCTTCATGCTGTTCGAGGCCGAGCAGCTGCCGCGCAAGATCCACCTGGCCATGGACGATCCGGCCAACGTCATCCAGGGCATCGACCGTTTCTTCGAGTCCGTCAACCATTACCTGGCCATCAAGACCCTGGTCAGCCTGGGCACCGGGGCGCTGATCAGCCTCTGGGTCTGGACCCTGGGCCTGGATTTCCCGCTGCTGTGGGGGGTACTGGCCTTCCTGCTCAACTACATCCCCAATATCGGCTCCATCATCGCCGCCGTGCCGGCGGTGCTGCTGGCGCTGGTGCAGCTGGGCTTCGCCCACGCCGGCCTGGTGGGCCTGGGCTACGTGATCGCCAATACCCTGATGGGCAACGTCATAGAGCCGCGCTTCATGGGCCGGGGCCTGGGCCTGTCGACCCTGGTGGTGTTCCTGTCACTGGTGGTCTGGGGCTGGCTGCTGGGCACGGTCGGCATGCTGCTGTCGGTGCCCCTGACCATGGTGCTGAAGATAGCCCTGGAGTCCCATCCGGCCAGCACCCGCATCGCCATCCTGCTCAGCGGCGATCTGCCCGAGCCCGAACCCAGGCCTGAAGGGGCCAGCTGACTCAGCTAAGCGCCCTGGTCAACTGGTTGCAGAGAAAGTCCAGGGCCGGATCGCAGCTGTCCGGCTGCATCAGCGGCTGGCGCTGGGGCCCGGTGAGGGGCAGCAGCTCCAGCCAGCGGGCGGTGACCCAGGTCAGATCCTCATAGTGGCGTTCTGGGTAGAGCTCGGCCAGCTCCGGATGCAGCTCGAACAGGTGATACAGCAGCCGCGACAGCGGCTTTCCGGCCTGGGTCATGGGGTGGGCCGGCCACTGGGGCAGCATGGCCACCTCGGCCACCTGCAGGTGGTCTTCTTCCTGGTGGCTGCTGAGGATGCGATAACGCTGCCTGCCCTGTACCAGCAGCCCCAGCAGGCCGTCCGGCAGCCGTTCGAAGTCGATGATGTCCACCCAGGTGCCTATGGGGCAGAGCCTGCCCTGGGGATCGGCCGTGCAGATCCCAAAACCCCGTCGCCCGGCCATGGCATCGGCCACCATCCGCAGGTATCTGGGCTCGAATACCCTGAGCGACAGGCGCCCCTGGGGCAGGAGCTGGGCGTCGAGGACGAACTGGGCCAGTGTCATGGGTGCACCTTGGTCTGCTATCTGGCATGGTATAGCGGTTTATCTACACATTAGATCGGGGAGAAGGGATGCTACTTTCATCTTTGGCGCTGGGCGGTGGCCTGGTGCATATCGGCAGCTGCTATCGCGGCCCCAGGTGGCTGTTCTATGTAACCAAGCCGGGCACCATGCTGGTGATGCTGGCCATGGCCTGGCAGCTGGGCGCCCTGGACAGCCACTATGGCCAGTGGCTGCTGGCGGGCCTGGGCCTGTCCCTGGTGGGGGATGTGTTCCTGATGCTGCCCAAGGACAGGTTCATTCCCGGCCTGGTGAGCTTCCTGCTGGCCCATGTCTGCTATGTGGTGGCCTTCGCCGTGGACGGACTGGCCTTCACCCCGGCGCTGTTGCTGTTGCTGGGGGCCGCTGGCGCCGGCGTGCTGGCGCTGCTGTGGCCCCATCTCAGGGAGCTGAAGGTGCCGGTCAGTGTCTATGTGCTGGTGATCCTGGCCATGGCCTGGACCGCGGGCGAGCGCTGGCTGGTGCAGCAAAATGACGGCGCCCTGCTGGCCTTCGCCGGGGCCCTGGTGTTCATGGCCTCGGACACCACCCTGGCCCTGGACAAGTTCCGTCGCCCCTTCCCGGCGGCCCAGGCAGTGATCATGGCCACTTACTTCGCGGCCCAGTGGCTGCTGGTGCTGTCCCTGGCCTGATCGTCGCCGGCAAGTCTGTCAGGCTTTGCTCAGCCTGGGCCAGCTACACTGGCGCCATGGTTTCTTTAAGGAATACAGCATGATGGCGTTATTGCCGGCCTGGGCGCCGGTGGCCCTGGTTGTGGTGCAGCTGCTCTGGTTGGGGTTGTGGCTCCTGGGAGGCCTTCGCCGTCGTCGGCTGGCGCGGCAGTTGGCCGAGCGCGAGCAGGCGCTGGCGGCACAAGGTGAACAGCGGGGGCAGTGGCAGCGGGAGCTGGCACAACAGGGCCACCTGTTGCGCGACTGCCAGGCCCGGCTTCGTGACAAGGACCGTCTCAACGCTCAGCTTGCCGAACGTCTCAAGGAGCTGCTGAAGGTACAGCTGGAGCTGGAGAAGCTGAAGCGGCAAGCCCAATAAGAAGCCCGGCATTGGCCGGGCTCTTTGCTCACAGGTTCCAATAGGCGCGTTCCCCGTCTTCCTTGCGGCGTCCGAGCCCCTGGCGACGGTCAGGCTTGTCGGGCTCCCAGCGGATCTCCTGGCGCCTGTCCGCCAATATCCGGCGTTGGGCCAGACGGCGATCAGGCCCGTTGTTGCTGTCGATCATCTACGCATCCTCCGTGTGACATCTCCTGAGCATAGTCCAGTGTAGCGAACCCTCTAAAGGCTATGGGATAAATCTGTGACCCTGTTATCATCCGAAGAATTTCCTTTCCTTATCATGTAATTGGAGTGGAGTTAATGCTCTATGTGAAGGGCTGGAAGCGCCCGGTGGGGCGCCTTGTCATGTCCCTGCTGTGGGTATTTGGCCTGTCCGCCAGCCTTTATGCACAAGACGCGGCGCTGCCGCTGGAACGGCAGGTCTTCGAGCTGTACCAGAGCATGATGGCCCATTATCCCGACCGGGAAAGGGCGGCCCTGCAGAACTCCCAGCAGGGCTGGCTGAGCCGGCTCCAGGCCAGCTGCTTTGTCTCGCCGGCCGATATGGACCGGCAGCGGGCGCGGTGCCTGGGCGAGCGTTACCGGGCCAGGCTGGCCGAACTCAGGGCCAGGGTGGCCGAGATGGAAGCACGCCTGGGGGCGCCGCTCTGGGTGGGGCAGGCCAGTGCCCGGCGTTTTTCCCAATCGGTGGGGGACCGGCAGCTCGGCGCCGAGCTCATCGCCGTGTCCAAGGGCGATCCCCTGCCCAGGGCCCTGGTCAGGCCGCTGCGCTGGCGGGCGGATCTGGCCCTGGTGGAGGCGCTGGCGGCCAAGGTCAGCCAGCTGCCGAGCTACCTCAAGCGGCCCCTGCCGCAACTGCCCAGCAACCGCAGCCGGTCCCTGCACCAGGTGGCGGAGCTGGAGCGGGTGTCCGGCAACCTGGTGCTGCTTTCCGACGATGACGAGGTGGCCCTGGTGGAGCACGCGGTGGTGATCTTCACCGGCGATGTCCATATCGAGCAGCTCAACTTCGCGACCGTCATCGCCCTTGGCGATCTGGCCGTGGAGGAGGCCAATGGTGCCGTCATCGTCGCCAACAAGGATGTCTTTATCGAACGTGACGGCGCCCTGGGCAGCGGCAGCCTGGTGATGTCCAGCCAGGACGTGCGCATTACCCGGGCCCTGGGCAGTACCGTCCATGCCGGTGGCGCGCTGATGGTGGCCGAAGGCGAGGATCTGGTCTGCCTCAACGCCAGGACGGTTCGCCTGTCCTCCCGGCGCTGTCGCCCCCTCAACCTGGCCGGCTTTCGGCTCTAGCAAGCCGGTTTGGCCGACGGCGCCAGGACTGTTAACGTTGTTGTAGGCAGTACGGGAAAGTAGAGGAGAGCTTCCATGACGGCAGAGCAGAGGCCCAAGCTGGGATTGGCCCTGGGCAGTGGTGCGGCCAAGGGCTGGGCCCACATCGGCGTGATCAAGGCCCTGGAGGCGCTGGGGATCCGTCCCGACATCGTTGCCGGCTGTTCCGTCGGCTCCCTGGTGGGGGCGGCCTACTGCGCCGGCCACCTTGACCAGATGGAGGGCTGGGTGCGCGGCTTCAGCCGCCTGGAGGTGATGTCGCTGCTGGATCCCAGCCTCAATGGCCGCGGCCTCTTCCACGGCGAAAAGGTCTTCAACGTGGTGCGTGGCCGCATGCAGGACAGGGATATCCGCGATCTGCCCATCCCCTTTGCCGCCGTGGCCACCGACCTGGATTCGGGCCGGGAGATCTGGCTCCAGGAGGGCGATGTGACCCAGGCCATCAGGGCCTCCTGCGGCATGCCGGGGCTGTTCGTGCCCGTGCGCCACAATGGCCACCTGCTGGTGGACGGCGCCGTGGTCAACCCGGTGCCGGTTTCCCTGTGCCGGGCCATGGGCGCCGACGTGGTCATCGCCGTCAACCTCACCGGTGACGTGCCCGGCCATATCCCCACCGAGGTGGAGGAGGAAGTGGTGGAGGACGCCGGCTATTTCCGCCAGTGGTTCAACAAGCTCAGGCCCGAAGGCAAGGACGACCGGGAGGAGCTGCCGTCCATGTGGAACGTGATGAGCGGCGCCATCAACATCATGCAGGAGCGCATCACCCGGGCTCGCCTGGCCGGCGATCCACCCGAAGTGGAGCTCAAGCCGCGGCTTTCCGACATCAACATCATGGAATTCTACCGGGCCGGCGAGGCCATCGCCGAAGGGGAGGCCTGCGTGCAGCGCATGGCCGACTACATCCTGGCCGAGCTCCAGTACCTGGGGGTGGCCACCGGACAGGGGCCCGAGGCCAAGGAGGCATGAAAAAGGCGGCCTGTTGGCCGCCTTTTTTGATCAAGACAACTTAGAAGCGGTAGTTGGCCTGCAGGGCAAGGATGTGGGCGTCGCCGGACATCTTGCCGTCGAAGCGGCCGACCAGGGCGTCGATGGTGGCGTTGCCGGTTTCGGAGGCCTCGTGGATCTCCTTCTTCTTGGAGTCCAGGTAGGCGTAGCCGAAGTCGATATCCCAGTTGTTGTCGAGGCGGTAGCCCAGGCCCAGGCTGTACCAGGTGCGGCTGGAATCCGGGATGCGCAGGGTGCGGTGCTGGTCGTCGACCGGGCTCTCGTCATACTGGATCCCGGCGCGCAGCACCAGGCTGTCGCTGAGCTGGTAGCTGGTGCCCAGGGCGAAGCGCCAGACGTCGTTCCACTGCTCTTCCACGTTGGAGGCGACGGTACCGTCGTTGAAACGGGCGGTCAGGCGCTCGAAGCTGGACCACTGGACCCGGAACACGGAGCCGTGCACGGCCAGCCGGTCGTCGAAGCTGTGGCTGGCGGCCAGCTCCCACAGGGCCGGCAGCTCCACGTCCACGAAACCGCCGGCCTTGCTGGCCAGCAGCTCGGAGGAGATGTCGCCTGTGACGTGCAGGTCGACGCTGGAGCGGTAGCTCAGGCCGAGGCGGGTATCGGGAGTGACGCTGTACAGCACACCCAGGTTCCAGCCGTAGCCCCAGTCGTCGCCTTCGAGCTTGGAGATGTTCTGGCCGGACAGGTCGACGGCGGGAAGCGGCAGGCCCAGCAGGGCGCCCGGTACCAGGGTACCGTCCGGGGCCGTGGTGGTCAGGGTGGCCTCGGCGTAGACGGCGTTGACGCCAAAGCCCAGGGACAGGCTCTGGTCCACCTCATAGGCCAGACTGGCGTTGAAGTTGGCGGTGATCAGATCGGACTCGTCGGCCAGGGCCGCGGCCTGGAAGTCGCTGTTGTACTGGGTCTTGAGGCCGAAGTTGCCGAAACCGCCCAGGCCCAGGGTCCAGCCCTCGTTCAGGGGCAGCACGAAGTACATGGCCGGTACGAAGGCATTGGGGGCCACATCCGTCTTCTTGGCCTCAACGCCCTGGGGATGCAGGGCATTGGTGTGGGTACCCTCCACCTTGATGTCCGGCATGATGTAGGCGCCCATGGCGGAGAAGGTGGGCTTGTCGATCAGGGTCATGGCGGCCGGGTTGGCGGCGAGTACCGAGGCGTCTTCGGCGAGGACGCCGTCACCGGCATTGGCGCGGCCGAGGCCGGCGGCGGAATGTTCGGTGACCTGGAAGCCGGCGGCATAGGCGCCACCGCAAAGGGAAAGCAGGGTGCTGGCAAGAAGTGATTTTCTGAAGAACTGCATCGGTATTATCTCTATTAGCGCAACTTGTTAGAGGGTCCGCTCAGCAGACCTGCGCGCGATGGTAGCAGAACGTCATGGAAATGAAATAGAAAAGGCGTACAAGTGTACGCCTTTTGCGCTGAGTGGTGGCGCGGTGTCCCTAGAGCTGGGCCCTGACCTCGTCGAAGGTCTGTTGCACCTGTGCGCTGGGCGCGGGGGTGATCAGGCTGGCGACGATGCCGGCCAGCAACGCCAGGCCGAAGCCGGGCACCATTTCGTACAGCTCGGTGCCGAGCATGGGCCAGAGCACCACCACCAGGGCGCCGGTGATGATGGTGGCCAGGGCGCCGGCCAGGTTGAAGCGGCGCCAGAACAGGCTCAGGATCACCACAGGGCCGAAGGCGGAACCGAAGCCGGCCCAGGCGTAACCGACCAGCTCCAGCACGGTGCTTTCCGGGTTGGCGGCGATGACCATGGCCACCACGGCCACGGCCAGCACCCCGAAACGGCCCACCCACATCAGCTCCTTGTCCGAGGCCTTGGGACGCAGCCAGGGCTTGTAGATGTCGTCGGTCAACACCGAGGAGCAGATCAGCAGCTGGGAATCGACGGTGGACATGATGGCGGACAGTATGGCCGCCACTATGATGCCGGCCACCCAGGGGCTGAACAGCGCTTGGGACAGGAAGATGAACACCGTTTCGGCGTCCTCCAGGGGGCTGCCTTCGAAGTAGAGGCGGCCGGCCAGGCCGGTCAGTACGGCACCGACCAGGGCCAGCACCATCCAGCCCATGGCGATGCGGCGGGAGCTGGGCACCGCCTGGGGGCTCTCGATGGCCATGAAGCGGGCCAGGATGTGGGGCTGGCCGAAATAGCCCAGGCCCCAGGCCAGCAGGGAGACGATGCCCACCAGGCTGGCGCCGTGCCAGACGTCCAGCAGCTCCGGATGCAGGCTGGCCAGATCCTGCTCCACCTGGCCGGCGCCGCCCAGGCTGGACAGCACCACGGCCGGCACCAGCAGCAGCGCCAGCAGCATCAACAGGCCCTGGAAGAAATCGGTCCAGCATACCGCGAAGAAGCCGCCCACGAAGGTGTAGGAGACGATGACGCCGCCGCCAATGACCAGCGCCCAGTAGTAGGGCAGCTCGAAGACCTGTTCGAACAGCTTGGCGCCCCCCACCAGGCCGGCGGAGGTGTAGAAGGTGAAGAACAGCAGTATGGTCAGGGCGGAAATGGCGCGGATGCCCTGGCTCTTCTCGCCGAAGCGCTTGCCAAGGAAGTCGGGCAGGGTCAGGGCGTCATCGGTGTGGTAGGTATAGATGCGCAGCCGCTTGGCGATGAGCAGCCAGTTGATATAGGCCCCGATCACCAGGCCCAGGCCCAGCCAGATCTCCGAAATGCCGGACAGGTAGACGGCGCCGGGCAGGCCCAGCAGCAGCCAGCCGCTCATGTCGGAGGCCCCGGCGGAAAGGGCGGTGACGGCCGGTCCCATCTTGCGGCCGCCGAGGACATAGTCCGAGAAGTCGTCCGTTTTCCTGTAGGCCAGCAGCCCCAGGCTCAGCAGCAGCAGCAGATAGGCCAGGAAGGTGATGATGATAGGCACATCAAACTCCTTTATGTCGTTGTCATTGTGTGCTTTTGCAACAGGATAGTAACAGAAAAGCGCATCGACCCAAGGCCGATGCGCTTATGGGGGCAAGATATCAGATTTGCCGCTGCAGTTGCTCCTTGAAGCGCCGTTCGAACTTGTCCAGGGGCTCCCCCTTTTCGCCGATGAAGATCACCTGGTGACTGCCCAGCTTCTCGGCCAGGCCGTCGAAGCGGTGGTCGGCGAAATGGGCCTGCTCATTGCCGGTGCGGACCTTGTCCGAAATCACGAACACGGTGATCCGGCCCTGTTCGCCCTGGATGATGGCGTGCAGGCCGCGAACCCCCTGGAAGTCGCAATGGTTGGCGAAATAGATATGGCCTATGTCGCCGGTGAGCCTGGCGCCGTAACTGGCCAGCTTCTTGTTGAAGGCGGCCAGGGTCACGTTTTCGTCCACCTGATCCAGCATGCCGGCCTCGTGGTAGACATGGGCCAGGGCGTGGCCGCCGTAGCCCAGGGGGCTGCGGTTGAGGCCCATGAAGGTCATCAGGCCACCGACCACGAAGGCCAGGGAGGCGGCAATGGCCAGCTGCCAGCGGCTGCGCCTTTGCTGGCGGCGCTCGAATTCACCCAGGGTCTGGTTGAGCAGGATGCGGTCGGCCAGGTTGGGCGGTACCTCCACCGCCATGGCGCCGGCCAGGGCCTTGTCCAGCTCCTGTATCTCGTTGACGAAATGGCGATTGGCGTCTGAACTGTCGGCAACGGCCTGGGCTTCGGGGCCCAGGTTGTTGGGATCTTCATAGACCGCTCGCCTGAATTCCAGATCGTTCATCATCGCACTCTCTTCTCTGCCTGGGGCTCATTGAGAGCCTCCTTGAGCTTGTTCCGGGCGCGGAACAAGCGGGTCATCACGGTGTTCTTATTGAGATCCAGCATCTGGGCGATTTCTTCCCCGCTGTAGCCAAAAAGCACCTGCAGTACCAGCGGTTCCCGGTATTCCGCCTCCAGGCGGCTGATCTGCCGGCGCAACTCCAGCTGCGAGAACTGCCCCTCCTGGCCGGTGCTGGTGGTGTCTTCGACCCTGGCCTCGTCATACTCGCTCATGTCGAACCGCTTGCGCTCGAAACGGCGGGCGTTTTCGCGCCTGAGGATGGTGATCAGCCACGCCTTGGCGGCCTTCTCGTCTTTCAGGGAGTCCAATGACTTCCATGCCCTGAGGAAGGTTTCCTGCACCAGATCTTCCGATACCGATGCGTCGTTGGTCAGCCAAAGCCCGTACCGGTAGAGGTCGCCGTGCAGGGCGGCCACCAGGGCTTCGAATCGTCGTTGTTTAGTCGCCATGCCCCTAGGGACCGGCGCCTTGAGAAATTCCTTTCGCTGCAAAATGGGACCCCTAGCGTCGATAGCCCTGATTATTGCGTTACTCCAGCAGCACGTCCATGGGCAGCGGCCTGTCGATGGGGGTGTCCAGGGAGATAAAGGTCTCGGTGGACTGGATCTGGGGGATGGCCTGGAGCCCTTCCACCAGGAACAGGTGCAGATCCCGGGTGGACTTGAGCTGGACCTTGGCAAAGATGGAATACTGGCCGGTGGTGTAGTGGGCCTCCACCACCTGGGGCAGCTTCTCGAGCTTGGCCAATACCCTGGGGTAATCCCTGGCGTTGATCAGGTTGATGCCGACAAAGGCGCAGACGCTGTAGCCCAACAGGGCCACGTTGACATCCATGCGGGTGCCGGTGATGACGCCGGCGTAGCGCATCTTGTTGATGCGGATATGGATTGTGGGGCCGCTGACGTCCAGGCGGCGGGCGATTTCCTGGTAGGAGATGCGGGCGTCCTGGATCAGCAGCTCCAGTATGGCCTTGTCCAGCTTGTCGATCTGAAAGTCTGCGCTCATATTCAGGCTCTCGATTTTGGAAACCAATCTAAATTTGCCGTTTCATTTTTTATTTCTTATCGCACTATCAATTCTCTCTTTCAAGCTGTTTAAAAAGTCCCGCCATCGCCTGTAGTTTTATAAAAAACGCACAGGAGAGAGCCATGAGCCAGCAACACCAACAGCAACTGCACCTCGTCAAGTCCCTCACCCAACAGGCCCTGTGCCGGGCCCTGCGGCTGACTCCCGTCCAGGCACCCCTGTTCCTGGAGGGCGACTCCGGCATGCAGGACGGCCTGAGCGGCACCGAGCGACCGGTGGCCTTTTGCCCCAAGGAAGCACCGGAGCGGGAATACCAGGTGGTCCACTCCCTGGCCAAGTGGAAGCGGGCCGCCCTGGGCCAGCTGGCATTCGAGGCCGGCCAGGGCCTGATCACCGACATGAAGGCCATACGCGCCGACGAGGCCAGCACCGGCCCCCTGCACAGCCTGCTGGTGGAGCAATGGGACTGGGAGCAGGTGATCCACCAGGACGAGCGCAGCCTGGCGGGACTCAGGGCCAGGGTGGAGGCCATCTACGGCGCTTTTCGCGAGGTGGATCTCGAACTCAGCGACCGGCTCGGCCATGAGCCTCGGCTGCCACAGCATATCCACTTCGTGTGCAGCGAGGCGCTGCGCCGCCGCTATCCCGGGCTCAGCGCCAAGGCGCGGGAGGACGCCATCTGCCGGGAGCTGGGGGCGGTATTTCTGATCGGTATCGGCGGCGAGCTGGGCGACGGCCGGCCCCACGACGACAGGGCCCCGGACTATGACGACTGGAGCAGCCATACCGAGCTGGGCGGCGGCCTGAACGGCGACATCCTGATCTGGCACCCGCCCCTGGGCCGGGCCCTGGAGCTGTCGTCCATGGGCATCCGCGTCGATGCCGAGGCCATGGCGCGCCAGTTCGGCGAGGCCGGGGTGCCCGCCAGCCCCTGGCACCGGGCGCTGATGGCCGGCGCCCTGCCGCAGACGGTGGGCGGCGGCATAGGCCAGGGCCGCCTGGCCATGGCGCTGCTGGGGCTGGAGCATATCGAGCAGACCCAGGCGCCACGCATTGCCCTGGCGGCCGGGCTGGAGGCGGTGGCCTGAAAAGGCCAGGCCCGCCAGGGCGGGCCTGTCGAGGCTTACAGCTTCAGGTAGGCATGGAGCCCGCCCCCGCAAAATAAGGAGGGCTTACAGCTTCAGGTGGGCATGGAGCCCGTCCCCCGCAAGTAAGGAGGGCTTACAGTTTCAGGTGCGCCTGGAGCCCGTCCCCCGCAAGTCAAGGAGGGCTTACAGTTTCAGGTGCGCATAGAGCCCGTCCCCCGGCAGGGGGGCGGGCTTTTTCTTCCTGGCCTCGCTCAGGGCGTCGAGGATGCGCCGGCCATCCCAGCCGCTCTTTTGGCGGTCGAAGCGGTGCCGTTGCAGCTCGGCCATGGCCTGGCCCAGGGCCTGGCTGTCCAGGTGCTCGGCCAGGGCCTCCAGGGAATGGATCTGGTACCTGTCCCTGGCCCAGGACAGCAGCGCCTGGGCGGCGCGGTCGGCATCGTGGGAGAGCAGGGCGTGGCGCAGGGAAAGCCAGCCCGGGCTGTCGTCCTCGGCCTGCTGCTGCGCCAGCGCCTGGCGGCGTCCACGCAGCACCATGTAGCCGGAGCCGGCCCAACCCATCGCCAGCAAGGCGCTCAGCCAGGGCCAGAAGCCGGCGTCGGTGCTTGCCACCACCTCGGGCTTGTCGGCCACCAGGGCCTCGGCCTCCTGGCCGGGGGCAATGGTCAGCACCTGCTCGGGCAGCCGCTGGGTCTTGTAGTCGCCGCTCTGGATATCGAACCAGGTCACGTCCACGGCCGGCAGCACCAGCTCGCCGGCCTGGGTGGGCACCAGGGCGATGGACAGCAGCTGCTGGGCATGGAGCCAGCCATCCTTGAAGAAGGAATCGCGTTGGTTCTCATCCGGGTAGCGCTTGAAGCCGGCCGGGCTCTGAAAATCCAGGGGCGGCAGCGCCGAGGCCTGGGTGCCCTTGGCGGTCAGCACCAGGGTGCGGGTGATGGGCTCGCCCACCTGCCACTGGCCGGGATCCTTGGACCAGCGCTCCTCCAGCTGCAGCTCCAGGGCCGGCAGCCAGGGCTGGTTGCCGGCCGGAGCCGCCTTGACCACCACCTGGGTGGGCGGGGCCACCTTGCTGACCTCGCGGGTCTGGTAGAAGCCGCGGGCGTCCTGTTCGAACAGTTCGCCCTCGAATACCGGGCCTTCGATCAGGGCGGTGCCGGCCTGGTGGGGGAAGATGGCGTATTCCCGGGTGAAGACCTTGTAGTTGCGGCCCCGGTGGGTGGTCTGGCTTTCGGTTTCCTTGCCCAGCATGCGCAGCTCGGCGTTGGCCATGGCCGGGGCCGATAGCTGGCCGGACTTGAGATCCCGGGCCACCAGCAGCCGCACCGTGTAGCCCAGCTGCGCCCCCACGTAGGCGGTGTCGCTGCTGGTTTCCACCTGCAGCAGCAGATCCGGGGCCTTGGCGGCGTCCTTGGCCACCACCTCCAGCTTGATGGGGGCCGTGACCAGTTCGGCGACGGTCAGGGAGGGCACCAGCAGCTTGCCCCTGCGCCTGGGGGTCAGGTTGATGCGCCAGCGGGTGATCTCCTGCATGCCGTTGCCGCTGAGGCGGGCCGCCCGGGACAGGGTGCTGCGGCCCACCTGGAAGTCCGCTTCCAGGGGGCTGAGATCCAAGGCGCTGCCGGGCAGGTTGTCGTCTGCCTCGATTTCCAGGACCACGGACTCGTTGATCGGGATCCGGGTCCTGTCCAGATTGGCGGTGACCTTGCTGGCGGCCAGGGTCGACAGGCTGGCCAGCAGGGCCGCCAGCAGCAGGCATGTGCGCATTACCATTGTTCTTCTTCCGTTTGCCGCTGTTGCCGGGCCTCGTAGGCACGGCGCATTTTTTCCTGGAGGAGGTGGCCGGGATCGTCGTTGACGGCGTCCAGCACCGCCTCGGTGCTCAGGGCCAGGGGCTGGTCGTCGCCACCGCCCTCGGCCTCGCGGCCACCCTGGCGGCTGGCCCTGTCGTCTCCCTGGTTGTCGGCGCCCTGGGGCTGCTGCTCCGGCTGCTGGCCCTGCTCGGGCCGCTGGCTTTGGGACTGCGGCTGCTCGGTCTGTTCGCCGTCTTCGGGAATCTTGTTGTCGGGAGTATCGGGCTGCGGCTCGGCCTGGCTGTCCTGGTCGGACTGGCTCTGCTGCTGCTCCTGCTGAGCACCCTGGTTTTGTTGTTGCTGTTGTTGCTCCAGGAGCCTGAGGTTGTATTCGGCGTCTTCATGGTCGGGCTGAAGCCCGAGGGCGGCCTGGTAGGCGGCCTTGGCTGCTTCCAGCTCGCCGGCCAAGGCCAGAGCGTTGCCCCTGTTGTAATGGCCGTCGGCCTCGTCGAATTGGGCCCAGATCTCGGCGGCCGCCCGGTACTGCTCGGCGCGATAGAGCGCGGCGGCCTGCCACCTGGCATCGGCAAAGGCCCCGGCGGCCTGCTCGTAGCGGCCGAGCTGGTACTGGCCGTGGGCCTGTTGGTTGTCGTTCTGCCAGAGGGTGGCCGCCGGGCTTGGCAGCGGCAGCACCAGCACCAGGGCCACCACCATCAGGCCACGGCGAAAGGCCAGCCAGCACAGCGGCAGCAGCAGCCAGAGCAGGTAGCGGCCACCGTCGTCGGGCATCAGCCGGCGCTCAATGCTTTCCTCGCCGTCTTCGGTGGGCGGCTGCAGCAGCAGGCCCAGATCCAGGTCGTCGCTGCCGGCGCGGATGCAGGGTCCGGTCACCACGGGGCAGAGTTGCTCCAGCGCCAGCTTCGGCAGCACCACCTGGCCGTCGGCGTCCTTGAGCAGCTCGCCGCTGAGCTTTCTGACCGGCGCCCCTTCCGGGGTGCCGAAGGCCAGGGCCAAAAGCCGGTAGTTGCCCAGCTCCAGGGCGTGGATGGCCTCCCTTTCCCTGTCGCTCAGCCCGTCCGTGAACAGGATGATGTCGCCGCTCTGGTAGCCGGCGCCGCTGAGCAGTGCCTTGGCCTGGGCGATGCCAAGGTCGGCCCTGGAGCCCTGGGCCGGCATGATCTCCGGGCTCAGGGAGCGCACCAGGTGCTCCAGGGTGTTGTTGTCCTTGGTCAGGGGGGCTATGACGAAGGCATCGCCGGCATAGGCCACCAGGCCGGTCTCGCCCTCGCGGATACCGCGCAGCAGATCGATGGCCTTGAACCTGGCCTGGGTCAGCCGGTCCGGCTGCCAGTCGGTGGCGCGCATGGACAGGGACATGTCCATCACCAGTACCCGGCCGCCCTTGAGTTCATAGAGGGGCAGGGGCGTCTGCTGCCAGCTGGGGCCGGCCAGGGCCAGCACCGCCAGCAGCCAGGCCAGGCCCAGCCCCACCAGCGACCAGCGCCGCTGGCCGCCGCGCTCACCCACCAGCAGCCGCGCGGCCAGGTGGGGCGGCAGGATCTTCTGCCAGGCCGAGCCGCTGGGACTCTTCTGCCAGCACAGCCACAGCAGCATGGCTGCCGGCAGCAGCGCCAGCAGCCACCAGGGCCTCAGCCAGAGGAATTCGTTCATCTGAGCCTCCACAGTGCCAGGGCCAGGCTCAGCAGCAGCGCCAAGGCCAGGGGCCAGGCGAAGACGTCCTTGCGGGGCCTGAGCACCTGCTGGTTGTCGCTGATGGGCTCGAGGCGGTTGAGCTCGTCATAGATGGCCTCCAGGGTTTCCAGATCCTGGGCCCGGAAATAGCGGCCGCCGGTGCTGTCGGCCAGCTGCCTGAGCAGGGCCTCGTCCGGTGGGTCATCGTTGGGCACCTTGATGGTGCCGAAGGGGGTCTTCTTTTCCTGATAGTCGGTGCCGAAACCTATGGTATAGAGGGTCAGCCCCAGCTGGCGGGCCGCCTGCAGCCCCTGCTGTGGACTGATGTCGCCGGCGGTGTTCTGGCCGTCGGTGAGCAATATGGCCACCTTGTCCGGGGTGCTCCTGTCCTTGAGGCGCTTGGCGGCCATGCCGACCGCTTCGCCGATGGCGGTCCTGTTGCCGGCCAGGCCCCATTCGGCCTCCCCCAGCAGGGTGGCGATGGTGTCCAGGTCATGGCTGAGGGGAGCCTGCACATAGGCGTGGTCGCCAAAGAGCACCAGGCCCAGGCGGTCGCCCTGGCGCTGGCGGATGAAGTCGGCCAGCACCAGCTTGGCGGCCTGGAGCCGGCTGATGGGCCTGCCCTCCAGGTGCATGTCCTGCTGCTTCATGGAGCCGGACAGATCCACCAGCAGCATCATCTCGCGGCGGTTGTCGGGCAGGGTCAGGGGCTCGCCGACCCAGATGGGCCTGGCCAGGGCGGCCAGCAGCAGTAGCCAGACGGGCCACAGCCAGAGCGGTGACTGGACGCGGCCGTCGCTGCCGCTCTCCTCGGCCAGGGCGCCCCTGGCCACCTGGCCGGGCACCAGCAGCCGCTGCAGCTTGGGTTTCCGGTAATGGGGCAGCCAGCGCCACAGCAGCGGCAGGGGCAGCAACAGCAGTGCCCAGGGATTCAGCCACTCAAGCATCCAGCCCCTCCTTGGCCTTGATCCAGGCGACGGCATAGGCCTTGAGATCCCGGAAGTATTCAAAGCGGATAGGGTAGCTGGGGGCGTAGGGGCCGGCTTCCAGCATTTCCAGGGCATCGCGGGCCGGCGGCGTGACGGCGGTGGCCGACGCCAGGTAGCGGGTCCAGTCAGCGCCGCTGAGGGCGGCCACCTGGGCCTTGCCGTCATAGTGGCAGGCGGCCTCCTTGAGCAGCATGTTGAATTCGGCCAGGAAGCTGTCGCCGTTACCCAGGGCCTCGATGCTGGTCAGCAGTCGCTGGTAGGCGGCCACCTTCCGGTGTCTTTGCCACCAGCGCCAGGCCAGCCAGGCGGCGCCGGCCAGGGCCGCCAGCAGCAGTAACCACCAACCCGGGGCCCAGGGCCAGGCCGAGGGCAGGGCGGGCTCATGAATGTCGCGTAGTTGGCTCAACATAGGTGCAGCTTGTCCAGTTGCGCTTCCAGGGCGTGGTGGGCGCCCAGGGAAGCAAAACGGATATCCAGGGAGCGGAGGGTGTCGCGCAGGGCGGCCATCGCCTTGGTGTTGGCCTGCTGGTATTGCTGGCGAAAGCGGGGGTTGCCGATGCTGAGCAGGCCGTCGCCCTGACTGGAGGTCACCGGCAGCGACAGCGGCAGCCGGCTTTGGGGGAGGGCAAGCTCCAGGGGATCGGTGACCATGAAGCAGGCCACCTCGGCGTGCTTGTGGAGCCTTGACAGTAACCACTGACTTTCGTCGCTCCAGCCGCTGAAGTCCGACAGCACCCACAGCTGGCTGCCCGGCGGCGCCTGCTTGAGGGCCCGGCGCAGCAGGTCGTTGAGGGGGCTGGCCAGGCCGTCGGCCAGGGCCGGGGCCTGGTTTTGCATTTCCACCAGGCCGTGCAGTATGGCCAGCACCCCCTGCTGGCGGGCCTTGGGCTTGAGCTCGCGCAGCTGGCGGCCGTCGCCGATCAGGGCGCCGATGCGGTCGCCGCGCTCGGCCACGTGCCAGGCCAGCAGGGCGCTGAGGTGGGCGGCCTGGACCGCCTTGAACAGCAGCCGGGTGCCGAACTGCATGCTGGCCCCCAGATCGGTGAGCAGCAGCACTGGCCTTTCCCGCTCCTCCTGGAACAGCTTGGTATGGGGCTTGCCGGAGCGGGCCGTGACCCGCCAGTCGATGGTGCGCACATCGTCACCGACCTGGTACTGGCGCACCTCGTCGAACTCCATGCCCCGGCCCTTGGCGCGGGCCACATGGTGACCGGCCTGGTGGCCGAGGTTGCCGCTCCTGGGCTTGAGGGTCAGCTGGCCGGCCAGGCGCCGGTAGGGGGTCAGCTCTTCCAGGCACAGGCCGATGCCGTCGGCGCCCGGCGGTAACTGGCTGGCTACGGACATGGCACGCGGGTCAGGATGCGATCGATGACCTGGTCCATGGTGATGCCACTGGCTTCGGCCTGGTAGGAGAGCAGCAGGCGGTGGCGCAGCACGTTGGGTACCAGGGCCTGGACGTCGTCTGGAGTGACGAAGTCACGGCCGGCCAGCCAGGCCCGGGCCCGGGCACAGCGCTCCAGGGCCGAGGTGGCCCTGGGGCTGGCGCCGTAGGCCAGCCAGCCGGCCAGCTCCTCGTCAACCTGGGCGGGATCCCGGGTGGCCATGGTCAGGGCGATGATGTACTGCTCCACGGCGTCGCTCAGGTGCAGGTGGAAGATCTCCCGGCGGGCCTTGAAGATGTCGTCCTGGCCGATGGGCTCTATGGTGACCGGGCTGTCCTCGATGGCTTCCTGGCGGTTGAGGCGCAGTATGGCCAGCTCGGTCTGGGCGTCCGGGTAGTCCACCTCCACGTGCATCAGGAAGCGGTCCAGCTGGGCCTCGGGCAGGGGGTAGGTGCCTTCCTGCTCCAGGGGGTTCTGGGTGGCCATGACCAGGAACAGCTTCGGCAGCGGGTAGCTGGTCTTGCCGACGGTGATCTGGCCCTCGGCCATGGCTTCCAGCAGGGCGGACTGTACCTTGGCCGGGGCTCTGTTGATCTCGTCCGCCAGCAGCAGGTTGTGGAACAGGGGCCCGGACTGGAAACTGAACTCGCCGGTTTCGGGGCGGTAGATGTCGGTGCCGGTCAGATCCGCCGGCAGCAGATCCGGGGTGAACTGGACCCGGTGGAAGTCCCCTTCGATGCCCTGGGCCACCGCCTTGATGGCCCTTGTCTTGGCCAGGCCCGGTGGGCCTTCGACGATCAGGTGGCCGTCGGCCAACAGGGCGATGAGCAGTTTCTCGGTGAGTTGCTGTTGTCCCACCACCTGCTTGTCCAGGTGGCTGCGTAGTCGAGTGAAGGCGGCGCGTGTCATGGATTTTATGATTATTCTCTTTCGAAGCCCCCGTTGTAACGAAAAAAGGCGCGTAAATCTACAGCGCCTTAACCAGCGCCGGCCGCTCGGATGCCTTGACGGAACAACGGCCCGACCAGGGAAGCGTTTTCATTTTGTGAGGGAGTCGTTACAATCGGGCCTTTAGAGGTCAGACCTCTGTGCAGCGCACAGATAGCAGAGAAGAAGAGGATAGGGATGACGGCAAGAACCCAGCAACTCAAGACCCACGGCGGCGAGCGTATCGCCGTTGTCGCCGGTCTGCGTACGCCCTTTGCCCGCCAGGCCACCTACTACCACGGTGTGCCGGCGCTGGATCTGGGCAAGATGGTGGTCAACGAGCTGATCCAGCGGATGGAGCTGGACCCCAAGGTCATCGATCAACTGGTCTTCGGCCAGGTGGTGCAGATGCCGGAAGCGCCCAACATCGCCCGGGAGATCGTGCTCGGCACCGGCATGAACGTGCACACCGATGCCTACAGCGTGTCTAGGGCCTGCGCCACCTCCTTCCAGTCCGTGGCCAATGTCGCCGAATCCATCATCTCCGGTACCGTCGACGTGGGCGTGGCCGGTGGTGCCGACTCCTCCTCGGTGCTGCCCATAGGCGTGTCCAAGAACCTGGCCCGGGCCCTGGTGGATCTGACCAAGGCCAAGACCTTTGGCCAGAAGTTCAACATCTTCAAGCGACTGAAGCTCAAGGATCTGGCGCCGGTACCGCCGGCGGTGGCCGAATACACCACAGGCCTGTCCATGGGCCAGACCGCCGAGCAGATGGCCAAGAGCCATGGCATCAGCCGCGCCGCCCAAGACGAGCTGGCCCACCGCTCCCATAGCCTGGCCGCCAAGGCCTGGGCCGAGGGGCTGCTCACCGACGAGGTGATGACCGCCCACGCCGAACCCTACAAGGGCTTCCTGGACAAGGACAACAATGTGCGGGAAAACTCCGAGCTGGCCAGCTACGCCAAGCTGCGTCCGGTGTTCGACCGCAAGCACGGCACCGTCACCGCCGCCAACGCCACGCCCCTGACCGACGGCGCCTCCGCCGTGGTGCTGATGCGGGAGAGCCGGGCCAAGGAGCTGGGCTACCAGCCTTTGGGTTACATCCGCTCCTATGCCTTTGCCGCCATCGACGTCTGGGAAGACATGCTGATGGGCCCCAGCTATGCCACCCCCCTGGCGCTGGATAGGGCCGGCCTTAGCCTGTCCGATCTGACCCTGATCGACATGCACGAGGCCTTTGCCGCCCAGACCCTGGCCAACGTCAAGATGTTCGCCTCCGACAGATTCGCCCAGGAAAAGCTGGGTCGCAGCAAGGCCATCGGCGAGATCGACATGGACAAGTTCAACGTGCTGGGCGGCTCCATCGCCTACGGCCATCCCTTTGCCGCCACCGGTACCCGCATGATCACCCAGACCCTGCACGAGCTGAAACGCCGCGGCGGCGGCCTGGGCCTGACCACCGCCTGCGCCGCCGGCGGCCTGGGCGCAGCCATGGTAGTGGAGACAGAATAATGAGCGAACAAAAGACCTTTAGCCTCGAGCTTCGGGAAGACGGCATCGGCATCATCACCATGGATGTGCCGGGCGAGTCCATGAACACCCTGAAGGCGGAATTTGCCGACGAGATCGGCGCCATTCTTGCCGAGATCAAGCACGATCCCCAGGTCAAGGGCCTGGTGCTGGTGTCCGGCAAGGCGGACTCCTTCATTGCCGGCGCCGACATCGGCATGCTGGACGCCTGCCAGAGCGCCGCCGACGCCGAGGCGCTGTCCAAGCAGGGCCATGCCATCTGCGCCGAGCTGGAAGGCCTGAAGATGCCGCTGGTGGCGGCCATTCACGGTCCCTGCCTGGGCGGCGGCCTGGAGCTGGCCATGGCTTGCCATGCCCGGATCTGCTCCGACGATGCCAAGACCGCCCTGGGCCTGCCCGAGGTCCAGCTGGGCCTGCTGCCGGGCTCAGGTGGTACCCAGCGCCTGCCGCGCCTGGTGGGGATCCAGAAGGCCCTGGACATGATGCTGACCGGCAAGCAGCTGCGCGCCAAGCAGGCCAAGAAGGCCGGCCTGGTGGACGAAGTGGTGCCCAGGAGCATCCTGGTCGAGGCCGCCGTCAAGCTGGCCCAGGCCGGCAAGCCCGACCGCGAGGGCCCCCAGCAGGGCGTGGTGGCCAAGCTGCTGGAAGGCAATGGCGCCGGCCGCAACATCCTTTTCGATCAGGCCCGCAAGCAGGTGCTGAAGAAGACCAAGGGCCATTACCCGGCACCCCTGAAGATCCTCGATTGCGTACGGGTCGGCATGAGCAGCGGCATGGCCGAGGGCCTGGCCCTGGAAGCCAGGCACTTCGGTGAGCTGGTGATGACCCCCGAAAGCAAGCAGCTGCGCGGTATCTTCTTCGCCACCACCGAGATGAAGAAGGAAACCGGCGCCGAGGGCGTGGAGCCGCGCCAGGTGGCCAAGGCGGCCGTGCTGGGCGGTGGCCTGATGGGTGGCGGCATCGCCCATGTGACCGTCAACAAGGCCGGGGTGCCGGCCCGTATCAAGGACATCGGCCACCAGGGCATCAGCCACGCGCTCAAGTACAGCTATGATCTGCTCAACAAGAAGGTCAGGCGCCGCCATATGCTCAAGGCCGAGATGCAGAAGCAGATGATGATGCTGACCGGCGATACTCAGTACCGGGGCTTCCACGATGCCGACATCGTGATCGAGGCGGTGTTCGAGGATCTGGAGCTCAAGCGTCAGATGGTCAAGGACGTGGAAAGCCATTGCCGCCCCGAGACCATCTTTGCCACCAACACCTCGTCGCTGCCGATCACCCAGATCGCCGAAGGGGCAAAGCGGCCGGAGAACGTCATCGGTCTGCATTATTTCTCACCCGTGGACAAGATGCCCCTGGTGGAGATCATCGCCCACGACAAGACCTCAGAGCAGACCATCGCCGATACCGTGGCCTTTGCCCGTCGCCAGGGCAAGACGCCCATCGTGGTCAAGGACGGCGCCGGTTTCTACGTCAACCGTATCCTGGGCCTGTACATGAACGAGGCCGCCTTCCTGCTGATGGAAGGGGAGCCGGTGGAGAAGCTGGACAAGGCGTTGACCCAGTTCGGCATGCCGGTGGGCCCCATGACCCTGCTGGACGAAGTGGGCATCGACGTGGGTGCCAAGATCGCCCCCATCCTGGAACAGGAACTGGGTGAGCGCTTCAAGGCGCCGGCCGCCTTCGACAAGCTGCTGGCCGATGGCCGCAAGGGCAAGAAGAGCCAGAAGGGTATCTACCAGTACAAGAACCTGCCCAAGTCCTGGAATCCGCTCAAGAAGGCTCCGAAGAAGCCGGTGGACGAGAGCGTTTACCGGGTATTGGGGATCAGCCCGGCCGGCAAGCTGGAGCTGGAGGCCATTGCCGAGCGGGCCATGATGCAGATGCTCAACGAGTCGGCACGCTGCCTGGAGGAGGGCATCATCCGCAACGCCCGGGACGGCGACATCGGCGCCATCTTCGGTATCGGTTTCCCGCCCTTCCAGGGCGGTCCCTTCCGTTATATGGACAAGCTGGGCGTCAAGGCCGTGGTAGCCAAGCTGGCACAGCTTGAGAGTCAGCATGGCAGCCGTTTCGCGCCTTGTGAACTGCTCAAGACCATGGCCGAGCAGGGTGAGCGCTTCTATCACGACTGACGAGATAGTGACGCAGCGTCAAAAAGGAGGCATGGGCCTCCTTTTTGTTTGGTCAAAATATCGACTGCATGGTAGGATGCCGCGCCCTTGCAGTAAGAGGAAAGTCGAATGCCCTGGTTGTTGGTTGTCAGTGTGATCTGTGCCTGCTGGTTCTATGTGGAAGCATGGAAGGGGGGCATTAGGCCGCGCTACTGGGCATTGATGGGCTTTCTACTGGGCCCCCTGGCCTGGCCGCTGATGAGCATTCAGAAACGCCTGTGGTGGCGCAGGGTTTGCGGCTTCGGGGGAGTCATACTGCGAGCATAAGAAAAAGGCGCCCTAGGGCGCCTTTTTTAGGACCACCATTTTCGGGCTGGGGTCACGGTCAGTGTCTCCAGCCCTGACGGCAGCCGGACACGACGCTTGCGTCGTTTGTTGAGCCAGGCTTTCACTAGGGCTGTCATAATATTAGATGGCTACGCCTTCTTCGATGGCGACGGTTTCACCGGCACCGGCAGGAGCGGCCATGGTCTGAGCTTCGGGAGCGCTCTGTACGCCAAGCAGGTTCAGCAGTGCGGTGATGAGGGCAATGTTCAGCATTTTCTTATTCCTTTTTAACAGTTGGTCCAAATGTCCAACCTGATTAATACAAAGCGCGTGCCAATTATTTCGTTATTGAAATGATTTGTGCGGTCCCCAGAAATCCCTCCCTTGTGGTCAATAGCCGTTCAAAGTCCAAAGCCGGTACGGGGCGACTGAACAGGAAACCCTGTACCTGCTTGCAGTGCAGATCTTTCAGAGCCTGCAGCTGCTCTTCCGTTTCCACCCCTTCCGCGACCACGGACAGATCCAGGTTTTCCGCCAGCGACATGATGGCGGCGGTCAGGCTCTTGCTGGCATTCTCCGGCGTCAATTCCCGGATGAATGAACGGTCAATCTTGACGGTGGTGACGGGAAATTGTCGCAGATGTGACAGGGACGAGTAGCCGGTACCGAAATCGTCCATGGCCAGGGTGATGCCCCGCTCACGCAGGCGGTTCATGACGGAAACGGCCCGGGTCGGATCTTCCATCATGGTACCTTCCGTTATTTCCAGCTCGAGGAGGTGGGCCGGCAGGCCGGTTTCATCCAGGATTTCATCGATGCGTTCGACAAGATCCCCCTGCTTGAATTGCTTTGCTGACAGATTGACGGCGATACGGCCTCGGAAGATGCCGGCATCGTACCAATGCCTGACCTGCTCAGAGGCGGCCCGCAACACCCAGGCACCGATGTCGACGATGAGGCCGCTTTCCTCGGCAACAGGAATGAACTCGGCCGGGGATATGTAGCCGCCCTTACCATCACTCAGTCGCAACAGGGCTTCCACGCCGCAAATGCGCGATGACTCGGTATCCGCCTTGGCCTGGTAGTGGAGTTCAAAGGCGCCATCCCTGATGGCGCGGCGGATACGGCTTTCCAAGGCCAGCCTGGCCAGGGCCTGTTCGTTCATGGAGCTGGAGAAGAACTGACAACTCTCTCCACCGACCTGTTTGGCATGGTACATGGCGGCGTCGGCATTTCTGAGCAGGGTCTCCGGTGTTTCACCATCTTCCGGATAGAAGACGGCGCCTATGGAACAGCCGACGTTCACTTCCTGCCCCTTGAGATAGAAAGGCGCGTAGAGCTGTCGGTGCAGAGAACGGGACAAGCGGGTAGCATCCTCCAGGCGGGGGGGCTGCTCGACGAGGATGGCGAACTCGTCGCCGCCAAGCCGGTAGAGGGTATGGGACTCACCCAGCACATATTGCAGGCGCTCCGCGACTTCGACCAGCATCTGGTCACCGCTCTGGTGGCCCAAGGAGTCATTGATCTGCTTGAAGTTGTTGATATCCAGGATCAACAGTGAAAAAGCTTTTTGACGCCTGACCAGGCTCTCCAGCATGGTCATGAAGTAGCTGCGGTTGGGCAGGTTGGTCAGGGTGTCGGTGTTGGTCAGCCTTTCCAGCTCTCGCTCACGTTCCTTTCGTTCAGAAATATCAGAAAAGACGGCGACAAAATGGGTTGTTTTTTCATCTTCGTCGCGAATGGTGTCGATGGTGATCTCGATGGGGTAGATATCACCATTCGCCCTCTCGGCTTCCAACTCATCATGCCAACGGCCGTGTTTCTGCAGGCCATTCAATATCTGGGCAGTAAAGGGCTCGCTGTAGAGTGAGAATTTCCAGGGCTTGTTGATGACAGTCTCTCTTGTGTAGCCGGTAATATCGGTAAAGGCCGTGTTGGTTTCCACCACCACGAAGTCAGCAGTCAGGACACAGACGGCGTCCGAGATGTTTTCAAAGCTCTTGGCGAACAACTTGAGTTTCTCTTCTGCCTTCTTGAGTTGAGAGATATTCTTCAGTGTCCCTGTCATACGCAGAGGGGCGCCGTAGTCGTTGTATTCGACGACCTTTCCCCTATCCAGGATCCAGATCCACTGGTCATCGTGTCCCTTGACCCTGTAAGTCACTTCGAAGCTGTCGCTGTCCCCCACAAAGCAGGAGTTGAGTGCGTGCTTGACTCGGTCTATGTCATTCCTATGGATGTTGCTGTTATCGCTAGTGGCACCGTGTCGAAGTCCATCCTCAGGGAGTTCCAGTGATTCCCACATATTGGACCGGTAGATCTTCCCTTCCCTGATATCCCAGTCCCAGAGTTCGTCGCCACTGCCCCACAGTGCAAGTTTCAGGCGCTCTTCACTTTCAATTACCTTTAAATGTTGCTGCCTTCTAATACGGATAATGTTCAGTATGTGAAGGGCAAAAAGTGAAATAATAGAGATATAGATAGAATAGGCAGCAGTTGATTTCCACCAAGGGGGGGCGACTTCGAGCAAAAGACCATCTAGTCTGCCGACGATGAAATCGTTATGGTCTTTTGCCATGAAGTGTAGTTCATGTTCACCAGGCTCTAATCTGCTGAGAGTCAGGGTTCTTGATTTTTTATCCAGACTATACCACCTGTCACCATAATCAGACAGTTGATAGTAAAAGGAAATATTTCCAGGTGAAGGATGCCCGGGTGCAGCAAGAGTAAAAGATATAGGATAGTCAGAATACCTTAGTCTGAGGTTTTTTTCATGTGTTGAATTTAAAAGATCATCATGCTCATTATCAAAAAGCTTGACCTTGGTAATTTTTACTTCGTGGCTTTTCTTTTCTTTCGAAAATTCTGTGGGATTAATAACGGAGTAACCGTTGATTCCACCAAAATAGATTCTCCCATTTCCGTCTGTTGTTGATGAAAGAGAAGTATACTCTTTTAGCGGTCCATTTTTCATAGGGATAAAGCTAACCAGGTCTACAGTCCAACTCTCATCAGCACGCAGTGTGTTAACTCTTATTCCTAGTGAGGTTGCAGAAGCCAGGTAGAAAATGTTTTCGCTCTGAATAATCTCGATGGAAAGTATTTCTTCACCTTTGCTAAGTGTTATTTGGCCAAGATGTCTTACTTCTGAGTCATTGACTTGGTAGATGCTACCATGATTGGAGATGGCAATGATTTTGTCATTGACAACTTCCAGTTTTCTAATCCAGACATCTGCAATAAGCTTGTTGCTTTCCTTAGTGGTAAGGTTTGTTTTACAGATGCCACTGTCACCAGCATAAAGAATACTAGTGCTATCTAATGCTAGAGAACTGTTTACAAATCCTGCCGAACAGGCTTGAATAGGATCTTCTTTTGTGGGAAACGATGAAATAACACCATCTTGCCAAATCAACCACCAGGTTGACTTTGAGAATATGGCAAAATTGACACCCGATCTGGTTTCGTAGAAATGGGATGGTTTTTTTTCTTTCTTTAAAAGAACGCCAGTATTGAATATTGAAATGCTCTCTTTACCAATGGAAAAGGTTTTTTTTGCCTCTTTATTCTGTATTAAGGTCTCAAAATGGGTGTTTTCAACATCTCTTGAATAGACGCCGTTATCACTAGTAAAAAAGAGGTTGCCTCTACCATCAGAGCTAATATGGCGGATGTAGTTTCCAGGAATGGCATCGATAATGTTTTCCAGCCCAAGGGGGACAACGTTATATTTTATGAAGCCATCAGTATGGGTTCCAGAGACAATAGATTCTGAGTTAATATGCAATGACCATGTATTAAAACTGTTTAGTTTGAATTTCTTTCCGTGCCTATACTGGTATAGGCCCTTTTCTGTTGCAAAAAAAATCCCTGCGTCGGATGCGGAAATGTCTTTTGTGTAGGAATCGTCAAGCTTTTTTGCTGTATCATTGGAAAGAAAGAATAAACCCTGTTCACTACCAATGTAAAAAGCACCATTGTAGTAACGAATGCTATTGATTCTGTGTCCGAAACGGTCAGTGTTTTCGGTCACTTTGTAATCTCGGCTTAACTCAAATAGTCCTTTTTCATGGGTGCCGATTAATATTTTTTCTCTTGAGAAGGCTATGGACTTCCCTCGTGGTATGCTAATGATCTGCTTCTTAGAATCGTCAAATTCTTTGAAGACTTCAATTCTGTCATTAAAGCCGATGATGAGGTTTTCGTTTGTTTTATCCTCATCAATAAGCCAAATAGGGGATCCAGAGATGTTATTGAACTGCTTGAAGATCTGCTCTGATTTTCTTCTAACTAGCAAGTCGCTTTGTGTACCTACCCAAACATTGCTCTTGGAATCGATGAAGATCTTACGGATTAGATTTGATTTTGATGGAAAAGTAGCGTCATCTGAGAAAAATGTCTTGATATCGTATCCATCAAAACGGTTCAAACCATTGGAAGTGGCCAGCCAGTAATAACCTTCATCATCCTGCTCGATATCGAACACAGTTGCTTGAGTCAGGCCCTCGTCCAAGCCTACTCGCTGGGCTTCATAGTATTGGGTTTCAGCTTGCGCAAAGAATGCGAAAGAAAGGATGAGCAGCAGAGCTGGAAGTTGTGCAAGCCTGAGGCACCAGCTGACCTTTGGTGACATTTTGGTCGCCTGTGGGTGGTTATTGATTTGTTATTGCTCCCTTATAACGTGGCGCCAACTGGGTGTCAAAGGCGGCTGCGGCGACTGGCTGGATCTCTGCGAGCTGTCTGACAATACTCAAGGAAAGCCATAGCGGAGCATGGACGTGAAAAACTACATTTGCCTTGTGGTGATACTGCTCAGCGCGTGCTCGACCAATGAGGTTGAAACCCGGCTAGAAGCGCAGCGCTACAGCTTTGGCAGTGCTGTTCACTACCCGGATGGATTCGCCTTTTTGACCCCCTCAACAGTTACCGGCAAGGAGGAAGACAGACAAGCGCTGGCCTTGCTGGTCTACTCCCACCTCAAGGAGGAAAGGCCAGACGTGCCCGTGGTGCCCCTGCAGGTGTCGCTGGGCCGTATCAACAGGGCCGACCTCAGTCAGGATTACCTGCAGATGTACCACCAGTACGATGTCACCGGGTTGTTTCCGGTCTCGACATTGAACAAGCTGAGCAAGGCATTGGATGCCCGTTACCTTGTGCAGCTGAAGCTGGCCAGCTTCGAGCAATGGCAGTCCGGGCGATTCAGCGTATTCGGCCTTAGGGTGGTGCAGACCAAATACGCCAACATGCGCTTGTTTGTGCAGGTCTGGGACGGTTGGAGTGGCGATATTGCCTGGGAAGCGGTGGAAGAGGTCAATTATGCGGTCGATACCATGACCTCGGATTCCGTCACCTTCCATGATGTCGTCCGGGAAGCGGCCGCCCGGGTCATCGAACGGATGCCTCCCAACAACGAAGAAGTTATCCCGCTGCCTTCCACCGATATTGCGGTGAATGAGCCTTGAAGGCATGGATGTCGGTGATCAGCGGGTAGTCTGCAAGCAGTTCCAGATTACGGTGCTGTTCACCGTGGCTTGCCAGCAGCAGCCGGTTGGCGGTTCCTGGCTTCAAGTGTTTCTTCATGAATTTCAATAAACTGGCCCGGGTCATGGCACGAATGGCCTGGATCAGCCGCTGACGGCGGTCAAAGCGGGTATCACCATGGCCTATGGCCTGCCAGAGTCGGGTCGCCTTGTCGTGCAGGCTGGCATCGGGCTCTGACAGCTTGTGGATCAGGGCCCCCTTGGCCGCCTGCCATTGGCTTTCGCTGAGCCCTATTACCATGTAGGAAAATTCTTCGATGAAGTCGTCAATGGCATCCCTGATCTGTAAGGGCGATGCCACCGGGCTTTGTATGTAGAAGGCGAGGCCAGGGAAGCGGTGCATGGGGATCAGGCCCGTACCGACCAGATAGCCCAACTGTTGCTTGTTGCGCAGTTCCTCGAAGAAGGTGGCAGCCATCAGTTGGTTGGTGAGCATGAAGGCGGCGAACTGGCTGGGGGCCGTAGAGCTGCCCTGGTAGTAGACGACCAGGGCCGAGTCACCATGCTCCACATCGCAAAGGCGCAGGCGGCTGCCCAGGCCGCCCAGTCGCAGTACCTGCCGGCTTGGTTCGCTGGCGCTGGCCAGCGACGTCAGGCGCTGGCTGAGCCGGTGGCCTTCCTGTTCCGGCCAGTTGCCATGCATCAGCGATTCTATGTAGAGGGTGTTCTTGAAGACCTCTCTGTGGGCCAGCAACTCGTCATAGCCAATGGTTTCCAGTTCCCTGGCCAGCCTCGGGTAGCCCGGGTGGGCGGGTTGCATCAGCCGGGTCAGCTCGCCGAACAGCTGCTGTATGGGCTTTTGCTGCCGGGTATTGCGGTACTGGCGAATGAGATCCTGGCGGCAGCGGTCAAACCGCTCTCTGGAGGGGAATTGCTGGAAGAGGGTATCCAATAAGGTGTCCAGCAACACTTCCTGGTGGCCGATCAGGCCGCCGAGCTGCAGGGTGAAACCTGCCTGCTGGGGGTAGAGGTTCCAGTGCAGGCCGGCCAGCTCGGCATCGTAAAGCAAGGGGGTGAGGCTGTCGGCACTCATATCCAGCCACAACCGGGTCAGGGCGATGGCCCTGGGGGAAGCGGTGGCCAGGGTGCTCTCCATGGCCAAAAAGATCTCCCCCTTGGGCATGACGAAGTCGCCGTCCTGGTGATGCCAGAGCCTCAGGCTCGGCGTGTCCACCAGCAGGCTGGGATTGGCCTTGCCGCTCAACACCGCATGGCAGGCCGGTGGTTGGCCCATGAAGGGATTGGCCTTGGGCAGGCTCAAATCGGGCCAGCCCTGGGGCTGAGCCAGTCGGGCCCGCCATTCCTGTGGCAGGGGGCCACAACCGAAGGGGGTGTCGTACCAGGGCGCTTCCCTGTCGCAAGTAGCTCTGTCGGACACATGGCCGACCCTCAGGTTGTCCAGCCGCATCAGCTCCAGCCAATGGCGGATCTGCTGCTCCTTGAACTCGGCCATCACGAAATCGCCATAGAGGGCATCGTCCGGCGCATAGCTGTGCAGGTTCACCGCCAGGTGGCTGGAAAACTCCATGGGTTGGGTCACTTCCAGGTGCCTGAAGGCCTGTTCGGCCATATGGCTGCGCTCTTCATAGCGCCAGCGCTCAACACCCTGATCGCGGATCAGCTGCAGGTAGGCCAGCAACTGCTCAAGAATGTCCGGGATATGGTCCTCGCCTTCCTCGGTCAGCAGGAACTGCACCGAAAATTCCCGGAAGTGGGCGCCACTGACGCCACCGCCGGCGGACAGCTCCTCCACCCAGCCCTGCCTTCGCAGGCGGCTCAGCAGGCTGTCGGGCCCCTCGTGACCAAGCAGGTGGCTGATGAAGGTCAGCGGCTTGGTCCTGTAGTGCCGTTTGGCGGACGGCAGTGAAAAGGCAGCCACCAGGCGCCGGCTTTCCTTGAAAGGCCTGGCCTGGACCAGCATCGGCAGCTGGCCATCCCTGTAGAGAGGGATATCGGCACCCGGTATGGGCGCTCTGGCGGCATCGGACACCCCGGTGAAATATTGCCTGGCCCAGGCGCCCAGCTCGCCGATGGACTGGGGGCCATAGAGCACCAGGGTCATGCCCTTGGCCACGTAATAGGTATCGAAGAAGGCCCTGGCCTCGGCGGCCAGCCGTTCGGGTTCACCGGCCAGGGTCTCCAGGCTGCCCACCGAGAACTGGCTGAAGGGGTGGTCGGGGTTAACTACCGATTTGTGGACCTGGTAGAGGCGGCGGGTGTCGTCCTGCAGCTTGAGCCGGTATTCGGCGTCTATGGCGTGGCGCTCCTTGTCCACCGCTTGTGGGGAGAACAGCGGACAGACAAAAAAGCGGCTGAAGCGATACAGGGCCTCGGCAAACTGGTGCGGGGCCACTTCCAGGAAGTAGCTGGTGAACTCGGTGCCGGTCCAGGCATTGTGCTGGCCGCCATGGCGTTGGATGAACTGCTGGTATTCGCCGCTGCCCGGGTGTGTCTCGGTACCCATGAACAGCAGGTGTTCAACGAAATGGGCCAGGCCCTGGCGCTCCCTGGGATCACAGAAGTGGCCGGCGTTCACGGCCACCGCGGCGGCAGCCCTGGTGGCCTTGGGATCCTCCACCACCAGCACCTTCAGGCCATTGTCGAGGGTCAGGTGACGGTAAGTGCGGTGGTCAAAAGGATTTTTGTGCACGCTGGGCTCGCTCCGATCGCGGTCTCACTATTATGTATGGCCAATTGACAATTGGAAACCGGCCGGGCATTGAGTAGACTTCGCCGCCAGTTGTTAGAGGGAGGTTGGCATGCAGGTTCTGATCATGAGACACGGCCAGGCGGTGCCCCAGGCGCCCAGTGACGCCGAACGCAGCCTGACGGCCCGGGGCGAGGAAGAAGCCTGGGCCCAGGGCAACTGGTTGAAGTCTCAGGGCCTGGTTCCGAGCCGCCTCTTTGTCAGCCCCTACCGGCGTACCCGCCAGACCGCGGCCCAGGTCGGCGCCGCCTTTGCCAATGTTGAGCCCGTCACTCTCGACGAGCTGACCCCAAGCGGCAACCTGCAGGCCGTTACCGATCTGATCCACGGCTACCTGGGCAGCGACGAGACCCTGCTGCTGGTGTCACACATGCCGCTGGTGGCCTACCTGGTGGAGGCGCTGGTACCAGGCCAGGCCCCGCTGGCCTTCGCCACCGGCCAGATCATCTGGTTGCAGGAAGAGCAGGGCCGGCTGCGCATCCAGGCCCAGCGCCTGCCGTCACTGGGCTAACTCCAGCAGGATCAACAGCGCGCCCTGGCCGCCGAACTCCCGTGGCGCCGAATGCATGGCCTGTACCTTGGGGTGCTGGGCCAGCCAGGCCGGCACCTTGCGCTTGAGGGCGCCGGTACCGATGCCGTGCATCACGCAGCAGCACAGCACATGATCCTGTATGGCCCGCTCAATGAGCGCCGCCAGCTCCACCTTGGCCTCTTCCCGGCTCATGCCGTGCAAGTCCAGGGTCATTTCCGGGTAGTAGTCGCCCCGCCTGAGCTTCTTCAACTCGCCGGTGGACACGTCCTCGCGTACATAGTTGGGCCAGCCCTCGGCAAAGAGGGGCTCGAAATCGTCCGAGAAGTAGAATCCGGCCTGGCGCTCGGCCCGCTGACGCAGCTGTTGGCGCGGCTGGGCAGGGCGTCGCCTGGGCGCCTGGGCTATGGTATCCTGCGCCATCGGTTTGATGCCGGCCACGGCATCCCGAAAGAGCTCTTGCTCGTCGGCGCTCAGTTGCGTCTTCTTCATGGGGCGGTATTCTACCTCAGCACTTGCAGCACTGTCATAGCACAGCCATCGGAGGCCTTTCTTGGACAAGATTTTTCTGGATGAAGCGGTAAACGAGCTTCATACCATTCAGGACATGATCCGCTGGGCGGTCAGCCGTTTCAACGCCGCCGGTATCTACTACGGCCATGGCACCGACAATCCCTGGGACGAGGCCGTGGCCCTGGTGCTGTCCACCCTCTACCTGCCCCACGACGTGGATGCCGACACCCGCCACGCCAGGCTGACCAGCTCCGAGCGCCAGCGCATCGTCGAGCGGGTCATGGTGCGTATCCAGGACAGGGTGCCCGTGCCCTACATCACCAACGAGGCCTGGTTCTGCGGCATGCCCTTCTACGTGGACGAGCGGGTGCTGATCCCCCGCTCCCCCGTCGGCGAGCTGATCGAAAACCGCTTCTCGCCCTGGATGGACGGCCGCGAGGTGACCCGCATCCTGGACTTGTGCACCGGCTCCGGCTGCATCGGCATCGCCTGCGCCCACTACTTCCCGGAAGCGGAAGTGGACATCACCGACATCTCCAGGGACGCTCTGATCGTTGCCGAGCGCAACATCGAAGAGCACGGCATGCTGCACCAGGTGACCCCCATCCATTCCGATCTGTTCAAGGCCCTGCCGGAAGGGGAGCTCTACGACGTCATCGTCACCAACCCGCCCTACGTGGACGCCGAGGACATGGGCGATCTGCCCGACGAGTACCAGCACGAGCCGGCCCTGGCCCTGGCCGCCGGCAGCGATGGCCTCAAGCTGGTCAACCGCATCCTGGCCAATGCGCCGCGCTACATGAAGGACGGCGCCATCCTCATCTGCGAGGTGGGCAACTCCGAGATCCACATGGATCACCAGTACCCGGATCTGCCCATCACCTGGCTGGAATTCGAACGGGGCGGCAGCGGCGTCTTCATGATCAGCAAGGAAGATCTGCTGGCCCACGCCGACACCTTCGCCCTCTACAAGGACTGAGCCATGGCCGGAAACAGCTTCGGTGAACTCTTTCGCGTCACCACCTTTGGTGAAAGCCACGGCCCGGCCCTGGGTGCCATTGTCGACGGCTGTCCTCCGGGCCTGGCATTGAGCGAGGCGGATCTGCAGCGCGACCTGGACCGGCGCCGCCCCGGCAGCTCCCGCTACACCACCCCCCGCAACGAGCCGGATCAGATCAGGATCCTCTCCGGGGTCTTCGAGGGCAAAACCACGGGTACCCCCATAGGCCTTTTGATCGAGAACACCGATGCCCGCTCCCGTGACTACGGTGACATCGCCCAGCTGTTCCGGCCCGGCCACGCCGACTACGGCTACCACCACAAGTACGGCCACCGCGACTACCGCGGCGGCGGCCGCTCCTCGGCCCGGGAGACCGCCATGCGGGTCGCCGCCGGCGCCATCGCCAAGAAATGGCTGGCCCAGCACGGCGTGACCGTCCGCGGCGCCATGGTCGGCATGGGCGACATCGACGTGCCGGTGCTGGACTGGGACCAGGTGGAGCAGAACCCCTTTTTCAGTGGCGACGCCGGCAAGCTGGAAGCACTTGATGCCCTGATCCGCGATATCAAGAAGGAAGGGGACAGCATAGGTGCCCGGGTGCTGGTAGAAGCCTGCGGCGTACCGGTGGGCCTGGGTGAGCCGGTGTTCGACCGCCTCGACGCCGACATCGCCAAGGCCATGCTGTCCATCAACGCCGTCAAGGGCGTGGAGATCGGCGACGGTTTCGAGTCCAGCCGCCAAAAAGGCAGCGAACACAGGGACGAGCTGACCCCGGACGGCTTCTTGTCCAACCATGCCGGCGGCATCCTGGGCGGCATCAGCACCGGCCAGGTGATCAGTGTGCACATGGCCCTCAAGCCCACCTCCAGCATCAAGGTGCCGGGCCGCACCATCAACGTCGCGGGCGAGCCTGCCGAGGTGGTCACCCGGGGCCGTCACGATCCCTGCGTGGGGATCCGCGCCGTGCCCATCGCCGAGGCCATGCTGGCCCTGACCCTGATGGACCACTGGCTCCGCCATCGGGGACAAACCGGCCGCAATTGAGTCGTATGAAGCACAGTTACCAGGATCTGATCCGCCTTTTCGACCACTGTTTCTTCGAAAGCCACAACACCCGCCTGATCAAGGGCGGGGACGAGCCCATTTACCTGCCGGCCGGCCAGGGTGTCGACCATCACCAGGTGGTATTCGCCCACGGCTACTTCGCCTCGGCCCTGCACGAGGTAGCCCACTGGTGCATCGCCGGTGCCAAGCGGCGGCAGCTGGAGGACTACGGCTACTGGTACTGCCCGGACGGCCGTGACGCCGAGCAACAGGCTCGGTTCGAGAAGGTGGAGATCAAACCCCAGGCCCTGGAATGGGCCTTTTCCGCCGCCGCCGGCTTCCGCTTTCGGGTCAGCACCGACAACCTCAACGGCGCCGAGCCGGATCGCATCGGCTTCACCAACAAGGTGCGTGAGCAGGCGCTGACCTACCTGGAGCAGGGCTTCCCGGCCCGAGCGGCGGCCTTTATCGATGCCCTGTGCAGCCATTACCGCACCGGCCCCCTGACCGCCGAACACTTTCCCAAGGAGACGCCATGAGGCTGGGACTCATCATCAATCCCGTGGCCGGTGTCGGCGGCGCCGTGGCCCTGAAGGGCTCGGACGGCGTGGTGGAAGAAGCCCTGGCCAGGGGCGCCGTCAAGCAGGCCAATGCCCGCACCCGCACCGCCCTGGAGGCGCTGCTGCCCCTGAAGGATCGCGTTCAGTTCCTCACCGCCAGTGGTGAGATGGGCGCCGACCTCCTGGCCGAACTGGGCTTTTCGTTCGAGGTGGTGCACCAGACCCCGGCAAAGACCAGCGCCCAAGACAGCCGCCTGGCGGCCCAGGCAGTGCTGGACGCCAGGGCGGAGCTGCTGCTGTTCGCCGGTGGCGACGGCACCGCCCGCGATATCTGCGCCGTGGTGGACGACGCCATGCCGGTGCTGGGCATCCCCGCCGGCTGCAAGATCCACTCCGGCGTCTACGGCATCACCCCCAGGGCCGCCGGCGAGCTGGTGGTGTCATTGCTCAAGGGGGAGCTGCTGACCCTGGCCGAGGCCGACGTCATGGACATCGACGAGGCGCAGTTCCGCCAGGGCGTGGTACGGGCCAGGCGTTTCGGCGAGATGAAGGTGCCCATGTCGCTTCGCTACGTGCAGGCGGTCAAGCAGGGCGGCCGGGAATCCGATGAGCTGGTGCTGGCCGACCTGGCCGCCGACATCATCGAACGCATGGACGACGGCATCCGCTTCGTGATGGGCTCCGGCGGCACCGTTGCCGCCATCATGGAAGAGCTGGCTCTGCCCAACACCCTGCTGGGGGTGGATCTGCTGGAAGACCAGCAGCTCATCGGCTCGGACCTCACCGAGGCCGAGCTTTACGAGCAGATCAAGGGCCGCGACGCCCGGCTGGTGATCACCCTCATCGGTGGCCAGGGCCACCTGTTCGGCCGCGGCAACCAGCAGCTCAGCCCCAGGGTGATCCGCGCCATCGGCCGCCACAACATCCTGATCGTGGCCAGCAAGCGCAAGCTCCAGGCCCTGGCGGGCCGGCCGCTGCGCATCGACACCGGCGACAGCACGCTGGACCGGGAGCTGGCCGGGATCTACCCCATCATCACAGGTTATCGGGATCTGGTCATGTACCGGGCCGCCGATCCCACGGAGGAATGACAATGGCTTACGACGCCTTTTTGGAAAATGCCCAGACCGAGCTGGATCAACTGGTGGTCACCGGCAGTGACGACGAGCTCTTTGCCAGCGGCTACCTGCAGGGGCACCTGTCCCTGGTGAGCGGCCACTACGAGCTGGAAGTGGAGCAGCCGGAGCTTGCCGAGCTGAAGAATCGGGTCCAGGCCAGCCTGGAACAGGCCATCGCCAAGGGCGAGCTGAACGAGCAGGATCAGCAGCTGGTTATCGGCCTCTGGCAGCGGCTCTGCGCCTGAGCTGCCACCAGCATATCCTGATGGGGCGTTAAGCCTCGCTTATTGGTTGCTCACCAACTGCGCTTGGCCTGCCTTGTATTGGCCAGTCGATAGCTACCGGGCGCCCTAGCAGGGCGCCTGGCCTTTTTTCAGCCGCCGCAGCCAGAAGCGGTTGGGGCTGAGGGCCTCCAGCAGGGCATCGGGCACCGGCTGGGGCTCGCCGGCCATCTGGCTGACCAGGATGTCGGCAGCCAAGAGGCCGGAGGTGACACCCCGGGCGCCCAGGCCACCCAGCAGCCACAAATCGGGCAGCACAGGCTGGCGGGGCAGGGCGGCGGGATCCCTGGCCGCAAAGCCATCGTAGGCCAGGTGGCCCTCAAGCTGTGGCACCTGGCCGATCAGCGGCAGGTGATCCCTGAGCACGACGCGAATGCCCGCCTTGGCGCCCACCTTTTCCGGCTGCTCCGGCAGCCAGTCGGCATCCGGGAAGGTGCGGCTGAGCTTCTGCCAGTTTTCCTGGTCTTCTTCCTCGCGCACATCCTCGCCCCTGTCCTGGCGCACGAAGCTGGCACCCAGACACAGGGAGCCGTCCCAGCCCGGCGCCATGTAACCCTTGTAGCAGAGTACCTGCTTGAGCTGGTCCAGGCCCTGCTCGGCCTTGACCTGGCTGACCTGGCCCCGTACCGCCGACATGGGCAGCCCCTTGAGCTGCTCCATATCCAGCAGACCGCTGCCGGCGGCCAGGATCACCGTCTGGTGGCGGCCGATCACCTTGTCGCCGCTCAGCAGCTGCCAGTGCTCGCCGTCCCTTTTCAGCCCGGTGATCTGGATGCCATAGCGGCAATCCACCTGGCTGGCCTCAAGCAGGGACCTGACCAGGGCCGGTGGCTGCAGCCAGCCCGCCTTGGGGTAGTGCAGGGCCGGATAGGGCAGGCTGACGCCGGCCAGCTCGGACGCCTCATCGGGCTCCAGCCACCTTAACAACTCGGTTGGGAAGGGGCCCTTGGCGGCGATATCGCGATAGCGCTCGGCCAGCTTGTCGTCCACCGCCAGTTGCAGCACCCCGTCGAGGCCCTTGGGTATGTCCATCTCCTTGAGGCGGTTGAGGGCGTACAGGTAGCAGGCGGTAAAGAACTGGCTGAGGTTGTCGTGATCCCGATTCAGCAGCGGGTAGAGCACCCCCTGGCGGTTGCCGGAGGCGCGCAGGCCCGGCTTGGGATCGGCGCAGTAGAGGGTGCTGGCCAGGCCGCGCCGGCTCAGTTGCCAGGCGCTGGCGGCGCCGGCCAGGCCGCCACCTATGATGGCCACGTCGCTCAGATCGCCGGCCCTGGCCCGGTGCGACCAGGGCGGCAGCGAACCGGCCGAGGGCGTGCCGGTGAAATCGCCGCGCAGCATCTCCCGCTTGTGGCCGAAGCCCTTGACCTTTTCGGCCGCAAAGCCGGCGGCGATCAGGCCACGACGCACGAAACCGGCAGCGGTGAAGGTGGCGAAGCTGGCATCGGCCCTGGCCAGCCGGCCCATGGCGTCGAACAGGGCCTGGCTCCACATGTCCGGGTTCTTGGCCGGCGCAAAGCCGTCCAGGTACCAGGCGTCCACCAGGCCGCCTTGTGGGCAATGGAGCTGGGCGGTGCCTTCGGCCACGTCGCACAACCACAGATCCAGGGTTACCCTGCCGCCGTCGAACAGCAGCCGGTGGCAGCCCGGCACCAGGGGCGGGTATTGGTCGATGAGTGCCTCACTGAGCTCGGCCAGCTCAGGCCAGGCCGCCAATGCCTTGGCCAAGTCCGCCCTTGCCAGGGGAAACTTCTCGAAGCTGATGAAGTGCAGCCGGCAGTTAGGCCCCGCTTCTGCACGATGGGCCTGCCAGGTGGTCAAAAAGTTAAGGCCGGTACCAAAACCGGTTTCGGCGATGACGAAGGCGCCGCGGTGGTCCCGGAAGCGCTGGGGGAGGCCGTTGTGCATCAGGAACACGTGGCGGGTTTCGTCCAGGCCGCTGGCGTTGGAAAAGTAGACGTCGTCGAAGTCGTCGGCCACCGGGGTGCCGTGCTCGTTGAAATGGATCCGGGCGCTCTTGATACTCACTACTGTCGTCCGCTGGGGCCAAAGGGGCTATTTTAACGGCTGTGGCCCTGAAAGCCGACCACTTGTTACGGGCGCTTTGGTTAACATGGCGCCAGCGCGAAAGCGAAGGAATTGATTTCTAAGAGAGGCAACATGAAACGCGTCGTGATCACCGGTCTGGGTGTGGTATCCAGCATCGGTAACAATGCAGAAGAAGTTCTGGCATCCCTGAAGGCGGGCAAGAGCGGCATTCGCCGTTCCGAGCAGTTCGCCGAGATGGGCCTGCGTTCCCAGGTTTGGGGCGACATCAAGCTGGACATCGCCGAGCACATCGATCGCAAGCAGCTGCGTTTCATGGGCGAGGCCGCCGGCTATGCCTACATTTCCATGCAGCAGGCCCTGGCCGATTCCGGCCTGAGCGAAGAGCAGATCTCCAACCCCCGCGTCGGCCTGGTGGCTGGCTCCGGCGGCGCCTCCAGCAAGAACCAGGCGGTCGCCGTGGACACCCTGCGTGAGAAGGGCGTCAAGCGGGTCGGTCCCTACATGGTGCCCCGCACCATGTCCTCCACCGTTTCCGCCTGTCTGGCCACTCCCTTCAAGATCAAGGGTGTCAGCTACTCCATCAGCTCCGCCTGTGCCACCTCCGCCCACTGTATCGGCCATGCCGCCGAGCTCATCCAGCTGGGCAAGCAGGACGTGGTCTTTGCCGGTGGCGGTGAAGAGGTCGACTGGACCCTGGCCATGATGTTCGACGCCATGGGCGCCCTGTCTACCAAGTACAACGACAACCCCGAGCTGGCCTCCCGCACCTATGACGCCGACCGTGACGGCTTCGTCATCTCCGGTGGCGGCGGCATGGTAGTGGTTGAGGAGCTGGAGCACGCCCTTGCCCGTGGCGCCACCATCTACGCCGAGATCGTCGGCTACGGCGCCACCTCCGACGGCTACGACATGGTCGCTCCCAGCGGCGAAGGCGCCGTGCGCTGCATGCAGCAGGCCATGGCTACCGTCGAAGGCAATATCGACTACCTGAACACCCACGGCACCTCCACCCCGGTGGGTGACGTCAAGGAGCTGGCGGCCATCCGTGAAGTGTTCGGCGACCAGACCCCGGCCATCTCCGCCACCAAGGCCATGACCGGCCACGCCCTGGGCGCCGCCGGCGTTCATGAAGCCATCTACAGCCTGCTGATGATGAAGCACGGCTTCGTGGCCCCCAGCGTCAACGTCGGCAGCCTGGACGAGAAGGCCGAGGGCATGGACATCGTCACCGAGGCCCGCGAGGCCCAGCTCAACCAGGTGATGTCCAACAGCTTTGGCTTCGGTGGCACCAACGCCTCCCTGGTACTGAAACGCTACCAGGGCTGACTTTCCCTGTGGTGAGCAAGAGAGGGCTTCCCGAGGGAAGCCCTTTTTTATGGCTCTGTTTTGTGAAAGGACAGGCACTTTCAGTACACTGTGGCAAAAGTCCGGTGACAGTCCTAATGCATATACTTGCCGATGGCCTCATGCCCCTGGTGGAGGCGCTCTTTTCCCACTTTGCGACGGTGGAACGTTTCGATGGCCGCCAGCCTCCCGCCGACGCCCTGGCCAGGGCCGATGCGCTGCTGGTGCGTTCGGTGACCCGGGTCGACGAGGCGCTGCTCAGCCAGGCCCACAACCTCAGTTTCGTGGGCACCGCCACCATAGGCACCGACCACCTGGACTTGCCCGCCCTCAAGCGGCGCGGCATCGCCGTCAGTGCCGCCCCGGGCTGCAATGCCGATGCCGTGGCCGACTATGTGCTGAGCGCCACCCTGAACTGGCTGGCCCTGAGCGGCGAAGAGCCCAGGGGGCTGACCGTCGGCGTGGTCGGGGTCGGCAATATCGGCTCAAGGGTGTCTAGACGGCTAAACGCATTAGGGTTTAGAGTACTGCACTGCGATCCGCCCCGGGCCGAGCGCGGCGAGCTGGACTCCACGGACCTGGCCGAACTGCTGCCCCAGGTGGATCTGCTGACCCTGCATGTGCCGGGCGGCGCGGGCACCCGGGCCATGATCGGCCAGGAGCAACTGGCGCTGCTGCCCCAGGGGGCCCTGGTCATCAACGCCAGCCGCGGCGACGTGATCGACGGTACCGCCCTCAAGGCCTGGCTGGTCGCAGGCCGGGGCCAGGCGGTGCTGGACGTGTTCGAGAACGAACCCGACATCGACCTTGAGCTTCTGGAGCTGTGCTGGCTGGCCACGCCCCATATCGCCGGCCACAGCATCGAAGGCAAGTATCGTGGCACCTGGATGCTCTACGAGGCCTGCTGCGAACATATGGGGCGGCTGGTGTCCGGCAGCCTGGAACAACACCTGCCCGAGCCGGCCGTACTGGGGGTGACCCTGGGCCAGGGCGCGGAGCAGCTGAAGTCCTTGACCGCCCTGATGCGGCTGGCCTACGACATCCGCGACGACGACCACTGGTTCCGCCAGGGGCTGGCGGCCGGACAGACATTCGACGCCCTGCGCAAGGCCTACCCCAAGCGCAGGGAACTGGGGGCCATCAAGGTATGGTCCGACAACAAGGCACTGGAGCCGCTGCGGGCATGGGGCCTGCAGCTGCAGCACTAAGAGGTAATGATGAGTATCAATGTCGCCATCCTCGGCGCCAGCGGCGCCGTCGGGGAAACCCTGCTCGAACTCCTGGAAGAACGTCACTTCCCGGTCAATGAACTGCACCTGCTGGCCAGCAGCCGCAGCGCCGGCCAGACCAAGGAATTCAAGGGCAAGACCCTGGAGATCCAGGACGTGGCGACCTTCGACTGGTCCCAGGTGGAACTGGCCTTCTTTTCCGCCGGTGGGGCCGTGTCCCGGGAATACGCCCCCCAGGCGGCCGATGCCGGGGTGCTGGTCATCGACAACACCTCCGAGTTCCGCTACGAGCCGGACGTGCCCCTGGTGGTGCCCGAGGTGAACCCCCAGGCCATCGCCGATTACCGCAACCGCAACATCATTGCCAACCCCAACTGCTCCACCATCCAGATGCTGGTGGCCCTCAAGCCCATCCACGAAGCCTTCGGCATCCACCGCATCAATGTGGCCACCTACCAGGCCGTATCCGGTGCCGGCCGCCGGGCCATGGAGGAGCTGGCCAAGCAGACCGCGGCCCTGCTCAACGGCCGCCCGGCCGAGGCCGACGCCTTTGCCAAGCAGATCGCCTTCAACTGCCTGCCCCAGGTCGATGCCTTCCAGGACAACGGCTACACGCGGGAGGAGATGAAGATGCACTGGGAGACCCAGAAGATCCTCGACGAGAGCATTGCCGTCAACGCCACCTGTGTGCGGGTGCCGGTGTTCTACGGTCACGCCGAGGCCGTTCACCTGGAGACCCACAGGCCCATGGACGTGGGCGAGGCCAAGGCCCTGCTGGCCCAGGCCCCGGGCGTGGTGCTGATGGAAGACCTGGAGCTGCCCACCCAGGTCACCGAGGCCGCCGGCCACGACGAGGTCTACGTGAGCCGGGTGCGCCAGGATCTCAGCCATCCCCATGGTTTAGATCTCTGGCTGGTGGCCGATAACGTCCGTAAGGGCGCCGCCACCAACAGCGTGCAGATTGCCGAGCTCTGGCTCGAGCAGTACCGCTGAGCAAAGGCCGCCAATAGGCGGCCTTTTTGTTTAGTCATCACTGGTGTCAACGCAGCGCCTTGATTATGATACTTTTCGTTAACGGACTACGATAAATCACAATTAGAACCGGCTCAGGATAGCCTGAGGAATAATGATGAAATTATCCAGGATTGCTGCCTCCATCCTGGCCATGGGGATCTGTGGCCAGTCGCTTGCGTTGGAGCTGGGAGAGCTGAGCGTCAGCTCCGCCATCAATGAACCCTTCAAGGCCAAGGTCGAACTCTTGGGACCGGAAGCGCTGGATCCCAGCAAGATCCGCGTCGAACTCTCGGCCCGCCAGGCCTTCGAACCCAAAGGGCAGAAATTCACCCTGAGGGTGGATGATATCAGCGTACAAAGTGGCCGCCGCTACATGACGGTGGTCGGCAACGACGCCGTCGATTCGCCCTTCGTGTCGCTGTCCATCGAGATCCGCGGCCTGCCCGAGGGCAGCGTCAGCAACGAATACGATCTGCTGCTGGACGACGATCCGGCCAACCGCATCCCGGTGCTGCCCCAGGAGGGCGCCTTCGACGGCAGGACGGGTGCCGTCATCTCCGGGGATCAGCTCAAGAGCGATGAACCCGGCGCCGAGGTCTATGGCCCCATTTCACCCTCGGACACCCTGTGGAGCATCGGCAACCAGCTCAGGCCCAACAGCAGCGTCACCGTCCACCAGACCATGGTGGCCATCCACCAAAAGAACCCCAACGCCTTCGTGTCCGGCGATATCAATCGCATGGTCAAGGGCGCGGTGCTGAGGGTGCCGACCCTGGCGGAGGTCGAGGCCGTGGACAGGGATGAAGCCCGTGCCTTCTTTGTCAGCGGCGCCAGCAAGGGCCAGACCGCATTCAGACCCAGCAGCAAGGCGCCCAGCGAATTCACCGTGACCGAGGTGCCGAGAGAGCCGGCGCCGAGCCAGCCCAGGGTCAGCTCCCCCGCCAAGGTGGACGGTAACCTGCTGCAGGACAAGCTCAACGAGCAGTCCCAACGCCATGCCGACGAGGTCAGGCGCCTGCGTGATGAACTGGCCACCTCTACCCGCAACCTGGAAGAGGTGCTGACCGAGAACCAGCAGCTGCGCAGCCGCCTCAGCCAGCTCACCGAAGACATCGACAGCCTGCAGCAGCAGCTGGGCGACGAAGCCAAGCTGCAGGCCGAACTGCGAGAGGTGATTGCCGAGCAGAACCGCAAGCTGAGCCAGCAGGCGTCCACTACAGGCGGTTCCGGCAAAGGCAGCTTCCTGGACGAACTGTTGAACTCCACCTGGGGTTTGATCACCCTGGCCACCATTCCCGGCCTGCTGCTGCTGGGCCTGCTGTTCGCCTGGCTGCGCCGCCGTGGCGGCGACGAGGCCGAAGTGCAGCAGAGCAGTGGTGGCAGCCTGGCCGATCGTCTGGTTAACGGCGACAGGCAGGCCGTTGAGCCCGAGCCGGTTGCCGCAGCCGCAGCCGCCGCCGAGCAGGAACCGGCCGAAGATGACAGCCAGGCCGAGGAGGAGGAAGACTTCGCCATCCGCCTTGATGACGACGGCGACCTGGACGACTGGCTGGAACAGGAGCAACAACAGCAGGACCAGAACCTGGTCGAGGCCGAAGCCATGCTGGAGCATGAAGCACCGGCCGAACAGCAGGCCGAGGTGGCTGAGCAGAGCGACGATGCCCTCGACAGCCTGCTGGACGATGCCGATGCCCTGTTGAGCAAGGAAGAACAAGGCGCCGCCAGCGAGCTGCCGGAAGCCGCGGAGGACATCGACAGCCTGTTTATGGATGCCGACGCCCTGCTGAAGGAAGAGTCCGAGCTGCCCAGTGCCGAGAAGGCCGATGCCGCCGCGCAAGACGAGGACTTCGATGCCCTGCTGGCGGACGCCGATGCGCTGCTGCAGGGTGAATCCGAAGCCCAGCCGGAGCCGGCAGCGGCCGAGGAAGAGGATTTCGATGCCCTGCTGGCGGACGCCGATGCGCTGTTGCAGGAAGAAACCGAAGCCCAGCCCGAGCCGGCGGCGGCCGAGGAAGAGGACTTCGATGCCCTGCTGGCGGACGCCGATACCCTGCTGCAGGAAGAAACCGAAGCCCAGCCCGAACCGGCAGCCGAGGAAGACGACTTCGACAGCCTCTTTATGAGCGCTGAAGCGCCCAAGGAAGCCGAGCCGGCACTTGAGGAAGTACAAGCGGCCCAGGCCGAACCGGCTGCCGAGGAAGACGATTTCGACAGCCTCTTTATGAGTGCCGAAGCGCCCAAGGAAGCCGAGCCGGTACTTGAGGAAGAGCAAGCGGCCCAGGCCGAGCCGGCAGCCGAGGAAGACGATTTCGACAGCCTCTTTATGAGTGCCGAAACGCCCAAGGAAGCCGAGCCGGTACTTGAGGAAGTGCAAGCGGCCCAGGCCGAGCCGGCCGCCGAGGAAGACGACTTCGACAGCCTCTTTATGAGCGCTGAAGCGCCCAAGGAAGCCGAGCAGGAGCAAGAGGCCCAGGCCGAACCGGCAGCCGAGGAAGACGACTTCGACAGCCTCTTTATGAGCGCCGAAACGCCCAAGGAAGCCGAGCAGGAGCAAGAGGCCCAGGCCGAGCCGGCCGCCCAGGAAGACGACTTCGACAACCTGCTGGTGGCTGCCGATGAGCCGGTCACGACCGAGGCTCAGGAAGAGGGGCTCAGCGAAGAAGCGGCCATCGACAAGCTCCTGGGTGAAACCACGGCGCCGACCATCGCCGACGCCTCCCAGGCCAATGACAGCCACCTGGGCGGCAATATTCTGGACTTTGATGCCGCGCACAAGGACAAGGTTGAACAGCAACAGAGCCAGGTCGCACCGGACGATGCCACTGCCATGGCCTTCGAGGCACCGCAGACCAATATGGCGACCGAGCGCCAGGACCAGTTCGACATGCCGACCATGGAGTTCGATGGTGATTTCGGCCTGGGCACCAAGGCGGAGCAGCACGACGAACTGGACGCCCTGCTGGCCGAGGAGCAACCGGAGCAGGCCGAGCCGGAACAGGATCTGTCCGCCCTGACCAAGGCCCTGGTCGAGGAGGAACAGGCGGAGGAGAGTGCCGGCCTTGATAGCGAGTTGGACGCCGAGCTGGCCGGCCTGGATCTGGGCCAGGGCGAGCCGCAAGGCGAAGAGAATGCCTTTGAGCTGGACGACAGCCTGGTGGCGCTGAGTGCCGATGATGCCCTGGACGACCTGGTGAAATCGGAACAAAGCCAGCCAGGCGCAGAGGTGGAGCTGGACGATTTCGATGCTCTGCTGGCCGAAGCCGAGCAGGAACTGGCCTCGGGCAAGGAAGCGGTCAAGGGCGACTTCGTTGAGATCGATGAGCTGTTGGCCGACAGCGACAAGGACCTCAGCGAAGAGGATCCCTACCAGTCCTGGGACATGGACCTGGATATGGCCAACTACCAGGAGCTGGTCAAGAGCCAGGGCGATGCCGAAGCCGACCAGAGCTATGCCTCCAAGCTGGATCTGGCCAGGGCCTATATCGAGATCGACGATCTCGACAGCGCCCGGGAGCTGCTCAACGACGTGCAGCAGCATGGCTCCAATGACGAGCAGGCCGATGCGGCCAAGTTGTTGGCCAGGTTGAAGGGCTAAGGCCTTAATCCGGTAGCAAAGCGGTGGCAGTGCCACCGCTTTTTCTTTATGGCTATAATGCGCGCCCGGTAAAGTGAAAAGGGTAATGGCATGCGGATCGCACTGGGCATCGAATACGACGGTGCCAGGTATTACGGCTGGCAGCGTCAGCGGGAAGTGGACAGTGTCCAGGAGCGCCTGGAAAAGGCCCTGAGCAAGGTGGCCAATGAACCCATAGAGGTGTTCTGCGCCGGTCGCACCGACGCCGGCGTCCATGCCACCGGCCAGGTGATCCATTTCGACACCCAGGCCAGCCGCAAAGAGGTGGCCTGGACCCTGGGCGTTAACTCCAACCTCCCCGACGACATCGCCGTGCGCTGGGTAAAGGAGGTGGAGCCGGACTTCCATGCCCGCTTTTCTGCCACCGCCCGCCGATACCGTTACGTGATCGCCAACCAGCGCTTCAGGCCCGGCATCCACCGCCTGGGCATCACCCATTTCCACCAGCCCCTGGATCACGACGCCATGCATCAGGCCGGCCAGCTGCTGCTGGGGGAGCGGGATTTCTCCAGTTTCAGGGCCATCCAGTGCCAGTCCAACAGTCCCAACCGCAATGTGATGCAGCTGGACGTCTACCGCTTCGGCCACTTCGTGGTGGTGGACATCGAGGCCAATGCCTTCCTGCACCACATGGTGCGCAACATAGTGGGCACCCTGTTCAAGGTGGGCACGGGGGAAATGATCCAGGAGCAGGTGGCCGAGCTGCTGGCGGCCCGGGATCGCAACCTGGCACCGGCCACGGCGCCCTCCCACGGCCTCTACCTGGTGGACGTCACCTACCCGGAGCACTTCCGGCTGCCCAAGGCGCCGGTAGGCCCGCTGTTTCTGCCCGATCCCAGGGATGCCTAGGAGCGGCCGGTAGGACCAGTTTTTGGTATTACCGCTCCCGTCTTCTATGCTTTAATGTCATGAGTTTTAAGGTATTACCTGAAAAAGCCGGCCAACGCCGGCTTTTCTCTCATGGTCCCACAGAGGCGTTTCATGAGCTGGATTGAAAAGATTTTCACCAAAACCAAAACCATTTCTCCCCGTCGCAAGAACATCCCGGAAGGGGTCTGGGCCAAGTGCGCCAGCTGTGATCAGATCCTCTATCACGCTGAATTGGAAAGGAATCTCAAGGTGTGTCCCAAGTGCGACCACCATATGCGGATCTCCGCCCGCGACCGCCTGGACGGCTTCCTGGATCAGGGCGGCCGCCAGGAACTGGGTGGTGAGCTGGAGCCCCAGGACATCCTGAAGTTCCGCGATTCCAAGAAATACAAGGACCGCATCGTCGATGCCCAGAAGAAGACCGGCGAGAAGGATGCCCTGATCGTGCTCAAGGGCCAGCTCAAGGGCCTGCCCGTGGTCGCCTGCGCCTTCGAATTCGACTACATGGGCGGTTCCATGGGCTCCGTGGTCGGTGCCCGTTTCGTGCGTGCCGTTGAGGAGTGCCTCAAGGAGAACCGGGCCCTGATCTGCTTCTCCGCGTCCGGTGGTGCCCGCATGCAGGAGGCGCTGATGTCGCTGATGCAGATGGCCAAGACCTCCGCCGCCCTGGCGCGCCTGAGCGACAAGGGCCTGCCCTTCATCTCGGTGCTGACCGATCCCACCATGGGTGGTGTCTCGGCGTCCTTCGCCATGCTGGGCGACATCCATATTGCCGAGCCCAAGGCGCTGATCGGTTTCGCCGGGCCGCGGGTCATCAAGCAGACGGTGCGCGAGGATCTGCCGGAAGGCTTCCAGCGGGCCGAGTTCCTGCTGGAAAAGGGCGCCATCGACATGATCGTCGACCGTCGCCAGCTCCGTGATACAATCGCCAGACTGCTGGCCAAACTCATGGGGCAGGCCTCCGTCGAAGACGTCGCCTGAGCGAATGACCGAACATCATGATGCCAGCCAGTCCCTTGCGGACTGGCTTTTTCGTATTGAAACCCTGCATGGCACCGACATCGAGCTGGGCCTGACCCGGGTGCGCCAGGTGGCCGAGCGCCTGGGCCTGTTGCCCCTGGACAGCAGGGTGCTGCTGGTGGGGGGCACCAACGGCAAGGGCAGCACCTGCGCCATGATGGAGCAGATCCTGCTGGCCGCCGGTCACGACGTGGCGGTGTTTTCCTCGCCGCACCTGATCCGCTATACGGAACGGCTGCGCCTGAACAGCGAGGAACTGCCCGCCGCCGAGCATTGCCAGGCCTTCGAGGCCGTTGAGGCGGCCCGGGGCGACATTTCCCTGACCTATTTCGAATTCTCGACCCTGGCCGCGCTCTGGCTGTGCCGTCGGCACAAGCCCGATGTGGTGATCCTGGAAGTGGGGCTGGGCGGGCGCCTGGACGCCACCAACATCGTCGATGCCGACGTGGCCGTGGTCACCAGTATTGATATCGATCACCAGGCCTTCCTGGGCGACTGTCGCGAGGGTATCGCCCGGGAAAAGGCCGGGATCTGCCGCCCCGGCCGGCCGTTGATCTGCGGCGAGCCGGATGCCCCAGCCAGCCTGGCAGAAACGGCCCGGGATGTGGGCGCCAAGTTGCTGCAGGTGGGCCGGGATTTCAGCTACCGCCTGGACGGCGAGCAATGGGGTTTCAGCGGCGCCCGGGAGCGGCGGGCACTGCCGCTGCCCAGCCTGCCCCTGGCCAATGCCGCCACCGCCCTGGCGGCACTGGATGCCCTGGGCATTGCCCTGCCAGACGACGCCGTGTCCCTGGGCCTGGCCAAGGCCGGCCTGCCCGGGCGCCTGCAGGTGTGGCAGGAGAAGCCCCTGGTGCTGCTGGATGTGGCCCACAACCCCCATGCGGCCCGTTACCTCAACGCGCGACTGCGGACCAAAAAAGGGCAGGGCAGGGTCATCGCCGTCTGCGCCATGCTGGCCGACAAGGACATGGCCGGCACCCTGTCCGAACTGGATTGCATCGACCGCTGGCTGCTGGCCGAGCTGCCCAGCACCCCCAGGGCCGCCAAGGCCGGGGAGCTGGCGGCGCTGCTGCCACCCGATGATGTGGCAGGGTGTTTCGCCAGCGTCGGCCAGGCCCTGGAGCAGGCCCTGGCGCTGGCCTCGGCAGAAGACGTGGTGATCGTTTTTGGTTCCTTTTACACTGTGGCCGATGTCCTGGCCGCGAAGGGAGATTGATGGTGTCGAGCCCAGTCAAAAACCGTATCGTTGGCACCCTGGTGCTGCTTGCCCTGGGGGCCTTGATCGTGCCGGAACTGCTCAGGGAGCCCGAGACGCCCACCCCGGAGCAGTTCGAGGTGATCCCGCTGCGCCCTGAGCTGGGTGAGGTGCCCGCCGCCAAGACCTTCCCGGCCGACTCCCCGGCCGCCGAGCTGGAGCTGCCCGCCGAGGTGGCCGCCGTCGACGACGGTGAGGAGCCACAGGCAGACGACAAGGATACTGAAGCGCAGCTGCCGCCGGCCCCGGCCGGTTTCGATGACAGCGCCTTTGCGGTGCAGCTGGGGGCCTTCAAGAACCACCAGGCGGCGGCCGAGCTGGTCGAAAGGCTGAGGCAAGGAGGCTACAAGGCCTTCCGCCAGCAAAGCGGCGGCTTGTCCCGGGTTTTCGTCGGGCCGGAGCTGGACAGGGGCAAGCTGGAGCTGATGCTGCCCAAGCTCAACGGTTATTCCGGCCTCAAGGGGCGGATCGTGCGCTACGAGCCCCTGAACAACTGATGCGTATCCTTTTGCCGGCACTGTCTGTTAGAATACGCGCCCGAATCAAGCCAATCGTTTGCGCCATATCATGATCTGGGTCGACTACGCCATCATCGCCATCATCTGTGTCTCCACCGTGATCAGCCTGGTCCGGGGATTCGTCCGTGAGGCCATGTCGCTGGTGATCTGGGTGGCGGCCTTTTTCGTCGCCAGCCTCTTCTACCAGCAGCTGGCAGCCCTGCTGACCGGCCTGTCCGATCCCCTGCTTCGTAATGGCGCAGCCATAGCACTGCTCTTCATCGCCACCCTGGTGCTGGGCGGCCTGCTCAGCTACATCATCGGCCAGCTGGTCCACAAGACCGGCCTGTCCGGCACCGACCGGGTGCTGGGCATGGTGTTCGGCGCCCTGCGGGGCGTACTGGTGGTGGCGGCACTGCTGTTCGCGATGGACAGCTTTACGACCCTGTCATCCGCGCCCTGGTGGAAGCAATCGCTGTTGATCCCCGAGTTTGGCGTGGTGATCGAATGGTTCTTTGACTACCTGAAATCCAGCTCCAGCTTTTTGCCGAAAAGCTGAGTTGCTACGTAAGAGGAAGTTCACATGTGTGGTATCGTCGGTATCGTCGGCAAGTCGCCGGTCAACCAGGCCATCTATGACGGCCTGACGGTGCTTCAGCATCGCGGTCAGGATGCGGCTGGCATTGTCACCATTTCCGACAACACCTTCCGTCTGCGCAAGGCCAATGGCCTGGTCCGGGATGTGTTTGAAGCGCGTCATATGCAGCGGCTGAGTGGCAACATCGGTGTCGGCCATGTCCGTTACCCCACTGCCGGCTCCAGCTCAAGCGCCGAGGCGCAGCCCTTCTATGTCAACTCCCCCTTTGGTATTGCCGCCGCCCATAACGGCAACCTCACCAATGCCAAGGAACTCAAGGAGAACCTCTTCAAGGAGGCGCGCCGCCACATCAACACCACCTCTGATTCGGAGATCCTGTTAAACGTTTTCGCCCATGCCCTGGAGAAGACCCAGGCCTACCGATTGAGCCAGGACGATATCTTCAAGGCGGTGGCCGAGGTGCACCAGAAGTGCCGTGGCGCCTACGGCTTCATCTCGGTGATCATCGGCCATGGCATGGTGGCCTTCCGCGATCCCTACGGCATCCGTCCCCTGGTGCTGGGCAAGAAGCAGGCGGAAGACGGCAGCGATGAATACATGGTGGCCTCCGAAAGCGTGGCCCTGGACGCCGTCGGCTTCAGCTTCCTGCGCGATCTGGCGCCCGGTGAAGCCGTGTACGTGACCGAGGGGGGCGAACTCTACACCCAGCAGTGCGCCGACAACCCCACCCATTGCCCCTGCATCTTCGAATATGTCTATTTTGCCCGCCCCGACTCCTTCATAGACGGTGTCTCCGTTTATGGTGCCCGGGTGCACATGGGCCGCAAGCTGGGCGAGAAGATCAAGCGCCAGTGGCAGGATCTGGACATCGACGTGGTGATCCCCATCCCCGAGACCTCCTGCGACATCGCCCTGGAGATCGCCGGCGTCCTGGGCCTGCCGTATCGCCAGGGCTTCGTGAAGAACCGCTACATCGGCCGTACCTTCATCATGCCGGGCCAGACCCAGCGCAAGAAGTCGGTGCGTCGCAAGCTCAATGCCATCAATGCCGAGTTCAAGGGCAAGAACGTGTTGCTGGTGGATGATTCCATCGTCCGTGGCACCACCTCGGAGCAGATCATCCAGATGGCCAGGGAAGCAGGCGCCAAGAGCGTCTACTTCGCCTCTGCTGCCCCGGAGATCCGCTTCCCCAACGTCTACGGCATCGACATGCCCACCGCCAACGAACTGATCGCCCATGGCCGGGAAGTGGACGACGTCTGTGCCCAGATCGGTGCCGACGGCCTCATCTTCCAGGACATCCAGGATTTGGTGGCGGCGGTACGGGAAGAAAACCCGGCCATCCACCGCTTCGAGACCTCGGTCTTCGACGGTGACTATGTCACGGGTGATGTCAGCCAGGCCTACCTGGACAGGCTGGATCAGGAGCGCTCGGACAGTGCCAAGCACAAGAAGTCGCAGTCCGAAGAGCCCAACCTCGAGCTCCACAACGAAGGAGCTTGAATGAAAAAGGCAGCCAAGCGGCTGCCTTTTTTCTTACCAGGGCCCCATCAGGTAAACATGGGACCCAGGCCCATGCCCCAGAGGATGGCGGTGGCGGCCAGTATGCCCACCAGCAGCACCAGGCCGACGGTGACCAGCGAGCTGGCATAGATGAAGCCACGCTCTTCCGGGATATGCATCAGGATGGGCACCCCCGTATAGAGCAGGTACACCGAATAGGCCAGGCCGGCCAGGCCCACCAGCATGATGAACCAGGGCTCCGGGTACAGGGAGGCAAAGCCCACCATGAACAGGGGCGTGGCGGTATAGGCGGCCAGCTCCAGGGTCTGGGTGAAGCTCGGATTGGAGCCAAAGGTCTGCGCCATCCACTTGGCCAGGTAGGCCAGCAGGAAGACGCCGGCGATCAGCGCGAAGTACATGGCGATGCTTATCATCAGGGCGCTGTTGACGGTCAACAGCACGGGCTCGCCCACTCCAATGCGCCAGCCGATGAAGGCCGAGGAGTAGAAGCCGCACAGGGACGGGATCAGGGCGATGATCATGATATGGGACAGGCTGTAGAGCAGGCTCTCATGGCGCTCGTCGATGCTGTGCCACTCGTCTTTCGGGTGGGCGTAGAGGCCCCAGAGATGGTTGAGTATCATAATGGTATCCCTTTGAAATAACGACTAATTCAACTGCAAACTCCCCTTGCATGACTGCTGGCATGCGATGAGCAAAAACACTCACCTTGATTAGAACTAAAGTGTAATAAATATGTTAAGTCAAGGTTTAAATGATGTTTTCTGGAGCCGTCCGGGCCGTTCTGTGCCTGCTGCTTAGTGCCTGTGCCCAGACCCCCAGGGCCCCGAAAGCGCTCCTTCAAGCTGGCCTACCAGGGCGACATGGCGGCAAGTCGCCAGGCTTTGGCCCAGGCCCGGCACTTGATGCCGGCAACTCCCCATGCCGACATCGAAAGGGGGAGCAACTGCTGGCGCTGGCAAGGCAGGACGAGGCCGAGCGTCACTTCACTAAGGCCCTGGCCGGTGACTAAGGGAGCCGGCCATCGCAGTGCCTGTATGCACCTGACCAAAACCCTAAAGAATAGAAGAAGATAGGCGTTGTTGTTGAATAAGATGACGGTTCTGAGAAAGGGCTCAAGTTGCCGTGTGAAAAGAGTTAAATAAGGCTTTGACGGAAGAAAAATAAGGTTTCCCTTTACTAATCTCAGGGGCGATAGGAACGAAGGCCTATAAAAAGGACCCCTCTGATGAGAAGAACGTCTTACTGTCTCGGCATCTGCTGCGCCTGCCTGCCCCTGTTCAGCCAAAGCGAATCATTCCAACCCCTCAATGCCAGCATATTGCCGACCTTTGTCGGTGCCGACAAAGACCGGCAGACCGATGAGCATGGCTTCGGCTTGCGGGCTTTCTACGGTTGGAAGCTCAAGGGTAACTGGCAATACGAGGCCCAGTTATTCCATCTGGTCCTGGAAACCGACACGCCAGCCATGACCGACTTCTATCAAACCGGCCTGGGGCTGGATGCCAGGTACAACTTCGATTCCGACGGTGGCATGACCCCCTATCTGTCCTTTGGCCTGGGCGCCGTATACAACGACGTCATCCCGGATGCCAGGGATGAAACCTCCGCCTTTCTCAATGGCGCCGCCGGCTTGGTTTCCAGGGAACTGGGGCCTTCGAAGATCCGCATAAGAACCGAGTTCCGGGTCTTCTACGACACCTTCAATGACAACTACCTGGATTGGCAGTTTGGCCTGGGTTTCGAATTTCCCCTGGAATAGGAGCTGACCATGAACGGATGCAAGCAAGGATCTTTGTGGGGCAGTGGCCCCTTGCTGTTGTCAGCGCTGCTGTGCCTGCTGTTGTTGTCAGGTTGCCGTGCCGACGGCGAGCCCGCCGCGGTGGAGCCCGGCCCCGTGGTCCAGGACACGGATGGTGATGGCGTTCCGGACAATGCCGACAATTGCCCGGCCACGTCCAATGCCGATCAGGCGGATGCGGACGGCGACGGCCTGGGCGATGTCTGTGATGTCGAGGGCGGCGGGCAGGTCCCGGACGACAATGATGATGACGGCATTGCCAACGATGTCGACAACTGTCCCACCGAGCCCAACCCGCAACAGGAAGACCGCGACGGCGACGGCATAGGTGATGCCTGTGATGACGACCGCGACGGCGACGGCGTACTCAACGAGGCGGACAATTGCCCCGATGACGCCAACACCGACCAGGCGGATCTGGATGAAGACGGCCAGGGGGATGCCTGCGACAACGATATCGATGGCGACGATATCGCCAACGATATCGACAACTGCCCCTTGGTAGCCAATCCCGACCAGGCGGATCGCGATGGCGATGGCGTGGGCAATGCCTGTGACAGCGCAGAGGACACCGACGGTGACGGTGTCGAAGACGGCAATGACAACTGCCCTGCCCAGGTCAATCCGGACCAGATAAACAGGGACAATGACGGTCTGGGGGATGTCTGCGACAGTGATGACGATGGCGATGGCATCAACGACGATGTCGACAACTGCCCACTGATCGCCAATGCCGATCAGACCGACAGCGACGGTGGCGGCACTGGCGATGCCTGTGATGACGACGATGACAATGACGGCGTCCTCGATGGCGCCGACAACTGTCCCACCATCGGCAATGCCGATCAGGCCGATGCCGATGGTGATGGCATAGGTGATGCCTGCGACAGCAATGGCGACTCGGACGGGGACGGTTTTGACGACGATGTCGACAATTGCCCGGCGGTCGCCAACCCATCCCAGACCGATACCGACGGCGATGGCATCGGCGATGCCTGTGATGGCGATGACGATGGCGACGCCGTCACGGACGGCAACGACAATTGTCCCCTAACCGCCAACCCTGAGCAGACCGATACCGATGGAGACGGCCTGGGTGATAGTTGTGACAACGACGACGATGGTGACGGTTTCGACGACGGCGCCGACAATTGCCCCCTTACCGCCAACAGTGGGCAGGAAGACGCCGATGGCGACGGTATCGGCGATGCCTGTGATACCAATACCGATACCGATGGTGACGGTATTGAGGACGGTGGCGACAACTGTCCTGTGACCGCCAATCCCGATCAGGCGGACCTGGACGGCGACGGCCAGGGCGATGCCTGCGACGCCGATGATGACGGTGACGGCGTCGGCGACGGCAGCGACAACTGCCCGGTCAATGCCAATCCGGAACAGAGCAATACCGATGGCGACGGCCAGGGCGATGTCTGTGATGCCGACGACGATGGTGATGGCATCCAGGATGATCTGGATAACTGCCCGGTCAACGCCAACCCAGGCCAGAGCGACACCGACGGTGACGGTGTGGGCGATGCCTGTGATTCCGACGATGATGGCGACGGCATCAGTGATGGCAGCGACAACTGTCCATTGCAGGTGAATCCGGATCAGACCGACACCGACGGGGACGGCTCGGGTGATGCCTGCGACTCGGACGATGACGGCGATGGTGTTGATGACGACAGTGATAACTGCCCCTTGATCGCCAATCCCAGCCAGGATGATGGCGATCTCGATGGTGTCGGGGATGCCTGTGATACCAACACCGACAGTGACGGTGACGGTGTCGATGACGGCGTCGACAACTGCCCCGTCGTCGCCAACCCGGGCCAGAGTGACCAGGATGGCGACGGCATAGGTGACGCCTGCGACGACGACAGGGACGGTGACGGTGTCGACAATGATGTCGACAACTGCCCACTGCAGGCCAACGGTGCTCAAATCGACAGCGACGGTGACGGCCAGGGCGACGTCTGTGACAGTGACGATGACGGTGACGGCATCCAGGATGACCTGGACAACTGCCCCCTGACCGCCAACCCCGACCAGACCGACACCGACAGCGATGGCCAGGGCGATGCCTGTGACGCCGACGACGATGGCGATACCGTCCTCGACGGTGCCGACAATTGCCCCCTGACCGTCAACACCGGCCAGCAGGACAGCGACGGCGATGGTCTCGGCGACGCCTGTGACGCCGACGATGACGGTGACGGCATTGCCGATGCCGGTGACAACTGTCCGCTGACCGCCAACCCCAGCCAGACCGATACCGACAGCGACGGCCTGGGGGATGCCTGCGACAGCGATGACGACGGCGACGGCATCAGCGACGGTAGCGACAACTGTCCGGTGACGGCCAACCCCGGTCAGGGCGATCTCGACGGCGATGGCCTGGGCGATGCCTGTGACGGTGACGATGATGGCGACGGCGTCTCCGACGGTGCCGACAATTGCCCGCTGACTCCCAACGCCGACCAGGCGGACGGTGACGGCGACGGCCTGGGCGATGCCTGTGATGCCAATACCGACAGCGACGGCGATGGCATCGACGACGGCAGCGACAACTGCCCGGCCGTGGCCAATCCCGACCAGAGCGATCTCGATGGTGACGGCCTGGGCGATCTCTGCGATAACGATGACGATGGCGACGGCATCAGCGATGGCGCCGACAATTGCCCGGTCAATGCCAATGCCGATCAGAGCGATCTCGATGGCGACGGCCTGGGGGACGCCTGCGATCCCCTGACCGACTCGGACGGCGACGGCATCGCCGACGGCAGTGACAACTGCCCGGCCGTGGCCAACCCCGGCCAGTCCGACCTCGACGGCGATGGTCAAGGCGACGCCTGTGATGCCGACGACGACGGTGACGGTGTCCTCGACGGCAGCGACAATTGCCCCGTTACCGCCAACCCGTCCCAGCTCGATACGGACGGCGATGGGCAAGGTGACCTTTGTGACGGCGATGACGATGGCGATGGCGTTGGCGACGGTGTCGACAACTGCCCGCTGACCGGCAATGCCGACCAGACCGACACCGACGGCGACGGCATTGGTGATGCCTGTGACAGCGACGATGACGGTGACGGTGTCAGCGACGGTGCCGACAACTGCCCGCTGACGGCGAACCCCTCCCAGCTCGACACCGACGGTGACGGCCTGGGCGATGCCTGCGACGATGACGACGATGGCGATGGCGTGCTGGACGGCGCCGACAACTGCCCGCTGACCGCCAATGCCGACCAGCTCGACACCGACGGCGACGGCATAGGCGACGCCTGCGACGCCAACACCGACAGCGATGGTGACGGTATCGACGACGGTGCCGACAACTGTCCGGCCGTGGCCAATGCCGATCAGGCCGACCTGGATGGCGACGGCCTGGGTGACGTCTGTGACGACGACGATGATGGTGACGGCGTCACGGACGGCACCGACAACTGCCCTGTCGACGCCAACGCCGACCAGACCGACACCGATGGTGACGGCGTCGGTGATGTCTGCGACGGCGACGATGACGGTGACGGCGTCCTGGACGGTGCCGACAACTGCCCGCTGACCGCCAATGTCGACCAGACCGACACCGACGGCGATGGCCTGGGTGACGCCTGCGACACGGACGATGATGGCGACGGCATACTCGATGGTGCCGACAACTGTCCGCTCAATGCCAACGCCGACCAGGCCGACACCGACGGCGACGGCATTGGCGATGTCTGCGACAGCGAGGAAAACATCGCCTGTGGCGCCGGCCTGCTGTTCGAGCCGGTGGTGGGTACGGGGGTCGGCGTGACCACGGGACAGCGTGGCGCTGTTTGCCTGGGCTGTGGTATCAGTGACGCCGGCAATATCGTCGACACCAATATGAACAATGCCGGGCTCATGACCACGCCCGCGGCGGTGGCGGCGAGCCTCTGGGCCAGCGTGGAGGACGGCAACACCAGCTATACGGGGGCCAAGCGGGTCGGCTTCCTGGTGTCGTCGCCGGGTGGCCAGCTGGACGTGAGCCTACTGGCCAACCTGGGGATCACCACCTACCTCAATGGCGCCGAGCAGGAAAACAGCGACAGCGGTGGCCTGCTGGGCCTGCAGCTGCTGGGCCTGTTCAATGACGCCACACGCCAGCTGGTGATCATGGAAACGACCCAGGATTTCGACGAGGTGGAGCTGGAAAAGGCCGCCGTGCTGGGGGCGCTGAAAGACCTGAATGTCTACGCCCTCTGTGTGGCGCCGCCGGCATCCTGAGCCGAGGCGCAAAAAGGCCCTTCCCCGGAAGGGCCTTTTTCATGGCTTGAGGCGCTGCTGGCCCTTCATTAGAATCCCTGGCCGAACCAAGGAGTAATGATGCCCGTATCCGCCCATGCCGAGCTGCTTGCCCCCATCAACGCCTTCCTGGGCTGCCCGACGCCGGCTGCCTGGATAGACAAGGCCAGGGCCCCGGAAAACCTGCCGCTGCTGCTCATCGACCACTGCAACTGCGAGCTCAAGGCGGCCCAGACCGCCATCTGGCTGATCCGCCGCTATGGCGTGGACGGTCCCAGCGGCCAGGCGCTGCTGGACTGGGTCAAGCCCTACGAGGATTTCGTCTACCGGGGCGGGGCAGGGGACTTCGGCGACAAGAAGAACGCCCTGATAGGCACCCTGGCGCCAAAAGAGGGCTTTGCCCATGGCCCGGACATCCTCGACAAGATGGTGCGCCTCATCAAGGAGGAACTGCACCATTTCGAGCAGGTACTGGAGCTGATGGCGGCGCGGGGCATCCCCTATCAGACGGTGACGGCGGCCCGCTACGCCAAGGGGCTCATTCGCCATGTCCGTGGCCACGAGCCGGCCACCCTGGTGGACAAGCTCATCATCGGCGCCTTTATCGAGGCCCGCTCCTGCGAGCGTTTCGCCGCCCTGGCGCCGCACCTGGACGACGATATCGCCCGCTTCTACGTGTCGCTGCTGCGCTCCGAGGCTCGCCATTACCAGGATTACCTTGGGCTTGCCGAGCAGGTGGCCGCTGAGGATATCGGTGAGAGGGTGGCCTTCTTCCGCCGGCTGGAAGCCGAACTCATTCAAAGCCCGGATAGCGAGCTCCGCTTCCATAGCGGCAGTCCGGCATAGAAAAAAGCGCCGTCAGGCGCTTTTTTCTAAGGGAGCGAACTCCAGGCTGATGCCGTCCGGCGTCACCCTCAGCAGGGAGCTTTGTTCATACCAGTCGCCCAGCACGATACGCTCGCCGGCCTGCACCTGGTGCCGGGCCGGCCTGTGGGTATGGCCGTGGATCAAGAGATCCACGCCCTGCTCGGCCATGACCCTGTCCACCTCGGCCGGGGTCACGTCCATGATGCTGTCTGCCTTCATGGCGTTGGCGGCCTGGCTCTGCTGGCGGTAGTTGCGGGCGATGCGCCTTCTCAGCCACAGCGGCAGCAGCCGGATGCGCAGCTGCCACCAGAAGCCGCGGCTCTTCCTGCGAAAGGCCTGGTAGGCCTCGTCCAGGGTGCAGAGGCTGTCGCCGTGCATGATCAGCGCCTTGCGGCCGTAGAGATCGATGACGGCGACTTCCGGCAGCAGTGTGAGTCCGGCGGCCCTGGCGAAGCGCTGGCCTATCAGGAAGTCGCGGTTGCCGTGGATGAAGTATTGCTTGACGCCGCGCTTGGCGTTGGCGGCGAAGAGGTTGATGACTTCCTGGTTGAAGGGATGGTCGTCATCGTCGCCGATCCAGGTCTCGAACAGATCCCCCAGCACATAGAGGGCCTCGGCTTTGGCGCCTTCCTGGGCCAGAAAGCGCCGGAGCGCCGCCGTGATATCGGGGCGCTCCGGGCTCAGGTGCAGATCGGCGATGAAGAGGGTTTGGCTCAAGCCAGCTCCGCCTTCTCGATCAGCACGTCTTCCAGGGGCACGTCCTGGTGGAAGCCGTGGCTGCCGGTGTCCACGCCCTTGATGGCGTCGACCACGTCCATGCCCTCAACCACTTCGGCGAACACACAGTAGCCGTAACCGTTGGGGGTGGCGGACTGGAAGTTCAGGAAGTCGTTGTCCTTGACGTTGATGAAGAACTGGGCGGTGGCGGAATGGGGATCCGGGGTGCGGGCCATGGCCAGGGTGCCGCGCTTGTTGGCCAGGCCGTTGTCGGCCTCGTTCTTGATGGGGGCGCGGGTGGCTTTCTGGTCCATGCCCGGCTCGAAGCCGCCGCCCTGGATCATGAAGCCGTCGATGACGCGGTGGAAGATGGTGTTGTCGTAGAAACCTTCTGCCACGTACTGCTTGAAGTTGGCCACGGTTTCCGGAGCCTTGTCTTCGAACAGCTTGATCTTGATGTCGCCCATGTTGGTGTGCAGTATGACCACGGGGTTGTCCTCGCTAGATGATTTGCCTGTCATTCTACTAATTTGCCGATGACTCTGGTAGCCGCGGTGAATACAATGGAGCCATTCGTGCCCAAGAATGAGTCGTCATGCTCCAGATATACAACACCCTGACCCGCCAGAAGGAAGCCTTCAAACCCCAGGTTCCCGGCAAGGTTTCCATGTACGTGTGCGGCATCACCATCTATGACCTGATGCACATAGGTCATGCCCGCACCTACACCGCCTTCGATGTCATCGTTCGTTACCTGCGCCACGTCGGCTACGACGTGACCTATGTGCGCAACATCACCGACGTGGAAGACAAGATCATCAAGCGCGCGGCGGAAAATGGTGAGAGCTGTGAGGCGTTGACGACCCGCCAGACCAAGCTGATGCACGAGGACTTCGCTGCCCTCAACATACTGCCGGTGGACATCGAGCCCACCGTCACCGGCCATATGCCGGAGATCATCCAGATGGTCCAGGATCTCATCGACCGCGGCCACGCCTATGTGGCCGACAACGGTGACGTGCTGTTCGACGTGCCCAGCTTCGAAGCCTACGGCCAGCTGTCCAGGCAGGATCTGGAAGCGCTCAAGGCCGGCGCCCGGGTCGAGGTGGACCAGAGCAAGCGCAGCCCCCTGGATTTCGTGCTCTGGAAGCAGTCCAAGGCCGGCGAGCCGGCCTGGGATTCCCCCTGGGGCCCGGGCAGGCCCGGCTGGCACATCGAGTGCTCCGCCATGTCTTGCAAGCACCTGGGCAGCCGTTTCGACATCCATGGCGGTGGCTCGGATCTGACCTTCCCCCACCATGAGAACGAAATCGCCCAGAGCTGCGGCGCCACCGGCGACAGCTTCGCCAATTACTGGATCCATTCCGGCATGGTGCAGGTGGACAAGGAGAAGATGTCCAAGTCCCTGGGCAACTTCTTCACCGTGCGCGACGTGCTCAAGGTCTACGACGCCGAGACGGTGCGCTTCTTCCTGCTGTCCAGCCACTACCGCAGCCAGCTCAACTACTCGGAGGACAACCTCAACCAGGCCAGATCGGCCCTGGAGCGCCTCTACACCGCCCTGCGCGACGTGGCGCCGGCGGCCGAGGTGGACCTGGACGACGCCCATGTGGCGCGCTTTCGCGCCGCCATGGACGACGACTTCAACATCCCCGAGGCCATGACGGTGATCTTCGAGCTGGCCCGTGAACTCAACAAGGCCAAGCAGGAGGACGGCGAGCGCGCCGGCCAGCTGGCGGCCCTGCTCAAGACCCTGGGCGCCGTGCTGGGCATCCTGGAGCGGGACCCGGCCGAGTTCCTCAAGGGCGGCGAGTCCGAGCAAGAGGTTCAGCTCATCGAGGGCCTGATCGCCAAGCGCAACCAGGCCAGGGCGGCCAAGGACTGGGCGGCGGCGGACGCGGCCCGGGATGAGCTGACCGCCATGGGCATCGAGCTGGAGGATGGCCCCAGCGGCACCAGCTGGCGCAAGAAAGCCTGATAAAAAAACCGGCCAGTTGGCCGGTTTTTTTATTCCGCGTTCAGGTCCTGCCCGCAGTGCTTGCAGTAGCGGGCGTTGCCGTCATGGTCCCTGGCGCCGCACTTCTGGCACTGGCGGCTGTGCTTCTGGCGCACCATCTCCGAGGTGAGGATGCCGGTGGGCACGGCGATCACCGAGTAGCCCAGCAGCATCACAAAGGAGGCCAGGGCCTGGCCCAATGGGGTCTGGGGGCTGATGTCGCCGTAGCCGACCGTGGTCATGGTGACGATGGCCCAGTACACCGAGCGGGGGATGGAGGTGAAGCCATGGGCCGGCCCCTCGATGAGGTACATCAGGGCGCCAAAGACGGTGACTATGCCCATCAGGGTGGCGAAGAACACGAACACCTTGGGACCGGCGTTGAGGATGGCATCCAGCAGCCGCCTGGAGGCATCGGACAGCTCCAGCAGGCGCAGGATCCGAAACACCCGCAGCACCCGGAACACCCGGATGATCAGCAGGGTATTGGCGCCCGGGATCACCAGCGCCAGGTAGGTGGGCAGCACCGACAGCAGATCCACCAGGCCGTAGAAGCTGAAGGCGTACCTGGCCCTGTGCCTGGCGCAATAGAGGCGGACAAGGTATTCGAGGGTAAAGAGGCCGGTGAAGACCAGCTCCAGCTGGTAGAGCTGGCTGCCCCAATCGGCGTGGATGCCGTCCACCGAGTCCAGCATCACCGCCACCACCGACAGCACTATGGCCAGGATCAGCATCACATCGAAGGTGCGCCCGGCCGGAGTGTCGTAGCCGAAGATGATTTCGTTGAGCCGGCCGCGCAGGCCGGCCATGTCGCCGTCAACTTGGGTCATGGAACCTTTCACAGGCCTCCAGGGTGTTTTCGATCAGGGTGGCCACCGTCATGGGGCCGACGCCGCCCGGTACCGGGGTGATCAGGGCGGCTTTCTCGGCGGCGACCTCGAAGGCCACGTCGCCAACCAGCTTGCCGCTGTCCAGGCGGTTGATGCCCACATCGATGACGATGGCACCTTCCTTGATCCAGTCGCCGGGAATGAACTCGGCCTTGCCCACGGCCACCACCACCAGATCGGCGCGGCGCACATGGGCTTCCAGATCCCGGGTGAAACGGTGGCAGGTGGTGGTGGTGCAGCCGGCCAGCAGCAGCTCCAGGGTCATGGGACGGCCGACGATGTTGGAAGCGCCCACCACCACGGCCTCCAGGCCGTGGGTCTTGACACCCATGTGTTCGAGCAGGGTGATCACGCCCTTGGGGGTGCAGGGGCGCAGGGCCGGGATGCGCTGGGCCAGGCGGCCGACGTTGTAGGGATGGAAGCCGTCCACGTCCTTGTCGGGGCGGATCCGCTCCAGCACCTTGGTGGAGTCGATGCCGTCCGGCAGCGGCAGCTGCACCAGGATACCGTCGATCTCGGCATCCTCGTTGAGCTGGTCGATAAGCGCCAGCAGCTCGGCTTCGCTGGTGGTGTCCGGCAGGTCGAAGGAGCGGGACACGAAACCCACCTCTTCACAGGCGCGGCGCTTGGAGCCCACATAGACCTGGGAGGCGGGATCTTCGCCCACCAGCACCACGGCCAGGCCGGGGGCCCGTTTGCCGGCGGCAACGCGGCTGGCGACGGCGTCTTTGACTTGATTTCGGACTTTGGCGGCGATGGCCTTGCCATCAATAAGCTGAGCAGACATGAACAGGGGCGTCCTCTAGGAAAACGTTTTGATGCACGAGACGCGCCATATTTTGACAAAATTCCCGGCTTTGGGCCATGAAATACTTGCCACAATCGGGCGGTTGACCCAAGGTAGTGAAATCCGTATTATGCGCCGGCGTTAACGGCACGGGTTGCCGGTAAAGCGCCCTTAGCTCAGTTGGATAGAGCAACGGCCTTCTAAGCCGTCGGTCGCAGGTTCGAATCCTGCAGGGCGTGCCATTTGATATGGTGGCTGTAGCTCAGTTGGTAGAGTCCTGGATTGTGATTCCAGTTGTCGCGGGTTCAAGTCCCGTCAGCCACCCCAGATACCCAAGGCCCCGCTCGACAGAGCGGGGCCTTTTTCGTTTCCGGACCCGGTCCCCGTGGCGCCTCGACTCCCGGTTAAAGGGTCGTTATAATGCCCCGTCATTCTATAGTCACCAGGTCTTTCCGGGGCCCTTTTCCCGGTAGATAAAGACAATGCGGCAAAGGCCCATGCCTTTGTCAGGAAGTCAGAAAGAGATGCAGAAAGCACTGCATGCTCGCGATACAAAACTGAGGTAATACGATGCAAGTTTCTGTTGAGACGACTCAGGGTCTTGAGCGCCGCCTGACCATCAAGGTACCGGCGGACACCGTAGAAGCGGCCGTAGAACAAGGCCTGCGTAACGTTGCCAAGAACCAGCGTATGGATGGTTTCCGTAAGGGCAAGGTTCCGATGTCCCTGATCAAGAAGCGTTTCGGTAAGGCCGTGCGCGGTGACGTCACCCAGGAGCTGATGCAGCGCCACTACATCGAAGCCATCATCAAGGAAAAGATTAACCCGGCCGGCGGCCCGACCCTGGAAGTGGTCAAGGACGAAGACGGCGCCGATTTCGAGTTCGCCGCTACCTTCGAAGTCTACCCCGAGTTCGAGGTCAAGGGCCTGGACAGCCTGGAAATCGAAAAGCCGGTCGTTGACGTGACCGACGAAGATCTGGCCAACATGCTGGACACCCTGCGCAAGCAGCACGCCACCTTCGCCGAAGCCGACAAGGCCGCCGAAAGCGGTGACCGCGTCGTCATCGACTTCGTCGGTACCATCGACGGTGAAGAGTTCGACGGCGGCAAGGCCGAAGGCTTCAGCCTGAACCTGGGCCAGGGTCGCATGATCCCCGGTTTCGAAGACGCCATCCTGGGCAAGAAGGCCGGCGAGGAAGTGACCGCCGACGTGACCTTCCCCGAGGACTACCACGCCGAAAACCTCAAGGGCAAGGCCGCCCAGTTCGCCATCAAGGTGATCAAGGTCGAAGCCCAGGAACTGCCCGAGCTGACCGACGAGTTCGCCACTCGCTTCGGTGTGACCGAAGGTGGTGTCGAGGCCCTGAAGGCGGAAGTACGCAAGAACATGGAGCGCGAGCTCAAGAACGTGCTGCGTAACAAGCTGAAGGAGCAGGTCCTGGACAAGCTGCTCAAGGAAAACGAAGTCGACATGCCCAAGGCCCTGGTTGACGCCGAGATCGACAACCTGCGCCGCCAGGCCCTGGCCCGCTTCGGTGGCAACCAGCAAGCCGCCAACCTGCCCGAGCTGCCGGCCGAGCTGTTCGAAGAGCAGGCCCGTCGCCGCGTCCAGGTTGGCCTGGTGCTGGGCGAGCTGATCAAGGTCAACGAGCTGAAGGCCGAGGATGCCCGCGTTCAGGAGATCATCGAGACCCAGGCTTCTGCCTACGAGGATCCCAAGGAAGTCATCGAGTACTTCAACAGCAACGAAGAGATGCTCGGCCAGATGCGTAACCTGGCCCTGGAAGAGCAGACCATCGACTTCATCCTGGGCAAGGCCAAGGTCACCGAGAAAGCCGCCAAGTTTGATGAAATCATGAACAACGCCGGCTAAGAAAGCTTTCTGCCGCGTTGACTTGGTTCTCAAGTCGGTAGTTATAATGGCTCGAGCTACACTCGAGCCATTTTTGTTTTGGGACTGAACATGCACAACACCGCCGATAACACAGTGATGAATGCACTGGTACCCATGGTCGTGGAACAGACCTCCAGGGGGGAGCGCTCCTACGACATCTATTCCAGGCTGTTGAAAGAGCGGGTGATCTTCCTGAACGGTCAGGTCGAAGACGTCATGGCCAACCTGATCGTGGCGCAGATGCTGTTCCTGGAAGCGGAGAATCCGGAAAAGGATATCTTCCTCTATATCAATTCCCCGGGCGGCTCCGTGACCGCCGGCATGGCCATCTACGACACCATGCAGTTCATCAAACCGGATGTCAGCACCGTCTGCATGGGCCAGGCCGCCTCCATGGGCGCCTTCCTGCTGGCCGGCGGTGCCCAGGGCAAGCGCCACTGCCTGCCCAATGCCAGGGTGATGATCCACCAGCCCCTGGGCGGCTTCCAGGGCCAGGCATCCGACTTTGAAATCCACGCCCGGGAAATCCTGTCCATAAAGGACAAGCTCAACCGCCTGCTGGCCGAACACACCGGCCAGGATCTGGAGACCATCACCCGGGATACCGACCGGGACAACTTCATGACCGCGGACCAGGCCGCCGAGTACGGCATCATCGACTCCGTACTCAGCAAGCGACAGTAATAGCGAGCCGAATTCGGGTCAGTATCGTAAAATAGGGATATGAGCCGGTCGGACTGATCCGAACAGCAAGAGGTAGGTAATGACAGATAGCTCCAAAGGCAGCAGTGACGGCAAGCTCCTGTACTGCTCCTTCTGCGGCAAGAGTCAGCATGAAGTGCGTAAGCTGATCGCCGGCCCGTCGGTGTTCATCTGCGACGAGTGTGTTGATCTTTGTAACGACATCATTCGCGAAGAAATCAAGGAGATCGCCCCGCGCCAGGCCGCCGATGCCCTGCCGGTGCCCCGGGAGATCCGCGACCATCTGGATGACTTCGTCATCGGCCAGGAGCATGCCAAGAAGGTGCTGGCCGTGGCGGTCTACAACCACTACAAGCGTCTGCGCAACCCCAGCCACGACGACGTGGAGTTGGGCAAGAGCAACATCCTGCTGATCGGCCCCACCGGCTCCGGCAAGACCCTGCTGGCCGAGACCCTGGCCCGCCTGCTGGATGTGCCCTTCACCATGGCCGACGCCACCACCCTGACCGAAGCCGGTTACGTGGGCGAGGACGTGGAGAACATCATCCAGAAGCTGCTGCAGAAGTGTGACTACGATATCGAGAAGGCCCAGCGCGGCATCGTCTATATCGACGAGATCGACAAGATCTCCCGCAAGTCAGACAACCCTTCCATCACCCGCGACGTGTCCGGTGAAGGGGTGCAGCAGGCGCTGCTGAAGCTGATCGAAGGCACGGTGGCGGCGGTACCGCCCCAGGGCGGCCGCAAGCATCCCCAGCAGGAGTTCCTGCAGGTGGACACCTCCAAGATCCTCTTTATCTGTGGCGGCGCCTTTGCCGGCCTGGATAAGGTGGTCGAAAGCCGCACCGCCACCTCCAAGGGCATCGGCTTCGGCGCAGAGGTCAAGGGCGAGAAGGACAAGGCCTCCCTGTCCGACATCTTCCGCAAGGTCGAGCCCGAGGATCTGGTCAAGTACGGCCTGATCCCCGAATTCATCGGCCGCCTGCCGGTGGTGGCGACCCTGGACGAGCTCGATGCCGACGCCCTGATCCAGATCCTGCGCGAGCCCAAGAACGCCCTGACCAAGCAGTACCAGGCGCTGTTCTCCCTGGAAGGCGTGGAGCTGGAGTTCCGCGAAGACGCCCTGCGTGCCATCGCCCAGAAGGCCATGGATCGCAAGACCGGCGCCCGCGGCCTGAGGTCCATCGTCGAGAACGTGCTGCTGGACACCATGTACGAACTGCCGTCCATGGACAATGTCGCCAAGGTGGTCATAGACGAGACCGTCATCAAGGGCGAGTCCGACCCCATCCTGATTTACCGCTCGGATAATCAGGCAGCATCAAGCTGAATGGAAAAACGGGGCCCAGCGCCCCGTTTTCTCCCTTGAAAAGGGAACGGGGAGGCCCCATCTTTCGCCTATCAGCCTCCCTTCATGGAGACCAACATGACTTTAGAGCGTTCAGAGCGCATCACCATTCCCGTATTACCGCTGCGCGACGTCGTGGTGTATCCCCACATGGTGATCCCGCTGTTCGTCGGCCGAGAGAAATCCATCCGCTGCCTGGAAGCGGCCATGGACAACGACAAGCAGATCTTTCTGGTGGCCCAGAAGGACGCCGAGCAGGACGAGCCGAGCCGGGATGACATCTTCGAGGTCGGCACCGTTGCCACCATACTGCAGATGCTGAAACTGCCCGACGGCACCGTCAAGGTGCTGGTGGAAGGCAACCAGCGTGCCCGCCTGGACCGGCTGCTCACCGAAGACGATTTCTTCCAGGGCGAGGTGGAATACCTGCAGTCAGAACAGGTCGAAGAGCAGGAGCAGGAGGTGCTGGTACGCACCGCCCTCAACCAGTTCGAAGGCTACATCAAGCTCAACAAGAAGATCCCGCCCGAGGTGCTGACCTCCTTGTCCGGCATCGAGGAGCCGGCGCGTCTGGCCGACACCATGGCCGCCCACATGCCGCTCAAGCTCGAAGACAAGCAGACGGTGCTGGAGATCACCCATGTGGGCGAGCGCCTGGAATACCTGCTGGGCCTGATGGAGGGCGAGATCGATCTGCTGCAGATCGAAAAGCGCATCCGCTCCCGGGTCAAGAAGCAGATGGAGAAGAGCCAGCGCGAGTACTACCTCAACGAACAGATGAAGGCCATCCAGAAGGAGCTGGGCGAGCTGGACGAGACCCCGGACGAGTTCGAGGGCCTGCAGAAGAAGATTGACGAATCCGGCATGCCGGCCGAAGTCAAGACCAAGGCCGAGGCCGAGCTGGCCAAGCTGAAGATGATGTCGCCCATGTCGGCGGAAGCCACTGTGGTGCGTTCCTACATCGACTGGCTGGTGGCCGTGCCCTGGTCCAAGAAGACCAAGGTCAAGAAGGATCTGGCCCGGGCCGAGAAGATCCTCAACGAGGACCACTACGGCCTGGAGAAGGTCAAGGACCGTATCCTCGACTACCTGGCCGTGCAGAGCCGCACCAGCAAGCTCAAGGGTCCCATACTGTGCCTGGTGGGGCCGCCGGGCGTCGGTAAGACCTCCCTGGGCCAGAGCATCGCCAAGGCCACCGGCCGCAAATACGTGCGCATGGCCCTGGGCGGGGTACGTGACGAGGCCGAGATCCGCGGCCACCGCCGCACCTATATCGGCTCACTGCCCGGCAAGCTGATCCAGAAGATGGCCAAGGTGGAGGTCAGGAACCCGCTGTTCCTGCTCGACGAAATAGACAAGATGGCCTCCGACATGCGCGGCGATCCGGCCTCGGCGCTGCTGGAGGTGCTGGATCCGGAGCAGAACGTGGCCTTTGCCGACCACTATATGGAGGTGGACTACGACCTGTCCGACGTCATGTTCGTGGCCACCTCCAACTCCATGAACATCCCGGCGCCGCTGCTGGATCGCATGGAGGTGATCCGCCTGTCCGGCTACACGGAAGACGAGAAGCTCAACATCGCCAGGCAGCACCTGCTGCCCAAGCAGATCAAGCGCAACGGCCTCAAGAAGGACGAGCTGACCGTCGAGGACAGCGCCATCGTCGGCATCATCCGCTACTACACCCGCGAAGCCGGTGTGCGCAGCCTTGAGCGCGAAATATCAACGCTTTGTCGCAAAGCGGTGAAGGCGCTGCTGCTCGACAAGTCCCTGAAATCGGTCACCATAGGCGCCGAAAACCTCAAGGATTACCTGGGGGTGCAGCGTTTCGACTACGGCAAGGCCGAAGACGAAAACCGTATCGGCCAGGTCACCGGCCTGGCCTGGACCGAAGTGGGCGGCGACCTGCTGACCATAGAGGCGGCCAGTGTGCCCGGCAAGGGCAAGCTGACCTATACGGGCTCCCTGGGCGACGTCATGAAGGAGTCCATCCAGGCCGCCATGACGGTGGTGCGCTCCCGTGCCGACAAGCTGCGCATCAACGGCGACTTCCACGAGAAACGGGATATCCATATCCACGTGCCGGAAGGGGCCACCCCCAAGGACGGCCCGTCCGCCGGTATCGCCATGTGTACCGCCCTGGTGTCCAGCCTGACCGGTAACCCGGTGCGCTCCGACGTGGCCATGACCGGCGAGATCACCCTGAGGGGCGAGGTGCTGCGCATCGGCGGCCTCAAGGAGAAGCTGCTGGCGGCCCACAGGGGCGGCATCAAGACGGTGATGATCCCGGCCGAGAACGAACGTGACTTGGAAGAGATCCCGGAAAACGTCAAGGCCGACCTGGAAATTCACTGCGTCAAATGGATTGACGAGGTCCTCAAGCTTGCGCTGGAGCAGGATCCGGAGGGATTTTCCCCAGTTAATGCAGCCTAAGGGCATTTTTTTGCACTCCGGGGCTTTTCAGGGCCCCGGAGTCTGGTATAGCCTAGGATTTGATTTCAGGTCGTCCTGCCCGAGGGCCTGTTTTATCTAGGGTTGCCCGACCTTTAAGGCGTCAAACCGGACGCTTGCACTGGATAGACAGGCTTGATATAAAACCTCGGCAGACCGCAGTTTCTGGGAGATTTACTGCGGGGCAATAAAAACAATTGAAGGGGATGATATTGTGAATAAGTCACAACTGATCGACAAAATTGCCGCTGGTGCTGACATTTCCAAAGCAGCTGCTGGTCGTGCACTGGACGCTTTCACCGACGCTGTAACCGAGTCTCTGAAAGCCGGTGACCAGGTAGCCCTGGTTGGCTTCGGCACCTTTGCTGTTCGCGAGCGCGCTGCCCGTACCGGCCGCAACCCGCAAACCGGCGCTACCATCGAGATCGCCGCGGCCAAGATCCCGTCCTTTAAAGCTGGTAAGGCTCTGAAAGACGCTGTCAACTAAGTCGCCTTGCTTGGGCGCCAGCGAAACCGGCGCCCAATCTAAGCAGGAGTGGTAGTTCAGCTGGTTAGAATACCGGCCTGTCACGCCGGGGGTCGCGGGTTCGAGTCCCGTCCACTCCGCCAAATTCCAAAAGGCGCATCCGGGAGATGCGCCTTTTTTGTAGATGTTCCTAAAAAGAGACAACGCAATGCTGGAAAAGATCCGGGAAGGGTCCCAGAGCCTGATCGTCAAATTCATCCTTGGCCTGGTGATCCTCTCTTTCGCGTTGACCGGGGTATATAGCTACCTCAGTGGCGGCGCCCGTAATGCCGCGGCCGAAGTGAACGGCCAGACCATCAGCCGCTACGAGCTGGAGCGTGCCTACCAGAACGAGCGTGCCCGCATGGAAGCCCAGATGGGGGACTTCTTCAAGCAGCTGATGGCCGATGAAAACTACGTGAAGCAGCTGCGCCGTGGCGTGCTGGACCGCCTCATCAACCAGCAGCTCACCGACGAGGAAGTGGCGGCGCTGGGCCTGCGGGTATCCGATGAGCAGGTCAAGGAAGCCATCCGCGCCATCCCGGCCTTCCAGGCCGACGGCAGGTTCGACAACGAGCGCTACCTGGCCGTGATCAGCAGCCAGGGCATGAGCCCGAGCCGCTTCCGGGATCTGATGCGCGCCGACATGAGCCGCCAGCAGCTGATCGATGGTCTGCTGAGCAGCGCCTTCGTGCTGCCGTCCGAGGCCGAGGCCCAATACGTCGCCTCCCGCCAGACCCGTGACATCCGCTACCTGACCGTCAAGGCCGCCGACTTCGCCGACCAGGTCGAGGTGAGCGACGAGGAAGTGAAGGCCCGCTACGACGCCAGGCCCGAGGGCTACATGGCCGAAGAGCAGGTGGCCCTGGACTTCATCGAGCTGTCAGGTGCTGCCATCGCCAAGACCATCGAGGTCAGCGACGACGATCTGCAGGCCTACTATCAGGACAACCAGAAGCAGTTCGAGCGTGCCGAGCGCCGCCGTGCCGCCCATATCCTGCTGACCGGCGACGACGCCGAGGGCAGGGCCAAGGAACTGCTGGCACGCATCAACGCCGGTGAGGACTTCGCTGCCCTGGCCAAGGACCATTCCGAGGACACCTTCAGCGGCCAGAACGGCGGCGACCTGGACTGGTTCGACAAGGGCGTCATGGATCCGGCCTTCGACGAGGCGGTCTTCGCCATGACCGGCGAAGGCGAGGTCGTGGGTCCGGTGAAATCCAGCTTCGGCTACCACCTGATCAAGCTGACCGGCATTGAGGCGCGCCAGGTCCGTCCCTTCGAGGAGGTCAAGGACAGCGTCAAGGCCCAGCTGGTCAAGCAGCAGGCCGAAGAGCGCTTCTACGAGCAGCAGGAAATCCTGGAGCGCACCACCTTCGAAAACCCGGACAGCCTGGCCATTGCCGCCCAGGAGCTGGGTGTCGAGGTCAAGCACAGCCCGCTGTTCAGCCGCAGCCAGCCCGCCGCCATGGTGCGTTATCCCAAGGTGCTGGATGCCGCCTTCTCCGACATGGTGATCCTTGACGGCATCAACTCCGAGTTGATCGAAGTGGCTCCGGAGCATGTGTTCGTGGTGCGCATGGCCGATCACAAGCCGGCCCGCCGCAAGGCCCTGGAGGAAGTGGCTGCCGAGATCAAGGCCGAGCTGATGGCCGAGAAGCAACGGCAACTGGCCGAAGACAAGGCCGCCGAGTTGCTGGCCAAGCTGGAGCAGGGCGAAGACGCCAGTGCCTGGCTGGCCGAAAACGGCCTCAGCTTCGAAACCAGCGAGGCCGTGGGCCGTAACAACTTCCAGCTGGATCAGGCCCTGGTCAGGGGCGCCTTCGAGCTGACCCTGGCCAGCCCGGTCGAGCAGGTCACCCTGGCCAACGGCGACGTGGCGGTACTGGAGCTGACCAAGGTCAACGACTACCAGCTGCAGGAGGCCGACAAGGCCGCCGTGGGCCAGCTGGCCGCGACCCTGAGCCGCAGCCGTGCCGACGGCACCTACCAGCAACTGCTCAAGGCCCTCAAGGCGGAAGCCGAGGTGCTCTACTACGAGCAGAACTGACGCAAAGCCCCGGCCGGTCCGGGGCTTTTTCGTTGAGGAGAATGGAAGATGAAACGCACGTTATTGTGCCTGTTGCCGCTGCTGCTGGCCGGCTGTGGCGGCGACTCGGCCCGGGTCTCCCTGGGCTGGTTCACCACCAAGGACGTGGTGGTGAAGGGCTTTACCGATCCGGCCATAGCCGGGGTGACCTGCCACGTGGCCCATGTGGAGGCGGACCTGGATTTCTCCGATCCCTCCGACATGTCCATCGCCTGCCGCCAGACCGGCCCCATCACCGCCGCCATGCTGGCCGGTATCGACAAGGGCAAGAACGGCGAGGTGGTGTTCAAGGACTCGCTGTCGGTGCTGTTCAAGAGCCTCAAGGTGCGCCGTATCTTCGACCGTGAGCACCAGAGCCTGATCTACCTGTCCTATTCCACCAAGGAGACCCAGGGCAGCCATCACCATGCCATCTCCACGGTGCCGCTGTTCGGTACCCAGGCCTGGCAGGCGACACCTGGCAAGTGAACGGCTGCCAGGCAGCCTATACCACGACGCCATCGCCATAGTGCCGCTGTTCGGTACCCAGGCCTGGCAGGCGACACCTGGCAAGTGAGCCCAGCCTATACAACCAAAAAGGCCGCCCCTGGGCGGCCTTTCTGATGGCGGCGATTCAGCTCTTGCCCAGCAGGTTCTGGGCGTAGAGCATGCGCCGGGTCACCTCGTGGCTGGGGTTGGCGAAGACCTGGGCCGTGGGGCCCCGCTCCACCACCTGGCCGTGGTCCATGACCAGCACATAGTCGCTGATGTGCTTGACGATGCCCATGTTGTGGGAGACCAGCACATAGGCCAGATCGTTGCGCTTTTGCTCCTCCAGCAGCAGGTTGAGGATCTGGCTGCGGATGGACACGTCCAGGGCCGAGACCGCCTCGTCCAGCACTAGGATCCTGGGACCGAGGATCAGCGCCCGGGCCAGGGCCACCCGCTGCTTCTGGCCGCCCGAGATCATGTGCGGGTAGTAGTCGGCATGCTCGCTGAGCAGGCCCACCCGCCTCAGGGTGGCCTCCACCAGGGCCCAGCGCTCGGCACCGCCCAGCTCGGTGTTGATCTTGAGCGGCTCCTCCAGCTGCCGGCCTATGGTCACCCTGGGATTCAGGGAGGTGGAGGGATCCTGGAATATCATCCGGATCCACTGGCAGGCCTTGCCTTCGGTGTGGCTGTCCACCACCTGGCCCTCGAGGCTGATCTGGCCGCTGCTGGGCCTTTCGGCGCCGGTCAGCAGCTTGGCGACCGTGGTCTTGCCGGAGCCGGTCTCGCCGACGATGGCCAGGGTCTGGCCGGCCTCCAGCTCGAAGGACAGATCCTGCACCGCCTGCACGGCCTCCTTGCGCAGCAGGCCGCGCCTGTTGATGTAGGTCTTGGCCAGCGCGTTGACGGTCAGCAGGGCGCTCATTTGGGCTTGTCCAGGTTGATGGGGTAGTGACAGTAGAACCTGTGGTCCTTGATCTTGGTGACGTCGGGCTTCTGCACGCAGGTCTTCTGGGCGTTGGGGCAGCGCGGCCCCAGGCGGCAGCCGATGGGCAGGTGCTGCAGCGGCGGTATGGAGCCGGGCAGGGTGTGCAGCAGGCTCTTGTGCTCCAGATCCGACTCGAAATGGGGAATGGAGCGCAGCAGCGCCTCGGTATAGGGATGGTGCGGCGACTGGGTGATCTGGGCCGTGGAGCCGGTCTCCACGGTCTGGCCGCAGTACATGACGGTGATGCTGTGGCTCCACTTGATGATGGACTCCAGGTCGTGGGTGATCAGCAGCACCGACATGTTGCCGAGCTGGTTGAGCTTGGCCAGCAGCCGGAAGATCCGCGCCTCGGTGGTGGTCTCCATCTGGGCCGTGGGCTCGTCGGCGATGAGCAGCTTGGGGCTGCTGGCGATGGCCATGGCGATCATCACCTTCTGGCACAGGCCCTCGGAGAGCTCATGGGGATAGGAATCCATCACCCGCTGATGGTGCTTGATGCCGACCCGGTGCAGCAGCGCCTTGGCCTCCTGGCGGCGCCACTTGGCCCGGCCCAGCAGGTGCCAGCGGGGCAGGGGGCAGCCGGCCATGGGGATCACCTCCTCCAGCTGATGGCCCAGCTCTTGGGTGGGATCCAGGCAGCTCATGGGCTCCTGGAAGATGAAGCCCAGCTCCTTGCCGATCAGCTCGCGCCTGTCCTGGGGCTCGAGATCGGTCAGCTCCACGCCCTTCCAGTGCATGCGGTCGGCATGGACGGTCCAGCTCTCCGATTCCAGGCCCATCAGGGCCTTGGCCAGCAGGGACTTGCCGGAGCCGGACTCGCCCACCAGGCCGCGGATCTCGCCTTCCCTGATGCCCAGGTTGATGCGTTCAACCGCCTGGACCCGTCCGGCCGGGGTTTCCAGCTCTATGGTCAGGTTGCGTACGTCAAGTAGCAGGCTCATTTATTGCTCCAGGCGGGCACCGAGGGCCTTGCGCAGGCCGTCGCCCACCAGATTGGTGGCCAGGACGGAAACCAGTATCGCCAGTCCCGGCAGGGTCACGGTCCAGGGGGCCCGGTAGGCCAGCTCCATGGCGCCGGACAGCATGGTGCCCCATTCCGGCAGGGGCGCCTGGGCGCCCAGGCCGAGAAAGCCGAGGGCACTGATATCGAGGATGGCCGCCGACAGGGCCAGGGCCAGCTGGTGCACTATGCCCTCGGTGACATTGGGAAAGATCACGTCCAGCATCAGCCGGGTTGGGGGCACCCCGTCCAGGCGGGCGGCGATGACGTATTCCTTCTCCAGCTCGTCGGCGATGGCATTGTGGGTGGCCCTGACGAACTGGGGCACCAGGGCCAGCCAGACGGCGATCAGGGCACTGTCCAGGCCCGGCCCCTGGATGGCGACGATAAGGATGGCCAGCAGCAGGGAAGGGATGGACAGCAGGGTATCCAGCAAATGGTGCAGCACGGACGACTTGATGCCCTTCATCATGCCGGACAGGGCGCCGATGCTGACCCCCACCACGGCGGCGGCCAGCACCACCAGTATGGCGCTGCCGAAGGTCAGGCGGGCACCGTGCAGCAGCCGCGACAGCAGGTCCCGGCCCAGATCGTCGGTGCCGAAGAAGTAGTCCACATGGCCGGACTGGTCCCAGGACGGCGGTACCAGCAGTGCCTCGGTGTTCTGGGCACTGGGGCCGTGGGGCGCGATCCAGGGGCCGACCAGGGCCGCCAGCAGCAGAAAGCCCATCAGGTACAGGCCCAGCATGGCCATGGGGCTGGCCTTGAAGGCCAGCCAGGTACGCAGCAGCGGCGAAGGGATACGCTCTTCGAAGTAGAGGTTAGGCCTGGGCATAGAGACGCTTCCTCTTCAGCGGATCCAGGGCCATGAAGATCAGGTCGTTCAACACGCTCACCAGGATGACGAAGGCGGACAGCAGCAGCAGGCCGCCCTGGATGGCCGGGTAGTCCCGGGCATAGATGGCATTGATCAGGTAGTTGCCGAGGCCGGGCCAGTTGAAGATGCTCTCGGTGATCATGGCGCCGGTGAGCAGGGCGGAGAACTGCAGCCCCACCTGCTGGCCCACCGGCAGCAGGGCGTTGCGCATGCCGTGGCGCCACACCACCTTCCATAGCGGCCAGCCCCTGGCCTTGGCGGCGCGGATATAGTTCTGCTTGAGCACCTCGCTCAGGGCCGAGCGCATCAGCCGGGTCACCACAGTGGTGGGCACGGTGGCCAGCACCAGGGTCGGCAGCAGCAGGTGGCGCAGGGCGTCGCCAAGGGCGGCGGCGCGCAGCGGGCTGTCGTAGAGCAGGATGTCCACCAGCAGCAGGCCGGTGACCCTGGGGATCTCGTAGAGCAGGCTCAGCCGTCCCGAGATGGGCAGCCAGCCCAGCTGCAGCGAGAACAGCATCGCCAGCAGCAGCGCCCACCAGTAGATGGGGATGGAATAGCCGAGCAGGGCCAGGCTCTGCACCGCGTAATCGGTGGCCGAACGCTTGTACATGGCGGCCAGGGTGCCGGCGGGGATGCCGATCAGCAGCGCCACCGCCATGGCGTAGAGGGCCAGCTCCAAGGTGGCCGGGGCCGCCTTGAGCAGATCATCCGCCACCGGCTGGCCGGTGGCCAGGGACAGGCCCAGATCCCCGTCCAGCACCCGGCCCAGGTAGTGGTAGAACTGCACCGGGTAGGACTGGTGCAGGTGGTAGTGGCGGCTGAGCTCGGTCACCTCCATCTGGTTCAGGCCGTCGATGGCCACCAGGTGCAGCAGGGGATCCCCGGGCACCAGGTGGGTCAGGCTGAAGGCCACCAGGCCCAGCAGCAGCAGGGTAATGATGAAGAGGTTGAGGCGGCGCAGGGTATAGGCCAGCATCATTGCCTCCGTGCGCGGACGAAGGAGATGGCCCCGAAGGCCTTGAGCTCCATGCCCTCGACATCGGTCTGGCTGGCCAGAAAGCGCAGGCTGTGGGCGATGGGCACCACCGGCATCTGTTCGGCCAGGTAGCGCTGGGCCTCGAGATAGTACTTGCGCCTCAGCTCCCTGTCGGCCGTACTCAGGGCCTGGGCCAGCAGGGCGTCGAAGGCGGGATCGCACCAGTTGGCCCTGTTGGCGTCACTGGCCAGGGCACTGCAGGACAGCACCGGGGTGAAGAAGTTGTCCGGATCGGTGTTGTCGGAGTTCCAGCCGATCAGCACCGAGTCGTGTTCGCCACGGGCCAGGCGGCGCCGGAAGCTGTTCCAGTCGTAGGAGACGATGCGCACCCGGATGTTGAGCTTGGCCAGCTCCGCCTGCAGCAGCTCGGCCATCTTGCGGGCGTTGGGGTTGTAGGAGCGGGAGATGGGCATGGCCCAGATGTCCAGATCGAAGCCCTTCTCGAAACCGGCCTCGGCCAGCAGCTCCCTGGCCAACTCCAGATCCTGCTTCGGCTCCGGGGCCTGCTCGTCGAAGGCCCAGCTGCTGCTGGGCAGCAGCGAACGGGCCTTGGTGCCGGTGCCGTAGTAGACGGCCTGCAGCATGCTGTCGTGGTCCACCGCCAGGGCCAGGGCCTGGCGTACCTTGGGGATGTTGAGGGGCGGTCGCTCGGTATTGAAGGCCCAGAAGCCGACGTTGAGGCCCGGTTTGGACTGCAGCTTCAACTCCGGCCTGTCGGCGATCACGTCCAGCTCCGAGGCCACCGGCAGGCTGGTGACATCGCATTCGCCGGTGACCAGCTTGGCCAGGCGCTTGGAGCTCTTGCGGGTGATGTCGTAGACCAGGGGGTCTATGGCCACGGTGCCGTCCCAGTAGTGCGGGTTGGCGTGGTAGCGGATGAAACTGTCCTTGCGGTAGCCGGCGAACACATAGGGGCCGGTGCCGATGGGCTGGCTGTCGATGAGATCCGGCCGGCCCTGCTGGCGCAACTGCTCGGCGTACTCCGCCGACAGTATCACCTGGTAGTCGGTGGCCAGGTTGGCCAGGAAGGAGGCATCGGGGTGCTTGAGCACGAAGGCCACCTGGTAGTCGCTGATGCGCTCGATGTCGGCGATCAGCCGGTCCAGGCCCACGGACTGGAAGAAGGGGTAATCGCCGCCGGAAACGCCGTGATAGGGATGGGTGCTGTCCCACTGGCGGGCAAAGCTGAAGATGACGTCGTCGGCGTTGAAGGGCCGGCCGGGCTGGAAGAAGGCGGTGTGGTGAAAGGGCACGCCCTGGCGCAGCACGAAGGTATAGCGCCTGCCGTCGCCGCTGACCTGCCAGGATTCGGCCAGCCGGGGAATGACGGCGCCGGACTCGGCGTCGATGTCGATGAGCCTGTCATAGAGCTGGTAGGCGGTGGCGTCGATGGTGGTGCCGGAGTTCCCCAACTGGGGGTTGAAGGATTCCGGGTTGCCTTCCGAACAATACACCAGGCCCTGGCGCGCCAGGGCCTCCTGGGTCTGGTTGCCGCAACCGGCCAGGGCTCCCAGGACCAGGGAGGCGCAGAACCAGCGGGGCGTCTTGGCCATCATCGTCAAGCCATTCAAATGTCAGGATTTAAGGGGCGAACTTTAGCACCGGCTTGGCCCTTAGTCACCCTTGTCGAGCAGTTCATACTTGCGCAGGTATCCCCTCAGCTGATGGTAGGTTAGACCCAGGGCTTCGGCGGTTTTCTTCTGATTATATTGCCCAAAGCGCAGGGCCCGCTTCAGTACGTCGATCTCGAAGTCCTGGCTCAGGGTCTTGAAGTCCAGCGGGAAGGCGATGTCGCTTACCGGGGCTGCTGCCGCCTCGCCCTGCTGGGGATTGCCCTGGGATGGCGAGGCCAGCCGGTCCTGGGTGCGGATCCGGCCGTTGGGACGCCAGGGCGACTCGAAGGGGTCGAGCACGATCTGGTGCACCGGCAGATCCGGGTTGTTGTGGCGGTAAACGCTGCGTTCCACCGCGTTCTTCAGCTCCCGCACGTTACCGGGCCATTCGTAATCCAGCAGCATCTGCTGGGCCTTCTTGCTGAAACCGGAGAAGAGTGGCTGGCCCAGCTGGCGGGCCATGTTGATGGCGAAGTGCTCGGCCAGCAGCAGTATGTCGTCGCGGCGCTCGCGCAGCGGTGGCAGGGTGATGACGTCGAAGGCCAGCCGGTCCAGCAGATCGGCCCGGAAGCTGCCCTGCTCGGCCAGGGTCGGCAGATCCTCGTTGGTGGCGCAGATCAGGCGCACGTCCGACTTGATGGTACGGCTGCCGCCGACCCGTTCGAACTCGCCGTATTCGATGACCCGCAGCAGCTTCTCCTGGATAAGGCCGGAGGTGTTGGCCAGCTCGTCCAGGAACAGGGTGCCGCCGTCGGCCCGTTCGAAACGGCCCTCATGGCGCTTGCTGCCGGCCCCGGTAAAGGCGCCGGCTTCGTAGCCGAAAAGCTCCGACTCCAGCAGGTTCTCGTTGAGGGCGGCGCAGTTGAGCTTGAGGTAGTTCTGATCCCAGCGGCTGGACAGGAAGTGCAGGCGCTCGGCGATCAGCTCCTTACCGGTGCCCCGCTCGCCTATGATAAGGACGGGCTTGGTGAGGGGAGCGACCATGGAAACGTGCTCTATCACTTCCAGGAAGCTGTTGGCCTGGCCCAGGAGATTATCGTGTTGCCGCGTGGCTGCCATAGTTGGTGATTTTCGCCAAAAGTTGGTTGAACTAATGATATCGCAAACATCTTAACAATGTGCTAGCATTTTTTCCCTATAAAAATCAGCCAGATAAGGCCTTTGTCAGCCTGGCACGGATCATGGATAGGTCTAGGCAAGCCAAACCAGCTGACAATAAAGAGGAAGCAGCTTATGGGTATTTTCACTCGCTTTGCGGATATCGTTAACGCCAACCTCAACGCCCTGTTGGACAAGGCGGAAGATCCGGAAAAAATGGTGCGCCTGATCATCCAGGAAATGGAAGACACCCTGGTGGAGGTGCGGTCCCTGTCCGCCAAGGCCCTGGCCGAGCGCAAGGATCTGGAACGCCGTATCGCCAAGCTGGAAGAGAAGGCCGCCGACTGGCAGAGCAAGGCCGAGTTGGCCCTGTCCAAGGAGCGCGAAGATCTGGCCCGCGGTGCCCTCATCGAGCGCCAGCGTGCCGATGAGGCCGTTGCCACCCTGCAGGCCGAGCTGGCCCAGGTGGAGGAAAACATCGCCAAGCTCAACGAGGAAGTGGGGCAGCTCAACGAGAAGCTGGCCGACGCCCGCAACCGCCAGAAGAGCATCGTGCTGCGCAAGCAGTCCGCCGAGACCCGCCTGGACGTCAAGCGCCGCTTCGACACCGGCCGCGTGGACGACGCCATGGCCAAGTTCGACCAGTACGAACGCCGTATCGATGACCTGGAAGCTCAGGTAGAGTCATACGAAATGGGCAAGGGCAAGACCCTGAACGACGAGTTCGCCGCCCTCGAGGCCGGTGAGAAGGTCGACCAGGAGCTGGAAGCCCTGAAGGCCAAGATGGCCAAGAAAAAACAAAAATAACCCAACCGCCTGGAGCTAAAGGAGACCCCTATGGATGACGCTATTCTGGCCCTGATCTTGACCCCGCTGGTGCTGTTCCTGATTTTCGTGGCACCCATCTGGTTGATCATGCACTACCGCAGTAAGCGTCAGGTAACCCAGGGGCTGTCCGATGATGAGCGTCAACAGCTGGTCGGCCTCAGCCACAGGGCTGAGGCCATGGCCGACCGCATCGCCACCCTCGAGCGCCTGCTGGATGCCGAGTCCCCGGATTGGAGGAGCAAGTCATGACCCCTGAACGTAAGCCCTTCTACCGTTACCCCGACGAAGGCAAGCTGGGCGGCGTCTGTGCCGGCATCGCCCACTACTTTGGCTGGGAAGTCTGGCTGGTCAGGGTGGTGGTGTTGTCCGGGGTGCTGTTGTCCGGCTCCTTCTTCCTGGTCGGTTATGTGGCGCTGTGGTTCATCCTCGAGAAGGCCCCGCCGGAGAACAACCACAGGATAGAGAAGCCCCTGGAGGTCAAGCAGACCGTCTGGCAGGCCGGCGAGCCGCCCCGCCAGGCCCTCCACGACCTGGACCTGCAGTTCCAGCGCCTGGAAAAGCGCCTGCGTGGCCTTGAAACCTTTGTGACCTCGCCGGCCTTCCAGCTGGACCGGGAGATCAACAAGCTCTGATGGCGCTCAAGGAGGGCGCCTTCCCCCATGTCCCTGCTATCCCACCCCAAGGTCAGGAAGCTGGCCGCCCAGACCTCGGACGCCCTCAAGCGGACCCTGGATCAGAACGTCCGCCTGGCGGTGACCGGCCTGTCCCAGGCCGGCAAGACCGCCTTCATCACGTCCCTGGTTGACCAGCTGCTGCACGGCGGCCAGCCGGTGCACCAGCCGTTCTTCTCGGTGGTGGCCGAAGAGCGCTACCTGGGCGCCCGGCTGGCGGCCCAGCCCCATCCCGAGCTGCCCCGCTTTCGTTACCGGGAGGCCATGGCCGGCCTGACCGGACCAGAGCCGGCCTGGCCGCCGTCGACCCAGGGCATCAGCGAGCTGCGCCTGGATCTGCGCTACCAGGCGGCGGGGGGCCTGCGCGGCCTCTGGGGCGAGCCCACCACCCTGACCCTGGACATCGTCGACTATCCCGGCGAGTGGCTGCTGGATCTGGCCCTGCTGGAGCAGGACTACGAGCAGTGGAGCCGCCAGCAGCTGGCGCTGCTGCAGAGCGAGCCCAGGGCGGCCCTGGCCGCCGACTGGCTGGCCCAGGCCGGCGCCCTGGAGGCGGACGACCAGGCCGACGAGGTGCAGGTGGAGGCCCTGGCCGGCCATTACGCCGAGCTGCTTGGCCGCTTCCGCCACGAGCTGGGGCTGTCCTTCCTGCAACCGGGCCGTTTCCTGCTGCCGGGCGAGCTCAAGGGCGCGCCGGTGCTGGCCTTCTTCCCCTGGCCCGGTGAACCGCCCGAACAGCCGGGGGAGGGCAGCCTCTACCAGCTGCTCAAGCGCCGCTTCGAGCAGTACCAGGAGACGGTGGTACGGGGCTTCTACCGCAAGCACTTTGCCCAGATAGACCGCCAGGTGGTGCTGGTGGACTGCCTGCAGTCCCTCAACCATTCCCGGGCCGCCTTCGAGGATCTGCAGCTGGCCCTGCAGGAGATCCTCAGGAGCTTCCATTACGGCCGTACCAATGTGCTGAGAAGGCTGTTCTCGCCACGCATCGACAAGGTGCTGTTCGCCGCCACCCAGGCCGACCGCCTGACCCCGGACCAGCGCCCGGCCCTGTCCAGCCTGATCAGCCAGCTGATCGGCCCGGCCCGGGAGCAGGTGCGCTACGAGGGCATAGACACCCAGGTGGACACCCTTGCCGCCATCTGCGCCACCCAGAGCGGCCTGGCCGAGCACGACGGCCAGCAGCTGCCCTGCCTGCGCGGCCGCCTGGACAGCGGCAAGGCGGTGACCCTGTTCCCCGGCGACGTGCCCCACAACCTGCCCCAGGCGGATTTCTGGAGCCGGCAGGGCTTCGAATTCCACCGCTTCGCACCGCCGCTTGAGCTGCAATCCCCCTTGCCCCAGGTACGGATGGACAAGGCCCTGGAGTACCTGCTGGGAGACAAGTTGTCATGAGTGACATTCGCAAGAGCGCCGTCCTGGAAGAGGGGCACGACGAACGTCAGCAGCCCCGGTTGCGGGCCGCCCAGAGCCTGGACGAGGCCGACTTCCAACCCCTGGTGGAAAGCCGGCCGGAAGAGGCGGTGACCCGGGCCCTGAGGCCGGCCAAACGCCGGCCCTGGCTACGCTGGGGCCTGGGCCTGCTGAGCCTGGGCATCCTTGGCCAGAGCGGCTGGTCGCTGTGGCAGCTCTGGCAGGAGCTGCCGGTGCTGGCGGCCCTGTTCAGCGCCGCCACGGCACTGCTGGCCGTCGGCGGCGGCCGGGCCCTGTGGCGGGAATACCGGGCCCTCAAGGCGCTCAGGAAGGCCGAGCAGCTGCAGCGCCAGGCCGCCAGCGAGGATGACGGCAACCAGGCCCTGGCCCTCATCGAGCAGAGCTGCCGCAGCCGCCAGCTCAGCCAGAGCCCGGCCGTGCAGCAGTTCCTGGAAGGGCTGTCCGATCACCACAACGGCGCCGAGGTCCAGCAGCTGTTCCGCCAGCAGGTGCTCAGCGAGCTGGACCAGCGGGCCTTCGCCGTCACCCGCCGCTATGCCGGCGAGGCGGCGCTGATGGTGGCCATCAGCCCCCTGGCCATCACCGACATGCTGGTGGTGCTGTGGCGCAACCTGCGCCTCATTCGTGAGATCGCCCATGTCTACGGCCTGGAGCTGGGCTACTGGTCGCGGGTCAAGTTGATCCGCCAGGTGTTCATCAACCTGATCTATGCCGGCAGCTCCGAGCTGATCCTGGACGCCGGCATGACCGCCATCGGCGCCGATCTGCTCGGCAAGCTGTCCGGCCGGGCCGCCCAGGGCGTCGGCGCCGGCCTGCTCACCGCCCGGCTGGGCTGGCAGGCGGTGCGGCTGTGCCGGCCCCTGCCCCTGGACGAGGACGAGACCCACAAGCTGGCCAAACGCCGCCAGGGCCTGATCGCCGATCTGGCCAAGGATCTGCTGAAGGTGCCAGGTGCGGCCTTGCGGACGGCCAGAAATCTAAAAAAAGAAGATTAAAATCAATGGGTTAACTGGTAGGATCTGATATCTATTGTGCCCCCAATCCGGGCCTGGTTAGGCTGCAACAACTTTGTTACACAAGAGCAGCATCAGATGTCCAATTGGGGAAAAATGGCGACCCTCGCCATCCATGCCGGCCGGGATCACCAGGATCCCTACAGGGCCCTGGCCACGCCGTTGTACCAGACCTCCACCTTTGCCTTCGCAAGCGCCCAGCAGGGCGCCGCCCGCTTCGCCGGCGAAGAGGAAGGGCCCATCTACACCCGCCTCGGCAACCCCACCACAGATGAGCTGGAGCGGCGGGTCGCGGCCCTGGAGGGGGCCGAGGCCGCCGTGGCCACCGCCTCCGGCATGGCTGCCGTCTCCGCCACCCTGTTCTCCTGCCTGCAGGCCGGCGACCACCTGGTGGCGTCCAAGGCCCTGTACGGCTGCAGCTTCGCGCTGATGAGCCACCAGTTGCCCAAGTTCGGCATCGAGGTCAGCTTCGTCGACATGACCCAGCCCCAAGAGGTGGCCAAGGCGGTCAAGGCCAACACCAAGGCGCTGTTCCTGGAGTCGCCCATCAACCCCAATCTGGAGGTCATCGACCTGGAGGCCATAGGCGCCATCGTCCGCGACCATGGCCTGGTGGGCATAGTGGACAACACCTTCGCCACCCCGGTGCTGCAACAGCCGCTCAAGTACGGCTTCGAGCTGGTGATGCACTCTGCCACCAAGTACCTCAACGGCCATGGCGACGTCATCGCCGGTATCGTCTGCGGCAGTGCCGAGCGCATGCTGGAGATGCGCATGACCGTCATCAAGGACATCGGCGCCGTGCTCAGCCCCTTCGACGCCTGGTTGATCCTGCGCGGCCTGAAGACCTTACCTTTACGTATGCGTCAACATTGCGATACGGCCCAGCAGCTGGCGGAATTCCTGGAAGGGCATCCCAAGGTGGCCAAGGTGTATTACCCTGGCCTCAAGTCCCACCCGGGCTACCGCTTTCTGGGTAACCAGATGCAGGGTGCCGGTGGCGTTCTCGCCTTCGAGCTGAGGGCGGATCTTCAGCAGAGCGCCGAGTTCATCAATCGCCTCAAGCTGTTCACCCTGGCGGTGAGCCTGGGCGACGCCGAGTCCCTGGTGCAGCACCCGGCCTCCATGACCCATTCGCCCTACGAGCCCGAGGTGCGGCGGGAGGCGGGCATCACCGACAGCCTGATCCGCATTTCCGCGGGGCTGGAAGGGGCCGAGGAGCTGATCGCCGATCTGGCCGAGAGCCTGGACAGGCTGTAAGTAAAGAATTCTTTACGACCGTAAAGCCCTCTGACCACTCCAGGGGGCTTTTTCATGTCTGGCGGGGTCTGTAGAGTCGCTGTCTAACGTAAAGAACCCCTGACTGGAAGGAAGGCATCATGGCCAAAGGCACCAAATACGTATCAAAAATGCCGGGGCCGGATGGGCGCATCCACTACACGGACGAAGAGAACGCCATCTGGAACACCCTGATCACCAGGCAGCTGGCCTGTATCGAAGGCCGCGCCTGCCAGGAGTACATCGACGGCCTCAAGCTGCTCGATCTGCCCCATGACCGCATCCCCCAGCTGGACGAGGTCAACAAGGTGCTGGCCGAGACCACCGGCTGGCAGGTGGCCCAGGTACCGGCGTTGATCCCATTCGACGAATTCTTCCGGCTGCTGGCCAACAAGCAGTTCCCGGTGGCCACCTTCATCCGCACCCGGGAGGAGTTGGACTACCTGCAGGAGCCGGACATCTTCCACGAGATCTTCGGCCACTGCCCGCTGCTGACCAACCCGGCCTTTGCCCACTTCACCCATCTCTACGGCCAGCTGGGCCTGGCGGCCAGCAAGCAGGACAGGGTCTACCTAGCCCGCCTGTACTGGTTCACGGTGGAGTTCGGCCTGCTCAAGACCAACGACGGCCTGCGCATCTACGGCGGCGGCATACTGTCGTCCCCGGGCGAGACCCAGTACGCCCTGGACTCCGAGGTACCGGAGCGCCACGACTTCGCTATCGTCGATGCCTTGCGTACCCCGTACCGGATCGACATCATGCAGCCGGTCTACTACGTGCTGGACGGCATCGATTCCCTGTTCGAGATCTCCAAGATGGACATCATGGCCAAGGTGGAAGAAGCCAAGGCCCTGGGGCTCTTTGAACCCAAATTCGAACCCAAAGAAAAGCAAGCCAGCTAACAAAACAAAGAAGGAGAAAGGACAATGTCACAACTGGCCCAACAACAATGTGAGGCTTGCCGCGCCGACGCCCCCAAGGTCAGCGATGAGGAGCTGGCCAGCCTGATCCGCGAGATCCCGGACTGGGCCGCCGTCAGCCGCGACGGCGTGCTGCAGCTGGAGCGCGTCTACAAGTTCAAGAACTTCAAGCTGGCCTGGGCCTTTGCCAACAAGGTCGCCCAGATGGCCGAGGACGAGTTCCACCACCCGGGCATCCTGCTGGAGTGGGGCAAGGTCACCGTCACCTGGTGGACCCACGCCATCGGCGGCCTGCACCGCAACGACTTCATCATGGCGGCCAAGACCGACACCCTGCTGGACTGAGCCGGCACTTGCCCCCAGTAAAGGCCATGCAACAAGCATGGCCTTATTTTTGAAGGCGTTATATCATTCCCTCCCACGAGCAGCGCTCTTGTGAGTCCCATGCGCCTGGAAATCTTCTGCGAGGACAGGCCCGGTATCGCCCGGGAAGTGCTCGACATTCTCTACGACCGCCAGATCGACCTGCGGGGTATCGAAGTCGACCCCGTGGGCAAGATGTATCTGCACCTGCCGGATCTGGATTTCGACGAACTCAAGACCCTGATGCCGGCCATCCGCCGCATCGACGGCGTCTCCGACGTCCGCACCGTGCCCTTCATGCCCACCGAGCGGGATCACTTCGAGCTGGCCACCCTGCTGGAGACCCTGCCGGATCCGATGATTTCCGTGGATCCCAAGGGCAAGATCCTGGTCATCAACCCCGCCGCCGCCAAGGTGCTCAAGCTGACCGCCAGGGAGCTGATCGGCGAACCCCTGGGCCAATGGCTGCAGGGCTTCCACCTGGGCCGCTGGCTGGAGGAAGACGAGCCGGTGCCGGTGTCCATGCTGGTCAAGCTGGGCGGACAGCGGCTGCTGGCGGACTTCCTGCCCATCTGGGTCCGCGACGAGCAGGACAGGCCGACCCTGGCCGGGGCCGTGATCACCGCCAAGGCGCCGCACCGCCTTGGCTCCCAGATCACCCAGGCCCAGGAGGGCGCCGCTTCCCTGGACGCCATCCTGGCCGAATCCAGCGCCATGAAGAAGGTGCTGCGCCAGGCCAGGAAGCTGGCCCAGCTGGACGCGCCGCTGCTGATCCAGGGCGAGACCGGCACCGGCAAGGAGCTGCTGGCCCGGGCCTGCCACGAGTCCAGCCTGCGTCGGGCCAAGCCCTTTTTGGTGCTCAACTGCGCCTCGTTGCCGGACAGCGTCGCCGAGACCGAGCTGTTCGGCTATGGCCCGGGCGCCTTTGCCGGCGCCAGCGACAAGGGCAAACGCGGCATCTTCGAGACCGCCGACGGCGGCACCGTGTTTCTGGACGAGGTGGGCGATCTGGCCCTGCCGATCCAGGTCAAGCTGCTCAGGCTGCTGCAAAACGGTACCTTCCGCCGGGTCGGCGACGAGCAGGAGGTGAAGGTGAACGTGCGCATCATCTGCGCCACCCAGCGTTCCCTGCCGGATCTCTGCCAGCAGGGCAGCTTCCGCGAAGATCTCTACTACCGCCTCAACGTGCTGCACCTGAAGCTGCCGGCCCTGCGTGAGCGCAAGGACGATGTTTTGCCACTGGCCCAGCTGTTCATCGAGCGCCACTGCGCCGCCCTGGGCCGGGAGCCGGTGGCCTTGAGCCAGGCGGCCCAGAACCTGCTGGCCAACTACACCTGGCCCGGCAATGTGCGCCAGCTGGAGAACAGCCTGCTGAGGGCGGTGTCGCTGCTGGAAGGGGAGATCATAGAGCCCCGCCACCTGGAGCTGCCCAGCCACACCCCCAGCTTCGGCTATGCCGACAACGCCTTCGACGGCACCCTGGACGAGGCCATGAAGCGCTTCGAGGCCAGCCTGCTGGAACGGCTCTATCCCGCCTACCCGTCGTCGCGGCAACTGGCCAAGAAACTGGGGGTGTCCCACACCGCCATCGCCAACAAGCTCAGGGAATACGGCATAGGCCGTAACAAGAAGAGCTGAACAAGGCGCCCAGGGGCGCCTTTTTTCATGGCCGCTGCCACAGCAGCCTGGCCAGGGGCAGGGCGGCCAGGGCGGCGTCCCTGTCCCCTTCCACATGGGCCCGGCTGATGGCGCCTTCCTTCAGGAGTTGCAGCGCCTCGGCCAGGGCCCTGGCATCGGCGCCCGGGCAGTGGCTGGCCAGCTCCGTCTCCAGCAGTGCCAGTATCCTTACCTTGTGGGCCCGGCAGGCCTGATGCACCGGGCTGGCGGCCTCGCTGTATTCGCCACAGGCGTTGATAAAGAAGCAGCCCAGAAAGGGCGCCAGGGCCGGCACCCTGTCGTTGAACCAGTCGTCCAGGGCCAGGAACAGCGCCTCCAGGCGCGCCTCGCCCGGGGCCGTGGCGGTGAGCCTGGCTCGCAGCCAGTCGTAAAAACGCTTGTCCCGCTCGGCCAGGGCCGCCAGCACCAGCTCCTCCTTGCCGGCGAAGTGGCTGTACAGGGTCTTCTTGGCCACGCCGGCGGCCCCCAGCAGGTCATTGATGCCGGTGGCGTGGATGCCGCTGCGGTAGAAGTGGGCCAGGGCGGTGTCGACAAGTTGCTGGCGTTTGGCGGACATGGCTAGGGCTCTGGAGCTGATCTTCAATGGCGCCATATTGACACAGGTAGACAAGTCGGTCTAGTTTGTAGACCGATTTGTCTACTTGAGGTGTTTTCCATGCTTGCCCAACTCCGTTCCCGATTCCTGCCGGCCCTGGTCGCCGGCCTGGGCGCCGCCTGCTGCATCGGCCTGCTGGCGCTGCTGGACCTGTCCGGCCAGGGCCTGTGGCTGATGGCCCCCTTCGGTGCCACCATGGTCATTGCCTTTGGCCTGCCGCAAAGCCCCCTGGCCCAGCCCCGCAACATCGTCCTTGGCCACCTGCTCACCAGTCTGATCGGCCTGTGCTGCCTGCAGCTGTTCGGGGCCGGTCCCGCCGCCCTGGCCCTGGCCTGCGGCCTGGGGGTGATGGCCATGCTGGTCACCGACACCACCCACCCGCCGGCAGGCGCCAACCCCCTGGTGGTGATGCTGACCGGCCAGGATTGGTCCTTCCTGGTGTCGCCGGTGCTGACCGGCACCGTGCTGATCGTGGCGGTGGCCGTGGCCTACAACAGGGGCGTGCGGGGCCAGGCCTACCCCCAGCGCTGGCTGCTGTAAACTCTTCGTGACAGGGATTTTGGGGCCATGTTGCCGTTTCGCCCCGGCCGGGCGGCCGCTTCGGCCCCTGGGGTGGGTAGTGTCAGCAATAATTGACGCAGATCAGGGAAATCTGACCTTTACGTAAAGGGTTAACCTCTGCTGTCCAAGGGGTTATACCTCAGGATGTATAACCACAACCCCTATTTGAAGAAGAGGAAGCAGCAATGTCAGTAGATACCAGTTACAACCCCCTGGGCACCGACGGTTTCGAGTTTGTCGAGTACACCGCCGCCGACGCCGAGGGCATCCAGAAGCTGAAAGATCTCTTCGTCTCCCTGGGCTTCGCCGAAGTGGCCAAGCACAAGCACAAGGACGCCTGGCTGTATCGCCAGGGCGACATCAACTTCATCGTCAACGGCCAGCCCAACAGCCAGGCCGAGCAGTTCGCCCGCGAGCACGGCCCCTCCGTCTGCGCCATGGCCTTCCGCGTCACCGACGCCAAGAAGGCCTACGAGCACGCCCTGGAAAACGGCGCCAAGGCCTACGCCAACCCGGTCGGCCCCATGGAAATCAACGTGCCGGCCGTGTACGGCATCGGCGAGTCGCTGCTGTACTTCGTGGACATGTACGGCGAGAAGGACATCTACGGCGTCGACTTTGAATTCTACCCCGACTTCCAGGAGCGCATGGCCCGCGTCAACGCCGGCCTCTACGAGATCGACCACCTGACCCACAACGTGCGCCGCGGCAACATGGCGGTGTGGGCCAACTTCTACGAGAAGATCGGCAACTTCCGTGAGATCCGCTACTTCGACATCGAAGGCAAGCTGACCGGCCTGGTTTCCAAGGCCATGACCGCCCCCTGCGGCAAGATCCGCATCCCCATCAACGAATCCTCCGACGACAAGTCCCAGATCGAGGAATTCATCAAGGAATACAACGGCGAAGGCATCCAGCACATCGCCCTGACCACGGACGACATCTACGAGACCGTCAAGAGCCTGCGCGACCGCGGCACCAAGTTCATGTTCACCCCGGACACCTACTACGAGAAGGTCAACAGCCGCGTGGAAGGCCACGAGGAAGACCTGGATCTGCTCAAGGAGCTGCGCATCCTCATCGACGGCGCCCCCATGAAGGACGGCATCCTGCTGCAGATCTTCACCGACACCGTCATAGGCCCGGTGTTCTTCGAGATCATCCAGCGTAAGGGCAACGAAGGCTTCGGCGAGGGCAACTTCAAGGCCCTGTTCGAGTCCATCGAGGAAGATCAGATCCGCCGCGGAGTGCTCAGCGATGCGTAACTGGATCAACCACCCCCTCAAGCAGGGCCAGCATTCGCGCCAGGCCCATGCGGATTTCCCGGAGGAGGGCATCTACGAGCGCGAGATGGGCAAGGAGGGCTTCTTCGGCCCCACCGCCCATATCCATCATCGCCACGCCCCCACCGGCTGGACAGACTGGCAAGGCCCGCTGCGCCCGCGCCTGTTTGACCTGAACCAGGTCCAGGGCGAGGGCAACAGCCCCTGGGGCGCCGACATGGTGCTGTCCAACGCCAGCTGCAAGTACCGGATCTGGCGTCCCAGCGCCAAGATGGAGCGCCTGGCCCGCAACGCCGACGGCGATGACCTGCTGTTCATCCACGAAGGCGAGGCCGATTTCTACTGCGACTTCGGCCACATGAGCCTGCGCGACGGCGACTACGTGATGATCCCTCGGGGCACCATGTGGCGCATCGAGCCCAAGGGCCCCATGTACGTGCTGATGATCGAGGCCACCAACGACCACTACAAGCTGCCGGAGAAGGGCATCCTGGGTCCCCAGGCCATCTTCGACACCGCCATGCTGGACGTGCCAGAGATCAACGACGCCTTCCTGGCCCAGCAGGACGAAAACACCTGGCAGCTGGAGATCAAGCGCCACGGCCAGGTCAGCACCGTCACCTACCCGTTCAACCCCCTGGACGCCATCGGCTGGCACGGTGACCTCAGCGTGGTGCGCATCAACTGGCGCGACATCCGTCCGCTGATGAGCCACCGCTACCACCTGCCGCCCAGCGCCCACACCACCTTCGTGGCGGCGCGCTTCGTGATCTGCACCTTCGTGCCGCGGCCCATCGAGTCCGATCCGGGCGCGCTCAAGGTGCCCTTCTACCACAACAATGACGACTTTGACGAAGTCCTCTTCTACCATGCCGGTGACTTCTTCAGCCGCGACAACATCGAGCGCGGCATGATGACCTTCCACCCGGCCGGTTTCACCCATGGTCCTCATCCCAAGGCCTTCAAGGCCGGCATGGAGTACAAGAAGAAATTCACCGACGAAGTGGCGGTGATGCTCGACACCAGGGACGCCCTGGAGGTACACGAGCCGGCCCTGGGCACCGAGAACCCGGACTACGTCAACAGCTGGAAAAGCCAAGGATAAAGATGAAACTCGCAACACTGAAAAACGGTACCCGTGACGGCCAGCTGGTGGTCGTGTCCAAGGATCTGAGCAAGGCCGTGGCCGTGCCCCAGATCGCCGCCACCCTGCAGGCGGCCATCGACAACTGGGCCGAGCTGGCGCCCAGGCTGGACGAGATCTACCAGGCTCTGAACGCCGGCACCATCGACGGCGCCATGGCCTTCGACCAGGGCCAGTGCGAATCGCCGCTGCCCCGCGCCTACCAGTGGGCCGACGGCTCCGCCTACGTCAACCACGTGGAGCTGGTGCGTAAGGCCCGCGGCGCCGAGATGCCGGAAACCTTCTGGACCGATCCGCTGATGTACCAGGGCGGCTCCGATTCCTTTATCGGTCCCCGCGACAATGTGCCGCTCGGCTCCGAGGACTGGGGCATCGACTTCGAATCGGAAGTGGCGGTGATCACCGACGACGTGCCCATGGGCGTGTCTCCGGAAGAGGCCGCCGAGCACATTTTGCTGTTCATGCTGGTCAACGACGTGTCCCTGCGCGGCCTGATCCCGGGCGAGCTGGCCAAGGGCTTTGGCTTCTTCCAGTCCAAGCCCTCCAGCGCCTTCTCGCCGGTGGCCGTGACCCCGGACGAGCTGGCCCATGTCTATGAAGACGGCAAGCTCCACCTGCCGCTGACCACCCGCCTCAACGACAAGCTGTTCGGCGAGCCGGACTGCGGCGTGGACATGACCTTCAACTTCCCGACCCTGGTCGCCCATGCCGCCAAGACCCGTCCCCTGGGCGCCGGCGCCATCATCGGCTCCGGCACCATCTCCAACTACGACAGATCCAAGGGCTCTTCCTGCCTGGCCGAGGTGCGCATGCTGGAGACCATCGATCAGGGCGCGCCCCAGACTTCCTTCATGAAGTTCGGTGACAAGGTGCGCATCGAGATGTTCGACAAGGACGGCAGCTCCATCTTCGGCGCCATCGACCAGACCATCGTCAAATACGAGGCGTAACATGAAGCTTTACGGCTACTGGCGCAGCTCCGCCGCCTACCGGGTCCGGATGGCCCTGAACCTCAAGGGCCTGGTCGCCGAGCAGCTGCCGGTGCATCTGGTCAGGGACGGCGGCGAGCAGCACAAGGCCGAGTATGCGGCCCTGAACCCCGCCGAGCTGGTGCCCACCCTGGTGGACGGCGACTTGGTCATCAACCAGTCCCTGGCCATCATCGAGTACCTGGACGAGCGCTACCCGGAACTGCCGCTGCTGCCCAGGGATCCGGCCGAGCGCGCCCAGGTGCGGGCCCTGGCCCTGGATATCGCCTGCGACGTGCATCCCCTCAACAACCTGAGGGTGCTGCAGTACCTGGCCGGCGAGCTGGGCGTGAGCGACGAGCAGAAGAGCGCCTGGTACCACCACTGGATCCAGGTGGGTTTCGCCGCCTTCGAGAAGCGCCTCCAGGAGACCGCCGGCGAGTACTGCTTCGGCAATAGCATTACCCTGGCGGATCTGTGCCTGGTGCCCCAGGTCTACAATGCCGAGCGCTTCAAGGTGGACTTGAGCCCGTACCCGACCCTGGTGGCCGTTTACGAGCGACTGATGCTGGTGGAAGCCATCAGCCAGGCTGCCCCCGAGGCCCAGCCCGACGCCGTGCTGTAAGGCATTCCAAGATGATAAAGGCCGCCCATCAGGGCGGCTTTTTTGTGGTTTTAGCTTTAGCTGGCTACTGGCATGATTGGCACCATTCGGGGACCTTGATCTGGCCCCAATACCCCAAGTGGACCCCGTAGGGGGCACCGCAAGCGGGGCAGGGTATGGTGTGGATGCGCCGCATCATGCGCCGGTGAGCCACGAAGAACCCCACGAACCCAAGCAGCATTCCGCCGTTGAAGCTGACATAGGCCAAAAACAGGCCGCCAGCAACGCCAAAAATAGCCACCTGAAGTAGCCTGCCGTTTCTGATTTCCTTTCTGGCCAACAGGTAAAGCCGGTATTGGTGCAGTTTCATGAATCACTTAGGCGTCGATGATCGATCAGATTTGGTGCTGCCTGGCATGGTTTTTCTATGATGATGCTACCACGGTAACTCACTGGTAGCGTTTTAAAGAAAATACCGATCCGGACTGCCGGTAACGTGCCCCACCGCCTTCGAAACCGTAAGCGGACGGCGCAGCACAGGGCATGCTAGACAGCCACTTAGCAGGGATGATGCTTTCAAGCCAGCTCCCGGCAGCGCCAGGGTTCGTAACAGGCAGCGCCGTGACGCGCTTGTTGGTGCTAAATCTCCTTTACCATCAGCACGGCGTCACCGGTATGGTGGATAAGCGGATGGGGATAGACCGGCTCGCGTGCCACTTCCCTGTACCCGGACCTCTCGTACAATCGCTTTGCCCCCGTATTCTGCTCGAACACGATCAGGCTGAGCTTGCTGAAGCCCTTCTCTCGCGCATGTTGCTCTGCCAGGGCGAGCAATTGCTTTCCCACGCCCCGGCCGCGAAATGCCGGAAACAAGGCCATGCCGCAGATGTAGTAACTGTTGTCTTCCTCTAGCTTGCTGTAGGGCGCCAACACCGGATCGCTTTGTGTCTCTGACGGGTCTACCTGCATCGGGAAGGCGACGAGCATGCCGACGACCTGCCCTGCGATTTCAACTACCACGCAGTTCTCGTAGCTAAAGGCCAGGCCTTCGCGCTCATAATGCTTTCGGCCCACCTCGAGGATATCCTCTCCAGGCCCGGCCGATTGTGTCCAGATATAGTCGGCCACGCCATCAGACGAGATACGATAGAGCGCCGCGATAGTGCCGCAGTCCTCTTTGGTCGCCGGCCTAATCCTTACGTCGCTCATAATGTTCTCTCGCTCAGGGGGGTGATAGGTTGAAGCCTGAGGCCGAATAGGTACGGCGTGGCATGACCGATAAGTTCACAATATAGATAGCCCGCTTTGGCCACGGCCCTGTTGCAAAGTCTCGGCGGCCAGGCCCGGGCCCAGTGCCAGCAGGGTGATTAGGGAAAAGGCATGTTTCCGATCCATGATGAGCGTTCCTTCCTGTGATTGGCGAGGACTAGCCCTGCAGCAGGGCCTCGGGCTCCAGTTGGGTAACCTCGACGATGACGTCGGCCGGGATGCCCAGCACCCGGGCATGCTCGCGCAACAGCGCCGGATCCTTGGCTTCGTACAGGCAGTAGGTCTTTTTCTTGTCGGCGCTCAGGAAGGAAAACAGCCACTGCACACCGATCTCCTCGTTGACCTCCAGGGTCTGGCGCACCGCCTGGGAGTCGAGTTCCAGTTGCTCCGCGAATTCCCGCTCGATGATAAAAAGTGCCATGGTCTGGCTCCTTGATGCCGTGGCAGTTGGATATGAGCCCTTGAACCGGCCTGGCTGGGCGATTGCCGGGCTTCAGATGAACAGGCCGTTCATTGCCCTCAAAGTGTTGCCTATCCTGGGGAGATTGCAGGCAGGGGAGGTGTAAAACGGCGAACCGGTCGTAAATTACCCCCTGAACTCATGAAAAATTCTTTTTATTCAAAAAGTTATGTGTGAAATGGGAAGTGGCGCCCTGAACTATACTTAATTCAGCCCCCACGAAAGTAGTAGGAGAACGCCATGAAAGACACCTGGTTGGTTGTGGCCGACAGCAGCAGAGCCCGGTTTTTCGATGTCGCCGACCGCAAGGGCACCCTCAAGGAGCTGGATGCCCTGGCCCATCCCGAATCCCGGCTTCATGAAGGCAAGATGACCAGCGACAGGCCCGGCCATGCCCGGGATGGCAATGGCATGGCCCGCTACAGCATCGATTCGGATCAGGGCGCCAAGACCCATGAAGCCATGCGCTTTGCCAAGGAAGTCAGCCAGTATCTGGAAGCCAAGCGCCAGGGCAAGGCCTATGAACAGCTGGTGCTGGTGGCCTCGCCCAAGTTCCTGGGGCAGCTTCGCAACGAGCTGACCCCGTCCAGTCGCGCCCTGGTGATCGGGGAATACGACAAGGCCCTGGGCCAGCTGGATTGCGACGAGATAGCCGGGCACCTGCCGGCCAAGTATTGGGAACTGCACTGATTTTCAGCGCGAGACAAAAAAACCGGCCAAGGCCGGTTTTTTTAGGGCATCACTTTCATGATCAGCGTTGCAGCAGGTGGGGGCGGAAGCGGTCCACCCACATGGCGGTGGCGCCGCACACGGCCACCGGCATGATGATCAGGTTGACGATGGGCACCATGGCAAACAGGGTGGTCAGGGCGCCGAAGCTGAAGCTGGCGCCGCGCTGGTATTTCAGGGCCAGCTTCATGTCCTGGAAGGGGATCTTGTGGTTGTCGAAGGGGTAGTCCAGATACTGGATGGCCATCATCCAGGCGGTGAACAGGAACCACAGCACCGGCGCCACCGACTGGCCCAGCACCGGGATGAAGAACAGGATCAAAAAGCCGATGGCCCTGGGCAGGTAGTACTTGAGCTTGGCCCATTCGCGGCCGATCAACCTGGGGGTGTCCTTGACCAGATCCAAAAAGCCGCCCTCCGGCATGGGCTCGCCGGTCAGGTGCAGTTCCATGCGCTCGGCCAGAATGCCGTTGAAGGGCGCCGCTATCCAGTTGGCCACGGCGCTGAAGATGAAGGAGAACACCACCAGGATGGAGACCACCGCCAGCGGCCAGAGCAGGTAGTTGAGCCAGCTCAGCCACTCGGGCAGGTAGTCGTCCACCCAGGCCATCAGCTGGTCCAGCTGACCGAACAGATAGCCGAAGGCGGTGGCAAACAGCAGCAGGTTGACCAGCAACGGCAGGAAAACGAAGCGGCGCACGCCCTTGGTCCTTATCAGTTGAAAGCCGCGCATCAGGTATTGGGCACCGGAAACCGGGTTTGCCATAGAAAGCTCCATTGCGATAGCGTGATGGCCGCAGTATAAAAAGGACAAGGCCGCCGGCAAAGGGCGGCTTTGTTACAAAACGCGAGCGGCTTTGTGGTAGATTCACGGGCTGCCTTGCCGATAACCATAACCATCAGAGACTGCCAGGGTTCATGCGCCTCAAGAGTATCAAATTGGCCGGATTCAAATCCTTCGTGGATCCGACCACAGTGCCTTTCCCCAAGGCCATGACGGCGATCCTGGGCCCCAACGGTTGTGGCAAATCCAACGTCATCGACGCCGTGCGCTGGGTGCTGGGCGAGTCCAGTGCCAAGAACCTGCGCGGCGACGCCATGACCGACGTCATCTTCAATGGCTCCAGCGGCCGCAAGCCGGTGTCCCAGGCCAGCGTCGAGCTGGTCTTCGACAACAGTGACGGCACCGCCAAGGGCGCCTACAACCAGTATGGCGAGATCGCCGTCAAGCGCCTGGTCACCCGGGACGGCCAGTCCCAGTATTTCCTCAACGGCAGCCGCTGCCGCCGCCGCGACATCACCGACATCTTCCTTGGCACCGGCCTCGGGCCGCGCTCCTACGCCATCATAGAGCAGGGCATGATCTCCCGGCTCATCGAATCCAAGCCCCAGGAGCTGAGGGTCTTCATCGAGGAGGCGGCGGGGATCTCCAAGTACAAGGAGCGGCGCCGCGAAACCGAAAACCGCATCCGCCACACCCGCGACAACCTGGAGCGCCTGGATGACGTGCGCGAGGAGCTGGGCAAGCAGATCGACAAGCTGCGCCGCCAGGCCGACGCCGCCAGGCGCTACCGCGAATACAAGGCCAGCGAGCGCGAGCACAAGGGCCTGCTGGCGGCGCTGAGGTGGCGCCGCCACAACGATGCGTTGCAGAAGCTCGAAAGCGAAATTCGCGACCTGGAAACGGACCTGGAAAAATTCATCGCCCAGAGCCGGGGCGACGACAAGGCCATCATCGAACTCAAGGACGCCCAGCACGACCGCAAGGACGAGCTGGAGGCGGCCCAGAGCCGCTATTACCGGCTGGGCTCCGACATCGCCCGCCTGGAGCAGAGCCTGACCCACGCCAGCAGCCGCAAGCAGCAGCTGGACGAACAGATCCAGCGCCTGCAGCTGCGTTTCGAACAGGCCAAGGAAACCCTGGCCCAGGACCAGCTGCGCCAGGAGGAAGGGGCCATGCAGCTGGAGGAGCTGCAGCCAGAGCTGGAGCTCCTCGCCGAGCAGCTGCAGGAGGTTCGGGACCGCCGCCAGGCCCTGGAAGACAGGCTCAATGCCGCCCGCAGCGCCGCCCTCGACAAGGAGCGCCAGCAGGGCCAGATCCGCACCCAGCAGCAGGTGCTGGCCACCAGGGTCGAACACGGCCGGGCCGAACTGGCCCGCCAGCAGAGCGCCCTGGCCGCCCTGGCTGGCGGCGACGACCAGGACGAGCTGGCGCTCCTTGGCGAACAGCGGGACGAGGCCGCCGAGGCCCTGGCCCTGGCAGCGCAGGAGCAGGAGCTGGACGCCGAGGCCCTGGCTCAATGCCAGGCCGCCCTGGACGAGCGCAAGGCGATGCTTCGGCAACGCCAGGAGGCGCTGCGCCAGGCTCAGCGCCAGGAAGACGAATGCCAGGCCCGCATCCAGAGCCTGGAGGCCCTGACCGAAAGCCTCACCCGGGACCAGGACGTGGATGCCGCCCTGGCCGGGCTGGGGCTGGCCGACAGTCCCAGCCTGCTCGACGCCATCCAGATAGAGCCCCAATGGCAACAGGCCCTGGAGCAGGTGCTGGGCAGCTGGCTGTCGGCGCGGATCGGCACCCTGCCGGATGGCCTGGGCGAGGCCGCCGTCACCCTGAGGCTGCTGGAGCCAGGCCAGGGAGAGGCGCCCCAGGCCGGCACCCTGGCCGGGCAGATCCAAAGCCCGGTGCCACTGCCCTGGCTGAACGACATTGTCCTGGCCGAGAGCCGTGAACAGGCCCTGGCCGGGCGCCATGAGCTTAAGCGTCAGCAGTCATTTATCTGCCCCGATGGATTCTGGGTCGGGCCCAACTGGGTGCTGACCGGCCCCGAAGGCCAGAACTGGCTGGCCCAGGTGCAGGCCCTGCATGACGCCAGGGCGGCGCTGCCGACCCTGAGCGAAGCCAGGCAAGAAGCCGAGCGGGCCCTGGCCCAGGCCAATGCCGCCCTGGGCGAGGCCGAGCAGGCCCTGGCTCGGGGTCAGGACCAGCTGCGCCGGGCCGAACAGCAACAGCACGAGGCCCGCCAGGCCCTGTCGTTGTTGGAGCACCAGCACCAGAGCCTGCAGCAGCGGCTGGCGGACAAGGCCAGGCAGCAGGCCGAGCTCCGGGAGCGCTTGGACGAGCAGCGCCTGCAGCTGGAGCTGCTGGAGGAAGAGCGCCTGGCCCTGGACGAGCGGCTGATGCTGCTGGAAGAGCAGGAGCTGGGCAGGGACGACCAGTCCGGCCTGGAGGACGAGCTGGCACGGCTTCGCGACCAGGAGCAGCAACTGGCCGGCCGTTACCAGCAGCAGGCCATCAGCCTGGAAGGGGTCCGCTCCCGCCTGGCCGGCCTGACCGAGTCCCGCCGCCGGGCCCAGGAGCAGCTGGAGGAGATCCAGGACCAGCAGCAGGCCCTGCGCGAAGAGCGGCTGATGCTGGACGACCCCGGCAACGACCAGCGCGAGCAGCTGGCGCTGTGGCTGGAGCAGCACCGGGAAGTGGAGCAGGATCTGGAGCGCATCAACGCTGAGCTGGCCCAGCTCGACGAGCGCCTGGCGGCCCTGGAGGAAGGCCAGGCCGCGGCCTTCGCCAGGGTCCAGGCCATGCAGGGCGAGATAGACAAGCGCCGCCTGGACGGGGAAGGGCACAAGATCCGCGCCGAGCAGGCCAGGGAGCAGCTGGATGAGCTGGACCAGGCCTTGGACGACCTCCTGCCCAGGCTGAGCGACGCCCACAGCGAGGAAGGACTCACCCGCGAACTGGAGCGGCTCGGCAACGCCATCGGCCGCCTGGGCGCCATCAACCTGGCCGCCATCGAGGAATTCGAGCAGCAGTCGGAGCGCAAGCAGTACCTGGACGCCCAGCACGGCGATCTGGTGGAGGCCCTGGAGACCCTGGAGTCGGTCATTCGCAAGATAGACAGGGAGACCAAGGCCCGCTTCAAGGAGACCTTCGATCAGGTCAATGGCGATCTCCAGCACCTGTTCCCCAAGGTCTTCGGCGGCGGCAGCGCCTACCTGGAGCTGACCGGCGAGGATCTGCTCGATACCGGCGTGACCATCATGGCCAGGCCGCCGGGCAAGCGAAACAGCACCATCCACCTGCTCTCCGGTGGTGAAAAGGCGTTGACCGCCTTATCATTGGTGTTTGCCATTTTCCGCCTCAATCCGGCACCCTTCTGTATGCTGGACGAGGTGGACGCGCCGCTGGACGACGCCAACGTGGAGCGTTTCTGCCGCCTGGTGCGGGAGATGTCCGAGACGGTACAGTTTATCTACATCAGCCATAACAAGGTCTCCATGGAGATGGCTGATCAGCTGACCGGGGTCACCATGCATGAACCCGGCGTATCGCGCATAGTCGCAGTGAATATCGAAGAAGCCGTGGCCCTGGCCGAGGCGGGCTGACAATAAAAACTTATGGGAATCGTTCATGGATAGCATGCGAATCATTCTTATCGTTCTGGGGGTTCTGGCCATCGGTGGCCTGCTGGCCCACGGGCTCTGGTCCATTCGCCAGCAGGGCCAGGCCAGGCTCAGATCCAAGCCGATGAAAAAGGTGGCCCCCGAGCCCAAGCCCAAGGACGAGGGCGGCTTCGACGACGACGGCATCGGCCAGGTGCGTACCGTCGGCAGCCGCACCGAGCCCAAGATGGAGCAGCTGGACCTGAGCCTGGACAAGGAGCAGAGCGCGCCACAGCCCAAGGCCATGCCCAAGGCCGAGCCCGCCCCCCGTGCCCAGCAGCCGGCCAAGCCGGCGCCGGTCCAGGCGGAGTTGGCCGTGGAGGCGGTCGCCGAGGTGGCCGAGGCCGTCGCCGAGCCGCCGCCGGCAAGGCCTGAGCCCGCCCCGGTCGCCGAGCCCGTTGCGGCGCCCGAGCCGGCCGAGCAGCCCGAGCCGGTTATCGTGGAGGGGCAGCCCGAGGCCGAGCCGCAGCCGGCCCCCCAGGCCGAGCCGGCGCCGGTGGACGAGGTGCTGGTGCTCAACGTCATCGCCCGGGAAGACAGCATCATTGAAGGCGCCGAGCTGCTGCCGGAGCTGCTGTCCATGGGCTTCAAGTTCGGCGAGATGAAGATTTTTCACCGCCACAAGGACGCCAACGGCCGCGGCCCGGTGCTGTTCTCCCTGGCCAACCTGGTCAATCCCGGCACCTTCGAGCTGGACGACATGGAGCAGTTCTCCACCCAGGGCGTGGCCCTGTTCATGACCCTGCCCAACGAGGGCGAGGCCATGAAGGCCTTTGCCATGATGCTGGCCGCCGCCCAGAAGCTGGCCGAGGAATTCGGCTGCCAGGTGCTGGACGGCGACCGTAACCTGGTTTCCACCCAGACGGTGCAGCATTACCAGAGCAAGATCCGCGAATTCACCCGCCGGCAGCTGCTGGCCGCCGGCAGTGCCGTCTAAATTCCCTTTGCCCAACTTCAAAGCCCGGCGGCCTCGCCGGGCTTTTGCGTGATAAAAGCCATGACCGATATCCAAGACCGCATCCAGCGCCTGCGCGCGCAGCTCAACGACCACAACCACCGCTACTACGTGCTGGACGATCCCAGTGTGCCCGACGCCGAGTACGACCGCCTGATGAGGGAGCTGCAAGCCCTGGAGGCCGAACACCCCGAGCTGGTGACCCCGGACTCCCCCAGCCAGCGGGTCGGCGCCCGGCCGGCCACCGCCTTTGCCGAGGTGGCCCACGAGATCCCCATGCTGTCGCTGGGCAACGCCATGAACGCCGAGGAGTTCGACGCCTTCGTCAAACGGGTGGCGGATCGCCTCAAGGACGACGGCGCCCAGCACTGGTGCTGCGAGCCCAAGCTGGACGGCCTGGCGGTGAGCCTGCTGTACGAAAACGGCCAGCTGGTGCGCGGCGCCACCCGTGGCGATGGCCGCACCGGTGAGGACATCACCCAGAACGTGCGCACCATCAGGGCCATTCCGCTGACCTTGCGCGGCGACTTCCCGGCCAGGCTGGAGGTGCGCGGCGAGGTCTACATGACCCGCTCCGGCTTCGAGGCCATGAACCAGAAGGCCATGGAAAGCGGCGACAAGGTGTTCGCCAACCCCAGGAACGCCGCCGCCGGCTCGCTCAGGCAGCTGGACTCGCGCATCACCGCCCGCCGGCCCCTGGCCTTCTACGCATACGGTTTGGGCGTCGCCGAAGGCGCCGAGCTGCCCGGCAGCCATCACGGGCGCCTGGAATGGCTCAGGGGCCTGGGCCTGCCGGTGTGCCCGGCGATCCGGCTGGCCGACGGCGCCGACGCCGTCCGCGACTACCATGGCGACATCCTGGCCAGGCGCGACCAGCTGGACTACGAGATCGACGGCGTGGTCATCAAGCTCGACAGCGTCGCCCTGCAGGAGGAGCTGGGCTTCGTGGCCCGGGCACCGCGCTGGGCCATCGCCTGGAAGTTCCCGGCCCAGGAGGAGATGACGGTGCTTGAGGACGTGGAATTCCAGGTTGGCCGCACCGGCGCCATCACCCCGGTGGCCAAGCTGGCACCGGTGTTCGTGGGCGGGGTCACCGTTTCCAACGCCACCTTGCACAACGCCGACGAAATCGCCCGCCTGGGGGTGCGCATCGGCGATACCGTGATCGTGCGCCGGGCCGGCGACGTCATCCCCCAGGTGGTGCGGGTGGTGGAAACCGAGCCCAGGGGCGAGCGGGACATCCTCTTCCCCGAACAGTGCCCGGTCTGTAACTCCCAGGTGGAGCGTCTGGAAGGGGAGGCCGTGGCCCGCTGTACCGGCGGCCTGTTCTGCGGCGCCCAGCGCAAGCAGGCGCTCAGGCACTTCGCCTCCCGCAAGGCCCTGGACATCGAGGGCCTGGGGGACAAGGTCATAGAGCAGCTGGTGGACCAGGATCTGATCAGGAACCCGGCCGAGCTGTTCGCCCTGGCGCCCGAGCAGCTGCTGAAGCTGGAGCGCATGGGCGAGAAGTCCGCCACCAAGCTGGTGGCCCATATCCGCCAGGCCAAGGAGACCAGCCTGGCCCGCTTCCTCTACGCCCTGGGCATCCGCGAGGTGGGCGAGACCACCGCCGCCACCCTGGCCGGCCATTTCCGCACCCTGGAGGCCCTGAAGGAGGCCGACCTGGAAACCCTGCAGGCGGTGCCGGACGTGGGGCCCATCGTTGCCCAGCACATCCACACCTTCTTCCGCCAGCCCCACAACCTGGAGGTGCTTGAGGCCCTGCTGGAAGCCGGCCTGCACTGGCCAGAGGTGGCGGTGAAGGAAGAGAGCGAGCAGCCCCTCAAGGGCCAGACCGCGGTGCTGACCGGCACCCTGTCGCAGATGGGCCGCAGCGAGGCCAAGGGCAAGCTGGAGAGCCTGGGGGTCAAGGTGGCGGGCTCGGTGTCCAAGAACACCGACTTCCTGGTGGCGGGCGAGAAGGCCGGCTCCAAGCTGGCCAAGGCCCAGGAGCTGGGCGTCAAGGTACTGGACGAGGACGCCATGCTGGCCCTCTTTGCCGAGCACGGGGTCTGATATGCGCGTCTGGCTTTACCGGCTTTTCTTCATGCTGATCCTGGTGCTGGTCTATACGTACGGCCTCACCCTGATCATGTACCTGGTGGGCACCAATGTGCCCCGTTTCCCGGTGCTGGCCTGGCTGGGCGATCCCGTCCAGCCTTGGAGCCTGCTGCTGGTCACCCTGGGCATGCAGCTGCTGAGCGTGCCCACCGCCTATGCCATCGCCCGCCTGGAGGAGGAGCTGCCCAACTGGCTGGCCTTCATGGTGGCGGTGCCGGGCCCGGCCATGATGCTGTTTCCCGACTGGCAGGCCCAGCTGAGCGTGCTGGGCTATGTCGGCGAGCCGCTGGCGGAGCTGCTTAGCCTGCCGCTGTGGACCTGGTGGCTGAGCCGGCGCTTGAAGCGCCGGGCGGCGGCCAGGGGGGATTTCCAGGCCTGAGCGGGTAGCTTCTCCTAAGCTTTTCATTGTGAAAGCTTTCCAGGAGAACCCGTGATGGACAGTGCCCTCAGGCTCAAGCTGCTGCGCGTCGCCCTGGTGGTGATCGGCCTCATCTTCCTCTGCGGCCTCTTCATCCTGATGAAGAGCTGGCCGGCGGCCTGGACCTGGGAGCCGCGCCAGAGCGAGTACGAGGAGATGCTGCTGGGGATCTATGCCACCCTGGGGGTGTTCCTGATGCGGGCGGCCCGGGATCCCCTGGCCAACCTGGGGCTGATCTGGTTCACGGTCTGGTCGAGCCTGGTCCACGGCGCCATCATGCTGATCCAGGCGCTGCAGGATCCCCTGGACAGGGCCAACCTGCTCGGCGACGTGCCCGGCCTCCTGCTTGTCGCTCTGGTGCTGGCCTGGCTCACCCCCAGGCAGTATCCCAGGGGCTGAGTGCCCTGGCGGGCAAGCGGGGCTCACACAGGGATGGGCCGCTTTTTTATGCCTGGACCGGCCGGGGGGATTGTCCCGGGTGGGGGCAGTTTGCTAACTTCAAGACTAACGACGAGTTTTTGTGTATTCAGGAAGGCCTCTTGCCCATTTTGCCGAAGTTTCGACGTGCCAGAGCCAGTGATGCGGCTGCCATCGCCGGCCTGCTGGTACGGAGTTGGCAACAAAGCTACCGCCAGTTTCTGCCCGCCGAGTACCTGTCCTCGCTGACAGTGGAAGGGCGCCTGAGCCTGGTGGAATCCCTCATCAAGCAGCCCCAGAGCGAGACCTGGCTGGTCGAAGACGACGGCCGCCTGCTCGGTTTCGTCAACACCGGCCGCAGCCGCGATCCGGACGTGGACAGGCGCACCACGGCCGAGCTCCGGGCTCTGTACCTGGAGCCGGATCAGGTGGGCTCCGGCCTGGGCGCGGCGCTGCTGCTCAGGGCCATGGAGTCCATGGTGACCCAGGGCTTTTTGGAAGTGATGCTGTGGGTGCTGGAGGACAACCAGCAGGGCATCGCCTTCTGGCTCAGGCACGGCTTCAAGCAGGACGGTTGCCGCCGCGAGGAACAGCGTGAAGGCGCCGAGCTGCGCCAGGTGCGCTTTCGCCGCCCGCTCAGCCAGTAACAGGCATTGCAAACAAGAACGGCGCCATCGGCGCCGTTTTTTTATGCCCCCATGACCTGGGCGGCGATGACCAGGCCCCCGGAGGCGATCAGGCCCAGGGCGCGGCCCCTGGAGCCCAGCAGCCGGTGGCTGATAAGCCCGGGGATCACCAGGGCCAGCATGGCCAGGGCGATGGCGGCATAACCCAGGGCGGCGATGAAGCCGTCCGGGTAGAACAGCGCCACCAGCAGCGGTGGCAAAAAGGTGATGGCGGTGGTCTGCAAGCGGCCCCAGGTGCTGTTGCTACGCCTGGTCACCGCCGCCATGAAGTCGAACAGGCCAAGGGCCACGCCCAGGAAGGAGGTGGCCAGGGCCAGATCGGCGAACAGCTTCAGGCCCTGGCTGGCCAGGCCGGACTCGCCGCCGACGGCGGTGAGCATGGCGTCCACCGAGCCGTCCAGGCCCTGTAGGGTGCCACTGCCCACCGAGCCGTAGATGACGGCCTGCCAGCCCAGGTACAGCAGCAGCGGCAGGGCGGAGCCGGCGATCAGCGCCAGGCGCAGCCTGCGGCGGTCACCGTCCAGGTAGCCGACCAGGCTGGGAATGCCGCCGTGGAAGCCGAAGGAGGTGAAGACCACCGGCAGGGCGGTGAGCATGGACAGCTCCACCACCCCTTGGGGCAGCAGCTGGCGGCTGTCCACGTCCGGCATCAGCTGGTTGAACACCAGCACCAGTACCAGCAGCTTGAGGCTGAACAGCAGCCGGTTGGACAGATCGACGCTGCGGGTGGACAGGGTCACCACCGCGGCCACCGCCAGGGTGAACAGGGGCGCCGCCAGCTGGCCGTCCAGGCCGAAGCGGGCCGCCAGCAGGCTGGCACCGCCGCTGATGTAGGCGGCCATCAGGGCATAGTAGAGAAAGCCCATGCAGGCGCCGGTGAGCAGGCGGCCGCTCTTGCCCAGGGTTTCGGTGGCCAGGCTGTCCAGGGAATGGGCCTTGCCACCCGCCACGAACAGATCCGCCATCACCCAGGCGGCAAAGGCGGCCAGCAGCCAGCAGGCCACCAGCAGCAAGGCGCTGTAGAAGAAACCCAGGTGGGCCGAAGCCAGGGGCAGGGCGAGCATGCCGGCGCCTATGGTGGTGCCGGCCACGATGAGGGCGGAGCCCAGAGTTTTTTGCATGAAAATCCGATCCTGTACTGCTGTTGGCGATCGGATCGGGGTCCAGGCGAGCTTGTCATGCCATCAGACCCGATCCAACGTGGTGTTGGTTTCGGCCCCGGTGGCGGGGGACTTTATCCCAGCCACCAGGGCTGACAATATCGCTTCTGGCTCATGTGAAATCCTTGTTAAAGCAGGGGCTTGTACTGCTAGAATGGGACACATTAAGGGGATACCCGTACGGGGTCAAGCCGTGGACGACAAGCCCGTTCTCAACATCCGCAAACTCACCTACCGCAGTCAGAGCCATGGCGACAAGTACTTCGCCCGGGTGGCCACGGTGGCCAGCCAGCTCGGCGCCAGGGATCTCGGCTACCGGGTGGTGCGGATCCCGCCCGGCAAGCGCGCCTGGCCCTTTCATGCCCACCTCAACAACGAGGAGATGTTCTTCATCCTGGAAGGGCAGGGCAGCCTGCGCCTGGGCGATGAGGAACATCAGCTGGAAGCCGGCGACTTCGCCGCCTGCCCGGCCGGCCCGGACGGCGCCCACCAGATCATCAACACGGGGGAGCGGGAGCTGGTCTACCTGGCGGTTTCGACCATGAACCAGCCGGACGTAATGTTGTATCCTGACTCGGAAAAATACGGCGTGGTCGCCGGTGCCGCCCCGGGCGGGCCGGCCGATGAGCGCAGCTTTGCCATTTTTGGACGCCGCCACCAGGGCGTGAATTACTGGGACGGAGAATAATGAAAAAGATCTTCTGCTTGCTGACATTGCTGGTGCTGTGCCTGCCGGCCAGGGCCCAATTCGACGGCCTGGCGCCGGCCGTGGACAGGCTCAAGGCCGCCACCCTCAACGGCCAGGTCAGGGAACTGGTGGCGCTGATGCACCCCAGGGCGATCCGCAACCAGGGCGGCGAAGAGGCGGCCCTGGTCAAGGCCGAGCGCAGCCTGGCGGTGATGAAGGCCCAGGGCCTGGAGCTGGTGTCCTTCGAGGTGGACAAGCCGGCCCAGTTCTACCCGGCCAAGGACGACTGGGTGGCCTTCCTGCCCACCGTTACCAGGTATAAGGGCAGTGACCGCGAGGTCACCAGCAGCAGCTACCTGGTGGCGGCCCGCCCCAAGGCCGGTGGCGACTGGCGTTTCGTGGACGGCGCCGGGGTAGAGCTGCCCCAGCAGCTCTACAATTTCTTCCCCGGCCTGGTGGAGGGGATAGAGATCCCGGAAAAACACAGTAAAATCCGGGTCATTTCTCCCTGGACACCGAAACAACCATGAAATTGCAACAATGGCAGGGCCAGTGGCAGGGCCACAAGCTGGAGGTCCACTGCCTGCCCAGGCTGACCCTCACCGAAGTGCGGCTGCTGGTGGACGGCGAGCTGCGCGATCAATCCACTTTGTTCCGGGCCTTCAAGAGCCACCGGCTGCTGGCCTGGGCCAAGCCCGAGGCCGAGCAGGGGCTTATTCAGGTGGACTGCTGGGAGGTTGGCGACGGCAACGGCCTCAAGGTACAGGTGGACGGCGAGGTGCTGGAAGCCAGCGCCGGCAGCGCCCCGGCCCAGCCCGCCAACCTGGCGCTGCTGAACGGCCTGCTGTCGGGCCTGGGCGCCTTCGTGCTGCTGGCCTTCTTCATCCTGGTCTTCAACCTCATCGACCAGGGCTGGCCCCTGCAGCAGCTGCCGTCGCCCTGGCCGGCGCTGATTTTCGGCGCCGTCATGGCGCTCTTCCACGGCCTGGACACCCACAGGCGGCGAAGTTTCCGCGACCAGCTCAGCAAAAAGGCACCTTGAGGTGCCTTTTTCATGTCAGAGGATGAACACCAGCCCCAGGCTGCACAGCCCGAACAGGGCCAGGTAGGTAACGATTTCCTTTGCCGAGAGCAGGCCGTCTTTCTTGTCGCTTTTCATGACCATTCGAAGCAGTGGGAAGGAGCCCTTATGTTAACGATTTCAGGCGCTTTCGAGAAGGCGTAGCGACCTGACCGGCGGCGAAACAAGCACCTGTTCCGGGCCCCGCTCCCGGCTCTGCCAGGGGCCACGGTAGCTGACCCGGTAGTCGCCCGGTTGGTGGAACGGGAACAGCAGCGCCAGGTCCACCTGGACGCTGTGGCACTGGCCCGGCGCCAGGCTCAGGTAGTCGTCGTCATCGGGCTGGCCGCGCTTGATCATCGGGCCCTGGTAGTCCAGGGGGCCGGACGGGCCCGCCACCGCCACGAAGGGCGACAGCGGCCCCTCCAGGGGCGTATACCAGCAAAGCACGGACAGCGGCACCGGGCCGGTATTGGTGATGGCCAGGGTCAGCATGATGGGCTCGCCCGGCAAGGCGCTGTCCGGCAGCGAGAAGGTTATCTTCAGCATAAAAAGAAAGGGCGGCTTGCGCCGCCCTTGTTCCTGGAGCCCTTAGGGAAGCACCGGGGTGTTTTCCGCAAAGTATTCGTGGCTGTCGGCGTTCTGGATCGCCTTGTTGGGATCGCTGTCCGCCAGGGCCTTGGCATTGGTGTGACCGTAGCCCAGATCGTCGGTGCCCGCCACCACGTTGAAGTGGCTCAGCTCGTGGACTATGGTGCCGGCGCGGGAGTCGGTGCCGGTGTTGGGGGCGCTCCAGAAGGCGGAGCACAGGTACACCACGTACGGCTGGGTCGGGTAGACGTAGGCGAAGTACTGCTTCTTGCAGGAACAGTCGAAGGTCAGCGGCTGGTTGTCGATGGCGTCCTTGATGGCGCTGAAGTTGTTGGTGACGGTGTTCCAGCGGCCGGCGTCGTAGCTGCCGAACCAGGTGTCGTAGCGCACCGAGGAGGCCGGGCTGTTGTGGCCCTGCAGGTAGTCCAGGGCGTCGGTGGAGATGGTGCCGGCCGCGGACAGGGCGGTCAGGATCTCGGACTGCTGGCTGTTGGAGCAGCGGCCCTGGAAGCTGACGCCGTCGGTGCTGCCACCGCCGTCACCGCTGCCGGGCTTGCCCTTGTTGCTGCCGGCGCCCTTGAATTCCAGGCCGTCGACCCACAGGGAGACGGTGTTGGACTTCATCTCGGCCAGGCGCTCGGCCTTCTTGGCCTGGCCCTTGTTCTTGATCAGGCCCATGGCTTCGACGTCGTACTGGATGTCGTAGCTGCCGGACTCGGACAGATCATAGTAGGCGGACAGCTCCACCTGGGTGTTCAGGCTCTCGCCCGGGGCCAGCTTCACGTAGTCCTTTTCGCTGGGGGCGGGGCGCTTGTAGTGGGGGCCCTGGTAGGGCACGGCCTGGCCGTCGCGACTGATCTTGAAGATGCCATCTTCCAGGCCGTCGGCCGGGGTGTACCACTTCAGTACCTTGATGGGGTGCTTGGCGGTGTTGGTCAGCTTCAGGCTGACCACCACGTCCTGGCCTTCGCCGACGTACTGGGCCGCTTCCAGGCTGGCTTCGATACCGCCCTGGGGCTGGGCGTTGACGGCGCCGGTCAGGCCGCCCATGGCCAGCAGCACGGCCGCGGCTGTGGTTGTTTTGGTCATTGTGTGTCTCTCCCTTAAGGGCTTGTCAGTGTTGTTATTTTTTCATCAGAGCCGAATACTTATCAGCTCTGTAACGGGAATGTAACAAAAAGCGGCCACCGGTATAGAGCATTCTTTTCGGTTTGAGAGGAGGTGGCGCCTAGTGGCAATGGGGACGCGAGGGGAGCCGCCGTGGCCGTGGTGACATTCGCTTACGCCGTCTTGTCGCTGCCCTGGGGTTTGGCGTCCTGTTGCCGCGGTTTTGTGCCTCGACAAGGCGGCTTCTCGGCCTGGTGCCGGTGGCCCGGGGGGATGGCCAGGGCCTGCATGGGATGAAGCAGGGCTTGGCCGCAAAGCAGCGCCTCGAGCGGGGTCGTCTTCATGGTGCCGGCTCCTGTGGCAATGGCAGCTGCCAATAAGGCATACCGCATAAAAATCCTGATGTATACAATTTTGCAACATGGCCGGGCGGGTGTGAGCAAGGGCGGAACTCGGTATACTGGATGCAAAGCAAGAAGTGACGGCACTCCATGACATCGGCAACGCCCATCGTTCACAAGACCCGCACCCACATGGTGGTGGAAGCCCTGCGGGAGATGATCCTGTCCGGCCAGATCAAGGCCGGCGAACCCCTCAGGCAGAGCCAGCTGGCCGAAAGCCTCAACGTCAGCCGGATCCCGGTGCGCGAGGCGCTGTTGCAGCTGGAAGCCGAAGGCCTGGTCAAGTTCGAGGCCCACAAGGGCGCCACCGCTACCGAGCTGTCCGCCGCCCAGGCCGAGGAGCTGTTCCACATCCGTTGCCTGCTGGAGCCGGATCTGCTGGCCCGCTCCATCCCCCACCTTACCGAGGAGCAGCTGGCCCACTCGGCGGCGCTGCTGGTGGAGCTGGACGAAGCCCTGGAGGCCAGCGCCTCCATCCATACCTGGGCCGATCTCAACAAGGAATTCCACCTCAGCCTCTACGTGGGTGCCGACCGGCCCCAGACCCTGGAGCTGGTGCAGACCCTCAACACCCACGCCGACCGCTACATCCGCCTGCACCTGATGCGCGATGACAATGTGCGCCGGGCCAAGGGCGAGCACAAGACGCTGCTGGACGCCTGCCGCGACAAGGACATCGACAGGGCGGTGCGGCTGCTCAGGGAGCACATTGCCGAGGCCGGCGCCGAGATCGTCGCCCTGATCGGCAAGCGCCATGTCTGAGCATCACTGGCATCCCGGCCAGCTGGACGAGCAGGGACTGCTGAAGGTGCCGGCCAGCCTGGTGTTCATCCTTGTCTGGTTGATGCGCTACCCGCTGCTGGCCCTGGGCTCCCTCACCGGCGGCGGCAGCGGCGGCGACTTCCTGGCCCGCTTTGCCCCCGATTTCGCCCATTTCTGGCCCTACCTGCTGCCGGCGGCCCCGGCCCTGCTTTGCGCCTGGCTGGCCAGCCTGCGCCGCCAGGACGCCAAGGCCTGGCTCTGGGCCCTGTGGCGCTGGCAGGGCTGGTTGCTGGTACTGGGGCTGCTGGCCGACTTCACCCTCATTGCCATCGGCATCCAGCGCAGCCACGGCCGTTTCGACTGGCTGGCGGCCATCCAGATCATGGTGTCGGGCTGGGCGCTCACTTACCTGCTGACCAGCAAATACCTGCCGCTGTTGTTCCGGGAAAGGCCGGATCCGCGCTTCAGCGAGCAGGACAAAACCGACTGATGCTCTCATCCGCCCTGCACATGGTGCTGCATTTCCTGCTGCCCGCCCTGGTGGCCCGGCTGGGCTTTCGGGCTCACTGGCGCCGGGCCTGGCTGATCATGGTGGCCACCATGGCCGTGGACATCGACCACCTGCTGGCCGAGCCGCTGTTCGATCCGCTGCGCTGCTCCATCGGCTTCCACCCCCTGCACCAGTACCCCATGGTGGCCCTCTACCTGGGCCTGACGCTGTTCCGGCCGACCCGGCTGGTGGGACTGGGCCTGGTGATCCACATGCTGCTCGACGGCCTGGACTGCCTGAAACTGATCTAGCCTTTCTCCGTCCTCTGCCTGCAATACCGGCTCCTTGGCTGTCTAATCCCTGGGAGGTCGGCATGTGGGCACTCTTTCAACACGGCGCCGATATCGGCGTGCGCGGCAACGGCGACAGCCCGGCCCGGGCCTTCGAGCAGGCGGCCCTGGCCATGACGGCGGTGATCACCGAGCCGGAGCGGGTGCAATGCCTGGAGGAGATCGAGGTGCGCTGCCAGGCCCCGGATCTGGAGCTGCTGCTGGTGGACTGGCTCAACGCCCTGGTCTACGAGATGGCCGTTCGCGGCCTGCTGCTGGGCCATTTCCAGGTGAGTATCGACGGCCACGAACTCCACGGCCTGGCCTGGGGCGAGCCGGTGGATGTGCAGCGCCACCAGCCGGCGGTGGAGGTCAAGGGGGCCACCCTCACCGAACTTCAGGTACGTGAAACGGCCCCCGGCCACTGGCTGGCCCAGTGCGTGGTGGACGTTTGAGCGGAGGTACCCATGAACATCCAGAAACTGGAGCGTATCGACGATTGCGCCTGGCAGATCCCGGCCCGGGGACGGATGCGGGTGCCGGGCATCATCTACGGCACCGAGGCCCTGCTGCTGGACATGGACGACAAGGTCCAGGAGCAGGTGATCAACGTGGCCAGCCTGCCCGGCATAGTCCAGGCCTCCTACGCCATGCCGGACGCCCACTGGGGCTACGGCTTTCCCATCGGCGGGGTGGCGGCCTTCGACGCCGAGCAGGGCGGGGTGGTCTCCGCCGGCGGGGTCGGTTTCGACATCTCCTGCGGCGTGCGCTGCCTGCGCACCGGCCTGACCCGGGCCGAGCTGGCGCCGGTCAAGGCGGAGCTGGCGGATCTGCTCTATTACAGGATCCCGGTGGGGGTGGGCAGCCAGGGTGCCATCCGCCTCAACAGCAGGGCCATGGATGCCATGCTCAGCGGCGGTGCCCGCTGGGCGGTGGCCGAGGGCTGGGGCAGTGCTGCCGATCTCGCCCATATCGAGGAAGGGGGCTGCATGGCCGGGGCCAGGCCCGAGGCGGTATCGGAGCGGGCCAAGCGCCGCCAGCGCGACGAGATGGGCACCCTGGGCTCGGGCAACCATTACCTGGAGGTGCAGGAAGTCACCGAGATCTTCGACGCCGAGGCCGCCGACGCCTTCGGGCTTCGCCAGGGCGAGCTGGTGGTGTTCATCCACTGCGGCTCAAGGGGCCTTGGCCACCAGATCGGCACAGAGTTCCTCAAGACCATGGCCATCCAGGCCGGCCAGCACGGCATCAGCCTCCCTGACCGGGAGCTGGCCTGCGCCCCCATCAACTCGGAGCTGGGCCAGCGTTACCTGGGCGCCATGCGCGCCGCCATCAACTGCGCCCTGGCCAACCGCCAGATCCTCACCCACCTGACCCGGCAGGTGTTCGCCCAGCTGTTCCCGGGCATCGAACTCAGCCTGCTCTACGACGTTTCCCACAACACCTGCAAGGTGGAGGAACACCAGGTGGACGGCCAGACGCGGCGCCTGTTCGTGCACCGCAAGGGCGCCACCCGCGCCTTCGGCCCGGGCCGGGACGACATGCCCGCCGTCTTCCGCCACATCGGCCAGCCGGTGCTGATCGGCGGCTCCATGGGCACCGCCTCCCATATCCTGGCCGGCAACGAGGTGGCCCGCAGCCACTCCTTCGCTTCGGCCTGTCACGGCGCCGGCCGCGCCATGAGCCGCCGCCAGGCCTTCAAGACCTGGCAGGGTGGCCCGCTGCTGGACGGCCTGCGCGAGCAGGGCATCCTGGTGCGCAGCCCCTCGTCCCGTGGCGTGGCCGAGGAAGCCCCCGGTGCCTACAAGGACGTGGATGTGGTGGTGGATGCCGCCCACCAGGCGGGCCTGGCCCGCAAGGTGGCCAGGGTGGTGCCCCTGGTGTGCATCAAGGGCTGAGGGGAGCTAGCTGGCGTTTCTGAGCGAGGCGTCGAGGATCTCGAGGAAATGCACCTGCCTGGCCCGGCCGTTCTTGTCGGAGGTATGCTCGGCGCCAGGATCAGGGGCCTTATCCACCTCGAAACGCACCTTGTCGCCGGTGCGGATCCGGTGTTCCCGTTGGCCGGTGTCGATATTGACGGCGTTGAAGTAGTAGGTAGCGCCCTTGGCTTCGATAAAGCCATAGGTATGGATCCAGCGGCTGACCTGACCTTCCAGGACTTCGCCTCTGCCTTGCTGGCCAACGCCCTCGCGGAGGCTGACATAGACCTGCTCCGGGGAGTTTTCCTGCACGGCCAGCAGGTGGGTCTGGGCCTTGACCAGCTCCTTGAGGGAGTGAAAACCATAGGAGCGTGGATCAAAGGCGGGATCCAGCTTCTTCAGCTGGCTGCCGAGGACGCCCAGGTAGATTGACTCATCGTCGTTTTGCCCGGCCTGGACCGCCTTGACCAGCAGGCGCTCGACGCTGATCTCCACCTTGTCGGACGGCTCCCTGGCCTCGTCGCTGTGTTCCAGCAGATCCCGGTACACGAAGTGGTGGCAGGCCCGGCGCAGGCGCTCCGGGGTGTTGCGCTCGCCTATGCCCATCATGAACAACCCTTTTTCACGGATACGTTGGGCCAGGCCATGGTAGCCGCCGTCGGAGGAGACGACGCAGAAGGCATCTATCCTGGAGTGGCTGTGGGTCAATTCGATGGCGTCCATGATCAGGGCGTGATCGGCGGCGTCCTTGCCGTTGTTGAACTGGTGCACCGGCCTGGCGCCGTGTTCGAGCAGGGGCTGTTGCCAGCCGCCTTGGGCCGGGTTGGTCCAGTCGGCATAGACGCGCTTGATGGCAATATCGCCCTTCTTTTCCACTTCCCGCAGCACGGCGGCCAGTTGCTTGGGGCTGGCGTTCTCGCCATCCACAAGAACCGCAAAGGTGTAGTTTTTCATGGATACATCCCTGTTTTGTTAAGGCCGGTACTGCCGACCTTAACGGCACAGTAGCGGCCGGTGCAATGGCCCGCCGGCAAGTTCGATGGGCATTTTACAGGTAATCGCTTATGGCCTGGGCCTCGCAGCTGGCCTTGGCGGCCAGGGCCGCGTCCTGGGGCCGTTCGGCCTTGAACAGCAGCCTACGCGCCAGCATCGGCAGCGCCAGGCGGGTGGCCAGGGCGGCCTTGACGCGGCGCTCGGTGGAGGGCAGTTCGCCGGCGCCTTCCAGCCTGGCGTTGGCGGCGCGGTTTTCGGCCACCATGTCGGTCAGGGCGATTTTGTGGCTGGCGTCCAGGGCCTGGGTCATGCGGGTGAGCGCCTGCTGCTCCGCCGGCGTGGCCACCTTGGCCAGGGCGCGGATCCCGGCGACCGGCATGCTGTCCGGCAGGGGGTGTTCGGCAAAATAGGCATCGGCCAGGGCGTCGATGTCCGTATAGGGCAGGTTCTGGGGCTCGACCCTGGTCACCGCATGCCAGTGGGCCTCGGCGAAGCTGAGCCGGCCGTTGCCGTCGGCGTCGGCGCCCTTGGCCTTGAGGGCGGCGAAGAAGTGGCGCAGGTAGTCGTCGGAATGACGGATGGCCTCGGCGGACAGCTGGCAGCCGGAGGCGATCACGTCCGGATGGGCGGCGTAGAAGCCGCAGCTGGCGGTGTTGGCGAAGCGGCCGCTGTGGCAGGCGCCGCTGATCATGACCAGATCCTGGCCGTTGACGGCGGCCCTGAAGTCGTCTGGCGTCATGGGGGTAAGCTTGCCCCACAGCGGCGAGCCGAAGGTGTTGGAATGGCCCACCTGCACCAGCAGGGTCCTGGCGTCCGGCTGGCGGTTGAGGGCGCTGAACAGGGTGCTGAAGCCCGCCTGGCTGGCGGGCAGATCGGCGTTGATGTCGGCCTTCTTGAAGCGGATGGCCTTGCCATCCTGGTAGCTGGTGTCGTTGGCGCCGACGCCCGAGCCATGGCCGTAGAGCACAGTGGTGCTGGCATCCTGGCCCTGCAGTGGCGCCAGGCTGGCCCCAATGTCCTTGATACGTTCATGGATGAAGAGGCTGTTGCGCATCGGTACGGCGGCGCTGCCCCAGAGCACCAGGTTGCGCTTGGCCAGGGGCAGGTCGGTTTCGCGGCCCAGTTCGATAAGCGGGTCCTTGGCCGCGGCTGGCCGGCCAAGGGCCAGGTCGACGAAGTATTCCAGGTTCCAGTTGGCCACGAAGAAGTCGTGGTAGGCGGAAACGGGCGCCAGGGCGGGGTGATCCGGTTCCGGGCCGGCCGGCGGCATCATCACCTGCTCCGAGTAGCGGGCCCGATTGATGTCGGCGGACTCGGCGATATTGCCGTAACTGAGCACCTCGCCCTTCCTGACCAGGGCCACGGTCAGCATTTGCTGCCAGCCTTCATGGCCGGGACCGTATTCGCCGCGCATCTGGGCGGTGATGGCCGGCGCCAGGGCGGCCTTGTCCTTGCGGACTATGGGAAGCTCCAGCGTCGTTTCCGGGCCGCCCGGTCTATAGGCCAGCGAGCTGCCGTAGCCGCGCTTCTTGGCCGCTTCGTCGAAGAGGGCGCAGCTGTTGCACTGCTCGCCACTGATCAGCCAGATCTCGGTATTGCCGAGGACTTCGGACGGGGACGCCATGGCGGTCAGCAACAGGGCCAGTTGGGGGTACATGGTCACTCCTTGGATCAAAATACAATCCGTTGTCGCCAGGGGCGGCGAAGCATGGCGGCAATGACACCACATCGGCCGGAACAGGCCAATGGCTTTGCTTAATTATCAGCGGCTTAAATTGTAACCTTGTCTTAACGATGGGAGCGGCTTGCCTGCCCGGCTGGTGGCGCTACAATAGGCGCCCCGTAAAACACAGGAGTTCAACATGGCCACAGCCAGTGCCTATCACATTCTGGTCAAGACCCGCGAAGAGGCGGAGAAGATCAAGCAGCAGCTGGACAAGGGCGGCGACTTCCGCCAGCTGGCCAAGAAGCACTCCCTGTGCCCCAGCAAAAAGCGCGGCGGCGACCTTGGCGAATTCCGCCAGGGCGACATGGTCAAGCCCTTCGACGACGTGGTGTTCAAGAAGGAGCTGCTCAAGGTGCACGGCCCGGTCAAGACCAAGTTCGGCTGGCACCTGATCAAGACCGTCTACCGCTCCAACTGAGCAAGGGCAGCCATGGCTGCCCTTTTTACTGCCCGGCCTTGCGGCTAGCCCCCAGGCTCTGCAGCAGCATGGCCACCTGGGCCAGCAGCACCAGGGTGAAGGGAATGGCGCCCAGTATGGCCACTTCCTTGTTGAGATCCACATCGTTCTTGAGCACCAGGGCCGCCGTGATGGCCACCAGGATCAGGCTCCAGGCCAGCTTGGCCCTGAGCCCGGTGTTGCCGGTGAGCATGCCGGTGACATAGACGGCCGAATCGGCGCTGGTCACCACGAAGGTGATCAGCAGTGCCATGGCGGCCAGGGCCAGCAGCTGGCCCTGGGGCACCAATTCCAGGAAGGCGAACAATCCCTGTGTGTAGTCCCGGTTCACCGCCGCCACCAGCTGTGGCAGGGCCTCGGCGTCCAGGGCGCTGCCGCCGAAGGCGCTGAACCAGAGGATGGAGGTCAGGGTCGGCGCAAAAATGGTGCAGAGCAGGAACTGGCGCACCGTGCGGCCGCGGCTGATGCGGGCGATAAAGGGGCCCACGAAGGGGGCCCAGGCGATCCACCAGATGAGGTAGATCACGCTCCAGCCCTGGCTCCATTGCCGTGACGCCTCGTCGATGGAAAAGGACAGCGCCGGCAGCGCCTGGACATAGGCCAGGGTGGAGCCGGCGGCCCTGGCCAGCACCTTGAGGGGGCCTGCCCAGAGCACCGCCAGCACCAGCATCAGCAGCACGAAGGCCAGGTTGAACTGGCTGAGCCGCTTGATGCCCCTGCCCAGTCCAAGGGCGGAAGACAGGGAAAAGGCGGCGGCGATCAGCACCAGCAGGGAAAGCCGAAAGCCCACGCCGCCCATGGCAAAGTCCAATGCCTGTTCCAGGCCGGTCTGCACCAACGCGATGGTGTTGGCCAGGGTGCCGGCCAGGCCGAAGACAATGGCCAGCACCGCCATGAAGTCGAGCAGATCGTAACGACTGGCACCGCGCCTGGCGGTGAAGCTGGCGGAGATGTTCATCACCCGGCCGCGGTTGAAGGCGAACCAGGCCATCACCAGGCCCGCCATGGCGTAGATGCTCCAGGCGTGGCTCCCCCAGTGGAAATAGGTCAGGGCCAGGGCGGTGTCCTTGGGGGAGGGAGCGTCGGCGGCGAAGGCGGGCGGATTGGCATAGTGGTAGAGGGGCTCGGCCACCCCCCAGAAGATGAGTCCGGAACCCATGCCGGCGGCGAACAGCATGGCCAGCCAGCTCGCCAGCCCGAACTCGGGCAGGGCATCCTCGCCGCCCAGGCGCCGCCGTCCCAGCGGGCTCAGGGCCAGGCCCAGGCACAGCAGCAATAGTGCCGACGACACCAGGATAAAGGCCAGATCGAAGCGGGTGATGGCAAAGCGGCTCAGGCCGGACGCCAGGGCCAGCAGCTCGGCCGGCCAGATCAGCATGGCGACGGCGGCAAGGAGGCAAAGGGCCAGGCTGAGCTTTTCCTTGCTGAACCTGGGGTGGGCGTTGGGGAATCTGGGCATGGGCCGTCCTGGGTAGCGCAAAGGGCCATGATAGCGGTTTTGGGCGTTTCGAGCAGGGGGCTCTTGGAGCCCCTGATCCGGCTACGGCGCGTCTCACCCCCTTGAGCGCCTCGGCCACTGGATTGCGCTGCGGTGGGCCCCATGACTCCACAACACGGCCTTGACCTTGAATTCAACGCGGTATTGCTGGGTGCGTTTTCCTGTCTTGTAAGCGGGCATCGTCAACCTCAACACCATGGTCAAGAACGGCGAGAAATGGTGCGAAAAAACGCCCTGATCTGTTGACTGAACACCACAGTCACTTGTTAGACGCTCATCAGCTAAAGATGGCGTTGTTTCCCAAATCGTTGAACCATTCCGTGTTGCCGTGATCTGATCCGCGTCGCACTCACGGGAAACAACGGATGGGCAAGGCCAGACACAAGATCAGCAACTGGGCAGCGTACAACCGCGCATTGGTCAACAGGGGGTCATTGACCGTCTGGATGGACGAAGCCGCCATCCGTCATTGGCGCTGCCAGCAGCACCACGGTGGCCGGGGGCGAGGTTTTGAGTACAGCGATACCGCCATCGAGACGGCGCTGATGCTGAAGGGCCTCTTCAACCTGCCGCTGCGGGCCCTGGAGGGCTTTATCAACTCCCTGTTTCGACTGATGGATGTGCCGCTGTCCTCGCCCAGCTACAGCTGTATCAGCAAGCGTGCCAAGACGGTGACTATCCGCTATCGCCGGCGCAGCCAGGGCGACATGACCCACCTGGTCATTGACGCCACCGGCCTCAAGGTGTTCGGCGAAGGGGAGTGGAAGACACGCAAGCACGGCAAGGAGAAGCGGCGCGTCTGGCGTAAGCTGCACCTGGCAGTGGATGCCGACAGCCATGCCGTCGTTGCCGCCGAAGTCAGCCTGGATAAGGTTGGCGACAACGAAGTGTTGCCTTTCCTGCTGAACCCGCTTCGCCGTCGCATCGAACGAGTCAGTGCCGACGGTGCCTACGACAGCAAGGGGTGCCATCGGCTGGTAATGAGAAAGGGCGCCAGGGCTGTTATTCAACCGCGCAAGACAGCAGGGTTCTGGGAGGATGGCCATCCCAGAAACGAAGCGGTGGCGGCGCTCAAGGCCGGTCGCCTTGATGACTGGAAAATCCGCAGCGGCTATCACCGGCGTTCCCTGGCAGAAACGGCGATGTCCCGCTACAAGCAGCTGATTGGCCCTAAGCTGAGCCTGCGCGACTACAACGGCCAAGTCGGCGAGGCGATGGCCCGGGTCGCGGCGTTGAACAAGATGACGGCCTTGGGCATGCCGGTCAGTGAAATGGTCCAATAACCCCGGTCGGGGTTGGGGAACGCAGGCCCTGGGGGTGAATTGCTCAACAAGGCCCAACAAGGCCTATCAACGCCCGAAATAGTCGCCGCTTCTGGCCTTGCTCTTACTTCGACTGCTGTATGGGCTATTGTTTAGGCCTGAGCATGGCGTTGTTTCCCAAATCGTTGAACCATTCCGTGTTGCCGTGATCTGATCCGCGTCGCACTCACGGGAAACAACGGATGGGCAAGGCCAGACACAAGATCAGCAACTGGGCAGCGTACAACCGCGCATTGGTCAACAGGGGGTCATTGACCGTCTGGATGGACGAGGCCGCCATCCGCCATTGGCGCTGCCAGCAGCACCACGGTGGCCGGGGGCGAGGCTTTGAGTACAGCGATACCGCCATCGAGACGGCGCTGATGCTGAAGGGCCTCTTCAACCTGCCGCTGCGGGCCCTGGAGGGCTTTATCAACTCCCTGTTTCGACTGATGGAGGTGCCGCTGTCCTCGCCCAGTTACAGCTGTATCAGCAAGCGTGCCAAGACGGTGACTATCCGCTATCGCCGGCGCAGCCAGGGCGACATGACCCACCTGGTCATTGACGCCACCGGCCTCAAGGTGTTCGGCGAAGGGGAGTGGAAGACACGCAAGCACGGCAAGGAGAAGCGGCGCGTCTGGCGTAAGCTGCACCTGGCGGTGGATGCCGACAGTCATGCCGTCGTTGCCGCCGAAGTCAGCCTGGATAAGGTCGGCGACAACGAAGTGTTGCCGTTCCTGCTGAACCCGCTTCGCCGTCGCATCGAACGAGTCAGTGCCGACGGTGCCTACGACAGCAAGGGGTGCCATCGGCTGGTAATGAGAAAGGGCGCCAGGGCTGTTATTCCACCGCGCAAGACAGCAGGGTTCTGGGAGGATGGCCATCCCAGAAACGAAGCGGTGGCGGCGCTCAAGGCCGGTCGCCTTGATGAATGGAAAAGTCGCAGTGGCTATCACCGGCGTTCCCTGGCAGAAACGGCGATGTCCCGCTACAAGCAGCTGATTGGCCCAAAGCTGAGCCTGCGCGACTACAACGGCCAGGTTGCCGAAGCCCTGGCCGGGGTGAAGGTGATGAACAAAGTCATAGGACTGGGTATGCCCGAACGCCAGCAGGTCGGCTAAGGGCCTGGCGGCCTTGGGGGTTGGGCCGTCCAGAGACTGATTTGATCAACAACGCCCCTGAGCATCTCTATGACCTGTGAATCCACCCAGTAGATATCTCCCTCAGGGTCACCGCCGTCTTCCGCACTTGTTGGGCTTCGATTAAAAAATAGATACTTGCCATCGGGCGAGACATACGCGCTTGCCTCAACGCCGTCAGTATTTATTATCGCCCCCAAGTTTATGGCCTCCCCCCATGAGCCATCTTGTTGGCGAAAGCTGATATAGAGATCTGTATCGCCATATCCATCGTCCTTTTCACTATCCCAAATTAAGTAAGATTCATCTGGTGCGATAAAAGGGTGGGCAGTCCATTTTCCCGAGTTTATTTGCGGTCCCAACAATTTTGGGGGCTGACGTATGCCATCTTCAATTTCTGAAATTCGGATTACATCATTATTCTTATAGTCATCAAACACATAAGTGCCTTTGGCTGAGGCCGAGAGACGCATGATGCCCCAATCTTCCCGGTCGAACATGGGGCCCAGGCTTTTTATCTCTGACCAGCCATTACTGGTGCGTTCCATGTATTTATTGCCCAGATGCATGATCTTGCCATCTGGCGCAAGTATAGGACGCCCCACTCTGGGTCCCACCACTGATTCTTGCCACTGGTTATTTTCCAGCTTGAATCTTATCAACCTCCATTTTTCAGTGTCGACGTCCCTTCTGGAAAAATAGAACTCTTTCATATCAGGGGTGAAGGAACCGCTATAGTCACGATGCCTAGTCGCCACATATCCAGGAGCAAATATTTCTGGGGTTAGGCCAGGTGGCTTTTGCCCAAGGTAGGGACCTTTTAATACTGGACGTTCATCTTGGCTGTAACTGCTGATACTGACAACTAAAATGGAAAGAAGCAAAAAAACTGAACTGCAGGCATGTTTCATGGGTTATCCTTTTTTAATCCAGATAATGACTCAACTTAGTTTCAATGTGCTTGACAAATGGTTAGCTTAATCATGAAGGCCTTAAGACACCTGGCTTTATGATTTTGTGATGAGTTGTTCTGTTTTTTATCCGGGAATCGACAACCTCTTTGAGCGCTAGCGATGCGTGTTCGTTAAAGCGGGTGAGGTCCAGAAGCGACTGCTGCGGTTTGTTATATGGAGCATTACTCATTGGCTTCATCCGATGTTGGATATACCCACACACTGAGGCTAATCCCAAGACCTGCAAGCCTCAGCAGATCTTGATCTGTGAACTCGATACAGGCCGCAAACTGTTCTGAATCGCCAACGGTGTAGCCCAGTGAGAGATCTGCAGCCAATGAAAATTTCTTAAAATTGATATTAGAAACTTCACAACGAGCAACAAACAATAGAATATCTTCAACAAGTTCTCTGGGTGAGTTAGCATCAGCAATGGAAATACCTACACCATTATCTTCATGGACTTTTCCATTTCTAATTTTATCTCCCTGACGCCACGATGAATCAGGATCAAGTGCCAAGAGACTACACACCGTAGCTAGGTCGGCTTCACTCCCTGTAATCCATAGCTGTGCTACGTTCATTAGTTTCCCTCAGTTCTCTTGTGCCACATAACGCTTAAAGCAGCGGCGCGCTCACGCGTCCGCCTGCTTTTACTTGTATGGTTGATTCTGCTCGAAAACGGGTAAAGTGGAGGCCCACCCTCAACGGCCATTGAGGGCCTTTATGCAGCAGCTCGGTGATTGGCCGGCTCCTCTTACGAGAGACCGATAACAAGTGGGTAGCGCTGCATAACTCCAAAGCGATAACTCGAACAGTCATCGGGGCCTCGAGCCCGCATAGCAAGGCAGAGTCAGCTTATTACCATGAACGACAAAAACCAACTTCAGATCCATGTCGGCGTCGATGTCGGCAAGTCCAAGCTCGATATTGGGCTCCATCCCTTAAACCTTCATTTCAGCGTGCCTAACGACGAAGAGCATATCCCGAAGGTGATCCAGCTACTCAAGCAGCATCAAGTACAAAGCATCGTCACCGAAGCCACGGGCCGCTATGAGCATGCCTTTGTCTTCGCCTGCGACAAGGCCGAACTGCCGGTCATCGTTGTCAATCCCATCCAGATCCGCCGCTTCGCCCAGGCCATCGGTGTGCTCGCCAAGACGGACAAGATCGATGCCGCCGTCATTGCCCGCTTCGCCGCCACCATCAAGCCGGAGTACAAGTCCATACCAGACGAACAATCCAGGTTGATCAAGGACTTGCTTATCAGGCGCACCCAACTGCTGGAGATGGCCACCATGGAGAAGAACCGTCTGCAGATCCTGCCCAAGGCGCTCCATAGCTCGCTCTCATCTGTGCTGAAAACCTTGGAAAAGCAAATCGACTCGATCACCAAACAGCTTGATGTGCTGGTCGTCCAAGCCAAGCATTGGCGCACAAAGTCCGAGATCCTGACCAGTGTGCCCGGCGTTGGAAAAGTGCTGGCCTATACCTTGCTCAGCGAACTGCCGGAGCTTGGCAGACTCAACCGAAAGGAAATCGCCGCCTTGGTCGGGGTCGCGCCAATGAACCGGGAGAGTGGTTCCTATAACGGCAAGCGTCGCATCCGAGGTGGCCGGCACCGGGTCCGCACTGTGATGTTCATGGCCATGATGTCGGCCATTCAATGCAACCCGGTTTTCAGGCGTTACTACGCCCATCTGAAGGCAGCCGGGAAGCTTCCGAAGGTGGCTCTTATCGCCTGCATGCGCAAGCTGATCGTCATCCTCAATACCATGGTCAAGAACGGCGAGAAATGGTGCGAAAAAACGGCCTGATCTGTTGACTGAACACCACAGTCACTTGTTAGCTACTCTCAGAGGCGTTGTTTCCCAAATCGTTGAACCATTCCGTGTCGCCGTGATCTGATCCGCGTCGCACTCACGGGAAACAACGGATGGGCAAGGCCAGACACAAGATCAGCAACTGGGCAGCGTACAACCGCGCATTGGTCAACAGGGGGTCATTGACCGTCTGGATGGACGAGGCCGCCATCCGTCATTGGCGCTGCCAGCAGCACCACGGTGGCCGGGGGCGAGGCTTTGAGTACAGCGATACCGCCATCGAGACGGCGCTGATGCTGAAGGGCCTCTTCAACCTGCCGCTGCGGGCCCTGGAGGGCTTTATCAACTCCCTGTTTCGACTGATGGAGGTGCCGCTGTCCTCGCCCAGTTACAGCTGTATCAGCAAGCGTGCCAAGACGGTGACTATCCGCTATCGCCGGCGCAGCCAGGGCGACATGACCCACCTGGTCATTGACGCCACCGGCCTCAAGGTGTTCGGCGAAGGGGAGTGGAAGACACGCAAGCACGGCAAGGAGAAGCGGCGTGTCTGGCGTAAGCTGCACCTGGCGGTGGATGCCGACAGCCATGCCGTCGTTGCCGCCGAAGTCAGCCTGGATAAGGTTGGCGACAACGAAGTGTTGCCGTTCCTGCTGAACCCGCTTCGCCGTCGCATCGAACGAGTCAGTGCCGACGGTGCCTACGACAGCAAGGGGTGCCATCGGCTGGTAATGAGAAAGGGCGCCAGGGCTGTTATTCCACCGCGCAAGACAGCAGGGTTCTGGGAGGATGGCCATCCCAGAAACGAAGCGGTGGCGGCGCTCAAGGCCGGTCGCCTTGATGAATGGAAAGTCCGCAGCGGCTATCACCGGCGTTCCCTGGCAGAAACGGCGATGTTTCGGTACAAGCAGCTGATTGGCCCAAAGCTGAGCCTGCGCGACTACAACGGCCAGGTTGCCGAGGCTCTGGCCGGGGTGAAGGTGATGAACAAAGTCATAGGACTGGGTATGCCCGAACGCCAGCAGGTCAATTAAGGGCCTGGCGGCCTTGGGGGTTGGGCCGTCCAGAGACTGATTTGATCAACAACGCCACTCTCAGACACCAAATAGTTCCCATTAACTCCCTTTTTGGGACCTCCAAATACACTCATGTATGGAAACAATTTTATTTTCAGAAACCATAGGCTGCTAACCATAAACAAAGCCAACCCCAGCTCAACAATATTTACTGTAAAATCACTGCCAAATCCCTCTATATGGGTTGGCAGCCTCATTGTCGTTAATAACCCATAAATTAGGTATGCTTGATGGTAGTTTTTAAAAATTCCGAAAATTAGTGTAACAAAAAGAGTGAGAATAGTGATCACTATCGCCGTTGCTTTAAGGTCTCCAGATTGCAATATCCCATATAGTGAAAAAGTCATGACCACAGCAAGAAGAGTCATAATTCCAACTAATATATAATTCAGTATTCTGTACCTGCTTATCAGTTTTGGGTCTCGGACACTTGCTATAGCTGTTGCTAGTTTTTTATCTGATATTTCTTTTCCCGCGTATTTTTCGAATATACCAGCTCGGGTTAAGCCACTATCAAAATCAGATTGGCATTGTTTCTTTAATTTCCAAATATTCAAAAGGTACTCCAAACTTCAATGAGTAGCTAGACATAATGATTCCCTGTACAAGTGTCGGCCTCCGGTGTTTTATCGTGGATTAGTCAGACCAGAGCCACACTGTTTGTTGTAGGCACAAACATCACAGGAGGCCGACATGTCTAAAGCTAACACACTTTTCATCGGGTTGGATGTACACAAGGAAACCACTGACGTCGCATGGGTTTCAGATCAATTGGGAGAGGCGGTGCAATATCATGGCACCATCCTCACCAACATCCGCTCTTTTGATAAACTCATTAAGAATCAATTAGCCAAAGCCACCAAACTATGCGTGATCTACGAGGCAGGACCTTGTGGCTTTTGGCTATATCGCTATCTGCAACGGCGCGGTGTTGAGTGTTGGGTCATTGCTCCGGCACTTATTCCGAAAGCGCCTGGCGACAAAGTGAAAACCGACAAGCGCGACGCCATGACCTTGGCGCGTCTGGCCCGCAGTGGTGATTTACAGCCTATCTACGTCCCGGATGAGCGGGATGAAGCTATTCGCGACCTTATTCGTTGCCGGGAAGACGCCATGCTGGACCTGCGTCAGGCCCGGCAGAGACTCAAATCTTTCCTGCTACGTCACGGTCACCCATGTTCGGGCAGGCAGAACTGGACCGAGGCCTATCGTCGCCATCTGGCCGACATCAGCTTTGCAGAGCCTGCCAGTAAAATCACCTATCAGCATTACATCAATATCGTCACCGAACGGTATGAACGCTTGCAGCGGCTGGAGCTTGAGCTGCAGACCCTGGCCGACTCGTGGCGCTGGTACCCGTTGGTGCAAAGACTGACGGTACTCAGGGGGATCCGCTTCCTCTCGGCCGTCACCTTGGTGGCCGAGCTTGGAGACTTGCGCCGCTTTGCTTCCCCCCGATCCCTGATGAACTTTGTGGGTTTGACGCCCGCTGAGCACTCGAGTGGTCAGCGGGAGTGGCGGGGAGGCATCACCAAGTGCGGCAACAGCCACGCCCGACGAATATTGATTGAAGCCGCCTGGGCTTACCGTTTCCCGCCGAAAGTATCGCGAGAGTTGGAAACACGGCAGCAAGGGCATTCCATCAAGCTGCAGAGTCGCTCCTGGGAGATCCAACAACGATTATGCGGGCGATTCCGTGCACTCAAGGCCCGGGGCAAGGAGTACAACAAAGTGGTCACGGCCGTCGCCCGGGAACTAAGTGGTTACCTCTGGGAGCTGGCACAAGACTTTGACGTGGATTTGCCACGGGTTAGTTGCTAACTCCAGGGGCGCAATAGATACACACTGACGGTTGTGGGTGGCGGCAGCGGTGAGAGCAATCCTCGAGGGCGTTAAGCGGTGACATCCGCGCTCCTAGACTGAGGCAAGGCTCCAGCGGCGCAAACAAGTAATGCGGTTAAAATCCGCGGATATCAGCAAGGTCAACCGCCGACACTTACTTGCCAAAGCCCAGCCGCCAGTGTGACCTTACCGGGTTTATCTAATTCTCGGTAAGGCTATCTTTGTCTATTTGACAAAGGGAATCATATCAACGCCTCAATCACCGGCCAGCCGAAGTGGAGCCTAATTTGTGCTATAGTGAGCGCAGCGAGCGCACAAATTTGGCGGAACGGAGGTTGGTCCGCGTGCATTGATTTGTTAGCTGATTACTCTAACGGCATTAAATACCAGTGAATTAACGCAGGTAGGAACTCCAGCATATGCAAAGCATCAGGTTCACTAAATCTACCACCAACATATAAAACGCCATTGTTTTCTTTTTCCCATTCACTCGTAAACCGTTCATGATCTCGATTTACATGAGTTATACCACTTGCAGAGCTATAAATATTTTTAATTTTATCTTTCTCTTCTGGATACCCTAAATTTTCAAGTTTATCTCGCACTTCATATGGTTTGAGAAATTTTCCTTTATTATATTTTTCTGCCAAGTCAGGTTTTACGCAAAGAAGTTTATAAGCTGCTAAAACTTCTATTGCCGACCTTTCACAAGTAATCGCATCTGAAATCATTCCGCTCTCAACCAGAATAAAGGAAGAATAAAGATGGTTTATAAAACGAGCAGCCAAAACCATTTTAACATTCCGAACTAAAGATTTTGGGGAATCCTCTAGACTCCGAAAATACTCCGAAAATAAAGATACCGCTTCGTCCCAAGCGTTCTTATTTTTCATTACTAATGACTCAGTGTCTGATCGAATCAGCTCTGTGTGCTTTTGTAATTTTTCAAATGTATATCTCATATGTTTCGACTTTTGGAGCAGCTAACGCTGTATTGTGCGCACGCCTGTTATCTATTGGTAAGACCTTTTGATAATGGCGTGCAATGCTTTGAATTTGTGTTGATTATTAATCAGAGTCCAAAGTGCCAGGGTTCAAAACGCGCATGCGCGTTATCACCCCCAGGATGGCGTGATATCCTGAACTCCGACCACCATCTAATAGCCTGTATAACAGAGCTTTTAACATATGTGAATGAGATAAGCGTGCCTTCTTCCCGGCGGTAACGCGCATCATTGAGCAGGCTGTGCTAGATGTGCTGTATATCCATACAGTTTCGAGGCCGCCATGAAGAGTCCTTTTCTGGAATCCATTCGCCGTGAAATGCGGTTGCGTCAGTACAGCATGCGAACGGAGAAGACCTACCTGTATTGGATACGTTGCTACATCCACTTTTATCGCAAGCGTCATCCCGCCGAGATGGATGAGCGCCATGTCCGTATCTTCCTGAGCTGGCTGGCCGTGGAGCGCCATGTGGCCGTTAATACCCAGAAGGTGGCCTTGAACGCGTTGAACTTCCTTTATGGTAAGGTTCTGGAAAGGCCGCTGGCGGAGCTTGGCTTTCAGTTGGCCCAAAAGCCCAGGTACTTGCCCGCAGTGTTGTCCGCCGACGAGGTGAGGGCCGTCTTTGCAGTCATGGCGGGCGGGCAACTGTTGATCATGAAACTGCTGTACGGTACCGGCATGCGTATCAGCGAGTGCCTGCGTCTGCGGGTACAGGATCTGGACTTTTCCCACGGCGTTATCACCGTCCACGACGGCAAGGGAAAGAAGGATCGCACCACCTTGTTGCCGGCTTGTTTGGTCGCGGCTCTGGAGCAGCGCATCACTCGCGCGTTGGCGCTTCAGGCTGGTGATATCGCGCTGGGCTCTGGCGCGTCCATGCCGGCGGCGCTGGCCCGCAAGTACCCCAATGCCTGGCGCACGCCGGGATGGATGTTCGTTTTTCCGGCAACTCGGGTTGGCGAACACCCGGTGACGGGCCGCCTCTGCCGCCATCACCTGCATGACAGCGTGCCAAGAAAGGCCCTGAAGGCGGCGCTGGCCCAGCTGCCCGGGTTGCACAAGCGGGTGACCTGCCACACCTTTCGCCATAGCTTTGCCAGCCAGTTGCTGGCCAACGGTTACGATATCCGCACCGTCCAGGAGCTGCTTGGCCACAGCGACCTGAAAACCACCCAGATCTATACGCACATCCTGGGCAGCCATTTCAGCGGCGTGACAAGCCCGGTGGAAAGCCTGGAACGGGTAGAGGAGGGCGGGGCACGCTACCGCCCTGCCGTGGCGCGATAGCCCTGTATTCATGGCTATCTGGCCAAGCATCCCTGCTTAGTGATTCCGGGTACGATAGCATCCCATGCCCGTTTACTAAACAACGGTTTCTTAAGGCAATTTTTTCTGGCATCAAGAGGATGTCCGTATGGCTTTGGCAGGCCGGCGGGGCAGCAGGGGCTTTGCCGCCGTCGGGAATAGGGGCGGTGCTAAGCTGAAAAGCAGGCTCCGGCAGTTCAGGAAGGCACCATGCTCAGGCCCCAGCTTGCCCCTCATCAGTTGTCCCATCAGCACCTGCACCTGGAAGGGGAGCTGGGGGTGCTGTGTTGGAACACTCAGAAGCTGACATTAAGCGGTGATTTCCGGCTCTGCCTGGCCAGGCTGATGCGCCAATACCCCACCACGCTGCTGCTGCTCCAGGAGGCCAAGCTGGCCGTGGACAGGCGGCTGCACCTGGACGGCTGGTCCTATGCGGTGTCGCCCAATATCCAGACCCAGTCGCACCTGTTCGGGGTGCTGACGGCGGCCCAGAGCGCCTTCGAGGAGGTCACGGCGCTGCTGAGCAGCACCCGCGAGCTGCGTTTTGCCACCCACAAGAGCCTGATCCTTACCCGCCACCCCCTGGCCGGGCGTGAAACCCTGCTGGTGGCCAATGTGCACGCCATCAACTTCGTGCGCCATGGCCACTTCTACAATGAAATCAACGCCCTGAAGCGGGAGCTTCTGCACCACAGGGGGCCCTTGATCGTGGCCGGGGATTTCAATGTCTGGAACAAGACCCGGCGCCGCCACCTCAGCGCCTTCTGCAAGGAGATGGGGCTGAGCCAGGCGGTGATGGAGGATCCCCACCATGTAAAGACGCTCTTTCGCCAGCCCCTGGACTTCATCTTCTACCGGGGCATGACGCTGCGCAGCGCCACCGCCATCGATACCGACGTGGTGTCCGACCACAACCCCATCTACGCGTCCTTCGTCCTCTGAGGCGGGAGTCGCTTCGGCGGCTTGTTGCCGAGCACTTTGCAAAATAAACGGGCCGGTCAAGCCGGCCCGTTGTGACTAGGGAGACTCCCGCCCCGGCCCCAGCAGGGGGCAGAGGAAATAGGTGTCGCCCTCATCCATGACGCCGTCGCCGTTGGTGTCCAGCCACCAGCGGCCACCCAGGTAGCCGACATCGCCCGGACCGAAGTCGGTTTCCAGGCCGTCCGCGGTGGGGATCAGCTCCTGGAAGCGGCCCTTCATGGGCAGGCTGTCAACGATGACGATGGAATCGAAGTAAAGATCCTGGCTGATCACATAGACCACGGGGCCGGTGCCGCGGCCCGTGGTGCGCTCGGCGTTGGCCAGGCCGGGCAGCAGGGCCAGGGAGCCGGCCAGTGCCAGGGTGGTAAGGATCCGTGTTGCTTTCATTTTTGGCGCCTCCAATAAAAACCCAGGGGGCCTTGCATGCAGGCTAGAGGACCGGCCCGGCCGGGGGGCCATTTCGGGGGTAGGCGAATAAAAAGAGGGGCAACTGCCCCTCTTGTCGTACCTATCGTCCCCTGCCGGGCTTTTGGGCGGGCGCCATCCCCATGCAGCTGGCGTAGTAGGTGACGGTGCCGGGCCAGTCGGAGAAGATGCCGAGCACCCCTACGTCCCGGGCCAGCACGTCCACCAGGGTCAGCATGTCGCCGTCGTTGTTGATGGCGCCGTCCAGGCCCTGGTAGTACCAACCGCCGCCGGACGTCAACGGGCCGGAGCGCTCCAGGGACCAGGCGATGATGTCCAGGCCGGCGTCCCTGGCGTGCCTGGCGTACAGCGACGGCACCATCTTGCCCTGTTCATCCAGGGTCACCAGCATCCACAGCGGCGGCGCTATGATGTTGACGCCCTGGGCCTTGAGGCTGGCCATGTCCGGGGTCCAGCTGGCCGGGTCGTTAACGTCGAAGGCCGGATCCTCGTAGCGGTCGTCCAGGTACACGGCCTGCTGGCCGAAGGCCGGCTCCTGGGCCAGCCAGTATTTCACATCCTCCAGGTTGAAGGACTGGGGCCAGACCTTGTCGGGGCTGACGCCGGCGGCCTTGTATTCGTCAATCATCTTCTGGGCGTAGTCCTGCTGGCTGAAGCCGTCGAAGGGCATGGCCACGCTGGGGCTCTTCAGCTCCGGGGTCATCTTCACGCCCATGGCCTTGAACAATGCGATGCTCTCGGCGTGGGTCATCAGGGTGCCGGTCTGGCTGTAGAGATCGGTGCGCCAGCCGGGGGTGGCGTCCATATAGTCCTCCACCGTGGTGGCCATGGGGTTGGCGGCGTCCATCTTGCCCTTGAGGGTCTTGAATTCGGCCAGGGTGATGTCGGAGGCGCAGCACTGCACCTGGGCCGGCACGCCGTTTTGCGGGTCGGCGGGGGTGAAGGGCACCGAGCATTTCTGGGCCAGCTGCGGGTGGGCCAGGATGTCGGTGGTGGTGTGCAGATCGCACTGGGAATGGCGGCACACCAGCGCCTTGTCCTGGGTGAAGGTCACGTCGCATTCGACGATGCCGGCGCCCATGGCCGCGGCCGCCTCATAGGACTCCTTGGTGTGTTCCGGGAACTGCAGGGCGGCGCCGCGGTGACCGATGGAAAAATCGGTGCGGTAGAAGGGGCCATTGGCGCACTGGGCCAGCTTGTCCTTGAGGGGGCCTTCGTCCATGTCGGCCACCAGGTAGAAGGGGCGGGGGCCCACCTGGGCCTGCTTGTGCAGGCGCTTGTCCCAGCCGTGGCCGGCCTTGTCGGCGGCCAGGCCCTGAGTGGCGGCCAGGGCCAGCAGCATGATCCCGAGAGTCGGCTTCAATGCCATGGGTGTTCTCCTAATATTATGCTTAAGCGTGAAGGTGTTAGCGCCGGCAAGCCTAGCGGCGGACGATGACGTTTTGAGGGAATTTTGGTGACAAAAAGAGGGCGGGGCGATGAATGACAAAGACGAGCTCATCAGGCTGTTGGGGACCATCTGTGACAACCAGGCCAGGCAGATCGCCCTGGCCGAAGCCCACCTTGAGCGGGCCCGGCGCCAGGTGGAGGAATCCCTGGCCCTGCAGCGTGAATCCATGGCCAAACAGCGGCTGGTGACCCGGGTCACCGTGCCCGGCATCGCCCTGTGCCTGGCCGCCATCGGTTATTTGGTGCTGCGCTATTTCTAAAGGCACGGGCCCGGCCGTGCTGGATAGGGGAGCCGGCAGCTACCTTTTCACCAGCACCAGTTCGGCGCTTCGGGCCAGCATATGCTGCTGCTTGATGCTGAGCTGCCCGGTTTTGATCTCCTGCCAGAGCCCTTGCCAACCCTCCAAGTCGGCCCTGTCCAGGTAGCGGCTGGCCTGGTGCTGGCGGTGGAAGTGGGCGGCATTGTTCATGGGCAGCAGCTCTTCCGTCAGCCCGGGAACCAGCAGGGCGTCGGCCCTGGGCAGGGTGTGGGCGATGCGCAGGCCGGCGGGATCCAGATCGGTAAAGACGATGACCTGGCCAGTGGCCGGCAGCTCTTGCAGCAGCCGCTTGCTGCCGGCGGCCAGGCCGCGGTGGCCACGGTACAGCACCAGGGCATCAGCCAGGCCGTCAGGGCCCAGGCCAGGGCGCCACAGGTCGAAGGTGTCCAGGTTTTCGATAACCAGCACCCTGGCTATCCTGTCCAGCGCCAGGCTGGAAAGCGGCAGCCTGAGGCTGGCCTCGGGGGGCAGGGGCGGCAGGCCGGGCAGGGCGCCCTTGACCAGCACATGGTGCCGGTCCGGGCCCTGCGGCGCCAGCTTCTCGTCGATGCTGCCGTGGTCGGCGTAGGCCTGGCGGTCACCCGTTGGCAGTGGCGCCTTGGGATCGAAGCCGAAATGCCGGCTGGCCAGCTCCCTGAGCAGCTGGCGCTGGCGGGCGTCGAAAACCAGCCTCTTGCCTTCTTGCCCTGGCTCCAGCTCGAAATGGGCGATGATCTCCCGCCAGGTGGCAGTGGCGGTGACCAGGTCCTTGTGGTCGAACAGCAGCTCGTGGATGGCCTTGAGGTGCTTCCTGCCTAGGCCAGCCACAGGCTCACGTCCCGGATGATGAAGTTGCCGGTAAAGACGGGGTGGGGCTCGCCGACGGCATCCAGCTCGAAGTGGCGGCGCTGTTCTTCGGGCAGGCCCTCGTAGCCGTTGATGATCTGGTACAGCCAGCTCTCGGCGTTCCAGGGCAACCGGTGCCTGTGCAGGTATTCGAGGGCGGATTCCTCCCGGCCGCTGTCGATGACGGCGCAGAAGTAGTCGTCCACGGCGGCCTTGATGGGGCTGAGCGCCACCTCGAAGTCGTCGATATCTTCCAGCACCAGGGCCGGCGCCTCCTGGGGCGCCTGGCTGGCCCGCTCCAGCAGGCCCGCCGCCTTGATGCGGCCCACCAGCTCGATGAGCTCGCCCTCGTGCTGGCCGTTGTGGATGTCCACCGCCGCCGGCGCCAGTATGGCCTCGGCCTGGTTGAACAGCTGCGGCACCTCCTTGTGGCCGGCATGGTTGCCGACCTTGTAGTCGGGGTGCTGATCCAGGTGCAGCAGCCAGCCCTTGAGCAGGCGGGTGCGGCCGCGGATCTCCCGGAACCGGCCCAGCAGCTCCAGCAGCCTGGCCTGGACCATGCCCAGCTCCTGGGCGCATTGCGACAGGGTGTTCTGCAGGCTGGTCACCAGCAGGCGGCGCAGCTCGCGGATGTCGCCGGCCAGCTCCGCCAGCTCCTGGAAGCTGACCATCTCCAGGCCGTTGAGCAGTTCGCTGACCTGGGACTGGGCCAGCTCGTTCTCGCGGATCTTGGCGTTGATGGTGCCCACATAGCCGAACTCGTTGTTGATGCGGCTCCACAGCACCCGGATGTCGTGGCGCAGGCCCTCGGCGAAGCCGTAGACATGCTCGGACAGATCCGAGAGGTAGGCCTCGGCGGCGCCGTAGTCGCCGTTGTGCCTGGCCTCCTTGTAGTGGGCGGCCAGGGTCTTGATGCCGGCCAGGGCCGAGCCCAGGTTGGTGTCGATCTGGCGGTTGCGTTCGTCCTTGAGGGCTTCCTCCAACAGGGCGCGGACCGACTTGCGCAGGCGAAGGTTGGCGCCTTGCTCGGGCCTAAACAGTATGCCTTCCTTCCTGAGCCTGTCCTCCACGGCCGGCTCCAGCTGGCCGTCGGCCACCTCGCCCGAGAGGTAGGCGTCCATGATCACCTCGCCGTGGCGGCCCAGCAGCTTGAGGAAGCGCACCCCGGCCTGGTGCAGGTTCTGGCTCATAGCAGGCTGCCCTGGCTGGTGGCGGTCTCGGCCTGGGCTTCCAGGCTGAGGGCCTCGGTTTCGTCGATGAAGCGGATCACCTCGTAGAGGTAGTCCAGCTTGCCGGTGGCGATGTAGATCTGCTTGTCGGGGTTGGGCTTGATCAGGTAGCCCAGCTCCACCAGGCGCTTGAACACCTGCTTGATCTGGCCGTCCACCTGGCTGGAGGTGGAATTAAACAGCCGGTAATGGCTGATCCGGGCCAGCTGTTCGCGAAAGGCCGGGGTGTCTTCCACTATGGTCTGCAGTTCGCCCAGGCGCACCGGCGCGCCCTCGGTCAGGGGCGCGTCTTGGGCGGTGGCCTCCTGCACCAGCACCAGCCATTCCACCAACGGCGTGAGGCCGTTGCAGATATCCTTGAATTGCTGGCTGATCACCCTGCGCTCGGCCTCGCCAAGGGATTGGTAACCGCAGAAGAACACGTCGCCGTCGTTGCCCGTGCCCACCACCGCCACGGTGCGGTTGAGCTGGGCCAGGTAGTCCTCGATGCGTTCGCGGTTGGCGGCGTTCTTGAGCAGGCGCCAGCCTTCCTCGTCGGTGGTGCGGCAGATGAATTCGCCCTTCAAGAGGCGTTCGATGACCTGTCCTGTGATAGAGAGCATTTACACCGCCTCCCGCTGACGTTGTTTCTGTTTGAGCTTTTCGGCAATGGGGTCCAGCTTGGGTTTCACCACCTGCAGCTGCCGGGTCTGCTTGTTGACGATGTAGCGGTTGGCGAACAGATCCAGCACCTCGGAGTCGGGGTTGGGGAAGGCGCCCAGCACCCGGATATCGTTGTTGGAGCAGGCATCGAAGATCTTCTTGACGTTGTTGTAGTGCAGGGTGCCCAGTTCGTCTATGGGCCAGTGGATGGTGACCCTGGCCCGGCCCCTGAGCAGGCGGGTGAAGGCCAGCAGGAACTTGCAGAGGATCAGGTAGGCCATGCCGTGGCTGGACGACTCGCCGAGCTGGCGGTCGGTGCGGATGACCAGATCCGAGTTGCCCTCGCGCAGGCGCAGCTCGATTTCCAGCAGGCCGGCGATGCCGCCGGACAGGGCGGAGCGGCCGATGATGTCCAGGGCCCGGCGCATGGCGCTGGTGTAGTCCTCGCTGGGCAGCTCGCTGAAGCCCTCGGCCTTCCAGTCCTTGTAGGCCTTGATGAAGGCCTGCAGCTCCGGCCAGAACTCCAGTTCGCTGATCTTGGAGCGGATGCGCACCGCCGAGTCGGAGACGCCGTCCAGGAACAGTTCCTCGCCCACCTCGCGGGTGATGCGGGCGCTCTGGGAGGCGATGCGGCGGTCGATGTCGGCCAGCACGTCGTAGTACTTGTTCAGGTCATCGCCGAAGATCCGCCCCTGTTCGCGCAGGGCGGTGATGCTCTGGGGCACCATGACGTTGAGCAGCTGCTTGAGCTCCGGCACCAGCTTGCGGTAGTCCAGCAGGCGGATACCCTTGTCGTTGATCAGGGAGCACTGCTCGCGGCTGCGTTCCCAGGTTTCGCTCAGGCTGGAGCCGGCCTGGCCGGCGATGACGCCGTCGAAGCGGTCCACATAGGCCTTCACTGAGGCCAGGTGCTGGTCGCGGCCCAGCAGCAGCTCCTCGCCCAGCGCCAGGCGCTCGGCGAGGCCGCCCATGGCCTCGACCCCGTCCCTGGGCAGCTTGAGCTCGCCCAGCTTCTTGAGCAGGCTCTTGATCTTGGCCAGGAACTCCTCGGCCTGGACCTTGGCCTGCCTGGCCTGCTGAATGCCGTCTTCCAGGGCGTTGCGCTGCTGCTTGTGGCTGGCGGTGGCGTCCTTGAGCTGCTGGTCCAGCTTGGCCACCAGGGCCTTGAGTTCGGTGTTCTGGGCCTGGAGGCGGGGCTTTCTCTGCAGCCAATTGTGCTGGTACCAGTCGTCGAAGCGCAGCACCTCGGCGCGGCGCTGTTCGGCCTTGGCGATGCGGCCTTCCAGATCGCGGATCTGCTGCTTGAGCTTGAGGATCTCGGCCTCGTCGACGCCCCGGGACTTGAGTTCCTGCCGGTACCAGCTGTCGCAGGCCTTGTGCTCCTCCCTGGCCTTGGCGCGGCGGTCTTCGATGCTGGCGCGCAGCTGGCTGAGCTGGTCCTCGATGGCACCGACCACTTCCTGCCAGTAGGCGGTCTTCTCCATGCGTGCTTCCAGGGCCTGCTCCTTGAGCTCGTCCAGCCAGAGCTGGTGGTCGCTGTCGAGCTGCTTGAGCCGGTTGTCGAGCTGGCTCAGCTGCTGCTGGCCCTTGCGCTTGCGCTCGGCCAGGGCGGCGTTGATCTTGTCCTGTTGGGCCTTCTTCTCTTCGAACAGGCGGCGCAGGTCTTCGTGGCGGTTCTTCTGCTCGGTACGGGCAAAGGTGAGCTGGCGATTCAGCTCGTCCAGGGCCTCGCCGGCGGCCACCAGCTGGGCTTCGGCTTCCTCCTGGAGGTTTTGTGCCTCCAGCACCGCTTCCTCGGCCCTGTCCAGGCGTTGGCGCAGTTCCTGTTCGGACTGGGCATAGTCGGGGGTGTCCAGGGCCGCCAAGTCCAGCTGGATGCCGAACAGGGCGTCGGCGCCTTCCTGGCTCAGGCTGGGCTTGAGGTCGCTGCGGTGCAGCAGCTCCGGGTGGATCACCTTGCCCAGGGTCGCCTCCCACTGGGGCCTTTCCTTGCGCAGGAATTCCAGCAGGCTGTGGTGGCCGGGGTAGAGGATCTGCTTGATGTCCTCCAGCTGGGCCTGGCGCTCGCTGACCCGGCGGCCGGCCTGGCGCAGGATGTCATTGGCGTCGTCGCGCTTGGCGCGCAGTTGCCGCTCCTGGTGCTGGAGTTGCTCCAACTTGGCGCGGGCGGCCTCGGCGGCTTCGTCGGCCAGGTGGATGCGCTCGTCGACGATCAGCAGGGCCTGGCGCTCTTCGTCGCTGTAGTTGGCGCCGTCCAGCTGGGCCTGGAGCTGGCTTAGCTCCAGCTTGAGCTGGTAGCGCTTGTCCTTGAAGTCGTCGATGCCCTGCTGGCGGCGCTGGTTGAAGCTCTGCTCCAGCTCGGCCAGCTCCTGGCTTTGCTGCTGGCGCTTGGCGTCGCGCTGCTCCTGGAGCTGGTCCTGCTGGGCGCGCAGCTCGTCCAGCACCTGGGCCAGCTGCTCGCTGACCTTGTGGCGGCGCTCGTTGTAGGCGGCCTCCACGTCCTGGTGCTTTTCGGTCTGCAGCTTGTGGCGGGCCTGGAGGTTGTCCCGGTCGTCGCGCCAGGCCGGCAGCAGCTCCAGATCGGCCTTGGCCTGCTCAATGTCGGCCTCCATGAAGGCCTGGTGCTGTTCCTCGAGCTGGTCGAGATCCTCTTCCACCTTGGCCAGATCGCCCCTGGCGGCGGACAGCTCCTGGTTGAGCTCGTCGCGCTGCTCCTTCCAGCTGTTTTCCAGCTGGTTCTTGCGAAAACCCAGCTCCTCGATGCGGTTGTTGCTGGTTTCCAGCTGTTGCCACTGGATGGGCTCGTCGGCCTTGTAGCCCTGCATCAGGCCACTGAGGCGCAGCTCGCAGGCCTTGAGCTCCTCGAATTCCTGCTCCAGCTTGTCGAACTCGGGACGGATGGCGTTGAAGCCCTGGATCAGCTGGCTTTCGCGGATCCAGGCCTCGACCCGCTGGGGGTTGAGGCGGGAGGCGGGCGGGGTAACACCGTCTTCCTCCAGGATGGCGGCGATCATCGACTTGATGGTCTCCATCTTGCCTTCCTTGGAGTGCACCGCCTTGGCCAGCTTCTCGATATGGCGCAGGGAATGCTCCGGCTCGCACAGGGAGAACTGGCGGGCCCAGGTGCGCAGCTCGCTGCGGTTGCCATTGGTGCCGAGCAGGCTGCGGTCGTTCTGGATGATGGCCTTGAACTGGCTGGTGTTGAGCAGCTTGGTATGGTTGACGCCGGCGCGCTTCAGCTCCCGGCCCAGCTCGGCCATGGCCAGGAAGCTGATGCTGTCGCCCTGGCGTCTCTTGATGAAGTCGTCCAGCTCGAAGCCCTTGCCGATGAAGCGATAGTTGACGCCCTTGCCGTCGCCGGCGGAGGCCAGCACCACCTGGGCCAGCTGGCCGTCCAGGCGCAGGTATTCGTAGATGATGTAGCTCTGCTCGGTGGGCAGGTACCAGCGCTCGAAGCTGTCGCGGGTGGAGGGCACCACCCGGCTCGGATATTCGCCGTAGAAGACGGGAACCAGGCGCTGCAAGGTGGTCTTGCCGGAGGCGTTGGTGCCACAGATGTTGGTGTGGTCATCCAGGGCCAGCTCCACCACACCCTTGAGGTGGGTGTTGATCAGAATGATGCGGTTCAGACTCGGCATGAAAGTCCTTTGTTATCAAAGCACAGGGCGCACGGCCTGCGAAAATAAAAGCCGAAGGGAAAGGGGCTAACATAGCAAAGCCGGACCGCTAATGCACCAGCCTGGAAAGCCCCGCCGGCGCTGGCCTTGGCGGCCGTTCAAGGTGTCGTCAATAAAGGGCTTTTCAGCCGCGGGGCAGGGGCTTTGCCATGGGCACGCAGGGCAGGGTGATGCCACGGGGTGAATGATATTGGTCGACCCGGTCACCGACAAAACCGCAGCGCCGGTAGAAGGGGGCAGCATTAAGGGTGGCCTCGAGAAAGAGGCGGTTGAGGCCCGCCCGGCGGGCCAGTGCTTCCAGGTGCGCCATCATGGCCAGGCCCAGGCCGCTGCCCATGGCTCTTGGGTGGACGAAGATGGCGTCCACCTTGCCGGTATCGAGACAAATCATGCCGGTGGCCATCACCCGGCCATGGAGTTCGGCCACCTGAAAGTGCTCGGCCACCATGGTGATGAAGTCATCGGTCATGTCGCCTTCGGTCCACAGCGCCAGCACCTCGGCGTCGTAATGGGCGGGGCAGGCGACCCGAATGGCGGCGTTGCGGATATCCCAGGCGGCCTGGGCGTCGTCGCGGCTGGCTTTGCGGATGATGGTCATGGGCTCTCCCTGGCGGTGAGCCTCTATCCTTTCAGCTAACGGGAGAGGGATGCAAGGGGAGGCGCTACCGATGAAAGTGGTAACGCCCTTCAGCGGTCAGTAATAGCCAACCGTACTGACGAGCCGCTCTGCATGGTCGAAGATATCGTCCAGTGATGTCAGAGGGATTCGCTCTTCTATCTTGTTTTCGTCGAAAACGCCAAGGTACTTCTGATTGCGGTTAAAGTGCAGCCGGCAGATGGGTTTGCGGTTGTTATCGTCAAGCAGGATGCCGAAATAGCTCTTTGTGTCTCTTGCAGCCAGGCGTTGCAGGTCTACGTGGGAACGAAGGATGGACTTTACGATATAGAAGCCTTCAAGCTCTTCTTCTGTGGTAACGATATCGGGCTTCGCTTTTTCAGGATTGTCCAAGATGATTTCTTCGACTACATCTTCTGTTGCCATTGCACTCTTCAGCCTGGTGTTAATCTCTTCATTGAGAAAGAGTTTCATGGCTTTTTTGGTCAGCTCTTCAAACTGCTGACGAACGGCTGGCATGAGCTTGCCGTCATAAACCTGGCTGGCGAAATGTTTAACCAGTTCTTCTGAAGGTGACTTGAATTCGGCCGAGATCAGCTTTTTGATCGCACCGGTGTACTTGAGTTCTCCAGCGCAGGAAAGCATGGCATCAATGTCAAAGGCATCCTTGGTGAGCCTCTTCAGCTCAGGCACTATCGCTTCGTTTAACTCCTCGAGGTTCAGCTCTAGAAAGGGGCGCTCATCCATTTTGTTGGGGGCATCAAGGTCAGTAAAAAATTGGTATCGAATGCCATTGGTCAGGATGGCTAATCTGGCTTCGGTGACACTGAAGTACCTGAAAAGCTGTGAAGCATGCTTTGAGTTGAGTTCGGAACCACAATGCTTACATTCAATTAAGGCAACAATACGCCCCTCTCTGGCGATCGCATAGTCCACCTTTTCATTGCGTTTGGTACCTACATCTGCGGTGAACTCAGGGATCACCTCTGAGGGGTTGAACACGTCATAACCCAAAACAGAGTTGATAAAGGGCATGACGAAGGCGTTCTTTGTGGCTTCTTCGGTTTCCAGCTGGCCTTTTTGACTTTTTGCTTTGGTGACAAGGTTGTTAAGCCGGTCTGTGAAATCCATTTCCATGGTCTCCTGTTGAGGGAAGGGGATCAGCGGAAAGTATTGTTTGGATTTCAGGAAGTTGCCATTTAGGGGGAGATTTTTAGGCAACAACAAAGCCACCCGAAGGTGGCTTTATCGTAGATGGTGGGTGATACCGGGCTCGAAGCGGTGTTCCCCGGTTCTTGCAAGGGCGGGAGGTGCCGCACCGAGCGTTGATCATAGTGGGAAAACAAAAAAGCCACCCGAAGGTAGCTTTTTTTGAATTGGTGGGTGATACCGGGCTCGAACCAGTGACCCCCTCCTTGTAAGGGAGGTGCTCTCCCAACTGAGCTAATCACCCTGAACTCTGTAGAACGGCGTGGGATGAATGCCATTCGTTTTAATATGGTGGGTGATACCGGGCTCGAACCAGTGACCCCCTCCTTGTAAGGGAGGTGCTCTCCCAACTGAGCTAATCACCCAAAATCTGTGCGTTACCGAAGGGTCAGTAACAATTGTATGGTGGGTGATACCGGCCTGGCCGGTTATCCCCGGTTCTTGAAAGGGCGGGAGGTGCTCTCCAGTCTCTCAAGACAAAATATGGTGGGTGATACCGGGCTCGGCCGGTTATCCCCGGTTCTTGAAAGGGCGGGAGGTGCTCTCCAGTCTCTCAAGACAAATATGGTGGGTGATACCGGGCTCGAACCAGTGACCCCCTCCTTGTAAGGGAGGTGCTCTCCCAACTGAGCTAATCACCCTGAAATCTGTAAGACAACCTATGGGAAGTTGGCTGTCTGTTGTTCATCCAGCCGCAACCAGATGCTTTGCAATATGGTGGGTGATACCGGGCTCTAACCAGTGACCCCCTCCTTGTAAGGGAGGTGCTCTCCCAACTGAGCTAATCACCCTGAAATCTGTAAGACGGCCCATGGGAAGTTGGCTGCCTATTGTGCATCCCGCCGCAGCCAGATGCTTCACAATATGGTGGGTGATAGCGGCCTGGCCGGTTATCCCCGGTTCTTGAAAGAGTGGGAGCTACTCTCCAGCCTCTCAAGACGCAAATTTGGTGGGTGATACCGGGCTCGAACCAGTGACCCCCTCCTTGTAAGGGAGGTGCTCTCCCAACTGAGCTAATCACCCAAATCACAGTGACGAGTGCTGTCCCCGTCATGTGGAGGCGTATTATAGGTGGGGCTTTTAGGGTGTCAACCGAAAATTCGCCAAGGCCGCGCGACTGCTGGCTTTTTCAGCATTGGGCCCATCCGGAAACGGCGCTCGACAGGGGCACTGCCAGGCGGACCAGGGAGACCAGCGCAGCCAGGCGAAACGCTGTCATCACCCTTAGCGGCTCGACCGCTTTGTCGCTCTGGGTTAGTGTCCTGAGTCGGAGTTCGACATTGATGGGCTTGGAGGCCTGATGAAATTTTCCCTGCTGAGTCGCTACGCGTTTTTCGTCTGCTGCGCCCTGGTGACCCTGTTCAGCCTGCCGTTCCTGGACTCGGGGGGCTGGCCCTGGAGCCTGTTCGTCATTGGCGGCTCGCTGACGCTGCTGGGGATCTATGATCTGCTCCAGCCCCGCCATGCCATTCGCCGCAACTACCCGGTGCTGGGCAATATCCGCTACCTGGTGGAATTCATCCGTCCCGAGATCCGCCAATATCTGCTGGAAGGCGACGACGACAGGCTGCCGTTCTCCCGTGCCCAGCGTTCCCTAGTCTACGCCAGGGCCAAGAACAAGAAGGGTGAAAAGCCCTTCGGTACCCTGACCGACGTCTACCAGCCCGGCTTCGAGTTCATCGGCCATTCCACCCTGCCCAAGCCGATGCCGGACCCCAGGGGCTTTCGCATCACCATAGGTGGCCCCCAATGCCGGCAACCCTATTCGGCCTCCATCTTCAATATTTCCGCCATGAGCTTCGGGGCCCTGAGCGCCAACGCCATTCGCGCCCTGAACCAGGGTGCACAGATGGGGGATTTTGCCCATGACACAGGCGAGGGCAGTATCAGCTCCTACCACAGGGAGTTTGGCGGTGATCTGATCTGGGAGATCGGCAGTGGCTATTTCGGCTGCCGTACCCCGGACGGGCAATTCGATCCGGAGCAATTCGCCAAGCAGGCCGTTGCCCCCCAGGTGAAGATGGTCGAGATCAAACTGAGCCAGGGCGCCAAGCCCGGCCATGGCGGCATCCTGCCGAAGCACAAGATCACCGCCGAAATAGCCGCCACCCGGGGCATTCCCATGGACAGGGACTGTGTCTCGCCGGCCAGCCACAGCGCCTTTTCCACCCCGCTGGAGTTGATGCGCTTTATCGGCCGGTTGCGGGAGCTGTCCGGCGGCAAGCCGGTCGGCTTCAAGCTTTGCCTCGGCCACCCCTGGGAATTCATGGGCATCGCCAAGGCCATGCTGGAAACCGGCATCCTGCCCGACTTCATCGTCATCGACGGCAAGGAAGGGGGCACCGGGGCGGCGCCGCTGGAGTTTTCCAATCACATGGGCGTGCCCCTGAGGGAGGGGCTGTTGTTCGTGCACAACACCCTGGTGGGCCTGAACCTGCGCGACAAGATCAAGCTGGGCGCCAGCGGCAAGATCATTTCCGCCTTCGATATCGCCAGCGTCATGGCCATAGGTGCCGACTGGGTCAACTCGGCCCGGGGCTTCATGTTCGCCGTTGGCTGCGTCCAGTCCCAGTCCTGCCACACCAACAAGTGCCCGACCGGGGTCGCCACCCAGGACAAGCTGCGCCAGCAGGCCCTGGTGGTGCCCGACAAGGCCAAGCGGGTCTACTACTTCCATCGCAATACCCTGCACACCCTGGCCGAGATGCTGGCCGCGGCCGGCCTGGAGCATCCCTGCCAGTTGGAGCCCAGACACCTGGTGCGGCGCACCAGCAACACCGAGGTGAGGCTGTTCTCCCAGCTGCACGTGTTCCTGGAACCGGGCGCCCTGCTGGAAGGGAAGGTGGACAGCGAGTTCTACGGCCGGATGTGGAAGATGGCCCGGGCCGACAGCTTCGAGGCCAACAATGTGGACATGCAGGGCCTGCACCAGATGCCGAGCGGCCAGCAGCCGCTGCTGTGAACGCCCCGGCGGGAGGCACGCATCCATTGTGCGTACCCGGTGCGGTGTTAGAATACGGCCTTTGTGTTTGACGCTTAACTTACGGCAGCACTTTTTATGACAGTCAAAACCCGTTTTGCCCCCAGCCCCACCGGCTACCTGCACGTGGGCGGTGCCCGTACTGCTCTGTATTCCTGGCTCTACGCCCAGCATATGCAGGGCGAGTTTGTCCTGCGTATCGAAGACACCGATCTGGAGCGCTCCACCCAGGAAGCCATCGACGCCATCATGGATGGCATGAACTGGCTGGGACTGAAATGGGACGAGGGCCCGTACTACCAGACCAAACGTTTCGACCGCTACAAGGAGCTGGTGGGCCAGCTGCTGGCCGAAGACAAGGCCTACAAATGCTACTGCTCCACCGAGCGCCTGGAGCAGATGCGCGAAGAGCAGATGGCCAAGGGCGAGAAGCCCCGCTACGACGGCCGCTGCCGCCACCTGACCGAGGCCCCGGCCGAAGACGCCCCCTTCGTGATCCGCTTCAAGAACCCCGAGGAAGGCAGCGTGTCCTTCGAGGACCACGTGCGCGGCCATGTGGAATTCCAGAATAAGGAACTGGACGACCTGATCATCCAGCGCTCCGACGGCAGCCCCACCTACAACTTCTGTGTGGTGGTGGACGACTGGGACATGGGCATCACCCATGTGGTGCGCGGTGAAGACCACGTCAACAACACCCCGCGTCAGATCAACATCCTCAAGGCCCTGGGCGCCCCCATCCCGGAATACGCCCATGTGTCCATGATCCTGGGCGACGACGGCAAGAAGCTGTCCAAGCGTCACGGCGCCGTGTCCGTGATGCAGTACCGTGATGAAGGCTACCTGCCCGAGGCCCTGCTGAACTACCTGGTGCGCCTGGGCTGGTCCCACGGCGATCAGGAAGTCTTCTCCATGGAGGAGATGATCAAGCTGTTCAGCCTGGACGCCATCAACAAGGCCGCGTCCGCCTTCAACACCGACAAGCTGAACTGGCTCAACAACCACTACATCCGCAGCCTGGATCCCCAGTACGTGGCCGAGCACCTGGAATGGCACATGGCCGACCAGGGCATAAACACCACCCAGGGCCCGGCCCTGGCCGAGGTGATCAAGGCCCTGGGCGAGCGCGTCAACACCCTCAAGGAGCTGGCCGGTCAGAGCCGCTACTTCTTCGAGGACTTCGACGGCTTCGACGAAGCGGCCGCCAAGAAGCACCTGCGCCCCGTGGCCAAGGAGCCCCTGGAGACCGTGCGCGCCAAGCTGACCGAACTGGCAGAATGGAGCCCGGAGGCCATCCACGGTGCCATCCAGGGCACTGCCGAGGCCCTGGAGGTGGGCATGGGTAAGGTGGGCATGCCGCTGCGCGTGGCCGTGACCGGTGCCGGCCAGTCCCCCTCTCTGGATATCACCCTGGCCCTGATCGGCCGTGACCGCAGTCTGGCAAGAATCGACCAAGCCGTTGATTTTATCGCCAAACGCGCAGAATCCTGAGAAAAGCGTGTTGACACCTTTCGCGGGGCTGCATAGAATGCGCCTCGCACTGACGGGGAGCGCGGCTCCCCGGATGTTCGGGGCTATAGCTCAGCTGGGAGAGCGCTTGCATGGCATGCAAGAGGTCGGCGGTTCGATCCCGCCTAGCTCCACCAAACACTGTAAGTTGTGGCGGTAACGCGGCAACTTGGAACCCAAGGGTTCAAAAAGACAATTCGAGCTCACATCCAGCAGCGTGGGTTCGATAAAGAAATTTGGGGCTATAGCTCAGCTGGGAGAGCGCTTGCATGGCATGCAAGAGGTCGGCGGTTCGATCCCGCCTAGCTCCACCAAACAAAAGTCATCGGTTGCCTAGAACCGGTGCAGAGGGCAGGGCGGTATTTGCCGCTCGGTTTTGACCAGCAGAACCAGCCTTTACAAAATTTGCTGCGAAGCACTGCTTCGCAAAGCGCAAATTTTGTCCCCTTCGTCTAGAGGCCTAGGACACCGCCCTTTCACGGCGGTAACAGGGGTTCGAATCCCCTAGGGGACGCCACAATTTGGAACCATAGCTCAGCTGGGTGAGATGCGACGAATAGGCAGCATCGAACGCGAGGCAGGACGCCGAGCCGGAAACCAGCACCAGGGATGGGTTAGAGAGCTGTGGATCTGATAGAGAAAGTTTGGGGCTATAGCTCAGCTGGGAGAGCGCTTGCATGGCATGCAAGAGGTCGGCGGTTCGATCCCGCCTAGCTCCACCAAACAAAAGTCGCCGGTTACCTAGAATCGGTGCAGAAGGCAGGGCGGTATTTGCCGCTCGGTTTTGACCAGCAAACCTTGCCTTCACAAAAATCAGCGCAAAGCGTTTTGTGAAGGATTAAGAATGAAGCCGCTTGGCTTCGCTGGCTCAGCCAAGCCTTCACAAAATTTGCTGCGAAGCAGTGTTTCGCAAAGTGCAAATTTTGTCCCCTTCGTCTAGAGGCCTAGGACACCGCCCTTTCACGGCGGTAACAGGGGTTCGAATCCCCTAGGGGACGCCACAATTTGGGGCTATAGCTCAGCTGGGTGAGATGCGACGAATAGGCAGCATCGAACGCGAGGCAGGACGCCGAGCCGGAAACCAGCACCAGGGATGGGTTAGAGAGCTGTGGGTCTGATAGAGAAAGTTTGGGGCTATAGCTCAGCTGGGAGAGCGCTTGCATGGCATGCAAGAGGTCGGCGGTTCGATCCCGCCTAGCTCCACCAAACCCAAAGGCCACTCGAAAGAGTGGCCTTTTCTTTTTCCGGCCGGCTTAACGAACGAGAGCCAATGGATACCGCCCGAGGCTTAGAGGTGGTTACCGTCCATGGTGGTTCTTTCCGGCTCGGCCATCCTGGGCCTCGCGTAAAGCTGCACCCAAAGCCGCGCTTTGGGTTTCGAGCTTTATCCCGCTGGCTCCACCCAATCAAAAGGCCACTCGCAAGAGTGGCCTTTTTCTTTTTGGCTCCTGCAACATCAGTCGTCCCAATGCTTGCCGATGCCACCAAAAAAGGGGCCATGAAGCCCCTTAAGCTGGCGAAAAACGACCTCGCCGGTTTTCGTTATGGGGCTCAGCGGCCCATGTGGGCGGCGTAGAGGCCGCTCAGGGACTGCAGGGTGATGCTGGCGGACTCGGAGTTCTGGATGCTGTCGGCGTTTATCCACACGAACTGGCGGCCGTTGCCCTGCAGGTTCCAGGCCATGGTCTGGGTGTCGCTGCTGTTGACGGTGACGTACTGCTTGGCGTCGCCGGCGTAGGCGATGATGTTGCTCGGGTCGACCTGCTTGTTGACGATGTTGACGCAGGCCTTCTGCTCCTGCAGCTGCACGAAGATGAACTGATTGATGTCGCTCTGGACCTGGGCCTGGTACCAGTGGGACTCGGGCACGCAGTAGTAGCGGCTGAAGGCGTTCAGGGGCTGGGGCTGGCCGTTGGCGGGCATGTCCTTGTTGTGGATGCCGCTGGTGTCGATGGGCATCTTGACGCTGCCGATGAAGGCCTGTACCGAGGCACCGGGCTGGCCGTGGGTCACGGCCACGGAAACGGTGTTGGTCTGGTCGCCGTCCACGAAGCAGATGGAGGCCAGGCCCTGGTGGCCGGTGGTGCCGGGGACCTTGACGGTGACCGGAGGCTGGGAGTTGGACCAGACCACGGACACTGTGGTGTCGGCGTCATTTTGGGCGGCGTTGTAGAAGAACAGGCAGTACAGCTGGCCGCTGTTGAGGTTACCGTTGCAGGTGGCGGTCATGCCCTGTTCCAGGGTGATCAGCTGGCCGTTGTTCCAATTGACGTTAGACATTATTCAATCCTCTTGAATGCATAGAAGGTCCGGCCCGAGCCGGTGGGAAGCCTGCACCCTGCAGGCTCCAGCAAGTATGAGGCGGGGGATCCGTGGCGCCGCATCAGCTTGGTATCAGCATGGGGTCAATACTGTTACGGCACTGTCATATTTGCTGCCTGTCCCGGCAGGCCTGGGTTGGCAACCAGGCGATACGATTCTGGTGCTTGGCCAGACTTGAAGGCCTGCGAACGCGCACTAGACTCACTCTGACGAAGGTGAAGGAGCAGGGAACGTCATGAAGGGAACTCAAGAGGTCAATGTGGGGCTGTTGAAGTCGCTGCGCCGGCAGAACTGCCTGAGTCAGGAAGATCTCTACCATGCCTGCCGCAAGCGCTCGCTGCGGCTGTCGCTGGCAACCATCAAGCGGGCCGAGGCCGGTCGAAACGTCAGCTATCGCACCATCAGGGAGCTGGCCGCCTTCTATGCGGTACCCCTGCAACTGCTGGTCAAGCCGGGCCCGCTGGAGCGCAACGAGCGGGAAGCCCAGGCCAGCTGCCCTTGAGTGGCCGAGCTTGGCTTTGGCAATGGCTGAACTAAGGTGTTCATAGAGCCGAGCAATAACGCCCTATGAACAGCACCGAACTGAGCATCCACTCTCTGGGAGACAGCGCCCTGGTGCTGATCCCGGCCCAAACCAGCCCCCTGCACCAGCGCCAGCTGCATTGGCTGGCGGAGCAGCTGTGCCAGTGGCAGGGTATCGTGGAGGCGGTGCCCGGCATGGGCAACCTCACCCTGGTACTGGCCAAGCCCCATCTCAACCCCCACGCCCTGGGCCGGAAGCTGGCCCGGATCTGGGCGCAGCGGCCGAGTCGCCTTCCGCCCGGCAAGCAGGTGCAGCTGGACATCACCTTTGGTGGCATTGAAGGCCCGGATCTGCCCTTTGTGGCCCGCCACTGCGGCCTCAGCGAACAGGAGGTGGTGGCCCTGCATTGCCGGCAGCCCTTCGAGGTGGCCTTTCTGGGGTTCATGCCGGGCTTTGCCTACCTGAGCGGTGGCCAGCTGCAGGTGCCCAGGCGGGCCGAGCCGCGCCTGCAGGTGCCGGCCGGCAGCCTGGCGCTGGCGGGCGACCAGACCGGGATCTACCCCCGCCGGAGCCCGGGGGGCTGGCAGCTGATCGGCCGCACCGCGGCATCCCTGTTTGATCCCGAGCAGTCGCCGCCGGCCCTGTTGCAGCCCGGCGACCGGGTGCAACTGGTGGCGTTGTGACGGTAAGCATCCATAAGGCCGGGCTGCTCACCAGCCTCCAGGATCTGGGCCGCAGCGGCTGGCGCAACCAGGGGATCAGCGCCGCCGGGGCCATGGATCCCCTGGCCGCGACCCTGGGCAACCTGTTGCTGCAACAGACGCCACACACGCCGGTGCTGGAGATCACCTTTGGCATGGCCGAGCTGCGCTTCGGTTGCAGCGGCTGGGTGGCGCTGACCGGCGCCGATCTCGGTGCCCGCCTCGACGGCAACGCCGTGGCCCCTTGGTGGCGCTTCCCGGTGGAGGCGGGGCAGCGGTTGCTCTTCACCCGGCCCAGGCAGGGCTACCGCGCCTATCTGGCCCTGTCCGGCGGCCTGGAGGGCATGCCCTTCCTGGGCTCGGTCAGCGCCGATCTGGCCGCCGGCCTGGGGGCTCCGCTCAGGGACGGCGAGGTCCTGAACTGGAAACCACAGCGGCGCTTTGCCGGCTCGCTGCTGATCCGCGCCCCCAGGCGGGGCCGGCTTCGGGCCCTGCCCGGGCCCGAGGAGGCGGCCTTCCCGGGGCCGGCGCGCTACCTGTTCTGGCAGGGAGCCTGGGCCGTTTCCCGCCATGCCGACCGCATGGGCCTGCGGCTGAGCGGGCCGGCCCTGCTGGGGTACCAGGGCCAGGAGCTGGCATCTCACGGGGTGCTGCCCGGGGTGGTGCAGGTGCCGGGCGACGGTCAGCCGATCCTGCTGGGGGCCGAGGCCCAAAGCACCGGGGGTTACCCCAAGGTGGCCATGCTGTGCCGGGCCGATCTGTGGCAGCTGGGGCAACTGGGCCCCGGCGACGAGCTGGCCTTCCTGCGTATCACGCAGCGGGAGGCCGTCCAGGCCTACCGGCAGCAGCAGGCCTACCTGGCCAGGGTGAGGGAGCATGTCCAAGCGCATTGATGTCAACGCCGATCTGGGAGAGGGCGCCGCCCATGACGCGGCCCTGCTGGCGCTGATCAGCTCCGCCAATATCGCCTGTGGCCGCCATGCCGGCGACCCCGTCCTGGCCGCCGCCACCATAGGGCAGGCGCTGGCCAGGGGGGTGGCCGTGGGTGCCCATCCCAGCCACTGGCTGGCACCGGACATGGGCCGCAGCGAACAACGGGTGGACTCGGACCAGTGCTACCACAGCGTGCTGTACCAGTGCGGCGCCCTCAAGGCCCTGGTCGAGGCCCAGGGCGGGCGGCTGCACCACGTCAAGCCCCACGGCGCCCTCTACAACCAGGCGGCCCGTGACGCCGAGCTGGCCGGTGCCATCGCCCGGGCGGTGCGGGATCTGGATCCCAGCCTTAAGATCTACGGCCTGGCCGGCAGCGAGCTGCTGCTGGCGGCCCACCGGGAAGGGCTGGAGGGGATCAGCGAAGCCTTTGCCGACAGGCGCTACCGGGCCGACGGCAGCCTGGTGCCGAGAACGGAAGCGAACGCCTTGATCCTGGCGGAGGAGGAGGTGGTCGAGCAGGCGCTGGCGCTGATCCGGGGCCGGGCCCTGGCCCATACCGGCGAACCGCTGGCCATCAGCGCCCAGAGCCTGTGCCTGCACGGTGACAATCCCCAGGCCCTGGCGCTGGCGCGCCGGCTTATCGAGCGCCTGTGCCAGGAAGGGGTGACGGTGGCCCGCCCCTAGCTTACTGGGTCAGCTGGTGGGAGGTGCCAGGCCCGGTGGCGTCGGCCGTGATGCCGGCGGCCTGCAGGTGCGGCCAGAGCGCTTCCAGCAGCGCCGGTTGCGCCTGGGCCGTGGGGTGGATGCCGTCGGCCTGGATCATGCCGTCCTGGGTGGCCACGTCCTTGGCGAAGAAGGGCAGCAACCGGGCGCCGTTGTCCTTGGCCACCTGGCCGAAGCTGGCCTTGAAGGCGTCCAGGTAGCGAGGGCCGTAGTTGGGGGGCAGCCAGATCTCCATGACCATCACCTTGGCGCCGCTGTCCTGGCCCAGCCTGATCATTTTTTGCAAATTGTTACGCATTTGTCCGATGGGATAACCGCGCAGGCCGTCGTTGCCGCCCAGCTCGATCAACAGCCAGGTCGGCCGGTGCTCGGCCAGCAGGGCCGGCAGCCGGCGCAGCCCGCCAGCCGTGGTTTCGCCGCTGATGCTGGCATTGACCACGGTCACGTCAAGAGCCTCTTCATCCAGGCGCTTGGCCAGCAGCTGTACCCAGCCCTGCTGGCTGGACAGGCCGTAGCCGGCGCTCAGGCTGTCGCCCAGCACCAGCAGCGTCTTGGCCGCCGATCCAAAGCAGGTTAAGGTCAGTATCAATGCAAAGATGAAGTGAAGAGATCGTGGCATGGCTGCTCCTGTCATACGTGTAGAGAAGCTGGCGAAGTCGGTACAGACCGCGGCCGGCGCCCCGCTTTCCATTCTCGAGTCCATCGAGCTGTCCGTCAACGCCGGCGAGACCCTGGCCATCATGGGCAGCTCCGGCTCGGGTAAATCCACCCTGCTGGGCCTGCTGGCGGGCCTGGATCAGCCCAGCAGCGGCAAGGTGCTGCTGGACGGTGTCGACCTGGCCGACCTGTCCGAAGACCGGCGGGCGGCGCTGCGCATGGACACCCTGGGTTTCGTGTTCCAGCAGTTCCTGCTGATCCCCAGCCTGACCGCATGGGAAAACGTCATGATGCCGGCGGAGCTTCGCGGTGACAAGGACGCCAGGGCCAATGCCAGGGCGCTGTTGGAGCGGGTCGGCCTGGCCGAGCGCCTGGAGCATTTTCCCTCCCAGCTCAGCGGCGGCGAGCAGCAGCGGGTGGCCCTGGCCCGGGCCTTTATCACCCAGCCCAAGCTGCTGCTGGCGGACGAGCCCACCGGCAACCTGGACAGCCAGACCGGCGATCAGGTGGCCGAGCTGATGTTCGCCCTGAACCGGGACTTCGGCACCACCCTGGTGCTGGTCACCCATGATCCGGCCCTGGCCAGGCGCTGCCAGCGCACCCTGCACCTGCAGGCCGGCCGCCTGGAGGAGGCCGCCCATGCGGCCTGAACTGGTGTGGCGGCTTTTCCGCCGGGAGCTGAAGCGACCCGACGTGCTGATCATGCTGGCGGCCGTGGTGCTGGCGGTGGCCTCGGTGGTGTCCCTGGCCCGCTTCGCCGAGACCCTGGATCAGGCCTTCAGCCGCAAGGGCGCCAGCTTCCTGGCCGCCGATCTGGTGCTTGGCACCGGTCAGCCCCTGGACGATGGCCTGGTGTCGGCCCTGGCGGTGCCGGGGCTGAAGCTCAGCGAGCAGACCCGCTTTTCCACCATGCTGATGGGGCAGGGTGGCATGAAGCTGGCCTCCATGGTCGCCGTGGACGATCATTACCCGCTCAGGGGCGAGATCACCATCAGCCGCCAGGCCTTCGGCCAGGAGGATGTGGTGCAACAGGGGCCCAGGCCCGGCCACCTCTGGCTGGATCAGCGCCTGGCCCAGGCCATAGGCGCCAAGGTGGGGGACAGTGTCGAGGTGGGCTATGCCAGCCTCAAGGTGACGGCCCTGCTGGTGGAGGCCCCCGATACCGGCTTCAACGTGTTTGCGGCATCGCCGCCGGCCCTGATGCACCAGGTGGACTTGGCCGCCACCCAGGTGATCCAGCCGGGCTCGCGGGTGCGCTGGCGTTACCTGCTCAGTGGCCCGGAAGACGAACTGCAGGCCCTGGAAGAGGAGCTGACCCCCAGGCTGCCGCCCTGGGCCAGCTTTACCGACATCAAGCGCTCCCGCTCGCCCATCGCCACCGCCCTGAACCGGGCCGAGCGTTTCCTGCTGCTGTCGAGCCTGATGGGCGTGCTGCTGGCGGCGGTGGCCATCGGCGTGGCGGCCAGGCGCTATTGCGACAGCCATGTGGACAACGTGGCCCTGCTCAAGGCCATGGGGGCCAGCCGCCGCCAGGTGGTGCTGATCTATGCCGGCCAGTTGGGGCTCTTGATGCTGCTGGGGGCCGGCCTTGGCGTGTTGGCCGGCTTCGGCCTGGTGCAGTGGCTGCTGTCGGCCTACCAGGCACTGCTGCCCGCCAGCCTGCCGGCGCCGACCCTGGAGCCGGTCTGGCTGGGCATGGGGGTGGGCCTGATCTGCACCCTGGCCTTTGCCGCCTGGCCGCTGTGGCAGCTGCTGGGCGTGCCGCCGATCCGGGTCTGGCGCGAGGATCTGGCCGAACGCCGTGGCGGCGCCTTCTGGCATTACCTGCTGGTGGCCCTGGCGCTCTTTGGCGCCATCTGGCTGTTCACCGGCGAGCTGCCCATGACCCTGGCCATAGGGGCCGGGGTGGTCCTGGCGGCGCTGATCCTGGTGGTGGTCAGTTTCCTGATGCTGTGGCTGGTGGGCCATAGCCGCCACCTGGGCGGGATCTGGCGCCTGGCCATCGCCGGCCTGGAAAGGCGCCGGGCCAGCACCCTGGTGCAGCTGGGCAGCTTCACCCTGGCGCTGATGCTGATGCTGCTGATCCAGCTCATCAAGAGCGATCTGCTGGCCGACTGGCGGGCCAGCCTGCCGCCGGACACCCCCAACTACTTCGTGGTCAACGTGGCCCCGGAAGAGGTGGCGCCGGTGGAGCGATTCCTGAGCCAGAACGGCAAGGGGGCCAGCGATCTCTACCCGGTGGTGCGGGCCAGGCTGGTGGCCATCAACGGCGATGATGTCACCAAGCCGGTCACCAAGGAGGACGAAGAGGCCGGCAACGGCCGGGTCGGCATCGACCGGGAGCTCAACCTGACCTGGCGGGACGGCCTGCCGCCCAAGAACAAGCTGGTGGCGGGCCAGTGGTGGCAGCAAGGCGCCGATGGCCAGGTCAGCATCGAGTCCCAGGTGGCCGAGCGGCTCGGGGTCGTGCTTGGCGACGTGCTGCACTTCCGCCTGGGGGCCCGGGAATTCAGCGCCCCGGTCACCAGTATTCGGGAAGTGGACTGGCAGAGCATGCAGCCCAACTTCTTCATGATCTTCAGCCCGGCGGTGCTCGAGGATTTCCCGGCCAGCTATATCGCCAGCTTCCACCTTGACGCCGATCAGCGGCCGGCCCTGGGCCAGCTCCTGGAGCGCTACCCGACCCTCAGCCTCATCGACGTGGACGCCATCATCAACCAGATCCGCGACCTCATCGAGCAGGTGGCCATGGCCCTGGAATACGTGTGGCTGCTGGTGGTGGCCTCGGCGCTGCTGGTGCTGGTAGCCGCCGTGCAGGCCAGCATGGACGAAAGGCGCCGGGATCTGGGCATACTGCGCACCCTGGGGGCCGCCAACGGCTCCCTGCGGGCCATGCTGGGGGCGGAGTTCCTGACGCTGGGCGCCCTGGCCGGGCTGATGGCCGGCCTGTCCAGCCAGCTCAGCCTCTACCTGCTGCAGACCCAGGTGCTGTCGCTGCCGGTGCGGCTGCACTGGGATCTGGCGGCCATGGCGGTGCTGCTGGGGGCCCTGGGGGTGGCGCTGCCGGCCCTGCTGCGGCTGGTTCCGCTGCTCAGGCGCCAGCCGGCCAGGCTGGTGAAGAGCTAAAAGAAAAGGCGGCCAAGGCCGCCTTTTTTGTTGCTTGCGCTTACCGCTTCGGCAGCGGCATATCAGGATGCCTTGGGCCCGTCTGGATGGGGCGTTCCATGACGGGGGCCTTGGCGGCGCGCAGCTGGCCAGTGTTGCTGGTGTCGATGTCCAGGGCATCGAACCAGCTGACGCCGGTGGGCATCTGGGTGGGGGCCGGCGCCACCGCCAGGTGGTTCAGGGCGGCGTCCCGTACTTCCGGCAGCAGGTTGTCCACCGCGAACTGGATCCGCGGCTTGATGTCGGCGTCACCCATGCGGCCGCGCTGGCCCCAGGCGATGCGGTAGCGGGACTCGGCCAGCTCGGTGACCGCCTGATCGCGCTCGATGCCGTAGCGCATGTCCATCATCAGCTCTTCGAAGGCCATGGCCAGATCCTCGCGGGTGGAGGAGTAGCTGTAGTAGGCATTGGCCTTGTCCGGGGCGAAGAAGTTGGCCACGTCGTTCGGCGTGTAGCCCTTCTGGGCGGCGGTGGCGGTCTCGCCATGGAAGCTGACCTTGGCCAGATCCTTCATGTTCTGGGAAAGCAGCGGATCCTGGGCGGTCAGGTCTTCCGAGACGATCTGGCCGTTGACGGCGGCGCGCCAGAATTCCTGGTTCATGGACACCGTCTGCCACTTGCTCTTGGGCATGAAGTCGTTGGCGTGGGCCAGCTCGTGGTAGAGCAGGGAACCCAGATCCGCTTCCAGCTCTTCGAAGCTGCGGGTCTGGCGGGCGGCCGGATCCCAGTAGCGGAAGGCATAGTCATAGCTGCCGTCCCCCTGCTGCTTCACGTAGCGCCAGGGCATGATGAACTGCAGGTCGTTGCCGAAATTGGAACGGTAATCGGGCTGCTCGTTGATGAGATCCCGCTCGGTGGGGGTCAGCCAGAGGTTGTCCGCGTCCAGGTAGATGGCACCGGTCAGGGCCCAGTAGAAGGAGGGGCGCACGTCATGGGAGATGACGATGGCACTGGTGGCCCTGAGCAGGTTCTTGAAGTCGTCGTTGGGATCCAGCTCGGTCAGGAAGCGCTCGAAACGCTCGCCCATCCAGTCGTGGGAGACCACCACCCTGTCCATGATGTCGGCGACACTGGGGGTTTCGGTGTCCATGCCGATGGCGGGCAGCTTGCTCAGGTAACAGGCATTGCTGTCGGTGATCTGGTTGGAATAGACGCAGCCACGCAGCACATCGGCGTAGGGGCTGTCGGCCTTATAGGCATGGACAGTGGTCAGCGGGGTATCGAAATAGGGGCTGGTGATCTCCGCCTTGTCTTCAACCAGCAGGTGCACCTGCTCGGTCAGGGTTTCACCGCCGCTGGTGGTGGCAGTGGCCTGCAGTACCACCACCTGGTCGCCCGTGACCTGGGGCGCGGTGACGAACAGCACCGGCTCTTCCTGGTTGACCTCCAGCTTGGCTTCGGGGCCGGAAAGCTGGCTCCAGCTGAGGCCGGTGAGGGTGGTGTCATTCCAGCCCAGGCGGAAGGAGGTCTGGGCTCCTTCGCTGATGGCCCTGTCCACCCGCAGCTGCAGCTGGGCACCACTGTGGCCGGCCACGGCCAGGTCGTGGTCGGCGGTCAGGGTGCTGCCGTCGGCCCTGGTGGCGGTGAAGCGGAAGCTGTAGTTGCCGGCTTCGAGGGCGTCGAAGCCGATGGCCTTGGAGTTGGCTGACAGCAGCTGGTCGTCGACGTCGGGGCCGCTGAGGCGTGTCCACTGGAAGCTGCGGTAGGTGCCGGCCGGCACCTGGGCCACCAGGCCCACGGCCTGGCCCTGCTGAACCTGGGTGTCACCGGACAGGGTCAGTTCGGCAACGGGAGGGTAGGTCGGGGTGCCGGGGTTGGTGGGCAGGCTGGTATCACCACCGCCACCACCGCCGCCACAGGCGGTCAGCAGGGCGGTGGCAACGCTCAGGGCGAGGACATCAAGACGGCGCATACTGTTGCTCTCTGTTAACAAAATTGTTAGCCAGATTGCTTTTTTTTCAGGCCCAGATCAAGCTCCTTGCCACGCCATCTGGCGTAATAGGCACCACCGGTCAACATCATCAGGCTCAGGGTCAGCTCCACGGCGGCCAGCCAGCGCTCCTCGGGCGACACCCACAGCAGGGTCAGGCTGTGCAGCATGTAGAGCAGCACCAGGAAGTTGGCCCAGGCGAAGGTGTAGGGATTGCCTTTGATCATGCCCCTGAGGGGGAACAGCAGCGGCAGGAACCAGATCGACATCAGGAACCAGGGGGAGATCTCGGGATGGGGGGCCAGCCACAGGTGCCAGGCCGGCACCCACAGCATCAGGCCGAAGTAGCCGGCCTGGGCCAGCAGGCGCATTTTCTTGGTTTGGGATTGTTCGGGTTTCATGCTTGCAGGGCTTTACCGAGCCGGGCCAGGCGCTGTCCCATGGCGAGGCAGAGCTGGCGTTCGTGTTCGTTGAGTTGGATGCCGTTGGCCGCCAGGTGACTGGGGCCATAGGGGGTGCCGCCACCCGTGGTGTGATGCAGCTCGGCCTCGGTGTAAGGCAGGCCCATCACCACCATGCCATGGTGCAGCAGCGGCAGCATCATCGACAGCAGGGTGCTCTCGTGGCCGCCGTGAGGGCTGCCACAGGAGGTGAAGACACAGGCCGGCTTGTCCACCAGGGTGCCGGCCAGCCATTCGCTGCTGGTGCTGTCCAGGAAATGCTTGAGGGGCGCCGCCATGTTGCCGAAGCGGGTGGGGCTGCCGAGGGCCAGGGCGGAGGCTCCGCGCAGCTCCGCCAGGGTCACCAGGGGATCCGCGGGCGCTTCCTCGCCGTTCAGGGCCGGCACGGTACGCACCAGGGCATCGACACCCTGCTGCTCGACGCCCCGGGCGATCAGCCTGGCCATGTTCCGGGTGGCGCCACCTCGGCTGTAATAGAGCACCAGCACAGGGGCCATCAGAGGATCTCCAGCACCTGCTCCGGCGGACGGCCCAGCCGGGCCTGGTCGCCCTTGACGACGATGGGACGCTCGATGAGCTTGGGGGTGGCAGCCATGGCGGCCAGCAGGGCGTTTTCATCCTCGACCCGGGCCAGGTTCTGGGCCTTGTATTCCTCTTCCTTGGTGCGCATCAGCTGGCGGGCGGAATCGAAGCCCAGCTTGGCCAGCAGGCCTTTGATCTCGTCGGCGCTGGGCGGGGTGTCCAGGTAGAGGATCACTTCCGGCGCTATGCCTTTTTCCTCCAGCAGGGCCAGGGTCTGGCGGGACTTGGAGCAACGGGGATTGTGGTAGATCTGGATGGTCATGGTAGTTCCTTGCCAATGTGACGAGGGCGACATTGTAGCAGCTTATTTCAGGGCCTCCAGGCGGGCCTGGTCGTTCTTGAGCTGGGCGATGCGCCCCTCGATGCGGCGCTGCTCCAGGGGTTGTTCCTCGTAAAGCCGGTAGGCGTTGTGCATATGGTTGATGGCGCGCCGGAAGGCGCCCAGGTAGGCCATGCGCTCGGCCTGCCAGTATTCCCGGGCCGCCTCGTTGTCGGCCTTGGCCTGGGCCTCGATCATCAGCTCCAGGGCCAGGGCGTCGTCCGGGCGACGAAACAGGTGCGGCTCCAGTACGGCGGCGGCCTTTTGTGGCTGCTTGGCCTTGAGCCAGGCATTGGCCAGGTTGAGGCTGACCACGGCGTGCTCGGGCCTCAGTGTGGCCTGGTGCTCCAGCAGGGCGGCGGCCTCCTCGGCACGGTCCAGCTCCATCAGGGCATCGGCCTTGAGCACCAGGTAGAAGAGGTTGTGGCGGTCTTTCTTCAGCAGCCGCTCGGCCGTGGCCAGGGCCCGTTCACCCTGCTCCTCCTGCAGATCCAGCAGCGCCAGGCCGTAGTCCAGGGCCTCGGGGAAGACCGCTTCGTGGTGGCGCCTGGCCTTGTCCAGGCCGGCCCGGGTGGCCTTGGGATCCCGGCCGTAGTTGGCCTTGAGCAGCATCTTCACCAGGTGGAAGTCCAGGCTGGGGTTGGCCGGACGCCTGGGATAGAGTTCGGCCCTGTTGCGGGCGTCGGTGACCCGTGATTCCGGCAAGGGGTGGGTGAGCAGGAACTCCGGCGGCTTGCGCACGAAGCGGTACTTGGCGGCCATCTTGCCGAAGAAGCTGGCGGCGGCACGGGGGTCGTAGCCGGCCTCGTTGAGGGTCTGGAAGCCGACCCTGTCCGCTTCCTGCTCGTTGCTGCGGGTGTAGTTGATGCCCAGCTGCTGGCTGGCGGCCAGGGTGGCGTTGAGGCCGGCCATGCCGGCTTCGGGGTTGGCCATGCCCACCAGGATGGACGCCGCCACCGCGGCAATGGTCAGGGGCAGGTTCTTCTGGCTCTGCTCCATGGCCCGGGCCAGGTGGCGCTGGGTGATGTGGGCGATTTCGTGGGCCAGGACCGAGGCCAGCTCGTCCTCGCTGTCGGCCTCCTCTATGATGCTGGTGAACACCGCCACATGGCCGCCGAAATAGGCGAAGGCGTTGAGTTCGTGGGCGCGGATCACCATGAAATCGAACGGGCTGCGCACGTTTTCGGCGTGGGCCACCAGCTTGTAGCCCAGGGCCTGGACGTACTCGGTGACCAGGGGATCCCGCACCATGGGGGCCTGGTTGCGCAGCTGCTTGGTGTAGAGCTCGCCCAGCAGCTGCTCCTTCTCCAGGGTCAGCACATTGAGGCTGGCGGTGCCGATCTCCGGCAGGTTGTTGCTGCCCTGGACCTGGGCGGCACCCAGGGCCAGCACCAATGCAGCACATATCCCTTTGACTTTCATAGATTTGACTCTATCCCCTCATGTGTTCACCTTACCAATTCGGCAGGTAAAAGTCCTGTTTGTTTCCAGCGCCTTAAGGGCCATAATGTGGCGCCGTCTCTGCATGGAGAATGAATGATGACCACGCTCGACCTGCGTGGCCTGAGCTGTCCGGTGCCCCTGGTGGAAACCAAGCTGGCCCTGAGGGCCTGGGACGGGGCCGAACCGTTCAGGGTGCTGATCTCTGACCCCGGTTCCCGGCGAGATATCCCCAACTACCTGAAAAAAGCGGGATATGCTTACCAAAGCCAGGCCCTTGACGGCGGTGCCGTGCAACTGTCCGTGCTTGGCAAGTCAAAGGAGACTTGATGAAAGAGCTGATCTCCGGCTGGTTCAGCCGGCGTTTTTCCGACCCCCACGCCATCACCCTGTTCCTGTTGCTGATCTTCGGCTTCGGCATCATCTACGCCTTCGGCAACTTCATGGCGCCGCTGCTGGTGGCCCTGGTGCTGGCCTACCTGGTGGAATGGCCGGTGCAGAAGCTGATGCGCCTGGGCCTGGGCCGCACCTGGGCGGCCAGCCTGATGCTGCTGCTGTTCCTCGGCCTGATGTTGCTGTTTTTGCTGGTGCTGATGCCAACGGTCTGGAAGCAGACCTCGACCCTGATCAGCGAGCTGCCGACCATGGTCGACAAGACCCGGGAGTTCGTGCTGGCCCTGCCGCAGCGCTACCCGGGCCTGGTGCAGCCGGAGCAGGTGTCGCTGCTGGTGGACGAGATCCAGAAGCACATGGTCGGCTGGGCGCAGACCGCCCTGGGTGTCACCGTCACCTCCCTGGGCAACGTGGTGGCGCTGCTGATCTACCTGATCCTGGTGCCGCTGCTGATGTTCTTCTTCCTCAAGGACAAGGATCACCTGCTCAGTTCCTTCGACCGTTTCCTGCCCAGCAACCGCAAGCTGGCCATCCAGGTGTGGACGGAAATGAACCAGCAGATCGCCAACTATGTGCGTGGCAAGGTGGTGGAAATCATCATAGTGGGGGCGGCCAGCTACATCGTCTTCGTGCTGATGGGGCTGCGTTACTCGGCGCTGCTTGGCCTGCTGGTGGGGCTGTCGGTGCTGATCCCCTACATAGGCGCCGCCGTGGTGACCCTGCCGGTGGCGCTGGTGGCGCTGTTCCAGTGGGGCACCGGCAGCGAATTCCTGTACCTGATGCTGGCCTACGGGGTGATCCAGGCCCTGGACGGCAATGTGCTGGTGCCGCTGCTGTTCTCCGAGGCGGTCAACCTGCACCCGGTGGCCATCATACTGGCGGTGCTGTTCTTCGGTGGCCTGTGGGGCTTCTGGGGGGTGTTCTTTGCCATCCCCCTGGCGACCCTGGTAAAAGCGGTGGTCAACGCCTGGCCCATGGATGGTCCGACCGAGCCCAGGGCCGAGTCACAAGCCTAGGGTCGCCAATGGCGCTGTTATCCCTTGGGGTAAAAGCGGTGGTCAACGCCTGGCCCATGGATGGCCCGACCGAGCCCAGGGCCGAGTCACAGGCCTAGGGTCGCCAATGGCGCTGTTATCCCTTGGGGTAAAAGCGGTGGTCAATGCCTGGCCCATGGATGGCCCGACCGAGCCCAGGGCCGAGTCACAGGCCTAGGGTCGCCAATGGCGCTGTTATCCCTTGGGGTAAAAGCGGTGGTCAACGCCTGGCCCATGGATGGCCCGACCGAGCCCAGGGCCGAGTCACAGGCCTGAAGCCGGCAATGAAAAAGGGCGCCCATGGGCGCCCTTCTCATCCCTGTCGCACGCGCCGTCAGGCGTTGGCGTCCAGCCAGTCCAGTACCACCTGGTGGTGATCCTTGGTCTTGAACTTGTCGAAGCGGTGCAGCACGGTGCCGTCTTCGCCGATCAAAAAGCTCAGGCGGTGAATGCCGTCGTACTCCCGGCCCATGAATTTCTTCAGGCCCCAGACGCCGAAGGCGTCGGCGATGGCGTGATCCTCGTCGGACAGCAGCCGGAAGTTGAGCTGGTGCTTGTCCTCGAAGCGCTTGAGCTTGGCCACCGGATCCGGGCTCATGCCCAGCACCACCACCTTGCGCCTGGCCAGCTCGGCCTCGCTGTCACGCAGGCTGCAGGCCTGGGTGGTGCAGCCCGGGGTCAGCGCCTTGGGGTAGAAATAGACCAGGACCTTCTGGCCCTGGAACTGGCCCAGGCTGACGTCGTTGCCGTCCTGGTCCTTGAGGGTGAAGGCCGGCGCCTTGTCGCCGGCGGAAAGGGGATTGATGCTCATCACGACTCCTCGTGGCGGATTTCACTGTGCTGGGTCAGTCGGGACAGGGTCAGGTTGAGACGCTCGGCCTGGCCGAAGGGGGTCAGCTGTCCTTCCAGATCGTCAACGGACAGGCCCTGGGGCAGGTTGATGCGCAGGGTCACGTGCAGGCGTTCGCCCTGCTCGCCAGGGGTCACAGAGGAACTCAGGGCACCCAGGTTGACCTTGTGCTCGGCCAGGAAGCGGGTGACCTGGGAGATGATGCCGGGCCTGTCGTCGGTCTCCAGGGTCATCTCCACCAGATCGCCGTAGTCGTCCGGGGCATGGGCGCCGGTGCGCTTGATCATGGTCAACAGCTTGTGGTCCCTGGCCAGCAGCGGCAGCTGGCTTTCGATCTGGCCGATGGCGTTCCAGTCACCGCTGACCAGCATCATCATGGTGAATTCCTGGCCGAAGATGACGGTGCGGCTGTCGACGATGTTGCACTGGCACTGGCTGACCAGCTGGATCACCTCGTGCACTATGCCGGGCCTGTCTTCGCCGATGGCCGTCACCACCAGATATTTGCTCATTTAGCCTGTCCTCGGGCGTTTACTTGTGTTGCCAGAGGGGCAAAAGTACCATACAAGCCCTGGGAGAAAACAGGAGCTTAGCATGTTTGCCGGTAGTGCCGTGGCGCTCATCACCCCGATGGATGCCGAAGGAAATGTGGATTATTCCGCGCTGGAAGCCTTGGTGGAATGGCATATCACCGAAGGGACCCAGGCCATAGTGGCCATGGGTACCACGGGCGAGTCCGCCACCCTGAGCGAAGCCGAACACCTGGAGGTGGTGAAACAGGTGGTCAAGGCCGCGGCGGGCAGGGTTCCTGTGTTGGCCGGTAACGGCGGCAGCAGCACCCGTGGCGTGCTGGCCCTGACCGAAAAGCTCAACGCCCTGGGTATCGACGGCCTGCTGACGGCGACCCCTGCCTACAACAAGCCGCCCCAGGCCGGCCTCATCGCCCATTACCGGGCCCTGGAGGCCATCAGCGATACGCCCATCATTCTCTACAATGTGCCCGGGCGCACCGCCGTGGACATGACCGCCGATACCGTGGCCAGCCTGGCTGAACTTCCCGGCATCGTCGGCATCAAAGAGGCCACTGGGGATCTGGCCCGCCTGGCCGACATCCGCGCCCTGGTCGGTGACGACTTCCTGTTGCTGTCCGGCGACGACGCCACCAGCCGCGCCTTCATGCTGGCCGGTGGCCATGGCGTGATCAGCGTGACCGCCAATGTGGCGCCCGGGCTCTTTGCCCAGATGTGCGAGAAGGCCCTGGCCGGGGATCTGGCCGGTGCCGAAGCCGTGGACCGCAGGATACAGGGGCTGCACCGGGCCCTCTTTATCGAGTCCAACCCCATTCCCGCCAAGTGGGCCCTGAAGCGCCTTGGCAAGATTGAATCTGATATGCTGCGGCTGCCCCTGTTGCCCTTGAGTCCCAATGGCCAGGCCGCCGTGGAGGCCGCCCTGAAGCAGGCGGCGTTGATCTGAGGATACGATGATAAGAAGAAATGGAACCTACCTGCTGACCCTGGCCGTGCTGGCCGGCTGCTCCTCCGTGGCCGACCGCCGCCAAGCCGACAGCGGCTTTGACTACCTTGATACGCCGCCGGCGACCGCCCTCAAGGCACCGGCCGGCCTCAGCACCCCGGAGCAGAGCCGCGAGTACCGCGTACCCGAGGTTCAGGGTGAACACCCCGTGGGCCCGGCCGTGGACATCCGCGCACCGCAGCTGATCCTGCCGGTGGTAGCCAACAGCCGGGTGGAAGAGGGCGCCGCCCTGGCCGTGACCCTGGATGCCCAGACCGGCCAGGCGGACGTGGTCAGCGACATTCGTTCCAGCCTGGATGCCTGGCTGGCGGCCAGGGCCATCCCGGTGACCCAGGCCAGCGAGACCGAGCTGGTCACCGACTGGTTCGTGCCCGCCGAGGGCGAGTCCCTGCTGGCCCTGTCCGACGACGTGGATGCCAGGCGCAAGTTCCGCATCAACATCCACCCGGAAGGTCACAGGCGTACCGCCACCCTGAGCGTCGAGCACCTGGGCAGCGAGTCCCTGGAGGAAGGCATTGACGCCGGCAGCGGCGAGCGCATTGCCGCCGCCCTGATCAACGACTGGCTGATCTACTACGGCAACAACCAGGCGCTGCAAAACCAGCAACTGGCGCTGCAGAAGTTCCAGCCCATTGCCAGCCGGCTCGGCCTGGACGCCAACGGCGTACCGTCCTTCCTGCTGGAGGCGGACTTCGAACGCAGCTGGTCGCGTATCCCCCTGGTGCTCGAACACATGGGCTTCGAAGTCAAGGACTTCGACAAGAGCCTGGGCACCCTGTTCGTCGAGTACACCGGTGCCACCAAGGGCTCCTTCTGGGACTCCCTGTTCGGCAGCGGCGGCGATCTGGAGCTGTCATTGGATGACGACGACTACCAGGTGCAGCTGGGCGAGATGGGCGAGCTGACCTCGGTGAGCTTCGTCGACGACGACGGCAAGCCGGTCAAGGCCGACGTCTACAGCGAGATGAGCAACGCCTTCACCTCCCTGATGCGCGACGGTGACCTCAAGGAGCCGAAATAGCGTTGGTAACCCTGCCTTGATCGGGTAGAATACGCGGGCCGCTGAAGAGCGGCCTTTTTTATCCCCTAGGGCGCAAACGTTTCACTGGAGTTTGATGACGATGGAAAAACGCGCAGAGCTGTATCGCGGCAAGGCCAAGTCGGTTTACACCACGGACAACCCTGACTACCTGATCCTGCACTTCCGCAACGATACCTCCGCTTTCGACGGCGAGAAGGTCGAGCAACTGGCGCGCAAGGGCATGGTCAACAACAAGTTCAACCATTTCATCATGAACAAGCTGGAAGAGGCCGGCGTGCCCACCCAGGTCGAGAGCCTGCTGTCCGACGAGGAAGCCCTGGTCAAGAAACTGGACATGATCCCGGTTGAGTGCGTGGTGCGCAACATTGCCGCCGGCTCCCTCTGCCGCCGCCTGGGCGTGGAAGAGGGCCAGGATCTGAACCCGCCCACCTTCGAACTCTTCCTCAAGAACGACGCCCTGCACGACCCCATGATCAACGAAAGCCACTGCGTGGCCTTCGGCTGGGCGACCCTGGAGCAGCTGGCGCGCATGAAGGAGCTGACCTTCAAGGTCAACGCGGTGCTGAAGCAGCTGTTCGACGACGCCGGCATGCTGCTGGTGGACTACAAGCTGGAGTTCGGCCTGTTCAAGGGCGAGATCGTGCTGGGCGACGAGTTCTCCCCGGACGGCTGCCGCCTGTGGGACAAGGAAACCCGCAACAAGCTGGACAAGGATCGCTTCCGCCAGGGCCTGGGCGGCGTGGTTGAGGCCTACGAAGAAGTGGCCCAGCGCCTGGGCGTCAAGCTGGACTGAGCCCCAAGCCAAGCCTGAAAAAGCCCGCCCAGTGCGGGCTTTTTTGTGGCCGCTGTGCGCTGTTTTCTAGGCATAGTTTCCGAGGTTGGTTGAAAAAATGCCTGCTTGCATTAGGCTCAAGTGGCGCTTGTTCCGGAATGAGATCCCTGATCTGTCGTCGTTCCTCATAACCACACTGAGGGAGATACACATGTTCAAGCAAAGCCTGTTGGCCGCTACCCTGGCCGGGCTCCTGGCCGCTCCGGCCGCCGCCAACGAGTTCCTGGTGGTCGCTAAGCAACAAAGACTGTCACCGGCCCTGGAAAGGGCGATACAGGAGGCGGGCGGCACCATCACAAACCGCATCGACGCCATCGGCATCGCCCTGGTGGAAGCTCCGGCCCATTTCAAACAGGACATCGCTGGTGCCGTGCAGCTGCAGGCGGTCTTGCCCAATGTCCGGGCCGGCACCGGGCCGGTGAAGAGCCAGTCCATGGACGAGCCGCCCTTCAGTGGCGATGACGATTTCTTCTTCGATCTGCAATGGGGCCACACGGCGGTCGGTGCCGTCGGCGCCTGGCACGCCGGCTACAGCGGCCAGGGGGTGCGGGTGGCGGTGCTGGACTCCGGCATCGACAGCAGCCATCCGGATCTGGCCCCCAACCTCAATACGGCCCTGTCCGCCTCCTTCGTCCCGGGCGAATCCTATGACTGGGCACCGGACGTGTTCCACCACGGCAGCCATGTGGCCGGTACCATTGCCGCCGCCGATAACGGCTTTGGCACCATAGGGGTGGCCCCCAATGCCGAGTTGGTGGCGCTCAAGGTACTGTCGGCCGAAACCGGCAGCGGCTCTTCCTTCGGGGTGATGGCGGCCATGGTCTATGCCGCCGACATCGGCGCCCGGATCGCCAACATGAGCCTGGGCTCCGAACTGCCGCGCCACGGTTTCGTGGACGACAACGGCACACCGGACGACGCCAGTGACGATGTCCGCTACAACGGCGCCGACATAGCCCAGTTCGTCAAGGCCTACCAGCGTGCCAGCCGCTATGCCCGCCAGCATGGCGTGCTGCTGGTGGCCGCCGCCGGCAATGACGGCTTCGATGGCGACCATGACAGGGATCTGCTGTGGCTGCCTGCCGGCCTGCCGGAGGTCATGTCGGTTTCGGCCACGGCGCCGGTCAGCTGGGCCCAGGATCCGGCCGGTTTCCTCGATTACCCGGCCGGTTACAGCAACAGTGGCCAGTCGTCCATCGACGTGGCGGCACCGGGTGGCTGGTGGGCCGGCAGTGGCGATCTCTGTACCGTTGCCGGCATCACCAATGCCTGCTGGGTCTTTGATTTGGTCTTCTCCACCGGCTACGGCGCCTGGTACTGGAGTGCCGGTACCTCCATGGCCGCGCCCCATGCCAGCGGCGTGGCGGCACTGTGGCTGGAGAAGTACCCACGGCTTAGCCCCCAGCAGCTGGAGGAGCTGTTGAAGTCGACGGCCGAGGATCTGGGCAAGCCCGGCCAGGACGACCACTACGGCGCCGGCAGGGTGCTGGCACCCCAGGACTGAGTTGGCCTGGCCCAAAAGAAAGCCCGCTAACGCGGGCTTTCGTCTTTCTTGTCCTGCTCTTTTTTCTTCTGCCACGGCTTATTGGGCAGCAACAAAAGCAGGTTGCCGAGGATCAGCAGCAGCGCCAACAGCGCTATCCACCAGGCCATCAGCTTGGCTCCGCTATGTTGGCCACGTAGCGCCGGTGAAGCTCGGACAGCCTGGGCAGGATCTGTTCCTTGCCGGCCAGCTCGCTGTCCGTCAGGGCCTTTTCCAGCAGCTTGGGGGTCAGCTGGGCCAGCAGGGGTTCGCTGACCGGGGCGTAGCTCAGGTGCCAGGGCTCCACGGCCACGCCGCCCCTGTCCTGGCCATAGGGCAGGAAAAAGCCGTGGCGGCCGGCGTTGTCGACCAGCCAGGCGGCCAGCTGGCCCTGGGGCCCGTTCGGGCCGTATTCCCGGGGGCTGAGCGCCAGCGGCTGTTGGCCCTGGCTCCTGCGGCAATAAAGATCCAGATCGGTGCCCCAGTGATGGCGGCTGGCGCCGGGCAGGGCGGAAAAGCGCAGGATGGCGGCGAGCCTGTGGTCGACGTCCATGGCGGCGACGTCCAGAGCCAGGCCCCGGTCGTCATGGACAGGGCGTTGGCCCTGCCACTTGCCGTTGAAGATGCTCAGCTGGCGCTCGAAGTCGCGAAAACCGGAGGCGATGGCGAGCTCGAAGCCGGCCTGGGCCGCATCCGAGCGCAGCGCCTTGAAGGCATCGGCCGTGGCCGGCTCCAGCCGGTGGCCGTCCAGCTCCACCAGGTGGTCGTCGGCCAGGCCCAGCAGCCGCGCCTCAGGCCAGCAGGCGTTCAAGGATGCGCTCATAGACGTCGGCAAGCAGATCCAGATCCGAGGCCTTCACCGCCTCGTTGACCTTGTGGATGGTGGCGTTGACCGGCCCCAGCTCCACCACCTGGGCGCCGGTGGGGGCGATGAAACGGCCGTCGGAGGTGCCGCCGGAGGTCTCCAGGCGGGTTTCGATGCCGGCCTTGTCGGCGATGGCCTCCTTCACCGCTGCCACCAGGGGGCCGGCCTCGGTGAGGAAGGGTTCGCCGTTGAGCTTCCAGTCCAGCTCGTAGTCCAGGCCATGGGCGTCCAGTATGCCGATCACCCGTTGCTTGAGGCCGTCGGCGCTGCTCTCGGTGGAGAAGCGGAAGTTGAACTTCACCTCCAGCTCGCCTGGCACCACGTTCTCGGCGCCGGTACCGGCCTGGAGGTTGGAGATCTGGAAGCTGGTGGGCGGGAAATAGGCGTTGCCCTGGTCCCACTGGGTGGCGGCCAGCTCGGAAAGTGCCGGGGCGGCCAGGTGCACCGGGTTCTTGGCCAGGTGCGGGTAGGCCACGTGGCCCTGGACGCCCTTGACGGTCAGGTAGCCGGACAGGGAGCCGCGGCGGCCGTTCTTGACCACGTCGCCGAGCCTGGCGGTGCTGGAGGGCTCGCCGACGATGCACCAGGTGATCTTCTCGTTCCTGGCTTCCAGGGTCTCGACGACCTTGACGGTGCCGTTGATGAAGGGACCTTCCTCGTCGGAGGTGATCAGGAAGGCGATGGAGCCCTTGTGATCCGGGTGTTTGGCCACGAAGCGCTCGGTGGCCACCACCATGGCCGCCAGGCTGCCCTTCATGTCGGCGGCGCCGCGCCCGTGCAGGTAGCCGTCCAGCACCACAGGCTCGAAGGGCGGCGTGTGCCACTGCTCCAGGGGGCCTGTGGGCACCACGTCGGTGTGGCCGGCAAAGCAGAACACCGGGCCTTCGCTGCCCTTGCGGGCCCAGAGGTTGGTGGTGTCCTCGAACACCATGGATTCCAGCTCGAAGCCGAGCCTGGCCAGGCGCTCGCCCATCAGCGCCTGGCAGCCGGCGTCTAGTGGCGTCACAGAGGGGCGGGCGATCAGCTCGCAGGCCAGGGCCTGCACCTCGCTCATGCCTCGGCTCCGGCGAAGATACCCTGGTACTGATCGTCCTTGAAGCCCAGGTGCAGCTGGCCGTCATGGCTCAGCAGCGGGCGCTTGATCAGGGCCGGGTGCTCCAGCATCAGGCGGATGGCCTTGTCGAAGTCGATATCCGTCTTGTCGGCATCGGGCAGCTGGCGGAAGGTGGTGCCGCGCTTGTTCAGCAGCTGCTCCCAGCCCAGTGCCTTGGCCCAGCCTTCCAGCTCGGCCTGGGCCAGGCCGTCGGTGCGGTAGTCGTGGAAGATGAAGGGGACGCTGTTGGCGTCCAGCCATTTGCGGGCCTTGCGGATGGTGTCGCAGCTCTTGATGCCGTAGAGGGTGGTCATGGTGTGGCTCTTGCCTGTCTTGCTGTGGTCCTTGGCCACCATGTTACCAAGGACCACCCGAAGGGTCACTTCACCAGGTTGAGGATCACGTCCTGGCCTTGGGTGACCTGGCCGGAGCAGGGTTTGAAGTCGAGGATGTCGTCCATGTTGGAAACCACCACAGGGGTCAGGGTGGAGCGGGCATGGGTCTGCATGAAGGGCAGATCGAACTCGATGATGGGCTCGCCACGGCTCACGGTCTGGCCTTCCTGGGCCAGGCGCTTGAAGCCTTCCCCCTTGAGCTCGACGGTGTCGATGCCGAAGTGCACGAACAGCTCCACGCCGTCATGGGAGGCGATGGAGAAGGCGTGGTTGGTCTCGAAGATCTTGCCGATGGTGCCGTCCACCGGGGCCACCAGCTGGTTGCCGGTGGGATTGATGGCGATGCCGTCACCGACGATCTTCTCGGAGAAGACCACGTCCGGGACCGACTCTATGCTGACCAGCTCGCCGGACAGGGGCGCATAAATGGCGATGCTCTGCCCTTGGGGTTTGTCGGCCAGCAGGTGTTTGAGGCGGTTCAGCAGGCTCATGGGATCTCTTGAGTGACGGTTTTTGCCAAGCTTATCACGCTTTAGGCAGCAATGCGGCGATGTCGGCCGCGCTCTGGCAGCCGATCAGCGCCGCCAGGCGAGCCTGCCAGTGGCCGGCGTCCAGGGTGGCGACATGATGGCGAATGGCCGGCACCGCGGCACTGCCCATGGACAGGGTGTCTATGCCCAGCGCCAGCCACAGCGGCGTCCACTGGGGGTTGGCGGCCAGCTCGCCACAGAGGGACACGGGAATGCCGGCCTGCTTGGCGGCGCTGCACACCTGGGCCAGCAGCCGCAGCAGGGCCGGGGACAGCTGGCCGAGGCGGTCCGCCACCCTGACGTTGTCCCTGTCCACGGCCAGGGTGTACTGCATCAGGTCGTTGGTGCCGATGGAGAAAAAGTCCACCTTCACCGCCAGCAGGTCGGCCAGCAGGGCCGCGGCTGGGGTCTCGATCATGGCGCCGATGGTCGGCACCGGCACGCCCAGCTCCTCGGCCAGGGCCAGGATCCGCTCCTTGACGAAGTCGACCTCCTCCATGGCGGTGATCATGGGCAGCAGGATGCGCACCTCGTATTCGCGGCTCACGTCCAGCAGGGCCCGCAGCTGGGCGTCCAGCACGTCCGGCCTGTCGATAAGGATGCGGATGCCGTGCCAGCCCAGGGCCGGGTTGGGCTCCTCTTCCAGGCCCAGCCAGGGCAGGGGCTTGTCGGCACCGGCATCCAGCAGCCGGAAGGTGACCGGCGCCGGGGCGCAGTCCCGGGCGATCTGCCGATATAGGGCACTCTGGCGCTCCACGGTAGGGGCGCTGTGGCGGTGCAGGAACAGGAACTCGGTGCGGCACAGGCCCACTTCCTGGGCGCCGACCCTGGCCACCAGGGCGCTTTCCATCAGGGTACTGATGTTCAGGGCCAGCCCGACTTCGCGGCCGTCGCGGGTTCGGGCCGGCCCCCGCTCGTCCGGGCCAGCCTGGGCCGGTACGGCGCACTGGGGGGCCAGCCTGGCCTTGGTAACGTCGCTGGGATCCTGGTAGAGGCGGCCCTGGTCGGCGTCCAGGGCCAGGGCCTGGCCGTCGCGGATCTGGTTGATGCCCATGCAGCCGCTGATGGCCGGTACCCCCAGGGCCCGGGCCAGTATGGCGGCATGGGAATGCTTGCCGCCGCGCAGGGTGACCAGGCCCAGCAGCTTGTCGGCGTCCAGCAGGGTCAGCTGGGCCGGGGTCAGCTCGTTGGCCAGCAGGATCACCGGCTGATCCAGGCTGATGTGGTCCGGCGGCATGCGTTCCTGGAGGATGTGCACCAGGCGCCGGGCCAGATCGCGCAGATCGTGGGCCCGCTCCGACAGGTAGGCGTCGTCCAGGCTGTGCAGATCCCGAGCCTGGCGGTCCAGCACCCGGTACACGGCCGCCTCGGCCTTGAGCCTGTCGTCGGTGATGGCGGCCAGCACGTCCTGGTGCAGTTCAGGGTCGGTGACCAGCAGCTGCAGGCCGGCAAAGAGCGCCGCCACCTCGTCGCCCAGGCGCTGGTGGGCCTGTTCGGCCAGGTCGCTGAGCTGGCTGGAGGCGGTGGCCAAGGCCCGATCGAAGCGCTGGCACTCGGCCTGGCATTGCGCGGCGGGGCAGGGGGTGAAATCCAGGGTCAGGTCGGCCGGCGGCAGGGTCAGGGCCGGGCCTATGGCGGCGCCGGGGGAGATGCTGATGCCGCGCCATTCCACCTGCATCACAGGCTCTCCAGCAGGGCGGACAGCTGTTCCAGGGCCTGCTCGGCGTCGCTGCCGTTGGCTTGAAGGGCGATCTCGGTGCCGCTGGCCAGCGGCAGCTTTTGCAGGCAGAACAGGCTCTTGGCATTGGCGCTCTGGTCGCCGACGCAGACGGCGATCTCGGCCTCGAAGGTTCGGGCCAGGGCCACCAGTTGGGCGGCTGGCCTGACGTGCAGGCCGTGGGGGGCGGTGATGCGCAAGGTTCTGCTTTTCATCGGCAAAGGGACGCGGTTGGGCTGACGGCAGGTTAGCATGGCGCGGCCCTAGGCAAAAGGGCCTATACTGATGGTGCTGACGCCATCAACTGCTTGCTGATTTGACCAATAAAAGGCCGCCCCAGGGGCGGCCTTTTCTATTGGGTGGCCTGGATGGCGGTGAGGGCGATGGTGTAGACGATGTCCTCCACCAGGGCGCCCCGGGACAGGTCGTTGACCGGCTTCTTCATGCCCTGGAGCATGGGGCCGATGCTGACCAGATCCGCCGAGCGCTGCACCGCCTTGTAGGTGGTGTTGCCGGTGTTCAGATCCGGGAAGATGAACACCGTGGCCTGGCCGGCCACCGGGCTGTCCGGCGCCTTGGCCCTGGCCACCGACTCGATGACGGCGGCGTCGTACTGGAGCGGGCCGTCGATGGCCAGATCCGGGCGCTTCTGCTTGGCCAATAGGGTGGCCTGGCGCACCTTGTCCACGTCGGAGCCGGAGCCGGAGTCGCCGGTCGAATAGGAGATCATGGCCACCCTGGGCTCGATGCCGAAGGTCTGGGCGGAGTCGGCGGACTGGATGGCGATCTCCGCCAGCTGCTCGGCGCTGGGGTTGGGGTTGATGGCGCAGTCGCCGTACACCAGCACCTGCTCCGGCAGCAGCATGAAGAAGACGCTGGACACCAACGAGGCGCCCGGGGCCGTCTTGATCAGCTGCAGCGGCGGCCGGATGGTGTTGGCGGTGGTGTGCACGGCGCCGCTGACCAGGCCGTCGACCTCGTCCTGGGCCAGCATCATGGTGCCCAGCACCACGTTGTCCTTGAGCTGCTCCCTGGCCATGACCGCTTCCAGGCCCTTGCCCTTGCGCAGCTCCATCATGGGGGCCACGTAACGCTCGCGGATGGCGTCGGGGTCGACGATGTCGATGCCGTCACCCAGGGTCACGCCCTGGGCCTGGGCCACCTTGAGCACGGCGTCCGGCTTGGCCAGCAGCACGCAGCGGGCGATGCCACGCTCGGCGCAGATGGCGGCGGCCCTGACCGTGCGCGGCTCGTCCCCTTCCGGCAGCACGATGCGCTTGTGGGCGCCCCTGGCCTTTTCGGTGAGCATGTGGCGGAAGGCCGGCGGCGACAGCCGCCGCACCTGGCTGCCGCTGGCGCTGAGCTGGTTGATGAAGTCCCTGTCCAGCTGGTCGGCCACGGCGTTCATCACCAGCTCCTGGCGCTCGGTGTCGTCCACCGGCACTTCCAGGTTGAAGCTCTGCACGTTCAGGGAGGTCTGCCAGGTGTTGGTGGGCACCATCAGCACAGGCAGGCCGGCCTCGAAGGCGCCCTGGCAGAGTTTGAGCACCTGGGCCTCGGGCTGGTAGCCGCCGGTGAGCAGCAGGGCGCCCAGCTCCATGCCGTTCATGGTGGCCAGGCAGGCGGCGGTGATCACGTCGGAGCGGTCCCCCGAGGTCACCAGCAGGGCGCCGGGCTTGAGGTGCGGCACCATGTTGGCCAGGGAGCGGGCCCCGAACACCACAGAGCGCAGCCGGCGGGTCGCCAGGGCGCCCTTGTTGAGCACGGTGGCGTCCAGGTGGCGGGCCAGATCCAGGCCCCGCGGCGAGATAAGCTCGGGCTGCCAGTTGATGCTGCCAAGCAGCTTGAAGCGGCTGGAGAACAGCTTGAGGGTGCGCAGCTCCAGATCGGCCTTGTCGACGTTCTGGTAGTCGAAGATCTCCGACAGGTCGGGACGGGTGCGACCTTCGGCGTCCACCGGGGCATTGACCTTGTTGATGATGGCACCCAGCAGGCGGCGGTTCTTGAGGCCGCCGAAATGGCTGGCGGCCACCTCAATGCGCTCCTCCAGCTCGCGGGCGCCGTCGGCGCCCGGGGTCACCACCAGCACCACCTCGGCGTCCAGGGCCCGGGCGATCAGGTGGTTGATGCGGTGGGCGTAGGAATGCATGCGGGTGGGCACCAGGCCTTCGATGACCACCACGTCGCTCTCCCTGGCCAGCTGGTTGTAGCGGGCCACGATCTCCTCGAGCAGGCTGTCGGTGTCGTCGTCACCGATCAGGCTCTCCACGTGCTCGATGGACAGCGGCTCGGGCGGGTTGAGCCCGGCCACGTTGCGCAGTATGGCGGTGGAGCGCTCCGGGCCGGTATCGCCGCGGCGGGGCTGGGCGATGGGCTTGTAGAAGCCGGCCTTGGTGCCTTCGCGCTCCAGGGCGCGCACCAGGCCCAGGCTGACCGAGGTCAGGCCGACGCTTGTCCCGGCGGGAACCAGCAGTATGGTCCTCATCGGCCGGCCTCCTCGGCAATGGCCAGGGCGTCACGGGCAATCACCCCTTCCTCGTTGGTCGGCACCACCAGCGCCTTGGGCCCCTGGCCCTTGGTGATGATGCCGGCCTGGCCGAAGCGGGCGGCCAGGTTGGCCTCGTCGTCCAGTTCGAAGCCGAAGGCGGCCAGGTGTTCCAGCACCTGGGCACGAATGACGTCGGAGTTCTCGCCGATGCCGCCGGTGAAGATGATCCCGTCCAGGCCCTTGAGGGGCACGGCGTAGCTGGCGATGTACTTGGCCAGGCGGTAGCAGAACAGGTTCAGGGCCAGCATGGCGCCGCCATGGCCCTCGGCGGCGGCCTCCTCGATGCCGCGGCAGTCGTTGGTGAGCTCGGACACGCCCAGCAGGCCGGAGGCCTTGTTGAGCATGGCCTTCACTTCGCCGGCACTGTGATCCAGGTTGTCCATCAGGTGGAAGATGATGCTGGGGTCGAGATCGCCCGAGCGGGTGCCCATCACCAGGCCCTCCAATGGGGTCAGGCCCATGGAGGTGTCGACGCTTTTGCCGCCCTTGATGGCGCACACCGAGGCGCCGTTGCCCAGGTGGGCTGAAACCAGCCTGAGCTCTTCCACCGGCTTGCCCAGCATCTGCGCCGCCTCGCGGCTGACGAAATAGTGGCTGGTGCCGTGGAAGCCGTAGCGGCGGATGCCGTGGTCCCGGTACAGGTGGTAGGGCAACGCGTATGTGTAGGCCACCGGCGGCATGCTCTGGTGGAAGGCGGTATCGAACACCGCCACCTGGGGCAGGGCAGGGAAGGCGGCCATGGCGGCGCGGATCCCCTCCAGGTTGGCGGGATTGTGCAGCGGCGCCAGATCGGCGCAGGCCTCGATGCCCTTGATGACCTCGTCGTCGATGGCCACAGAGCCGGTGAAGCGCTCGCCGCCATGGACCACCCGGTGGCCCACGGCCACCAGTGCCTTCTTGAGTTCGGGGAATTCCGCCAGGATGTGCTCGACCAAAAAGCCCAGGGCCTCGCCATGGCCGGCGTTTTCGGCCAGGGCGACCTGGCGCTTCTGGCCATCGGCCTTGTACTTGATACGGGCATCCATCTGGCCCAGGCATTCGGCCAGGCCGGACAGTTGTTCCTGGCCGCTGTCGCCGTCGACGATGGCAAATTTGAGGGAGGAGCTGCCGCAGTTGAGAACCAAAACCAGCTTCGACATGAGTGTTGTACCTGTAAAGCGTGCTAATCAAGGGGCCGTGGTACCAAGCCCAGTATAGAGGCTACCCCGTTCACCACGGCAAAGGCGGGTATGCTACTGGAGTTACGTGGGCAAGAAAACTGTTACACTGAAATCATGACAGTCCGCGGAGCATAAGATGTTGCGATTGCTCAAAGATGGGCATCAGTTGCTGAAACATTGGCCAAGACGTTCCGAACTGGCACTGCGTTTCCTGCTGGGACGCAAGGTGCACCTGGCCCGTTTCATCTACAACTGGTTTCCCGGCCTGGCCCTGTGTTACCTGGTGGTGGGCTGGGCGTTGCAGGGCGGCCTCTCCAGCGCCCTGCTGGCGCCGGTGATCCTGCTGCTGGGGCTGCCGGTCCAGGCCCTGCTGCTGCTGGGCAAGGAGGCGCAGAAGCCCCTCAAAGGCGGCGACAAGGGCTGGTTTTTGGAGCTGAGCGACAAGATGAAGGCCAGGGGGGTGCGCCCCTGCCGCTTGCCCCAGGGCGCCAACTACCTGGATCTGGCCTACCTGATGGAGCAGGCCTACAGCCTCGCCGACAACGCCTTCGACGGCCCCGAAAACCGCTGAGCGCCGTTGCTGGCAGGGGCGCTCGGCGGTATCATTTCCGGCCCATTTGACGGAGCCCTATCCCCATGACCGAATCCCTCAGACAGCCCAAGGGCGATCTGCTGATGCGCAGCCAGGCCATGCCGGCCGACACCAATACCAATGGTGACATCTTCGGCGGCTGGATCATGGCCCAGATGGACCTGGCCGGCGGCATCCTCGCCAATGAACTGGCCCGGGGCCGTATCGCCACCGTGGCGGTGGAATCCATGACCTTCCACCAGCCGGTCAAGGTGGGCGACGTGGTCTGCGTCTATGGCGAGTGCGTGCGCATCGGCCGCACCTCCATGACCGTCAAGCTGGAAGTCTGGGTCAAGCCGGTGCTGCGGTCCCAGGATCACAAGCGCTTCTGCGTGACAGAAGCCACCTTCACCTATGTGGCCATCGACGACAACGGCCGCCCCCGTCCCGTACCTCAGGATTGAGTCAAACATGAGCGAAGCGCCAAAACGCCCTCTCTATATTCCCTATGCCGGTCCGGCCCTGCTGGAAGCCCCCCTGCTCAACAAGGGCAGTGCCTTTACCCATGAAGAGCGGATCGCCTTCAACCTGCTGGGCCTGCTGCCCCAGTACGTGGAGACCATAGAAGAGCAGGCCGAGCGGGCCTATGCCCAGTACTGCTACTTCAACAACGACCTGGACAGGCACATCTTCCTGCGCTCCATCCAGGACAACAACGAGACCCTGTTCTACCGGCTGCTCGAAGATCACCTGGAAGAGATGATGCCCATCATCTACACGCCCACCGTCGGCGACGCCTGCCAGGAGTTCTCCAAGATCTACCGCACCCACAGGGGCCTGTTCATCTCCTATACCGACAAGGACAGGATCGACGACATCCTCCAGAACGCCACCAAGCAGAACGTCAAGGTCATCGTGGTCACCGACGGCGAGCGCATCCTGGGCCTGGGCGACCAGGGCATCGGCGGCATGGGCATTCCCATCGGCAAACTCAGCCTCTACACCGCCTGTGGCGGCATCAGCCCGGCCTATACCCTGCCGGTGGTGCTGGACGTGGGCACCAACAACCCGGATCTGCTCGATGATCCCATGTACATGGGCTGGCGCCACAACCGCATCAGCGGCGAGGAATACGACGACTTCGTGCACAGCTTCATCGAGGCGGTGAAGCGCCGCTGGCCCAACGCCCTGCTGCAGTTCGAGGACTTCGCCCAGAAGAACGCCATGCCGCTGCTGGAGCGCTACAAGGACGAACTGTGCTGCTTCAACGACGACATCCAGGGCACCGCCGCCGTCACCGTCGGCACCCTGCTGGCGGCCTGCAAGGCCAAGGGCGAACAGCTGCGTGACCAGCGGGTGACCTTCCTGGGCGCGGGCTCGGCCGGTTGCGGCATCGCCGAACAGATCATCGCCGCCATGGTGGCCGAGGGCCTGTCCGACGAGCAGGCCCGTGGCCAGGTGTTCATGGTGGATCGCTGGGGCCTGCTCACCGACGACATGCCCAACCTGATGAGCTTCCAGCAGAAGCTGGTGCAGCCCCAGGCCGCCCTGGAAGCCTGGCAGACAGAGGGCGACAACATCTCCCTGCTGGAGGTGATCCGAAACGCCAGGCCCACTGTGCTGATCGGCGTCTCCGGCCAGCGCGGCCTGTTCACCGAAGAGGTGATCAAGGCCCTGCATGACGGCTGCGAGCGCCCCCTGGTACTGCCACTGTCCAACCCCACCTCCAGGGTGGAGGCCACGCCCCAGGAGATCCTGGGCTGGACCAAGGGCCAGGCCATGGTCGCCACCGGCAGCCCCTTCCCGCCGGCCCTGGTGGACGAGGTGCGCTACCCCATCGCCCAGTGCAACAACTCCTACATCTTCCCGGGCATCGGCCTGGGGGTGCTGGCGGCCAAGGCCAACAGGGTCACCGACGGCATGCTGATGGCGGCCTCCCGGGCCCTGGCCGAATGCTCGCCCCTGGCCAGGGACGGCGAAGGGCCGCTGCTGCCGCCCCTTGGCGAGATCCGCGAGGTCAGCTGCTATATCGCCAAGGCGGTGGCCAAGCAGGCCATGGCCGAGGGCAAGGCGCTGGCCACCTCGGACGAGGCCCTGGAGGCGGCCATCGACAAGAACTTCTGGCTGCCCCGCTACCGCAACTACAGGCGCACCTCCTTCTAAGGCGTCGGGTCGACACAAACAAAGGCTCCCTCGGGAGCCTTTGTTGATCCGGCAAGCTCGGCAAAGGCTGCCACACTTATCCTGTGAGTCGCTGCGCCGAGATGCCATGAAACTCAAAGGGTTAGTCCTGCTGGCGGTGCTGGCCGCCCTCTTCGCCTATCTGTGGCTCAAGCCGGAGCCGCCCCTGGAGCTGCCCCTGGGCCAGGTGCAGCAGGGGCGGGTGGAGGCCCTGGTGGCCAACACCAGGGCCGGCACCGTCAAGGCCTGCCGCCGTGCCTACCTGTCGCTGTCCATCGGTGGCCCCATCGACAGGCTTACCGTCACCGAAGGGGACAGGGTCGAACAGGGCCAGTTGATGCTGGCGCTGTGGCAGGACGATCTCAAGGCGGCCCTGGCCCAGGCCGAGGCCGCCATCGAGGCCAGCGCCCGGCGCATCGACCAGCAATGCCTGCTGGCGAGTTTTGCCGACCGGGAAGTGGCCCGCGTCGAAGGGCTGATGGCCAGGAAGCTGGCCTCGCCCCAGCAGCTGGACGACGCCCAGACCAGGGCCAAGGCCCAGCACGCCGCCTGCGAGGCGGCCAGGGCGGAGCAGAGGCAGGCCCTGGCCAACCGGCGCCTGGTCCAGGCCCAGCTCACCAAGTCCGAGCTGCGGGCCCCCTTTGCCGGCGTGGTGGCGGAGGTGAACGGCGAGGTGGGGGAATACCTGATCCCCAGCCCGCCCGGGGTGGCGACCCTGCCGGCCATCGACCTCATTGACGACGGCTGCCTCTATGTGTCGGCCCCCATAGACGAGGTGGACGCCGCCCGCATCGGCCTGGGCCAGGCCGTCCACGTGACCTTGGACGCCTTCCCCGGCCGCCGCTTCGCCGGCCAGGTGCGCCGCATCGCCCCCTATGTGCTTGATCTGGAAAAACAGGCCAGGACGGTGGCGGTGGAGGTGACCCTGCTGGACGGCCCTGAGGACCAGCCGCTGCTGGTGGGCTATTCGGCGGACGTGGAGATCGTCACCGCCACCGTGGACGACGGCCTCTGGGTGCCAGCCGAGGCGCTGCTGCCGGACGACAGCCTGTATCGGGTAGACAGCCAGGGCCGCCTGGAGCAGGTTCAGGTGCAGACGGGGCTGCGCAACTGGCAGCAGGTGGTGATAACCGGCGGTCTGGCCCGGGGCGAGCTTATCCTGCTCAGGCCCAACGATCCGGCGGTGGCCCCCGGCAAACGGGTGGCCGTCCATGATTGAACTCACCGAGGTCAGCCGCCGTTTCCAGTTGGGCGACCAGCAGGTGCTGGGCCTGGACAGGGTGACGCTGTCCATAGGCCGGGGCGACTACCTGTCGGTGATGGGGCCGTCCGGCTCCGGCAAGTCCACCCTGCTCAACGTGCTGGGGCTGCTGGACAGGCCGGACGAGGGCGAATACCGCCTGGACGGCCAGGTCACGGCCCGGCTCGGCGAGGAAGCGCGGGCCCGGCTTCGGGCCAGCCATATCGGCTTCGTGTTCCAGTCCTTCAACCTCATCAAGCGCCTCAGCGCCTTCGACAACATGGCCCTGCCGCTGATGCTGGCCGGTGTCGCCCCCGCCGAGCGCCGCCAGCGGATCCAGGCCCTGCTGGCGGAGCTGGATCTGAGCGATCGCGCCCGGCACCTGCCCCACCAGCTGTCCGGCGGCCAGCAGCAACGGGTGGCCATAGGCCGGGCCATGGCCACGGCGCCCAAGCTGCTGCTGGCGGACGAGCCCACCGGCAACCTGGACTCCCGCTCCGGCGTCCAGGTCATAGAGCTGCTGGAAGGGCTCAACGCCAGGGGCATCACCCTGGTGCTGGTGACCCACGACCCACAGGTGGGCCAGCGGGCCGGGCGGCGGCTGCGCATGCGCGACGGCGCCATCGTCGAGGACCAATCGTGAGGGGCCCGGATCTGCTGGCCTACGCCATCGACAACCTGCGCCACCAGGGCCTGCGGGGGCCCATGCTGCTGCTGGCCATGGCCATCTCGGTGGCCTCGGTACTGGTGCTGGTGGCCCTGGGCCAGGGCGCCAGGGGCTTCGTGGAGCGGGAGTTCGCCTTCATCGGCCGGGATCTGCTGGTGGTGCTGCCGGGGCGCAAGGAGACCACAGGCGGCCTGCCGCCCATCACCGGCACCGCGGCCCGGGATCTGACCCTGGACGATATGGCCCACCTGAAGCGGCACCTGGGCGGGGTGCGCCTGGCGCCCCTGGTGGTGGGGAGGGTGGAGCTGGCCTTTGGCGGCCGGGCCAGGGAGGTGATGACCCTGGGCACCACGGCCGCCTTCTTCGACACCCACAACCTCGATATCGTCCAGGGCCGCGGCCTGCCCGCGATGCCGCCCGAACAGGCCCAGGCCGTCTGCGTCCTTGGCGACAAGCTGGCCGGCAGCCTCTTCGACCAGGAGAGCCCCCTGGGCCAGCGGCTGCGGATGGGGCCGGCCCGCTGCCGGGTGGTGGGGGTGTTCACCGGCACCGGCAGCGCCATGGGCATCGATATCTCCGACGATCTCATCATTCCCGTGGCCTCGGCCCAGGCCCTGTTCAACACCCCGGGGCTATTTCGCCTCTTCGTCCAGGCCAAGGGGGGCGGCGATCTGGCCCCCCTCAAGGCCCGGGTGCTGGCACTGATCAGGGAGCGCCACCAGGGCGAGGCGGACGTGACCCTCATCTCCCCGGACGCGCTGCTGAGGACGTTTGGCGACATCATGACGGTGCTGACCGCGGCGGTGTCCGGCATCGCCGCCATCAGCCTGGCCGTGGCCGGGATCCTGCTGATGAACATCAGCCTGATCAACATCCAGCAGCGCATCCCCGAGGTGGGCCTGCTCAAGGCCCTGGGCGCCAGCTCGGCGCAGATCCAGGCGCTCTTCCTGACCGAGGCGGCCCTGCTCAGCGGCGCCGGGGCCGCCCTGGGCATGGTGCTGGGCCAGGGGCTGCTCTGGGGCGCCAATCTGCTGTGGCCGGACTTCCTGCTGCAGCTGGTGCCCTGGAGCCTGCCGGCGGCGCTGCTGCTGGCCGTCGGCGTGGGGCTGCTGTTTTCCTGGCTGCCGGCCCGCCGCGGCGCCGGCCTGGATCCTGTGGTGGCGCTCAGGGGGGGCGCCTGATGCGCCCGGCGGATGCGGCCTTCTGGATCTGGCGGGCCCTGGGCCAGGGCCGGCTCAGCACCACGCTCAGCGTGCTCGGCATCGCCATCGGCATCTGCGCCGTGACCCTGCTCACCGCCATCGGCGAAGGGGTCCGCCAGTACGTGCTGACCAGCTTCTCCCAGTTCGGCAGCCACCTGGTGGCCATCACCCCGGGCAAGACCCAGACCCAGGGCCTGGGCAGCCTGCTGGGTTCGGTGCGGCCGTTGACCCTGGAGGACGCCGAGTCCCTGCGCCGCCTGCCCGGTGTGGAGCAGGTGGTACCCCTGGTCAGCGGCACCGGCACCATCAAGGCCGGCCGCTACAGCCGCGCCAGCGACATCCTGGGGGTGGGGCACGAGGCGGCCAAGGCCTGGCACTTCCAGGTGGCCAGCGGCCGCTTCCTGCCCGACGAGCGCCCGGCCAGGCCCCTGGCGGTGCTGGGCAGCCGCATGGCCGGCGAGCTGTTCCCGAGTGGCGGCGCCCTCGGCAGCCGCATCCATATCGCCGGCCACCGCTTCCGGGTGGTGGGCATCATGGCCTCCAAGGGCCAGTTCCTGGGCTTCGATCTGGACGACGTGGTCTATATCCCGGCCGAGCAGGCCCTGGGGCTGTTCGACCGCACCGGCCTGATGGAGGTGGACGTGGTCTACCGGCCCCAGCTGTCCGAGGCCGACATCACCGAGCTGCTGCGTGGCCAGCTGCTGGCCCGCCATGGCCGCGACGACGTGACCCTGTTCACCCAGGCCGACATGCTGGCCAGCCTGGAGCGGATCCTGTCGGTGATCCAGAGCGCCATCGCCGGCATCGGCGGCATCTCCCTGCTGGTGGGCGGGGTCGGGATCTTCACCATTTTCTCCATCGCCATCGACGACCGCCGGGTGGAGATCGGCCTGCTGCGGGCCCTGGGACTGTCCCAGGGGCGGCTGCTGGGGCTGTTCATGGGCGAGGCCATGGTGCTGGCGCTGCTGGGCGGCCTGGCCGGCTTCGCCCTGCTGCTGCTGATCCGCCTGCTGCTGTGGCTGCTGCTGCCCGCGCTGCCGCTGAGCCTGCACCTGGGTTTCTTGCTGCTGGCGCTGCTGCTGGCGGCCGGGGTCGGCCTGGTGGCCGGGGTACTGCCGGCCTGGCGGGCCAGCCGGCTGCCGCCCGTGCAGGCCCTGCACGCCGAATGAGGAGACTGTCATGCATGCCAACCTGACCCATATCGCCCTGCACGTGAAGGACGTCCAGGCCTGCCGCCATTTCTACGAGAGTTATTGCGGCCTCAGGGTGGTGCGCACCCGGGGCGAGCCGGCCGAGCCCATCTACTGGCTGGCCGAGCCGGGCCGGGAGTCGGCGTTCATCCTGGTGCTGCTGCCGGGCGGGCCTGGCCAATGTCACCCCGATGGGGATTTCAGCCACCTGGGCTTCGCCCTGGACAGCCGCGCCGCCGTGGATGCAGCCGCCGAAACCGCCAAAGCGGAGGGCAGGCTGCTGTGGCCGCCCCGGCAGGAGCCCTGGCCTGTGGGCTATTACTGCGGGGTCTGGGATCCCGACGGCAACCAAGTGGAATTCAGCTATGGCCAGCCCCTGGGGCCAGGGGCCGACCTGGGTGGCTAGTGGCCGGCCGGGTGGTTCCAGTCGGGCAGCAGCACGATGCAGTTGGGGTTGTAGCCGCCGTCCTTGAGGGTGTCGATGCTGTCCACCGCCTCGCCCTTGGCCAGATCCACCAGGGTCACGGAGCCGTCGCTCATGCCGGGCAGGTTGAGCAGGGCGTTCTGTACATAGGCGTAGCGCCAGTCCTTGGTGAAGGCCACATGGTGGGCGCCCTCGGCGGTCCTGATGCTTTTCAGCAGCCGCGGCTGGCTGGCGTCGCCGCTGACATCGAAGATGTGCAGGTGGCCGGGCTGGCCCGTGGTGACGTAGAGGCGGTCGCCGGCCGGGTTGAAGTAGAGCTCCAGGGGCGTGGCTACGTTCAGGCCGGCGAAATCGAAGGCCGGCCTGACTTCGAAGTCCTTGATGTCGGCCCGCCACTTGGCCACCCAGAGACTGTTGCTGCCCATGTTGCTGATGTAGGCCAGGGGCTGCTCCTCATCCATCTTGAACAGGATCTCCACCGGCGCGGCGCCGGACGGGGCGGGCTCGTGGGAGACCCTGTGGCTGCCCAGCACCTTGCCGGTGCTGGCCTCGATGACGGTGATGGTGTCGCCGGCCTTGCTCATGTCGGTGGGGCTGACGGTGCTGGTGACCAGGAGCCGGTCTAGGCCGTCGTGGATGCTGATGCCGTGGGGGTAGGGCTCGGGCAGGGCGACCACCCGGGTGAGTTCGTCCTTGACGGCATCGCCCATCATCAGGTTCTGGCTGCCCATGCAGGTCAGGTACCAGCGTTTGTTGTCGCCGGAGAACACCACGTCTTCCCCCACCTGGCATTCGGGCACCGGGATCACCTTGATGCGGTAGGGGTTTTGCATCAGGTCGATGACCCTCAGCTCGCTCCTGCCCAGGGCCGTCACATAGGCCTTGGTGGCGTCGCGGTTGTAGAAGATGTGGTGGGCCACCAGATCCGCCGGCAGCGGCAGATCCATGAGGATCTGCCCGTAGTTGGGGGAGTCGGGATCCACGTCCAGGATGGCGATGCCCTCGCGGCGCTGCTGGGGGGCGAAGATCTGCTTCATCTCCTTGAGGGACTCGGGGGGCTTGGACTCGTAGTTGAGCATGGCCAGGATCTCGGCGCCGGCCAGGGGAGCCAATGCCATCATCAACAGGCCCAGGCCAAGCTGGTGCAGGGCTTTCATGACGTCACCTTTTTTGCTGTTGTGGTGAAGGCTTAAGTCTAGCCCAGGGCCGCTATAGTTAAGGGATGCCGGAGGTTTAGATGATCAAAGCCCTGTCCATACTGCTGCTGAGTTTTTCCCTGGTTTCCCAGGCCGAGGAGGCCAGGCGCTTCGACCTGCGCCTGGCAGGCGGCGCCCTGGTACAGAGCCAGCAGCTGATCAAGGTCACGCAAGGGGAGGCCGTGCAGATCTGGTGGTACAGCGACCAGGCCCTGGCGCTGCACCTGCACGGCTACGATATCAGCCTGGCGGTCCAGCCACAGGTGCCGGCGGTGATGGCCTTCAAGGCCAGGGCCACGGGACGTTTCCCCATCAGCCGCCACGGCGAGGGTCATGATGACCACCAGACCCTGCTCTACCTGGAAGTGCATCCCCGCTAGCCTGCTGCTGTCCCTGCCTGCCTGGGGGCACGGCTTCGCCCAGCGCTACGATCTGCCGGTGCCGCTGTGGCTGTACCTGAGCGGCGCCGGCGCCGCCGTGCTGCTGTCGTTCGTGGTGCTGCTGTGGATCCTGGGCCGCCGCCATGACCGGCGCCGCTGGCGCTACAACCTGCTGCCGCTGCTGCCCGCCTGGCTGCCTTCCCTGTTTGTCCTGGTGCTGCGCCTGCTGGGCGTGGTGCTGCTGTTGCTGGTGCTGGCCAGCGGCTTCTGGGGGCCGGCGTCGCCGTTCAAGAATGCCGCCCCTGTGCTGGTCTGGGTGCTTGGCTGGGTGGGCCTGGCCTACCTGAGCGGCCTGGTGGGCAACCTCTGGCCGCTGCTCAATCCCTGGCGCAGCCTGTTTATGGCCGTGGAGCGTTTGGGCAGGCGGCCCTGGCCGGGGTTGCTGGACTACCCCAGCTGGCTGGGACACTGGCCGGCGGTGCTGCTCTTTTGGGGCTTCGTGTGGCTGGAGCTGATCTGGCCCGGCAGCGATCGGCCCCTGTCCCTGGCCTTGGTGCTGCTGGGCTATTCGCTGCTGAGCTGGGCCGGCATGGCGCTGTTCGGGCGCGAGCTGTGGCTGGGCCGGGGCGAAGTGTTCACCCAGGTGTTCGGCTACCTGGCCCGTTTCGCGCCCCTGGCCGCGGGCACTCAGGGCACGGGCCCCTGCCGGCTGTGCGGCGCCCTGGCGGACAGCCACGACTGCCCGGCTTGCCTTGAACGGGCCGAACCGGGCCAGCGCCGGCTCTGGCTCCGGCCCTTCGGCAGCGGCCTGCTGGTCGAGGACGGCCTGTCGCCGTCCCAGGTGGTGCTGGTGCTGTCCATGCTGGCCTCGGTGACCTTCGACGGCCTGCTGGCGACGCCGCTCTGGCAGCAGCTGGGCCAGGGGCTGCTCGGCGCCCTGGCGCCTTTTTGGCTGTGGTTGAAGGTCCAGGGCCGGGATCCCCTGCTGTGGATGACCAGCCTGGTCATGGCGCTCTTCGCCCTGGGTTTTGCCGGGCTGTTCGGCCTTTGTGCCTGGCTGATGGCCAGGGGGGTGAAGGGTTGGCGTCTGGCGGCGGTGGCCAGCCGCTTCGTGCTGACCCTGATCCCCATCGCCCTGGCCTACCACCTGGCCCATTACCTGTCCTATCTGCTCATCGTCGGCCAGTACGCCATCCCCATACTCTCGGACCCTTTCGCCCTGGGCTGGGATCTGTTCGGCGGCAGCCTCTATCTGGTGGATATTGCCATCATCAATGCCAGGACGCTGTGGTGGCTGAGCGTGCTGGCCATTGTGGTGGCCCATGTGATGGCGGTCTACCTGGCCCATGTGCTGGCGCTCAGGCTGTTCAGGGGCCGGCGCGAGCTGCTGGCCAGCCAGCTGCCGCTGCTGGTGTTGATGGTGGCCTACACGGTGACCAGCCTGTGGATCCTGGCCCAGCCCATCGTCGAATAACTCAGTTGCGGCGGATCAGCTCCATGGGGGGCCTCCTAGTTGCCGAGATAGTCACTGTCGTGAAAGTCCTTGAGCCAGTTGGGCCGGTAGACCGCCAGCAGGGTGACCGCCATGCCGTTGAGCAGGGCCTCGGGAAAGGCCAGCAGCGGCATCAGGACCAGGTAGTTGTCGAGCACCTTGGCAGCACTCAGCCCCAGGCCCCAGTGGAACCAGGCGGCCATGGACAGCATCTTGGCCACCAACGTCAGGGCGCCGCAGAAGAAGCCGCAGACGAAGAAATAGACGAACAGGTGCCGGGGCAGGTACAGGTAGGCCAGGCGGCGCACCGCTTCCGTCACCAGCACCGGCACCAGGATGCCGAACAGGCCGTTGGCGCCCAGGTGGGCCCCGTCTTCCACGCCGAACAGGGTCAGGGTGACCAGGGTCAGGCTGCCCGCCACCAGGGCCAGGCGCCAGCCCAGCACCAGGGTGGCGGTGGTCAGCCCCAGCACATGCACCTCCAGGCCGGGCTCGATACCGGCCTGCAGCAGCCACAGCGGCAGCAGCGCCAGGGCCGTGCCCAGCAGCAGCCGCTGCAGCCAGTGGCTCTGGTGCAGCCAGCGCCATTGCTCAGGCCGCTGCAGGGCCACCAGCAACGCCAGGTAGAGCAGCAGGGTGACGGCCTGGGGCATGTCCATCAGAGCTCGAAACGGGTCCAGATGGGGGCGTGGTCTGAGGGTTTCTCTATGCCCCTGAGTTCATAGTCGATGTCCGCTTCCACCGCCTTGTCCGCCAGCGGCCTGGTGGCCATGACCAGATCGATGCGCAGGCCGCGGTTGTCGTCGAAGCCACGGGAACGGTAGTCGAACCAGGAGAAGCGGTCGCTGACGTCCGGGTTGAGCTGGCGATAGGTGTCCACCAGGCCCCAGTCCTTGAGGGTGGCCATCCACTCCCTTTCCTCCGGCAGGAAGGAGCACTTGCCGTCGCGCAGCCAGCGCTTGGCGTTGGCCTCGCCGATGCCGATGTCCAGATCCGTGGGCGAGATGTTCATGTCGCCGATGATGGCGATCTTGTCGTCCGGGCTGTGGTGCTCGTCCAGGTACTGCATCAGATCCCGGTAGAACTTCTGCTTGGCCGGGAACTTGGTCTCGTGCTTGCGGTTTTCGCCTTGGGGGAAGTAGCCGTTCAGCACCGTCAGGGTGTTGCCGCCGGGCAGGGCGAAGCTGCCCATGATCATGCGCCGCTGGGCGTCCTCGTCGTCGCCGGGGTAGCCCAGGCGGACCTGCTGGGGTGCCTGCTTGGACAGCAGCGCCACGCCGTAGTGGCCCTTCTGGCCGTGAAAGTGCACGTGGTAGCCCATGGCCTGGACCGCCTCCAGGGGAAACTGGTCGTCATGGACCTTGGTTTCCTGCAGGCCGATGATGTCCGGCTGGTGCTTGTCGATCAGGGCCTGGAGCTGGTGAAGCCTGGCCCTCAGACCATTGATATTAAATGAAACAATTTTCATCTTACTGTCGATCCTTGGGGTTTGGGGGCATGGTAACATGAGCGGCTCGGGCCTGGCATTCAGGGCCGATTCAGTGATGGCTTTCTAGGCTTGGTGGCCAAGAAGAATGAGGAGACTACCGTGGGCACAAGGATATGGCTGGGGCTGCTGGCTCTGATGGCCGGCCCCACCCTGGCGGCAACGGGACCCAAGCTGGCGTCCGGCGCCAGCCCCTTCAGCTACAACTTCGTGGATGTCGGCTATGCCTGGGCCAAACTCGGCCATGCCAGGGGGGCTGCCGATGGCCTGCAGATCACCGCCGTGGGGCACCTGGCGCCGGATCTGTACCTGCGTTCCAGCTATCTCTATGGCCACGACGGCCAGGGCGATCACGGCCTGCTGAAGATGAACCTGGGCCAGCGCCTGGCCCTGGACAAGGTGACCGACTGGTACTGGGAAGGGGGCTTTGCCCGCCGTGCCGACGACGTGCAGGGGGTGGATCACGGCGTCAACCTGGCCACCGGGTTGCGTCACCGGTTGACCGCGGCGCTGGAGCTGTCCGGGGAAGTCTCCTTGACCCAGACCCGCCGGGCCGAACTGGCCATGACCGGCGGCGCCCTTTACCAGCTGCCGAAGAACTGGGCGCTGGCGGTCCATTACACCCTGGGGCGTCGGGACCATTACGGCGTGCTCAGCCTGCGTTACCAGTTCTGACATAAAAAACGGCAGCCAAGGCTGCCGTTTCTCTTACTCGCCGTAGGCGATGGCCTCGATTTCCACCAGGGCGTCCTTGGGCAGGCGCGCCACCTCCACGCAGCTGCGGGCCGGCTTGTGATCACCGAAGAAGGCTTCGTAGATGCCGTTGACGGTAGCGAAGTCGTTGAGATCCTTCACGAACACCGTGGTCTTGAAGACATGCTCCTTGCCCAGGCCGGCGGCGGCCAGTATGGCTTCGACGTTGGCCAGGGCCAGCCTGGCCTGCTCCTCGATGGTGGCCGGCATTTCACCTGTGGCCGCGTCCAGGGGGATCTGACCTGAGGTGTAGAGGAAAGGGCCGACCTTGCGGGCCTGCACATAGGGACCGATGGCGGCCGGCGCCTTCTCGGTTTGGATGACGGTTTGGCTCATGACATGGATTCCAATGAACGAAAGAGGGGGCCAGCATAGCAGCTAGTCCTGCTCCCGGCGAGCCTCCTGGCGCCGCTGGAACAGGCCCTGATCCTCTCCTTCTTTCAGGCACTTAAGCTCTTCGTCACTGAAATCGTCGCGATAATAACGGAACTCCAGGCATTCCTGGCGGTATCTTTCCATAGCGGCGCCGTGCATCTGCGGACGGCCCTTGAGGTTGTCCATGTTGCGGCGCATCTGATCGCAGCGGCGCTGCTGTTCCATGACCACTTCGATACGTTCACAGGGCGGCGCCATGGCGCAGGCGTTGAGCAGCAGGGGCAGGGCCAGGGCCGGCAGGCAGTTTTTCATGGGGTTCTCCCTGAAACACAGGTTTTTGAATTTTCTGTTGTTTCAGGGAGTGTAGTTCAATGCAGTTGACCGGAGGGGGCCATGCGCGGCTTGCCCATGGCCTCGGCCAGCATCTCCAGGCGCTGGGCCATCAGCGGCTGGTTGCAAAAGCGCGGCATGAAGGCCAGCAGGCGGCCGAGCAGGTATTGCTGATCCAGCACCGTCATCTCCACCAGCATGTCCTGCAGTATGGCGGTGCTGCCCAGGGACGGCTTCATCATCTCGGGGTGCTCGGATACATACTGGATGGCGAAGTCGGCGGCGCCGGACTGCATGGTGTCCATCAGGCAGATGAAGCTGTCGCCGTCGTGCTGGTGCTCCTGGGGCACGGTGTCGGACAGCGCCAGCAGCGAGTCCAGCATGCTCCTGGCCTCGTCGGGCAGGAACTCCCTGGGCTCGTCACACTTGGGGTGATCGGCGGCAAAGGCCTGGGGCAGGGCACGGATCACCGCCGCCATCATCTCCGACTCGGCCATGACCGCCGCGGCTTCCAGCTGCTGCTGCTCGGGCAGCATCATCAGGCCCGGGTACTCGTTGGCCAGGCGCACCATGGCCGCCACTTCCAGACAGTAGACAAAGCAGGCCAGCCAGCTGCCGCATTCGGTGGGGCTGAGGGTGTCCCAGTCCCTGTGCACCAGGTGACTGGCCGAAAAGTGGCCGGCATCGGTCTCGTGGCTGTCTTGCCACAGCTCCAGACCGTCCTGGTAATGGGCGATAAGCTTCTCTGTCAGTTCCTGCAGTTCCACCTGGGTGTGATCTCCGCCTGAGGGCCAAAAGGCTGCCGAGTATAGCCTGTTTTGCAGGCATAAAAAAATGCCGCCCGAGGGCGGCATTTTCTTGGATGGTGGTGGGGGAAGGATTCGAACCTTCGAAGGCTGAGCCGTCAGATTTACAGTCTGATCCCTTTGGCCACTCGGGAACCCCACCGAGTCTGGTACTTTGGAAAGCCGCCTTGGCCACTTTCGTTTTAATAGGATGGTGGTGGGGGAAGGATTCGAACCTTCGAAGGCTGAGCCGTCAGATTTACAGTCTGATCCCTTTGGCCACTCGGGAACCCCACCCCGTGACGCGGCGTGCATCATACCAAATCGAAGGACGCTGTAAAGGGGGATTTTTTCTAAAAAAATGGCCTTGGCTGCCGATAAGGTCAGTAACTGGGCAAACTGACGTTTTTCTGTGCAAACAACGGCTTCCTATCTCCAACACGAGCTGCAACTGGACCAGGCATTGGGCAAGGCGACCCAGGCCGGCCAGCGCCGCGATTTCGCCCTGCTGCTGGCCATGCTGGGCGACGACCTGCTGGAAAAGCCCGGCATCGCCAGCCCCTGGCCCGCCACCGAGGCCAGGGCCAGTCTGGAGGCCCGCTTCTATCCCGGGGTGCGCCGTCCCCTGGGCGCCGATGAACTGACCCCGGCCCGCTCCCAGACCTTGTCCAGCCAGTTCCACCAGGGCGGCCTGGTGGCGGCGCGGCTGTTCGACTGCCTGGCGCCCGAGCCGCAGCTGGACAGGCCGGCCGACGACAAGCATATCCCGCACTGGGTCCGGGCCGAGCTGGAGCCGAGGGCGCTGGCCCGGTTGCAGGGGGGCCAGGTCGCCAGGGCGGCCGATCCGCCGGTGGCCAATGCCGATCTTGGCGAGGTGCTGTCACGATTTGCCGATATTGCACAAAATATGACCGAAGCCACAATGCCGGCCTGAGCCGGGCCCGCCTTCTGGACTTGCCCCAGGGCCGCCGCTAGACTGGGCGCGCCCTACATAAGTGAGCTGGAAGTCGTTACGTGAAAGAACTCAATATCTCTGCCCTGCGCCAGGCGTTTCCTGCCCTGAATCAAGAAGTTGAAGGTAAAGCACCGATTTTCCTGGACGGCCCCGGCGGCGCCCAGGTGCCGGATCGGGTGCTGGCGGCCATGGTCGGCTACCTGGGCCATTACAATGCCAACCTGGGTGGGGCCTATTTCTCCAGCCACATGACGGTGGAACTGATGGCGCAGGCCCGCCAGGCCGCCCAGGATCTGCTGAACGCCTCCCGCCCCGAGGAAGTCCTGTTCGGTCCCAACATGACCACCCTGACCTTCGCCATGAGCCGGACCCTGTCCCGGGACTGGCAGGCCGGCGACGAGATCATCGTCACCGCCCTGGACCATTATTCCAACGTCTCCTCCTGGCAGCAGGCCGCCGAGGACAGGGACGTGGTGGTGCACCAGGTGCGGGTGAAGGAAGACGACTGCACCCTGGACCATGAGCACCTGTTGTCCCTGCTCAGCGACAAGACCCGCCTGGTGGCCCTGACCCATGCCTCCAACACCACCGGCTCCATCGTCGACGTCAAGCAGGTGGTGGACGCGGCCCACCAGGTCGGCGCCAAGGTCTGGGTGGACGCGGTCCACTACGCCCCCCACGAACTCATCGACGTCCAGGCCCTGGGCTGCGATTTCCTGGCCTGCAGCGCCTACAAGTTCTTCGGCCCGCACCTGGGGCTCGTCTACGGCAGGTACGAACTGCTGGAACAGCTCCGGCCCTACAAGGTCGAACCCGCCAAGGACGTGGTGCCCAACAAGTTCGAGACCGGCACCCAGAGCTTCGAGGCCCTGGCCGGTTTCATCGAGGCGGTCAACTACCTGGCCGACCTGGCCGGCAGCAGCAGCGACAAGCCGCGCCGTGAGCGCCTGGCCGACAGCTTCGCCCTGATCAAGGGCCACGAGATGAAGCTGTCCCAGTACTTCCTGGAGCGGATCCAGGCCATCCCCGGCGTGACCCTGTACGGCATCACCGACATGGCCCGCCTGGCCGAGCGTACCCCCACCTTCGCCTTCAACATCGACGGCGTCGAGCCCCGCACCCTCTGCGAGGCCCTGGGCCGCGAGCATATCTGCGTCTGGGACGGCAACTTCTATGCCCTGGGCCTGGTCCAGCAGCTGGGCGTGGCGTCGGTGGTCCGGGTCGGCTGCATGCACTACAACAGCATCGAGGAATTGGAGCGATTCTTTGATGTGCTGCAAAGCGCCATTGCATAATAAGAGGCAGCCTTAAGGCTGCCTTTTCTTTTGCTAAGGAGCAGACATGAGCATCGATGCCATGCGTCGTCAGTACCAGCACGCGCCCCTGGATGACGCCCATCTGGATGCCGATCCCATCAGCCAGTTCCGGCACTGGTTCAGCGAAGCCGTCGAGGCCAACCCGGCCCCGGACTGGAACGAGCCCAACGTGATGACCCTGGCCACCGTCAAGCCCGGCGGCGCCGTGACCAGCCGTATCCTGCTGCTCAAGGGCGTGGACCAGCGCGGCTTCGTCTTCTACACCAACTACGACTCCGACAAGGGCCGGGAGCTGGCCGAGAACCCGGTGGCGGCCATGAACTTCTTCTGGCCGCACCTGGCCCGGCAGGTGCGTATCGAGGGCAGGGTGGAGAAGCTGCCCCGGGCCGAAAGCGAAGCCTACTTCGCCTCCCGCCCCCGCGGCTCCCAGCTGGGCGCCTGGGCCTCGCCCCAGTCCGAGGTCATCGAGTCCCGCGAGCAGCTGGAGCAGGACTTGGCCGAGGTGCAGGAACGCTTTGCAAAGGCCGATCCCATCCCCTGTCCGCCCCATTGGGGCGGCTATGTGCTCAGGCCCGAGCAGGTGGAATTCTGGGCCGGCCGGGAGAACCGCCTCCACGACCGCATCCGCTTCGTGCTGGCGGACGGCCAGTGGCGCCGTCGGCGCCTGGCGCCCTGACAGGAAAAAGGCCGCCTCTGGGCGGCCTTTTCTATAGCAGGGTCAGTCCCAGGGCCAGCAGCACCCCGGTGACCAGCAGCTGGATCAGGCAAAAACCCATGATGTCCCGGGCCGACAGGCCGGCGATGGCCAGCACCGGCAGGGCCCAGAAGGGCTGCAGCAGGTTGGTCCAGGCGTCCCCCCAGGCCACGGCCATGGCCACCCGGGGCAGATCGGCGCCCAGGGCCTGGGCGGCGGGGATCATCACCGGCGCCTGCACCGCCCACTGGCCGCCGCCGGAGGGCACCAGCAGGTTGATAAGGCCGGCGGACAGGAAGCTCCACAGCGGCAAGGTCTCGGCGCTGGCGAAGGACAGGAACCAGGAGGCCAGCGCGGCGGCCATGCCCGATTTCACCATCACCGCCATGATGCCGGCGTAGAAGGGGAACTGCAGCAGTATGCCGCTGGCGGCCTGGCAACCGGACTGGAAAGCGGCCAGCAGCCGCGCCGGGGTCTGGTGCAGAGCCAGGCCCAGGGTCAAGAAACACAGGTTCAGCACGTTGAGGTTGAGGCCGCCACCGCTGGCGAAATGCTGGCCCAGCCACAGCCCCATCAGCATCACCACCAGGGCGGTGAGCCAGCGGCTGTGCAGCAGCGGCCCCTGGAGCCGGCCGGCGTCAACCCGCTTTTCCGCCAGGGCCTCCCTGGGCGCCTGGACGCCGTGCCTGCCCATCATCAGGTAGTTGAGCAGCGGCACCACCACCACCAGGGCGGCCAGCAGGACCAGGTTGAAGGGGGCGAACAGGGTCTGGTCGGTGCCGATCAGGCCGATCTGGGCCTCGGCGAAGTGGCCAGGGGTGTTGATGGTCAGGGGCACCGAGCCGGACAGGCCGCCGTGCCAGACGATGAAGCCGGAATAGGCCGAGGCCACCAGCAGCCGGAAATCCACCGCCACTTCCCGGGCGATGGCCCTGGCCAGGAAGGCGCCGACCACCAGGCCGAAGCCCCAGTTGAGCCAGGACGCGGCCAGGGCCACCAGGGTGACGGTGACGATGGCGGCACCGGGACCGGGCAGGCGCCTGGCCAGGGCGCTCAGCCCCCGCTGCACAGGCGCGGCGCTGGCCACCATATGGCCGGTGATCAGGATCAGCGCCATCTGCATGGCGAAGGTGAGCAGGTTCCAGAAGCCGTCCCCCCAGTCGCGGGCCACCTGCAGCGGGCTCTGGCCCTGCACCAGCACCGCCAGGGTGCAGACCAGCAGGGTCAGCAGCAGCACTATGACGTAGGGGTCGGGAAGGTAGCGTTCCACCAGGCGCACGGCGCCCTTGACGAGCCAGTTCATGGCATTAAGCCTTTGTCGTGGTTGTTTTTTCGCTACCCTAGCGAGTCAGGCGGGTGGACACAAGTCAGTCGCAGCAGCGCTTGTATTTCTTGCCGCTGCCACAGGGGCAGGGGCCGTTGCGCTGGGGCTCGGGGTAGAGGCCGCTATGGTAGTACCAGAGCCCCTGCTGGCGCAGGAAGCGGCTGTCCTCCAGGTGGAACTGGCCCTGGCCGTCCTGGTCCCGGAAGCGGGCCACGAAGGTGACCCTGGCCTCGTCGTCGCCAAGGCGCTGCTGGGACAGCACCTCCAGGCCCAGCCACTGGTGGTCGCGGGCAAAGGCGGCAATGGCCGCCACATCCTGCTGGTGACGGCCGTCGGGGTGCCAGCTGGCCAGGATGAAGTCGATGTCGCCGCTGCAGTGGGCGCTGTAGCGGGCCCGCATCAACTGCTCGGCCGTTGCCGCCTTGGCCTGATCGCCGATAACCGCCTGGCAGCATTGAGAAAAGGGTTGTGTTGAACCACAGTAACAGAATGCCATGCTGAACCACCTCACCAGTAGAGCAGCCATGTTACCAGCCAATCCCGGTCAAGGGCATACCGAGCAGCGCCCTGGGGGGCGTCCATGACGGCCCTGCTGCAAAGGCATTGGCCTTTCACGGTGCTGGCGGCCCTGCTGGCCCTGGCGGTGGCCTGGCTTCCCTTTGAACTGCTGCCCGGCCAGCTCTACCTGGTGTTCCCGTCGGCCCTTTCCCTGCTCTGCGCCTACCTGCTGGGTTGGCGCAGCGCCGCCCTGGTGGCCCTGGCGGCTGCCTTGGGGCTGCTCATGGAGGGCAGCCTGGGGCTGCTGGCGCTGGCTTTTGCCCTGGAAGGGCCCCTGGTGGCCTGGCTGATGAGCCGCAAGCTGCGCCTGCTGAGCGCCACGGCCGCCTACTGGGCCCTGCTGGGCGGTCCCCTGGCCCTGTTGCTGCTGGTGCTGGCCGAGCCTCCCCAGCCGGTCACCCTGGCACTGACCTATGTGACGCTGCTGTTCAACGGCCTGGTCAGCGGCGCCCTGGCCAAGGCCCTGTGCTGGAACCGTTTCATGCGCCAGGTGCGGGGCGCCAAGCAGCACCTGCCCCCCAAGCCGTCCCTGGAGGGGCAGGTGGTGGAAGGGGTCAGCACCGTCTTCGTCATTTTCCTGGTGCTGGTGATGCTGGCCTACGGCCGCTGGACCTACGTCAGCACCAGCCGCCATTGGCAGGCGGATCTCTTGGCCAATCTCGACCATGCGGTCGCCAGCGCCAGGCAGCGGTTGGCCGGCTACCACGGCATCCTGGCCACCCTGGCCCAGTCACTGGGGGCGCTGCCGGCCCATGAGCAGCAGCTGGCCCTGGTGCAGGCCCACCTGCAGATGCCGGGGGCTTCCAACCTGGGCCTGATCGACAGCCAAGGCGAGCTGTACGGCATGAGCCCGCCCCTGCTGGGCCGTATCGGTGACAGCTACAGCGTGGCGGACCGGGACTATTTCCAGGTCCCCAGCCGCAACCACCAGCCCTACCAGAGCGACGTGTTCAGGGGCCGGGGGCTCGGCAGCGACGACATCATGGTGCTGAGCCATCCCTTCTTCCAAGGCAACGCCCTGGCCGGCGTGGTGTCGGCGACCCTGGATCTGGCCAAGGCCCCCTTTGCCGGTGTCATCGACGATGGCGCCCTGGTGGTACTGAGCCCCAGCGGCAAGGTCGTCTACCGTGCCCCGTCCCTGCCGGAGGCGGTGCTGGCCAGCCTGCCGGCGACGCCCGGCCGGGGCCGGCTGCGGCTGGCGGGCAGCCGTTACGGCTATGCCGGTGTCCTGGAGCGGGACAGTGGCTGGCGCTTTTTCTATCTGCGCGACGAGGGAAGCCTGCTGCAGGAGCTGGCCAGCCAGGTGCTGACCATCATGCTGTTCGCCCTGGTGGCGCTGCTGCTGGCCCATGTGCTGATGCAGCTCAGGGTCAGGCTGCTGCTGAGGCCGCTGCGACAGCTTATCGATGCCATTCCCCTGGCGGCGCGGGTGGAGGACAGGCCCCTGGATTTTCGGCTCGGGCCCAGAACCTCGGCCCAGATCTGGGCCCTCTACGACCGCCTGGAGCGGATGCGCACCATCATCTGGGCCTTCCAGGAGGAGATGGAAAGCCGCATCGCCGAGCGCACCCGGGCGCTGGAGGCGGCCAATGCCCACCTGGCCCACCTGGCCAGCCATGACGGCCTGACCGGCCTCAACAACAGGCAGCATTTCGACCAGGCCCTGGAGCACCAGCTCAGGCAGGCGGCGCTGCATCAGCGGCCGCTGGCGCTGATCCTGCTGGATGTCGATCATTTCAAGGCCCTCAACGACAACCACGGCCATCCGGCCGGGGACGCCTGCCTGCAGGCGCTGGCGGCCGCGCTGAAGAAGGCCTTCGACGGTTTTCCCCACGCCATGCTGGCGCGGGTGGGCGGCGAGGAGTTCGCGGTGCTGCTGCCCGGGGCCAGCCTGGCCGAGGCCGGCGGCCTGGCCGAGCGGCTCAGGGGCGATGTGGAAGGGCTGCGCCTGGCCGGCGGGCTGCGTATCACCGCCAGCCTGGGGGTGGCGGCCACCGTCACCGATATCGGCGCCTCCCACTTCTACGCCCGGGCCGACAGGGCCCTCTACCAGGCCAAGCACCAGGGCCGCAACAGGGTCTGCAGCGCGCCATGAAAAAAGCCGCCCTTGGGCGGCTTTTCATCAGGCGGCGTGGGCGGTCAGCACGATGACGTCCCAGGCGCCCTTATCATGGCCCGGCAGGGGGGCTATGGGGGCGGCGTTGTGGAAATACCTGCGGTCGTTGAGGATCACGAAACGGCCGGCCTCGAAGTATTCCTGGAAGAAGGGGGCCTCATCGGGCTTGTTGTAGAGCATGATGTCGCCGCCCTCGATGTCATGGTTGCCCATCACATAGACGCCCAGGAAATCGAAGCCGTCCTGGTGCACCCCTTCGGGAGCGGGCAGGGAGCTGTCGTCGCGCTGGCAGGTGATGCGCATCTGATGCACTTCGATGATGGCGTCGTCGCCGAGGCCGGTGGCGGCCTTGAAGGAGTCGAACAGCTCCACCATGGCCTCGCTCTGGGCGACGCTCTCTTCCAGCTCAGCGTAGACGCGCTCCACATCACCCAGATACTGGTTGATGTCGCTCGACTGCATGAAGCTCTTGGTGGGCTGGCGCAGCAGCTTGCCGTCGATGAACTTGAAGTTGGAATAGCGGCGCAGGCGGAAATCGCCGTCGATATAGGGATCCAGAGGTAAGCGGGCGAAGGAGGGGGCCAGGCTGGCAACAGCAGCATTGCTTAGTTGACCCAACTGGTAGCTGTAGTCAGACACCTTTTGTTGCAGCTCAGTCGTGGCGTTCATCATCGCGTTGTCCATCTTTGTCTATCTAAGAGGCCGGACCAGATGGCCGGCCAAGGCGCGCACATTCTAACGGCACAGTGAAACACTGTCATGACGACCCGGTCACAAAGTCTGTAAAGAGTTGTATACGGCTATTAATAAGTAAATCTAATGACACCGCCTGCAAAATTATTCGTTCGATGGATGTCGGGTCAGCCAGTAGACTGGCCTGCCGTTATTGACCAGCACAGGAGCAGGGCGTGGATTATTCCGTTTACATGCAGTTTTTCGTGGCCTTGCTGGCCATCATCAATCCCTTCGGGCTGCTACCTGTCTTTATCGGTCTGACCTCCCATCAGGACGACGGCGAACGGCACAGGACCGCCCTGATGGCGGTGGTGGCCTCCATCTGCATCCTGTTCGTGGTGCTGTTGCTGGGCGAGGAGCTGCTGAGCTGGTTCTCCATCTCGGTGGCCTCCTTCCAGGTGGCCGGCGGCATCCTGCTCAGCTTCACCTCGCTGTCCATGCTGCAGGGCAAGCTGGGCGAGGTGCGCCGCACCGCCGAGGAAGGCCGGGAGGCGGTGGCCCGGGAGTCGGTCAGCCTGGTGCCCCTGGCGCTGCCGCTTATCGCCGGGCCGGCGGCCATCACCACGGTGATCGTCTACGCCCAGGCCCACTCCAGCGTCATGGATCTGTCCATCTTCGGCGCCACCATAGTCGCCGCCTGCTTCATCGCCTGGCTGGTGTTCATGCTGGCGCCCCTGCTCAGCAAGGGCCTTGGCACCACCGGCATCAACGTCATCACCCGCATCATGGGCCTGATCATGATGGCCCTGGGGGTGGAATTCATGGCCCGTGGCCTGAAGGTGCTCTTTCCGGTGCTGGGTTAAGGCCGGGTTTAGGGCCCTCTCTGGTATCCTTTTGCGGATCTACCCACAATACAGAGAAAGAAACATGAAGAAGCTTGCCATTGTCATGGGTTGCCTGCTGCTGAACGCCTGCGCCATCCGCGGCCCGAGCCTGGAGATCAAGCCGCCCCAGGTGGAGATCGACGGTGTTCACAGCTCCGGTGGCCACGGCAAACACTGCCCGCCGGGCCAGGCCAAGAAAGGCCGCTGCTAAAGAAAAGGCGCCCAAGGGCGCCTTTTTCATTGCACCTGGCGCTCGAAGACGGTGCCGGCTTTGGGCAGGAACAGGGTGGCGTAGAGCCGGCCGGCGTAATCGTCGGTCATGCCGGCGATATAGTCGGCTATCACCCGCAGCGCGTTCTCGCCCTTCTCCCTGGCTTCCTGCCAGCGGACCCTGGTGCTCTGGGGCAGCAGCCGCTGGGGGTCCGAAGCCATGGCCTCGAACAGCCCCATCACCATCTGCTGGCCCTTGTATTCCAGCAACTGCAGCTCGGGCTGCTTGACCACATGCCGGTAGACGAAGCCCTTCAGTACGTTGAGCGCCTGCTGGTAGGGGCCGGGCAGGGCGGCATTCCAGTCCAGCAAGGGGCTGTCGAATTCGCCAAGCTGCATCAGCTCGATGCTGGTGATGAAGGCGTTGACCATGGCGCCTATGGCGTCCTTGCGCAGGAAGTGCTCACCGCTGAACATCTGCTCGCTGAGCCTGGCCATGTTGTCCGACAGCCAGGGCACGGCCAGGGTCTCTATGGGCTCCTGCACGTCCTGCTGCCAGGCCTGGGCGCTGACCAGGCCCATGACGATGGCGTCCTCGAGGTCATGGACCGAATAGGCGATATCATCGCCCAGCTCCATGATGGAGCAGTCCAGGGACTTGTACTTGGCCTTGGCATGGCGCTGCCTGGTGGTGCGCAGCTGGGAGAAGCGCGTTTGGTCGGCGCCTGACAGGGGCGCCAGGATCCAGTCCAGTATGGCCTTGTCGTCGTCGTAGATGGCCTTGGGAGGCTGCCAGTCGGCGGCGCGCAGCTGGCGGTGGTTGGTCACCGCCTCCGGCAAGGGGCCCTGGCAGCGGCTTGCCAGCACCGGGTATTTGAGCACGCCCAGCAGGGTGCGGCGGCACAGGTTCATGCCGTTTTGCTGGGTATAGGGCTCCAGCCTGGCCAGGATGCGCAGGGTCTGGCCGTTGCCCTCGAAGCCGCCGGCCTCGCGCATCATGTAGTTCAGGGCCACCTCGCCGCCGTGGCCGAAGGGCGGGTGGCCGATGTCGTGGGCCAGGCAGAGGGCGTCCACCAGGGCCTCGTCCGGCAGCAGCCACTGCAGCTTTGGGTACTTGTGCCTGAGCTGGGCCAGGATGCCGGTGCCGATCTGGGCCGCCTCCAGGGAATGGGTGAGGCGGGTGCGGTAGAAGTCGGCCTGGCCCACCCCCAGCACCTGGGTCTTGGCCTGCAGGCGGCGAAAGGCCGCCGAGTGCAGGATCCGCGCCCGGTCGCGCTGGAAGGGGGATCTGTGGTCGTGGCGCCTGGGGCTCTGGTCGGCGTCGGGCCGGGCCAGCCAGTGGTCACTCAGGGTCATTGCTGATCTCGTCCAGGGTCAGGGTGAAGCTGGGCACGAAGGTGTCCAGGAAATACTGGATGGCCGGGTTCATGCGCTCGGCCAGCATGGCCTCCAGGCGCTTGCGGGCCTGCTCGAACTCGTGATTGCCCATGTTCAGCTCCTGCAGGCACTTGAGGTAGGCGCAGAGGGTATCGGCATCCTTGACCAGGGCCTTGAGCCTGGCGGGCTCGTCCTTCTGGTGGATCAGGGCGGCGAAGTCGTCGCGCAGCAGCGGCGGCGCCATGGAGACCAGCCGGGCTTCGGCGGCGTCCTCTATCTTCTTGTATTCGTCGGCGATCTTGGGGTTGTAGTACTTGACCGGGGTGGGCAGATCGCCGGTCAGCACCTCGGAGGCGTCGTGGAACAGGGCCAGGGTGGCGGCCCGGTCGGCGTTGAGGTTGTCCCCGGCCAACTGGTTGTGGATCAGGGTCAGGGCATGGGCCACGGTGGCCACCTGCAGGCTGTGCTCGGCCACGTTTTCCTGTTGCACGTTGTGCATCAAGGGCCAGCGGCGGATCAGCTTCATCCGCGCCAGGTGGGCAAAGAGATGACTGGTCAACTGAAGATCCTTGTCTGCCCGAATTATGTGACAGAAGTATCAAAGGCGCCGACGCCATGCAAGGGCCTTTGGGTGTATGCTTGGGACGTTGGCGAAAAAGGAGACGAATATGGAAATCAGCAACCAGCCCCTGCCGCCCCTCAATGCCCCCCAGCCGGAGGCCAGGCCGGCGCCCCAGCCACCACAAGCCGAGCTCGAGCCGCAGCAGCTTGACGCCGCCGAAGCGCCCCTGAGCCGCAACCAGGTGGAGCAGCGGGTGGCCGAATACCAGGATCGCACCGACAACGGCCGCAACCCCGCCGCCGATGATGCCCTGGGTACCCTGATCGATTCCCGGGCCTGACCATGGAAGGCCTGACCGCCACCCCGCAGGCCGCCGCCGGCGCGGCCCTTGACCCGGCGCAACGGCAGCAGGTGGCCGAGCTGAAGGCCAGGGACAGGGAGGTGCGCAGCCACGAGCAGGCCCACCTCAACGCCGCCGGGCCCTATGCCCAGGGGGTCAGCTACGGATATGAAAAAGGGCCGGACGGCCGTCGCTATGCGGTAACGGGGGAGGTGGCCATAGACGCCTCGGAAGTGGCCGGGGATCCCCAGGCCACTCTGGAGAAGGCGGAGCAGATCCACAGGGCCGCCCTGGCACCGGTGGAGCCCTCCGCCCAGGACAGGCGGGTGGCGGCCGAGGCCATCGCCATGGCCAACCGCGCCCGCCAACAGCTGCTCAGGGAAGCGCCCGAGCAGCAGGCACTCACTGGCTCAGCATCAGGGTCCTGATGTCCCGCACTGGGGCCGAGCCGTAACTCAGGAACTGCTCGTGGAAGGCCTTGAGGTCGAAGGCGTCGCCCTGCCTGGCCTTGAGCTCCTCACGCAGGTCGTAGATCTCCCTGAAACCCGAGTAGTAGCTGGTCAGCTGCACCTGTGACAGGGTCGCCCGCTTCCACTTGCCCCGGGCTTCGGCCTCTTCCTGGAAGGCGTCGTTCATCAACAGATCCAGGGCCTCCTCCTCGGTCATGCCCAGCACATGCAGGCTGTAGTCCAGTATGGTGTTGCAGATCACCCGCAGGTTCCACTTGTAATACATCAGCCACAGCTCCGGCTCGAAGTCGCCGTAGCCCGCTTCCAGCATCATCCGCTCCGTGTAGACGGCCCAGCCCTCGACCATGGCGCCGTTGCCGAACAGGCTCTTGACCAGGCTGGGGGACTGGTTGGAATAGACCAGCTGGGTGTAGTGGCCGGGAATGGCCTCGTGGATGTTGAGGACCTGCAGGATCCAGTGATTGTACTCGCGCAGGTAGCTTTCGGCCTGGGCGTCGCTCATGCCGTCCAGGGGGGTGACGTTGTAATAGGTGTTGGCGCCGCTGTCGTAGGGACCGGGGGCGGAGATGGAGGCGCCGGCGAAGCCGCGCATGTATTGTGGGGTCTCACGCACCACCAGCGGCTTGCTGGGATCCAGGGTCAGCAGATCCTTGGCGCGGATGAAGGCTTCCAGCTCGGGGATCTGGGCCTTGATGGCGGGCACGAAGTCGTCCCTGTCCACATGCTTGACCGACAGGTGCTGGATCAGGGTCCGTACCGCCTGGCGCTGGTCGGCGGGCTGGGCCTGGCCCGGGAAGTACTTGGGCCAGAGCTGGTCGGTGAGCTTGATCATCTCGCCAAGCACCTGCTCCTTGTCGGCCAGGGCCTTGTGGTACATCTGCCTGGCGGTCAGGCCGGACTGGATGTCGTTGGCGAACTTCTGCTCGTAGAGGGCCTCGCCCAGGCGGAAGGAGCGGGCGCCTTCCTTTTCGAGCCGGCCCTTGAGGGCTTCCAGCCAGCGCACATGGCTCTGGATGGCGGCCTTGGCCTGCCAGTAGGCCGACTCGAAACGTAGCTTGTCGGCCGCGCTCAGGGCGGAGCCGGCGACCCTGTCCAGCAGGGCCTGGTTGAGCACGCTGAAGGCGCCCTGGTTCTGGCCTATGGCCAGGCTGGTGTGGACCAGGGTCGGATTGTGGATGCTGGCCCGGGCGGCGGCGTAGTAGGCCGGCACCTGCTCCAGGTGGCCGATCATCAGGCCCAGGCGTTCGGCCTCGGGGGCGAATTCCTCGTTCAGCAGCCTGGCCAGCACGCCGGCCACGTTGTATTGGGCCGGGTTCCACTGCCAGCTCTTGAGTTCATTGATGCCGAAGCGGATGCCCCGGAGCTGGTTCTGGATCAGCTTGAGGTCGATCTGCTCGCTGGCCGGCAGTTGGCTGGCATCGATGGCGTCGAAGCGCTTCAGCCAGGTATCGGCAAAGGCCAGCTGCCTGGCGCGGCCCTCGGCATTCGGGATGGGCAGCTCACCGGCGTGCCGGTAGTAACCCACGTAGAGTGCCCAGGTGGGGTACTGTTCCCAGAGGGCGGGGATGAATTCATCGACCAGGGCCTGCAGGGCCTGGGATTGGCCCTGCATCTGGAGCTGGGCGACGGGGGCCTGGGGCGCCTGGATGTTCTGGCTGCAGCCGGCCAGCGCCAGGGAAACGGCGGCGCCGACCAGGAGTTTTTTCGAGACCATCTGTTGTTACCTGTTGTTTTGATTGGCAACAGCATGGCCTCTTGGCCTTTTCCTAGCAAGGCTTCTGCGATGAGCCGTTGCCGTTCTGTTTTGACACGCCACCGGCCACCACCAGCGGCAGCACGTCGCCGGCACTGACGGCCAGGGGCTGGACCTTGTCGCGGGGCACCAGGATCAGGTTGCCGGCGAAGTTGAAGGACTGGGGCAGGTAGACGGCCACGTGGTCGTCCAGGGCCAGCTCGGCCATGTTGTCCCGGGTCATGAAGCCGATCAGCTGCACCCCTTCACCCAGGGTCACCAGTACCGGATTGCTGAAGCGCCTGTCCTCGCCGAAGATGGCAGTCAACACGTCCTTGATGGCGCTGTAGAGCAGCTTGACCAGCGGCATGCGCGACAGGGCGCCGTCCACCAGGCGCAGCAGGCGCCCGCCCAGGAAGTTGCCGGTGAGCATGCCCACCAGCATCACCAGCAGCAGTGCCAACACCATGCCCAGGGGCGCCATCAGCCATTGTGGCGGCGAGATCCCCAGCAGGGGCAGCAGCCAGTTGCCAACAGGGGTGAAGATGTTCTGCTCCAGGAAGCGGTACAGGGCCCAAAGCATGTAAAAGGTCAGGATCACCGGGGCCAGCACCAGCATGCCCTGGACCAGCCAGCGAAGGGGCTTGCGCATCCCTTTTCTCCCATAAAAAAAGGGGAGCATAGCCCCCCTTGCCATCGATAAGCAATTTACTTGGTGACTTCGACCTTGCGGGTCGCAGACAGCTTGGCCTCGATGCGGCGGTTGGCGGCATTGGCCTCCTTGCTGCTGCCGGCCATGACTGGGCGGGTCTCGCCGTAGCCGACGGTCTTGATGCGGGCACGGTCGATGCCGAATTCGCTGGCCAGGACTTCACCCACGGCCTGGGCGCGGCGCTCGGACAGGGTCAGGTTGTAGCTGGCCTTGCCGGGGGCGGAGGTGTGACCTTCGATGACCACGTCCAGTTTCGGGAAGGCCTTCATGAACTTGGCGATGCGCTGTATTTCACCGAAGTATTGGGGCTTGACCAGGGCCGAGTTGTTGTCGAAGTTGACCAGCAGCTTCTCGGTCACGGTCTCGGTGTCGTACTTGGTGCAGCCACGGGCATCCACCTGGTACTGGGCCGGGGTGCCGGGGCAGGCGTCCTTGTCGTCCGGTACGCCGTCGTTGTCGGAGTCCATGACCACCGGCTCGGGCTTGGGCTCGGGGGCCTTCACCGGCGCCGGGGCGGGCTTGCCACCGAAGAAGTACTGCAGGCCGATGCCGGCGACATAGTCGGTGAAGTCGCTGTCGTCCTGCTGGGCGGCCACTTCGGCACGGAAGGCCAGGTTGTCGTTGAAGAAGGTACGGTAACCGGCACCCAGGCGGGCGAAGCTGTCGTGCATCTGCTCGACATTGGTGCGGTTGATACCGACCAGGCCGTAGAAATTGTTGGTGAAGTTATAAATGACATCGGCACCGAAACTTTCACCATAGGCACTGCTGGAGTGGTTTTTCAGATCGGCCTGAACATAATCGTAATAGCCGCGAACTTCCCAGTCATTGCTGATGCGATAACCCAGTTCAACACCGGGGGCAAAGGTTTTGAAATCCTGAGCCATCTCGTGGGATTTGGCCATGCGATCGCTGTCCAGATCCATCATGTTGACGTGACCACCGACATAGACGCGACCGGCCAAATCTTCTTTGGTGACATCGGCTTGAGCATTCAGGGACAGGGTCACCAGGGCGGCAACCACAGAAAAACGAAAAGCGCTAACTTTGTTCATATTAACTCCCTTGCCAAAGGCAAAAAAAGAACTTCTTGGTGTTGTTCGGGAGAAATTGTAGGCAAAGCAAAAACAGGCTGCCAAGCAAATGTTCTGGACAGTTTAGCTGGGATTAAGAAAAGCGACGGGGCGGTACTTATTTTAACGTCTGAATAACACCAGATCCGATTGGAACGCCTTTGGCTTGGTAAAAAGCAGGCTTTTTTCGTCCGGGCTGACCGAAAATTGCGCGCTGTAGCCGTTGGGCAGGCGCAGCACCCGGTCGATGCGCTTGGCGTGGAGGTCGAAACGCTGGATCTCCTGGCCGGTGTCCTCGGTCAGGTAATAGACGCCGCCCTCGGTGAGCTGCCAGGCATCGCAGCGCTGCCAGGCGATGTTGGCCTCCACCTGCTGCTCGGTACCTGTCTCGAGGTCGTGGCGCCACAGGCCGGGCAGGTGGAAGCGGGTGAAGTAGAGGTAGCGGCCCTTGGCGTCGGTCTGGCCGCAGAAGCCACCGCTGGCGGTGATCTGCTCCAGCTCGCCGCTGGCGCTGTGGCGGCGCCAGAGCTGCCAGTCGCCGCTGTGTTCGGAGGCAAAATAGAGGTATTGGCCGTCGGTGCTCAGCCTGGCATTGACGGGTTTGTAGTCCGTGAGGATCGGCTCCAGATCCCAGAGGTTGTCGGCGGCGCCGAGCAGGACGATACCCTCCTCGGTGCCGGCGGTGAGCTGTTCACCGCCCAGTTGCAGCTGGCTGAGGCGGATCTCCTCGTCCAGGTCGGTCAGCTGCAGCTGGATACCGTGGCTGAGCCGCCAGTACTGGCTCTTGCCGCTGCGCCTGGAGGCGAAATAGATCTCGCCGTCCTGGCCGAAGCTGGGGGAGTGGTCGTCGGCATCCGAGACCAGCAGGCCCTGGGGCTTGGCGTCCGGGAACAGCAGGGGGTTGTCCATGCGGTAGATGTCCCTGTCCAGATCGCCCTGGACCACCAGCAGTTGATCCTGGCCGCTGTCGTAAAGCGGGCTGTGGACGGGCTCGTCCTCGACCAGGGTCTGGGACAGCAGGTTGCTGTCGACCCGCTCCAGCTTGCCGGGGACATCCATCATGTAATAGTGGCGAAGATCCTCGGCCCAGGAGAAGCCATAGCGGTGCAGGCCACCGGATATATGGATGATGTAGCTGTTGGGCAGATTGTCGCCATGCTTGGGGTTGAGGAAGTGCAGCTCCTGGGCCGGCCATTGCCGGGCGCGCAGCACCGCCAGCTGAAGGTGATCCTCCGACAGCACGAAATAGATATCGCCGGCACCGGGCTCCACCGGGTTGGTCAGTTGCAGCCGGCGGCCCGTGGACAGGCGCTTGCGGTAGATCCGGTAGGGCTGGGCCTGGCTGTCCCTGTGGTTGTAGAGGATGGTGTTCTCGTCTTCGCCGAAGCGCACCATGGTATGGGGGTTTTCCAGGCGGCAGTCGGCGACCTTGCGGGCCTCGGTCAGGGCCGGCGGGCTTTCCTGGAAGCGGGCCATGTGGATCTCGCACTGGTCCCGGGTCTGGCTGATGTAGATGAGGCGGCTGCCGTCCGGTGACCAGTCCGGGGAGCGGAACAGGTGATGGGGGGACTCCAGCAGTACCTGGGGCTCGCGCAGAGACTTGGCACCCTGATCCGGCATCTTCTGGTAATAGAGGCCGCTGGTCCGGTCGTTGTGGTTGACGAAGACGATGGCATTGTCGCCGGGCCTGAAGCGGGCCTCTTCTTCGGTGCCCGGCAGGGAGGTCAGGGGAATGCGCTGCTCGAAGCCCTGGTTCCAGGCCAGCTCGGTGAACAGGCGCAGCAACAGCGGCAGCATCAGTACCAGCACGCCCAGGCTGTACAGCCACAGCAGCCTGCGCCTGGGCTTGGCGGTGGGCTCGCTTTTCAGGGCCGAAGGGATATGCACGGCATTGAGCCGGGCTTCCTCGACCTTGGCAATCAACCTGTAACCTTTCTTGGGTACGGTGACGATATAGGAAGGGTTCTTGGCGTCGTCGCCCAGGGCACGCCTGAGCTTGACGATGAACTGGTTCAACGCGTTGTCGGAGACGATGATGTCGGGCCAGGCTTCATCCAGCAGTGCCTCCCGGCTCACCGCCTCGCCGGCCTGGCGGGCCAGGGCCTCCAGCAACACCATGGCGCGGGGCTCCAGGGCGACCTCCTGGTCGCCCTGGATCAGCAGGTTCAGGTCCGGCCTCACCAGCCATTCACCCAGTATGAAGGCCCTGGCCTGGTTATCCGATGTCAGCGTCGAGATGTTTTCCACTTTCTTATGTTTTTGAAATTGTTGGAAAAATAAAAAGATCACAAAAATCTCATGCCCATATCATGCCCGTCATGACGCCAGGGGGCAACCTCGGTCTTGCGGTGACGCAGGAATTTGCCGCCACGGATATCTGCACCGGTTTTGTCGTTAGCTCGGCAGGCCAGGCAAGGGAGAGGGAGAGACAGATATCTCGTGGTAGGCGCCTTGCGTCACCGCGGCAAGATAGAGTGAACCTGGATCATCCCTGGGGATCTTTATGGACGCATAGGGCGGCTCTTTTGGGCCGCCCATTTTTTTTGCCTGAAATCCAGCAATAAAAAAGGGCGGCCAAGGCCGCCCTTTGGGATCCAGGGCCAAGTCAGGCCAGATCGGCGATGGCGTTGTGGAAGATGCTGCTGAACTCGCCGGCATCCAGGGAGGCGCCGCCCACCAGGGCACCGTCTATGTCGTCCATCATGAACAGGGACCTGGCGTTGCTGGCCTTGACGGAGCCGCCGTAGAGAATGCGGATGGCGTCGCTGCTGGCCGAGTCCTGCTTGGCCAGGTGCTGGCGGATGAAGGCGTGCACCTGCTGGGCTTCCAGGGGGGTGGCGGCCTGGCCGGAGCCGATGGCCCAGACCGGCTCGTAGGCGATGACGGCGTTGTCGAAGGCCTTTTTGCCACAGCGCTTGAACACCGCGTCCAGCTGGTGGCGGATCACGTCCTGGGTTTCGTCGTTATGGCGCTCGCTGGCGGTTTCGCCAACACAGAGTACGGGGATAAGGCCGGCATCCTTGACCGCTTCGAACTTGCGGGCCACCAGCTCGTCGTTCTCCCGGTGCAGGCTGCGGCGCTCGGAATGGCCGACGATCACGTACTTGACGCCGAACTCCTCCAGCATCTGCGGCGACACCTCGCCGGTGAAGGCACCCTGGCGGTTGAAGTCGATGTTCTGGGCGCCCAGCTCGATGTTGGAATAGCGCAGCAGGCGCTCGGCCTGGCCCAGGAAGATCACCGGCGGGCAGACCACCACATCGACCTGATGAGCTTCGTTGGCGGTGACCATGAGTTCGATCAGTAACTTCTCCACACTGGCCTTGGTGCCGTGCAGCTTCCAGTTACCCATTACCAGAGGACGTCGCATCCGTACTCCTGTTCTTTGTAGGGGTTATGATTATGGGGCGAGAGGATACCACACAAGGAACCGCCATGATCACCGCCCTGCCCAGGAGCCAAGGCAACGCCCTGGCTTTCCACCTGAGCGACCATATCAGCCACGATGACTACCAGCGGGTGCTGGTGCCGGCCATCGACAAGGCCCTGGTCGACCATCCCCATGTGCTGGTGATGCTGATCATCGACGAGACCTTCCAGGGCTTCAGCCCCAGGGCGCTCTGGGACGACGCCCGGCTCGGCCTCAGCCACTGGAACGGCTTCGCCGGCCTGGCTCTGGTGGGCGGCCCGGCCTGGCTGAACTGGGCCCTGACCCTGTTCGCGCCCCTGATGCACTGCCCGGTGCGGTTGTTCGCCCCCGAGGCCACCGAAGAGGCCTGGCTCTGGCTCAATAGTCTGCCAGCGCCCGGGTCCAGCTCCCGCTCCTGAGGCTGTTGGCGAAGGCCTCGGCCATCCGCTCGCCGGCGTCCATGACCTGCTGCCAGCAGGCGATGCGCTCGGCGTCGGTCAGGCGAGCGAAATCCGTCCTGTCACTGAGCTTGCCCCCGGGCAGGCCGGCCACCAGCTCGGGATGGGGCGCCAGTATCACCACGTTGTCGTAGTGGGCGGCCTTGGGCTTGCGCCATGTCAGGCCCTTGTCGAACCAGCCCGGGATCGGGTGGCTGTAGAAGTGGGGATAGAGCACCAGGCCGTCCGGCCTGAGTTGCATGTCGAAGTGGTAGTCGATGATGCCGCCGTCCCTATGCACCCTATGCCGGGAGCCGGGGATGCCGCGCACCCCTTGTAGCACCAGCGGAATGGCGCCGGTGGCCTCCAGGGCCAGGGGCAGGCTGGTCTCGGTCAGCCTCAGGTATTCGGTGGGCAGATCGCCCGTTTCCAGCCAGTGCGGCCTGTCATCCACATGAAAGACCCCCCTTGAGAAGAAGGCGCCCAGGCTGCGGCGGTGAACCAGGTTGGCCAGGGCCGCCAGGCCCAGGCCCGGCAGCTGCAGGCCCCTGCTGTCGCTGGCCAGGGGGCCGCGGCAACCGGCGGTGATCAGGTGCAGCTTCATGATCGGGTTGGCCAGGATCTGTCCGCTGCCGCCCTTGCCCAGCAGGGTATCGATCATGGCCTTGCTGGAGGCGGTGACATCGGCGGCGCTGGCGTCCTCGGCGTAAGTCAGCCGGTGGTAGTGATCGCGAAAACGCGCTATGGCCGCCACCGGCTCGGCGCAGGCATGGGCGGCCATGCGCCAGCCGCCGGCGCTGGAGCCCAGCAGTTGCAGGGGCCTGTCCCGGCCCGGCCAGAACTCCCCGGCCAGATAGCGGTCCAGGCCGGCCAGGATGAACCACTTGGGACCACCGGAGGCGCCCAGCATGGCGCCGAACTGGTCCTGGTGGAAGCCGTCCTTGAGCAGTTTGGCCTTGGCTTTTTTACCGGCACGGATCACGAAGGGCAGGGACATGGCACACCTGGTCTCATCAAAAGTGCGCCAAGGATGCCAAGGGCGCGGTGCCGCCGCAAGTGCCTTGACGGCCAATAAACGATCAGGTAGATATTAAAATGATATCACTTTAAAGGAGAATCCCATGATCACGGAACGTCGTCGCGCCGTGCCCTCCGGTTACCTGATGCTGGTGGTGCTGCCGCTGCTGATCATCCTGACCGTTATCGGCATCGTAAACCTGGCCCCGGTGGCCCTGAAGATCCTGCTGGTCATTGCCCTGGTGGTGGAGCTGGTGTGCCTGGCCGGCTTCTTCATGGTGGCCCCCAACGAGGCCAAGGTGCTGCAGCTGTTCGGCGCCTACACCGGTACAGTGGTGGCGCCCGGCCTGCGCTGGGCCAACCCCCTGTACAGCAAGCAGCGGGTATCGCTCAGGATCCGCAACTTCGAGAGCGACCAGCTCAAGGTCAACGACGAGGCCGGCAATCCCATCGAGATCGCCGCCGTGGTGGTGTGGCGGGTGGTGGACACCGCCGAGGCGGTGTTCGAGGTGGACGACTTCGAGGGCTTCGTGTCCATCCAGTCCGAGGCGGCGCTGCGCAACCTGGCCTCCATCCATCCCTACGACCAGTACGAGGACGGCAAGCTGTCGCTGCGCGGCCATACTCCCGAGATCAGCGAGGAGCTCAAGGGCCAGATCCAGGATCGCCTGGACAAGGCCGGGGTCGAGGTCATAGAGGCGCGCATCAGCCACCTGGCCTATGCGCCGGAAATAGCCTCGGCCATGCTCAGGCGCCAGCAGGCCGCCGCCGTGGTGGCCGCCCGCACCCAGGTGGTGGAAGGCGCCGTGTCCATGGTGGAAATGGCCCTTGGCAAGCTGTCGGAAAAGGACATCGTCGAGCTGGACGAGGAACGCCGGGCGGCCATGGTCTCCAACCTGCTGGTGGTGCTCTGTGGTGAGACTCAGGCCCAGCCCGTGGTGAACGCCGGCAGCCTGTACTGATGGCAAAAAAGAAGGCCTATCCGCTGCGCATCGACGAGCAGGTGCTCAAGGCCCTGCAGGGCTGGGCCGACGACGAGCTGCGCTCGGTCAACGGCCAGATAGAATATGTGCTCAGGCAGGCCCTCTACCAGGCCGGGCGGCTCAAGCCGCCCGAGCCCAGGGTCATAGAGGAGGAATAGGAAGGGGCCCCAGGCCCCTTTTTCCGTTATGGCGACCCTGGTTTTACAAGGCCAGATGCTCGACCCGGGGCAGATTTAAAGATCTGGCCAGGGCCTTTCGAGGCTAGCGCCAGCCCTGGCGACCCTGGTTTTACAAGGCCAGGTGTTCGACCCGGGGCAGATTTAAAGATCTGGCCAGGGCCTTTCGAGGCTGGTGCCAGCCCTGGCGACTCTGGTTCTACAAGGTCAGATGCTCGACCCTGGGCAGCCCCAGCACCTTGGCCAGGGCTTTTGTGGTCGCCAGCTGCGAGGCCAGGCCGCTGGCCTTCTCCGCCAGCACCAGCCGGCTGGCCTGGCCCAGATCCCTTCTCTGCAGGCGGGCGGCGATCAGCGCGCTTTGCAGCGGCGGCAGCGAGGGGTTGAAGGCGGCGTTCTCGGCGTAGCGGCCACAGAGCAGGGCGCCGTCACTAAGGCCCAGGGCCACCCCGGCCAGGGTGCCGGAGTAGGGGGCATGGCTGAGGCCGGCGGCCTCGGTGGCGGCCAGGTGCAGGGGATCACTGCTCAGGGTGCCCAGGGGCCTGGCCTGGTCGGCCAGCAGCCGGCTGTCGATGTCCAGATCGGCCGGGCCGAAGGCGTCCGGCAGGTAATCGGCCAGGGTCAGGGCGCCCCGGCCCGGCAGCAGGATGCGCAGTTCCTGGGCCGCCACCAGCTCGTTCATGAACTGGCGGCAGTGGCCGCAGGGGCTGTAGTTCACCGCCAGGGTGTCCAGGCCGGTTTCCCCGTGCAGCCAGGCGTTGGTGATGGCGCTCTGCTCGGCGTGAACCGTCTGGGCCAGGGCCAGGGCCGGGAATTCCAGGTTGGCGCCGAAATAGAGGCGGCCGGAGCGGCCCAGCAGCACGGCGCCCACATAGAAGTGGGAAACGCCGGGCAGGGCCAGGCAGCTGGCCAGGGGCAGCAGCGCCAGCATCAGGGCGTCGGCGTCCAGGCCGGCCTGCTGCTGCCAGTATTGGAAGCGATCCGGTGCGACTGTGGCGTCGAAGCCGGGCTGGTCCAGCCAGGCACCAAGTTCGCTTTGCAGGGCGTCGGGGAAGCCGGCCAGGGCCGCTTGCAGGCGCTGGCCGTCGAGTTGCTTGAAGTCGATCATGGGGTCAGTTCGTTTCCGTTACGTTTGCCGGCGGCCAGGGTGCTGAGGTTGTCGAGGGTGGTTTGGGCTATCTGGCCCAGGGCCTCGCGGGTGAAATAGCCCTGGTGGCCGGTGATGATCACATTGGGGAAGGTCAGCAGGCGCTGGAAGCAGTCGTCGGGGATGATCTCGTTGGAGAGATCCTCGAAGAAGAGATCCCCTTCCTGCTCGTACACGTCCAGGCCCAGGTAGCCCAGCTTGCCTTTCTTGAGGGCATTGATGATGGCGTGGGTGTCCACCAGGGCGCCGCGACTGGTGTTGATCAGCATGACGCCGTCCTTCATCCGCGCCAGGGCCGCGGCGTTGATGAGGTGGTGGCTGTCCGGGGTCAGGGGGCAGTGCAGGCTGATGATATCGGCCCTGGCCAGCAGCTCGTCCAGGGGCAGGTAGCTCACCCCCAGTGCCCTGGCCGCTTCGCTGGGGTAGGGGTCGCTGGCCAGCAGTTGGCAGCCGAAGCCCTTGAGGATGCGGGCCAGGGCCAGGCCGATGGCGCCGGTGCCGACGATGCCCACCGCCTTGCCGTGCAGGTTGAAGCCCAGCAGGCCGTCCAGGCTGAAGTTGTCCTCCCGGACCCTGTTGTAGGCCTTGTGCAGGCGCCGGCCCAGGGCCAGCATCAGGGCCACGGCGTGCTCGGCCACGGCCTCGGGGGAGTAGGCGGGCACCCGGGTCACAATCAGCCCCAAACGGCCGGCCGCGTCCAGATCCACGTTGTTGTAGCCGGCGCAGCGCAGGGCGATAAAGCGCACCCCGCCGTCCTTGAGCCGTTGCAGGACCTGGGCGTCGAGCTTGTCGTTGACGAAGGGCACCACGGCGTCGAAGCCCTGGGCCAGGGCCGCCGTGTCCGGCGCCAGCCTGGCATCGAAATAATGGAAGCTCAGGCCGCTGTCCGGGCTGTTGGCCTGCTCCAGGCTCTTCTGGTCATAAGGTTTTGAGGAAAACACCGCCACTTTCATGGGCTGCTCCTGCCATGACTGGGGCCTATTTGTAGCGCATTTTCGGGTTGGCAACAAACCCAGCCATCAGGGGAACAGCCCGGCGGTGCGGATGCCGCCAGGCCAGGGTTAGCGGCAGGCGCAACCACGACTTTACAGCCTTGATGCGCAAGGGAATGCCATAAAGAGGCCATCTCGGCCGCACCGGCCTTGGGGTTCTGGTAGAATGTCGGCACTTTTTTCTGCCGTAAACTCCAGGGATGACAAGACGTTACCTTCTGGCACTGGATAACGGTACCCAATCGGTACGGGCCCTGCTGTTCGATCTGCAGGGCAACCTGGTGGCCAAGGCCCAGGAAAAGCTGGCGCCCCCCTATGCCAGCCCCAGGCCGGGCTGGGCCGAGCAGGATCCCGAACTGTTCTGGCAGGCCCTGTGCCGGGCCAGCAAGCGGCTGCTGGCCGAGCACCCCCTCGAGGAGGGCCAGCTGCTGGCGGCCAGCCTGACCACCCAGAGGGGCACCTTCGTGCACCTGGACGAGGTTGGCCGGCCGCTGCGCCCGGCCATGGTCTGGCCGGACAGCCGCCGCCAGGAGCGCCTGGCCCCCTTGCCCTGGTACTGGCGCTGGCCGCTGCGTCTGGCCGGCCAGCTCGGCACCGTCCAGTATTTTCGCGGCGAGGCCGAGGCCAACTGGGTCCAGGCCAACCAGCCCGAGGTGGACGAGAACAGCCGCCACAAGGGGCTGCTGTCGGCCTGGCTGACCCTGAAGCTCACCGGCCGTTTCCGCGATGCCGTGGCCGGCCAGGTGGGCTACCTGCCGTTTTCCTATCGCCACCAGCAGTGGGCCGCCCGCTGGGACTGGAAGTGGTGGGCCCTGGCCGTGAAGCGTGAGCAGCTGCCGGAGCTGGTCAGGGCCGGCGAGCTGCTGGGCGAGCTGAGCCCGGCCGCCGCCCTGGCGACCGGCCTGCCCGAGGGCCTGCCGCTGATCGCCGCCGGTGGTGACAAGCAGTGCGAGGTACTGGGCAGCGGTGCCCACGAGCTGGAGGTGGCCTGTGTCAGCCTGGGCACCACCGCCACTGTTTCGGTCACCACCCCCTTCTACATGGAGGCGGTGCGCTTCCTGCCCCCCTATCCGGCCGTGGTGCCGGGCCATTACTGCGTGGAGATGCAGCTGTCCCGGGGCTTCTGGCTGCTGAGCTGGCTGCTCCGCGAGTTCGGCCAGGCGGAAGTGGCCGAGGCCGAGCGCCGTGGCGTTGCCCCCGAGCAGGTGGTCTGCGAGCTTATCGAGCAGGTGCCGCCGGGCTGCGAGGGCCTGGTGGTGGAGCCGCACTGGGCGCCTGGCATCATCTACCCCGGGCCCGAGGCCAGGGGCGCGGTGCTGGGCTTTCGGGAGCAGCACGGCCGCGCCCACCTGTACCGGGCCGTCATCGAGGGGATCTGCTTCGCCCTCAGGCAGGGCAAGGAACGCATCGAAAAGGCCTCCGGCAGGCCCATCAGCCGGCTGCTGATCTCCGGTGGCGGCGCCCAGTCCGACGTGGTGATGCAGATCGCCGCCGACGTGCTCAACCTGCCCGCCGAGCGGCCCCACACCTTCGAAACCTCCGGCCTGGGTGCGGCCATGGCAGCCGCCGTGGGCGTGGGCGCCTACACCAGCTTCGCCCAGGCCAGCGCCAAGATGTGCCGCAACGACAAGGTGTTCTGGCCCCATCCCGAGCACGCCAGGCACTACCAGCAGCTCTACAAATCCGTCTACAGGCCGGCCTATGGCCGGCTCAAACCCCTCTACCAGCGCCTTCGGCGTCTCTTGGAAAAGGAGCCCCCGCGATGAAAGTGGCCTTTATCGGTTTGGGAGTCATGGGCTACCCCATGGCCGGTCACCTGCAGCAGGCAGGTCTGGATGTGTGCGTCTACAACAGGACGGCCAACAAGGCCGAGACCTGGGCCCGCCAGTACGGCGGCCGCTTTGCCGCCACCCCGGCCCTGGCCGCCCAGGGCGCAGAGCTGGTGTTCGTGTGCGTGGGTAACGACGACGACGTGCGCCAGGTGGTGCTGGGCGAGGAAGGGGCCGTGCACGGCATGGCCGCCGGCGCCGTGCTCATCGACCACACCACCGCCAGCGCCGATCTGGCCCGGGAGCTGGCCGCCAGGCTGGCCGAGCGGGGCCTGGGCTTTCTGGACGCGCCCGTGTCCGGCGGCCAGGCCGGCGCCGAAAACGGCGTGCTGACCATCATGGCCGGCGGCGAGGCCGAACACTTCGCCAGCGCCGAGCCGGTGATGGCCCACTACGCCCGCCAGCAGACCCTGATCGGCCCGGCCGGTGCCGGTCAGCTGTGCAAGATGGTCAACCAGATCTGCATCGCCGGCGTGGTGCAGGGCCTGGCCGAAGGGGTCCATTTCGCCAAGAAGGCGGGCCTGGACGTGGAGAAGGTGGTCGAGACCATCTCCAAGGGTGCCGCCCAGAGCTGGCAGATGGAAAACCGGGCCCTGACCATGGCCGCCGGTGAATACGAGTTCGGCTTTGCGGTGGACTGGATGCGCAAGGATCTGGGTATCGCCCTCAGTGAGGCGGGCCGCAACGGCAGCCGCCTGCCCCTGACCGCCCTGGTGGATCAGTTCTACGGCGAGGTGCAGGCCCTGGGCGGCAGCCGCTGGGACACCTCCAGCCTGATGGCGCGCCTGGAAGCCTTCGACAAGTAAGGCGTTGCAGCAAAGAAAAAGCGGCCCGAGGGCCGCTTTTTTCATGTCTGGGTTTCAGGGAGGGCTCAGGGCAGCACCTTCTTGAAGGGCTTGACCAGCACGCTTTCATAGACGCCGGCCGCCACATAGGGGTCGGCATCGGCCCAGGCCTGGGCCTCTTCCAGGGACGGGAACTCCGCCACCACCAGGGAGCCGGTGAAGCCGGCGTCGCCGGGGTTCTCGCTGTCGATGGCCGGCAGGGGACCTGCCAGCAGTAGCCGGCCCTGGTTCTGGAGCGCCTCCAGGCGGGCCAGGTGGGCGGGGCGGGCCCGGGCACGCAGCGGCAGGCTGTTGTCAACGTCCTGGGAGACGATCATATACCACATGATAAGTTCCTGTTTTATAAATTCTTTATCGGGATACTACCGGTACCTTGAGCAGCTCCGCCAGGCGCCGGGCGTCTTCATGGAGGCGTTCCAGGTTGCCATGGTCCATGACGTTGAGGCGCCTGCCTTCGGGCAGCACCAGGTTCAGCTCGTAGCTGGTGTAGCTGCTGCGGTGGCCGTCGGAATCGGTGCTGGTGCAGCGCTCGGCCAGGATCTGCAGCGCCTTGATGTCGTCGAAGCGGGCCGATTCCTTGGGCCTGTTGGCGTCGCCCTTGTAGTAGAGGCGGCGTCGCCTGTCGAAAACGGCCTTGCGGCTGGCGAAGTAGATGATGCCGCCACCCACGGCCACGAACACCAGCCCCAAGCCCAGCGGGAACAGCAGGGCGGCACCTTCGCCGGAAAGGTGCATCTGGTAGGCGATAAAGCCGCCGATGCCGCCGCCCATGGCCATGAACAGGGCGCCAAACAGCACCATCTTCCAGCTGGCCTTGACCTGCAGGTTGCCGTTGGCAAGGGCCACCAGCTTCTTGGTCTGGAAGTTGGCACCGCCACGTACCAGGGGGGTCCAGTCCAGCTCCTGGTCCAGGCGCTCGGCCACTGCTTCGTGCCGGGCCGGCCGGCGGGAATCATTCAGCAGCTCCCGGCGCCGTTGGCGCCTGAGCATGACGGCCCAGACCCCTAAGGCGATGCCGCCGATAAAGAGCGGCCAGGCCAGTACCAGCAAGGGCTGGACCCCTTCGCCAAGGAACTGCAGCAACAGTTCGGGCATAAAGGCGCCGATAAAACCGGCGATCACCATCAGGTTGGCGGCCAGGGACAGTAGCGGGTGTTGCTTGGCGGTACTCATGGTCTTCCTCTGACGTTGTTGTTTTGGTGCGCAATGATAGCACGAGGGGCCGGCTAGGCCCCCAGGGCCACCCCGTGCAGCAGCGGCAGGAAGCCGGTGGCCAGTAGCTGCGCCTTCTGGGCCTGATCGTGGGCGAAGAAGGAGCCCGCGAAGCCAAGGGCATTCACCTCCAGGCCGGCCAGGCCCTTTTGTTTCCTGGGGATCACCATCAGGCCCTGGCGCAGCAGCAGCAGGTTGAAGGGGCTTTCCCTTTCCAGGCCCAGGGCGTCCCTGGCCTGTTGCCAGGCGGCGAAGAGCTGTTCGGGTGTTTCATCGCCGTGCAGGTGCCGGTAATGGTGGCGAAAGGCCAGCCTGGCCCTGTGCTCAGGGTGGCTGAAATCCAGGGGCAGGGCGGTGAGTTCCGGGGCCATGGCCCTTGGTACCAACTGGAAATGGCGGTGGGGCTGGCTGGCGCCGGCGTCGCGGCCGCCGTTGTAGAAGCCCAGGCCATCGGTCTGCTGCACCTGGGGCCAGAAGGCGGCGAAGTCGGCCAGGGTCAGCTCGGCGTCCTGGGGCTGGAAGTCGCGGGTAATGAGCAGCAGGTGGATGTCGAGCACGTTGAACTTGTTGAGCAGCCACAGGTGCTCGGATCCGGCCGGCCCCAGGGTCAGCTCGGGCTCCGGCGGCCCGAAGGGATCGCCCTTGGGCTTGCCGTCCAGGTTGTCCGGCTTGGCGGGCGGCCTCTTGGCGGTGCGCAGCACGAAATCCAGGCCGTCCTGGTGGACCAGGGTGACCTCGGTGGCCTGGGGTTGCAGGTGGCCGCTGGCCAGGGCCCGGCGGCTGAGCAATGCCGCCCGTGCAAAGAGTTCAGACATGAAGGCTTTCCTTGCTGCTGGTTTCCCTAGCCTATCCAGTGGTTTGGCAATTGAAAACCAGGAATCGCACCAAGGCGTTGCCGAGCGGCTAGACTGAGGGGCGAAAACCGGTAAACAAAAGGATGCTTTATGGCCAAGGTGATGGGGGTTGGCGGCGTATTTTTTCGTTGCCTGGACAGGGACGGGCTGGCGGCCTGGTACCAGAAGTGGCTGGGGATGCCCGTCAACGAGCAGTTCTGCGGTGCCGAATTCAAGACCGCAAATTACCCCAAGGGCGGCTACACGGTATGGGGGCTGTTCAAGTCAGACACCGACTATTTTGCACCTTCCGACCAGCAGTTCATGGTCAACCTGGTGGTCGACGACATCAAGGCCGCCCTGGCCCAGGTGGCGGAGGGCGGCGGTACCGTGCTGGACGGCCCGGTGGACGATCCCTGCGGCCTGTTCGGCTGGTTCCTGGATCCGGAAGGCAACAAGGTGGAGCTGTGGCAGCCCTACCAGCATGCGGAATGAACAGCGATGTGACCGAAACAAAAAAGGTGGCCGAGGCCACCTTTTTCATTGCTTGTCCTGCTCCTCGTCGGCGGGCAGGTACTTGTAGAGGCTCAGCACCGTCAGCACTACGGCGCCGAAGGTCAGCCCCATGGTCCAGAACACCTTGAAGTTGACCCAGGTCTGCTGGCTGAAATTGTAGGCCACCAGCAGGTTGACGCCGGCCAGGGTGGCGAAGAAGCCGCTCCAGGCAAAGGCCAGGCGCCGCCAGAGCGCCTCGGGGGCCGGGATCATCTCGCCCATGGCCTTCTTGATCAGGTTCTTGCCCATCAGCTCGCTGGCGGCCATGGCGATGGCAAAGGCGCTGTAGACCAGGGTGAACTTCCATTTCAGGAACAGATCGGAGCGAAACGCCAGGGTCATGGCGCCGAAGGCCATGATGGCCCCGAACAGCCACCACTGCTGCTTGCTGATGGGTTTGCCCATGATCCTGGTGACCACCAGGGTCAGGGCCGAGCAGCCCATGAGTACGGCGGTGGCCACGTAGATGTCGGCCAGCTTGTAGGCGATGAAAAAGGCGATAAGGGGAAGGTATTCCAGCAGGGCCATCAGTTACTCCTCTTCGATGGCCTGTCAGTTTACGTGATCTTGCGCGAGCTTGGTATGTCACCGGCCGTTACAGCCGGTGCGCGCTAGCTCATGCGGCGAATGAATGCCTGCATCAGCCTCAGGTAGAGCTGCTCGCCCAGCACCCTGTCTTCGATGCCGGCGTCGATGTTGGGGTTGTCGTTCACCTCTATGACCAGCGGCCTGCCGTCCACCACCTTGAGATCCACCCCGTACAGGCCGTCGCCCATCAGGTTGGCGGCCTTCACCGCCGTGTCCACCACCGCCCTGGGCGCCGCCGCCACCGCCAGGGTCTCGAAGCCGCCAGAGCGGGTACGGCCGCCCTGGTGATGGTAGATCTGCCAGTGGCCCCGGCTCATGTGGTATTGGCAGGCGAACAGGGGCTGGCGGTCCAGCACCCCCACCCGCCAGTCGAACTCCGTGTAGCAGTACTGCTGCAGCAGGACAAGCGCGCTTAGCTTGAAGAAGGCCTGGGCGTGCTGCTCCACCTCCGCCGGGGTGCTGGCCTTGACCACGCCCCGGGAGAAGGAGCCGTCCGGGATCTTGAGCACCAGCGGGAAGCCCAGTTCATCCATGGCCTGGTTCAGGCCGTCGCGGTCGCCCCTGGCCACCACCAGGGTCTTGGGGGTGGCGATGCCGGCCTGGGCCAGGCGTTCGGCCAGGTAGATCTTGTTGGTGCAGCGCAGGATCGACTGGGGATCGTCCATCACCGCCAGGCCCAGCTGCTCGGCCCGGCGCGCGAAACGGAAACTGGGGCCGTGGATGCTGGTGGTCTCGCGGATGAACAGGCCATCGAACTCCGCCAGCCTGGCCAGGTGCTGGTGGCGGATTGGCTGCACCCGCACCCCCAGGGTGCGGCCGGCGCGAATGAAGCGCTTCAGGGCCCCGGCGTTGGAGGGTGGCAGCTGTTCGCTGGGGTCCACCAGCATGGCCAGATCGAAGCGGTAGCGGCGCCTGGGCTTCTTGATGCGCCAGATCTTGGAGGAAAAGCCGTCCAGGGCCTGGGCGAACAGGGTCTCCTCGGCATCTGTCAGCCCCTTGAGGCCGCTGGCCTTGATGCGCTGCACCTGGCTGCCGGCCAGGGTGACCGACAGGATCGGCGCCGGGAAACGGTCGAACAGCTGCCGGCCCAGCTCGGCCAGCTCCGGCGCCAGGGTGCGGCCGAACAGTACCTTGAATTCGCGCCTGTCGTTGTCGTCGGTGGCCGGGCCGGACAGGCCGACCAGCGCCTGCTGGTAGAGATCGCGCCGGGCCAGATCGTTGAGGGTGGCCACGGACGGCAGCACCCGGTGGCCCCTGGCCTCGGCCAGCAGCGAGCCGTAGTAGCCTTCGCCCTGGTAGCGGTAGTTGCCAGTGAGGTTGAGCACCTGCACCTTGTCGCCGAGGGCCGCGCCCTTGGCCAGGTACTGGCGGGTGGTCATGAGATCGTCACTGGGGTAGAGCTTGCCCCAGTCTTTGAGGCGGCTCAGCAGTATGGTCAGGCGGGTCATGGCAGCTTCCTTGGAATTTCGCCGCTAAGGTGCGCCTTTGGCGGACGTTAGGCCAGCAAGAAATTCTTGTCGTTGGGAGCAGAAAAGTTCGCTGTGTTTTGGCCGGTGCCGATCCTAGAGTGTGCCCATAGCCACACACGGGAAAGACCATGGTCCTGCGCCTTGCCACCTCCGACGACATCCCCGCCCTGGACGCCCTGGAAAGGCGCTGCTTCACCAGCGATCGCATCGAGCGCCGCCAATGGCGGCACCTGATCAGGGAGGCCCACGGCGAGGTATGGCTCATTGCCGAGCGCGGCCAGCTGCTGGCCAGCGCCGTGCTGCTGTTCAAGAGTGGCGCCTCCCTGGCCCGGCTCTATTCCCTGGCGGTGGCGCCCGAGGCCCGGGGCCGTGGCCTGGCCCGCAGGTTGCTGGCCAAACTGGAGGCGCGCTGCCTGGCCGAAGGGGTGGCGGCGCTGCGCCTGGAGGTGGCCAACAGCAACCAGGCCGCGATAGATCTTTATCAAAAGGCCGGCTTTCGCCCCCTCAAGGCCCTGGTGGCCTACTACCAGGACGGCGGCGACGGCCTGCGCATGGAAAAGCGCCTCAAGGGCCGGCTGCCCAAGGGCCACCTCAAGGTGCCGTTCTACCCCCAGCAGACCGAGTTCAGCTGCGGCCCGGCCTGCCTGCTGATGGCGCTGTCGGCGCTGAAGAAACGCCACAAGCCGACCCTGTCCGACGAACTGGCCATCTGGCGCGAGGCCACCACCATCTTCATGACCTCGGGCCACGGCGGCTGCAGCGGCGAAGGCCTGGCCCTGGCCGCCCACAGGCGTGGCCTGGCGGTGAGCCTGTGCGTGTCGGACCACGAGGTGCCCTTTATCGACGGGGTACGCAGCGCCGCCAAAAAGGAGGTGCTGGCCCTGGTGTACCAGGACTTCTTGGCGGCCCTGCATAAGGCCCATATCCCGGTGATCGCCCAGCGACTGGAGCCGGAAGGACTGGCGCGGCACCTGGCCGGTGGCGGCCTGGCCCTGGTGCTGATCTCCTCCTATCAGTTCAGCCGCCTCAAGGCGCCGCACTGGGTGCTGGTGGTGGCCATGGATGAGCGCTTCGTGTACCTGCACGACCCTGACCAGGATCCCGGCCAGGCCCTGAACGAGGTGGCCGGGGTGCCGGTGCCCAAAGCGGCCTTCGCCACCATGGCCCGCTTCGGCCGGCGCCAATACGGTGCGGCGGTACTGGTTTTCTGACGATCCTCGATCCTGTCTGCCAGCGCAAAGCGCAATGCTCCTTGCCTCTTCCCTCGGCCTTTGCTCGCACTCTCAATGGGCGCTCCAGGCCAAGTTGAGGTCATGCCGATTAAAAATCGACCATGCAAGGTTATCGTGCTAACTTGCTGATACATATGAGCTTTAGGCCAGCTTGCAAGCTTTCTTACCTTGTAAGGGCCATATATACCGCGTTAGTTGCCAAGGAGAGATATGAGTAAAATAGGTAGGAATGACCCTTGCTGGTGTAACTCCGGAAAGAAGTATAAGAAATGTCATTATCTTAGATCAGATGAAACCGCTCACCCCGTTGGCAGGATGTTATCAGAACTTCGAGCCAAAACTATGCACAAAGAATGCTTGCACCCGGACGCAGGAAAAGGTCTATGCAGTAAGAAAATAATCGATGCACATTCTATTCAAAAAAGTGGTCCACTTAAGCATATTGTAGATAGCACCAATCATGTATACACCTTCGGTATAAATGGTAGTGGAGACAACGAGCTGTCTAAAATCGGTTGGCAAAAAGCTTCAACCTTTAAAGGTTTTTGCGGTCTGCATGATAAAGCTATGTTCAGTCCCATCGAAGATCAGGAATTTATAGGGTCAAAATTTCAATGTTTCTTAGCGGGGTATCGAGCTTATGCGCTTGAATACTTCAAGAAAGTCAGTGTTCATAAAGGGATGCCCTTTATGAAGGAAAATCTTGATCGAGGAATGTCTGTTCAGGAGCAGTTTGAACTGCAACAAAGATTAGAAACCATGAATCAAGGCTTCACGAAAGGTATGGATGATTTTAAGACTACTCTTGATCTGTATGTCAATCATCACAATAAACATAACTACGATGAATTCGAAAGTGCCTCAATATACTTTAGTGGGGACCTTGATATTGTTGTAGGAGGTGCATTTACTCCAGATTTTACTGTTGATGGGGTGAGGCTCCAGTCAGTAGCGCCAGGTGTCAAATTTATAGAAAACATATCCGTAAACACTCTAACGACGAGTACAGGTTATGTGATTGTTTTCTCGTGGCCTAAGCAATTCACTAAATGTAAGCAATTTATTCAATCTCTAGTGAAAATTGAAAGGCAAGACCTACCAAGCGCGCTAGTTGAGATTATATTCAGTTATATAGAGAATACATACTTTTCTAAAGATTGGGTTGAAGGCCTCGATAAAGATCGGAGAGAAACAATCGAAGACATGGCTAGAAATCCGATACAGATCGGCATGCCAATTAGGTTTACAAAAAAGAAATACACAAATTGGATTGTAGATCGAGTTGTGATCAACTAACAAGAAAATGCAGCGGACCCACAAAGCCTGCGGCTTTTCGGGCCGCTGATTTAGGCGTTGGTTTTCGGAGGAGCCATGTACAAATACCTATATGGAAAATGGGATGTTCTGAAAGGATTAGTTGAAGGAAACGCCAGTATTCGATTTTGCGATATTCGACATTATTCTCGCCTCGAAAACGATAATATGCGAGATGATGAGGCTTTTAAGAAGTTTGAATTTTCACCGGATTCAATAAAGTTAAATATTGCTGGATTCGATTTTCCTCCTGAAGATTTTGCCTCAAATATAAAATTCAGGCTTCCTACAAGACATTGCCTATGTATTTGTCTAAGCAATAAAAAGAACGATGAAGAGCTTTTTGAGAAATTTAATGCAGATGTATGCATTGAATTTAACGTTGAGTACTTGATCAACTTTATGAAGTTTTTATTTGAAGAAAAGTTCGGCGGTGAGGTCATCGCTAAAAACGTTACCTATTATACAGATAATGCAGGAGCTTCTTCCTTACCTGCTAATGAGGCAGTATTTACCAAACACTCTCGATACCAACATGAAGATGAGTTTAGGATTGCAGCCTTTCTCCCTTACGACGAAAAAACAGTAATTCATCACGGCGAGAAAAAGATTGAGGCCTTTAAGGCATGTACATGCAGTGAAGACGATATATCACAGGGAAATTGCAAATGCTATTTTGCATTCTTCCATAATGGGTTGCCGGACGGTTTTAAGAGCTATGTTGGCGAAGTATTCAAGAAAAACTAACAAGCGCAGGCACCAGGACAAAATTTTCGCTGCGCTCCAATTTTGCTCGTGCTGCGGGCGTTATGAATATAGGGATTGTCATGGAATGGCCAACAACTGAGCAATGTTATGCCGCTATGAGAAACCTCGCGGAGTATTACATGGAAGGAGATAAGCTAGTGTATTGGCGGAATTTGATCCGTGAGCGAGAAGCAGAAGGCTCCTTTCCACCTCAGGGCCCAGGGCCGGATTATGCTTTGTTAAATCCATTAACCAAAGAACAGTTCTGACCTGAACTTCCCGTTCCAGGCCGCCTTCCGCCGCTTGCTCGGCTTGCTGACCTGCAGTGGGTGCTGCTGGAGCAGGTTCAGCACGATCCGTCGTAGCAACGCCATCTTCTTGGCATTCTCCCGGTCGCCTATCCGGCTGCAGTCTTCCCTGAAGGTCACATCCAGCACCCAATGCTGCTGGTTCTCGATATGCCAGTGCTGGCGGATCCCGTCTGACACAAACGCTGGGTCGATATCCAATGAACTCAGGTAGTAATGGGTGTCGATGCTCGTCCGCCCCCGGTGGCGGCGCTCCCGCTCTACCGCGATAACGGACTTCGCCGACGGCCACTTCTTCGCCAGCTCTTTGGACAGTGTGGCCGGCAACTGGAACACCGTCCGCCGCTCCTGCCGGCCATGGCCTTGTTCCGTTTGCTCATGCTGGGGGAGTCCCGCTGCACCGCTATCCCAATAGGGCTGGAAGATCTCTTCTATGGCCTCACGCAAGCTCGGCTGGTTGCCTTTGACCTGGACGATGTAGTCGCCCTTACGCTTGCTGATCTGGTGCAGTGTTTCCTTGTTGCAATGCAAGGCGTCAAAGGTCAGCACGGCGTCGCGGATATCCAGCATGGTCAGCAGCTCTCGCACCGCAACCAACTCTCCTCCTTTGGTTGCCGTGGCTTGCTGGAACAGGGTGACACCCTGCTCGGTATCGAAGGCCGAGATCAGGTGCAGCGCTTGCTCTTTACCTTGTTGATTGACCGCCCCGCGCAGGGTCTTGCCATCAATGGCGATGAGCTGGCGGCCATTGGCTTGGCGCAAGTGATTGACCCAGCTAAACAGGGCCAGTACGAGGCATTGTGCATCCACGGCCTTGATGATGCGGGCGATGGAATGGCGGGTGGGGATCCCCGCTTCAAATGGCCGGTGTTGGCGGAGCCAATCCAGGTGCTCATGGCCGAACTCTTCGATATCAAGCCAGCCTTCACAGCCAGAGGCCATGGCAGACATCACCAAGAAGATGACATCGACGAGGTTGTGTTGGCGGTTGATGGGGGAGCGGGTATCTTCGATGAGGGTCAAGTGGTCAAACAGGGACATGGGAGTGGAGCCGGCAGAGTAACATGGCGGATCGGATCACGCCCAAGCGAGATAGTTCCCTGCCGTTAACAAAGTATGATCAGGCCCTGGGAGGCTATCGGGGCCGGGGATTTCGACGCCTTGGTGGCCGATTATGTGGACGATATGAAGTTCGTGATGCCCGGGCAGACCGACGTGCTGGAAGGGCGGCAGGCGTTCCGGGCGGCGCTGGACGGTATTGGCGCACTGCTGCCGCCGGGCTTTGAGATCACCGGGCTGCGCCAGCTGGAAGGGGAAAGCGAGGTCGTTTCCATCATGGAGTGGAAATCCAACAAGATCCCGGCGTCCCAGCTGACGGTGCTGTTCAGGTTCCGGGGTGACAAGGTCGTCGAAGAGCGCTCGTTTATCGACACCGAGCAGTGGAAGAGTGCATTCTAAAGGCCTTGCCGTAGTGGAACCTTAGGCCATGTATATCGGAGAAGTAGCCAAGAAGACCGGGCTGTCCGTGAAGGCGATCCGGTTTTATGAAGAGAAGGGACTCATCCGCGCCCCCGAGCGGCTCGGCCGCTACCGCGTCTACACCGACGCCCATGTCGAAGTGCTGCGGCTGATTGTCGAGGCCAAGGCGCTGGGCGTGTCGCTGGCCAGGATCAAGGGGGCCATCCGCTACCATAACGGTGAAGTGGACTGGCAAAGGGTCAACCATTTCCTCAAGGACCTGAAGCGGGACATGGAAGCCGAGCTCCAGCGCATTGTCGGCAATATCGAGCGGCTCGACGCCTGCGTGGCCTCCATTGCTACCTGCCCCCAAGGGGCTTGACTCTCCCCCTTAGGGGAGACCCTAGACTCGTCATGGCTCCCAAACAACAGAGGAATCATGATGAAAAATGTCTTGTTGCTCAGCGGCAATCCCAAACCCCAAAGCTTCGTTCAGCGCCTGTGTGACCAGTACCAGGCGGGCGCCGAAGCCCATGCCAACATCCGCCGCTTCAACCTGGCCGAGATGGCCTTCAATCCCAGCCTGGACAGTGGTTACGACGCCATCCAGGCGCTGGAGCCCTGTCTGGCGAGCTTCCAGGAGGCACTGGCCTGGGCCGACCACCTGGTGATCATGGCGCCGGTCTGGTGGGGCGGTCTGCCGGCCAAGCTCAAGGGCATCTTCGAGCGCACCTTCCTGCCCAACGTCACCTTCAAGTACGAAGAGGGCGAGCTCGAACCCAGGCAACTGCTCAAGGGCAAGACGGCGCGGATCGTGCTGACCATGGACACGCCGGCGGATTACACCGAGGACCAGGCCAGGCCGGTTATCGAGCAGCTGGACCGCTTTACCCTGCAGTTTTGTGGCGTCGGTGCCGCCAAAGTCAGCCTGTTCGGCTCGGTGCTGCTGGCCGACGAGACACAACGAGCGGGCTGGCTGCAGGAAGTCAGGGCGTTGGCGGCGGAGTGCCGCTGAACCCATGGGCCACCTGCCGGGTGGCCTTTTTTGTGTGTGGCATTGCCACGATGGTGCCGATGATTGTCTCATTGAACCTTGCAGATCAATACGTTGTCAGCTAATCCAGTGCCATGGGTATCCGACCCCAAAACACCTCCCAAAGGAGACAACACCATGAAACGGACTTTGCTGGCGCTCGGCCTTCTGCTGCCCGCCGCCGCCTTCGCCGGCGCCATGACGGCTTCGGAAAAGGCCAAGGTGCTGGATTCGCTGCGTGAGCACATTCGCGACCATTACGTGCAGGTGGGCCATATCGACCGCATCGACGCCACCCTGCAGGCGCTGGCCAAGACGGAGCGCTTCAAGGCGATAACCGAGCCCAGGGCGCTGGCCAGGCTGCTGACCGACGAACTGCAAAGGCACGACAAGCACTTCGGGGTGCAGTGGCAGGATCGCAGCAAGCCACAGGCCCAGCGGGTGGAAAGGGAAGACTGGTTCAGCAAGCTGGACCGCAAGAATTTCGGCTTCAACAAGGTGGAGATCCTCGATGGCAACGTCGGCTACCTGGCGTTCTGGGGCTTCGACAACCTGGATGATGAGGCCAGGAAGACGGTCGAACACCTGATGGGTTTCCTGGGCAAGGTCGATGCGATGATCATCGACCTGCGCCGCAACGGCGGCGGTAGCGCCGAGATGGTGCAGCTGCTCAGCAGCTACTTCCTGGATACGAAGACCCACCTCAACAGCTTCTATTCCCGCGAGAGTGGCAGCACCACCGAATTCTGGACCCTGGACGATGTGCAATCGCCCTTTGCCAGGGGGCTGCCCCTCTACGTGCTGACCAGTGCCGAAACCTTCTCCGCAGCCGAGGAATTTGCCTACAACTTCAAGCAGCTCAAGCGGGCCACCCTGGTCGGTGAAACCACCCGGGGCGGCGCCAACCCCTGGCGTTATTACCCCCTGGTGGCGGGCTTTCGGGCCGGCATTCCCAACGCCATGGCGGTGAATCCCATCACCAAGAGCAACTGGGAAGGCGTCGGCGTCAAGCCCCATGTCGCCGCCAGCAGCGAACAGGCCCTGGACAGGGCCTACCTGCTGGCCCTGGAAGCCATCAGGCCCAGTCTGAAAGACGGCTACCAGCTCAAGGAGATCGACGCCAAGTTGGCCGAGCTGAGAAGCGGCGAGTAGCGCCGGGGTCAGCGAGGCAGTGCGCCCCCTGAAAAGGAAAAAAGCCGCCCATTGGGCGGCTTTTTACGTTAAACCATGCCTTTATTATTGCCCCGGGAAGCTGTCCACGAATTCGCCGCGGCTGGCGGCCTTCATGCCGGCCACGAAGCGGCCGAGGGCCTTGGGGCCGCGGGTCGAGGCCTTGACGGCGGCGGAGCCGGATATGGCGCCGTCCACGCCCTGGGCCAGGGCCGCCTGCACGTCGGCGGGGCTGGCGATGCCAAAGCCCAGCAGCACCGGCGGGGCGCCGTAATCCTTGAGCTTCTGCACCAGGGGCGAGAGGCTGCTGCCGGCCCTGGATTCGGTGCCGGTGACTCCGGCCCGGGATACCAGGTAGACATAGCCCTGGCTCTGCTTTGCCACCTGCCTGAGGGTATCGTCCGAGGCATTGGGCGGGGCGATCAGCACCGGTGCCACGGCGTTGGCCCTGGCGGCTTCGATAAAGGGTGCCGCCTCCCGGAGCGGCACATCCGCCACCAGCACAGAATCCACCCCGGCCTCGGCGCAGCGGCCGTAGAAGGCGTCCAGGCCGGCGGCGTGGACCAGGTTGGCGTACACCAGCAGGCCCATGGGCAGCTCGGGGTAACGTTCGCGCACCCGGGCGACCAGTCCCAAGGCCTTGGCCGGGGTGGTGCCGGCGGCCAGGGCGCGGATGGCGGCCTCCTGTATGGTGGGGCCGTCGGCCACCGGATCCGAGAAGGGGATCCCCAGCTCCAGGGCATCGGCGCCGGCTTCCACCATCTCGCAGATAAGCTCGAAGGAGGACGCCAGGTCCGGATCGCCCAGCATCAAGAAGGGCACGAAGGCGCCGTGCTTGTCGGCGGCCAGGCGGTCGAACAGGGGGCTGTAACGGCTCATTGGGCATCCTCCAGGGCCATCATGGTGTTGAGATCCTTGTCGCCGCGGCCGGACAGGTTGACCAGCAGCAGCATGTCGTCGGTGGCGGCTTCGGCCACCTTCAGGGCCTGGGCCAGGGCGTGGCTGGACTCCAGGGCCGGGATGATCCCTTCGGTGCGGGCCAGGCGGCCAAAGGCGGCCACCGCCTCGTCGTCGGTCACGGCCACGTATTGGGCGCGGCCGCTGGCGGCCAGCTGGGCATGCTGGGGGCCCACGGCCGGGTAGTCCAGGCCGGCGGAAATGGAGTGGCTTTCCAGGATCTGGCCCACCTCGTCCTGCATCAGGTAGCTCTTCATGCCGTGCAGTATGCCGGTGCGGGCCAGGTGGATGGGGGCACCGTGTTCGCCTGTGTCCAGGCCGCGGCCGGCCGGCTCCACGCCCATCAGGGCCACGCTCGGTTCGTCGATGAAGTCGGCGAACAGGCCGATGGCGTTGGAGCCGCCGCCGACGCAGGCGATGGCCAGATCCGGCAGGCGTCCGGCCAATTCCAGCATCTGCGCCTTGGCCTCCCGGCCTATGATGCGCTGGAACTCGCGCACCATGTGCGGGAAGGGGTGGGGGCCGGCGGCGGTGCCCAGCAGGTAGTGGGCGCTGTCGTAGTTGGCGGCCCAGTCGCGCAGGGCCTCGTTGACGGCGTCCTTGAGGGTGCCGGAGCCGCTTTCTACCGGGATCACCTCGGCGCCCATCAGCTTCATGCGGTAGACGTTGGGCTGCTGGCGGGCGCAGTCCTTGGCGCCCATGTAGATGCGGGCCTTGAGCCCCAGCAGGGCCGCCACCATGGCGGTGGCCACGCCGTGCTGGCCGGCACCGGTCTCGGCGATGATCTCGGTCTTGCCCATGCGCTTGGTGAGCAGGCCCTGGGCCAGCACCTGGTTGGTCTTGTGGGCCCCGCCGTGGAGCAGATCCTCGCGTTTTAAGAAGATCCGCACCCTGGGGTTGGGGGAAAAGCGCTCGGCCTCGAACAGCGGCGTGGGGCGGCCGGCGTAGTGGCGCAGCAGGCCGGACAGTTCCTGCTGGAAGCCGTCGTCAACCAGCGCCGCCTCGAAATGCGCGGTGAGCTGCTCCAGGGCCGGCACCAGGATCTCCGGGACGAAGCAGCCGCCGAAGTCGTCGAAATAAGGGGAAAACTGGCTCATCTTGTTAAACCTTGTCAAATACGGCGTTGATCTTGTCCCGGCATTTCAGGCCAGGGGCGCTTTCCAGCTTTGAATTCAGGTCCAGGCCGGTGATGCCCGGTACCTTCAGCGCGCTTTCGCAGTTGTCCGGGCCGATGCCGCCGGCCAGCATCACCGGCACTGGCTGCGCCCTGCCATCCAGTTTGGACCAGTCGAAGGCGGTGCCGGTGCCGCCGAACTGGCCGTCATGTTTGGAGTCCACCACCAGCCGGTCCACGGCAAGCGTTGGCATGGCATCGACGGTGCAGGCCCTCCAGAGCTGTGCCCAGGTCAACTGGCGAAGCTGGGCGATATAGGTCTCGTCCTCGTCGCCATGCAGCTGCACGGCGTAGAGGTCCAGCTCCTTGGCGATGGCGGCCACCTGCTCTACGGCCTCGTTGACGAACACCCCCACGTAGCGCAGCGGCGCCGCCGCCATCACCGCTTCGGCCTCGTCGACGCTCAGGCAGCGCGGGCTCCTGGGCGCGAAGATCAGGCCCCCGAACAGGGCCCCGGCCCGGTAGGCGGCCAGGGCGTCCTGGGGACGGGTCAGGCCGCAGACCTTGTGTTCGCCGTGGATCAGCGCCCGGCAGGCGCCGTCCAGATCGTCGTCCTTCATCAGCTCGGAGCCGACCAAAAAGCCGTCGGCATGGGGGCGCAGGCGCTTGACGTCGCCATGGTTCTTGATGCCGGACTCGCTGATCACCAGGGTGGCGTCAGGGATCCGCGCCGCCAGTTGCTCGGTGCGGGCCAGGTCGATGCTGAGGTCGTGCAGGTTGCGGTTGTTGATGCCGATGATGGCGGCGCCGAGCGCCAGGGCCCGGTCCAGCTCCGCTTCGTTGGCCACCTCGGTGAGCACGTCCATCTGGTACTTGGCGGCCTCGGCGGCCAGTAGCAGGTACTGGTCGTCGTCCAGCACCGACAGCATCAGCAGCACGGCGTCGGCGCCTAAGAATCGGCCCAGGCGCACCTGGAAGGGGTCGATGACGAAGTCCTTCATCAGCACCGGCTGTGTGACCCGGGACGCCACCTTGGCCAGGTACTCGGGCCTGCCCTGGAAGAAGGGCTGGTCGGTGAGCACCGAGATGGCGCTGGCGTGGCGGCCGTAGACGGTGGCGATGGCGTCCAGGTCGAAGTCGTCGCGAATGAGGCCCTTGGAGGGGCTGGCCTTCTTGCACTCCAGGATGAAGCCCGGGCCTTGCTTGATGGCGTCATACAGGCTGCGCCCGGAGGCTTCCAGGCCGGTGCCGGCCAGGGCCCGGGGGTAGTGCGCTTTCAGGGCCGGCAGGTCGGCGCGCTTTCGGGCGACGATGCGGTTGAGGATGGTCTCAGCCATGGAGCAGCTCCTTGAGTGCCTTGAGTAGTTGGCCGGCCTTGCCGCTGTCGATCACCTCGCGGGCGGCGGCCAGGCCCTCGACCAGGGTGGCGGCCTTTTCGTCCAGGTACAAGAGGGCGGCGGCGTTCAGGGCCACGGCGTCCACATAGGCGCCGTATTCGCGGCCTTCCAGCAGGTTCTTCAGGCGGCAGGCGTTGTGGTTGGCGTCGCCGCCGCGGATGGCGGCCAAGGCCTGCTCCTCCAGGCCGAGGCGCTGCGGGGTCAGCTCATGCTCGATCTGCTTGCCGTCCTTGATCTCGATGATGCGGGTGGGGCCGTGCAGGGCCAGTTCGTCCAGGCCGCTGCCGTGCACCACCAGGGCCCGGTCGCGGCCGAGCTGCATCAGGGTGTCGGCCACCAGCGGCAGCAGGCTCTCGTGGTAGACGCCCATCAGCTGGCGGCCGGGCCGGGCCGGGTTGACCAGGGGACCGACCAGGTTGAACAGGGTGCGGGTCTTGAGACTCTTGCGCACCGCCATGGCGTGGCGGATGCCGGGGTGGTACTGGGGGGCGGCCAGGAAGCACAGGTTGAGCTCGTCCAGGGCCCGGCGGGCCAGTTCCGGGGCCACTTCCACCGGCAGCCCCAGGGCGCCGAGCACGTCGGTGGAGCCGCTCTGGCTGCTGACGGCGCGGTTGCCGTGCTTGACCACCTTGACGCCGGCGGCGGCGGCCACGAAGGCGGCGCTGGTGGAGATGTTGAGGGTGTTGGCGCCGTCGCCGCCGGTGCCGCAGCAGTCCAGCACCCGGTAGTCCGGGGTTGGGAAAGGCAGGGCGGCGTCCAAGAGGGCCAGGGCGGCGCCGCTGACTTCGTCGGCGGTTTCGCCGCGGACCTTCATGGCGGTGAGGACGGCGGCCAGCTGCACCGGCTCCAGCTCGCCCTGCACCACCTGGGTGAACAGGGCCCGGGCCTGATCCTGGCTGAGGGGGGCGGCGGTGAGGAAATGATCGAGGTTCATGGTCGGGCTCCCAACAGGTCGAAGGCATTGGCCAGCAGGCGGCGGCCGTCACGGGTCAGCAGGGATTCGGGGTGGAACTGCAGGCCGATGGCCGGGTGCCGGCGGTGGCTCACCGCCATCACCTGCTCCTCGCTACGGGCCAGCACCTCGAGCTGGTCCGGCACCACGTCCGCCACCAGGGAGTGGTAGCGGCCCACCAGGGGCGCGCTTTCCATGCCGGTGAACAGGGCATGGTCGGCGATGTCCAGCCGGAAGGCCTTGCCGTGGCGGGGCACAGGCGAGCGCCTGAGGCTGCCGCCGCAGTGCTGCACCAGGGCCTGGTGGCCCAGGCAGACGCCAAGCACGGGGTAGCGGCCCAGGCTCTCGGCCAGCACCTGCATCAGGCAGCCGGCCTGATCCGGGGCGCCGGGGCCCGGGCTCAGCAGCAGCAGCGGCCGCTCGGCCTGGGCCAGGGCGTCCAGCACCACCCGGGCGGGCACGGTGTTGCGGAAGGTGCGCACCCTGGCGCCGAGCTGGCGGCAGTCGTCGACCAGGTTGTAGGTAAAGGAGTCCTGGTTGTCGAGCATGATGATGTTCATCGGGCCTCCTGGGTGGCGGCGATGGCGGCCAGCACGGCGGACGCCTTGTGGCGGGTTTCCTCGGCCTCCAGGCGCGGCACCGAATCATAGACCACGCCGGCGCCGGCCTGGACACAGGCGGTGCCGTCCACCACCTGGGCGGAGCGGATGACGATGGCGCTGTCCATGTCGCCGCGGGCGGTCAGGTAGCCGATGGCGCCGCCGTAGGCGCCGCGGCGGCGGCCCTCGACCTGGCGGATCAGCTCGCTGGCGCGTACCTTGGGGGCGCCGGTGAGGGTGCCCATGTTCATGGCCGCCTGGTAGGCGTGCAGGGCGTCCAGATCCGAGCGCAGGGTGCCGGTGACCCTGGACACCAGGTGCATGACCCGGGCGTAGCGGTCCACCTTCAAGAGTTCGGCCAGGGCGCGGCTGCCGGGCTCGGCGACCCGGGCCACGTCGTTGCGGGCCAGGTCCACCAGCATCAGGTGCTCGGCCTGTTCCTTCTCGTCCAGGCGCAGCTCCAGCTCGATGCGGGCGTCGGCATCGGCATCCATGCCGCGGGGGCGGGTGCCGGCGATGGGATAGAGGCTGAGCTGGCGGCTCTGGCTGTCCACGGTCAGGGCGCTTTCCGGGGAGGCGCCGAACAGGGTGAAGTCCTTATGGGCCAGGTAGAACATGTAGGGGCTGGGGTTCTGGGCCCTGAGCGCCCGGTAGGCCTTGAGGGGCTCGGGGCAGGGCGCCAGGAAGCGGCGGCTCGGCACCACCTGGAAGCAGTCGCCGGCCAGGATGTGCTCCTTGAGCCGGGCCACCTGGGCTTCGAAGTCGGCGTCGCCGGGCAGCACTTCTGTGGCCTCGGGCTTACCGGCGGCCGGGATGGCCTCCAGCGCCGGCACCTGCTCCAGCTGCCGGTGGTAACGGGCCAGGCGCCGGGACAGCTCGAAGTAGCTGGCGCTGTCGGCGCCGTCCAGGCACAGGGCCTGCAGGCTGGCGCTCTGGCGCTGATGGTCGACATGGAGCAGGGTCTCGGCCAGGTACAGGCAGAGATCCGGCACCTGCTCGTTGCCGCCCACCTCGGGCAGCGCCTCGAAGGAGGCGATGAGATCGAAGCCGAACAGGCCCGCCACCAGGGAGGCGAAGGGCAGCTCCGGATCCTGGGGCAGCAGCGCCAGCAGCTCGCGCACCACCGACAGCACCGAGGGGGCCTTGAGACGCTGATCCTCGTCCAGCTCCGGATCCGGCCTGGGCACCGTCACCGTGAACGAATCACCGTTCACCTCGGCGCCCAGGGCCCCGGCCAGCGCCGGCAGCAGGGCGGCGCCGTTGGCGCTCAGGCTGGTCACCCTGATCTGCTGGCCCAGGGCGCGGATCTCCAGGGCCGCGTCCAGCACCGCCAGGCTCTGCTTGGCGTTGCCGGCGCTGGGCTCGGCGGACTCCAGCAGCAGGCTGCCGGGCTTGCCGCCGCTCAGGTGCTGGTAGCAGGCCAGGGGATCGGCCTGGTAGTGGCTCTTCAGCCTCAGGAACTGATGGCTCACAGTGTCCTCCCGGCGGCGGCCACGAAGGGCTTCAGCTCCGCCATCAGCTGCGCGAACATGGGGCCGGTCAGGGCCTGGTGGCCATCGGACAGGGCGGCCTTGGGATTGAGGTGGCTCTCGACGATGATGCCGTCGGCGCCCACCGCGGCGGCGGCCCGGGACAGGGGGATGACCAGCTCGCGTACGCCGGTGCCATGGCTGGGGTCCACCATCACCGGCAGATGGGTCTTCTGCTTCAGCAGTGCCACGGCGTTGAGATCCAGGGTGTTGCGGGTGGCGGTCTCGAAGGTGCGGATGCCGCGCTCGCAGAGGATCACATTGGGGTTGCCGTTGCTTAAGATGTACTCGGCGGCCAGCAGGAACTCTTCGATGGTGGCGCTCAGGCCTCGTTTCAGCATCACCGGCTTGCCGGCCTTGCCCACGGCCTCCAGCAGCCGGTAGTTCTGCATGTTGCGGGCGCCTATCTGCAGGCAGTCCACGTACTGGGCCACCAGCTCGGCCTCCTCGGCGGTGACCACCTCGGAGACGGTGGGCAGGCCCAGCAGCTGGTTGGCTTCCTTAAGCAGCTTCAGACCTTCCTCACCCAGGCCCTGGAAGGCGTAGGGGCTGGTGCGGGGCTTGAAGGCGCCGCCGCGCAGGGCGATGGCGCCGTGCTTCTGGACCAGTTCGGCCACCGCCAGCAGCTGCTCGCGGGATTCGACGGCGCAAGGCCCGGCGATCACCGCGAAGCACTCGCCGCCGACATGGTTGTCGCCCAGCTTGACGCGGGTGTCGTGGGGGTGCAGCTCCCGGGACACCAGCTTGTACTTGGACAGGATGGGCTTGACCTCCTCCACCAGGGGGTCGGCCTCCAGGTTCAGCTGGGCCAGCACTCGCTCGTCGCCGATGGCGCCCAGCACGATGCGCTCCACGCCGGGCATGTACAAGGGCTGCAGGCCCTTGCTCTCGATACGGGCCAGGATGGCCTTGGCGTCTTGTTCGCTGGCAGCAGGTTTCAGTACGACAATCATGATTCATTCCTCGAATTTAAAAATAAAAAAGGCCCGCCTTGTCGGCGGGCCTTGGGATGTTCGTTAGGGAACACACAGGTGCGACTAGCCCGCCTGACGCCAGGAGTGCCACCACCACCAGATGTTGAGTTGCTTGAAGTTGGTCATTTTTCTTGGTCCCTAAAACGAAACAAGCCCGCGTGCAGCGGGCTTGTGGAATTTGGTCGAAATACGAATACGACAAAATGCACAGCCCGTTATGGGTTGTGCCACCACCAGTTGTTCAGAGTGAAGATATTCGCTTTCATGCCCTAAACCCTATCTGCCGGCCCGGGCCCTGTCAACGCCTTCTTTTACCTTGTGTGCCTGCCTTGTCGGGGTACAATCGTCCCATGATCACCGATTTACACAGCCATACCGTCTTTTCCGACGGCAAATTGACCCCCCAGGCCCTGATCGACAGGGCCATCGAGCGGCGGGTCAGCCGCCTGGCCATCACCGACCACGACACCACGGACGCCCTGGCGGTGGCCCGTGCCCATATCCATGACAACGAGCTGCCCCTGGAGCTGGTGCCCGGGGTGGAGATCTCCTGCCAGTGGGGCGCCAAGGAGGTCCATGTGGTGGGCCTGTGGGTGGACGAAGACTGCCAGGCCCTGATGGCCCTGCTGGCGCAGCAGAAGCAGCGCCGCGAGGAGCGGGCGGTGGAGATAGGCCGCCGTCTGGAGAAAGCCAAAATACCCGACGCCCTGGCCGGGGCCCGCCGCCACGCAGGCACCGCCGCCATCACCCGGGCCCACTTCGCCCAGTACCTGGTGGAGCTGGGCAAGGCCAGCACCGTGGGCGCCGTGTTCAAGAAATACCTGAGCCGGGGCAACACCGGCTATGTGCCCCCCAACTGGGTGCCACTGGCCGAGGCCATTGCCGTCATCCATCGGGCCGGCGGCAAGGCGGTGCTGGCCCATCCGGGCCGCTACCAGCTCAGCGGCAAGTGGCTGCGCAAGCTGGTGGCCGAATTCGCCGAGGCCGGCGGCGACGCCATGGAGGTGGCCCAGTGCCAGCAGCCCCAGAACGAGCGCCGCTTCCTGGCCGACTTGGCCGCCGAGCACCATCTCAAGGCCTCCCAGGGCTCCGACTTTCATTTTCCCAGCCCCTTTGCGGAGCTGGGGCGCAACCTATACTTGCCGGCAGGTGCGCTGCCGGTGTGGGAATAGAGGATGACCATGAGTCAGTTTTTTTACGTACACCCGGAGAACCCCCAGGCCAGGTTGATCAACCAGGCCGTGGACATCATCAAGAACGGGGGCGTGGTGGTGTACCCCACCGATTCCGGTTATGCCATCGGCTGCCTGATCGGCGACAAATCCGCCCTGGAGAAGCTGTGCCGGGTGCGGGATCTGGGCTCTGACCACAACTTCACCATGATGGTGCGCGACCTCTCCGAGCTGGCCACCTACGCCAGGGTCGACAACCAGGCCTTTCGCCTCATCCGCAACAACACCCCGGGCGCCTATACCTTCGTGCTCAAGGGCACCAAGGAAGTGCCGCGCCGGCTGCTGAACGACAAGCGCAAGACCATAGGCCTGCGGGTACCCGACAACAGGATCGCCCAGGATCTACTGGAGGCCCTTGGCGAGCCGCTGATGTCCTCGTCGCTGATCCTGCCCGGCAACGACCTGGCCGAGTCGGATCCGGAGGAGTTCCGCTGGGCCCTGGAGCACCAGGTGGACCTCATCATTCACGGCGGCGTCATGGGCGAGCAGCCCACCACTGTGGTGGACCTCAGTGAAGACGATGAGATCACCGTGCTGCGCCGCGGCGCCGGTGATCCCAGCCCCTTTGAGTAAGCCGGGCCAAGCCCCTATAATGCGCCGCCCGAGATGAGCCAGGATCAGCCTACCCAGCCCGTCCAGCAGCCCTTGCCGCTGGCCTTTATCCACGGCCAGCCGTACCTGGACAAGCCGGAGGATCTCTATATCCCGCCGGAGGCCCTGGAAGTGTTCCTGGAAACCTTCGAGGGTCCGCTGGATCTGCTGCTGTACCTCATTCGCCGGGAAAAGGTCGATATCCTGGATCTGCCTGTGGCCGCCATCACCGCCCAGTACATGGAGTACGTGGAAGTGATGCGCGAGCTGAAGCTGGAGCTGGCCGCCGAGTACCTGGTGATGGCCGCGGTGCTGGCGGAGATCAAGTCCAGGCTGCTGCTGCCAAGGCGCGAAAGCGCCGAGGAGGACGAGGAGGATCCGCGCGCCGAGCTGATCCGCCGCCTCCAGGAATACGAGGTGATCAAGCAGGCGGCCCAGGACGTGGAGGCCCTGCCGCGCATGGACAGGGACACCTTCGAAGCCAGCGCCGAGCCGGGAGCGAGCTGCAGGCCCATACTGATCGCCCCCGAGGTCAGCGCCGAGGAGCTGATGCTGGCCTTTGCCGGCGTGCTCAAGCGGGCCTCCATGTTCAAGGAACATGAAATAGAGCGGGAAAAGCTCTCCACCCGGGCGCGCATGGCGGCCATACTGGAACGCCTGGAAAGGGAAGGGCGGTTGCCCTTCGCGGCCCTGTTCACCGTGGAGGAAGGCCGGGCCGGGGTGGTGGTCACCTTCGTGGCCATGCTGGAGCTGACCAAGCTGGCGGCCATCCGCCTCATTCAGACCGAGCCCTTTGCCACCATCAGGGTGGAGAAGAGAGCGCGGGCCGACGGGGCCGGTATCGACTCAATGGATGCCGATGGTGGCGAACCGCCGTTATCACCCAGGGTGGAGAAGAGAACGCGGGCCGACGGAGCAGACCAAGCAGAAAGGGAAGGGGATGCGTAAGATCACCGACGAACAGCTGAAGAACCTGGTGGAAGCCGCCCTGTTCGTGGCGCGCCGGCCCCTGAGCAAGGCCGAGCTGCTGAACTCGGTGCTCAGCGAATTCAAGATCAGTGCCCAGAAGCTGGGCAAGGCCCTCAAGACCCTGGAGCTGGATTACGCTCCCCGCGGCATCCGCCTGGTGGAGGTGGCCAGCGGTTACCGCTTCCAGGCCGACGATGCCCTCAGCCCCTGGCTGTCCTACCTTTGGGTGGAGAAGGCGCCGCGCTATTCCAGGGCCACCATGGAGACCCTGGCGCTGATCGCCTATCGCCAGCCCATCACCAGGGGCGAGATAGAGGACGTGCGCGGGGTCTCGGTGAGCACCCAGATCATCCGCACCCTGGAGGAGCGGGGCTGGATCAAGGTGGTGGGCACCAAGGAGGTGCCGGGCCGGCCCGCCCTCTATGCCACCACCAGGCAGTTTCTGGACGATTTAAGCCTGAAGAGCCTGGAAGAATTGCCCGAATTGAAGGCATTTGCCGACGTTGAAGACAAAGCGCCCCTGCCACAGGCAGCGGCCGAGGAAACACAATGACTGAGAAATTGCAGAAGGTCCTGGCCCGTGCCGGCCAGGGTTCCCGTCGTGAGATGGAGACAGTGATCGCTGCAGGGCGGGTAAGTGTCGACGGCCAGGTGGCCAAGCTGGGCGACCGGGTCGGTCCCACGGCGCAGATCCGCATCGACGGTCGTCTCATCACCATCAGTGCCGAAGAGGACGTGATCTGCCGGGTACTGATGTACAACAAGCCGGAAGGGGAGCTGTGCACCCGCCGCGATACCGAGGGCCGTCCCACCGTGTTCGACCGCCTGCCACGCCTGCAGGAAGGCCGCTGGGTCGCCGTGGGCCGCCTGGACGTGAACACCTCCGGCCTGCTGCTGTTCACCACAGACGGCGAGCTGGCCAATCGCCTGATGCACCCCAGCCACGAGGTGGAGCGGGAGTACGCAGTGCGGGTGTTCGGCGAGGTGACCGAGGCCAAGCTGCAGAAACTGCGCAGCGGCGTGCAGCTGGAAGACGGCCCGGCCAAGTTCAAGAAGATCAAGGCCATGGGCGGCGAGGGCATGAACCAGTGGTTCAACGTTACCCTCACCGAGGGCCGCAACCGGGAGGTGCGCCGGCTCTGGGAGTCCCAGGAGCTGCAGGTGTCCCGGCTGATCCGGGTCCGCTACGGCGACATCCAGCTCAACAAGCGCCTGCCCCAGGGCGGCTGGGAAGAGCTGGAGCTGCCCATGGTCAACTACCTGCGCAGCTCGGTGGGCCTGAGGCCCGAGGACAGGACCAAGCTGCCCGCCAAGACAAGCCAGCGCATGCACACCAAGGCGGCCCGTATCCGCCGCGCCGTACGCAAGGACAGAGTGCGTCGCCAGGGTAAGAAGGACGACTAAGGCAGCAGAAGAGGGCGCCACCATGTCGAGAAGTACGCTGTTATTGCTGGTGGTGGCCCTGGTGGGCGGCCTTTATCAAAATCGCGACGCCGTCGAGCGCTGGTTCAATCCGCCTTCGGTCGAGCAGGCCGGGGTGGTGCTCTACAGCACCGCCTGGTGCGGCTACTGCAAGCGCATGAGGGCCCTGTTCAAGGCGCGGGGCATTCCCTACCGGGAAAAGGATATCGAGACCTCGGCCCGGTACCAGCAAGAATTCCTGGCCCTGGGCGGCACGGGCGTTCCCATGGTGGTGGTGGACGGCCGTACCGTCATCAGGGGTTACAGGCCCAAGGCGGTCCTACAGGCGGTGCAGCGATAAAAAAACCGGCCAGTTGGCCGGTTTTTTGTCACTTGGGCTGGGCGTCTATGCTCTGGCCGTTCACATCCCTGGAGTCCGGCCCCATCAGGTACAGATACAGGGGCATCAGCTCGGCCGGGGTCTTCAGCTTTTCCACGTCCTCGCCGGGGTAGGCCTTGGCACGCATCTTGGTGCGGGTGGCTCCTGGGTTGATGCAGTTGACCCTGAGCGGGCCCTTTTCCACCTCGTCGGCGATGGTCTGCATCATGCCTTCGGTGGCGAACTTGGACACCGCGTAGGCGCCCCAGTAGGCGCGGCCCTGCTTGCCGACACCGGACGAGGTGAAGATGAGGCGGCCGTCCTCGGCCTGTTTCAGCAGCGGCAGCAGGGCTCGGGTCATCATGAAGGTGGCGTTGACGTTGACCTGCATGACGTTGTTCCAGGTGTCGTCGTCGATATGCTCGAAGGGACCCAGCACGCCCAGCTGGCCGGCGTTCATCAGGGCGCCGTCCAGGCGGCCGAACTGGTTCTCTATGGTGGCGGCCATGTCCCGGTAGTTCTGGGCGGTGGCGCCCTTCATGTCCAGGGGGATGATGGCCGGCTGCGGGTGGCCTGCGGCCTCAATCTCGTCGTAGACCGCTTCCAGTTTCTCCGTGGTGCGGCCCAGCAGGATCACGGTGGCGCCGTGGCGGGCATAGTGGCGGGCGGCCTCGCGACCGATGCCATCGCCGGCGCCGGTGACCAGGATGACACGGTCTTTCAACAGATCGGTGGTGGCTTGATAGTCGAGCATCTCGGTTCCTGAATGCTGAGCAAGTATTGGCGCCATTCTACCTTAGTGAGCCTTGCCCTGCATGGATGGCAAAATCGCTGATTTTATGGCCGTTATTGGCGACAAGTTATAAAAATGTAGCGAAAGTCGGACCAGTGAGATAAGTTAGGAGCCCAATGGTGAAGTAAAAACAAAAATGCCATTTTTTTGGGGAGAATCATGAACAAGAAACTTATCAGCCTGGCCGTTGCCGGCGCCCTGGGATTGGCGGCGTGCGGCGGCTCTGACGACTACAAAGAGCAGCAGGCCAACGCCGAGCCGGTCATCGCCACCAGCTTCGTGGCCTATGATCCGGGCAACAGCGTCGTGCCCGTACCCAACGATCTGCTTTTCCTGGATACCACTGACGGTACTCTGAACATTCCGGTTGAGAACCCCGCCGATTTCAGCGATCCCTTCGTGGCCCTGTCCGGCCTGGACGGCTGGTCCACCTCCACGCCCTTTACCATCGACATCGAGCTGGATGACGGCGTGACCCTGGATGCTGCCTCCGTGGCCCAGCCCGGTGCCGTGGTACTGCTGGAAGTGGTGCTGGGCGGTGCCGATGACGCCGACTGCGCCGAGCTGCCCACCGGCGTCGGCTGCAAGCCGGTGGCCGCCCTGAGCTATGGTGAGGACTATGTGACCCAGGCCAGTGGCGACAGCATCGCCGTGGTGCCGCTCAAGCCCCTCAAGGCCAAGACCTCCTACCTGGTGGCCACCACCAGCCTGATCCAGGACAGCGAAGGCCGCGCCGTGGAAGGCTCCACCACCTACAAGCTGCTCAAGCAGGATCTGGCCACCGCCCCCCTGGGCACCGACCAGCAGAAGCAGCTCCAGGGCCTGATCAACTCCTTCGAAGCGGTACTGGCCGCCGCCGGTGTCGATGCCGAGAGCGTCACCTACTCCGGCGCCTTCACCACCCAGAGCACCCTCGATATCCTGGCCACCACCAAGCTGGCCATCATGGGCGCCAACCCCACCCTGAGCCCGCTGGTGGATACCGGTATGACCGCGGCCCAGATGCTGGGCTTGCCGCCAGAGCATCCCGGCCATGCCAGCGCCAGCCTGGCCAAGGTCCATGGTGGCGCCGTGACCCTGCCGTACTTCCTGCAAAAGCCCACCGCTGCCGACGTGGTCAGTGGCGACTGTAACCCGGCCGACGTACTGGCCGGCTGCCCCAAGCTGTTCTCCCGCTGGCAGGCCGCCGGCGATAGCCCGGCCGCCGTGCTGCTGGCCCTGCAGGCCGGCACCCTGAGCCAGGAAAGCTTTGTCGAGCAGGCCGTGGCCCAGGGCGTGGATCCCCAGGCGGCCCTGGCCGACCCCAGCCTGCTGGTGGGCAAGAGCTTCAACATCGGTGAGAATGCCGTCGATCCCGAACGCCACCTGACCAAGTTCAACCCGCTGCCGGCGGTGCAGAGCATCAACAATGTCGAGGTGCTGGTGACCCTGCCCGACGAGAGCCTGGTCGGGCCCAAGCCCGCGGCCGGCTGGCCTGTGGCGGTGTTTGCCCACGGCATCACCAGCTACAAGGAAACCGGCCTGGCCATCGCCGGGGCCCTGGCGTCCCAGGGCGTGGCCATGATCGCCATCGACTTCCCGCTGCACGGCAGCCGCGGCATCGACTTCAACGGCGACGACGCCATCGACCTGTCTGCATCCAGCGCCGGCCCCAATGCTCCGGCGGTGTCCGACGTCACCATCTACATGAACCTGGCCAGCCTGGCCACGGCCCGCGACAACCTGCGCCAGTCCAGCACCGATCTGTTGTCGCTGCGCTATGCCCTGAACGCCATGGCCGGTACCTTCGACCCCAGCAAGGTCTCCTACCTGTCCATCTCCCTGGGCTCCATCGCCGGCACCCCGGCCCTGGCCGCCGGCAACCTGCCGACCATCAACCCCATGACAGGTGAAGTGCTGGCCAACAACCCCTTCGCCTTCAAGCAGGCGGCGTTGTCGGTCGGTGGCGGCAGTACCGCCGGCATCCTGATCCACTCGCCGTCCTTTGGTCCCGTGGTCAAGGCCGGCCTGACCCAGTCCGCCTCCTTCCAGGAAGCCTTGGCCGAGGTCAACACGGCTGGCCTTGCGCCCGGCGATGCCGGCTATGATCAGCTGGTGGATGCCGTCTACGAAGGCTTTGCCGCCCAGTTCAACTTTGCCGCCCAGACCGTCGTGGACAGCGCCGATTCCATCAATGCCGCCGGCACCGTTGCCGCCCAGGGCACCCCCATCCTGTTCCAGGAAGTGGTGGGCGACCAGGTGGTGCCCAATGCCGTGGCCGGCCTGCCGCTGGTTGGCACCGAGCCGCTGCTGAAGGTGCTGGGCCTGGATGGCCTCACCGGCTCCGTGGCCACCCCGGATGGCGTGACCCCGGTCAGCGGTGTGGCCCGTATCCTGGGCGCCAGCCACGGCTCCTTGCTGAGCCCGGAGGCCAACCCGGCGGCGACCACGGAAATGCAGACCGAGGCGGCCAGCTTTATCGGCAGCGAAGCCAAGGCCATAGTGGTGACCGACCCCAGCCTGCTGGCGGACGCTCAGTAAGGCGTTCAGGCAGCGATAAAAAAGCCCGGCGAAAGCCGGGCTTTTTGTTTTACACTCTTGGGACGCCACATAAGGGAGTGAAAAACTTGGATTTTCTGTACGAGTACGGGCTCTTTCTGGCCAAGGCCATGACCTTTGTCATCGCCGTTGCCGTCATTCTGGTGTTGGGCGCCGCCATGGGCAGTCGCAAGTCCCGCCACAAGGGCGAACTGGAGATCACCGATCTGGGCGGCCGCCTCAAGGGCTGGCAGCACAAGATGGAAGGAGTGCTGCTGGACAAGAAGGCCCGCAAGGCCAGGGCCAAGGCGGAAAAGGCCAAAAAGGACGAGGACAGGCCGACCCTGTTCGTGTTGGATTTCCATGGCTCCATGGACGCCCACGAGGTGGATTCCCTGAGGGACGAGATCACCGCCGTGCTGGCCGTGGCCACCGAGCGGGACGAGGTGTTGGTGCGCCTGGAGTCCGCCGGCGGCGTGGTGCACGGCTACGGCCTGGCCGCCTCCCAGCTGGCCCGGATCCGCACTGCCGGTATCCCCCTGACCGCCGCCGTGGACAAGGTGGCGGCCTCCGGCGGCTACATGATGGCCTGCGTGGCCGATCGCATCCTGGCGGCCCCCTTTGCCATCCTGGGCAGCATCGGCGTGGTGGCCGGCCTGCCGAACGTCCATAAGCTATTGAAAAAGCACGATATCGACTTCGAACAGCACACGGCGGGCAAGTACAAGCGCACCCTGACGGTGCTGGGCGAGAATACCGACGAGGGTCGAGACAAGTTCAAGGCCGATCTGCAGAGCATCCATGGCCACTTCAAGCGCCACGTCAACCATTTCCGCCCCCGGCTGGACATGGATGAGGTGGGCACGGGCGAGATCTGGCTGGGCCAGGAGGCCTGCGAGAAGGGCCTGGTGGACGCCATTGCCACCTCCGATTCCTACCTGGTGGACAAGCTCGACAGCCACCGCATCATTGGCGTCAAGTACCAGCTCAAACGCAAGCTGGGCGAGAAGCTGCACCTGGCCGCCCGGGGGCTGATGAGCCGGCTCGGACTCTAGCCTTGTCGCAGACACAAAAAAGGGGCCCTCCGGCCCCTTTTTTCATGGCGGTCAGCCCTTGAGGCGGTGGAAGTGTACTTCCTCGGCGCCCTTGGCGGCATTGGGGTCGTTGAAGATGGTCTCGTCCAGGTCACCCTCGGACTTGGCCACGGCCACCGACACCATGGAATCGCCGGTGACGTTGACGGCGGTGCGGGTCATGTCCAGCAGGCGGTCGACACCGATGATGAGGCCGATGCCCTCCACGGGCAGGTTCACCTGCTGCAGCACCATGGCCAGCATGATCAGGCCCACGCCGGGCACGCCGGCGGTGCCGATGGAGGCCAGGGTGGCGGTGAGGATCACCAGCAGGAAGTCGGCGAAACTGAGGTCGACGCCGTAGACCTGGGCGATAAACACCGTAGCCACGCCCTGCATGATGGCGGTGCCGTCCATGTTGATGGTGGCGCCGAGCGGTACGGTGAAGGAGGCGGTGGAGTTACGCACCCCCAGCTTCTGGGTCACGGTCTCCATGGTCACCGGGATGGTGGCGTTGCTGGAGGCGGTGGAAAAGGCGAACAGTACGGCGTCGCGCATCTTCTTGAGGAAGGTGATGGGGCTCAAGCGGGTCAGCAGCTTCAGCAGCAGCGGGTAGGTCATGAAGGCGTGCAGCAGCAGCACGAACAGCACCAGCATGAAGTACTTGACCAGGGAGGCGATGGTCTCGAAGCCCATGGTGGAGAACAGCTTGGCCATCAGGAAGAAGACGCCGTAGGGGGCCAGGTTCATCAGTATGGTGACCAGCTTCATCACCACCACGTTGAGATCCTCGAACACCTTGGCCAGGCGCTCACCGGCCTTGCCGGCCAGGGCCATGGACAGGCCGAACAGCAGGGCGAAGACGATGATCTGCAGCATGTTGCCCGAGGCCATGGCCTGGATGGGGTTGGAAGGCACCAGGTTGGTGAATACCTCGGACAGGGGCGGCGCCTGCTTGGCATCGAAAGTGGTGTTGGTGTCCAGCTCCAGGCCGCTGCCGGGCTGGATCAGCAAGGCGAAGCCCATGGCCAGGGAAATGGCGATGGCGGTGGTGACCAGGTAGAGGGCAATGGTCTTGCCACCCAGGCGCCCCAGTCGGCTGGTATCGGACAGTGAACAGGTGCCGCAGACCAGGGACACAAAGACCAGTGGTACGACCAGCATTTTCAGCGAAGCGATGAAAATTTGACCGCCAACGTGGAAAATTCCACCGGTCAGGTAGGTCGCCACAAAGGCATTTTCGGGAAAAAAGATCTTCAGCAGGGTTCCCACAAGAAAGCCCAGCGCCATGCCGATGATGATCCGGCTGGTCAGGCTGAGCTTATTGGCAGCATTTTTCATGGCCAATCCTTCAGTAATGTAATTTCATTATTGCGGCATAATCTAGCAGCTTGTCGGAGCCAATCACAGGGGCCTTGTCGGCGCCGCCAGGCCGCTGATGGATAAAACAAAGCCCGGACGCTGCCGGGCTTTTTCTCACGCTAATCGACCTTAGTCGCGCTGGAAGGGATAGACGCTGCCCAGGTTCATGATCTGGGTCAGTTCGTCCAGGGCCTCGCGGCTTTCGATGAGCAGCTGGGGATCGGCCAGATCCTCTTCACGCAGCTCGTCGCGGTAGTGCTTGTCCACCCACTGGTTGAGGCGGGCGAACATGGCGTCGTCCAGCATGGCGTGGGGGTTGACCGCCGCCAGCTCGGCGTCGTTCATGGCCACCCGCAGGCGCAGGCAGGCCGGGCCGCCGCCGTTGCGCATGGACTGCTTCACGTCGAAGAACTTCACTTCCTTGATGGGGGTGTCCTGCTCCACCAGCTCCTCCAGGAAGGTACGCACGGCGTCGTTCTCCTGGCACTCGGTGGGGGCGATGATGGCCATGTGGCCCTGGGGCAGGGTCAGGATCTGGGTGTTGAACAGGTAGGTCCTGACCGCGTCTTGGACGCTGACCCTGTCCCGCGGCACCTTGATGAAGTACAGCGGCTTGTCGTCGCCGAACTTGCGGCGGATCTCGTCGAACTTGGCCTCGGTGTCCAGGAAGGCGTCCTCATGGTAGAAGAGCACGTTCTGGTTGCCTACGGAGATCACGTCGTTGTGGAAGACGCCGGCGTCGATCACGGCCGGGTTCTGCTGCATGTAGACCACGGTGTCGTCGTCCAGGCCGTGCAGGCGGGCGATGGTCTGGGACGCTTCCAGGGTCTGGCGGGCCGGGAACTTGGTCGGGGCCGGACGGCTGGGATCGAAGGCGGTGCGGCCGTAGGCGAACAGCTCCACACCGGCGGCGCCGTATTCGCTGCACAGGCGGGTGTGGTTGGCGGCGCCTTCGTCACCGAAGTGGTCGTTGTCCGGCAGGTGCTTGTGGTGCTTGAAGTGGCGCTCGTCGGCGAAGATGGCCTTGAGGATGCGGCCGGTGACCGCCGGCTCCAGGCTGCGGTGGAACTTGTTGGTCAGGTTGGCCGGGGTGAAATGCACGCGGCCATCGCTGGTGTCACCGGACGGGGAAACGGTGGCGGCATTGGCCGTCCACATGCTGGAAGCGGAGCAGCAGGCGCGCAGTATGGCCGGGGCCTCCTTGGCGGCCTTGGCCAGTACCTGGGCGTCGGTGCCGGTGAAGCCCAGGCGGCGCAGGGTGGCCACATCAGGACGCTCCTGGGGGGCCAGGAAACCCTGCTTCATGCCCAGGTCGTGAAGCGCCTTCGCCTTTTGAAGTCCTTGCTTGGCAGCCTGCTTGGGGCTGGATGCTTCCTTGGCATTGGAAAGGGAGGCCACATTGCCGAAAGAGAGGCCTGCATAGTTATGCGTGGGGCCAACGAGGCCGTCAAAGTTAACTTCGTAATGTTTCATAGCTGGTGTCCTTGTAAGTCAGCACCGATAAGGGGCTGGCGCGAGATACCGGTGTCGCCATTATACCTTTTCCGGGCCTTTCGGGGCATTGCCCTTGCAAATGTCCGATGAGTGGAATTAATTAAAAAAAGCCTGCACAGGGTATAGGCTGAGAGTAGCTTGCCTTGCATCGACGGATGCAAACCTCTATATATGGGCGCCAAAATCCGGCGCCGCACGCACAAAGATAAAGAGACATATGGGTAAATCACTGGTTATCGTGGAGTCGCCTGCCAAGGCCAAGACCATCAACAAATACCTGGGCAAGGATTTCGTGGTGAAATCCTCCATCGGCCATATTCGCGATCTCCCCACCAGCGGCAGCGGTCGCGGCAAGAAGGCCACCGCCAGCAATGCCCTGGTGGCCCGCATGGGCGTGGATCCGGATAACCACTGGCAGGCCCACTACGAGGTGCTGCCGGGCAAGGAAAAGGTGGTCAACGAGCTCAAGGCCCTGGCCGAAAAGGCCGACCATGTCTATCTGGCAACGGATTTGGATAGGGAAGGGGAGGCCATCGCCTGGCACCTGCAGGAGCTGATCGGCGGCGAGCCCGAGCGCTACCGCCGGGTGGTGTTCAACGAGATCACCAAGAACGCCATCCAGCAGGCCTTCGAGCAGCCGGGCGACGTCAACGTGGACATGGTCAACGCCCAGCAGGCCAGGCGCTTCCTGGACCGGGTGGTGGGCTACATGGTGTCGCCGCTGCTGTGGAAGAAGATCGCCCGCGGCCTGTCCGCCGGCCGGGTCCAGTCCGTGGCCGTGCGCCTGGTGGTGGAGCGCGAGCGCGAGATCCGCGCCTTCGTGCCGGAAGAGTACTGGGACATCCATGCCGTTCTGGCCGCCGACCAGGGCCAACTGCGGATGATGGTGACCCATCACCAGGGCAAGGCCTTCAAGCCGGTCAACGAGACCCAGGCCATGGCCGCCGTGGACGCCCTCAAGGGCGCCGCCTACCGCATCACCGATATCGAGCAGAAGCCCAGCCAGTCCCGGCCCTCGGCGCCCTTCATCACTTCCACCTTGCAGCAGGCGGCCAGCACCCGCCTGGGCTTCGGGGTCAAGAAGACCATGATGATGGCCCAGCGCCTCTATGAGGCCGGCTACATCACCTACATGCGTACCGACTCCACCAACCTCTCCAAGGAAGCTGTGGACGCGGTACGGGGCTATATCGGCGACCAGTTCGGCGATGCCTACCTGCCCGAGAAGCCGCTCTTCTACGGCGCCAAGGCCAACGCCCAGGAAGCCCACGAAGCCATCCGCCCCTCGGACGTGAACGTGCGCTCCGAGGAGCTGAGCAGCATGGAAAGGGACGCGGTGCGCCTCTACGAGCTGATCTGGCGCCAGTTCGTGGCCTGCCAGATGACCAACGCCCGTTACGACGTCACCCAGCTCACCGCCACCGCCGGCGACTACCAGCTCAAGGCCAAGGGCCGGGTGCAGCGCTTCGACGGTTGGACCCGGGTGCTGACCCCCATGAAGCGCAAGGACGACGACGCCCAGCTGCCGGCGGTCAACGAGGGCGAGGCGCTCAGCCTCAAGCAGCTCGATCCCAAACAGCACTTCACTAAGCCGCCGGCCCGCTTCACCGAGGCCAGCCTGGTCAAGGAGCTGGAAAAACGCGGCATCGGCCGCCCCTCCACCTACGCCAGCATCATCTCCACCATCCAGGACCGTGGTTATGTCAAGGTGGACAACCGCCGCTTCTTCGCCGAGAAGATGGGCGAGATCGTCAACGACCGCCTGGTGGAGAACTTTACCAACCTGCTCAGCTACGACTTCACCGCCCAGATGGAAGGGGAGCTGGACGACATCGCCCAGGGCAGCCGTGAATGGCACCAGGTGCTGGACGGCTTCTACGCCGACTTCAAGCAGCGCCTGGACAAGGCCGAGGCCAAGCCGGAAGAGGGCGGCATGCGCCCCAACGAGGTGGTGCTCACCGACATCGACTGCCCCAGCTGCGGCCGCAAGATGGGCATCCGCACCGCCAGCACCGGCGTCTTCCTGGGCTGCTCCGGCTACAGCCTGCCGCCCAAGGAGCGCTGCAAGACCACCATCAACCTGACCCCGGGCGACGACGTCATCAAGGCCGACGACGACGAGGCCGAAACCGAAGCCCTGATGGCCAAGAAGCGCTGCGACAAGTGCGGCACCGCCATGGACGCCTACCTGGTGGACGCCAAGCGCAAGCTGCACGTGTGCGGTAACAACCCGGACTGCGACGGCTACCTGCTGGAAACCGGCGAGTTCAAGCTCAAGGGCTACGAGGGCCCGGTCATCGAATGCGACAAGTGCGGCAGCGACATGGAGCTGAAAAACGGCCGTTTCGGCAAGTACTTCGGCTGCACCAACGCCGACTGCAAGAACACCCGCAAGATCCTCAAGAACGGCGAGGTGGCGCCGCCCAAGGAAGATCCGGTACCGCTGCCGGAGCTGCCCTGCGAAAAATCCGACGCCCATTTCGTGCTCCGCGACGGTGCCGCCGGCCTGTTCCTGGCCGCCAGCACCTTCCCCAAATCCAGGGAGACCCGGGCACCGAAGATTGCCGAACTGGTGCGCTTCAAGGACAGGATCTCGCCCAAGTTCACCTACCTGACCGAGGCCCCGGTGGCCGACCCCGACGGCAACCCGACGGTGCTGAAGTTCTCCCGCAAGACCAAGGAGCAGTACGTGGCCTCCGAGCGGGAAGACGGCAAGGCCACCGGCTGGGCCGCCTTCTACAAGGACGGTCGCTGGGAAGCCAAGAAGGGCAAATGAGGCCCATGAAAAAGCCCGCCGATGGCGGGCTTTTTTACGGCCACAAAAAAGGCGGGCATGAGCCCGCCTCTTTCTTGCCCGGTCATTACCACTTGCGCTTGGGCGCGAACAGCTGGTCCAGCTCGTCCTTGGGCTTTTCTTCCCCTTGTTCCGGCTGGATCTGCTGCTGGGGCACCAGGTTGGCGCCCTTGGTGGCGGCGATCTCGTCCAGGTGCTGCTGCACCTCCTGGAGCTTGGCGGCCAGGTAGGCGTCGTGGCCGGCATGGGGCATGGCCAGCTGCTTGGCCTTGCCGAGGAACTGGCGGGCGGTACCGAACTGCTTGATGATCTTGGCGGAAACGCCACGGGAGATCAGGCCTTCCATGTTGATCTTCAGGCGCAGCCTGTCCAGGAAGGCGGCCTCGTGGCGGTAGCTGTCCGCATCCACCTTGCCGCGGTTGAACTCGGTCTTGAGCACGGCGCTGAGCTTCTTGGTGGCCTGGATCAGGGTCACCATCGCCTTCTCGTTGTCGGGCAGCTGGATGTTGTCGTCGCTGGCCTTGTTGCTGGCCTTGGCCTTCTGATACTGGCTCTCGGCATCACTGATGCGGCCCTGCAGCTTCTTGTCGCCGGACAGTTCGCAGGCCAACTTGAGGGCGTCGATCAGCCTGGCATAGAGCATGGCCACCAGGGCGCTGGAGATGGGCAGGCTGCCGGCCACGGGCAGCAGCTCTTCGGTTTCGTCGATGATGGCCTTCTGGCGGGCCAGCTCCTGACGGCGTTCGGCTTCCTGCTTTTGTTTTTGCTGCTGGACCACATTGATCACCACGATGATGATCAGCAGTGCCGCAATCACGGCCAGGACGATGTATGGCGTCATAGTTTTATTATCCTAATTGCGCGCACGCAGACTCTCGAAATCTTATCGGAATTGAGGCGCGTAGCATAGTATAGCGCCGGGGTGGGGTGATTTGGAAAACAGCTATAGATACACTATGGTTTATACGTTTTAAGAATAACCCTGCCCGGACACGCCATGAAACTGCAGCAGCTTCGCTACATCGTTGAGGTGCGCAACCACAACCTCAATGTCTCGGCCACCGCCGAGAGCCTCTACACGTCCCAGCCCGGGATCAGCAAGCAGGTGCGGATGCTGGAGGACGAGCTGGGGGTGCAGATCTTCGGTCGCAGCGGCAAGCACCTGACCCATGTCACCCCGGCCGGCCAGGAGATCATCGCCATTGCCGAGGACATCCTCGACAAGGCCGACGCCATCCGTGCCGTGGCCCAGGAGCACACCCAGCCGGACAAGGGCAAGCTGCACGTGGCCACCACCCATACCCAGGCCCGCTATGCGCTGCCGTCGGTGATCCGCAGTTTCATCGACCGCTATCCCAAGGTGTCGCTGCACATGCACCAGGGCACCCCCACCCAGATCGCCGAGGCGGTGGTGCGTGGCGACGCCGATTTCGCCATCGCCACCGAGGCGCTGCACCTCTATGACGACCTGATCATGCTGCCCTGCTACCACTGGAACCGCAGCATAGTGGTCAAGCCCGATCATCCCCTGGCCAGGCTGGAGCAGATCACCATAGAGGCCCTGGCCCAGTACCCCATAGTCACCTATGTGTTCGGCTTCACCGGCCGCTCCGATCTGGACGAGGGCTTTGCCAAGGTGGGCCTGGAGCCCCACATCGTCTTCACCGCCACCGACACCGATGTCATCAAGACCTATGTGCGCCTGGGCCTGGGGGTGGGGGTCATCGCCACCATGGCCTATGACGAGGAAAAGGACAGCGATCTGGTGCGCCTGGATGCCAGCCACCTGTTCAAGGCCTCCACCACCAAGATCGGTTTCCGCAAATCCTCCTTCCTGCGCGGCTATATGTATGATTTTATTGAAGGGTTCGCCCCGCACCTCAACCGTGCCCTGGTGGACGAGGCGATCCGCCTCAAGGACAACGACGCCATCGAAAGGCTGTTCGAGGGCGTCAAGCTCCCGCTGAAATAACACAACCCGGCTCGCAGTCGCAGGCAGTATCGCGGAGCCCCAACGGCAAAGGATACGGCATGCAGATCGGCATTCCCAAAGAGTCCCTGAGCGGCGAGGCCAGGGTAGCGGCCACGCCCAAGAGCGCCGCCGCCCTTATCGAACTCGGCTTTGACGTGATCATCGAAGCCGGCGCCGGCAAGGCGGCCAGCTTCGACGACGGCAGTTATGAGGCCAGCGGCGCCAAGATTGGCGATCCCTGGCAGGCCGACATCCTCCTCAAGGTCAATGCCCCAAGCGGCGACGAGGTCAAGCGCCTCAGGGCCTCCACCCTGCTGGTGAGCTTCATCTGGCCGGCCCAGCAGCCGGAGTTGGTGGACAGGCTCAAGGCCCGCGGCGTGACGGTGCTGGCCATGGATATGGTGCCGCGGATCTCCCGGGCCCAGAACCTGGACGCGCTGTCGGCCATGGCCAACATCGCCGGCTACCGGGCCGTGGTGGAAGCGGCCAGCGCCTTCGGCCGTTTCTTCAGCGGCCAGATCACCGCCGCCGGCAAGGTGGCGCCGGCCAAGGTGCTGGTGATAGGCGCCGGCGTGGCCGGCCTGGCCGCCCTGGGCGCGGCCGGCTCCTTGGGCGCCGTGGTACGTGCCTTCGACACCAGGCCCGAGGTCAGGGAGCAGGTGCAGTCCCTGGGCGCCGAATTCCTGGAGCTGGCGGTGGCGGAGGAAGGGGGCGGCGCCGACGGCTATGCAAAAGAGATGAGCCAGGCCTACATCGATGCCGAGATGGCGCTGCTGGCCGAGCAGGCCGCCGAGGTGGATGTGATCATCACCACGGCGCTGATCCCCGGCAAGCCGGCGCCCAGGCTTATCAGCCGCGACATGGTCAAGGCCATGAAGCCGGGCTCGGTGATCGTCGACCTGGCCGCCCCCAATGGTGGCAACTGCGAGCTGACCAAGCCGGGCCGGCGGGTCAAGAGCGACAACGGCGTCATCATCCTCGGTTACACGGATCTGCCCAGCCGGCTGCCGGGCCAGGCCTCCAGTCTCTACGGCGCCAACCTGGTCAACCTGCTGAGGCTCTTGTGCCCGGCCGGGGACGGCCAGATAGCCCTGGATCTGGACGACGAGGTGCTGCGGCACATGGCGGTGCTGAAGGACGGCGAGCTGCTCTATCCGCCGCCGCCCATCGCCGTGTCCAAGGCGCCGCCAAAGCCCAAGCCCCAGCCGGCGCCGGCCGAGATAAAGGCGCCCGAGCCGGTATCGCCGCGCAGGAAGGCGCTCTGGTACGGGGCCGGCCTGCTGGCCTTCGCCTGGGTGGCCTCGGTGGCGCCGGCCGCCTTCCTGGGCCACTTCACCGTCTTCGTGCTGGCCTGCGTGCTGGGCTACTACGTGATCTGGAACGTCACCCACGCCCTGCACACGCCGCTGATGTCGGTCACCAATGCCATTTCCGGCATCATCATAGTGGGCGCCCTGCTGCAGATAGGGCAGGGGGGCCTGGTCGGGGTGCTGGCCTTCATCGCCGTGCTCATCGCCAGCATCAACCTGGCCGGCGGCTTCCTGGTGACCCGGCGCATGCTGAAAATGTTCAGGAGGGACCAGTGATGAGCCATCCGCTGATTTCCGCCGCCTACCTGGTGGCGGCACTGTGCTTCATCGCCAGCCTGGCGGGACTTTCTAAGCAGGAGAGCGCCAAGGCCGGCAACAACTACGGCATCGCCGGCATGGTGCTGGCCCTGGTGGCCACCCTGATGCACCCCGAGGCAGGCAACCTGGGCTGGATCCTGGTGGCCATGGCCATCGGCGGCGCCATCGGCCTGCGCCTGGCGGTCAAGGTGCAGATGACCCAGATGCCGGAGCTGGTGGCCATGCTGCACAGCTTCGTGGGCCTGGCAGCGGTGCTGGTGGGCTACAACGCCTTCCTGGCCCACGCGGAGATGCCGGCCGAGCTGGTGGCCATCCACCTCACCGAGATCTTCCTGGGGGTGTTCATCGGCGCCGTCACCTTCACCGGCTCCCTGGTGGCCTTCGGCAAGCTCAGGGGCCTGCTCTCATCCAGGCCCTTGATGCTGCCGCACCGCCACAAGCTCAACCTGGCCGCCCTGGTGGTCAGCGCCTTCCTGCTGGTGGATTTCGTCAGTGCCGACGGCCTCGGTTTCCCGCTGGTGCTGATGACCCTCATCGCCCTGGTGTTCGGCTGGCACCTGGTGGCCAGCATCGGCGGTGCCGACATGCCGGTGGTGATCTCCATGCTCAACTCCTATTCCGGCTGGGCCGCCGCCGCTGCCGGCTTCATGCTGGGCAACGATCTCTTGATCATCACCGGCGCCCTGGTGGGCTCCAGCGGTGCCATCCTCTCCTACATCATGTGCAAGGCCATGAACCGCTCCTTCATTTCGGTGATCGCCGGCGGTTTCGGCACCGACGCCGGACCGGCCGGCGGCGACGAGGCCCAGGGCGAGGCGGTGGCCTGGACGGCCGAGGAGGTGGCCGAGCGGCTCAAGGCGGCCAAGTCGGTGATCATCACCCCCGGCTACGGCCTGGCCGTGGCCCAGGCCCAGTACCCGGTGGCGGAGCTTTGCCAGCACCTCAAGGAGCTGGGCATCAGGGTGCGTTTCGGCATCCATCCTGTGGCGGGAAGGATGCCGGGGCACATGAACGTGCTGCTGGCCGAGGCCAGGGTGCCCTACGACATCGTGCTGGAGATGGACGAGATCAACGACGACTTCCCGGACACCGATCTGGTGCTGGTGATCGGCGCCAACGACACCGTCAACCCGGCGGCCAGCGAAGATCCGGCCAGCCCCATCGCCGGCATGCCGGTGCTGAAGGTCTGGCAGGCCAGGGAGGTGGTGGTGTTCAAGCGCTCCATGAATACCGGTTATGCCGGGGTGGCCAACCCGCTCTTCTACCGGGACAACGCCGCCATGCTGTTCGGCGACGCCAAGGCCAGCCTGGAGGCCATTCTCAAGGCACTCTAGGTGTCAAAATATTGACGGGCATCTCAATCCTGAGCATCGTCGCCGTGAAGCTCGGCCCGTTCGGCTAACCTCCAGGTAAGAGGTGGTACCTTGAGAGGCTCCTCTTTCATGGACGGCCATGGGCCGACAGTTGCAAGCATGAGAACAGATATCGGATGTCGACCTTCGGGCGCCCAAGGGGCGCCCGCTTTGTTTTTGGCATAAAAAAGGCGCCCCAAGGCGCCTTTTTCGGTCTTGGTGCGTATCAGCACTCGATAATATTCACCGCCAGGCCGCCGCGGGCGGTTTCCTTGTACTTGGCCTTCATGTCCATGCCGGTATCGAACATGGTCTTGATCACCTTGTCCAGGGACACCTTGTGCTCGCCGCTGCCGCGCAGGGCCAGGCGGGCGGCGTTGATGGCCTTGACCGCGCCCATGGCGTTGCGTTCGATACAGGGCACCTGCACCAGGCCGCCGACCGGATCGCAGGTCAGGCCCAGGTTGTGCTCCATGCCGATCTCGGCGGCGTTCTCCACCAGCTCGACGTTGGCGCCCAAAATCTCGGCCAGGCCACCGGCGGCCATGGAGCAGGCCACGCCCACCTCGCCCTGGCAGCCCACCTCGGCGCCGCTGATGGAGGCATTCTTCTTGTAGAGGATGCCAATGGCGGCGCAGGTGAGCAGGTAACGGGTGGCCACTTCCTTGTCCACCTTCTGGATGAACTTGTCGTAGTAGGCCAGTACCGCCGGGATGATGCCGGCGGCGCCGTTGGTGGGGGCGGTCACCACCCGGCCGCCGGCGGCGTTTTCCTCGTTCACGGCCAGGGCGAACAGGTTGACCCAGTCGACGGTGTTGAGGGGATCGGTGTTGCGGTCACCCTCGGCGGTGAGGCGGCGGTACAGACCCGGGGCCCGGCGCTTGACCTTGAGACCGCCGGGCAGGATCCCCTCGGTGCGGCAACCCCGGTCGATGCAGGCGTGCATCACCTGCCAGATGTGCCAGAGGCCGTCTTCCAGCTCGGCGCGGCTGCGCAGCGCCAGTTCGTTTTCCAGCATCAGCGCGGAAATGGACAGGCCGTGCTCCTTGCACAGGGCCACCAGATCGTCGCAGGAATCGAAGGGGTAGGGCTCCTGGGTGGTGTCGGCGGCCTGGATGGCGGCATCCTTCTCGGCCTCGAAGTCCTCGTCGGCGACGATAAAGCCGCCGCCGATGCTGTAGTAGATCTTGTCCAGCAGCAGCTCGTCGCCCTCATAGGCCAGCAGCTGCATGGCGTTGGAGTGGCGCTTGAGGGTCTTGCGGTGGTGGAAGACGATGGCGCCCTTGTTGGGGAAGGCCACGGCCTGCTTGCCCAGCAGCGAAATGCTCTCGGTGCTCTCCACCTCGGCCAAAATGGCCGGCACCCTGTCCACGTCCACGGTGTCCGGCTCTTCGCCGGCCAGGCCCAGGATCACCGCCTTGCCGGTGCCGTGGCCGATGCCGGTCTGGCCCAGGGAGCCGAACAGCTCCACCTTGACCCTGTCGGTGCGGGCCAGCAGCCCCTGCTCTTCGAGGATTTCGGTGAATTTCTTGGCGGCCTTCATGGGGCCGACGGTGTGGGACGAGGAGGGGCCAATGCCCACCTTGAACATGTCGAATACCGAGATCATGGAAAGTGATGCCTCCGGGGCGCAAAACGGCTACGCAAAACGGCCGCTCAGTTTGCGCTTTGCCTGTGATTTTGACAAGGCGATTTGCCAATGAATCCATCTTACCAGCGCCCCAGGGGCTGGCTCATCGGAGGTGCAGGGCGAGATCGTAGAGGATGGCGGCGGTGGCGCCCCAGATCAGGTGCTCCCGGTAGGGCAGGCAGAACAGCCGGTGGTGCTGGCCGTGGCGCTGGATGTCGAGGGTGCGGTAGCGGTTCAAGTCCAGCACCTTTTTCAGCGGCATCTCGAATACGGCGTCCACCTCGTCCACGCTCAGCAGCCAGGGGAAGTCCTCCGGGGCCAGGCCCACCACCGGGGTGATGCGAAAGCGCGACACTGTGTCGTAGGGGTTGAGCCGGCCCAGCACCTGGACCTGCTCGGGCAGCAGGCCCACTTCCTCCCAGGCCTCGCGCAGGGCGGCGTGTTCATGGCTGGGGTCGGAGTCGTCCACCCGGCCGCCGGGCAGGGCCACCTGGCCGCCGTGGTGGCGCAGGGTCAGGGTGCGGCGGGTCAGCAGCAGGTTGGGCTCGGGCTTGTCCATGATCGCCAGCAGCACCGCCGCCGGCTTGGGGGATTGCAGCTCGGGCACCCCCAGGTGCCGCTCCTCCAGGGGCCGTAACAGGAAATCCCGGGCGAAGCGGCTGCGGCTCATGAACTGAGCGCCGGCAATATCTTGGCGACCTTGTCGAAGGTCTCCTGGTATTCGGCGTCCACCTGGGAGTCCGCCACCAGGCCGCCGCCGGCCCAGCAGTGCAGCAGCCCCCGGGAGGCGACCAGGGTGCGGATGGCGATGGAGCTGTCCATGGCGCCGTTGGCGCTGAGGTAGGCGATGGAGCCGCAATAGGCGCTGCGCCTGTGGGGCTCCAGCTCCTCGATGATTTCCATGGCTCGGACCTTGGGGGCGCCGGTGATGGAGCCGCCCGGGAAGGCGGCGGCCAGCAGATCCACCGCCGTCTGGCCCTCGGCCAGCTCCGAGGTGACGGTGGACACCAGGTGGTGCACGGCCGGGAAGGACTCCACGGCAAACAGCTCCGGCACCCGCACCGAGCCGGGCCTGGCCACCCGGCCCAGGTCGTTGCGCAGCAGATCGACGATCATCACGTTCTCGGCCCTGTCCTTGGGGGAGGCGGCCAGGCGCTCGGCCTGGGCCCGGTCCTCGGCCGGGTCGGCCAGGCGTGGCAATGTGCCCTTGATGGGCTTGGTCTGCACCTGGCCGTCCTTGAGGCGCAGGAAGCGCTCCGGGGAGATGCTGAGCACGGCGCCCTCATCCAGGCGCAGGAAGGCGGAGAAGGGGGCCTGGTTGGCGGTCCTGAGCTTGAGGTAGGCCTGCCATTCGTCGCCCTCATAGGGGGCGCTGAAGCGCTGGGCCAGGTTGATCTGGTAGCAGTCGCCGCTTTTCAGGTAGGCCTGGACCCGGTCGAACCTGGCACCGTATTCGGCCCTGGTCATATTGGCCTGCCAGTCGCCGGTCAGTGCAAAGGGCGCCGTTTCGCCTGGGCACTGGGCATCCAGCCAGGCCAGGCGCTCTTCCGGTGCCGCCAGGGCGATAAGCCAGCTTTGCTGTTGCTGGTGGTCGCTGATCAGGGCCCAGTCGTAGAAACCCAGCGCCAGCTCCGGCAGGGGGATGTCGTCCTTGGCCAGGGCCGGCAGCCGCTCGATCTGCCGGCCGAGGTCATAGCCCAAGAGGCCAAGGGCGCCGGTGGCGAAGGGCAGCTCGCTCTCGATCTGGGGCCAGGCGGCCATCATGGCCTTGAGGGTCTCCAGGGGGCCGCCAGCCTGTACCCGGCAGTCGCCCTGGATGCGCACCTCGCTGCCGCGGCTTTCCAGGGTCCACCTGGGTTCGGCGCTCAGCAGGCTGTAGCGGCTGTCCGGATGGGACTCGGAGGCCGAGTCCAGCAATATGGCCCAGCTTTGATGCGCCAGGGGCGCAAAACGGGCCACCAAGGCGTCTCTGTCCAGGTAGGGCAGGGGCAGGCGTGTCAATTCCACGGAAATTGGTATCCAATCGCAACGCTTTGTATCATAGGCGCCACATTATAACGACATCCGCCCCAAAAGGGGGCCCGTCAAGGTGAGCATCATGACCGTCATTCGCAAAGACGACTTTATTGACAGCATCGAAAGTGCCCTGCAGTACATCTCCTACTATCATCCGCTCGACTTCGTCAACGCCATGAATGAGGCCTACGAGCGTGAGCAGAGCAAGGCCGCCAAGGATGCCATTGCCCAGATCCTGATCAACTCGCGAATGGCGGCGGAAGGCCACAGGCCCATCTGCCAGGACACCGGCATCGTCACCTGTTTCGTCAAGATAGGCATGAAGGTGCAGTGGGACAGCGACATGACGGTCCAGGATATGGTGGACGAAGGCACCAGGCGCGCCTACACCAACCCGGACAACCCCCTGCGCGCCAGCATCGTCGCCGATCCGGCCGGTGCGCGTAAGAACACCAAGGACAACGCCCCGGCCGTGGTGCACATCGACATGGTGCCCGGCGATCAGGTGGAAGTGATGATCGCCGCCAAGGGCGGCGGCTCCGAGAACAAGTCCAAGATGGCCATGCTCAACCCCTCCGACGACATCGTCGAGTGGGTGCTCAAGACCCTGCCCACCATGGGCGCCGGCTGGTGCCCGCCGGGCATGATCGGCCTCGGCATCGGCGGTACCGCCGAGAAGGCGGCGGTGCTGGCCAAGGAATCCCTGATGGATCCGGTGGACATCCACGAGCTGAAGGAACGTGGCGCCGAGACCACAGAAGAGAAGCTGCGCCTGGAGCTGTTCGACAAGGCCAACCAGCTGGGCATCGGCGCCCAGGGCCTGGGCGGCCTCACCACCGTGCTGGACGTGAAGATCAAGTCCGCCCCCACCCACGCCGCCTCCAAGCCGGTGGTGATGATCCCCAACTGCGCCGCCACCCGCCACGTGCACTTCCACCTGGACGGCACAGGCCCGGCCGAACTGACCCCGCCGAAGCTGGAAGACTGGCCGGAAGTCACCTGGGAAGTGGGTGAGAACGTGCGCCGGGTCAACCTGGACACCGTCACCCGTGACGATATCGCCCAGTGGCAGACCGGCGAGACCGTGCTGCTGTCCGGCAAGATCCTCACCGGCCGCGACGCCGCCCACAAGCGCATCCAGACCATGCTGCAAAACGGCGAGCAACTGCCGGTGGACTTCAAGGACCGCTTCATCTACTACGTGGGCCCCGTCGACGCCGTGGGCGACGAAGTGGTGGGTCCGGCCGGCCCCACCACCTCCACCCGCATGGACAAGTTCACCGACATGATGCTGGAGCAGACCGGCCTCATCGGCATGATCGGCAAGGCCGAGCGCGGCCCGGCCGCCGTGGAAAGCATCAAGAACCACAAGGCCGTCTATCTGATGGCCGTGGGCGGCGCCGCCTATCTGGTGGCTAAGGCCATCAAGAAGGCCGAAGTGGTGGCCTTTGCCGACCTGGGCATGGAAGCCATCTACGAATTCGAGGTGGAAGACATGCCGGTGACCGTGGCCGTGGACAGCGAGGGCCGCAACGCCCATGAAATGGGCCCAGCCGAGTGGAAGATCCGCATCCAGGACGCGGGTTAAGGTTCGAGGGCGGCGCCGACCAGGCGCTGCCCTTTTTTTGATCGAGGGAGAGAACAATGAAAAAACTGCTACCTCTGGCCGCCATGGTGGCAACGCCCCTGGCCATGGCCAAGCCATTGACCATAGAAGACGTTAACAACCTCAACAAGGTGCACAGCGCCGTCATCAATGCCGCCGGCACCCAGGTGGTGTACGGCGTCAAGCAGGGCGGCGAGTCCGATCTGTACCTGCAGGATCTGACCACAGGCAAGACCAAGCAGCTGACCGCAGCCAAGGGCACCGAGCACGACGTGACCTTTGCCGCCGACGGCAAGGCCATCTACTTCCTGGCCGACCGCGGTAATGGCTCCGAACTCTACAAGCTGGCGCTGACCGGCGGCGAGGCCATGGCCGTCACCGACCTGCCCCTGGACGTGCTGGGCTACAAGCTGGCCCCCAAGGGCGACAAGCTGGTGGTGCAGCTGGCCGTGGATCCCCAGTGCAGCAGCGACGTCATCGCCTGCACCGAGAAGACCCTGGCCAAGCGCGCCGAGAAGAAATCCACCGAGAAGGCCTATGACCAGCTGATGGTCCGCCACTGGGACAGCTGGGGCGACCACCTTCGCCACCACCTGTTCCTGGCCGAGGTCAAGGACGGCAAGGTCGGTGACTTCACCGATCTGATGGCCGGCCTGGACACCGACAGCCCCGCCAAGCCCTTCTCCGGCATGGAGGAAGTCAGCTTCAACGCCGACGGCAGCAAGCTGGTCTATTCCGCCAAGGCCCCGGGCCGCGACCACAGCTGGATCACCAACTTCGACCTCTGGGAAGTGGATCTGGCCAGCGGCAAGACCGCCAACCTGACCGAAGACAACGTGGCCTGGGACAGCCAGCCGGTGTTCAGCCCCGACGGCCGCTACATGGCCTGGCTGGCCATGAGCAAGCCCGGCTACGAGGCCGACCGTTTCCGCATCATGCTCAAGGATCTGCGGAGCAACGAGAGCCGCGAGCTGGCTCCCCAGTGGGACCGCAGCGCCGGCTCCATCCAGTTCGCCTCGGATTCGCGCACCCTGCTGGTCACCGCTCAGGACACCGGCCAGGTGGGCCTGTTCGCCTTCAACGTCGATTTCGGCGACATGACGGTGCTGCACCGCGAGGGCAGCGTGTCCATGGTCTCCGAGGGCGCCGGCCAGGTGGTGTTCGCCAAGAACAGCCTGCACCAGCCCAATGACCTCTACACCGTCGCCAAGGACGGTTTCGGCCTCAAGGCCCTGACCCAGGTCAACAAGGACAAGCTGGCCGGCGTCGAGATGGGCGAGTACGCCCAGTTCAGCTTCCCGGGCTGGAACGACGAGACGGTGCACGGCTACTGGATCAAGCCGGTGGGCTTCGAGGAAGGCAAGCAGTATCCCGTGGCCTTCCTGATCCACGGCGGCCCCCAGGGCAGCTTCTCCAACCGCTGGCACGGCCGCTGGAACGCCCAGCTGTGGGCCGCCCACGGCTACGCCACCGTGATGATCGACTTCCACGGCTCCACCGGCTACGGCCAGGGCTTCACCGACTCCATCGCCAAGGACTGGGGCGGCAAGCCGCTGGAAGATCTGCAAAAGGGCCTGGCCTTCATCGCCGAGCAGCAAAGCTGGATCGACGCCGACAACGCCTGTGCCCTGGGCGGCTCCTACGGCGGCTACATGACCAACTGGATCGCCGGCAACTGGCCGGATAAGTTCAAGTGCCTGGTCAACCATGCCGGCCTGTTCGACATGCCCTCCATGTATTACACGACCGAGGAACTGTGGTTCCCCGAGCACGAAATGGACGGTACTCCCTACAACAACAAGGCCATGTACGAGCGCTGGAACCCGGCCGCCCATGTCACCAACTGGCGCACCCCCATGCTGGTGATCCACGGCGAGAAGGACTTCCGCGTGCCCTACGCCCAGGGCCTGGGGACCTTCACCGCCCTGCAGCGCCAGGGCGTGGACTCCCGCCTGGTGATGTTCCCGGACGAGAACCACTGGATCCTGAGCAAGGACAACCTGGTGGTCTGGTACGACGAAGTGCTGAGCTGGATGGACAAGTACACCGGCAACAAGGCCAAGTAACCCAAAGGGCGCCAGCGGCGCCCTTTCTTTTTGCCTGTGATCAGGGCCCGGGCGGGCTGCCCAGCTCGGGCAGGAAGGACACCCCGAAGCGGTTCCAGGCGTTGATGGCGGCCACGGCCAGGGTCAAGTCCACCAGGGCCTTGTCGCCGAAATGACGGCTGACCTCCTGGTAGAGCTCGTCGTCCACAGGCCCCTCGATAAGCCTGGTGTTGGCCTCGGCCCAGGCCAGGGCGGCCTTCTCCCTGGCCGTGAACAACGCGGTCTCGTGCCAGGCGCACAAGAGGTGCAGGCGCTGCTCGCTCTCGCCGTATTCCCTGGCCAGCCGGGCGTGCATGTCGATGCAGTAGGCGCAGCCGTTGAGTTGGGATACCCGCAGCTTGATCAGCTCCAAAAGGCCCTTGTCCAGCTCGTCGCCGAGCTGCTTGGCCAGGTAGTTTTCGAGGCCGACCATGGCCTGGATGGCGCCGGGGGCGCTTCGGTAGTGGTTGAGTCTCATGGTGATGCTCCCTGTTGATCTACGGTCATCACTTTAGGCGCGGCCCCTTTGCCGGTATTGTAGATTTGCGACAGCCAGCGACAGGATATCCATGACCCGCCACCGCCACTGGCAGCAACTGCTGCCCGGCTACCAGGAACGTCTTCCCGGCCCGGCCCTGGCCGGCTGGGTGGAGCGCTACTGTCGGCTGCAGGGCTCGGCCGACACTGGCCAGCCGCTCCATCCCGAAGGGGGCTGCGGCCTGCTGTTCAATTTCGGCGATCCCATCCTTATCGACGGTGCCGTGCTGGCATCGCCTGGCATTGTCAGCGGGCCGGCCCTGCGTACCCAGGAGCTGGCGCCGGTCGGCCGCTTCGATCTGCTGTCGGTGCGTTTTTTGCCCGGGCGGGCCTGGCCCTTCCTCGGGCCCCTGGATGCGCTGGCCGGCATGACCCTGACGCCCGGGCAATGGCACTGTCCCCTGGCCTTAAGCGAGCTTGGCGAGCGTATGAGCGGCCAGGCCTTCGACGCCCAGGTGGCGCTGCTGGAAGCGGCACTGGCCCAATGCCTGATGGAGGCCGATGGCGGCTCGATTGGCCAGGCCCTGGCGCTTATCCAATCGGCTCGGGGGCAACTGTCCATCTCGACCCTGGCCGAGCAGCTGGGCGCCGGACGGCGCCGCCTGGAGCGGCAGTTCAAGGCCCAGCTGGGGCTGTCTCCCAAGCAGTACAGCCGCCTGCAGCGGGTCAAGGGGGCCAGGCGGCTGCTCAGGAGCCGGGGCGAGCATGGCCTGGCGGATACCGCCTACCAGGCCGGCTATTGGGATCAGGCCCATTTCATCAGGGATTTCAAGGCGGTGCTGGGCCTGACGCCGGGCCAGTACCTGGCCCATCTCAAACGTCGTTATGGTAATTAGTGGCCCTGGGAGGCCGGCAGCGTCTTGGGCGCCTCGTAGCGCTTGAGCCAGAGGTAGAGCAGGGGGCCGAAGCCGAGCAGGGCGGAGAGCAGGAAGAACACCAGCTCCAGCACCACCGGCAGCCAGAAGGCGTTGAAGTCGGCCAGGCGGGCCTTTTCCGGCTCCTTGGGCAGGTAGTAGAGCCACAGCCGCTGGCCCACGTCCGGGGGCTGGCCAAAGGGCTTGTACTCGGTGAGATCGGTACGGGAGATGAACTCGTGCCAATGGCCGTTGTTGTCGTGGTAATAGATGGCCAGCTGCCGCTTTTCCTGCATGCCGAAGCGCCTCGGCAGCTGCTTGACCAGGTGCTGGCGCACCACGCCACGCACCGTTTCCGCCTGCCCCAGCCAGGTCAGCCTGTCCTGGAGCGACAGGAACAGCTTGCCCCCCATCAGGACGGCGATCAGGGCAAACAAGACGAAGGGCACCAGCAGCATGCGCAGCAGCCAGGGCGAATCACCTTGATTCTGGGAGGCGGGGCTCATCCGTAGCAATACAACTTCATTGGCAGAGGAACCCCGAGTAAACCACAAAATTCCTGGGACTTCACCCGCTTCGACCACAACTGGAGCGAAACCACCAAGTTCACTAGAATGCCTAACAAAACGTTATCAAAATCAACATTATGCAAAAGCACATTCTGGCCATAGACCAGGGCACCACCAGCTCCAGGGCCATCATCTTCGACGGCCGCGGCGTACCGGTCTGGCAGGCCCAGCAGGCGTTCGCCCAGCACTACCCCAGGGACGGCTGGGTGGAGCACAGTCCGACCGACCTCTGGCAGAGCACCCTGCAGGTCTGCCGTGAAGCCCTCAAGAAGGCCCGTCTCGACGCCGGGGACATCCTCGCCATCGGCATCACCAACCAGCGGGAAACCACCCTGATCTGGGACAGGGCCACGGGCGAGCCCCTCTATCCGGCCATCGTCTGGCAGGACAGGCGCACCGCCGAGCGCTGCGCCGAACTCAAGGCCCAGGGCCATGAGGCCCTGGTCACCGACAAGACCGGCCTGCTGCTGGACCCTTACTTCTCCGCCACCAAGGTGGCCTGGATCCTGGACCAGGTGCCGGGGGCCAGGGACAGGGCCGAACGGGGCGAGCTGGCCTTCGGCACCGTCGACAGCTGGCTGCTGTGGCAGCTGACCGGCGGCCGCGTCCACGCCACGGACGCCACCAACGCCTCCCGGACCGGCCTGTTCAATATCCATGGGCAGTGCTGGGACGAAGAGCTGCTGGCCCTCTATGGCGTGCCCAAGTCGCTGCTGCCCGAGGTGCTGGACTGCGCCGCCGACTTCGGCGCAACGGATCCGGCGCTGCTTGGCGCGGCCATCCCCATCTGCGCCGTGGCCGGCGACCAGCAGGCGGCCCTGGTGGGCCAGGCCTGTTTCGAGCCCGGCATGGTCAAGAGCACCTACGGCACCGGCTGCTTCATGGTGATGAACACCGGCACCACCCCGGTGCGCTCCCGGCACCGGCTGCTGACCACGGTCGGCTACCGCCTGAACGGCCGGGTGACCTATGCCCTGGAAGGCGCCATCTTCGTGGCCGGCGCCGCCGTGCAGTGGCTCAGGGACGGCCTCGGGCTGTTCGGCCACGCCAGCGAGACCGAGGCCCTGGCCAGGGGCGCCGGCGAGCACAATGTCTACATGGTGCCGGCCTTCACCGGCCTGGGCGCGCCCTACTGGGATCCGGACGCCAGGGGCGCCATCTTCGGCCTGACCCGGGACACCGGCATCAACGAGATCGTCGCCGCCACCTTGCAGTCGGTGTGCTTCCAGAGCCGGGATCTGATGGAGGCCATGACCAGGGAAGGGCACAACGAGCTGCGTGGCCTGCGGGTGGACGGCGGCATGGTGGCCAACGACCATTTCTGCCAGCTGCTGGCCGACACCCTGGGGGTAGATGTGGCCAGGGCCCAGATCAACGAGACCACGGCCCTGGGCGTGGCCTACCTGGCCGGCCTGCAGGCGGGGCTGTTCGACTCCCTGGCGGAGTTGGCCACTCTGTGGCAGGAGGATGCCCGTTTCCAGTGCCAATTGGCCCCCGAGCGGCGCGACGGGGACTACCGGGGCTGGCTGGACGCCGTGGCCAGGGTGCGCACCAACGCCTGACTTCCGGCCTCCCTCGGCTATCTTTGGATAGTCGGGATGACAAGGAGGCAAGGGAATGCGTGCTTTGCTTTTGCTGTGTGCGGCTGGCCTGCCGACGTTGGCGGCCGTTTATCACTGTGAGAAGGACGGCGCCGTGGTGCTGACCGACAGGCCCTGTAGCCAGGGCCGCAAGGTGTCGGTGCGTTACAAGGACGGCCCGGATCTCGACCGGCTGCCGGCACCGGCGGCGGGGCCGGCCCAAGAGCAGCAGGGGAAGCGGGCCTGGCCGGCCGGCAGCCGTTGCCTGGGGCTGTCGGAAACCGAGGTCAAGGCCATCCGGCGCAGCCTGCTCAGGCAAAGCCTGGCCCTGTGCATGACCAAGGCGCAGGTGCTTTCCCTGACGGGTAAGGAACGATACCGGGCCGAGCGCTTTGCGGCGCCGCCTTACGAGATCTGGCAGCGCGTCCTGGACGAGGAAAACTGGCCCGGGCGGCTGATCTTCGCCGGTGACTACCTGGTGGCCTTGGAGAATGTGGATTGAGATGGTTGTTGTTGCTGCTGGCAAGCTTTGCCGCCCTTGGCCGGGAATGCCAGCAGGAGATCCTCTGCCTGGAGGTGGTTGAATCACAGCGGCAGCTCCGCTTCGAGATGGAAAACCTGTCGCAAACGCCGGTCACGGTGCGGCTGCAGCTGGTCAGCCAGGGCCTCAAGGCCGACCGTTCGCTGCCGCTGCTGGCCGAACTGGGCCCGGGCGAAAGGAGCGAGCTGGTCAGGCTCACCAAGATAGGCCACTGGCAGTACCGGTACTGGTACAGCTGGTCCCGGGGCCGCTTCTCGGCCCGCCATGACGACAGCGCCCGCTACCGGCTGCCCTGGTCGCCGGACCAGGCCTACTGGCTGCTCCAGGGTTGGGGCGACGCCTTCAGCCACACCGAACCCCACAGCTTCTATGCCATAGACGTGGCCATGCCAGAAGGCAGCGAGGTGCGTGCCGCCCGGGCCGGGCTGGTGGTGCAGGTGCGGGAGGATTCCGACCAGGGCTGCCCTGAGCGGCGCTGCGTGGAAGACGCCAACTACCTGGTCATCGAGCACGAGGACGGCACCCTGGCGGAGTATTTCCACCTGGCCCGCCACGGCGTGCTGGTGGAGCCGGGCCAGCAGGTGGCGGCGGGCCAGCTGATCGCCCGCTCCGGCAACACCGGCTTTTCCACCGAGCCGCACCTGCATTTCGTGGTCAAGACGGTGTCCAACGAGGCCAAGCCGGTGTCCCTGCCGGTGATCTACCTCAGCGACCGGGGGGAGGAGAAACGCCTGCAGCGGGGCCGGCGCTACCGGCCGCCGCCGCTGGATTAGAGGGACTGGGCGTAGTCGTAGACCGCCTTGAGGATGTTCATGGCGCGGCTGTCGTCCTGTTTCTCCTGGGCCAGGGTTTCCAGCTCCAGCATCAGATCTTCCATGCCGTAGCCGCTGCCGCCGTGCACCAGCACCTCCTCCCGGTGGCGCTGCCACTTCTGGGCCTCGGCCTCGCTGAGGGTGTGGGGATAGTTGCGGGCCCGGTAGCGAAACAGCAGGGTGTTCAGGCGCGGATCCTGGAACTTCACGTCGCCGCTGGCCAGCTGCTGGGGATCCATCCTGCGCACCACCTCCATGGTGGCCCTGTCCTGATCGCTGAAGAAGCCTCCGTACAGGGCCTCGTCGGCGTCCTGGGCCGGCCGCTCCCCGTCCTCGCTGAACAGGGTCACCAGCTTGTCCCTGAGCTCAGGGTGGGCCTTGAGGGTCTCCAGGTTCTCCCGGCAGCGCTGGCGGTCTATGCCCAGCTCATCGGCCCGTTCCGGGGTCAGGGTCTTGGCGGGCGCCAGTATGGGGCACTTGTTGATGTGCACCAGCTTCACCGGCGGCCTGGACTCCCCTTCGGCCAGCTCGGCCTGGGGGGTGTAGAGGCGGGCCTTGAGGGCGGCGTCGTCCAGTTTCAGCAGCGGCCCCAGATCGCCGTTGAGATCGACGACGATGACGGCGTTCTTGTTGACCGGGTGCCAGACCAGGGGCGCCACATAGGTGGTGCAGCCCTGCAGGGCGGGGATCTTGCCGGAGCTGTGCACCAGGGGCTTGAGGTTGATGACGTCGATGAGCTCCGCCACCGCCTGCTTGCGCCTGAGCTTGAAGAAGAAGTCGAACAGCCTGGGCTGCTTTTCCTTGATCAGCCTGGCCAGGGCGATGGTGGCCCGCACGTCTGAAACGGCGTCGTGGGCATCGGCATGGCTGATGCCGTTGGCCTGGGTCAGGTGCTCCAGCTTGAAGCTGGGCTTGCCGTCCTCGTGCTCGGGCCAGTTGATGCCCTCCGGGCGCAGCGCATAGGTGGCCCGCACCACATCCAGCAGATCCCAGCGGGAGTTGCCGTGCTGCCATTCACGGCTGTAGGGGTCGAAAAAGTTGCGATAGAAACCGAAGCGGCTGACTTCGTCGTCGAAACGAATGGAGTTGTAGCCCACCACGCAGGTGTTGGGCTTGCTCATCTCGGCGTGGATCCTGGCCATGAACTCCGGCTCGCCCAGGCCCCGGGCCTGGGCTATCTGCGGGGTGATGCCGGTCACCAGGCAGGCGCCCGGCCTCGGCAGGTAATCGTTGGGGGGCTGGCAGTACCACTCCAGGGGCTCGCCCACCTCGTTGAGATCCAGATCGGTGCGGATGGCGGCGAACTGGGCCGGCCTGTCCTTCTTGGGATCGGCGCCGAAGGTCTCGTAATCGTGCCAGAGAAGGGTAGCGTCGTTGCTCATGCTGTCGTTATCTGTCCGTGGGCGGCAAAGGACCAGTCTATCACAGCAGTTTGGCCCCACGGGCCGGGATCGCTTGGTGTGGCAGACCCCGCTTGACCAGAGGCATTCCCCTTTACTCCCCATTGGGGCCGGCCTAGAATGTTCATATGGCGAAAGAGGAAGGTTCAAATGACACTTTCAGCAAAGAGTGACCATGACAAGAGCCTGCCTGGGGCGGCCTCGTCAGGACGCAGGCAGATGCGCTTTATTGCCGCCACCAGCCGCAAAGGCAAGGGTCCGCGCAACGCCTTGGACAAGGTGATAGGGCACCAGGTGCTGGAGCCGGGCGAGGTGCTGCGTGAGATCCGCCAGGGCCTGAACTTTGGCGCCGTCGAAGTTCTGCTGGAGGAGCTGAAGACCACCAAGCGGGAGATCGGCAACCTGCTGTCGATCCCGGCCTCGACGCTGCGCCGGCGCGAGCTGGCCGGACGGCTGCACGTTGACGAGAGCGATCGGGTGGTCCGCTACGCCCGCCTGAAGGATGCCGCGGTGCAGCTGATGCACGGTGACAACGAGGCGGCGGTCCAGTGGCTCCACACGCCCCAGCAGCTGCTGCAGAATGAAACGCCCATACAACACGCCACCACAGAGGTGGGGGCCAGGGAAGTGGAAGATCTCATTGGCCGGCTCAGGCACGGGGTCTTCAGCTGATGGCGCGGATCACCGCATGGAGAGTGGCTGATCCCGAGTTCGCGAAAACGGCCGAGGAGATGATGTCCGGCGAAGGGGCCTTCCTGTATGGCGGCCGCTGGAACAGCAAGGGGACGCACATGGTGTACCTGGGCTCCAGCCTGGCCCTGGCCGCCATGGAGTTGTTGGTGCATCTGGGACGAAGTGACGTGCTGATGACCTTCAACAAGATGCCGGTCCACTTCGATGAGGCACTGGTGATGGAGCTGGATCTGGGCTCACTGCCGGACAACTGGGCCGATGCCACCATGGCGTCGTCGGTCATGGAGACCGGCAACACCTGGGTACAGGAAGGGCAAAGCCTCCTACTGAAGGTGCCCAGCGTGGTGATCCCCGGGGAATTCAATTACCTCTTTAACCCCCAGCATCCCGACGCAGACCAGGTGCTGTTTGGCGACATCACGCCATTTCGATTCGACCCCAGGCTGCTTAAATAGCCGCAGCCAGGGGACTGGCACCGGGCCCCCTGGCTGTGGCATTGTCCCGCTCTGTCCCGACACAGCCAACCAGACCATGACCATAGCGTTCCACGACCAGCCGGAGCCGGCCCTGCTCGAGCGCCTCAGCCAGGCGATCCGCGCCTTCAACCGGGCCCGTTGGCCGGCCGTCGAGCGCCGGCCCCTGGCACTGACCATCAAGGACGCCGGCGGCGAGCTGCTGGCCGGCATCGACGGCACCACCTTCGGCAACTGGCTGTTCATCGACCACCTCTGGGTATCCGAGGCCCTGCGCGGCCAGGGCAGGGGCGGCGAGCTGCTCCTGGCCATGGAAGAGGCGGCCCGGGCCCGGGGCTGCACCAGGGCGTTGCTGGATACCCTGGACTTCCAGGCCAGGCCCTTCTATGAGCACCACGGCTACCGGGTCGCCTTCACCCTGAACGATTACCCCCTGGACGGGGCCCGTTACTACATGACCAAGGCGCTCTAGCCGGCGTAACGATGCATCTGTGCAAACCCCTTGGGACGATTGGCCTGCTCGGCAGCCAATTGTGGTGATTTCGTTTCATCTTGTGACAATCTTTACCTAGGTGTTTTTTTTCTGTAGGTTTCCGCTTGTTTTGGAACGCCGATTTTCAAGGAGAGAGATATGAAAAAAACGAAGTTTGTAGCTTTTCTGTTGGGTTTCTTTTGTGTTACTGCCTTTGCGGTAGAACTCCCCGATGAAAGCCAGGAGCTCTTGTTGGTCAAGAATCTTCCCAAAAATGTCTCCTTCAATCAGGAGAGGAATTTCGAGCAATTCAAGACGCTTCTGTTCTCTGGCTTTGACCACAGTCTGGATGGGTACTTTCATTTAGGCCGAACTCTTGCCGAAAAGGAATCCTCAAGCTATTTCAAGGTGACCGCCTCCTACCAAGATAGAATGCTGAAAGTCTGCTTCCCTAGGCAGGTCGAGGTAAACAAAATGGGATTTTGCGATACCCTGATTCTTCGTCTGCCTCTTGAAGAGCAGTTTGGTAATGGCTTGGCCGCTTTTAAGAAGGGCTTCTCCTCAAGTAAAAAAACTGAGTGACGGTTCAACTACCACCTTCAAGTCATTGTTGCTGGCCGATGACCTTATCGCCTATGGCGCGGGCGATGCAACCGAGGACGATTTTAATGAATTGATCGCCAGCCTGAATAAGGAAGTGGATGACATCTGCGGTGGCTCTAGCAGGCCCATGTGCGATAATGATGTTACTGGCGTTGATTACGACTTGATAGAGAAAAACAATGACGAGCTGACCTTTGAGATAGAGGCTCGATATGAGTTCACGTCAGATTTCGGTGGCTCCGGCTGGTTTGAGACTTATACCTTTACATACGACACGGGGCCTTATGTTGGAAGGTTTCCTGATTACCGCACGTCGAACTGATTGGTAAGCATACTTACTTGGTAGCATTGTCTCAGCTCTCTTCTGCGGGCTAACAAGTGGCCAGGCCCTTCTATGAGCACCACGGCTACCGGGTCGCCTTCACCCTGGACGATTACCCCCTGGATGGGGCCCGTTACTACATGGTGAAAGTGCTTTGATAACAAGTTGATGGCGTCATCGGGCTATGGGAGACTGGCTCTCCAGAGTCAATCAAGGAAGGTGATCTCATGGACATAGCCCGTACGTTTTTCTTTCTTCTTAGCGCCCTGGTCGTTTCCGCCTGCGGTGCCGCCAACAACGAACTGCCGCCCCAGGCCCATTTGATGGAACAGGATCCGGTGCGCTTCGTGCAGCATTTCGTCGAGGACATCCAGGCCGACACCGGCCTGGATCGCTACGGCGCCTACCTGCATCCCAGCAACTTCGAGGACGTCAAAAACGGCAAGGGGGCGGGGCCCCTGATGGCCCGGCGCGTCAAGGTGGAAAACCCGATGCTGCTGAAAACCGGCGCCATCACCCAGGACAGCGTCAGCATCGAGAAATTCCAGGAAGGCTACCTGTTCATCCGTTTCCCGGTGCCCGGCCAGGTCCCCTACGATGACATCTATACGGATTCGGTGAACAACGGCAAGGGCCTGGTCATGAGCTCGGGGCAAATCACCATCAACTACGTGAATGGCCGCTGGTACGTGCTCGGCCACTTCCTCAAGGGCGAGAAGCCCGCCTGAAGAGCCGGTTTCCAGGGGCTACACTGCTGGGAAAAGCGGCAACTGCGCCTTTTCCCATGGAACCTGCCAACCAATACGCCTATCCCAGGTCGCTGGGCCAGCCTGGCGGCCGCAGAGGATGATCCGGCATAAAAAAATGGCCACCTGTCGGTGGCCCAAGTCCTTGGAGTTGGGAGGACAATCTTACGCTGCTGTGAATAATCACCCGCTTTCATGCCGTTGGGCTGTCTTGCTGCCAAGCCATTAAAGCGCCGAAGCGCCCTGGTGATCCAATGCAATTTTTTTGTGTGAAGATGCGTTAAATGCATGGGGCCGGGCGACGAAACCCTTTGCGCGGTGCCGATGATTGGCAATATGGTGATAGGCCTGTTCTCAATGCTGATATGCGACTTTCATGCATAAAGATTCGAGGTGATGGGTGAAGATCCGCCAGTTGTCGCACCTGAAGGTCCTGGCCGAGATCGGCCATTTCGGCCGCGCCGCCCAGGCACTCAATATCACTCAGCCGGCCCTCAGCCGATCCATCCAGGCATTGGAGACGGCCCTGGATCTGCCCATCATCGACCGCAGCCAGAAACGGGTGGCGCTGACGCCCCACGGCGAGCTGGTGCTGGCCCGGGCCCGGGATATCCTCATTGCCGAGCAGCGCCTCAAGCGGGATGTGGCCCTGTTCAAGGGCGAGGACATCGGCGACATCGTGGTGGGGGCCAGCGCCATCCCGGCGGCGGTGCTGCTGACCCCGGCCCTGTGCCGCTGCCTGGATAGCCATCCGCGGCTTCATGCCGAACTGGTGGTGGGCAACTGGCGCGAGATGCTCAGGGCGGTCCAGAACAGCGAGGTGGATCTGGCCATAGTGGACATCAGCGGCCTGGGTGAGGAACAGGGCGTGGATATCCACCCGCTGCCACCCAACAGGGTCGGCTTCGTGGCCCGCCAGGACCATCCGCTGGCCGGGCAGGAGCTGGAACTGGCCGAGTTGGCCGGCTTTGCCCTGGCGGTGCCCAGGGCCATGAAGGAAGGCCTCTTTGAGCAGCTGTTCGCTGGCCGGGGTTACCAGGGCTCCGGCCTCAAGATCAGCCTCCGCTACGAGATGTTCAACGTGATCAAGCCCGCCATGCTGGGCTCGAACATGATAGCCCTGGTCCCGGAGATGGTGCTTGGCCAGGCCAGCCTGGGCGGTCGGCTGGCCATGCTGAAGGTGACCGACATGCCCGAGATGGAGGCCAGGTTCGGCATCATTGTACGCAGCGGTGCCATGATGGCGCCGGCCACCAGGCTGCTGTGCCAGGCGATCCAGGCCCTGGCCCGGGAGCTGGCCGCCTAGGGCTGTTCCACCAGCTGGTACAGCTCCAGGCGCTTCAACGACCAGCCCTGGACCCTGGGTTCGAGCTGGCAGAGAAAGGCCATGGGGGCCTGCTGCTTCAGGGGCTGGAGCTGGCCCCGGTAGACCAGGCTGCCGTCCTGGGTGTCCTGCTGTGCCACCTCCTCGAACACCGCCGCCCCCAGGCTGGCCAGTCTGGCCCGGATCAGGGTTTCGCAATAGGCCTGGGCCTGGTCCTTGGCTTGGGCGCAAAGGCCAGGAGGCAGGAGGACAAGGGGCAGTAACAGCAGCAGGGCGCGCATGGGCTGTCTCGGTGGGAATTTTCACCGGATCTCAGCATCTTGCCGGCACACATGCAAGACACAGTGTCTTGTCCGCCGGGCTTTTCTCGCCCGGGTGACTTGGGTATGCTGGGGCCGAATTCACCGTGGGAGCCTGCCGTGTTGCGAACCCTGAGCCTGCTGCTGATCCTGGCCCTGACCCTGCAAGGGGTGAGCCTGGCCGCGCATCAGGACGGCCCGCATCCGGAGGAAAGCCAGTCCCTGCACCTCAGCCACGGCGAGGCCCAGAGCCTCACCGACAAGGCCCACGACGACTGCGCCCACAGCCACTGCCATGCTTCCCACCTCACCGGCCTGTCCAGCAGCGCCTGGCAGCCGCCCCTGGTGACGAGTCCCAAGCCGCTGCAACCGGCCTCCTTCTTCTTCACCTGGGCACCGCCGCCGCGCCACCGTCCTCCCATCTGCTGATCCTCGTCCGAAACGGCCGTCAGGCCCGGTTTTGTTTATTTTTTGAGGATCCATCATGAAACGCAGATTCTGTGCAGCCCTGCTGTGGCTGCCGCTATGGCTGTGGGCAAGCGAACAGGACGCCCACACCGAACACGAAAGCGCGGTGCAGCTGACCCCGGCCCAGCAACGCCGGCTCGACATCCAGATCCAGCCCCTTGAGCCCAGGGCGCTGCTGTCCCTGGTCCAGATCCCGGCCGAAATCAAGGCCGACCGCTACCGCCAGAGCCTGGTGGCGCCCCGCATCGCCTCCCAGGTGGTGGCCCGCCATGTCGGCCTCGGCGACTGGCTCCGGGCCGGCACTCCCCTGGTCACGCTCTTCTCCGAGGCCATGGCCGAGCGCCAGTCGGCCCTGCGCCTGGCCTGGCGGGAATGGCAACGGGCCCAGGCCTTGAGCGACGAGGTGCTCAGCGCCCAGCGCCGGGACGAGATCCGCGCCCGCTACGAGCAGGCCCTGGCCGCCGCCCAGGCGGTGGGCCTGGAAGCGGCCGACATCGACGAGGTGCAGTCCGACCAGCCGCTGCGCTTTGGCGAATACCGGCTGCGCGCCGGCCAGCCGGGACGGGTGCTGGACGACGATTTCAGCCTGGGCGAGAGCATCCAGGCCGGCCAGCCGCTGCTGCGGCTGCTGGATGAGCGGGTGCTCTGGGTGGAGGCGGCGCTGCCGGTGAGCCAGGCCCAGGCCCTGGCCGGGGGTGGGCAGGCCTGGGTACTGGCCGGGGAGGAGCGAGCCCCGGCTTCCGTCCAGACCCTGTCGCACCGGATTGATCCCAGGACCCGCACCCACCGGCTGCGACTGAGCCTGGACAACGCCGACGACCGCTTCCACGACGGCCAGTACGTCGAGGTGCAGTTCGCGCAAGGCACAGGCGAGCTGGGCCTGGTGCTGCCCGACGAGGCCCTGGTACAGGGCCCGGACGGCGACTGGCAGGTGTTCGTGGCCGAAGGGGAAGGGCGCTTCGAACCCAGGGAAGTGGAACTGGGCGAGCGTCTGGCCGGCGGTTACCGGATCCAGGGCCTGGACGCCGGCACCCCTGTGGTGGTCAAGGGCGCCTTCTTCCTGGCCTCGGAGCTGGCCAAGGCCGGCTTCGACGCCCACGGCCACTAGGAGGCACCATGCTCAATACCCTCATAGGCTGGTCGGTCAACAACCGGCTGCTGGTGGTGCTGGCCCTGCTTGGCGCCCTGGTGGCCGGCAGCCTGGCCATCGACAGGCTCAACCTGGACGCCTTCCCGGACGTGACCAATGTGCAGGTGGCGGTGAACACCGAGGCCCCCGGCCTGGCCGCCGAGGACGTGGAGAAGCTGATCAGCTATCCCATCGAATCGGTGATGTACGCCCTGCCCGGGGTGGCCGAGGTGCGCTCGGTGTCCAAGACCGGCCTCAGCCTGGTCACTGTGGTGTTCGAGGAGGGCACCGACCTCTACCTGGCCCGCCAGCTGGTGTTCGAGCGGCTGGCGGCGGCCCGGGCGCTGATCCCGGCCCAGGCCGGCAGCCCGGAGATGGGGCCCAATACCTCCGGCCTCGGCCAGGTGTTCCAATACCTGCTGGTGGCCGAGCCGGGCTCTGGCCATGACGCCATGAGCCTGCGCAGCCTCAACGACTACCTGGTCAAGCTGATGCTGATGCCGGTGGAAGGGATCACCGAGGTGCTGAGCTTCGGCGGCCAGGTGCGCCAGTACCAGGTGTTGCTGTCGGCCCGGCAGCTGCTGGCCCACGGGCTGAGCCAGCAGCAGGTGATGGCCGCCATCGAGGCCAACAACCTGAATGCCGGCGGCTGGTACCTGGAGCGGGGCCGGCAGCAGCTGGTGATCCGCGGCGTCGGCTGGCTGCCACCGGGCGAGGACGGCCTGGCCGCCATCGCCGCCATCCCGGTCAAGACGGTGGATGGGGTGGTGGTGCGGGTCGGCAGCCTGGCCGAGGTTCGGATGGGCCCGGAGATCCGCCAGGGCGCCGTGTCCATGAGCCGCCGCGGCGACCATGGCCAGGTGGAGGCCCTGGGCGAGGTGGTGTCCGGCATCGTCCTCAAGCGCATGGGCGCCAACACCAAGGCCACCATAGACGCCATCAAGGCGCGGCTGGACGGGATCCAGGCCGCCCTGCCGGCCGGAGTCTCCCTGGTGCCCTTCTACGATCAGGCCGATCTGGTGGCCAAGGCCGTGGACACAGTGGTGACCGCCCTGCTGCTGGCCTTCGGCTTCATCCTGGTGGTGCTGGCGCTGTTCCTGCTGAACCTGCGGGCGACGCTGCTGGTGATCCTGTCGATCCCGCTGTCCATTGGCCTGGCGCTGCTGCTGATGGCCCAGCTCGGCATGTCGGCCAACCTGATGTCCCTGGGCGGCCTGGCGGTGGCCATCGGCATGCTGGTGGACGGCTCCGTGGTGATGGTGGAGAACATCTTCAAGCACCTGGGCCGGATGGCGCCGGGCGGCGACAAGACGCTGGCCATCATGGCGGCGGGCCGCGAGGTGGCCAGGCCCATCTTCTTCGCCGCCGCCATAGTGCTGCTGGTGTTCGCGCCGCTGTTCAGCCTGGAAGGGGTGGAGGGCAAGCTGTTCCAGCCCATGGCGCTGTCGATGATGCTGGCGGTGGCCGCCGCGGTGCTGGTGGCGCTGCTGGTGGTACCGGCCCTGGCCAGCCTGCTGTTCCGGGCCGGGATCCGGCCCCGCCGCAACAGGCCGCTGGAAAGGCTGGAAGCCGGCTACCGGCGCCTGCTGGGCTGGGTGCTGGACCGCACCCGCACCGTGCTGGCCCTGGTGCTGGCGCTGCTGGGGGCCGCCGCTGCCACGGCCCCCTTCCTGGGCACCGAGTTCGTGCCCGAGTTGGAGGAGGGCACCCTCAACCTGAGGGTGACCCTGGCGCCCACCGCCAGCCTGGATACGGCGTTGGCCGTCGCCTCGAAACTGGAGGCCGAGCTGATGGACTTCCCGGAGGTGATCTATGCCCTCAGCCGGGTCGGCCGCCCCGAGCTGGGCGGCGATCCCGAGCCGGTGTCCAATGTGGAGATCTATATCGGCCTCAAGCCGGTGGACCAGTGGACCACGGCCCGGGACCGCCAGGGCCTGCAGCAGCGGATGGCCGAGCGGCTGGCGGTGCATCCCGGCCTGCTGTTCAACTTCTCCCAGCCCATCGCCACCCGGGTCGACGAACTGCTGTCCGGGGTCCGGGCCCAGCTGGCCATCAAGCTGTTCGGGCCGGATCTCGAGGTGCTGGCGGACAAGGGCCGGGCCCTGGAGGCCCTGGTGCGCGCCATTGACGGCACCAGGGACGTGGCCATGGAGCAGCTGGGCGGCGAGGCGCAGCTGGTGATCCGCCCCAGGCGGGATCGGATCAGCCGCTACGGCCTGGCGGTGGGCGATGTCATGGCGCTGGTGTCCCAGGGCCTGGGCGGCGCCAGCGCCGGCCAGGTGGTGGACGGCAACGAGCGCTACCCTATCCAGGTCCGCCTGGCCGAAGGCGACCGCCAGGACATCGAAGCCATCAAGGCGCTGTGGCTGCAGGCCCCCGGCGGCGCTCGGGTGCAGCTTGGCGAGCTGGCCGAGGTGGGCCTGGCGCAGGGGCCGGTGCAGATCCGCCGCGACGACGTGCAGCGGCGGCTGGTGATCCAGGCCAATGTCGGTGACCGCGACATGGGCTCGGTGGTGGCCGACATCCAGGCCGCCGCGGCCGGCCTGGAGCTGCCAAGCGGCTACAGCGTCAAGGTGGGCGGCCAGTTCGAGAGCCAGGCCCGGGCCCAGGCCACCTTGGCGCTGCTGGTGCCGGGCTCGGTGCTGCTCATCGCCGTGCTGCTCTATTTCGCCTTCGGCTCGGTGGGCCAGGCGCTGCTGATCCTGCTCAACGTGCCGCTGGCGCTGATCGGCGGCGTGTTTTCCCTGGCCATTTCCGGGCAGTACCTGTCGGTGCCGGGCTCGGTGGGCTTCATCACCCTGTTCGGGGTGGCGGTGCAGAGCGGCGTGGTGCTGGTGGATGCCATCAACCAGCGCCTGGCCGGCGGCGCCGAGCTGGCCGAGGCGGTGATCGAGGGGGCGGTGTCCCGGCTGAGGCCGGTGCTGATGACGGCCCTGACCTCGGCGCTGGGGCTCATTCCCATGTTGATGTCCAGCGGCGTCGGCTCGGAGATCCAGCGGCCGCTGGCGGCGGTGGTGGTGGGCGGGCTCGTCAGCGCCACCGCCCTGACGTTGCTGGTGCTGCCGGCCTTCTACGGGGCCTTTTCCCGGGGCCGGCCGGTGCGCAAATGAACAAAGGGGCCCACGGGCCCCTTTTTGATGGCCGCTGGCGGTATACTGGCCCTTCAAGCAAGAGAAGATGACTGAGCATGATCGGAACCTTGGATAAGATGCGCACCCGACAGGGTGAGCAGGTGCAATACCAGCTGGTGGTGGGCGAGCAGACCCTGGATCTCAACCCGCTGATCGGCAAACCCTTTTCCTTCACCTACACCGGCAACATCTATTGCTGCCACTGTGGCCGCAAGACTAGGAAGAGCTACTCCCAGGGCTACTGCTTCCCCTGCATGAAGAAGCTGGCCCAGTGCGACATGTGCATCCTCAAGCCTGAGACCTGCCATCACCACCTGGGCACCTGTCGGGAGCCGGACTGGGGCACGGCCCACTGCATGATCCCCCACATCGTCTACCTGGCCAACACCTCCGGCCTCAAGGTGGGGATCACCCGCCAGGTGCCGACCCGCTGGATGGATCAGGGTGCCACCCAGGCCCTGCCGCTGATCCGGGTGGCCACCCGGCGCATCGCCGGCCTGGTGGAAGTGGCCCTGGCCGAGTTCATCAACGACAAGACCAACTGGCGGGCGCTGCTCAAGGGCGACGGCGAGCCCCTGGATCTCAAGGCCGAGGCGGTGCGGTTGCTGCCGCTGATCGAACAGAGACTGGCCGATCTCAAGCTGCAGTTTGGCGCCGATGCCTGGCAGGTGTTGGACGAAGAGGTGGTCGAGTTCAACTACCCGGTCGAGCAGCACCCCAGCAAGCTCAGTTCCTTCAACCTGGACAAGGAGCCGACCGTGGCCGGTACCCTGCTGGGCATCAAGGGCCAATACCTGATCCTGGATACAGGGGTGATCAACGTCCGCAAGTTCACCTCCTACGAGGTGGAGCTGGCGCCCTAAAAGCGGTAGTGGTAGCCCAGCGCCAGCATGTCCATGCCGTCGTTGGGCGTCTCGAAATTGCAGTTGGAGTAGTGGTACAGGCGCAGGGCCAGGGCGTGACGCTCGCCGAAGGCCAGGCGCAGGCCGAGCCTATCCTCGAACTGGTAGTGGCTGGACAGATCGCGAAAGCGCAACTCGGTGCGATCGATGAGGGTCAGGCCGATACCCAGCTCCAGCCACAGCTGCAGGCGTTCGCCGCCATAGAGGCGGCGGTTCAGCAGCGGCGTCCAAACCAGGCCCCAGAGTTCCTCGTCGCTGTCGGCAACGTTGACCCAGTGCAGGGCGGCGACTTCCTGGCGCCATTGCCAGCCCGCCAACCAGTCCGGCTTCTGCCAGCCCAGGGGGCCGTTCCAGGCCAGGCGCCAGCCGACCACGTCCTGTTCCTCGTATTGCCAGTCCAGTACCAGCTCGTCGGCCCTGCAGGGCAGCGCGAATAGCGCCACCAGAGCGGGGAGCAGCAGCTTGTTCATGTCGTTTCCTGGCTGAGGGAGGGATATTTCAAGCTTAGCCAGAAAAAAAGCCGGGTCGCCCCGGCCTGGTTTCTTACTGGAAGCTGATGGACCACTGGTCCAGGTAGCCGGTGTCGTAGCCGTAGTTGTCGGACACCCTCAGGGTCCAGGTGCCGGCGGAGTCGATGCCGGTGGCATTGACGCTGTAGGTCTCGTGGACGTCGTCGGCGCTGTCGTAGCCGATGTCCTTGAGCCGGAAGCTTTGGCCGTTGGGGGACACCAGATCGATGCGGATGTCGCCGCGGTAGCTATGGATGATGTCCACCGTTACCGAAACGGTGCCGCTGTCGCCCACCCGATCCACATTGATGGGGCTCTGGATGCCGTTGGCGTCGTTGTCCGGCAGGCTGTAGTCGGTGGTGTTCTGGTAGCTGCCCGGGTTGCCGCCACCGTTGTCGCCATAGCTGCCGGTCAGGGTCAGGCCGCTGTAGGCGCTGTAGCCGCGCAGCATCACGTGGTAGGTGCCGGCCTGGGGGGTGGCGAAGCTGCAGCTTTCGTTGTTGCCGGACTTGTAGGGACGGCAGTCCCAGGTGGAGCTGGTGGGGGCGGCGCCGAAGCGCACGTACAGATCGGCGTCGCCGCTGCCGCCGCTGGTGACGAAGCTGAGATCGCCGGCGCCGGCCGGCACCTCCAGGGTCCAGAAGGCCTCTGAGCCCTGGTTGCCGGACAGGTTGGCCACGGGCACGCCGTTCTCCAAGGTGCCCCCTGTGGGCGGCTCCGTGGTGCCGCCACAGCTGACGCCCACCTGCTGGAAGGCCGCCTCCACGTCGGACACCGAATAGCCCTGGTCCTGGGTGGCCTGGATCACGCCACAGGCGGCGTCGTTGTAGTCGGAGTTGGCGTTCCAGTACAGCTGGTTGGCGATGGCGAAGATCTCGAAGGCCTTGCGGGTGTCCCAGCCGGCGCTGTTGGCGATGAGATAGAACGCCTTGTTGTAGACGCCGGAGCTGTAGTGCACGTCCAGGCCGTCGTAGTAGTCGGAGGCGTGGGCGATGGAGCGGCCGTCACGGGTCGGATCGTCCATGTAGCGCAGGGCGCCGTTGGCCTTGAAGATGTCGGCGCCGACCTGCCAGTCATTGCTGCCCTTCATGTAGAACTCGGCCGCCTCACCGGCCATGTCGGAGAAGGCTTCGTTGATGCCGCCCGACTGGTTGCGGTAGACCAGGCCGGAATTCTGCTCGGTGAAGCCGTGGGAGACCTCATGGGCGGACACGTCCAGGCTCACCAGGGGGTAGAAGGTGGAGCCGCCGTCACCGAAGGTCATGGCCGAGCCGTCCCAGAAGGCGTTCTCGTAGCTGTTGGAGTAGTGGACCCTCATGGTCAGCTTGAAGGACAGCGGGGCTGTGTTCAGCCAGTCGTTGTACATGTTGAACACCACACCGCCGAAGTAGTGGGCATCGTTCAGCGGCGAATAGGCGCCGTTGATCTGCTTGACGGTGTTTTCCGGGCAGCTGAACTGGTGCACCGAGCCGCCGGAGGTGGCGTGGTTCATGTTGATGGTGGTGACGTTGGCGTTGTCCATGCGGCAGTTGCCGTCCACGTCCAGGTAGCCGAAGTCGCTGCCGTAGTGATACTGGCCGGTCTTCTGGTTGCCGCCGGGGCCCGTGGCGTCCTGGAAGGCCAGCTGATCCCAGGCCTTGAGCACCTCGCCGGTGTGGGCGTCGATGAGGGTCCAGGGCCGGGCCGGCTGATCACCCTCGATGAGCTGATCGACCAGGTATACCAGGTGGGCCTGCTGGTCGTCGTCGAGCCAGATGAACAGGCGGGTCTTGCCGCTGGCGGCCTGGCCGTAGCCATGGTGGTTGAGGGCGGCCTGCTGGGCGGCCTTCTCGTTGAAGCTGGGGCTGACGTTGGGCACGTCGGCGGCCAGGCCTTGGACTATGGTGCCCTGGAGGTTGTAGTGGCCGCCCATGGCATCCACGTCGGCCACCAGCGAATGGCCCCAGACCTCGACGCCCAGGTAGCTTTGCTTGTGCTTGACCTTGTCGCCGCCGTTGGTCACCACGACACGCTCCTTGGTCATGCCGTAGCCCTGGTCGAGACCCAGCATCCGCACCAGATCGGTGTCCGCTTGCAGGCTCTGTCCCTGGTATTGCACCACCTGGGCGGCGTTGGCCAGGGGGGCCATGGCGGCACAGGTCAATGTGGCTATGAAGAGCCGTTTTTTGTTAGTCAACATGTCAATTTCCTTGTCTTTTCTTGGTTTTTTTTGTCCGTATGTCCTCCAACGGACCTATACAGAGCTAGACAAGAAGAAAATGGATGTCAACAAAAGGATAAAAACAAGGCATTTGTTTTTATTCATTTATTTCAATGCCATGAAAGCAAAAAGGCGGCCTGGGCCGCCTTGATTTAGCCAATAGAGGCTATTGACCGACCAGTTTCATGCCCTCCACCTGGTTCCAGTAGCCGTTGCAAACAGGGCCTTCCAGGGGTTTTGGTGACCGGCCTCCGAAATTGGCCCGAAAATCCCTGACCCAGTCCAGCGTCTCCAGGGACAGCGGGCTGAGCCGGACCACGTCCACCAGGCCGGCCATGGACGGCAGATCGTTGATGAGGTTGTAGCAGTAGCCGGACTGGGTCTGGATGCCGTTGAGGGTGAACAGATCCTGGCCCTCCTGGCTGCGGGCCTTGCGGCCGTTGGGATCCTGGATGCAGATCAGCTCGCACTGATCCTTGGGCTTGTCATGGGAGCGGGCCGTGAAGCAGCGGGCCGCGTAGGCCAGGGGCAGGTAACCGTAGGCGAATACCTCCACCTCGAAGGCACCATTCAGGCCGAAGCGGTCGCAGTCCGAGCGCAGCCGTTGCAGCCAGGTGCGGGACAGTTCCACCGGCATCACCCAGCGGCGCATGCCGTGCCTGTGCAGCAGCGCCAGCACGTCGGCGTTGTAGACGTTGACGGCCGGGCCGCACACGAAGGGCAGGCCCTGCTCCCGGGCCAGCTGCACGGCGGCCATGTCGTTGGCCTCGATATGGAAGTCGCCGTTGTCCACCAGCTTCTTCAGGGCCCTGAGCTCGGCCGGGGCCTGCAGCAGGGCCAGGGAGGACAGCACCACCTCCTTGCCGGCGGCGGCAAGCTCCCGGCCCAGGGCCAGCCAGTCGTCCAGGCGCAGCTCCACCCGCTTGGGGCAGACGGTCTCGCCCAGGTAGACGATGTCGGTGTCGCTGGCCAGGGCGGCCCGGTAGAAATCCTCGACCTCGGCCTTGGGCCAGTAATAGAGCAGGGGACCCAGTGCGATCTTCATTTGGCCTCCTTTATTGCCATTTGCGGTGGTAGGCACCCAGGGTGCATTGGCTGCCTTCGGAGAGGGCGCCCAAGGTGTCGTTCCAGTGGGATTCCAGGCAGAAATGCTCGGCGTCCTGGCGGCAGCGGTCGATGGCCTGGCGCCAGACGGTGGTGATCTGCTCCACATAGGCCGGGCTGCGCTGGCGACCCTCGATCTTCACGGCGCTGATGCCCATGGCCTGGAGCTGGGGCAGCAGGGCCAGGGTGTTGAGGCTGGTGGGCTCCTCCAGGGCGTGGTAGCGGCGACCCTCCACCTCGAAGCGGCCCTTGCACAGGGTGGGGTAGCCGGCCTTTTCGCCTTCCCCGTAGCGATCGATGAGCACGCCGTTGAGGCGGGATTCCAGGCCCTGGTCGGTGTCCTGCCAGCGCACGAAGCGGGCCGGGCTGCAGGCACCGGCGGTGTTGGGGCTCTCGCCGGTCATATAGGACGACAGGTAGCAGCGGCCCTCGGCCATGATGCACAGGCTGCCGAAGGCGAACACCTCCAGCTCCACGTCGGTGTCCCGGGCCAGCTGGCGGACCTGCTGTATGGACAGCACCCTGGGCAGCACCACCCGCTTGACGTTGAATTCCTGCTGGTAGAAGGCGATGGCGGCGCTGCTGGTGGCCGAGGCCTGCACCGACAGGTGCAGCTCCACCTGGGGATGCTTCTGGGCGGCGTACTGGAGCACCGCCATGTCGGCGATGATCAGGGCGTCGGCGCCCAGGGCCACCGCCTTGTCCACGGCCATCTTCCAGCGGTCGTCGGCGCCCGGGTGGGCAAAGGTGTTGATGGCCACATGAAGCTTGCGGCCATGGCGGCGGATATAGTCGCTGGCCTGCTCCAGCTTGCGGTCGGTGAAATTGAGACCGGCGAAGTGCCTGGCGTTGGTCTCGTCCTTGAAACCGATGTAGACGGCGTCGGCGCCGGCGTCCACCGCCGCCTTCAGGGCCGGCAGGCTGCCGGCCGGACAGAGTAACTCCATCAACTGCTCTCCACTTGGATGCTGGCCTGCCATCCTAGAAGGGGTAAAGCGGCCCGGTTTTGACCTGGGGCAGTTTTAGGGGCGTTAAAAGGGTATTTAATGTGCCTCTATTGCATGATGACGAGACGAGGACACCGTGGCCGAAGACAACCTGCTGGCCCACTATGGCCCCAAGCTGGCCCGAGTACCCTTGAGGCTGACCCCCTTCCTGCTGCAACAAAAGGTGATGGAGGCGCTGCTGGCGCAGATCTTCCGTGACGCCCTGGAAGAGGGCGAGCTGGACTTCCTGGCGGGCCATCACCTGGCGCTGCAGGTGCCGGATCTGGGCATTCACTGGCACCTGAGCGTGCTGGATGGGCGCCTGGTGGTGCGGCAGCCGGCCCGGCAGGCCGACGTGGTGTTCCGGGCCAACTCCGCCGAGCTGCTGCTGGTGGCGGCACGCAAGGTGGATCCGGATACCCTGTTCTTCCAGCGCCGGCTGGCCATAGAGGGGGATACGGAGCTGGGGCTGCAGGTCAAGAACCTGATCGACAGCCTGGATCTGGGGGCGCTGCCGCCGCTGCTCAGCGGCCCGTTACAGGCGGTGGCTCAGCGGCTGGCCTGAGCGGCGCTCAGCACGAACAAGCGGTCCCGGCCCTGGGCCTTGGCCTGGTACATGGCCTGGTCGGCCCGCTTCAACAGGCTGCAGATGGTCTCACCTGGCTCGGCCTGGGTCAGGCCGGCGCTGAGCTGGAGGCGGATGTCCTGGTCCTGGTGGCGCAGGGGGCTTTCCCTCAGGGCCTGCTGCAGGCGCTCCACCACCTCCCTGGCCCGGGCCAGCTCGGTATAGGGCAACAGCAGCAGCCATTCCTCGCCGCCGAGGCGGCCCAGGCTGTCCTTCTGGCGCAGGCAGGAGTCGGTGACCTTGGCGAAGTGCTTGAGGGCCTGGTCGCCCACGTCGTGGCCATGGCGGTCGTTGATCTGCTTGAAGTGGTCCAGATCCAGCATGGCCACCGCCAGGGGGTGGCCCCGCTGCCTGTCGAGCCTGGCCTTCAGCTCGGCCATGATGGCGCGGCGGTTGGGCTGGCCGGTGAGTTCGTCCTGGTGGGCCATCAGTCCCAGCAGCTTGCGGTTGCCCCTTTCCTTGCGCAGCCAGAAGAAGGCATTGAACAGCAGCGCCAGCAGCACCAGGGTGGCCACCAGAAAGAAGCGCCGCTCATGGCTTTGCTTCTCCTCGGCCAGCAGTTGCTGGCCCTTGAGCCTTTCGATCTCATGGCTCTTTTCCAGCGAGGTCATGCGGATGGCCATGGCTTCGCTGGTGATGGCCTGCCTCTCTTCCTGCAGTGCCTTTTCTGTCTCCCTGAGGGCGACGATGGCGTCCAGGGCGGCCTGGGTATGGCCGGCGGCCCGCTCGGCCTTGAACCGTACCTCCAGGTAATGGCGACGCAGGCCCTTGCTGTCAACGGGCGCCACCAGGGGCTGGCTGCGGGCCAGCAGGGCCAGGGCCCGGTCTGCCTGGCCTTCCTGGATGGCCAGCTCGGCCAGGCCCAGCAGGGCATTGGCGCTCTGGTGCGGATTGTCCTGCTGCTCGAAGCTGGCCAGGGCCTGGTCAAGGCGGCGCCGGGCCTGCTCGAAATCGCCCCTATCCAGGGCAAAGAGGCCCAGCTGTCCCTCGGCGTAGGCGGCGCCCACCTCGTTCTGGGTCAGCAGCGACAGGGCCAGGGACTCCTCCAGCAGGGCCTCGGCCTGGTCCCTGTGCTTGAGCTCCTTTTCCGCCATGGCCAGGTTGTAGAGCACCACGGCCCGCTCGGCGCGGCTGCCGTCGCCCAAGAGCTTGAGGACCTGACGGTAATAGTCGGCGGCCTTGTCATACTGGGCCAGGGCGTCATAGGTCAGGGCCAGGTAGTTGAGCACCGGGGCCAGGTCGTGGTCGGTTTCGCCTGAACTCAGCACCAGTTCGTAGGCCCGTTCGAAGGCGGACAGGGCCTGGCCATAGCGGTTGCTGTTGAGGTGGGTCTCGCCGATCTCGGCCTGGTGCTCGGCGGCCAGCAGGGGATCGGCCAGGGCCTCGAGCAGGGACTCAGAACGGCTGGTCCAGCCCAGGGCCTCCTGGTAATGACCGAGGATGCGCTCGCTGCGGGCCAGGGCGTTGTGAAAGGCGACTTGGAAACCCTTGTCGCCCAGCCGGCTGGCCAGCTCAAGGCCGGCCAGGGCCTTTTCCTTGCCGGCCTGGCCCTGGCCCTGCCAGGCATGGGCCTCGGCCATGGCCAGCAGCGCCAGCAGCCGTTGCCGGTCGTCCGGCGATGCCAGCAGCGCCTGGGCCTTGTTCAGGCTGAGTTCGGGGGCATCCAGCATCTGCTGCCGCCAGTCCCTGACTTCCCCATGGGGGAAGGCCAGGACGGCCTGGCTGAACAGCAACAACAACGGCAAGACGAATCGACGCATCTGGGGGCCCCGTGGAAATCGGCGCCAAGGATAAAACATTTCGTCACCTTTTGATACAAGCGCGCAACATCAGGGTGGGCATCTGCACGCATAGTGACCGCCAGTGCCGGGAGGGCCGCTAAAAAAGGCGCCTTGCGGCGCCTTCTGCTCAGAGTTTGCGACCCCAGAGGTCGTATTCGTCGGCGTTGTCGATCCGCACCTGGACGATGTCGCCCGGCTTCACGCCCTGCTCGCCATTGAGGTAGACCAGGCCGTCTATCTCGGGGGCGTCGCCATGGCTGCGGCCGACGGCGCCTTCGCCGTCCACCTCATCGATGAGCACCTCCAGGGTGCGGCCGACCTTGGCCTGCAGCTTGGCGGCGCTGATGGCCTGCTGGGTCTGCATGAAGCGCTCGAAGCGTTCCTGCTTGACCGCCTCGTCGATAGGGTTGGCCAGCTCGTTGGCCCGGGCGCCGTCCACCGGCGAATAGGGGAAGCAGCCGACCCTGTCCAGCTGGGCTTCCTTGAGGAAGGTGAGCAGCATCTCGAAGTCTTCCTCGGTCTCGCCGGGGAAGCCGACGATGAAGGTGGATCTCAGGGTCAGATCCGGCACGTCCTTGCGCCAGTTGTGGATGCGCTCCAGCTGGCGCTCGATGGCGCCGGGGCGGCGCATGTCCCTGAGGATGCGCGGGCTGGCGTGCTGCAGCGGCATGTCCAGGTAGGGCAATACCTTGCCCTCGGCCATCAGCGGGATGATCTTCTCGACATTGGGGTAGGGGTACACATAGTGCATCCGCACCCAGGCGCCCAGGGAACCCAGGGCGTCGGCCAGGTTGTAGAGGTCGGTCTTGAGGGGCTGGCCATTCCAGAAGTCCATGCGGTGCTTGAGGTCGGTGCCGTAGGCGGAGGTGTCCTGGGAGATCACCAGCAGCTCCTTGACGCCGGCATTGACCAGCCTTTCCGCCTCCGCCATCACCTGGCCTATGGGCCTGGAGTCCAGGCGGCCGCGCATGGAGGGGATGATGCAGAAGGAGCACTTGTGGTCGCAGCCTTCGGAGATCTTCAGGTAGGCGTAGTGACGGGGGGTCAGCTTGACGCCCTGGGGCGGCACCAGATCGACGAAGGGGTTGTGCTCCTTGGGCATGGGCAGGTGGTCGTGGATTTGCTTGAGCACTTCCTCGTAGGCGTGGGGACCTGTGATGCCCAGCACATGGGGGTGGATCTGGCGGATCTCGTCTTCCTTGGCGCCCAGGCAGCCGGTGACGATGACCTTGCCGTTTTCCTTGAGGGCCTCGCCGATGGCGTCCAGGGACTCCTGGACGGCGCTGTCGATAAAGCCGCAGGTGTTCACGATCACCAGATCGGCGTCGTCATAGGTGGGCACGATGTTGTAGCCCTCGACCCTGAGCTGGGTGAGGATCCGCTCGGAATCCACCAGGTTCTTGGGACAGCCCAGGCTGACGAAACCGATGGTTGGTACGCTCATGAACACCTCGAAAAAACTGGCACGACAAAAGGCGGGCTATTTTACTCAAGTGATGGCTCCACTGCATCAGAAGAAGGTGACATGCCCCATCGACTGACCCTGATCCGCCACGGCAAGTCCAGCTGGCGCCACGAGGAGCTGGGCGATCGCTTCCGGCCCCTGAGCGGGCGCGGCTACCGCCAGGTGACCCTGGTGGCCAGCTGGCTGAAGACCCTGCCCCAGCCCGACCATGTGCTGGTATCGGACGCGGTGCGCACCTACAGCACCGCCCAGATGCTGGCCCACGACGGCGCCTTCGGCGAGAGCGCCATACTGCTGTTGCCCGAGCTGTACGGCGCCGACGCCGACACCATCCTGGCCTGCTGCCGGAAGCATCCCCACAAGCATCTGGCGGTGGTGGCCCACAACCCGGGCCTGGAGGCGCTGCTGGCCCGGCTCGGCCATGCCAAGCCCATGCCGAGCCTGGCCGTGGCGCAGCTGGTCTGGGAAGGGGGCTGGGACAACCTTAGCGACGTGAAGCTGGCCCATTACGCCACCCCGGACATGCTGCAGCTGTAGGCCAGGGCCGGCTAACTGGCCTTGTTGCTCAGGCGGATAAAGGCGTTTTCAAAGGCCGTTTTCAGGTCCGTCCGACCCGGCTCGGGGATGTTGAGCATCATGGACCCATAGGACAGGGCCTGGTGGGCGTAGCAGAGGATCTCGGCAGTATCCCAGCACTGGCGCAGCTCGGCCTTGTCCGCCAGTTGCGTCCAACCGCTCAGGTAGCCGTCTATGATGCGCTCCTTCTCTGGGCCCCCAGCCATGCGGTAGAGGTAGGTACCGTCGATGAAGGGGTGGCTGATGCAGGCATCGCTCCAGTCGAAAAAGACAAAACCGTCCTGGGTCTTGGCGATATTCTCTATGTGCAAATCGCCGTGAACCAGCGCTTCCGGCAGGGGATGGCGGCCCAGGGCGGTGATGGCGGTCGCGACCTTGTCGAGGGTTTTGGCGGTGTTGGACCGGACCACAGCGGGCAGCATGGCGGTGATATCGGGGTTGTCAAAAGCCTCGGCCAGTTGCGCCGGCAGGGCCTCGATGGGCCTGGCCAGGCAGCCGCTGGCCCGGAGCCTGTCCAGGTAGCGGGGAGAGCGGCTCTGCAGGCGGGCATAGTCGGCAAAGGCGTCGGCCCAAACGCTCGTCTCGCTGTCTTCCGGCAGCGCCTGGCCAAAGCTGGCCGTCAGCTGCCACTGCCTGTCGGCCCGTATGGCCAGGGGGGCGGGCGTTGCACCGGGAAAGAGTTCGTGGAGTGTGGCACACAGGCTGGCTTCGTTTGAAAAGAGGGGGAGTCGCGCCGTGGCCTTGAAGTAAAAGTCTCCCCGGCTGGTTCCTTGCCTCAGAATGTGCCCCAGGGCCCAGCCGGAAACCCGTTCAAGGGGCGCGGTAGCCGACAGCTGCCGCTTCTCAAGCTCGGTCTCGATCCACTGGCTTGCGTCAATCAGCCAATCCGGGTCTTGCCATTGTTGTTTGATGGTCAAGCTGTCACTCCCTGTCGGTTTGGGGGCTCATTGACGGTCGTCTGATCCCAGTGCCGCCAGGCGCGTCCTGACTTGGTCATGGAAGTAGAAGACCCGGCCCATGTCCGCCCAGTGCCAGGAGACGTTCTCCAATATGGCGACGCTGGTCCTGGTGGCCGGATAATAGAGCAGGGTGGCGATATAGCCGGGCACATAGCCGCTGTGGCTGATCTCGCCGTCCCCCAGCTGCACCCCGAAGCCGTAGCCCAGCTTGCCCCAGCGGTGGTCCCGGGTGGCCGAGGCGGTGGTCATGGCTTCATAGCTGGCCTTGCCGAGCAGGTCCGTTTCATGCAGGCAGTGGTTCCAGGCCACCAGATCGGCCACGGTGGCGGCCAGGGTGCCGCTGGCCAGTTGCCGCGCGCGACCATCCATGGCCGCCACGGCCAGCCGGTGTTGCTCGTCTTCCACGAAGCCGGGCAGCACGGGGCCATCCGGGCTGGCGCCTGTCATGGCGCAACGGGCAAAGAGGGCCTTGGTCTGCTCGGCAAAGGATAGGCCCTGTACCCGCTCCAGTATCCTGCCCAGCAACTGGTAACCCAGATCGGAATAGCGAAAGGCCTCGCCCGGTGCCGTGGCCAGGGGCCTGTCCTGGGCCAGGATGCCGCTGCTGTGGTTGAGCAGGTGACGTACCCTTACCCTGGCCTGCCAGTCCTGGCTAAGGGCCGGCAGGTAGCGGCCTATGGGGGCGTCCAGGTTGAGTTTGCCCTGGTCCACGGCCATCAGCACCAGGGCGGCGGTGAGCTGCTTGCTGAGCGAGCCGATCAGGTAGCGGCTTCCCGGTTCGACACCGGCACTGTGGTGGTGGAGGGCCTTGCCGTCCCGGCTGATCAGCAGCTCGCCCCGGAAGGGCCTTGGGCCTTCTTCGGCAAAGAGTTCGTCCAAGGGGGTGGCCAGGGCCGGCCAGGCAAGACACAGCAGAAGCAGCAGGCGCAGCATGAAAAGGTCCATCTTTCAAAAAGATGGCTGAGCTTAGCAGATGTGGCTGTCAGTGGCGATGGTCGAGCAGGTGGGCGCACAGGCGCACGAAATCCGAGGAGGTGATCATGCCCTGCAGCTTGCCGTCTTCGTCCACCACCGGCAGGCAGCCGTGCTTGTTGTTGAGGAAGAACTCGACGGCCTCCACCAGGGGTTCGTTCTCCGCCACCCTGTGGCAGTCGCAATCCACCAGATCGGTGACCGGGATCTTGGCCTCCAGGGCGTCCAGCTCGTCGATGGGGTGGCTCATCATCAGCGACATCACCTTGGCGAGCAGCTTCTTCTGGGTCAGTACCCCCAGCAGGCGGCCGTCCTCCATGATGGGGATATGGCGGATGCCGGTGTCCCTGATCAGCTCATGGGCCTCCTTGAGGGAGGCGGTCGACGGCAGGGTGCGAAGCTCCCTGGTCATGATGTGGGCGACGATGCTGCTCATCGGAGGTACTTGCTGCTGAAAACCCTATGAGATCAGCTTAGATGAGCCTGGAGGTTGATCCAGAGCAGCCCAATGAAAACAAAAAGCCCGGCGCAGGGCCGGGCTTTTTTCAGGTGACGGCTGGCGGTCAGGCCACCGGCTTGGCCACCAGGTTGCGGGTTTCCTCCACCGCCTCGATCAGCTTGACCTTGACGGTGTCGGCCAGGCGGTAACTGGGTTGGCCCTTGATGGAGACGATGCCGGTGTCGTAGTTGCAGTCCAGCTCATCCTTGGTGTCGTGCAGGGTCTTGGCCGGCACGAAGGCCACGGCGCCGTTGTCCACCAGGCGTACCTTCAGGCCGCCGCGGTTGACGTCGATGATCTCGGCGTCGAAGGCCAGGTCTTGATCCACATGCTGGCCCAGCCAGCGCACGTACAGCCAGTCGCCCACGTCGCGCTCGGCCAGGCGGTTGAGGCGGCGCAGATCCGACAGGTGCTCGAGCAGATCGCCCTGGGGCAGGGCATGCTGATTGCCGCTGAGGATGCCCTTGATCAGGCGATGGTTGACCATGTCGCCATACTTGCGGATCGGCGAGGTCCAGGTGGCGTAGGCGTCCAGGCCCAGGCCGAAGTGGGGGCCGGGCTCGTGGGTCATCACCGCGTAGCCCTGGTAGCGGCGCAGGCGGCTGTCCAGGTAACCCTGGTCGTTGGCCTCCAGCCAGCGGCGCAGCTCGGAGAAGCCGCCCAGGGTGTTGAGGTTCTCGGCCGCCACGGGGGCGCCGTGCTCTTCCAGCAGGGCCACGGCGTCGGCCAGCTTCTCTTCCTCGAAGCCCAGGTGGACGTTGAAGACGCCGGCGCCCAGGTGTTCGCGCAGGAACTGGCCACAGGCCATGTTGGCGGCGATCATGGCTTCTTCGACGATGCGGTTGGCGATGCGGCGCGGCTCCACATGGACGGTGACCACTTCGCCGGCCTCGTTCAACTCGAAGCGGTAATCGGGGCGGTCGCCGAACACTAGGGCGTGCTTGCTGCGCCAGTCGACGCGGGCCTGGGTCAACTCATGGAGCACCTGGATGTGCTCGGCCAGGGCCTGATCGCCCGGCTGCCAGGCGCCCTCGACGCCTTCCAGGTAGTCGGACAGGTCGTTATAGGCCAGCTTGTGCTTGGACTCGACCATGGCCAGCTGGAAGCTGGCCTCGCCCTTGGGGGTGCCGTCGGCGGCGAAGTGCAGCTCGGCCACCAGGGCCGGGCGCTGCTCGTTCGGCATCAGCGAGCACAGCTCGTCGGAGAGCTTCTCCGGCAGCATGGTGACGTTGCGCCCCGGCAGGTAGACGGTGAAGGCGCGGGCGGCGGCGGCCTTGTCCAGCTCGGAGTCCGCCGGCACATAGGCGGTGGGATCGGCGATGGCCACGGTCAGCTTGAAGCCGTCGTCGGTCTTCTCGGCCAGCAGGGCGTCGTCCATGTCCTTGGTGGAGGCGCTGTCGATGGTGACCAGGGGCAGGGCGGTGAGGTCGGCGCGCGCCAGGCCGGCGTCGTCCAGGTGCAGCTCGCCATCCAGGGTTGGGGCCTGGTTGTGCAGGTTGTGGCGGGCCAGGGTCACATGCCAGGGGGCATAGTGGTCATCGGCGGCGGCCACATGCTCTATGACCTCCGCATAGAAGCCCTTGTCGCCCTTGAGGGGGTGGCGCTTGAGTTCGGCCACCACCCAGTCGCCCTGGGCCAGCTTGAACTTCTTGCCGCGGGCGACGCGGCAGCTGATGCCCTGCTTGATCTTGGGGTGATCGGCCACCACCGCCAGGCGGCCTTCGTCCCGCTCGCGAATGCGGCCCACGAAGCGGGTCAGGAAGGGCTCGATGAGGCTCTCCGGCTCGGCCTGTTCCTTGTCGTTGACGGTGCGGACCACCGCCTTGATCTTGTCGCCGTGGATGACGTTGCGCATGAAGGGCGGGGGCACGAAATAGCTTTCGCCGCCTTCGGCTTCCAGGAAACCGAACTTCTTGTCCGTGGACTTGATGGTCCCTTCCACTATGGTCAGGGTTTCGCGGATCTCGGCCTTCAGCTGGGCCAACAGCGGATTGTCTTTGAACATGGACTTCTGGTGGTAGAAAAAACGGCCCCACTATACGCAAGGGGCCGGGGGAAGGAAAGCGCGGCGGGCTAGGGCCTGGGCCCCTTGGCATGCCAGTGGACGCTGTAGAGATCCCGGCGCCTGTCCTTGAGGTTGCGCACCGAGCCTTCGCTCCTGATCACCCTGAGCCGGTCCAAGTCCACGTCCGAGAACAGGATCATCTCGGTGTTGGGGGTGGTTTCGGCCATGACGGCGTCGTGGGGGAAGGCGAAGTCCGAGGGGCTGAATACCGCCGACTGGGCATACTGCACGTCCAGGTTGTCCACCACCGGCAGGTTTCCCACGGAGCCGGTGATCACCACATAGCATTCGTTCTCGATGGCCCTGGCCTTGGCGCAGTTGCGTACCCTGAGGTAGGCGTTCTTGGTGTCCGTCCAGAAGGGCACGAACAGGATGTCCATGCCCTGGTCGGAGAGGATACGCCCCAGCTCCGGGAACTCGACATCGTAGCAGATCAGGATGCCGATGCGGCCGGCGTCGGTGTCGAAGGTGCGCAGCTCGTGGCCGCCCTCTATGACCCAGTCCCTGCGCTCGTGGGGGGTGATGTGGATCTTGCGCTGCTCGTCCACCTTGCCGCTGCGGTGGCAGAGATAGGCGATGTTGAACAGCTCGCCGTTCTCCAGCAGCGGCATGGAGCCGGTGATGATGTTGATGTTGTAGCTCACCGCCATGCGCGACAGCTCGTGCTTGAACTGCTCGGTGAAGCCGGCCAGAAAACGGATGGCCTCCTGGGGCTGGCTGGTGTCGGTCAGGCCCATCAGCGGCGCGTTGAAGAACTCCGGGAACACCGCGAAGTCGCTCTGGTAATCGGAGAGGGCATCCACGAAGTACTCGATCTGGCTGAGTACCTCCTCCACGGAATGAAAGAGGCGCATCTGCCACTGCACGGCGCCCAGGCGAACCTGGCTCTTGCGCAGCGACAGCAGATCCTCGGCGGGCTCGTAGAGGATGTTGTTCCATTCCAGCAGGGTGGCGTAGCCCTGGGACTTGTCGTCTTCGGGCAGGTACTGGCGCAGCAGGCGCTTGACCTGGAAGTCGTTGGCGAGCTGGAAGGTGAGAATGGGATCGTAGATTTCCTTGCGGTCCACCTTCTCTATGTACTGGCTGGGGCTGAGCTGGTCCTTGTACTGGTGGTAGTTGACGATGCGCCCGCCGGCCAGGATGGCCTTGAGGTTGAGGCTGCGGCACAGCTCCTTGCGCACCTCGTAGAGACGCCGCCCCAGCCGGTAGCCGCGATAATCCGGATGCACGAACACGTCCAGGCCGTAGAGGGCGTCCCCTTCGTCGTCGTGGAGCATGGTCAGGCGCTTGGAGATGAGGTCGTCATAGGTGTGGGGGTTGGAAAAGCGCTTGTAGTCCACCATCACCGTCAGGGCCGCTGCCACCAGCTTGCCGCTCTCCTCTATGGCCACCTGGCCGTCGGGGAAGCTGTCGATGAGGTTGGCGATGGTCTTGCGGGGCCAGGCACCGTCCAGATCCGGGTAGACCTTTTCCATCAGGGCCCGAAGGGCGGGGTAATCGCCGTGTTCCAGACTGCGTACCGTCAGCACCAGATCGTCACCGGCCATGGGGCATCCTCCTGTTCGCTTAACTTCACCCTAACCAAGGGTGTGGCCTTTGTCACACCCGCCTTGGCATTTGCGGCGGGTATTTTTGTTGAAATGATATTCAGGCCTTGTGAACGGGGCGCTAATGTAGCCACCGTGCAAGAGGTATTGGAGAGCAGCCAAATGAAAAAAACGATACGTGCATCGCTCGTGGTTACCACGCTAATGGCGTTATGGGGCTGTGACTCCAATCCCCATGCCCGGGCCCCGGTGAAGGCGCCCGACCAGACCGTGCTGGAAACGACTCCCAAGGCCAAGGCCGACAAGGGGAGCGAGCTGATAAAGGAAAGGTGGCAGCCCAGCCAGCAGGCGCTGGCCATGAACCTGCTGAACGCGCCGCTGCGCTACGCCCCCGGCCGCTACAGCCAGTTCATGGTGCCGGCCGGTGACGCCAGCTTCCCGCTGCTGGTGGGCCGCAAGACCGGCCAGCCCCTGGCCGCCGCCGGCAGCAAGGACGGCCGCCGCTACCTGGCCTTCGGCACGGTGCCTGTCACCTATGAGCTGGAGCCCTTCCATGACAACCTCAAGGAGCTGATCGGCTGGCTGGTCACGGGCCAGAGCGCCGCCTTGCCCCGCTCCGGCGCCCTGGTGGTCACCGCCAATCTGGGCAGCCACAAGGACAGGGTGGCTCGCTGGCTCAATGGCAAGATGGGCGATCTGGCCGTGGCCGACTGCGAACTGCTGGGCCTGGATGAATGCCTGGCGGCGGCCGATCTGCTGATCGTCGGCGGTGAAGGCACCGAGGCACAAGGCATTGAGCTGGTGGAGCGTCTCAAGGCCCGTGCCGAGCTGCCGGTGCTTTATTTCCATACCCCGCACTGGAAGAAGAGCGCCTTTGCCACCCAGGTACTGGCCAGCCTTGAGCTGCGCCAGGGCGAGGAAGGCGGCAACTACTGGGCCCAGGATGCGGCCAACTGGGTGTCCGTGCCCGACATGTTCGAGATGCGCCTGGCCTCCCTGGCCAAGCCCTGAATCCCTTGCGTGGCGAAGAAAAGGCGCCGGTTGGCGCCTTTTTGCTTGCTTAAAAAAGAGGCGCCCATCGGCGCCTCAAACATGGCCGCAGTCCTGCTCACTGGGGCCGCATGACGGTCTGCCAGAGGGAGTCTTCCTCGCCCTCATCGGAATACAGCCCCAGCAGCACATGGTGCTGTTCGTCGTCATAAGCCAGCTTGGCGATGACCATGTGCAGGCCCAGTTCGCCGTCGCTGAAGTCGATCTCGATGGTGCCGGCCGTGCTCAGTCGCCACTCCAGGGGCAGGGGGTTGTCTTCATGGATGTCCTCTATCACGCCACTGCCGTCGGCCAGCAGCTGTACCTCGAAGGTGGAGCCGCAGCTGCCGTCCTCGAAGGTGACGGCGCACTCGGCCTGGTTGACGGCGGCAAAGGTCACGTCCATCTGCCAGAGGGTGCCGTCGAGCTGCAGATCCTGGAAGCCGCCGAAATGGCGCACCGTGGTGATGGTGCCCAGCTCGCCTTCGGCACCGGCATTGGGGTCGTCCACCAGGGTGGTGGCAAAGGTACCCACCCGGCTCATGGCGAAGTCGGCATCGCCGTCCTCGTAGAAGACGATCTCACCCCAGCTTTCCAAGTCCAGCTCGGCCCGCAGCGGCCCTTCTTCGCCATCGAACAGGCCGCCGGGGCCGTCGGTGTCGACGGTGACACCCTGGACCATGAGTTCACCGCCCGAGTAGCTGTAGCTGCCGAACTCGCCGGCCAGGGGCTGCACCTCTTGGCCTTGGTAGGCGTCGGGGCTGTTGCTGTGGGCGATGACGTACTGGCTGTCGGACAGGAAGGTCAGCACCAGTATGTTGTCGTCTTCCTGGTCGTCGGCGGCCCAGGAGCCGATCAGGGGGTTGTCGGCGTCGCTGACGCGGGTGAAATTGACTTCGCCATCGACGAAGCCGAGGGTCAGGGTGTCGCCGCTGATGGCCAGGGTATTCACCGCCGGGCCGCCGTCATAAAGGCCGCCCCAGCCGTCGGATTCACCGATCAGGCTCAGTTCGACGTTGCCGGTGTCGGGATCCCAGTCGTAGTTGCCGAATTCCACCGAGCCGGCGGCCTGGCTGCCCTCGGTGCCGGGCTCGTCGCTGTGCTCGTGGATGATGATGTAATGCTCATCGTCGATGAAGGTCAGCACGTTGCGCATGCCGTCCCCTTCGCTGAGCAGCCAGGCGCCCTGGAGCTGCTGGCGCAGGGACTGCTGGAAGTGGGCCTGGGCCTGCTCTTCGCTGACCAGGTCGATGCCGTCGCCTAGGGTGCTCAGCACCTCGGTGACCTGGCTGTCGAAGTCGCTGGAGGTGATATCGAGGCTGGTGCCTGCAAAGGCGTCGGCGGCGCCGTCGATCAGGCTGATGCCGTTGCTCGGATCGCCATCGGCATCCAGGGATTGCAGGATCTGCAGGATATTGGTCTGGGTGGTTTCGTCTCCGGCGGCGATGTCCGCCGGCGTCACCATGCCACTGGCGGCGACGGCCGGGAAGATCAGATCGCCAATGGAAAAGGTGACGGTTTCCCCTTCCTCGTAGTCGTAGGCCCCTTCCGGGCTGGTGACGCCGCTATGGGTCTCGGTGCTGTAGTCGATGCCGGCCACCGGGCTGTCGACGAAGAAGCCGGTCAGGGCGGTTTCGGCCGGCGGCGGTGGCGGCGGGGTGGTGGTGTTATCCGGGGTGCTGTCGCTGCTGCCGCCGCAGGCGGCCAGGTTCAGGGCCACCAGGGTGGCCAAAAGGGACTTTTTCATCTGCGTCTCCATCTGCGGTCAAGTTCCATGTCCGGTGCCTTAAGGCGGTTCCAGGGACTGGCATCGCCCCGTCCATCGGGACTGTTCTGGGTACGCCCGGCCAGGGCGTAATTCCAGATTTACTTGGGATGGAGAAAGGGGGGCAGTGAAACCTTTTGAAAGTTTTTGAATCTATAAAAAACAAAGGTTTACATGCGCCGGGCAAGAAGGTTGGCGACGCCGTTATTGCTCCTGGAACAACGGCAGCAGCTGCTCATAGAGGGCCTGGGATTTTACCGCGACCCCCTGGCCGCCATGGCTTGCCACCAGCTGGGTCTGGGCGGATGACGGCAGTATGGTGTAGAGGAAGAAGGGCGTGTCGTCGCCCCGGGCGCGCATGGTCTTGAGCAGCTTGAGACCGGCCAGGTTGTCCCCGTTCCTGCCCATGTCCGAGATCACGGCGTCGTAGCTGTACATGGACAGCAAGATCAGGGCCTCCTCGGTACTGGCGGTGGTGTAGACGGCGATGCGGCGCTGCGCCAGGAACTGCCTTTCCTGGCCGTTGTTCTGTGGGTGGTCGTCCACCCAGAGGATCCGGCCTTTGGTATCCCCGGCCTCGCCGATGACCAGCTGCGAAGCGTCCTTACCCTTGGTCGCCCATTGATATGCCGACCCGGCCAGGACGGCAAGCAGGGCGGCTGCGGCCAGCAGCCGGTACGGGCGCCTGTTGTGGCCAACATCGGGGGTGGCCTCGCCGGGGCTGGCCTTGAGCTGCGCCCTGAGCTCGGGGGCCAGGCGATAACCCCGGCCGTGCAGGGTCTGGATCACCGGCTCATCAATGCCGTGTTCCTGAAAGAGCTTGCGGGTATCGGACACCAGCCTGGAAATGGACCAGTTCGACACCACGGTGTCCGGCCAGATCTGCTCCAGGAGCTGGCGCTGGCCGAGGTGGTCGGGATAGGCCTCGATCAGCAGCGTCAGCAGCCGCGCCATGCGGGCGTCCAGGGTCAGGCAGTGGTCAGCCAAGGTCAGGCTGAGCTGCTCGCAATCCAGGGTGAAATTGTTGAAATGGTATCGCATGGCGGCTGCGGCCGGGCTCCTTGGCTACACTGGCCTCCTTATCATTCACCATGTGGCGGCATTTAGCAAAGGTGGATAAGCGTTGAAAAACAACGTGTTTTTCATGAGCCGTGGTGGTTTTGGTGTAGGCTGGGGTGGAAATGGAATAAAGCCAGAGGTGAACATGCTCCATAGTGCTTTTGCGCTGCTGCTGCTGACCACGGCGGTGGCCGTGCTGATGCTGATCCGGCGCATCAAGGCCGCCCGCAGCGGCGAGGTCAGGCTGCGCCAGTACAAGCTGATGGATGGTGACATGCCGGACAAGGTGGTGCAGGCCGGCAACAACTACCGCAACCTGTTCGAGATGCCGGTGCTGTTCTACACCGCCGTGGTGGCCTTCCTGGCCCTGGGCGAGGGCTCGGAGCCGGTTGCCCTGGCTCTGGCCTGGGGCTACGTGGCGCTGCGGGCCGTCCACAGCGCCATTCATTTGACCTACAACCACGTGGGGCATCGGCTCGGGATCTTCCTGCTGTCCAACCTGGTGCTGCTGGCGCTGTGGCTGCGCCTTATCTGGCTAGCGGCTTGACGAATAGCAGCTTGCGGCCAGGGCCGCCCTGGGACCGGTAGCCGTTCTTGGCCAGGAAGGCCAGCATGGTGGGGAATTCCGGGGTGGACTTGACCTCGATACGCTGGTAGCCGTGGCGCCTTGCCCAGCTTTCCTGGGCATCCAGCAGCCTTTGCGCCAGCCCAAGCCGGCGCCAGGGTGGCAGCACCCCGCCGAGCCAGGAATAGAAAACGCCCTCGTCCAGCCGGTAGCCGAGCTTGTAGGCCGCGGCCCGGCCATCCACCAGTGCCACCAGGCACAGATGGGGCCGGCCCTGGAAACGGGCCAGGTACTGGTCGACGGTGCGCTTGCGGGCGAATTCCGGCAGGGCCGCTTCCACCGCGCCAGCCAGGGCCAGATCGGCCTGGATGATACGGATGTCCGTCATGTTGTTCTCCCGCTTGCCAAGGGGGCACAGCCTAGCATGGCGCTACGGCGTGAAAATAGCGCCGCTAAGCGCCTGACCCCTGACGCTTTTTGTTCCGCTGTGTCACACTGTGTGACCGTAAGCGCTTTTCACAGGAGGCGGCGTGACCAAGACGCCTTTTTCCCTGCTCCTGACCCTGGGCCTGGTCGCCATGCTGACCCCCCTGGCCATCGACATGTATCTGCCGAGCCTGCCCGGCATCGCCCGGGATCTGGGGGTGGATCCCAGCCAGGTCCAGGCCACCGTATCCGCCTATGTGGGGGGCTTCGCCCTGGGCCAGCTGCTGCTGGGGCCGGTGGCGGACGCCATAGGCCGGCGGCCGGTGATCCTGGGCGGCACCCTGTTGTTCACTGTGCTGTCGGTGGCCTGCGCCCTGGCCAGTGACATCCAGATGCTGCAGCTGATCCGTGTCCTCCAGGGCATGATGGGGGCGGCCTCCTCTGTGGTGATCTACGCGCTGCTGCGCGACCTTATCGACGATCCCAACGAGCTGTCCCGGCTGCTGTCCACCATCACCCTGGTGATCACCCTGGCACCGCTGCTGGCGCCGCTGATCGGCGGCTATGTGCTGCTGGTGGCGCCCTGGCAGGGCATCTTCTGGCTGCTGGCCCTGGCGGCCCTGGCCGCCGTGGCCCTGGTGTGGTGGCGGATCCCGGAAACCCTCAAGGTGCGGCGGCCCCTGGCCCTGGGCCAAACCCTCAAGGATTTTGGCCTGCTGCTGGCCAACCCCAGGGCCCTGGGCCTGATCCTCTGTGCGGCCTTTTCCTTCAGTGGCCTGATGGCCTTCTTGACCTCGGGATCCTTTGTCTATATCGAACTCTATGGCGTTTCCGAGGCCCAGTTCGGCTACTACTTCGGCCTCAACGTGGTGGTGCTGATGGTGCTGACCTACGGTAACGGCCGCCTGGTGCACCGCTGGGGCGCCCAGCGACTGTTGCTGCTGGCCCTGGTGCTGCAGAGCCTGATGGGGGGGCTGGCCTTCCTGGCCGTGTACTGGCAGTGGCCCTTTGCGGCGCTGGTGGCCGGCGTGGCCGGCTATATCGGCTGCCTGTCCATGGTGGGCTCCAATGCCATGGCCCTGCTGCTGCAGAAGGTCCCGGACATGGCCGGCACCGCCTCCTCCCTGGCCGGCAGCTCCCGCTTTGGCTTCGGTGCCCTGGTCGGGCTGGGGGTGGCCGCCGCCCACAGCGCCGATTCGGCCCTGCCCATGGTGGTGACCATGGTGTTGTCGGCGGTGCTTGGACTGGTGATCTTCCTCAGCCTGAGTTACCGGCGCGGCTGAGCAGCCAGTCGGTCAGCTCCTGGATGGCCATGGGCCTGGCAATAAGGTAGCCCTGGGCCAGGTCGATGCCGAGGGTGCGTAGCAGGGTCAGTTGTGCCTGGCTTTCCACTCCCTCGGCCACGGTGCGGTAGCCCAGGGTCTGGCCAATCATGCCCATGATCTTGACCAGTTGCCGGCCTTCCTCCGTATCCAGCTGTTGTACGAAGGTCCTGTCTATCTTCAGCTCGTGCAGCGGGAAGTCGCGCAGGTAGGCCAGGGACGAATAGCCGGTGCCGAAGTCGTCGATGGACAGCTGGTAGCCCAGCCGGCGCAGCTTGTCCATCTGGTGCTGGGCGACCTGGGGCTGGGCCATGGCCACGGTTTCGGTGACCTCCAGGATCAGCTTGTGGGCCTCGACGCCGTGATGGTGGCGGCTCTTCTCCAGGTTGGAGACGAAGCTGTCGTTCTGCAGCTGCAGCGCCGAGATGTTCACCGCCAGATCCAGGCGCTGCAGCCTCGGGTGCTGGCGCCATTGGCCCAGCTGGGCCAGGGCCCTGTCCAGCACCCAGTCCCCCACATGGTGGATGAGGCCGGTGTGTTCCAGCAGCGGGATGAACTCGTTGGGGGCCACCATGCCCCTGTCCTTGTGATGCCAGCGCAGCAGCACCTCCAGGCTGGTCACCTGGCCGCTGTCCAGGTGCATCTTGGGCTGGAACAGCAGGCGGAAGTCGCTGGCGACCTGGGCCAGGTGCAGCTCCTGTTCCAGCTGCAGCCGCTCGGCCAGCACCGGGGTGTCGGCCTTGTCCACGAACAGCATCCTGTCCAGCTGCTGCTGGGCCCCCCGCAGCGCGGCCAGGGCCGATTGCACCATGAGCTTGCCGCTGCTGCCCTTGGCCACCCAGGTGATGCCCATGGCCAGGTTCAGGTGCCAGGACTCCGGGCCCACCGTCAGGGGCGCGGCCAGCAAGGCCCTGACCGCCCAGCCGTCGCTGGGCTGCCACTGCCTGTCCTCGTCTTCTATGGCCACCAGGAAGGCATCGGTGTCCAGCCTGGCCAGGTAGGCGGGCCTGGAACCCTGGAAGGTCTGGCGCAGGCGGCTCACCCAGAGACTCAGGGCCTGGTGGTAACTGTCGGTGCTGCCCAGGTGCACCAGGGAGTTGAACAGCGGCACCTGGATCACCACCAGGGTCAGGGCGGCGGGGCAGGCCTGCTGATCTTCCAGGTACTGGCGGCTGGACAGGCCGGTTTCGCTGTCGCGCAGGTGGGTTTCCCTGTCCTGGATGCGTCTTAGCAGCAGCAGGCCGCTGCCCGTGGCCGGGCTGAGGCTGGCGTCCAGGCCCAGCTTCAGTGTGTCGCCGCCGGCCTTGGTGAGGATCAGGCACAGGGTGAGCTGATGCTGCTGCCTCAGCTGCTGCCAGATCTGCTGGAGCAGCAACCGTGAAGGGGGATCCAGGAAGCGCCAGGGGTCGTGTTCGTCCAGGCGCCGCTCGCCCAGTATGGCCTGGCTATCACCGCTGACATGCTCCAGCCGACCGTCGTCGTTGAGCCAGATCTCCAGTCCTTCCACCTGGCGCCGCAGCAGGCGCCGGTGCAGTTCGATTTCCGACAGGCTGGCGTAGAGATGGCGGTGCTGCTGGGCCCGTTCGGCCAGGGTGCTCAGCACCCAGGCCGTGGCCATCAGCAGCAGGGTGGCCAGGATCACCAGGGTGGCGAGCAGGGGCAGGGACAGCCTGCCGCCGCTCGCCGGCAGGGCCTCATCGAAGTGAAAGCCGGTACCGGCCATGGCCACGAAGTGCAGCCCCGACACGGCCAGGCCTCCCAGCAGCGCCGCCAGCAGGCGGATGCGCCGGCTGCCGATAGGGGCCATTTCGGTGGCCCTTAGCGCCAGCAGGGAGGCGACTATCCCCACCAGGCAGGCGGCCAGTACCGACCAGCCGGCGTAGCGGATCTCGGCCTGGACCACCATGGCGGCCATGCCGGTGTAATGCATGCCGGCAATGCCCATGCCCATCAAGGTCCCGGCCAGGGGCAGGCGTAGCGGCGTGTTCAGCCATTCCTTGAGCGACAGGGCCAGGGCGCTGAAGGAGCAGGCCATGATCCAGGAGGCGGCGGTGATCAGCGGCTCGAAAGCGAAGGGGATCTTGAGGCGCAGGGCCAGCATGGCCGTGAAGTGCATGGACCAGACCCCGGTGCCGAAGATGGCGGCGGCGAACAACAGCCATTGGTCCCGGCCGTCGGGCGTCTGGTGGGCACGGTTGACCAGCACCAGGCTGGTATAGGCGGCCAGGGTGGCGATCAGCACGGAAATGGCGACCAGGATCCCATGGTGGGACTGCTGCAGCGGCAAGGTGTTTTCCCTAACTGTTTGATATTTGAATTGTATCAGATGGATGTTTGACCAGGTTGCCCGATATTTCGACAAACGAACCGGGCGGGCTTGCAATGCCCGGGAAGAAGGGTATTATGTGCCACCTCTGACGCGGGGTGGAGCAGCCTGGTAGCTCGTCGGGCTCATAACCCGAAGGTCGTCGGTTCAAATCCGGCCCCCGCAACCAACTTGGTTTTTCTGGCTCCAATAGAGCGAGGAAAGCAAACAGGCCTCAGGCGGGCCTGCGCCGTCCAGAACGGCGGAACACCCAAATTGACGCGGGGTGGAGCAGCCTGGTAGCTCGTCGGGCTCATAACCCGAAGGTCGTCGGTTCAAATCCGGCCCCCGCAACCAACTTGGTCTTTCCGGCTCCAAGAGCAGGCAAGACAAACAGGCCTCAGGCGGGCCTGCGCCGTTAAGAACGGCGGAACACCCAAACTGACGCGGGGTGGAGCAGCCTGGTAGCTCGTCGGGCTCATAACCCGAAGGTCGTCGGTTCAAATCCGGCCCCCGCAACCAAATCAAAAGCCCTGAGAGCAATCTCGGGGCTTTTTTCTTTTCCCTGGGCCGGCCCGTCAGATGCGGCCCTGCAACCCATCAAGAACCCCGGCCTTGTGGCCGGGGTTTTTCGTTAGTGGCCGGCGCGGGCCGGCTCGGCCAGCTCCTGGGTCATGGCCTCGCGCATCCTGAACTTCTGGATCTTGCCGGTGACCGTCATGGGGTACTGCTCCACGAAGCGGATGTACCTGGGGATCTTGAAGTGGGTGATGCGCTCCCTGGCAAAGGTGCGGAGCTCCTCTTCGCTGGCCTGTTGGCCCTCCTTGAGGCGGATCCAGGCGCAGACCTGTTCGCCGTATTTCTCGTCCGGCACCCCGAACACCTGTACGTCCTGGATCTTGGGATGGCTGTAGAAGAATTCCTCCACCTCGCGGGGATAGATGTTCTCGCCGCCGCGGATGATCATGTCCTTGATCCGGCCCACCACCTGCACATAGCCGTCCTCGTCCATGATGCCGAGGTCGCCGGAGTGCAGCCAGCCTGCCTCGTCTATGGCCTCGCGGGTGCGGGCCTCGTCGCCCCAGTAGCCGTGCATGATGTTGTAACCGCGGCTGCAGATCTCGCCCTGCTCGCCTATGGGCAGGGTCTGGCCCAGGGGATCCACTATCTTCACCTCCACCTGCTCGCCGGCCTTGCCGACGGTGCCGATGCGCTTGTCCAGGGGATCGTCGGCCAGGGTCATGTGGTTGATGGGGCTGGCCTCGGTCTGGCCATAGGCGATCAGCACCTCCTGCATGTGCATGCGTGCCATCACCTTGTGCATCACCTCCACCGGGCAGGGGGAGCCGGCCATGATGCCGGTGCGCAGGGTACTGAGATCGAAACGCTCGAACTGGGGGCATTCCAGCTCGGCGATGAACATGGTCGGCACCCCGTGCAGGGCGGTGCAGCCTTCTTCCTGTACCGCCTCCAGGGTGGAGACGGGATCGAAGCTCTCGGCCGGGAACACCGCCGTGGCGCCGTGGGCCACGCAGAGCAGGTTGCCCAGCACCATGCCGAAGCAGTGGTAGAGGGGCACCGGGATGCACAGTCGGTCGCTGGGGCCGAAGTGCATGCCGTCGCCCACCAACCTGGCGTTGTTGAGGATGTTGTTGTGGGTCAGGGTCGCCCCTTTGGGGCTGCCGGTGGTGCCGCTGGTGAACTGGATGTTGATGGGGCTGTCCGGGTTCAGCTGCCGCCCCCTGAGCGTCAGGCGCTGGCGCAGTTCGTCGCTGTCGCTGAGGATGTCGTCGAAGCGCCAGCAACCGGCCACGGCTTCATCGCCCAGGGCGATCACATGGCGCAGATGGGGCAGGGCATGGGCCCGAAGCTCACCTGGCCGGCATTGGGCCAGCTCCGGCGCCAGCTCGGCCAGCATGGCCAGGTAGTCGCTGCCCTTGAAGCCCCGGGCCGTCACCAGCGCCTTGCACTGCACCTTGTTGAGGGCGAAGTCCAGTTCGAAGCTGCGGTAGCTGGGGTTGATGCAGACCATGATGGCGCCAATCTTGGCGGTGGCGAACTGTACCAGGCACCACTGCACGCAGTTGGGGGCCCAGATCCCGACCCGGTCTCCGGGCTCTATGCCCAGCGCCAGCAGGCCCATGGCCAGGCGATCCACCTGCTGGCGATAGTCGCTGTAGCTCCAGCGAATATCCTGGTGGCGGACCACCAGGGCCAGGTGATCCGGCTGCGCCGCCACCACCTCATCAAAGCGCTGGCCTATGGTCTTGTGCCAGAGTGTTTCCTTGTTGGGTCCGGTGAAGTGACTTTCCTTCAGTGCCATGGGGCCTCCTGCTTGTCCTGGGGATCTTGTAGCACGGCCCGGCCATGGCGGCGTTTCGACTTTGGTCTAATGGGGGGAAGGGCCTGGAAGCCATATACCTGGCCCATTACTGAAGCTTCCTGTTTAGAAGCCGCTTGTCACAAGCCCCTTGCCGCAGCGCCCTTGTCCACGGCGGGCGGATATGGCAACACTGGCAAAAAAGGAGGGACAACATGAGACGATTGCTTTGCACCCTGGCCCTGGCGGCCATGCCCCTGGCCGCCGAGGAGCCCCGGGCCGACTTTGCCCTGGCCATTCACGGCGGTGCCGGTACCATCTTGAAGGAGAACATGAGTCCCGAGCAGGAGGCGGCCTACAAGGCCAAGCTGGGTGAGGCCCTGGATGCCGGTGTGGCGGTGCTCAAGGCCGGTGGCCAGGCCCTGGAGGCGGTCAAGGCGGCCATCGTCGTCATGGAGGACTCGCCGCAGTTCAACGCCGGCAGGGGCGCCGTCTACACCTGGGACGAGCGCCACGAACTGGATGCCTCGCTGATGGACGGCCGCACCCTGGATGCCGGCGCCGTGGCCGGGGTCACCACCGTCAAGAATCCCATCCTGGCCGCCCACAAGGTGATGACCGACTCCCCCCACGTGATGCTGTCCGGCAGCGGTGCCGATACCTTCGCCAGGGCCCAGGGCCTGGCCCAAGTGGCCAACAGCCACTTCGATACCGAGTCGCGGCTGCAGTCCCTGCGCAAGTTCAAGGCGCAGCAGCACAAGGGCGGGGACTACCGGGCCGCCGCTCCCCTGAACGGCGACTACAAGTACGGCACCGTCGGCGCCGTGGCCCTGGACGGCCATGGCAACCTGGCTGCCGGCACCTCCACCGGCGGTATGACCGGCAAGCGCTGGGGCCGCATCGGCGACTCGCCGGTCATTGGCGCCGGCACCTATGCCGAGAACGGCGTCTGCGCCGTCTCCGCCACCGGCCATGGCGAATACTTCATCCGCTACAACGCCAGCGCCGACATCTGCGCCCGTATCCGCTACCAGGGCAAGGAGGCGGACCAGGCGGGCAGGGAAGTGATCCTTGATCGTATCGGCCGTGCCGGCGGCAGCGGCGGGGTGATCATCATCGACGGCAAGGGCAACATCGCCATGCCGTTCAACACCCAGGGCATGTACCGGGCCAGCCACTCCAGCAGGGGCGGGCGACAGGTGGCCATCTACGGCCATTGAGACGGGGCGGCACAGGCCGCCCTTTTTCATGTTTCGTTCAGCTTGCACTGAAGGCGCCGGCGTTACACTGACCCCGACAAATAAGGCAAATCTCGGCGGAAGATCGAGAAGCATGCCAACAAGAATTTGATCTTTAAGGGGTTTGAAATGTTGAAGCTGTACGGCGACCTCAAGTCCGGCAATTGCTACAAGGTCAAGCAACTGCTGCTGTTGCTGAATATCCCCCACCACTGGATCCATTTGGACATCCTCAAGGGCGAAACCCGGACCCCGCAATTCCTGTCCATCAACCCCAACGGCAAGATCCCGGCCCTGGTGCTGGAAGACGGCCGGGTGCTGTGCGAATCCAACGCCATACTCTGTTACCTGGCCGAGCACAGCCCGCTGCTGCCGGAGCAGGGCTACAGCCGTGCCAAGGTCATGGAGTGGCTGTTCTTCGAGCAGTACAGCCATGAACCCAACATCGCCGTGGCCCGCTTCATCAAGGAATACCAGGGCCTCCCCGAGTCCCGCCGCGCCGAGTTCGAGGCCAAGCAGGCAGGCGGCCACAAGGCCCTGGCGGTGATGGAGAAGGTGCTGAGCGGCAACGACTTCATCACCGGCGCCCGCTTCACCATTGCCGACATTGCCCTGTTCGCCTACACCCATGTGGCCGACGAGGGCGGCTTCGAGCTGGCGCCTTACCCCGGTATCCAGGCCTGGATCAACAGGGTGCTGGGCCAGCCCGGCATGAAGACCCTGGCGCAGCTGATCGCCCTGGATGCCCAGCAGACCAGGCTCACCGGTCCCCGCCACTGGCAACTGGTGATGCGGCTGCAGCAGTTGTTCCACCTCACCCAGGGCCAGCGCGCTCCCCTGCAGCTGGATCTGGACCTGCTGGATCACAACACCCTGGTGCTGCGCCGCTGGTATCACCCCCAGCGCGGCGGCATCGAATACCGCCTGCCCATCAACCGCATCGCCCAGGTGGGGCTGGCCAGGGGCGACAAGGGGTTCCTGGTGCAGTGCCGCACCCGGGGCGAGGACGTGCAGGCGCTCAGCTACAGCCACAACGGCCTGGAAAGGGCGGTGGCCAAGGCCCCGGCCAGCAGCCTGGATCTGGCCGAATTCCAGGACCAGAAGCTGGCCATCCACTGCGCCAAGATCCTCAAGTTCCTGGCCAAGGAGGCCGCCAGCGGCGTGCCGCCCCAGGGAGCGCTGCCGGACCTGTGGGCAAGCAATTGATCTGAAAAGGCAATGAAATTTTCGTGTCGGTGGGCCCGGCCTTGCGCTATATCATTATGCGGCTGGGTTAAGGGAGTAAGCTGGTCTCGTCTCTCACTGGAGTGGTTTCCCATGAGTCAGATAGATCCCGCCATCGGCTACCAGATCGCCCGCATCGTCGCCGACTTCCACAGCGACGAATTCACCACCGGCAAGGTCCAGCAGCGCCTGGCGGCGCTGCATATCGCGCTGGACGATACCCTGCTGGAAGACTACCTCAGTCGCCATTATCGCAGCGCCCTGATGCGCCATGGCCATTGGTGGGACAGGCGCTGGCGGCCCATGGATCCCGTCTAAGCGCTTTCCCATCCCAACGGGACGCGTCTGCTGTTATTGAGTAGTGGCGAGGCGGGGCTTGGGCCCTTAGCTGGCCAGGGGAATAAAGGTGGAGCCGCCCGGTTGGCCGAGCGACTGGGAGACTTGGTGGCGCTGCTTATCTAAAGCAGGGCATAACGCTCCTTGGCTTCGCGCGCCGACTTCGACTCCAGGTAGCGGAAGCTGAGCTGGGTAAAGCCCAGGGTCTCGGCCACCTGGATGGCGCGGTTGAGCTTGTCGCTGGGACTGTCGCCCTGGGGCAGATCCTGGACCGCCTCCGGGTAGGGATAGCGGCTGCTGGTTTCCGGATACAGGTGCCGCACCACCAGCTTGACCACGGCCTCGCTGACATCGCAGATCTCGGTCTCGTTGACCTCTTCCACCAGCTCGCCCGACTGGCCCTTGTTGGAACGGTAATGGATGCTGACTACCGCCATGGCTACTCCCCCTCTGAAAAACGCCCGGCCGTCCCTACAAGGATAGCCGCCAGGATATAGATGGCGGCAGGATGACAGCCCGCTTTTTGCCGAAGCAGAACGTTCGAATACCCTTTTTTCTAGATAAATTAAAGCGTTAATCCTGGTGGCTCGTGTTGACGCCGGTGCCATCGGATTGCCGTTGGCACTGGTAGCCCAACTGGTTCAATCAGTGGATTTTGCCCGGGAAGTCGGATGTTTAGACTGGAGTTTTTGCGCTAACATCGCCACGTTATCCCAGTGGAATACCGGAAACCCCATGATTATCAAACCGAAAATCCGTGGCTTTATCTGCACCACCGCCCATCCGGCCGGGTGCGAAGCCAACATCCGCGAGCAGATCAACTACACCAAGGAACACCCGGCCATCGAGAACGGCCCGAAACGGGTACTGGTGATCGGTAGCTCCAGTGGCTACGGCATGCCGTCCCGCATCGCCGCCGCCTTCGGTGCCGGTGCCGCCACCCTGGGTGTCTTCTACGAGAAGCCGGGTACCGACACCAAGCCCGGCACCGCCGGCTTCTACAACGCCGTGGCCTTCGACAAGATAGCCACCGAAGAGGGCCTGTACGCCAAGTCCATCAACGGTGACGCCTTCTCCCACGAAGCCAAGCAGAAGGTCATCGACATCATCCGCGAGGACCTGGGCCAGATCGATCTGGTGGTCTACTCCATCGCCTCGCCGGTACGCAAGCTGCCAGACACCGGCGAGCTGGTCCGCTCCACCCTCAAGCCCATCGGCCAGTCCTACAGCGCCACCGCCGTGGACACCAATAAGGATCAGATCATCTCCATGGACGTGGAGCCGGCCAACGAGCAGGAGATCCAGGACACCATCACCGTCATGGGTGGCCAGGACTGGGAACTGTGGATGAACGCCCTGAACGATGCCGGCGTACTGGCCGACGGCGCCAAGTCCGTGGCCTACAGCTACATCGGCACCGAGATCACCTGGCCCATCTACTGGCACGGCACCATCGGCAAGGCCAAGGAAGATCTGGATCGCGCCGCCCACGCCATCGACGCCATGCTCAAGGAAAAGGGCGGCAATGCCCACGTCGGCGTGCTGAAGTCCGTGGTCACCCAGGCCTCCTCCGCCATCCCGGTCATGCCCCTGTACATCGCCATCGTCTACAAGGTGATGAAGGAAAAGGGCCTGCACGAGGGCTGCATGGAGCACGTTTACCGCCTGTTCGCCGAGCAGCTCTACAAGCCCGAAGGCGCCCCGGCCGACGTGGACGACATGAACCGTATCCGCATGGACGACTGGGAGCTGCGCGCCGAAGTGCAGAACGCCTGCCAGGAGCTGTGGGACAAGGTCACCACCGAGAACCTGTCCGAACTGACCGACTACCAGGGCTACAAGGAAGAATTCCTGAAGCTGTTCGGTTTCGGCCTGGACGACGTGAACTACGACGCCGACGTGGATCCCAACCCCCGGACGCAGTTCATCGATCTCTAAAAACAAGGGGGCCGCTGGCCCCCTTGGTGTTTACCCCGCGCGCCTTTCTGCGTACTATTAAGCCTTCATTAATTAATAACAAAAAAGCAACAGGGCCAAAGAGCCTTGACTAAGGGGCAGAACGTGGTTTTCAAGAACCTTTTCCGTTTTGTGCTGCTTGCAAGCACGCTGGTCGTGGGCGTGGCCCAGGCCAAGACCATGGTCATCGGTCACAGGGGCGCAGCCGGTCACGCGCCTGAGAACACCCTCTCTTCCATCCAGAAGGCCCTGAAGCTGGGCGTGGACGCGGTCGAGGTCGATATCCGCCGTTCCCGCGATGGCGCCCTGGTCGCCATCCACGACCGCCAGGTGGACAGGACCACCAACGGTGCCGGCAAGGTCTCGGAGTACACCCTGGCCCAGCTCAACACCCTGGATGCCGGCTCCTGGTACGGTCCTCAGTACCTGGACGAATGGATCCCCACCCTGACCGAGGTCATGAACGCGGTATCCCACTCCGATACCAGGCTGATCATCGAGTTGAAGGTGGGCGGCGACGGCATCGAGGGTGAGGTGCTCAAGCACATCCGCACCCACAAGATGCAGGACAGGGTCATCATCAAGTCCTTCGATCCGGCCATCCTGGAGCGCTTCTCCAAGCTGGCCCCCGGCCTGCCGCGCCTGTACGTGATGTTCGGCTGGTCCCCGCGCTTCAACGTGCTGGTGGACGAAGAGATCCGCCGCGTCAACCCGCTGGACATGGACGTGGATTACATCCAGGTCTACCACAGCTTCCTGGGCAAGGACTTCATCCGCCGCGCCCATGACAGGGGCATGAAGGTCATCGCCTGGGGCGTGCACTCCCGCAAGGCCATGGGCAAGGTGCTGGCCCTGGGGGTGGACGGCATCGAAACCGACTACCCTGACCGCCTCTATGCCATCATGGACGAGTACAAGCTCAAGCGCATGATGGTGGGCTACAGCCACTAAACACTTTCGAAAAAGGCCAGTCTCCGGACTGGCCTTTTTTGTCATGGCCTGCCTGGCGCCGAACCCTTGCCGCGGCATTGACAGCCTTCCGGCCGGCAACTAAGGGATCCTTCAGGTGCCCTGGAGGAAAGGACCATGCGAATTTTGTTGCTGTTGTGCTGCCTCTGTAGCCTGCCCCTGGGGGCGGAAGAGCCCCTGCGCCTTTTCACCGAACAATGGAAGCCCATCAGCTACACCGAAGGGGGCAGGCCCACCGGCCTGGCGGTGGAGGTGGTGGCGGATCTGCAGCGGCGGCTGGGCAAGGACTACCCCATCGAAGTGGTGCCCTGGGTGCGGGGCTGGAACATGATGCGCCAGCACCCCAACGTGGTGCTGTTCGCCATGACCCGCACTTCGGCCCGGGAGAAGCTGTTCACCCTGCTTGGTCCCATCGCCAGCGGCACCATTGATCTCTACGCGGTCAAGGACAGCGACATCGTCATCAACAGCCTGGATGACGCCAGGCGCTTCAAGCGCATCGGCGTCTATCGCGGCGCCGTGGAAGAGCAGCTGCTGACCGAGCGGGGCTTTACCAACCTGGAAGACACCACCTATCCGCTGCAGTCCGCCAAGAAGCTGATGGTGGGCCGCATCGAGCTCTGGTGCACCACCAGCCTGACCATGCCGAGTCTGCTGGAGCAGGCCGGCTTCGATCAGGACGACGTCAAGAGCCTGTACCAGGTGGCGGATAACCACCTCTACATCGCCTTTTCCCGGGGTACCCCCAAGGCCACCATAGATGCCTGGCAGCAGGCCCTGGAGGCCAGCAAGGCCGACGGCAGTTTCGCCCGCATCTACCAGAAATGGCTGCCGGGCATGACGCCGCCGGCCCGGGTGGAACGCCTGGGCAGCGAGTATTAGTCCTTTCTCACCCAGCCGATGCTGAGTAGGTAGCGGCTGCCCGCTTCCACCCTGCTGACCCAGTGTTCGCTGATGTCCGGACGGAACAGCTTGAGCCGCTCCGTGGCATAAAGGGGATCGGCGCAGTGGAACTCGCCGCCGTGGCGGGCCTTCTTCAGCACCAGGTTGAGCCCACCCTGTCGACATGGGGCGGTATGGCGCTGCCCTCGTTGAAGCGCAGCAGGTAGCAGTCGAAGGGCAGGGGCCAGGTGCCGGTCAACAGCAGCAGCTTGTCGTAGCCGCTTTGCTGGCGGCCCTTTTGCCAGCGCAGCCAGTTCCGCCACGGGCTCATGGCCGGGCCCCCAGGCGCTTCCACAAGGTCTTGAGCAGGTTGGCAAAGGTCACCGGCACCAGGGCCAGTACCCCGTAGCCCTGGTGGAAATCCGGGTTGATGTCCAGGTAGTAGCGGATCTCCGCCTTGTCGCTTTGGCGGAAGCGGGCCAGCTCGGTTTCGTCATACTGGGCCTGGCGGCCGACCCGGCACAGGTGCGGATGCCAGTGGGGCTCGCGGTCCATGACGCCGCACTGCAGGCTCTTGAGCAGGGCCCGGCCGCCGGCGTCCAGTTCATGTTCCGGGTGCGGGAAGATCAGCCCCAGGGCCTTGGCCATCACCCTGTACATGGCCGGGCTGATCATGGTGTCGGCGAAATAAACCCGGGTCAGGGGGTGGCGCAGCTTGTAGGCCAGGGCCTCGGCAATGGAAAACGCCAGGGTCTGGTTGCCGTGGCGGTAGGCGGGCAGGAAGGCCGCCGAGGCGCCGATCAGCACCAGGGGTCGGCCCCGGGTGCAAGCGCGACTGAAGGTCAGCAGGCAGTAGCCCACCAGCTGCCTGCCGTCGTAAAAGAGCTTGAGGCGGCGTTCGAAGGGCCCTTCGCTGAGGAAATACTTGTGCAGGTAGTCTTCCGGGGCTATGCCGCCGAAACAGCAGTCGATGATGGGCAGCAGGGCCCGTTGCTGTTCCTGGCTCAGCCAGTGGCGGGACTGGCGCAGCAGGGTGCTGTGGCTGGGGGTGGCGGTCATGGCTTGTCCTTGCGTTGAGGCCGGACCAGTCTAGCGCCGGCACCAGGGCCAGACAACAGGTGACAGCCGACCCCATGAAAGCCCTTTCCCTGATCCCGCTGGCTGCCAGGGCTACCCCTGCGGCTCGGGCCCCGTCTCTACAGCGCCGCGGTGGACACTGTGGCCGCCACCATTGAAGCCCTAACTGATTGAAAAGCTGAATCAAAGAAAGCGATTTTACCGGCTTGGGGCCTGCCTGGGCGGGCAACTACACTGAGGCTATCCGCCACCCACAGGACCTATCATGAGCCGCACCGAAATCGACTCCATGGGCAGCGTCACCCTGCCCGATGATGCCCTCTACGGCGCCCAGACCCAGCGCGCCCTCGACAACTTCCAGATCTCCGGCCAGGCCATGCCCTGGCGCTTCATTACTGCCCTGGTGGAGATCAAGCGCGCCGCCGCCCAGACCCACGAGGCCCTGGGCTTGCTGGCGCAGGACCAGGCCGAGGCCATCATCGCCGCCGCCGATCAGGTGCTGGCGGAAAAGCCGCGCCAGGCCTTCGCCGTGGACGTGTTCCAAACCGGCTCCGGCACCTCCAGCAACATGAACGTCAACGAAGTGCTGGCGCGCCTGGCCGGGCAGGGGGTGCATCCCAATGACCACGTCAACATGGGCCAGAGCTCCAACGACACCGTGCCCTCGGCCCTGCAGCTGTCGGTGCTGCTGGGCATCGCCAGGACACTGCTGCCGGCCCTGGACAGGCTGTGCCGCACCCTGGAGCAGAAGGCTAAGTCGCTCCAGGACGTCGTCAAGACCGGCCGTACCCACCTGATGGACGCCATGCCCCTGACCCTGGGCCAGGAGCTGACCACCTGGCAGGTGCAGCTGGAGGCGGTGGAGGCCGAGCTGCGCCAGCTGGAGCCCCGGCTGGGCCAGCTGCCCCTGGGCGGCACCGCCGTGGGTACCGGCATCAACGCCCATCCCAGGCTGGCCTCGGGTGTCTGCACCCGGCTCAGCAAGCGCCTGGGGCTGAGGGTGGATCCCCATCCCTGGCCCTTCGCCCAGATGGCCGCCCAGGAGGCGTCCCTGGCCGCCTCCGGCGCCCTGCGCCAACTGGCGGTGGTGCTGATGAAGATCAGCAACGACCTGCGCTGGATGAACTCCGGGCCCCTGGCCGGCCTTGGCGAGATCCGCCTGCCGGCCCTGCAGCCCGGCTCCAGCATCATGCCCGGCAAGGTCAACCCGGTGATCCCGGAGGCGGTGGCCATGGTCAGCGTCCAGGTGATGGGCCTGGACAACGCCAACGCCGTGGCCGCCCAGAGCGGCAGCTTCCAGCTCAACGTGATGCTGCCGCTGCTGGCGCTGAACCTGAACAACATGGTGGACTGGCTGGCCAATGCCTGCGACCATCTCGGCGACAAGGCCATCGCCGGCTTCGAGGTGGACCAGGACAAGATCAACGCCAGCCTGGACCGCAACCCCATACTGGTGACGGCGCTGAACGCCGAGATCGGCTACCAGCAGGCGGCGGCCATCGCCAAGCAGGCCTACGCCGAGGGCCGGCCCATCCTGGAGGTGGCCTTGGAAAAGACCGACATCCCCGAGGCCAGGCTGAAAAAGCTGCTCGATCCCCGAAAACTCTGCAACAAGGACGAAGATTGATGGAATTGGCCTTTGCCCTGGCGCCGGTCCAGGCACTGGAGCCGGAGCGGCTGCCCGAAGACGCCGCCCCCCTGTGGCTGCACCTGGACCGCAACAGGGAGGGCATCCAGCAGCGACTGGAGCGGTATTTCCCGGCCCACCTGGTGGAGGCGGCCCTGGCCGAAGAGGCCAGGCCGCGCTTCCAACTGGAAGAGGGTGGGCTGCTGCTGATCCTCAAGGGCATCAACTTCAACCCCGGCAAGGAGGCCGAGGACATGGTGTCGCTGCGCTGCCTGATCAACGACCAGCACCTCATTACCCTGGCCGGCCAGGGCCTGCGCTCGGTGGTGCGGGTCCAGCAGCTGCTGTCCGCCGGCCCCAGGCAGAAGGACACCTGGGCGGTGCTGGGGGAGCTGATGAAGTCGCTGATCAAGGGGGCGGACGGCCACCTGCACGGCCTGGGCGATGAAATGGGCGAGCTGGAATCGCTCTGGCTGAAGAAAGGCCGCGACAGCCGTACCCGGCTGCTGGTGCTGGAACAGGATCTGCTGGCGCTGCGCCGTTATCTGGAGCCCCAGCAGCGGGTGCTTACCGAGCTGGTGGACGACGGCGCCGAGGAGCTGCCCCGCCAGGCGGTGCGCCTGCTGCTGGAGGTGGACGATCGCATGCAGCGGGTGCTGGATCTGCTGGTGCTGCTCAGGGAACGGGCCAAGCTGCTGCGCGACGACATGGACGCCGCCCGCCAGGTGTCCATGAACCGCATCCTCTACTTCCTGTCCATCATCACGGTGCTGTTCCTGCCCATGTCGGTGGTCACCGGCTTCTTCGGCATGAACGTGGGCGGCTTGCCCTGGCTGGACGATCCGAGGGGCTGGGAGTGGGTGAGCCTGATTATGGTGGCCCTGTTCGGCCTGGGCACCCTGGCAATGTGGTGGCGGCGCTGGTTCTAAGTGGTTATCATTGGCGGCGAATTGATGGCAGATGCCTTTTTTGGAGTCAAAGATGCTGAAACCGAGACAACAGGGAAAAACCGTGGTGAACCGTCCGGCCATGGACCACCAGGAGCCGGCCTATGTGATCCTGGGTGAAGACGAGCTCACCCTCAGCCCTGAGGCCATCGCCGACTTCGGTTGGGAGAAGGGCGATCACCTGCTGATCCGCCCCGAGGGCGCCACCATGCTGGTGACCAACCTGTCTCAGCGCGACGTCAACCTGAGCCGCTTCCACCGCGAGGCCCGCGGCATCTTCCGGGCCCTGGAAGACGAGACCATGCCCCTGCGCCGGGTACGCATCTTCGACAAGGCCAATCTGGTGCAGATCCTCGAGGCCGACGACCACCAGTGCGACGACAGCTGCGAGCACTAAGCCTTCAGGGCTGCCAGTAGCGGGGATCCAGCCCGTAGAACTGGCGTAACTGCTCATAAAGCCGCGGTTCTGCTTCTGCCAGGGCCGCGGCTTTTTCGAAGAATACTTCCGTCACCACCGCAAAGAATTCCACCGGGCTCTGGGCGCCGTAGCCGTCGATGAGGTCGTTCACCCCCAGCTCCACCGCCCGGCAGTGGCGGTCGTAGGACTCCAGGAACACCTGCTGCCAGGCCCTGGCATCGTCCAGGCTGGCCTGCAGCGGCGCACCCGTGGCCTGGCCCTTGGCCTGATCCAGCTGGTGGGCGAACTCGTGGAAGATCAGGTTCTCGCCGTCGAAGGGGTTGGCCGCCGAGCGCTTGCAGCTGGCCCAGGACAACACCACCCGGCCGTCCGGCCAGGACTCCCCCGACAGCCGTTTCTCGCGCACGTCCACCACGCCGCCGGGCAGGTGCAGCTCGTGGGGGGTCAGGAAGTCGTCCGGGTACAGGTAGACGGTGCTGACCCCGGGATAGGCCAGCTCGTCCCGGCCCAGCAGCAGCAGGCAGGCCTGGGCCGCCACCAGGTTCTTCATCCGTTCGGTCACGGTCAGGCCGGCGCAGCCCACGAAGCGGGTACGGGCCAGGAACTGGCTGACTAGCCCCAGCAGCTTGTGCTGCAACTGCTCCGGCAGGGCAGGGAACAGCGGCATGTCCCGAGCCAGCTGGGCACGCTCGGTTGGACCCAAGGCGCGCTCCCGGCTGCGGTAATAGGCGGCCAGCACTTTGTCCCCGGCCAGGAACCAGGCGATCAGCAAAGCGGCGGCGAGAAGCAGGGTGAAGATAGCCAAGCCAAAAATCCTCTAAGTCTTTGACCTGGTTATGGGGACTATGACTCAAGAAAACAACGACCGGCTATGCTTAAAGGGAGTGTTACTCAAGGGGAGACATGATGAAATCCTTGGTCGTCAGCGACTACATGCAGCGCCACCCCGTGGTGTTGATGGAGGACATGAGCATTGCCGCCGCCGTGGAAAGGCTGCTGTCCGTCAAGCAGATCGGCGCCCCGGTGGTGGATGGGGCCGGCAACCTGGTGGGCTTTGCCTCGGAGCAGGACTTCCTGCGCCTACTGCTGGAATCCAGCTATCACTGCGAGCTGGTCGGCAAGGTCTCGGACGTGATGCGAAAAGACGTGCTCTGGTGCGAGCCGGACGACTCGGTGCTGGCCCTGGCCGAACGCATGACCGGCCAGAAACCCAAGATCTACCCTGTGTTGGACGAGGGCAAGCTGGTCGGCGTGATCAGCCGCCGTGACGTGCTTCGGGCCATGGACAGCCAGCTGCACGAATGCTACAAGGCAGGATAGCAAAAGCGGCCCGAGGGCCGCTTTTTTACTGCCCTTAACGGGGGCTGCCGTCGCCGCCCCTGATCTTGCCGCCGCCGCCCTTGCAGCCGTTGGCCATCAGGTAGTCATAGGCGTCCTTGGCCTGCACCAGCCCCCAGCCGAAGCGGTAGTCGTAGCCACCCTCGCCAAGGTCCTGGGCCGATGCCCGCAGGGCCAGGCGGATGTCGTTGGCGCCGCACTCTGGGAAGTGGCTCCAGACCAGGGCCGCCACGCCGGACACATGGGGGGTGGCCATGGAGGTGCCGGACATGTAGCCGTAGTCGGTCATCGGCGCCACCGTCAGGCTGGTGTCCATGCCGGCCTTGGCCAGCAGGGCCAGGCCGTCGGCCTGGCTGACCGAGACCGCCATCAGCGGGCTGCTGCCGCCCAGGGTGCCGCTGAAATTGCCCGGGGCGTTGTTGTAGACGATGGCGCCGACGCCGCCGTCCGCCTGGCACTGGGCCACCTTGTCGGCAAAGCTGATCTCGCCGCGTTCGATCAGGCAGATCTGGCCGCTGACGTCACCGCAGCTCTCGGTGCCCAGGCCGCAATCGGCCAGGGGCGCCGTGACATCGCCAAAGGCGGAGCCTTCCATGGCGTTGGCCTCGTAGCCCATGCCGTCCTGGCTGACACCGGCCATGCCCCCCGAGCCCATGCCCTCGGGCACGGTAGACAGCACCGCCACCCCGGGTGCGGCTATTTCCACCTGGGCGGTACGCTGGGAGAAGTCGGCGTGGTTGCCACCGCCGTCCACGGCCGCCACCGACATCACGCTGTCGTAGGAGGCCGGGTAGGAGTGAGTGGCATTGCCGTCGTTACCGGCGGCGGCGATCAGCAGTACCCCGGCCTTGGCGGCCCTGTCCATGGCCCTGGCTTCCAGGCGGCTTTCCAGGGCGCCCCCCAGGCTCATGGAAATCACGTCGGCGCCGCCGGCGACGCAGTCGTTGACGGCACCGGCCAGATCCGAGGCGTAGGCGAAGCCGCCGCCGTCATCGAAGACCCGCACGATATGCAGCTCCATGGCGCCGGTGGCGTTCACGCCCACCACGCCGATGCCGTTGCCACCGGTGGCGGCTATGGTGCCGGCCACATGGGTACCGTGGCCATGGCCGTCCTGATCCCAGGGGCCTGCGCCGCCGTCCGGCGCGCCGTCAACGGTGGCGTCCGGCAGATCCGGGTGGCCGTAGGCGAAGCCGGTATCGACGATGCAGACCTTCTTGCCGCCCAGGTAGTCGAGCTGGTCGGCCTGGGTCATGGCGATGCCGTAGGGGGAAACCTCCACCGAGGCACTGCCTTCGGCCAGCAGCCGGCGCGGCACGTCCGGATAGAGGCCGGCGATACCGTCCAGCCCGGCCAGGGCCTTGAACTGGGACCTGTCCAGGCGCAGCGACAGGCTGTTGAAGGCGGCCAGATCACGGCGCACCTCTATGCCGTGCGCCGCCAGGGCGGCCTTGAGGTTGTCGGCCTTGCCGGGCTTGTATTCCACCACCATGGGCAGGGGCTCGGCGGCGACGGCGGGCAGGGCGAGGGTGGCGGCAATGGCGGCCGCCAGCAGCGATTGTTGCTTGTTCATAGTGTCACCTTCCTTGATTGGGGCGGTCAGCTGTTGCCGTCTTCGTCGGCGGCGGGGCAGTCATGGGCCTGGACGTTGCCGCTCATGCTGCCCATGTTGGCGTAGCCCGAGAAGGGACCCGAGTCGATGCGGAGCAGGTTGATGATGCCGTGGGTGTCGTAGCTGCGGTTGACGCCTTCGCCGGTATCCATCAGGCAGACGATGCCGCTGCCCTCGCCGGGCAGGGCCGGGTTGGTGGAGCGGTAGTCGAAGTCCACCTGGTACTGGCCTGGGCCGCAGTCCAGATCGCAGACCGGGATGCCGTCGTCCAGGGGGATGTCGTCGCCGCACAGGCCGGCATCGGTGACCCGGGCGTTGAAGCTGACCCCGCCCTGGGCCTGCCAGTCAATGGCGGTCTTGTCCTGGAAATTGGCGTGGCCCTTGACCGGCTTGCCGTTGCAGCGCTGGGCGTTGACGGTAAAGACCGCCTTGCCGTTGCCGCCCAGGGAATTGAGGGTGCCGCCGGCGGTCACCTTGCCGTCCAGCTTCTCGCATCCTGCCAGGGCCGTTATCGCGGCCAGTAGGACCAGGCCTTGTCGAATTGGTCTCATGGATCTCTCCTTGATTATGTGGGTTTTGCTTGTACTGCCACGGGCAGTGCTGAAACTGCCCAAGGCCAACCGCAGCCCAGAAGGGCATGACCCGAGACCTAGCAAGACCTGTTGCAGCGGCTTTGTAAAGAGGGGTTAACAGAGAGTGCTGGTTGTTTTTGAGCGGCGATGGCCGGTTTTTCCGTCACCGACCCCAAGGATGTCGGCAGATCGGCTTGGATTGCGTGCTCATCAGACCATGGGGCAAGCATCGCAAATAGCCCTTTCTTCCTAGGTCGTTGCGGTGGCCGGGCCGCTTTTTTTATGGGGGCCAATCCTTTAGGATCCTGGACTTTCGTCAGTGACCCCAGGTAAACCATGGCCAGCCCCCAGGACCTTCTCGCCAAACTCAATGATGTGATGGGATCGGAGCGCAACCTGCTCAGGCGCCGTATCGAAGGCGTCGCCAAGATAGCCGATCCCAAGAAGCAGCAGAAGGTGCTGGCCCAGGTCGGGAAGGCCGTGGAGGCCTCCATCGCCCGCCTGGCCAGGCGAAAGGCTCGCCAACTGCACCTGGACTACCCGGCCGAGCTGCCGGTGGTGGCGGCCCGGGACGACATCAAGAAGGCCATTGCCGAGCACCAGGTGGTGATCATCGCCGGCGAAACCGGCTCCGGCAAGACCACCCAGCTGCCCAAGATCTGCCTGGAGCTGGGCCGGGGCATCAACGGCCTCATCGGCCACACCCAGCCGCGGCGCCTGGCGGCCCGGGCCGTGGCCGACCGTTTGGCCGAGGAGCTGAGGGTCGAGCTGGGCACCCTGGTGGGCTACCAGGTGCGCTTCACCGATCACACCAACGAGGACACCGCCGTCAAGTTGATGACCGACGGTATCCTGCTGGCGGAGATCCAAAAAGACAGGCTGCTGCGCCGCTACGACACCATCATCATCGACGAGGCCCACGAGCGCAGCCTCAACATCGACTTCCTGCTCGGCTACCTCAAGACCATCCTGGCCAAGCGCCCGGATCTCAAGCTGATCATCACCTCGGCCACCATAGATCCGGCGCGTTTCTCCAGGCATTTCAACGATGCCCCCATGCTGGAGGTGTCCGGCCGTACCTATCCGGTGGAGGTGCGCTATCGGCCCATCACCGCCGAGGAAGAAGAGAAGGATCAGCTCCAGGCCATCTTCGACGCCGTCGACGAGCTGGGCCGGGAAGGGCCGGGGGACATCCTCATCTTCATGAACGGCGAGCGGGAAATTCGCGACACCGCCGATGCCCTGGCCAAGCGCAAGCTCCGCAACACCGAGATCCTGCCGCTGTTCGCCCGGCTGTCGGCGGCGGAGCAGCACCGCATCTTCGCCCCCCACAGGGGCCGGCGCATCGTGCTGGCCACCAATGTCGCCGAAACCTCACTGACGGTGCCGGGCATCAAGTACGTCATAGACCCGGGCACGGCCCGGATCAGCCGCTACAGCTACCGCACCAAGGTGCAGCGCCTGCCCATAGAGCCCATCTCCCAGGCCAGCGCCAACCAGCGCAAGGGCCGCTGCGGCCGCCTGGAGGCCGGTGTCTGCATCCGCCTCTACAGCGAGGAGGACTTCGAGAGCCGGCCCCAGTTCACCGACCCGGAGATCCTGCGCACCAACCTGGGCGCCGTCATCCTGCAGATGCTGGCCATGAACCTGGGCGACATCGAAGCCTTCCCCTTCGTGCAGGCCCCGGACAACAGGTTCATCCGCGACGGCCTCAAGCTGCTGGAGGAGCTGGGCGCCATCGACAACAACCGCAGGCTCACCCAGGTGGGCCGGGAGCTGTCGCGCCTGCCCATAGATCCGCGCCTGGGACGCTGCCTCATCGAGGGCCACCGCCAGGCGGCCCTGAAGGAGCTGCTGGTGATAGTGGCGGCCCTGGCCATCCAGGATCCCCGGGAGCGGCCCCTGGAATCCCAGCAGGCCGCCGACGAGGCCCACAAGCGCTTCGCCCACCCGGATTCCGACTTCATGGCGCTGCTGAACCTCTGGGCCTATGCCGAGGCGCAGCAGGCCGAGCTCAGCCGCAGCCAGTGGCGCAAGCTGTGCAAGGCGGACTTCCTCAACTACAACCGCATGCGCGAATGGCAGGATCTGGTGGAGCAGCTCAAGGATGCCTGCGAAGAGCTGGGCTACCAGCTGGGCCAGCAGCCGGCCGACTACAACGCCGTGCACCGGGCGCTGCTGGCCGGGCACCTGTCCCATATCGGCTTCAAGGACAAGGAGCGGGAATACCTGGGCGCCCGCCAGAGCCGCTTCCTGCTGTTCCCCGGCAACCTGATCAGCAAGAAGCCCAAGTGGGTCATGGTGTCGGAGCTGGTGGAAACCTCGCGGCTATTCGGCCGCACCGCCGCCCGCATCGAGCCGGACTGGGTGGAGCCCCTGGCCGGCGAACTGGTCTCGCGCAGCTATTCAGAGCCCCACTGGGAGAAGAAACGGGCCCAGGTGGTGGCCTACGAGCAGGTGACCCTGTACGGCCTGGTGATCGTGCCCAGGCGCAAGGTCAACTACGGCCCCATCAACCCAGTCGAGAGCCGCGCCATCTTCCTGCGCGAGGCCCTGGCCGAAGGCAACTGGCAGTGCCGGCACCGCTTCTATAAGGACAACCTGGCGCTGATCGCCCGCCTCGAGGAGCTGGAGGACAAGTCCAGGCGCCGCGACATCCTTATCGACGACGACCGCCTCATCGCCCTCTACGACGAGCGCATCCCGGCCCAGGTGGTGGACGGCACCAGTTTCGACAAATGGTTCAGGCAGGCCGGCGAGGCCGAGAAGCAGGCCCTGCAGTTCACCGAGCAGGATCTGCTGGCCCAGAGCACCGATCACGTCACCGAGAACGACTTCCCGGATACCTGGCAGCAGGGCAACCTGCACCTGCCCCTGGCGTACTGCTTCGAGCCGGGCAGCGACCAGGACGGGGTGACGGTGCAGATCCCCCTGGCGGCCCTGAACCAGATAGAAAACAGCGGTTTTGACTGGCAGGTGCCCGGCCTGCGCCGGGAGCTGGTGATGGCGCTGATCAAGGGCCTGCCCAAGCCGCTGCGCCGTCATTTCGTGCCGGCCCCCAACTATGCCGACGCCGCCCTGGCGCGCATGGAGGTGGGCAAGGGCCGCCTGGTCGACGCCCTCAGCGACGAGCTGCGCAAGATAACAGGCACCCGCACCGAGGTGGACAGCTGGGAGCAGGTGGCCCTGGCGCCGCACCTGCGGATGCGCTTCGCGGTGCTGGACGACAAGGGCAAGGTGCTGGCCTCGGGGCGCTGCCTGGACGCTCTCAAGGACCAGCTCCAGGGCAAGGTCAAGGAGACCCTGTCCCAGGCCGCCAGCCCCGGCATTGAGCAACAGGGCATCACCGCCTGGTCCCTGGGCAGCCTGCCGCAGGTGTTCAGCGAGCGCCGCCAGGGCCTGGAGGTGCGCGCCTATCCGGCCCTGGTGGACGAGAAGGACAGCGTCGCCGTGCGCCTCTTTGACTCGCCCCAGGCCCAGCAGGACGCCATGGCCAGGGGCCTGCGCCGCCTGCTGCTGCTGAACGTGCCGTCGCCCATCAAGCACCTGCAGGACAGCCTGCCCAACAAGGCCAAGCTGGGCCTGTACTTCAACCCCTTCGGCAAGGTGGGCGAGCTCATCGACGACTGCATCGGCGCCGCCGTGGACGCCATCGTCTGCGACAGCGGCGGCCTGGCCTGGAGCGAGGCCGAGTTCGACAAGCTGCGCGACGCGGTCAGGGCCGAACTCAACGACCGCGTTCTGAACATTGCCGAGCGGGTGGAGCGGATCCTGGTGGCCCACCAGGGCATCCAGAAGAAGCTCAAGGGCAAGACCAGCCTGGAGCTGGTCAAGGCCCAGGCCGACATCAAGGCGCAGCTGGCCGGCCTCGTCTACAAGGGCTTTGTCACCCGCACCGGCGAGAAGCGCCTGGCGGACGTGGAGCGCTACCTGGAGGCGGTGCAAAAGCGCCTGGAGAAGCTGGCGGTGGATCCCAACCGGGATCGCCTGCACCAGCTCAAGCTGGACAAGGTGGCCGAGCGCATCAGCGAGCTCGGCAACAAGCTGGGCGCCAAGGCGCCCTGGCTGGCCGAGGCCAAATGGATGCTGGAGGAGCTCAGGGTCAGCTACTTTGCCCAGCAGCTCGGCACCCCCTATCCCATCTCCGACAAGCGGATCCTCAATTTCCTGGAGGAAAAGGCGCGCGAGAGCTGATCCCTGCCATACTGTCTAGGAAGGTCAAACGGGGGATAAGTGATGGATAAGGCTGCCTTTTTTGATGCGATCCGCGAGGGCAACGAGGTCCAGGTACACCGGCTGCTGGACGCCGAGGCCGGCCTCAGCGCCTGTCGCACCACAGAGGGGCTCAGCCCGCTGATGCTGGCCCTCTACCATCGTCACGACAGCCTGTTGCCTTACCTGCGCCGCCACTGCGAGCCGGACATCTGGGAGGCGGCGGCCCTGGGCGATTTGACCCGCATCGACGAGCTGCTGGGCAGTGCCGGCGAGCTGGTGGATCTGCTGGCGGTGGATGGCTTTGCGCCGCTGCATCTGGCGGTGTTCTTCGGCCACGCCCAGGCCGCCCAGCATCTTGTCCTCAAGGGCGCCGACGTGGACATCGAGGCCAGCAACCCGTCCAGGGTCAGGCCCATCCACAGCGCCGCCGCCCACTGGGATCATGCCCAGCGCCTGGCCTGCATCGGCCTGTTGATCGGCGCCGATGCCGACATCAACGCCGTCCAGGCCGGCGGTTTCACCGCCCTCCACGCCATTGCCCGCAGGGGGGACAGGGAGAGCTGCGAGCACCTGCTGGCCGCCGGCGCCCTGGATGTCGAGGCCGCCGACGGCAAGCGCCCCTCGGATCTGGCCGACGCCGCCGGCTTTGCCGAGCTGGCGACGCTTATCCGCGGTCGCCTCTAGTCCCTGGGGCGCCAAGGCTGCCGGCCAGACAGGGTTCGCCGTGATGGCGTGGTCCCTCTTAAATGAAAAAGGCGGGTTGCCCCGCCTTTCGCTTTCAATCCCGCCAGTTGGGGACCTTGCCGGTGCAGACCCAATCCTTGCTGCCGTTGAGCACGCCGACGAAATTGTAGTTGTATTCGCCCGAGGCATTGGTGGTGGACCATTTGGTGCTGCGCCCACCGCTGAGGCCGCCGGCACCGCAATCCTCGGTGCCGTCCTTCCTGGCGTTGCACTTGCGCAGGTATACCCGGTGCTGGCAGACGTTGGTGTAGGTCACCACCAGCTTGCCCTGGGTGTGCTCGCTCCAATTTGCTTGGGCCTCAACGCACCAGTTGGGCGGATCCCAGCAACTGTCTTCATCCGGGCTGACCGTATAGGTGGCGGCCGTGGTGGCGGCCGAGAGCAACAGTGCGGTAGTGGTAACCAAAAGGGGGGTCACTTTCATCTTCAACCTCCAGCGGTGAAACCGGTTCACCGGGGTATGTGGATGGCGCCGGGCCGTATGGCCGGCAGAGAAGGGGCCTGGGGAAGGTGACACTGGGGTGCAGTCTTCCTTGACCGAGATCCAGCCTAGTCAGGCATTCGGGATCCGGCAAGCTGTTGCTGTTGAGTGGAGCAAGGCCGGAGCCCGCCCGGGGAGCTAGTCACCGCCACCATCGGCGTCCATGCCGTCGAAGCCGCCGTCCACCAGCCGTGAACGGCCGGGCTGGCTGCCCAGCTGCCAGCGGACATGGCAGTGCCGGCAGAACCGGGTCAGCGGTGCACCCGGCTGCCGGGGCTCGGGGGCCATGGGTGGGATGGCTGCCCGGCATGTTGGGCAACGGAAGCGGTGCAGCCGCCAAGTGGTCCAGCCCTTCAGGGCGGCCACCATCGCCACCAGCCAGGCCGGCTGCGCCAACAGCAACAGGCCAAGGGCGCCCTGGTCCATGGCCCGGCCCAGTTGCACTGCGCCAAACAGCCACAGGGCAAGACCTGCCAGCAGCCCCAGCAGGGTGACGAGGTTGTGGCCGTTGGCTACCCGGGTTGGCGACTGGGCTCCGCTTCTGGTCGGCATCTAGGCCCATCCTGCGCCTGGCGCCGGCGCGGCGGTGATCTTCATATAACTAACTCCTTGTTTGCCAGACCATTTAGACAGGACAGCCAGGCCCATTGTCAAGGGCGGGCCCGGCCCGCTACCCCATTGCCAGAGCTATGCCACACTTGTAAGACCGCCCCGAACCCAAGAGCCGCCATGCCCGCCCAATCCCTGACACTCAAGCGCTGTGAAACCATAGCCCAGGACACCCTGGCCCTGCATTTCGACAAACCGCCGGGCTTTGCCTTCAAGGCCGGCCAGTGTGCCCGGCTGGATCTCGTCGAGCCGCCCGAGACCGATCAGGAGGGCAACCACCGCATCTTCTCCCTGGCCAGCGCCCCCTATGAGGAGGAGCTGGTCTTCGCCACCCGGCTCAGGGACAGTGCCTTCAAGCGGGTGCTGCGCGGGCTGAAGCCGGGGGCCGAGCTGGAGCTGCGGGGCCCCTATGGCGACTTTACCCTGCCCGGCAAGGCCGACACGCCCGTGGTGCTGATCACGGGCGGTATCGGCGTCACCCCGGTGCGCAGCATGGTGCGCCAGGCGGTTCACGACAGGGCCGGGCCGGTGCTGACGGTGTTCTTTGCCAACCGCAGGCCCGAGGATGCCCCCTTTCTTGAGGAGCTCAGCCAGAGCTGCAGCCAGTATCCCCGCTGCACCCTGGTGGCCACCATGACCCAGATGGAAAAGTCCGCTTTGGACTGGCAGGGGGAGCGGGGCCATGTGGACGAGGCCATGCTCAGGCGCCATCTGGATGATCTGCAAGCGCCGTGCTATTACATCGACGGGCCGCCGGCCATGGTCGGTGCCATGCTGGCCATGCTGATCGGGGCGGGCGTCGACGAGGCGCGGATCCGGCTGGAGGAGTTCGCTGGTTATTAAGACAAAAGCCGGCGACTTGCCGGCTTTTTGCTGCAAACGACCCTAATTGGCATGCATCGCTATGGGATTCTGCTGGCGGTCGAAAATCACATATTGGGCGATGTTCTGGCCGGTCATCAAATCGTTGGTCATCTTGTTGAGGTAGGGCTCGGCGTCTTCCGGGCTCGGTGCCCTGCCCATGGCCCCGGCCAGGCTGGCGATGAAGATGAAGTCCCAATCCCTGGAGATCCCGTCTGCTTCACGGCACAGGGAATCGAAATCGGCGATTTCCTCCGGCAGCTTGTCGACACACATGGTCGGGGTCAGGGTGCCGCGGGCGTTCTTCTTGCTCTTGTTGCTCTGCTCGGCCTTGGCGAACAGCAGCAGCAGGCGCTGTGGATCCGGTTGCTCCTTGGCGTAGCCGAGCAGATCGTTGAATTGGCTGATCATGGCGATGCTCTACCTGATGGGTTTAGGCCATTGTAGGAAAGCAGCCGGCCGGCACCATTCCCCTAAGTGGGTAGATGGCTGCGCCAGGCTGCTCCGGTAGGCAGGCCGCTAAGCTCGGCTAGGCGGTCAGGGTCTCGAAGATGGCGTTGTCCCAGGGCAGCTGATCCTTGAGTTCGTCCGCCATGGCGTCGGGGAACACCACTTCGCGGCCCGCCAAGATGCCTTCGCACATGGCGGCGGCAATGGTATCCGGCGTCGCCTTGGCCACATCCAGTCGCTCGGTCATGGCGGTATCCACATAGCCGGGGTAGACCCCCATGACGGTGACCTTGCTGTCCCGGCAGTCCAGCCTGAGACCCTTGGTCAGGAAGTGGGCGGCGGCCTTGGAGGCGCAGTAGGTGCCGAGCTTGTTGACCAGCACGAAGCTGCCGATGGACAGCACATTGATCAGCATGGCCTCGGGCTTTTGCTTGAGCTGGGGCAGGAAGTGCTGGGATACATAATGGGTGCCGTGGAAGTTGACCTTCATTTCAAGCTCTGCCGCCTTGAGGGTATCGGCGTCGCTGAAGGACCTGGCGAACTCCACGCCGGCGTTGTTGACGACGATGTCGGCATCGGCGCATTGGCGGGCCGCGGCGGCCACCTGCTCCTGGTCCGTCACGTCCAGATTCACCGGCACTATCTCGGTAGCGGTGGCGATGGGCTCCAGATCCAGCTCCCTGTCGTGAAGGTAAGTGACATAGACCTTGGCGGCCCGGTGCCGGCAGAGCGCCTTGGTCAGTGCCCAGCCGATGCCGCCGACACCGCCGGTGATGAAGATGTTCTTTCCTGAAATGTCCATGATAAGTACGTCCTTGATGGGGAAGCGGGCGCTACGCGAGCGCAAATCACAGGCCAGCCTAGCACGGCCGGCCCCGGCAGCGACATCATAAATCTTTAATGTAACAAGGGGTTAGGTCATTCTTTCAAGCTGGCCGAGTTCAGCTTCCCGACTTGACCTTGTCGCTCAGGCGCAGGCAGGCGAGGTGCTCATATTCCGGGTCAATGGCGGGGCGGTACCTGCATTATCTCGGTGCCGCCCTGCACCCAACGCCACTCGCCCTTTATGGTCGGGGGCTTTTTATGCCCTAACGCCGGCTGTTTGCCAGCGACTTCTGTTATTGTCGTGCGATTTGCACGACGTTATCGATAAAGACAATGGCTGGAAAGAGCAGAGCAATCGACAAGCTAGTGGCCGGATTTTGGCGCTTAAACGACTGGGGCCTGGGCTCTTTGGAATGCGCAAATTTTATAGCGCAGTGCATCGAGGCCGGGGTAACGGCCGTGGATCATGCCGACATATACGGCGGCCATACCTGCGAAGCACGTTTTGGCGAAGCGCTGAAACAGGCGCCGGAGCTGCGCGAGCAGCTGACGCTTATCACCAAATGTGGCATTGTCTTGCAGCAAGGCGTGCGCGCCGTACCTGGGCAGGTCAATCACTATAATTCAAGCCGGGCGCATATTATCGCCTCGGCCCAACAGTCGCTCAAAAACCTGGCCACGGACAGGCTGGATGTGCTGTTGATCCACAGGCCCGATTATCTGATGGATGCAGACGAAGTGGCGGAAGCGTTCAATACCCTCAGGCGCAATGGCGATGTACTGGCGTTTGGCGTTTCCAATTTTACCCCTGCTCAGTTTTCCTTGTTGCAGTCACGCCTCGACTTTCCGCTGATCACCAACCAGATTGAATGCTCACCGTACGAAATGAAAGCGCTTGATGACGGCACCCTGGATCAGTGCCAGCAACTGGGCATTCACCCCATGCTTTGGTCGCCCCTGGCCGGCGGACGTCTTTTCAACCAAGGCGACGCCAAAGCTCACCGGCTGCGCCAGGCATTAAGTGAAATAGGGGAAGAAATCGGCGCGCGGGGCCTAGATCAGGTTGTCTATGCATGGTTAAACCAGCATCCGAGCAGGCCGTCCATTGTGCTGGGCACGGGTAAAATAGAGCGGATACACGCTGCCGTTGCGGCGCAGCACCTTACCATGACAAGGGAACAATGGTATCGCATCTGGCAGGCTTCCAAGGGCCATGCGGTGCCTTAACCCTTTGGCTGGCCATGGCTGTGTGCATTGACCACATCGGCAGCCATCCTTCCTTCAGGGCTATCCCCCTCAGCACCAGGCTCTTTACGGCCGTTGCCTTGGAAAACAGCTCAGCTCCCTGATTTGGCCTTGTCTATCTGGGCGGCCAGGGCCGGCTCTATGGGCATGACCTGAAACGGGCTGACGTTGGCACCGCCGGTGTTACCGCGGGGCACCAGCCCCAGTGCGGTCTTGCTGGCGGCGCCAGCAATGCGCAGCAGTTGGCCGAGGAACTCTTTCATGACGCCCTGGCGCATGGCCCAGCCCAGCATCAGCACATGGACCCTGGTGTGCCAGTAGGTGGACGCCTGGCCGAGCACATGGGCCCGCTCCAGGTGGCTGAATTCGCCCCTGGGGTCACCTGCTGCCCTGGCCTCGGCGGCTTGGGCCAGCTCCACCTCGACGAAGGGACGGATACGGCGTGTGAAATTGGATTGCATGGATTGTTCTCCCTGACAGGTGTTGCGGCTGTGGATGGCCGTCATGCTCAGGCCTGCGAAAAGTCACTGCGCAGCAGGCCGAAGCACTTGAGGTCGTGGAAGGCGTTCTTCCAGTAACCGCACTGGCGCCTGAGCCCTTCCTCCTGGAAGCCGATGTTCTTGAGCAGCCGTTCCGAGGCGACGTTGCCGGGAACCGTATCGGCCTGGATCCGGTTGAGTTCGCCGCAGGGCAGCAGGCCGGCGAAGGCCGCCCGGACGATGCCGCGGACGGCCTCGCTGCCGTAGCCCTGTCCCCAGGCGTGGGACGCCAGATCGTAGCCGATCACGGCGTGCTTCATCCTCGGGCTCCAGGAATTAAAGCCGCAGGTGCCGAGCAGGCGCTCGTCGTCCTTGCGGCGAATGGCCCAGCGGATGCCGGCACCGTCGTCGAAACGGGCATTGAAAAAGGCGATGAGTTCGCCGGCCTGGGCGGGGTCGGTGAAGGCCTCGAGATCGTAATAGGCGACCACGGCAGGGTCCGAAAACAAGGCAAAAACGCCCGCCGCATCGTCCGCCGTCAGCCTGGTCAATCTCAGGCGGGGGGTTGCCAGCTCAGGGAAGGGACTCATGTCAGGACACCACCTCGGGCTGCGCCACGGGACGGCCCTGGTCATCGAAGAAGGGATTGGGGCGGCCCTTGCCGGCCAGTTTCCACACCAGCAGCTTGGCGAGGATCCTCAGCACCAGGCGACGGTGGGAGTAGGGCCCCCTGGCCTCGTCCGGCACTCTGCCCAGGGCATGGCGGACATGCACGGCGCCCAGCACGGGGCCGAGCGTCGCGTCGACGTCCTGTCCCGGGGCGAGAAAGGCAGAGAGGATGCCGACGAAGGGAAGGCGGGCGCCGACGGTGTTGCCGATGGGGGTGTTGCAGCAGGCGGCGTACCAGCGATAGAGCCCCTTGTCGCTCAGGCGCAGGCAGGCAAGGTGTTCATGTCCCTGGCCAATGGCGATGGCGGCGGGCGGCACCTGCAGGATCTCGGTGCCGCCAAGGGCGTTGAGCGCATCATCACCGGCATCGAGCTTGCTGGCAAAGGCCCGGCAATCCTGGCAATAGCAGACCAGCCGGTTGCCCTGGCCTGGCTTGATGTGCTGGATCACGCCGCGGACGGTGCCGCAGCGGCATTGCAGCCTCACAGATTCCATCTGAACTCCCGCGTCCCGATTAATAAGCGAACATGAGCACGAAAAAGGCGATAACGCCGATGATGATCACCAGACTGATCGGGCCGTCCTGGCTGGTGTTCTGGCTCAAGGTACTTTGCAGGTTGTTTTGCCGGGCATAAAGCTCCACCAACTCCTTGGCCTCCTTCAGGCCTATTCCCCTCAGCCTGCGCAGGGTCTTGATGGCCTCGACCTTCCGGCCGCTTTTGATTGCCCGCACCACTTCGGCTTCCATTTCGAACTTGGTTTCCATTGTTCCTCGCCAGACGGCCACATTTTCAACAAGGTGCCATCATGTTGTATTTGTTTGCAAATACATTGGCTGTTTCCCTTGCCCGGCCGGCGCTGGCGAGGGCAGGGGAGCGGGAGTGCATTGCCCGGTTTGGTGGATGTTTATGACGGTGCTAATTGATTTCCACCTTATCCCATTTGTTTTTCAGTGGTGCCTGGTGGCGGGTTTTCTTCTTGCTCTTCTTGTGTTGATACATTGCCCGGTCGGCCATTCTCAAGCATTCAGAGGTGCTCTTGCAGTCCAGGCTGCTGGCAAGGCCAAAGCTGATGCCGGCATCTGGCCAGCTTTTTCTGATGCTGGCTTCAAGCTCGGAGACGGTCTTATCCAATTGGCCGACCAAAGACACCAGTTCCTCCCGGTCGGCGGCCTGTATCAGCCAGACAAATTCATCGCCGCCTGTCCTGAACACTTCGCCTGTCTTGGCGACACGTTCCCGCATCAAGGCCGCGGCCTGTGACAAGAACCTGTCTCCGGCATCGTGGCCCATGGTGTCGTTGATGTTTTTCATGCCGTCAAAATCGATGAAGGCGATGATGTGGTGGCCACAGAGTAACGACAGTTTTTCGTTCATGAACAGCCGGTTTCCCACCTTGGTGAGCGGATCTATCCTTGCCTCGTAAAACATGCGGTTGAAGCCGTTCTGCTTTATTTTTATCCACTCCGACAATGACAACAGAATACAGATGCAATCAATGGTAAGAGCAGCAACGACCGTCAGCTCGGGGTATGGCAGGCCAGGGGCTGTCAGTGAATGTGAGATGACGTAGTAGAGCAGCGACAGGCTGTAGCAGAGGTTCCCGAACAGATAATACTTGGCCCTGAAATCCTGGTTGGACAGCATGGTAATGCCTATCCAGATGCTCAAGCCAACCCACAAGGCGGCTATGAGGTGGGAGAGGTAAAAGGTGATCTGAAAGGGAAGCCAGAGCATGACAATACCCAAGGCCGTCACGGCCTTGGCCAGTGTGCCGAGGCGTTTACCCAGGCGCGGGAATTTCTCCTGGCAATTGAACAGCGCTTTGGTGAACAGGCTGGCGCAGGCAATGGCAAAAGGAAAGAGGTACATGCCGGCATAGGTGAGGTTCAGCTGGCTTGGCTGCAGCAGGTCATTGAGGACACCGGCGGCTGCGGCCCAGCCGATACCATGCAAACCGACATAGCCGGCACAGGTCAGCGTAAGAGGCTCCGCCGTTCGCATGTAGATGGTCAACGCCAGGAAGGCGAGGGTCAGCATGACGACTATGGATGCCCCCGTCACATAATTGCTAAGGAGCTGATGCTTGCTGAAGGCCTGGTGCGAATAAAGGCTGATAGATACGGGGGTCGGGAAATGTTTCGCTGAGATGGCGAGCCAAAGTGTGCCCCGCTGATCTTGTGCCATGGGCAGGGGTAATGCCCGTGCGTGCATTATCCTCGGCGTGTATGAAAGGCCCAATTGCGAGAGACGGGCCAGCTTGATGGCCGGCTTGCCTTCGGGCTGCCAATAGGCCACGGCGCTATCGATGAAATTGGCGCTGGGGATCACAAACCAGGTTTGGCTGCTGCCGCTGGCAAGCTCAAGGTGGGTGATAAAGGCACCGGCGCGACCAATGATGCTGCCCTTGACCGGCTCAGTGGCCGCTACATGGCTTTTCAATTGCGCCAAATCGCCCTGGAGCAGGGAGGGCTCCAGGGGGTACCACAGGTTGTGATCGGCAACCAGCCGATGCTCGCTGTTCAGCTCCATGGTGCTGCCGCTGGCGCTGACGGCAACAGGGAAAAGGCAGAGTAAGGCTACGGCCAGCAGTGCCTGGCAAAGGGTACGGAAGCCATTGGGTATGCCCGGGAAAAGGGGGCTGCTTCGGCGCCGGGTGTCCGTCAGGTTTTTTCCTGTCAACAGCCCTGGCTGGGAGCCGTTATTGGCTGGTGATATCTGCATTTTGATTGATTTATCCCCGGGCTTGCTCAGTCCCTACAGCAAAGCTATTGCAGTTCTGGCTTAAGGGCCGTTTTCAAATGCTGATATTGTAATCCCTATTTTCTTTTGGGTCCGGGATGCAGGCCATAAAGATTATCCCGTGAAGCCGAGTACCTTTATCCTTGCCGCCCGACATCCCTTCCAAAATAGCTCGTGACCGGCGTGCCGGCCAGCATTGGGGCCGGCACTGCCCGAAACATGGCTCTCAGGGTAACGCTGTGGCCGGGCCGCCTCCCCGGGAAAGGGAGCCGGCCTGGCCGGGGCGCTACAGCAGGTAGCCGCCGTCCACCTCGATGATCGCATTGCGCATGGCCAGGGAGGCGTCCGACAGCAAAAAGGCGATGGCGCCGAGCTGGTCATCCGGGGTCAGCACGCGGCCGATGGGCGTTGTGGTCAAGCTGGCAAAGAGTTCGGCCTGCCGAGCCTCGCTCAGGCCCGCCTTGCCCTGTATTTCGGTGGCGGTGACGCCCGGGCGCACCGAGTTGATGCGAATGCCGCGCTCGGCCAGCTCCATGTTGGCGACCCGGATATAGGCTTCGGCGGCGGCCTTGCTGGCGGCGTAGACGGAGCAACCGGCAAAGCCCCTGTCGACGGCGATGCTGGAAACGAACACCACGCTGGACGGATTGGCAAGGCATGGCAGCAGCGCCTGGAGCGTAAAGAGCGGGCCTTTGGCGTTGATAGCCATGGTGAGGTCGAAATCCGCCTCGCTGAGGTCGGTGAAATGGCGAGGATGGAAGACGCCGGCGTTCAGCACCAGGCCATCGAGGCGAACGCCTTCACCGGCCAGGGTCTCGGCCATGCGTTGCAACTGAGCCAGATCGGCGCTGTCGGCCAGGAAGGTACGGCAGCCCAGCTCATGGGCGACGCCTTCAAGCTTGGCGCCGTCGCGCCCGGTGATGATCACCTGGTGGCCGGCCGAGCTGAATTGCCTTGCCAGGGCAAGGCCTATGCCCGAGGTGGCGCCGGTGATCAGTAGGCTTTGTTGTTTCATCTTGGCTCTCCTTGTCGTGGGAGTGCCAACATAACAAAAGCCTTGGTTTCCAATTAGGTAGCAATGTGCTAATCAATTGGTTCCTAAATGGAAACTGGTATTGAAGATGCATTTCAACCACCTGCCCCTGCTGCATGTCTTTCGCCTGGTTGCCGAGCGCGGCAGTTTCCAGGGGGCCGCAACCGCCCTGGAGCTGCCGCGTTCCTCGGTCAGCAAGAAGGTCCGGCAACTGGAAGAGGCGGTCGGCCAGCCGCTGCTCAGGCGCTCTACCCGCAGTGTCCAGGTCACCGAGGTGGGCCAGCAGCTGCTGGACGGCAGCGGCGCCCTGGCCGGGGTGCTGGAACAGTTGGCAGGGGTGATGGAACGCATGCAGGCGACGGTGAGCGGCAAGGTCAAGCTCAGCACCAGCGTGCTGTTGGGCCAGGCGTATATCCTGCCCCTGCTGCAGGAGCTGCGCCGCCTGTACCCGGACGTCGAGCTGGACATCGGTTTCGAAGACAGGACGGTGGACCTGCTGGCGGAGCAGGTCGACATCGCGCTGCGGATAGGCGCCTTGCCGGACTCAAACCTGATCGCACGAAGGGTGGGCAGCAAGCATTGGGGCTGGTTCGCTTCGCCTGCCTACCTGGCATCGCGCGGCAGGCCACAAAGCCCGCAGCAGCTGGCCGACCACGACTGCCTGGTGTTCAAGGCCGCAGGCAGCGGCTTGTGCCACTGGCCGTTTCAAGGGGCGGACGGCACCACCTTTACCCTGGACGTCAAGCCCGTCATCACCACCGACAACAGCCGGGCCCTGGTGGACATGGCCTGCGCCGGCCTGGGGGTGATCATGGCCGACCCCCTGCTGCTGCGTAACCAGCTGGCGTCGGGGGAGCTGGTGGCAATCCTTGGCGACTGGCGGCATCCGGAGGTCAGTCCCATCAGCCTGGTCTGTCTCGGCAGGCGCAGCCGGGCCGCCCAGGCAGTATGGGCGTTCCTGGTGGAAGCCTTGCCGCCGGCCCTGGAGCCGGCCCAAGGGCGCGCAGGGAGCAGCTAAAAAGAGCGGGGAGCAGGGTGGCCCCGCTCCCCTCGGTATTGCGTCGGGCCAAAGGCCGATCAGTCGATGGCGATCTCGTGGCTGTCCGGCTCGGCCGCGGCGCGCTTGGGCAGGGCCAGATGCAGCACGCCATTGTCGAAACGGGCGCTGATGCCCTGCTGGTCCACATTGTCCGGCAGGCTGAAGCTGCGGCTGAAGCTGCCGTAGAAGCGTTCCTGGCGGTGCTTCTCGCCCTTGGTTTCCACCTGGCGTTCGCCGCTGATCTCCAGCATGCCGTTCTGGATCCGCACCTTGACGTTGTCCTTGTCCATGCCGGGGATCTCCATGGCAAGATGGAAGGCATTGTCGTCCTCGTCGATGTCCACCGCCGGCAGCCAGGTGGCGTCCTCACCGCCCAGGCGGGCCAGGGGATGGCGCTGCACATAGCTGCTGAGCAGATCGTCAAACTCTTTGAAGGGGTTCCAACGTGCCGGGATCATGGTGAATTCCTCCGTTGCTGTGTACCCAAGGAGAAATATGGCGGCGATTGGTCATTTTTCAACCGGCAAACCGAGTCTGGGGCCGGTCCGGGAAAACAAAAAAGGGCCAGTGGCCCTTTCTTGTCAGCAACTCAGTCTATCTGCAGCACCAGGCCCTTGAGGTAGAGGCCTTCGGGGTAGGCGGTGTGCACCGGGTGATCCGGGGCCTGGGTCAGCCACTGGGTGATGCGGGCGTTGCGGCCGGCGTCCAGGGCCGCGTCGGCGACGATCTTCTGGAACAGGTTCATGTCCATCAGTCCGGAGCAGGAGAAGGTCAGCAGGGTGCCGCCCGGGCGCACCAGCTTCATGGCCTGGAGGTTGATGTCCTTGTAGCCGCGGCAGCCGGACTTGAGGTTGGCCTTGGAATCGACGAACTTGGGCGGATCCAGCACCACCACGTCGAACCGGCGGCCCTCTTCCTGGTAGCGGCGTAGCAGGGCGAAGACGTCTTCCTGGACGAACTCGGCCCTGGCGAGATCCAGGCCGTTCAGCTCCAGGTTCTGGCGGGCCAGCGCCAGGGCCGGGCCGGACACGTCCACCTGGGTGACCCGGGCGGCGCCGCCCTTGAGGGCATAGACGCCGAAGCCCCCCGTATAGGAGAAGCAGTTCAGCACGGCCTTGTCCTTGACATGGGGCATCACCGCGGCGCGGTTGTCACGCTGATCCAGGTAGTAGCCGGTCTTGTGGCCGCCGGGCACGTCCACCAGCAGCCTGATGCCGTTCTCCTCGATGACCACGGGTTCACTGGGCGCTTCGCCCTGCAGTGGCCCCATCACCGGCTCCAGGCCTTCCTTGCGGCGTACCTCCACGTCGGAGCGCTCGTAGATGGTGCAGCCCGGGAATTGTGCCTGCAGGGCCTGGACTATGGCGTCGCGCCAGCGCTCGGCACCGGTGGACAGCAGCTGGCAGACCAGCACGTCGGCGTAACGGTCGATGGTGATGCCGGGCAGGCCGTCGGATTCGGCCGCCACCACCCGGTAGCCGGTCAGGCCCTGGCGCTGCACCAGGGCCTGGCGGCTCTGGTTAGCGGCGCGGATGCGGCGCTCGAAGAAGGCGGCGTCGATTTGCTCGTCCTTGTCGAAGGTCCAGACGCGGGCGCGGATCTGCGACTCGGGGCTGTAGGCGCCCCGGGCCAGCCAGGTGCCGTCCTTGCCGTAGATCTCGACGGTGTCACCGGCCTTGGGCTTGCCCTTGAGGTGATGCACGGCCTTGGAAAAGATCCAGGGATGGTGGCGCTTCAGGGATTTTTCGCGGCCTTCGGCCAGGACAAGGGCGTTGCGGGGCATGGGGCTACCGGCTGTTTGTGTTGGGGGAGGGGATTGTAGTCGCTGCCGGGGCAATAAAAAAGGCCGCGGCAAGCGGCCTTTTCGGGGCAGGGCCTTAGATCTTCAGGCCCTGGAGGATGTCCTTGAGCTTCTTGGCGGTTTCCAGCAGCTCCTCGGTGCCGGCGGCGTTTTCCACTGCGGCGTGTTCCACTTCCAGGGACTGCTGGCGCACGTCGGTGATGTTGTGGGCGATTTCGTCCGCCACCGAGCTTTGCTGTTCGGCGCTGGCGGCGATCTGCGCCATCATGGAGAACACCCGCTCGGAGTGCCTGGTGATGGTGTCCAGATCCTGGCCGGCCTGGGCCACCAGGGCGCCGCCCTGTTCGGCCTGGGCCACGGTCTTGTCCATGATCTGGGTGACCTCATTGGTGCCGCTCTGCAGCTCCTCGATCATGCCCTGGATCTCCACCGTGGCCTGCTGGGTGCGGGCGGCCAGGGAGCGGACCTCGTCGGCCACCACCGCGAAGCCGCGGCCCTGCTCGCCGGCCCGGGCCGCTTCGATGGCGGCGTTCAGGGCCAGCAGGTTGGTCTGCTCGGAGATGGCGTTGATGGTGGTGACCACCTCGTCGATGCGCCTGGCGTTGTCGTTGACCTTGGCCATGGCCGAGGAGGCCTCGAAGATCTCCTGGGACAGGGTCTCGATGGCGTTGATGGTCTCCTGGATGTTCTGGGCGCCCTTGTTGGACTCGTCGGAGGCCAGCTGGGTCTCGGCGGAGGCGTGCTCGGCGTTCTGCGCCACTTCCTTGACGGCGGCGCTCATCTCCTCCATGGCCGTGGCCAGGGAGTCAAGATGCTGACGCTGGGCCTGGGCCAGGCCCTCGGCGTTGCCGGCATGGGTGCGGAAGCTGTCGGCGGACTGGCCCAGGGCGTTAGCGGTGTCGCTGATCAGGGTGACCAGGTTCTGCTGGCGCTCGGCCAGCTTGTCGATGGCGATGGCCAGGATGGAGAACTCATCCCGGACCCGGAAGAAGTTGAGGCGGAAGGTGAGATCGCCGTCGGCGACCCTGTTGATGGCCTGGACGTTGGAGTAGAGGGCGCCGCCGATGAAGGTGGCCACATAGTAGGTGGTCATGGCCATCAGCAAGACGGCCACGGCCATGATGATAAGCCAGCTCTGCAGCTCCTCCCAGACATTGCCACCGGCCTTGGACAGATCCAGTGACAGGCCCAGGTACCAGTCCTTGCCGGCCACGGCATGGCCGATGTAGGCCATGTCGCCGTCGACGAGCAGATCCTCGCCCTTGAGCTGGCGCAGGCGGCCCTGCAGGTCGCCGCCCAGGCCGTTGACCGCCTGGTTGCCGTTGTCGTAGAGCTGCAGTTCCGGGGCCATGGCCTTGAGCACCGTGGGCGCCTGGGCCGGCTCCACCTGGCTGAGGGCGCCGGCGGCGGCTTCCACCCTGGCCTGGCCGGCGCGGATCTGGCCGTCGATGCCGGCCTGGTGTACCTGACTGACCATGATGGCCACGAAGGCCAGGATCACCAGCAGGGGCAGGAAGAACAGCAGCATTTGCTTTTCCTGCAAGGTCATGTGGATGAGATAGCGGTCTACCCAACGGAACTTCACTTCACGCATGGAAGGCGGTCCTCAAAAGTCATTGTTCTTGGCTTGTTGCCCCTTATCGACCTGTTCCCTGGGCACTTGAGACCGTTTTCCATGGCATTCACAAGGGGGTGACAACGTTAGGCAAGAACCATGCCTGGTTCAAGGCGTCAGTTGCCGCTCTGTGTCGGCCAGCACTTTTTTCAGGGCCTCGACCTTGTCGATGCCTTCCTGGAGGGTCTGAGGTGGCAGGCCCTCGGCCCGGCCCCGCTCGACGAGCCTTTCCAGCTCCGGGATACGCTTGCGGGCCGCCGCCACGAAGGCCCGTAGCAGGGCCCGGTGGGCGTCGTTCTCCCATTCGAGGTAGGTGTCGGGGTCGGCCAGCACCTCGGAAGAGGGACGCGTGACGGGGGGCCGCCTGGCCAGCGGCGGCCGGGCCGGATCGGCCAGGGGGACTTGAGCCTGGAGAGGCGTGCTCGCCCCTGTTTCCGGCGGCACAGCTCGCGCCTGCAGCGGTGCCTGCCTTGCGGCCTCCGGCAACAGCGCCGGTGCCGGGGCCTGCCGCTGGGATTCTCCTGGCGGCGATGGTGCCGGCGCTGCCGGCCAGCGCCAGGCCAGCATGGCGGCGAACAGGGCCAGGCCCAGGAAGAGGCGTTTCACGGCACCTCCTCCCGCTTGAGCCGGGCCAGCAGCGCCTGGAACTGCGCCTTGGCCTTCTGCCGGGCAATGGCCTGGCGGGCCACATAGGCCACGGACTCGGAATCCGCGGCCAGGGTCTTGAAGCGCCGTGCCAGTAGCTCGGCCTGGCCGAAGCGGCCGTCCGGCAGCCGGATCACCGCCGACTTGCCGTCGGCCGGGGTGACGAAGGCCAATGTCTTGAGCACGTCGCCCTGGGCCTCGGCCCGTTTCAAGGTGACGGGGGCGTTGCTCTGGGGCTTGAGATCGTCCCTGTTGTCGCCCAGGTAGAGGTGGACGTCGACCTCGTCCAGTTGGCGGAAGTCGGCCCGGTGCGCCTGGTAGTAGTGGGCTATCTCCTCCCGGGTCACGGCGGCGGCCAGCCGGCGCAGGTGGTCGCTGTCGTGGTGGGGATCGGCGCCAAGGCCGAGGTGCTGCTGCAACCACTGCCGGTCGAGGCGGTTGGCCACCAGGGCTCGGGAGCACTGGATGCGAGTGCTCGGCCAGCCGGCCTCAACAAGCACCTCGGGGGTCAGCTCCAGGGCCGCCAGGTTGCTGAGGCTGCGCTGCAAAAAAGCCTGATCCCTTTCGGCCAGGGCCAGCCGCCCCTGGTAGTTGAGGTAGGGGGCCAGTTGCTCCCCGGTCCAGGTGTGGTCGTCCAGGCCCAGGGTACTGCCATCGAACTTGGCCCTGGCCAGGCGCGCCTTGAGCGGTGCATCGGCTATAGGGGCAACCAGCTGCTGCCAGGCAAGGGCGATGCGCGCCTGGCGCCCGTAGCCGACCCGGGATGGCGCCTTGAGTTCGGCGCCGTAGCGGCTACGGGCGTGCCTGGCCAGCAGCCGGTCTTCCCGCAGTTGTTCCCTGAGCTCGGCCGGTGTCACCTCGCTCAGTGCCTGCAGCCGGGCCAGCAGCACGGCATCGGGGCAGTCCTTGGCCCACAGGGGCAGGGACAGGAGTAGGGGGAGCAGGGCTCTCCCCAGGATGGTTAGAGGCGTCGTCATGGCTCAGTGGCGCTGCATGGCGTGGTTGAGCACCTGTACCACCATGGCGATGGCGTGGGGCACCACGATGCGCCCGACCATGGCCCGCTCGTTATGGTCCTGTGAATTCAGCACCAGGCCGCCCTGGCTGTAGGACAGGGCGCCGCCCTGGGTGAGCAGGGGACGGATGTCGTCCTCGCCGGCGGGGATGGCGTCGAAGCTGGCCAGGGCCTGGGTGACCAGGGACGGGTTGTTGAGGCCTTCGTCGTCGTAGTAGTCGCGCACCCAGGATTCCCAGCCGGCATGGTTCAGGGCCGAGGTGGTCCAGGTGTGGTGGGGCTGCAGCAGATCGGTGCTGTGCAGGGTGAAGCCGAGGGCGTCGACGCTGCCGCTTTGCAGGAAGCGGCCGTACCAGTACTGGCCCAGGTTGTCGATGGGCTGGAAGGGCATGGTCTCGAAGTCTTCATACATGCTGTACTGGGAATGGCTGCCTTGGCGGTAGTTGGCCTCGGTGATGCCGTAGCTGTCGTATTCGGAGTCGTCACCGAACCAGCCGCCCTTGCCGCCGGGGCCGTCATCCAGGTGGTCGCCCTTGAGCCAGGAGGCGGCCAGGTTGTCCACGTCGCCCCAGACGGTCAGCTTGTCGTAGTTGTAGCCGCCGAAGTCGTTGCCATGGATGTCCGGGCCCTGGCTGTGGTTCTGGAAGTGCCAGTAGGAGGTGTAGGCGGCGATGCTGTCCATGCTGCCCCAAACGGGGGCGTGGACACAGTCGCCGGTCATGGCGCCGCACAGGAAGGTGTCCTGGAAGTCATCCACGTCATAGGCACCCTGGCCGAGGCGGCTGGCCAGCTGGTCGACGGTCAGGCCGGCACGGCCGGCATAGTCCTTGAGGGCGGCATATTGTGTGGTGGTGGGGTTGGCGGCCATGTAGGCCACGGCGTCCTCGACGATGCGTTTGTGGGTTTCCTGGGTGAAAGCCTGGGCCTGGCCGGCGGCCAGGCAAAGGCCGGCGATGGTCAACGGTGCGTATTTCATTGGTCTCTTCCCTTAATTTGCCTGAAAGTGTGTTTTTGTTAGGCGGGGAACAGGCTAGCCATTACAATTGACGAAAAAATGGCAGTTATATGAAGGAGCTAGCATGCGTGGTGCAGGAGGTACCCAGGGCGGCCTGGGGCAGTTCTTTATCGGTTTGGTGATGCTGATCGCCGGCGGTTATCTGTTCTTGAACGCCATAGTGGTGACCAGTCATTTCGGCATGGGCATGGGCCTTTTCAGCCTGGGTGGCATGAAGGTGACCACGGGCATGGTGCTGGTGCCCTTCATCTTCGGCATCGGCCTCATCTTCTACGACAGCCGCAACTGGCTGGGCTGGCTGCTGGCCGGCGCCGCCCTGGTGATGCTGGGCTTTGGCATCATCACCTCGGTCAATATGAGCCTGAGACGGATGACCGCCTTTGAGCTGATCATGATACTGGTGTTGCTGGTGGGGGGACTTGGCCTGTTCCTGAGGTCGCTTAAAACGCTACCGTCGGAATGATTAGAAATTAAAGAAGGCCCCTGGGAGGGGCCTTTTTTGATGGTGCCATCCCTGGCGGTCCGTACCGGCTCGGCCATCCGGGCCTTGAGGCTGCCCTTAGCGCGATCCGGCCAGGGCCTTGGCGCGCCCCGGATTGACCTTGCCCGGCAGGGACAGATCGCCTGAGGCGATATCCATGACATCCACCACGCACAGCAGCGGGTTGTGGATATTGGCGTTGACCCTCAGGCCGGCGGTGACCCCGTCGTAGTTGAAGGTGTCAGGCGAGCCGACCGCCGCCAGGGGGACGCGGATCTCCACCTTGGTGTTGTTGAGCTGGGGACGATAGTCGGGGCTGTCAATCAGGATCGGCAACCCCGGCCAGGTGTCGGGCAGCTTGGGCTTGGTGCCGTCGGGAATGTCCCTGACCTTGAGGGCGCCGGGGCCACAGCTCTCGTCAGGTACCAGCACGACCCAGTGACTGTGCCAGAGGTTGCCGTCGTTGCCCTTGTCGCCATCCCCGTTTTCATCGACCAGGGGGGTGTCGTCAAAATCCGGATGGGCGGTCATCGCCAGGGCCAGTATGCCCTGATCCTCCTCGAAGCCCACGGCGGCGCTGTCCAGGCTGGTCGGCCAGACATAGCTGAACACCGAGCTGCCCCCAAGCTGCCCGTTGACGGTCGGCTTCAGGCTGCCGATGTCGGAACGGACCTGTTGCTGGAATACCAGATGGTCGCCCTCCCTTACCACCTTGGTGTGGACCAAATCGAAAGGCGCGGCGACCCCCTGGTTCGGCTTGCTGAGGATGTGCCCCTCATGCCCGTTGTGGGCCAGGCTGGCGGTTGAGAGCAGGGTGCCGGCGAGCAGGGCGGTAAGGGAACAGATGTTGGTTTCGCGTCGAGAGGTCATTTTTGGTTCTCCTTGGAAGTCATATTGTTTCGTGTCGACACCACTTTAGGCTGCAGGCGTTTTTGGCCCTTGTCAAATAAATTTCGACTCGATACCATTGGCGCCATGAATGCGACAGCGCTTTACAATCTGCTCGAACGTCTGGCGAGCCATCTACGCAGCCAGGCCCGCCGCGGCGATACCGGTTTACAGCCGGTGCAAATAGATGCACTCCATTACCTGAGCCGCTGTAACAGGTACTCCAACACGCCCCTTGGCGTGACGGATTTCCTGGGGTTGACCAAGGGCACGGTCTCCCAAAGCTTGAAGGTGCTGGAGTCCCGGGGCTTGATAGAAAAGCGTGCCGATGCGCACGATAAGCGGGTGGTTCACCTGCTGGTGACGCCAGCGGGGCGGGAGCTGCTCGATGGAGCCATACCGCCGGTTGAGCTCGAGCAGGCAATGAGTGCGCTAGCGGCTCCCTTGCAGCAGCAATTGCTGGGCGATCTGTCCACCTTGTTGCTGGCGCTGCAGCGCACCAATGGCATGAAGAGCTTCGCCCAATGCAAGAGCTGCCGCTTCAATCGCCGCCTCGAGGATGGCCGCTTTGCCTGTGGCTTGACCGGTGAGCCCTTGTCGGAAGAGGAGGTGGAATTGATCTGTCGCGAGCACCAATACCCTGAAGGTGCCGGCTCGTCGTCCTGAGCCTGTGCCGTGCAAAGAAAAGGCCCCGCAATGCGGGGCCTTTTTCGTTACAGGCTCGGCTTGTAGGCGCCGATCATGGCCTGCATGCGGGAACCCTGTTCGTTGGTGAACTGGTTCATGCAGGCGTCGTCGCTGTAATCCATGAAGTTCTGGATGGGATCGCTGCCGCCGCCCGGGCAGCTGTCACGGCCGGTGGGGCAGCCGTAGGCCGGAGAGCTTTCCGCCGGGGTGTCTGCCACTTCATCACCCGGGGCCGTACAGCCGCCCTGGAAGGTGTGGTAGAGGCCCAGGTAGTGGCCCACCTCGTGGGTGCCGGTGTCCCCCAGGTTGTAGGGGGCCGCGCTGCCGCCGGGCAGGGAGGAGTGCAGCAATACCACGCCGTGCATGGGGTCGGACTCGTCGTACATCCAGGGGAAGGTGGCGTAGCCAAGGATGCCCTGGGAGGGATTGCAGGTGTAGATGTTGAGGGTGCTGGCCGGATCAACGGCCAGGGAGGTCTTCATGTCGCGCTCGCTACCGCCGTAGCAGCGCTCGTACCAGCGCCTGTTGTTGACCCGTTCCACCCCGGCCAGGGAGAAGGAGAAGCCGGTACCGGCATAGGCGGCGTTGAGCACGTCCATCTGATCCTGGATCTGCTGGTCGCTGACCCAGCCTTCCTGGACCGTCTTGCCGCGGACCTTGCCTTCCTTGTAGACGACGTGGAAATAGACCGGCACATCACGCTGGGCCAGGGAGCCCAGCTCCATCAGCCCCAAATCGCCCTGATCCTTCATGAACGCCTTGAGGCGCTTGTCGACCTTGGCCTTGGTGGCGCGGTCTACCTTGGGGGCCGCGCAGCGCTTGCCGCGGACCATCTGGCCCTTGCCGTTATGGAAGTGGATGTCCTGTTCGACGTCGATCTGGCTCTCGGCCGTGGCTGAGGTGCCCATGGCCAGCATGATGGCTGCTGCGGCCAGTTTGATGGTGGGTTTCATTGGAAACCATCTCCTTGTTTGGTTGTGGTTGCGCTCCCTATCGCGTACCGCCTGACGCCTCCCTGGCGTCACCGCAGCCATAGTGTTAACAGTCGCGTAACAAATAGTCCATAGGCAAGTGGCTGATTTTTGTTCTGCTGTTGCCTCGTCGCTTTGCTACTTTTACAAGAATGCAAAGCAAGGGACTGCTGCCCATGAACATACAATCCCTTTCCGCCAAGGTAGGTGCCGCCTATCTGCTGATGGTGCTGCTGATCTGTGTCGGGGCCTATCTGACCTGGCAAGAGGTGGGGTCACTGGAGGAAAAGACCGGCAGGCTGCACGACGCCGAAATGGCCGGGATCAGCCAGGGCTACCGGCTGCAGACCGAGGTACAGCGCTCCAACGATGCCCTCTATAACTGGGTCAGCTTCCAGGACGAGCTTGCCCAGGAACAACGCCAGCACGCCTGGCGCCAGGTCAACAGCGCCTTTCGCCTTTGGAGCGATGCCCTGCGTCGTCAGGGGAGCCGGGAGCAGCTGGAGCAGCTGCAGGTACTGGAGGCGGATCTGCAATTGTTGCAGAGGCTGCAGGTACAGGCACAGAGCCTGAGCGGCTCGGCGGAGAACTTCCCGGCCCTGGCCCTGTTCAACCGCGAGCTGGTGCCGCTTCACGACACCATAAGCGGCCTGAGCACCCAGCTTATCGAGCAGGAGCAGCTTGGGCAGGGCGGCCGTGAACGCAAGCAACTGCTCAAGGTGATGGCGGACCTTCGCGCCTCCAATGCCTTTGCCCTCAACGCCATGAGAACCTATCTGCTGGCCGGTGACGGCGGTGACTGGGAGTTGTATCGCCGCCATCTCGATGCCAATGATCTGGCCCTGGCCGAACTGAACCAGAAGCAGGGGCTGCTCGGCGACGAGCAGCGCCTTTACCTGCAGCGGATAAGCCAGCTCAAGCAGGGGATCCCGGCCCTGGCCAACCGGCTGCAGGCCATGCGCAGCGGCGATCAGTGGAACCAGGTGGAGCGGCTCTGGCAGCGGGAGCTGGCGCCGCTGGCGGAACGCATCGACGGCCAGTTGACCCGGATGCTGGCGGCCGAGCAACGCTCCCTGGCCCAAAGCGCCCGGGATATCGGCCAGCAGATCGCCACCCTCAGCGCCGCCTCCCTGGCAATCCTCTTCTTTGCCATCCTGGCCTGCTCCGTGGTGGCCTTCGTGGCCGTGATCATGGTCAGGCGGATGATGGACAGCATTCACAAGGTGGTCTCGCTGTCCGAGCAGATCGCCAAGGGCGATTTCGACGTGGAGGTGGAGCTTGAAACGAGCAAGGAAACGGCCCAGCTCGGCAGCGCCCTGCTGAAGATGGTGGCCACCCTCAAGGCGGTCATGGGCCAGGCCCAGGCCCTGGCGCAAGGGGACTACAGCCAGGACTATCAGGTCCAGGGCGAGCAGGACCGTCTTGGCCAGGCCCTGCAGCAGATGACCCTGAGCCTGCGCCAGGCCGATGAGCAGAGCAAGACCCAGGACTGGCTCAAGTCCGGGCAGAACCAGGCCGCCGATCTCACCATGGGCTCCACCGAGCCCCTGGCCCTGTGTGAGCAGATGGTGGAGTTCCTGGCCACCTATACCAATGCCCAGGTCGGCGCCTGCTATCTTGCCGAGAACGGGGCTTTCAACCTGGTCAGCAGCTATGCCTATCGGCTGCGCCGCAGCACCGACACCAGCTTCGCCCTGGGCGAGGGTCTGGTGGGCCAGGCCGCCCGGGAGGGCAAGGCCATGCTGTTTACCGACGTGCCCAGGGATCATGTGCAGCTGGAAGTCAGCTCCGGCCTGGGGGCATCGCCGGTGCGGCAGATCCTGGTCTGCCCGCTGCGAAGCGGCCAGGGCAAGCAGGACGAGGTGGCGGGGGTGATAGTGCTTGGCGCCAGCCAGGCCTTCCCGGCCCATGCCCTGGAGCTGGCGGAAAAGTGCGCGGAAAACATGGCCACCGCCATCTTGAGAGCCAGGGACAGAGGGCGTCTCCAGGAGCTGCTGGAAGAGTCCAGGCAGCAGGCCGAGGAGCTGCAGGCCCAGCATAAGGAGCTGAGCAAGGCCAACGAGGAAATGGAGATGCAGACCCAGGCCCTGGAGGAATCCGAGCAGGAGCTGCGCAACCAGCGGGACCAGCTGGAGCAGGCCAATGCCGAGCTGTGCGCCAAGGCCGCCGAGCTGGAACAGGAAAAGGCCCAGGTGGAGCAGCAGGGCCGGGAGCTGGCCAAGACGGCGGAAGAGCTGGCCCAGGCATCCAGGTACAAGTCGGAGTTCCTGTCCAACATGTCCCATGAGCTGCGTACCCCCCTGAACAGCCTGATGCTGCTTTCCCAGTCGTTGGCCAAGAACCGCTCCGGCAACCTCACCGAGCGGCAGTGCGAGGATCTGGACATGATCTACAAGGGTGGCCAGTCCCTGCTCAAGCTCATCAACGACATCCTCGACCTGTCCAAGGTGGAGGCCGGCAAGCTGCAACTGGAGCTGGCGCCGGTATCCCTCAGGGCCTTCGCCGATGAACTGCAGGGCCAATTCAGGGCCCAGGCCGAGAGCCAGGGCCTGGATTTTGTCGTTGAGCTGGAGGCGGGCCTGGTCAGCGAACTGACCACGGACAGGGACAGGCTGGCGCAGATCCTCAGGAACCTGCTTGGCAATGCCTTCAAGTTCACCCAAAAGGGCCACGTCAGCCTGAACATCGCCGCCGACGGCCAAGGGGTGCGCTTTGAGGTCAGCGACAGCGGCATCGGCATCGAGGCCGGGCATCAGGAGAGCATCTTCGGCGCCTTCCAGCAGGCCGACGGCTCCATCAACCGAACCTATGGCGGCACCGGGCTGGGGCTGACCATCTCCCGGGATCTGGCCCAGCAGCTGGGGGGGAACATCAGCCTGGAAAGCGAGCCTGGCCAGGGCAGCACCTTCACCCTTTGGCTGCCGGTGAGGGAAGTGCCGGCGCAGAAAGAAACGTTCATCACCAGTGAGCCGGCGGACGAGCGGCCGGCGATCCTGATCGTCGAGGACGACGATGACTTTGCCCGTTGGCTGGCCAGGCAGGCAGAAGACAACGGCTTTCGGGCCCTGATCACCGGCAGTGGCCGGGCGGCGCTGTCCCTGGTGCTGGAGCAGGATCCCAAGGCGGTGATCCTGGATCTGGGCCTGGCCGACATGGATGGCGTCAAGGTGCTGGAATCGCTCAAGGCCTCGCCCGATACCAGGGATGTCCCCATCCATGTGATCACCGGGCGCCAGGGCAGCGACGAGCTGTTGCGAAAGGGCGCCATGGGCTTCCTGACCAAGCCGGTGGATCTGGCCGACATCGAAGGACTGTTCGCCCGCTTCAGCGCCCTGGGACAGGACGGCATAGGCACTGTGCTGATCGTCGAGGACGACGAGGGCGCCTGCCAGGCCTTGACCCGGCTGCTGGAAGACAAGGGCCTTGAGGTGATCAGCGCCCGTTGTGGCGAGCAGGTGCAGGCCCTTCTGGATGCGCGCAAGCCCGACTGCTGCATCCTGGATTTCAACCTGCCCGACACCGACGCCCTGTCGTTGCTGGAGCGCCTCAGCGAGCAGCAGCAACTGCGGCTGCCTCCCGTCATCATCTATACCGGGCGCGACCTCAGCAAGGAGGAGCACGACCGCTTGCAGGCCTTCACCCGCCATATCGTCATCAAGGGGGAGCATGCCCCCGAGCGCATCGAAGACGAGGTGGAGTTGTTCTTCCACAGTCTCGGCAAGCCGGAGCCTGCGCCAGTCTCGGTGGCGCCGGCATTTGACATGGCAGGGCGCAAGGTGCTGTTGGTGGACGACGACATCCGCAATACCTATGCCATCTCCAAGGTACTCAAGGAGCAGGGGCTGCAGGTCTATATGGCCGACAATGGCGAGCTGGCCCTGGAGAAGCTGCGTTCGGAAGAGGGCATCGAGCTGGTGCTGATGGACGTGATGATGCCGGTCATGGACGGCCTGGAGGCAATGCGGCAGATCCGCAGCTCCATTTCCGAGCAGTTGCCGGTCATCGCCTTGACCGCCAAGGCCATGACGGGCGATCGGGAACAATGCCTGGCCGCCGGCGCCAACGACTACCTGGCCAAACCCATAGAGATGGACGCCCTGCTGGGACTGATGCAGATCTGGCTTGGCCGCCAGCAGCGCCAACCGAGCTGAGCATGGCCATGACAGAACCCCATGAGGAAGCGGTAAAGGAGGCGATGCCCCTGATGCAGAGCGCCGAGCCCAGCGCCCTGGAGGCGATGGAGCTGGAGCTGTTGCTCAATGCCCTTCATAGCAGGTACGGTTATGACTTCCGGCATTATTGTCGTGATTCATTATGGCGGCGGGTCAAGTTGCGCCTCGAACGGGAGGGGGTGGAGCATATCAGTGAGCTGATCCCCCTGGTGATGCGGGATGCCGTCCTTGGCCAGCGCCTGATCATGGATTTCTCCATCACTGTCACCCAGTTCTTTCGCGATCCGGACGTCTTCCTGGCCCTGAGAAGAAGCGTCTTTCCCCTGCTCAGGACCTTCCCTTTCTTCAAGATCTGGCATGCCGGCTGCGCCACAGGTGAGGAAGTCTATTCCCTGGCCATCCTGCTCCATGAGGAAGGACTGCTGGAGCGGGCCCTGATCTACGGCACCGATATCAATGCCGGGGCCATCAATACCGCCACCAGGGGCGTTTACAGCACCGAGCAGCTCGACAAGGCCCTGGCCAGCTACCGACAGGCCGGTGGTCAAGGGGACCTGGATAGCTACTTCCACCGCCGTTACGGCAGGGTCAAGGCGGCCTCCTTCCTGTCCGATAGGCTGACCTTCTCCCTGCATAATCTGGTCAGTGACGGTACCTTCGGAGAAATGCAGCTGATCCTCTGCCGTAATGTGCTGATCTACTTTGATCAAAGGCTAAAGGAGAAAACCCTGCAGCTCTTTGCCCGCAGCCTCTACCACAAGGGATTCCTCTGCCTTGGCAGGCAGGAGCACCTGGTTCCCGGCCAGCAACCGTTCGAAGCGGTAGACAAGACTCTGCGCCTCTATCAGAAATCGGATGCTTCAAGCCTTACAGCACCGGTGGCGGCCGTTGTGGCTGGAATAAGCGGCTAAACTTGTAGGCAAATTGCTGAACCAAGGATGGTGAATGATGTTGCAGCAGGCAGAAAGTCCCCTTCAGCACCAACAGAGTTCCGAGCAGCTCAAGATCCTCATCGTTGACGATCGTCGGGAAAACCACAGGGTCATCGAAAGCATCCTCGAGGAGATCGAGGCAGATTACTACCATGCCTTCAGTGGCGAACAGGCGCTGAAACTGGCGCTACGACACAGCTTCGCGGTGATCCTGCTGGACGTGATGATGCCGGGCATGGACGGCTTCGAGACCGCCTCCCTGCTCAGGGTCAACGAGGAGACCCGTGCCACCCCCATCATCTTCATCACCGCCGCCGATCGTACCGAAGAGCTGGAGTTCAAAGGCTATGAGGTCGGCGCCATCGATTACCTGTTCAAGCCCATCAATGCCCACACCCTGGCCAGCAAGGTCAGCGTGTTCCTGGAGCTGGAGCGCCAGCGCATCGGGCTGCGCAGGACCATGGAAAGGCTGCAGATGCAGGAAACCAAGAACCGCCTGCTGCTGCATTCCATAGGTGAAGGCATCATCGGCCTTGATCAGAATGGCCATATCACCTTCATCAACCCGGCCACCGAGAAGCTGCTCAAGGTGTGCGAGCTGGACATCGTCGGGCACCATATCGCGGAATACATAGGTGCGGACATGGTGGGGGACGTCAGCGAGTCCTGGACAGAGTCCCCCCTGTACCAGCAATGCCGCCGGGACAAGCCCTTTCACCGGGAGTTTTCCCTGTTCAGCGACACCGAAAAGAACTTCTTCCCGGTGGAGTACACCGCCACCCCCGTCTACGACGACGGCAACTTTGCCGGTATCGTCATCGCTTTCCAGGACATCACCCAGAGGCGGCGCATAGAGGAGCAGCTGGCCAGGCTGGCGCAATACGACAGCCTGACCGGGCTGCTCAACCGTTATTCCTTCGAAAAGTCGCTGAAAAATGCCATCGCCAGGGCCAAGCGCAGCGAACACCGCTTCGCGCTGTTGTTCCTGGATCTGGACCATTTCAAGCAGATCAACGACAACCTGGGCCATGAGGTGGGCGATCTGCTGTTGCAGCAGGCCTCGACCCGTATCGTCGAGACCGTCAGGGAAAGCGATACCCTGGGCCGGATCGGCGGCGACGAGTTCCTGCTGATCCTGGATCTGGTTGATGAGCCCTGCGAGCGTAACGCCGCCGCCGTGGCCGAGAAGATCCTGGCGGCCATCACCGAGCCCTTCCATGTTCGCGACCATGAACTCTACCTGGGGGTCAGCATCGGTATCGCCATCTACCCGGGCTCGGGCGAAACGGTGGAGAAGCTGATGCGGGCCTCGGATCTGGCCATGTACAGGGCCAAGACCAAGGGCCGCAACAACTACCGTTTCTTCACCGAGGAGATGCAGCAGCAGGCCCATAACGCCCTGGATCTGGAAAGCCGACTGCGCATTGCGCTGGCCCAGGAGCAATTCCTGCTTTACTACCAGCCCAAGCTGGATCTCGCCAGCAACCGCGTGGTCGGGGTGGAGGCGCTGGTGCGCTGGCAAACCGGCGACGGCGAGTTGGTCGGCCCGGACCGCTTCATCCCCAAGCTCGAAGACATGGGCAAGATGAGCCAGTTGGGGCACTGGGTCATCAGGGCCGCCTGCCAACAGCTCCAGGACTGGCGGCGCCAGGGGCTGGAGGAGATCAGCATTGCCATCAACCTTTCGGTCAAGCAGCTCAACCAGGGCAACCTGCCCAAGCTGGTCCGGGACTGCCTGGCCAGCTTCGAGATCCGCCCCGAGCAACTGGAGTTCGAGATCACCGAAAGCCTGATGATGTCCGATCCCGAGCGTGCCAGCGCCATCCTGGGAGCACTGCGTGAGCTGGGCATTCCGGTGTCTGTGGACGACTTCGGTACCGGCTACTCGTCCCTGGCCTATCTGCAGGCCCTGCCCCTGGATGCCCTCAAGATCGATCGCATGTTCGTCAAGCGTCTCCATGAAAACGAGCAGAGTCACGCCATAGTGCGCACCATCATCGGCCTGGCCCACAACATGGGCCTGAAGGTGATCGCCGAAGGGGTGGAGGAAGAAGCGCAGTTGACCATGCTCAGGGAAGAAGGCTGCGACCAGATCCAGGGCTATTACCTGTCCAGGCCCTTGCCGCCGGAGCAGTTCGTCGATTGGCTTCGGCAGCTGCAGTAAGAAAAGCCCCGGATGGCCGGGGCGGTAACGAAAAAGGCCCCTTGCGGGGCCTTTTGCTTAGAAGCGGTAACCCGCCTTGAGGTAGACGAAGCGGCCCTGGGCCGAATGGGTGTCCTTGTCGTAACCCATGAAGTCGGCACTGGAGAAGGGCGGCTCCTCGTCGAAGAGGTTGTTGGCCCCCAGGGTGACGCTCCATTTGTCTGAACCTATGTAGCTGACGCTGAGATCCAGGGTGGTCATGGAGTCCACTGTACCGGTGGCGCCGGCCTCGCGGTCGTCGTCGTACTCGCCGATGTAGTTCAGGCGGGCGGCGGCGGCCCAGTCGCCCTGCTGCCAGTCGGCGGAAGCGGTCCAGCGGTATTCCGGATGCTGCCAGCCACCGGTGAGGTCGATTTCGGTGCCGTCGGCCTTGATCTCGGTGAAGTCGTTCACCCAGGTCAGGCGGTAGGCGAAGACCCAGTCACCCAGGCCGGAGGCCAGGTTGTACTTCAGATCCAGGTCGATGCCGTCGGTCTCCTGGCCGCCCAGGTTGTTGTAGCGGTCGAAGATCTGGAAGATGCGCCCCGGTACGCCGGCGGATGCCGGCTCACGGACCACGTCGAAGCCGTCCAGGCTGGCGCCGGCGTTGAACTGGTTGAGGCGGAACTGGGTGTCGGAGTCGATCAGGTTGTCCTGGTCGTAGTTCCAGTAGTCGATCACCACTTCCAGGTCATCCATGGGCTCCCAGACCATGCCGACGTTGAAGCTGTCGGATTCCTCCGGCTCCAGATCCGGGTTACCGGCCAGGATCACGGTGCGCTCCATGGGATCGCAGTCCTCGGCCAGACCGGTCTGGGGACAGCGCAGGCTGTCGATGAGCAGCGGCGACTCCTGGGTGGGGCCCAGGCCCAGCTGCACCAGGGAAGGCGCCCTGAAGGCGGTGCCCCAGCTGCCGCGCAGCATCATGTTGTCCATGGGCCTGTAGCTGAAGGCCACCTTGGGGTTGGTGTCGGAGCCGAAGTCGGAATAGTGCTCGTAACGCAGTGCCAGCTGCACGTCCAGCTGCTCTGTGACCGGCATGGCCAGCTCGCCGAAGATGGAGTACTGGTCGCGGTCGCCCTTGGCGGCGGTGGCCTCGGTGCCGAACACTTCGCCGCGCAGGAACAGCTCGTCCGGGTTGTCCTCTATCTTCTCGTCACGGTATTCGAAGCCCAGGGCGTACTGGGTGTCACCGCCGGGCAGCTCGAAGGTGTAGCCGCTGATCTGGCCGTTGACCGCCTCGGTCACGGACTTGCCGCTACGGGTGGTGTTGACGCTGATGTCGTCGATGACGGCGGCGTCCTGGGTCCGGGCCAGGGGGTTGAAGTCGCCGGCGTTGATGGCGTCCTGCAGGCGGCTGCTCTGCACGAAGCCACCCAGGCCGAACTCATGGTTGCGGCTGCGCGAATAGGTGTAGGACAGCTTCCAGTCGATGCTCTTCATGGCACCGTCCAGGCCCAGCACCAGGCGCTGGTTGTCGGCCTCGACCTTCTTGTGGCGGGGGCCCGCCTCGGTGGTGCGCCGGCGCATGGTGATGTCTTCACCTGGGAAGGGGTTGGTGGCCTCGCCGGAGGTGAACAGGGGGTTGTCGGCCAGCATGTAGAACTCGCCGAAGGAGGGGCTGGGGGCGCCAAAGACATCGCTCTTGTTGTGCTGGATGTTGGCTTCCAGGAAGCCGATGATCTCGTCGCTGATCTCCCGCTCATGCATCAGCATCAGGCCGGCCCGCTCGGTGCTGGGGTTGAGGCTCATGAAGGGGGCATAGTCGAACAGGCAGAAATTGGGGTGGCTCGAACCGGCCGGGCAGTTGGGATCCGGGGTCCAGTCGAAATCGTCGGACTTGGGCAGTATGGAGCCGTCGGCGCCTATGGTCGCCGGGATATAGGAGCCCGGGTTGCCGGAGGAGGAGCGGAAATCGGGGCCGCCCCTGGCGGTCTGGTTGGCGGACTGGGTGTAGTCACGGTCGCGGTAGAAGGCGCCGTCACGCTTGAAATAATCCAGGATGATGGTGGTATGGGCCTGGCCGTCGCCGTGGCCCCACAACATGGAGGCATTCTGTTCGGCGCCGCCACCGTCCGTGGTGTCGCCGACCATGGCGTTCACTTCCATGCCGTCGAAATCCTTCTTGAGGATGATGTTGACCACGCCGGCGATGGCGTCGGAGCCGTAGATGGCCGAGGCGCCGTCCTTGAGCACGTCGATACGCTCAATGGCCGCCACCGGGATGGTGTTGATGTCGACGAAGGAGGTGTTGATGCCCTGAGCAAAGGCGTTGACGGCGACACGGCGGCCGTTCAGCAGCACCAGGGTGGAATCGGCGCCCAGGCCGCGCAGGGAGATGGCGGCGGCACCGTTGGAGGTGCTGTCGCTGTCGTTGCCCTGGGGCGTGAAACTGCCGGAGCCGTTCACGGGCAGCTTGTGCAGCAGCTCGGCGACGTCGCGGGCACCGGATTTCTCGATGTCCTTGGCGTCGATATAGAGCACGGGGGAGGGGCCTTCCAGATCGGCACGGCGGATATGGGAGCCGGTGACCTCGATACGCTCGACTTCATCCTGAGCGCCATCTGCCGCCATGGCTTGAGGCATGGTGTATGCGCCCAGGGCGGCGGTGACCGCCAGGGCCAGGGGAGTGGCTTTGCGTTGCATAAGATTCTTCCTGAAAAAGCGTTGTTTTGTTTTTGTTACTGTTATGTAACCACAACCAACTTAGTCAGCTTGATGGCAAAGCGCAATGCCTTGTTTTGTAGGAACTAATGTCAGGGTGCCTAGCAGGCGGGCACAAAAAAGCCGGCTGGCGCCGGCTCTTTGTCAGAAGCCGCGGGGGCGGCGGCAGTGATGATCCTTGCCTTCCAGCAGATCTTCCCAGAAGTCGCGGGGCAGCAGGCCGCCGTTACTGCTCTTGGCTTTCTTGGCCGGGGCCTTCTTCGGCGCGGCAGCCTTGGGCTTCTCGGCCTTGGCAGGTTCGGCCTTGGGCGCACCGCCCTGCAGCTCTTCGGTCATGGCAGCAATGTCGGCCAGACGCAGGCTTTTGCCACCGTCTACGGAATACCAACTGCCTTTCTGATCAATCTGGGGTGCTTTACCGTGTTGGGCTTGGTATGCAGCGCTGAATGCGCTCAGCACCTCTTCTTTGTCCAGTTTGGCCATTTCAAGGTTCCCTTGTTCGCTTTTTGAGCAAATTTTAAACGTAGACCTGATTTATACCTAAAATCTTCACAACTGTCTAATTTACACGTCTTTTCTGTGTCGAAAACATCCATTACCCTTGCCGGCAGATGCCAGCCTGAAGAGAGTGCCCATGCAAACCCTGACCCTGATCCAGTACTTGGACGAACTGCTCAAGCCCAAGCTGTTCCGCGACTATGCCCCCAATGGCCTGCAGGTCGAGGGACGCAGGCAGGTACGCAAGGTGTTGACCGGCGTCACCGCCAGCCAGGCCCTGCTGGACGAAGCGGTGGCCTGGGGCGCCGATGCGGTGCTGGTGCACCACGGCTATTTCTGGAAGGGCGAGCCGGCCGAGATCACCGGCATGAAGAAGCGCCGCCTGGCCACCCTGTTGGCCAACGACATCAACCTGCTGGCCTACCACCTGCCCCTGGATGCCCATGACGGCATCGGCAACAACGTGCAGCTGGCCCGGGTGCTGGATCTGGAGACAAGCGGCGCCCTGGACGGCGAGCTGGGCCGGGGTCTGGTGCTACACGGCACCCTGGCCGAGCCCATGACGGCCGCGGAGTTGAGCGAGCATATAAGCCGGCGCCTGGGCCGCGAGCCCCTGCACCTGCCCGGCGGCCCCGAGCGGATCCGCACCATCGCCTGGTGCACCGGCGGCGCCCAGGACTATATCGAGCTGGCGGTCAGCCACGGCATAGACGCCTTCATCTCCGGCGAGGTCTCCGAGCGCACCTTCCATACCGCCCAGGAGGCCGGCATCCATTATTTCGGCGCCGGCCACCATGCCACAGAGCGTTACGGGATCCAGGCCCTGGGCGAGCATCTGGCCGAGAAGTTCGAGCTGGACGTGCGCTTTGTGGATCTGCCCAACCCGGTTTGACCATGGCCCAGGACCGCTACTTCACCGATCTGGCCCACAAGTTCACCAGCAACATCTATGGCAGCTACAAGGGCGCCGTGCGCCAGCACCTGCTGTGGCGGGATCTGGACGCCTTGCTGGCCCAGCTGCCGCCGGGGCTGTCCGTCCTGGATGTGGGCGGCGGCGCCGGCCAGACCGCCATCGGCCTGTGCCAGCGGGGCCACAGGGTCAGGCTGGTGGAGCCGGCCGCCGAGATGCTGGCCCTGGCCAGGGAGGCGGCCGTCAAGGCCGGCTGCACCGAGGCGCTGACGCTGGAGCAGCTGCCACTGCAGCAGCTGGACGGCCAGTACCAGCTGGTGGTGTTCCATGCGGTGCTGGAATGGCTGGCGGACCAGCGGGGCGGCTTGGGCAAGGTGGTGGAGCTGGTGGGTCCCGGTGGCTGGCTGTCGCTGCTTTTTTACAACAAGAATGCCATGGATTTCATGCACCTGATCCGCGGTAATTTCCAGCAGTTCAACCAGGGCTGGTACGGCCGTCACAAGGGGCTGACCCCCCAGGCGCCGCTGGATCCCCGCCAGGTGCTGGCCTGGCTGGCCGAGGCCGGCATGGAGGTAATGGTGCACACCGGCATCCGCTGCTTCAGCGACTTCCACCTGCCGGACAGGCCCAGGCCGGCGCTGGAGGAGGTATTGGCCATGGAAGAAAAGGTCAGCGGCCTCGAGCCCTATCGCAGCCTGGCCAGGTACGTCCATATCCTGGCCCGCAAACCGGGGTGATCAGGTCCTGTCCACCAGCCAGGAAAAAACACCGAATTCAATGCCAGAGCGGCCCGTGGGGGCCTTTGCCAAGGGGGGCATGGGCCGCCCTGGCGATGGCGCCCTGCAGGTATTGATGGGCCAGGGTCACCGCCAGGGGCAGCCCATGGCCCTTGGCAAGGCAGGTGGCGATGGCGGCGGCCAGGGTGCAGCCGGTGCCGTGGGTCTGGTTGGAATTACGCTTCCTGGCCTCTAGCCGATAGCCGCGGCGGCCGTCCCAGAGCCTGTCCACCAGCCAGGCGCCGCCGCCATGGCCGCCCTTGAGCAGCACAGGGCAGGGCAGGGCGGCCTTCAGGGCCCCCATCAGTTCGTCGCCTTCCAGCTTTTTCCCCACCAGGGCCTGGGCCTCGGGAATATTGGGGGTCAGCAGCGCCAGCCGCGGCAACAGCCCATCCAGGGCGGCCCGGCCCGGCCCATCCAGCAGGCTGGCGCCGCTGGAGCTTTTGAGCACCGGATCCAGCACAACGGGAATGTCCCCTGGCAGCACCTCGGCCAGGGCCGTGGCGATGGCGCCGCTGCCCAGCATGCCCACCTTGATGGCCCTGGGCCTGATGTCGTCCAGCACCGCCTTGATCTGCGCCGTCACAAGGTCGGCGGCCAGGGGCTCGACGTGGCTGACGCCCTGGGTGCTCTGCACCGTGATGGCGGTGATGGCGGCCATGCCGTGGCCGCCCAGGGCCTGGCAGCTCTTGAGATCGGCCTGGATCCCGGCGCCGCCGCTGGGGTCTGAGCCGCCGATGAAAAGCACCGGGAAACGCTGGCGGGATTGATGTTTCATAAACCAATGGTCGCTTAAGGCCGGCGGTTTGTCGGTCCCGGCCTTTAGCCTGTATAAGGAGTTGACACATTATGGCAACAAAGCCGACAGCACGGGAAGACAAAGGATGAATGTGAAGATCTTGAGTGTGGCCATCAGCCTGGCCCTGGGGAGCCAGGCGGCCGTGGCCGCGGAAGACGCCGCCAAGTGGGACGTACTGAACCCGCCGGGGGAAGAGAGCACCATTACCATCAACACCAGCGAGACCACCTGGTCCAACCTGGACGTGTCGCCGGACGGCAAGCATATCGTCTTCGACATGCTTGGCGATCTCTATCTGGTGTCCACCGGCGGCGGCCAGGCCAAGGCCCTGACCAGCGACATGGCCTGGAACATGCAGCCGCGCTTCTCACCGGACGGCAGGTCCATCGCCTTCATCTCCGACCGCAGCGGCGCCGACAACGTCTGGGTCATGGATGTGGCAAGCCAGGAGCTGACCCAGGTCACCGACGAAAAAGAGTTCCTGGTCCACAACCCCTACTGGAGCCCGGACGGCAACTACATCGCCGTCAAGAAGGGCCAGATGTCCGGCCGCTCCATCCCCGCCGGTTCCATCTGGCTGTACCACAAGGCCGGCGGCAAGGGCGTGGAGCTGCGTGAGCGCCTGCACGGCAAGGACTCCCAGAAGAACATCGCCGAGCCGGCCTTCAGCCCGGACGGCCGCCATGTCTACTACTCGGTGGACGCCACCCCGGGCAAGACCTGGGCCTACGACAAGAACTCCGTGGGCCAGGTGTTCGTGATCAAGCGCAAGGACGTGGAGACCGGCGAGGAGGAGACCATCGTCTCCGGCGCCGGTGGTGCCATCCGTCCCGTACCCAGCCCGGATGGCAGCAAGCTGGCCTTCGTGCGCCGGGTGGATTTCCAGTCGGTGCTGTTCGTCAAGGATCTGGTGACCGGCCGCGAGGAGCCCGTCTACTGGAACATGGACAGGGATCTCCAGGAAGCCAACGGCTCCCAGGGCAACACCCCCGCCTATGCCTGGACCCCGGACGGCAAGGCCATGGTGTTCTGGGCCGGCGGCCGCATCCACAGGCTGGACCTGGACGACAAGCAGGCCCAGGCCCTGGATATCAGCATCCAGGCCGAGAAAACCGTCAGCCAGACCCTGAGGGTACCGGTGGAGGTGGCCCCGGATCGCTTCAAGGTGCGCATGATGCGCTGGAGCCAGCTGAGCCCGGACGGCGACAGCGCCCTGTTCCAGGCCCTTGGCCATATCTATGTCAAGGATCTGGCCTCCGGCAAGGTCAAGCGCCTGACCCGCCAGAACGACCACTTCGAGTTCTATCCCCAGTTCAGCCCGGACGGCAAGTCCGTGCTCTACACCACCTGGGACGACGACAAGCTGGGCACGGTGCGCATCGCCTCAATCCGCAGCGGCCGCAGCAAGACCCTCACCGAGCAGCCCGGCCACTACGTAGAGCCGGCCTTCAGCCCCGACGGCGACCAGGTGCTGTACCGCAAGGTCACCGGCGGCTACCTGCTGAGCGGCGAGTACTCCATGGAGCCCGGCATCTACGTCACCGACCGCAAGGGCAAGAAACACCATAAGGTGAGCAAGAACGGCGCCCAGGCCCATTTCAGCCACGACGGCAAGCGCATCTTCTATGTGGAGGGCACCGGCAACACCGAGCTGAGCCTGAAGTCGGTGGATCTCAACGGCCTGGACGAGCGCAGCCATTTCAAGGGCGACTACATCACCGAGTTCCGGGTCAGCCCCGACGGTCAGTGGCTGGCGTTCATCCAGCACTACAAGACCTATGTGGCCCCCTTCGTCAAGGGCGGCAAGGTACTGACCATAGGCGGCGATTCCAAGATGGTGCCGGTATCCCAGGTGGCGGCCCGCAGCGGCCATGAGCTGCGCTGGTCGCCGGATTCCCAGCGCCTGACCTGGGGCCATGCCTTCCACCTCTACCAGCGCGACCTCAAGGACGCCTTCGCCTTCCTGAGCGGCAGCCCCGAGCAGCTGCCGGAGCCGGTGGCCGAGGGCATCGACCTGTCCTTCGACGCCGACTACGCCAAGCCGGACGGCACCCTGGCCCTGGTGGGGGCCCGCGTGGTGACCATGCGTGACGCCGACAAGGTGAAGGAAGTGCTGGAAGACGCCGTGGTGCTGATCGAGGACAACCGCATCAAGGCGGTGGGCAGCCGCGCCCAGGTGGCCCTGCCCAAGGGCGCCAGGGTGGTGGACGTGACCGGCAAGACCATCATCCCCGGCCTGGTGGATGTCCATGCCCACGGCGGCTACGGCAGCCGCGGCATCCAGCCCCAGCAGAACTGGAACCAGTACTCCAACCTCAGCTTCGGGGTGACCACCATCCACGATCCCAGCAACGATACCTCCGAGGTCTTTGCCGCCGCCGAGCTGGCCAAGGCCGGCAAGACGGTGGCGCCGCGGATCTACTCCACCGGCCGCATCCTCTACGCCGGTTACGCGCCCGGCTACCACGCCAAGATCGGCTCCTACGAGGACGCGCTCTTCCACGTCGGCCGCCTGGCCGATGCCGGCGCCATCTCGGTGAAGTCCTACAACCACCCGCGCCGGGACACTCGCCAGCAGGTCATCGCCGCCGGCCGCGAGCTGGGCATCATGGTGGTGCCGGAAGGGGGCGCCAAGTTCCAGCACAACCTGACCGAAATTGCCGACGGCCACACCACCATAGAGCATGCCCTGCCCATCAAGGACATCTATGACGACGTCAAGCAGTTCTGGTCCGCCACCGACACCGCCTATACCCCCACCTTCGTGGTGGCCTACGGCGGCCTGGGCGGCGAGAACTACTGGTATCAGCACACCAAGGTCTGGGAAAACGAGCGCCTGATGAGCTTCGTGCCCCGCTACCTGGTGGAGCCCAGGGCCATCCGTCCCCAGCAGGCCCCCGAGCACCACTACAACCACAAGGGCGTGGCCAAGTCCGCCAAGGCGTTGCGTGACGAAGGGGTGCGGGTCAACATCGGTGCCCACGGCCAGCGCGAAGGCCTGGCCGCCCACTGGGAGATGTGGATGATGAACCAGGGCGGCTTCACCCCCTGGGAGGCCCTGCGCGGTGCCACCATAGACGGTGCCAAGTCCCTGGGCATGGACAGGGACATCGGCTCCATCGAGCCCGGCAAGCTGGCCGATTTGGCCATCATCGACGGTGACGTGCTTAGCGACATCCGCCAGTCCGAGAAGGTGGCCTATACGGTCATCAACGGCCGGCTGTTCGACGCCGCCACCATGAACGAGGTGGACGGCGCCAAGCGCCAGCCCTTCTTCTTCGAGAAGCACGGCGTGCCCAACATGCCGGAGGCCACCAGCCGTTACTGGCAGGAGAAGGCCCACAACCTGGGCTGGCAACACTGAAGCTTGCAAGTGATTGAAAAAGGGCGCCTTTGGCGCCCTTTTTATTTGACTTTGCCAAGGCGCCGGGGCACCCTTGTGACATATTATGACAAGGAGGTATCCATGACCGAACATCTTCTCAGCCTCTGGACCCAGCCCAGGGCCACCATACAGCGCATTATCGACGACAACCCCGAACAGCATGTGGCCCTGCTGGTGCTGATCATGGGCATGGCCGCGGCGATGCCGAACCTGGCGGCGCCGGAGGGCGGCCTGGCCGGCTTCGCCCTGGCGTTGCTCCTGGCGCCCATCATCATGGTGATCTCGCTGTACCTGACCGGCTGGCTGTACCGCATCGTCGGCGGCTGGCTGGGCGGCAAGGGCGAGGGCCGGCAGCTGCGCGCCGCCATTGCCTGGGCCTATGTGCCGCAGATCCTGCTCAACATTATCTGGCTGCTGCTGTTCCTGGTGGCGCCACAGGCGATGAGCGCCGGCGCCGAAAGCCTGGTCGCCGAGCCCCAGGCCATGACCTGGCTCTGGTACGGCATCGCCCTGGTGCTCGGCCTGTGGGGCCTGGTGATCCACCTGAAGATGGTGGGCCAGGTGCACGGCTTTTCCGCCTGGCGGGCCCTGGGTACGGCACTGCTGTCGGTGGTGCTGGTGGCGCTGGTCATAGGGGTACCGGTGGGGCTGATCGCCGCCTTGGCGGTGGCTTAAGGAAAGGGCGCCTTTGGCGCCCTTTTTCATGCCAGCCCTTCCTCCTTGAGTGCCTTCTGCACGTCCGGATCCAGGCTGAGATCGTCAAAGAGCCGCTGCAGCTGGGGGTAATCCGCCAGGCCGCCGGGCACCATCTTGGTGGCCCATCTCAGCATGGGATAGACGTAGGCGTCCACTACGGTGCGCTTGTTGCCGACCATATGGGTCTTCTCGTGCAGGTGTGCGTCCAGCAGCGCCAGCTTACGGCGCACCTGGGTCAGGGCGGCGGCCTTGATCTGGGCCAGGGCCTGCTCCGAGTGGTCGCTGCTGTAGCGCCCGGGGCTGAACAACGGATAGAAGCTGGGGTGCAGATCACCGGTCAGGAAGGCGCTCCAGCGTTCCAGCTCGGCCTGGGCCAATGGGGTGTTGGCGACCCCCAGATCCGCCTCCGGGTAGGTCAGCATCAGGTAGCGGTAGATGGCGGCATTCTGGGTCAGGGTGTGGCCATTGTCCAGGGTCATGGCCGGCACGGCCCCGGCGGGATTGATCTTGAGATAGTCCTCGTCGTGGGGGTTGACGATGTTGAGCTGGTATTGACAGCCGATCCAGTTCAGCGCGATATGGATCCCGAGGGAGCAGGCGCCGGGGGCACAATAGAGTCGCATCATGGTTATCCTGGTTGAAGGGCTCTGATAACCATAGATTTCCACACGGAAAATAGACAAACTTTGGCGGTCATGGCCAACCATTGGATAGCCCTTGTCGGACCCTGCTGTCACCCTGTGGGCGGGGCAATTCGCCCGTCCCGAGTACCATCCCCTGCGGCGCCTGTTCCGGCCCCTGAGCTGGTTCCTGGATTTTCTGCACGATCTCAAGACGCTGCTGCTGTCGCGTTTTCGCGCCGAACTGACCGGCGGCGGACAGCCCTTTTCCCTGTCGGACCAACTGCTGGGCACCGCCGTGCTGGTGGTGCTGTCGCTGCTGATCCACCACTGGGATCCCGAGGGCTGGCTGTTGCTGCTCCTGCTGCTGTTGAAACCGGTGGGCTGGCTGGCCGACGGCCCCTGCCGGTCCATGACCCCCATCCAGGGCCGGGTGCTGCAGCGCGATGGCCCCTTCCTGATCTGGACCAGCCGTCTCGCCGGCCGGGGCCGGGAGCAGCGGCGTATCGACCTGGACGCCATCGACCATGTGGCCCTGGCACTGGAAAGCGACGGCTGGCACAGCCAGCTGGTGCACTTCGACGGCGAGATCTGGCCCCTGGGGCGCCATGGCGAGCCACAAGGGGCCCTGGCCGAATGCCGGGCGCTGGCCGGCCGCCTTGGCAAGCCACTGGTACTGGCCCACAGCCTGGGCCTGGGTGAACTGGCCGAGCAGCCCTGGCCCCACGACAGGGTTGGCAGTGCCTGCTGGCAGGAAAACAACGCCTGGCTACAAAGGCGCAGCCGCTTCGTGCGCCTGCCGCGCCTCGGCAAGGCCTTTGGCATGAACGCCCTGTTGTGGCTGGAGCTGGCGCTGCTGGAGCTGGTGCTGGATCATTTCGGCGCCCTGCTCAGCTTCGTGCTCTGGGAGCAATGGCTGGGCTGGCCCGGCCTGGGCCAGGCCATCTGGGTCTTCGCCCTGGCGGCCGTCATCAGCCTGAGCTGGGACTACCGTGGGTTGTCCATGCCGCTGAAGCTGGGCCGCTTCGGTGACGAACTGGAGGTGCTGGAGGCGGGCCGTCCGCCCCTGGTCCTGGCCAGGCCCAACCAATGCCTGATGATCTACCAGCCCTGGCCCTGCATCCTGGTGCTGGGGGAGCAGGGGATGCTGGTGCTGGACGACTGGCTGGACGACCGCGAGGCCGAGGAGGTCATGGCCTGGCTGTGCAGCCGCTTTGCCATGGCGTCGTCGGTGGCGGCCTGAATGCCGCTTGCCGCTGCAATAAGAAGGCGCCCTTGGGCGCCTTTTTCAATCAAAGCGGTAGCAATCCATGGCCAGATTGGCGTGGCTGAAGCCCCGGTGCACCCGCCTGGCGGCGTCTCCCAGGCCCATGGCCACCAGCAGTGGTTGGAAGTGCTCCACCGTGGGGTGGTTGCGGCCGGCCTCGGGGGCCTGGCGTTGCCAGTCCAGCAGGGCGTCCCTGTCACCGCTTTCCAGGCACAGCGCCACCCAATTGGCAAAGGCGGCCGCCCAGGGCGCCGTCGGGCTGCCCTGTGGGCCCAGTTCGGCCAGGTTATGGGTGATGGAGCCGCTGGCCAGCACCAGTACCCCTTGTTCCCGCAGCGGCTGCAGCTTGTTGCCCAGGGCGTACAGATCTTGATTGGACCAGGCCGGCAGGCTCAGCTGCACCACCGGCACCTCGGCACCCGGATACAGCAGCGACAGCGGCACCCAGGCGCCGTGATCCAGGCCCCTGGCCACAGGCTCAGCGCCAAGCCGGTCCACAAGCCAGTCCACCAGGGAAGGCGCGGTGCTGGCCGGGTAGCGCTGCCGGTACAGGGCGTCGGGAAAGCCATGGAAGTCGTGAAGGGTGTCAAGCCCAGGGCCCCGGGTAACCTGCAGCGCCCGACTCTGCCAGTGGGCGCTCAGCACCAGTATGGCCCTGGGCCTGTGCTGGTGGCCCAGGGCCTTGAGGAAGTCCTGGGCCGGCCCTGTTTCCAGGGCCAGCATGGGGGAACCGTGGGAAATGAAGTAGCCGGGCAGCATGATCAGGCCCACTGCCTGCGAACCACCAGGGCGCCGCTGCCAAGGCCGGCCTGGACCAGCAGCATCAGCGTCCAGAACACCGGGAACTCCCAGCCGCCGCCGGCGTTGGAAAACACCCAGCCGTTGCCGGCGTGGGCCCAGGCGGCACCGATCATCACAGGTACCAGGGCCAGGGCCACCAGCCGGGTCTGGACGCCGAGGATCAGCGCCAGGCCGCCACCCAGCTCGGCCAGTATGGTCAGGTGGGCGAAGAAACCGGGCAGGCCAAGGGACTCGAAATAGCCGACGGTGCCGGGCAGGGTGAAGACCAGCACCTTCAACAGGGCGTGGGCCAGGAAGAAGGCGCCAAGGGTAACGCGCATCAGGGTAGTGGCATAAGCGTTCATAAGCTGTCTCCGTCAAGGAATGATTGGAACAGCCTCAGTCTATGTCAGGCAATCCTGGGGATAATCATCGAAAATTGACAATGATTGTCATCGATGGCGACTCAATTGCCTTCCCAGTAGGGGGGATCGCCGAAGCTGTCCTTGAGGTGGCGGATCAACGCCCGGACCTTGTTGGGCAGGTGGCGATTGGCGGGGTAGATGGCGTATATGCCGAAGGGCTCGGGCAGGTAGTGGTCCAGCACCGTCACCAGCTCGCCGCTGGCCAGGGCGGCGCCGACCAGGAAGCTGGGGCAATAAGTCAGGCCGAGGCCCGCCTTGACCGCGCCCACCAGCGCCTCGCCGTTGTTGCATTCCAGGGGACCGGATACCGGCACCAGCAAGGTCTTGCCGTCGACGCTAAAGCGCCACTGTCGGCCCTCACTGGCATAGCGGTAGTTGAGGCACTGATGATCCTTGAGCTCCTGTGGCTGGCTTGGGGCGCCGTGCCTGGCCAGGTAGTCGGGGGTGGCGCAGATCAGCATCCGGCAGTGGGTCAGGCGGGTGGCCACCAGGCTGGAGTCCTTGAGCTCGCTGATGCGAACGGCCAGATCATAGCCTTCCTCGATGAGGTCGACCCGGCGGTCGTTGAGCTCCAGCTCGATATCCAGCTGCGGGTGCCGGGCCAGGAAGGGGGCCAGGGCCGGGGCCAGGAAATGGGCGCCGAAGCTCATGGGGCCGTTGACGCGAATTTTGCCCCGCAGGCTTTCGCCGAGATCGGCGGTCTGGCTGTGGGCCTCGTCCACCAGGGTCAGGATCTGCTGGGCCTTGGGCAGGTAGGCGGCGCCGGCCTCGGTGAGGCTGACCCGCCTGGTGGTGCGGTGCAGCAGCCGTACCCCCAGGTGATCCTCCAGGGCCGCCACCAGCTTGCTGATCTGGGTGCGGGACAGGTCCAGCTGCTCGGCGGCCTGGGTGTAGCTGTGCAGTTCGGCGACCCGGGCAAAGGCCGCCATGGCGTGGAGCAGGTTCATGGCCGGCTCGGGCTGTGGTTTTGCTGTGATGCTAGGGGCTTTGCCGGCCCCGGGCAAGCTCAGGGGGCCGGGAAAGGGGCGGGCAGGGCCTCGGCCGGGACGAAATCCGCCGCGGCCTGGAAGGCGAAGTCCTCGCCGAAGGCGCGAAAGCGCAGGGCATGGGCATGCAGGCAGACCCTGTCATGGGCGCTGCCGCCGTAGAGGTCGTCGCCCAGTATGGGGGCGCCCAGGCTCTTCATGGCCACCCGCAGCTGGTGGGTGCGGCCGGTCTGCGGCCAGAGCCGATACAGGCGCAGCCCGGGGCCCAGGGATTGGCTGTCGAAGCGGGTCACCGCCGGGTTCGTGGTGCTCCTCAGCAGCTTCCAGGCGCCACGTCGGCCCTTGGCCATGTCGCCCTTGACCCAGCCCTGCTTCTTGCCCGGCTTCCTGTCCGACAGCGCCAGGTAGCACTTGTCCACCCGGTGCTCGGCGAACAGGGCGCAGAGTTCGGCACAGGCCTCGGCGTCACGGGCCACCAGCAGCAGGCCGGTGGTGACCCTGTCCAGGCGGTGCACCGGCCACAGCGGCTCAGCCAGTTCGGCCTTGATGGCTTCGAACAGGCCGGGACCGTCTTCCGAGTGGAAGCTCATGGGCGCCGTCTTGTGGATGACGTGGAAGCGGGGGTGGGAAAAGAGGAGCTCAAACATAACGGGCGCCATCTTAGGCGCCCGTCAGGTGGCTCACAAGTTATTTCTTCTGGGGCAGGGTCCAGAACAGGTTGGTGCCGTCGGACAGCATGGTCTGGGGCATCTGGCCGTTCCACTGCTGGGCCTTGACGTAGTCCACCAGCCCCGGGTTGGCCTTGAGGGCATCGGCCTTGGCCTTCATGGCCTTGGCCTCGGCGTCGCCCTTGAGGCGGATGGCTTCGGCCTGGGCCTCGGCCTCGGCGCGGATGGCATAGGCCTGGCCGTCGGCCCTGGCCTTGTTGGCGTCACGCTCGGCCTGGGCGGTGTTCACGGCCCGCTGGGCCTCCAGACGCTGGCGCTCCAGCTTGTGCTGCTCGGCCTGGGCCAGGTTCTTCTCGGTCTGCTTGATCTGGATGGACTCGATATAGCGCGGCGGCAGCACGATGTTTTCGATCTGCACCGAGTCCAGCTTGACCGGGTAGTCGCTCATGGCGTCCAGTAGCAGTGCCTCTATCTCGTTGATGACGGAGGCGCGATTCTGGATCAGCTGCTCGGCCTTGTAGTGGGCCAGGGCGTCCTTGGACGCCGAGCGCAGCTTGGGATCCAGGATCCGCTGCTCGAACTGGGACAGGCCGCCATAGGCCCGGTACAGGGACAGGGCGTCGTCCTTGTTCACCGTCCAGTTCACCGACACCTCGGCGGTGACCGGCATCTGCTCGTAGGTGGCGGCGGGCAGCTGTTCGACGTTCTTGCGGGTACGTACCTCTATGGCCTCGACCCGGTCGGCGAAGGGGATCTTGAAGTGCAGGCCGGGGTTGACCTGCTCCTTGGCTTCACCGAAGCGCTTGATCACCCCCACATGGCCTTCGTCCACGGTGTACATGGCGCTGTAGATCATGCTCAGTACGGCGATGCCGCCGACCACGGCCAGGGGATTGATGGGCAGTTTGCGGTTCATGGTCCTCTCCTTGATTATTGTTCTCTGATGCTTGGACATAATATGTCACGAATGCCGGGAGCTGGCAAATGAGGTCGGGCAGGCAGTATCATCGGCGCCCAAAAGCGAACGGAGTGACCCATGAACAAAACCATCATTGGCAGCAATCCCTGGCTGGCGGCCGGCGGTATCGCCCTCAGCCTGTTGTTGGCCGGCATCGGCGGCTGGCGTTATGCACTGGGGGAAGGTTACGGCCTGGTGGTGCTGGGGCTGTTCCTGGTGGTGGCCTTCATCTACGCGCTGGCACTGCTGCCGCGCTGCCATCAGCTGATCCTGGACGACGATGGCCTGGAGCTGGCCTACTGGTTCAACAAGGGCCGACTGGAGTGGCGGGACATCGAGGGGATCCAGCTCGTTTACCACCATTTCTATCCTTCCCTGGGGCTGCTGCTCACCGAGGAAGGACAGCGGAAGTGGCCGGGACGGGTCTTCGAGCGCAGCCGCATGGAGGTGGACGCCACCCTGCCGCTGTGGCTGAAACTGCCTCCCCGGGCGCTGGAGTCGCTGCTCAGCGACCGCTGGTTGAAGGCGCAGCAGTAAGCTAGCCATTGCCAGGGCGGGGGCCTTTCGGGGTACCATGGGCCAAAACCCCAGAACCCAATACGCTATGGAATTTGCCGTATTACCCGTTACCCCCTTCGCCCAGAACTGCACCCTGGTGTGGTGCCCGGACAGCCTGGAAGGGGCCATCATCGATCCGGGTGGCGACCTGGAGCGCATCCTGGCCCTGGTGGCCGAAAAGGGCGTCAAGGTCGGCCAGATCCTGCTCACCCACGGCCATATCGACCACGCCGGCGCCGCCGCCAGGCTCAGGGAAAGGCTTAAGGTGCCCATCATAGGCCCCCACAGGGACGACCAGTTCTGGCTGGATCGCCTGGGCGATCAGTCGCGGATGTTCCAGTTTCCGGACGCCACCCCCTTCAGCCCGGACCGCTACCTGGAAGAGGGCGACGTGGTCGAACTCGGCGACACCGAGCTGGAAGTGCTGCACTGCCCCGGCCATACCCCGGGCCATGTGGTGTTCTTCCACAGGCCCAGCCGGCTGGCCCAGGTGGGCGACGTGCTGTTCAAGGGCTCCATCGGTCGCACCGATTTTCCTAGGGGCAACCACGACCAGCTGATTTCCTCCATCCGCGACAAGCTGTTCGGCCTGGGTGACGAGGTGCGCTTCATCCCCGGCCATGGCCCCATGTCCACCCTGGGCGAAGAGCGCCGCACCAACCCCTTTGTCGCCGATCCCAACTACGGCTGAGGAACCGCCATGTCACAAGTACTGAATGAACTGCTGCACCTGCTCAAGCTGGAGCAGGTGGAAAAGGACATCTTCCGTGGCCAGAGCCAGGATCTGGGCTTCCCGGCCGTGTTCGGCGGCCAGGTGCTGGGCCAGGCCCTGTCGGCGGCCAAGGAGACGGTGGTGGAGGAGCGCCTGGTGCACTCCCTGCATTCCTACTTCCTGGAGCCCGGTGACGCCAGGGCGCCCATCGTCTACCTGGTGGAGAACGTCCGTGACGGCGGCAGCTTCTCGACCCGCCGGGTCAAGGCGGTGCAGCACGGCCGCACCCTCTTCACCATGACCGCCTCCTTCCAGCGCCAGGAGGAGGGCCTTGAGCACCAGGCGGAGATGCCGATCGTGCCCGGGCCGGACAACCTGCCCAGCGAGCACGAGCTGGCGCTGCCGTTCAAGGAGCGGCTGCCGAAGAAGATCATCGACAACTTCCTCACCGAGATGCCCATAGAGATGCGGCCCGTGGTGTTCCACAACCCGCTGGAGCCGGTCACCGCCGAGCCGGTGCGCTACGTGTGGCTCAAGGCCAGCGGCGACATGCCGGACGACCTGCGCATTCACCAGTACCTGCTGGCCTACGCCTCCGACTTCAACTTCCTGCCCACGGCGTTGCAGCCCCACGGCAAGTCCTACATGGATCCCGGTCTGCAGGTGGCCACCATAGACCACAGCATGTGGTTCCACCGCGACTTCCGCCTGGACGACTGGCTGCTCTACGCCGTGGACAGCACCTCCGCCTCCGGCGGCCGCGGCCTGGTTCGGGGCCAGTTCTTCGACCGCCAGGGCCGCCTGGTGGCCACCAGCCAGCAGGAAGGGCTGATGCGCCAGCGCCCGAAAAAGGCGTGATGCCGTTGCACAGCCGATGGCAAAAGGCCGCCCTAGGGCGGCCTTTTTCTTGGCGGCGGGGCGCTAGTCCTCGACCCGTTTCAAGCCCCGGCACAGCAGCAGCGCCGGCAGGCCCAGGGCCGCCATGATCAGGAAGATCTGGCCGCCGACCTGCTCGAACAGGGCGCCGCTGACCAGCATCATGGCCGCCACCGCCAGGCTCAGGCAAAACGCCGAATAGAGGGCCTGGGTGCCCACCGCGAAATGACCGGGCAGCTCCCGGCCTATGTACTGCATGGCGCCCAGGTGGGCGGTGGCGAAGGTCAGGCCGTGCAGGGCCTGCAGGCCCGCCAGGGCCCACAGGCTCTCGGCATGGGCGGTGCCTGTCCAGCGCAGCAGCACGGCCCCGGCGGCCAGGGCCAGCAGCTGGGCGGCGCTGCGACCGGCGAACAGGTGACGGGCGAAGTAGAAGATGGCCACCTCCACCACCACCCCCAGGCTCCACAGGGCGCCTATGGCCCCTTCGCCTATGCCCAGGGACTGCCAGTGGATGGCGGAGAAGCCGTAGAAGGCGGCGTGGCTGCCCTGGATCAGCGCCACCACCGCCAGAAAGCGCAGCACCATGGGCTGGCGCAGCAGGCCGTGCCAGGCCAGGGCCGGCCTGGCCTGTTCGCCGTCGTTGGGCTGCACCGTCATGGGGATCATGGTGCCCAGCCACATCAGCGCCTGGCTGGCCAGCAGGCACCAGAGTATCGCCTCGGCGCCCAGCCAACCGGTGACATAGCCGATGCCGGTGGTGGCCAGGACGAAGGCCACCGAGCCCCACAGCCGCACCTTGCCGTAGTCCAGGCCCACCTGGGTCACCATGCGGGTGGCCAGGGTATCCGACAGGGGCACCAGCGGCGAGTAGAGCAGGGAGCTGACCACGGTCAGCACCACCAGCAGCGCCATGGACTGGGGCAGCAGGAAGGCCAGGAAGGCGCAGAAGGTGGCCAGGCTGAGCAACCGGCTGGCCGGGATCAACTGCTGGGCCTGCTTGACGCGGGTGGTCAGCAGCAGGGAGCCCAGGGCGCGGGTGCCCTGGGCCAGGCCCAGCAACAGGCCGATCTGGGTGGGGGGCAGGGCTTGGTCCTTGAGCCACAGGGCCCAGAAGGGCAGGTAGATCCCCCAGCCCAGGAAGAAATTGATATAGAAAAGAGACAGCCAAAGGCGGGGAGAGAGCATAGCGACAGCATCCTGCTTGCAAGGGGCCGCCATGATCGGCCCGGGCCCGGGCCAGGTCAAGACAGCCGGGCCTCAAAAGCGCTAAGCTGGGGAAAAACAAGGACGGACACTGCCATGCGCTTTGACATCGTCACCCTGGGCTCGGCCACCATAGACCACTTCGCCGACACCGACTCCGAGCTGGTGCAGATCGAAACCAGCCACTCCATAGAGCGGCTCATCGCCTACCCCCTGGGCTCCAAGATCCTGGTCAGGGAACTGCACACCACCATTGGCGGGGGTGGTACCAACACCGCCGTGGCCTTTGCCCGCCTGGGCTTCAACACCGCCTATCTGGGCAAGGTGGGCGACGACAGCCACGGCGACGAGATCCTGGCCGCCCTCGAGCAGGAACAGGTCAGCTTCGTGGGCGCCCGGGGCGGCCAGAGCGGCCTGTCGGTGATCCTCGACTCCATCCATGACGACCGCACCATATTGGCCTTCAAGGGCTGCAACGACAATTTGAGCCCGCAGGAGGCCAAGCTGCCGGATTGCGACTGGCTCTATTGCGGCGCCATGCTCGGCCAGAGCCTGGACACCGTCAAGGCGCTGATCCCCCAGGTGCAGGCCCAGGTGGCCTTCAACCCCTCCACCTATCTGGCCAAGCTGGGCGCCGAGGCCCTGGCGCCCATACTGGCCCACACCCAGGCGCTGATCCTCAACCGCGAGGAGGCCTGCCTGCTGCTGGGACTGGATCCCAACGAGCAGCTGGACGAGAGCGGGCTGCCGGACCGGCTCCGCCAGCTGGGACCGGCCATCGTCGTGGTCACCGACGGCGCCAACGGCCTCTGGGCCGGCGACGGCAGCCAGTGCCTGCACGCCAGGCCCAGCGATCAGCTGCACATCGTCGAGACCACCGGCGCCGGCGACGCCTTCGGCAGCGGCTTCGTGGCCGGCCTGGCCAGGGGGCTGTCCCTGGAGCAGAGCCTGCGCATGGGCATGCTCAACGCCGAGTCGGTGATGGCCTTCAAGGGCGCTAAGAACTACCTGCTGCGCGGGCCGGATATGGCCAAGCGGCTCGACAAGGACAACAGGGTCATCGAGCCCTGTGGGGAGGAAGCATGAACGGCAAAAGGATCTGGCTCACCGGCGCCACCAGCGGCATCGGCCTGGCCCTGGCCGAGCAACTGGCCGCCCAGGGGGCGACCCTGGTGCTGTCGGCGCGGCGTGAGCCGGAGCTTCGCGCCCTCGCCGAGCGCCTGCCCGGCGAGCACCTGGTGGTGCCGCTCGATCTCAACGACACCCTCCACCTCGGGGCATTGGTGGCACCTGTGCTCAACAAGCTCGGCGGCCTGGACATCCTCATCAACAACGCCGGCGTCAGCCAGCGCAGCCTGGCTCAGGACACCGACATGGCCGTGTACCGCCAGGTGATGGAGGTCAACTACTTCGCGGTGGTGGCCCTGACCAAGGCGGTGCTGCCGGCCATGCTGGCCCAGGGGGCCGGCACCATAGTCGCGGTCAGCTCGGTGGCCGGCAAGGTGGGCTCCAAGCTCAGGAGCGGCTACTCGGGCGCCAAGTTCGCCGTGCTCGGTTTCATGGACTGCCTGCGGGCCGAGGTGAGCGGCCAGGGCATACAGGTGCTCAGCATCTGCCCCGGCTTCGTGGCCACCGATATCGCCCGCAACGCCCTCACCGGCGACGGCCGTCGCCAGGGCCGTAGCGACGAGGTCATCGACAGGGGGATCAACCCACACGATTGCGCGGCGCGCATCATCGGTGCCATCGAGGCCGGCGAGGACGAGGTGGTGATCGCCCGGGGCCTGCCGCGCCTGGCGGTGACCCTCAAGGCCTGGTTGCCGTCCCTGGTCCGGCGCCTGGCGGCACGCCAGTCCCTGCCGCAACGGGCGGACTGATTGACCAGGCGCAAGGAACCGGCCCAGGCGGCCGGTTTTTTTGTGTCTTTTGCTTGCTTTGCCGGGGCGTATTGCTATGGTGAAGGCGGTTGCGTAGGCGAGCATTTCAAAATGTCAAATCGATATAAGAAATAACCTCGCCTTATATCTGTAAATTTAAAGTTACAAGAGGTTCCCCATGCAAAAAGATCGCCTGAACAATGTCCACATCCGCCAGGAAGAGCCCCTGCTGACCCCGGCCCAGCTCAAGGCCGAGATCCCGGTCGGCGAGCAAAGCCTGGCCTTCGTGGCCGAGTCCAGGGCGGCCATCGCCGACATCCTCCATGGCCGTGACAAGCGCCTGCTGGTGATCTGCGGCCCCTGCTCCATTCACGACGTGGACGCCGCCAAAGCCTACGCAACCCAGCTCAAGGCGCTCCACGACAGGTACCAGGACCACCTCTATATCGTGATGCGGGTCTATTTTGAGAAGCCCCGTACCACGGTGGGCTGGAAGGGGCTGATCAACGATCCCCACCTGGACGGCAGCTTCGACGTGGAGACCGGCCTGAGGACGGCGCGGACGCTGCTGCGCGATCTGCTGGCACTGGGCCTGCCGCTGGCCACCGAGGCCCTGGATCCCATCAGCCCCCAGTACCTGGGCGACTGCTTCGCCTGGTCGGCCATAGGCGCCCGCACCACCGAATCCCAGACCCACAGGGAGATGGCCTCGGGCCTGTCGATGCCGGTGGGCTTCAAGAACGGCACCGACGGCAACCTGGGCACCGCCATCAATGCCCTCAAGGCCGCCTCGTCGGGCCACAGCTTCATCGGCATCAGCCAGGAGGGCCGGGTCTGCCTGCTGCACACCGAAGGCAACCCGGACGGTCACGTGATCCTGCGTGGCGGCAAGGGCCCCAACTATGACGAGGCGTCCGTGGGCCAGGCCCTGGCCGAGCTTCAAGGCGCCGGCCTGAACGGCGCCATCATGGTGGACTGCTCCCACGGCAATTCGGAAAAGGATCACCGCCGCCAGCCGGCGGTGGCCGAGGCGGTGCTGGCCCAGCGCCTGGCCGGCAACGACGCCATCATAGGCCTGATGCTGGAATCCAATCTCCATGAGGGCAACCAGAGCGCCGAACAGCCCAGGGAGCAGCTGGCCTACGGGGTGTCCATCACCGACGCCTGCATCGACTGGGCCAGCACCGAGGGCCTGCTGGGCCGCTGCCGCGACGCCCTGGCCGCCGGGCAGCTCAGGGAGGCCAGCTGATGGCCAGGACCCTGGATGAACTCAGGGCCGGCATCGACCAGTGCGATCAGGCGCTGCTGGCGCTGATGCAAAGGCGCCTGGCCCTGGTGGCCGAGGTGGGGGAACTCAAGCACCGGGAAGGCCTGCCGGTCTATGTGCCGGAGCGGGAGGCCGCCATGCTGGCGGCCCGCCGCGCGGAGGCCGAGGCCCGAGGGCTGTCGCCGGATCTCATTGAAGACGTGCTGCGGCGGCTGATGCGCGAGTCCTACGCCAACGAACAGGACAAGGGCTACAAGTGCCTGAATCCCGAGCTGGGACCTGTGCTGATCGTCGGCGGCCGCGGCCGCCTGGGCCGGCGCTTTGCCGAGCAGTTTAGGCTGTCCGGCTATCAGGTCAGGATCCTCGACCAGGATGATTGGCCCGACGCCGAGGCCCTGTGCGCCGGCGTCGGCCTGGTGCTGGTGTCGGTGCCCCTGGAGCAGACCGAGGCGGTGCTCCGCCGCCTGCCGGCCCTGCCCGAAGACGCGGTGCTGGCCGACCTCACCAGCGTCAAGGCCGGGCCCCTGGCCGCCATGGCGCAAAAGCACCCGGGGCCGGTGCTGGGCCTGCACCCCATGTTCGGGCCGGACGTGGCCAGCTTTGCCAAGCAGGTGATCCTGGTCAGCCCCGGGCACAGGGCACAGCAGGGCGCCTGGCTGCTGGCGCAGATGGCGCTCTGGGGCTGCCGTTTGGAAGAGGTGGCGGCCGAGGCCCACGACAGGGCCATGGGCCTGATCCAGGCCCTGCGCCACTTCACCAGCTTTGCCTATGGCTGCCACCTGATGGCCGAAGGGGCGGATCTGGATGAGCTGCAGCGGCTCAGCTCGCCCATCTACCGGCTGGAGCTGGCCATGGTGGGCCGCCTCTTTGCCCAGGATCCGGCCCTGTACGGCGCCATCATCCAGGCCAGTCCCGACAACCTGGCCCTGCTCAGGCGCTACCATCAGGTGCTGGGCGAGGAGCTGGCCCGGCTGGAGCACGGCGGCACCCAGGCCTTTACCGAGCGCTTTAAGGCCGTGGCCGGTTTCTTCGGCGCGCACGCCGACACGGGCCTGGCCCAGAGCCGCCAGCTGCTGGCCAAGGCCGCCGACGGCCACTGAGCTGGTCCGATTTGGGAATGGCGGTTGCGCTCTGTTAAATTGGCCGGACCTCAAGGACTTGCAGCTCCGGGCCAAGGGGCTGATCTGCTATGGAGGGCTGATGAGCCTCTATGATCTGACCGGCAGCCTCAATACCGCCTTCATCCTCTTTTCGCTGCTGGGGCTCTGGTCCCAGCTGCGGCTGCTCTGGCAGCGGCGCACCATGAAGGACGCCAGCGCCGTGCTGTCGCTGAACCAGTTCGGGGTCAGCTTTTACGCCTACCTGGCCTTCTTCGTCTACGGCTATGCCATCAGCCCCTTCAACCACTACATGGTCTGGCCGCGGCTGCTGGCCTCGCTGCTGGTGCTGGCCATCCTCTTCGAGATCTGGCGCGACCGCCAAAACCCGGCCAGCCGCACCCTGCTGGCGGTGGCCGGTGCCAGCCTGGGCCTGGCGCTGCTGGGCCTGGTGCTGGGCGAGGCCGTGGCCGACCAGGGCCGCCTGGTCGGCACCACCCTGATGCTGGTGGTGGCGGCCGCCATCGCCCAGGGCTATGTTCACCAATGCCTGCTGATCTGGCGCCAGGGCCGCACCGGCGCCGTGTCGCTGAAGATGGCCCAGTACATACTGCTGATGGACATCTCCACCATCGCCTTCGCCCTGGCCATGGGCCTGGACAGCGGCTGGCCGCTGCTGGTGCTGGCCGGCACCAGTGCCCTGACCAAGCTGGCCATCATGGCCCTGTTCCGCTGGACGGCGGTGAGCGAGCTGGCCAGGTGCCGCCGTATCAGCATTGAGGAGACTGCCCAATGATGGAATTGATTGCCGTTGCCACCATTACCCTGCTGGCCGTGGTCAGCCCGGGCGCCGATTTTGCCATGGCCAGCCGCAACGCCATGGTGCTGGGACGCCGGGCCGGGCTGATGACGGCCCTGGGCATCGCCCTGGCGGTGTGGATCCACGTGGCCTACTCCATGCTGGGGGTGGGGCTGATCATCTCCCAGTCCATCGTCCTGTTCAGCCTGCTCAAGTACCTGGGCGCCGCCTACCTGATCTGGCTGGGCATCGGCCTGATCCGCGGCGCCGGTAGGACGCCAGAGAGTGGGGGGCCTGCGCCGGCGGTATCGGATCGGGCCGCGCTGAGGATGGGCTTTCTCAGCAATGCCCTCAATCCCAAGACCACCCTGTTCGTGGTGGCCCTGTTCAGCCAGGTGGTATCGCCGGAGACCGGCCTGGCGGTGCAGCTGGGCTATGGCGCCTTCATCTCGCTGGCCCACCTGGGCTGGTTCGCCCTGGTGGCCCTGGCGCTGTCGTCCGAGCACACGGCGGCCCTGGTGGCGCGGCTGCGCCAGCGCATCGAGCAGGGCATAGGGGGCGCCCTGGTGCTGCTGGGCCTGGGCCTGGCCGGCTCGACCCTGAAGGAGGGAACATGAAAGCGACACTGTACTTGGGCGCCTTCAAGGGCCTGACGCCCGGGCAGATCAAGACCCGGCTGGCGGACAGGGACTGGGTGGACGCCTGGATAGACGGCCTCTACGACTACCGCCATTACCACCCCGAGGCCCACGAGGTGGTGGTGCTGCTGAGTGGCTGGGCCAGGGTGGAGCTGGGCGGTGCCGGGGGCGACGAGCATCGGCTCAAGGCGGGCGATGCGGTGCTGATCCCGGCCGGCCTCAACCACCGCTGCCTGGAGGCCAGTCCGGATTGCCAGGTGATGGGCGCCTATCCCCCCGGCAGCCGGGTGCGCAACGTGCGTGCCGAACACAATGGCGTGCCCTGCGTCGATACCCCGGGCTATGAGCAGGAGCCGGCCTGAACGCCTTCGTCCAGGGGCTGGGGTGGGCCGAATTGCAGGCCCTGGACCAGCAGGCCATCCAGGCCCTGAAGGGCCGCCTGCTGGGCGGCGTCGTCCACCCCTACGGCCACCACGTCCAGATCCAGGCTCAGGCCCATGGCGACGATGCCCTTGAGTAGGTTGAATTCGGCCTGGCCCCGGCCCAGGGCGGCGACGATTTCCCTGGCCACCTTGAGGCCATCGACGCCGTATTGGCCGAGATGATGCAGGGACAGCTGGCCCAGGCCAAATCCCTCGATGTAGAAGCCGCAGCCCCTGGCCCTGAGCTCGTCAATGGCCTGGCGCAGCTCCTCGCTGGACCGCTCCAGGGCCGATTCCGGCAGCTCAAACCTGAGCCTGTGGGGGTTGAGATCCAGGCTGGCCAGCAGCTGATCCAGGTGGCCAAGGAAATCCCGATGCAGCAGCTGGGCCTGGGACAGGTTGATGGACAGCCAGTGTTCCCGGCCCTGCTGCTGCCATTGCCTGGCCTGGCTGGCCGCCTTGGCCAGCACCCAGCTCTCGATATCATGGCGCAGGTGGGATTGGCAGGCGACGTCCCAGAACTCATGGGGTGACAGGGCCTCGTCCCGGTCCAGTTGCCAGCGCAGCCTGGCCTCCATGCCCACCGTCCGGCCAGTGGCCAGCTCCACCACGGGCTCGTAGAACAGCCTCAGCTCGTCACCGGCGATGGCTTCATGGAGCTTGGCCTCCATCTGCAGGTAACGGTTGGCCTGGTCGTGGAGCCTGGGGTTGGCAAAGGCGAAGCGGCCCTTGCCGGCCGACTTGGCGGCGTACATGGCCTTGTCGGCGGCGCCGATCAGTCCGGCTGCCGTGTCGGCGTCCTGGGGATAGAGGGCGATGCCGATGCTGGCGTTGATCTGCAGCGCCTGGCTGCCCAGGTCGACGGGCGCCTGGATGCTGTCCAGCAGCCGCCGGCAGATGCGCACCAGATCCTTGGGATCGGCGGCCATGTCCAGCAGGGCGACGAACTCGTCGCCGCCCCAGCGGCCGGCGCTGTCTTCCGAGCGCTTGGCGGTCCCGGTCCGGCCCAACTCGTCGTAACGGCGCAAGACCGCCTTCATCCTCTGGGCAATGGCCTTGAGCAGGCGATCGCCGGTGTCATGGCCAAGGCGGTCGTTGACGGCCTTGAAGTCGTCCAGGTCGAAAAAGAGCACCGGCAGGCCGTAGCCGTGGCGATTGGCCCTGGCCATGGCGGCCTCCAGGCGCTCGCGAAAGGCGGCGCGGTTGAGGAAACCGGTGAGGCTGTCATGGCAGGCCAGGAAGTGGATCTCCGCCTCGAATTCCTTGCGCTGGCTGATGTCCTGGATGGTGCCGATGATGAACTGGGGATGGCCCTGCTCGTCGTTGATGACCAGGGAGCGCTCCTGCACATAGAGGCAGGTCTCGCCTTCGCCTCGGAACAGCCGGTATTCGATGTCGTAGGGCTGGTGCTCGTTGAACAGCCGCTCCAGGACATCGGCCACCCTGTCCCTGTCTTCGTCATAGACATGATCCAGCAGCTGGTGCTGGCTGCCGACGGGGCTGTTCAGGGGCAGCTCCAGCAGCCGGTACAGCTCGGGGGACCAGTAACCCTGGCCCTGGCTGAGATCCCAGGACCAGTCGGCGATGCGGGCCACCTTCTTGGTGTTGATCAGCTGTTGGCGGTTGGTGCAGAGATCCTTGTAGAACTGGCTGTTGCGCAGCAGGTAGCGGACGCGAAAGGGCAGCAGATCCCAGTTGATGGGCTTGGCGATGAAGTCGGTGGCGCCGTTTTCGAAGGCCTGGTGGATGGAGGCCAGATCGTCCTTGCCGGTGATCATGACGATGGGCACCTGGGCGCCGCCCGGCGCATCGCGGATGGCCTCGCACAGCTCGAAGCCATTCTGGCCGGGCAGGTTCACGTCCAGCAGGATCAGGTCTGGCATCTGGCCGGCGAGCCTGTCGAGCAGGCCGTCGCCGCTTGCGGCCGTATCCACCACCATGCCCAGATCGTCCAGGGATTCTTCCATCATCAGCCTGGTGGTGGCGTCGTCGTCCACCACCAGGACCCGGGTCAGTTGGTGCCTTCTTGTCATCGCTCAGTCCTTGTCCACGGGATTGGTCTGGCCCTGGGCCTCCAGCTGCAGTTGCCTGCACAGGGCCTCGAAGTCGGGCATCAGCCCTGCCAGCAGGGCCTTGGCGTCATCGCCCCTGCCGTCAAGCAGCAGGCCTTCCAGGGTCTTGAAGTGGTCGGCCAGGGCCGGCGCCGCCAGGTTGGCGGTGGACGATTTGAGGCTGTGGGCCAGCCCCGCCCCGCCCTGGAGGTCGCCCTGATCCAGGCAGGCCTTCAGCTGGTCCACCATCGGCCTGGACTCCTCCAGGTAGAGCCGGCTCAGCCTGGTCATCAGGCTGGGCTGGCCCGGCTTGCCCTTGGCCCTGAGCCGGGCTGCCTGGGCATCGTCCAGCACCTCGCTGGCGCCGCTGGCCACGGCACTGGGGCTGAAATACCTGCTCAACACGGCTTCGAGCGCTTCGAAGGAGAAGGGCTTGGAGAGGTAGTCGTCCATGCCGGCCTCCAGGCATTTCTCACGGTCGCCGGCCAGGGCATTGGCGGTCAGGGCGACGATCAGCTGGTGCCGGGATGCCTGTTGTTTTTCCTCGCTGCGGATCTGCCGGGTCGCCTGGTAGCCGTCCATCACCGGCATGTGGCAGTCCATGAAGATGATGTCGTAGTGTTCCAGGCGGGTCATCTCCAGGGCCAGGCGGCCATTCTCGGCGCAGTCCACCCGGCAGCCGATCTCCTCCAGCATCTGGGTGGCCACCTCCTGGTTGACCCTGTTGTCCTCGGCCAGCAGCACCCGCAGCGAGAAGTGCTGGCTCTCGCTGGCGGTGTCGTCCTGGGAGGTGGGTTGCCTGACCGCCAGCAGGGCGGCGAAATGATTGTACAGCGCCGACTGGATCAGCGGCTTTTCCAGGCTGGCATGGAACAGCGCCGGGTAGGGGGCGGGCAGCAGGCTGGTGGGGGCCGGGCCGACCGAGATCAGGGCCGGGCGGGCGGCTTCGGGCAGTTTGGCCTGGCCATCCAGCAGCAGGTACAGCTGCTGGCAGTCCTGCTCCAGATCCAGCAGCAGGATCCGGGCATCGCCGAGTTCGGCAGCGGTGATCGCGTCCGGTGCCAGCCTGGTGGGCACCATGGCCCAGCTGGCCAGGATCCGCTCCAGGGTGTCGGTCAATACGCTGTCCTGGCTGCAGATCGCCACCCGAACGCCGGCAAAGGGCCCTTGGTCCCTGCCAAGGCCCTGATCCAGGCCGGTCAGCCAGATGTCGAAGGTGAAGGTGCTGCCCGTGCCGCGCTGGGAGCTGACCTGGATCTGGCCCCCCATCATCGTCACCAGGCGGTTGGCGATGGTCAGGCCCAGGCCGGTGCCGCCGTATTCCCTGGTGGTGGCGTTGTCGGCCTGGGTGAAGGCCTCGAAGATCCGGCTCAGCTGTTCCTGGCTCATGCCGATGCCGGTGTCGCTGACCTGGAACCTGAGCTGGTAACGCCGGCCCTCCTGGGCCAGCAGCCGCACGTCCACCAGGATACGGCCACCCTCGGGAGTGAACTTGATGGCGTTGCCGACCAGGTTGGTGAGGATCTGGCGTAGCCGCACCGGATCCCCCTGCACCTGCTGCGGCAGCTCGGGCGCCAGGGTCAGCGCCAGGGTTACGCCCTTCTTGCTGCTCTGGCCGCACAACAGATCCACCAGGCTGGTCAGCTCCTCCCTCAGCTGGTAGGGGATCTCGTCCAGCTCCACCTTGTCGGCTTCCAGTTTCGAGAAGTCGAGGATCTCGTCGATGAGCTTGAGCAGGCTGGAGGCCGACCTGAGGCCCATCTCGGTGAGATCCTGCTGGCCCTTGTCCAGGCGGCCCTTCTTGAGCAGCTCGAACACCCCGAAGATGCCGTTCATGGGGGTGCGGATCTCATGGCTCATGCAGGCCAGGAACATGCTCTTGGTCTGGCTGGCCTGCTCGGCCTGCTCCTTGGCCTTGCCCAGGCTGAGGATCACCGCCCAGATGCAGGCCACCATCAGCGCCGTGATGCCCAGCAGCACCAGGATGAGGTCGGTCATGGAGGCGTTGGCGGCGCTGGTGATCCTGTTCATGGGATAGATCACCTCCAGCACGCCGCGAACGTCGCCGACCTGCCAGTCGGACTTTGGCGAGTCCGGGTGGCTGTTGTGGCACTGGACACAGGCGGGCTGCATCAAATCCGCGCTGGCGAAACGCAGCACGCTCTGGCCCTGCACGGTTTCGAACCGGGAATAGTGCTGGCCCGGGTTGGCCTGCAGGAAGGTCCAGGCGTCCCTGGCAAAAGCGTCCTGCAGGCCGCCACCCTGCTGGCTGCGCCAGGGGAAGGGGTAGGCGCTGTAGAGCCTGGCCTGGGCGCCATGGCTGCGGGCACCGATCTGCTCGCCCAGCTTCATGGACAGGGTGGCCGGCAGGGGCAGGGCGCCGGGCCTGCTCTCGTAGTCATGGGTGATTTCCAGGCCCTGGGCCTTGGCCCTGGCCACCACTTCGGAGGTGTAGATGGAGCGGAACTCGCTCAGGGCCTGGGTGTAGAGCTGGCTGTGCTCCAATACGGTGCTCTGGACCAGTTGGCTCTGCAGGCGCTGGACATAGAAGAGGGTGAAGATCATGCCGGCCAGGAACAGGCCTCCCATCACCAGGGCCAGCTGGCCCTGTTTCAGCGCCGCGATGCGCGCCAGTACACTTTTGACTTTCTTCATGTCCTTCCCTGGCCAAGGTGGAAATCCCATAGCCATAGGGTAGTTAACTATCGCGGCCTTGCTTGCCAGGCGTGCGGGAAAAGTCGAGAATCCCTGAGGTGGTTGATGACAAAGGGATTATCATGGCGCAGCAGAAACAGAGCCAGCAGCCCGGCAGCGCCTGGGAAGAGCCTGGCAACGCGGGTTCGGTTGCCATGGCGGATGTGCGCCTGATCAGGGCCAGCGATGCCGACAGGGACTTCCTGCTGACGCTTCGCAAGCGCACCATGACCGAGCACCTGGAGCGGGTGGGACTCTTCCTCAGCGATGACGACCACCGTTTCCGCATCGACGACCTCTACGGCTGCGCCTACCTGCTGCACCAGGGCGACGAGCCCATCGGCCTGGTCAAATTCCACGAATCGGCCGAACGGGTCGACATACTGCAGCTGCAGATCCTGCCCGAATACCAGGGCCGGGGCATTGCCAGCCAGGTGCTCAGGCGCTTTATGGCCATGGCCGAGCACAGCGGCAAGTTCCTGGCCCTGAAGGTGCTCAAGGGCAACCCGGCCCGCGGCCTCTACGAGCGGCTTGGCTTCGAGCTGGTGGGTGAGGACCGGTACGAACACCACCTGCACTGGCACCCGGCGCCATGCTGATCGGTAGCGCCGAGAAGTAACCAGATGGAGCACAAAAAAGCCGGGATCCAGTCCCGGCTTTTTTAATGGCTCGCCCTAGAAGCGGTAGTTCAGGCCCAGGCGCCAGCGCCGGCCCAGCAGATCGTAGGTGAAGACGTCGGTGTTGGCGTCGTTCCAGGAGGTGAGGAAGGGCGCGGCCTTGTCGAACAGGTTGTCGATGCCGGCCCTCAGCTCCAGATCCTCGCCGAGGCGGTAGCTGGCGCTGAGGTCGTGGTAGACCACGGTGGGCACGGCCCGGCCAATGGGGCCGCCGCCGTTTTGGTCGTCGGCCTTGCCGATGAGGCGGCCGGTCCAGCCCAGGGTCCAGGCGTCGCCGGCCAGCACCCAGCTGGCATTGGCCCGCCATTTGGCGAAGCTGCCCTGGTCGGCGGTGATCAGGCCCAGCAGCTGCTCGGTCTCGGCGCCGGGGAAGGCGGTGCGCTCATGCTCGAGCAACCGGGTGGCGTCCAGCTGCCACTGGCTGTCGAGGCCCAACAGCAGATGGCGGTAGCTCAGGGACAGATCCAGGCCCCGTACCCTTTCCCTGGCCACGTTGATGGGCCTCTTGGTGAGCAATGTCACCTGGTGGGTGATCGGATCCCGCTCGAAGCCCTGGCAGAAACCGGCGTACTGGCGCGGAGCCGTGTAGCAGAGCCTGAGCTGGTCGGTGCCGCCGACGCTGCCGATGGCGTCGTCCAGGCGGATGTCGAAATAGTCCAGGCTGGCGCTCAGGTCGCCGTACTCCAGGATCAGCCCCAGGTTCAGGGTGTCGGCCTCTTCCGGCTGCACGTCTGGATTGCCGCCGACCCCGGTCAGTATGGTGCTGCCGTCCTGTTGGAAGCCGGCCGGCACACCGTCGGCCAGGCAGTTGGCGGCGATGGTGCCGGTGGCGCCGTCGCAGGGGTCTATGGTGAGCAGGTTTTCCTGGTTGGTGCCACCGAAACGTTCGGTGATGCTGGGGGCCCTGAAGGCGGTGGAGCGCACCGCTCGCAGCATCCAGTGGTCGTTGACGACCCACTTGAGGCCGGCCTTGTAGGTGGTCTTGGCGTCGAAGTCGTCGTAGTCGGAGTGGCGCAGGGCCAGACTCAGCTCCAGGGATTTGACGCCACTGAGCTCCGCCGCCAGGGGCAGGGCCAGCTCGCCGAACACTTCCCGGACCCGGGTTTCGCCGCGGATGGCGTCTTCGCCGCCGTTTGCCAGCACCACCGGGTCCGGATCGCGCCAGCCGCTTTCCTGGCGGTATTCGATGCCGGCGGCAAAGGCCAGGGGGCCGGCCGGCAGCTCGTAGAGGTCGCCGTTGATGTCGGCGGCGAATCTGTCCAGCTCGTTGCCGCCGCTGCCTTCGCGCTGGTAGCCGATATGGTCCAGCACCGCCGGGCTGAGGTCGCCGACCCCGAAGTAGTCGCCACAGGGGATGGCGGCGCCGGGGGCCGTGGAGCACTGGCTTTCGTCCAGGGTGGCCTGGATCCGCTGCTGGTCATAGTCCTGGGACCAGCCGTCCCTGGCGGTGTTGATGCCCCGGCTCCAGCTCAGCTGCCATTGGTAATCGCCGGCCAGGCTGCCCTCCAGGGCCAGGGTGCCCTGGGTGATGTCGGTCTCCTGGTAGAAGAAGGGCACCCCGGCCTCGAGGATGCGGCGCTTCTTGAGGGTGAGATCCTGGCCCGTGGGGTTGAAGGGGAAGGCGGCGCTGACGCTGGCCGAGCGCAGTGTCCTGGGGGTGACTATCTGCTCGGACTCGCGGTGGCCGTGGATAAGCTCGGCGCTGAGCAGCAGCTCGTCGCTCAGCTCATGGCTGAGGGTGAGGGCGGCGTTGAAGCGCTCGCTGGGGCTGACGGCATTGAGGAAGGGGAACCAGTTGAAGCCGTGCTTTTGCGGATCATAGGCTTCGAAGAAGTCGCCGTCGCCGCCGGGATCCTGGTTGAACTGCAGCTCGGTGCCGTCGGCCAGGTGGGCGCGGCCACCCAGGGTAGAGCCGCTGCCGATGCATTCGAGGCCCTGCTCGGTTTCCTCCAGGGGGCAGGGGTGGCGGGCGGACTGCAGCACGGCGTCGGTGTTGACGTAGTTGAGGTTCAGGGCCAGCTCGGTGTCGCCAAGGCGGGTGCCGGCCAGCAGGTTGAGGCTGCGCTGGGCGCCGTCGCCCTTGCTGGTCTGGCCGTACTGGCCAAAGAGCTCGACGCCGTCCATGGCCTTGCGGGTGATCAGGTTGACCACCCCGGCCACGGCGTCGGCGCCGTAGATGGCGGAGGCGCCGTCGCGCAGCACTTCGATGCGCTCAATGAGGGGCAGGGGGATCAGGTTGAGATCCACGGCGTCGTTGGCGCCGGTGCCGCCGTTGATGAGGCGGCGGCCGTTCAGCAGCACCAGGGTGCGCTTGATGCCGAGGCCGCGCAGGTCGACCTGGGCGGTGCCGTAGCCGTTGCTGGTCCAGTAGGCGTTGGTGGCGTTGCCGGCCGGCCCGGCGGACAGGCTCAGCTCCTGGAGCAGCTCCTCCAGGTTGTTGATGCCGGAGCGGGCGATCTGCGCCTTGTCGATGACGGTGATGGGGCTGTGGCTCTCCCAGTCGCTGCGCTGGATATGGCTGCCGGTAACCTGGATGCGCTCGACATCCTCAAGCTGGGGGGCGGCCTGGACGGTGCCGGCCAGCAGGGCCAGGGCAATGGGGCTCAGGGTGAACAGGTTTTTCATGGGCAAGGCTCTTGCTGCTTGGGCTTGCGGCCAGGGTAAGGGCCCGCCGGCCAGGCCATTTGACCCAACGCAAGTTTCCCCTGTCGTGGCCGGGGCTTGAAGCCAATGCCTTGACGGGGAACAATTTTTGCCAAAGAGGGTGGCTGCCCGGGGTGCGACATGCTGTCGCACCCCGGGCACAAAAAAGCCGGGCGGTGCCCGGCTTTTTCATGCAAGGAGCGATCAGCTTTCGAAGCTGCCGTTGTGGTAGATCTCCTGCACGTCGTCCAGGTCGTTGAGCATGCCGGCGAAGCGCTCGAACAGCTCGACATCGTCGCCGGCAATGGCGTGGTCGGCCTGGGGCAGGTAGGTGATCTCTTCCACCTCGAAGCTCAGCTCGGGATCCATGGCCAGCAGGGTGGTCTTGGTCTTGAAGAACTCGGTGGGCGGTACCAGCACGGTGATCATGCCGTCGTCGGCTTCCACGTCGGACACGTCCACGTCCGCTTCCATCAGGGCTTCCAGTACCGGCTCGTCGTCGGTGCCGGCAAAGGCGAACATGGCGCGGTGGTCGAACATGTGGGAGACCGAGCCCTGGCTGCCCAGCTTGGCCTTGCAGCGGGAGAAGACGCCGCGAATTTCGCCGAAGGTGCGGTTGGGGTTGTCGGTCAGGGCGCTGATCAGCACCAGGCAGCCGCCGGGGCCAATGCCTTCGTAAAGGGCGGGCTGGAAGTCTTCGCCGCCGGCGCCGCTGGCCTTGTCCAGGGCCTTGTCGATGACGTGGGCCGGCACCTGATCCTTCTTGGCGCGGTCGATGAGGCTGCGCAGGGCCAGGTTGCCGGCGGGATCGGCGCCGCCGTTCTTGGCGCAGACATAGATGTTGCGGCCGTACTTGGAATAGAGCTTGGTTTTGACGGCAGCCGTTTTGGCGATGGATTCTTTGCGGTTGTTAAAGGCGCGACCCATGGGAATGACTTCATTTGGCTGATTAAGGTGAGCCGATTGTAACCAATGGCGCCCTTGCTGTCTCGCCTTGGCCAAGACGGGCTCGTCCAGGCACAAAAAAGCCGGGCTGGGCCCGGCTCCTCTATCAGGCGGCAACCGTCTGCTTCTGGGGACGGCGGCGACGGCGGCGCTGGCCGTTGCCGTTGTCACCGCCATTGCCGCGGGGGGCCTGGCTGCGGCGGCCTTCGCCGTTGCCGCGGTTGTCACCGCTGCGCTGGCCATTGCCCCGGCCCTGACCGTTGCCGCGACCCCGGCCCTGGCCCTGGCCGGCCCGGCCATTCTGGATGGGCTCGGCCTTGATGGAGGGATCCACCTCGAAGCCGGCCAGCTCCTGCTTGGGCAGCTCCTTCTTGATCAGCCGCTCGATGTCGCGCAGCAGCTTGTGCTCGTCCACGCACACCAGGGACACGGCCTCGCCCTCGGCGCCGGCGCGGCCGGTACGGCCGATGCGGTGCACATAGTCCTCGGCCACGTTGGGCAGCTCGTAGTTGACCACATGGGGCAGCTCGGCGATGTCGATGCCGCGGGCGGCGATGTCGGTGGCGCACAGCACCTGCAGCTTGCCGGACTTGAAGGCGTCCAGGGCCTTGGTGCGGGCGCTCTGGGACTTGTTGCCGTGGATGGCCATGGCACTGATGCCGTCCTTCTCCAGCTGCTGGCAGAGGCGGTTGGCGCCGTGCTTGGTGCGGGTGAACACCAGCACCTGCCACCAGTTGTGCTCCTTGATCAGGTGGCTGAGCAGATCCTTCTTGCGGCCCTTGTCGACGAAGTAGATGCGCTGGGCCACGGTCTCGGCGGTGGTGTTGCGCCTGGCCACCTCAATGAGCGCCGGCTCGTTGAGCAGGCGGTCGGCCAGGGCCTTGATGTCGTCGGAGAAGGTGGCGGAGAACAGCAGGTTCTGGCGCTGTTTCGGCAGCAGGGCCAGCACCTTCTTGATGTCGTGGATGAAGCCCATGTCCAGCATGCGGTCGGCTTCGTCCAGCACCAGGATCTCGATGTCGTCCAGGCTCAGATTGCCCTGCTGGACGTGATCCAGCAGCCGGCCCGGGGTGGCCACCAGGATGTCGATGCGGCCCTTGAGCTGGCGGGTCTGGGGATTGATGTTGACGCCGCCGAACATGACCATGGAGGTCAGCTTCAGGTGGCGGCTGTACTGCTGCACGTTGTCATGGACCTGGGCGGCCAGCTCCCGGGTGGGGGTCAGCACCAGGGCGCGGATGGCGCCGCGCTTCCTGGGCGGGTTGTCCAGCAGGCGCTGCAGGATCGGCAGGGTGAAACCGGCGGTCTTGCCGGTACCGGTCTGGGCGCCGGCCAGCAGATCGCCGCCCCTCAGCACGGCCGGAATGGCCTGGGCCTGGATGGGGGTGGGGGTGGTGTAACCGCACTCTTCGATGGCACGCAGGATGGGGGCCGCCAGGCCCAGGTTGGAAAAGGACATAAAACTCCAGTACTCGGCCTGCGCCAGGGAGGCGCCAGTCTTCAGGCAGAGGAAAAAATCAGAGGGAGATCGGCCGACCGGAGGCAAATCAAAGGCCGGCAGTGTAGCAGACTCCCGCCGCACCGGAGCAAACTTTATCTGAATTTGCGACCTTTGGACGCGGCCACAGGCCAGGGAAGCGGCAATGGCTGGCCTTTTTGAAACATTTTTGTTACAAGAAAACCGAACTAAATTCAGTGGGTTGGGTCAATGCCTTGGCACATTGACCCCACAAGGAGCAGACATGAAAGGAATCGTTAGCCACGGCGTTAGCCTGGCCCTGGGCGTTGCCCTTGGCGGCTGGTATTTCGGTGCCGGGCAGCCCCAGCAGCTGGCTGTCACGACCCAGGAGGCGGCCCCGGCGGCGCCCATGAATGCCCAGCCCCAGGCGCCACAGAGCGCCCTGGCCCAGGCGCATCCAGCCCCTATCACTTCCCAAGCACCAGCACCAAAAGCAGCCGCCGAGCAGGAGGCGACGCCCCTGTCGCCACAGCAGCTTGAGGAGATCGCGGCCCTGGAGAAGCGCATCGGCAACCTGCCCAGCTATGACAGTCATTGGCAGGCCCTGAGCCATGCCAGGCGTCATGACGACAAGGCGGTCAAGGCCGAGCAGGCCATCTGGGACGGCATCGCCCAGGCCCAGCAGATGATCAACGCCGATCTCGAAGACGTCCTCTGTGACAGCGACCGGCTCTGCGTGGCCAAGGTCGTCGTCGATGATATCGGCTTTGCCGGTGTGGTTACCGAGCGCATGAGACAGAGCCTCAAGGAAGCCGGCCTTGGCCTGGGCTTTATCGTCACCGAGTTCGACAGCCCGGAAGGGGAGCGGCCCAGGTTGAAGTTGTCTTTCAGCCAGAAGTCACCACTGGCGAACCTGCAGCCGGTTGCCGGCGTCTCCCAGGATGCGGACCAAGGCTGAGTGTTAGATTGCCCAAGATAAAGGAGACATGATGAAGGGATACCTGAAATTCGGCGCCGGCCTGGCCCTGGGGCTCGGCCTCGGCGCCTGGCTTTTCGGAGGCCAGGGGCAACGGCCAAGTCCAGAGCAGGCCCATCAGGCGGCGCCGGCCGCCAGCGTGGCGGCAACAGCTACCGGCACCGCCGAGACCAAGACTGCGCCGGCACCGCAAAGGCCGCAGGCCGGGCCAAGCCCGGTGGCGACGCCGGCAGCGCCCACCCCTGGCGGTGAAACCGTCAATGTCGAACTGTTGCAGGAGATGCTGGCCAAGCGGGCAAGCTTCGAGCAGGACTGGTACCAGACGCTGCAGGAGCGGGTTTACGACGACCGGGCGGTGAAGGCGGAGCAGGCCATCTGGGACGGCATTGCCCTGGCCCAACAGAAGGTGGATGTGAGCCTGGACGAAACCATCTGCGACAGCGGCAAGGTCTGCATGGTCAAGCTGAACCTGGCCGATCAGGCCTATTCGTCCATGGTCACTGAGCAGCTGATGAGCAGCCTGGGCAAGGCCGATTTCAACGTCAGCGTGGCAACCCAGGACAGCACCGCCACCGAACACGGCCGCCGGCTGCAGCTGCGCCTGTACCAGCAGCCGCCCGAAGGGGCTTTCAGCGCCGAGAAGGTCTTCACCGGGGCGCCGGCCGGCTGAGCTTGGCCCTTGCCATGGCATCAGGCGCCCCAGGGGCGCCTTTTTAGTTTGGCCAAGCGGCTTTTCCATCGCCCCTTGGGCTGCTATCATGCGCACCTATCTTCATGTGAAGTAAATTTATTTGGAGTCATATTGGTGCAGCGCCTCAAGGTGGTGGTGGGTTCCCAAAACCCGGTCAAGATCAACGCGGCCAGGGAAGCCCTGGCGCCGCTCTTTCCCCATTGCCGGCTCGACTGCGAGGGCATGGCCGCCCCGTCCGGGGTGGCGGAGCAGCCCATGACCGCCAGGGAGACGCGGCTGGGCGCCGAGAACCGGGTTTCCTACCTCAGGGCCCATGCCGAGGCCGACCTCTATGTGGCCATGGAAGGGGGCGTGGACCGCTTCGACTACGGCCCCGCCACCTTCGCCTACGTGGTGGTGGCGGACAAGGAGCGCCAGTCGGTGGGGCGCAGCGCCAACCTGCCGCTGCCGAGGGCGGTGTTCGACGCCCTGGACGAGGGCACCGAGCTTGGCACCGTCATGGACCGCCTGTTCAACACCCACAACATCAAGCAGCGCGGCGGCGCCGTCGCCCTGCTCACCAACGGCACCGCCAGCCGTGAGAGCACCTACAACCAGGCCCTGGTGCTGGCCATGGCCCCCTTCCTGAACCCCAGCCTGTACAGCGACTAACCCGGGAGACACCATGCAGTACCAATGGATCCTCTTCGACGCCGACGAGACCCTCTTTCATTTCGATGCCTACCAGGGGCTCAAGCAGATGTTCGCCGGCTTCGGCCTGGACTTCGGCCGCGACGACTTCGACCGCTACCAGGCCGTCAACCTGCCGCTGTGGGTGGATTACCAGGACGGCAGGATCAGCGCCGATCAGCTCAAGCACAACCGCTTCGCGCCCTGGGCCGAGCAGCTGGAGGTGACGCCCCAGCGCCTCAACGGCGCCTTCCTGGCGGCCATGGCCGAGGTGTGCACGCCGCTGCCGGGGGCCAGGGAGCTGATCTCGGCCCTGAGCGGCAGGGCGGGGCTGGGCATCATCACCAACGGCTTCACCGATCTGCAGCAGATCCGCCTCGCGCGCAACGGCCTGGAGGACGCCTTCGAACACCTGGTGATCTCCGAGGAGGTGGGGGTGGCCAAGCCGGATCTGGCCATCTTCGAGCACGCCCTGGCGCGCATGGGCAACCCGCCCAGGGACAAGGTGCTGATGGTGGGCGACAACCCCCATGCCGACGTGCTGGGCGGCCTCAACGCCGGCATTCACACCTGCTGGCTGAACCGCAAGGGGCAGCCGCGCCCGGACGGGATCCGCCCCCACCACGAGGTGGCCTCCCTGGCCGAGCTGCAGGCGTTGCTCGGCTGCTGAACCAGAAAAGCCCGCCAATTGGCGGGCTTTTTATCTCTTGCCTTGTTGCAGCCACTCGTGATGAGGTGGGCACTACTGTGCAGCAAACTAGTGACCGCGGCCCCAGGGGCATAGCCCTAAATCGTGAATGGCAGCGCCCATGCCCTCAAACCCCTGGATGATACTCAGGAAAGTATCTGGCTTGGCGATTAAAACCAGAGCGAGCAAGGCTAGACATACAGATTTCTTAAGGCTTGAATTTCTTTGAAGTGTTTCCATACGCCAATTCCATTTGGTAAAGTTCGCTGATTATATTGCTATGTAAGGCTGCGCACAACGGCCGGACCCGCGCAGCAGCCCATAGGCCAGGGCCGGATTATAGTGTTCTTTGAGTGACCCGATAAACGCTTTTGCTTCATCCGCATGGGCGTTAAAACTCAAGATCGTATACAGCAGGCAGGGTGAAAATATGATTAAATTAAACTTCAAGATGAATCCCTTTATAAATTTTTTGCTGTAATAAATGGGGTCGGTTTTTATATCTACTTAGATAAAAGGAACTGACCCCTTTTATTCCCAAGGCGCTTTGTGCTAGCCAGATAAACGGCCAATGCTGACAGAGCTACCGGTGTAACAAACGGAATTAGCCATATGTTTGGCGCCCACCTGTAATCAGGAAGCAAGATGCCCCGAATCAATCCAATCAGAAGTATTAAGAGAATCCATTTCATAAAGAGTTATAACGCCTGCAGCATGCGCGCCCATGGAGTGAAGCCGAAGGCGCAATGTAATGGGCGTCGCCGTGCCTGCATTGGTTATGCATTTTGAGGCGCTACTGGCGAAAATCCCGCTCGGATGACGTCAACAATCTGTGATGCCCATGCTTTGTACTTAAGACGCTCAGGACTACCTGATCTTTGCTTTTTCTGAGACACAGAAACTCTAATGTTGCTTTGGATGTTGACAACACCCTGGCTCAGATCTCGCTGATCCAATCTCAGATTAGAGCCAATGTAGGATGGAACGGCAAAACTCATTCCATCTTCAACCTCAAAATCGATTTCTATTCGAATGTGGGGGTTCTCAAAAATTAGATTTTCACCATTACTCGAAATAACTGTATTCGGCGGTAATGTAAGGCCATTAGTTATACCAACACCTTCAGAAATATCGAAATTGTCTACGTCTATCTTCAGAGCGTTTTCCAGCTGCGGGACAGAGTAGTAAGAGTTATGGCCAGCACCTTCCTCAGAGTTATTGAACTGAACTTGCCTTTTTCCCCTGAAAGTTTTTACATCTGGATTCCAGTCGGGGTATTCGGACAGCAAATGTCCAACCACCGACACTCTCAAGAATTCAACGAGATTATTTTGGAAGACCGCGCTTTCATCGTCAGACAATTGCGGGAGACCGGCTTTTTCACTTGTTCTCGTAAGATGCAGTGATGAACTTAACTTTTCTCGATTAAATACAACAAAGTTTGATTTCGTCATCAGCTCTGAGTAGACATCGACGCAGTTCGGCGTAAGTATCAGATGTGGCTGAACGACATGGGTACTGTCTTCATTCTTCAATGAAAACCCGAGGTTAAGAGAAAACATCACAAATGCCGCAGCTAGTGCTGTGTAAGAAAATACCAAGTCTTTGGCATTAACGTTTTTTCCAACGATAGCAACGCCAATCCAAACGATAGCGATGAATAGTGCAATCATCGGTGCAACAAAACCCATGAAACTTACACCTTTCAAAAGACTAACTCCTTAATGCATAACGCTGTATTCTGCGCACGCGTGATATCTATTGGTAATACCTTTTGATAATCGTGTGCAACCTTTTGAATTCCTGTGTTTATCGGTCCGTGCTCAAAGTGCCGGGGATGAAAACGCACATGCGCGTTCTCATCTTTGCCAGGGCGCGATATCACGAAAACCGACCAGCTCTACTCTGTTGTATATCAAAGGTTTTTACAAAGGTGAACAAGATAGTCGCGCAAGCGGTGGCGAGATATCGCGCATTAAATGGGCTCACTACATCGATTTGACTGTATGGAAACACAGTTTTGTCACCATCATGGAACCCTGTGAACGGCCATCTTGAATTGGCGAGTTGGGAGGTGGGAGCAAGGCCGTGCCGGCCAGGTAAGTAGCGGTCCCTGGAAATTTGTGCAACGCGTACCCATAAAAAAGCCCGCCAATCGGCGGGCTTCTTACTGCGCGGTGTTTACATCACCCGCTGGCCGGGCTGGGCGCCCTGGTCGGGGCTGAGGATGAAGATCTCCTTGCCGCCGGGGCCGGCCGCCAGGACCATGCCTTCGGACATACCGAACTTCATCTTGCGCGGCGCCAGGTTGGCGACCATGACGGTGAGGCGGCCCACCAGATCGTCGGGCGCATAGGCGGACTTGATGCCGGCGAACACCTGGCGGGTCTCGCCGCCCAGATCCAGCTCCAGGCGCAGCAGCTTGTCGGCGCCTTCCACGTGCTCGGCCTTGTTGATGCGGGCCACCCGCAGATCCACCTTGGCGAATTCGTCGAAGTTGATGGTGTCGGCGATGGGCTCGTCAGCCAGGGGGCCGCTGGCCTTGGGCGCCTCGGCGGCCTGCAGGTTGTCCTTGGAGGCGTCGACCATGGCTTCCACCTTCTTCATGTCGATACGGTTCATCAGCGCCTTGAAGGCGGCGATGGGGTGATCCTTCAGTTCCTGGCCCAGGTTGTCCCAAGTAAGCTCGGTGCCCAGGAAGCCCTCGACCTTGGCGGCCAGTTCCGGCAGCACCGGCTTGAGGTAGGTGACCAGCACCTTGAACAGGTTCAGGCTCAAGGAGCACACCTGGTGGGCGCGCTGCTGGGTGTCTTCGTTCTTGGCCAGCACCCAGGGGGCGGCGTCGTTGATGAAGACGTTGGCCTTGTCGGCCAGGGCCATGATCTCACGCATGGCCTTGCCGAACTCGCGGGTTTCGTAGTGCTGGGCGATGAGCTCGGCCTGGGCCACGAATTCGTCAAACAGCGGCTCGTCGGCGCCCCAGCTGTCGGCAAGCCTGCCGTCGAACTTCTTGCTGATGAAACCGGCGGTGCGGCTGGCGATGTTGACCAGCTTGTTGACCAGATCGGTGTTGCAGCGCTGGGCGAAGTCTTCCAGGTTCAGGTCGATGTCGTCGATGCGGGCGGACAGCTTGGCGGCGTAGTAGTAACGCAGGTACTCGGGCTCCAGGTTGTCCAGGTAGGTGCGGGCCTTGATGAAGGTGCCGCGGGACTTGGACATCTTGGCGCCGTTGACGGTCACATAGCCGTGGGCGAAGACGTTGGTGGGCTGGCGCAGCTGGGCGCCGTGCAGCATGGCCGGCCAGAACAGCGAGTGGAAGTAGATGATGTCCTTGCCGATGAAGTGGTAGACCTCGGCGTCGGAGCCCGGTTTCCAGTAGTCGTCGAAATCGAGGCCGGACTTGGCGCACAGGGCCTTGAAGCTGGCCAGGTAGCCGATGGGGGCGTCCAGCCATACGTAGAAGTACTTGCCGGGGGCGCCGGGGATCTCGAAGCCGAAGTAGGGGGCGTCGCGGGAGATGTCCCAGCGCTGCAGGCCCTGCTCGAACCACTCGTTGAGCTTGTTGGCGATTTCGGACTGCAGGGCGCCGGAGTTGGTCCAGTCCTTGAGCATGTCCTCGAAGGCGGGCAGGTCGAAGAAGTAGTGCTCGGAGTCGCGCAGCACAGGCGTCGCGCCGGACACCACCGACTTGGGATCGCGCAGGTCCGTGGGGCCGTAGGTGGCGCCGCAGACCTCGCAGTTGTCGCCGTTCTGGTCTTCGGCGCCGCACTTGGGACAGCTGCCCTTGACGAAGCGGTCCGGCAGGAACATCTCTTCCTGGGGATCGTAGAGCTGGGAGATGGTCTCGGCCTTGATGTAGCCGCCGTCGTTGAGGCGGTTGTAGATCAGGGCGGCCAGCTCACGGTTCTCGTCGCTGTGGGTGGAGTGGTAGTGGTCGAAGTCGACCAGGAACTCCTGGAAGTCGGCCTCGTGCTCCACCTGGGTGCGGGCGATCATCTCTTCCGGGCTGATGCCCTGTTCGCGGGCCTTGAGCATGATGGGGGTGCCGTGGGTGTCGTCGGCACACACATAGTGGCATTGGTGGCCACGCAGCTTTTGAAAACGGACCCAGATATCGGTCTGGATGTACTCCAGCATGTGGCCCAAATGGATGGGGCCATTGGCGTAGGGGAGGGCGCTGGTTACCAGAATACGGCGGGCATCATTTGCCATGTTCGCTTCGCTCTTGTCTCAAGCCATCTGAAAGGCCAACAGTTTACGTGAAAATCCCAACCAGTTGCACCTTGATGCTAGACTCGGCAGCAGGAATTCCGCAAAGGCCGTTGTTATGCGCTTTTTCTCCCGTAAGTCCGCCTCCCCCCTGGATAAAATCCGCTGCCCCCTGAGCGGCAAGGCCCTCAAGGACATCGCCACCCATATCGACGACGGCGACGAGCAATTGGCCATCCGCCTGCCCTATCCGCCGGCCCTGGTCGAGGCCGAGCTGCGCGAGGCTCTGGGGCCGGTGCTGAAGGGCCGGGAGCTGGTGCTGTCCGGCAGCCTGCCCCGCTACGGCGAGGGCCTGGGCAACGTCAAGAACATCATCGCCGTGGCCTCGGGCAAGGGCGGGGTGGGCAAGTCCACCACCAGCATCAACCTGGCCCTGGCCCTGAAGGCGCTGGGCCTCAAGGTGGGCGTGCTGGACGCGGATCTGTTCGGCCCGAGCTTGCCGATCATGGTCGGTAAAAAAGGCGAGCGTCCCGAGAGCCCGGACGGCAAGGTGATGTACCCCATCCAGGCCCACGGCCTCTACACCCAGTCCCTGGGCTACCTGGTGGAGGCCGACAACGCCGCGGTGTGGCGCGGCCCCATGGCCAGCACGGCGCTGCTGCAGCTGATCAACGAGACCCGCTGGCCGGAGCTGGACGTGCTGATCGTCGACATGCCGCCGGGCACCGGCGACATCCAGCTGACCCTGAGCCAGAAGGTGCCGCTGACCGGCGCCGTCATCGTCACCACCCCCCAGGATCTGGCCCTGGCCGACGCCATCAAGGGCATCAGCATGTTCGACAAGGTGTCGGTGCCGGTGCTGGGCCTGGTGGAGAACATGAGCTTCCATATCTGCTCCAACTGCGGTCATCACGAGGCCATCTTCGGCGAAGAGGGCGGCAAGGCGTTGGCGCAGCAAAAAGGCCTGGCGCTCCTGGGGCAGATCCCGTTGCACATGGCCATCCGCGCCCAGACCGACGGCGGCAACCCGACCGTGGTGGCCGAGCCACAGGGCGAGCACGCCCGGGCCTACCTGGCGGCGGCACGGTCACTCATTGGCCAGTTGGTGCAGCGGCCGGTGCCGGCCCAGCGGATCGGCGTTCAGATCGTCGAGCCTTGATGTATAATCCCGGAAATTTTGTCCATGTGTTGAGAGTGCTTTTCCATGTCCAGTGACCATCCTTGCGTCATTATCGGTATCGCCGGTGCCTCCGCCTCAGGCAAGTCCCTGATCGCCAGCACCATTTTCCACGAGCTCAAGAAGGAACTGGGCCGCAGCGAAATCGCCGTGATCAAGGAGGATTCCTACTACCGGGATCAGTCGCATCTGTCCATGGAAGAGCGGGTCAAGACCAACTACGACCACCCCAACGCCTTCGAGCACGAGCTGCTGATCCAGCACCTCAAGGATCTCCAGGACGGCAAGGCCGTGGAGATCCCCGAGTACTGCTACGAGAACCACACCCGCAAGCAGGACGTGACCCACCGCCTGGAGCCCAAGAAGGTGATCATCCTCGAAGGGATCCTGCTGCTGTCCCACGCGCCGCTGCGGGAGATGCTGCAGGCCTCCATCTTCGTGGACGCGCCCCTGGACATCTGCCTGACCCGCCGCCTGCGCCGGGACGTGGCCGAGCGCGGCCGCACCATGGAATCCGTGCTCAAGCAGTACAAGGACACGGTGCGCCCCATGTTCATGCAGTTCATCGAGCCCTCCAAGCAGTACGCGGACATCATCATCCCCCGCGGCGGCAAGAACCGCATCGCCATCGACATGCTCAAGGCCCGTATCCTCCAGCACCTGTAAGCCTTGCGCCGATAACAACAAGGGCCCCACAATGGGGCCCACGCCTTTGACAGGGAATCGCCATGCGCCTTTGTGACACCCACATCGAAGAATACCTGCGGGACGGCCGCATCCAGATCGAACCCATGCCGGCCGCCGACAGCATCAGCGGCGTCTCCATGGACGTGCGCCTGGGCCACAAGTTCCGGGTCTTCCAGGACCACACCGCGCCCTTCATCGACCTGTCCGGCCCCAAGGCCGAGGTGCAGGCGGCCCTGGAGCGGGTGATGAGCGACGAGATCCACATCCCCGACGGCGAGGCCTTCTTCCTGCATCCCGGCGAGCTGGCCCTGGCGGTGACCCACGAGTCGGTGACCCTGCCCGACGACATCGTCGGCTGGCTGGATGGTCGCTCCTCCCTGGCCCGCCTGGGGTTGATGGTGCACGTGACCGCCCACCGCATCGATCCGGGCTGGAGCGGCCGCATCGTGCTGGAGTTCTACAACTCCGGCAAGCTGCCGTTGGCGCTTCGGCCGCTGATGAAGATAGGTGCCCTCAACTTCGAGAAGCTGTCCGCCCCGGCGGCGCGGCCCTACAACAAGCGCGTTGACGCCAAGTACAAGGACCAGCAGGGCGCCGTGGCCAGCCGTATCAGCCAGGACAGCCAGGGCGACTGATGGCGGTGATTTCCGACAAGGTGCCGGGGTTGACCGCCAGCTGTGCTCGGAGGCAGCCATGCTGGTAATTTCCAATGCGGTGACAATTCCCGATGACGTTCTGAAACTGGCCGCCATGCGCGCTGCTGGGGGGCAAGGGTGCTGGTGATTTCCAACGCGGTGAGCATCCCCGATGACGAGTTGGAATTCACCGCCATGCGCGCCCAGGGCGCCGGCGGCCAGCACGTCAACCGCACCGAAAGCGCCGTGCAGCTGCGCTTCAACTACCGCCGCTCGCCGTCGCTGCCGGACTTCTACAAGGAACGCCTGGCCGGCTACAGCGACGGCCGCATCACCCAGGACGGCGACATCCTCATCAAGTCCCAGGAGCACCGCAGCCAGCTCAGGAACAAGGAAGAGGCCCTGGAAAGGCTCAGGGCGCTGATCCTGGATGCCACCCGCGTGCAGAAGGTGCGCCGTCCCACCAAGCCCACCAGGGCCAGCCAGAAGCGGCGGGTCGAGGGCAAGAAGAGCCGCGCCAAGATCAAGGCCGGACGCGGCAAGGTCAAATTCGACTGAACGCCCGCCCCGGACTAAGGTCTTTGAAGACAAGACCTATCCGGAGGCAGCGGTGAAATTCTATGCCCATCCCCAGGGCCTGAGCCGGGCCAACCTGGCCTACCTGAGCGCGCTGTGTGCCCGGGCCGGCGGCCAGGAGGCGGATCCCGGCCTCGGCAACAACCTGTCCCTCATCGAGGTCGGCAACAGTACCCTGCTGCTGGCGCCGGGCGACAAGCGGCTGCTGATCGCCGTCCACCATGACGAAGGCAACACCAGAGAATGGGCCACGGACGTGCGGGCGGCGCTGGTGCCCTGGCCAAAAGACAACCCCCTCGGCAAGGTCCACGGCGACTGGCTGGCCCTGGGCGAGCGGCTGTGGCAGGAACTCAGGCCGGAGCTTGTCAAGCGTACCAGGGCCGATACCGCCATCTGGCTCACCGGTCATGGCCTGGGCGGGGCCCTGTGCCAGTGGCTGGCGGCGCGGCTGACCCTGCTGGACGACGGCATCGAGCTGGCCGGGGTGGTCAGCTTCGGCAGCCCCCGCATCTTCGACGCCGCCCTGGCCAAGCGGCTGGAGGAGCAGCTGGGCGAGCGGCTTTGGCGGGTGGTCAACGACCAGGACGTGCTGACCCGGCTGCCGCCCCAGTGCTTCGGCTACCGCCACGCCGGCCAGCTCTGCTATTTCGATCTGGCCGGCGGCCTCCACGACAGCGACAGCGACAGCAGCAAATGGTGGGGCCAGTTCTGGGACCGCTGCCATTACCACGGCCAGTGGCCCTTTGCCCTGGACTCCAGCCAGATCCAGGAGCACGGTGTGGAGGAGTACCAACAGCTCTGTAGAAGCGCCAGCCGCTAGGAGAAAAGATGGAAAGCTGCCTCTATACCGCCGCCAACAGCATCGAAGCCCACCTGCTGGAGGGACTGCTGTCCACCGCCGGCATCACCGTGCGCCTGGAAGGGGAGCCGCTGATGGGGGCCGCCGGCGAACTGCCGGTGGAGGTGCAGCAGATCAAGCTCTGGTGTGACGAGTTCCAGCTGGACAAGGCCCTGGCCCTGGTGGCCGACTACCTGGCCAATGCCGGGCGCGACTGGCCCTGTCCGGCCTGCGGCGAGGCCAACGGCGGCAGCTTCGAGATCTGCTGGCACTGCCGGACGCCAAGGCCGATGTAGTCAAGAAAAAGGGCCGCATTCGCGGCCCTTTTGCTCAGTAGAGCAGGGAGTAGAGGGCCCGCCGGTACTGGGCGGCCAGGGCATTGCCCTGGCCCAGGGCGGTGAGGATGTCCTGGTACAGCTTGCGGGCCTCGCCGTTGCCGAAATCCAGTTCCTTCTTCAGCAGCGCCAGCAGGGAGGCCAGGGCCTCCTCGTTGCGGCCCACCTGGTGCAGCTGCAGGGCCAGCTGCAGCCGCGCCTGGTCGTCGCCCGGATCGGCCTCCAGCCTGGCCTGGAGCTCGCGGATGGCCGGGGTGTCGGCGGCCTCCTTCTTCAGCTCCAGCTCCGCCACCGCGGCCTTGTAATCGCCGTCCTGGTCCGCCAGGGGGATGGCGTCCAGCAGGGCCTCGGCGTCGTCGAGGCGCTCCAGGGCCAGGTAGGTGCGAGCCAGGGCCACCGCCAGGGCGGCGTCGCCGTCCAGGCGCGGGCTGGCCTTGGCCTGGAGCAGCAGCTGCAGGGCGTCGTCATGACGGCCCTCGGCCAGGGCCGCCTTGCCGGCCTGAAGATCCTGCTGGGCCTGATCCGGCAGGTGCTTGTCCAGCAGGGCGCGAACGCTGTCCTCGGTTTGGGGCCCGGCCAGGCCGTCCACCGGCTGGCCGTCCTTGATCAGGTACAGGGTCGGCAAGGTCTGGATGCGGAAATGCTGCACCAGGCCGTACTCGGTCTGGCAATCCACCCTGGCCAGGGTAAAGCGGCCCTGGTATTCGTTGACCAGCTTCTCGAGGATGGGACTCAGCTCGGCGCAGGGCTCGCTGCCCTGGGCCCAGAACTGCACCAGCACCGGGTGCTCCATGGAGGCATCCACCAGCAGCTGCTGGGCGTTGAGTTCATTGACGTCTTGGATAAGGTTGCTCATGTCTGGCCACTTTTCTTTCGTTCTCTTGAACTTATATGGGGATGTTACCCGACTTTTAAAGCCGTCGCTTTATCGTGGACCCCTTGTCTGGGGTGGCGTCCTTGGGCAGACTGATGCTGCAAAAATGTCACAAGGAACAACATAATGAAAAAAATCTGGTGTGTGGCCGGGCTGCTGAGCGCGTCAGCCCTGGCCAGCGAGGGCATGTGGATGCCCCATCAACTGCCGCAGATGGACAAGACCCTCAAGGATGCCGGCATCGAAATCGCCCCGGCGGCACTGGCGGATCTCACCAAGCATCCCATGAACGCGGTGATCAGCCTGGGCGGCTGCACGGCGTCCTTCGTGTCCCCCAAGGGCCTGGTGGTCACCAACCACCACTGCGCCTACGGCTCCATTTCCTATAACTCCAGCGCCGACAAGAACCTGATCAAGGACGGCTTCCTGGCCAAGACCCTGACCGACGAGCTGCCGGCGGCGCCGGGCTCGCGGGTGTTTGTGACCGTGGCCATGGACGACGTCACCGCCAAGGTCAACGACGGCCTGGCGCAGCTGTCCGGCAAGGCCCGCTTCGACGCCATCGAGGAGAAGGAAAAGGCCCTGGTGGCCGCCTGTGAACAGGAAGCAGGCTATCGCTGCTCCGTGTACAGCTACTACGGCGGCCTGGAGCACTGGCTGCTCAAGCAGATGGAGATCAAGGACGTGCGCCTGGTCTATGCCCCGGCCGAGGCGGTGGGCGTCTATGGCGGCGACATCGACAACTGGATGTGGCCCCGCCACACCGGCGACTTTGCCTTCTACCGCGCCTACGTGGGCAAGGACGGCAAGCCGGCCGAGTTCTCCAAGGACAACGTGCCTTACGAGCCCAAACACTTCCTCAAGGTCAACGGCCAGGGCGTGGCCAAGGGCGATTTCGTGATGGTGGCCGGCTACCCGGGCTCCACCAACCGCTACCGCACCGCCGTTGAAACCGCCCATGCCATCGACTGGTACTACCCCACCAGCCAGAAGCGCCTGGCCGACCTCAATGACGTCATCGGCAAGGCCTGCGAGGGTGACGAGGACGCCTGCATCAAGTACGCCTCCTACCGCCAGGGCCTGAAGAACTACGCCAAGAACTTCCAGGGCATGCTGGACGGCTTCAAGCGTTCCGATCTGGTCGAGCGCAAGCAGAAGCTGGAGGCCGAGCTGGCCGCCTGGGTCAAGGCCGACGCCGATCGCCAGGCCCAGTGGGGCCAGTCCCTGGACGCCCTGGCCAAGCTGATCGAGGAAGATCAACGCCAGGACCAGCGCGACATGCTGCGCCGCGGCGTTTCCAACGGCGCCCTGTTCGGCGCTGCCCGCACCCTCTACAAGTGGTCCCTGGAACAGCAGAAGCCGGACGCAGAGCGTGAGGCCGGTTACCAGGCGCGCGACAAGGCCCGCAAGGTCAACGCCATGAAGCGCATCGAGCGCCGCTTCCATCCCAAGGTGGACAAGGCCCTGTGGCTGCACGGCCTGGAAAGCTACGCCAAGCTGGACAAGGCCGACCGCATCCAGGCCATCGACCAGGCTCTGAAGGTGGTTGACGGCAAGGGCGCCTCCGCCGAGGTGCTGGACGGTCTCTACGCCAACACCCAGCTCACCGATACCCAGGTGCGCCTGGCCTGGCTGGACAAGAAGCCCGAGGACTTCAAGAAGAGCAGCGATCCCTTCATCCAGCTGGCGGTGGCCAGCCATGAAGCCTTCGAGGCCATCAAGAGCGACGCCGAGGAGCGCTACGGCCGCTTCATGACCCTCAGACCCAAGTTCATGGAGGCGCTGATCGCCTTCAAGCAGGAAAAGGGCGAGCTGGTCTACCCGGACGCCAACTCCAGCCTGAGGGTGACCTACGGCCATGTGCGCGGTTATACCCCGCCCAAGGGCACCATCACCCAGGCCCAGGACGGCGCCCTCTACCGCAAGGACGGCCAGTCCGAATACCTGCCCTTCACCACCTTGCAGGGCATCGTCGCCAAGCATACTGGTGAAACGCCCTTCGATGCCCCCAAGGCCCAGCGGGATCTGATCAACGACCGCGACTTCGGTGCCTACTACATGCAGTCCATCGACTCGGTGCCGGTAAACTACCTGTCCGACGTGGACACCACCGGCGGTAACTCCGGCTCACCGACCCTGAACGCCAGGGGCGAGCTGGTGGGCCTGCTGTTCGACGGCACCTACGAGTCCATCAACGGCGACTGGGACTTCACCGACAGCACCCGCTCCATCCATGTGGATGGCCGCTACATGCTGTGGGTGATGGAAAAGCTCGACGGCGCCGAGAACCTCCTGGAAGAGATGGAGATCGTTGGCCTCGAGCAGGAGTAACCAGGAGCGGCGCCTTGGCGCCGGCGATCAACTTCCTGGAAGAGATGGAGATCGTTGGCCTCGAGCAGGAGTAACCAGGAGCGGCGCCTTGGCGCCGGCGATCAACTTCCTGGAAGAAATGGAGATCGTCGGCCTCGAGCAGGAGTAACCAGGAGCGGCGCCTTGGCGCCGGCGATCAACTTCCTGGAAGAGATGGCGATCGTTGGCCTCGAGCAAGAGTAACCAGGAGCGGCGCCTTGGCGCCGGCGATCAACTTCCTGGAAGAGATGGAGATCGTTGGCCTCGAGCAGGAGTAAGGAAAAGGGGAGAGGGCTCAGCCCTTCTCCATCCTGATGTGCATGATGCCGGCTTCATCGAAGGGTTCACCGACCCGGATGAAGCCGGCTTTTTCGTACAGGGGCGCCGCTTCCAGCTGGGCATTGAGGTACAGCCTGGTGACGCCCAGCTCACCGGCCCTTAGCATCAGCGCCTGGGTGATTTGCCAGCCCAGGCCCAGGCCACGCCACTGGCGGCGCACCGCGATGCGCTCCAGCTTGGCCCCGTCCCGGGTCAGCCTCAACCGGCCGCAGCCGATGGGCTCGCCATCTTCTTCAACCAGCAAATGCTGACATTGCAGCTCGAACTGGTCCCATTCTTCGCTAAAAGGCACCTTTTGTTCGTCCATGAAGACCATGGCGCGGACGGAAAACACCTTGATAAGATCCTCGAATTCCGTGGCCCACTTCAGCATTTCAAACCCTCCAGGCTGTACTTTAGGCTTTACATTGCAGTAACATGGCAACTTAGCCTTAGAACCATAATAAAGCGGCAAAAAACAAGGATTACGGCTGTGAAAAAGACCCTTATTTCGCTTGCGATCCTGGCCTGTGGCGCGGCCGGAACCACCTATTATGCTGGCATGGAAGCCGAAAAGCAGTATCAGGATCTGGTTGGAAGCCTCAATCAACAAAAGGGCATCAAGGCCCGCTCCATGAAGTTCGAACGCCAGTTCCTGGCCGGCCAGGCCCAGACCCGCGTCGAGTTCACCGATGAAGGCACCCTGGCGCTGCTCAAGGAGCTGGGCATGCCGGCGAGCTATGTGCTCGACCACCAATTCAAGCACCTGCCCTGGCAGGTGGACGTGCATACCACCCTGCGCATGACCAAGGAGCTGGCCAAGTTCAAGGCCGGTTTCGGCGCCGTCGAGGAGCCGGTGCTGCTGGACAGCACCACCAACCTGCTGGGCCAGACCAGCTTCGAAGGCCGCATGGCCATGGCCAACTGGAGCGCGGATAACGGCGGCAAGACCCGTTTTTACCCGCTGTCCTTCACCGGTACCTTCCAGCACCGGGATGGCCAGCTGGCCATGAACGCCAGCTGGAACGGCCTGGAGATGAAGGCCGCCGACAGCCGCCTGGTGATGAGCGGCATCAAGCTGGACGAGCAGCGCCGCTTCACCGATCTTGGCCTCGGCGTGGGCCGGTCCAGCCTGACCCTGGGCGCCCTGACCGTCAACAATGCCGACGGCTTCGTGGGCCTGTCCGCTGTCAGCATGGTCAAGGACGACGATGTCTCCGCCAACGGCAAGTACCGCCAGCACAGCGTGCTGCAGGCCGACGAGCTGAAGATCAACAACGATCGCTTCAAGGCCCTGAAGCTGGACATGACCCTGGCCGATTTCGACGCCCGGGCCCTGACCAAGGTGCAGAAGCTGTCCAACAACCTGCTGGCCGACGAGGGCAACCAGGTCGCCGCCGATGCCTTCCTGGAGGCGCTGCTGGCGCTGCTGGCCAAGGGCGGCGAGCTGCAGGTAGACAACCTGTCCATGAGCGCCAGCACCGGCGAACTCAAGGGTCAGGGCAATATCCGCCTCAAGGCCGGCGAGCTCAAGGGTATCGAGAGCCTGATGGGCCTGCTCAACGGCCAGTTCGACCTGCAGCTGCCCAAGCAGCTTGGCAGCCTGGAGCCGGTCGACCAGGAAACCCTGGCGGTGCTGGTGGAAAGGGGCTGGGTCCGGGAGCAGGGCAGCCGCATCAGCATGAGCTTCCGCATCGACGACAAGGAACTGTCGGTCAATGGTCAGCCGCTGGCTAGCCTGCTGTAACCTGCTCTTTGCCGGCCTGGCCTTCGGGGCGGGCTGGCAACAGCTGGAACTGAACGGGCCCGGGACGGGCGACTGGCGCCTGACGTCGTCGCCGGCCGGGCCCGTGCTCTATCTGGCCGGCCGCGACAAGGACGGCCCGCTGCTGCAGCGCCTGCCCGCCCTGGGATTCGGCGCCGAAACCCTGGCCCTGCCCGAAGGCGCCGACCGCTTCACCGCCCTGGACGGGGACAGGCTGCTGGCCTTCGCCGGCGATGGTCTCTACCTACGGGACCGGCAGCAGTGGCGGCTGTTGGGCCGCCAGGCCAGCCTCTGGCGGGGTGTCGATGAACGCACCCTGCACCATTGGCCGGTGGCCAGGGAAGACCATCTGTTCATCCCCGACTTCGAGCAACTGCACGTTTACCGCCTCCAGGGCCGTGAACTCCAGGCCCTGGGCAGCCTGCCGGTGCCGGCCATCATGCGCACCAGCAATGAAAGCCCCCGCTACGAGGCCCGTAAGCTGCTGCTGGCCGACGTGAACCTGGATGGCCGCAAGGATCTGCTGGTGCCCTGGCAGGACGGCCTGCGGCTGTTCCTGGCCCGGGCCGACGGCGGTTTCGAGGGGCAGGGCAGGGCCTTTGCCCCGGCCCTCAAGCTCACGCCGCCACAGCGCCAATGGGTCAGGCTCAACGACGGCGAGGATTTCGAGTCCCTGGAGATCCGCTCCCTGGAGACCCTCAAGGATCTCAACGGCGACGGCCTGGCCGATCTGGTGGTGAGGCGGCTGCGCACCCGCAGCCTGTTCGACCAGGACATCATCTTCGACATCCATTTTGGCCGCCGTACCGACACCGGCCTGGCCTTCCCGGTCAACGCCGATGATCAGCTGCGCAATTCTGGGCTGGCCTTTGGCCTGGACATGGCCGACCTGAACGGCGACGGCAAGAGCGATCTCTACACCCCCAGCACCCGGCTCGGTGTCGGCAAGATAGTCTCGGCCCTGCTCACCGGCTCGGTGGACGTGGATCTGCACCTGGAGCTGCAACACGAACGCAGCTTCGTGCCGGTCGATACCGGACTGGAGGCCAGCATGGGCGTGGAGATAGGCAAGGGCCGGCTGCACTGGCCGGTGTTCCAGGCCCTGGATCTGGACGGTGATGGCCGCGCCGAGCTGGCCGTGCAGCAGGGCGAGGAGAAACTGGCCCTGTACCACTGGCAGGACGGCCGGTTCAAACGCCGCAGTCAGCTGAGGCTGCCGCTGCCCATCAACGGCAACAGGGTAGCGGCGGTCAAGGACGGCCAGGGCCGGCAATGGCTGTTGATCCTGCCCGGCGCCGACGACGCCCCCAAGCGCCAGCGGCGCCTGCTGCGGGTCGGCCACACCGTCACGCCAACCTCACAGCCCTAGGACTCCCTTGCTCAGGCGACGGGCGGGTTGACCAGGTTCTCGAATTCCTCGCTGCCCTGCAGTGACTCGAAATCCTCCTCCTCCCGGGCGGTGTCGCGCAGGGATTCGGACAGGCTGACGGCATGGGCCAGATCGGACAGGGCCCTGTCCCTGTGGCCCAGGCCGGCCAGGGCGCAGGCACGCTGGTAGAGGGCATGGGCGTTTTCGCCGTCCACCGCCAGCACCCGGTTGCAGATGGACAGCGCCCAGCGCTTCTCGCCCAGCATCAGGGCGGCATCGGCCTTGTGGGTGAGGGCGTCCAGATCGCCGGGGCGCATGCGCAGGATCTCGTCGTAGATCTCGATCTTGTTCTGGGGGCTGGCCTCCTGGGACGCCTTCAGCCACAGGGAGTGGATCTCGTTGAGCTTCTCGATTTCCCTGTGGTGTTCGGCCAGGGCCGAGGTCTTGCGCCTGAGCTCCTGCTCCAGCTTGATCAGCCGGCTCTCGTAGACCTTGGTCAGGCGCTTGATCTCCTCGTCGGCGAACTTCTTGGTGTTCTGCTTGATCTCCCTCAGGGACTGCCAGCCCACCACCGCCAGCAGCGAGGCGCCGCCGGCGATCAGGTAGAAGAAGTAGGTGACCGTGCTGCTGGAATAGCCCAGGGCCCGCTCGGACAGATGCATTTCCCGATCCGCCACCTCCTGGCGCACGTCGGCCTTGAAGTTGAGCATCTCGCTGCGGATGGACTTGAGCTCGTCGAGGATGTAGCGCTCCATCAGCGGCGGGAAGTCCGAGCGTTTTTGTGCCTGTTCCTCGGTGTCCTGCTTGGTTCCTTGCGGCTGTGCCGGCTCCGCGGCCAGCAGCCAGCAGGGAAGGATCAGCAATAGGGCCAGGGCTTTCTTCATCTAGGCATCTCCGTCGCGGTCGCTCGAATTCATTAAAGCGTAGCGCGGCCAGGGGCCGCGCTCAGGCCATGATGACACAGCCAGGGGCGGCCCTTAAAGGCCGCGATAGTCGCCGTCCACCAGGAAGTCGTCCAGCACGGCGGCCAGGTCGTCCAGGGCGTCTTCGGGGATGGGGGCGGTCCAGTCGTCGCCGCCTTCTTCCTCCCAGAAGTAGCGGCGCAGGGCCTCGGCAAAGGGATGGCCTTCCTCCATCAGCGCCCGCCAGGTCCCCAGCCAGAGGATGCGGCGCAGGCCGCCGGTGAGGTGGTTGAGTTCGTCCATCAGCACCTCGGGGTGATCGGTGCTCTCGCAGACGGCCTCGAAGCGGGCCTTGGCGGCCTCCTTCTTGTCCTCATCCAGCTCGCCGGCATGGGCGATCAGCTCCAGGTAGTCGCCGCACAGGTAGTCCTTGAGGGCGTCGAGATCGTCGAAGGTGCCGAATTGGGTGCCGGTTTCGTCCAGCAGGGTGTGGGCAAAGCTCTCGTCCAGGTGGCAGAGGCAGTAGCTGTCGGGTTCCATGGGCGCTCCGCAAAGGGGAAAGTCCCTATTGTAAACCAATTGGCGCCTTCGTAAGACCATGATAGCGTGGCAAAAACGACCAGGGAGAAGGGTATGAAACGGCGTGAGGCGGCCTGCAGCTGCGGGCAATTACGATTGGTGGCCGAGGGCGAGCCGCTACGGGTATCGGCCTGCCATTGCCTGGCCTGCCAGCGGCGCTCCGGCAGCGCCTTTGCGGTGCAGGCCCGCTTTCCGGAAGAAAAGGTGGCACTGCAGGGGGAGGGCAGGGACCATGTGCGCCCGGGCGGCAGCGGCCAGGCCATCAGCTTCACCTTCTGCCCCCACTGCGGTTCGACCCTCTGCTATGCCTGCCAGGCCGAGCCCGGGGTGATCGCGGTGCCGGTGGGGCCTTTGCCGATCCGGCCTTCCCGGCGCCGACCCTGTCGGTATACGAGGAACGGCGCCATGGCTGGTGTGAACTGAGCGGTGAGATGGAACACATGGCATAACGAAAAAGCCCCCACCAGATGGTGAGGGCTTTCTCTTTTTGGTCGGCGCGAGAGGATTTGAACCTCCGACCCCTGACACCCCATGACAGTGCGCTACCAGGCTGCGCTACGCGCCGTTACCATGAGACTCGGCTGAGCGTGGGGAATAGCCACCGAGAATCCGTGATTTTGACAACCCCGGCGGGTTGATGGTCGGCGCGAGAGGATTTGAACCTCCGACCCCTGACACCCCATGACAGTGCGCTACCAGGCTGCGCTACGCGCCGTTGACCATTTTTGTCTCAGTAAGCGTGGGGGCTTGCCGCTGAGAACGGGGACAAGTTTACTCATAACGGCCTGCCATGCAAGCCTAAAATGGTCCTTTCGGTGTGTTTGCTTCCTTTTTGGCCCGCTTGCTGCTCTTTTATACGTTATTCATCTGCCAGCGGTTTTCAGGGCTTGGGCCTTTGGTGATAATGGGGCGGTTTTCAGTCAAGGAATCGCCCATGAAATCCCACGGACGCAAGGGTTTTGCCCGGATCTGGGCCGCCGCCCGCTACTCCATGAAGGGCCTGGCGGCCGCCTGGCGCAACGAGGAGGCCTTCCGCCAGGAGAGCCTGCTGATGCTGGTGATGCTGCCGGGGGCCTTCTGGCTCGGCGAAAGCGCCATGGAACGGGCCCTGCTGATCATCCCGCTGTTTGTGGTGGTGCTGGCCGAACTGCTCAATTCCGCCATAGAGGCGGTGGTGGACAGGATAGGCCTGGAGCGCCACGAGTTGTCCGGCCGGGCCAAGGACATCGGCAGCGCCGCGGTGCTGGTGTCGCTGCTGCTGGTGGCGCTGGTGTGGGGCCTCAAGCTGGTGGAGCGCTTCTGGTAGGCGTGCAGCCATGAAAAAGGGCGGCCATGGGCCGCCCTTTTTTGATGTTCCTGGCTCAGCGGTAGAAGCGCTTGAGCTCCTTGAGCGCGTCCATCAGCACCGCCACCCGGATCTTGGCGTCGGGGAGCTCCCGGTAGTCGTTGTCGCGGATGCTGTACTGGCCCAGCTTGTTCATCACCATGACCCGGTCCGGCTGCACTATGGCGAAGTCGTGGTAATCCCCCAGCACCACCCACTGGTGGCCCTGGTCGGCGAACAGGCTCATGCCGCTGGCATAGCGGCTGGCCGGCAGTTCGCAATCCAGGCCGGTGCCGAGCAGGGTGGGTACCAGATCCTGGTGGGCGGTCAGCTTGTCATGGCGGGCCGGGGTCATGCCGGGCCAGTGGATCAGCAGCGGCACCTGGGTCTGGAACCGGGAGAAGCTGGAGTTGTAGCCCCACTGGCCGTCGGCCATGTCGTTGAAGGCCATGCCGTGATCCGAGGTCACTACCACTATGGTGTCGTCCAGGCGGCCCTGCGCCTTGAGGCCGTCCAGCAGCGGCGCCAGCAGGCTGTCGCTGTAGTGGGCGGCGTTACGGTAGCGGTTCTTGACCGGGGTCGGGTCGCTGTCCCTGTCCAGCTCGTTGAGGTTGACCACCTGCCAGTCCGGCTGGAAGGGGTTCTCGTAGCCGTTGGGGGTGGAGAAGTGGGCCGGCGCGCTCAGCTGCAGGTAGCCGAAGAAGGGCCCCTGCTGCTTGGCCAGCCAGCCCTGCATGGCCTGGGCCGCCTTGGCGTCGCGCCTGGAAATGGTACCGGTGAAGGCCGCCGCCCCACCGGCCTGGTGACGCAGGGCCGTGGTGTCCAGGCCGCTCTGGGCCAGGCCCTCGGAGGAGAAGATGCCGAACGCATAGCCGGCCTTGGCCAGGGTGCCCATCAGCACCGAGTCGTTGCCGCCGATGGCCACGGCGTCTTCGTAGACGGCGGGCAGGCCGTAGAAGAGCGAGAAGAGCCCGTCCTTGGCGTCGTTGGAGCCGGAGAAGTGGCGCTCGAAGACCTGGAACTCATCCCGGTACCGGCTCAGGCCCGGCATGGCCGCCAGGGCATCCGGCCTCAGGCCGTCCACCACCACCAGCAGGATATTGGGGCTGCGGCGGCACTGGCCGGCGTCCAACGGCAGGCGCAGCAGCGATTCGCTGCCTTCGGCCTGGCGCTGCTTGCGCTTGTAGTCCTCCATGTCCAGCAGGCCGTGGCGGGCCATGAAGGTCTTGGCGGTGGCCGGGTAGGACAGCGGGAACACCGCGCCCTGGCGCATGATGGGGTAATAGAGGTTGGCGTCGGCCCAGACGTGCAGCAGGTGGGAGCTGAAGAAGCAGCTGACGAAGACGGTGGCCAGGTGGAAGCCGAGCTTCTTTTCCTTGAACTTGCTCTGGCGCTTCCAGAACCAGTTGCCGGCGGTCAGCTCCAGGGCGAAGATCAGCACCGCCAGGCCGCCCAGGGCCATCCAGGTGAAATAGCCTTCGCTGAGCACCTGGCCTTCGCCGCTTTTGAGCAGATCCCAGATGAAGTTGTTCAGGTGCAGCCGGTACTGGCCGAACACGAAGGTGTCGGCCAGCAGCACCAGCTGGCCGGCCGTGGCCAGCACCGCCCCCGACAGCCTCACCAGCCGCGGCATGGGCAGCAGGATCGACAGCGGGAACAGGGTGATCACGAACAGGATGAAGGTCAAAAAGGCGAAGTGCCCGGCCCAGGTCACCACCGTATAGGCGACGCCCAGCAGGCTGTCGGGCAGGCCGCTTTCCAGCAGGTAACGGCTGCCGATGACCATGGCCAGCAGGATGTTGAAGAAGGTGAACCAGTGGCCCCAGTTGATCAGCCTGGAGATGCGATTGGCCAGACGGGCGTCGTTCTTGGCTTCCTGCTGCTCTGTCATCCGCTGCGTTATCTCTTGATGGATATGGGTTTTATTCTCACACGATTGGCGTGAAGGGGGCAATCAGGAGGCGGTCTTGACGCTCTGCAACAGCGACTTGCCGATCTGCTCGGCCACGGCCTGGCGCTTGGCGGCGGGAATGTCCTCGTTGAGGATATTGGACAGGGCGTTGCCCAGGGCCATCATGCTCAGGTCGACGGGGGCCTTTTCCTGGGCCAGCAGGGCCAGGATCTGGGTGGTCAGGTTGGCCAGTTGGTCGTCGCCGTATTTGGAGATAATGGGCATGGGAAAATCCTTCAGAAGCAATAAAGCTGCTATGATAGCACGCCCTTTTACAGAACCTGTGTGGCAATGAGTATTCGCGTCGATCATCTGATTTTGCACCGCCTGGAGCTGAACCAGGAAGGCCTGCTGGCCGTGCGTCCCCGGGACAGCAGCCTGGCCGCCACCGAGGCCGTCACCCAACTGGTTACCGAGCTGCACAGCGGTTACGCCTCCAAGCCCGGCAAGGCCTTTGCCGCCTTCCACGAGGCCGGTTCTCCCTTTGCCGAGGCCCTGGCCTCCTTCCTGGACGGCCAGCAGGATTTCGTGGCCTTCTCCCACCAGGGCGCCGACCGGCTGATGGAGGAGATGAACAAGTTCGCCATCCTCGAGCCCGGCTACCTGCTGCTGGCCCATTACCACCACCTGGCGGTGGAGAAGCTGCTGGTGATGCAGCTCAAGGCCTCCGAATCGGTCACGGTCACCGACAGCCTGGAGCTGGGCCAGACCCGCTTTTTGGAGATGAAGAGCCTGCAGCTGGCCGCCTGCATCGACATCACCGCCTGGCAGACCGAGCCGGAGCGCCGCCAGTACATCAGCTTCATCAAGGGCCGGGCCGGCCGCAAGGTGGCCGACTTCTTCATGGAGTTCCTTGGCTGCGAGGAAAGCGTGGACGCCAAGGCCCAGAGCAAGGCGCTGATGAGTGCCGTGGACGACTACTGCGCTGCCAGCGACCTGGCCAAGGAAGAGCGCCAGGCCGCCTGCAAGCAGGTGTTCGACTACTGCAAGGGCCAGGCCCAGGCCGGCGAGGAAGTCAGCATCAGCGAGCTGGCCGAGCAGCTGCCGCCCTGGGAAGGGGCGCCCAAGTTCGACGACTTCGCCAAGGGCGGCGATTACGGCCTGGAAGAGGCCTTTCCGGTGGACAGCAACGCCCTCAGGCCCCTGGTCAAGTTCTCCGGCACCGGCGCCGGCGTCACCGTCAGCTTCGAGGAAAAGCACCTCAACGAGCGGGTCTTCTACGACGCCAACACCGACACCCTGACCATCAAGGGCACGCCACCGAACCTGCGGGATCAGCTGCGCCGCCGCTTTGGGCTTTCTGAATAGGCTTAGCTCAACCATCCAAGCGGCACGGCGGGCCACCTGCTGAAACCTGGGCCGGGATCGGCTGCGCCGCCGCCTTGGGCTGTCAGATTAGTGTCTGGGTGAGGTAGGCGACTGCACTCGGCGGGCGCTACAAGCTGAATTGAAAAAGGGGCCGACCGGCCCCTTTTTTATTTAGCGCTGTGTCGCTCAGCGGCGGTTAAAGCGCAGCCGCTGGCCGGCGTCGACCCTGAGCAGCTCGGCGCCGTCGAAGACGTGCTGGCCGTTGACCCAGGTGCCGGCGATGCTGTGGCTGAAGTTGAAGCCGTCGAAGGGGCTCCAGTTGCAGTGGTAGCGGATGTTGTCCTTGGTGATCAGCTGCGGCTGGTTGGGATCCACCAGCACCAGATCGGCGAAGTAGCCTTCGCGCAGGTAGCCGCGGCCTTCCAGCTGGTAGCGCTCGGCCACGGCATGGCTGAGCTTCTGCACCGCCAGCTCCAGGCTGAAGTGGCCCTGCTTGACCAGCTCCAGGGTGGTCTGCACCGCGTGCTGGACCAGAGGCACGCCTGAGGGCGCCTTGAAGTAGGGGTTCTGCTTTTCTTCCCAGGTGTGGGGGGCGTGATCGGTGGCGATGATGTCGATGACGCCGTCCTTGACCGCCTGCAGCAGGGCCGCCTGATCCTCGGCTTCCTTGACGCTGGGGTTGCACTTGATCTGGGCGCCCAGGCGCTCGTAGTCACCGGCGTTGAAGAACAGGTGGTGGACGCAGGCCTCGGCGGTGATCTGCTTCTTGGCCAAATCGGCCAGGGTCGGGGCGGCCTCGAACAGGGCCAGCTCGTCCTTGGTGGTGATGTGCAGCACGTGCAGTCGGCTGCCGAAGCGCTTGGCCAGGCCCACCGCCATGGACGAGGACTTGTAACAGGCTTCCCGGGAGCGGATGCGGGCGTGCTCGACCATGGGCACGTCCTCGCCGTACCTGGCGCGGGCCTGGTCCTCCAGGGCCTGGATCATGGGGGTGTCTTCGCAGTGGGTGGCGATCAGGGTGGGGCAATCGGCGAAGATCTGCTCCAGCACCTGCTCGTCGTCCACCAGCATGTTGCCGGTGGAGGCGCCCATGAAGATCTTGACGCCGCAGACGTCATTGGCGGGCAGGCGGCGGATCTCGTCCAGGTTGTCGTTGGTGGAGCCCATGTAGAAGCTGTAGTTGGCGGCGCTGCGACCCCTGGCCAGCTCGTACTTGGCCTCCAGCACCTCCAGGGTGGTGGTCTGGGGATTGACGTTGGGCATCTCCATGAAGGAGGTGACGCCGCCGGCGGCGGCGGCCTGGGACTCGGAGGCGATGTTGCCCTTGTGGGTCAGGCCCGGCTCGCGAAAGTGCACCTGATCGTCGATCATGCCCGGCATCAGGTAGCGGCCGGCGGCGTCGACCACGGTGGCGCCCTCGGCGCTGATGTCGCGGGCGATGGTGTCGATGCGGCCGTCTTTGATCAGCAGATCGGACTCGAAACGTTTGCCTTCGTTGATGAGGAGGGCGTTCTTGATCAGGGTACGGGACATGGGCTTTCCTTGTGGTTCAGCTTTGCGGCGTTATGATAGCGCAAAAGGTCGTAACATTTGGGAGCCGCCATGAAATTTCCCCTCCTTGTCGCCAGCCTGCTGCTCAGCGCCGCCGCCCAGGCCCAGATCCCCCTGCAGCTGGGGGGCGACATCCTCCAGGGCAGCCTGGTGCGGGGCCAGACCGCCCCCGGCGCCACCGTCACCCTGGACGGCCAGGCCCTCAAGGTCAGCCCCCAGGGCCATTTTGTGTTCGGCTTCGGCCGTGACGACGACAAGAGCCACCAGCTGGTGATCCAGCACCAGGGCGAGCAGCGCAGTGAAACCCTCAAGCCCAGGGCCCGCAAGTACGCCATCCAGAAGGTCAACGGCGTACCGGCCAAGACCGTCAACCCGCCCAAGGAAACCCTGGCGCGGATCCGCCGCGAGGGCGCCAAGGTGGCCAAGGCCAGGGCCCTGGACAGCGACCGCCTGGATTTCACCGCCCCCTTCCAGTGGCCCCTGACCGGCCCTGTGACCGGCGTCTATGGCTCCCAGCGCTACTACAACGGCGAGCCGCGCCGTCCCCACTTCGGCGTGGACGTGGCCGCGCCCACCGGCACCCTGGTCTATGCCCCGGCCCCCGGCAAGGTGGTGCTGGCCGAGCCGGATCTGTTCTATTCCGGCGGCACCCTGATCATCGACCACGGCTACGGGGTCTCGTCGTCCTTCCTGCACCTGTCGGGCCTGGAGGTGAAGGTGGGCCAGGAGATCAAGACCGGCGATCCCATCGCCCGGGTCGGCGCCACCGGCAGGGCCACGGGCCCGCACCTGGACTGGCGCATCAACTGGTTCAAGGAGCGCCTGGATCCGGCGCTGCTGGTGCCGCCGATGCCGAAACAGGCCAAGGCGGCCAAGTAAAAAACGGCGCTGGGCGGAGGTCTGACAACCACTTTTCAACCAATGGTGAATCTGTCACAGTAGTGTCAATGGAGGCGGCTAGACTTGGCCGCCTTCTGATTAGATGGACAAAAAATAAAATAAAAGGAAGGCACCATGACCTTGAGTCGCCGACACTTTCTGCGCACCCTGGCGGTCACCGCCTCGGCCGTGGCCGTGACCAGCACCCTGGCCGGTTGCGACAACAGCAGCGAAAGCAGCAGCCCCGAAACCCAGCCCAGCATCCAGCCGGGTCCCCAGTTCTTCCCCCAGTCCCTGATGTCCGGCGACCCCCGTCCCGACTCGGTGATCCTCTGGACCCGCCTTGCAGACGGCAGTGGCGACAAGACCCTGACCCTGCAGCTGTCCGACAGCGACAGCTTCGATGCCCTGCTGGTGGAAACCCGGCTCGACGTGCAGGCCGATTTCGACCACTGCCTCAAGGTCAGGGTGTCCGGCCTGATGCCCGGTCAGCATTATTACTACCGCTTCCTCTATGAAAAGGACGGCGTGCTGCACGCCTCCAACACCGGCCGCACCAAGACGGCGCCGGCCCAGGACGCCGACGTGCCGGTCAAGTTCGCCTTCGTCAGCTGCCAGGACTACATCGGCCGCTACTACAACACCTACCACAGCATCCTGGCCCAGGACGACATCGACTTCGTGGCCCACCTGGGCGACTACATCTACGAGACCACGGGCGACGCCTCCTTCCAGGCCACCGGCAGCGAGCGCAGCATCGCCTTTCGCGACAGCGAAGGGGCCCTGACCGTCGGCCAGGGCGAGGCCGCCTTCCAGGCCGCCCAAAGCCTGGACAACTACCGCCAGCTCTACCAGGAATACCGCAGTGACGCCCTGCTGCAGGAAGTGCACGAGCGCTTCCCGCTGGTGGCCATCTGGGACGACCACGAGTTCTCCGACGACTCCTGGCAGCAGAACGGCACCTACCTGGACGGCACCCGCAACGAGGCGAACCTGGCTCGCAAGCACAACTCCGAGCGCGCCTATTTCGAATACATGCCCATCGACCAGGAGCAGGCCGCCGATCCCGGCGTCAGCCTGGCCGACGGCCAGGTGGCCCTGACCGACGAGCAGCTGTTCCCCAACACCCGTATCTACCGGGATCTGCGCTTTGGCCAGCACCTGCACCTGTTCATGACCGACTACCGCAGCTTCAGGCCCGATCACCTGATCCCGGAAGACGCCTTCCCGGGCACAGTAGTGATGGACGAGGCCACCACCGCCGGCTTCATCGCCCAGGCCAAGGGCCTGCCCCTGGATCAGGCCACGGCCCTGGTCAAGAGCCTGTTCAGCCCCTACATCGACATCGACGATGCCGCCTTCGCCCAGCTCAAGGCGGTGCTCACCGGCGTCTTCCAGAACCTCTACATCGAGGCGCTGATGGCCAAGGGTGGCCTCAGCCAGGAAGAGGCCCTGGCCAAGGGCGCCGAGCTGGCCGGCAACGCCATCCAGGGCAAGCTGGCCACCGGCTACCTCAACGCCGTCATCGCCCAGCTGCCCGCCGAGCTGGGCCTGAGCCCCATCGACGACAGCGCCGCCGAACGCGGCATTGCCTTCTATTCCATGGGCAAGACCGATCTGTTCAACTTCCTGGGCGCCCGCTACCTGGTGATCAAGGACACCTTCGACATCTACGCCGCCTTCATGGAGCTGGTGGCCCGCGGCCAGGGCGGCTCGGTGCAGAGCGCCTACGACGCCAACCAGCTGGCCTGGCTGCAGGCCGGCCTGGCCGGCACCGACGCCACCCACAAGGTGGTGGGCAGCTCGGTGAGCTTCGCGCCGCTGTTGTTCGACCTGTCCGCGGACAGGCCCGATTCCGGCCTGGCGCTGCTGGAGAACATCCTCGACTCCGAGGTGGTGCCTGAGCTGCTCAAGCAGCGCTTCTACATCAACGTCGACCACTGGGACGGCTTCCCCCAGGTCAAGGCGTCGCTGATCAACGAGCTGTTCGCGCCGCTGGGCGTGGTCACCATCGCCGGTGACGTGCACTCCAGCTATGTGACCGAGCACGCCGCCCACGGCGCCACCGGCAATGTCAGCGTCGACTTCACCACCTCCTCGGTGTCGTCCGGTACCTTCGGCTCCTTCCTGACCGCCGGCCTCAACGGCATCCTGGCGCAGCTGGGCGGTGCCTCCCCCGAGGTGGCGCAGCTGCCGGCCTTCTTCGACCTGCTGGCCTTCACCGCCAGCCAGCGCGACGACGTGGCCTCGACGCTGCGCTTTGCCCGCATGCACGAGCACGGCGTGGCCGTGGCCGTGGCCGGCAACGACGGCCTGGAGGTGACCTACCACAACATCCCGGCCGCCGACGCGCTGGTGAAGCAGTCCCATTACCAGGATGCCGCCGGCTTCCTCGGCAATGTGGTGCAGCACCGCTTCCGCCTGGCCGACAACGCACTCAGCCAGCTGAGCTAAGGCCTGGATGGGTAGCAAAGGGCGGCCAAGGCCGCCCTTTTTCATGACCCCAGCAAGGGTGCGGGCATTTGTGCTATAGTCCGCGCACTTTTTTCCCGGCCAGGAATGGACATGAGCATCGAAAACCAACTGAAGGACAGGGCCGGCGGCCAGTGCGAGCTGTGCGGCGCCCAGGACAACCTCAGCCCCTACACTGTGGCCCCGGCCGCCGGCAACAGTGCCGACGACTGCGTGCTGCTGTGCACCAGCTGCCAGGGTCAGCTAGACAACCCCGAGACCGTCGACGTGAACCACTGGCGCTGCCTCAACGACAGCATGTGGAGCCAGGTGCCGGCGGTGCAGGTCATGGCCTGGCGCCAGCTCAAGCGCCTGTCCTCCGAGACCTGGGCCCAGGATCTGCTGGACATGCTGTACCTGGACGAAGAAACCCAGAAGTGGGCCGAGGCCGGCCTGGTCGATGAAGACGACGACGCCGAGCCGACCCTGGACAGCAACGGTGCCCGCCTGCAGGCCGGCGATGCCGTTACCCTGATCAAGGATCTCGAGGTCAAGGGCGGCGGCTTCACCGCCAAGCGCGGCACCCTGGTCAAGAACATCAACCTGACCAACAACCCCAAGCATGTCGAAGGCAAGGTCAACGGCGTGCAGATCGTGCTGGTGGCGGCCTACCTGAAGAAGGCCTGAGTGCGTTAATCCGGCATCAAAAAAGCGGCCCTGGGGCCGCTTTTTTCGTTCAGGGCCTGAGCCAGCCCTGTAGCCGCTCCGGCTCGGTGATGGTCAGCACCGCCGTGTCCCTGGGGGCGGGCAGGGGGCTTACTTCGAAGGTCAGCAGCTCGTCGCGGCGAAAGGCGTGCAGCTCGGCGGGGCGCTGGCCGATGCGCTGGACCATCTGCTCCAGCTTGCCGGGCAGGATCTTCAGGCCGTCAAGGGCGACCAGCTGATCGCCGGCGGCAATGCCGGCCCGGTCGGCGGCGCCACCGTGGAAGACGTTGACCACCTTGAGGCCGCCGTTTTCCGCCCTGGTCCGAATGCCCAGGGTCAGCCGCTCGGGGCGCTGCTTGCCCGGCTCGCCGCCCTTGTCGGTTTCGCCGGCGCCGGGCAGCCAGTCCAGCTTGACGCCGAAGGCAGCCAGCAGCGGCGCCAGGGGCAGATCCTGGGTGCTGTACAGGGCCAGCTCGAAGAACTCGTCCAGATCCGAGCCGGCCAGCTGCTCGGCCAGGGTACGGTGGCTGTCGTCCTCGGTGCCGATCCCCTCCACCCCGAATTCCTCCCAGAGCCGGACCATGAGCTGGTCCAGGCTGGCGCCGTTTTCGGTGCGCAGCCTCAGGGTCAGATCCAGGGCCAGGGCCACCAGGGCGCCCTTGGTGTAGTAGCTGACGATGGCGTTGGGGGCGTTCTCGTCCTGCTGGTAGAAACGGGTCCAGGCGTCGAAGCTGGACTGGGTCACCGTCTGCTTGAAGCGGCCGGCGCCGCGCTGGACCCGGGTCAGGGTGGCGGCCAGGCGATCCAGGTACTGCTCGGCGCTGACAAGCCCCGCCTTGTGCAGGAAGAGATCGTCATAGTAGGAGGTGATCCCCTCGTAGGCCCACAGCTGTTCGGTATGGCTTTCCGCATCCAGGGAGTAGGGAATGAAGGCGGCCGGCTTGATGCGCTTGACGTTCCAGCTGTGGAAGTACTCGTGGCTGCACAGGGCCAGGAAATCCTGGTAGTCGCTGCCGTCCCCTTCCAGGCAGTGGCGGCTGATCATCAGCGCCGTGGAATTGCGGTGCTCCAGGCCGCCGAAACCGTCGCCCACCACCTGGGTCAGGAACAGGTAGCGGTCGAAGGGGGCCGGCTCGCCGAAGAAGCGGATCTGCGCCGCGCACAGCCTGCTGAGATCCTTGGCCAGCCTGGCCTGGTCGCCGTAGTGGCGGCCGGTCAGCACCAGGGCGTGGGGGATGCCGCAGGCCTCGAATTCGATGAGGTCGAAATCACCCATTTCCACCGGGTGATCGATGAGGGCGTCGTAGTCGTCGGCGGCGAAGTCGCCGAAGCCCCAGTCCGGGCCTGTCAGCCGCTCCAGGGCGGTGGCCAGCTGCCAGTGGGGGGCCTCGTCGTTGGCGGTGACGGTCAGCCGTACCGGCTCCGCCTCCTGGCCTGCCACGGCCAGGAAGGTGGAGGTGCCGTTGAAGAAGCCGTGGCCCTGATCCAGGTGGGCGCCGCGCACCGACAGATCCCAGGCGTAGACTTCGTAGATCACCCGCACGGGGCCGTCACAGGGGGCCAGCTGCCAGCGATGCTTGGCGGTCTTGGTCACGGCCACCTCGTTGTCGTCCCTGTCCAGGGCCCTCATGGTGACGATGTGCTTGGCGAAGTCGCGAATGAGGTAGGAGCCGGGGATCCAGTTCGGCAGCCACAACCCCTGGCCGGCCGGATCCGGCCGGCCTATGGTCAGGGTGACTTCGAACAGGTGGCGCTGCAGGGAAGCGGGCCTGATGTGGTAATGGATCGACATGGGCTATATCTTTCAATGACTTTGCCATGAGTCTACCATGGCTCAGAGAATCAATAAGGAGCATTGCCATGGCCGAGGAAACCATCTTCTCGAAAATCATCCGCCAGGAGATCCCCACCGAACTCCTCTACCAGGACGAGCTGGTCACCGCCTTCGCCGACATCCATCCCAAGGCCCCCACCCATGTGCTGATCGTGCCCAACGAGCAAATAGCCACCCTCAACGACGCCACAACCGAGCACGAACTGGTACTGGGGCGGATGATGACGGTGGCCGCCAAGCTGGCCAAGGACGCCGGCATCGCCGAGGACGGCTACCGGGTGATGATGAACTGCAACCGCCACGGCGGCCAGGAGGTCTACCACATCCACCTGCACCTGCTCGGTGGCCGGCCGCTGGGGCCCATGCTGAGCCGATGAGTGCCAAGGCGGGCTGACACCGGCCCGCCACGGCGTTACAATGCGCGCACTTTTTACCAGGGGGTGGCCTTTTAGGCCTGAGATGCCCGTTCGCGGCAAACCCTTAGAACCTGATCCGGGTCATACCGGCGTAGGAATGGTACTGCCACTACACGCCCGCCGTATAACCGGATCTCAGCTGGATGAGGTCCATACATAATGAATAAGCCTGTTCTCTCCACCCTGGCCCTGGCCGTCCTGAGTGCCGTGGCGCCCGCCCAGGCCGACGATCAGAGCATCGAGCGCATCCTGGTCACCGGCGATTTCCGCCAGCTGGCCCTGCAGGATTTGAGCGAAAGCGTCACCGTGCTGTCCGCCGAGGAACTGGAGGCCCGCCAGACCCGGGCCCTGGAAGAAGCCCTGCTGCTGGTGCCCAACGTCAACCTGTCCGCCGGCGCCAGCCGCGGCCGCTTCATCCAGATCCGCGGCATCGGCGAGCGCAGCGAATTCGCCCAGCCCCTGAACCCCTCCGTGGGCCTGCTGGTGGACGGTTTCGACTTCTCCGGCCTGGGCCTGGCCGGGGTCATCCACGACATCCAGCAGGTGGAAGTGTTCCGCGGCCCCCAGGGCACCCGCTTCGGCGCCAACGCCCTGGCCGGCATGGTCAACATCCAGACCCGTGAGCCGGTGCCCGGCTTCGAGGGCCATGTGGGGGCCCTGGTGGCCAACGAAGATACCTGGCAGCTGAGGGGCGCCGTGGCTGGCGGCAGCGAGACCCTTTCCGCCCGCCTGTCCGCCTCCAAGTTCGCGTCCGACGGCTTCAACCACAACGCCTTCCTGGACAAGCCGACCCAGACCAAGGACGAAAGTGCCGCCCGCCTGAAGCTGGCCTGGCAGGCCAGCGACGAGCTGCGCCTGGAGCTGCTGGGCCTGACCCTGGACGTGGACAACGGCTATGACGCCTTCAGCTTCGACAACAGCCGCACCACCCTGTCCGACCAGCCCGGTGGCGACAAGCAGCAGTCCGACGGCCTCGGCATCCGCGCCCATTTCGACGGCCTGCCCTTCGCCAAGGTCGAGCTGACCGCCAGCCGCGCCGACAGCGACCTGGAGTATTTCTACGACGAGGACTGGTCAAACCCCGGCTACTGCCAGAGCCGCGACTGCCCCTGGGGCGACTACAGCGGCTTCGACCGCTACCTGCGCGACAAGGAAAGCCGCAACCTGGATCTGCGCCTGCTGTCCAAGCCGGATAGCCGCCTTGGCGACAGCGACTGGGTGCTGGGCCTGTACGGCCGCTGGACCGACGACAAACTGCAGCGCCAGTACACCTGGCTGGACGCCGACTTCTTCAGCGTCTTCGACAACGACTACCGCGCCGTCTACGGCCAGCTGGACACCCCCATCGGCAACTGGCGCCTGACCACCGGCCTGCGCCTGGAGCGCTGGGAGGCGGAGTACGTCGATTCCAACGGCGTCACCTTCTCGCCGTCCGAAGATCTCTGGGGCGCCAACCTCAACCTGGGCTACGACGCCGGCGACCGCCTCTACTTCGTGGGCCTGTCCCGTGGCTACAAGCCCGGCGGTTTCAACATCGAGGGCTCCCTGCCCAGCGAACTGCGCACCTTCGACACCGAGACCCTGGTCAACCTGGAAGCGGGCATGAAGTGGCTGGTCGGCGGCGACCTGCGCCTGCAGCTGACCGCCTTCCACATGTGGCGTGACGACATGCAGGTCAAGAGCGGCTACACCCAGACCCGCGACGACGGCTCCACCGAGTTCGTGGACTACTGGGGCAATGCCGCTTCCGGCCGCAACTACGGCCTGGAGCTGGAAGGGGACTGGCGGGCCACGGAGCAGTTGACCCTGTCCGCCGTGCTGGGCTGGCTGGAAACCGAATACAAGGACTTCACCAACGCCGCCGGCGAGCGCCTGGACGGCCGCGATCAGGCCCATGCCCCCAACTGGCAGTACCACCTGGCCGCCACCTGGCAGTTCAACGACGCCCTGAGCCTGCGCCTGGAGTCCGAGGGCCGCGACGGCTTCTACTTCTCCGACTCCCACGACGAGCGCAGCTGGAGCTACGCCCTCTGGCACGCGGCCCTGAACTGGCAGCAGGGTAACTGGGAGCTCAGCCTCTACGGCAAGAACCTGTTCGACCGCGACTACGCCGTGCGCGGCTTCGGCGGCTTCGGCAACGATCCGGCCAAGAGCTATGCCGTGGAGCCTTACTGGCAGCTGGGCGATGGCCGCGAGGTCGGCATCAGCGGCACCTACCGTTTCTAAGGAGCACCAGATGGAGCTGTCCGTCGAGATCAGCATGTACCCCCTGGAGTCGGACTACATACCGCCGATCCGGGATTTCATCGACCGCCTCAACCAGCACCCGAGCCTGCGGGTGCTCACCAACACCATGAGCACCCAGGTGTTCGGCCCCTACCAGGAGGTGATGGCGGTGCTGGCCAGGGAGATGGAGATCAGCCACAGGGAAGGCAAGGCGGCCTTCGTCTGCAAGTTCCTGGGCGGCGATCTGGGGCCCAGGGATGACTGAGTTCCTGCTTGAGGCCCAGCGCCAGCTGCTGGCCACCGGTTTCTGGGAGCTGCTGGCGGTGCTGCTGGCCATTGCCTACCTGGTGCTGGCCATGCGCCAGAGCCAGTGGTGCTGGCCGGCGGCCCTGGGCTCGACCCTGATCTACGTGGTGCTCTTCTACGACGTGGCGCTGCTGTCGGAGTCGCTGCTCAACCTCTACTACATGGCCATGGCCTTCTACGGCTGGTGGAGCTGGCGTCAGGGCCGGGCCAACCGGACCCTGCCCATCACCACCCGGCCGCTGTGGTGGCACGGCGCCTTCATCGCCGTGGGCGTGGTGGCGTCCCTGGCCTGGGGCCACTTCATGGCCAGCTACACCAGCGCCTCCTATCCCTACCTGGACGCGGCCACCACCTGCTTCGCGGTGATGACCACCTGGCTGGTGACCCAGAAGGTGCTGGAGAACTGGCTGTACTGGATCGTCATCGACGCCGTCTCCATCTGGCTGTACGCCCAGAAGGAGCTGGCCATGACCGCGGCCCTGTTCGTGGCCTATGTGGTGATGGCGACCCTGGGCTACCTGAGCTGGCGGCGCCTTGCGGTTGCCCGCTGAGCTGCCGGCGCCCTGGCGCCAGTCAGACGCCATCCGGGAGCTGGAAGGGCTGACCAACCGCCAGTGGCTGCTGGAAAGCGCCGGCCACAAGGCGGTGTTGCGCCTGGCCAACCCGGATCACAGCCTGGGCATCGACCGCGGCGCCGAGCAGCGCGCCTGGCGCTGGGCGGCGGGGCAGGGGATCAGCCCGCCACTGCTGTGGCAGCAGGGGGACTGGAGCCTGTCGGCCCATGTGGATGGCGCCACGGGCCCGGCCACGGCACAGGGCCTGGATGCCCTGCTGGGCCATATCCGGGCATTGCAGGGGGCCGAGCTGGCGTTGCCGGTGCTGGACTTGCCGGCCAGGGCCAGGCTGATGGGGGCGGAACCCGGCCCGGTCGCCGCCTATGGGCTTATCGCCGCAACGCCGATGCCGCTGGTGCCGACCCATGTGGATCTGGTGCCGGAAAACTGCCTTTGGCAGGGCCGGCGGCTGTGGCTGATCGACTGGGAATACGCCAGCCTGGCCGACCCCTACTACGATCTTGCCGGGGTACTGGTGACCCACGAGCTGGACAGGACGCTGCTGGCCGAGCGCTGGCGGGCCTTGACCGGCCAGCGGCTGGATCTGCGCCGGCTCATGGCCATGGAGGCCATCTATGCCCATCTCTGCGAGCTGTGGTGCCTGGCGGTCCATCCTGAGCGGGCAGCCGACTATCGCGTAAAGTGGCAGCGCCGCCTTGCCGCCCTGGGCCAGGCTCTTTAACCTCAGGGAAAAGGCCCACAGGGAGCAAACATGCGTGATCTGGCGACCTGGTTCTCCCTCTACGGCGAGAGCCACCAGAACCCCGTCAACAAGCGTATCCACTTCATCGCCGTGCCGGTGATCTACTTCACCGTCATCGCCCTGATCATGAGCCTGCCGGTGCCGGCCTGGCTGGCGCCTTTGGACTGGGCGCTGGTGGCATTGCTGCCTGTGCTGGCGTTCTACTTCCGGCTGGAGCCGGGCCTGGGCCTGGGCATGACCGCCTTCAGCGGCGCCTGCTGGCTGCTGGGGAAACTACTGGCCCTGTACCTGCCGCTCTGGGCCCTGGCCGCCGGCCTCTTCGTGCTGGCCTGGATAGCCCAGTTCGTCGGCCACCACATCGAGGGCAAGCGGCCCTCCTTCTTCCAGGATCTGGGCTTTCTGCTCATAGGCCCGGCCTGGGTGCTCAAGGAATTCCGTCGTAAATGAATGTTACCCAGGCCGCAAGCCGTAACCGCCGCATCGGCCAGGCCCTCTTTGGCCAGGGCCACAACCGCTTCTTCTGGATACTGCACACCCTGGGCTGGGCCGGCTACGGCGGCCTGTTCTGGCTCAGCTCCCAGCTGGCCGGCGCCACCAGCAACTACTGGGTCCATATCCTGTTCATGACCCTGACCGGCTTCGTCTGCTCGGTGCCGCTGCGCTACGTGTACCAGCGGATCTGGAACTTCAAGCCGGTCACCATCTTCCTGCTGGCGGCCCTGGCCATACTGGCCGACGGCATCCTCTGGCAGATGCTGCGCAACGCCTTCTACTTCCAGGTGCTCTATCCGGAGAAGGCCCCGGACAACTGGAGCGGCTATTACGGCTACGTGGTGGCGGCGGTGCCGACCCTGGCCGCCTGGAGCGGCCTTTATTTCGGCATCAAGTACTACCGCATGCTGCAGCTGCTCAACGAAAAGGCCCTCAAGGCCACCAATGCCGCCCAGCAGGCCCAGCTCAAGGCGCTGCGCTACCAGCTCAATCCCCATTTCCTGTTCAACACCCTCAACGCCATCTCCACCCTGGTGATGGTCAAGGAAACCGACACCGCCAACCGCATGGTGACGGGCCTGGCCGAGTTCCTGCGCTATTCCCTGGAGACTGATCCCATCCGCAAGGTGCCCTTGTGCCAGGAGGTGAGGGCCATGGAGAAGTACCTGGCCATAGAGGAGGTGCGCTTCGTGGACAGGCTCAAGGTGCACTGGCAGATAGAGGATGACGTCAAGGACGCCCTGGTGCCGTCGCTGATCCTGCAGCCGCTCATTGAAAATGCCATCAAGTACGGCGCGGCCTGCAATGAACGGGGCGGCGGCATCTGGATTTCTGCCCGGCGCTTTGGTACAGATTTGTTGTTGGAAATCTCTGATGACGGGCCCGGTTTGGGGCAGGGTAAGAGCGGCAGCACCGGCGTTGGCCTGGTCAACACCCGGGAGCGGCTCTCCACCCTCTATGGCGAGGACCACGCCTTCACCCTGACACCTCGCCAGCCCCAGGGCCTGACCGTTAATATCCGCATTCCATACCAGAGAGACGAATGACCATTAGAACCCTGATCGTCGACGACGAACCCCTGGCCCGCAAAGGTTTGCGGCTGCGCCTGGAGCAATTTTCCGATCTGGAGGTGGTGGGCGAGGCCGGCAGTGCCCGCGAGGCCCTGCAATGCCTGGCCGCCCTGAAGCCGGATCTGCTGTTCCTGGATATCCAGATGCCCGGCACCAGCGGCATAGAGCTGATGGAAAGCCTGGTTGAAAAGGACCACCCGCTGCCGCTGGTGGTGTTCGTGACCGCTTTTGACGACTTCGCCGTCAAGGCCTTCGAGCTGCACGCCCTGGACTACCTGCTCAAGCCGGTGGACGAGGAGCGCCTGCAGCAGTGCATGGCGCGCATTCGCAGCCAGTACCAGCGCCTGGATCAGGCCAGGCGCGAGGCCCGCCTGCTCAAGGCCCTGGCCGAGCTGGCCGGTGTCTCGCCGTCGTTGGTCAAGGAGCGGTTGGAGCGGGGTGAGTCGGTGACCGGTGATTTCGCCCAGCAGCTGTCCATACGCGACGGCTCCGAGGTGAGCCTGGTGGCGGTGGCCGACATCGACTGGATAGACGCCGCCGGCGACTACATGTGCATCCATGCCCAGGGCGTCACCCACATCATGCGCAAGACCATGAAGGAGCTGGAGGCCATGCTCGACCCCCGCCAGTTCGTCCGGGTTCACCGCAGCGCCATCGTCAACCGCGACAGGATCACCCAGCTCATCAACCTGGCCAGCGCCGATTACCTGATCCGCCTGGACTCCGGCGACGAGCTCAGGGTAGGGCGCTCCTACCGGGAAAAGGTCAAGCAGCTGCTGCTGTAAGGAAAAACCATGACGATGCTGTCGGGGCGCGCCGGGTTGGGCGCGTCCCTGTCGTTTCTGACCGCCCTGCTGTGGGGCCTGCTGCCCATCGCCCTCAAGGAGGTGCTGGCGGCCATGGACGCCTACACCATCACCTTCTACCGCTTCCTGAGCGCCGGCCTGGTGCTGTGGATCTGGCTGGGGCTGAAGGGGCAGCTGCCGTCGCTGCGCCTATGCCGGGGCCAGGCCGCCGTACTGATGCTGGTGGCCGTGATCGGCCTGCTGCTCAACTACGGCTTCTACCTGCTGGCCCTGAACCACCTGGATCCCCGCACCGCCCAGGTGGTGATCCAGCTGGCGCCGCTGCTGCTGATGCTGGGCAGCGTCTGGCTGTTCAAAGAGCCCTTCACGCCGGTGCAGCGCCTCGGCATGACGGTGATGCTGCTGGGCCTGGCGGGCTTCTTCAACGAGCGGCTGCTGGCCATCTTCAGCCAGTTCGACGACATCACCTGGGGCCTGCTGCTGATGGTGCTGGCCGCTGTGACCTGGGCCTGCTACGCCCTGGCCCAGAAGAAGCTGCTGGGCCATTACGGCTCGGTGCAGATCATGCTGGTGATCTACCTGGCCGGGGCCCTGGCCTTCCTGCCGCTTAGCGAACCGGCCCAGGTGCTGGTGCTGGATGGCTGGCAGCTGGGCTGGCTTATTTTCTGCGGCGCCAATACCCTGGTGGCCTACGGCGCCTTTGCCGAGGCCCTCAACCACTGGGAGGCCTCCAAGGTGTCGGCGCTGCTGGCGGTGACGCCGCTGCTGACCTTTGCCTTCGTGGCCATCATGGACGCCCTGTTCGAGCTGGGCTTCGAGGTGCGCGAATTCAACTGGCTCGCCTACCTTGGCGCCGTGCTGGTGGTGCTGGGTTCGGCCATGAATACCCTGGGTCACAGGTTGCGCCGGGGCAGATAGGTCGGAGCAGTGCCTTTACATTTTTATTTCTTTTGTTAAGTTATTGTTCAACGAGTTCTGTAGGCTCGAGGACCAAGTGGCGTTAAGACCACAAGAATAATAACCAGGGAGCTACCAATGAGGGATTCCAGGACGCGGCTGAAGGGATTGGCCGTCGGCTTGCTGTTTTCGGTACTGGCCCCAAGCGCCAGCGCCATAGAGGATTGGGTGGTACCACCGCTGATGCGCGTGGACAAGATGAGCCAGACCGAATACGCCCATGCCTGGTGGCAATGGATCAAGTCGGTGCCGAGCGTTGCCAGCCCGCTGTCCGACAGGACAGGGGAGCGCTGCGATCTCAATCAGCGCGGCCTGGTGTGGTTCCTGGCCAACAGCAACTCCAAGGAGCCCGTGGAGCGCTTCTGCGAGATCCCCAAGGACAAGTACCTGTTCGTGCCCATCCTGACCCAGCTTGCCGAACCCAGGATGGAGAACGAGAAGCCCTGCGCCGAGATGAAAGCGGCCTCGGCCCTGCACTGGCCCCATATCGAGGAGATCTCCCTGGTCCTGGATGGCCAGGAGGTAACCAACCTGGCCGCCTTCCGGCAGAAGTCCCGCAAGTGCTTCGACGTGCTGGGCGGTATTCCCCGCGAGCGCCTGCCGCCCAAGCTGTATCCGGCCGCCACCCAGGGCTACTGGGTGATGCTGAGGCCACTGGAGGCCGGCGAGCACGAGCTGCGCATCCGCGCCAAATACCGCGCCGACCATGTCCGCAGGGGCCTGATCGAGCAGGACGTGACCTACAAGATCAACAGTTACTGAGAAAGGCGCCCAAGGGCGCCTTTCTCTTTGGCCATGTTTCCTTTCGGCTCGCGTTACTGTTGTTCAGAACGGCGAAAGAGGGGCGGTGGTGACAACCTCTGCTTGTGCATCCATACAGTCAGAACCGGCGTGGCGGCCAGATCATGGCATGATATCCCTCCGCGACTGGCCTGTTTATCTTGTTCACATAGGTAAAAACCTTTGTTATACAGGCTATTAAGCTCTGGTCAGCGTTTTGGATATCGTGCCCTTGCAAGGATGATTACGCACAGGCGCGTTTTGCCCCAGGCGTAGCGTGGTCCGATCGGAAAGCAGCTTGAAACTAAAGTACTGAGTGCGACCATCAAATGGTCTTACCAATAGATATCGAGTGTGAGCACAATACAGCGTTATATTTTCAGGGAGATCTAGTTTTGCGTCATATTTTATTTTCCATAACGATAATTTTCTTAACTGGTTGTGCAGCTGCATTAGTTCCATACACCAGCGATCCAAATCAAAAGTTGTCCGATGCTTATTGGCTCTTTGACACCAAACAAAGAGCGTTGCCTGCACAAAAGCTCATTTTGGAATCAATTGAAATATTTAAAGAAGAAGGTAATCAATCAGGACTCGCAAAAGCGTACGTCACTTATGCTATTTTTCTGAGATCTTACGCTGTCGATAGGTATGCAGAACATTACAAAGAGACTGGTTTCAATAGTGGGAAAATAGCTTTCAATGATCGATATAATGCTTCTATAGAGTATTTAGAGAAATCTATTTCCATATACCAAGAAAAAAAGGAGTTTGATAATTTAACAAACACCTATTTACATATGGGATTTACATACCTTACAGATAACAATGTTGCTAAAGGTTGTGAGATGTTCTTGAAAAGTTTAGAAATGAACAAAGTTTTCATAACAAAGAATCCTGGCGCCAAGTTGAATTTAGGCGGATATAACTCGTATCAAGAATACATTGATAACAAAATGCAGCAGGCAAAATGTCCCGCGTAATGAAAATATAACAAGCCAAGTCAACGGGACAATTTTAAGCTGGCTCCCGTCGCTTCGCTCCTAATTTTAGCCAGCTTAAAAGTTGCCCCTGCTTGGGGCGTTATAAGCCTTAGTAGACTTATGTGGAAATCGATAAAACTTACTTTTAAATGGATCATATTCGGTTTTATGGCTGGTTTCTTTTTAGCCATAGCAGGAGCAGGCCCTGGTGGAGTAAGTGCTATTTTTATTTTCCTTGGCCTAGCGTTAGGCGCTATCCTCTCATTATTTCATAGTATTTTTCGCTATTACAAAGATGAAAATAGTAAAAGAGTTCATTTAATAGCATCAGCAATAATGCTCTTATTGGTCGGTTTCCCAATAGTTGGGGGGTTAATTGCTGAGTCTAATTGCACAACCTCCAAAACGGACTCTTTTGTTAAAGCTAAAACCTATATTGAAGGCTTGGGTTGGCCACTGAGATTCCTGAAGCAAGATGCACATGAATTAAGTGGATGTGAGCTGGGCTTTGAGTATGAAAGTTTGGAGCATTTTAGGCTTGTTATTGTAAGCCCTGATGGTCAAGTCAGGTTAAATGAATAACGGCTTATAACAAAGCCATTAAACCTAGGGCACAAAATAGTTGGCTTGTGCTCCTACGTCGCTAATTTTAGCCAACTATTTTGTGCCGTTTATGGCGGCGTTAGGCATTAAGGAGTATTTGTGAAAACTTTTTCACTTTTAGCTGGGTTAGCTTTTTTACTTTCAGGGTGTGTGAGCACAAAACTTGAAGTAAAGCCTGAGGAGCAAATTGTTGGAGTATGGCATCTAAAAGATTATGGCATAGGTAACTATGAATATAGTCAATTAGGCTTCACTTCAAATGGTCGTAAATGTGTTGTATCTATTTCAATGAATGGGGATGGAATTCCAGAAGTAGACTACTACGATAATACATGGAAGATAAATAACGGTGTTCTAGAAACCACCGTTGGTGATAGTCCATCAAGTTCACTTCCTAAAGGGTATTTAATTAAAGATCATATTAAAGTGCTCAATGATAACGAGTTGGTTTTGAAAATGGAAAGTGATTATGGCTTTGACTCTCCATTAGAAAAACATCAAAAGTTACATGGTGTAAAGCCTGAAAGAATTTGTCAATTGGTAGAAAATTATGCTCGTTCGTTGGGGCGAAATAATGCCTAACAAGTGACTGTGGTGTTCAGTCAACAGATCAGGCCGTTTTTTCGCACCATTTCTCGCCGTTCTTGACCATGGTGTTGAGGATGACGATCAGCTTGCGCATGCAGGCGATAAGAGCCACCTTCGGGAGCTTCCCGGCTGCCTTCAGATGGGCGTAGTAACGCCTGAAAACCGGGTTGCATTGAATGGCAGACATCATGGCCATGAACATCACAGTGCGGACCCGGTGCCGGCCACCTCGGATGCGACGCTTGCCGTTATAGGAACCACTCTCCCGGTTCATTGGCGCGACCCCGACCAAGGCGGCGATTTCCTTTCGGTTGAGTCTGCCAAGCTCTGGCAGTTCGCTGAGCAAGGTATAGGCCAGCACTTTTCCGACACCGGGCACACTGGTCAGGATCTCGGACTTTGTGCGCCAATGCTTGGCTTGGACGACCAGCACATCAAGCTGTTTGGTGATCGAGTCGATTTGCTTTTCCAAGGTTTTCAGCACAGATGAGAGCGAGCTATGGAGCGCCTTGGGCAGGATCGGCAGACGGTTCTTCTCCATGGTGGCCATCTCCAGCAGTTGGGTGCGCCTGATAAGCAAGTCCTTGATCAACCTGGATTGTTCGTCTGGTATGGACTTGTACTCCGGCTTGGTGGTGGCGGCGAAGCGGGCAATGACGGCGGCATCGATCTTGTCCGTCTTGGCGAGCACACCGATGGCCTGGGCGAAGCGGCGGATCTGGATGGGATTGACAACGATGACCGGCAGTTCGGCCTTGTCGCAGGCGAAAACAAAGGCATGCTCATAGCGGCCCGTGGCTTCGGTGACGATGCTTTGTACTTGATGCTGCTTGAGTAACTGGATCACCTTCGGGATATGCTCTTCGTCGTTAGGCACGCTGAAATGAAGGTTTAAGGGATGGAGCGCAATATCGAGCTTGGACTTGCCGACATCGACGCCGACATGGATCTGAAGTTGGTTTTTGTCGTTCATGGTAATAAGCTGACTCTGCCTTGCTATGCGGGCTCGAGGCCCCGATGACTGTTCGAGTTATCGCTTTGGAGTTATGCAGCGCTACCCACTTGTTATCGGTCTCTCGTAAGAGGAGCCGGCCAATCACCGAGCTGCTGCATAAAGGCCCTCAATGGCCGTTGAGGGTGGGCCTCCACTTTACCCGTTTTCGAGCAGAATCAACCATACAAGGCGTTAAAGGCGGATTCGTAATCGTTGGCTCGGTTCCGCTTCGCTACACATTTTAGCCAACAATTACTCTCCGCTTAACGCGGCGTTATATGCCAAGGAAAGTAAGGTGAAAAATTTCATTAAAATTGCCATGGTAATTCTTCTTATAGTTTCTTTGCCTTCATTGATAAATCAACTTTTGGAGAAAAGGTATACAAATGCAGAATCGTTTGTTGATTTAAAAGAAAGCTATCTGGCTGAATATAATTGGTTTCCAGATTACTTTCCCAAAGACGCCACTAAAATATATGTTTATCATAATGTCGAGGAAAGCTCCTTGAATGTAGATTTTACTTTTGACCCTCTTATTAAGCGGGCGTTAGGTACATGCTCAATAATTTCCGAAAACGATAAAAGTAAAAAGTACATTTGTGATTCAAAGTTTGAGTACACAGAAATACTTAGGCTAAGCAATGATGGGCAAGGTAAATTTATAATGGTCTACAATGGCATATAACCGATCAATGGGATAAATGGGGTCCAGGATAAATGGGGTCAGATCCTGAGGCATCCCCACAAATAGTCTTTTAATTTCAGCTGGTTATCAATAATGGCGGGAACATTCATGGCGTTTGGTGATCAGATCAATCGCCAAAAATCACTAACCAAAAAACGCCATGAATGTACGCACTATCTTGACCAACATCGTGACGCTTGTCACACCCAAAATGCACAAAACTCGCCGAAAGGCCGTGATGGACTGTGTGTTGAGCCTGGCCGGTGGCAGCGCTGCCACGGTGACCAGCATCGGTCGCGGCATCGAGTCAAAAGCCTTCGAAAAACACAACATCAAGCGCGCCGATCGGCTGCTTTCAAATTCCCACTTGCAGCGAGAACAGCTGGTTGTCTATGCCGCCATCTGCCGGCTTTTCTGCTGTACCAAGCGCCCCGTGATCGCCGTCGATTGGTCGGATCTGGATAGGGTCAAAGGCCACTTCCTGCTGCGGGCGGCCATGACGCTGGATGGTCGCCCCATCACCCTCTACCAGGAAGTGCATCCGCTTAGCACCAAAGAGAAACCCGCCGTGCATGCGCGTTTTCTGTCCATCCTGTCGGCCATGCTGCCACCGGGTTGCCAGCCCATTATCGTCACCGATGCCGGCTTCAAGTCTCCCTGGTTCAGGCAGGTCGAGGCGCTTGGATGGCATTTTGTCGGGCGCGTTCGCAAACCCAATTTCTACTCACTTGACCAAGGCGACACCTGGCAGTGCATCAGCCACCTCTATGGCCAGGCTTCACAACGTCCCAAGCGATGCGATGGTCTGCTGGCCCGCTACAAGCCGTTCGCCTGCACCCTGACCCTGTACAGGCAAAAAGGCAAAGGCCGGCAATCACTCAACCCGGATGGCAGTAAACAGCGGGCCGGACAGTCAATCAAGCATGCCCAAGGCGCCAAGGAGCCTTGGCTGCTGGCGTCCAACCTGCCGAAAGCCCGTCACCATAGCAAGCAGGTCGTCGCCATCTATAGGCAGCGCATGCAAATTGAAGAAGGCTTCCGGGACATGAAGTCTGCCCAACTCGGATTGGGCTTCGAGAACAGCAGAAGCACCAAGCCTGCTCGCATCAGCATCCTGCTGTTGCTCTCGACCCTGGCCTCGCTGGTGTTGGTGCTGCTCGGACTCACCATGACGGTAGGCAATCAGCACGGCCGCTTCCAGGCCAACACGGTGAAGAAAAAACGCGCGTTGTCTTTCCATACCCTGGGACTTCGAGCCGTCAGCAAGGGCCTCAAATTCACGAAAAGGCAGTGGCAAAAAGCCCTCGTTCGCTACCGCGAGCTGCTACATGCAACAAGCTACGAGCAGGCATGGAATTAATTTTGTGGGGATCCCTCAGGGTCAGATCCACTTTATTTTCTGGATAAATGGGGTCAGATCCTGAGGCATCCCCACAAATAGTCTTTTAATTTCAGCTGGTTATCAATAATGGCGGGAACATTCATGGCGTTTGGTGATCAGATCAATCGCCAAAAATCACTAACCAAAAAACGCCATGAATGTACGCACTATCTTGACCAACATCGTGACGCTTGTCACACCCAAAATGCACAAAACTCGCCGAAAGGCCGTGATGGACTGTGTGTTGAGCCTGGCCGGTGGCAGCGCTGCCACGGTGACCAGCATCGGTCGCGGCATCGAGTCAAAAGCCTTCGAAAAACACAACATCAAGCGCGCCGATCGGCTGCTTTCAAATTCCCACTTGCAGCGAGAACAGCTGGTTGTCTATGCCGCCATCTGCCGGCTTTTCTGCTGTACCAAGCGCCCCGTGATCGCCGTCGATTGGTCGGATCTGGATAGGGTCAAAGGCCACTTCCTGCTGCGGGCGGCCATGACGCTGGATGGTCGCCCCATCACCCTCTACCAGGAAGTGCATCCGCTTAGCACCAAAGAGAAACCCGCCGTGCATGCGCGTTTTCTGTCCATCCTGTCGGCCATGCTGCCACCGGGTTGCCAGCCCATTATCGTCACCGATGCCGGCTTCAAGTCTCCCTGGTTCAGGCAGGTCGAGGCGCTTGGATGGCATTTTGTCGGGCGCGTTCGCAAACCCAATTTCTACTCACTTGACCAAGGCGACACCTGGCAGTGCATCAGCCACCTCTATGGCCAGGCTTCACAACGTCCCAAGCGATGCGATGGTCTGCTGGCCCGCTACAAGCCGTTCGCCTGCACCCTGACCCTGTACAGGCAAAAAGGCAAAGGCCGGCAATCACTCAACCCGGATGGCAGTAAACAGCGGGCCGGACAGTCAATCAAGCATGCCCAAGGCGCCAAGGAGCCTTGGCTGCTGGCGTCCAACCTGCCGAAAGCCCGTCACCATAGCAAGCAGGTCGTCGCCATCTATAGGCAGCGCATGCAAATTGAAGAAGGCTTCCGGGACATGAAGTCTGCCCAACTCGGATTGGGCTTCGAGAACAGCAGAAGCACCAAGCCTGCTCGCATCAGCATCCTGCTGTTGCTCTCGACCCTGGCCTCGCTGGTGTTGGTGCTGCTCGGACTCACCATGACGGTAGGCAATCAGCACGGCCGCTTCCAGGCCAACACGGTGAAGAAAAAACGCGCGTTGTCTTTCCATACCCTGGGACTTCGAGCCGTCAGCAAGGGCCTCAAATTCACGAAAAGGCAGTGGCAAAAAGCCCTCGTTCGCTACCGCGAGCTGCTACATGCAACAAGCTACGAGCAGGCATGGAATTAATTTTGTGGGGATCCCTCAGGGTCAGATCCACTTTGTTTTCTGGATGCCACAGCCATTCAAGCATGATGGTGTTTGGCAAGGACGACGCCGGCCTTGTTGACGGTGGCTGACCGAGCAAGGGGGCTTTGCCCGGACCAGGCACAGCGAACCAAGCCAAGGGCAAGGACGCTGAGCGGCTTACCTTTATGGCATTGCCGAAGCGCAGCATAGGGAGGGCCTCAGCATGAAATATGGGCCTATTGCACTGTTCATACTGTCTCTTCACGCCATTGCCGGGAGCTTTGGCGCCCCTGGCCAGCAGGACATGGGGAGCCGAAGCCATCGGCCGAAACGCTGGACGCCATAGCGGACATCTTCCTGGAGAAGGCATCAAGCCTCTATTTGTGTATTGATGGCCGCTGGCACCAGCTCTTGGGCGCCGATTAGCCGCAGTCTGCTCTTGTTCCCCTGAACCCTTGGAACCCCGCTTTTCCGAGGCTTTGCGGTCGGCCCCATCCTGTTGTTCCACAAGGCCCTGCTGCTATGTTTATTCAAGGATCACGGCATCCAGGTGGGTCAACACTTTGTCCGAGAAACAGGCGGCGGAAAGGGAAGAAGATCTGGCCCGGCAGTTGCTGGAGCTGGTCGGCAAGCTGGCCGGCGAGCTCCACCCCAACACGCGGGTCCCGGAGAACCTTGATCTGCATTCCCGTCTCGACAGCGATCTGGCCTTTGACAGCCTAGGGCGCGTCGAGCTTATCCATAGGGTTGAACAGAGCTTCGGCGTTTCCCTGGACGAGGCCGCCTTTGCGAAGGTGGCCACGGTCGGCGATCTGCTGTGCGCCGTTCTGGCAAGCCGGGGCGACAAGCCAGCCTTTGAGCGCGAATTCCTGACCTCGCTGTCTGTGGGGGAAGTGGCGGATACGCCGGCACAGGCAAAAACCCTGGTTGATGTGCTGCACTGGCATCTGGCGCGCCACCCCCAGCGCCCCTTGATAGAAATTTATCAGGACAGCGGCCATGGTGACGTCATCACCTATGATCGCCTGGCGTCCATGGCCAATAAGGTCGCCTGGTGCCTGCTCGACGGCCAGCTCGGCCAGGGCGCCAGGGTCACCCTGATGCTGCCCACCGACAGCCGTTACTTTTTCAGCTTCATGGGCGTGCTTATCGCCGGCGCCGTGCCCGTGCCCATTTACCCGCCCATGCGGCTGAGCCAGATCGAAAGCTATATCCGGCGCCACCAGATCATCCTGAAAAACTGCCGGGCCGAGATCATGATCACCACCAGGGAAATTCAGCGCTATTCGCTGCTGCTGAAGTCCCTGGTGCCCAGCTTGCGGCAGGTGCTTTGCGCCGAGGATTTCGACCGCTACCCGGCCAGGCCGGTGAAGCTGGCACCGAACGAAGAGGATATCGCCTTTATCCAGTACACCTCGGGCTCCACTTCGGAGCCCAAGGGGGTGCTGCTCAGCCACCGCAACCTGCTGGCCAATATCAGGGCCATGGGCGAGGCCTCCCGGGTCAGCTCCAGGGAAGTGTTCGTCAGCTGGCTGCCCCTCTACCATGACATGGGGCTGATCGGCGCCTGGCTGTCGATGTTCTACTTTTCCGGCTACCTGGTGGTGATGTCGCCGCTGGAATTCCTGGCCCGGCCGCAGCGCTGGCTCTGGGCCATACACAGGCACCGCGCCACTCTTTCCGCCGCCCCCAACTTCGCCTACGACCTCTGCATACACAAGCTGGCGGAGGCGGAGCTGGCGGGGCTGGATCTCTCCTCATGGCGGCTGGCCTGCAATGGCGCCGAGCCCGTCATTCCCGATACCGTGCGCGGTTTCTGTGAGCGCTTTGCCAGATATGGCTTCAAGCCCCAGGCCTATTGGCCGGTTTATGGCCTGGCCGAGGCGTCGGTGGGCCTGGCCTTTCCCAAGCCGGGACAGGCCCCGGTCATCCAGAAGATCCAGCGTGAGCCCTTCACTACCAGGGGCCAGGCGGTACCGGCCGACCCCCAGGATCCCCATGCACTGGAGTTCGTCTGCTGTGGCCGGGTATTGGCCGGGCATGAAATGCGGGTGGTCGATGATCAGGACAGGGAGCTTCCCGACCGGCAGCAGGGCCACCTGCAGTTCAAGGGCCCCTCCGCCACCCGGGGCTACCTGGACGCGCCGGACAAGACCAGGGCGCTCTTTCACGGCCAGTGGCTCGATACCGGCGATCTCGCCTACCTGGATGAGGGGCAGCTTTTTCTGACCGGGCGCAGCAAGGACATCATCATTCGCGCCGGCCGCAACATCTATCCCCATGAGATAGAGGAGGCGGTAGGGGCGCTATCCGGCGTACGCCGGGGGCGGGTGGTCGCCTTCGGCCATGCCGACGCCGCTGGCGCCAAGGAGCGCCTGGTGGTGTTGGTTGAAACCCGCGAGTCCGATCCCGAGCGGCGGCAGGCGCTGCACCGGGACATCATGGCCGCCTGCGCCGACATCGTCGACCTGCCGCCGGACGAGATCCTGCTGGCGCCGCCCAATACCGTATTGAAGACCTCCAGCGGCAAGCTCAGGCGCAGCGCCTGCCGGGCGCTTTATCTGGAGGGCAAGATAGGCCAGCAGCCGCCACCGGTGTGGTGGCAACTGGGCAGGATCATCCTTGGCGGCCTGGGGGAGCAGGCAAGGAAACAGTGGCGCCGGCTGAAGACCCTGGCCTATGGCGGTTACGCCTGGTTCTTGTACCTGGCCCTGGCGGTGCTGGCTTGTCCGCTGCTGTTGCTGCTGCCGACGCTCAGGCTGCGGCAAAGGCTGGCGCACCTTGCCAGCAGGCTGCTGGCCTGGGCCAGCGCGACGCCGCTCAGGGTCAGCGGCCTGGAGAAGCTGGAGCCGGGGCAGGACTACATCTTCGTGGCCAACCACAGCAGCTACCTTGACCCCTATGTGCTGCTGGCCGCCCTTGGCCTGCCCTTTCGCTTCGTGGCCAAGGGCGAGCTGGCCGGCAACAGGCTGTTGGCCATGGTGCTGAAGCGCTTCGGGGTCGAATTCGTCGAGCGCTTCGATGTGGAAAAGAGCGTGTCCGATGCGAAGAAGCTGGGCCAAACGCCGGGCTCCTTGCTGTTCTTCCCGGAAGGGACCTTCAGCCGCATTCCCGGCCTGGGCCGCTTCCATATGGGCGCCTTCCTGGAGGCGGCACGCTCGGGGCGGCCAATAGTACCTGTCAGCATAAAAGGGGCCCGCTTCATGCTCAGAGAGCAGGACTGGCTGCCGCGCCGGGGCCAAATCGAGGTCGTCCTGGGCGAGCCCATGGCCGCCGAGCCGGGCGAAGCGCACTGGCAGGCGGCCACCCGGCTGAAAAACCAGGCCAGGGCGGCCATATTGGCCCACTGCGGCGAGCCGGATCTGGAGACTTAGCCTTCCATCCAGCTGCTCCGGCCGCCACGGCGCGTACACAAAAAAGCCACCTCAAGGGTGGCTTTTTGCTTTGTTGGCCAGGTGCTTAGCTGACCTTGAGCACCTTGCAGGTGTTGGTGCCGCCCACGGTTTCCATGGCGTCGCCCAGGGTCATCAGCACCAGATCGCCGCTGTCCACCAGGCCCTTGGCCTTGAGCAGGGTCATGGCCTCGCGGGTCAGGGCCTCGGCCCGGTAGTGGGTGGAGTCGAAGGCCACCGGCGTGACGCCGCGGGCCAGGGCCATGGCGTTGAGGCTGTGGCCGTGGCGGGACAGGGCGAAGATGGGCAGCGCCGAGCTGATGCGGGACATCAGGGTCGGGGTGGCGCCGGACTCGGTCAACGCCACTATGGCCTTGACGCCGTGCAGGTGGTTGGCTGCGTACATGGTCGACAGGGCGATGGTTTCCTCCACCGAGGTGAAGGTGTGGCTCATGCGGTGGGTGTCGATGATGGCGGCCGGGTTCTTCTCGGCGCCGACGCAGACGCGGGCCATGGCCTGGACGGTCTCGACCGGGTACTTGCCGGCGGCGGTCTCGGCGGACAGCATCACCGCATCGGTGCCGTCCAGCACGGCGTTGGCCACGTCCATGACCTCGGCCCGGGTGGGCATGGGGTTTTCGATCATGGTCTCCATCATCTGGGTGGCGGTGATCACCATGCGGTTGTGCTCACGGGCCATCTGGATGATGCGCTTCTGGTGGCCGACCAGCTCGGCGTCGCCGATTTCCACACCCAGGTCGCCCCGGGCCACCATGACGGCGTCTGAGGCCAGGATGATGTCTTCCAGTACCTCGAGATCTTCCACCGCCTCGGCACGTTCAATTTTGGCCACCAGGCGGGCCTTGGCGCCGGCCTGCTCGGCCAGCTGGCGGGCCAGGCGCATGTCGTCGCCGTTGCGGGGGAAGGACACGGCCAGGTAGTCGACGCCGATTTCGGCGGCGGTGAGGATGTCGGCCTTGTCCTTGTCGGTCAGGGCCGGGGCGGTCAGGCCGCCGCCCTGGCGGTTGATGCCCTTGTTGTTGGACAGGGGACCACCGATGACGACCCTGGTGTGGACCTTGGCGCCGTCGATGCCGGTCACTTCCAGCTGTACCCGGCCGTCATCCAGCAGCAGGATGTCGCCCTGGCCCACGTCCTGGGGCAGGGCCTTGTAGTCCAGGCCCACGGCGCCCTGGTGGCCTTCGCCCTTGGCCAGCTCGGCGTCCAGGGTGAAGCTGTCGCCCACGGCCAGGACGATGGGGCCTTCCTTGAAGGTGGAGATGCGGATCTTGGGGCCCTGCAGGTCGCCCAGTATGCCCACGTGCACGCCCAGGCGGGCGGCGATGTCGCGGACCTTGCTGGCCCGCTGCTGGTGATCTTCCTTGCTGCCGTGGGAAAAGTTCATGCGCACCACATTGGCGCCGGCGGCAATGACCTGCTCCAGGGTATCGCCCCTGTCGGTGGCGGGACCCAGGGTGGTCACAATCTTGGTTCTTCTCAACATGACGTCAGTGCCTTTCCTCGATGTGCCTGCACTATAGCACAGCACAAATTTGTTGTAACTTTCTTACAGAATGCCTCAGGACTCGTCCTGCTTGTCGAAACGGGACTCCTTGAGGGCGTCCTTGACCCGCTTGAGGTTTTCCCGGAAACGGCTGCCGCGGCGCAGCACAAAGCCGGTGGCCAGCACGTCGATCAGCGTCAGCTGGGCGATGCGGGAGGCCATGGGCATGTAGACGTCGGTGTCTTCCGGTACTTCCATTGACAGCACCAGGGAGGCTTCCTTGGACAAGGGCGAGCCCTTGGAGGTGATGGCGATGACGGTGGCGTCGTTCTCCTTGGCCATGCGGGCCATTTCCACCAGGCTCTTGGTGCGGCCGGTGTGGGAGATCAGCACGATGACGTCGCCCTCGCTGCTGTTCATGCAGCTCATGCGCTGCATCAGCACGTCGTCGGAGTAGATCACCGGCACGTTGAAGCGGAAGAACTTGTTGAGGGCGTCGTGGGCCACGGCGGCCGAGGCGCCGAGGCCGAAGAAGGAGATTTTCTTGGCCTGGGTCAGCAGATCCACGGCGCGGTTGATGACGGTCGGATCCAGGCTCTGGCGGGCCATGTCCAGGCAGGCCATGGTGGATTCGAAGATCTTGGCGGTGTAGGCGTCGGGACCGTCGGACTCCTCCACGTGGCGGTTCACGTAGGGGGTACCGTTGGCCAGGCTCTGGGCCAGGTGCAGCTTGAAGTCCGGGAAGCCCTTGGTGTCCAGGCGCCGGCAGAATCGGTTGACGGTGGGCTCGGAAACGTCGGCCGCCTTGGCCAGGGTGGCGATGGAGGAATGGATGGCCTGTTGGGGATTGGCCAGTATCACCTCGGCTACCTTGCGCTCGGATTTGCTGAGCACGCCCAGGCTTTTGGCTATCTTTTCGAGAGTATTCATAGATGGGTCCGCTTGTGTCGCTTGGTCCGTTTTGCTTGTGGCAAAGTTACATTTGAATGCCAAAGCGCGGCTCCAAGCCCATATGCTTCATTATTATGAAAAAAAATGTCGTTGGAAAGTGTCAAAATTAGCCATGGCGGGTAAATTTGCCGTGGACAGGCCCCGCCGGGGTGGGGTTATAATGTTGTAAAATTACAACGTCGCTATCTGTCGGATTGAGAGGTAAGCCACATGAGAGCCGAGGCGGCCAACGGGCCATGCGATCTGGTTCTGTTCGGCATCAAGGGGGATCTGGCCAGGCGCAAGCTGCTGCCGTCCCTCTACCAGCTGGAAAAAGCGTCCCTGCTGCACGAGCAGACCCGCATCATAGGTGTGGCCCGAGACGACGAGGACATCCGCGCCCTGGTCCACCAGGCGCTGAGCACCTTCCTGAAAGAACCCCTGGATGAAGCCGTCTTCGAACGCCTGGCCGAGCGCCTGGGCTATCTGGATCTGGATTTCACCGACAAGGCCGCCTACCAGGGCCTGAAGGGACTGACCGACAACCACAAGCGGGTCATGGTCTGCTACTTCGCCACCCCGCCTTCCTTGTACGGCGACATCTGCCTGGGCCTGAAGACCGCCGACCTCATCGACGAACGGTGCCGGGTGGTGCTGGAAAAGCCCATCGGCCACGATCTGGCCTCCAGCAAGATCATCAACGACCAGGTCAGCCAGTATTTCCAGGAAAGCCAGATCTACCGCATCGACCATTACCTGGGTAAGGAAACGGTGCTCAACCTGCTGGCGCTGCGCTTCGCCAACTCCATCTTCGCCCAGAACTGGGACTACAGCTGCATCGACCATGTGCAGATCACCGTGGCCGAGGAGGTGGGCATAGAAGGGCGCTGGAGCTATTTCGACAAGGCCGGCCAGATGCGCGACATGGTGCAGAACCACCTGCTGCAGATCCTCACCCTGATCGCCATGGAGCCGCCGGTGAGCCTGGACGCCGACGCCATCCGCGACGAAAAGCTCAAGGTGCTCAAGGCGCTCAGGCCCATCAACCAGGCCAATGTCCATGACACCACGGTGCGCGGCCAGTACGGCAGCGGCTTCCTGCGCGGCCAGCCGGTGCCCGGCTACCTGGAAGAGGAAGACGCCAACACCGATTCCAACACCGAGACCTTCGTGGCGCTCAGGGTGGATATCGACAACTGGCGCTGGTCGGGCGTGCCCTTCTACCTGCGTACCGGCAAGCGCATGCCCATCAAGCATTCCGAGGTGGTGATCTACTTCAAGCCCCAGCCCCACAACATCTTCCAGCGCGCCCACCGGGAGCTGCAGCCCAACAAGCTGATCATCCGTCTGCAGCCGGACGAGGGCATCGAGATCCGCATGCTCAACAAGGTGCCGGGCCTGGGCGAAAGCATGCGCCTGCAGCCCACCAAGCTGGATCTGTCCTTCGACGAGACCTTCAAGCAGGCCCGCATTGCCGATGCCTACGAGCGGCTGCTGCTGGAGGCGCTGCTGGGCAACCAGGCGCTGTTCGTACGCCGCGACGAGGTCGAGGAAGCCTGGAAATGGGTGGACGGCATCATAGACGCCTGGGAAACCAGCAACGAGGCGCCCAAGGGCTACCAGGCCGGCACCTGGGGACCTGTGTCCAGCATTGCCCTGATCACCAAGGACGGCCGGTCCTGGGACGAATAGGAGAAGCACATGAGCATTCAATTGCCGGTTAGCAAGGCATTCGAGACCCCAGAGGCCCTTAGCGAGGCCCTGGCCACGCGCATCGCCGAACAGCTGCAGGCCGCCATCGACAGCCGCGGCAAGGCCAGCCTGGTGGTATCTGGGGGCCGCACCCCCATTGGTCTCTTCGAGAAGCTGCGCAAGGCGCGCATCCAGTGGGGCGACGTCTACATCACCCTGGCCGACGAGCGCTGGGTGGACGTGAGCGACGACGCCAGCAACGAGAAGCTGGTCAAGGCGCACCTCCTGAAGGACGCCGCCGCCGCCGCCCACTTCCGCGGCCTCAAGACCCCCCACGCCCGGGCGGAAGAGGGCGTGGCCATGGCCAGCGACTGGCTGTCGAACCTGCCGAGCCCCTTCGACGTGGTGGTGCTGGGCATGGGCAACGACGGCCACACCGCCTCGCTGTTCCCCTGCAGCGCCGAGCTGGCCGAAGGCCTGGATCCGGCCAACCCGGCCCGGCTGCTGGCGGTGCAGCCGACCACGGCGCCGCACCAGCGCATTTCCCTGACCCTGCCGGCCATCCTCAACAGCCGGCAGATCTACCTGCATCTGCAAGGGCCGGAAAAGGCCCAGGTGCTGGCCGAGGCCGCGTCGAGCGACGACGTGACGGCCATGCCCATCCGCGCCGTGCTGGCCCAGAAGGGCACACCCGTGGATATCTACCTCAGCCAGCGCTAAGGAGTTGTTATGCATCCGATCCTGAAGAAGGTCACCGAGCGCGTCATCGAGCGCAGCAAAGAGACCAGGCAGGCCTACCTGGCGGGGATCCGCGCCCAGCAGGCCAAGGGCGTGCACCGCGCGGCCCTGTCCTGCGGCAACCTGGCCCACGGCTTCGCCGCCTGTGGCAAGGCCGACAAGGACGACCTCAAGGCCTTCAACAAGGCCAACGTGGCCATCGTCTCCGCCTACAACGACATGCTGTCGGCCCACCAGCCCTACGAAACCTACCCGGCGCTGATCAAGGACGCGCTGCACGAGGTGGGCTCCGTGGGCCAGTTCGCCGGCGGTGTGCCGGCCATGTGCGACGGCGTCACCCAGGGCCAGCCGGGCATGGATCTCAGCCTGATGAGCCGCGACACCATCGCCATGGCCACCGCCGTGGGCCTGAGCCACAACATGTTCGACGGCGCCCTGATGCTGGGGATCTGCGACAAGATCGTGCCCGGCCTGCTGATGGCCTCGCTGACCTTCGGCCACCTGCCCACCGTGTTCGTGCCCGCCGGCCCCATGCCGTCCGGCCTGCCCAACAAGGAAAAGGCCCGGGTGCGCCAGCTCTACGCCCAGGGCAAGGTGGGCCGCGACGAGTTGCTGGAGGCCGAGTCCCGGTCCTACCACAGCGCCGGCACCTGCACCTTCTACGGCACCGCCAACTCCAACCAGATGATGGTGGAGATCATGGGCCTGCACCTGCCCGGCGCCTCCTTCGTGCAGCCGGGCGACGAACTGCGTGACGCCCTGACCAAGGCCGCCGCCCGCCAGGTGACCCGCCTCACCGAGCTGTCCGGCAACTACAGCCCCATTGCCGACATCGTCGACGAGAAGGCCATCGTCAACGCCATCGTCGGCCTGCTGGCCACCGGCGGCTCCACCAACCACACCATGCACCTGGTGGCCATCGCCCGGGCCGCCGGCATCCAGATCAACTGGGACGACTTCGCCGAGCTGTCCCATGTGGTGCCGCTGTTGACCCGCATCTACCCCAACGGCCAGGCCGACATCAACCACTTCCACGCCGCCGGCGGCATGGCGCTGCTGATCAAGAAGCTGCGCAGGCTGGGGCTGTTGAACGAAGAGGTCAAGACCATAGTGGGCGAGGGCCTGGACAAGTACGAGCAGGAGCCCTTCCTGGAGGACGGCGAGCTGGTCTGGCGGCCCTGTCCCGAGGACAGCGGCGACCCCGACGTGATCGCCGCCAACGGCACCAGCTTCAGCCCCGAAGGGGGCCTGCGCCTGGTGGAGGGCAACCTGGGCCGGGCGGTGATCAAGGTTTCTGCGGTGCGCCAGGACCGCATGGTCATAGAGGCGCCGGCGGTGATCTTCCACTCCCAGCACGAACTGGACGGCGCCTTCAAGGCCGGCAAGCTCAACAAGGACTGCGTGGTGGTGGTGCGCTTCCAGGGGCCCAAGGCCTGCGGCATGCCGGAGCTGCACAAGCTGACCCCGCCGCTGGCGGTGCTGCAGGAGCAGGGCTACAAGGTGGCGCTGCTCACCGACGGCCGCATGTCCGGCGCCTCCGGCAATGTGCCGGCGGCCATCCACCTGACCCCGGAGGCCCTGGACAACCCGGTGCTGGACAAGGTCCGCGAAGGGGATCTGATCCGCATCAACGCCGTAACCGGCGAGTTGAGCCTGCTGGTGGGCGAGGCCGAGCTGGCCAGGCGCCTGCCGGTGTCGGCGGATCTGAGTGCCAACAACCACGGGCTCGGTCGTGAGCTCTTCACCAACCTGCGGCCCCTTCTGTGCGGTGCCGAACAGGGAGCCACCTGGTTCCGCTTCCCCCACGAGGAGTCCCTATGAGCGCAAATTGGCAAGTCAGTCCCGCCCAGGTGGTGGCCGCCAGCCCGGTGATGCCGGTGCTGGTCATTGAGCGCCTGGAAGACGCCGTGCCCCTGGCCAAGGCCCTGGTGGCCGGCGGCATCAAGGTGCTGGAGATCACGTTGCGCAGCGACTGTGCCCTGGCCGCCATCAGCGCCATCAAGGCCGAGGTGCCCGAGGCCCTGGTGGGGGCCGGCACCATCCTCAACGGTGACCAGTACCACCAGGCCGTGGCCGCCGGCGCCGGCTTCGTGATAAGCCCGGGCCTGACTCGCTCCCTGGTGGAGGCGGCCCTGGCCGGCCCGGCGCCGCTGCTGCCCGGGGTCAGCACCATCTCCGAGATCATGACCGGCATGGAGCTGGGCCTGGATCACTTCAAGTTCTTCCCGGCCGAGGCCAGCGGCGGCGCCGCCGCCATCAAGGCCATCGGTGGCCCCATCCCCCAGGTCACCTTCTGCCCCACAGGTGGCATAGGCCCGGACAATGCCGGCCAGTACCTGGCCCTGGCCAATGTGGCCTGTGTCGGCGGCAGCTGGCTGGCCCCCAGGGCGCTGATCCAGGCCGGCGACTGGGACGGCATCACCGAACTGGCCAAGGAGGCGGTGGCCAGCTTCGGCGCCTGAGCCTGGCAGCAACGGCTAGCAAAATGCCGCCCCAGGGCGGCATTTTTTATGGTCGGAAGACGGACACAAAAAAGCGCGGCCCGGGCCGCGCTTTCCTATGGGACTGACCGTCAGGCCTTCATCAGCGCCAGGGTATTGTCCAGCATGCGGTTGGAGAAGCCCCACTCGTTGTCGTACCAGCTCATGACCTTGACCAGGTTGCCCTGGACCTTGGTCTGGGTGGCGTCGAAGTTGGAAGAGTAGGGGATGTGGTTGAAGTCCACGGACACCAGGGGCTCGTCGTTGTAGGACAGCACCTCCGCCAGGGGACCCTGGGCGGCCTTGGCCATGATGGCGTTCACTTCCTCGACCGAGGTCTCGCGGCCGGCCACGAAGGTCAGATCCACCAGGGACACGTTCAGGGTCGGTACCCGCACGGCCATGCCGTCCAGCTTGCCCTTGAGTTCGGGCAGCACCAGGCCGACGGCGGCGGCGGCGCCGGTCTTGGTGGGGATCATGTTCTGGGCGGCGGCGCGGGCCCGGTGCAGATCCGAGTGGTAGACGTCGCTCAGGCGCTGGTCGTTGGTGTAGGCGTGGATGGTGGTCATCAGGCCATTGCTCAGGCCCAGCTCGTCGCTGAGCGGCTTGGCCAGGGGTGCCAGGCAGTTGGTGGTGCAGGAGGCGTTGGAGATGATCTGCATGTCGCCGGTCAGCACCTGGTGGTTGACGCCGTAGACCACGGTGGCGTCCACGTCCTTGCCGGGGGCGGAGATGATCACCTTCTTGGCGCCGGCGGCCAGGTGGGCGGCGGCGGCGTCGCGTTTGGTGAAGATGCCGGTGCACTCGTAGACCACATCCACGCCCAGGGCGCCCCAGGGCAGCTTGCTGGGATCGCGCTCGGAGAAGGTCAGGATCTCATTGCCATTGACGTACAGGGCCTTGTCGGTGTGCTCCACCTTGGCGGCGAAACGGCCATGGGCGGTGTCATACTTGGTCAGGTGGGCGTTGACGTGGGCATCGCCCAAATCATTGATGGCGACGATCTGGATGTCGTAGGCTTTCTCGGCCTCATGGAGTGCGCGCAGGATATTGCGGCCGATACGGCCGTAGCCATTGATTGCAACCTTGATAGTCATGGCGATTGTCCTCGAACGATGCGAAACGGTAGTAAAATTACAAAATAACCCGCTTCGGTCAAGTGTTCATTGTGGTGGATCAGGGCTTTGCTGGCTTTTTATGAAAGAAAGTTTCACGAGATCCGCCGTTATCACTACAAGCATAGATGAACGGAGTCAGGCATGACCAAAATGGGCTGGAAGGGGCCGCTGAGCCCCCTGGCGGAGGCGGTGACCCAGCAGGGCGCCACCGAGCCGCCCTTCAGCGGCGAGTACCTGGAGCAGTGGCAAGGGGGTGTTTATCACTGCGTCTGCTGTGGTGCGGCGCTGTTTCATTCCGAGAGCAAGTTCGACGCCGGTTGCGGCTGGCCGTCCTTCTTCGAGGCGGTAGGGGAGGGGGCGGTACGTTACCTGGAGGATCTCAGCCACGGCATGGTGCGCACCGAGATCCGCTGCGGCGGCTGCGATGCCCACCTGGGCCATGTCTTTGACGACGGCCCGCCGCCCACCGGCCGCCGTTACTGCCTGAACTCGGTGGCGCTGGCCTTTATTGCCGGTGATCGATCATCGCCAGCTCAGGGGTGAATGCGTTGTCCTGGATGGCATCCAGGATACGATCGGCGCGCTTGCCCAGCTCCCCGAGCAGCTTCTGGTCCCGCAGCAGCTGCCCTTCCAGCAGGTTGAAGTTGGTGTCCAGCACGCCACTTTCCTTGGAGATCAGCGCCCAGACATAGGCTTCGCGGAAACGGCGCTCCTGCTGGCTGAGGCTGGCCAGGCTGTGGTAGATGTCCGGGCTGACCTCGTCGCCTTTCTTCTTCAGGGACAGGGCCTCCAGCAGCAGGCGGATGGTCTTGGGCCTGTCGAGCTTGGAATAGTAGGAGGCCAGCATCTCCTTGAGCTCCAGGCTGTCCAGGGCGCCGGTGCCCTCCAGGGCCAGGAAGGCCCGCTGCGCCTCCATGTCGCCGAAGCGGGACAGGCGGTAATAGAGCAGGTGGGGTTCGGTGCTGTCCTTGATCTCGGCCTGACGTTTCTTGATGGCCGCCAGGGAATTGAGGTAGGCGCTGCCCCTGTCGCTCTGCTTTTCCTTGCTCTTGTGGTGGGTGATGCCGGCGGCCAGGCGGATACAGTCGCTGTATTCCTCCAGATCCACCAACAGCCGGTAGCGCAGCAGATCCTGCTGCTGATTGGCGGTGATCAGCTCAAAGCGGCTGCGAATGACGTCGGCGCGCTCGTAGCGGCACCAGCCGTCGCTGTTGAGATCGGCACAGAGTTCGGGGTGATCTTCGCAGATGGAGCGGATCGGCTTGGCGGTATCGCAGGCTACCAACAGCAAGGGCATCAACAGGGCAAGGGAACGCATCGGCAAGCAGCACCTTAGGGAAACCTCGGCACAGTTTGGCAAAGTCTTCGACTTGGGCGCAAGAGAAAGGCTCGGGAATATGGCGAAACCGATTTCCCTTGGGTACAATTGCCGCGCCCGCCCGCCAGAGGCGGCACCTTACCCTACAAATTGCGACCACTAGTCAACTCGCCGCGGTCGCCGGCAACGTGAAACAAAAGGAAAAGGTAATGAGCGACACCCAACCGGACAAGTATCTGAAAAGCTGGCAGGAGCGTCAGGAACTGGCCGAGAAAATGCAGCCGCTGATCGGCAAGCTGTATCGTGAGTTTGGCGTGGAACTGGTGGTTTACGGTAAGCCGTTGCTCAATGCCTCCACCATCGACATCATCAAGGCCCACCGCAGCGTACGCCAGTTCGAAGGCGAGAAACTGCGCCTGCGCGAAAGCTTCCCGCTGCTGGAAGCCCTGTCCGGTCTGAAGCTGACCCCGGCCCGCGTCGACCTGGGCAAGCTGGCCGTCAACTACCTGGCCAACCACGGCGACAAGACCCCGGAAGCCTTCCTGGGTGAAGAGCTGGCCGACATCATCGACAAGGATGACAACATCCCGGCCCGCGACGTCGTCCTGTACGGCTTCGGCCGCATCGGCCGCCTGCTGGCCCGCCTGCTTATCGAGCGCACCGGCCCCAGCAACAAGATGCCCCTGCGCGCCATCGTGGTTCGCGGCGGCCGCGACGGCGACCTGGAAAAGCGCGCCAGCCTGCTGCGCCGCGACTCCATCCACGGTCCCTTCAACGGCTCCATCTGGGTTGACGAAGAAGAGAACGCCATCGTTGCCAACGGCTGCTACATCAAGGTGATCTACGCCAACCAGCCGGAAGACATCGACTACACCCAGTACGGCATCAACGACGCCCTGATCATCGACAACACCGGTGTGTTCAAGGACGAAGAAGCCCTGAGCCGTCACCTCAAGGCCAAGGGCGCCGCCAAGGTGCTGCTGACCGCACCCGCCGGCGGCAACCTCAAGAACATCGTCTACGGCGTCAACAACGGTGACATCAGCTCCGACGACCGCATCATCTCCGCGGCCTCCTGTACCACCAACGCCATCACCCCGGTACTCAAGGCCCTGCACGACAAGTTCGGCATCAAGAACGGCCACGTGGAAACCGTGCATTCCTACACCAACGACCAGAACCTGATCGACAACTACCACAAGGCCGATCGCCGTGGTCGCAGCGCCGCCCTGAACATGGTCATCACCAGCACAGGTGCCGCCAAGGCCGTCGCCAAGGCCCTGCCGGAGCTCAAGGGCAAGTTGACCGGTAACGCCATCCGCGTCCCGACCCCCAACGTGTCCATGGCCATCCTGAACCTGAACCTGGAACAGGGCACCACGGTAGAAGAGCTGAACGCCTTCCTGCGTGATACCTCCATGTTCTCGGATCTGCGTGACCAGATCGACTTCACCGCCTCCACCGAGATCGTCTCCTCCGATCTGGTGGGCTCCCGCTACGCCGGCGTGGTCGACTCCGAAGCCACCATAGTGGACGGTGAGCGCGTGGTGCTGTACGTCTGGTACGACAACGAGTTCGGTTACTCCTGTCAGGTGGTCCGTGTGGCCCAGGACATGGCCGGCCTGAACTTCCCCAGCCTGCCTCACTAAGGCAAGCTCCGACGAAAAAGGCGCCTCTGGCGCCTTTTTTATTGCAAGCATTACGGTAAAAAAACTGTCTGGATAAGCATGAAGGCATTGCTCCCCTACCTGAAACTGCTGCTGGTATTCGGCGCTTTCTACTGGCTGATGGCCACCTGGAAGGAGTCGCCCATGCTCGAGGCCGGCCAGGGCACCCAGGCCCGGCAGCTGGTTACCCTGAGCGGGCAACCCATGGTGCTGGGCGGCCCCACCGACAAGCCGACCCTGGTTTACTTCTTTGCACCCTGGTGCAGCATCTGTCGCCACTCCATCCCCAACCTGCAGGCCCTGGCGGCAGGGGAGGGGGACTGGCGGGCCCTGACCGTGGCCCTGGACTTTGACAGCCACCAGCAGGTGCAGGACTTCGTCGATCAGACCGGCCTGACCCTGCCGGTGCTGCTGGGGGATGGAGCCCTGGCCAGCGCCTGGCAGGTGCCCGGCTACCCGGCCTACTACGTACTGGACGAGGCCGGCACCATCAAGGCCCGCAACCTCGGCTATTCCACCCGGCTGGGCCTATGGCTGAGGGCGCCCAGGTGATAAGCTCTTGGCGACTTTCAACCACAGGCAAAGGATTTCTCCATGCACATCTCTGCCGGTTTTGACAGCGGTAACATCCAGGTGCTACGCGCTGAGCGCCCGGACGACATCGAACTGCATATTCGCAAGGACAACGCGTCCGACTTCTACCAGTGGTTCCACTTCCGGGTCCACGCCGAGGCCCAGCAGGAGCTGGTGATGCGCATCACCAATGCCGGCGGCGCCGCCTACAGCCCCAAGGGCTGGGAAGGCTACCAGGCGGTGGCCTCCTACGACCGCCATACCTGGTTCCGGGTGCCCACCAGCTTCGACGGCCAGACCCTGACCATTGAGCACACCCAGGAAGAGGCCATCTGCTACTACGCCTACTTCGCCCCTTATTCCTGGGAGCGCCACCAGGATCTGCTGGCCGCCGCCCAGGACGGCGTGCTGTGCAAGGCCAGCCACCTGGGCGAGACCCTGGACGGCCGCGAGATGACCCTGCTCACCGTCGGCGACGAAGCCAGCGCCAAACGCAAGATCTGGATCATCGCCCGCCAGCACCCCGGCGAAACCATGGCCGAATGGTTCATGGAAGGCCTGCTGGACCGGCTGCTGGACGACGAGGACGGCGTGGCCCGGGCCCTGCTTAAGGACAACGTCTTCTACATAGTCCCCAACATGAACCCGGACGGCTCGGTGCGCGGCCACCTGCGCACCAACGCCCTGGGCATGAACCTGAACCGGGAATGGGCCGAGCCGACCATGGACAAGAGCCCGGAAGTCTTCCTGGTGCGCCAGGCCATGCTCGACAAGGGCTGCGATCTCTTCCTGGACATCCATGGCGACGAGGGCCTGCCCTACAACTTCGTGGCCGGCTGCGAAGGCATCCCCAGCTTCGACGAGCGCCACAAGGGCCTGCAGGACAGCTTCAAGGCGGCCCTGCTGGCGGTGACCCCCGAGTTCCAGACCGTCTACGGCTACGACATCGACGAGCCGGGCAAGGCGGATCTGCGCATCGCCGCCAACTGGGTGGGCGAGCAGTTCAAGTGCCTGTCCTATACGATAGAGATGCCGTTCAAGGACAATGCCGATCTGCCCGACGAGGCCTACGGCTGGTCCCCGGCCCGTTGTGGCCAGCTGGGCCAGGACGTGCTGGCGGCGCTGTGGAAGCACCTTGGCTGAAGGGTCTTTTCCTAAGGCGAAGAGGGGCTGCCGCGGCGGCCCCTTTTTCTTGTTAACAGCTGGTTAATGTGGCAGTCTGAGCCTTCCCAAAAAAGCAACAACATCAACAGGTGCGCAGCCATGGAAGCCTTTAACAGTCTGCTGCTGACCCTGGACGGATTCCTGGGCAGTGCGCCCTGGTTCCCCTTCGTCCTGCTCGGCGTCGGCCTCTTCTTCACCCTCTATCTGGGATTCCCCCAGATCCGCTACTTCGGCCGGGCCTGGAAGGTGGTCAGCGGCAAGTACGACCACAGCCACAGCCCGGGCGATACCTCCCACTTCCAGGCCCTGACCACGGCCCTGTCCGGCACCGTCGGTACCGGCAACATCGGCGGCGTGGCCTTCGCCATCTTCCTTGGCGGCCCGGCGGCGCTGTTCTGGATGTGGATGACCGCCTTCTTCGGCATGACCACCAAGTTCGTGGAAGTGACCCTGTCCCACAAGTACCGTGACAAGGCCCCGGACGGCACCATGTCCGGCGGCCCCATGTACTACATGGACAAGCGCCTGAACATGAAATGGCTGGCGGTGATCTTCGCCGTGGCCACGGTGATCTCCTCCTTCGGCACCGGCAACCTGCCCCAGAGCAACAACATCGCCCAGGGCATGGAGGCCACCTTCGGCATAGCCCCGGAGATCACCGGCGGCGTGCTCGGCGTGCTGCTGGCCATGGTGATCCTGGGCGGCATCCACCGCATCGCCAAGGTCACCTCCAAGATAGTGCCGATCATGGCCTTCCTGTACGTCGTTGGTGCCCTGGCGGTGATCGCCATGAACATCGACAACCTGGTGCCGTCCTTCCTGGCGGTGTTCCGTGACGCCTTCACCGGCTCCGCCGCCGCCGGCGGCTTCCTGGGCGCCAGCTTCGCCTACGCCTTCAACCGCGGCGTCAACCGGGGCCTGTTCTCCAACGAGGCCGGCCAGGGCTCGGCGCCCATCGCCCACGCCTCGGCCCGGGCCGACGAACCGGTGTCCGAGGGCATGGTGTCCATCCTGGAGCCCTTCATCGACACCATCATCATCTGTACCCTCACCGGCATGGTGATCCTGAGCTCAGGTGTCTGGACCGAGAAGTTCGAGAACAGCTTCCAGCGCGCCGACATGGTGATCCTGGACGGCAGGTACAGCGACCAGGTGGACGAGGATCGCCAGAGCCTGTTCACTTACCTCAACGGCATGGAAAGCGACATCCAGGCCTACAACGGCAAGATCACCGTGGTGGAAGGGCGCAGCCAGGATGCGGTCACCGTCATCAACGCCCGCTCCGTGGCCGAGGACGTGCGCTTTCGGGTCGGCGACCACCCCTATACCGGGGTGCTGGACATCGCCGACGGCATGCTGGTCGATCCGGACGTGAACGTGGTGGGCAAGTCGCTGATCCACTCGGCGGATCTCACCACCAAGGCCTTCACCAAGGGCTATTTCGGCGAATACGGCCAGTACATCGTTTCCATCGGCCTGCTGCTGTTCGCCTTCTCCACCGCCATCGCCTGGTCCTACTACGGCGACAGGGCCATGATCTACCTGGTGGGCTACAGAGGCGTGATGCCATACCGGGTGCTCTACGTGGCCGGCTTCGTGGTGGCCGCCTTCTCCGATACCACCATGGTGTGGAACCTGGCGGCGGTGGCCATCGTGCTGATGGCGCTGCCCAACCTGTTCGGCATCCTGATGCTGTCCAGGGAGATGAAGCAGACGGTCAGGGACTACTGGCACGACACCAAGGACAAATGAGCAGAGGCGCCGAAAGGCGCCTTTTTTGTTATAGTGGCGCCACTGAAATCAGGAGGCCCCTATGGCGATCATCCGCTGCTACAACTGCGGCAAGCGCATCTCCGACAAGGCAGAACTCTGCCCCCATTGCGGCACCACCCACAGCAAGGACCCGGAAGTCCAGGCCAGGGCCGCCAAGCTCAAGGCATTGGAAGAGCAGCAGAAGCTCAACAACTACTCCATGGTGGCGTTGCTGCTGTTTCTGGTCGGCGGCTTCCTGTTCTCGGTCTGGAGCGATCACCCCCGGCTGGACTGGGTGGCCAGGGGCCTGATGGCATTGGGTTTTGTCGCCTACATCGGGGTCAGGGCACGCATGCTGTGGCTCAAGAACATGAGGAAGCATTGATGGATATCCGTGAGATGGTCAAGGGCCTGGACGAGGCCGCCTACCTGCGCCTGCGCGACGCCGCCGAAACCGGCAAGTGGCTGGACGGCGCCGTGCTCAGCGAGGAGCAGCGCGGCAACTGCATGCAGCTGGTGATGGCCTACCAGGCCGTCCATTTCGAGCAGCACCAGCACATGGAGATAGGCCCGGACGGCGAGATGGTCATGAAGACCAAGCGCGAGCTCAAGGCCCAGTTCACCGGCGTGGTGGAGCAGGAAATCATGCGCTGCAAGACCGACTGACGAGCTGGCCAGGGCCGATCAGGAAGGGGAGCCAGGGGCTCCCCTTTTTAGTGCTCACTTGCCGTTTTATTCCAGGGCAAACGAGGTGCTTTGCCACAATTTGGATAGTGATGGCCTTTTTCGGCTCGTCTTGTCATCAAAAACGTTCGTGCTAGAATGATGTCCGTTTTTCAGCAGGGAGAGGTTATGCAAGTTCCCCAATGGCAACGGGCGGTGCTGAAGGTCGGCAGTGCCCTGATCGCCCCGGACGGCCAGGGCTGCAGCGGCAGGTATGCCCTGGCCATCGCCACCTTTGTCACCCAGTGCCGGGCCCAGGGCAAGGAGTTGGTGCTGGTGTCGTCCGGCAGCGTGGCGGCGGGCCGGCGCTGTTTCGATTTTCCCCACCAGCAGCTGCCCATCCATGTGCGCAAGGCCATGGCCTCGGTGGGCCAGAACGAGATGATGGCCAACTGGTCCCGCTTCTTCGACTTTCCCTGTGCCCAGGTGCTGCTCACCCATGGCGATCTGCGGGACAGAACCCGCTACGTCAGCGTCCAGGACACCCTCAACACCCTGCTCGAGCACGGTTGCCTGCCCATCGTCAACGAGAACGACGCCGTGGCCACGGACGAGCTCAGGGTGGGGGACAACGACAACCTGGCGGCCATGGTGGCCACAGTGGTGGATGCCGATGCCCTGTTCATCCTCTCGGACGTGGACGGCCTCTTTGATCGGGATCCCAATAGCCACCCGGATGCCAAACTGCTGCCGGTGGTGGAGCGCATAGATGAACAGATCCACGCCATGGCCGGTGGCACCCGCAACCAAATCGCCACCGGCGGCATGAAGACCAAGATAGAGGCGGCGGAAAAGGCCACCAGCCACGGCGTGGACACCTATATCTTCAATGGCGGCAACTCCCAATGCCTGGCGACGCTGCTGGCCGGGGAGAACCCCGGCACCCTGTTCAGGGCCCATCGGGATCCCCTGAGCAACCGCAAGCACTGGCTGCGCCATACCCTCAAGGCCCAGGGCAGGGTGCTGGTGGACGAGGGCGCCGCCCTGGCGCTGATCCGCGACGGCGCTTCGCTGCTTGGCAGCGGCATCGTCGAGGTGCAGGGCGACTTCGAGCGGGGCGATGCGGTGGTGATCTGCCAGCAGGATCAGGCCAGGCCCCTGGCCAAGGGCATCAGCAGGTACAGCGCCTGGGAGCTGGCCCACGTCAAGGGCCGCCACAGTGACGATATTGATCATCCGATGGGTGCACAGGGACGCTCGGCCGTGATACACAGAGACGACATGATGATTTTGGAGGCGCAATGATGAACCTGGCCGAACAACTGGCCCGTGGAGCCGCCCGGGCAGCCGAGACCTTGGCGGCCCTGGATACCGACAACAAGAATGCCGTGCTGATGACCATGGCCGAGGCCCTGCGCCGGCACCATGGCCCCATCCTGGCCGCCAACGAACGGGATCTGGCCGCCGGCCGTGACAAGGGCCTCAGCGACGCCATGCTGGATCGGCTGCGCCTGGATGGCGGCCGTATCGACGCCATGGCCGACGCCATCGAGCAGATCGTGGCCCTGGCGGATCCGGTGGGCCAGCGCCGGCCCGTGGAAACCCGGCCCAACGGCCTGCGCATCGACAAGATGCGCATTCCCCTTGGGGTCATCTGCATGATCTACGAGGCCAGGCCCAATGTCACCGCCGATGCCGGCGCCCTGTGCTTCAAGTCCGGCAACGCCGTGATCCTGCGCTGTGGCCGCGAGGCCCTGGGCTCCAGCCTGGCCATTGCCGAGGTGCTGCACCAGGCCCTGGACAGCCACGGTTTGCCCAGGGAAATCATCACAGTGGTGCCGGATCCGGACCGCGAGCTGCTGCTGGCCCTGCTCAAGCAGCGGGACCATATCGACCTGGTGATCCCCAGGGGCGGCGAGGGGCTGATCCACTTCGTGACCGACAACAGCCAGATCCCGGTGATCCAGCACTTCAAGGGGGTCTGCCACCTCTATGTGGACGGCGATGCCGATCTGGACATGGCGCTTGGGCTGCTGATGAACGGCAAGACCCAGCGCACCGGCGTCTGCAACGCCCTGGAAGGACTGCTGGTGGACCAGGCCATCGCCGAGCGCTTCCTGCCCATGGCCGCCAAGGCCCTGGCCGAGAAGGGCGTCAAGCTCCATGCCTGTGAACAGAGCCTGGCTTATTTCGACGGCGCCGAGGCCATGGCCGAGGACGATTTCGGCCAGGAGTACCTGGCCCTGGAGCTGGCGGTGCGGGTGGTGGACGGCCTGGACGGCGCCCTGGCGCACATCAAGCGCTTCGGCTCCCATCACACCGAGGTGATCTGCACCCGGGATCAGGCCAGGGCGGCCCGTTTCCAGCGCCTGGTGGACGCGGCCGTGGTGATGCACAACGCCTCGTCCCGTTTTTCGGACGGCGGTGAGCTGGGCCTGGGCGCCGAGATCGGCATCTCCACCACCAAGCTCCATGCCTACGGCCCCATGGGCCTGGAGTCCTTGACCTGCGAGAAATTCGTGGTCGCCGGGGCAGGGCAGGTGCGCGAATAGCCATAAAAATGCCGCCATCGGGCGGCATTTTCCAGGTATGATGGGGCAAGTCCGGATAACAACCAAAACAGCCATGACGACCCAATACAGCGCCGGCGAGGAGCTGGCCAACGCCATCACCCATGGCCTGGGCATTGTCGCCTCGGTGGCGGCCGGTGCCATCCTCATCGCCCTGTCCGCCCTCTGGGGGGGTGACGCCTGGCAAATCGTCAGCGCCAGCGTCTTTGTGGTGGCGCTGATCCTGGTCTATACCGCCTCCACCCTCTACCACGCCATACCCTTCGAGGGCGTCAAGGCCAAGCTGAAGGTGTTCGACCACTGCGCCATCTTCGTGCTTATTGCCGGCACCTATACCCCCTTCACCCTGGTGGGACTGCGCGGGCCCTGGGGCTGGAGCCTGTTCGGGGTGATCTGGGGCCTGGCGGCCCTGGGCATCATCTTCAAGCTGTTCTTCACCGGTCGTTTCCGGCGCTTGTCGGTGGGGATCTACGTGCTGATGGGCTGGCTGGTGGTGGTCGCCATCAAGCCGATGATGGAGCAGCTGTCCGCCACCACCCTGATCTGGCTGGTGGCCGGCGGCATCGCCTATACCCTGGGCACCCTGTTCTACCTGAACAGGCGCATTCCCTATGGCCATGCCATCTGGCACCTGTTCGTGCTGGGCGGCAGCATCTGCCACTATGTGGCCGTCACCACCCAGGTGTTGCCGGCGGTAGCCTCTACCAGCTGACGTATGGCAGCGGTCACCACCCAGGTGTTGCCGGCGACAGCCTCTGCCGGCTGACGTATGGCAGCGGTCACCACCCAGGTGCTGCCGGCGGCAGCCTCCAGCTGACGCAAAAAGCCCTGTCATGAAAAAGGGGAGCCTCAGGCTCCCCTTTCTTATCCCCTGAGCCGGGCCAGGAAGCGGCCCAGGCGGCCTATGGCCTCCTCCAGCTGCTGCACGGACGGCAGGGTCACCAGCCGCAGGTGATCGGGCCTGGGCCAGTTGAAGCCGGTACCCTGGACCACCAGCAGCTTCTCCTGCAGCAGCAGATCCAGCACCAGCTGCTGGTCGTCCTTAATGGGGTAGACGGCCGGATCCAGCCGGGGGAAGAGGTAGAGGGCGCCCTTGGGCTTGGTGCAGGACACGCCGGGAATGGCGTTGACCATCTCCCAGGCCTGATCCCGCTGCTCCTTGAGGCGGCCGCCGGGCAGCACCAGCTCCCTGATGCTCTGGTGGCCGCCCAGGGCCGCCTGGATGGCGTGCTGGGTGGCCACATTGCCGCACAGGCGCATGGAGGCCAGCATGTCCAGGCCCTCGATATAGCCGCCGGCGCCGCCCTTGTTGCCGCTCAGCATCATCCAGCCCTGGCGGAAGCCGGCGGCGCGGTAGGCCTTGGACAGGCCGTTGAAGGTCACCACCAGCACGTCCTCGCAGAGGCTGGCCAGGGGGACGTGCTCGGCGTCGTCGTAGAGGATCTTGTCGTAGATCTCGTCGGCGAACAGCACCAGGTTGTGGCGGCGGGCCAATGCCACCAGCTTTTCCAGGTGGGCGCGGTCATAGACGGCGCCGGTGGGGTTGTTGGGGTTGATGATCACCAGGCCCTTGGTGTTGGGGCCTATCTTGTTCTCGATGTCCTGGAGATCCGGGTACCAGTCGTTGTCCTCGTCGCAGAGGTAGTGGCGGGCGGTGCCGCCGGACAGGGTGACGGCGGCCGTCCACAGCGGGTAGTCGGGGGCCGGGATCAGCACCTCGTCGCCGTCGTTAAGCAGTGCCTGCATGGCCATCATGATCAGCTCGGAGACGCCGTTGCCGATGTAGACGTCTTCCACGTCCACGCCGCGTACCCCCCTGTCTTCGTAATGCTGGACCACGGCCCGGCGCGCCGAGAACAGCCCCTTGGAGTCGCAGTAGCCGGCGCTGGCCGGCAGGTTGTGGACCACGTCCTGGATCAGCTCAGGCGGCGCCTCGAAGCCGAAGGGGGCCGGGTTGCCGATGTTGAGCTTGATGATGCGATGACCTTCGTCCTCGAGGCGGTGGGCCTCCTTGAGCACGGGGCCGCGGATGTCGTAACAGACGTTGTCGAGCTTATGGGAACGTACTACCTCGGTCATGGGGCTGGGGGTTGGTGGGCCGTCCCAGCACCATGACCTCGGACCTGTTTTTTGTCAATGGCCTTTGGGGCCCAGCTGCTGCACGCCAAGACTGGCCAGGATGAAGCACAGGCCCACCAGGGTGGAGGGCAGTATGGCTTCGCCCACCAGGGTGGCCAGCAGCGCCAGGGACAGCAGCGGCGAGATGAAGATCAGGTTGGAGATCCGCGCCGTGTTGGAGGTCAGGCGCATGGCCATCAGCCACAGCAGGAAGGCAAAACCCATCTCGAAGGCGCCGATATAGACGGCCCCCAGCACTCCCTGCCAGGGGAACTGCCACTGGCCCTGGTACCAAAGCACCGCGATGATGGCCGGCAGGCCAAGCAGGAAGCCCAGCAGCAGGCTGATCACGGCGTCGCCCTGGTGGCGGGTGTTGAGGATCCAGTAACAGGCCCAGAGCAGGGTGGACAGCAGCGCCAGGGCCACGCCCAGGGGGTTGTCGAACTGCAGGGCAAGCACCTCGCCCTTGGTGGCGATCACCAGTACCCCGAGATAGGACAGGCCAATGGCCAGCCAGTCCAGGCGGCGGATGCGGTGGCCCAGGAAGGGCACCGACAGCAGCGTCAGGGTCACCGCCCAGGTGTAGTTGAGGGCCTGGGCCTGCTGGGCCGGCAGCAGATCGTAGGCGGCGAACAGCACCAGGTAGTAGAGGAAGGGATTGATCAGGCCCAGGCTCAGGAAGTAGCCGGGCCTTTCCCTGAGGTAGCGGCCCAGCAGCGGCAGGGCGCCGCGCCGGTAGGCCACGGAGCCCAGTACCCCGATGCTGGTCAGGGAGGCCACCAGCAGCATCTGCACCGGCGTCAGCAGCGCCAGGGTCAGCTTGAAGGCGCTGGCAACGGTGGACCACATCAGCACGGCGGCCAGGCCGCACAGCAGTGCCTTGCGTTCGTTGTTCAAGTCTTCATGTCCAGACGTCCAAACAGGAGGCCGCTAAGGTACTCCAAGGCGGCCCGGGCCGCAACGGCTCAGTGGCTCAGCTCGCCGCGCAGGTCCCTGACCATCTGGGCGCGGATCTGCTCCGGGTCCAGCTCCTGGCTGAGCAGGAAGTGCAGCTTGGTCAGGGCCGCCTCCATGGTCATGTCGTGGCCGGAGATCACCCCGGCGCTGGCCAGGCCGGAGCCGGTGGCATAGCCGCTCATGTTGACGCTGCCCTTGAAGCACTGGGACAGGTTGACGATCACCACGCCGCGCTCGGAGGCCTCCTTGAGGGCGCCCAGCAGCCTGGGGTTGGAGGGGGCGTTGCCGACGCCGTAGGTCTGCAGGATCAGCGCCTTGACCGGCTGCTGGATCACGTGCTCGATGATCACCGGGTCGATGCCCGGGTAGAGGCGCACCACGCCGATGGGCTGGGGGGTGATCTCGTGGACCTTGAGCTTGCGGCCCAGGGGCTCGGCGATGACGCCGGCCACCTGCTTGATGTGGATCCCGGCCTCGACCAGGGGCGCCATGTTGGGGGAGGCGAAGGCGTCGAAACCGTCGGCATGGGCCTTGGTGCAGCGGTTGCCCCGGTACAGCTTGTGGTTGAAGAACAGGCTCACCTCCGGCACCGGGTACTCGGCGGCCAGGTACAGGGCGGTGAGCAGGTTCTCCTGGCCGTCGGAGCGCAGCGCCGACAGCGGGATCTGGGAGCCGGTGACGATGACCGGCTTGTCCAAGTCTTCGAGCATGAACGACAGCGCCGAGGCGGTATAGGCCATGGTGTCGGTGCCGTGCAGGATCACGAAGCCGTCGTACTGGTCGTACTGATCGCGGATATCGTTGGCGATGCGCTGCCAGTCGGCCGGGGTCATGTCGGAGGAGTCGATCAGCGGGCTGTATTCGTGGATATGGAAGGCCGGCATCTCCGGGCGGTGGAATTCGGCATGGCTGTTGACGCTGTCCACCAGGAAGCCGGGCACACAGATATAGCCCTGCTCGGACATCTGCATGCCGATGGTGCCGCCAGTGTAGGCTACATAGATGCGTTTCTTGCTCATGCCGGACTCCTTGAACCTGATCGCCGGCATTATAAAAGAAAAGCCGGGCTGGGCCCGGCTTTTTGTCGACGCTGAGGCGACTTAGAACTGCACCTCGCACTCGCGGCAGTAGATGTACAGGTTCTGGGGGTCGTTCATCTGGGTCAGCGGCGCCATTTCGGCCTCGGCCAGGCCCAGCAGCCTGGTCAGCCAGCTCGGCTCCTTGCCGTGGCTGCGGGCCACCAGCTGGGCGCCTTCGCCAAGCAGGTTCTTGATGAACTGCTCCTTGGGGCTGAGCGGCTTCTTGATGACCTGAGTGTCGTAGCTGTCCAGCTTGGCCAGCTTGGCGGCCGAGGCCACGGCGTCGTCCAGGCCACCGAGCTTGTCCACCAGGCCCAGCTCCAGGGCGGTCTGGCCGATCCAGACCCGGCCCTGGGCTATCTTGTCCACCTCATCCGTGCTCATGTCGCGGTTGTCGGCCACCAGCGTCAGGAAGCGCTCGTAGCCGCGCTCGACGCTGCGCTGGATCACCGCCTTGAAGTCGTCGTTGAGGGGGCGCAGCGGGGTGTAGCCGGCGTAGTTGGAGGTGCCGACGCCGTCGGTGTGCACGCCTATGGCATCCAGGCTGTTCTCGAAGGTGGTGAGCAGGCCGAAGATGCCGATGGAGCCGGTGATGGTAGCCGGGTGGGCCCAGATCTCATCGGCGGAGGCGGAGATCCAGTAGCCGCCGGAGGCCGCATAGGTGCTCATGGAGGCCACCACCGGCTTGCCGGCCTTCTGCAGGGCCTCCACTTCCTTGCGGATGATCTCGGAGGCGAAGGCGCTGCCGCCGGGGCTGTCTACGCGCAGTACCACGGCCTTGATGTCGTCGTCGAAGCGGGCCTGGCGCAGCAGGGCGGCGGTGGAGTCGCCACCGACGGTGCCGACCGGCTGATCACCGTCCAGTATGGTACCGGCGGCCACCACTATGCCCACCTTGGCGCCGTCCTTGGGCAGCTGGGTCAGGGGGTTGTTGATGACCTTCAGGTAATCGTGGATGGAGACCTGCTTGAAGCTCTTGCCTTCCTTGTCCTTACCGACCAGCTCGATCAGCGCCGCGGTCATGTCCTGGCGGGACTTGAGTTCGTCGACCAGGCCCAGGTTCAGGGCCAGCTGGGCGAACTCGCCGTTGGCCTCGGCAAAGAGCTCGGGCAGGTTGGCCAGCATCTTGTCCAGGCTGCCGGGCTCCAGGCCACGCAGGCGGACGATCTCGTCCTGGTACTGGCTCCACAGGGCGCCCAGGAAGGCGCGGTTGGCTTCCTTGGCCGGCTCGGACATGTCGTCGCGGATATAGGGCTCGATGGCGGACTTGAAGGTACCGACCCGGAACACATGGGTGTTGATCTTCAGCTTGTCCAGCAGCGACTTGAAGTAGACGCGGTAGCGGCCGAAGCCGTCGATGGACATGAAGCCGATCTCGTTCAGGTAGATGCTGTCGGCGTGGGCGGCCAGCAGGTACTGGCCCTGGGTGTAGAAGTCACCCTTGGCGATGACCGGCTTGCCGCTTTCCTTGAAGTCGTCGATGGCGTCGCCCAGGGTCATGATCTTGTTCAGACCACCGCCCGCCATGCCTTCCAGATCCAGCACCAGCGCCTTGATGCGCTTGTCTTCCTTGGCGTTCTTGATGGCGTCCACCAGGGCAGACACCTCCATCTCCGGCGGCTCCTTGCTGCCGCTGAGCTCCTGGGCAAAGGCCTCGACGGGGTCGACCGTCTTGGCCTGTTCCACCAGGCGGCCTTCGATGTTCATGACCAGGGCGCTGTCCTTGGGCACCTTGGGACCGTCGTCCTGGCCCAGGGAGGCGAGGAAGGCGATCAGGATGATTAAAAACAGCAGGTTGAGTACCACCCTGCGGAAGGTATTAAGGCCCTGCCAGATCCAGCAGGCCACTTTTTTTAACATGCTCCACATAAAACGCATGTTCCTATCTTGCTTGTCCTGGTTAGCATGCTATTGCATCAAGACCTTGATGCGAAACCCAATTTGTAACCATTTATTGTCGAGCCCCTTGCACGTCCGTCCTCCGATGAGTAGTCTGCTAGCCGGATAACCATAATAAGGACGCAGCCATGTCTGAGCATTACCCCCACCTGTTGGCCCCCCTGGATCTCGGCTTCACCACCCTGCGCAACCGGGTGCTGATGGGCTCCATGCACACCGGCCTGGAAGAGGAAAAGAACGGCTTTGCGAAGATGGCCGCCTTCTACCGGGAGCGGGCCAGGGGCGGGGTAGGGCTCATCGTCACCGGCGGCATCGCCCCCAACCTGAGGGGCCGGCTGGCGCCCTTTGCCAGCCAGCTGTCCAACCGCTGGCAGGCCAAAAAGCACAGGGTGGTCACCGACGCCGTCCATGAGGAAGGCGGCAAGATCTGCCTGCAGATCCTCCACGCCGGCCGCTACAGCTACCACCCCTTTTCCCTGGCGCCCAGCGCCAAGAAGGCCCCCATCACCCCCTTCAAGCCGTCCGGCATGTCCCGCCGCCAGGTGCGCGGCACCATCAGCGACTTTGCCGCCACCGCCAGGCTGGCCAAGAAGGCCGGCTATGACGGCGTGGAGATCATGGGCAGCGAGGGTTACCTCATCAACCAGTTCCTGGTGACCCGCACCAACCACAGGACCGACGAGTACGGCGGCAGCTTCGAAAACCGCGCCCGCTTCGCGTTGGAAACCGTCCGCCAGGTCCGCCAGCAGGCCGGCGACGACTTCATCATCATCTTCCGCCTGTCCATGCTGGATCTGGTGGAAGACGGCATGAGCTGGGAAGAAGTGGTGATCCTGGCCAGGTGGCTGGAAGAGGCCGGGGTGACCCTGATCAACACCGGCATCGGCTGGCACGAGGCGCGCATCCCCACCATTGCCACCATGGTGCCCAGGGCCGCCTTCACCTGGGTCACGGCCCGCCTCAAGGCCGAGGTCAAGGTGCCGCTGATCACCACCAACCGCATCAACGACCCCAAGGTGGCCGAGGAGATCCTGGCCAAGGGCGAGGCGGACATGGTGTCCATGGCCAGGCCGCTGCTGGCGGATCCCCACTTCGTCACCAAGGCCGCCGCCGGCAAGGCCGATCGCATCAACACCTGCATCGCCTGTAACCAGGCCTGCCTGGATCACGTCTTCGAGCAGAAGCGCGCCTCCTGCCTGGTCAACCCCCAGGCCTGCTACGAGACCGAGCTGAACTTCCCGCCGGCCGGCCAGAAGAAGAAGGTGGCGGTGGTGGGCGCCGGCCCGGCCGGGCTGTCCTTCGCCTGCCACGCCGCCGAGCGCGGCCACCAGGTGGTGCTGTTCGACAAGGGGGGTGAGATCGGCGGCCAGTTCAACTTCGCCAAGCAGGTGCCGGGCAAGGAGGAGTTCCATGAGACCCTGCGCTACTTCAAGAATCGCCTCCACGACGCCGGCGTGGAAGTGCGCCTGAACAGCGAGCAGAGCGCCGAGTCCCTCAAGGCCGGGGGCTTCGACGAGGTGGTGCTGGCCACCGGCATCAAGCCCAGGACCCCGGCCATAGACGGCATCGACCACCCCAAGGTGCTGGGCTACCTGGACGTGCTGCGCGACCACAAGCCGGTGGGCAAGCGGGTGGCGGTGATCGGCGCCGGCGGCATCGGCTTCGATGTGTCCGAATACCTGGCCGAGGACGGCCACTCGTCCAGCACCGACCGCGAAACCTGGCTCAAGGAGTGGGGCATCGACACCGAGCTCAAGGGCCGGGGTGGCGTGGCCGAGGCAATGGCGCCCCTGGCCAGCAAACGGGAGATCTGGCTGCTGCAGCGCAAGGAATCCAAGGTCGGCCAGGGCCTCGGCAAGACCACCGGCTGGATCCACCGCACCAGCCTCAAGCGCCGTGGCGTCAACATGCTCAGCGGCGTCAGCTATGACCGCATCGACGACGCCGGCCTGCATATTACCAGGGGTGGCCAGCCCGAGGTGCTGCCGGTGGACAACGTCATCATCTGCGCCGGCCAGGAGCCGCTCAGGGCCCTGCAGCAGCCGCTGCAGGAGGCGGGCATTGCCGTGCACCTGATCGGCGGTGCCGATGTGGCCGCCGAGCTGGATGCCAAGCGGGCCATACGCCAGGGCGCCGAGCTGGCCGCCAGCCTGTAACAAAAAAAGGCCGCTCACGCGGCCTTCTCATCGGATAAAAGAGGCGGCCATTGGCCGCCTTTTTCAGTCCTCGCCCTTGCGGTGGCGATCGCAGGCTTCGGTATCCTCGCATTCGCCATACAGGTAGAGGCTGTGGTGGGTCAGCTTGATCTTGTGCTGCTTGGCCACGGCCTTCTGGCGCTCTTCGATGACCTCGTCCATGAACTCCACCACCTTGCCGCACTTGAGACAGACCAGGTGATCATGGTGGTGCTTGCGGGTCAGCTCGAACACGGACTTGCCGCCCTCGAAATGGTGGCGAGTGACGATGCCGGCATCGTCGAACTGGTTAAGCACCCGGTAGACGGTGGCCAGGCCGATCTCCTCACCCAGGTCGATGAGCTTCTTGTACAGGTCCTCGGCACTGATGTGCTGGTTGTCCGGATCCTGCAACAGCTCAAGGATCTTGACCCTGGGCAGGGTCACCTTGAGGCCGGCGTCGCGCAGTGCTTGATTCTCGTCAGCCATGAAATTTCCTGTCTTGGTGGCCAGGGGCCATCTCCACGTTAATGGTCCATTATAGGCAGCGGGGCCCTGTCATAAAACCCGTACTTTCAAAGGTTTTCCAAAAGTACCCAAGGCGGCTGTTCATTTCCAGCAGGAAAGTTAGAATAAATGCTCAGTGTCGAAAGCAGTATAAGCAATGAAAAACTGGGTATTTTCCAAGGCCTCCAGGCTGAGACGGGTGCTGAACCTGTGGCCGCCGTTCTTGTTCACCGGCATCAAGATCGTCGAGTTGAGCGAGGACTTTCGCTATTGCCGGGTCAGGCTCAAGCGCCGCCCCTGGAACCAGAACGCCAACAACAGCCAGTATGGCGGCTCCATGTTCTCCATGACCGATCCCATACTGCCGCTGATGCTGATGGGCCACCTGGGCAAGGAGTACCACGTCTGGGACAGGGAGGCGGCCATCCGCTTCGACAAGCCGGGCCTGTCCGACATCCAGGCCGAGTTCGAACTGACCGACGGCCTGCTGGCGGAGATAGAAAAGGCCACCGAGACCGGCGAAAAGCACTTCCCCCAGGTGGCGGTGCAGCTCAAGGACGCCAGGGGCGAGGCGGTAGCCGAGGTGCGCCGCACCCTCTATGTACGGCTCAAGCGCAAATACCGGCCGTAATAAAAAAGGCGCCAAGGGGCGCCTTTTTCAATGAAGGGGGAGCTCAGTCTTCCAGCTCGGCCAGGCACATCTCTTCGTAGACCTGATTGACCCACTTCTCGACGCGCTCGGCGGTCAGCTCGGGCTGGCGGTCCTCGTCGATGCCCAGGCCGACGAAGTGCTCGTCGTCCACCAGGGCCTTGGAGGCCACGAAGTTGTAGCTCTCGGTGGGCCAGTGGCCGATGACGATGCCGCCACGGCTTTCGACGATGTCGCGCACCATGCCCATGGCGTCGAGGAAGTACTCGGCATAGTCTTCCTGGTCACCGCAGCCGAAGATGGCTACCAGCTTGTCGGTGAAGTCGATCTCTTCCAGGCTGGGGAAGAAGTCGTCCCAGTCGCACTGGGCCTCGCCGTAGTACCAGGTGGGGATCCCGAACAGCAGCAGGCTGTATTCTTCGATGTCTTCCTTGCTGGACTTGGCGATGTCCTTCACTTCCAGCATCTTCTTGCCCAGCTGCTTCTGGATCATCTTGGCTACGGCTTCGGTATTGCCTGTATCGCTACCGAAGAAAAGACCTACAGTCGCCATAAAATCTCGCTTCCTCTCGTTTTCTGTCGCCGGAATCCGGGTCAGTCCCCGGCTTCCAACTGGGATTTCAAAATGGATTCGATGAGCTGGCTTCGGCTCAAATTCTGTTCCTGGGCCAGGTCGTTCAAGGCGTCGAACAGCTGCTGTTCCACCTTGAGCTCGATGCGCCTGAGCCCCTTTTCCTTGTCGCGCTTGATCTGGTTGCGCTTGTTGACCTTCAGCTGCAGCTTGCGGGGCAGGGGATTGGTCTTGGGCCTGCCGCGGCGTTTTTCTTCTGCAAAGAGATCAATGGTGATGCGATCGCTGGATTCCTTGGCCATAGTTTATCGCTTCATCTCAGCCAATGCCGGAGCCTTCCCAGAACAGCTTGATGATTTCCTTGCTGATGAAGCCGGCACAACCGAGAAAGAGCACCAGCCAGACGATATAGCGGCCGAACTTGGGGACATTGCCTTTCTTCAACACGTCCTGGATGGCCAGGCCGATGAAGACGAAAATGGCCACAAAGAAGAGATTCAGGCCGATCGCCTCAAGGGTTTCGTAGTGCTCTGCCAACATCTTGCGAGTCCGATATTTGATGACCGGCGCGGATTATACATAAAGGCCCGGCCGCGACCAATCAGTTGGCCCGTAAAAAGTCGCCGACCAGCTTGTTGAAAACCGCGGGTTTCTCGGCATGGAGCCAGTGGCCGGTGCCCTGGATCACCTTGAGCTGGGCCCGGGGGAACAGCCTGGCCACCGCCTCCTTGTGGTCGGCGGTCAGGTAATCGGACTCGGCCCCCTTCACGAACAGGGTCGGACCCGGGTAGGGGCTTCCCTCTGGCGCGCCGAGGATATCCGGGTAGTTGTCGATCAGCGCCCTGACGTTCAGGCGCCAGTACAGGCCCTGGTCGCCCTTTTGCAGGTTCTTGAGGATGAACTGGCGCACCCCGGGTTCAAGCACGTATTTGGCCAGCTCGGTCTCGACCGCCTTGCGGCTGTCGTAGCAGCCGGGGTCGATGCTGGACAGACCCTTAAAGACCCCCTCGTGGTTGTTGCGCCGGTAGGCGACCGGGGCGATGTCCGCCGCCACCAGGGCGCTCACCCGTTCGGGCGCCGTCAGGGCCAGCTGCATGGCTATCTTGCCGCCCATGGAATGGCCCACCACCGAGGCGGTTTCGATGCCCAGGTGATCCATCAATGCCAGCACGTCGCCGGCCATGGCTTGGTAGTGCATCTCGTCGCTGTGGAAGGACTTGCCGTGGTTGCGCACGTCCACAGAGGTCACCTGGAAGGCGTCTTCCAGGCTGCGGCCCAGGGCGCCGAGGTTGTCCAGGCTGCCGAACAGGCCGTGGATCAGGATCAGGGGGCGGCCCTGGCCGCGCTGTTGGTAGTTCAAAAGTGGCATCACACAACTCGAGTCACTGGCTGAGGGGGCATTTTGCAAAGGAAGACACGGGCATGCAAATGATCTGGATCTGGGTATAATCGCTTTTCAGTGATCCTCAGGACGTTGAGAATAGGGATGAAAACCATCGAAGTAGACGACGATCTGTATCAGTACATCGCGTCCAATACCCAACATATCGGTGAAAGCGCCTCCGACATCCTGCGCCGCCTGCTTGGCTTCGCCCAGGGCGCCGCCGCTGCCCCCGCCGTGGCCAAGGTCAACGGCGAGGTGCCCGTGGAGACCCTGGAAAATGCCGGCAGCGCCGTGGGCCGCTTCCTGGCGGTGCTGGGCGAGCTGCACGGCAAGCACGGCCAGGAGTTCGCTAAGGTGCTGCAGATCCGTGGCCGCGACCGCCTCTATTTCTCCACCGATGCCAAGGCCCTCAACGCCGCCGGCAAGTCCACCAATCCCAAGGCCATCCCCGGCAGCCCCTACTGGGTGGTGACCAACAACAATACCGCCAAGAAGCGGGCCATCGTCAGCCAGACCATGGCCGTGCTCGGCTACGACGACGGCCAGATCCAGGACATCGTCGCCAAGATCTGAGTTGCCAAAGACCGACAGCCAAGTTCCAAGGACAGCCCATGGCCAGTGACAACGGTGCCGGTACCCCGGCGCCGCAATCCCAGTTGGTGGATATTCCCGCCCTCATTTCCCAGTTTTTCCTGACCAGGCCCGATCCCGCCAAGGCCGGCGAGCGGGTCAGCTTCGGCACCTCCGGCCACAGGGGCACCAGCCTCAGGGCCAGCTTCAACCAGGACCACGTGCTGGCCATAGCCCAGGCCGTGGCGGACTACCGCCGTGACGCCGGCATCAATGGCCCCCTGTACCTGGGTTTCGATTCCCATGGCCTGTCCCGGCCCGCCTTCGACTGCGCCCTGATGGTGCTGGTGGCCAACGGCGTACAGGTACGCTACCAGGACGGCTTCGGCATGACCCCGACCCCGGCGGTGTCCCACGCCATCCTGGCCCACGGCGGCAATGCCGACGGCCTGATCATCACCCCGTCCCACAACCCGCCCCAGGACGGTGGCATCAAGTACAACCCGCCCCATGGCGGCCCGGCCGGCACCGAGGTCACCCAGGTGATCCAGGCCAGGGCCAATACCTACCTGGAAGGCGGCCTGGAGGGCGTCAAGCGGCTCGGCCTGGCCGAGGCCCTGGCCAGCCCCCATGCCGAGGCCTTCGACTTCGTCGAGCACTATGTGCGGGATCTGGACAGGGTCATCAACCTGGCCGCCATCCGCGAGGCCGGGGTGCGCATCGCCGTGCATCCTCTGGGCGGCGCCGCCCTGGATTACTGGCGCGCCATCGCCGAGCACTGGCAGCTTGAGCTGACGGTGGTGGACGAGCGCGTCGACCCCCGTTTTGCCTTCATGCCCAGGGACAAGGACGGTGCCATCCGCATGGACTGCTCCTCGGCGCCGGTGATGGCGGATCTGCTCCAGTACAAGGACCAGTACGATCTCTGCCTGGGCAATGATCCGGACGCCGATCGCCACGGCATCGTCACCCCGGACGGGCTGATGAACCCCAACCATTACCTGGCGGTGGCCATCGACTATCTCAGCAGGCACCGCAGCCACTGGCCCAGTGAGCTGGGCATCGGCAAGACCCTGGTGTCCAGCGCCCTCATCGACAAGGTGGTGGCCGACAACGGCCGCCCCCTGGTGGAGGTGCCGGTGGGCTTCAAGTGGTTTGTGGACGGCCTGCACCAGGGCAAACTGGCCTTTGGCGGCGAGGAGTCCGCCGGCGCCAGCTTCCTGGACAGGGAAGGGCGGCCCTGGAGCACCGACAAGGACGGCCTGATCCTGGGCCTGCTGGCGGCGGAGATCCAGGCCAAGACCGGCAAGAGCGCCAGCCAGTATCACCAGGAGCTGGTGGCCCGGCACGGCGTCTCCTTCTACAAGCGTATCGACGCCCCCGTCGAGGCCGAGATGAAGGCCGCCTTTGGCCGCCTGGTGCCGACGCTTGCCGAGGGCGCCATGCTGGCCGGTGACGCCGTCGTGTCGGCCTTTATCCAGGCGCCCGGCAATGGCGCCGCCATAGGTGGCATCAAGGTGGTCAGCGACAACGGCTGGTTCGCCGCCAGGCCGTCCGGCACCGAGCCCATCTACAAGATCTACGCCGAGTCCTTCGTGGACGAGGGCCACCTGGAGCAGATCCTGCGGGATGCCCAGGCCCTGCTGGCGGACTGGCTGGCACAGGTCTGATGTGAAGGAGGCGCCGCTTGGCGCCTCTTTTGTTTATAATGGCGGCCCTGCAATCATCATAAGGAGCAGGGATGATCGCCCATAACGATATTCTGGCGCTGACCCGCGCCAACCCAGGCCACCTGGCCCCATCCTCTTTCACCACAGACGGCGGTATCCAGGTCGAGATCTGGGACACCGGCATCTTCACCTTCAGCCCGGCCGAGCCCGGCAACAAGGACATCATTCTTTCCTGCGGCGTGCATGGCAACGAGACCGCCCCCATGGAGATCGTCCGGGATCTGGCCAAGGGCATACTGGACGGCAGCCAGGCGCTGTCGCACCGGCTGCTGATCCTCATTGGCAACCCCGCCGCCATCAACCTCGGCGAGCGCCAGGTGGAGGAAAACCTCAACCGCCTGTTCAGCGGCGCCCACTCAGAGGGCGAGGGCCTGATCAACGACGAGCGTCGCCGGGCCAAGGCCCTGGAGGACGCCGTGGCACGCTTCTTCGGCCAGCGCCAGGGCGCCGAGCGCCTCCATTACGATCTGCACACCGCCATCCGCGGCTCCCGGCACGAGAAGTTCGCCGTCTACCCCTTCCTGCACGGCGCGCCGCGGGACAAGGAGCAGATCCGCTTCCTGGCCGCCTGTGGCGTCGATACCGTGCTGCTGTCGGAATCGCCCACCACCACCTTCAGCTATTTCTCGTCCCACAACTTCGGCGCCCATGCCTTCACCGTGGAGCTGGGCAAGGTTCGCCCCTTCGGCGAGAACGACATGAGCCGCTTCGAGGCCGCCGCCCGGACCCTGGCCGCCCTGGTAGGGGGGCAGGATCTCACGCTGCCGCCCTACGACGAAAGCCGGCTCAACCTCTACAAGATCAGCCGCGTCATCAACAAGCAGAGCGAGGCCTTCGCCTTTACCTTCGACGACGACGTGGAGAACTTCACCCCTTATCCCAGGGGGCACCTGATCGCCACCGACGGTGATATCGAACACCGTATCGAGGCCGAGGAGGAAGCGGTGATCTTCCCCAACGCCAAGGTGGCCCTCGGCCAACGCGCCACCCTGCTGGTGGTGCGCACCACACTGAACTAGCCCGCCATACGGGGGCTCAGGGGCAGGATGCCGGGGTCGCCACCGTGCCAGGGAAGGCGCCATGCAGCACGGCACAACCACAAGGGGCTGGTCTGATAACCTTATCTTCACAGTTGAAGATACGTTTACGTAAAGGTAAAGTCGGGCAGTCAATAAACGGGGGAGAGATCCCGGGACAGGGATCCCAGCTAACAAAGGTGAAGGTATGACCTTTACGTCAAAGTCAACCATTACCCAACTCCAGTACCTGGATGAAGAGGGTAATGTGGTCCAGCCCCTGCCTGCCTGGGCAGACAACCTGGATCTGTTGGTCGAGTTTTACCGCCATATGGTGCTGGTTCGCACCTATGACAAGAAAGCCATCGCCCTGCAGCGTACCGGCCAGATGGGGACCTACCCGTCGCACCTGGGCGCGGAAGCCATCGGCATCGGCGTGGGTGCGGCCATGGACGTCGAAGACGTCTACGTGCCTTACTACCGCGACATGCCCACCATGTACATGCGTGGCGCCACCATGGTGCACAACATGCTGTACTGGGGCGGCACCGAGCAGGGCAGTTATTTCCACCGCCCGGACGGGAAGCTTTCCGAAGACTTCCCCATCTGTGTACCCATCGCCACCCAGTGCACCCACGCCACCGGCGTGGCCTCGGCGTTCAAGCTGCGCGGTGAGAAGCGGGTGGCGGTCACCGCCATAGGTGACGGTGGCACCTCCAAGGGCGACTTCCTGGAAGCCATCAACTGCGCCGGTGCCTGGCAGCTGCCCTGCATCTTCGTGATCAACAACAACCAGTGGGCCATCTCGGTGCCGCGTGCCATCCAGTGTGGCGCCCCGACCCTGGCCCAGAAGGCCATAGGTGCCGGCATTCCCGGCGTGCAGGTGGACGGCAACGACATCATCGCCGTCTACGACGCCATGCTGACCGCCCTGAACCGGGCCCGCGCCGGCAAGGGCGCCACCCTGATCGAGGCGGTGTCCTATCGCCTTTCCGACCACACCACCGCCGACGACGCCACCCGCTACCGTGGCTCCGAGGAAGTGAACGCGGCCTGGAAGCGCGAGCCGGTCAAGCGCCTGCGCAACTACCTGCACAACGCCGGCGTCTGGAACGAGGACAAGGAGCAGGCCCTGCAGGCGGAGTGCAACGCCAAGGTGGAAGAGGCGGTACAGCAGTACCTGAACCACCCCAAGGAGCCGCCCGAGTCCATGATGGATCACCACTTCGAGCAACTGGTGGAGCCCCTGGCCAGCCAGCGGGAAGAGCTGATCAAGAAGGCAATGCGCATGGAAGGAGGTCAGTCCCATGGCTAAGGTTGCACTTATCGAAGCGGTCAACATGGCCTTGCACCATGAGATGGCCCGCGACGAAAACGTGGTCTGCCTCGGTGAAGATATCGGCACCAACGGCGGCGTGTTCCGCGCCACCGTGGGCCTGAAGGAAGAATTCGGCTTCAAGCGTGTCATGGACACGCCCCTGGCCGAAGGCCTGATCGGCGGCCTGACCGTGGGCATGGCCTCCCAGGGCCTGCGCCCGGTGGCCGAGTTCCAGTTCCAGGGCTTCATCTTCCCGGCCATGGAGCAGATCATCTGCCAGGCGGCCCGCATGCGTAACCGCACCCGCGGCCGCATCACCCTGCCGCTGGTGTACCGCGCCCCCTTCGGTGGCGGTATCCATGCCCCGGAGCACCACAGCGAAAGCGTCGAAGCCATCTTCGCCCATGTGCCCGGCCTGCGGGTGGTGATCCCCTCCAGCCCGGCCCGTGCCTACGGCCTGCTGCTGGCGGCCATCCGCAGCAATGACCCCGTGCTCTTCTTCGAGCCCAAGCGCATCTACCGTACCGTCAAGCACGAGGTGGAAGACAACGGCCAGGCCCTGCCCCTGGACGTGGCCTTTATCCTCCGCGAAGGCACCGATATCACCCTGGTGAGCTGGGGCGCCAGCGTCAACGAGACGCTGATCGCCGCCGATCGCCTGGCGGAGCAGGGCATCAAGGCCGAGGTCATCGATCTGGCCACCATCAAGCCCCTGGATATCGACACTATTCTCAATTCCGTTCGCAAGACCGGCCGCCTGTGCATCGTCCACGAGGCGTGCCGCAGCTTCGGTGTCGGCGCCGAGATCGCCGCCCAGGTGGCCGAGAAGGCCCTGTGGGATCTCAAGGCCCCCATCGGCCGCGTCGGTGGCTTCGACACCACCATGCCGTATTACAAGAACGAGAATTACTACATGATCCAACCCGAGGACATCATCGAGGGAGTCCAAAAAGTCATGGAGTGCAGCGCATGAAATATTTCAAACTGCCCGATCTAGGTGAAGGCCTGCCGGAAGCGGAAATCGTCGAATGGCACGTCAAGGTCGGTGACGAAGTGGAAGTGGACCAGGTGCTGGCCTCCATGGAAACCGCCAAGGCCATAGTGGACGTACCGTCGCCCATCAAGGGCAAGATCGAGAAGCTGTTCGGCGATGCCGGCGACGTCATTCACACCGGCGAGCCCCTGGTGGGCTTCGAAGGCCAGGAAGAAGACTCCGGCACCGTGGTCGGCAAGGTCGACAGCCACGGCGCCGTGGCCGGTGGCGACGACAGCTTCTTCGCCGGCAACACCATGGCTCCGGTGGCGGGCTCCAAGGTCCAGGCCCTGCCGGCCACCCGCCTGCTGGCCAAGAAGCTGGGCGTGGACATCGAAGAGCTGACCGGCACCGGCGCCAACGGCGTGGTGGTGGATGCCGACGTGCAGAAGGCCTTCGAGGCCGACGACAGCCTGTCCAAGAACGAGATCATCAAGGGTGCCCGCAAGGCCATGGCCGATGCCATGCGCCATTCAAACGACACCTGCGTGCCGGTGACCCTGGCCGATGATGCCGACATCAGCGACTGGGCCGAAGGCCAGGATCCCACCGTGCGCCTGATCCGCGCCGTGGCCGAGGCCTGCGCCGCCGAGCCAAGCCTGAACGCCCACTTCGACATGGGCACCGCCAGCCGCCGCCTGTTCGACAACGTCGATCTCGGCATCGCCGTGGACTCCAGGCACGGCCTGTACGTGCCGGTGCTGCGTGACGTGGCCAACCGCGACGACCAGAGCCTGCGCGACGGCCTGGACAAGATGATCGCCGATGTCAAGGAGCGCCGCGTGCCCCAGGACGAGCTCAAGGGCGCCACCATCACCCTGTCCAACTTCGGCGCCATCGCCGGCCGTTACGCCAACCCCATCATCACGCCGCCCCAGGTCGCCATCATCGGCGCCGGTCGCAGCTACGATACCGTGGTGATGAAGGACGGTAAGCCGGTGGCCAAGCGCATGCTGCCGCTGTCGGTGACCATGGACCACCAGGCCTGTACCGGCGGCGAGGCGGCTCGCTTCCTCAAGGCCCTGAAGGCGTCCCTGGCCAAGCCCAAGCTGTAAGGCTGCTGTAAAGAAAAGGCCGGCATTTGCCGGCCTTTATTATATGCGGGGGCCCTTCAGTGGCCGGATCAGCTGCTCCAGCCCTTCGATGCGGATCACCAGCGCCAGCTGCAGCAGCTGGCCCAGTTCGCCCTGTGGAAAGCCCTTGTTGGCAAACCACAGCAGGTATTCTTCTGGCAGGTCGATAAGCACCCGGCCCTGGTACTTGCCAAAGGGCATGGGCATGCGGGCCAGTTTCAGCAGTTGGGATTTGTCGTACATGGCAGGGCAGGGTAAGGGCGTGGCCGGCCAGTCTAGCACGGCGGTAAATAAAAAGGCCGCCCCGGGGGCGGCCTTGGCTATCAATCCTGGATCAGGTTGCGCCTGCGGATCTCGGCGCAGAGCCCCCAGATGATCAGGGCCACGGCCAGGCCGGCCAGCATGGCGTTGCTGGTGCTGAGCACGGCGCTGTTGGCGAGCCAGCTGGCACCGAGGCTGAAGGCGCTCTGGCTCATCAGGCTGCCCATGACGATCATCAGCTCGCCGGCCAGGGTACCGAACACCAGGCTGGATACCGGGTGGCCGTCCAGCAGCAGGCTCTCGGCAAAGAACACCAGCAGCGGCGTCAGGAACATCCACACCAGGGGCCTGTCTGTGGTGGCGGACAGCAGCATCATGAAGGCGTAGAAGGGCGCCATCAGCAGCGACAGCCACAGCAGGTGACTGCCCAGCTGGGTCCACACCTTGAGGGCCGCCACCAGGCCCAGATCCGGGCTCAACAGCGCCACCGGCAGCTCGAACAACACCAGGGCCAGGTAGTTGATGCCGGGGATCAGCACCATGGCCACCAGGGCCTTGGCGGCCATGGTCTGCCAGTCGCTGACCGGCAGCGAGCGCCAGAACAGGATGGATCTGTCCTTGCGTTCCCCCAGCAGGCAGTTGCCGCTGTAGGTGATCACCGCCAGGGCGGTGGTGAAGAAGAAGGGCAGGGCCAGGATGTAGAGCAACTGGCCGGCCGGGGCATTGGCCTCGACCTGGACATTGGCGCCGGTGCCGGCCAGGCTCAGCAGCAGCCACAGGCCCCACTCGCCCAGGGCCAGCACCACGGGCAGCCACAGCACCGTCTTGCGGTTTTCCCAGAGTTCCTTGCGCATCAACATGATAAAGGCGTTCATCAGGCGGCCCTCCCTACCTTGGCAACGAAGATGTCGGCCAGGGACGGGGTGCTGATCTGCCCCAGTCCGGCCAGTTCGGCGCGGCTGCGCTCGAAGGTGAGCAGGTGCCCGGCCATGGTGGCCCGTTCGGCCAGCGGGCCCAGCTCCCGGGCCGCCGCCAGCTCGGCAGGCCCCACCTGGAGCTGGCTGAAATGATCCTGGATCTCGTCGACGCTGGAGCTCAGCACGAAGCGGCCGTCGTGGAGGAACAGCACATGGCTGAGGATGTGCTCTATCTCCTCCACCTGGTGGGTGGTGACGATGATGGTGCGGCTGTGGTCGAAGTAGTCCTCCAGCAGGCGCTGGTAGAAGCCCTGGCGATAGACCACATCCAGGCCCAGGGTCGGCTCGTCCAGCACCAGCAGATCGGCGTCTATGGCCATCACCAGGGCCAGGTGCAGCTGGGTGACCATGCCCTTGGACAGCTGCTTGATCTTGGCCCTGGCCGGGATCTGGGTGCCGGCCAGTATGGCCCGGCAACGCCCTTCGTCGAAGTTGGGGTGCACGGTGGCGGTGTAGCGGATCACCTCGTCCACCCGCAGCCAGCGGGGCAGGCAGGCCACGTCGGAAATGTAGGCGACCCGCCTGAGCAGCCCGGCCCTGTCCCGGCGCGGATCCTGGCCCAGCACCTCGATGTCGCCGTCACAGGCGGCCAGTCCCAGTATGGCGTTGAGCAGGGTGGTCTTGCCGGCGCCGTTGACGCCTACCAGGCCGATGATCTGGCCGCGCTGCACGTCCAGATCCAGGCCGTCCAGCACCTGCTTGCCGCCATAGCCCTTGCGGATCCCCCGCAGTTTGATCAGTGTCTCCATCCATGACTCCTTATTGATTCGCTAAAAGTTGTTCCAGGCTCAGATCCAGGCGCTTGATGCGCCTTTGGATCTCCGGCCATTCCTGTTCGAGAAAGCGTTGCCTTTCCTGGTTGAGCAGCTGCTCCCTGGCGCCGGGGCTGACGAAGCTGCCGACGCCGCGGCGCTTTTCCACCACGCCCATCTCGGCCAGCTGGGCCAGGGCCCGCTGCACCGTCAGGGGGTTGACCTGCATGTCCCCGGCCAGCTGCCGTACCGACGGTAGGGCCTGGCCAGGTGCGATACGCTCCTCGAGGATGGCTGCCACCAGCTGTTCGACCAGCTGTTCATAGATGGGCTTGTTGGCCTGCCATTGGGTCTGCACTATCGCTCCTTTGCGTGTTGCTGTATTAGTGTTCTAACACGGTGAGATGGAAATGCAAAGCCGGACTTAAGACCCCTGGCCTCGATCCGGGCACGAGCTTCTGTCACCATGGGGCCAATGCTCCCATAACACCCCATGCTCATGCGCTTGTTGCTTGCCGGCCTGGCCCTGGTGGCGGCCCTGTTGATGCTCTTGTTTGGTCCCTGGCCCGGGCCCGTCACCCTGGGCCTGTCGCTGCTGCTGGCGGTGGCGGCGCTGTGGATGACGGAAGTGATCCCGGTGATGATCACCGCCCTGGCGGTGCCGCTGCTGGCGGTGCTGCTGGGCGTTTTCGACGTCAAGGCCGCCCTGGCCGCCTTTTCCCACCCTGTGCTGTTCCTGTTCCTGGGCGGCTTTGCCCTGGCCTCGGCGCTCAAGTCCCAGGGCCTGGATCTGGCCATGGCTAACGCCGTTATTCACCTGGCCGGGGGCCGGCTCTGGCTGGCGGTGCTGATGCTGCTGCTGACCGCGGCACTGCTGTCGATGTGGATCAGCAACACCGCCACCGCCGCCATGATGTTGCCGCTGATGCTGGGCCTGCTGCAAAGGGCCGGCAGGCTCGGCGCCAACAGCCTGGTGTTCGCCCTGCTGGGCCTGGCCTACAGCGCCAGCATAGGGGGCATGGGCACCCTGGTGGGTAGCCCGCCCAACGCCATTGCCGCCGCCTACCTCAAGCTCAGCTTCCTGGACTGGTTGGCACTGGGGTTGCCGCTGGTGGCGCTGCTGTGGCCGCTGATGCTGGCCGTGCTCTGGTGGCAGCACAGGCCCCAGCTTGCCAAGCGGATGGATTGGCACCAGCAGGGCCGGCTGCAGTGGACGGGACCGCGCATCATGACCCTGGCCATCTTCGCGCTGACCGTGGCCGGCTGGATGCTGTCCGGCCCCCTGAGCCGCTGGCTGGGTGGCATCGCCCAGTTCGATTCCCTGGTGGCCCTGGCGGCGGTGGTGGCCATAGGTGCCACCAGGGTGGCGAGCTGGGACAACCTCAAGCGCGACATCGACTGGGGGGTCTTGCTGCTCTTTGGCGGCGGCCTGACCCTGAGCGCCGTGCTCAAGGAAACCGGCACCAGCGCCTTCCTGGCCGAAAGCCTTTCCGGGGCCCTTGGCGGCGCCCCGCAATGGCTGCTGCTGGGGGCGGTGGCGCTGTTCGTGGTGCTGCTGACCGAGCTGGCCTCCAACACCGCCAGTGCCGCGCTGCTGGTGCCGCTCTTTGGCGGCATCGCCCAGGGCCTGGGCCTGGATCCCAGGGCCATGGCCATGCTGATCGCCTTTGCCGCCTCCTGTGCCTTCATGCTGCCGGTGGCCACGCCCCCCAACGCCATCGTCTTCGGCTCCGGCCAGGTGCCGCAGCTGCAGATGATGCGCTCAGGTCTCAGGCTGAACCTGCTGTGCGTGCTGGTGCTGACGTTGTATTTCAGCCTGGTGTGACAGCAGGCCAACAAAAAGGCGGCCATGGCCGCCTTTTTGTTGGCGCTCAGAAGCGGCGCCGGTAGCCCAGGGTGAAGGCGATATCGGTGCTGTTGTCGTGGTTGACCAGGTTTTCGATCACCACGAATTCGATGGCGCCCTTGGCCATGTGATAGCGGTAGCCGAGCATGAACTCGTGGACCAGCTCGCTGAGCTGGCCCAGATCCACGGCCTCGCCCTTATGCACCTGGTATTCCGCCAGCCAGGCGTGGTTGTGGGAGCTCTGGTACTGATAGCCGATGCCGGCGTTCCAGGTCCAGTCCCGCAGGGCGATGCCGGCCAGATCGGTATCGGACTTGTGCACCACGGCGGCCAGGCCGTAGAGGCGGTGCTTGTCGCCGTAGCGGCGCTGGTAGTTGAGCTGGACACCCTGCTCGAAGGAGGACTTCTCGAAGGGCCCGGAGCTGACCTCGTTGAGGTGCAGGGACAGGCCCCAGCTCAGGGCGCTGCGTTGCCCCTGGTAGAGGCTCTGCTCCAGGTAGAGCTGGTAGACGTTGTCCAGGGTCTTGCCGTTGAAGTGGCGAAAATCGATGCCGGCGTCCGGGACAGAGATGGTGCTCTGGTGCTTGCCCACCTCGTCGCGGCCGTTCTGGCTGAGGCCGAAGGTGTCGTGGAAGGCCTTGGTCAGGGAATCGAGACGGTTGTTGCCCACGAAGCGGTGCAGGAAGCTGGCTTCGATGCGCCAGCCCTGCCACAGCGGCCGGCTGTAGCCCAGGCTGACATCGTTCTGGTAGTAGTCGAGCTGGTATTCGGGGTCGTCGGCCCAGACGCTGGCCACAGTGGCGCTGGCGTGGAACTCCCTGTCCCTGGCCCCGGCGTGGCTGGCGTCCTGGAAGCGGGGTGACAGCGAGCCCGATTGCAGCGGCGCCTGGGTGCGGGCCATCAGGGGGCCATAGTCGGGGGCGGCCAGGGCGGCGCTGCAAAGCAGCGGGGCAATCAGCAGCAAGCAGCGGGTCTTTGTCATAAAACCTTGACCAAAAAGAAGGGCTTAGACAAAGCCTAAGCCCTTCTCATGGAACTGGCAATTTACAGACTGTTGCGCCGGCGCGTCTTTATGGCCTCGGCCAGTCGTGCTAGCAGGGTCTCGCTGCTGGCCCAGTCCAGGCAGGCATCGGTGATGGACTTGCCGTAGATGAGGCTTTCCCTGGGGCCCTCCGGCTGGTTGCCGGCCAGCAGGAAGCTCTCGGCCATGATGCCCTTGATGCGGCTCTCGCCGGCGGCGAGCTGGCCGCAGACGTCATCGGCCACCTCCAGCTGGCGCTGGTGGTCCTTGCGGGAGTTGCCATGGGAGAAGTCGATGATCACCCGCTCAGGCAAGGCGGCATGGCGCAGCTGGCCGCAGGCGGCCTGTACCGATTGTGCGCCGTAGTTGGGCTCGGCTCCGCCGCGCAGGATCAGGTGGGCATGGGGGTTGCCGCTGGTCTGGGCCGCCTCCAGCTGGCCGTCACCGTTGGGGATCAGCAGCACATGGGCATCGGCGGCGGCGCGGATGGCATCCACGGCGATGCGGATGTTGCCGTCTGTACCGTTCTTGAAGCCCACCGGGCAGGGCAGGCCCGAGGCCAGGGCCCGGTGTACCTGGCTCTCTGTGGTGCGGGCGCCGATGGCGCCCCAGCTGATCAGATCGATGAGGTAGTGGCCGGTGACCATGTCCAGGAACTCGGTGGCCACCGGCAGGCCCATCTGGTGCAGATCCCGCAGCAGGGCGCGGGCGTCGTTCAGGCCCTGGTTGATGTCGAAGCGACCGTCCAGGTTGGGATCGTAGATGAGTCCCTTCCAGCCGTGGCGGGTACGGGGCTTCTCGAAATAGACCCGCATCACCACCAGCAGTTCGTCCTGGTGCCGGCGGGCGGCCTCGGCCAGCTTCTGGCCGTACTCCCGGGCCGCATCCACGTCGTGGATGGAGCAGGGCCCCATGATCACCAGCAGCCTGTCGTCCTGGCCATCGAGGATGGCCCTGATGGCGTCGCGCTGGCCCTGCAGCCTGGCCTGGCCGGCGGCATCCAGGGGGTAGCGGTCACGCAGGGCCTGGGGACTGATGAGGGGTTCGGGAGGCAATCCGTTAAACGTCATTCTCAACCTGTTGCCTGCCCCGGCCAAGTTGCTTAGGCTGGGGCTGATGAAGCTAGCTCGGCATTATGCGTTATTTTGAAAGACGTTGAAATCCTCATTGCCGGCGCCGGATCAGTGGGTTGCTACCTGGGAGCCTGGTTGGCCAGGGCCGGTGCCAGGGTCAGTTTCTGGGGCCGGGAGCGCAGCCAGGCCCGTTTGGGGCAAGGGCTGCGGCTCACCAGCCTGGACGGTCGCCAGCTGCACCTGCAAAGCCCCAAGGTGGTATCCACCTTGAGCGGCAGCTACTCCCTTGTGGTGTTGGCCTGCAAAAGGCCGGCCACCGCCGAGGTGATCGCCGCGCTCAAACCCCATCTTGGGGCCCACGGCCTGATCCTGGTGGCCCAGAACGGCCTGGATGCCGCCCGAGAAGTGGCAGCGCTCAGCGGCGTCCGGGCGCTGCCGCTGATGGTGCCCTTCAACCTCACCTGGCTCGGCCCGGGCCACCTGCACCGGGCCTCGGGCGGTACCCTGATGTTGCCAGGCGACGCCGAGCTTGCCCCCCTGTGCCGGGCCCTGGCCCAGGGCAGCGACTGCCGGCAGGTGGCCGACATGGAGGCGGTGCTGGCCGGCAAGCTGCTGCTGAACCTCAACAACGCCATCAATGGCCTGTGCGGCCTGCCGCTGAAGGAGGAGTTGTCCCGGCGTGGCTACCGGCTGCTGCTGGCCGGCGCCCAGGAGGAGGCCCTGGCGGTGATGAGGGCCAGGGGCCTGAGGCCGGCCAGGCTGACGGCGGTGCCGCCGGCCTGGCTGCCCCGGGTGCTCAGGCTGCCGGATGGGCTGTTCAGGGTGCTGGCCGGGAAGCTGCTGGCCATGGATCCGTCGGCCCGCTCGTCCCTCTATGACGATCTGGCCGCGGCTCGGCCCACCGAGATAGCCGACCTTAACGGCTGGGTGCTGGCCGAGGGCAAGCGGCTGGGCATCGCCACCCCCATCAACGCCAGGCTCACCACACTTACCAGGCAGGCCGAGGCCGAGGGCAGGGCGCCCAGCCTGACGCCCCAGCAGATTGCCGGGCACTAAAAAGCGGGCAATGCCCGCTTTTTAGTGCGCTTCGCTCACCTTCGGTCTTTGTGCCTTTCCAGGCCGGTATCCTGGAGGCCATGGGATGGCGGCGGAGATCTCCCGGGCGGCCAGGTAGCCTGGCAATCAATACTTATGACGCTCCAGGCCGGTATCCTGGAGGCCATGGGATGGCGGCGGAGATCTCCCGGGCGACCAGGGAGCCTGGCAATCAATACTTATGACGCTCCAGTCCGGTGTCCTGGAGGCCATGGGATGGCGGCGGAGATCTCCCGGGTGGCCAGGGAGCCTGGCAATCAATACTTATGACGCTCCAGGCCAGTATCCTGGAGGCCATGAGATGGCGGCGGAGATCTCCCGGGTGGCCAGGGAGCCTGGCAATCAATACTTATGACGCTCCAGGCCAGTATCCTGAAGGATATGGGCCGAGATCTCCTCCACCGAATGGCGGGTGGTGTTGAGGAAGGGGATCCGCTCGCGGCGGAACAGCATCTCCACCTCCTTGGTCTCGATGCGGCACTGGCGCAGCGAGGCGTAGCGGGTGCCCGGGGCCCGCTCGTTGCGGATCTGCTGCAGCCGCTCGGGATCGATGACCAGGCCGTACAGCTTGTGCTTGTGCACCTTGAGGGCCTGGGGCAGCTTGAGGTCGTCCATGTCCTCCTCGGTGAAGGGGTAGTTGGCGGCCTTGATGCCGTACTGCAGGGCCAGGTACAGGCTGGTGGGGGTCTTGCCGCAGCGGGATACGCCGATGAGGATGATGTCGGCCTGATCGTACTGGCGGGTGGAGGCGCCGTCGTCGTTGGCCATGGCGTAGTTCACCGCCTCGATGCGGTGGTGGTAGGCCTCGTCCATGACGCCGTGGGAGCGGCCGATCTTGGGCTCGGCCCTGACCCCCAGAATGGATTCCAGGGGCGACACGAAGCTGGACAGGAAGTCATAGGCCACGGCGCCGGCTTCGGCGAAACGCTCGCGGATGGCCGGATCCACTATGGTGTGCAGCACCAAGGGCTCCATTCCTGTTGTAATAAAACTATCTTTTATCTTCGCCAGCACCCGCTCTACGCGCTCCGGGTTGTCCACGAATGGTTCGGTAAACTGCTTGAATTTAACGGGAAACTGAGAAAGCAGTGCATGGCCGAAGACCTCGGCCGTGATGGCGGTGCCGTCGGAGACATAATAGACGTGGCGTTCCATTATCGGTCCTTTGATGTCATTTGTTTTCAGGCGAGACAAACGTTTTACCCGCTCGGTGGCGGCAGTGTAGAATGGCGCCGCCTCAGACGGAAGGCCCGTCTGAATTCTCAGCACACACTCCGAACGCTGGAACCATTAGGGAGAAAACACAGTGCAAGAATATGTACTCTGGTACCAAGACCTGGGCATGCATGACGTTAACCGGGTGGGCGGCAAGAACGCGTCCCTCGGCGAGATGATCAGCAACTTGGCTGGCCTGGGTGTACAGGTGCCTGGAGGCTTTGCCACCACCGCCGAGGCGTACAACGAATTCCTCGAGCAAAGTGGCGTTAATGCCCGCATTTACGAGACCCTCGACAACCTGGACGTGGACGACGTAAATGCCCTGGCCGTCGCTGGCCAGCAGATCCGCCAATGGATCATCGACACTCCCTTCCAGCCGGAACTGGATAACGCCATCCGCAACGCCTACCAGCAGCTGGTGGGCGAGCACGGCGACGAAGTGTCCTTCGCGGTGCGTTCCTCCGCCACCGCCGAAGACATGCCGGATGCCTCTTTCGCCGGTCAGCAGGAAACCTTCCTCAACGTGCGCGGCATCGACGCCATCATGGTCGCCATCAAGCACGTGTTCGCTTCCCTGTTCAACGACCGCGCCATCTCCTACCGGGTCCACCAGGGCTACGACCACAAGGGCGTGGCCCTGTCCGCCGGCATCCAGCGCATGGTGCGCTCCGACATCGCCTCCAGCGGCGTGATGTTCTCCATCGACACCGAGTCCGGTTTCGACCAGGTGGTCTTCATCACCTCTTCCTACGGCCTGGGTGAAATGGTGGTGCAGGGCGCCGTCAACCCCGACGAATTCTACGTCCACAAGCCGACCCTGACCGCCGGCCGTCCCGCCGTGGTGCGCCGCACCCTGGGCTCCAAGCTGGAGAAGATGGTTTACTCCACCGACGAGGCCCACGGCAAGCAGGTCAAGATCGAGAAGATCGGCGACGAGCGCCTGAGCTTTTCCATCAACGACGCCGAGGTCCAGGAGCTGGCCAAGCAGGCCCTGGTCATCGAGAAGCACTACGGCCGTCCCATGGACATCGAGTGGGCCAAGGACGGTATCGACGGCAGGCTGTACATAGTGCAGGCCCGCCCCGAGACGGTCCGCTCCAACGAGTCCGGCCAGATCATGGAGCGCTTCAACCTCAAGGGCAGCGCCCCCGTGGTGGCCGAAGGCCGCGCCATCGGCCACAAGATCGGCACCGGCGTCGCCCGGGTGCTGGACTCCATCAAGGACATGGACTTGATCAAGGAAGGTGACGTGCTGGTCACCGACATGACCGACCCGGACTGGGAGCCGATCATGAAGCGGGCCAGCGCCATCGTCACCAACCGCGGCGGCCGTACCTGCCACGCCGCCATCATCGCCCGCGAGCTGGGGATCCCGGCCGTGGTGGGTTGTGGTGACGCCACCGACCGCATCAAGGATGGCCAGGCCGTGACCGTGTCCTGCGCCGAAGGCGACACCGGTTTCATCTACGACGGCGAGCTGGAATACAGCGTCGACAAGACCGAAGTGGGCAAGATGCCCAGCCTGCCCATGAAGATCATGATGAACGTGGGCAACCCGGACCGGGCCTTCGACTTCGCCCGCCTGCCCCATGCCGGCATCGGCCTGGCGCGCCTGGAGTTCATCATCAACCGCATGATCGGCGTGCACCCCAAGGCGCTGCTCAACTTCGACCAGCAGCCCCCGGCGCTGCAGGCCGAGATCCGCGAGATGATGGCCGGCTACGACAGCCCCCGCGAGTTCTACGTGGCCAAGCTGGTCGAGGGCATCGCCACCCTGGGCGCCGCCTTCAGCCCGGAGCGGGTCATCGTGCGCATGTCCGACTTCAAGTCCAACGAGTACGCCAACCTGGTCGGCGGCGAGCGCTACGAGCCCCATGAAGAGAACCCCATGATCGGCTTCCGTGGCGCCAGCCGCTATATCTCCGAGGAGTTCCGCGACTGCTTCGCCATGGAGTGCGAGGCCATCAAGCGGGTCCGTAACGACATGGGCCTGACCAATGTCGAGATCATGATCCCCTTCGTGCGCACCGTCGACGAAGCCCGCCAGGTCATCGAACTGCTCGAAGAGCAGGGCCTCAAGCGCGGCGAGAACGGCCTCAAGGTGATCATGATGTGCGAGCTGCCCTCCAACGCCCTGCTGGCGGACCAGTTCCTGGACTACTTCGACGGCTTCTCCATCGGCTCCAACGACCTCACCCAGCTGACCCTGGGCCTGGACAGGGACTCCGGCATCATCGCCCACCTGTTCGACGAGCGTAACGAGGCCATCAAGGCGCTGCTGTCCATGGCCATCAAGGCCGCCAAGGCCCGTGGCAAGTACGTGGGCATCTGCGGCCAGGGCCCCAGCGACCACGAGGACTTCGCCGCCTGGCTGGTGGAGCAGGGCATCGATTCGGTGTCCCTGAACCCGGACACCGTGCTCGACACCTGGCTGTACCTGGCCGAGAAGTTCAACGGCTAAGGCATCCGCGAATTGAAAAAGCCGGCTCATCGAGCCGGCTTTTTTGTGCCCATTGCTCCTCATTGAAGGGTACGAAGCCGCAGGTAAGGCTGGTGAGCAGGGCCCCATCATCCATTTGCCGCCTCATGGCCACATCGGCTCCTATACTCCATGGCACTTGCGCCTAAAGCTTCGGGCTTAATGAGGCGCGTCTTGCTATTTGGCCATGACTGACCCTGTCTTTTTTGCCGTCGGCCAGTGGCCAGGCACAAGTCCCTTTCTAGCGGGGCGTCAAGGCGCCCCACAACCCCAAGAAGGAGTGACACCATGAACAAAGCCTATGTCCGTCTGGACAAGAACGATGCCGCGGTACTCCTGGTCGACCACCAGGCCGGGCTCTTGTCCCTGGTCAGGGACATCGACCCCGACAAGTTCAAGAACAACGTGTTGGCTCTGGCCGATCTGGCCAAGTATTTCGAGCTGCCGACCATCCTGACCACCAGTTTCGAAGAAGGGCCCAACGGCCCCCTGGTGCCGGAGCTGAAGGCGATCTTTCCCGAGGCGCCCTATATCGCCCGGCCCGGGCAGATCAACGCCTGGGACAATGACGACTTCGTCGCGGCGGTGAAGGCCACCGGCAGGAAGCAGCTGATCGTCGCCGGCGTGGTGACCGAGGTCTGCGTGTCCTTTCCCGTGTTGTCGGCCCTGGAGGAAGGCTTCGAGGTGTTCGTGGTGGCCGACGCCTCCGGCACCTTCAACCCCATGACCCGGGACGCGGCCTGGGATCGCATGTCGGCCGCCGGGGCCCAGATGATGACCTGGTTCGGGGTGGCCTGCGAGCTGCACCGCGACTGGCGCAACGACATCGAGGGACTGGGGACGCTGTTCTCCAACCATATCCCGGACTACCGCAACCTGATCAGCAGTTACAACGCCTTGCCGGTGACCAAGTAGCCCGGCCCGTGGCAAGCAAGGCCGGCTCAATGAGCCGGCTTTTTTTGTCAAAGGCCAGAGAAGTCCTTGCGCAACAGTTCGGCCAGCTCGGAGCTGCCCTGCTGGGCTAGCTTGATGCGGCTCTTGTCGTCCCTGGGGCCGGACTGAGGCGTGGCCAGCATCCGCTCGTCGTGCTTGCGGAAGGTACCCACCATCAGATGGGCCTGATCCTCCGGAATCCCCAGCAGCCGCAGGGTCGCTTCGGTAGCCTCCAGGCCGGAGGCGAAGGTTTCCCGGAACACCTGCTCGACACCGGCCTTGTGCAGGGCATGAGCGTGAATGCGGTCGAAGGCCCTGGCGACGAGCTGCAGGTGCGGATAGCGGGCTTGGCACAAGCGAACAATGGCCAGGGCTTCGTCCTTGTCGTCAACGGCGATCACCAGGATTTGCGCCTCGTCGGCATGGGCCTGGGCCAGCAGATCGGGCTCGGCGGCATTGCCCAGGAAGATCTTGGCGCCGTAGCGCCGTACCAGGGAGATGTGACTGGCATCCTTGTCCAGGGCCACGAAGGGAATACGGGTTGCGGTCAGCATCCGTCCCACCATCTGGCCGAACCGGCCGAAACCGGCGATGATCACCCTGACGCTGCGCTCCTGGGACAGCTGGCCGGCTTCGACGGCGGCATCCTCCTTGAGCTGGAAGCGCCTGTTCAGCCCTTGGAACAACCAGGGGGTGACCACCATGGACAGGCCCACCACCAGGATCAGTGATTCGCCAAGCTCGGCGCTCAACAGACCGCCGGCGCTGGCCTGGGCCACCAGCACAAAGGCGAACTCACCCCCTTCGGCCAGCAGCACCGCCAGCAACAGTGCATCCCTGTTGCCGTGACCGCGCAGCCTGGCCAGGGGCCAGAGCACCCCCACCTTGGCCAACAGCAGCGCGGCCAACCCGGCCAGGATAATAAGTGGCTGGGTGATCAGCAGCTCGAGGTTGAGCATCATGCCGATGGACATGAAGAACAACCCCAGCAGCAGGCCCTTGAAGGGTTCGATGTCCACATGGAGCTGGTGGCGGTAGGAGGAGTTGGCCAGCAGCATGCCGGCCAGGAAGGCGCCCATGCCGGCGGACAGCCCCAGGCTGGCCATCAGCCAGGCGCTGCCCAGTACCAGCAGCAACGCCAGTGCGGTGAGGGTTTCCCGGACCTTGGCGGCCACCACCAGCTCGATGAGTGGGGCCAGGCCAAAGCGGGCAAAGGCGGCGATAGCGACGAAGGCGGCCAGGATCCAGTACCAGGGGGCCAGGGCTTGCTGCGACTGCCCCGGGGCCAGCCAGGCCACCAGCAGCAGCAAGGGCACCACCGCCAGATCCTGAAGCAGCAGCACGGCGAAGCCGTCCTGGCCCTTGCGGCTGGCCAGCAGGTTATGTTCGCTCATCAGCTGCACCGCAAAGGCGGTGGAGGACAGCGACAGGGCCGCCGCCGCCACCAAAGCCACCTTGGGCGCCAGCCCCAGGGCGATGCCAAGGCCACTGAGCAGCGCCAGGGTCAGCAGCAGTTGGCCCAGGCCCAGTCCGAAGATGGCGCCCCTGAGCGCCAGTACCCGCTGTGGGCTCAGCTCCAGGCCCAGCAGGAACAGCATCAGGATCACCCCCAGCTCGGAAAAATGCAGCAGGGTGCTGGGATCGTCCACCAGCCCCAGCAGGCTGGGGCCCAGCAGCAACCCCACCGCCAGGTAGGCAAGTATGGGGCCCATGGCCAGGCGCTTGAACAGGGGCACGGCGATGACGGCGGCCAGCAGGAAGGCCAGGGCGAGTTCGATGCTGTGGCTCATGGCGGCGAATGTTAAGGGGATGTTCTAACTAGCTTAATGCAAAGGTGATAATTGGCTGTTCTTTGGTCTGAGCAGTGCCCTTGAGGCCAGGGGTACCGGGACTTTGTGATGGCGATCACGCAACTGGGGCGGTGCGATCGTTATAGTGCGCCTTCATAACAACCATTATCAGCACAACCACAGAAGTAGGTGAGAGTATGAAGTACTCCCTGACGGCCAAGATCTTCATCGCCCTGATCGGCGGCCTGATCCTTGGCAGCGCCCTGCGCTTCCTGTTCCCGGAAAGCGAATTCATCCATCAGACCCTGATCCACGATCTGTTCGGCACCGCCGGCGGCCTGTTCGTGTCCCTGATCAAGCTGCTGGTGGTTCCCCTGGTGTTCATATCCATCGTCAACGGCGTCTGCTCCCTGGAGAACCTGGGCCAGTTCGGCCGGGTCGGCACCAAGACCTTCATGCTCTACCTGGTCAACACCGTGCTGGCCATCATCGGCGCCCTGGTGATTTCCTTGTGGCTGGCGCCCGGTGCAGGCGCAAACCTGACCCTGGATGGCAAGCCCTTCGAGCCGGCCCTGACCGAGGCGCCCTCGCTGCTGGCGCTGCTGGCCTCCGTGGTGCCCAGCAACCCCTTCCAGGCCTTCGCCGAAGGCAACATGCTGCAGATCCTGTTCATGGCCATACTCACCGGCGTGGCCATCAAGGGCCTGGGCAAGGACGAAGCCAGTGCCGCGTCCCGTGGTTTTGCCATCGCCAACAACGTGATGATGAAGCTCATCGTCATGGTCATGTCCCTGGCCCCGTACGGCGTCTTCTTCCTGACTACCGGCCTGGCCGCCACCCTCAACACCCAGGCCATTGCCGCCGTGGGCAGCTATGTGGGTACCAATATCTTCGTGATGCTGTTCTGGTTCCTGGTCTTCTATCCCATGGTGATCAGCCTGACCACCGGTATCAGCCCGCTGCTGTACCTGTCCAAGCTCCGTGAACAGATCTTCTTCTCCCTGTCCACGGCCAGCTCCAACGCCACCATCCCGGTCACCTTCAAGACCCTGACCGAGAAACTGGGCGTGTCCAAGTCCGTGGCCGGTTTCGGCGTGCCACTCGGTGCCACCATGAACATGTCCGGCTCCGCCATCTACATGACGGTGGCCACCGTATTCGTGGCCAATGCCTATGGCGCCGGCCTGGCCGACAGCCAGCTGGTGACCCTGGGCCTGACCGCCTTCCTGCTGTCCATCGCCACAGGTGGTGTACCGGGCGGCGCCGCCGTCACCACCGGCGTGCTGCTGCACCAGCTGGGCCTGCCCATGGAAGCCATGGCCATCATCCTGGCCACAGACCGCATCTGCGATGCCGTGGTCACCACCACCAACGTGGTCGGTGATACCGCCGTGTCCACCCTGGTGGCCCGCTCCGAAGGCGAACTGTGCAAGGACACCATGCACGACAGGGAACTGGTACAGGTGTAATACGCTGTAACGATAAAAAGGGGCCTTCGGGCCCTTTTTTCATGGTCTGCAAAGGGGCCTGCTAGACTGCGATCTGTTGCCTTTGTGTTCAGGGAGGAACCATGAACTTTCGCCAACGCGTGACCCTGTTGATCCTGGCCATCGGCCTGCTGCCGGCGCTGCTGGTGACGGCGGTACTCTGCTTCATCGCCTCGCAATCCCTGGAAGGGCAGATCTTCAACCAGCTCACCTCCATCCGCAGCCTCAAGGAAAGTGAACTGCAGCGGCTGCTCAGCGCCAAGCGCCAGCAGCTGGCCAACCTGCAGCAGGCGCTGGCGGGGCAGGATCCAGACTTCCAGGCCCGCCAGCCCTACTTCGAGCGTTTCATCCGGGATAACGGCTATTACGACCTCTTCGTCATCGACGGCGACGGGCTGGTGGCCTACAGCGTCACCAAGGAGCCGGACTACCGCAGCAACCTGGTTTCCGGACCCTACAAAGACTCCGGCCTGGCGGCCACTTACCGGCAGGTTCGCCAGGGCCAGGCCTTTGCCTTTGCCGACTTCGCCCCCTATGCCCCCTCAAACGGCGAGCCGGCGGCCTTCCTGGGGGTACCGCTGGGCCAGGAGCGGGTGCTGGCGTTGCAGCTGGATCCCACAGAGGTGAATGCCGTCATGCAGCTGAGGGCCGGCATGGGCGAAACGGGCGAGGCCTACCTGGTGGGCAGCGACAAGCGCATGCGCTCCGACTCCTTCCTGGCTCCCAAGAGCCATTCCCTCAAGGCTTCCTTTGCCGGCACCCTCGAGCAGAACGGCGTCGACACCCGGGCCAGCCGCCAGGCCCTGGCCGGCAACAGCGGTACCGAGCTGCTCAGCGATTACAACGGTAACCCTGTGCTGTCCTCCTATGCGCCGGTGGAATTTGCCGGGGTGCGCTGGGCCTTGATCGCCGAGATGGACGAGGCCGAGGCGCTGGGGCCGGTGCACAACATGCGTCTGGTGGCCCTGGTGATCCTGGGGGCGGCGCTGCTGGTGGTGGGGCTCGGCATCATGCTGGTGATCCGCTGGGTGATACGCCCCCTGGGCAACGAGCCGGACGAGATGAAGCACCACACCAGCCGCCTCGCCAGCGGTGACCTCAGCCAGCCCCTGGAGCCCAGGGGGGACGACAGCAATGTCCACAATGGCCTGGCCCAGCTGCAGCAGATGTTCATCCAGCTGCTCAGGCGCATCCAGCAGGCCAGCCACCAGCTGCGCAAGGAGTCCAGCACCACCACCCAGATAGCCGACGAGACCTCGTCCAGCATAGTGGCGCAATCCCAGGAGGTGGAGCTGCTGGCCTCGGCCATAGAGCAGATGAGCCTGGCCGCCGGCGAGATCAGCGCCAACGCCGTCCACGCCAGCCAGCGGGTCGACAAGATGGAGGGCACCCTGGCCGAGACCGCCCGCCAGGTGGAGGGGACCAAGCGCCAGGTCGAAAACACGGTGGAGCATTTCGCCACCATCTCCCGTGACATCGAGGTGCTGGACGGCGAGAGCCAGAAGATCAGCGATGTGGTGGGGGTCATCGCCAACATCGCCGAGCAGACCAACCTGCTGGCCCTCAATGCCGCCATCGAAGCGGCCCGGGCCGGCGAGCAGGGCAGGGGCTTTGCCATCGTCGCCGACGAGGTACGCAAGCTGGCCACCCGGGTCCAGGAAGCCACCGAGGACATCGGCAGCCTGATCGGCAACGTCTCCGGGCGCACCTCGGCGCTGACCGAGGCCATGCACCAGTGCAACCAGCTGGCGGACCAGAGCCGAACCGATGCCCAGATCATGGCCGAGAACATTCCCCAGATGGTGCAGGCCCTCAAGGAGCTGGGGGATGCCATCAGCCAGACCGCCACCGCCTCCGAGCAGCAGTCCCAGGTGGCCAAGGAAATAGCCCAGAACGTCACCAACATCAGTGTCTCGGCCCAGCAGAACTCCAAGGCCGCCAGCCAGGTCTCGGAGGCCAGCCAGCACCTGGCCGGGTTGTCCAAGGAGCTGGCCACCCAGCTGGACAAGTTCCGCCTGCCGGTGGAGGTCTGAAGAGGTTTTCAAGGCAGCCACTTGGGGCATGGGGCTGGTATAATGGCGGCAAAATGACGACAGCCCTGTGCCCATGATCCCCAAGATGACCCAGGTGCCGCAGCTGGATGCGGCCTACCAAACCTATCTCGACGCCCTCGACCAGGCCGGTTTCAGCGGCGATATCGAGACCCGTTACAGCCAGCGCCTGGCGGTGGCCACCGACAACTCCGTCTACCAGCAGCTGCCCCAGGCCATCGTCTTCCCCCGCTCCATGGCCGATCTGGCCCTGGTGGGCCAGGTGGCCAAGGATCATCCCCAGGTGACCTTCAGCGCCCGTGGCGGCGGCACCGGTACCAACGGCCAGAGCCTGACCCCGGGCCTGGTGGTGGATCTGTCCCGGCACATGAACCAGATCCTGGAGTTCAATGCCGAGGAGCGCTGGGTGCGGGTGCAGGCCGGGGTGGTCAAGGATCAGCTCAACGACTTCCTGCGTCCCCACGGCTTCTTCTTCGCCCCGGACTTGTCCACCTCCAACCGCGCCACCATAGGCGGCATGATCAACACCGACGCCTCCGGCCAGGGCTCCCTGGTGTACGGCAAGACCTCGGATCATGTGCTGGCCCTGAGTGCCGTGCTGGATGACGGCAGCCGCCTGGACACCCAAGCCAGGCCGGTGGCGGAGCTCGAGGCCCTGCCGGGCCGGGCCGGCGAGATCCACCGCCTGGTGGCCGAGCGCTGCAAGGCCCGCCGTGACGACATCCTCAGGACCTTCCCGCGCCTGAACCGTTTCCTGACCGGCTACGATCTCGAGCACGTCTACGATGAAACCCTTGAGCATTTCGACCTGGGCCGGGTGCTGTGCGGCTCCGAGGGCTCCCTGGCCTTCATCGGCGAGGCCAAGCTCAATGTCACCCCCATAGCCCCCTACAAGACCCTGGTCAACGTCAAGTACGACAGCTTCGAGAAGGCCCTGCGCAACGCGCCCTTCTTGGTCGAGGCCAACGCCACCTCGGTGGAAACCGTGGACTCCAAGGTGCTCAACCTGGCCCGGGAGGACATCATCTGGCACCAGGTCAGCGATCTCATCCAGGACGTGCCCGGCGTTGAGATGCAGGGCCTGAACATCGTCGAGTACAACGACGTGGACGCCCATAGCCAGCAGGCTAAGGTCGAGGCGCTCTGCCGCCGCCTGGACGAGCTGGTGGGCGGCGACAGCGGCGTCATCGGCTATCAGCTGACCTCGGATCTGGACGCCATCAACCGCATCTACGCCATGCGCAAGAAGGCGGTGGGCCTGCTCGGCAACACCAAGGGTTTCGCCAAGCCCCAGCCCTTCGCCGAGGACACGGCGGTGCCGCCGGAGAATCTGGCCGATTTCATCATGGAATTCAGGGCCCTGCTGGACGCCAAGGGCCTGCACTACGGCATGTTCGGCCATGTGGACGCCGGCGTGCTGCATGTACGGCCGGCCCTGGACATGTGCGATCCCGAGCAGGAGGTGCTGCTGAGGGAGCTCTCCGATCAGGTGGTGGCCCTGGTGGCCAAGTACGGCGGCCTGATGTGGGGCGAGCACGGCAAGGGCTACCGCAGTGAGTACGCCCCCGAGTTCTTCGGCGAACTCTGGGACGAACTGAGGGCCGTCAAGACCGCCTTCGACCCCCATAACCGCATGAACCCCGGCAAGATCTGCACCCCGCTGGAAGGCGAACACTGCCTGGTCAGCGTCGACGGCGTCAAGCGCGGCGCCTTCGACCGCCAGATCCCCGTCCAGGTGCGCAGCGACTTCGAAGGGGCCATGAACTGCAACGGCAACGGCCTCTGCTTCAACTACGACGCCAAGACCCCCATGTGCCCCAGCTACCGGGTCACCCGGGACCGCCGCCATTCCCCCAAGGGTCGTGCCGGCATGATGCGCGAATGGCTCAGGCTGCTGTCCGAGCAGGGCGTGGATCCCCAGGCCCTGGAGCAGGCCGGCCGGCGCCTGCCGCTGTTGAACCGCATCCAGAACAGCTTCAGCCGCGAATACGACTTCTCCCACGAGGTGAAGGAGGTCATGGACGGCTGCCTGGCCTGCAAGGCCTGCTCCAGCCAGTGCCCCATCAAGGTGGACGTGCCCAGCTTCCGGGCCCGCTTCATGAACCTCTACCACCAGCGCTACCTGCGCCCCTTTAAGGATCACCTGGTGGCCAACGTGGAGAAGAGCACCCCCTGGCTGGCGCTCTTCCCCAGGGCCGTCAACGCCGTGCTCAGGCAGGGCTGGGTGCAGAAGCTGATGGGCAGGACGGTCGGCATGGTGGACACGCCGCTGCTGTCCACGCCCACCCTCAGCCAGCAGCTGGAGGCCGATCCGGCCCTGGACTGGGATCTGGAAGCCATCAGGGCCATGAGCGCCGAGCAGCGCCACAAGCTGGTGCTGGTGGTGCAGGATCCCTTCACCAGTTATTACGACGCGACCGTGGTGGCCGATCTGATCAGGCTGATCCGCGCCCTCGGCCACGAGCCCAGGCTGCTGCCCTTCGTGCCCAACGGCAAGCCGGAGCACGTCAAGGGTTTCCTGGACCGTTTCGCCAAGACGGCGGCCACGGCGGCGGCCTTCTTCAACGAGCTGCACGCCCTGGGCCTGCCCCTGGTGGGCGTGGATCCCTCCCTGGTGCTCTGCTACCGGGACGAATACCACAAGGCCCTGGGCGACCAGCGCGGCGACTTCCAGGTGCTGCTGCCCCAGGAGTGGCTGGTGACCCTGCCGGACGGCGACTGGCAGGGCGCTCAGGGGGCAGGGCAGCTGACCCTGTTCGCCCACTGCACCGAGAAGACCAATGCCCCGGCCGCCGAGGGCCAGTGGCAGCAGATCTTCGCCCGGGCCGGCTTCGAGCTTGCCACCGCCAAGGTGGGCTGCTGCGGCATGGCCGGCACCTACGGCCACGAGGCCGAGCACCTGGACAGCTCCAAGGCCATCTATGAGCTGAGTTGGCGTCAGGCCATCGACCAGGCCGGCCACGACAAGATGCTTGCCACCGGCTATTCCTGCCGCTGCCAGGTGGGGCGCATGGAAGGTCAAAAGCCCCAGCACCCGGTATCCAGGCTGTTGGCGGCCCTGGAGGGCAGGGCGTGATCCGCTGGCAGCAGCAGATCACCAGGGCCGACTGCCGCCGACTCTACGGCGCCCTGCTGGAAGACGGCAAGGGCAAGCGCCGTTTCGAACGGGCATTGCGCTGGACCCTCTACGGCGCCGTGCTGGCGGGCCTGTCCATGGAAGTGGGGCCGGGCTGGCACTGGCCCACGGCCCTGTTGGTGGCGGCGCTCGGCGCCATGACCGTCAACGAGGTGCTGCAAAACGTACGGCTGATGCGCCTGGACGCCCTGACCGGCCTCTGTGACTGCGAGCTGGACGGCCAGGCCCTTCGCCTGGCCCTTGAGGGCAAGGTGTTGTCCTTCCCCCTGGCCGAGGTGCGCCGGGCCCGGCGCCTTGCCGGCGGCGATCGGGTGCTCTTTCTCGGCCAGTGGCCGGTGCTGCTCAAGGCCGAGGCGCTGCCGGAGCAGACCAAAGGGCTCCTGGATGGGCCTGACCATCTTACGTAAACGTAAACAAGCGACTCATTCCCTTTCTATCTTTATGTTTTAAAAGGCAAAAAAGTTTTACCGCTTTTTTGCCTTTTTGGTCTTGTGCTGTGAATTTTTTCTGTGCTAATGATTAAAAAGCGCCCCGGGATGGTCCCGGGCCAACAGAGATTTCAGAGCCTCAGTGATGTTCAACCTGCTTAACGCCCTAGTGATTATCCTGGTACTCGTGGTGGTGATCCTTCACCGGCCGCGCGGGGCGTTATTGTCTGGACCGCACTGAGACTCAGACAGCAACCACAACCCCCGCGCCGCAAGGCCCGGGGGTTTTTTCTTATCTGGCCCAAGGAAAAGCCATCATGAATCACGCACTTGCTACCGAGATCCAAGCCCCAAGCGGCGCCGAGCTGGTGCTGGCCGCGCTCGAGCGGGAAGGCGTCCAGGTGCTGTTCGGCTACCCGGGCGGTGCCATCATGCCCCTCTACGACGCCCTGTACCAGAGCCAACTGCAGCACGTGCTGTGCCGCCATGAACAGGGCGCGGCCCTGGCCGCCATCGGCTACGCCAGGGCCTCCGGCAAGGTGGGGGTGTGCCTGGCCACCTCGGGCCCCGGCGCCACCAACCTGATCACCGGCCTGGCCGACGCCATGATGGATTCGGTGCCCCTGGTCGCCATCACCGGCCAGGTGCCCCGGGAAGCCATGGGTACCGACGCCTTCCAGGAGATGGACGTGCTGGGCCTGTCCCTGGGCTGCACCAAGCACAGCTTCCTGGTCAAAGACGCCGCCCAGCTGCCGGCGGTGCTGGCCGAGGCTTTCCGCCTGGCCAGGGAGGGCCGGCCCGGCCCGGTGCTGGTAGATCTGCCCAAGGACGTGCAGCAAGCGCGGCCGGCGGCGCCCCTGGCCGCGCCTGCCCCTGAGCCGGTGTCCTTTCAGCCCGACCGCCAGGCCCTGGCCGAGGCCGCCCGGCTGATGGCCCGGGCCGAGCGGCCCCTGGCCTATGTGGGCGGCGGCATCGCCATGGCCGGCGCCCTGGCCGAGCTGCGCGCCTTCCTGGCCGAGACCCATTTGCCGGTGGTGGAAACCCTCAAGGGCCTGGGCAGCGCCGACCACGAGTCGCCCCACTACCTGGGCATGCTGGGCATGCACGGCAACCAAGCCGCCAACCTGGCGGTACAGGACTGCGATCTGCTGCTGGCCCTGGGGGCGCGCTTCGATGACAGGGTCACCGGCAGGCTGGACCAATTCGCCCCCAGGGCCCAGGTGATCCACCTGGACATCGACGCCGCCGAGCTGGGCAAGCGCCGCCGGCCGGAGGTGGCCCTGCACGGCTGCGCCCGGGACTACCTGCCGCTGCTGCCAAAGGTTCAGACCCCGGCGCCCTGGCTGGCCGAGCTGGCCGGGCGCAAGGCCCAATATCGCCCAAACTACGGGCAGCCATCGCTGCGGGTGCAGGCGCCGGTGCTGCTGAACCGCCTGGCCGGGCAGAAGAGCGCCAACACCAGGATCTGCAGTGACGTGGGCCAGCACCAGATGTGGGTGGCCCAGCACATGCACTTCGACTCGCCCCACTGCCACTTGTCCAGTGGCGGCCTGGGCACCATGGGTTTCGGCCTGCCCGCCGCCATCGGCGCCAAGCTGGCCTGCCCGGACGACGAGGTCATCGCCGTCTGCGGCGACGGCTCCATCATGATGAACATCCAGGAGCTGGGCACCATCCGCCGCCTGGGCCTGGCGGTGAAGATCCTGCTGCTGGACAACCAGCGCCTGGGCATGGTCCGCCAGTGGCAGAGCCTGTTCTTCGACGCCCGCCACTCGGAGGTGGATCTGTCCGACAACCCGGATTTCCTGGCCCTGGCCAGGGCCTTCGACATCCCCGGCATGCATATCCACCACGGCGCCCAGTTGGAGGCCGGCCTGGCGGCGCTCTTGAGCGCGCCCGGCCCCTTCCTGCTGCACGTCAGCATCCACCCCGAGGACAGCGTCTGGCCGCTGGTGCCGCCCGGCTATGCCAATCACCAGATGCTGGAGGACACCCCATGAACAAACTGCAACTGAGCCTGAGCCGCGAGTCCGCCGCCCTGGAGCGGGTGATGCGCCTGGTGCGTCACCGGGGCTTTGCCCTGCTGGAGGCCAGGCTGAGCCAGGGTGACGACCGCCAGCTCCTGTGCCTGCACCTGGCCGGCGAACGGCCCCTGAACCTGTTGACCGCGCAGCTTAGCAGGCTGCCCGATGTGTTGAGTCTGAACGAGGAAGAAGAACGATGAACGGCGCTGATTTTCTGTGGTTTAACGGCGAGTTGCTGCCCTGGCAGCAGGCACAGATCCATCCCATGAGCCATGGCCTGCATTACGGCACCTCGGTGTTCGAGGGGATCCGCTGTTACGACAGCCACCTGGGGCCGGTGATCTTCCGCCACCGCGAGCACATGCAGCGGTTGTTCGACTCGGCGCGGCAGTACCGTTTCGAGCTGCCCTACACGCTCGAGGAGCTGATGGCGGCCACCAAGGCGGTGCTCAAGGCCAACCAGCTCAAGAGCGCCTACATCAGGCCCCTGGGGTTCATGGGCATGGTCGGCATGGGCATAGTGCCGCCCACCAGCCGGATGGAGGTGCTGATCGCCGCCTTCCCCTGGGGCCGTTACCTGGGCGAGGAGGCCCTGGAGCAGGGCGTGGACGCCATGGTGTCCAGCTGGAACCGGGCCGCCCCCAACACCACCCCCACCGCCGCCAAGGCCGGCGGCAACTACCTGTCGTCGCTGCTGATCGCCAGCGAGGCCAGGCGTCTGGGCTTCCACGAGGGCATCGCCCTGGACAGGAACGGCCAGCTTTCCGAAGGCGCCGGCCAGAACCTGTTCCTGGTCAAGGACGGCGTGCTGTACACGCCACCGGTGACCGCCGGCATTCTGCCCGGCCTGACCCGGGATGCGGTGATCACCCTGGCCAGGGCCCAGGGGCTGGAGATCCGGGAGCAGCCCCTGGCCCGGGAGGCGGTGTATCTTGCCGACGAGATCTTCTTCACCGGCACCGCCGCCGAGATCACCCCGGTGCGCAGCGTCGACAAGCTGCCGGTGGGCGAGGGCCGGCCCGGGCCCGTGACCCAGGCCGTGCAACAGGCCTTCTTCGGGCTGTTCAACGGCGAGACCCCGGACCAATGGGGCTGGCTGGATCCGGTGGAGGCCTGACATGCCCAAGTTGCGCTCCGCCACCACCACAGAAGGCCGGCAGCGGGCCGGCGCCCGCGCCCTGTGGCGCGCCACCGGCATGACCGACGCCGATTTCGGCAAGCCGATCATCGCCGTGGCCAACTCCTTCACCCAGTTCGTGCCCGGCCATGTGCACCTCAAGGATCTGGGCCAGCTGGTGGCCGAGGAGATCCAGGCCGCCGGCGCCGTGGCCAGGGAGTTCAACACCATAGCGGTGGACGACGGCATCGCCATGGGCCATGACGGCATGCTCTATTCGCTGCCGTCCCGGGAGCTGATCGCCGACAGCGTCGAATACATGGTCAACGCCCACCGGGCCGACGCCCTGGTGTGCATCTCCAACTGCGACAAGATCACCCCCGGCATGCTGATGGCGGCCCTGCGCCTGAACATCCCTACCGTCTTCGTCTCCGGCGGGCCCATGGAGGCCGGCAAGGTACGCCTGGCCCAGGACATCATCAAGGTCGACCTGGTGGATGCCATGGTCAAGGGGGCCGACAGGCGCGTTTCCGACGCCGAGGCCGCCGAGGTGGAGCGCAGCGCCTGTCCCACCTGCGGCTCCTGCTCGGGCATGTTCACCGCCAACTCCATGAACTGCCTCACCGAGGCCCTGGGGCTGGCGCTGCCCGGCAACGGCTCCCTGCTGGCCACCCACAGGGACAGGGAAGGGCTGTTCCGTGAGGCCGGCCGGCGCATCGTTTCCCTGGCCAAGGCCTGGTACCAGCAGGACGACGACAGCGCGCTGCCCAGGACCATCGCCGGCAAGGCCGCCTTCCACAACGCCATGGCCCTGGACATCGCCATGGGCGGCTCCACCAACACCATTTTGCACCTGCTGGCCGCGGCCCAGGAGGCGGAGCTGGGCTTTGATCTCACCGACATCGACGCCCTGTCCCGGCGGGTGCCCCAGCTGTGCAAGCTGGCCCCGGCCACCAACCGCTACCACATGGAGGACTTGCACCGGGCCGGCGGTGTCATGGCCATCCTGGCCGAGCTGGCCCGGGGCGGCCATATCGACACCAATGTCGCCACCGTCTGCCAGCAGCCCCTGAGTCAGCTGCTGGACGGCTGTGATGTCAGCACCAGCAATGCCCGTCATGACTTCTACCGGGCCGGTCCGGCCGGCCTGCCCAGCACCCGCGCCTTCAGCCAGGACTGCCGCTGGGACGAGCTGGATCTGGACCGGCAAGGCGGCTGCATCCGCAGCCTCGAACACGCCTACCGCCAGGACGGTGGCCTGGCGGTGCTCTATGGCAACCTGGCGCCCCGGGGCGCCGTGGTCAAGACCGCCGGGGTGCCGGACGGCCTGCTGAGCTTCACCGGCCCGGCCCGGGTGTTCGAGAGCCAGGACGAGGCGGTCGATGCCATCCTTGGCGGCAGGGTGAAGAAGGGCGAGGTGGTGGTGATCCGCTACGAGGGGCCCCGGGGCGGCCCGGGCATGCAGGAGATGCTCTATCCCACCAGTTACTTGAAATCCGTGGGCCTGGCCGAGCACTGCGCCCTGATCACCGACGGCCGCTTCTCCGGCGGCACAGCCGGCCTGTCCATCGGCCATATCGCCCCGGAGGCGGCAAGCCAGGGCCCCCTGGCGCTGGTGGAAGACGGCGACACCATCGCCATCGACATCCCCGGCCGCAGACTTGAACTGCTGCTGGACCAGGACGAGCTGGCCGCCCGGCGCCAGGCCAGGGAAACGCTTGGCTACCGGCCCGCCACACCCAGGGACAGGCAGGTCTCATTGGCGCTACGGGCCTATGCGCTGCTGGCCACCAGTGCCGATCAGGGCGGCGTGCGCGATCGGACCCTGCTGGCGGGAGGCGAGCATGTGGCGCCCTGAGCAGTACCTCTGTGAAGCGCTGCGCGCACCCGTCTACCAGGTGGCGCTGCAGACGCCCCTGCAACCCATGGCGCGCCTCTCCGCCCGCCTGGGTACGCAGATCCTGCTCAAGCGCGAGGATCTGCAGCCGGTGCACAGCTTCAAGCTGCGCGGCGCCTTCGCCAAGGTCACCACCGTCAGTGCCACCGCCGTGGTGGCCTCCTCGGCCGGCAACCATGCCCAGGGGGTGGCTCTGGCGGCGGGGCGGCTTGGCAAGCAGGCGGTGATCGTGATGCCGGTGACGGCGCCGGCCATCAAGGTGGAGGCGGTGCGGGCCCTGGGCGCCGAGGTGGTGCTGCACGGCCTGGACTTCGACGCGGCCAGGCGCCATGCCTTAGCGCTGGCCAGGGCGCGGGGGCTGGCCCTGGTGGAGCCCTTCGACGATCCCCAGGTGATCGCCGGCCAGGGCACGGTGGCGCTGGAGCTTGTCAAGCAGGACAGCGAGCTGGAGGCGGTGTTCGTGCCCATAGGCGGTGGCGGCCTGGCCGCCGGCATGGCGGTGCTGCTCAAGCAGCTGCGGCCCGGGCTCAAGGTGTTCGGCGTCGAGGCCGAGGATTCGGCCTCCATGACCGCGGCCCTGGCCGCCGGCGGCCCTGTGACCCTGGACAGGGTGGGCCTGTTCGCCGACGGGGTGGCGGTGAAACGGGTCGGCGACGAGACCTTTCGGCTCTGCCGCGATCACCTGGACGGCATCGTCACCGTCAGCGGCGACGCCGTCTGCGCCGCCATCAAGGACATCTTCGATGACTGCCGGGCCCTGGCCGAGCCGGCCGGCGCCCTGGCCCTGGCCGGCCTCAAGCAGTGGCTGTCGGGGCAGGGCCAAAGGCCGGCGCGGGTGGCGGCGGTGCTGTCCGGCGCCAACATGGCCTTCCACGGCCTGCGCCAGGTGGCGGAGCGCTGCGATCTGGGCGAGGGCAGCGAGGCCATGCTGGCCATCCGTATCCCCGAGCAACGGGGCGCCTTCCTGGCCCTGTGCCGGCTGCTGGGCGAACGCATGATCTCCGAGTTCAACTACCGCCGCCAGGACGCCGACCGGGCGCGGATCCTGGCCGGAGTTCGCCTGACGGGGGGCCAACAGGAGCGAGAAGCGCTGCTGGCACAGCTGACCGAGGCCGGGCTGGAGGTCCTGGATCTCAGCGGGGACGAGGTGGCCAAGCTGCACCTCAAGTACCTGCTGGGTGGCGGCGCCGCCGTCGCCGGGCCGGAGCGGCTGCTGAGCTTCAGCTTTCCCGAACATCCCAGGGCGCTGCTGCACTTTCTGGAGACCCTGGGCAGCCGCTGGGACATCTCCCTTTTCCACTACCGCCACGACGGCGCCGACCGGGGCCGGGTGCTGGCCGGATTCCGGATCGGCGCCGATCCCGACTTCGACCGGCACCTGGCCGCCCTGGGCTACCCCTGGCGGGACGAGAGCCACAACACCCCTTACCGGGCCTTCTTACGCGCAAATTAAGGAACGCACATGGATAACTACTTCAACACCCTGAGCCACAGGGAAAAATGCCGGCAACTGGCCCACAGCCGCTTTCTGCCCCAGGAGGCCTTCGCCGAGGGGGTGAAGGCCCTTCAGGGCAAGCGCATCGTCATACTGGGCTGCGGCGCCCAGGGCCTGAACCAGGGCCTCAACCTGCGCGATTCCGGGCTGGATGTGAGCTACGCGCTGCGCCAGTCTTCCATCGACGCCCGCAACGACTCCTGGCAGCGGGCCACGGAGCAGGGCTTCGAGGTGGGCAGCGTCGAGGCACTGGTGCCAGAGGCGGATCTGGTGCTGAACCTGACCCCGGACAAGCAGCATGGCCCGGTGGTGCGGCAGGTGACGGCGCTGATGAAGCCGGGGGCGGCCCTGGGCTATTCCCACGGCTTCGATGTGGTTGAGGCGGGCCAGCACATTCGCCCCGACATCACCGTAGTGATGGTGGCGCCCAAGTGCCCGGGCTCCGAGGTGCGCGCCGAGTACCAGCGCGGCTTCGGGGTGCCGACCCTGATCGCCGTGCACCCGGACAACGATCCCGACGGCCAGGGCCTGGCCATCGCCAAGGCCTGGTGCGTGGGCACCGGCGGCCACAGGGCCGGGGTGCTGGAGTCCAGCTTCGTGGCCGAGGTCAAATCCGATCTCATGGGCGAGCAGACCATCCTTTGCGGCATGCTCCAGGCCGGCTCCATGCTGGGCTTCGAGGCCATGGTGGCGGCGGGCCGGGAGCCGGCCGAGGCGGCGGCCTTCCTGCAGTACGGCTGGGAGCAGATCACCGAGGCGCTCAAGGCCGGCGGCATCAGCCTGATGATGGCCAGGCTGGCCGCTGCCGAGCGCGCCAGGGCCTTCGCACTGGCCGACGAGCTGAAAGGGGCGCTGAGGCCGCTCTTTGAAAAGCACATGGACGACATCCTCGAAGGGCGCTTCGCCGCGCGGATGATGGCGGACTGGGCCAATGACGATGCCGAGCTGCTGGCCTGGCGGGAGCAGAGCCGCGGCAGCGGTTTCGAGCAGGCGCAGGCCATGGCCCCGGACGACCACTTCGACTTCGACCGCGCCGTGGGCCTGGTGGCCATGGTCAAGGCCGGGGTGGAGCTGGCCTTCGAGGTGATGGTGGAGGCCGGCATAGGCCAGGAGTCGGCCTATTACGAGTCCCTGCACGAGCTGCCGCTGATCGCCAACACCCTGGCCAGGAAGCGCCTCTATGAGATGAACTGCGTGATCTCCGACACCGCCGAGTACGGCAATTACCTGTTCACCCAGGGGGCCATGCCGATCCTGGAGCCGCTCTTGAAAGGCTGGGAGCCGGCCTGCCTGGGCGGCAGGGGGCACTGGCAGGCGCCAAACAACGACGAGCTGGAGGCCCTGGAGCAGGGCGTGCGCGGCCATGCCATCGAAGTGGTGGGGCGGCGGCTCAGGGCCTACATGCAGGCGATGCGGGCGGCGGCCTGAAACGAAAAAGGCCGGGCAATGCCCGGCCTTGTCATGGCGCTTCGCTTACTTGCCGCCGCGGGCGATGATTTCCCGGGCCATCTCGTCGGCGATGATGCCGGTGCCCTTGTTCTTGGCGTCGGCGCGCTGGAAGATGTCCAGCAGGGTGTCGTGGATCTCTTCGACCTTGGCAGTGGCGGCCGCTTCATCGTAGTCCTTCTCGAAGGAAACATTGATGATGCCGCCGGCGTTGATCACGTAGTCGGGGGCGTAGAGGATGCCCTTGTCACGCAGGATCTGGTCGTGGCGGGCCTCGGCCAGCTGGTTGTTGGCGCAGCCGGCGATGATGCTTGCCTTGAGGCGCTCTATGGTGTTGTCGTTGACGGTGGCACCCAGGGCGCAGGGGGCATAAACGTCCACGTCCAGATCGTAGATCTCGTCCAGGCCCACCAGGGTGGCGCCCAGCTCGGCCTTGGCCTTGTTCAGGGATTCGTCGTGGATGTCGGTGACGAACAGCTCGGCGCCGGCCTTGTGCAGGTGCTCGCACAGGTAGTAACCCACGCTGCCCAGGCCCTGTACGGCCACCTTGATGCCCTTGAGGTCGTCACGGCCCAGCTTGTGCTTGACGGCGGCCTTGATGCCCAGGTAGGTACCCAGGGCGGTGAAGGGGGAGGGATCGCCGGACAGGCCTTCGATGCCGGCCACGTGCTGGGTTTCCTTCATCATGTGGTTGACGTCGGTGGTGGAGGTGCCCACGTCTTCGGCGGCCACGTAGCGGCCACCCAGGGAGTCGACGAAACGGCCGAAGGCGCGGAACAGGGCTTCGCTCTTCATGGTGCGGGAGTCACCGATGATCACGGACTTGCCGCCACCGAAGGGCAGGCCGGCCAGGGCATTCTTGTAGGTCATGCCGCGGGACAGGCGCAGTACGTCGGTCACCGCCTCTTCGTCGGAAGCGTAGTTCCACATGCGGCAACCGCCAACGGCGGGACCCAGCTTGGTGTTGTGAACAGCGATGATCGCCTTGAGACCGGTTTCCTCGTCATGGCAGAACATGACCTGCTCATGCCCGTCAAACGCAGTGTGATTGAATACAGCCACGTCGTCTTCTCCGTTTTTTTGATTGAGCCCGGCCGGCAAGTTTACGTTAGCGTAAACGGAAGCCGATACGGACAGTTGGCGTGATCATATAGAGGTGTGCAATCGGTTTCCAGCGTCCCGGACGGCTCCGGCCATCTGCTCCTACCAGTAAGCAAATGTTAAAAGGCGATCCCTTGCCAAGGACGGGACCAGGGGATATGGTAGCTGCACGCTGTAACACTGTGGTAACCGAGATGGCAGAAGAACAAAAGACGCTGAGCCCCGAAGAGCGCCAGCAACGCGAACAGGCCTGGATCCGCGAGAGCTTCCAGAAGGCCAATGGCCACCTGGCCTCCAAGGGGATCCTGCCCCAGAAGGTCAAGCAGACCGAGAGCCGCTTCCTGGCCCCCCTGGTTTCCCTGTGGCGGATCACCGCCAAGGTCGAAGGCCATATCAAGGATTTCTGGGTCATTTCCGGCGATCTGCCCACGGATCACGTGGAAGTCAATGCCGCCGGCGATGCCCGCGAGGCCCTGCGCCACTTCTCCATGCAATGGCAGCTCAAGGCCGAGAACATCATGCGCGGCCCCCAGGCCAAGGATGAGGTGCAGGTCAAGTTCGCCAACATGCTGGTGCACCGTGGCGAGATCCTCTACCGCCTCTTCGAGGATGACAGGCTCTGGGGCCAGCAGGCCTGACAGCAAAAACCCGCCGACCGGCGGGTTTTTTTATGGCTCAGGGAAATACCAGTAGCCGGCGTTGACCAGTTGCGCCAGGGTGGTGAGGGCGCCGGTGCTGGCCAGCAGATCGCTGATGTCGTCGTGGCTCAGCTGCTCCCGGTTGGCCAGGGCCTGCACGCCCTTCTCGCAACCCGCGTCGAAACGGATCGCCTCGCCGTCCAGGTAGAGGGTGGTGGCGTTGCCGGCCAGGTAGAGGGTACGGGCACCGGGCAGGCGGTGGAGGCGCTCGCCCTCCAGCAGTGCGGCCTGGATGTCGTCCGGGCCGTATTCGGGCTCGGGGGGCGCCAGATCCAGCTCGTGCTTGGCTTCCGACAGGTAGCGGCCCAGGAAGTCGTAGAGCTTGTCTTCGTCCTCCAGGGTGGTCTGCAGCACCGCCTTGAGGCGCTTGAGCTCGCTGCGCTGGATCTCGCCGGGATCCCTGCGGGGCAGCAGATCGGGATCGGCGTAGCGGTCATTGAAGCATTCGTGGTCGATGGCGTAGTCGGCCAGCTTGGTGAGCAAGTCCCGCCCCGACGGGGCCCGGAAACCCACAGAGTAGTTCAGGGACGGCGCCAGGGCCCAGCCTTCGTGGGGAAAGCCGGGGGGAATGTAGAGGATGTCGCCGGGCTCGAGCTCGGCGTCGATGAGCGCCTCCTCGAAGGGCTCCACCTGCAGCAGGCTGGGGTGGGGCAGCTTGCTCTTGAGCGGCTGCCTGTCGCCCACCCGCCAGTGGCGGCGGCCTGAGCCCTGGATGATGAAGACGTCGTACTGATCCAGGTGCGGCCCGACACCGCCACCGGGCACAGAGAAGCTGACCATGAGGTCGTCGATGCGCCAGTTGGGGATGAAGCGGAAGGGGCTCATCAGGGCATTGGCGTCTTCCAACCAGTGATCAACGGCCTGCACCAGCAGGGTCCAGTCCCGGTCGGCGGTGGGGAACTGCTCGAAGGGGCCGTGTTCCACCTGCCAGTCGTCGCCCGTCCTGGCCACCAGGCGGGATTCGACGTCGGCCTCCATGGCCAGGCCGGCCAGCTCGTCGGCGTCCAGGGGATCCTGGAAATCGCTGAAGCCGGCGCGGATCAGGCAGGGCCGTTTTTGCCAGTAGTCCTTGAGGAAGGCGTCGGTACCGCCGGGAAAGTTGATTGTCATGGAGCGTCTCTGTCTCGAAATGGTTATGCCGGCAATGATGCCAGAGGCTGGGGCCAAGTCCCATCGGCTTGGCCTAAGTATAAGAAAAGGCGGCCGAAGCCGCCTTGTTCACCCTGAGCCCTGATCAGGCTTCGCGGGTCAGACGCTCGGCGATGCCGAGGTAGTTGTCGGGGCGCAGGGCCTTGAGGGCGACCTTGACCTCGTCGGGCAGGGCCAGGCCGTCGATGAAGGCGTGCATGCCGGCCTGGTCGACGCGGCGGCCGCGGGTCAGCTCCTTGAGCTTCTCGTAGGGCTTCTCGATGCCGTAGCGGCGCATCACGGTCTGGATGGGCTCGGCCAGCAGCTCCCAGTTCTGGTTCAGCTCGTCCAGCAGGCTCTGCTCGTTCACCTCCAGCTTGGAGATGCCCTTGAGGCTGGCCTCGTAGGCGATCACGGAGTGGGCCATGCCCACGCCCAGGTTGCGCAGCACTGTGCTGTCGGTCAGGTCGCGCTGCCAGCGGGATACCGGCAGCTTGGCGGCCAGGTGATCGAAGACGGCGTTGGCGATCCCCAGGTTGCCTTCGGAGTTTTCGAAGTCGATGGGGTTGACCTTGTGGGGCATGGTGGAGGAGCCGATCTCGCCCGCAATCGTTTTCTGCTTGAAGTGACCCAAGGCGATGTAGCCCCAGACATCCCGGTCGAAGTCGATCAGTATGGTGTTGAAGCGGGCCACGGCGTCGAACAGCTCGGCGATGTAGTCGTGGGGCTCGATCTGGGTGGTGTACTTGTTCCAGGTCAGGCCCAGCTGGCTGACGAAGCGCTCGGACAGGGCCGGCCAGTCCACGTTGGGGTAGGCGCTGTAGTGGGCGTTGAAGTTGCCCACGGCGCCGTTGATCTTGCCGAGCATCTCCACGGCGGCGATCTGGGCACGCTGGCGCTCCAGGCGGATGGCGACGTTGGCCATCTCCTTGCCCATGGTGGTGGGGGAGGCGGGCTGGCCGTGGGTACGGGCCATCATGGGCACGGCGACATATTTGTCGGCCAGCTCGCGGATGGCGGCGATCAGCCGGTCGCAGTAGGGCAGGATCACCTGGTCGCGGCCTTCGCTCAGCATCAGGCCGTGGGACAGGTTGTTGATGTCCTCGCTGGTGCAGGCGAAGTGGATGAATTCGCTGATGGCGGCCAGCTCGGCGTTGCCTTCAACCTTCTCCTTCAGGAAGTATTCCACGGCCTTGACGTCGTGGTTGGTGGTGCGCTCGATGTCCTTGATGCGCTGGGCATCTTCAACGGAGAAATCGGCGACGATGGCGTTGAGGGCGGCGTTGGCCGCGTCTGACAGGGCCGGGACTTCCTCGATGCCGGCCTCGGCGGCCAGCATCTGCAGCCAACGGACCTCGACCTGGACCCGATACTTGATCAGACCAAACTCGGAAAAGATCGGACGCAGGGCTTGGGCCTTGCTGCCGTAGCGACCGTCAACGGGGGAGATGGCGGTCAGCGCTGTCAGTTCCATTCAGGACTCCTTGAATTCACGCGAGATAGGCTTTGGCCTCGTTGACCATGGCGCTACGGGAGAACAGCAGCTGCAGCCGCCGCCCTCCCAGCTGGCGCCAGAGCACGGCGGCGCGGATGCCGCCCAGAAGGGCGGCCCGAACCTGGTGCTGGTTGAGGCTCTGTTGCAGATACATGGGGGAACCAGCCACCTGGACCTTGGGGCCCAGGGGGCTGATCAGTTCGGAATAGATGTCGGCCAGGTTAGCCAGGACCTTGTCGTCCTCCAGGCCATAGTGGCTGACCTGGCGCTTGACCTGGTTGATGCGCTCGGACAGCAGCGACAACACGTCCTTGCGCTTGGCCAGCCGGCGCTCCAGGGTCAGCAGGCCCACCAGGTAGCGGGTCAGCTCGGGATCCCGGTTGCCGTTGGCATTGCTCATCAGCTCGATGAGCATCTGGTGGCCCAGGCGCAGGCCGTTGTCGCCGTAGACCTCGGCCGGGCTCTGGGGATCGGTGACCAGGATGCCGCCCAGCAGCGCCTTGAGGGCCTGCTGGGCGCACTGGCCCTGGCGGGCTATCTGCTGCACCAGGGTCACGGCCTGGCAGATGGCGGCGAAGGCCTGGGTACGGTAGCCGTTCATTGGCCGTCCCTCAGGTAGCAGTCGATGATGCCGCCGCCGAGGCATACCTCGCCGTCGTAGAAGACGGCGCTCTGGCCCGGGGTGACCGCCGCCTGGGGCTCGTCGAAGTCGACCCGCAGCGTGCCGTCGGCCTGGGGGGTGACCAGGCAGGGGATGTCGGTCTGCCTGTAGCGGGTCTTGACGGTGAGCCGGGCCGGCGCCTGGGGACCGGTGCGGTCAACCCAGTGCAGCTGGGTGGCGATGAGGCCGTCGGAGAACAGCAGCGGGTGATCGTGGCCCTGGGCGACGATCAGCACGTTGCGCTTGAGGTCCTTGTCAACCACGTACCAGGGATCGTCGCCGGCGTTCTTCATGCCGCCGATGCCAAGGCCCTTGCGCTGGCCCAGGGTGTGGTACATCAGGCCCTCGTGGCGGCCGATGATCTCGCCCTGGGGGGTCTCGATGTCACCGGGCTGGGCCGGCAGGTACTGTTTGAGGAAATCGCGGAACTTGCGCTCGCCGATAAAGCAGATGCCGGTGCTGTCCTTCTTCTTGGCGGTGATGAGACCCTGCTCCTCGGCGATGCGGCGCACCTCGGGCTTCTCCAGCTCGCCGACCGGGAACAGGGTCTGGGCCACGTGCTCTTCGCCCAGCGTGTAGAGGAAGTAGGACTGGTCCTTGTTGGCGTCCAGGCCGCGCAGCATCTGGCAGTGGCCGTCCTTTTCCCGGCGGCGCACATAGTGGCCGGTGGCGATGTAGTCGGCGCCCAGGGCCTCGGCGGCGAAGTTCAGGAAGGCTTTGAACTTGATTTCCTTGTTGCACATGATGTCCGGATTGGGGGTCCGGCCGGCCTTGTACTCGTCCAGGAAATACTCGAAGACGTTGTCCCAGTATTCGGCGGCGAAGTTGACCTTGTGCAGCTCGATGCCCAGCTTGTCGCAGACCGCCTGCGCGTCGGCCATGTCTTCGGCGGCGGCGCAGTATTCGTCATTGTCGTCTTCTTCCCAGTTCTTCATGAACAGGCCTTCCACCTGGTAGCCCTGCGCCTTGAGCAGGTAGGCGGAAACGGATGAATCGACGCCGCCGGACATGCCGACGATAACCTTGATGTCTGAGTTGGGCTTGGCTGTCATGAACTCCACTTACGTCTCGAAGCGCCAGAAAGTGCGCGCATTGTAGCAAAAGCCTAGGGCTGGCGCAGCACGGACAGGGGGTATCGATGGCCCTGTTCGAAATCCTCGATACAGGTCCTGACCAGGGGGCTGCGAAGGGGCCAGGACGCCAGCTGGTCCAGGGTCAGCCAGTGGCAGGCCAGGATGTCGCCGTCCTGGGGGTTGACCTCGACGACCTTTGGCAATTCGGCGAAGAAGGTGTGGCGCAGGAAGCACTTGTGGGGCAGAGCGTAGCGGTAGATCCCCACCAGGCCCTGGGGGTCGAGGCTGAGCCCGGTTTCCTCAAGGAGCTCCCTTTTCGCGCCGGCGATCAGGCTTTCGCCCGGCTCCAGGTGACCGGCCGGCTGGTTGAGGGTGGCCAGGCCGTCGATGTCTTCTTCCACGAACAGGTAACGGTCGCCGGCCTTTACCACCCAGGCCAGGGTCGGTGCCCAGATCATTTCAAGGCCTCGTCCGGGTCGAGTTCAAGGTACTGGCCGGGCTGCAGATCGCCCAGGTTCAGTTTGCCGATGGCCATGCGCACCAGGCGCAGGGTGGGAAAGCCAATGTGAGCGGTCATGCGCCTGACCTGGCGGTTACGGCCCTCGGTGATCCGGATCTCCAGCCAGGTGGTGGGAATGGACTTTCGAAAGCGCACCGGCGGGTTTCGCGCCCAGAGCCCGGGCTCGGGGATGACGCGCACCCTGGCCGGCAGGGTGGGACCGTCCTTGAGTTCGACGCCCTTTCTGAGCGGCTCAAGGTCGGCGTCCGTGGGCGCCCCTTCCACCTGCACATAGTAGGTCTTGGCGGTCTTCTTGCCGGGCTGGGTCAGGCGGGCGTTGAGCTTGCCGTCATTGGTCAGCACCAAGAGCCCCTCGCTGTCCCTGTCCAACCGGCCCGCCGCATAGATGCCCTTGATGGGCACGAAGTCGGCCAGGGTCTGGCGGCCGTCGCCGTCCGTGAACTGGCAGAGCACGTCGAAGGGCTTGTTGAACAGCACCAGCTTGCGCTCGGCCAGGGCCGGCCGCTGGAGGGCCTTGCGGGCCGGGCGGCGGCTTCTTCCTTGGACTCTGGCGGGACGGGGTCTGGGCAAGGGGCGTCTCCTGGCAATCAAAGGCGGCAAGACTAGCACCAGCGGCCGCCGTTAAAAAGCCCCGGCGCCGGGCCGGGCTGGTCGGACGGGCGAATCGTTTACGCAAGGGCGAATTCTGCCCCATTGCTGGTATAATCCGGCCTGCTTTTCATCGGAGGCAGTGCGGTTCGGGTCCGAAACCCGCCGTGCTCGCGGCTTCAGAAAGCGCGATTCGCCTCATCAAAGTTAGGAAGAAAAACATGACCACAGGCAAGTCGAAGATCATCTACACCATCACGGACGAAGCGCCGGCCCTGGCGACCCAGTCCCTGCTGCCCATCATCCAGGCCTATGCCGGCAAGGCCGGTGTCGAGGTCGATACCAGGGATATCTCCCTGGCCGGTCGTATCATCGCCAACTTCCCCGAGTACCTGAGCGAAGAGCAGCGCATCGGTGACGCCCTGGCCGAGCTGGGCGAACTGGCCAAGACCCCGGACGCCAACATCATCAAGCTGCCCAACATCAGCGCCTCCATTCCCCAGCTGCAGGCCGCGATCAAGGAACTGCAGGCCAAGGGCTACCAGCTGCCGGATTACCCCGCCGAGCCCAAGAACGACGAAGAGAAGGCCATCAAGGCCAGGTACGACAAGATCAAGGGCAGCGCCGTGAACCCGGTATTGCGCGAGGGTAACTCCGACCGCCGCGCCCCGGCCTCCGTCAAGCAGTATGCCCGCAACAACCCCCATTCCATGGGTGCCTGGGCCAAGGACTCCAAGTCCCACGTGGCCAGCATGAGCGAAGGCGATTTCTACGGCTCCGAGCAGTCCACCACCATTGCCAAGGCCACCGACGTACGCATCGAGCTGGCCCAGGACAACGGCGAAGTTGTGGTGCTCAAGGACAAGGTCTCGCTGCTGGACGGCGAGATCATCGACGCCGCCGTGATGAGCAAGAATGCCCTGCGTGCCTTCCTGGCCGAGCAGATCAATGATGCCAAGGCCAAGGGCGTGCTGTTCTCCCTGCACATGAAGGCCACCATGATGAAGGTGTCCGACCCCATCATCTTCGGCCACGCCGTGACCGTGTTCTACAAGGACGTGTTCGAGAAACACGCCGCCACCTTCGAGAAGCTGGGTGTGGATCCCAACAACGGTATCGGTGACGCCTATGCCAAGCTCCAGCAGCTGCCGGAGGCTGAAAAGGCCGCCATCGAGGCCGATCTGGCCGCCGTCTACGACAGCGCCCCGGATCTGGCCATGGTCGACTCCGACCGCGGCATCACCAACCTGCACGTGCCCTCCGATGTCATCATCGACGCCTCCATGCCGGCCATGATCCGCAGCTCCGGCCAGATGTGGAACAAGGACGGCAAGCAGCAGGACACCAAGGCGGTGATCCCCGATCGCAGCTACGCCGGCGTCTACCAGGAGACCATCGATTTCTGTAAGGAAAACGGTGCCTTCGATCCCCGCACCATGGGTACCGTGCCCAACGTCGGCCTGATGGCCCAGAAGGCCGAGGAATACGGCTCCCACGACAAGACCTTCGAGATCCCCGCCAAGGGCGTGGTCAAGGTCATCGACGCCGACGGCACCGTGCTGCTGCAGCACAATGTCGAAGCCGGCGACATCTGGCGCATGTGCCAGGTCAAGGACGCCCCCATCCAGGATTGGGTCAAGCTGGCCGTCAACCGCGCCCGTGCCACTGGTACCCCGGCGGTGTTCTGGCTGGACAAGAACCGTGCCCACGACGCCGAGCTTATCAAGAAGGTGGAAGCCTACCTGCCCCAGCACGACACCAGCGGCCTGGAGCTGCACATCATGAGCCCGGTGGAAGCCACCCGCTTCTCCCTCAAGCGCATGAAGGACGGCCAGGACACCATTTCCGTGACCGGCAACGTGCTGCGTGATTACCTGACCGATCTGTTCCCCATCCTGGAGCTGGGCACCAGCGCCAAGATGCTGTCCATCGTGCCGCTGATGAACGGCGGTGGCCTGTTCGAGACCGGTGCCGGCGGCTCCGCGCCCAAGCACGTGCAGCAGTTCGAGAAGGAAAACCACCTGCGCTGGGATTCCCTGGGTGAATTCCTGGCCCTGGCCGCCTCCCTGGAGCACCTGGCCGACTTTGCCGGCAACGCCAAGGCCAAGGTCCTGGCCGAGGCCCTGGACAAGGCCACCGGCCAGTTCCTGGAGAACAACAAGTCCCCGTCCCGCAAGGTGAACGAGCTGGACAACCGTGGCAGCCACTTCTACCTGGCCATGTACTGGGCCCAGGCCCTGGCTGCCCAGGACGACGATCAGGAGCTAAAAGTGGCCTTCACCAAGCTGGCCGAGACCCTGGCCGCCAACGAGGCCAAGATCGTTGACGAGCTCAACGGCGCCCAGGGCGTGGCCATGGACATCGGCGGCTACTACCAGCCCGATGCCGAGCTGGCCGCCAAGGCCATGCGCCCCAGCCAGACCCTCAACGAGGCCCTGGCCGCCCTGTAAGGGGCAGCGCAAAGAAAAATGCCGGTCTTTCGACCGGCATTTTTTTGTCTCTGGAAGTTCCGGCGCCCGTTGGGGCCGAACCTCAATGGATCTAAGGCTACCGTTCGCCTTCCCGCGCCTTGATGTTCTGGGCGTGGTATCCCTTGGGGCCCTGGGTCATCTCGAACTCCACTTCCTGACCGGCCTTGAGTGTCCGATAGCCGTCCATCTGGATGGTGGAGTAGTGGGCAAAAACGTCCTCACCGCCGCCCTGGGGGCAGATGAATCCAAAACCCTTTGCGTTGTTAAACCACTTCACTGTTCCGGTAGCCATACATCCTATCCTGTTTGTTTCGTCCACATCGCAACCGGTACCGCCCGTTTGGGTGGTGGGCCGGCCCGCCTCAAAGTACAATTTAGTGAAGAAAATCATTGAGTCAAGAATTTTTAACAGCGCATTAACAAAAATGCCTGTCTTCTTGACGACGTTAATAAATTTGCAGCTAAGACTTGAAAACGATGGCAGGCAGTACCGATATTCAACATAAGGAGAAGACGCAGACGGCCGAGCCGGCCCTGAAACGTCCTCCCATGTACAAGGTCGTACTCAACAACGACGACTACACGCCCATGGATTTTGTCGTGGAAGTGTTACAGCGTTTTTTCAACATGGACACGGAGAAGGCCACACAGATCATGCTGGCCGTGCATTACCAGGGAAAGGGGGTGTGCGGCATATTTACGGCGGAGATCGCAGAAACCAAGGTCGCACAGGTGAATCGTTACGCCAGAGAGCACGAACACCCGTTGTTGTGTACCATGGAAGAAGCATAACCGCCGCGAGTTGTAACCATAGGGGGCGCCCATGCTGAACAAAGATCTCGAGCAAAGCCTTAACGGAGCCTTTCGCCGTGCCCGCGCCGAGCGGCACGAGTTCCTGACCGTTGAGCACCTGCTGCTGGCCCTGCTGGACAACAGCGCCGCTGCCGAGGCCCTGGTGGCCTGTGGCGGTGACCTGCAGCAACTGCGCGACGAGCTGGAAGGCTTCGTTGCCGACACCACGCCCCGCATTCCCCAGGATGACAGCGAACGGGAGACCCAGCCGACCCTGGGCTTCCAGCGCGTGCTGCAGCGGGCGGTATTCCACGTACAGAGCTCCGGCCGTGATGAGGTCAATGGCGCCAATGTGCTGGTGGCCATCTTCGGCGAACAGGAGAGCCAGGCCGTCTACATCCTGCGCAAGGCCGACATCTCTCGGCTGGACGTGGTCAACTACATCTCCCACGGCATCGGCAAGGGTGAGGAAGAGCCCCTGGGGCTGAACAATGAACAGGAAGAGGCCGGCGAGGAAGATTCGGAACGCCTGCTGGACAACCTCACCGTCAACCTCAACAGGCTGGCCGAGAAGGGCAAGATAGATCCGCTGATCGGCCGCGAGGTCGAGCTGGACAGGACCATCCAGGTGCTGTGCCGGCGCCGCAAGAACAACCCGCTGTTCGTGGGCGAGGCCGGGGTGGGCAAGACCGCCATCGCCGAGGGCCTGGCCAAGCGCATCGTCGACGGCGAGGTGCCGGAGCTTATCGGCAACGCCACCGTCTATTCACTGGACATGGGGGCGCTGCTGGCCGGCACCAAGTACCGGGGCGATTTCGAGAAGCGCTTCAAGTCCCTGATCAAGGAGCTCCAGGACGAAGAGGGCGCCGTGCTCTTCATCGACGAGATCCACACCATCATAGGTGCCGGGGCCGCCTCCGGCGGCCAGACCGACGCCTCCAACCTGATCAAGCCGCTGCTGGCCTCGGGCAACCTGCGCTGCATGGGCTCCACCACCTACCAGGAATACCGGGGCATCTTCGAAAAGGACAGGGCCCTGGCCCGCCGCTTCCAGAAGATCGACATCACCGAGCCGTCCATCGCCGATACGGTGAAGATCCTCCAGGGCCTCAAGGGCCACTACGAAGAGCACCATGACGTGCGCTATACCCAGGGGGCCCTGAAGGCGGCGGCCGAGCTGTCCGCCAAGTACATCAACGAGCGCCATCTGCCGGACAAGGCCATAGACGTCATCGACGAGGCCGGCGCCCGGGCGCGGTTGCTGCCCAAGCGCCGCAAGACGGTCAACGAGGCCGATATCGAGTCGGTGGTGGCCCGCATGGCGCGGATCCCGGAAAAATCCGTGTCCAGCTCCGACAAGGACGTGCTGGCCAACCTGGATCGCAACCTCAAGCTGGTGGTGTTCGGCCAGGATCAGGCCATCGACGCCCTGACCGCCTCCATCCGCCTGGCGCGGGCCGGCCTGGGCACCGAACACAAGCCGGTGGGCTCCTTCCTGCTGGCCGGTCCCACCGGGGTCGGCAAGACCGAGGTGACCCAGCAGCTGGCCCGGCAAATGGGGGTGGAGCTGGTTCGTTTCGACATGTCGGAATACATGGAGCGCCACACCGTCTCAAGGCTGATCGGTGCGCCCCCGGGCTATGTGGGCTATGACCAGGGCGGCCTGCTCACCGAGGCGGTGATCAAGCAGCCCCATTCGGTGGTGCTGCTGGATGAGATAGAGAAGGCCCACCCGGACGTGTTCAACCTGCTGCTGCAGGTGATGGACAACGGCACCCTGACTGACAACAACGGCCGCAAGGCGGACTTTCGCAACGTGATCCTGGTGATGACCACCAACGCCGGGGTGCGGGAAACCGAGCGCAAGAGCATGGGCTTCAAGACGGTGGACCATGACGACAACGCCCTGGAGGAGATCAACAGGGTGTTCTCACCGGAGTTCCGTAACCGCCTGGACGGCATCGTCTGGTTCAATCACCTCAGCCCCACCGTCATCGCCCAGGTGGTGGACAAGTTCCTCACCGAGCTCCAGGCCCAGCTGGACGGCCGCGGCGTGTCGCTGGAGGTGGACGCCGAGGCCAAGACCTGGCTGGCGGAGAAGGGCTACGACCGCAGCATGGGTGCCCGGCCCATGGCCAGGGTGATCCAGGAACACCTCAAGAAGCCGCTGGCCAACGAGCTGCTGTTCGGTGCCCTCACCGAAGGGGGCAGGGTACTGGTCAGCGTCAGGGACGGGGAGCTGACCCTGGATTGCCAGGGCCAGACCGCAGACGCCACCACCTGAGCAGGCGAATAGAAAAAGCCCGGCCATCTGGCCGGGCTTTTTGATTTCGCTGCTTAACGGGAGCGGAAGACGATGCGACCCTTGGTCAGGTCGTAGGGCGTCAGCTGAACGGTGACGGTGTCACCGGTCAGGATGCGGATGTAGTTTTTCCGCATCTTGCCGGAAATGTGTGCAGTAACCACGTGGCCGTTTTCCAGCTCGACGCGGAACATGGTGTTGGGCAGGGTTTCCAGGATGGTACCCTGCAGCTCAATCACGTCTTCTTTCGCCATTAAGTGCAAAACCTCAAGTAACCGATAAATCGGCGCCGATCTTGCCTTAACCAGGCGGCGCTGTAAAGCATTGGTCGAAACGAAACCAGCGCCCGGCGATGAATCGCTCGTGGGGGCAGTAGCTGGTCTTGTAGTTCATCTTGCTGCATTCCTCGATATGGTAGCCCAGGTAGAGCCACTGTTTGCCGAGCTCCCGGGCCAGTTGCCATTGCTTGAGTATGGCCAGTTTACCCAGGGAACGCCTGGGCAGTTCGGGGCTGAAGAAAGTGTAAAGGGCCGACAGGCTGTTGGCCGTGATATCGGTGATGGCGCAGGCGGCCAGCTCGTCCTTGATGTAAAGGTCCAGTAAGGTCAGCGGCATCCAGCTGGCCTTGGCGAAGCGCTCCAGCTGAGCCCGGGACGGGGGATACATGCCGCCTTCGCGATGCCTGGCCTCGATATAGGCGCAGTAGAGGGCGAAATGGCGGTCGTCCAGCTCGTCGGAAAGCCGCAATTCAACATCACGGTTTTTGCTCAGGATCCGCCGCTGGCCCCGGTCCGGCTCGAAGGCGGACACGTCCAGGCGCAGCGATTCACAGGCGGTACAGCCAGGACAATGGGGCCGGTAGACGTCGTCGCCGTTACGGCGAAAGCCCAGCCCCAGCAGCGCCTCGTAATGGGGCAGATCCATGGGGGACTCGGTGATCACCAGCAACTGCTCGTCCTGCTTCGGCAGATAGGAGCAGGGGAAGGGCTTGGTGAGGCCGCAGTAGAGGCCCTTGAGCAGGTTAGCCGACATGGTGGAGCTCCTGGGGCAGCCAGGCGTCCGGCTGCACGGTGCCGTCCCTAAGGGCGGCCAGCAGATCCAGGAACTGGCCCCTGGGGATCTCGAGCACGCCCAGGGAGGCCAGGTGGGGGTTCATCAGCTGGCAGTCGATGAGTTGGGTGCCGACGGCGGCCAGGTGCTGGTGCAGCATCACGAAGGCCGCCTTGGAGGCATTGGAGCGGCGGTGGAACATGGACTCACCGCAGAAGATCTTGCCGATGGCGACGCCATAGAGACCGCCCACCAGTTCGTCGTCCAGCCAGACCTCCAGGGAATGGGCCAGCCTGAGCTGGTGCAGCTGGATATAGGCGGCCCGCATCAGGGGGCTCAGCCAGGTGCCCTGCTGCTCCTTTCTCGGGGCGCTGCAGCCGTCCAGCACCTGGGTAAAGGCCCTGTTGAGGGTATAGCGGTAGGGGGTCTTGCGCAGCCACTTGGCCAGGCTGCGTGACAGGTAGACGTCGCCCGGTCGCGCCACGGCGCGGGGATTGGGCGACCACCACAGTATGGGCTCGCCCGGGTTGAACCAGGGGAAGATCCCCAGACGGTAGGCGGACATCAAACGTGTCGGCGACAGATCACCCCCAAAAGCCAACAGTCCATTGGGCGAATCCAGTGCCGTGATCGGATCTGGAAAGAGACAGGGGTTTTCCGGTAATTCAGGTAGCGCTATGGTCATCGGCGTTAACCAAAAAACGAAAAGCCCATAGAAAAGTGTAAGCCAGAACAAAAAGGGCCGCTAAGCGGCCCCCTTGTTCAGTCCTGGAGGCTGTCCAGGAAGCGCTCGGCGTCCAGGGCCGCCATGCAGCCGCTGCCGGCGGAGGTGATGGCCTGGCGGTAGACATGGTCCATGACGTCGCCGGCGGCGAACACGCCGGGTACCGAGGTCTGGGTGGCGTTGCCTTCCAGGCCGCTCTGGACCTTGAGGTAGCCGTCCTTCATCTCCAGCTGGCCGGCGAAGATGTCGGTGTTGGGCTTGTGGCCTATGGCCACGAACACCCCGGCCAAAGCCAGCTCTTCGGTGCTGTCGTCCTGGGTGGACTTGATGCGCATGCCGGTGACGCCCATGTCGTCGCCCAGCACCTCGTCCAGGGTGCGGTTCAGGTGCAGGATGATCTTGCCTTCCTCCACCTTCTTCATCAGGCGGTCGACCAGGATCTTCTCGGCGCGGAAGGTTTCGCGGCGGTGCACCAGGTGGACTTCTGAGGCGATGTTGGCCAGGTACAGGGCCTCTTCGACGGCGGTGTTGCCGCCACCGATCACGGACACCTTCTGGTTGCGGTAGAAGAAACCGTCGCAGGTGGCACAGGCGGAGACGCCGCGGCCCTGGAAGGCGGTCTCGGACTCCAGCCCCAGGTACTTGGCGGAGGCGCCGGTGCAGATGATCAGGGCATCGGCGGTGAACTGATGGCTGTCACCCTTGAGCCTGAAGGGACGCTCGGACAGATCCACTTCGTTGATGTGATCGAAGATGATCTCGGTGTTGAAGCGCTCGGCATGCTTCTGCATGCGCTCCATCAGGGCCGGGCCGGTCAGATCCTCGGCGTCGCCGGGCCAGTTCTCAACCTCAGTGGTGGTGGTCAGCTGGCCACCCTGTTGCATGCCGGTCACCAGGACGGGCTGCAGGTTGGCGCGGGCGGCGTATACGGCGGCGGTATAACCGGCCGGGCCCGAGCCCAGGATCAACAGGCGGCAGTGCTTGACGTTGCTCATCATTTCTCCGACGTCTAATTCAAAATGCCTTGGCATTCTAGGTAAAAGGCCGCCAACAAAAAACCCCCGCGGGTGCGGGGGTTTATCGATTGGCGCAATCGGCCTTAGCCGTTGAGGGCGCTGGCGGCGTCCACGAAGGGCAGGCCGTGGGCTTCGGCCACTTCCTTGCAGGTGATCTGACCATGGATCACGTTCAGGCCGGCCAGCAGGTGCTTGTCTTCCTGCAGGGCCTGCTTGTAGCCCTTGTTGGCCAGCTTGATGATGTAGGGCAGGGTGGCGTTGTTCAGGGCGAAGGTGGAGGTCCTGGCCACGGCGCCCGGCATGTTGGCCACGCAGTAGTGCACCACGTCATCGACGATGTAGGTGGGCTCGGCGTGGGTGGTGGCCTTGGAGGTTTCGAAGCAACCGCCCTGGTCGATGGCCACGTCCACGATGGCGGCACCTGTCTTCATGCGCTTGATGTGGTCGGCGGTGACCAGCTTGGGCGCGGCGGCACCGGGGATCAGCACGGCACCGATGACCAGGTCGGCTTCCAGCACGTGGCGCTCCAGGGCGTCGACAGTGCTGTAGACCACCTTGGCGCGGCCCTGGAACTCGGAGTCCAGGCGACGCAGGGTGTCGATGTTGCGATCCAGGATGGTGACGTCGGCGCGCAGGCCCACGGCCATGCGGGCAGCGTTGGAGCCGACCACACCACCACCGATCACGACCACCTTGGCCGGATCCACGCCCGGGACGCCGCCCAGCAGCATGCCGCGGCCACCCTTGGATTTTTCCAGGGCCAGGGCGCCGGCCTGGATGGACATGCGACCGGCCACTTCGGACATGGGGGCCAGCAGGGGCAGGCCGCCCTTGTCGTCGGTGACGGTCTCGTAGGCGATGGCCACACACTTGGACTTGACCAGATCTTCGGTCTGAGGCAAGTCCGGGGCCAGGTGCAGGTAGGTGAACAGCAGCTGGCCTTCACGCAGGCGGACACGCTCTTCGGCCAGGGGCTCCTTGACCTTGACGATCATCTCGGCCTTGGCGAAAACGTCGTCGGCGGTGGGCAGGATCTGGGCACCGGCGGCGATGTAGTCTTCGTCGGTGAAGCCGATGCCGGCGCCGGCATTGGTTTCAACAAAGACTTGGTGGCCGTGGCCGATCACTTCGCGGACGCTGGCCGGCACCATGCCGACGCGGTATTCGTGGTTCTTAATCTCTTTAGGTACACCGATGATCATCGCTGTTTTCCTTATATTCAGGCAGTGGTTGAATTTGGTCGCTAGTATAGGTAGCAGTTCAGAGAATGAGTTGCTTTTTTTAGGCAAAAAACAGTATTTTGCTCTGATTCACGCCAAGCAAAAAGTGGATTTATGCTACCCAAGGCGCGCAAGCCGACGAAAGAACTGGACAGGATCGACCGCAATATCCTGATAGAGCTGCAAAACGACGGCCGCATCTCCAACGTGGAACTCTCCAGGCGCGTCGGTCTTAGCCCAACCCCTTGTCTGGAAAGGGTTAAACGCCTGGAGCGGGACGGCTATATCCAGGGCTACACGGCCATCATCAACCCCAGGTTCCTGGGCTCGGCGCTGCTGGTATTCGTGGAGGTAACCCTGGACCGGACCTCCTCCGATATCTTCGACGACTTCACCCAGGCGGTGCAGAAGCTGGACATCATCCAGGAGTGCCACCTGGTCTCTGGTGATTTCGACTACCTGCTCAAGACCCGGGTAGCCGATATGTCTGCCTATCGCGAGCTGTTGGGGGAAACCCTGCTGCGCCTGCCCGGGGTCAAGGAGACCCGTACCTATGTGGTTATGGAAGAAGTCAAAAACCAGGCCAAGGTACTGATTGAGAATTAGGGCTGTTATCATGGCCCGACAGTAATAAGAGACGGTCAGCGCATTCCATATAAGACCGCCGCATTTCGTTTCAGGGAGTATTGAACTTGACCGAGCGTAACGAGCTCAGATCCTTATCCGGCGTTCAGCGCCTGCTCGAAGCGGGGCTGGTGGTGAGTACCCTGTTTTCCCTTTTCCTGCTGATCGCCCTGTTCAGCTTCCACCCGGCCGATCCGGGCTGGTCCCAGACCGGGGTGCCGGGCGAGATCCGCAATGCCGCCGGCACCATTGGCGCCTGGCTGGCCGACATCCTGTTCTTTGGCCTGGGGCTGCTGGCCTACCCGCTGCCGCTGCTGATGGCCCTGGCCGGCTGGGTGATGTTCCGCCATTACCGGGCCCTGGTCAGCATCGACTACCTGGCCGTGGCCCTGCGCCTCATCGGCGTGGTGCTGGCGGTGCTGGGCTTTACCGGCATCGCCAGCATCCATTTTGCCGATCTGCACACCTATTCCGCCGGCGGCCTGCTGGGCGACCTCATGGCCAGTGCCCTGCAGCCCTGGTTCAACTTCGTCGGCACCCTGATCATCCTGCTGGCCATGATCGCCATGGGCGTCACCATGATCACCGGCCTGTCCTGGGTGGCCCTGGTGGATCGCCTGGGCGCCGCCACCATAGCCGGCGGCCAATGGTTCCTGGACCGCTTCCGTGACGGCGTCGATGTCAGCCTGCCCAGGCCCAGCCTGCCGCGCTTTGGCCGCCGTAACGACGAGGCCGAAGCCGATGAGGTCGAGGCCGGTGAAGAGGTCGAGTTCCTGGCCGAAGAGGCGCCGAAAACGCCGCAGCGCCGGGAAGAGCCCAGCCTGTTTGCCGCCGAGCCCGAGCTTCCTGCCCTGAGCGCCCTGGACGACGAACCCAGGGCGGCGCGGGAAGAGCCGGTGCTGTCCTGGTCCGCCGACGAGCAAGAGGACCGGGAGGAAGAACTGGATCTGCCCTGGCTGGATGAAGCCTCGGCCCCGGCGCCGGTCAAGCCCAAACCGGCCCAAAGCGGCCAGGCCCTGGCCGCCGTTGCCGAAGCGCCGGCCGAGCCTTTCCCGTCCATGAACCTGCTGGACAGGCCGGACAAGAACCGCAATCCCATCACAGAGGAAGAGCTGGAGCAGGTCTCCCGGCTGGTGGAGGCCAAGCTGGCCGACTTCAACATCCAGGCCACGGTGGTGGACGTGCACCCGGGCCCGGTGATCACCCGTTTCGAGCTGGATCTGGCGCCCGGCGTCAAGGTCTCCAAGATCAGCAACCTGTCCAAGGATCTGGCCCGGGCCCTGTCGGCCATTTCCGTGCGGGTGGTGGAAGTGATCCCCGGCAAGTCGGTGATCGGCCTGGAAGTGCCCAACCAGCACCGTGAGGTGGTGTACCTGTCCGAGGTCATCAACAACAGGCAGTTTGAAGAGGCCGACTCGCCCCTGACCATGGTGCTGGGCAAGGACATTGCCGGCAATTCGGTGGTGGTGGATCTGGCCAAGATGCCGCACCTGCTGGTGGCCGGTACCACGGGCTCCGGTAAGTCCGTGGGCGTCAACGTCATGCTGGTGTCGCTACTGTACAAGAGCGCCCCGGAAGACGTGCGCCTGATCATGATCGACCCCAAGATGCTGGAGCTGTCGGTCTACGAGGGCATCCCCCACCTGCTCACCGAGGTGGTCACCGACATGAAGGACGCCGCCAATGCCCTGCGCTGGTGCGTGGGCGAGATGGAGCGCCGCTACAAGCTGATGTCGCTGATGGGGGTGCGTAACCTCAAGGGCTATAACAAGAAGATCAAGGACGCCATCGCCGCCGGCCAGCCCATCAAGGATCCGCTCTGGAACCAGGCCCAGTCCATGGAGCTGGAGGCGCCGGATCTGGAGCCCATGCCCCGCATCGTGGTGGTGGTGGACGAGTTCGCCGACATGATGATGATAGTGGGCAAGAAGGTGGAAGAGCTCATCGCCCGCATCGCCCAGAAGGCGAGGGCGGCCGGCATCCACCTGATCCTGGCCACCCAGCGCCCGTCCGTGGACGTGATAACCGGCCTCATCAAGGCCAACATCCCCACCCGCATCGCCTTCCAGGTGTCCAGCAAGATAGACTCGCGCACCATACTGGATCAGCAGGGCGCCGAGAGCCTGCTGGGCCAGGGCGACATGCTCTACCTGCCGCCGGGCACCGGGGTGCCGACCCGGGTCCACGGCGCCTTTGTCGACGACCACGAGGTGCACAAGGTGGTGGAGGACTGGAAGAAGCGCGGCAAGCCCCAGTACATCGACGCCATCCTGAGCGGCGAGGTGACCCAGGAGACCCTGCTGCCGGGCGAACAGCTCGAGGACGACGCCGAGAAGGATCCCCTCTACGACGAGGCGGTGGCCTTCGTCATCGAGAGCCGCCGCGGCTCCATCTCCAGCGTCCAGCGCAAGCTCAAGATCGGCTACAACAGGGCCGCCCGCCTCATTGAACAGATGGAAATGGCCGGTGTCGTATCTGCACCTGGCCACAACGGCAACAGGGACGTCCTGGTGCCGAGCCCGACCGGAGATTGATATGCACAAGACCCTGATCGCCCTGCTGCTGGGCCTGGCCATGCCGGCCAGCGCCACCACCGCCGCCGACGTCCTCAAGAGCAGGCTGGCGGCCCTGGGCAGTTTCAGCGCCGATTTCAGCCAAAGGGTGACGGACGCCGACGGCAACCTGGCCATGGAAGCCAGCGGCACCATGGCGGTGAGCCGGCCCCAGAAGCTGTACTGGCACACCCAGAGCCCGGACGAGACCCTGCTGATCTCCAGCGGCGACACCCTCTGGCTGTACAACCCCTTCGTGGAGCAGGTCACCCTCTATTCGCCCCGGGACGCCGTGGGCCGCACCCCCATGCTGCTGCTGTCCAGCCAGGACGAGGCCATCTGGGCCCAGTTCCGCATCGAGTCCCGGGGTGACGATTTCACCATCAGGCCCATGGAGGAAGAGGGCGCCTATGTCACCGCCCTGACGGTGCGCTTCGACGGCGAGCGGGTCGAGGGCCTGACCATCCAGGATGCCTCCGGCCAGCGCAACGAGGTCCGCTTTGAGGGCTTCCAAAGCCCCATGGCAGACAACCCGGCCATCCGCTTCGAGTTCACCCCGCCACAGGGGGTGCTGGTCGACGATCAGCGATGAGCAGCCTCAGCCTGGATTTCGGTGACGGCCCCCAGGCCCCCCTGGCGGCGCGCATGCGGCCTGTGGTGCTGGACGAATACGTGGGCCAGCAGCACCTGCTGGGCCCGGGCAAGGGCCTGCGCAAGGCCATAGAGGCGGGCCGGGTTCATTCCATGATCCTCTGGGGCCCCCCCGGCACCGGCAAGACCACCCTGGCCGAGCTGGTGGCCCATTACTGTGATGCCGAGGTGGAGCGCATCTCCGCCGTCACCAGCGGCGTCAAGGACATCCGCCAGGCCATCGACAACGCCAAGGCCCGTCAGCGCAAGACGCTGCTGTTCGTGGACGAGGTGCACCGCTTCAACAAGGCCCAGCAGGACGCCTTCCTGCCCCATATCGAGGACGGCACCGTCATCTTCATCGGTGCCACCACCGAGAATCCTTCCTTCGAGCTGAACGGGGCCCTGCTGTCCCGGGCCAGGGTCTACCTGCTCAAGTCCCTGGAGGAAGACGATCTGCTGGGACTGCTGAGACGGGCCCTGAGCGATCCCCGGGGCCTGCCGGGCTTTAAGGCCTCGGATCAGGCCCTGGCCAGGATCGCCCGCCTGGCCGGCGGCGACGCCCGCAAGTCCCTCAACTACCTGGAGCTGCTGTCCGACATGGCCGAGGACAAGGTCATAGAAGAGGGGCTTATCGGCGAGGTGCTGGGCCGCCAGGTGAGCCGCTTCGACAAGGGCGGCGACCGCTACTACGACATGATCTCGGCGGTGCACAAGTCCATCCGCGGCTCGGCCCCGGACGCGGCCCTGTACTGGTATTGCCGCATGCTGGAGGGGGGCTGCGATCCCCTCTACGTGGCAAGGCGGCTGCTGGCCATCGCCTCCGAGGACATCGGCAACGCCGATCCCCGGGCCCTGACCCTGGCCCTCAATGCCTGGGACACCTTCACCCGGGTCGGCCCGGCGGAAGGGGAGCGGGCCATTGCCCAGGCCATCCTCTACCTGGCGGCGGCGCCCAAGTCCAACGCCGTGTACACCGCCTTCAACCAGGCCAGGCAGGAGGCCAGGGAGCTGCCGGACTACGAGGTGCCGGTGCACCTGCGCAACGCCCCCACCAAGCTGATGAAGGAACTGGGCCACGGCGCCGAATACCGCTACGCCCACGACGAGCCCGGCGCCTACGCCGCAGGCGAGAACTATTTCCCGCCCGAGCTCAAGGACAGGCGCTACTATTTCCCCTCCAACCGGGGCCTGGAGGCCAAGATCGCCGACAAGCTCGACTACCTGCGCCAGCGCGACGCCCAAAGCCCGCAGCGGCGCTACTTTGGCCCCGAGCCATCTGGTACACTGCCCCAAGACGACTAAGGACATCACGACAGAAGTCTCATGCTGGATAACAAATACCTCAGAAACGAACTCGAAGAGACCGCCCGCCGCCTGGCCACCCGTGGCTTTGAACTGGACGTGGCCCGCATCCAGGCCCTGGAGGAAAAGCGCAAGGACCTGCAGGTCCGCACCCAGGAGCTGCAGAGCGAGCGCAACAGCCGCTCCAAGGCCATAGGCCAGGCCGCCCGCAACGGTGAAGACATCGCGCCCCTGAAGGCCGCCGTCAATGACATCAACGCCCAGCTGGACGCCGCCAAGGCCGAGCTGGACGAGCTGCTGGCCGAGCTGCAGTCCCTGGCCCTGGCCATTCCCAACCTGCCCCACGAGTCCGCGCCCGTGGGCAGGGACGAGGCCGACAACGTCGAGATCCGCCGCTGGGGCAGCCCCAGAACCTTCGATTTCGAGGTCAAGGATCATGTGGATCTGGGCCAGAGCCTGGCCGGCCTGTCCTTCGAGGACGGCGTCAAGCTGTCCGGCTCCCGTTTCGTGGTGATGCGCGGCGAGCTGGCCAAGCTGCACCGGGCCCTGACCCAGTTCATGCTGGACCTGCACACCGAGCAGCACGGCTACCAGGAAGTCTATGTGCCTTACCTGGTCAATGAGGACAGCCTCTACGGCACCGGCCAGCTGCCCAAGTTCGGCGAGGATCTGTTCAACATCAAGCCGGCCACCGAAGAGAAGCAGCACCTGAGCCTGATCCCCACCGCCGAGGTGCCGGTCACCAACCTGGTGCGCGGCGAGATCCTCGAGGCCGAGCAGCTGCCGCTGAAGATGACCGCCCACACCCCCTGCTTCCGCTCCGAGGCGGGCTCCTACGGCAAGGACACCCGCGGCCTCATTCGCATGCACCAGTTCGACAAGGTGGAGCTGGTGCAGATAGTCCACCCCGAGCGTTCCTTCGAGGCCCTGGAAGAGCTGACCGGCCATGCCGAAACCGTGCTGCAGAAGCTGGGCCTGCCGTACCGCACCGTGGTGCTCTGTACCGGCGACATGGGCTTCGGCGCCACCAAGACCTACGACATCGAGGTCTGGCTGCCGGCCCAGGACACCTACCGGGAGATCTCCAGCTGCTCCAATGTCGGCGACTTCCAGGCCAGGCGCATGCAGGCCCGTTTCCGTAACCCCCAGACCGGCAAGCCCGAGCTGGTGCATACCCTGAACGGCTCCGGCCTGGCGGTGGGCCGCACCCTGGTGGCCATCATGGAAAACTACCAGACCAAGGACGGCCGCATCGAGGTGCCAGAGGTACTGCGCCCCTACATGGGCGGCAAGAGCCACATCGGTTAAGGTCAAGCGCCAGCGTCAGCTGGCGTTTTCTTGAGAGGACAACACTATGGAAGCCCAGATCCGCCACGAAATGCGGGTACTGCCCGAGATCGACGCCGAGCTCGAGATCCGTCGCCGGGTCGATTTCATCAAGCGCCAGCTCCAGGCCAGCGGTTGCCAAAGCCTGGTGCTGGGGATCAGCGGTGGCGTCGACTCCACCACCTGTGGCCGCCTGGCCCAGCTGGCCGTGGACGAGCTGAACCGGGAAACCGCCAGCAACAACTACCAGTTCATCGCCGTGCGCCTGCCCTATGGCGAGCAGCAGGACGAGGACGAGGCCCAGCTGGCCATCCGCTTCATCCAGCCCACCCATGCGGTCAGCGTCAACGTCAAGGCCGGTGTCGACGGCCTGCACGAGGCCACCCACGACGCCCTGGCCCACACCGGCCTGGTGCCCGAGTGCGAGATGACCAAGGATTTCGTCAAGGGCAACGTCAAGGCCCGGGCCCGCATGGTGGCCCAGTACGAAATAGCCGGCCTGGTCCGTGGCCTGGTGCTGGGCACCGACCACAGCGCCGAGAACATCACCGGCTTCTTCACCAAATGGGGGGACGGCGCTTGCGATCTGGCGCCGCTGTTCGGCCTGTCCAAGCGCCAGGTGCGCCAGCTGGCCGCCACTCTGGGCGCGCCGGATCTGCTGGTGGGCAAGGTGCCGACCGCGGATCTGGAATGCCTGGCGCCCCAGAAGGCCGACGAGGCGGCCCTGGGCCTGACTTACGACGAGATAGACGACTTCCTGGAAGGCAAGCCGGTCACCGATAGGGTCCGCGACCGCCTGGTGCAGATCTACCTCAACACCCAGCACAAGCGCAGGCCCATCCCCACCCCCTATGACTGAGTGGTCCCTGTACCTGGTGCGCATGAAGGGCGGCCAGCTCTACACCGGGATCACCACGGACGTGGCACGCCGCTTTGCCGAACACCAGGGCGGCGGTGCCCGTGCCGCCCGGGCCCTGAGGGGCAAGGGCCCCCTGAGCCTGGCCTTCCAGGCGGTGGTGGGCGCCAGGGGCCAGGCGCTGTCATTGGAGTACAGGGTAAAGGCCCTGCCCAAGCGCCAGAAGGAGGCGCTGATCGCCGGGACCTTGCGCCTTGACGACATAAAAAAACCGGCCTAGGCCGGTTTTTTTATTAGAGGCATTTGGCCGGTTTGGGCAGGCCGGCTATCTTGGTGGCCTGTTTGGCCGGGCCCTTGGGAAAGAGCTTGAACAGGTAGGCGGAATTGCCCTTGTCCTCGCCAAACTTCTGCTTCATGGCCTTGACCAGCACCCGCATGGCCGGGGAGGTCTGGAATTCCTGGTAGAAGTCGCGCACGAAGTGCACCACCTCCCAGTGGGCCTCGCTCAGCTCTATGCCTTCCTCGGCGGCAAGCTGCGGCGCCAGGGCTTCCCGCCAGTCGCTGGAGTTGAGCAGGTAGCCCTGCTTGTCTCTTTCTATTGCGTTCAGATCCATTACCAGGTCACCGAATTCTTGTGGTCCAACGTCAAGGCCACCACCTGGGGCCAGCCGAGCGCCTGGGCCTGGTCGCAGCGGCCCAGCAGGGCCCGGGCCCGGGCGTCCTCTTCCAGCCAGTAGCTGGCCTGGGGGCCCTGCCAGTTAAGGGCGTCGTAGCAGCCGTCGCCGTGAAAGAGCAGGGCGTCATCCTGGCCCAGGTAGGGCAGGGCGGCCGTCAGGCCCTGGCGGCTGCCGATAATATGCAAAGTCGTCATCTTAGAACCTGTACACCGCGTCCTGTTGCTTGAGCAGCCCGGCCAGGGCCTCGGGGGCCAGTACTTCTACCGGCAGGCGGATCTCGCCGGGCTCGATACCGCGCTCGGCCAGGGAGGCGGCGCAAACATGGAGCCGCTCCACCTCGTAGAGGGGCAGCGCCTTGAGGGTGGCCAGATAGTCCTTGCTGTGGGCCAGGGCCGGCTCCTGCTGGGGCAGCAGCTGCCAGACGGCGTCGCCAATAAAGCACAGGCAGAGCTCCTGCTCGTAGGCGGCGGCCACCAGGGCCGCGTCAAGGCCTTCGCGGCCGGCGTGGCCGGCGAAGGGGGCCCTGGTCATCACCAAGGCGATCTGCTTGCTTACCATTGCACCGTCCTGTCGCTGTGGATGGTCGCTTCCACCAGCTCGCCCAGGCCGGCCAGTCGGAAGGGCTCGGCCAGGCTGTGGCCGGTCAGGCCCGCATCAAGGCTGGCCTGCTCGTCGACGATGCCGCGCCGCTCTGCGGCCGCCACGCATACCGCCAGCTCCAGACCCTGTTGCCGGGCCAGGGCCGTCCAGGCCTTGTTCAGATCCGGCTCGTCGCCCACCGGCACCTTGAGGCTGCTGATCTGGGCCACGGCGTCCTGGTAGAAGAACACGCTGGCCAGGCTGTGGCCGGCGTCCAGGGCCGCCTTGGCGTAGTTGAGCGCCGCCCAGGGAGCGTCGCTGACCAAAATCGTAATAGTTGCCATAACGTCCAAACGAAAACGGCCCCGCAGGGGGGCCGTGTTTGCGGTGCGCCTATTGTACCTCAGTCGTCCCCGGACAGGGCAGTGAGGATGTTGAGCAGGCTGATGAACAGGTTGTAGATGCTGACGAACAGGGTGACTGTGGCCAGGATGTAGTTGCGCTCGCCGCCGTGGATGATGGCGCTGGTCTGCATCAGGATGGCGCCGGAGGCGAACAGGATGAACAGGCCGGACAGAGCCAGGTGCAGCATGGGCACATCCAGGAACAGGTTGGCCACGAACAGGGCCAGGATCACCCAGAAGCCGGCCATCATCATGCCGCCCAGGAAGGACATGTCCTTGCCGGTGCTGAGCACATAGGCGGACAGGCTGAAGAAGATCAGCGCCGTGCCGCCCAGGGCCATCATCACCAGATCGCCCATGCCGGCGCCCAGGTACAGGCTGAGGATGGGGCCCAGGGTATAGCCCATGAAGCCGGTCAGGGCGAAGACGCTGACGATGCCGGCGCCGGAGTTGGCGGTCTTGTGGGTCAGGAACAGCAGACCATAGAAGCCGACCAGGGTGATGATGAGGCCGGGGTGGGGCAGGTTCAGGGCCATGCTGGTGAAGGCCATGACGGCACTGAAGGCCAGGGTCATGCCCAGCAGCCAGTAAGTGTTGCGCAGCACCTTGTTGGTGCTGAGTGCCGACTCGCGCCTGGCGGTGGCGACATTGCTGTGTTGCATCTGTTGCTCCTTAACAAAAGGGATGCCAATAAAAAACTTTGCCCATCATCTTAGGGACTTGCTCGCACTTTAGCAAAAGGGCGGCGGCTTTGACCAACTAATGAGCAAACGGTGCAGGAGGCACTTTACAGGGCCCAAGGGGCTGGCTATAGTGCTCGGCGTCTGCTGCGGAGGGATGGCAGAGCGGTTGAATGCACCGGTCTTGAAAACCGGCATGGGTTAACGCCCATCCAGGGTTCGAATCCCTGTCCCTCCGCCACTATTCGAAAAGCCACCCCATGGGGTGGCTTTTTTCGTTTCCTGGCTTGCGCAAAGCCTTTGCCCGCCTTTGTTCAAAGTTGCGGCACTTGTCAGCAACACCGGCCGGAAACACTTGCCGTGGCCCATGGCTTTGCATAATGTTGGGCTATCTGTGGTGAGCGGGGTTTGCCGTTTTGATCAAAGTATTGCTTGTCGATGACCACGAACTGGTGAGGACGGGGATCCGCCGCATCATCGAGGATGCCAAGGGCGTCAAGGTGATAGGGGAGGCCCAGACCGGTGAAGAGGCCGTCAAGTTCTGCCGCGAACAGGCCCCGGATCTGGTGCTGATGGACATGAACATGCCCGGCATCGGCGGCCTGGAGGCCACCCGCAAGATCCTGCGCTACAACCCCGACATCAAGGTCCTGGTGCTGACCGTGGTCACCGAGGAGCCCATCCCCCAGAAGGTGATGCAGGCCGGTGCCGCCGGTTACCTGACCAAGGGCGCCCAGCCCGACGAGATGCTTCGCGCCATCAAGAGCGTCAACACCGGCCAGCGCTACCTGGCCCCGGACATCGCCCAGAAGATGGCCCTGTCCCAGTTCAACGGCGCCGACGAGAACCCCTTCGGCCAGTTGTCCGACCGCGAGCTGCAGATCATGATGATGATCACCAAGGGCGAGAAGGTGCAGGCCATCTCCGAGCAGCTCAGCCTCAGCCCCAAGACGGTCAACAGCTACCGCTACCGCCTGTTCGCCAAGCTGGACATCGCCAACGACGTCGAGCTGACCCACCTGGCCATCCGCCACGGCATGCTGGACGCCAGCAAGCTCTAAGCCCATGGACAGCTTCGATCCCAAGGCCTTCCTCAAGGCCTTGACCTCCAAGCCGGGCGTCTACCGCATGTACGACGGCGCCGGCACCGTCATCTATGTGGGCAAGGCCAAGAACCTCAAGAAGCGGGTGTCCAGCTACTTCAGCCGCACCCCGGACTCGGTCAAGACCCAGGCCCTGGTGGCGCAGATCCGTTCCATCGAGGTCACGGTGACCAACACCGAGACCGAGGCGCTGATCCTGGAAAACCATCTGATCAAGGCCCACAGGCCCAAGTACAATGTGCTGCTTCGGGATGACAAGGGGTACCCCTACATTCTGGTGTCCGGTCATCGCCACCCGCGCATCGCCGTGCACCGGGGCCCCAAGAAGGAGAAGGGGGACTACTACGGCCCTTATCCTTCCGCCGGCGCCGTGCGCGAGTCCCTGAAGCTGATGCAGCGGCTGTTCCCGGTGCGCCAGTGCGAGGACGCCTACTACCGCAACCGCTCCCGGCCCTGCCTGCAATACCAGCTCAAGCGCTGCCTGGCGCCCTGCGTGCCGGGCCATGTCAGCGACGAGGACTACCAGGTGGAGGTGGAGCTGGCCAAGCTATTCCTGTCCGGCAAGAACCAGCAGGTGATCGCCAGCCTGGTGGAGAAGATGGAGGCCGCCAGCCGCGAGCTCCAGTTCGAGGCGGCCGCCCGCTACCGGGATCAGATCCAGGCCCTGCGCACCGTCCAGGAAAGCCAGTGGGTCAGCGGCAATGCCGTGGAGCTGGACATCATCGCCAGTGCCGAGGACAAGGGCCAGCTGGCGGTGCAGGTGCTGGTGGTGCGCGACAACAAGGTACTGGGCTCCAAGAGCTATTTCCCCAAGATGCCCAAGGGCACCGAGCTGGAAGAGGGCCTGACCGCCTTCCTGCAGCAGTTCTACCTGGGCGGCATTAGCGGCCGTACGCCGCCGGCCGAGGTGCTGGTCGATCGCACCCTGCCGGAGCTGGCCGTGCTGGAGGAGGCGGTCAGCCAGGAGGTGGGCCGCAAGGTGCGTTTTCGCAGCAATGTGCGCGGCGAGCGGCGCCGCTACCTGCAGCTGGCCGCCAAGAACGCCCAGACCGCCCTGGCCAGCCACCTAGCCACCAGGGACAGCATCCAGGGCCGCTATCGGTCCCTCAGGGCCAGGTTGGGCCTGGTGGATCCCATCGCCCGCATGGAATGTTTCGACATCTCCCATACTATGGGCCAGCAGACGGTGGCCTCCTGCGTGGTGTTCGGGGAGGAGGGGCCGCTCAAGAGCGACTACCGCCGCTACAACATCAAGGACATCACCCCGGGCGACGACTATGCGGCCATGGCCCAGGCCCTGGCCAGGCGTTACAAGGAAGGGGCGGAAAACCTGCCCGACATCCTCTTTATCGACGGCGGCAAGGGCCAGCTGGCCCAGGCCGAGCGGCATTTCGCCGACTGGCCCAATGGGCCACTGCTGATCGGCGTGGCCAAGGGCGTCGACAGGCGGGCAGGGCAGGAGGTGCTGATCTTCGGCGGCAGTCACCAGGAGGTGAACCTGCCGGCGGACGATCCGGCCCTGCACCTGGTCCAGCATATCCGCGACGAGGCCCACCGCTTCGCCATCAGTGGCCACCGAGGCCAGCGGGCCAAGGCCAAGCGTACCTCCACCCTGGAGGGCATAGAGGGGATCGGCCCCAAGAAGCGCCAGGCCCTGCTCAAGTTCATGGGCGGCCTGCAGCAGGTGCAGAAGGCCAGTGTCGACGAACTGGCCAAGGTGCCCGGGATCAGCCGTTCATTGGCCGAACGCATTCATGCTACACTGCACAGCCACTAGGGGCAGCCTCATAACAAGATGAACATACCCAATCTCCTTACCTCCTTTCGCATTCTCCTGATCCCCATTTTCCTGGTGCTGTTCTACCTGCCTTACGACTGGTCCTATATGGCCGCGGCCTTCGCGTTCTGGCTGGCCGCCGTCACCGACTGGCTGGACGGCTACCTGGCCCGCAAGCTCAACCAGTCCACGCCCTTTGGCGCCTTCCTGGATCCGGTGGCAGACAAGATCATGGTGGCGTCGGCCCTGGTGGTCATCGTCGAGGACTACCAGAGCGTCTGGATCACCATACCGGCGCTGACCATGATCGGCCGGGAACTGGTGATCTCCGCGCTCCGGGAATGGATGGCGGAGCTGGGCAAACGCTCCCGGGTGGCGGTGTCCTGGGTGGGCAAGTTCAAGACGGCGGCGCAGATGCTGGCCCTGATCGGCCTGCTGTCCCGCTACAATGATTTCATCATCACCACGGGTTATGTGCTGATCTATATCGCCATGGTGCTGACTTTTTGGTCCATGCTCAGTTACTTGCGGGCGGCCTGGCAGGATCTGTGGCAGGCCGGCCGGGGCTGATCGTATAAAAAAGGCACTTTTTGCTGTTTTTTTGTTTAAACGGTCTGAAAGCCCTGTTTTGGGATATTGACTCAGACCGGCAAGCGGGTAGAATGGCTCGCACTTAAGCGGGAATAGCTCAGTTGGTAGAGCACAACCTTGCCAAGGTTGGGGTCGCGAGTTCGAGTCTCGTTTCCCGCTCCAGACTTTGGCGCGATGGCAGAATGGCTATGCAGCGGATTGCAAATCCGTGGATCTCGGTTCGACTCCGGGTCGCGCCTCCAGTTACAAGACCGGAACGGCTTTAAGGCCGCAGCAGAACGGATAAACTGTGTTTGCAGGGCAGGCTGGTCCAGGCTGAAAAATAAAATGCGGGAATAGCTCAGTTGGTAGAGCACAACCTTGCCAAGGTTGGGGTCGCGAGTTCGAGTCTCGTTTCCCGCTCCAGATTTGGCGCGATGGCAGAATGGCTATGCAGCGGATTGCAAATCCGTGGATCTCGGTTCGACTCCGGGTCGCGCCTCCAGGTTGGAAAAGTCGTCGCAGGACGACTTTTTTGCCATATGGGCCCGAGTGGTGAAATTGGTAGACACAAGGGATTTAAAATCCCTCGCCGTTCGCGGCGTGCCGGTTCAAGTCCGGCCTCGGGCACCATTAAAATCAAAGCATTAGCAAAGGCGCCCCTGGGCGCCTTTTTTCGTTTCAGAAATTCAGCCGATCAGAAGTGGATGGGGCCGTCCACCGCCTCGCCAAGGATCTCCGGCCCCTGGTAGCTGGCCGTCAATTCCAGGGCGCAGATGGTGTTGCTGAGGTAGGCCTGGGCCACCTCAGGGCGCAGCAGCACCGGCATGCGCTCCAGGCAGGGCCGCATCGCCTCCTGGGTCAGCAGGATCACCGAGCCGTCGGGGAAGCGCTCGTTGGGTTGCCACCAGATCCCGGCCACCAGCATGTGCTGTTCCGGGCTGGAGAAGTAGTAACGCTGGCGACGGTGACCCTTCTGGCGCCATTCGTACCAGCCGTTGATGGGGACCAGGCAGCGACGGGTGTTGAAGGCGAATTTGAAGGTGATGAGATCCGCCACCGTTTCCGCCTTGGCGTTGATCAGCAGCCGTTTGGAGTTGCGGGCCGCCAGGCCCCATTTCAGGCTAAGGGTGCTGGCGCTGTCGCCTTCCTGCACATAGCACTGCAGCTGTTGGGTCGGTTTGAGATCGCCGTTGTTGCCCAGCTCCAGGCTGTCAAAGCCGGTACCTATGATGCGCTTGCCATCATAAACGCCATGAACCGCAACGCGCTCGCACATGAGTACTACCCCTCCAGATCCCCTTAAGTGAAAAGCATAGCCGTCCGCCCGAGGCGCAGGGACCGAGGAGAAAAAAAAGGTTCTTCGCACATTAGCGGGGAATAGATGTGAAAACGGCTGGATAGGTTATTGTGATGTCGCCAAACAAAGACACTAACCAACCAGCCGTTTTCGATGTCGCAGCTTACCCTTCCGTTCGAGCTGTGGGAAGGCTTTAGCCCCGACCACATAGAGCAACACGACCAACATCTCACCATTCACCTCAGCCCCAATCGCCCGCCCTGCTGTCGTTGCGGCAAGCTGGCCCAAGCCGTCCACGACACCACCTGGAGAACGGTCGCCGATCGCGCACTGATGGACCATACCGTGACCCTCAAGGTGCCGGTGCGACGGCTTAACTGCCATCAGTGCGGCCGAGGGACCGAACACATCTCCTGGCTGCGTCCCTTCGCCCGTTTGAGCTGCCGTCTGGAACGCTACGCCGAACGCCTACTGGCGTTACTGCCGGTCAAGCAGGTCGGTGAACTGCTGGGGCTGCACTGGCACACCGTGAAGGCCATCGACAAGCGCCGCCTGCAGCGGCAGGTCACCGAGCCCGACTGGTCCCGGTTGCGACGACTGGTCATGGATGAGTTCGCCCTGTTCAAGGGCCACCGCTACGCCACCGTCATCGCCGATGCGGATACCCACCAGGTGTTGTGGATAGGCGAGGGACGCAGTCGCCGCAGCATCCGGCCCTTCTTCGAGCGGCTAGGCGAACGCTGTCAGCAGATCGAGGCCGTGGCGATGGACATGAACACCGCCTTCGATCTGGAGGTGCAGGCGCATTGCCCCAACGCCAGGGTGGTCTACGACCTGTTCCATGTGGTGGCCAAGTATGGCCGGGAGGTGATTGACCGGGTGCGGCTCGACTGTGCCAAGGCCCAGGGCACCGAGCAGCAGGCCCGCCGTCATATCAAGCGTAGCCGCTGGGTGTTGCTCAAAAACGAGGGCAATCTCAATGACAAGGAACGTGGCCGCCTCGAAGCCTTGCTGGCCGCCAACCGTGATCTGATGGTGGTCTACGTGCTCAAGGAGCAGTTGAAGGCGCTGTGGTACTGCCGCGATGAGCAAACGGCCCATCGCCAATGGCGGCTCTGGTGGCAGCAGGTGGAGGAAAGTGGCATCGCGCCGCTGTTGCAGTTCGCCCGTAAGCTAAAACCCTACTTGCCAGGGATAGTCGCTTCCGCCAGCTATCCCCTCCATACCTGCCGGCTGGAGGGGATGAACAACAAAATCAAACTGATGAAGCGGATGGCTTATGGCTATCGGGATCTGGAGTACTTCTTCCTGAAGATAAAAGCCGCCTTCCCCGGAGATCCGCGATGAACCAAAAAAAAGGCCGCTGGATAGCGGCCTGTAAGGGGTCTCGAGGGAATCGAGAAATGTTGCTTGCAGGAGCCAGTCTACGGATCCCCCCCGCACAGTGAAGCGCTATCAAATGGTGGTTTATTGACCATTCAGCATTGGAAAAAGTTGCTGCCATTGGTTACAGGGCCGCCCCTTTCCGTTTTCCAACCACCAGGAGTTGTCACAAAAAATCTTTGATTATGCAACAACTTGCCGTGACAATAGCGCCGCCCAGGGAAGGGACCCCTATGGCAGGATGCCGCACACTATAACGACAAGAGATAACATCATGCTAAGACTGTCCCCCCTGGCGTTGTGCCTGGGCCTGGCTGCCACTGCCCAGGCCGGCGATATCGACGTCTACTTCAATCACCCCGTGAACCCGCCTGCCGTCGAGACCAACCTGGAACAGGTGGTCATAGACGTCATAGACGCGGCCAGCAGTAGCCTGGACGTGGCCATCTACGACCTGGATCTGCCCGGCATCGCCAACGCCCTCAAGGCGGCCAGGCAACGGGGTGTCACGGTGCGGGTCATCACCGACGAGGACAACATCGGTGCCGAGAACCAGCAGGCCCTGGCCATCCTGGAGGGCGCCGGCATCCCCTGGATCGATGATACCGAGAACGGCTCCGCCGGCTCCAAGATCCAGCACAACAAGTTCATCGTCGTCGACGGCAGGAAGGTGCTGACCGGCTCCACCAACTTCACCCAGAGCGGTATCCACGGCGATCTGGACGCCCAGGGCCAGCTGATCTCCGCAGGCAACCTTAACCACATGCTGGTGATCCAGTCCCAGCAACTGGCCGGCGAATACGCCTACCAGTTCAACCAGATGTGGGGTGACGGCCAGGGCGGCGCCAAGGACTCCCTGTTCGGCCTCGGCAAGCAGGACCACCAGCTGACGGTGACCTACACCGACAATGACAACATCAAGGTGGAGGTGCAGTTCACGCCCCAGTCACCGACCCTGTACGCCGGCTCCACCCTGGCCAATCTGGAAGCCTGGCTCAAGGGCGCCGAGCAGCGCATCGAGGTGGCCCAGTTCGCCTTCAGCGCCCAGGTGCTGGCCGATGCCATGCAGGTGGCCCAGGGCAGGGGCGCCGAGATCCGCGGTGTCGGCGACAGCAGCTTCTTCTACCGCTACTTCAGCGAGTTCCAGGACATGGCCGGTATCGCCAAGCTCAACGACAACGGCGAATACGAGGTGGACGCCTACACCGGTCATGGCAACAACCCCTGGCCAACTCCGGTGGAGGTCTACGCGGCCAAGGTGCCTGGCGGTGACAAGCTGCACCACAAGTTCTTTGTCATCGACAACATGGTGGTGACCGGCTCCCACAACGCCTCGGGTGCGGCCGCCTTCGGCAACGACGAGAACCTCATCGCCATCCATGACGCCAACGTGGCCGCCCAGTTCCACGGCGCCTTCGAGCGGATGTTCTGCGAGGCCAAGGGCGAAAGCGATTGCGCGGGTGCGCCGCTGCCCGCAGGCGGTACCTGGGAAGGGGTGACCTTCACCGGTGCCCAGGTCCAGGCCACCCTGGAGCTGGCCAACACCGCCAGCCAGGCCACCCTGGACGACGCCGTGGCCCTGGACAGCCGCGCCGCCGGCAACATCGTCGCCGCCCGGCCCATTGCCGACATGGACGCCCTGGCCGCCATCGGCTACGTGGGCAGCAGCGCCCTGACCAAGCTCAGGGACTACCAGCCCTGACCAGACAAGGCCGGCATTCGCCGGCCTTTTTGTTACAACCCCTTCAGGTAGCTGCGCAGGGCGCCGAAGTCGTTGGCCAGCGGCCGTGACAGCAGCGGCCTGTCCAGGGCTTGGCTCAACACGTCCGGCAGGGGCACCTTCAGGCCGACCCTTTCCTCGAGCACGTCGGCAAACTTGGCCGGGTGGGCCGTGGCCAGGAAAATGCCGGTCTGGCCAGGTCGCCGATGCCGGCGCAGCAGCTCGTAGGCGATGGCGCCATGGGGCTCGGCCTGATAGCCAAGTCCGTCCAGGTGATGCACGGCATCGAGGATGGCGGCGTCATCCAGGTGACCGTGCTTAAGTTCGGCAAGGGACCAGCCCTGCTGCCGCAGCAGCGCCTCGACCCTGGGCCAGTTGTTGGGCCGGCTCACGTCCATGGCGTTGGCCAGGGTCGGCACAGTGGCGGCCGGTTGCCATTGGCCGCTTGCCAGGTAGCGGGGCACTGTGTCGTTGGCGTTGGTGGCCACCACGAAGTTGTCCACGGGCAGGCCCAGGGCCTTGGCGATCAGGCCGGCGGTGAGGTTGCCGAAGTTGCCGCAGGGCACCGAGATCAGCAGCGACTCGCGCCGCTTAGGTGGCAGCTGGGCCACGGCGTCCACATAGTAGAACACCTGGGCCAGCAGCCGGGCGATATTGATGGAATTGGCGGAGTTGAGGCCCATGGCCCCGACCAGGGCGGCATCGTCGAAGGCCTTTTTGACCAGGGCCTGGCAGTCATCGAAGCTGCCGTCCACGGCCAGGGTGTGGACATTGCCGCCCAGGGTACAGAACAGCCGCTCCTGGAGGGCACTGATCCGGCCCCTGGGGTAGAGCACCACCACCTGGACATTGGCCAGGCCGTGGAAGGCGTGGGCGACGGCGGCGCCGGTGTCGCCCGAGGTGGCGGTGAGTATGGTGACCGGCTCTCTGGCCAGCAGCGACAGGCAGCGGGCCAGGAAGCGGGCGCCGAAGTCCTTGAAGGCCAGGGTGGGGCCGTGAAAGAGCTCCAAGGCATAGCAGTGGGGCTCCACCTCCACCAGCGGGGCCGGGAAGTCGAAGGTGCCGGCCAGCAGCTGCGCCCGCTGGCCGGCGTCGAACTCATCACCAAGCAGGCTTTGTAGCAGCAGCCCATGGCGTTCGGCCCTGGGCAGACTCAGCAGCGCCGCCATGTTGACGGCCGGCCAGGCGGCGGGGAAGAACAGGCCCTGGCCCCGGCCCAACCCCTGCAGGCAGGCGCCGGCAAAGAGCTGTTGTTCATCCGGGTGTTTCAGGTTTATTAGTTGCATGCTTGTTCCCCCAGGGCGCGTGCGCCTTGTTGATCCACTGTGCACAGCACCACAAAGCCGTCCTTGCCCACCAGGAATTGCTGCTCCAGCCTGGCCTTGGCCAATGCCGCTGAAGCCTGGTCGGCAAAGCAGCCGTAGAGGCTGGGGCCGGACCCGGAGATACCGGTGGCCAGGGCGCCACAATCGGCCATGGCCTGCCAGGCGGGGCGACAGCCCGGGATCAGCGCCTGGCGCCTGGGTTCGGCAATGATGTCCACCATCTGTGCGAAGCAGGCCGGATCCCGATTGTGGCAGGCATCGACGAAGGCGGCCAGCCGCCGGGCCACCGCCAGGCTGTCTTCCAGCGACAGCGCCTCGGGAAGGCAGGCGCGGGCCTCCCTGGTGTCGAGGCGGACACCCGGGTAGGCGATCAGCCAGACGGCATCGGGAGTCGGCAGGGCCCGGCTGTGCTGGCCGCCGGTGATCAACCTGAGGCCGCCAAGGAAGGCCGGGGCCAGGTTGTCGAAGTGGCGCGCCCCTGAGATGCTGGCTTCCAGCTCGCCCATCAGCGCCAGCAGCTCATCATCGTCCAGGGGCCCGTCATGGAGTTCGTTGAGGGCCACCAGGGCCGCCACCACGCTGGTGGCGGAGGAGCCGAGGCCCGAGCCGACCGGCAGCCCCTTGTACAGGCAAAGGGCCGCCGGCCGGGCCGCCATACCCCTTGCCGCCAGGGCAGCGCCGAAGCGCTCCCGGGCCCGATCGACGATATTGTCCCCGGGCAGATCCTTGGCGAAGGGGCCACAGCAGGCCAGGCTCGGCGTGGCGCTGAACTCGGCCTGGACCCAATCACCGAGCAGGCTGCCGTCCAGGGGCTTCAGGGCCAGGCCCAGCAGATCGAAACCGACGCTGAGGTTGGCGCTGGAGGCGGGGGCATAGATGCAGACGGACATGCTCAGCCCTCCCGGTGCCAGTTGAGGGTACGCAGCAGATCGGCGAAGACGCCGGCGGCGGTGACCTCGTTGCCGGCGCCATAGCCGCGCAGTACCAGGGGCACCGGGCTGTAGTAGTCGCTGTGAAAGGCCAGGGCGTTTTCGCCGTCGCGGACCGTGGCCAGGGGCGAGTCCTTGGCCACCGCCCTGAGGCCCACCTTGCAGCGGCCGTCCTCGATGCTGCCCACGTAGCGCAGCACCTTGCCTTGGCTCTGGGCCTGCCAGATGAGGCCGTGGAAATGGGCGTCCCACCGGGGCAGGGCGTCCACGAACTGGGCCAGGCTGCCCCGGCAGGCATTAGCCGGCAGCAGCGGCTCCACCTCGATGTCGTCCATGTTGAGCATGAGGCCTGCCTCCCTGGCCAGGATCAACAGCTTCCTGGCCACGTCCAGGCCGCTGAGATCCTCCCGGGGATCCGGCTCGGTGTAGCCCAGCTCCTTGGCCATCAGGGTCGCCTCGGACAGGGGCAGGCCGTCCTCAAGCTTGCCGCAGATGTAGGACAGGGAGCCGGACAGGATGCCTTCGAAGCAGCGCAGCCGGTCGCCGGCGGCCAGCAGGTTCTGCAGGTTTTCGATCACCGGCAGGCCGGCACCGACAGTGGTCTCGTACAGGTACTTGCGCTTGTGCCTGATGCACAGCGACTTGAGCTGCCGGTAGTAGGCCAGATCGCCGGTATTGGCGCGCTTGTTGGGGGTGACCACGTGGAAGCCCGCCGCCAGGAAGTCGCCATAGCGGGCCGCCACCTGCTCGCTTGCGGTGCAGTCGGCGATGACCGGGTTGATCAGGTGATGCTCGCGCACCAGGGCCTTGAGGGCATCGAGATCAAAGCCCTGGCTGCTGCCGGCCAGCTGCGCCTGCCAATGGTCGAGATCCACCCCCTGGGGGGCCAGCAGCATCTGCCTGCTGTTGCCAAGGGCCAGCACATTGAGGCGGATCTGCCGCTCGGCCAGGGCGGCCTGCTGGCGCCGGATCTGCGCCAGCAGGGCACTGCCGACGCCCCCCACGCCCAGCAACACCAGGTCGATGCGCTGCTGGCTGTCGAAGAAGGCCTGATGGCTGGCGCGCAGTCCTTCGTTGACCTTGGCGCCGGGCACCACGGCGGAGATGGAGCGCTCCGACGAGCCCTGGGCTATGGCCACCACGTTGATGCCGGTGCGGGCCAGGGCCGAGAAGAAACGGCCGGCCACGCCGATGGAATGGCGCATGCCGTCGCCGACCAGGGTGATGATGGCCAGCTGCTCCAGCAGCTCTATGGGATCCAGCAGTCCCTGGGCCAGCTCCAGGTTGAATTCCTGGACCAGGGCCTGGCGGCAGGCGGCGCCGTCCGCGGCATGGACGCAGAAGGAGATGCTGTACTCGCTGGAGGATTGGGTGATCAGCACGATGGACACCCCGGCCCGCTGCACGGCGGTGAAGATGCGGCCAGCCATGCCCACCATGCCCTGCATGCCGGGGCCGCTGACGCTGATCATCACCATGGACTCGAGATCGGACAGGGCCTTGACGGCGCTGGGCTCCTGGCCGGCGTCACCGATCAGGGTGCCGGGCTCGGCGGGCCTGTCGGTCTGCTTGATGCGCACCGGGATGCCTTTTCTGCTTACCGGGCCCAGGGTCTTGGGGTGCAGCACCTTGGCGCCGAAATAGCACAGCTCCAGGGCTTCGGCATAGGAAAGGCTGTGCAGTCGCCGGGCGCCCGGCACCCGCCTGGGATCGGCCTGGTAGACGCCGTCCACGTCGGTCCAGATCTCCAGCTCCCGGGCGGGCAGGGCGGCGGCCAGCAGCGCCGCCGAATAATCGGAGCCGTTGCGCCCCAGCAGCATGGCGCCGCCTTCGGCATCGCCGGCCAGGTAACCGGGCATCAGCAGCAGACCGTCCCTGGGCAGCCCGGCCACACGGGCCGCGGCCAGCTCCGTGTCCACCTGGCCGTCCAGCACAGGGCCCCTGGCGGGCAGCAGTTGGCGGGGATCCAGCAGCAGCGGCTGGTGGCCACGGGCCTTGAGCAGGGCTTCCATCAGGGCGATGGACAGCCGCTCGCCCAGACTGACCAGCTCGGCCACCACCGACTCGGGGCGCTGCCCCAGCAGCCGGCAACCCTCGTGGAGGCGCTCCAGGCTGGCCACCAACGGCTGTACCTGGCGGTGCAGCGCCTCGGCGTCGAGGCCCGGCTCTGCCTCGGCAAGGTCGGCCGTCCAGCGATGAAAGCGGCTCGTCAGTTCGGTGGCTTCAAGCCTGCCCTCGACCAGGGCAAAGAGGGCGTCCGTGGTGCCGGCCGGCGCCGACAGCACCAGGGCCACCGGGCCGGTGGCCAGGGCGGTACCGACCAGCTCGGCCACCTGGCAGAAGCGGGACGCGTCGGCCAGGGAAGAGCCGCCAAACTTCATCACTTTCATCGCATTTACTCCATAAAAAAGGCCCGCTCCTTTGGGGGAGCGGGCCTTTGGCTGTTGGAAACTGATGTTTCGCTAGCGCACGCGCCACCCCCGGGACCACAGCGTGGTACCGGTAATGGTGGTGGTGGTGTTGCGCAGCAGCGGATTCATCAGGTTCTCCTTGGAATTCCCTTTCAGCTAAGCCCGACCGGCGGTGCCCTGTCAAGTCAAAATCAGAAATAGAAGCCGATGTTGATGTTGAGGCGGGAATGCCAGCCGTCGTTGCCCGGTGCTTCCAGGCCGACGCCGTTACCGCCGGCGAACCACATGTTCTTGCCGGCGATCCAGTCGACATAGGTGTAGAGGCCGCCCTTGGCGACCAGGCAGCCGGTGACGTTCTGGATGGAGTCGTCGTTGCCGCTGCCGTCGGCCAGCATCTGGGTGTGATCGTTGTAGCAGGTGATGCTGTCGGCAAAGGCGTTGCCCACCTTGAAGGTCTTGGCGACGTTGAAGCTCACCACATCCATCTCGGATGCCACCTCGAAGGGGAACTGGAAGGCGGACAGGGTCACGGTATCGGTGTTGGTGTCGTACTCCTGGCGGGCGTACTGGAGCTGTACATTCCAGCCGGCGTCGTTGTTCCAGTCGCCGTGGAGGGCGGCCTGCCAGCGGCCCTCGTGCTTTTGCTGCTCGTTCAGGTAGAGGCGGCCCGCTTCCAGGGAGACGCCCAGATCCAGCTTGCCGCCGGCCAGCGGCATGGTCCTGGCGGCACGCAGGTTGAGCTGGTTGTTTTCGTCGGCGCGCTCGCCGTCGACGGCGGCCAGATCGAAGGAATAGCGGTCGAAGCGGTCGCCATTGTCGTATTCGGCGTTGTGGAAGTAGCCGGCGTGGAACAGCCAGTCGCCGCTCTTGTGCTGGTAGACGACGCCGGTGTCATAGTCGTCTTCCATGCCCAGGTAGTAACCGCCGCCGAACCAGAAGCTGTGGGAGACCACCGGCAGGATCCCGAAGGGCACCAGGGTGACGCCGGCCTTGATGGCGCGGTTCTCGTCGAAGTTGTAGCCCACATAGGCGTGGTGGATGGCCTCGAAATCCTGGTACCAGCGATACTGGGCGGAATAGAACCAGTCTTCATGGCTGCCGTTGACATCGATGCGAAACAGCTCGATGTCCCATTCGCCGCCCTTGTCCTTGTTCTTGTCGTCGTAGTCCTTCCAGGCATAGTTGACCCGGAAGGCGCCGCCAACGTCCACCTCTGCCAGGGCCTGGGGGGCCGTCATGGCCAGGCCGACGGCAAGGGCGATGCTCGCTCGTTTCATGATTCTCTCCAAGGATTATTATTCGTGCGCGAATATTATGGATCGGGGCCAATTGCCCCTGCAATGGGGGACGAAGACTTTGCTTGTTTACCGGCCGCTTCCGTCTAAAATAGCGCTAATCTTTTCATCCCCATGGAAAAAGTGCCCATGAAACGCGTGGACGAAGTGCTGACGGCGTTGCGCCAGATCATCCGTGCCATTGATTTGCACTCGAAGAAGCTCAACAAGACCTCGTCCCTGACCGGTCCCCAGCTGCTGCTGATGCGGGCCATCGACGGCCAGCCCGGCGACACCACCCGCAACATCGCCCGCATCGTCAACCTGTCCCAGGCCACGGTCACCAGCATCATCGACCGCCTGGAGGCCAGGGGCCTGGTGATCCGGGAAAGATCCACCCTGGACAAGCGCAAGGTGATGCTGGATCTCACCGATGCCGGCCGGGAGCTGTTGGCCAAGGCCCCGGCACCATTGCAGCAGGCCTTCATCACCCGCTTCGAGTCCCTGGAGGAGTGGGAGCAGTCGCTGATCCTCAGCTCGTTGCAGCGGGTGGCCAGCATGATGAACGCCGACGATCTCGATGCCTCGCCCATGCTCACCCTGGACACCATCACCCCTACGACCAAAGACTAATGGGTCCACCCCGGCGCCACGGGCATAGTGAATGCCAGTGGTGCCGGAAGGCGTCTTTTCCTTCCCGTGCCCGTCCATGACAACAGGAAGGAAACCCCATGAGATACCCACTTGCCGGCCTGGTGGCCGCGACCCTGGGCCTGCCGTGCCAGGGCGCCATCACCCTGATGGACGACGGCCAGACCCAGGTCAGCTTCGGCGGCTTTGCCAAGGCCTCCCTCTTCTACAGCCATTACAGCGACGGCAAGCTCCCTTCCGGCAGCATCGGCCGCCAGTTCTACGTGGCCGGCACCATACCGGTCTGCGACGAGTGCGACAGCGGCAAGGCCCTGGACTTCTCGGCCCGGGAAACCCGGCTGGTGCTGGCCAGCCGCAGCGACCTCGGCCGGCACCGCCTCGGCACCCGCCTGGAGATGGACTTCCTGGGCACGCCCAATGGCAACGAAATGGTATCCAACTCTTACACCCCCAGGCTGCGCCATGCCTACTTCACCTTCGACGACTGGCTGTTCGGCCAGACCTTTACCACCTTCCAGGACACGGCCGTGCTGCCGGAGTCGGTGGATTTCCTGGGACCGGCCGAGGGCACCGTCTTCCAGCGCCAGGTACAGGTGCGTTATCGTTTCGGCAGCTGGCAGTTTGCCCTGGAGAACCCGGAGACCGTGGTCACGCCCCATGGCGAGGCCGGCAAGCTGGACCTGGACGACGGCCTGCTGCCGGACATGGTGGCCCGCTACGATCACCATTTCGACGGCGGCCACCTTAGCCTGGCCGCCATCGGCCGCCAGCTGCGGGCCGACGAGCCAGGCCTAGAGGACAGCGCCTTCGGCTATGGCCTCAGCCTGGCCGGGCGCTTGCAGCTCGGCGCACGGGACGACCTCAGCTTCATGGCCACCCATGGCGACGGCCTGGGCCGCTACGTGGCCCTTAACGCCGTGGCCGATGCCCTGGTGAGCGCCGACGGCGAGCTTAAGACCCTCAAGACCATCTCCGGCTTTATCTCCTACCGACATTGGTGGAACGACCAGTGGCGTTCCAGCCTGGTGCTGTCGGCACTGCGAGCGGACCAAGAGCCCCATCTGGTGGATGACGCCATCACCCGCCGCCTGCACTCCCTCCATGCCAATCTGTTCTATTCCCCGGTCAAGGCGCTTTCATTCGGGGTCGAATATCTGCTCGGCCAACGCCAGCTGGAAAACGGCGCCAGGGGCAACCTGAACCGGCTGCAGTTTGCCGCCAAGTACAGCTTCTAAGCGGCACCAGAAGGGAACAAGCCGCTCAAGGGCGGCTTTTTTAATGCACAAAAAAGCCCGCCGGTGCGGCGGGCAAGGGGGTGCGCTACTGGTTGAGACGGCTTGTCACCAGGGAGTCGATGACGCCGGGGTCGGCCAGGGTGGTGGTGTCGCCCAGGGCCTCGCATTCGTTGGCGGCGATCTTGCGCAGGAAGCGGCGCATGATCTTGCCGGAGCGGGTCTTGGGCAGGGACGGGGCCCATTGGATCAGATCCGGGCTGGCCAGGGCGCCGATCTCGGCTCGCACCCATTGCCGCAGGGCCTGGCGCAGCTCCTCGCTGGCCGCCACGCCCTGGTTGAGGGTGACATAGGCGTAGATCCCCTGGCCCTTGATCTCGTGTGGATACCCGACCACGGCCGCCTCGGCCACCTCGGGGTGGGCCACCAGGGCCGACTCTATCTCCGCCGTGCCCAGGCGGTGCCCGGAGACGTTGATGACGTCGTCGACCCGGCCGGTGATCCAGAAGTAGCCGTCCTCGTCCTGGCGGGCGCCGTCGCCGGTGAAGTAGTGGCCGGGGAAGGTGGAGAAGTAGGTCTGCACGAAACGCTCGTGGTCGCCGTAGACGGTGCGCATCTGGCCCGGCCAGGAATCGCTGATCACCAGGTTGCCTTCGCCCTCGACCGGCTGGCCCAGGTTGTCCACCAGGGCGGGCTGCACGCCCATGAAGGGCAGGGTAGCAGAGCCGGGCTTGGCGTCGATGGCGCCGGGCAGGGGCGCAATCATGATGCCGCCGGTCTCGGTCTGCCACCAGGTGTCCACTATGGGACAGCGGCCCTTGCCGATCACCTCGTGGTACCAGCGCCAGGCCTCGGGATTGATGGGCTCGCCGACGGTACCTAGGATGCGCAGGCTGGCGCCGTCGAAGTTATCGAAATGCTGGGGGCCCTGGGCCATCAGGGCGCGGATCAGGGTCGGCGCCGTGTAGAGGATGGCCACCTGGTGGCGGTCGACTATCTCCCCCAGGCGGGCCGGGCTGGGCCAGTTGGGCACCCCTTCGTGGATCAGGCAGGTGGCGCCGTTGGCCAGGGGGCCGTAGACCAGGTAGGAATGGCCGGTGATCCAGCCAATGTCGGCGGTGCACCAGTAGACCTCGCCGGGCTGGTAGTCGAACACCAGCTCGTGTGTGTAGGAGGCGTAAACCAGGTAGCCGCCGGTGGTGTGCAGCACGCCCTTGGGCTTGCCGGTGGAGCCTGAAGTGTAAAGGATAAATAAGGGGTCTTCGGCGTCCATCTCCTCTGGCGGGCAATGCTCGCTTGCCTTGGCCATGGCGTCGTGCCACCACAGATCCCGGTGCTCGTGCCAGGGGATGTCGCCGCCGGTGCGGCGCAGCACCAAAACCTTGTCCACCGTCTTGACGTCGGGATGGGTGAGGGCCTCGTCCACGTTGGTCTTGAGGGGGATGCTGCGGCCACCGCGCAGGCCTTCGTCGGCGGTGATCACCAGCCTGGCCTTGCCGTCGATGATGCGCCCGGCGATGGCATCGGGGGAGAAGCCGCCGAACACCACCGAGTGGACGGCGCCGATACGGGCACAGGCCAGCATGGCCACCACCGCCTCCACCACCATGGGCATGTAGATGGTCACCACGTCGCCGCGGCCTATGCCCTGGTGCTTGAGCACGTTGGCGAAGCGGCACACCAGGCCATGCAGCTCCTGGTAGCTGACGTGGCGAACCTCGCTGCCGTCGTCGCTTTCCCAGATCAGCGCCGTCTGCTCGCCGCGCTCGGCAAGGTGGCGGTCCAGGCAGTTGGCACTGGCGTTGAGGGTGCCGTCCTCGTACCAGCGGATGAAGACGTTATGGGGATCGAAGGAGGTGTTCTTGACCCGGGTGTAGGGCCTGATCCAGTCGATGCGCTTGCCGATGGTGCCCCAGAAGGAAACGGGATCCTGCACCGAGGCCTGGTAGGCCTGCTGGTATTCATCCTGGGTGATGCGGGCATCCTTGGCGATGGCGTCCATGACCGGGTAGCGGGCGATCTGCGTCATTATTCTTTCCTTCCTGTAGAAGTGGTTGGCACCAGTATGTAAAGCGGGCCCAGGCCGGGCCATTAGACCAAGGTATAAGAAAAGCCCGGCCACGTCCGGGCTTTGTTAACAAGATGGGCACCCTTGGCGCCGCCGGTCAGTGCTGGCTGGCGCCGGCGGCCCCCAGGCCGGTGTGGGAGCGCACGAACTGGGGCACGAACAGCGCCCGTTCTTCGGCGGCCGCCGCCGAGCGGTCGGTGACGCTGAAGTACCAGCTGGCGGCAAAGGCGGCGCTGACCGAGAACAGGGCCGGGTACTGGTAGGGGAAGATGGCCCGCTCGAAGCCCAGCACGGCCTCCCAGACGGTGGGGCCCAGGATCACCAGGCTGATGGCGGTCACCAGGCCGGTCCAGCCACCGACACGAGCGCCGCGGGTGGTGAGCCTGGACCAGTACATGGACAGCAGCAGCACCGGGAAGTTGGTGCTGGCGGCGATGGCGAAGGCCAGGCCCACCATGAAGGCGATGTTCTGCTGCTCGAACAGGAGCCCTAAGGCGATGGCCACCAGCCCCAGCGCCAGGGTGGCGTACCTGGACACCCTGATCTCCTCCCGTTCCCCGGCCTGGCCCTTGCGAATGACGTTGGCGTAGAGATCGTGGGACACCGCCGAGGCACCGGCCAGGGTCAGCCCGGACACCACCGCCAGTATGGTGGCAAAGGCCACGGCGGCGATGAAACCGTAGAAGAGATCGCCGCCCACCGCCTTGGACAGGTGCACCGCGGCCATGTTGTTGCCGCCCAGCAGGGCGCCGGCGGCGTCCTTGAAGTCCGGGTTGGTATGGACCAGCACGATGGCGCCGAAACCGATGATGAAGGTGAGGATGTAGAAGTAGCCGATGAAGCCGGTGGCGAAGAACACCGACTTGCGGGCCTCCCTGGCATCGCTGACGGTGAAGAAGCGCATCAGGATGTGGGGCAGGCCGGCGGTGCCGAACATCAGGGCGATGCCAAGGGAGATGGCCGAGACCGGATCCGACACCAGGCCGCCCGGGGCCATGATGGCCTCGCCCTTGGGATGCACGGCCACCGCCTGCTCGAACAGCAGGGCCGGATCAAAGCCCACGTGCAGCAGCACCATTACCGCCATGAAGGTGGCGCCGCACAGCAGCAGCACCGCCTTGATCAGCTGTACCCAGGTGGTGGCCAGCATGCCGCCGAACATCACATAGAGCACCATCAGCACCCCCACCAGCATCACCGCCACCTCGTAGGGCAGGCCGAACAGCAGCTGGATCAGCTTGCCGGAGCCGACCATCTGGGCGATGAGGTAGAGGGCCACCACCGCCAGCGAGCCGCTGGCGGCCAGGGTGCGGATGGACTTCTGGCCGAGGCGGTAGGAGGCCACGTCGGCGAAGGTGTAGCGGCCCAGGTTCCTGAGCCGCTCGGCGATCAGGAACAAAATGATGGGCCAGCCCACCAGGAAGCCGATGGAATAGATCAGGCCGTCGAAGCCGGACAGGTAGACCAGGCCGGAAATGCCCAGGAAGGAGGCCGCCGACATGTAGTCGCCGGCGATGGCCAGGCCGTTCTGGAAGCCGGTGATGCCGCCGCCGGCCGCGTAATAGTCGGACGCTGTCTTGGTGCGCCGGGCCGACCAGTAGGTGATGGCCAGGGTCAGGGCCACGAACACCACGAACATGGCGATGGCCGGCAGGTTGAGGGGCTGGGTTTGGGCCTCGCCGTCCAGGCTGCCGGCCGCCAGGGCCAGGGCGGGGCAGAGCGCCAGCAGGAAGATCAGGGCTTTCATGGGGTTTGCTCCTCCAGGATGGCGGCGTTCTCGGTGTCGAACTCGTGGTTGGACTTGCGCACATAGAGGCCGGTGAGCACGAAGGCGCTGAGGATCACCACCAGGCCGGCCGGGATCCCCCAGGTGATCACGCTGCCCTGATAAAGGGGCCTGGCCAGCAGCGCCGGCTCGAAGGCGATCAGCAGGATGAAGGTGAAATAGATGGCCAGCATCAGGGCCGACAGGCGCCAGGCATAGCGTTCGCGCCTGGCCACCATGGCCTGGAACCGAGGGCTCTGGTTGATCTCTTGGTAGCGACAGGGGGTCATGTTCGGGCTCCTGTTTAACATGATGCTCACAATCTAGGTGCCCGGGCCCGTGCCGCCCAGTCGACTTTAGTCGAAAGCCCCTTTTGGCGGGGGCTGTGGTAAAAAGGCAACTCCAGATAAATCAGGGAGATCCCCATGCCCCTCTGGCTTGTCGGCCTGCTGGCCCTGCTCTACGTCCTGGTGCTGTTCGCCATCGCCTGGCAGGGCGATCGCCGTGAACAGACCCTGGGCCCGGCCCGTCGCCAGCTGATCTACGCACTGTCACTGGGGGTCTATTGTTCGTCCTGGAGTTTCCTCGGCACCGTGGGCCAGTCGGCCCAGTCCATCTGGTCCTATCTGCCGGTGTTCATCGCGCCCATCCTGGTGATGGCGCTGGGCTTTGGCACCCTGCAGAAGCTGGTGCGGGTCAGCCACAGGCACAGGATCACCTCCCTGGCCGATTTCCTGGGGGCCCGCTACGGCAAGTCGCGGCTGGTGGCGGCCACCGTCACCCTGATCGCCCTGCTGGCCTGCCTGCCCTATATCGCCCTGCAGCTCAAGGCCATGGTGCTGAGCCTGGATATCCTCAGCGGCCAGCAACAGCTGCCCGGCAGCACCGCCCCCGTGGTGGCGGCCTTCCTGGCGCTGTTCGCGATCCTGTTCGGCACCCGCAAGCTCGACGCCACCGAGCACCATCCCGGCCTGATGCTGGCCATGGCCTTCGAGTCCGGCCTCAAGCTGATGGCGTTGCTGGTGGTGACCCTGGTGGTGATCTACGGCAGCTTCGACGGCCTGGGCGAGCTGATCAGCCTGGCCGTCACCGAGCAGGTGGTCCGCAGCGATGCCCTGTCGAGCCTGCCAGCCCTGCTGGCCCAGAGCCTGGTGGGGGTGTTCGCCTTCTTCTGCCTGCCGCGCCAGTTCCACGTGATGGTGGTGGAGAACCAGTCCGAGGGGGATCTGCGCCAGGCCCGCTGGCTTTTCCCCCTCTACCTGGTGCTGATCGCCCTGCCGGTGGCGCCCCTGGCCCTGGCCGGCGGCCTGATCTTCCAGGGCCATCTGGCGGCCGACACCTATGTGATCTCGCTGCCGCTGCTGGAGGGACACCCCTGGGTGGCCCTGCTGGCGGTGCTGGGCGCCATCTCCGCCGCCACCGGCATGGTCATCGTCGCCACCGTCACCATCGCCACCATGGTCTCCAACGAGCTGCTGGTGCCCTACCTGCTCAAGACCAAACGCCTCGAGGGACGCAACTTCGAGCACTTCGCCCGCCAGCTGCTGCACCTGCGCCGGGCGGTGATCCTGCTGCTGTTGCTGCTGGCCCTGATCGTCTACTGGCACATGGGTAACGGTCAGGCCCTGGCCGCCATGGGGCTGCTGGCCTTTGGCGCCTTTGCCCAGCTGGGGCCGGCGCTGCTGGGTGGGCTCCATTGGCAGGGCGGCAACCGCAAGGGGGCGCTGCTGGGACTGGCAGCCGGTTTCGGCAGCTGGTGGTGGCTGCACGACTGGCTGCTGGGTCCCTACGCCATACTGCTGTCGCTGCTCATCAACGGCGTTGTCTACGGCCTGGGTTCGCTGCTGCTGCGGGCCGGGGTCATAGACCGGCTGCAGGCCGCCAGCTTCGTGGCCAGCGGACAGGAGCAGCAGCGCCAGGGCGGCGCCATCAGCCTGGCCGATCTCCAGGCCCTGGCAAGCCGTTTCGTGGGGCCGGTGCGGGTGGCGGCCGCCATCGAGCGCCACGCCAGGGCCCAGGGCTGCAGCGGTGCCGAACTGCCGCGCCAGGCCAGCGCCGAACTGATGGAAGACATCGAACGGCTGATGGCCTCGGTGATCGGCGCCGCCAGTGCCGCCCTGGTGATGCGCTCGGCGGTGCAGGGCCGGGATATCGCCCTGGACGAGGTGGTGACCCTGGTGGACGAGGCCACAGAGCAGCTGCAGTTCTCCCGGGAGCTACTGCAGGGGGCCATCGAGAACGCCTCGGAGGGGATCTCCGTGGTGGATCGGCACCTCAACCTGGTGGCCTGGAACCGCCGTTACCTGGCGCTGTTCGACTACCCGCCGGGCCTCATCCAGGTGGGCCGGCCGGTGGCACAGCTGATCCGCTTCAATGCCGAGCGGGGCTGGTGCGGGCCTGGCGCCGTCGAGGACCATGTGGCCAGGCGGGTGAACCATATGCGCCAGGGCTCGGCCCACAGCTCCGAGCGGGAAAGGCCGGACGGCAGCGTGATCAAGGTCCAGGGCAACCCCATGCCCGGCGGCGGCTTCGTGATGACCTTCACCGACATCACCGTCTACCGCCGGGCGGAGCGGCTGCTCAAGGCCGCCAACGAGGAACTGGAGCTGCGGGTGGCCGAGCGCACCATGGAGCTTTCCGCCGCCAAGGCCGAGGCCGACAGGGCCAACCAGTCCAAGAGCCGCTTCCTGGCCGCCTGTGGCCACGACCTGATGCAGCCGCTGAACGCCGCCCGGCTGTTCACCTCGGCGCTGCTGCAGCAGGGGGGCAACGACCAGGCCCTGCTGGAGAACATCAAGTCGTCGCTGAAATCGGCCGGCGATCTGCTCACCGACCTGCTGGATATCTCCAAACTGGATGCCGGCACCCTGAATGTGAACCGCAGCACCTTCGACCTCAAGGCCATGCTGGACAGCCTGGCCGGCGAGTTCGCCATACTGGCCCGGGAGCAGGGGGTGATCCTGGATTGCCGGCTCCGGGCGCTCAGCGTCGCTTCGGACCGGCTGCTGCTCAGGCGCATCATCCAGAACTTCCTGGCCAACGCCATCCGCTATGGCAAGGGCGGCCGGGTGCTGCTCAGCGCCCGCAGGCGCGGCAAGGCCGTGCTGATCCAGGTCTGGGACACAGGCCCCGGCATAGCGCCGGAGCAGCAGGAGGCCATCTTCGAGGAATTCCGGCGCCTGGACAGGGACGAAAAGGGCCTGGGCCTGGGTCTGGCCATCGCCCAGCGCATGGGCCGGATCCTCGGCCACCCGCTGTCGCTGCGCTCCGTGCCCGGCAGAGGCAGCGTGTTCGGGGTGCTGGTGCCCCTGGCCGAAGCGCCGGCGCGGCCGGCCAGCACGCCAAGGTTCGGGCCCAGCCACCTTGGCAACCCCAGGGTGCTGTGCCTGGACAACGACGAAAGCATATTGGCGGCCATGGCTGCACTGCTCGAAGGCTGGGGCTGCACCGTGCTCACCGCCCGCAACCGCCGGGAGGCGCTGGCCCTGGCCGACGACAAGCTGGACATGATGCTGGCGGACTACCACCTGGACGGCGGTGACGACGGCCTGGCGGTGATGGCGGCGGTACGCAAGCAGCTGGGCCGGGCGCTGGCGGGGGTGCTGATCACCGCCGACAGCCGCCAGGAGCTCATCGAACAGGCCAGGGAGGCCGGCTTCGGCTACATGGCCAAGATGGTCAAGCCGGCGGCACTCAGGGCGCTGATGATCCGGCAGCTGGGCTCAGCGACTGCAGTGCAATGACCGCCTGGGTGCGGTTACGGACATTGAGCTTCTTGAAGATGGCGGTGGCGTGGGCCTTGATGGTGGCCTCCGATACCTCCAGCTCGTGGGCCACCTGCTTGTTGAGCAGGCCCTCGGCAAAGAGCGCCAGCACCTTGTACTGCTGGGGCGTCAGCGCCGCCAGGCCGTCGGCCAGGGCCTGCTCCTCGGCCGCCTGCTGCCGGGGCTGGAAATGGTCGGGGTACCAGAGCTCGCCGGCCAGCACCGAGGCCAGGGCATCGCCGATGACGGCCAGGTCCGCCGACTTGGGGATGAAACCCAGGGCGCCGTACCGGTGGGCCCGTGACAGGCTCTGGTCGTCCTCGTGGGCGGAGATGATCACCACCGGCAGGGCGGGGTAGCGCTCGCGCAGCTGCAGCAGGCAGGAAAAACCGTGGGCGCCCGGCATGGTCAAGTCCAGCAGCACCAGATCCGGCTCGTCGCCGTCCAGCTGAGCGAAGAGGCTGTCGGCGTCGCAGCATTCGCGCACCTGCAGGTCCTGGCCCTGGCTTTCGATGGCCAGGCGGATGGCACTGCGAAACAGCGGGTGGTCGTCGGCGATGAGGATTTCTGGCATGGTGGTGCTTGTCCAATAACCGGGTCACGGCAGTGTAACGTTTTTTTAAAGGATACTGCCAGCATAAGGCGCTGGCGCCAATAACGATAAACAATTAACCGGCAACGCGTTGTTATAAAAGCCATTACACATTGCAGCAGTGTAGTCGTCGGCAAAAAGAGGTGTATGGAAAATGCATTACAGAAAGGTGGTGGTACTGACAGGGGCCGGCGTCAGCGCCGAGTCCGGGATCCGCACCTTCCGGGCTCAGGACGGGCTCTGGGAGCAGCACCGCCTGGAGGAGGTGGCCACCCCCGAGGCCTTTGCCGCCGATCCGGAACTGGTACACCGCTTCTACAACGCCAGGCGGGCACAGCTGGATCAGGTGGAGCCCAACGCCGCCCACCGGGCCCTGGCCAAGCTCGAGGTGGCCAGCGACGACTTCCTGCTGATCACCCAGAACATCGACGATCTCCACGAGCGGGCCGGCTCCAAACGGCTGCTGCACATGCATGGCGAGCTGCGCAAGGCCAGGTGCACCCGAAGCGGCCAGCTGTTCACCGTCAGCGAACCCCTGGGCACCGATAGCCACTGCACCTGCTGCCTGCCGGCGGCGCCCCTTAGGCCCCATGTGGTCTGGTTCGGCGAGATGCCCCTGGGTCTGGACAGGATCTACCTGGCCCTGGACCAGGCCGATCTCTTCCTGGCCGTGGGCACCTCCGGCCAGGTCTACCCGGCCGCCGGCTTCGTGGAGGAGGCGCGCCGGGCCGGCGCCCACTGCATCGAGGTCAATGTCCAGGACAGCGCCATCAGCCCGCTCTTTCACGAGCATTGCCGAGGGCCGGCCGCCGAGCTGCTGCCGGCCCTGGTCAACCGGCTTATCCAGCCATAGGCAGGGAGCCGGGTTCACCCCAGGGCCACGGAAAAGGGACCGCATGTCAGCCACGGCCCGTCCCATGTGAAGACGCCACCTCTTCCATTGCCGGCCGTGGGGTGCCAGCATTGGCCCTTGTCGCAAGGAGGTATCGATGACAACAGAACAGTTTCTGCTCCTGGCCGGGGCCCACTTCCTGGCCGTGGCCAGTCCAGGCCCGGATTTTGCGGTGGTCAGCCGCCACGCCATCGCCTTTGGCCGCCACAAGGGCATGCAGGTGGCCCTGGGTGTGGGGACGGGGATCCTGGTGCACATGCTCTATACCTGGGCCGGGGTGGCGCTGCTGCTCAAGCAGAACCCGACCCTGGAGATGCTGTTCTCGGTGGCCGCCGCCCTCTACCTGGCCTGGATGGGGGTAGGGGCCCTGCGTGCCAGCACCGGCCTGCAGCTCAGTGGCGAGGCCGGCCAGGTGCCGGGCTTTGCCGCCGCCTTCAGGCGCGGTTTCCTGGTCAATGCCCTCAATCCCAAGGCGACCCTGTTCTTCCTGACTCTGTTCGGGGTGGTGTTGAGCGCCGCCCCCAGCGGCTGGACCATGGTCGGCATTGCCGCCTACCTGTCCATCGCCACCGGCCTCTGGTTCGTGGTGCTGTCGGTGCTGCTGACCGCCGGCCCCCTGGGTCGCTTCCTGGCCGCCAAGGGCTACTGGGTGGACCGGCTGCTGGGACTGGTGCTGCTGGCCTTGGCCGCCAAGCTGCTGTGGGGACTGGCCCCGGCCTGAGGGTGGCCTGGGCAGCTGACTTTGCTACAATGGCGCCCCTAAATTTCGCGCCGGCTTTACGGGCCGGTCAGCCAAAGGAGTCTCACCATGGGCCACTATGTTGTTGCCGCCCTCTACAAGTTCGTTCGTCTTCCCCACTATGAGTCCCTGCGCCAGCCGCTGCTCGACTGCATGCTGGAAAACGAGGTCAAGGGCACCCTGCTGCTGGCCGCCGAGGGGATCAACGGCACCGTCTGCGGTCCCCGTGCCGGCATAGACGCGGTGCGTGACTGGCTGCTCAGCCACAAAGAATTCGAGGGCCTGAGCTACAAGGAGTCCTTTGCCGACGAGCAGGCCTTCTACCGCACCAAGGTCAAGCTGAAGAAGGAAATCGTCACCATGGGCGTGGAAGGCATAGACCCCAACAGGGTGGTCGGCACCTACGTGAGCCCCAAGGACTGGAACGCGCTGATCTCCGATCCCGAGGTGCTGCTGGTGGACACCCGTAACGACTACGAGGTGGGCATAGGCACCTTCAAGGGCGCCCTCAATCCCAATACCGAGACCTTCCGCGAATTCCCCGCCTACGTGAAGGAAAACCTGGATCCGACCAAACACAAGAAGGTGGCCATGTTCTGCACCGGTGGTATCCGCTGCGAGAAATCCACCGCCTACCTCAAGGAGCAGGGCTTCGACGAGGTCTACCACCTGGACGGCGGCATCCTCAAGTACCTGGAGGAGGTGCCGCAGGAGGAGAGCCTGTGGCAGGGCGAGTGCTTCGTGTTCGACCAGCGGGTCGCCGTCAAGCACGGCCTGGAGCAGGGCCAGTACGACCAGTGCTACGCCTGCCGCCGCCCCATCACCGAGGCCGACAAGGCAAGCGAGCGGTACATGCAGGGCGTGGTCTGCCCCCATTGCTACGACAGCATGACCGAGGAGCGCCGCCAGCGTTTCGAAGAACGCCAGAAGCAGATCGAACTGGCCAAACAGCGCAACCAGCAGCACATCGCCGTGGACGTGGCCAGGCTCAAGGCCGAGAAGGAAGCGCGCCGCCAGGAGCTGCTGGCCAGACAACAAGAAAAAGCATGATTGACGAACAGGACAAGGCCACCGAACTGAAACTCGGTGGCGATCCGGACAAGGCCCTGAGGGGCGAGATCCAACTGGACATGAAGGCCATCCTCAAGGAGGCCTGGCAGCACAGCCGCCAGGGCAGCCTGGCCATGACGGTCACCTTCCTGGCCCTGGGCCTGGGCTGGTATGGCCTGGACGTCCTGTTGGCCGGCCTGGCGCCAGCACTGGGACTGCCCCAGGAGCACCTGGGCCTGGCCCTGTTCAGCCAGCTGCTGATCCTCGGCCTGACCGCCCCCTTGATCACCGGTCTGCACATGCTGGGCATCTTCCGCTCCGTGGGGATCCCGCCCAGCTTCCGCCAAGCCCTGGCCTGGTATCCCCTGGCCAGCCGCCTGAGCCTGGCGGCCCTGCTCAGTTCGGTGCTGGTGCAGCTGGGACTGAGCCTGTTCCTGCTGCCCGGCCTGTTCCTGCTGGTGGCCTTCTGCTTCACCTTACCGCTGGTGGCCGACAAGGGCCTCAGCCCATTGGCGGCGCTGCGCCTGGGGTTGCACCTGGCGGTTCGCTACGGCTGGCAGATCCTGCTGGTGCAGCTGCTGGGCGGACTGGCGCTGATGGCCGGGGTGCTCAGCTTCGGGCTGCTTTTCGTCTGGGCCGTGCCCTGGTACTTCAACCTGCACGGGGTGTTGTACCGGGAGCTGTTCGGCGTAAGGCTGGCCATCCGTGGCCGCCAGGGGGTGCTGGCCGCATGAGAAGCCTGCATGTGCTCAAGGCGCCGCTGTTGCTGCTGGCGCTGTTGGCCGGGGTATTGCTGACGCTGCGCCAGCCGGGGCCGCCGCCGGCCCGGGATGCCAAGCTGGTGGACAGCCAGCTGCCGGATTTCGGCCAGTATGACCGGACCACCGAGAAGAAAAAGGCCTTCTTTGCCTACCTCAAACCCCTGGTGGAGGCGGAAAACGCCCGCATCCTGGCCGAGCGGGCCCGGCTGGAGAGCGTGCTGGACAAGGCGGAGCCAAGCGAGGCGGAGCAGCACTGGCTGGCGCAGCTGGCCAGCGACTATGAGCTGACCTGGCCCCTGGACGAAGCGGGCAGGCAGGAGCTGCTGAGCCGGGTCGACATACTGCCGCTGGCCATGGTGCTGGCCCAGGCCGCCAACGAGTCCGCCTGGGGCAACTCCCGCTTCGCCCGCCAGGGCTACAACTTCTTCGGCCAGTGGTGCTACCAGCCCGGCTGTGGCCTGGTGCCCCTGCAGCGTGGTCCCAACCAGCGCCACGAGGTGGCCAGGTTCGACAGTCCCCAGGACTCGGTGCGCAGCTACCTGCACAACATCAATACCCACGGCGCCTACCGGGAGCTGCGTGCCATCCGGGCCGCCCAGCGCCAGGCCGGCGAGACGCCCAGGGCCGGCGAGCTGGTCTGGGGCCTGCTCAGCTACTCAGAGCGCCGCGAGGATTATGTCCAGGAGCTGCTGGCCATGATCCGCCATAACAGGAGATACATGGATGAATAGGCTGGTACTGGCCCTGTTCGGGGCCGCCCTGGCGGCGCCGGCGGCGGCCGAGACGGTGATGCTCAACTACGACGGCTTCTTTGATCGCCTCAAGATCTACCACAAGGGCCATTATCCCCTGGCCAGGCTCTCCTTCGCCCTCAAGGCCCAGGGCGGCGCCTGCGACTTCACCCCCATCGACATCTTCGCCGGCGGCCAGAGCTACCCGCTGCTGGCCAACGACCAGGGCGAGCTGCTGCTGCCCTACGACAAGGCGCTCAAGGACGACAAGGCGGTGGTGCGCTTCGATACCGAGCAGGACTGCCACCTGGCGGTGAGCGTCACCGGCCGGGTCGAGGGCAAGCGCGTCTTCGGCGGCGAGCTGCTGGCCGCCATGGCCACCGACATGGCGGCGCTGATCGACGCCGAGGGGGGCATGATGTCCTTCCTGCTGCCAAAGCCGAAGGGGATCCTGGTGATGCTGGCCGAGGGCACCCAAGTGGAAAAGGCGCCCCACCACCAGATGAAGGCCGGCCGCCTCTATATCGCCCAAGAGGCGCTGACGCCGCAGGCCGGGCTGCGCCTCAGCCAGGCGCCCCTTGCCATCCGGCCCTGGTTCGGGCAGTAAAAAGCGGGCCTGGGCCCGCTTTTTTGATCAGCTCACGTCCTTGATGTTGAGGGTCAGCGCCGGATCGATGCTTGGCCCATCCTCATCCTCTTCCTTGCCGACAGGTACCGCCGGGAAGCTTTCCTTGTCAAAAGCGGTATCGCCTTCCAGGCCCTCGGCGTTGTCCAGGGTCAGGCCCTTGAAATCGAACAGTTGGGTATCGGCCAGGTGTGAGGGCACCACGTTCTGCAGCGCCTTGAACATGGTCTCGATGCGGCCAGGGAAGCGGCGGTCCCAGTCCTGGAGCATCTCCTTGATCACCTGGCGCTGCAGGTTGGGCTGGGAGCCGCACAGGTTGCAGGGAATGATGGGGAAGGCCTTGGCCTCGCTGTAGGCGGCGATGTCCTTCTCCTTGCAGTAGGCCAGGGGCCGGATCACCAGGTTCTCGCCGTCGTCGGAGACCAGCTTGGGCGGCATGGATTTGAGCTTGCCGCCGTAGAACATGTTCAGGAACAGGGTTTCGAGGATGTCGTCGCGGTGGTGGCCCAGGGCTATCTTGTTGCAGCCCAGCTCCTTGGCGGTGCGATAGAGGATGCCGCGGCGCAGGCGCGAGCACAGCGAGCAGGTGGTCTTGCCCTCGGGGATCTTGTCCTTGACGATGGCGTAGGTGTCTTCCTCGACGATCCTGTACTCGACACCGAGGCCGTCCAGGTACTCGGGCAGCACGTGCTCGGGGAAGCCGGGTTGCTTCTGATCCAGGTTCACCGCCACCAGCTCGAAGGAAACCGGCGCCGACTGCCGCAGGTTCTGCAGGATATCCAGCAGGGTATAGGAGTCCTTGCCGCCGGACAGGCAGACCATGATCCGGTCGCCGTCTTCAATCATGTTGAAGTCGGCAATGGCCTGGCCGACGTTGCGGCGCAGCCGCTTGTGCAGTTTATTGAGGTTGTATTGGGCTTTGCTGGACGACATCTGACACCCTGCTGGACGATATGGGGGCGCTTATTATAAAGGGCGGGGCGAAAAAGAAAATGCCGCAGCCATGGCTGCGGCATCTTTGCAGGGGCTAGTCTTCCTTGGCCAGGGGGCTGACGAAGTCCCTGGGCTTGATGGCCAGCACGTCGCTGGCCAGGCGGTCGATGACGTGCTCGGCGGTGTTGCCGATCAGCGCCGCAGAGATGCCGGTGCGACCAACGGTACCTATCACCACCAGCTCGGCGTCGATGTCGTCGGCGACCCTGGGGAGCACGTCCTCGGGCAGGCCTTCATAGACGTGGACCTTGCTTTCCTCTATGCCGTATTTCTGGGCATGGGCCCTGGCCTGGTTGAGGTGATGGTTGCGCATGGCCTCAGTATAGGCGTGGGGATCGAACTCCGGGATCTCGATGGCGATATTGACCGGGGTGCCGGGGTAGGCGTTGACCAGGTGCACGTTGCCGTCGATTTCCTTGGCCAGGGCCAGGGCCTCTTCGGTGGTGACGTTGTTGAGATCCTGGTGGGCCTCGTCCTCTGAGCCACAGTTGATGGCGGCCAGCACATTGCCGCCGGCGGGCCACTCGTGTTCCTTGACCAGCAGCACAGGCACCGGGCACTTGCGCATCAGATGCCAGTCGGTGGGGGTGAAGATCACCGCCCTGAGCTTGTGGTGCTCGTGGGTGGATTTGAAGACGGCGTCGTAGTCGCCGTCGAGCACCTCGCGGATGATGCTCTCGAAGGGCCTGTTATGCCAAACCACCTTCAGATCCAGCTTGCAGCCCTTCTTGCGGTAGGGCCCCGCCAGCTCCTCCAGCCATTCCTCGCGCTGGGAGATCACGCCCTTGCGCATGGCCTCCCGCTCTTCGCCGGAGAGCATGGTGGTCATCTCGTAGGAGAAGTCGTAGATGCTCAGAAACAGCGTCAGCCTGGCTCCGGTTTTCTGGGCCAGGTGACAGGCCCGGCTGAGGGCGGGTTGCTCGTCCTGATGCGGATCAGCCACAACCAGGATGTGTCGGTAGTTTGCCATAGCCTATCCCCTTGTAATGAGGGCGGGCGGCTTGGCCGCCCGCCCCTGGTCCTTAGAAGCGATAACCGAGACCCAGCATGTAGATGGTGGGATCGATATCCACACTGACTTTCTGCACTGTGGCGCCGTTCACCTTCACTTTAGCATCGGTATCGATATCGGCATACCAGATGGCGCCGCGAACATAAACTTTGTCATTGATATTCCAGTCAAAACCGACCTGGGCGGCCAGGCCGAAGGAGTCGTCCAGCTCCAGCTCCTTGCTGCCGGTCAGGCCCAGGGCATCCAGGGTACCGGCCAGCTCGCCGTCCACCTTTTCGTCGAAGAAGGTGGTGTAGTTCAGGCCCAGGCCCACATAGGGGCGGAAGTCCTGGCCGGGGTTGAAGCGGTATTGCACCGACAGGGTCGGCGGCAGGTGCTTGGTCTTGCCGACCTTGAGGCCATCGACGGCACCGCCCTTGACCTTGATGTCATGGGAGAAGGGGGTGGCGGCCAACAGCTCCAGGGACCAGTTGGGATGGAAATCGTAGTTGAGGGTGATGCCGAGCTGGGTGTTGTCCTCGACGGTCACCTTGGTGCTGTTGGCGGCCAGGCCGGCGGCGGCTTCGACATTGTTCAGGTAGCTGGAGTCGTCGTTGGGGTTGGCATTGGCGGCGCCAAAGGCGACGCGAAAGCCGTCGTCGGCCATGGCGGGGGCGGCCAGGCCCAGGGCGACCAGTACAGCGATTGCAGCAGTTTTCATGGAACTCTCCCGAAAAGGTTGTTGTTTTGAAGTCGGGAGCAGGTTAAGGGGGAAGGCCGAAAGGAAAGTTGTTGTGGATCAATAACCTTAACAAGGGCAGGGGCATTGCACCCCTGCCTTGCGCCAGATCAAGGGGTCAGGCTGTTGCCGGCCAGCTCCCGCAGGGCATCGAGATCCAGTATGGTGATGAACTTGCCGGACACGCGCAGCAGATCCTGCTTCTGGAAGCGGCCCAGCAGGCGGCTGATGGTCTCTACCGTCAGGCCCAGGTAGTTGCCGATATCGCCACGGGTCATGGTGAGGCGGAACTCCCTGGGGGAGAAGCCGCGCTGGCCGTAGCGGTCCGACAGGTTCATCAGGAAGGCGGCCAGGCGCTCCTCGGCACTCTTCTTGGACAGCAGCAGGATCAGATCCTGATCGCCCTTAATCTCGGAGGACATCAGCCTCATGATCTGCTGGCGCAGCCTGGGCATGGTGCCGGACAGGTTATCCAGGGTGTCGAAGGGGATCTCGCAGACCATGGCCGTTTCCAGGGCCTGGGCAAAGGAGGCGTGCTTGCCCTTGGTGATGGCGTCGAAACCGACGATATCGCCGGGCAGGTGGAAGCCGGTGATCTGCTCTTCGCCTTCCTCGGTGATGGTATAGCTCTTGATGGTACCGCTGCGGATGGCGTAGAGGGACTCCAGGGGTTTGCCGGCCTGGTAGATCTCGTCGCCCTTGTGGACGGGTTTCTTGCGCTCGATGATTTCATCGAGCTGATCCAGCTCGTTTTCGCTGAGGGTGAAGGGCAGGCACAACTCACTGATGGCACAGTCGTGACAGTGAATGGCGCACCCAGGCTGAACGATCCGCTGACCCATGATATTCCTTTGTGTAAATCAGGCTAAGCCTACTTGGCGCCACTATAACACCAGCCTTGGCTCAGCTCCACTGGTGCCAAAGGCCATAGAGCAGCTGCCCGGCCAGGGCGAACAGCAGCAGGGCACTGATACGGCGAAATCCCTTGTGTTTCAGCAGCTTTTTCAACTTCTGCGCGGCCAGGCCGGTGCCCAGCATGGCTGGCAGGGTACCCAGGCCAAAGGCGGCCATCACCAGGGCACCCTCCTGGGCCGAGCCGGCCAGGGCGGCCCAGGCCAGGGTGGAGTAGACCAGGCCGCAGGGCAGCCAGCCCCAGAGCATGCCAAGAGGCAGGGCCAGCCAGGCAGACTTCAACGGCAACAGCCTTTTGCTGATGGGCTGCAGCCGCTGCCACAGGAGCTGGCCCAGCTTTTCCAGCCGCACCAGGCCGAAATACCATTGCCCCAGATAGAGCCCCATCAGGATCAGCAGCAGCGCCGCCACCAGCTTGAGCACCAGGAATACCGGGGCACCGACGGCGGCCACATAGGCGCCACTGGCGCCGACCAGGGCTCCGGCCAGGGCATAGGAGGACACCCGGCCCAGGTTGTACAGCAGCAGGGCGCCCAGGCGCCTGTCCTCGGGCAGGGTCAGCGAGAAGGCCCCCATCATGGAGCCGCACATGCCGAAACAGTGGCCGGCCCCGGCCAGGCCGATAAGCAGGGCGCCGGCGAAGGTGAGGGTCATGGCTTGGGCTGGTCGTCTTCGTCAAACAGGATGGAATGGCCCTGGCGATCGAGATCCTCGAACTGATCCTTCTTCACGGCCCAGAAGAACAGCAGCACGCCGATGATGGCGAAGATCAGGGCGATTGGCACCAGGATAGCGAGAATACTCATCGGGACCTCAACAGACGCAGGGAGTTGCCGATCACCAGCAGCGAACTCAGGGACATGCCGGCCGCCGCCACCCAGGGCAGCACCAGCCCCATCACCGCCAGGGGCAGAATGAGGCCATTGTAACCCAGGGCCCAGAGGAAATTCTCCACCATGATGCGGCGGCTGTCTTTGGCCAGGACCAGGGCCTGGGCCAGCTTGCCTATCTGATCCCCCATCAGCACCAGATCGGCGCTGGTGCGAGCCAAGTCCGTGCCCGAGCCCATGGCGATGGACACCTGGGCACCGGCCAGCACGGGCGCATCATTGATACCGTCGCCCACCATCAGCACCACCTCGCCCCGGCCCTGGCACTGGCGCAGGAAGTCCAGCTTGCCCTGGGGCGTCATGGCCTTCTGGCAATCGGCGATGCCCAGGTCGGCGGCGACCTGGTCGGCCAGGGCCGAGCCGTCACCGGTGAGCAGGGTGATCCGCTTGCCCTGGGCCTTCAGCTGCTCGACCAAGGCACCGGCATCGTCGCGCAGGCTGTCTTCCAGCCAGAAGGCGGCGACACAGCCGTTGTCAGCGCAGAGGTAGACGCTGGCATCCCCAGGCTCGCTGCCGTCGAGCTGTTCGGCCAGCATCTGTCGGCTGCCGAGGCGAAAGCGCTGGCCGTTTATGGTGCCGCTGACGCCGCCGCCGACGGTGTTCTCGATGTCGCTGGCTCGGAACTCACCCGTTCCCCGTGCCAGGAAGGCCCTGGCGATGGGGTGCTCCGAGCCTTCCTCCAGGGCGGCGGCCAGGGCCAGCCAGTGGTCGTCGCGACCGTCCGCAGACCAGCTCCGGCCGATGCTGAGGCTGCCCCGGGTCAGGGTGCCGGTCTTGTCGAACACCACCCTGTCCACCTTGGGCAGGGCCTCCAGGGCCTGGCCCCGGCGCACCATCAGGCCCAGTTTGGAGAGCCTGGCCATGGCACAGGTCAACGCCGTGGGGGTGGCCAGGGACAGGGCGCAGGGGCAGGTGGCCACCAGCACCGACAGGGTGATCCAGAAGGCCTGATCCCGGTCCAGCAGGAACCAGCTGCCGTAGGTGAGGCTCGCCACCACCAGCAGGGCAATGACGAAATAGCGGGCCACCCGGTCGGCCAGCAGTGCCACCTTGGGTTTGCTGGCCTGGGCCTGATCCTGCAGCCGCACTATGGAGGCCAGCAGGTTGTCCTGGCCGACGGCGGTGACCCTGGCCTGGACCGGCGAGCTCTGGTTGAGGCTGCCGGCATAGATGGCCTCGCCCCTGGTCCTGGTGACCGGCAGGGATTCGCCGGTGATGAAGGCCTCGTCGAAGTCGGCCTGGCCGTCAAGGATCTCGGCGTCGGCCGGCACCTTCTCGCCGGGGCGGATCTGGATGCGATCACCGGCCTGCAGCTCGGAAACCGGCACCTGCTGCCAGTCGCCCTCCTGTTGCCGCCAGGCCACGGCCGGGACCAGCTTGAGCAGATTGGCGCTGGATTCGGCGGCGCGGCGCCGGGCGCGCAGCTCCAGCATGCGCCCGGTCAGCAGCAGGAAGGTGAACATGGAAATGGATTCGAAATAGACCTCGCCACCGCCGCGTACCGTGGCGAAGGCCGAGGCACAATAGGCGCCGAAGATGGCGATGCTGACCGGCAGATCCATGCCCGGCTGGCCCTGCCTGAGCCCGCGCCAGGCGGCCTTGTAGAAGGGCTGGGCGGAGTAGAGGGCCACCGGCGTGGCCAGCAGCAGGCTCACGTAGCGGAAATACTGGTGGGTGGTGTCGTCCAGATCGGTCACCACGCCAAAGTAGATGCCGATGGCGATCATCATCACCTGCATGGTGGCAAGGCCGGCCAGGCCGAGCCGCAGCAACATGCCGCGCATGTCGCGGGCAAACCTGGCCTCCTGCTCGTCGGGCTGGAAGGGCAGGGCCGGGTAGCCTATCTCCCTGAGCCTGGCCAGCAACTGCGACAGGGAGCTTTGGCCGGCATCCCAGCGGATAAAGGCCCTGTGGGTGGTGGCGTTGACGTTGATGCGCACCACCCCGGGCAGGCGGCCCAGCTGCTTTTCGATAAGCCAGGCGCAGGCAGCGCAGGCCAGGCCGTCCACGGACAGGGTGATCTCGCTGAGGTTGCCGTCCCGGTGGACGAACTGGCGCTGGATGGCCTCGCTGTCGAAGGCATCCAGCGCCTTGAGGGCGTCCGGCACCAGATCGGCCTTGCTGGCCGCCTCGGAGCGGAACCTGTAGTAGTCGGTCAGGCCGCCATCCACTATGGCCTGGCTCACCGACTGGCAGCCGGGGCAGCACATGGCCCTGGCTTCACCGAAGATGACGGTGCTGAAATTTATGCCGGTGGGAACCGGCTCGTGGCAGTGGTAGCAGTGGCTCATGGACGGCCGTTGAGTTCAACGCTGGCAACGGGGAAACCGGCCTTGGCCTGGATGCGCCAACTGCCGTCAAAGGGCTCGGCGCGGATGGCCCAGCGGCCACTGAGGGGCTCGCTCAGGGCCAGGCGGTAATGACCCTTGGCATCGGCGGTGAGCAACTTGGCAAAATCCTTGTGCTCCAGGGTGGCATGGTGGAATGACAGCCGCACCGGGGTGCCTGGCGCCACATCGCCACCGGTGAAGGTCAACACCACATCCTTGTCGCTGGCCACCAGGCTGGCCTTGATGCCGCGCTTGAGGGCGGCATTTCGCTTGTCCAGCTCCAGGTTGATGGCCTTGCCTTCCTTGTAATAGTCGTCGACCACCATGGACACCTTGTTGTTGTTGGCGATGATCACGGTGGCGATGCCGGCGATCACGGCCGACAGGGGCAGGGCGATCAGAAACCAGGGCCAAAACTGCTTATACCAGGGCTGCATAAAGTCCTCCGAAATTGACGGCGGCAATTCTACCTTAAAGGTCAAAAAAAAGCCCCGCATCGGGCGGGGCTTTTGATTGGAAACAAAAAGCTTACTCGGCGGCCTCGCCTTTGGCTTTCTGCTCCGGGTTGGACAGGCGGTAGACATAGGCGGCCAGCACGTGGACCTTGTCTTCACCCAGAATGTCCTTCCAGGCCGGCATCACGCCGTTGCGGCCGTGACGCAGGGTATCGGCAACGGCGCCCTTGGAGCCGCCGTACAGCCAGATGTTGTCGGTCAGGTCGGGGGCACCACCGGCGGCCACGGGCAGGCCGTTGGCGATGGAGCCCTTGCCGTCGGCACCGTGACAGGCGGCGCACAGCGCGAACTTGGCCTTGCCGGCCGCGGCCTGCTGATCGTCAACCTTACGGCCGGACAGGGACAGCACATAGGCGGTCATCTCTTCGATGCCCTGGTCACCCAGTGCCGCTTCCCAGGAGGGCATGGCGGCGGTACGACCGTGCAGTATGGTCTCCTTGATGGCCGCGGGGCTGCCGCCGTAGAGCCAATCGTTGTCGGTCAGGTTCGGGAAACCGTCGGCGCCACCGGCGTCAGAGCCGTGGCACTGGGCGCAGTTCTGCAGGAACAGGCGCTGGCCCACCTTCACCGCTTCGCTGTCGTAGGCCAGCTCGGCGATAGGCTTCTTGGCGTACTCGGCGAAGATGGGGCCGAAGGTCTCGTCGGCCTTGACCATCTCGCGGTCGTACTGAACCAGGCTACCGGACTCGCGAGCGGCCTGGGCCTGCTGACGGGAGTCTTCCAGAGACATGATGCTCTGGTTGGCGCTGGTCCAGCCCAGCAGGCCCTTGAAGTTACCCAGGCCCGGCATCAGCAGCAGGTAGCCCAGGGAGAAGACGATGGTGGCCCAGAACATGTAGGACCACCACTTCGGCAGCGGGTTGTTGATTTCGACGATGCCGTCGAAGGAGTGATGCATCAGCTCACCCTCGGCAACGTCGGCGGTGTTTTTACGGCACCACCACAGCAGGACGCCACAACCAGCAATGGTGCCCAGTGTGATAACGGTGACCCAGATGCTCCAGAAGCTACTCATTATTTGACTCCTGTTTACGTTCGTCCTTGGCTTTGTCGTCAGCAAAGATGGAGTTTGCTGCCTCGTCGAAAGCCTTCTTGCGGCGGCTGCTGTAGGCCCAGGCGATGATGCCGATGAACACGATCAGCAGGACCAGGGTGACAATGCCGCGGAGCGTTCCGTAATCCATGTTGTTCCCTTACTTCAGGGCGTGACCCAGTGACTGCAGATAGGCGACGAGGGCGTCCATTTCGGTCTTACCCTTCACCTCTGCTTCGGCTTTGGCGATCTGCTCGTCGGTGTAAGGCACACCGAAGGTGCGGAAGACTTCCATCTTCTTACCGGTCAAAGCGCCGTCCAGCGTGTTTTCCTCAAGCCAGGGGTAAGCCGGCATGATGGACTCGGGCACGACCAGACGGGGGTCGATCAGGTGGACACGGTGCCATTCGTCCGAGTAACGGCCGCCGACACGGGCCAGATCCGGGCCGGTACGCTTGGAGCCCCACAGGAAGGGGTGCTCCCAGACGTGCTCACCGGCAACGGAGTAATGGCCGTAGCGCTCGGTCTCGTGACGGAAGGGACGGATCATCTGGGAGTGACAGTTGTTACAGCCTTCACGGATGTAGATGTCACGGCCTTCCAGCTCCAGGGCGGTGTAGGGACGCAGGTTCTCTACCTTACCCTGGTTGGTGGTGTCCTTTGAGTACAGGAGCGGGGTGATCTCCACGATACCGCCCAAGGAGATCACGATAACGATCATGATGGCCAGCCAGCCAACATTCTTCTCGAGAAACTCGTGCTTGTTCTTCACCTTGACTTCTCCTTATGCGGCCTGAGCAGCGCCTTGGGCCTGCAGGGAGCCCTTGGGTGCGAAGATGGTACGGGCCACGTTGTAGGCCATCACCAGCATACCGGTTACCACGAAGCAGCCACCGAGGAAGCGCACGAAGTAGAAGGGCTTGGAAGCCACCACGGTCTCGACGAAGGAGTACACCAGGGTGCCGTCCTCGTTAACCGCACGCCACATCAGGCCCTGCATCACACCGCTGATCCACATGGCGACGATGTACAGCACCACACCGATGGTCATCAGCCAGAAATGGGTGTTGATCAGTTTGATGGAGTACATGCGGCCCTGGCCGAACAGCACGGGTACCAGGTGGTACAGGGAGCCGATGGAGACCATGGCAACCCAGCCCAGGGCACCGGAGTGCACGTGACCGACGGTCCAGTCGGTGTAGTGGGACAGGGCGTTGACGGTCTTGATGGCCATCATCGGGCCTTCGAAGGTGGACATGCCGTAGAAGGACAGGGACACGATCAAGAAGCGCAGGATGGGGTCATGACGCAGCTTATGCCAGGCGCCGGACAGGGTCATGATGCCGTTGATCATGCCGCCCCAGGAGGGTGCGAACAGGATGATGGACATGATCATGCCCAGGGACTGGGTCCAGTCGGGCAGGGCGGTGTAGTGCAGGTGGTGCGGACCGGCCCAGATATAGGTGGCGATCAGCGCCCAGAAGTGCACGATGGACAGGCGGTAGGAGTAAACCGGGCGGCCAGCCTGCTTGGGTACGAAGTAGTACATCATGCCCAGGAAGCCGGCGGTCAGCAGGAAGCCCACGGCGTTATGGCCGTACCACCACTGCACCATGGCGTCGACGGCGCCGGAGTACAGGGAATAGGACTTCATGGCGCTTACCGGCACAGCAGCGGAGTTAACGATGTGCAGCACGGCCACGGTCAGGATGAAACCACCGAAGAACCAGTTGGCCACATAGATGTGACTGGTCTTGCGCTTGACGATGGTACCGAAGAAGTTGATGGCATAGGCCACCCAGACAACGGCGATGGCGATGTCGATGGGCCATTCCAGCTCGGCGTATTCCTTGGACGAGGTGTAACCCATCGGCAGGGAGATCGCGGCAGCCAGGATGATGGCCTGCCAGCCCCAGAAGGTGAAAGCGGCAAGCTTGTCACTGAAGAGGCGGGTTTGACAGGTGCGCTGCACCACGTAATAGGATGTGGCGAACAGGGCACTGGTACCAAATGCAAAGATCACCGCGTTGGTGTGCAATGGACGCAGACGACTGTAGGTCAGCCACGGCGTATCGAAGTTCAAGGCCGGCCAGATCAACTGGGCGGCAATGAACACACCCACTGTCATTCCGACAATTCCCCAGATCACGGTCATGATGGTGAATTGGCGGACGACAGTGTAGTTATAGTCAGCATGAGAACTTGTTTGGCTCATCTTTTTGCTTCCGCTGCTATTGTTCATACAACTGTTTTAATTACCCGAGACCCTAATGCGCGAACGCCATGGGCAGGGACGGATCGGCGCCGTATTCTACCCGAAATGCCGCGCCGCGCTAAGTTAAATACCGTCAATATATGCCTTTTTCCCCCTTGACAGATCGCATTCCAGCTTAGCAGGCAGATTAGCGATGTGCCGTGCAGGGCGTGTTGTGCCAGATCAAATAAAGTCCGCCATGAATGCAGGGTTTTTCGTTAAGATAATGTCGCCAGGAGCAGTAAAGAGGTGAGAGAGGATGAAGTACGCCGTTTTTATGACCAGCCTGCTGTTGCACACCGCGGCCCAGGCCGCCATGCCGGCCACCCAGTGCCGGTTTGAACAGGGCGCCTGCGTCAACCAGGGGGCGGAGCTGGTCCTGGGCAAGCTGCCGCTGCGTTCCCAGGCGCCCATCTCGGTGCGGCTCAGCCTGCCTGGGGCCAAGAAAGACAAGCTGATGGCCCTGGTCGAAGGCGTCGACATGTACATGGGGCAGGTGCCGGTGCTGCTGACCCGCACCAAAGCAGGGCACTTCCAGGGTCAATTCCAGGTGGCCAGCTGCATGCACGGCGACATGACCTGGCAGCTCAAGGTCCAGGCCGCAGAAAAGGAGTTCAGGTTCAACTTTGTTGTGGACTCAAACTGAGCCCAGGGTTGTTCTCTGGACGTATTGATGCCGATAACGGCGTTTATCGGCATTGCTCCTAGATCTTTGAAATAGATATACTTTCCGGAAAAGCATCCAGCAGTCCAGTCCATGTCCTCCACGCCTCCCGTGTTACCCCTGTTCGACGCCCCCGAATACCTGGAGCCCGGCAACAGCATCGTCAATCAGCACATCGCCCGGCTCACCCTGGACGCGGTGCCGGATGCGGCCCTCATCTACGAGCATGCGGTGGACTGGCTGCGGGAGGCCCGCTTCAACGCCAACAACTACAAGACCTACCGCTCCGAGCTGACCACCTACCTGCACTGGTGTTTCGACGTGGAACAGATCTCGGTAGGCGAGGTGCGCCGGCGCAACATGGGACGCTACGTCGACTATTGCCTGGCGCCGCCCAAGGCGCTGATCGCCTATCGCAACGTGGCCCAGTTCAAGCTCGACAGGGAATGGGCGGAGCGGTTGCCCAATCCGCAGTGGCGTCCTTTCCTGGGCAAGAAGTGCGCCGGTGTCGAACAACCGTACCGGCTCAGCGACAAGGCCCTCAAGACCAAGATGGCCATACTGTCTTCCTTTTACAGCTACCTCATTGCCGAGGAGTACACCGAAAGAAACCCGGCCATGATGTGGTTCCGCCACAGCCACTTGAATCGTGAAGCCGAAGCCGGCACCTTGGCAGAGGAAGAGCAAACTCGCGCCTTCAGTGAGTTACAGTGGTCTTACATCATGAGTACGGCACAGCGGTTGGCCGAGACCGAGCCGGCCGTCCACGAAAGGACACTGTTCCTGGTCAGTCTCCTCTATGGCTGCTACCTGAGGATCTCCGAAGTGGCGGCCAGGCCGGGCTTCTCGCCGGTCATGAGCCAGTTCCGTCGCGATGCCAGGACAGGCCTGTGGATCTTCCAGGTTCCCCTCAGCAAGGGTGGCAAGCGCCGCACCGTGTCGGTGTCCAAGGCCTTGCTCATGGCCTTGCAGCGCTATCGCCGGCATCTGGGGTTGACGCCCTTGCCGACACCGGACGAGCAGGTGCCGCTTTTTATCCGGCGCCGGGCCGCCGGCCGCGGCAGGGAGGCGGGCATGCTCAACGCCAACCTCGGCGTACGCCAGCTGCGTGCGGACATCGACGCCCTGATCCAGGAAGCGGCCGCTGCCATGGTCGCCGACGGCTTCGACCAGGACGGCGCAGAGATGCGCACCCTGACAGCCCACAGCATCCGCCATACCGGCATCACCCACGACATCAACCTCAACGGCCGTCCCTTGTCCCACGTGCAGGCCGATGCGGGCCACGACAGCATCGACACCACCAGCCAATACCTGCATACGTCCAGGGCAGAGCGTCATCAGTCGGCCAGGGACAAGCCCCTCAACCGGCTAGCCGGCATCGAATGAGAGAAAGGGGAGCTGGGACAGCTGATCGTCAAAACATTGAATTTAACATAATATACATTATGCGCATTTGGGTTTGGTGTTCGCAGGATGGCCGTTATGCTGCGCTGCCTTTAAGCCCGTTGAGACTATCACATGAAAATCAGATCTTGCCGCAAGGCCGACCTGGCCGCCGTTCATGCCCTGGAAGTTGCCGTCTTTGGCGACCACGTCTACCCGGACTTCTTCTTTCGCCAGGCACTGGATCTCTGGCCGGATAGCTTACTGGTTGCCGAAACGACCGACGGCACCTTGTCGGGTTATGTACTTGGTGCGCCGGATCAGCAGCCAGGTGTTGCCTGGATACTGTCGCTTGCCGTTAGCCCGCAGGCGCGCGGCCAAGGCCTTGGCAAGCGGTTGACCGAGCAATTGTTGGCAAACTTTCGGCGACTTGGCTACCAACGCGTTAAGCTCACCGTCCACCCCGATAATGGCGCCATTGGCCTATATGAACGGCTTGGTTTCAAGACCTTGGGTAGTGAAAGCGACTACTTTGGCGCCGATGAGCCCAGGCACCTGATGGCGCTGACCTGCTAGTCCGTCTGCGAAATTGGCGCCAAGACGGAAGTTATGTGACTTCCGTCACGCATTGGCCACACCATGATCATCTTTTGGTCGCTTGGACTACTTTTCGAGGAGAAAGGCAAAAACCAGCCACAGGAAGGCTTTGAAAATGATTGGTCAGGTATCAGCCGTTTCCTCCCCCATATCCACGCCAACGCCATCTCCCCTGAACGCTGCCATGCAAAGGGCCGATCCCCTGGGGCTGGTGAGGATCCTTGGCCTCAAGGATGAGGTACCCCCCCTAGCCATGCTGCAGGTATTGAACCAGCTGCATGGTAAGTCTACCCAAGAGATCCAATCCCTGACCCAAAGTAGTGGCCTTAACCACTGGCTGTCCTCCTCCGCCAATGAAAAACGGCTGGTCTCAGGGCTCGCCCAAATCGCCAAAAGCGGTCGTATCGCACAGGCCATCAGTTTCTTCAGCCATTGGGGTTAACAGCTCACCAGGCTCTGCGTTGCATGGTAAACTGAGCTTTTCTTGTGGGCGCCACACACGGCGCCCATACTTTTTACTTATGCAACGCAGATTACTGATTTGAAAAGCGAATTCGCCTTGAGTCTCGACAGCCGCTCCCTACGCCCCCAACTTACGCTGCCCACCATGCCGAAGGCGCAACCCAACTGGCTGCTGGGCCAGGAAACCGCCCTGGCAGAGCTGAGCATGGCCGCACAAAGTCCCAGTGCCCTGGGCCATATCTTCATGAGTGCGTCACCGTCTTTGGACGCACTGGCGATGTTCAAGGCCGCCATCCGCGCCCTGCCCCAGGAAAACCGTCTCGAAGGCCTGTGGGACTGGTGCTATGCGGAAAATTTTCATGACAGTCGCCGTCCCCTTTGCCTGAAGCTCAAAGCTGGCAGCGGCCCCCAGTTTTGCGAGCAGGTCGCCCAGCTCGTCGCCAATTTGGCGGAGCAGCAGGATACCGAGGCGCTTTTCACCAGCATCATCAATGATCAGCCCCAGGAGACCAGGCTGGAAGCCTACCTTGCCGAGTTGGCATCCCGGGTGGCTACAGGCGAGCCTTTCACCAATCCGGTACTGATCAGCCTGATGGTCCACCATAAGGACAGCCAAAGGCCGCCGGTCGTGGTAAACCGGCAATTGAGCGATGCGGGCCTGTTTGGGGAAATCACCTTCCAGACCATTCAGGGCTCGGTCAGTACCGATCAGCACCTGTTGCGACCGGGGGATCTGCACCAGGCCAATGGCGGCTATCTGCTGGTTTCGGCAGATGAGCTGCTGGACGATCTGGCCCTGTGGCAGCGCCTCAAGGAAGCGCTCTTTTCCCAAGAGATTGCCTGGTCCCAGTACCGCGGCCAGATCAGCGGTACACCGCTGTTCATGCCCGAAGCCATGCCGCTGGACGTGAAGCTGGTGCTCTGGGGGGACAGAAGCTGCTACGCCGAACTGATGGCAGTTGAACGTGAGCTGGAACCGCTTTTCCCCTACTTCGTGGAATGGCTGCCCTTTGTGCCGCTGCAGGATGCGCAGCCGCTACTGGCGCACCTGCAGTGGCAAGCCCAGGAAGCGCGTCTGTTGCCACTGGAGCTGGACGGCGCCACCGCCTTGCTGCGCCACGGCAGCCGGCTGGTCGAGGACAACCAGCGACTTGCCCTGGCCCACCACCGTTACCTGGAGCTGCTGCGAAGGGCCAATAGCTTTGCCCTTAGCCAGTCACACAGTAGCCTGAATGGCGACTGCATTGAACATGCCATCAGACAGCGCCAGCTCGCCGGTGCCCTGCCCCGCGACCTGAGCCGGGAAGCCATGAGCAAGGGGCAGATCCTGATCGATACTCAGGGGGAGCGGATCGGCCAGATCAACGGCCTTACCGTACTGGAGTTGGCCGGCACCGAGTTCGGCGAGCCATCAAGGATCACCGCCACTGTGCATTATGGAGACGGTGACGTCATCGACATCGAGCGTAAGGCAGAATTGGCCGGCAACATACACGCCAAGGGCGTGATGATCCTGTCCGCCTTCCTGGCCCAGCGCTTCGCCCAAGACGGCCCCCTGCACCTGTCGGCCAGCCTGGTCTTCGAGCAGTCCTACCACGAGGTGGACGGTGACTCCGCCTCTGCCGCCGAACTGCTGTGCCTGCTGTCGGCGCTGGCCGAACAGCCGTTGCGCCAGGATCTGGCCGTGACCGGGGCCATCGACCAGTTCGGCAATATCCAGGCCATTGGCGGCATCAACGCCAAGGTGGAAGGCTTCTTCGAGGTCTGCGCGGCCAGGGGGCTCACCGGCACCCAGGGCGTGGTCATGCCCAGGGTGAATGCGGACCAGCTCAACCTCAGCGAAGAGGTCATTGAGGCGGTGGCAGATGGGCGCTTCCATATCCATTGTGTCGACCACATAGAGCAGGCCATCGAGCTGCTGATGGGGCGGCCCGCCGGGGAGCTCGACGAGCACGGCCGCTATCCCAGGGACAGCATCTATGGCCTCATCCACGGACGCCTGGACAGCCTGCAGCAGCTGGAAGAGCCCATCGGCAGCCTGACCAAACGTCTGTTCTCCTGGCTGGGCCACAGATAGTCCCCTCTGGCGGCTGGTCGGCTTTGTTTGGCGTACAACTGTTCGCTAACCTTGGCGCCATTCGCACCAAAGGGGAATTCGACGTGCAAAAATCAAGCTTCGACCGTGACGATCTGCTGGCCTGCTCTCGTGGTGAACTGTTCGGTGAAGGCAACAGCCAGCTGCCTGCGCCCAACATGCTCATGATGGACAGGATCACCCACATCAGCAGCGACGGTGGCGCTTTCGGCAAGGGCGAAGTCAGGGCCGAGCTGGATATCACTCCCGAGCTGTGGTTCTTCGACTGCCACTTCCCGGGCGATCCTGTCATGCCGGGCTGTCTGGGCCTGGATGCCATGTGGCAGCTGGTTGGCTTCCATCTGGGTTGGAGCGGTGGCACCGGCAAGGGCCGCGCCCTGGGCGTGGGTGAAGTGAAGTTCACCGGCCAGATCCTGCCCACCGCCAAGAAGGTGACCTACCAGATCAACATGAAGCGGATCATCAACCGCGCCCTGATGATGGGCATTGGCGATGGCGAGGTTTCCGTGGATGGCCGCGTGATCTACACCGCCAAGGACCTCAAGGTCGGCCTGTTCAAGGACACCTCCGGGTTCTAAGAATACGTAGCCTTGAAAAAGCCCTGCAATCGCAGGGCTTTTTTGTTACCGGATGGAGACACCGTTCGTGACTCTGTCTTCTACGGCGTGTCGCCAGCCCGAGAGCCAATAGCTCTTGGCATCCAGACTCTGGTAGGGACAGGCTTCCCTCGGGCGCCCGGCGATACCTGCCTGATAGCCCTTGGACTCGGCCCGCTCAAGACGGTCACGTTTTTGTCTTTTCATAAGGCATCCTCTTACACAGCTAAAGCGCATGAAAACAGGACCATTGAGCAATGGCCCTAATATGTTGTGTAGGCGAGGATAGGGATGCGATCAAATGCAAACAGACAACTATAGGCATTGACAAATGCCAATGCATTGAAGAATTGTAAAATTTTTATGGCAAAAAGAAACGCCGCCCTGGGGCGGCGTTTTCGGTGCCTTCGGCGTCGTTAAGCCAAGCGGCGACGCAGCCCCAGCAGGGACAATAGGGCCAGGCCCCAGCCCAGGGAGCCACCGCTGCGCTTGAAGGGCTCTTGCTCCTCCGGTACACAGACAGGCGCTTCGGCATTGGCGTCGGGGACCAGGCGCACCGCCCTGATCACGTATTGCTTGTTGCCGTCGTCATCCAGTACCAGTTCACCGTTGGCATCCCTGAAGGTGGTGACGGCGGTGGCGGCTATCTCACCGGCCTCGTTGATGTCGGAGGCCTCGACCAGGGTCCAGTCTTCCCTGGCGGCGCAGCCGTCGCCACCGTATTGCTGGGAAACCAGGCTGGCATCGAAGACCGTCTGCTCGTTGAGATCGGTAAAGGTCTTGGCAATGGCGTCATAGATGAAGGCATGGCGGCGGCGCTGCACCGTGGGCGGCAGCTCCTCCCAGTCGGCGGCACCCACTGCCAGGCCCGCCTCGTTGACGGCAAAGGCAACGGAATTGGCGCCGTTGTAGAAGGTATCGGGATAGGCCAGCTCTTTGCTGTCGGTGTTGTAGATAAAGAACCTGTCCAGATCCGACGTGCCGTCGAAGGTGGCATTGCCAACGACCCAACCGCTGTTGGTGATATCGAAGGCGGTGGAGGTAAGCAGGCCGTTTCCTGCCGGGGTAATGGCCTCGATGGCACTGCCGCCATTGAGATCGAACAGCGTGGCAAGGCGGATGAGGCTGCCATCGTGACGACCGACCGAACGCCCGACGGCCAGTCCCTGGTCGTTGACACCGTGGGCCACCGAGATAAAGACGTCCTCGCTTTCATCTCCCTGGGGCTCGGTCAGGCCAGCCAATACCAGCGGCTCTCCCAGCTGACCGTTGCTGACCGGCCAGGCATGGGCCTGATTGACCAGGCCCGCGGTTTCCAAGCAGATGAGCGGGTGGGTATCGAGATTTTCCCTATTGCAATCATCAAACCTGGATTGGCCATCTTCGGTGAAACTCACCGAGCCGAATCCCACCGCCCAGGTGTTACTCAGGCTATTGATAGCGGACGAACCACCCAGGTTGTCCTCGGCACTGATGCCATTGACGGTATCCGGCCAGGTAAAGCTCGGCAGGGCCTGTTGCTGGTTTTCGCCATCGTTCAGCAGGCCCCGCTGGGCAAAATCCCTGATCACCAGGGTCTGAGTATCACCGTCACTGTCGGTGAACTCCGTGGTCCGCCTGGGAGCCGTACTACGCAGGGCAACGAGATCCCCCACAATATCGGCCAGGGTGCTGGTAACCGTCAGCCCCTCTTCATCGCTGCCGAAGCCAGGTATCAACTGCAAATCCGGGTCATTGACAAAGACGTAGCTGGCGGCAAAGAAGCTGGCAACTCCAAAGGTGTCGGCGGTTGATTTCAGGCTGTCACTGCTGATCAGTCCAAGCCTGTCCTGGTAGCTGTCATCATCGGTGGAGTTTTCGTCGTCACCGCCATCAAACTCGTAACGTGCTGACAGGTTGCCGGCAATACGGCCGTCTTCGGTGATAACCCGGGCTTCCGTGTTGTATAGCCCGGAGGGCTGGTCAAGGATCTCGACGCGGTAGGCACCGGCCATGGCCTGATTGGTGGCCAGGGCCAGCAATGTAAGGGTAAAAAGCGGTTTTTTCATGCGTTTTCCTGCACTGCGTTTTGTTGTGCTTCCAGCTCTTCCCAGCGGTTAAAGGCCGCATCCAGTTCAGCCTCGACCTCAGCCAACTTGTCCAACAAGGGCTGGGTCTGCTCTACCGGCTGGGAAAAAAAGTCGGGCGCGTTGATCTGCGCCTGCAATTCGACCATGGCCGCTTCCAACTGTTCCATCTTCTCTGGAAGGGCTTCCAGTTCCAGTTTCAGCTTGTAGCTGAGTTTGTTGCTCTTTTTGGGCTTGTCCTGGGCCTTGGGACTGGCCTTGACCGGCTCGGGGTCAAGCTGCTGCTGTCGGGCCCGGGCGGCGGCAGCGTCGCTGTAGCCACCGGCATGCACCTCTATGCTGCCCTGCCCCGCAAACCACAGGGTACTGGTGGCGGTGGCGTCGATAAAGGCCCGGTCGTGGCTGACCAGCAGCACCGTGCCCTGGTAGTCGGCCAGCAGCTCTTCCAAGAGCTCAAGGGTCTCAATATCCAGATCGTTGGTGGGCTCGTCAAGGACCAGCAGGTTCGACGGCTTCAGGAAAAGCTTGGCCAGCAACAAGCGGTTACGTTCACCACCGGACAGGGCCCTGACCGGCACCCTGGCCCTGGCCGGGGTAAAGAGAAAGTCCTGCAGGTAGCCCAGCACATGTCGGGAGCGGCCACCGATCATGGCTTCCTGCTTGCCGTCTGCCACCTGGTCCACGGCCGACAGCTGCGGATCCAGCACCGCCCGGTGCTGGTCGAAATAGGCCACCTCCAGGTTGGTACCCTGGCGAACCTTGCCGGCATCGGGCTTGAGCTGGTCGAGCAGCAGGCGGACCAAGGTGGTCTTGCCGCAGCCATTGGGGCCCACCAGGGCCACACGGTCGCCGCGCTGGACCAACAGCTCCAGGTTATTCACCAGCGCCTTGCCATCCACGGCATATTGAAGCCCGGTCACCTCAAAGACCAGCTTGCCGGACTTGGCGGCTTCTTCCACCTGGCCACGGGCCTTGCCGGTGACCTTGCGGCGGGCGGCATGCTCGTCGCGCATCTTCTTCAGGGCCCGGACGCGGCCCTCGTTGCGGGTGCGCCTGGCCTTGATGCCCTGGCGGATCCAGGCCTCTTCCTGAGCCAGCTTCTTGTCGAACAGGGCGTTGTGCTCCTCCTCTACCCGCAACGCTTCGGCCTTGGCCTCAAGGTAGGCGTCGTAGCCCAGGTCGAAGCGGGTCAGCTTGCCCCTGTCCAGGTCGAGGATGCCGGTGGCCACCCGGCGGATGAACTGACGGTCGTGGCTGATGAAGAGGATGGCACCCTGGTAACCCTTGATGAAGCTTTCCAGCCAGTCGATACCGTCTATGTCCAGATGGTTGGTGGGTTCGTCCAGCAGCAGCACGTCCGGCTCGGTAACCAGCGCCCTGGCCAGGGCCACACGGCGGAGCCAGCCACCGCTGAGGTTGGCCAGGGTCTCGTCGCCGGTCAGGCCCACCTGGCTGAGGGCCCGGGCCACCTGCTGCTCCAGCTGCCAGCCGCCCTGGCTGTCCAGCTCTTCCTGGAGCCGGGCCAGGCGGTTGATGAGCTGGTTGTCATCGGGACTCTTGGCCAGGGCCTGGCTGGTGTCGTGGTATTGGCTGATCAACTCGCCCTGGTCGGCCAGGCCGGAGGCCACGTAATGGAAGGCGCTTTCGTCGGCCCGTGGCGGCGGATCCTGGTCCAGGCGTGCCACCTTGGTGCCCTGTACCAGCTGGTAGTCGCCGTCGTCCAGGGCCATGTCGCCGGCCAGCACCTTCATCAGGGTCGACTTGCCGGTACCGTTACGGCCGACCAGGCACAGCCGCTCGTTTTGCTCCAGGGTGAAGCCGGTATTGTCTAGCAGGGGGGCGTCGGAAAAGGACAGGTAGGCGTCCTTGAGATTAATCAGCGCCATGGGCAAACTCCTTCAGCCTGTCACCGTCAAAGGGCCAGCCCAGCTCGGCTCCGTCATCACGCACCAGCACCGGGATGCGGATACGGTAGGCATCCAGCCAGGCCGGCTGGTCCATGATGTCGCGCACCTCCAGCTGCAGGGCCAGGCCGTCGGCCAGGGCCTTGGCCTCGTCACAGAGGTGGCAGCCGTCTGTGGAATAGAGGATCAGAGTCATGCCTTGCTCCTCAGCAGGTAGCAGACATGGATATGGGGGTTGCGCTTGTAGTCTTCCGGCAGGGTCTGGCGGCTGATGTCCTTGACCTCGAAGCCCATGTCCTCCAGGGCCGCCTGGTCGAGCTTGAAGTGGCGCTTGTTGTTGGAAAACACCACCTCACCACCTGGGACCAGGCGGGCCTTGATGGCCCTGAGCAGCGCCACGTGGTCACGCTGGACGTCGAAGCTGTCTTCCATGCGCTTGGAGTTGGAGAAGGTGGGCGGATCCACGAAGATGAGGTCGAACTGGTCCCGGCCCAGCTTCAGCCACTTGATGCAGTTCTCCTGCACGAAATGGTGGTTGGGGCCGGTGAATCCGTTCACCCTCATGTTGTCCTGGGCCCAGTTCAGGTAGGTCTTGGACATGTCCACGGAGGTGGTGCTGATGGCGCCGCCCCGGGCCGCATGCAGGGTGGCGGTGCCCGTATAGCAGAACAGGTTCAAAAAGCGCTTGCCGCCGGCCATCTCGCCCAGCATCTTGCGGGTCAGGCGGTGATCCAGGAACAGACCGGTGTCCAGGTAGTCGTAGAGGTTGACCCGGCAGCGTACGCCGTATTCCTGCACCTGCATGAATTCCTTTCGGGCGTGCAGCTTTTCGTACTGGTTCTTGCCGCTCTGGCGCGTGCGGGTTTTCACCGCCAGGTTCTTGGGACTGACGCCGGTCACATCCATCACCGCCAGGATCATGTCCTGCAGGCGCTTCGCCGCCTTGGCCGGGTCAATGGTCTTGGGCGCCGCATACTCCTGGATGACCACATGGTCGCCGTAGCGGTCGATGGCGGCATTGAATTCCGGCAGGTCGGCATCGTAGAGGCGGTAGGCATCCACCCCTTCTCTTTTCGCCCACTTCTGCAGATGCACCAGGTTCTTCTTGAGGCGGTTGACGAAGGGCTCCACCACCTTGGGCAGGCCCTGGCTCATTTCGCCCTGGCTCTCGTCGACAGAATAGGACGCCAGCACACATTCCAGGGCACCGTTATTGAGCTGCCACTGCTTGTCCTTGACCAGTTTCAGCTGGCGCAGGCTCTCTGGTGCACCTGTGTAGACCCCGGCCTTCCAGCCCTGGAACAGCCTCAACTTGCTGCCCAGCAGGTGGTAAAGGCCCAGCACCTCGGCACTGTCACCCAGGCGCTCGCCGTAGGGCGGGTTGCATACCAGCAGGCCGTGGCTTTCGGCCGGTCGGCCCAGCTCGCCCAGGGACTGGGTGGTGAAGGTGACATTGCGGCCGATGCCGGCCTCCTTGGCATTGATGCGGGCCTTCTCGATGACCCGCTTGTCCATGTCGTAACCGGTCAGGCTGGCCTTGATGGGGATGGCGGCGTCGATGGCCGCTTCGACCAGCTCGCTCCACAGGCTCTTGCGGTGCCCCAGCCAGTGCTCGAAGGCGAAGCCGCGCCTGAGACCAGGCGCCCTGTTACCGGCCATCAGCGCCGCTTCGATGACCAGGGTGCCGGAACCGCACAGGGGATCCACCAGGGCCTCGAAACCGCCCTTGTGCCAGCCAAGGCGGTAGAGGATGGCGGCGGCCAGGTTTTCCTTCATGGGCGCCACGCCGGCCTGCTGGCGATAGCCGCGCTGGTGCAGGGGCTTGCCGGCCAGGTCCAGGTAGATCTGCAGCCTGGAGCGTCCCAGGTGGGCGTGAACGCGGATCTCCGGCTCCTTGACGTCGACGCTGGGGCGGCGGCCGCTGTCTTCACGGAACACGTCGACGATGGCGTCCTTGACCTTCTGGGCACCGAACTGGGAGTGGCGGATGGCCTTGGAGGTACCGGTAAAATCCACGGCGAAGCGCTTGGACACCGCAAACTGGCTGGGCCAATCCACCGAGGCGGCCAGCTCGTAAACGGCATCGCCGTCTTCGGCTTCGCCTTCCACCAGGGGCCAGAGCACGCGGCTGGCCAGGCGCGACCAGAGGCAGATCTGATAGGCCGCCTTAAGATCGGCTTCGGCCTTGACGCCGCCGCGACCGGCCTTGGCCTCGATGCCGAGGCCGGCAAGTTCATCGACGAGAATGGGCTCCACACCGGGAGCGCAGGTAACGAAAAGTTGAGACATTGTGGATTCCCTGACGGTCAGACCCGGGATTATACCGGCAAGGCCACTGCCCCCACAAAGATTGTCAGTCCGTTACCGCGGCCGGACGGCGACGATTCGCCCAGATCATCGGCGCCACCACCAGCAGCGCCCCCAGCAGCATGGGCAGATCCGGCACCTCACCGAAGAACAACAGACCGAACAGCACCGCAAACAACAGGCCGGCGAATTCACCGCTGGCGATGTCCGAGGCCGGCGCCAGCCGGTAGGCCCGCACGCAGCACCACTGGTAGATGAGCAGCAGGCCATTGGCCAGGGCCGCCACGCCGACCAGGTGCCAGGAAAGGCTGCCCTGCTCTAACCAGGCCAGTAGCGCCAGGACCGGCAACCCCAGCACCTGCATCATCAGCAGGGTGTTGGTGCTGCTTTCCTCCTGGGGCAGGCGGCGCAGCAGCAGGTTGGACAGCGCCAGGCTGGTACCGGCCAGGAAGGCCAGGATACCGTACAGGTTGATCTCGCCCGGCCTCAGGATCACCAGCACGCCAACAAAACCCAGCAGGGTGGCCAGGGTGGTGATCCGGCCCGGCCGCTCGCCAAAGAGCAGCGCCCCCAGCAGCACCGTCTGCAGCGGCGCCGAGAAGAACAGCGCGCTGGCGGTGGCCAGCGGCAAATGGGTCAGGGCCTGGATCAGCGCCACCGCCCCCAGCAGCGCCACCGCCGCCCGCAGCCCATGCAGGCGAAGGGCGGGCCCGTGGAAACGCCTGGCCCTGGGCTGGCGCTGCCAGCTGGGCAACAGCAGCAGCGTCGCCATGCCCTGGCGCAGCACCAGGAACAGGAACACAGGTGCCCCCTCGCCCAGGGCCTTGATCACCACGTCATAGAGGGTGGAAAAGACATTGCCGCCGATCAGGATCAGCAGCGCAAGCAGAGACTGTGACATGGGACCTCCTTAGTGCTGGAGGCCGCACTCTAGCCCTGTTAGCATTTAAGAAAAATTGACTTATCAGCCTTTCACTTGAGTAATTCTAAATAATGAACAGGTTGCCCCCGCTGCGGGCGCTGCAGGTGTTCGAAGCCGCCGCCCGGCTCGGCCACTTCCAACAGGCGGCCCAGGAACTCAACATCAGCGCCAGTGCCGTCAGCCACCAGCTGAGGACACTGGAGGCCTATCTGGGTGAGCCGCTGTTCAGCCGCCAGGGACGGCGCCAGCTCCTCACCGAGGCCGGAACGCGTTACTTTGCCGGGATCAGCCCCCTGCTGCAGGAGATCGGGCGCTTGACCGCCCAGCTACGCGGCGAAGAGGGAGTGCGGTTGCGCCTGGCGGTGTTTTCCAGCTTTGCCACCAAGTGGCTGATCCCGAGGCTGCCCAAGTTCGAGAGCCGTCACCCGGACTGGCATCTGGAGCTGGAGATGAAGGCGGAGCTGGCCGATATCGAACGCAGCCAGGCGGAGCTGCTGATCACCCATGGGCCCCTGCCCCCGGGCTTTGTCGGCGAGCCGCTGCACCGGGAGCGGCTGGTGGCGGTCTGCTCACCCCATATGGCCATGCCGGATGCACCCGAGGCCCTAGGCGCGGGCAGCCCGGTCATCCTGGAGGTGGTGGAGGAGACTTGGCCGACCGACTGGCAGCTCTGGGAAAGGAAGACCGGTATCGCCCTGCCGGCCGGGGCCAGGCGGCGCCGTTTCAGTCACCTGCTGCTGGCCATAGAGGCGGCCATCTGCGCCCAGGGCATCGCCCTGGCACCGGATTTCATCGTCGCCGACGACATTCGCCTGGGCCGGCTGGTGGCCCTGCCCTGGCCCCAGGCGGAAACGGATCTGGTCTTTACCTTCGGCTGCAAGGGGTGGCGGATGAAGGAGCCCCTGGTGAGGGCGTTCAGGCAATGGTTGAAACGCGAGGCGCAAAAGCCCCTGTCATTGGTGAAGGCCGCCGGTTAACCGACGGCCCGGTATTGGCTGCGCCTGATCTGCCACTGGGAGGGCCAGAGGCGGTCGTTCATGACCTTGACCACGTCGAAGGGGGCCATGGTCTTGCGCTCCGACAGCGCCAGGGGCGCCTCCAGCAGCATGCACAGGGTGCTGCTGTCGAAGCACTCCACCGCCAGGCACTGGCCGCGGCCAAAGGGGGTCTGCAACGACAGCAGGGCCGGCCCCTGCACCTGGGCTCGGCCCTGGGGGTTCTCGGCGAAGAACCAGCTCCTGGGCATGGTCGGCTTGGCGAAGCGGCGGATGGCGCAGGCGTTGAGGGCGATCTGCACCCGCTCGGGGGCGGACCAGCCCTCGTTGAGCGCCAGCGCCTCCAGTACCTGCCGGTAGTAGTCGGCGTCGTCCATGTCGAACTGGGCGCCTCGCCTTGCATCCGGTATCAACAGGCTGGCGTGATAAGGCGTGACAAAGCACAGCTCGCCCAGATGTAACTCCAGGCGGTCCGTGGCGTCGTCGAAATGCCATGTCCAGTCGTGTTTCGGCTCCAGAATCATGCTTGCGCCTCCCTGACACATGCTAAAAATTATACAGCATGATCCTGAAATTTAAAGGTTTTTCTAAAATGTCAAGGGATCGAGAAAGGATCATTTGATCCCGTCGACGATCCTCTTGATCAACTCGGGTCCTTCATAGATGAAGCCGGTGTAGATCTGCACCAGAGCGGCGCCGGCATCCAGTTTTTCCTGGGCCGCCTCGGCCGAGTCGATACCGCCCACGCCGATGATGGGCAGGGCCTCGCCGACCATGGCCTTGAGCTCGCGGATGATACTGGTGCTCTTGCTGCGAACCGGCCGGCCGGACAGGCCGCCGGCCTCCTGGCCGTGCTGCAGATCCGCCACCTGATCCCGATCCAGGGTGGTGTTGGTGGCGATCACGCCGTCCATCCGGTGCCTGAGCAGGCAATCGGCGATGGACTTGAGTTCTTCCAGGTTCAGATCCGGGGCTATCTTCACCAGCAGCGGCACGTAGCGGCCGTGCTTTTCGGCCAGCTCGCCCTGGCGCGCCTTGAGGGCCGAGAGCAGCTCGTCGAAGGCCTCGCCGTACTGGAGGCTGCGCAGGCCCGGGGTGTTGGGGGAGGAGATGTTGATGGTGACATAGGAGGCCAGCTCATAGACCTTGTCCAGGCAGATCAGGTAGTCCTGGGTGCCCTCTTCCACCGGCGTGTCCTTGTTCTTGCCGATGTTGATGCCCAGCACGCCCCGGTAGTTGGCGGCCTTGACGTTGGCCACCAGCTGGTCGACGCCGTCGTTGTTGAAGCCCATGCGGTTGATGATGGCGTGGGCCTCGGGCAGCCGGAACAGGCGCGGCTTGGGGTTGCCGGGCTGGGGCCTGGGGGTGACGGTACCGACCTCGATAAAGCCGAAGCCCATGGCGGCAAAGGCATCGATACAGGCGCCGTTCTTGTCGAGGCCGGCGGCCAGGCCCACCGGGTTGCTGAAGGTCAGGCCCAGGAGCTGCACCGGCTTGTCCTGGATGCTGGGGCCCAGCAGGCCCTTCAGGGGCGAACGGCCCAGCCACTTGAGCTGGCCCAGGGTGAAATCGTGGGACCATTCGGGGTCGCACTTGAACAGGACGTTGCGCATCAGCGAATACATGGTTTTTCTCCAAAAAAAACCTCGGCCTGGGCCGAGGTTTTCATTGTCTAACGGGATCAGGCGGCGTGCACCGGCTGACAGTTGTGGATCAGGATGCCCAGTTCACGCAGGGCCACGGAGAACTTGGCGAACTCGTGGCTCTGGGTGGAGCGGAACTCGGCCAGCATCTGGTTCCAGCGGGTCAGGATGGCGTCGTTCTCCTCCAGCCAGGTATCGACCACTTCCTCGGTCTGGCAGAAGGCGTCGTCGCACAGGCCCAGCACGGCAGAGGTCAGCATGCGCTGGTGCCAGTCCAGTTCCTCGCGGTAGGAGGCGCGGGCCAGGGCCTGCCAATGGTTGTCCACCGGCTGGCGGTTGATCTGATCCAGGAACCAGTGCAGCCCCAGGCGGGCACCCAGCTTGTAGTAGGTGTTGGCCACCAGGTTGACCGGCTTGCCCTGGTCGACCGCCACTTCGGCGATATCCATGGTGGAGAACAGGCTGGACAGGCGGCTGACACGCTCGGCCACCGTCGCCGGCACACCCTTGTCTTCCAGCTTCTGCTGTGCGCTGGCGATGCCCTTCTGCTCGTCTTCGGTGACGTAGTCGAACAGCTTTTCGGCGATATCGTTGAAGGTTTCGGCGTAGGAGGCGATACCCTCTTCGATGCTCTGGCCCTTGTCGCGGTTGCGCAGGAACCAGCGGGCGGCACGGCGCACGGTGCGGCGGGCCTCGAACAGCAGCTCGGTCTGGACATCGGCGTCGATCTGGTTGTCCAGAGCGGTGATGTCGTTCCACAGCTCACGCAGCTTGAATACCTCGGCGGCCATGGCGTAGCTGGCGGCGATCTCGGCCACGGTGGCACCGGTTTCGTCCATCATGCGGGAGACGAAGTTCAGGCCCATGTCGTTGGTGATGCGGTTGGCCAGCTGGGTGGCGATGATCTCGCCGCGCAGCGGGTGCTGCTCCATGGCGTCGGCGAAGCGCTCCTGCAGTACCTGCGGGAAGGAGGTCTTGAGCAGGCGGCTCAGGAAGGCGTCTTCGGTGATTTCCGGCACCACCAGCTGCTCCTTCAGCACCATCTTGCCGTAGGCGATCAGCACCGACAGTTCGGGACGGGTCAGGCCACGGCCCTGGGCTGCGCGCTCGGCCAGCTCGTCGTCGGTGGGCAGGAACTCCAGGGCCCTGTCCAGCTTGCCGGCCTTCTCCAGCTCGTGCAGGAAGCGCATCTGCTCCTTGAGGGCGCCGCCGCCACGCAGCTCGGTGATGGAGATGGAATGGGTCTGCTCGTAGCAGTCTTCCAGCACCATCAGCGCCACTTCGTCGGTCATGTCGTACAGCAGCTGGTCGCGCTGCTTGCGGGTCAGATCGCCGCTGTTGACCAGGCTGTTGAGCAGGATCTTGATGTTGACCTCGTTGTCGGAGCAATCCACGCCGCCGACGTTGTCGATGAAGTCGGTGTTGATGCGGCCGCCATTGAGGGCATATTCGATACGGCCCAGCTGGGTCAGGCCCAGGTTACCGCCCTCGCCCACCACCTTGGCGCGCAGCTCCTTGCCGTTGATGCGCACCGCATCGTTGGCACGGTCGCCCACTTCGGCGTGGGACTCGCTGCTGCCCTTGACGTAGGTGCCGATACCGCCGTTCCAGATCAGGTCCACTTCGGCCTGCAGCAACGCCTTGATCAGCTCGTTGGGGGTCATGCTGGCCTTCTTGGTGCCGACCAGTTTCTTGATTTCCGGAGTCAGCTTGATGGACTTGGCGGCACGGCTGAAGATACCGCCACCTTCGGAGATCAGCTCCTTGTTGTAGTCCTCCCAGGTGGAACGGGGCAGCTCGAACATGCGCTTGCGCTCTTCATGGCTCTTGGCCGCATCCGGGTTGGGATCGATGAAGATGTGCATGTGGTTGAAGGCCGCCACCAGGCGGGTGTGCTTGGACAGCAGCATGCCGTTGCCGAAGACGTCACCGGCCATGTCGCCGATGGCGATACAGGTGAAGTCGGTGCTCTGGCAGTCGACGCCCAGCTCACGGAAATGGCGCTTGACGGATTCCCAGGCGCCGCGGGCGGTGATGCCCATCTTCTTGTGGTCGTAACCGATGGAGCCGCCGGAGGCGAAGGCGTCGCCCAGCCAGAAGCCGTATTCCTCGGCGATGCCGTTGGCGATGTCGGAGAAGGTGGCGGTGCCCTTGTCGGCCGCCACCACCAGGTAGGTGTCGTCCTCGTCGTGGCGAACCACGTTCTGGGGATGGACCACCTCACCGTCGACGATGTTGTCGGTGATGTCCAGCAGGGCGCGGATGAAGGTCTTGTAGCATTCCTGGCCTTCCTGGAAGAAGGCTTCGCGGCCACCCTCCGTGGGCAGCTTCTTGCAGACGAAACCGCCCTTGGCACCCACGGGTACGATCACGGTGTTCTTCACCTGCTGCGCCTTGACCAGGCCCAGCACCTCGGTGCGGAAGTCTTCGCGGCGGTCGGACCAGCGCAGGCCGCCACGGGCCACCTTGCCACCGCGCAGGTGGACGCCTTCGACCCGCGGAGAGTAGACGAAGATCTCGAAGGCCGGCAGCGGCAGCGGCATGTCGGAAATCTCGCTGGGCCTGACCTTGAAGGAGATGTAGGGCTTTTCGTTGCCGTCGGCATCACCCTGGAAGAAGTTGGTGCGGATGGTGGCGTTGATCAGCTCCACATAGCCGCGGATGATGCGATCGTCATCCAGGTTGGAGACGTGCTCCAGGGCCTCGATGATCTGGCTTTCCAGCTTCTCCAGCTGCTTCTCGGTACCGGGCTTCTTGGGATCGAAGCGCTTGCTGAACAGCTTGACCAGCATGGTGGCGATGTCGGGATACCTGTCCAGGGTCTCTTCGATGTAGGCCTGGCTGAAGGTGACGCCGATCTGGCGCATGTACTTGGCGTAGGCGCGCAGGATCACCACTTCGCGACCGGTCAGGCCGGCGCCCAGCACCAGGCGGTTGAAGCCGTCGTCCTCGAAGTCACCGGACCAGACCCGGGCAAAGGCTTCCTGGAAGCGATGCTGGCTCTCTTCCAGGTTCAGCTCGGTGCGGCCCACGTGCTCCATGGCGAAGTCCAGCACCCAGTAGGGATGGCCGTCGGCACTCTGCACCTGGTAGGGGCGCTCACCTATGATGCGCAGGCCCATGTTTTCCAGCATCGGCAGCACGTCGGACAGGTAGATGGGCTGGTCCTTGTGGAACAGCTTCAGCTTGACCAGACGGGTGTCGGCCGCTTCCTGGGGGCGGTAGAACAGCATGCCCAGCTGGTGCTCGTCGGACAGGGCCTCCAGTTGGGCGATGTCGACGGCGGCAGTACCCGGCACCACCTCTTCCTTGTAGGAACGGGGGAAGGCCTGCACGTATTTGCGGGTCAGTTTCTTGCCCATGGCTTCGCCATGGTGGGACAGCAGTACCGCTTCCAGCTTGTCTTCCCAGGAGCGGGCCGCCTCGATCAGGTTGGCTTCGATTTCTTTCACGTTGATGTCGGTATCGGTGTCTTTGACGCGCACCAGGTAATGGGTGCGGGCCAGTACGGATTCGGAGAAGTAGGTGTTGAACTCCACTTCTTCATCTGAGCCCAGGGCCTCGGCCAGGATCTTCTGGCTGTCGATGCGCAGCTGGGTGTTGTAGCGTTCCTTAGTCACGAACACCATGCAGGAGTAGTAACGGCCGAAGACATCCTTGCGGATGAATAGCCGGGTCATGTCCCGCTCCTGCATCTGCAGCACGCCCAGGCCGATCTGGCGCAGCTCGTGCTCCTTGGCCTGGATCAGCTCATCCCGCGGATAGGTTTCCAGGATGTTCAGCAGCGCCTTGTAGGCATGGCTGCCCTTGGCGAAGCCGGAGCCGGCCATGATGCGGTCAAGCTTCTGCTTGATATGGGGGATCTGCATGGCCGAGTTGTTGTAGACGCTGGAGGCGTACAGGCCAATGAAGCGATCCTCGCCGATCACCTTGCCCTTGGCATCGAAGCGCTTGACGCCGATATAGTCGATGTAAGCGGGGCGGTGCACGCGGGATTTGGAGTTGGTCTTGGTCAGGACCAGCAGGTTCTTGTTCAGTGCCTCTTCCCGGGCGCTCTCGCCCAGGCTGGACAGGGCGCGGACATGGCCCTTCTCGGAGGCGCCCATCAGACCCAGGCTGGTGTCGAGGTGGGGGCGGATCTCGATGTCACCCTCGACCGGCGCTATCTCGTAGTAGCGGTAGCCCATCAGGGTGAAGTTGTGGTCGACGACCCACTTCAGGAAGGCGACGGACTCGTCCAGCTCTTCCTGGCTGGCCGGGGTCTTCTCCTTCTCGAGGCGGTGAATGACCTCGTCCAGCTTGGCGCGCATGGGTTGCCAGTCGTTGACGGACAAGGTGACATCCCGGAGCACGGAATCGAGCTCCTCGGTCAGGGCCTTGATGACCCCTTCCTCGGTCTGGCGATCGATCTCGATGAGGAAAACGGTCTCGGCGCGGGCGCCCTCGACCTCGTTCGGTGAATGGATCGCTTGAACCTTGTTACTGTCATCATATGTCAGTCCCATCGGCATGTGCAGCAGCAGATGGGCCGTTACCCCGTGGCGGCTGAGCGCCATGCGAACCGAGTCCACCAGGAAGGGCATGTCATCGTGGATGATCTCCACTATGGTGTGGCTGGATTGCCAGCCATGCCTGGACACTTCCGGATTGAAGACGCGAATAAAACTCTCACCGGCTTTCTTGTGTTCGAGGCTGTTCCACAGGCTCATGGCCGCGCCATAGAGGTCGGAGTCGCTGCGACCTTGGAAGTCGTCAACTGACATGGTGCCGTAGAGTTTCTGAACAAAAGAAGCGACAAGAGGGGCTCGGTCGGAGGAAACTTTGGAATGAATGAGTTTACAGACGTTATCAAGCAGTACGGATGAATGACCGTCGATCAGTGCCATGACTCTCTTTCCTTAGGTACTGCGTAGCGGATGACCGCTCTACCCCTATTATTTGATGAAAAAATAGCCTGTTTGACGCGACTTTACCGCCACGTAAAGGCTCAGGCAATTCTATGCCTTTATGACAGCAGTTGCGAGAGGGGCTGCGGGAAATTTAGGGCCCTTGGACCCTGGTGTGACCAGTTTGCAGAAAAAAGCGCCGCCCGGGGGCGGCGCTGGGGTTTCAGGGGGTTTTCGGCTTGCGGAACATCAGCGCCATGATGGCCGGCAGCACCAGGATGGCGCCCAGCATGTTGACCAGGAACATGAAGGTGAGCAGCACCCCCATGTCGACCTGGAATTTCAGGGCCGAGAAGAACCAGGTGGACACCCCTATGGCCAGGGTGACGCCGGTGAAGAACACCGCGCTGCCCCTTTCCTTGAGCGCATCCAGGTAGGCCTCGTAGAGGCTCTCCCCTTCGTGGAGCTTCTCGCTCATGTTGGAGAGGATATAGATGCCGTAGTCGACCCCTATGCCGACGCCCAGGGCTATTACCGGCAGGGTGGACACGGTCAGGCCGATCTCCAGCTCCACCATCAGCGCCTGGGCCAGGGTGGACACCAGGTACAGGGGCAGCACCACGGCGATGGTGGCCCGCACCGAGCGGAAACTGAGCAGGCACAGCAGGATGACGGCGCCGTAAACGTAAAGCATCATCGGCGTCTGGGCGGCGGCCACCGCTTCGTTGGTGGCGGCCATGACGCCCACCGGTCCCGAGGCCAGCCTGAACTGCAGCTGGTCGTTGCCGAACTCGGCGCCATACTGCTTGGCCGCCTTGACCACCCGGGCGATGGTTTCGGCCTTGTGGTCCTCCAGGAACAGGATCACCGGCATCACCGAACAGTCGCCGTTGAGCAGGCCGGAGTTGGTGGGTACCCGGGCGATGGACTGCACCAGGGTCTGCTGGTTGGGTGACAGCACCCGCCACCTGGGATTGCCCTCGTTGTAGCCGGCGTTGATGATCTTGGCCACGGACGGCAGGCTGATGGTGGACTGCACCCCGGCCACGTTTTCCATGCGCCACTGGAACTGGTCGATGGCGTTCATGGCCTCGAAGGAGGTACAGGACTCCGGCGCCGCTTCGACGATGACCGACATCCAGTCCACCGAGATGGCGAACCTGTCGGTGATCATGAAGGTGTCCTGGTTGTAGCGGCTGCTCTCGTGCAGGGCCGGGGCGCCGGCATGGAGATCGCCGATCTGCATCTTCTGGCCATGCACATAGCCGACGATGAACAGCAGCGCCGCCGTCACCAGTACCACCGCCGCCCTGCCCGGCCTGGCGAAGCCGGCCAGCAGCAGCCAGAAGCGTTCGGCAAAGGCATTGGGCCTGCGCACCTTGGCCTGGTAGCGCTCGGAGAAGGTCACGTAGGACAGCAGCACCGGCAGCAACAGCAGGTTGGTGAGGATGATCACCGCCACCCCCAGGGAAGCGGTGATGGCCAGCTCGCGGATGATGCCGATGTCGATGGCCAGCAAGGTCATGAAGCCGATGGTATCGGACAGCAGTGCCACGCCGCCGGGGATCAGCAGGCGACGGAAGGCCCCCTCGGCCGCGGTCTTGGCATCCATGCCGTCGGCCACCCGCTTGCCCACCGCATTGATCATCTGCACGCCGTGGGAAACGCCGATGGCGAACACCAAAAACGGCACCAGGATCGACATGGGGTCGATGCCGAAGCCGATCAACGTCAGCAGGCCCAGCTGCCAGAATACGGCGATCAGCGAACAGGCCAGGGGCAGCAGGGTCAGCAGCAGCGAATGGCTGAAGAAATACACCATGATGGCGGTGACGGCAATGGCCAGGGCGAAGAAGATCACCACGTCCTTGGCGCCGTCGGCCACGTCGCCAATCATCTTGGCGAAGCCGATGATGTGGATGTCGATATCGTCGTTCTGGTACTTGGCGCGGATCTCCGCCTCCAGCTTGGCGGCGAAGGCGATGGTATCGATCTTCTCACCTGTGCCGGGATCGAAGTCCATCAGCTGGGCGGTGACCATGGCGGAGCTGAAGTCCTCGGACACCAGGCGGCCAATGATGCCGGCCTTCTCGATGTTGGCCTTGACCCTGGCCAGGCCGGCGGCATTGGCCTTGAAGTCGGCCGGGATCACCGGGCCGCCGGCAAAGCCGTCTTCCACCACCTCGGTGAAACGGGTCGAGGGCGAGAAGATGGACTTCACCTGCACCCTATCGACGCCGGGAATGAAGAACAGCTGATCGTGAACACCCTTGAGGGTGTTGAAGAAATCCTCGTTGAAGATATCGCCGTTCTTGTCGCGAACCGCGATCAGGATGGAGTTGGCGCCCCCGAAGTCCTTCTGATGCTTCAGATAGGTCTGCATGTAGGGGTGGGCCAGGGGAATGTTCTTGGTAAAGGCGGCATCCAGGCGCAGCTGGCTGGCCATATAAAGGAAGAACAGGGTCAGCAGCGCAAAGAGGCCTATCACCACCGGCCGGTGCCGGAAGATGATGAGCTCGATGCGGCCGACAAGACTGTTGAGACTCATGGCGTCTCCTTGTTATCCGTGCTCAGGGTCTTGATGCCCTGCTCTGTGGCAACCACCAGGGTGTTGCCCTGCTGCTGGGCGGCCAGGGTCAGGCCGGCCACTTCCCTGGCCAGGGGCAGGAAGAAATAGCCGCCGTCATGGCTGACGAAGACGCTGCCGTCGTTGCCGGTCATCAGGATCTGGCCGTTGGCCTGCCTGTCCAGGCTGTTGATGGTCGCCTGGCCGTCGAAGCGCAGCCTGTTCCAGCTGTTGCCGTTGTCGTCGCTGCGGTAGAGGTTGCCCCTCAGGCCGCCGACCAGCCACTGGCCGTCATCAACCGCCGTGACGGTGAAGAAGGAGCCCTGGTAACCGCTGTCCAGACGCTGCCAGCTCTTGCCGTCATCTTCGGACAATGCCACCAGGCCCATTTCGCCGGCCAGCAGCAGCCTGCCCTGCCCGTCCCGGGCCACGGCATTGAGGTGCGGCAGCATGCCGTCGAGTTCATAGCGGTAGTCCTCTTCCGAGCTTTCCTTGACCTCGTCCAGGTAGGCCTGGTCGTCGGCACTCAAAAAGCCCTGGTGCAGCTCCCGCTGCCAGCTGGCGCCGCCGTCGGTGGTCCTCAGGAACAGGCCATAGGCGCCGATGGCGATGCCTTCGTGCTCGCTGAGGAAGAGCACGTCCAGCAGCGGCCGCTGCAGCTCGGGCTCGCGGTGGCGTATCTGCCAGGACACGCCGCCGTCCCGGGTCTGCAGTATGGTGGCGTCATGGCCGACGGCGAAGCCGGTGCTGGCGTCGAGGAAGCTGACCTTGGTCAGCAGCGAGGCGACCGGGCTCATCTGCTGCTGCCAGCCAGCATCGTCGCCCTTGACGATGACGCCCCGGTCGCCAACGGCAACCAGCTTGTCACCGGCTTGGGTGATGTCGGCAAAGAGCACCCGATCCAGGCGTTCGGCCGGATAGGCCGGGGTATTGAGCGGATCCGCGGCCAGCGCCTGCTTGCAGAGCAGAGCCAGGCCCAGGATCCATACGCGACTGTCATTCATAGGATGGAGTCAAAACTCTAAACAGGTTCAGTAAAAAAAGCGGCCGGACTGTGCCGGCCGCCTGTTGCTTACCTCAGGCCTTCGCGGCGCAAGGCGGCCGGCGTGAAGTCCTTGTCCTGAAGCTTGGCGTCGAAATCGTACATGCGTTCCTCGTTGTCGAGGCCGATGGCGATGTAGCGACGGCTCTGCAGGTCATGATAGACCTCCAGGGTGGACCAGTGGGTCGGCACCTCGTAGTAGTTGACGCCGTGGGCCATGGCGACACGGTACAACTCGTTGCGGTTGTCGTAGATGTCAGCGACGCTGATCTGCCAGGAATCCTCATCGATGAAGAAGACGCGCTTCTTGTAGATGTGGCGCAGGCCATCCTTGAGGTTGGCTTCCACTTCCCAGACGCGGTGCTTCTCATAGCGCACCAGCTCGGGGTTGACGTGACCGGCCTTGAGGATGTCCTCGTACCTGACCTTGTCCGAATGCAGCTTGTAGTCGTTGTACGGGATCAGCAGCTCACGCTTGCCCTTGAGGGTCCAGGTGTAGCGATCCGGCGAACCGTTGAACATGTCGAAATCGTCGGTGGTACGCAGGCCGTCGGAGGCGGTGCCGGGGGCGTCATAGGCGACGTTGGGGGCCCGGCGTACGCGGCGCTGACCGGTGTTGTAGGTCCAGGCCTGACGGGGCGTCTTCACCTGATCCATGGTCTCGTGTACCAGCAGGGCGGTACCGGCCAGACGGGCAGGCTCGGCCACCTTCTGCTTGAACTTGAACAGGATGTTGGTTTCTTCCAGATCCTGCGGCGTCACGCCCGGCTCGGAATACTTCAGCATCAGCTGGTCATCGAACTTGATCAGGGTGTAGTCGCCACTGGCGGTCGGGGCCGCCTGGCCACCGTAACGGGTCACGGCCTGGCCACGGTAGCGCAGGATGTGGTTCCAGATGGCTTCCAGACCGTTTTCGGGCATCGGGAAGGGAATGCCCAGGGCGGTGTTCTTGACGCCGTTACCGCCTTCCACCAGTTCGGCAATGGCCGCGTATTTCTTGGTGGCATCGTAGACCGCCTGGGGATAGGAGGCGCTGCGGCGGGTCGGGTAGACCTTCATCTTGAAGGTGTCCGGGTAGGTCTCGAACATCTTCAGCTGACCCGGGCTCAGCAGGTTGCGGTACTGATCCAGGTTGGCCTTGGTGATGGTGTAGAGCACCGGATCATCGGCAAAGGGATCCAGGTGGTGGTCGCCCTTGCTGTAGCCGGCCGGCGCCTTGAGGATGCCCCCTTCCCAGGCCGGGATGGAGCCGTCTTCGCTGCCGGCGCGTTCGGCGCCCATGGGGGTCAGCACGGTGTCCAGTTTCTGCAGTTCTTCCGGTGTCGCTTTGGCCATGGCACCGCTGGAAGCAAGCGCCAGTGCCACCATGGAAGAGATAATTGCTGGTTTAATCATTGTCATCCCGTCCTTAAATAGAGTACTTGACGCTCAGGGACACGAAATCGCGGTCCTTCAGGCGGTTGGCCGTGCCCTTGCCGCCCCAGAAAGCGTTGTAGTTGAAATCCACGGACCAGCGAGACTGGTAGTCGAAGTTCACGCCCACGGAGGCGGACTTGCGGCTTTCAACGAACAGGAACAGCGGATCCGGCGTTGTACCCTCGACATCGTGGGAATAGAAGATGCGCGGCGAAACGTTCACGCCGGCAAAGGCATTGTTGTAGTCCAGCTTGGCCAGCAGGCGGTAACCCCAGGCGAAATCATCCGGGAAGGGGTTGGTTTCCACGCCGTCCTGCAGGGCCAGGGCCAGGCCTTCCTTGCCGGCGATGGGGCCGGATCTGTCGGTACCGGGGGCGTTGAAGCGCAGCTCGTCCTGCTCGGGCATGCTGGCGATCTTGATGCCACCGGCCTCGAACACCATGGCCAGGCTGTCGGCACCCAGGGTGGGGCCAAACAGGTGGGTCAGGGTGAACTGGGCCTGGGTGGTGTCCACCAGGCGGAAGCCCTGCACGTATTCGCCGGCAGCATAATCACCACCGCGGTCCGGGCTCAGCTGGGAAATGCCGGCCAGGGCCGGGTTGTAGAGGCTGCCGCCGATGGCCTGGGCGGCGGGACCGGCCAGCTGCTCGCCGAAGGCGGCGTAGACCAGCTCGATATCGTCGACCTGGATCGGCTCGTCGACCCTGTGGGTGATCTCACCGGACAGGGCGGTCTCACCCACTGTGGTGTTGAAACTGAAGCCGTACATCTGGATGTCTTCCACATACTCCAGGAAACCGGAGGTGAAGGACTGCAGCTCGAAGATGTTCTGGTCGTTGAGGCCGCCGTTGAGGCCGGCGATAAAGGCCACATCATTACCGAGCTTGGTCAGATCCATGGCAGTGGCAGAGATGATCGGCCGGCGGCTATGGTAGTTCACATAGTAGAGGCCGAATTCGGTGTCGTTGAGCTCGGGCGAATAGTAGTTCACCTTCAGGCCGAACTGGCCGTCATCGCTGGGCTCACGCTCGCCCTTGTCGCCACGGGGACGCAGGGCCGCCTGGGTGCTCAGGCCCAGCAGGGTCTGGGTGATGGCAGCAGGATCGTTACCCTGGGCGTTGAGGGCATTGATCATGAAATCCAGGTCGACGTCGGCACGGCCGCCGAAGCCAAACTGGACATTGTTGTAGTAACCGCCTTCACCGGCAAAGTCATTGGTGGAGAAGTAGGTGCCGGGGGCGTCGACCCAGATGTGCTCCCAGTCGTACTGGTAGAAGCCTTCCAGGGTCCAGTTCTCGCCCAGGGCCAGGGAGGCCTTGATGGCGCCGATGGGGATGAAGGCTTCCTTGAGTTCGGCGCCCGGCGCCTTGAGGCGGGAGACGTCGATGGGGTTGATCTCGCCCAGGCCGTGGGGAATGAAGGTGCTTTCACCCCAGTTCACGACCTGCTGGCCGGCACGCAGCGACAGCACGATGTCGTCGTACTCGCCGAAGTAGAAGTCGCCATAGAGGAAGGCATCCAGCAGGCGCACGTCGCGGCAGGCCAGATCCTTGGCCTCGTCATCGCGACAGGGGTCGGATTCGGAGCCGGACAGGGAATTGTTCCAGGCGCGGTCGCCATCCATCAGCGCGAAGTCGTAGAAGTACATGCCGCGCATGAAGGCGCCCACGTCGCCGTAACGGACGTTCAGCTCGTGCAGGCCCTTGAGGACGGTGCTGAAGTTGTCGCCACGGTCGAAGTTGAGATCGCCGTTGTCACCGTTGGTGGAATAGGCGCCGGTGGCATTCCAGACATCGGCCTGGCTGAAGGTGTTGAGTCCCTGCCAGTCGAATTGGGGCTGGTTGGCCTTGCCGATCATGGAAAGGTCGCGCTTCTCGGTACGCCAGCTGGCGCCCAAGGAGAAGGTGGAGTCAAAGCTGACTTCAACCTGATCTTCATCACCCAAGGTAAAGTTGACGGCGTAGCTTGGCTGGGCAATCAAGGCCAGCATGGCTGCCGCTACCCCTTTCGCCAGCGGATGCCTGGCGAAATGACGAGGCCTATTATTCATGAAATTCTCCCCCTGTCCCTGCAGGTAAGCATGAGCAGTTGTTGTTATCAGGGCTTATGGCGCCCATTTCCAAACATGTTTACAACATTAGTGGTCAGACCGCAAGCCGGTAGCTGACCTCAAGGCGCTGAAAACATGGGGTTTTGATGCTTTTTTGTGCACGAACTGCGGTGCTGCTCAAGCAGCATAACAGGTCACACCTCCGACAACAATCTGTAACCAAAGTGAAGGAATGCTAAACGCGCCTGAGCTCGATCAGTCGGCTGCCATCGATGACCGCCTCAAAGCGGCCGCTCAGGCCGGCCTGGGTGACCAGGGGCCGGAAGTGGCGAAAGGGAATGGAGAGGCGCCGGTTGGCCTGGGTGCGTACCAGCAGGCGATAGTCCGGGTAGCGGTAGAGCTCCAGCACCTGCTGGGCGCTGAGGTTGAGGGTGAAATGGTGCTTTGGCATCACAAAGGGGGGCCGCCACCGCGGCCCCTTTGACGTCAGGCCAGGGCCTTGCCAATCAGCTCGGCCAGATCGGCAGAGAGCCCGGGCCGGCTCCCCAGCCCCTTCAGCAGCGCTTCCAGGCCCAAGCGGCGCGCCTCGTCGAAACGGCGCCATTGCAGCAGCGGCGTGACGATGCGGGCCGTGGCCTGGCCGTTGATGGCATCGAGCTTGGGCAGCACCTGGGCCAGGTAGTCATAGCCGGCCTGGCTGTGGCACTGGGGATTCAGGGCCACGAAGGTGCCGATCAGGGCCCGGGTACGGTTGGGGTTTTGCCAGTCGAAGGCCGGATGCTCGGTCAGGGCCGGCAGCCGCTCCAGGGCGTCGGCCCGCTGGGCCTGGGCCATCAGCCACTTGTCCATGACCTGGGGGTTGTCGCCAAAACGGGCCTCGAAGTCGGCCAGCAGCGCATCCAGCTCCGGGATGTCGCCGGCCACGGCCGCGTTCAGGGCTCCCTGGCGCAGGGTCATGCCGTCGTCATGCTGGTATTGGTGCACCGCCAGGTGCCCTTCCCCGCCCTTGGCCAGGATCACCAGGGCGGCATTGGCCAGGGCGCGGCTGCCGGCATTGTCCCGGCCCTTGGCGCGTTCGTAGAGACGGACCAGATCGCTTTCCATGGCCTCGAAAAGGGCGCCGTGCAGCATGGTCCTGGCCGCTATCAGGCCATCGAGATCGATGTCGTCGCTCAGGTTCATCAGGGTCGGCAGGGCCGGTACCGTCAGCAGTTCGGCCAAGAGGGCCGGATCCAGGCTGATGTCGTCACAGAGGGTCTTGAGGGCATGCAGCCACAGGCCCATGGCCCGGCTGTGGTCCTCGCCCTTGAGCCGGGCCAGAACGATGCGCTCGACCAGGCGCTGGGCGGCATCGAAGCGCACGAAGGTGTCGCTGGCCTGGCGCATCAAATCGGCCAGCTCGCCATCGCCCTGCTCGAAATGCAGCCGCACCGGGGCGCTGAAGCCGCACAGCGGCGCCAGCAGCGGCTTGCGCTCGAAACGTCCCAGCTCAAAGCTCTGCTCGGCCCGGGTGATGTCCAGGGTCAGCTCCTGGTTGCCGGCATCGCCGATGAGCTCGATGCTGAGCGGCAGCTGCAGGGGCACCTTGTCGGCCTGATCGGCGGTCGGCCTGGTGTGCTGGGCCACGGTCAGCCGGTACCGGCCATCCTGCCAGTGCTCGGTGAGGGTCAGCTCGGGGGTACCGGATTGGCTGTACCAGAGTCGGAACTGGCTGAGATCCCGGCCGTTGGCGTCTGCCATGGCGGTCACGAAGTCGTCGCAGGTGACCGCCTGGCCGTCATGACGCTCAAAATACAGATCGCTGCCCTTCCTGAAGCCGTCCTTGCCCAGCAGCTGATGCAGCATGCGGATCACCTCGGCGCCCTTGTTGTAGACGGTGACCGTATAGAAGTTGTTCATCTCCTCCACCGCCTCGGGGCGGATGGGGTGGGCCATGGGGCCGGCGTCCTCGGCGAACTGCTGGGTGCGGATCACCCTGGCCTCCTTGATGCGGCCCACCTCGGAGCGGGTCCAGTCGGCGCTGAACTGCTGGTCCCGGAACACGGTCAGACCTTCCTTGAGGCTGAGCTGGAACCAGTCCCGGCAGGTGACGCGGTTGCCGGTCCAGTTGTGGAAGTACTCGTGGGCGATGATGGCGGCGATGTTGTCGTAGTCCTGGTCGGTGGCGGTGTCGTCATCGGCCAGCACGTACTTGGCGTTGAAGATGTTGAGGCCCTTGTTCTCCATGGCACCCATGTTGAAGAAATCCACCGCCACGATCATGTAGATGTCGAGATCGTATTCGCGGCCGTAGTTTTCCTCGTCCCACTTCATGGCGGCCTTGAGGCTGGTCATGGCATGGCTGGCCTGGGCCGCCCTGCCCTTGTCCACGTAGATCTCCAGGGCCACCTGGCGGCCGGAGGCGGTGGTGTAGTCGTCCTTGAGCAAATCGAAGTCGCCGGCCACCAGGGCAAAGAGGTAACAGGGCTTGGGATGGGGATCCTGCCAGGTGACGAAATGGCGGCCGTCGTCCAGCTCGCCCCGCTCGATGGCGTTGCCGTTGGCCAGCAGCTGCGGATAGCAGGCCTTGTCGGCGATCACCTTGGTGGTGTAGACCGCCATCACGTCCGGCCTGTCCAGGAAATAGGTAATGCGGCGAAAGCCCTCGGCCTCGCACTGGGTGCAGAAGGCGCCGCCGGACTTGTAGAGGCCTTCCAGCAGGGTGTTGGCGGCCGGATCCAGCTGGGTCTCCACGGTCAGGGTGAAGACATCCAGCTCGGTGGCAATGCCCAGGCTGGTGTCGTCGAGCCGGTAGTCGCTGACGGCTTCGCCGTTCAGGGCCACGCCCTTGAGCACCATGCCCTCCCCGTCCAGCACCAGCGGCCGTCGGTGGCTGCCGTTGCGGCGGATCTGCGACACCGCCCTGACGGTGGTCTGGTGGTCGTCCAGCTCGAAACAGAGTTCGACGCTGTCGATCAGGAAATCCGGGGCCTGATAATCGGCAAGGCGCTTAACGGGTTTGTTTGCCATGGAACCTCCAGTAAAAAGCCCGGCGCTGCCGGGCTCTTAGATAATGTTACTGCTGTTGTTGGGGCGGTGTCAGCTTGAGCACCTTGATGCCAAGGAAACCGTAGACCAGGGCCAACAACGGGTTGATCAGATTGAAGAAAGCGTACACGAAATAGTCCAGGGGCGAAACCATCAGCACCGAGTGCATGTAGGCGCCACAGGTGTTCCAGGGAATGAGCGGCGAGGTGATGGTACCGCCGTCTTCCAGGGCCCGGGACAGGTTGACCGGGGCCAGGCCACGCTCCTCGTAGGCCTCCTTGAACATGCGGCCCGGCATGACGATGGAGATGTACTGATCGGCGGTGAGCACATTGGTGCCGAAACAGGTGCCCAGGGTGGTGGCGATCAGCGAGCCGGTGCTCTTGGCGCCGGCCAGCAGGCCTTCGATGAGGCGGTGCAGCAGGCCGGTGTGTTCCATGACGGCGCCAAAGGTCATGGCGCACATGATCAGCCAGACGGTGTTGAGCATGGACGACATGCCGCCGCCGGAGAGCAGCTTGTCCAGATCGGCATTGCCGGTTTCCACGGACACGCCGTCGAACAGGGTCTGCCAGATCACCTTCAGGGAGGTGACCAGGCCGCCCTGCTCGCCGCCGGCCTGGAGCAGCACCATGTCGGGCTGGAAAATCATGGCCCAGACACCGCCGACCAGGGCGCCGATGAAGACCGCCGGGAAGGCCGGCATGCGCTTGAGGGCCAGGGTCAGCAGCACCACCAGGGGCACCAGGTGCAGCAGGGAAATGTCGAACTGGGCCTGCAGGCCTTGCTGGATGGCGCTGATGCGGTCGGAAGAGACCTCACCACCGGCATTGATGCCCAGCAGCAGGAAGATGATCAGGGCCAGCACGATGGACGGCACAGTGGTCCACATCATGTGGCGGATGTGCTCGAACAGCTCGCTGCCGGCCACGGCCGGGGCCAGGTTGGTGGTTTCGGACAGGGGCGACATCTTGTCACCGAAATAGGCACCTGAAACCACGGCACCGGCGGTGATGGGCAGCGACATGTCCAGGCCGTTGGCCACGCCGATCAGCGCCACACCTATGGTGGCGGCCACCGTCCAGCTGGAGCCGATGCTGAGCGCCACTATGGCGCAGATCAGGCAGCTGGCGGCGTAGAAGATGCTGGGACTCAACACCTTGAGGCCGAAATAGATGAGGGTCGGCACCGTGCCGGCCAGCAGCCAGGTACCGATCAGGGAGCCCACGGCCAGCAGGATCAACACGGCGCCCAGGGAGATGGAGATCCCCTTGACGATACCTTTCTCGATGACTTGCCATTTGTAACCGTTTTTCAAGGCGATGATAGCGGCCACGCCGGCAGAGAGGAGCAAGGCGATCTGGTTGGGGCCATAGGATGAGTTGTCGCCATAGAGGGTCACAGCTGCGGCCAGCAGGCCGATCAGCATCAACACTGGGATCAGCGCATCCACAAGGGATGCTGACTTAATCTTCTGGGTCATAAAAGACTCTCTTTTTTTAATACGAAAAGGCCGCTCCGAGGAGCGGCCTCATGTGGTTGCTTTGGCACTATACCCAGCGAGGGACAAGGGCCGCAACTACAGGGAGATCACCCCGATCAGCTGCAGAAATACTAGCAAAATGGCCACCGGTGCGATGAAACGCAGGGTAAATTGCCAAACGGCGAAGACTTTCCCTTCCCCCAGCACGCCCTTGACGACTTGCTGTTTCGCGATCCAGCTCACGAAAATGGCGATGAACAGGCCGCCCAGGGGCAGCGCCACGTTGGCGGTCAGGTAATCCAGGGCCTCGAAGAAGTTCTTGCCTATGGGCAGATCGAACTGGGCGAACTCCAAGCCGGCGAAGGAGGCGATGGAGCCCAGGCTCAACAGCCAGATCCCGAAACCGGCGGTCAGGGCCGCCTGCCAGCGGCTGAAACTGCGCCTTTCCACCAGCCAGGCCACGGACGACTCGATCAGGGCCAGGGCCGAGGTAAAGGCCGCAAACACCAGCATCACGAAGAACAGGGTGCCGAACAGCTGGCCGCCGGGCATCTGGCCGAAGGCGATGGGCAGGGTCTGGAATATCAGTCCAGGACCGGCGCCGGGCTCCAGACCGTTGGCGAAGACGATGGGATAGATGGCCAGGCCCGCCATCAGTGCCACCAGGGTATCGGCAAAGGCGATCCACAGCGAGGTCTTGGTGATGGAGGTGCCTTCCGGCAGGTAGGCGCCGTACATGATCATGATCCCCGACGCCAGGCTCAGGGTGAAGAAGGCATGGCCCAGGGCCACCACCACGCCGTTGATGGTGAGCTTGGAGAAATCCGGATCGAACATGAAGTGGAAGGCGGCGGCGAAATCGCCCTTGGTGCCGGCATAGCCGGCCAGGATCAGCAACAGGATGAACATCAGCGGCATCATGCTCGACACCGCCCTTTCCAGGCCGGCCTTGACGCCCTTGCCGATGACGCCGACGGTCAGCAGCACCATGGCCGTGGTCCAGCCCAGCATTTCCCAGGCATCGCCGGTGAGGTTACCGAACAGGCTGCCGATATGCTTGGGGCTGGCGCCGGTGAAGTCCCCTGCCCCGGCCTTGAAGATATAGGCCAGGGCCCAGCCGGCGATGACCACGTAGAAGGACAGGATCAGGTAGCCGGCACAGACCCCCATCCAGCCCACCAGGCTCCAGGTCGGCGCCTTGCCGGACGCCTTGGCCAGCTCGGCGGAGGCCTTGCCGGGCGTGGCGCGGCCGAACTTGCCGATGACCACCTCGGCCATCATCACCGGGATACCGATGAAGAGGATGCAAAGCAGGTAGACCAGCACGAAGGCACCGCCCCCGTTCTCGCCCATGATGTAGGGAAACTTCCAGATGTTGCCCAGGCCGACGGCAGCGCCCGTGGCCGCCAGCACATAGGCAAAGCGGCTTGACCAGCGGGCACCGGCTGAGTGTTGTTTATCCGACTGCATAACCCGTCCTTTATTGTTATTGAACTGTTACAGGCTAACAGAGGTCCGGGCATGAAAAAAGCTCCCCTTGGGGAGCTTTGGTCCTACTTCTTGGCCAACTGGCCGAGTTGGATATAGTCGAGCGTTATCCTTGCCGTTTCAGCAAGATAGACATCCGGTTCCTGGAAATCCTTGGGCGCTTCGTCCAGGGATTTCACCGGCTCCAGCCCCTGGCGCTGCAGGCGGGCATTGAGCCTTTCCAGGCGCTTGTTATCATCCTGTTCACGTTCCAGCTCCCGGCTCTTCTGGTTGAGGGAAACGGACTTGTCTTCCTTCCTGGCCTGGTACTCGGCAATGTCTTCGAACACGTAGGCGAACTCGGGATCCTGCTTGATGCGTTGATCATGGCGCTGGCGCAATTCGGCCAGGTGGCCAACCATGGCCAGATCCTGGTACTCGGCCCGGTCGATATGATCCCAGGGCAACGCGTTCTTCTCGGTGCTCTCGCCCACTTCCTCCGGCGCCACCTCCGACGGCAGCAGGATATCGGGGATCACCCCCTTGTGCTGGGTGCTGCCGCCATCGATGCGATAGAACTTGGCGATGGTGTACTGCACGTGGCCCAGGGGTTTCTCGAACAGATCGTAGAGGCGGCCCAGGCCGCGATGCTGCTGCACCGTGCCCTTGCCAAAGGAGTTCTCGCCGACGATAAGGCCACGGCCGTAGTCCTGCATGGCGGCGGCGAAGATCTCGGAGGCGGAGGCACTGTACCTATCCACCAGTATGGTGAGGGGCCCCTCGTAGTAGGTGACGCCGTCACTGTCGCCATTGACGGCAATGCGGCCGCTGGCGTTGCGTACCTGCACCACAGGGCCTTCGTTGATGAACAGGCCGGACAGGGCGGAGGCTTCGCTGAGGGCGCCGCCGCCGTTACCACGCAGGTCGACGATGATGCCGGCCACGCCCTGCTCTTCCAGCTTGGCCAGCTCCTTCTTGACGTCTTCGCTCAGGCCCACGTAGAAGCTGGGAATGCTGATCACCCCCACCTGTTGGCCCTGGTAGGCGCCATAGGGCACCTCGTAGACTTCGGACTTGGCGGCCCTGTCTTCCAGGCGGATCTTGTCACGCTCCAGGGTCACCACCTTGGGCTGTGCGGACACGGAGCCGCCGGGCAGGACCTCCAGGCGAACCTTGGACCCCTTGGGCCCCTTGATGAGATCCACCACGTCATCCAGGCGCATGCCGACGATGTCGACAAACTTGCCGTCTTCCTGGGCCACGGCGGTGATCTTGTCGTCCACCGCCAGCGCGCCGGACTTGTCGGCCGGACCGCCGGGCACCAGGGAGGCGATGACGGTGTAATCATCAACGGACTGCAGCACGGCACCTATGCCTTCCAGCTCCAGGTTCATTTCCATCTGGAAGCGATCGGCGTTGCGGGGCGACAGGTAACTGGTATGGGGCTCCACCGTATGGGCGAAGGCGTTCATGGCCAGCTGGTAGACGTCTTCGCTCTGGGACTGGGCCAGCCGCTTGATGGCGTTGTTGTAGCGCTTGCCCAGGGTTTCCTGGATCTGCGGCCAGTCCTTGCCGGCCATCTTCAGGCTCAGGGCGTCGTACTTGACCCTGGCACGCCAGATGCGGTTCAGCTCCTCGACGCTGGTGGCCCAGGGGGCCTCCTTGCGATCGTACTCGTACTTTTCGTCCTTGCTGAAATCCATGGGCTGGTCCAGCAGGGACAGCGCGTAGCTGAAGCGCTCGTAGCGGCGTTTCAGGGCCAGCTGGTAGATGTCATAGGCAAAGGCCATGTCGCCCTTGACCAGCGCGTTGTCCAGCTGATCGCGATAGCGCTCGAAGCCCTGGATGTCGGCAGCCAGGAAGATGCTGCGGTTGTAGTCCAGGTTCTGGATGTAGCGGTCGAAGATCTGGGACGACAGCTTGTCGTCCATGGCGAACTGCCGATAGTGGGAACGACGCAGCAGAGCGGTGACCCTCTTGGTGGCTGTCACGTGCTGGGCCTCGGGCGCCAACTTGGGCAGCTCCGACAGCGGTACCACCGGCTCAACGGCCAGCGCCATCGCGGAAACCACAGCGGCGCACAGCGCCCCAATCCGAATCACCTTCTGCATACTTATTCTCCCTTGGCTGCCAGCAGATGCTCGCCTTTGACATGCATGACCATGCCAGTCACAAGCTGAACCTGCACCGAATCCTTGTCAATGGCAACCACAGTTCCGGGCAACGGCCTCTTGCCACCCGCGACACGAACGGCATCCCCTACCTTCAGCGCGCCGGCATCGACAGGCTGGGGCTTGGGACGGTTTACCTTTCCTTTGACCCTAGTGTCGCTGTTTGGTTTACGGCCAGGCTTGGCTGGCGGTTTTTTGTAACTTTTCTTGTCGGGATCGATGCCGGCCTTGCGCATGCTTTCGTGCAGGGCTTCAAGGGCATGCTTGGCATGCTCTTCTTCGATCACGCCGGCGTCGTTGCCGTCCAGGTCGACGCGGCTCACGCCCAGCTTCACCGAGCGCAGGTAGCGCCAGGAGTTGGTGTAGTGGCGCAGGGCCACCCGCAACTGGGTCTTGGAAACACAGCTCTCTTCCGCCAGGCGCTCGGCCAGTTCCTGGAAGATGCCGATTTTCAGGGGTTTTGCCTCACCTTCGAGGGTAAAGCATTGGGGAAAGCGCTCGGCCAGAAAGGCGATGACCGCTTTGGTATTGGGAAGCTTGTCAGTTTGTTCCATGAAAAATCCTTGCCTGCATTCGCTACCGGCACCGTCATAAGGGCACCGGCAGAGCCGCTATTATAGGTGCGTCGCCCTTAATTACCATCCTTAGCGAGCGCCGCGCCCAACGCGGCCACCAATTCATTCAGGCCGTCTTCATCGCCCTGGTCGAATCGGCCCTGGCTGGGGGAGTCGATATCGAGGACCCCGATAATGGCGCCATTGACCACCAGCGGTACCACTATTTCGGCGTTGGAGGCGGCGTCACAGGCGATATGGCCGGGGAAGGCGTGGACATCCTGGACCCTTTGGGTACGAGCCTCGGACACGGCCGTACCACACACCCCCTTGCCTACAGGAATGCGCACACAGGCCGCCTTGCCCTGGAAGGGACCCAGCACCAGGGTATCGCCCTCCAGCAGGTAGAAGCCCACCCAGTTGATGTCATCCAGGTGCTCGTTGAGCAGCGCGCTGACATTGGCCAGGTTGGCGATCAGGTTGGGCTCGCCGCTGATCAGGCCGGTCATCATCTGGGTCATTTCGGCATAGAAGCCTTGCTTGTCGGTCATGGGTATTCTCATTTGCCTTATCGGCCCTACAATCGAATGACAGGATATAACGTAAGGAAAGCCGTAGTGTCCACCCAAGCAGGGGCAAATCCCTTCCGTTGGTCGCAAATCCTCGCCCTGGCCCATCCCTACCGCACCAGGCTGGTCAAGGCCCATGTGATAGCCCTGTTCGCCACCGCGGCAGCCGTGCCCCTGCCGCTGATGATGCCGCTGCTGGTGGACGAGGTGCTGCTCAATCAGCCGGGCACCGGCATCCGCCTCTGGAACCAGGTATTGCCCCAGGGTTGGCAGCAGCCCACGGCCTATATCCTGGCCACCCTAGTGCTGGTACTGCTGCTTCGGATCAGCAGCGTGCTGCTCAACATCTGGCAATCCAGGCAATTCACCCTGATCGGCAAGGCCATCACCTTCAGGCTCAGGAAAAGCCTTATCGAACACCTGGCGCGGATGGAGATCAGGGCCTTCGAGTCCCGCGGCGCCGGCAGCATCGGCTCCCACCTGATCACCGATCTGGAAACCATCGACCGTTTCATCGGCGAGAGCCTGGGCAAGTTCCTGATTGGCCTGTTGACCATCATTGGCACCGCCGTGGTGCTGCTGCTGATCGACTGGCAGCTGGGGCTGATGATCCTGGTGCTCAACCCCTTCATCATCTGGCTGTCGAGGCGGATCGGCAGGAAGGTCAAGGTGCTCAAGGGCATGGAAAACCAGGCTTTCGAACGTTTCCAGGGCCAGGCCACCGAGACCCTGGACGCCATGCAGGAGGTACGCAGTTCGGGGCGCATGGACTTCTTCCGCGACCGCCTGCTGGGCAGCGCCGACCACCTGCGCCAGCGGGCCCAGGAGTTCAGCTGGAAGTCCGAGGCGGCCGGGCGCTTTTCCTTCCTGATCTTCCTGTCCGGTTTCGAGGTCTTCCGGGCCATTGCCATGCTGATGGTGCTGCTGAGCGACCTAAGCGTCGGTGAGATCTTCGCGGTGTTCGGCTACCTGTGGTTCATGATGGGCCCGGTCCAGGAGCTGCTCGGCATGCAATACAGCTATTACGGGGCCAGCGCCGCCCTGGACAGGCTGGCCCGCCTCCAGGCGCTGCCCGTCGAAACGGACAGCGGCAAGGCCACACCCTTGCGCCAGCCCGTGACCTTGTCCTTCGAGGAGGTGCATTTTGCCTATGAGCCGGACCGGCCGGTGCTGCAGGGGGTGAACCTGGAGGTGCCGGCCGGGGCCAAGGTGGCCCTGGTGGGAACCTCCGGCGGTGGCAAGTCGACCCTGATCCAGTTGCTGCTGGGCCTCTATCGCCCCTTGTCCGGGCAGATCCGCCTCAACGGCGAGCCCATTGAGGATATCGGCCTGGCCCAGGTACGCAGCCAGGTAGGCACAGTGTTGCAGCACCCGGTGCTGTTCAACGATTCGGTACGCAACAACCTCTGCCTGGGCCGCAACAGCCAGGACGGCGAACTCTGGCAGGCGCTGGCGGTGGCACAGCTGGACGATTTCGTAAGGGGCTTGCCGGAAGGCCTGGATACCCAGGTGGGCAGTCGCGGGGTACGCCTCAGTGGCGGCCAACGCCAGCGTCTGGCCATCGCCCGACTGGTGCTCAAGGATCCGGCTCTGGTGATCCTCGACGAGGCCACCTCGGCCCTGGACAGCGAAACGGAAGCGGCCCTGCACCAGGCGCTGGGCAACTTCCTGAAAGGACGCACCACCCTGATCGTGGCGCACCGCCACAGCGCCGTGCGCCAGGCGGATCTGGTCTATGTGCTGGATGACGGGAAAGTGGTGGAATCGGGCCGGCACGACGAGCTGCTGGCCCGGGACGGGATCTACCAGGCCCTATACGGCGCCCATTAGTCCAGCTCGAAACGGGCCGAGACGCTGGCCTTGACCTCTATTTCGCCGGCGGTCTGGACCGGCCCGCTGCCCTTGGCCTCCATGGCGGCGGCACGCATGTACATGACGGGAGGCTGGAAGCCGCCCTGTTCATCGACACTGAGCACCTTGCCCAGGCTGGCATCGCCGGCCTTGGCCAGCAGCTTTGCCTTGGCCCTGGCGTTGACCAGGGCTTGTGCCAGCAGCTCCAGGTAGAGCTCGTCCTTCTTGGAATACTGCAGCTGGCCCTGGCCCACATGGCTGGCACCGGCAGCCACGGCGGCCTTGAGCACCTTGGGATAACGTTCGAAGCCCTCGACGGTGACGCTGTAACGCTGCTGGGCACGCAGGCCTATGGTCTTGCCCTTCTCGTAACGGGGGTAAACCTCGAAGCGGTGCCCCTGGATATGCCGCTCGGCAATGCCCAGGCCCTTCAACTCGGTCAGGAAGGGCCTGGCCTGGCTCTCAACCTGCTCCAGCAGCACCTGGGCATCGGCCCCTTCGGCGCTGAAGCTCACCTGCACCAGCACCTGATCCGGCGCCACCGCACGAACGGCCTCCCCCTGTACCGACACGTAACGGTCCGCGGCCAGGGCCAAGGGGCTACCGAGCAAGGCCACCAGGGCCAGGGTCATGGTCTTCATGAGGTCTCCTTTTTCTCCGTCTTCTTCTTGGCTGCCGGAGCCGGCTTAGCGCCCTTGATGGCTTCCAGCAACTGGTCCTTGTTAGACGCCAGGTAGAAACTTAGTTCCTCGACGGCCTTGTCATCCAGTTCAACCGGTGACTTTTCCAGCAGGGCCGCCAGCGCATCGGCGGTGTCCAGCAGCTTGTCATAGGCATCGGCTTCTTTCTTGGATGTAAAGGTCATCTTTTCTACGCCCTCTCGTACCACCACGTACTGAATGACAACGGCCATGGTTTCTCCTCAAATACACTGTTCATTCGTACAGTACCACCATGAAGATGCCCTGTGAAGGGGCTGTCATCAATATTTAACGGCCCGAAGAGACATGAAAATATCCTTTATATTCAGTTGTATAGCATCAGCTTGACACGCCTTGGCCAAGCAACCCTTTCGGGTGATGGCGCGGTCAAAAAGCGCTGCTACTTTTAAAGTCCAGCCAGGAATGTGCCCCGACCTGCTGGGGCCGGGCTGGACCCTAACCCCGTTTTGGGGCCCTGCGGCCGGCATGGAAGCGACCCACCTTTCCCCTTCCCTGCTCGGCATTTATCCGCCACACCCGGCAGATGGCAGTCGCATTGTGTGGCTTTGAAACACCAAGGAGATTGTTATGGCTGTCGAAGGACGCGAACTGGCAAGTCTGGATTTTGGCAACCTGATCGGGGGACCGCTCAACGCCGTGGTCGAATCCCAGGCCAAGTCCGCCATCACCACCGCCAACTTCATCAAGGAGGTCGGTTTCGACAAGGACGGCAAGATCGTCAACGTGGACTTTTCCTATAACCGCAAGGACGACCAGGGCCGGGACCAGGAATTCACCCTGACCGTGCCTTTCCTGACCATGCTGCCCATTCCCTACATCACGGTGGACAGTGCCGAGATCGAATTCAACGCCAAGATCACTTCCACCAAAGAAAGCAACATGTCCAGCAACTTCACCCAGCAGGTAGATGCCAGCGCCGGTGGTAGCTGGTGGTTTGCCAAGGCCTCCATCAAGTCCAAGACCTCCTATCAGCGGCAGCGCTCCACCACCGAGAAGGAAGAGCGCACCTTCGACATGAAGGTCAAGGTCCAGGCCCGCAATGCCGACACCCCGGCCGGCACCGAACGCCTGCTGACCATACTGGAAAACACCATAGAGGAGAAAGGCGGCTCGGTGCTGTCCGTCTCCGGTGTTGTCACCGTCTATGACGCCGCTACCGACAAGAAGGTGGTTACCCTGAGCAACGTCAGTGGCATCAAGGTCGATTGGCACCTGTTCATCAACGGTACCGACGTTGGCGAGATCAGCGCCGTGGACGAAGCCAAGAAGCAGATCACCCTCAAGGCCGACCCCAACGACGACATCAATGTCAGCGACGACTTCGAGTGTAAGAAAGTCTAATGCCGTAACAGACCCAAGCCGCCATGGCATGCCATGGCGGCCTTTTTCCATGATTGAGCCAAGGACGCGAAAGTGGCAGAAGACAACAAAGCCCAACTGAACGACATCCTCGGCGCCCTGGTTTCCGGGGTCGCCCATGCCAGGCGGGTGGCCGATGCCGAGGTGATGCGCATCGCCCGTTTCTACCGCCGCCACGAATACCTCAACGGCCTGACGGTGCCGCGGCTGCGCATCAACAAGATAGCCCTGGATCTACCGGTGCTCTTTGATGACGTGGTCCCCGCCAAGCCCGCCGAAGCCAATGATCCGGCCTATATCGCCCAATGTACCCGTGACGCCCTGGAGAAATCCCTGCAGCAGTTCGACGACCTCATGCAGCAGCGCCACAAGGAGTTCAACGAAGAGCAGATGGCCCTGGCCAAGAGCCTGCTGGACGGCCTGCCGGACCGCCTGGATTTCTTCCAGAAGATGCAGTACTCGCGCCTGCAGCTGATGAAGCGGATGCTGGAAAAGTCGGCGACCCATGAGCCGGTCTCGGACATCGTCATCATCGACGAAGTCGGCGACAGCACCGAGGAGCTGCTCAGCGATCTGATCCAGGAAGCCGTACACCAGGTCGCCGAAGGCCTGTTCGCCGACAATATTCGCGAGAAGGTCACCAGCGACGTGCTGGGCAGCGATTTCATCAAGCTGCTGGTCAAGGACGTGCGCGCCCAGGCCGAAGACGTGGCCGTACGGGTGCCGACCCAGCCCGCCAGCTTCACCGTCCGGGTGGATACCGAATCCATCAAGAATGCCGCCAGCCCCAATTCCGTGACCCGCCTGCGCCTGGTGCTGACCGAGGAAGGCCTGGAATGGTCCACCGAAAGCGACGAACAGGGCGGTACCAGCTGGAAACTGCTGCCGGAGTAAAGCCATGGTGCTATTTATCCAAGTGGAGAAGCTGCGGGATTTCCTGGCCACCATGAAACCGCTCATCGACGCCTACCAGCAAGGGGATTACGGCTTTTCGGTCCGGGCCCTCAAGTGGCTGGAGGATGCCCAGGAACTGATGAGCCAGCTGCGCCTGCCGGAAGGAGGCGAAATGTCTGCCCTGCGCGGCCAGGTGCTCAAGGCCGGCGACGTGGCCCAGGACGATGACGGTCGCCGTACCCGCGCCGCCATTCGCCGGGCCTGCAGCGCCGCCGCCGCCGATGCCCTGCAAAGGGCCGAGGCGGTGATGCGCAGCCGCATCCAGGAGGGCGAGGAACGGCTGGGCCATTTCGAGGAAAAGCTCTGCGAGGCGCTGACCGCCGCTACCCTGGTGGATGCCTTTCCCACGCCGCCCACCCAGCCCAGGCAGCTTTGGCTGCAGCAGGTCTGGTCGGCGCTCAGCTGCCACCAGTCCATCCGCCCCACCACCGTCTACCTGGCCACCTCGCTGATGTCCTCCGACCGGCTCTATCTGCTGGACAAGATCATGAACCGGCTGTTCCAGGAAGAGATGGCGGTGATCCAGCCCAAGACGGAGGCCCCCGCCAAGGGCAAAGGCCAGGCCAGGCACTGAGCCAGTTGGGAGCCCGGTCACAAGGCAGTGGACCGGGCCCCTCTATACTGGTGGTGAGCTTCGCAGTCTGGAGACTCGCCATGACAATCAGTCCAGAGCAGGTCGAATGGTCAAACACTCCCCCCCTGTTTCTGCAATTGCCTTTTACCTTTGCCAACGGACTGGAATTCAACGGCTTCAACGCCCAGTGCAGCGGATGCCAACAATACATCAACAAGGAGAACCTGCGGGGTCAGCTAACCCCGGTGACAGGTGAAAAGTGCCTGCTGAATGCCATCGGGTACTGTGAGCGCTGCAATGGCCTTACCTGCTACGACTTCGTCCTCTATGGTAGAGAGACGCTCATCGCCGAACCCATGCGGGCCCCCCTGGCCCAGGATGGGCACCGGCAGTAAAAAAGGCGCCTTCGGGCGCCTTTCCTCTCTCCTGAACCAAGCGGGCTACGCCAAAGCGATATGGTCCTAATGGTCATCCTGTAGCTCGTATTTCTTGGCCAGCCGCTTCAGGCTGCTGATGCTCCTGAAGGTGCCCTGCACCCTGGCCACCCTTTCGAAACGCCTGTTGTCGAAGCCGGACTGGCTCTGCTTGCTGCGGCACAGCCAATAGAAGGCCCGGCCCTGGCTGGCGAAGCCGTCCTGTTCGTTTTCCAGGGCCTTGAGCCGGGCGAAGGCTTCAGTGGACAGTGGCGCCTTCATCAAGGCGATGTTATAGGCCTGGGCGGCGTCCATTTCCTCTTCACTAAAGGCCGGATGCTCGATGATGGCCCTCAGTTCGGGTCCTGTGACCACGAAGGTGGCCACCTCGAAGCCCAGCACCTGGGCCAGGTGCGCCTCGATACGCGCCTCCAGAGCGGCCTGGTCCTGGCACTCGGTTTCGAATATCACATTACCGCTGGCGATAAAGGTCTGCACCTTTTCCAGGCCCAGGGCCTGGAGGTGGCCCCTGAGCGCCGACATGGTGACGGTACGGCCGCCCACATTGATGGCGCGCAGGAAGGCGAAATAGCGCTCCATGAGTTTTCCTCAGTAGGGCTGGTGGCGCAGCCGGCCGTACAGGCCGGAGCCTGTGGCATGCAGCGCCACCAGCACGGCGCCGGCCAGCAGGCCACCCAGGCCATTGGCCAGTACCGGCATCAGCCAGGCCAGGGCGGCGCCACCAAAGGCCAGGCCCTGGGCCCACTGTTCGAGGTGGTGGACCAGCTCGTGGCCAAAGGGCAGGCCGTGCAGCAGTATGCCGCCGCCGACCAGAAACATGGCCGCCGTACCCAGCACCGCCAGCGCCTTCATCAGCCTGGGCGCCAGCACCAACAGGCCGCGGCCCAGGCCCCGCTTGGCCGCGCCAATGCGGCTCTTGGTGCGGTCCCTGAGCAGGTGCAGGCCGGCGTCGTCCATCTTGACGATGCCCGCCACCAGGCCATAGACCACAACAGTGATCAGCACGGCGATGCCGCTGACCACGGCGGCGCGCACGGCAAAATCGGCGTCCTGTACCGTGCCCAGGGCGATGACGATGATCTCCGCCGAGAGGATGAAATCGGTGCGGATGGCACCGCGGATCTTCTTTTTCTCGAAGGCCACCAGATCCACCTTGGGATCCTGCACCGCCTTGAGCTTCAGCTGGTGCTCGGTTTCCCGCTCGGCGCCGGAGTGAAGGAACTTGTGGGCCAGCTTTTCGAAACCCTCGAAACACAGGAAGGCACCACCCAGCATCAACAGCGGCGTTATAAGCCAGGGCAACAGGGCGCTGATGGCCAGGGCGGCCGGCACCAGGATCAACTTGTTCTTGAACGAACCCTTGGCCACGGCCCAGACCACGGGCAGCTCCCGCTCGGCCCGGACCCCGGACACCTGCTCGGCATTGAGGGCCAGATCGTCCCCCAGCACCCCGGCGGTCTTCTTGGCCGCCACCTTGGTCATGGCGGCCACATCGTCAAGGAGGGTGGCAATATCGTCTAGCAGGGTTAACAGGCTGGCGCCGGCCATGGGAGTCTCCGTCATAGATCACTGGCCCAAGCTTATCCCAAAACCTTTGGCGCCCAAAGGGTTACTGAGGCAGTGCCAGGCGCCGCGCCGTCCAGTACTTGGCATGCCAGTAGGGATTGTGCAGCGACGACAGGGTGACGCCCTCTGTGGTGGAGGCGTGCAGGAAGAGGCCCTCTTCCAGGTAGATCCCCACGTGGCTGCTATGCCTGCCGGTCTTGAACAGCACCAGATCTCCCGTTTTCAGTGCGCGGCGCGCCACTGGCTGCCCTGCCCCGACCTGCTCCCGGGTCTGCCTGGGCAGGATCAGGCCAAACCGCTCGGCGAAGGTGCGCTGGACGAAGGCCGAGCAGTCGATGCCGGTCCTGTCGGTGCCACCAAGGCGATAGCGCACACCACGCCATTGGCGGTACTGGGCATTGAGGGCGTCGATGACCGAGGGTGTTTCTTGGATGCCCGCCTGGCCCGTGGCGCCTTCAACTTGGGATGAAGGAGGCTTTTCTGCCTGTGGCGACACGGTGCAGCCGCTCAGGATCACCAGCAAGGGCAGCAGTTTACGCATGGCATCTCGAGGTCTGGGCAAAAGGCCAGTGTGCCCAAGCGGCATGTCGCCAGCCTGAACGGACCATCAGGGGCGCCACAACGCCATGAAATCGTCTACCGCCATGGCCGCCAGCCGCTCGCCGTCGCCCATCAGCTCGAGCAGGGCCTCGGCCCTCGCCTCGGTGAAGCGGCCTTGTAGATTGGCCAGGGCCTTGGCCTTGAGCCTGGGGAGCCCTTCGTGGCGGCGCCTGCGGTGGCCGATAGGGTACTGCACCTCCACCTTGTCGGTGGCGCTGCCGTCGGTGAAAAACACCTGCACGGCATTGGCGATGGCGCGCTTGTCCGGGTCCAGGTAATCGGCGCTGTAGGCCCTGTCCTCCCGGACCACCATCTTGCCCCTCAGCCTGTCGATACGGGGGTCCGCCGCCGTCTCGTCGCTGTAGTGATCCGCCGTCAGCTCCCCGAAGATGAGCCCCACGGCGACCATGTACTGCAGGCAGTGATCCCGGTCGGCGAAGTTGCTCAGCGGTCCCGTCTTGTCGATGATGCGCATGGCGCTTTCTTGGGTAAATAGCTCGATTCGATCGATATCATCCAGCCTGTCCTTCACCTTGGGGTGCAGGGCCAGGGCGCATTCTACGGCGGTCTGGCCGTGGAACTCGGCGGGAAAATCGATCTTGAACAGCACGTTCTCCATCACGTAGCTGCCAAGCGGCCTGGCCAGGGTGATGTCTTTTCCCCCAAACAGCACGTCCTGGAAGCCCCAGTGGGGTGCGCTGAGGGCGCTGGGGTAGCCGGGCTCGCCGGCCAGGGTGATCAACGCCAGGCGTACCGCCCGGCTGGTGGCGTCGCCGGCGGCCCAGGACTTGCGGGGGCCGGTATTGGGGGCATGGCGATAGGTGCGCAGGGCCTGGCCATCCACCACCGCCTGGGACAAGGCGGCCAGCACCAGCTCCCGACTGCCGCCCAGCAGCTGGGCGGCCACGGCGGTGCTGGCCAGCTTGACCAATACCACGTGATCCAGGCCGACCCTGTTGAAGCTGTTGCCAAGGGCCAGTACCCCCTGGATCTCATGGGCCTTGACCATGGCCTGGAGCACGGTCTCCATGGTCAGGGGCGCCCTGCCCCCGGCCCGGCGCGACCGCCAGTCCGCCACCGCCAGTATGGCGCCCAGGTTGTCGGAAGGATGGCCCCACTCCGCCGCCAGCCAGGTGTCGTTGTAGTCCAGCCAGCGGATGCAGCAGCCGATGTCGAAGGCGGCCTTGACCGGATCCAGCTCGAAATCGGTGCCCGGCACCCGGGCGCCGTGCGGTACCACTGTGCCCGGTCCCCAAGGCCCCAGCAGCCGGGCGCATTCAGGGTAACCCAGGGCCAGCATGGCGCAGCCCAGGCTGTCCAGCAGGCAATGGCGGGCCGTTTCCAGGGCCAGCTCGGACGTGATGTCTGCATCGCAGACATAGTCGGCTATCTCGACCAGCAGGGGATCGTACTTGGCCATGGCGGCCCTCACGGAAGATCGCACTTACCTGTATTCAAGTCCCTTTTAAGGCCTTTGCCAGTGCTGCCGGACATAAAAAAGCCGGTCCAGGGACCGGCTTTTTGTCAGGGCAACGGCCGGTCAGCAGCTGTCGCCCGGGATGCGCACCCAGCCTTCCATCAGGATGCGGGCGCTGCGGCTCATGCTGGCCTGGGTGATGGTCCAGTCACCGCCCTGCTGGCTGGCCTCGGCGCCCACCTTGAGGGTGCCGGAAGGATGGCCGAAGGTCACCGCCTTGCGCTCACCGCCACCGGCGGCCAGGTTGACCAGGGTGCCGGGAATAGCCGCGGCGGCGCCTATGGCCACGGCGGCGGTACCCATCATGGCGTGGTGCAGCTTGCCCATGGACAGGGCCCGCACCAGCAGATCGATGTCGCCCGCCTTGACGGCCTTGCCACTGGAGGCCACATAGTCCCTGGCCGGCGCCACGAAGGCCACCTTGGGGGTGTGCTGGCGGCCGGCGGCCTCGTCCACATGGCCGATCAGGCCCATCTTGACGGCGCCATGGGCGCGGATAAGCTCGAACCTGGCCAGGGCCTCGGCATCGTTGTTGATGTCGTCCTGAAGCTCGGCGCCGCTGTAGCCCAGGGCCTCGGCGTCCAGGAAGATGGTGGGGATGCCGGCGTTGATCAGGGTCGCTCGGAAGGTGCCGACACCGGGTACCGCCAGCTCATCCACCAGCTTGCCGGTGGGAAACAGGGCGCCCTCGCCGGCGGCGGGATCCAGGAAGGCGACTTCCACCTCGGCGGCCGGGAAGGTCACCCCGTCCAGCTCGAAGTCGCCGGTTTCCTGGACCTCGCCACCCGTGATGGGCACCCGGGCGATGATGGTCTTGTGGATGTTTGCCTGCCAGATCCGCACGGTGCAGATGCCGTTGTCGGGAATGCGCCCGGCATCCACCAGGCCGGCGTTGATGGCGAAGGCGCCCACGGCGGCGGTAAGGTTGCCGCAGTTGCCGCTCCAGTCCACGAAGGGCCTGTCGATGGCCACCTGGCCGAACAGGTAGTCCACGTCATGGTCCGGTTGCGCGCTCCTGCTCAGGATCACCGTCTTGGAGGTGCTGGAGGTGGCGCCGCCCATGCCGTCGGTCTGCTTGCCGTAGGGATCCGGGCTGCCAATGACCCGTAGCAATAGTCGGTCACGGGCCTCGCCCGGCACCTGGGCGGCTTCTGGCAGGTCGTCCAGCTTGAAGAAGACCCCCTTGGAGGTGCCGCCACGCATATAGGTGGCGGGAATACGAATTTGCGGCTTGAACATAACAAACTCCGTGATCACGAGAAGGTCGATGAGCGGCACATCCGCGGTAAAGGGATTTACCGCCAAGCACACCGTGCTTGCAAGCGACAAAAAAGTCGCACTTTTTTGCCGCGCCGCAGCCAATCGCCAGGGAAGGTGATTGGCTGCAGCAATCCGCTAGCCGCCCCCCATACAGGTGGCAGGAATACGGATTTGGGGCTTGGAACTCATTCGATTCAATCCTTAACAAAAAGCGCCGCCCGCAGGCGGCGCTTGCAAACGGTTTTAGTGCGCCGCTTCCGCCGCCAGGAAATCCTGTGCAAAGCGCTGCAACACACCACCGGCCTCATAGATGGTCACCTCTTCGGCGGTATCCAGGCGACACAGCACCGGCACCTCTGCCGTGTCGCCATTCTGGCGACGGATGACCAGGGTCAGGGTCGCGCTCGGGGTGCGCTCGCCGACCACGTCGAAGGTCTCGGTGCCGTCTATCCCTAAGGTCTTGCGGGTGGTGCCGGCCTCGAATTGCAGCGGCAGCACGCCCATGCCGATCAGATTGGTGCGGTGGATGCGCTCGAAGCCCTCGGCCACTATGGCCTCGACCCCGGCCAGGCGTACGCCCTTGGCGGCCCAGTCGCGGCTGGAGCCCTGGCCGTAGTCGGCGCCGGCGATGATGCACAGTGGCTGCTTGCGGTCCATGTAGGTCTCGATGGCTTCCCACATGCGGGTCACCTGGCCTTCGGGTTCGATGCGGGCCAGGGAGCCCTGCTTCACCTCGCCGTTTTCATCCAACACCATCTCGTTGAACAGTTTGGGGTTGGCAAAGGTGGCGCGCTGGGCGGTCAGGTGATCGCCACGGTGGGTGGCGTAGGAGTTGAAGTCCTCCTCCGGCAGGCCCATTTTGGCCAGGTACTCGCCGGCGGCGCTGGACGCCAGTATGGCGTTGGAGGGCGACAGGTGGTCTGTGGTGATGTTGTCACCCAGCACCGCCAGGGGGCGCATGCCGCTCAGGGACCGTTCGCCGGCCAGGGCGCCTTCCCAATAGGGGGGACGGCGAATATAGGTGCTCATGGGGCGCCAGTCGTAGAGCGGGTTGCCCTTGTCGCCGAAGTCCACCTTGAGATCGAACATGGGCTCGTAAACGGCCTTGAACTGCTCGGGCTTGACGCAACGGTTGATGACGGCGTCGATTTCCTCGTCGCTCGGCCAGATGTCCTTGAGGGTCACCGGCTTGCCGTCGGCGTCATGGCCCAGCACATCCTTCTCGATGTCGAAACGGATGGTGCCGGCAATGGCATAGGCCACCACCAGCGGCGGCGAGGCCAGGAAGGCCTGCTTGGCATAGGGGTGGATGCGGCCGTCGAAGTTGCGGTTACCGGACAGCACGGCGGTGGCGTAGAGGTCGCGGTCGATGATCTCCTGCTGGATCCTGGGGTCCAGGGCGCCGCTCATGCCGTTACAGGTGGTACAGGCAAAGCCGACGATGCCAAAGCCCAGTTGCTCCAGCTCCGGCAGCAGGTCTGCCTCTTCCAGGTACAGCTGCACGGCCTTGGAGCCGGGGGCCAGGGAGGTCTTCACCCAAGGCTGGCGCACCAGGCCCTTGTTGTTGGCATTACGGGCCAACAGGCCGGCGGCGATGACGTTCCTGGGATTGGAGGTGTTGGTGCAGCTGGTGATGGCGGCGATGATCACGGCGCCATCCGGCATCCTGCCCTCTTCCTTCTGCCAGGCGCCGGCGATGCCGCGCTGGGCCAGCTCGGCCACGGGCACCCGCTTATGGGGGTTGGAAGGGCCGGCGATGTTGCGGCCCACGGAAGACAGGTCGAAGCGCAGCACCCGCTCGTACTCGGCGTCTTCCAGGCTGTCGGCCCAGAGGCCGGTGGTCCTGGCGTAGTTTTCCACCAGCCTGATCTGCTCGTCGTCACGGCCGGTCAGGCGCAGGTAGTCGATGGTCTGGCCGTCGATGTAGAACATGGCGGCGGTGGCGCCGTATTCCGGGGTCATGTTGGAGATGGTGGCGCGGTCGCCCAGGGTCAGGGCGGCGGCACCCTCGCCGAAGAACTCCAGGTAGGCGCCGACCACCTTCTCGGCACGCAGGAACTCGGTGATGGCCAGCACGATGTCGGTGGCGGTGATGCCGGGCTGGGGCTTGCCGGTCAGCTCGACGCCAACGATGTCCGGCAGGCGCATGTAGGAGGCGCGACCCAGCATGACGCTTTCGGCTTCCAGGCCGCCCACGCCCACGGCGATGACGCCCAGGGCATCCACGTGGGGGGTGTGGCTGTCGGTGCCCACCAGGGTATCCGGGAAGGCGACGCCGTCACGGGCATGGACCACCGGCGACATCTTTTCCAGGTTGATCTGGTGCATGATGCCATTGCCGGGGGGGATCACGTCCACGTTCTCGAAGGCGGTCTTGCACCAGTTGATGAAGTGGAAGCGATCCTCGTTGCGGCGGTCCTCGATGGCGCGGTTCTTGTCGAAGGCGTCCTTGTCGAAGCCGCCGTGCTCGACGGCGAGGCTGTGGTCGACGATCAGCTGGGTCGGCACCACCGGATTGACCTTGGCCGGATCGCCGCCCTGCTCGGCGATGGCGTCACGCAGGCCAGCCAGGTCCACCAGGGCGGTCTGGCCGAGGATGTCATGGCAGACCACCCGGGCCGGGAACCAGGGGAAGTCCAGGTCGCGCTTGCGCTCGATGATCTGCTTCAGGGAATCGGTCAGCCTGTCCGGCGGGCAGCGGCGCACCAGGTTCTCGGCCAGCACCCTGGAGGTATAGGGCAGCTTGGCGTAGGCGCCGGGGGCAATGGCGTCGACGGCGGCCTGGGTATCGAAGTAGTCCAGCTGGGTGCCGGCCAGGGGTTTGCGATAAGCGGTATTCATAGCACCGGAGTCCATCGAAGGGGGTGAAGGCCAGGGCCTGCACCCGGGATACGACAAAGGCGGCCCCACGGGCCGCCCTACTGCTTTAGGAGCGCTTGTCCAGCGGCACCCATTCGGTCACGCCCGGGCCTGTGTATTCGGCGGAGGGGCGGATGATGCGGTTGTTGGCGCGCTGCTCCATGATGTGGGCGGTCCAGCCGGACACCCGCGAGCATACGAAGATGGGGGTGAACAGCTTGGTGGGGATGCCCATGTAGTGGTAGGCGCTGGCGTGGAAGAAGTCGGCGTTGGGGAACAGCTTCTTCTCTTCCCACATGACCCGCTCGGCCGTTTCCGAGACCCGGTACAGGCGGTCGTCGCCGAATTCGCCGGCCAGCTCCTTGGACCACTGCTTGATCACGGCGTTGCGGGGATCCTTGCTGCGGTACACGGCATGGCCGAAGCCCATGATCTTTTCCTTGCGCGCCAGCATGCCCTTGAGGCTGGCCTCGGCCTCGGCCTCGTCCTGCCAGTTTTCGATCAGCTCCATGGCCGCCTCGTTGGCGCCACCGTGCAGGGGGCCACGCAGGGAGCCGATGGCGCCGGTGACGCAGGAATGCATGTCGGACAGGGTGGAGGCGCAGACCCGGGCGGTGAAGGTGGAGGCGTTGAACTCATGCTCGGCGTAGAGGATGAGGGACACGTTCATCACCTTCTCGTGCAGCTCCGACGGGGTCTTGCCGTGCAGCAGGGCCAGGAAGTGGCCGCCGATGCTGTCGCAGTCGGAGTCGGTATCAATGCGCACGCCGTCGTGGCTGAAGCGGTACCAGTAGTTGATGATGCCCGGGAAGGCGGCCAGCATGCGGTCGGCCACGTCCATCTGGTTGGCAAAGTCGCCTTCCTGCTCCAGGTTGCCCAGCACGGAGCAGCCGCTCCTGAGCACGTCCATGGGGTGGGCGTCGGCGGGGATCTTCTCCAGCACGTCGCAGAGCACGGCCGGCAGCTTGCGCTGGCCCTTGAGCTTGGCCTTGTAGTCGCCAAGTTCGGCGACGTTGGGCAGCTTGCCACGCAGCAGCAGGTAGGCCACTTCCTCGAAGGAGGCATGCTCGGCCAGGGTCTCGATGTCGTAGCCGCGGTAATGCAGGCCGTTGCCGGCGGTGCCGACGGTACAGATGCTGGTTTGTCCGGCGACCTGGCCACGCAGGCCGGCGCCACCCAATGCTTTATCTACCATGGTTCACGTCCTTATTTGTCTTTGGCGAAAAGGGCGTCGAGCTTCTGCTCGAAGGCGTGGTAATTGAGGAAGTCGTACAGCTCGGCGCGGGTCTGCATGGTGTCGACCACGTTGCGCTGGTGGCCGTCGTTCTTCAGGGCCTTGAAGACGTTCAGGGCGGCGGCGTTGGCGGCGCGGAAGGAGCTGAGCGGATAGAGCACCATGTCGACACCGTGCTGGGCCAGCTCGTCCCTGTGGTAGAGCTCGGTCTGGCCGAATTCGGTCATGTTGGCCAGCAGCGGCACCTTGACGGCTTCCTTGATGCGGTCGTAATGGCCCAGGTCGGTCATGGCCTCGGCGAAGATCATGTCGGCGCCGGCCTCCACGTAGGCGGCGGCACGGTCGATGGCCGCTTCCAGGCCGTCCACGGCCAGGGCGTCGGTACGGGCCATGATCACGAAATTCTCATCCTGGCGGGCGTCCACGGCGGCCTTGATCCTGTCCTGCATCTCGGCGGTGGAAACGATTTCCTTGTTGGGCCTGTGGCCACAACGTTTCTGGGCCACCTGATCTTCCATATGCACGGCGGCCACGCCGGCACGCTCCATTTCCTTGATGGTGCGGGCGATGTTGAAGGCGCCGCCCCAGCCGGTGTCGATATCCACCAGCAGCGGCGTATCCACGGCACCTGTGATGCGCCTGGCGTCTTCCACCACGTCGTTGAGGGTGGTCACGGCCAGATCGGGCATGCCGAAACTGGCATTGGCCACGCCGGCCCCGGACAGGTAGATGGCTTCAAAACCCACTTCTTTCGCCATCAGGGCGAAGTAGGCATTCATGGTGCCGGCGATCTGCAGCGGCTTGGAACGGGCGACGGCCTCGCGAAAACGGCGTCCCTGAGACATAACAAATCCTCAATAGGCTCTTAACCGCCCCCAGACTAAATGCCCTTTACGTTAACGTCAACCTGCCACCTTGGACTTGTGGTCCCAAAGGCAACCCGCTAGCATCCCAGTCATGTGACGCCAAGGGACACCTTTTTGCAGCCCCATCAATTGGTTTGCCCCCATTGCCAACTGCATATGGAAGCCTGCGTGCTGGATCCCCGGCATCGGGCCTGGTGTCCGCGCTGCCAGGCGCCGGTGGCCGAAGGGCGCCCCCTGGCGCTGCGTTGGCTGGTGGCCCTGGCCGGGGTGTTGCTGTTCTGTACCCTGACGCTGCTGGCCCAGCCCATGCTCCATTTCGGCCTGCCCGGCCAGACCAATGCCGCCACCCTGATGGGGGGCATCCTCAGCCTGGCCGAACAGGGCCAATGGCTGCCCTCCTTCCTGGTATTCCTGACCGGCGCCGCCGCCCCCACCCTGCTGCCGCTGCTGCTGCTCTACACCCTGTTCGGCCCGGACGGCTACATGCGTCGCCAGGCGCTGTCGGCACTCTGTCATCTTCGGGAATGGTGCATGCTGGACGTGCTGCTGGTGGGGCTGTGCGTCAGCCTGGTCAAGCTGGTGGGCATGGCCGAGCTGCAGGCCGACTGGGGCCTGGCCACCCTGGTACTGGGGCAGCTGGCCATGGCGGGCCTGATCCAGGGGATCCGCCCCGCCGTGCTCTGGCAGCGTATCGCCCCCCAGGCCCAGCAGGGGCTGGCCGGCTCCCGGGCCTGTCCCCGCTGCCATGCCCTGAACGTACCCACGGCCCATGGCTGCTGGCGCTGCCACCACCGCCTGGAATCCCGGCCGGCCCAGGGCAAGGCGCTGTGCTGGGCGCTGCTGGCGGCCTCGACCATATTGCTGGTGCCGGCCAATGTGCTGCCCATCTCCTATCTCACCGCCTGGGGCGCCACCACCCCGGACACCATCTTCAGCGGCGTGCTCTCCCTGGTTCGCTCCGGCTACCCCATCATCGCCGTGATCGTCTTCGTGGCCTCCATAGTGGTGCCCGTGGGCAAGATCCTTATCCTTTCCTTTATCCTGCTGGTGCACGATAAGGGGATCTTCAAGCCCGTTCAGCTACAAAAACTTTACAGACTGGTAGCCTTTATCGGTCGCTGGTCCATGCTGGACATCTTCGTGATGGCCATCATGGTGACCCTGATCCAGCAGGGGCTGCTCTCGGAATTTCGCGTCGGCCCCGCCGCCACCCCCTTTGCCATGGTGGTGGTGCTGACCATGCTGGCCGCCGGCCGCTTCGATACCCGTTGGTTATGGATGAAGAATGAAAGACAACGCCGTCAAGAACCTGGCCACCCCTGACATACGCAGGGTCAGGAAGCTGTCCCTGGTCTGGCTGGTGCCGGTGCTGGCCCTGTTGCTGGCCTCCTACCTGGTCTACCAGCAGTTTCTGGACCGGGGCCTGAGCATCACCATCCGCTTTCCCCAGGCCGAGGGCCTGGTGGCCGGCAAGACGGAGCTGCGCTACCAGGGCTTCAAGGTCGGGGTGGTCAGCCACCTGAGCTTCTCGCCCCAGGAAAACGAATTCACCGCCCATATCGACGCCATGCGCGATCTGGAGCCGCTGCTGAAGGAAGACACCCAGTTCTGGCTGGTCAAGCCCCAGGCCAGCCTGCTCGGCGTATCCGGCCTGGACACGTTGTTCTCCGGCAACTACATCGCCATGCAGCCCGGCCAGGGTCGGGATCGCCGCCATTTCGTGGCCAGGCGCAGCGCCCCGGCGGCGCCGGTACCCGACGGCGCCTTCATGGTGGAGCTGGCCCTGGAGGATCTCGGCTCCCTTGGCGTCGGCTCGCCCATCTATTACCGACACGTGCCGGTAGGCCAGGTGCACTCCTTCCACCTGGACAAGGCCGCCGGCGCCGTGGTGCTGAAGCTGGTGTTCGACGAGGACTACCGGGATCTGGTCAAGCGCAGCAGCCGTTTCCGCAACGCCTCCGGGCTCAAGGCCGAGGCCAGCCTGTCCGGCATCAAGGTCGAGACCCACGGCCTGGTGCCGCTGCTGTCCGGCGGCCTGATCATGGAATCCCCTGAAGACGCCCCCCAGGCCGACTATGGCCAGCGTTTCGTGCTCAGCAAGGACAAGCGCTTTCGCCAGCAGCTGCACCTGCGCACCAGCCAGATCCTGCCGCCGGGCACCCCTGTGGTGGAACAGCAGCGCCTGGTGGGCGAAGTGCTCAAGAGCAACGACAGCGGCGTGACCATCGGCTTCGTGCAGAAGGCGCCAAGCCGCTTCTACGCCTGGGTGGCCGAGCGCCAGCTCAAGGATCTCAGCCTGGAGACCCTGCTCCACCCCCGCTACGTGCGGATCCTGCCCGGCGTCGAAGGCCGCGACGAGCTGCACCAGCACCCGCCCCTGCCGGGCCCGGACGATAGGGAGCAGCTCATCGAGCTGGTCAGCGACAAGCGCATCGCCGACGGCGTGCCGCTCTACTACAAGGGATTCACCATAGGTGAGGTGCTCTACAGCGAGCTGGTGGCGCAGACGCCGGTCAGCCAGCTGCTCGTCTACGGCGACTTCCGGCAGCTGGTGACCCGCGACAGCCGCATCGAAACCCAGACGCCCCTGAAGCTGGAAGCCAAGCTCAGCGGCATCAAGGTCGACTCGGCGCCCATCGCCGACTGGTGGCAGGGCGCCCTGAAGCTGATCCAGGGCCAGGGCGAGCCGGCCAAGTACGGCCAGCGCTTCCATGTCGACGAGCCCGTGGCACCCGCGGGGCCTGTGCTGCGACTGCTGGCCAGGCCCGCCCGCGCCCTGCCCCATGGCACGCCGCTGCGCTGGCAGGGTTTTGACGTCGGCCAGGTGGAAAGCGCCCGCCTGCTACCCGGCGGCGAGGAATCGGAGCTGCTGGTGCGCCTGGACGAACGCCACAATGGCCTTATCGATGACGGCCTGCGCTTCTACTGGCAGCCGCCGCTTAAGATCCAGGCCAGCCTCAAGGGCCTGGACTTGACCCTGCCGGATCTGGCCAGCCTGCAGGCCGGTACCATCAATGCGGTGCGCGCCCGGAGCGGAACACCGGTCAAGGACGGCGCCACCTTCCGCCTCTATGTGGGCCAGGAGCAGGCCCTGTCCGACGGCCAGCGCCTGCAGCTCAGCCTGCCCCTGGACAGGACTGTGGTGCCGGGCACCGCCATCAAGCACCTGGGCCTGCCCATAGGAGAAGTGGCCTCGGTGCGCCAGGAGGGCAAGCGCCTGCTGGCCAGCCTGCAGCTTGTGCCCGGTCTCTACCCCCGCCTGGCCCGGGACGGCAGCCGCTTCACCCTGATCACCCCGGAGATAGGCCTGGGCGGCGTCAAGCACCTGGATGCCCTGCTTTCTCCCTACCTGGCGGTCATGCCGGGTGAGGGTGAGCATCGCAGCCACTTCGCGCTGGCCGACAGCCTCTACGACCACGACATCGTCTACGTACAGGCCCAGGTGGCAGGCGACCTCGGCCCGGGCAGCCCGGTCTGGTTCCGGGATCTGCCGGTGGGCGAGATCCTGGCGGTGACCCTGACCCCGGGCGCCGACGCCGTGCACTTCAAGTTGGCCATCAAGGCCGAATACGGCCACCTGGTCCGTACCAGCAGCATCTTCTGGCGCCAGAGCGGCTTCAAGGCCAGATTCGGCCTGCTGGAGGGACTGGACGTGGAAGTGGGCAGCCTGCAGAGCCTGATCAAGGGCGGGATCCAGTTCGGCACCCGCCCCGGCGGCAAGGCGCCGCTGCCCCAGCGCCCCTTCCCGCTCAGGGACAGCGCCCCGGACCACTGGCAGCATTGGCCGGCCCTGGCCGACTGAAAAGAGCCCGGCCGATGCCGGGCTTTTCGTTTAGCCGAAATAGAGATAACAGACGGCGATGGCCGCGCCTATGCCGGCCAAGTCCGCCGCCAGGGCACAGGGAACGGCATGGCGGCTGTGCTTGATACCGACGGCGCCAAAGTACACCGCCAGCACGTAGAAGGTGGTCTCGGTGGAGCCCTGCATCACCGCGCTCAGGCGACCGGCGAAGCTGTCCACCCCGTGGTGGTTCATGGTCTCCAGCATCAGCGCCCGGGACGCCGAGCCGGAGAAGGGCTTCATCAGGCCGGTGGGCAGGGCATCCACGAAGCGGGCGTCCAGGCCCAGCCAGGCCACCAATTGGCCTATGGCCCCCACCAGCAGATCCAGGGCCCCCGAGGCGCGCAGCAGGCCGATGGCGGCCAGCATGGCCAGCAGATAGGGAATGATGCGCACCGCCGTGGTGAAGCCTTCCCGGGCACCGTCCACGAACACCTCGTAGACCGCCACCTTGCGCCAGGCCGCCACCGCCAGGAAACAGCCCAGGATGGCCAGGATGGCGCCATTGCCAAGCAGGCTCAGCCTCAGGTTCATCAGCTCGGCGCTGACCCCCAGGGTCCACCAGGCCAGGGCCGCCACCAGGCCCATCAGCACGCCAAGGGCCAGCAGCAGGGCGCCGTCCCAGAGCCGGATCCGCTGCACCAGGGCCACGGCCAGCAGCCCGGCCAGGGTGGAGGCGCTGGTGGCCAGCAGGATCGGCAGGAACACCTCGGCGGGCTGGGCCGCGCCCTGCTGGGCCCGATACAGGAAGATCACCACAGGCAGCAGGGTCACCGACGAAGTGTTCAGCACCAGGAACAGGATCTGGGCGTTGGAGGCCCTGTCCTTGTGGCGATTGAGGCTGTGCAAGTCCTCCATGGCCTTGATGCCGAGGGGCGTGGCGGCGTTATCCAGGCCCAGGGCGTTGGCCACCAGGTTCATGGTGACGCTGCCCTGGGCCGGGTGGCCGGCCGGCACCTCCGGCATCAGGCGCCGAAACACCGGGTTGAGCAGCCGGGACAGCTGCTGGATCAGCCCCGCCCGCTCCGCCACCTTCATCAGCCCCAGCCACAGGGCCATGACGCCGATCAGCCCCAGGGCGATATCGACACTGAGCTTGGCCATGGCGAACAGGCTGTCCACCATGGCGTTGACCACCTGGGTCTGCCCCGAGAAAAGCTGCCACAGCATGGCCAGGAAGGCGGCCCCGAACAGGGCCAGCCAGACACGGTTGAGCACGACCGAATTCCTTTTTGTTACAATCCGCCCTTTGTTGGCCACTTTGCCGAGGATCACGGTGCACAGCAAGGTCTATCTGCCTGACGGCTTCCTGGCGGCCATGGACGCCATCATGCCCGCCCACCTGGACAGGGAGGCCTTCAAGGCCGCCTGCCAGCGGCCCCTGCGTAGGGCCATTCGCGTCAATACCCTCAAGATCAGCGTCGAGGACTTCAAGGCCAGGGTCGAACCCCGTGGCTGGCAGCTGGATCCGGTGCCCTGGTGCGAGACCGGCTTCTGGCTCAAGCGGCCAGAAGCGGAGGAAGCCGCCCTGGCGCTCGGCAATGTGGCCGAGCACCTGCTGGGCCTGTTCTACATCCAGGAGGCCTCCTCCATGATGCCGCCGGAGGCCCTGTTCAAGGCCCTGGACCGGCAGCCGGCCCATGTGCTGGACGTGGCGGCGGCGCCCGGCTCCAAGACCACCCAGATGGCGGCCCTGATGCAGAACCAGGGCATGCTGGTGGCCAACGAGTTTTCCGGCTCCCGCATCAAGGGGCTCTTTTCCAACCTGCAGCGCCTGGGGATCCATAACACCGCCCTGTGCCACTTCGACGGCCGGGTATTCGGCCCGGCCCTGCCGGAGAGCTTCGACGCCATACTGCTGGACGCCCCCTGTGGCGGCGAAGGCACCATCCGCAAGGACGAGGACGCCCTCAAGGACTGGTCCCAGGACCATATCGACATGATCAGCGCCGTGCAGCGGGATCTCATCGATTCCGCCTTCCAGGCCTTAAAGGTGGGCGGCGTGCTGGCCTACTCCACCTGCACCCTGAACCGCCAGGAGAACCAGGATGTGGTGGCCTGGCTGGCCGACCGCCATCCGGGCGCGGTGGAGATCCTGCCCCTGGACAATCTCTTCCCCGGCGCCGAGCAGGCGATCACCGAAGAAGGTTTCCTGCACATCTGGCCGCAGATCTTCGACTCCGAAGGCTTCTTCGTGGCCGCCATCAAGAAGGTGGCCGCCATCAACGCCGAGGCCGAGCCCCAGCGCCTGGGCCGCTTCCCCTTCCAGCCCCTGGGCCGCAAGGACAAGGCCGCCGTCCGTCAGTATTTCCAGGGCCAGTTCGGCATAGCACTGCCGGACAGCCTCTGGCAGCGGGACAAGGAGATCTGGCTGTTTCCCGAAGGCGCCGAGGCCCTGGCGGGCAAGATCCGTTTCGACCGCCTGGGCCTGCGCCTGGCCGAGACGCTCAAGAAGGGTTATCGCAGCCACCACGACGCCATCATCGCCCTTGGCTCACAGGCTATCCACAATGTTGTTGAACTTGACGCCGATCAGGCCAGGGCTGTTTTCTGCGGACGGGACATCGAATGGCCGGGGGCCCAGGCCGGTGCCGGCGAAGTGGTGCTGACCCTGGAAGGCCACCCGATCGGCATTGGCAAATGGTTGAAAAACAAGATCAAAAACAACCTCCCGCGGGAAATACTCAAGGACAACCTGAGCTGGCTCATATAAGTGAACGAAATAAAAATTCACATTTAATGACGGTTTTTTATCAGCCTTTCATGGAATACCCCGGGGGCACTGCTACTCTAGATCACAAGTTGTGCACATTTTTTTGCACACTTCTCCCTTGTTATTTGTGGTTTTGTATTAGCGCACGGCTCTTTTAAAGAGCCATTCCCCTGAGCCCGGAACATGGACATGGTTTCGGGCTTTTTTTATGTCCAGCAAAAAGGGGACCGCCAGGTCCCCTTCCTTTCATCTGGCTGTTCAGCCCAGCAGCAGCGGCCTGGCCCTGGGGAAGCAGTTGAAGAAGTTCTCGGTGGTGATTTCGCCAAGTTGCGCCGGGCTGACGCCCTTGAGGCTGGCGACGAAGTCGGCCACGTCCGCCACGTACTGGGGCTCGTTGGACTTGCCCCGGTGCGGCACGGGCGCCAGGTAGGGGCTGTCGGTTTCCACCAGCAACCGCTCCAACGGCAAGGCCCGCACCACGTCTCGCAGGGCCTCGGCGTTGCGGAAGGTGACGATGCCGGAAATGGAGATATGGAAGCCCATCTCAATGGCCGCCTCGGCCATCTCCAGGCTCTCGGTGAAGCAGTGCAGCACCCCGGTCACCTCGCCCTGGCCTTCCTCGCGCAAAATATCCAGGGTGTCTTCACGGGCATCCCTGGTGTGGATGATCAGCGGCAGCCCCAGCTTGCGGGCCACCCGCACATGGTGGCGAAAGGCCTGCTGTTGCAGCTCGGCGGACTCCGGGGCATAGAAGTAATCCAGGCCGGTCTCGCCGATGGCCACCACCCGCTCATGGGCCGCCATGGCTTCCAGGCGATTGAGATCGCCGGCCTCGTCCTGGTTGAGGGGGTGGACGCCACAGCTGGCCACCACCTCGGGATAGGGAGCTATGGCCGCCATCATGGCGGGGAAACTGTCCAGGGTGACGCACACCGACAGGAAATGGCCGACGCCGCGGCCCCTGGCCCGGGCCAGGGCCTGGCCCAGATCCTCGTCTTCGGCCAGCTTCAATCGATCGAGATGACAATGGGAATCAACCAGCAAGGGTCTCACTCCTTCCACTTTGCAGTAACGCCGCCAGATCCAGCAGCAGTAGTTTCTTGTTCAGGGCCGGCTGCTCGATAAGGGCCTGGCGACAACCCAGCACCGCCTGCCAGGCCGCCTTGAGACCCTGCCCGGACAGGCTCTCGCGCCTGTCCAGCCGGTCATGGTAAAGAAGCGGCAGGCCGCTGCGCAGCCGCATCTGATCCAGCAGGCGATGAGCCAGCTCCTCCAGGCAGAACTCGGCCTCCTTGTGCCAGTGGCCGGCGAACTGCTCCGGCAGCAACCGGCCGGTCTCAAGCTCGGCCAGATCCTGCTGCAGCCTGGCGGTCTGCTCGCCATAACCGTCGGCCAGGGCCTGGCGCAGGGCCAGGGGCGCACCGTGGAAGCGGCGCAGCAGCGCCGGAGTGGCCTTAACGCCCTGGTCGGCCAGCCAGGCCAGGGCTTCGGCTTCGGTGGGCACGCCCAGGGTCAGCTGCTGGCAGCGGGACAAAATGGTCGGCAGCAGCCGGCCGGGGCTGCGACAGAGCAGCAGCCAGTGGGTGTCCCTGGGGGGCTCCTCCAGGGATTTGAGCAGGGCATTGGCGGCGTTGACGTTCATGGCCTCGGCCTGGGTGATGATCACCACCTTGGCCCCCCCCAGCTGAGCCCGCTCGTAGACGGGGCCAAGCAGGGCCCGCACCGCATCCACCTTGATCTGGCTGCCGTCCGGCGCCAGCTGGTGCAGATCCGGGTGGGTGCCGGCGGCCAGCAGCTGGCAGGGATGGCAGTGGCCACAGGGTCCCTGGGGCGCCTTGCACAAGAACCGCGCCGCCATGGCCTCGGCCAGCTGGGCCTTGCCCAGGCCCCTGGGGCCACTCAGCAGGTAGGCATGGGCAAGCCGGCCCTGGGCCTGCCAGTGTCCGAATCTGTCCAGCCAACTCTGCAGCCAGGGCAACATCAGGCCGGCTCCAGCAGCCGCTCGGCCAGGGCGCTGCGGATATCGGCATGGACCTGGTCCATGGGTTGGCTGGCGTCGATGATGACGGTGTCCGGGCAGGTGCTCGCCAGGGCCAGGTAACGCGCGCGGGTGCGCTCGAAGAAGGCCAGGGCCTCCTGCTCGATGCGATCCAGCTCACCGCGGCCCCTGGCCCTGTCCAGGCCCAGGGCCGGCTCTATGTCCAGGTACAGGGTCAGGTCGGGCCTAAAATCGCCCAGCACCGCCGTGCGGATGGCGTCGATAAGCCCCTCGTCTATGCCGCGGCCGCCGCCCTGGTAGGCGCGGCTGGACAGATCGTGGCGGTCCCCCACCACCCACTGCCCCATGGCCAGGGCCGGCTTGATGACGTTTTCCACCAGTTGCACCCGGGCCGCGTACATCAGCAGCAGCTCCGCCTGTGGGGTCAGGGGCTCCTCGGTGGGGGTCTTGACCAGATCCCGCATGGCCTCGGCCAGCGGCGTGCCGCCGGGCTCGCGGGTGCGCACCGTATCGGCGCCCCGGCCTTTCAGGAAATCATCGACCACGGCGATGGCCGAGGACTTGCCGGAGCCTTCCAGGCCCTCGATGACCACGAAGCCGGCACCGGCTTTCAGTTTCTGCTTCATCAACGCTTTCTCTGATACTTGTTCACGGCCCTGTTGTGCTCGGCCAGGGTCCTGGAAAACACGTGGCTGCCGTCGCCGTTGGCCACGAAATAGAGGTAGTCGGTCTTGGCCGGGTGCAGTACCGCCTCGATGGCGGCCCTGGACGGCATGGCGATGGGCGTGGGCGGCAGGCCACGAATGACGTAGGTGTTGTAATCGGTGTGGCTGCGCAGGTGCTGGCGGGTCAGGTTGCCGTCGAACTCGTCGCCCAGGCCATAGATCACCGTGGGATCGGTCTGCAACCGCATCTTCTTCCTGAGCCGGTTCACGAATACCGCCGCCACCAGCGGCCGCTCCTCGGCCACCGCCGTTTCCTTCTCGACGATGGAGGCCAGGATCAGCGCCTCGTAGGGGCTGGCCAGGGGCAGATCATCCGCCCGCTTGGGCCAGAGTTCGTCCAGGGCCTGTTTCATGGCCTGGTGGGCCCGGGCCAGCACCTGGCTGTCCTTGTCGCGGCAGCGGTAGTGGTAGGTCTCGGGCATGAACCAGCCTTCCACGTGCTCAACCCCGAGACGCTCGGCCAGCTCGGCGTCACTGACATTGTCCAGGGTCAGTTGCAGGTGGGGAGCCTCGGCCAGGACCTGACGCCACTCTTGGAAGCGATGGCCCTCGATCAGGGTCACCGCGAAACTGGCCTCATCACCGCTGCCGAGCCTGGCCAGCACGGCTTCCAGGGTCATGCCGGGACTGATTTCGTAGCAGCCGGCGCGGATCTGCCCCAGCTCGGGCTTCAGTTTCAGCAGCAGCTGGCCCAGCCTGGGCTCGGCCAGCCAGCCCCGCTCATGAAAGGCATAGAGCAGGTTGAAGGCGGAGTCTCCGGCCCTGACTTCCAGCAGTTCGGGTTCGGCAAGGGCCAGGGGACGGCTCCATTGCTGCTTGACCCAGAGGGCGCCGGCGACCAGGGCGGCCGTGGCCAGGGTCAACAGCAGGCCAAAGGCGGCCAACCACTTCTTCATGGTGTGTTCTCGTTCAGTTCTTCTTGTAGGGCACGGGTGACGGGGCCACTTGCCAGGGCCCTATCGGCCAGCTGCCTTATCGGCACCACCCCCATCAGGGCGTTGGTGAGGAAGATCTCGTCGGCTTCCGCCAGGGCCTCGGGGCCGGCGTCGACCTGATCTACCGGCCGCTGTGCCATCACCAGGTCCCTCATGATACCGGCGACCCCGGCCAGGATCAGCCCGGGGGTGAATAAGCGGCCACCTTTTGACCAGAACAGGTTGGCGGAAACGGCGCTGCGCAGCATGCCAGCCTGATCCAGGCAGATCCCCTCGTCGAGCCTGAGGCTTTCCAGGCATTGGCTGGCCAGCACCTGCTCCAGGCGATTGCAGTGCTTGAGGCCGGCCAGCAGCGGCTGGTGGCCAAGGCGCACCGGCAGGATATCCACCCTGATACCCTGCTGTTGCCATTGGGGGTAATGAGCCGGCCCATCGAAGGCCTTGAGCCAGTAGTGGCTGGCCATGGCCGCATCCGGCCTGTAGCCGCGGCCACCCCGGCCCCGGGACACCAACACCTTGATGCCGCCCTGCCCCTGCTTCCTGGCAAGTTCTGCGACCTCGTCGCTGAGCTGCTGCCAGTTAAGGGGGGCCATGGCCAGGCGGGCGCAGCCCTCCTGCAGCCTGGCCAGGTGCCTTGGCCAATGCAGGGGCTTGCCGCCGGAAACCTTGAGGGTGGTGAAGTGGCCGTCGCCATAGTTGAGGAGGCGATCGTCCAGATGGGCCTGAGTCATAACACCATAAAAAAACGCCTGTTAGCCCCGTAGGGTAACAGGCGTTTTGACCCGGATCACGGTTTAGATCTTGCTGAACAGCAGCGAGCCGTTGGTACCGCCAAAGCCGAAGGAGTTGCACAGGGCATGCTCCAGCTGCACCTGGCGGGCCTCATGGGGCACATAATCCAGATCACAGCCTTCGGACGGGTTGTCCAGGTTGATGGTGGGCGGCACGGCGCCGTCGTGGAGGGCCATCACGGTGATGATGGCTTCCACTGAGCCGGCGGCGCCCAGCAGGTGACCTGTCATGGACTTGGTGGAGCCCACCATCATCTTGTAGGCGTGGTCGCCAAACACCGACTTGACCGCGTTGCTCTCGGCGATGTCGCCGGCCGGCGTGGAGGTGCCGTGGGCGTTGACATAGCCGACGCTGTCCAGGGCCAGGCCGCTGTCCTTGACCGCGTTGGCCATGGACAGGGCGGCACCGGCGCCGTCGTCCGGCGGCGAGGTCATGTGGTAGGCGTCACCGCTCATGCCGAAGCCGCTCAGCTCGGCGTAGATGCGGGCGCCACGGGCCTTGGCATGCTCGTAGTCCTCCAGCACCATGACACCGGCACCGTCACCCAGCACGAAACCGTCCCTGTCCCTGTCCCAGGGACGGCTGGCGGCCTTGGGATCTTCATTGCGGGTGGACAGGGCCCGGGCCGCGCCGAAGCCGCCCATGCCCAGGGGGGTACAGGCCATCTCGGCGCCACCGGCCAGCATCACGTCCGCATCGCCGTAGGCGATCATGCGGGCGGCGTGGCCGATGTTGTGCACGCCCGTGGTACAGGCGGTGGTGATGGCGATGTTGGGTCCCCGCAGGCCATGCATGATGGACAGGTGCCCGGCCACCATGTTGATGATGGTGGACGGCACGAAGAAGGGGGACATCTTGCGCGGACCTGACTTGAGCAGGGCCTCGTGGTTCTTTTCGATCAGGCCCAGGCCACCGATGCCGGAGCCGACCGCCACACCCACCCGGGTCAGGTCGGTCCGCTCCAGCTCCAGGCCGGAGTCGTTCAGGGCCTGGATCCCTGCCGCGATGCCATATTGGATGAACAGATCCATCTTCTTGGCGTCTTTGGGGGACAGGTACTGGGAAACATCGAAGCCTTTGACGTTGCCGGCGAACTTGGTGCCGAAAGCGGATGTATCGAAATGGCTGATGGTATCGATACCGCTCTGGCCGGCCAGCAGCGCCTGCCAGGAATCTTGAACCGTGTTACCGACCGGGGACAGCATGCCCATGCCGGTTACCACGACACGACGCTTGGTCACGGCGTTAGCCTCCAAAAGGAATTGGGAAAGGGTCTTGCGAAGAGAAAACAGGCGGTCCGAAGACCGCCTGCTTGGAGCTTATTCTTGGTGAGCGACGACGTAGTCGATGGCCGCTTGCACTGTGGTGATCTTCTCGGCTTCTTCATCCGGGATCTCAGTGTCAAACTCTTCTTCCAGCGCCATCACCAGCTCAACGGTGTCCAGAGAGTCGGCGCCGAGGTCGTCTACGAAAGACGCTTCGTTCTTGACTTCTTCTTCCTTAACACCCAGTTGTTCGATGATGATTTTCTTTACGCGTTCTTCGATAGTGCTCATAGCTTCTTTTTCCTTAGCTGTACGCTGTAAATAGCGACTTGGGGCTAGTGTATTACGTCCCAAAATTTCATTGCAAGAGAGGAGAAAGCGCGATCTTGCTGGTCAAACCACAATTATTGTCGTTAATTGTGACAAAAATGCGTCGATTTGCCGCTTTCTCCACCACAGATCAGACCATGTACATGCCGCCGTTGACATGCAGGGTTTCACCGGTGATGTAACCGGCTTCGGTTGACGCCAGGAAGGCAACAGCAGAGGCGATCTCGCGCGGATCTCCGAGCCTGTTGGCGGGAACCTGGGAGAAAATGCCCTGACGCTGCTCGTCGGTCAATTCCTGGGTCATATCGGTGTCGATAAAGCCCGGCGCCACCGCGTTGACGGTGATGCCACGGGAAGCCACTTCCCTGGCCAGGGACTTGGTGAAGCCCAGCAGGCCGGCCTTGGCAGCAGCATAGTTCACCTGGCCCTGGTTGCCCATGGTACCGACCACGCTGCCGATGGAAATGATGCGACCGGCGCGCTTTTTCATCATCGGCCGCAGCACCGCCTTGGACAGACGGTACAGGGACTTGAGGTTGGTGTCGATGACCGCATCCCACTCGTCGTCCTTCATGCGCATCAGCAGGTTGTCACGGGTGATACCGGCGTTGTTGACCAGGATGTCCAGGTCCCCTGCCCGCTCCTTGATGGTGGCCAGCACGGCGTCGATGCTCGCTTCGTCGGTGACGTTGAGCTTGAGACCAAAACCCTTGTCGCCCAGGTAGGCGGAAATGGCGTCGGCGCCCTTGTCGGAGGTGGCGGTACCGATGACGGTGGCGCCACGGCTGGCCAGCAGCTCGGCGGTGGCCTTGCCGATGCCACGGCTGGCACCGGTGACCAGGGCTACCTTGCCCTCGAGGGACATAAATTCACTCATGGTTCTCTCCCTTAGGCCTTGAGGTTACGCAGATCGTCGCCCACGTGCAGGGCGGCGGCGCTCAGGCCCTTGTCGATACGCTTGGTCAGGCCGGTCAGCACCTTGCCCGGACCACATTCATAGAGGTTTTCCACACCCTGGCCGGCCAGCTTCTGCACCGTCTCGGTCCAGCGGACCGGGCGGTAGAGCTGACGCACCAGGGCGTCGCGGATGGCATCACTGCTGTCGGCCACGGCCACGTCGACGTTGTTGATCACGGCGATGCCCGGCACCTGGATGTTGATAGCGGCCAGACGCTCGGCCAGCTGTTCGGCGGCCGGCTGCATCAGGGCGCAGTGGCTGGGTACGGAGACCGGCAGCACCAGCGCACGCTTGGCGCCATTGGCCTTGAGCACTTCGCAGGCACGGTCGACGGCGGCCTTGCCACCGGCGATGACCACCTGGCCGGGGCTGTTGAAGTTGACGGCCTCCACCACCTCGCCTTGGGCGGCGTCGCTGCAGCCCTGGCGGACGGCGTCGTCATCCAGGCCGATGATGGCGGCCATGGCACCGGTGCCGGCGGGTACGGCGGCCTGCATGTAGCGGCCGCGGGCCTCGACCAGGGCCACGGCGTCACGAAAATCGATGGCACCGGCACAGGTCAGTGCGGAATATTCACCCAGGCTGTGGCCGGCCATGTAGGCAGGCGCCTCGCCGCCCAAGGACTGCCAGGCGCGCCAGGTGGCCACAGAGCTGGTCAGCAGGGCCGGCTGGGTGCGTTCGGTGGCGTTGAGGTCGGCTTCGGGGCCTTCCTGGACCAGTTTCCACAGGTCGTAGCCCAGTACCTCGGAAGCCTCGGCGAAGGTGTCGCCGACCACGGCGAATTCCTCGGCCAGATCCTTGAGCATGCCCAGGGCCTGGGAGCCCTGGCCAGGAAAGATAAAGGCAGATTTTTGCATGGTGATTCTGCGTCCTTGGAGATCAGTAACGAACCAGGGCGGCGCCCCAGGTGAAGCCGGCACCAAAGGCCTCCAGCAGCAGCAGCTGGCCGCGCTGGATGCGACCGTCACGCACCGCCTCGTCCAGGGCGATGGGCACGGAGGCGGCAGAGGTGTTGCCGTACTTGGCCAGGTTCAGCACCACCCGATCCAGGCCCATGCCCAGCTTCTTGGCGGTGGCGGAGATGATGCGCTGGTTGGCCTGGTGGGGCACCAGCCAGTCAATTTCTTCCTTGGCGACACCCTCTTTTGCGAGGATCTCGGTGACCACATTGGCCAGCTGGGTGACGGCGACCTTGAATACCTCGTTGCCGCGCATCTTCAGCCAGGGATCGCCCATGCCTTCGGCGCCACGCTGGGGCAGATCGGCACAGAGCAGATCGCCATAGCTGCCGTCGGCGTGGATGCAGCTGCCCAGGATGCCCTGCTCTTCGCTGGCACCCAGCACGGCGGCACCGGCGCCATCACCGAAGAGGATGATGGTGGTGCGGTCGTTGGGCTCGCAGACCCGGGACAGGATATCGGCACCCACCACCAGCACCTTCTTGGCCTGGCCGGTCTTGATGAACTGGTCGGCCACGGTCAGGCCATAGGTGAAGCCGGCGCAGGCAGCGGAAATATCGAAGGCGCCGATGCCGGGCACGCCCAGCTCCGCCTGCAGCTGGCAGGCGCAGGAGGGGAAGGACTTGTCCGGGGTGGTGGTGGCGAACAGGATCAGATCCAGTTCTTCGGCCTTGACGCCGGCGGCCTCAAGGGCTCGCTGGGCGGCCGGTGTGGCCAGGGAAACGACGGTCTCGCCTTCGGCGGCGATGCGGCGCTCAGAGATACCGGTGCGCTCTACGATCCACTGGTCGGTGGTTTCGACCATACGCTCGAGATCGGCGTTGGTGCGCACTTGGGCGGGCAGGTTGCTGCCCGTACCGAGAATTTTGGCGTACATGAAATGGCTCAGTGCTTGTCCAATAAAACTGCGTCGAAGGCATCCTTGATGCCGTTCGGCAATTGCCGCTGTGCCTCGGTCAAGGCCTGAGAAATGGCGTTGAAAAAGGCATCAGTGTTGGCATTTCCGTGACTTTTCACGACGATACCGCGCAATCCTAACAGACTGGCCCCGTTGTACTGGTCGGGGTTCACCCTGTGGTAGACCCGCTTCAACCAGGGCAGCACCAGCAGGCCCAGCAGTCGGGTCAACCAATTGCGGTTGAAGGCGGCCTTGAGTTGGCTCAGGAAGAAGTCGGCGATACCTTCACAGGTCTTGAGGGTGATATTGCCCACGAAGCCGTCGCAGACGATGACATCGGCCTTGCCGGTAAAGATATCGTGCCCTTCCACGTAGCCTATGTAGTTGATGCCGGGGCAGTCTTCCAGCAGGCGGGCGGCATGCTTGACCTGGTCGTTGCCCTTGATGTCTTCCTCGCCGATGTTGAGGAGCGCCACCTTGGGCGAGGCGATGCCCTCCACCTCGCGGACCATGGCGTTGCCCATGACCGCGAACTGGTAGAGGGTGTCGGAATCCACCGAGACGTTGGCGCCCAAGTCCAGCATGTAGACATGGCCGTCGTTCACCGTCGGCATGGCCGAGACGATGGCGGGCCGCTCCACCCCGGGCAGGGTCTTGAGCAGATGCCGGGACAGCGCCATCAGGGCGCCGGTGTTGCCGGCACTGACGCAGGCCTGGGCTCGGCCATCGGCCACGTCCCCTATGGCCATGCCCATGGAGGAGCTGCGTTTCATGCGCAGGGCCACGGCCGGTTTTTCGTCCATGGCGACTTCCTGCTCGGCATGGCAGAGGGTCAGTCGGGGATGATGGAGCATGCCTTCGGCCACCAGGAAAGGCTCAAGGGCCTGTTGGTTGCCAAATGCACGAATGTTCAGGTTGGGGAAATGCGACAGTGCCCGCGCAATGGCGGGCACTGTGACGGAGGGGCCCAGGTCCCCTCCCATGGCATCTACCGCTAAGGTAAAAGCCATCTAGGCTCGGCTCTTAGCCGATCACCTTTTTACCACGGTAGAAACCGTCGGCAGTCACGTGGTGACGCAGGTGGGTTTCACCGGAAGTCTTGTCTACGGACACAGCAGCGGTAGTCAGAGCGTCGTGAGAGCGACGCATACCACGCTTGGAACGAGTTTTGCGGTTCTGTTGTACGGCCATGAGACCTTCTCCTTAAAAAGTGATCACTTCTTCCTGAGCTGCTCAAGCACAGCAAAGGGATTCGGACGCTCATCAGCAGGCTCGATCTCGCCCCAGCTCATCTCTGATCCAGACACAGGACACTGATCTTCAGCATGCATTGCGACCAGTGGCAATGCCAGGATCAGTTCGTCTTCGATAAGCTGGCGCAGGTTGATCTCACCATTTTCGTCGAGTTCGACTGGCTCATAAGCTTCCGGGAGCTCTTCAACTTCAGAATTCTCGAAAACCGGTGTGCAGGCAAAGGTTGCCTCGAAGGGCTGACGCATGATCTGGTTACAGCGCTGACATTCCAGCTCGAGCTCCACGCGGGCTTCACCTTTGGTGTAAACCACGCCCTGGAGGTCAATGCCGCAGCTCAGACGGACATCCACATTGCCTTGCCGGGATTCGGTCAATTCCAGCAAACGCGTCAATTCGGCCAGAGGCACCAGGCCGTCGTACTCGTCACGACGCTGGGCACATCTCACCGGATCGATGGTTAAGGGCAGCTTAACTTTTTGCATAGGGCGCGCATATTAACGGGAGCCGTTAACCCTGTCAAAAACAGAAAAACCGGCTGGCAAGCCAGGCCGGACCCTAATGGCGCTGCAACCTGTGCAGACCACCCTGTAACGGGGCTGTATTTTACGTGAAAATAGGGGCTTGGGTGAAGTCATAAGTAAAGGAAATAGCATGGATTTGATCCTCGCCTCCACCTCGGTGTTCAGAAAACAGCTGCTGGCAAAGCTGCAGCTGCCCTTTTCCACCGACAATCCCCAGGTGGACGAGCATCCCCTGCCGGGGGAAAGCGCCCCTGATCTGGTCGAGCGGCTGGCCCTGGCCAAGGCCGACGCGATAGCGGCCAAGCACCCCAATGCCCTGGTGATCGGTTCCGATCAGGTCTGCGTCATCGACGGCACCATCCTCGGCAAGCCCCACACGGCGGAAAAGGCATTCGAGCAGCTCAAGTCCGCCAGCGCCAAGACGGTGGTGTTCTATACCGGCCTGGCCCTGGTCAACAGCGCCAGCGGCCAGCGCCAAAGCCTGGTGGAGCCCTTTCAGGTCCACTTCCGGACACTGACCGATGCCCAGATCCGCACCTATATAAGGAAGGAGCAGCCCCTCAACTGCGCCGGCAGCTTCAAGAGCGAAGGGCTCGGCATCAGCCTGTTCGAACGCCTGGAAGGCCGTGATCCCAACACCCTGGTGGGTTTGCCACTGATCGCCCTGCTGGAGATGCTGGCAAAGGAAGGGGTTTCCCCCCTGGACTAAAAAAGGCGGCCCAGGCCGCCTTTTTCCGTTAATCGGCCAGGGCCAGCTTGGGCCACTGCCGCCAGCAGTGGACAATATCGCTGGCGCCCGCCGCCAGCAGGTGCTCTGGGCTGTGCACCCCGAAGCTGACCCCCAGGGCCCTTACCCCGGCGCTTTTGGCCATGTGCATGTCGAGGGTCGAGTCGCCGATCATCAAGGCCCGCTTGGCCGCCACCCCGGTCTCGGCCAGGATCTGCGCCAGCATGTCCGGATGGGGCTTGGACTGGGCCTCGTCGGCGGTGCGGGAGGTGGTGAACAGCGGCTTGAGCCCGGTCGCCTTGAACACCCGCTCCAGGCCCGGTCTGGCCTTGCCGGTGGCCACCGCCAGTTGCCTGCCCTGGGATTTCAGCTCCCTGAGCATGGCCTCGACCCCGCTGAACAACGGCGTCGGCGTGGTGTTGAGTTCCAGGTACTGGTCCCGATAGGCGGACACCACCCGCTCTACCCCGTCGGCTTCCAAGTCGGTAAAGAGGGTCTGCACCGCCGGCCTCAGGCTCATGCCGATGATGTCGCGCACCTCCTGGTCGCTGGGCTTGTCCAGGCCCAGCGCCAGGGCGGCGCCCTGCATGGAGGAAACGATGCGACCCACCGAGTCCATCAGGGTCCCGTCCCAGTCGAAGATCACCAGTTCGGTGTCCGTCAGCATGCACGCCCCCGCCACAGCGCAGGGCCGCCTGCCAGGCGGTCGACGATCACCAGTTTGACATCCCTGATCATTTGCGGGCCCTCAGGGTCTTGACCAGCTGGGCGTAACTGCCGTCCAGGGGCGCCTCGACGCTGATGCGCTCGCCGCTGCCGGGGTGATCGAAGGCCAGGTGCCAGGCGTGCAGGCACAGTCGGTCCAGGCCGGCGTCAACAAGGCGGGCATCGAAGTCCCGGTCGCCGTACTTGTCGTCGCCGGCAATGGGGTGGCCGGCGTGGAGGGTATGGACCCGGATCTGGTGGGTGCGGCCGGTAATGGGCGAGGCCTGCACCAGGGTCGCCAGGCCGCCAAAGCGTTCCTGGACCTTGAAGCGGGTCTCGCTGGGCTTGCCTTCGGCATCGACCCGGACGATCCGCTCGCCGGACTGCAGCACGTTCTTCTTCAGCGGCGCCTGAACCGCCTTCTTGCGCGACGGCCAGTCGCCGCGAACCAGGCACAGGTAGTCCTTCTGCACCGTCTTGTTGCGCAGGGCCTCGTGCAAGGCCCTTAGCGCCGAGCGCTTCTTGGCCACCAGCAGGCAGCCGGAGGTATCCCTGTCCAGGCGATGGACCAGCTCCAGGAAGCGGGCATCCGGCCGCAGCGCCCGCAGCCCCTCGATGACGCCGAACGACAGCCCGGAGCCGCCATGCACGGCCATGCCGGACGGCTTGTTGATCACCATCAGGGCGTCGTCCTCGAACAGGATGCAGGACTCCAGTACCGCTACCTTCTTGAGCTTGGCCGACGGCAGGGCCTTTTCTTCCGAGACCCGCACCGGCGGAATGCGCACCAGATCACCGCCCTGGAGTTTGTACTCGGGCTTGACGCGCTTCTTGTTGACGCGCACCTCGCCCTTTCGTAAAACACGATAAATCAGGCTTTTCGGCACGCCTTTGAGGTAAGTGCGCAGAAAATTGTCGATTCGTTGCCCGGCCAGATCCGGTTCAACGGCCACCAGCTGTACAGTGGCGCTGTTCTTGTCTTTACTCATAGGGGCGGCATTCTAGCACAGCCAAAGCCCAGCGCGATGCTTGCTAATGACGCTTTCTTGGTGGGATAATGCCAAGTGCTGAAAAAGCCCGGAAGCGCCCCGGGCAGCAAATGAAATGGGCGCAAGATTAAACCTTGGCAGCGGCCCCATGGCCGGTGCCATATAAAGAGAACGAAAGGCGCAGCTCGGATCGCTGCGTGGATACGTGACTGGACGAAGCACGATTTGAAACACATTTGGCCGCCAACGGCGCCAAACAATCTCAGATAGTTTGTCAGTGACTTTTGCCGACAGCGCCCCAAGCCACCAGCCGTGAGGCTGCCATTCCCAAGACACGGGGCCAGGCCCAGTACGCATCTTCGCGATGACGCCGGCTGTGACTTCACGAACAATGAGTCACATATGAAACGTATGCTAATCAACGCAACTCAGTCAGAAGAGTTGCGCGTGGCCCTGGTAGATGGCCAAAAACTCTACGATCTCGACATCGAACACCCCGGCCACGAACAGAAAAAGGCCAACATCTACAAGGGCCGCATCACCCGCATCGAGCCCAGCCTGGAAGCCGCCTTCGTCGACTACGGCGCCGAGCGTCACGGCTTCCTGCCCCTCAAGGAAATCGCCCGCGACTACTTCCCCGAAGGCTACAAGGTCCAGGGCCGTCCCAACATCAAGGACGTACTCCGCGAAGGCCAGCAGGTCATAGTGCAGATCGACAAGGAAGAGCGTGGCAACAAGGGCGCGGCCCTGACCACCTTCATCAGCCTGGCCGGCTCCTACCTGGTGCTGATGCCCAACAACCCCCGCGCCGGTGGCATCTCCCGCCGTATCGAGGGTGACGAGCGCACCGAGCTCAAGCAGGCGATGTCCAGCCTGACCGTACCGGACGGCATGGGCCTGATCGTCCGTACCGCCGGCGTTGGCAAGTCCGCCGAAGAGCTCAAGTGGGATCTGGATGTGCTGCTGCACCACTGGAAGGCCATCCGTCAGGCGGCCGAGTCCCGTGAGGCTCCCTTCCTGATCCACCAGGAATCCAACGTCATCATCCGCGCCATCCGCGACTACCTGCGCCAGGATGTGGGCGAGATCATCATCGACAAGGAGCGCATCTACAACGATGCCAAGGCCAACGTCGAACTGATGCGTCCCGACTTCGTCAGCCGGGTCAAGCTCTACCAGGGCGATATCCCGCTGTTCAACTACTACCAGATCGAGTCCCAGATCGAGTCCGCCTTCCAGCGCGAGGTGCGCCTGCCCTCCGGCGGCTCCATCGTCATTGATGTCACCGAGGCCCTGACCGCCATCGACATCAACTCCGCCCGTGCCACCAAGGGCGGCGATATCGAAGAGACCGCCTTCAACACCAACCTGGAAGCGGCCGACGAGATCGCCCGCCAGTTGCGTCTGCGTGACCTGGGTGGCCTGGTGGTCATCGACTTCATCGACATGACCCCGGCCCGCCACCAGCGCGAGGTGGAAAACCGCCTGCGTGACGCCGTGCGTGCCGACCGCGCCCGCGTCCAGCTGGGCCGCATCAGCCGCTTCGGCCTGATGGAAATGTCCCGTCAGCGCCTGCGCCCCAGCCTGGGTGAAGCCGCCAACCAGATGTGCCCCCGCTGCCTGGGTACCGGCTCCGTGCGCAGCACCGAGTCCCTGGCCCTGTCCATCCTGCGCCTCATCGAGGAAGAGGCCATCAAGGACAACACCGCCCAGGTGGAGGCCCAGGTGCCGGTGGCCGTGGCCGCCTACCTGCTCAACGAGAAGCGCGGTGCCATTCGCCACATCGAGCGCCGCCAGGACGTGCAGATCATCATCGTCCCCAACCCGCACCTGGAAACCCCGCACTTCGAGGTGATCCGCCACCGCGAGGACGATCGCATCGAGGACGGCTCCCACACCATCGCCAAGGAGCCGGAGGTCAAGGCCGACCTCTACAAGGCCCCGGCCGCCCGCAAGGAGAAGAAAGACGAGCCCGCGGTCCAGGTCAAGGCCCCCCGCCCTGCCCCGCCCAAGGCCGAAGCCAAGCCGGCCAAGCCCGCTGCCAAGCAGCAGCCCAAGGCTGCCGGCCCGTCCCTGGTAAGCCGCCTGCTCAAGGCCCTGGGCGGCCTGTTCGGCTCCGCCGAAGAACAGGAAGCCCCCAAGGGCAAGCAGCGCCAGGATGGCAAGGGTGACCGTCGTCAGCAGCGCAACCGCAAGGGCTCCGAGGCCCGTCGCCAGCAGAAGGGCCGTCGCCCGGACGAAGAGCGTCGCGGCGAAGGCCGTCGTGACGAGCGCCGTGAGGAAGAACAGAAGCAGGGCCGCCGTCGCCAGCGTCGCAGCGAAGGTCGTGATGACAGCCGCCGCGAAGAGCGTCGCGACGAAGGCCGCCGCAGCGAAGCCCGTGAAGAGGGCCGCCGCGAGGAGCGTCGTGACCGTCGCCGTGACGACGGTCGTCGTGGCCGCGAGGAGCAGCCCCAGCGTGAAGAGCGCCAGGAAGCCCCGCGCGAGGAGCGCCGCGAGCGCCGCCGTGACGATCGCGAGATCCCCCAGCGCCGTGCCGATGAAGCCCCCCGCGAGGAGGCCATCGAAGAGCATCGCCAGCCCGAGCAGCGCCGCGAGCGCCGCCAGCTGGAAAAGTCCGTGCGTCTGAAAGAGGTCGCCGAAGCCGCCGAGACCGTCGCCATTGCTGCCGAAGCCGTGCAGGCCCCGGTTGTTGAAGCGAAGGAGCCGGCGCCGGTTGCCGAGGTGGTTGCAGAAGCCGAAGTCGTGGCCGACGAGGTCGCCCAGGCCGAACCCGCCGTTGAAGCCGAAGCCGAGGGTGAAGGCCAGGAGAAGCGTCGCAGCCGCAACCGCCGCTCCCCCCGCCACATGCGCGCCAGCGGCCAGCAGCGTCGCCAGGCTCGCGAAGAGCAGCAGGAAGCCGCTGCCAGCGAGGCGCCCGTTGCCGAAGCGACCGAGGTCGCTGTCGTAGAGGAAGCCGCCATCGAAGCACCTGCCGAGCAGGCCGCACCTGTGGTCGAAGCCGAGCCCGTGGCCGAAGCCCAGGAAGAAGTGAGCACCACCCCGGCTCGGGAGACCGTAGAGGTTGCCGCCGAGGTCGAACCGCAGGCAGAACCCGCCGTCGAAACCCAGCCGCAAGCCGAGGTTGTCGAGCCGGTCCAGGCCGAGCCCGCCGAGGTCGAGGCCAAGCCGGCCAAGGCCGAGCAGTCGGTCACAGACGAAAGTGCGGTGCGCCCGGTCAAACGTGCCCGCCGCACCGCCGAGGCCGCCATGGCCAGGCCGGTGGAGCACGAACTGGGTCAGCCGGTCCGTGATCCCCAGCCCTACCAGCGCCCGCCCGTGGCCCACAGCGGCCAGGCCGGTGGCCTCAGCCAGGCCAAGAACAGCGCCACGGCGCCCATGAGCAAGGTGTAAGCCTCTCGCCATTAAAAAGCCCCGCCGAAGCGGGGCTTTTTATTGTGCCCGTTGCGTTACTTGCCGAGCAGGCTCTTCAATACGCCATCGGAGGCGGCCTCGATGAGATCCAGTACCTGCTCGAACCCGCCCTCGCCGCCATAGTAGGGATCCGGCACCTCATCAAAACCGGTCTCGGGGGCGAAGCTCATGAACAGCCTGAGCTTGTGACGGTGGCGCTGGGGGCAGCGGCTCATCAGATCGGCATAGTTCTGCCTGTCCATGGCCAGGATCAGATCGAAGCGCACGAAGTCCTCGCTGCACACCTGCCGGGCCAGGATGTTGGAAAAGTCGTAACCGCGCCTCTCCCCGGCCAGCCTGGCACGGCGGTCCGGGCCTTCGCCGGCGTGATAGTCGATGGTACCCGCCGACTCCAGCTCCAGGCTGATCCCCTGCAGCTGCATGCGTTTACGAAACACCGCCTCGGCCGTGGGCGAGCGGCAGATATTGCCCATGCAGCAAAACAGGATGCGCCTGATCTCCAAGGGGTTTACCACGCCAACTTTCCTCTACTTAAGTTACTGCTTCTCTTAATAAAGGTAATAGAGAACCCCGGGCCGATAAAGATCTGGCACCCGGCTTCAGGCCAGGCCCGCGTGTTCTGCCTTCTGGAAGCGGCCCTCGTAGTCGCAGATCCGCTCGCCGACCTGCCAGAAGCCGCGCTTGTGCCGCTTGAGGATCAGAAAGTCCGGCCGGCGGAGCAGCCCCTCATGTTGCACCAGGGTGTTGTCGGCGGGCAGGAACCTGGCCCCGGGTGCCCTGTTGAGTTCGGCCAAAAAGCGCTTCAAACGGGTGCCGCCATAGGGCAGCTTCTCCTTCTGGCATTGGGCCGCCTCATCGAAGTAGCTCACCTCCAGGGCATCGCCGCCGTCTGCCAGCGTCATGGCCGCTACCTTGAACAGGTGCAGCTTGGCCCCCTTCATGGCCTCGCGCAGCTTCTTGTCCACATCCACCAGAGTGGCCTGGCATTGAGGGCACTGGCGGGCGGCGATGTCGGCCTCGGCGCCGCAGTCGCCACAGATCCGGCTGCGGTAACGGTAGTCGCACTGGCTTTGCGGTCCCGTCATGCCCTGGCAGCGACGGCCGAAGTGCTCGATGATGTCGCCGTCGCCGTCCACCCTGCCCCAGAACGGGTTCTGGTGGCCACACAGCGGACAGGGCACCACCACCGGCACGGTGCCGGGCGGCCTGGGCTCCCCCACTTCGGGCGCGAAGAGATCGAAGCCGTTGCCGGCATAATCCAGCACCAGGCACTCCTCCTTGCCGTCACTGAGCCTAAGGCCGCGACCGACGATCTGCTGGAAAAGCGACACGGACTCGGTGGGCCTGAGGATGGCGATGAGATCCACATGGGAGGCATCGAAGCCGGTGGTCAGCACCGACACGTTGACCAGGTACTTGAGCTCCCTGGCCTTGAAGCGATCGATGATGGCGGCCCGCTCGGCGCCGGCGGTGTCGCCCAGCACCAGTCCGGTCTGTTCGGGCGGCAGCAGGGCGGCTACCTCCCGGCCGTGGCGGCGACTGGCGGCGAAGATCATCACCCCCTGTCGACTTTCGGCCACCGCCTGCAGGTGCTGGACTATGGCCGGGGTCAGCTTGCCCTGGCCGGCCAGGGCCCTGTCCAGGGCCGCCTCGCCGGCGCCTGGGGGCAGCAGCGAAAAGTCGTAGCGAATGGCCGGGGCCGGCAGCACCCTGACCGGGGTCAGGTAGCCCTCGTCGATAAGCTGGCGCAGCGGCAGCTCAAAGACGCAATGCTTGAACAGGCGCTCGGCCGTGGTCCTGACCATGCCCCTGGCATGGAAGTTATAGAGCCAGCCCTGGTCGAGCCGGTAAGGGGTGGCGGTCAGGCCCAGCACCAAGGCACCGGGCAGGGCCTTCAGCACCTGCCGATACTGGGACTCCTCCGCCGCGCCGATACGGTGGCATTCGTCGATCATCACCAGGGAAAAATCGTCGCCGAACCGATCCAGGTTGGGCGCCACCGACTGGATGGAGGCGAACACCACCTTGCCCTGCAGGTCCTTTTGTTTGAGCCCGGCGGAGAAGATGCTGCCGTCGTCCCGCCAATGCCGGTACTTATGGGCATTCTGCTCCACCAGCTCCGCCACATGGGTCAATACCAGCACCCTGCCCCGGGCCAGCCGGGCCAGCTCGGCGATGACCACGGACTTGCCTGCCCCGGTGGGCAGCACCAGCACCGCCGGGGCCTTTTCCTTTTTGAAATACTGGATCACGGCCCGCACGGCCTGTTGCTGGTAGGGACGGAGCTTCACGGCTGCTTACTGTGGAAGGACGTGGCCCTATGATCCCCGCCCAGGCTAAAAAAGAAAAGGGCTAGTCCGCCGCCAGCGCCCTGGCGATGGCCTCCCTCGGCTGGGCGTCCACATATTCCTTGAGGGACTCCAGGCTGCGCCAGCGTCCCACCGCCGCCACCTCGGTCAGGCCCACACCGGCCTGGACCGCCAGGGTGGCGAAGGCGCGCCTGAGGCTGTGGGCGCTGACCCCTGCCAGGCCCAGGCGCTGGGCCCGCTTCTGGATGATGTGGTTGATGCCATGGCCGGTCAGGCGCTTGCCGCCCAGGCGGCCGTTGCGGGATATGGCTACCAGCAGCGGCCCCTCCTTCAGGCCGCTGCCCTCACGCCAGCCCTGCAGCCACAGGGCCGGATCCCAGGGCGGAGCCAGGGGCGGGATCACCAGGGTGCGGCCCTGGCCCTGCTGGTCGGTCTTGGAATGACGGATCTGCACGCCCAGGCCCTTGTCACCGGGCCGCACGTCAGACCAGTCGAGCCCGGCCAGCTCGCTGCGGCGCAGCGCCGCCGCCAGACCCAGGCTGAGCAGCAGGCCGTCGCGCCGGCCGCTCAGGGAGCCATCGTCACAGCTCGACAGCAGCCGCTGCAGATCGCTCCGGCTCAGGGCCGCCGCCTTGCGCCTTGGTTGGTGGCGTTTAAGGCGGCGCAGTGCCTGCAGGGCCGACTTCACCTCGGCGGTCACCGGATCGGCAAAGCCCGACTCCCGGTGCCAAAGGCCGATGGCGCTGATGCGCTGCTCCAGGGTGGAGGCGCTGAACCTGGCGCCCTGCTCCTCCAGGTAACGGAGCAGCTGGCCGGGGCTGCTGGGCAGGGTAAAGCCCGCCAGCACGAATTGCTTGAGGACCTTCTGGTACTGGTCCCGGGTGGCCGGGGCCTTAGCCGCCTGGCGCCAGTTGGAAGGCAGTGCCGGCAGGCTCATGGCTTATCCGCCAGGCTGGCCTGCAGCGCTTCCAGCTCGGCCTTGAGCTGCTGGCGTTTCTTCACCTGTTCCACCAGCATGGCCAGCTGGGCCTCGACCGTGGCCAGGCTCTGCCGCTGGCCGTGCAGCTCCGCCTTCAGCTCGTCCAGGGCGACGCTGTCATGTAGCGCCTCCTCCAGCCTGGCCAGCTGGCCCTGGCCGGCCTCGGCCTGGCCCTGGTGATACTGGCATTGCTGCTGCAGCTCTTCACACTGGGCCCTGGCCTGTTGCAGTTGTCCTTCCAGGGCCCGGGCATCGGCCACCACCCCCTGGAGGTTGCGGTTCTCCTCCAGGGCCTTGTCCCGTTCCCGGGTCAGTTGGGCGATGGCGTGGTTGGCCTGCCACAGCTTGTCCTCCAATGCCTGCAGGCTTTCTTTCTGGGCGGCCTGGAGCTTTTCCTGGAAGTGCTGCTGTTGATGGAACAGGTGGCCGAGCTGGGCATCCTTGGCCTGCAGCTGTTGTTCGGTTACCTCGAGCCTGGCACCGAGTTCAGTCAGGGCCTTGTCACGGGCCAGCAGCTCCTGTTGCTGCCGTTCGGCCTGTTGCGCCCCTTGCGCAAGTCGCTGCTGCTGCTCGTGGCAAAGGCTCTGCAGCTCGGCGTTCTCGGCCTGCTGGCCCTCCAGTGCCGTCTGCAGGGCCTGCAGCTGCTCCTTGAGTTCCTGCACTTGGTCGGCAAAGGCCGCCTCGGCCTGCTGGATCTGCACCGATTTCTCCTGCTCCATCTGTTGGAACAGCGCATCCAGGGACTGCTGGAGGTGTAATGGTGTCGCCAGCCTTACATTTTTTTCCTCCAAAGAAGAGGCATGCCACTCCTGGAGATAACGGCTGATGGAGGTGTTGGAGCCACCGCCAAGCCAGGTGCGGACATTGTTGACCGAGGGATTCTCGCCCATTTCCGTCAGGGCCTGGGCGGCCTTCCATACGTTGTCTTTGTTGGCTCTGAGCTGGTGTCCTTGGGGATTCAGGGGCATGGCGGCAACCTCCTTTTATGTAATGATGTAAATATTACGTTATTTACACTTAATGCGCAAATATCGACCGCGTTAACCTCTGAGATTACTTACGATATTTTCTCTTATCGAAAGTTGCTGTTCGATGGAAGGGCCGCAAATCACGGGCAGGGTAAAGGGACTCAAAGCAGGGCCCGGCTCCTCAAGCAGCGCGCAAAATGCCGTTGTTAGGACCGGGCATCAATATGTGGCAAAAGAAAAGGGCCCGTGGGGGCCCTTGTGGTGGTGTGCGGTTCAGGGCGCCGTGGCCCAGACATCGCCGTAGGAAAGCACCAGGCCGTGCTCGTCGACGATGAGATCGGCGGTGTAGCCGCTGTCCTCGTTCTGGTAGCGGTACCTGTCCTGGCCCAGGCGGGTGTAGCGCTGCACCATGGGTTGCCAGCGCCAGTCCGGAAACGGCAGCCAGGCCGCGCTGACCATCATGGTTTCCCCCACCTCCAGGGGGCAGCGCCTGAGCGGCAACAGGTTGGTGGCCGGGGTAAAGCCCAGATCCACGTCCAGGCAGCCGTCCAGTGCCACCAGCCGCCTGCCGTTGGCATGCCAGTGGCCGCGCCTGTCCACTTCCATCACCAGGGTGTCGCCTCCCTGGCGTTCGATGCGGACCTCCCTTGTCCGCCACTTGGGATCGCAGCGGATCTGGTAACTCAGCGTAAAGGCCTCGCCGTCCAGCTGCCCTGCCACCTCGCCCCTGAGCTGGCATTCATGAAGCTCCACCCGCTCCCGGCTTTGCCAGGGACCGGACCAATGCCGCGTGATCATGCCGTGTTCTCCTCTGGCAGGTGTCCAAGCCCCACCCGCCCTGGCTCATTCAGCTTTTATTCATTTTGACTTAATTAGGACGCCGCAAACCCGGCCCGGGTTCCGGCATAAAAAAGGCCGCCTGTTGGCGGCCAAAGATGAGCAGAAGCAAAAACGTCGGTTCAGGCACCCACCTTCAGGGCGGCGATGCGCTTGTCCAGGGGCGGGTGGCTGAGGAAGAACTCGGCCAGGGAACGCTTGCCCTGGATACCGAAGGCGGCCAGGGAGCCTTCCAGCTGGGAGCTCTCATGGCCCTGCTTGAGGCGCTCCAGGGCGGCGATCATCTTGTTGCGGCTGGCCAGGTGCGCACCGCCGGCATCGGCCCGGTATTCACGCTGGCGGGAGAACCACATCACGATGATGGAGGCCAGGATCCCGAACAGCATCTCCATGACGATGGTCACGCCCATATAGGCAAAGAAGCCCAGGCCCTCGCCTTCCTCGTCGTCACCGCGCAGGAAGTTGTCCACGGCCATGGCCACCATGCGGGCAAAGAAGATCACGAAGGTGTTGAGCACGCCCTGCAACAGGGTCATGGTCACCATGTCACCGTTGGCGATATGGCTGACCTCGTGGCCCAGCACGGCTTCCACTTCGTCGCGGTCCATCTTGTACAGCAGGCCGGTGGAAACGGCCACCAGGGAGTTGTTTCTGCTGGGACCCGTGGCAAAGGCATTCATTTCCGGGCTGTCGTACAGGGCCACTTCCGGCATCTTGATACCGGCCTGCTGGGCCTGACGGGCCACGGTGTCCACCAGCCACTGCTCCATGGCGTCACGGGGACGCTCGATGACGTAGGCGCCCACGGAACGCTTGGCGACCCACTTGGAGATCATCAGCGAGAACAGGCTGCCGCCAAAACCGAACAGGGCGGCAATGATCAGGTAACCGGTGACGGAGTGGCCCTGGATCCCGAACACCGAGAACAGGATGCTGAGCACCACGGACATCACCAGCACCACGGCCAGGTTGGTTGCAATAAAGAGTAAGACCCTTTTCATCAAATAGGCTCCTTAACGAGGTTATGACGACATAATATGTCCACCGTGGTACTTTTCAAGTCCTTCACCATGAAAATTTCGTTATGATCTGTGTCCCATTCATGCACACGAGAGATTGTCATGCGTTGCTTGCTGCTGAGCGCATCCCGCGAAGGCGACAGCCCCTACCTGGCCCACGCCCTGCCCTTCATCGACCGTTTCGTCCACGCCGACGAGCGTGAACTGCTGTTCGTGCCCTATGCCGGCGTCACCATCGGCTGGGACCAGTACACCGACAAGGTCCGCGAGGCGCTGGCGCCCCTGGGCTTCACCGTGCGCGGCATCCACGAGTTCGATGACGCCAGGGCCGCCGTGGCCAATGCCAAGTGCATCGCGGTGGGGGGCGGCAACACCTTCCGCCTGCTCAGCGAGCTCTATGCCCAGGGCCTGGTAGAGGCCATCCCTGCCGCCCTGGCCAAGGGTACGCCCTACCTGGGCTGGAGCGCCGGCTCCAACGTCGCCGGCAAGAGCATCCGCACCACCAACGACATGCCGATCACCGAGCCGCCCAGCTTTACCGCCATGGGCCTGCTGCCCTTCCAGCTCAACCCCCACTACACCGACTACCAGCCCCCGGGCCACAACGGCGAGACCCGTGCCGAGCGGTTGGCGGAGTTCCTGGCCCTGAACCCGGACGAGTTTGTGTTCGCCCTGCCGGAAGGCACCGCCCTGGAGCGCCAGGGTGACAGCCTGGTGCTGCGCGGCGAAAAAGGCGGCCTGCTGCTGCGGGCCGGCCAGGATATCGAGCGCTTCGAGCAGGACGCCGACCTCAGCGCGCTGCTCAAATAAGGGGCAAGCACCCGCCCGGGCGTCGCTGCCGGCGCCCGCCTTTGTTACCATCGGTCTTTTGACCATGCCAAGGATTCGAACATGAGCCAATACGACACCACAGAACAGCAGGCCAGCTACGGCATCGGCCGCCAGATGGGCGACCAGCTGGCCCAGCAGGCCTTCGACGGCCTGGACATCGGCGCCGTCCAGCAAGGCCTGGCCGACGCCCTGCGCGGCGAGGAATTCGCCGTGGCCCCCGACGCCATCAATGCCGCCTTCCAGGAGATCAGCCAGCGCATGAAGGCCGAGCAGGAAGCCCAGCACGCCGCCTTCAAATCCGCCCAGGAGGTCTACCTGGCCGACAACGCCAAGAAGGACGGTGTCACCGTCACCGACTCCGGCCTGCAGTACGAAGTGCTGACCGAAGGCAGCGGCGCCAAGCCCACCGCCGCCGACAAGGTCAAGGTCCACTATCACGGCACCCTGATCGACGGCTCCGTGTTCGACAGCTCCGTACAGCGCGGCGAGCCCATCAGCTTCCCGGTCACCGGCGTGATCAAGGGCTGGGTCGAGGCCCTGCAGCTGATGAGCGTCGGCGCCAAGTGGCGCCTGACCATTCCCCAGGAGCTGGCCTACGGCGAGCGCGGCGCCGGCGCCGCCATCCCGCCCTATGCGGCACTGGTCTTCGAAGTCGAACTGCTCGACATCGAATAAGTCAGTATCAAGGCAGCCCCGGCTGCCTTTTTCTTTGGAGAGTCCATGACCCATCTGCCCTGTCTGGAGATCCAGACCTCGGACAGCCCCAAGGCCGCAGTGATCTGGCTGCACGGCCTGGGCGCCGACGGCAACGACTTCGCCCCCGTGGTCCCCGAGCTGGGCCTGCCCGACAGCCTCGGCGTCCGCTTCGTCTTTCCCCATGCCCCATCCATACCTGTCACCGTCAATGGCGGCTATGTGATGCCGGCCTGGTACGACATCCTCGACCTCAGCCTGGAGCGAAAGCTCGACGAGGCCCAGCTCAGGGCCTCGGCCAGGGCCGTCCAGGCGCTGATCCGCCGCGAGATGGACAGGGGCATCGCCAGTGAGCGTATCTTCCTGGCCGGCTTCTCCCAGGGAGGCGCGGTGGCCTATGAGGCGGCGCTCAGTTTCGAGGCGCCCCTGGGCGGGCTGCTGGCCATGTCCAGCTATTTCGCCACCGCCGATTCGGTGACCGTCAATGATGCCAACCGCGACTTGCCGGTGATGATCTACCACGGCCGCCAGGACGACATCGTCCCCGAGCAGCTTGGCCGGCAGGCCGTCTCCAGGCTGCAGGACCTGGGATATAGCCCCGACTACCAGGGCTACGACATGGCCCACAGCCTCTGTCTCGAGCAGATCCACCATATCGGCCGGTGGCTGCAGGCTGGGCTGAGGGTTTCAGGAAGGTGCTAGCTCACGCCTAGAGGTGCTTGAGGAACCAGTCGGCGGCCTGCTCGCAGACCACCTCCAGGGTGCCGGGCTCCTCGAACAGGTGGCTGGCGCCGGGGACGATCTCCAAATCCAGCTCGGCGGTCATCTGCCGGGCCGCCTCCTCGTTGAGCTGGATCACCGGAGCGTCCAGGCCACCGACGATCAGCAGGGTCGGTGCCTGCACCTTGGCCAGGGCACCGCCGGCCAGATCGGGCCGGCCTCCTCGGGACACCACGGCTTTCACCGCATCGGGGTGGGCTGCCGCAGCAATGAGCGCGGCGGCTGCCCCGGTACTGGCCCCGAAGAGACCGATAGAAAAAGACGCCAGCGTCGGCTGCGCCATCAGCCAGTTCACCACCTTGACCATGCGGTTGCCGATCAGCGCCATGTCGAACCTGAGCACCCGGGTGCGCTCGTCGATGACGCTCTCCTGCTCGGTAAGCAAGTCAAAGAGCAGCGTGGCCAGGCCTCTGTCGTTAAGGGCCCGGGCCACCTGGCGGTTGCGGGGACTGAAGCGGCTGCTGCCGCTGCCGTGCACGAACACCACCAGCCCTGAGGCGGTGGCGGGCAGGTTCAGGTTGCCTTCCAGGCGGGCATCGGGCAGTTCGATCTGCACCGCCTGGGCATCAATTGGGATATCGGCCATGGCCGCCATCCTTTCACGCCGGGCATTTACCCACTAGGAGTAGACAGATCCCGGGCCGGAGCGTTCCCGAACTCAGAGTTCCAGCCGGATCCCGGCCGGATCGGCGCAGTGGCCGGCTACGCCCAATAGCGGCGCCGGCATCCTGGCCTCAAGGTAGGCCAGGTTGTCGTCCAGGCAGGCCATCTCTCCCAGGCCGGCATTGGCGATCCAGCCCTTCAGCACCAGGCCATCGGCCAGAATAGCCTCGGCGGTGAGCAGGGCATGGTTGATGCAGCCCAGCTTCATGCCCACCACCAGCACCACCTCCGCCTCCAGGGCTTTGGCCAGATCGGCGAAGCTCTCATCGTCGTTCAGGGGTACCCGCCAGCCGCCGGCCCCTTCCACCAGCAAGACATCGGCGCCGCTTTGCCGCCAGTTGCCGAACCAGTCCTTGAGGGCGGCCAGCGACAGCGGCCGGCCGGCCTGGCGGGCCGCCAGGTGCGGCGCTATGGCCGGCTCGAAGTGCCAGGGGTTGTGCTCGTCCAGGCCGAGCTGCAGCCCGGAATGGCGCCAGAGCCGTTCGGCATCGCCGCGGCCGCCGGATGCCACCGGCTTGAGGCCGGCGGCGCGCACGCCCCTGGCCTTGAGGCCGGCCAGGATGGCGCAGCCAAGGTGGGTCTTGCCGGCATCGGTGTCGGTGCCGGTTATGAAGAGGGTTTTTGCCATCGGATCAGTCCTACTTGGTACGTCAGCGGCAGCCCATCTGGGGTGCGCTGGGCCTCCAGGGCGTCGACAAAGGCCCGGTAGCGGCCCTTGCCGGTCAGGCCCCTGGCCCGGTTCGGCACATGGTGGGCACCGACGCCCTTGAGCCCCTGGCGCAACGCCCCGAGGTCCGGGTAGTGGCAGACGAAGCGCTGCTCCACCAGCTCGGCGCCGGACGGCAGCAGCGACCGCAGCCACCCGGCCTCGGGCATGGGCAGCAGGTGGCCGGCGCAGCCGCCCCAGGCCAGCGCCAGCTCCTTGAGGCTGCCCTTGAGGGGCAGCGCCAGCAGCAGCTGGCCGCCGGGCCTCAGCACCCGCATCGCCTCGGCCAGGGCCGCTTCCAGATCCGGGCACCACTGCAGGGCCAGGCTGGACACCACCAGCTCGGCCAAGTCGTCGGCCAGGGGCAGTGCCTGGGCATCGGCCAGCAGCAGCTCGGCATCCGCCGCCTTGCGTTTGGCCTGGGCCAGCATGGCGGCGCTGATGTCGACGCCCAGCCGGTGCTGCTGTGGCAGCCTGGCCAGGCAATAGCCGGTGCCGCAGCCCAGATCCAGGGCCTGCCCGTGCCGGACATCGACCTGGGCCAGCAGCCAGTCGGCCACCCGCTGCTGCAGCCTGGCGTTGCCGTCGTAGTGCTCGGCGGCCCGGCCAAAGGCGCTGGCCACCTCAGGCAAGGCAGTCACGGTGGGCCTCCAATGCATCCAGCAGCGGCGCCAGCTGCGCCTGGTCCAGATTGCTGTTCAGGGTAATGCGCAGCCGCGCCTGGGGCACGGTCGGCGGCCGTATGGCCGGGCAGTAGAAGCCCTTGTCCAGCAGCGCCCGGCTCAGGGCCAGGGCCGCTCCGGCGTCCTGGCACAGCAGCGGCTGTATGGGGGTTGCCGACGGCAGCACCGGCAGCGCCCGCTCCCGGCACTGGGCCTGGAACCAGGTCGCCAGGGCCAGCACCTGTTCCCGGCGCCAGGGTTCGCAAGCCAGCCGGTCCAGGTTGGCCTGTACCTGCGCCACTGTGCCAAGCGGCAGGGCCGTGGAATAGATGTATTCCCGGCACAGGTTGTCGATGGCCTGGCCCAGGGCCCGCGAGCCGGCCACAAAGGCACCACCGGCGCCAAGGGCCTTGCCGAAGGTGCCCACCAGGATGTCGGGTTTCACGCCTTGCTGTTCGCACAGGCCCGCGCCGCTTTTGCCCAGCACGCCGATGCCATGGGCGTCGTCCACCAGCAGCGGCTGGCCCAGGGCCTTCAGGGCCTGGAGGTCGGCGGTGTCGCCGTCCATGGAGAAGACGCCGTCGCTGACCACCAGGGCAGGCTCGCTGAGCCAGCCCTTGAGGGTCCCGTAGTCCAGGTGGGGAAAACGGCGAAAGCGGCCACCGTTGTGGCGGCTGCCGTCGATGAGGGAGGCGTGGTTGAGGCGATCGTGGTAGATGGTCTGGTCGCCGAACAGCGACAGCACCCCCACATTGGCGGCAAAGCCGGAGGAGAACAGCCGCACCGACTCGAAACCCAGCCAGTCGCCAAGGCGGTCACAGAGGGCCTGGTGGCGATCGCTGTGGCCGGTGACCAGGGGCGAGGCGCCAGCGCCACCGCCCATGACGGCACCGCCTTCGGCGGCCAGGCCCAGGTAGTCGTTGCTGGCCAGGTTGAGGGCATCCAGGCCCTCGACCCGGATCCGCCCCCCCGGCAACGACGCCAGGGTGCGGCTTTGGCGCCAGAGTCCCCTGGCCCTGATCTCATCCAGCCTGGGGCTGAGCCAAGCGTCCAGCATCAGCGTACTTCGTAGTAGTTCTGGGGCTGGGACTCCAGGGCCACCTGGGCGCTGAGCACCGCTTCGGTGGTCTCGTCGTCGGCGCCGTGGCGGCTCTCGGTGTTGATGCCGAGGCGGCGGAACAGCTGCAGATCCTTGTTGGCCTCGGGGTTGGCGGTGGTCAGCAGCTTGTCGCCGTAGAAGATGGAGTTGGCGCCGGCGAAGAAGCACAGGGCCTGCATCTCGTCGCTCATCTTCTCCCGGCCGGCGGACAGGCGCACATGGCTCTTGGGCATCAGGATCCGCGCCACGGCGATGGTGCGCACGAACTCGATGGGATCCAGATCCTCGACGTCCTCCAGGGGCGTGCCCTTGACCTTGACCAGCATGTTGATCGGCACGGATTCCGGGTGGGTCTCCAGGTTGGCCAGCTGCACCAGCAGGCCGGCCCTGTCCCTGGCGTCCTCACCCAGGCCGACGATGCCGCCGGAGCAGATCTTCATGCCGGAATCACGGACGTTCTTCAGGGTGTCCAGGCGATCCTGGTAGGTGCGGGTGGTGATGATCTGGCCGTAGAATTCCGGGCTGGTATCCAGGTTGTGGTTGTAATAATCCAGGCCGGCGTCGGCCAGCTGGGCGGCCTGATCGGCGCTCAGCATGCCCAGGGTCATGCAGGTCTCCAGGCCCATCTCCTTGACCCCTTTGACCATGGACATCACATAGGGCATGTCCCGCTCCTTGGGGTTCTTCCAGGCCGCGCCCATGCAGAAGCGGGTGGCGCCCACGGCCTTGGCCTTGCGGGCCTCTTCCAGCACCTTTTCTACCTCCAGCAGGCGCTCGCGCTCCACCTCGGTGTGGTAATGGCCGGACTGGGGGCAGTACTTGCAGTCTTCCGGGCAGGCGCCCGTCTTGATGGACAACAGGGTGCTGACCTGCACCTCGTTGGCATTGAAGTGCTCGCGGTGCAGGCCGTGGGCCTTGAAGAGGAGATCGTTAAAAGGCAGTTGGAACAGGGCCTGAACTTCGGCCACCGTCCAGTCGTGACGCAGCTTCATCTGCTTATCCTTGGTTTTCTGGTCTGCTTGGCTAGTCTAGGGATAGCCTTTAAGCTGTCAACGCCTACCAGTGAATTTGGTTTACCTTTGAGTGTTTTATGAGCATTTCCGAGCAAGATCTGGCCTTTGACCGCGATCATCTCTGGCATCCCTACACCTCCCTGCGCGATCCCCTGCCCTGCTATCCGGTGGTCGGGGCCGAAGGCGCCGAGCTGATCCTGCAAGACGGTCGCCGCCTGGTGGACGGCATGGCCTCCTGGTGGGCCGCCATCCACGGTTACAACCATCCGCTGCTCAACGAGGCCGTCAGGGGCCAGCTCGACAAGATGAGCCATGTGATGTTCGGCGGCATCACCCACCCCGCCGCCATCTCCCTTGGCAGGACCCTGGTGGCCATGACCCCTGAGCCGCTCACCAAGGTGTTCCTGGCCGACTCCGGCTCCATCGCCGTGGAAGTGGCGTTGAAGATGGCCCTGCAGTACTGGCAGGGGCGCGGCAGGCCCGAAAAACAGCGCTACCTGACCCCAAGGCGCGGCTACCACGGCGATACCTTTGGTGCCATGGCGGTGACCGACCCCGACAGCGGCATGCACTGGATGTTCAAGGGGGTGCTGCCCGGTCACATCTTCATGCCGGCCCCCGAGGCCCCCTTCGACGGCGACGCCAGCGAGGATCTGCGCCGGGCCGAGGCCTATTTCGCGCAGCACCACCAGGAGGTGGCGGCGGTGATCCTGGAGCCCGTGGTCCAGGGCGCCGGCGGCATGCGTATCTACAGCCCGGACTACGTCAGGGGCATCAAGGCTTTGTGCGAGCGTTACGAGGTGCTGTTGATCCTGGACGAGATCGCCACCGGCTTCGGCCGCACCGGCAAGACCTTCGCCCTGGAATGGGCCGGCGTCTGCCCGGATATCCTCTGCCTGGGCAAGGCCCTGACCGGCGGCTATATGACCCTGGCGGCAACCCTGTGCACGGACGACGTTGCCGACGGCATTGCCGATTCCCCGGCCGGCTGCTTCATGCACGGCCCCACCTTCATGGGCAATCCCCTGGCCTGCGCCGTGGCCAACGCCAGCCTGGCCCTGTTCAACCAGGGCCACTGGCGTGAGCAGGTGGCCCGTATCGAGGAAGAGCTCAGGGCCGGCCTGATGCCCCTGGCGGACCATGAGGGAGTCAAGGACGTGCGGGTACTGGGGACCATCGGCGTGGTGGAAATGAAAGAGCCGGTCGATGTGGCCGCAGCGCAACAGCGCTTCGTGGCGCAAGGGGTGTGGATCCGCCCCTTCGGCAGGCTCATCTACATCATGCCGCCATATATGCTAAGCCCATCACACGTCAAAAAATTGACGGCTGCTATAAAGAAGGTAGTCAATCATGAGGTGTGAGGCTGCCAATGAAGGACTGGCTACGGGAGCTGGCCCAGCATATCGACCCCACCGTCACCCTGTCGCTGACGGCGCTGATGCTGGCGCTGCTGCTATTCGTCCGGCTGCAAAACCGGCTGTTTCGGATGCGGGTCAAGAACAGGCGGGTCAAGGTGATCAAGGGGGCCGTGCCCCAGGACTTCCTGGCCAGCTGCAAGCGACTGGTGGCCGGCACCCATATGCAGGGCACCATAGAGGCCTATGACACACGCTACGGGGTCGACCTCAAGTTCCGCGGCAACTTTTCCATCAAGGACAAGGAAGCCATCCGCTCCGCCTTTCCTGCCTATCGCTACCATAAGAGCTTCTTTAGGCACTGGCGGGATGGCAAGGATCCCAGAAAGAAAAAAGCCGGCTGAGCGCCGGCTTTCTTCTTAGAGGCCTTCGGCGTTGTAGAAGGCCACCTTGTCGGAAACGATCTTGATGGTGATCTTCTTGTCGCCGCTGACCCAGTCGCAGGAGCGGGCAGACAGCACCGCATCTGAGCACTGGTCCGGGCTGCCCAGCAGGCTTTCCACTTCGCTGTAGGACATGCCCACTTCCAGCTTGTTGTAGTTCTCAACGGTGACCTTGGAGCAGCCCGCCAGCAGGGCAACCAGGGTCAGGGGCATCAGCCAACGCTTCATCATTATCTCTCCTTAATCCTGAAACGCCCCTAGCATAGCCGAAGGGAGGCCTTCGCCACTAGAGCAAGGCCTTAGTTCAGCGCCCGCTGATCCAGCTTCTGGCCAAAATAGCGCCAGCCATGCCTTCAAGGGGCATTCGCCCCGTGTCCAGTCTTGTGTTGGCGCGCCGTGCAGGTATGATGTCAGCTCACTTTCCATCATGAGCCATATAGGAATAAGGCATGACGCAAGCGTCGGTAAAAGCGGTTCTGGCCGGTGAGTTTCCGGTCGGCGCTGAAGTGCAGGTTAAAGGCTGGGTTCGTACCCGCCGGGATTCAAAAGCCGGGATCTCCTTCCTGGCCGTCTATGACGGCTCCTGTTTCCATCCCCTGCAGGCCGTCGTGCCCAACTCCCTGAATAACTACGAGGACGAGGTCAAGCACCTCACCGCCGGTTGTTCCGTGGTGGTCACCGGCAAGCTGGTGGAATCCCCGGCCGCCGGCCAGGCCTTCGAGCTGGACACCAGCGCCGTGGAGGTACTGGGCTGGGTCGACAACCCCGATACCTACCCCATGGCCGCCAAGCGCCACAGCATCGAGTACCTGCGCGAGGTGGCCCACCTGCGTCCGCGCACCAACATCATCGGCGCCGTGATGCGGGTCCGTAACTGCCTGAGCCAGGCCATCCACCGCTTCTTCCACGAGCATGGCTACCTGTGGCTGTCCACCCCCATACTCACCGCCTCCGACTGCGAGGGCGCCGGCGAGATGTTCCGGGTCTCCACCCTGGACATGGCCAACCTGCCCCGCAACGACAAGGGCGAGGTGGACTACGGCCAGGACTTCTTCGGCAAGGAAACCTTCCTGACCGTGTCCGGCCAGCTCAACGCCGAGACCTATGCCTGCGCCCTGTCCAAGGTCTACACCTTCGGCCCCACCTTCCGGGCCGAGAACTCCAACACCACCCGCCACCTGGCGGAGTTCTGGATGGTGGAGCCGGAAGTGGCCTTCGCCGACCTTGCCGACGTGGCCCAGCTCTCCGAAGACATGCTCAAGTACGTGTTCAAGGCGGTGCTGGACGAGTGCCAGGACGACATGGCCTTCTTCGCCCAGCGGGTCGACAAGGACGCCATCAGCCGCCTGGAGAAGATGATCGAGGCCGACTTCGTGCGCATGGACTACACGGATGCCATCGAGATCCTGCAAAACTGTGGCAAGGAATTCGAATTCCCGGTGCAGTGGGGCGTGGATCTGCAGTCCGAGCACGAGCGCTACCTGGCCGAGGAGCACGTGGGTGCGCCGGTGATCCTGCAGAACTACCCCAAGGACATCAAGGCCTTCTACATGCGCCTCAACGACGACGGCAAGACGGTCGCCGCCATGGACGTACTGGCCCCCGGCATCGGCGAGATCATCGGTGGCTCCCAGCGTGAAGAGCGCCTGGAAGTGCTGGATCAGCGCCTGGAGGAAATGGGCCTGGATCAGCAGGACTACTGGTGGTACCGGGATCTGCGCCGCTACGGCACAGTGCCCCACGCCGGCTTCGGTCTCGGCTTCGAGCGCCTGGTGTCCTACGTCACCGGCGTCCAGAACATCCGCGACGTGATCCCCTTCCCCCGCGCACCGGGCAACGCCCGATTCTAAGGCCGACAGGATATCGACAAGGGCGACCTCAGGGTCGCCCTTTCTTTTACCGCTGTCCCATCCTGAACGAAGCAGCCCCGCGCCATGCGGCAAATTCATCAAAACCCGGCCTTTGGATAATTAATCAACTGGTGAATAAGCGGCGTATCCTTAGTATCTGCAGGCAAGGATCCAACCGAGATACGCCCATGCCCAACCGAGGTCGTCCCGCCGGCGCCAGCGACGACGCCAGACAAAAGCTGCTGGATGCCGCCAAGCACTGCTTTACCCGCCACCCCTACCACAGGGTCACCACCCGCATGCTGGCCGACCAGGCCGGCGTCAACGCGGCCCTGATCCGCTATTACTTCCTCAACAAGGAAGGTCTCTACCAGGAAATGTTCAAGGCGGTGACCGGCGAGGTCATGGCCACCATCGGCCAGGCCATCCGCCAGCAGCGCCTGGGCGGTTTCGAGGACTTCTTCCGGGCCTACAACACCGTCATGAAGCAGAACCCGGAATTTCCGGCGTTGCTGTTCAAGGAGCTGGCCCTGGAAGAGGGCCTGTGCCGGAACTTCCTGCTGGATTACCTGCGCCAGGGCCCCCTGCCGCTGTTCGAAACCATGATCAGCGAATTGAGCCGACACGGCACATTCAAGCCCGACCTGGCGCTGCCGCTGCTGCGGCTGAGCTGCATCGCCCTGGCCAGCTTTCCCTGGCTGGCGCGCGGCCTGTTGCGGGATCTGGACGGTATCGAGTTTACCGACGACCTGCTGGACAAGCTGGCCCGCCACAACGGCGAGCTGCTCAGCTCCGGCGTTTTCCAGCCCGAGGAGCAACGCTATGAAGATTGACTGGCAGAAAAGACGCTGGCTGGCGGTGTTGCCCCTTGTCGCGCTGGTGGTACTGGTGGCGGTGGTGACACTCAAGGCGCCGCCGGCTCGGCGCGAAGGTGACCCGCCGGCGCCCCTGGTCGAGGTGATGACAGTGGCGGCCAGGACCATGACCCCCTATGCCCAGGGCTTTGGCCGGGTCCGGGCCAAGGAAAGCTGGCAGGCCCTGGCCGAGAGCAGTGGCCGCATCCTGTACCGCCACCCCAAACTCGAGCCCGGCCAGGTGCTCAAGGCCGGCACCCTGCTGCTCAAGATCGACCCGGCCGACTACCAGCTCAAGCTGGCCCAGGCCGAGGCCGAGCTGGCCTCGGCCCGGATCGAGCTGGAGCGCATCGGCCAGGATCGCCAGAAGCTGGCGCTGAGCCTGAAGCTGGAACAGCAGCGCCTGGCCATCAGCCGCCAGGAGCTCGAACGCAAGCGGGGCCTGGCCGCCAGGGGCTCCCTGTCCAAGTCCGCCCTGGAGCAGGAAGAGGCCAGGCTGCTGACCCAGCAGCAACAGGTGCTGGAGCTGGACAATGCCCTCAAGCTGATCCCCCACGAGCTGGCGGTGGCCGAGGCCAGGATCCGCGTCAACGAATCCCGCCTGGCCGAAGCCGATCGCCAGCTGGCCAAGACCGAGCTTCGGCTGCCCTTCGACGCCCGCATCGACAGCGTCCAGGCCGAGCTGGCCCAGTACGTGTCCGAACGCGAGACACTGCTGAGCGCCTACCGGCTCGGCATCATGGAGATCGGCGTCCAGGTGGCCATGGCCGACATGCGCCGCCTGGCCGACTACCTGCTCCAGGACGGCCTGCCCAGCGGTGGGGGCCTGCCCGATGTCGCCGCCCTGGGGCTCGACGCCGAGGCCCTGCTCAGCGTCGGCGACCGCCAATACCGCTGGGACGGCAAGCTCACCGGCATCGCCGCCGGCCTGGATCCCAATGCCAATACCGTGGTGCTGATGGTGGAGCTGCCGGATCCGCTGACGGATTTCACCCCCGGCCGGCGGCCGCCGCTGGTCAGGGACATGTACCTGCAGGTGCGGGTCAAGGGGACACCGCGACCGCTGCCGGCGGTACCCAGCCAGGCCCTGCACGGCGACCACCTCTACCTGGTCGACGACCAGGACCGCCTGGTGATCCGCCAGGTGGAGCCCGGCTTCGAACAGGACGGCTACACCGCCATCCTCAGCGGCCTGGCCGCCGGTGAGACGGTGGTGCTCACCGATCTGCTCCCGGCCGTGCCCGGCATGGCCTTGCGCACGCGGGAGGTGGCGCCATGATCGCCTATTTCGCCCGCCACCCTACCGCCGCCAACCTGCTGATGATCGGTATCTCGGTGCTGGGCCTGTCGGTGCTGCCGGATCTCAAGCGCGAGACCTTCCCCGAGTTCAGTCCCAGCAAGGTGCAGGTGTCGGTGCTCTACCCCGGCGCCGCCACCGAGCAGGCCGAACAGGCCCTGTGCGGTCCCATGGAAGAGGCCGTCGACGGCCTTGGCGACGTGGCGGAGATCCAGTGCGAAGGCCGCGAAGGCATGGGCACCCTCACCGTCGAGATGCGCGAAGGCGGCGACATCGCCCGGCTGCTGACCGACATCAAGACCGAGATCGACGCCATCGACAGCTTCCCCGACGAGGCCGAGGCGCCGGTGGTCAAGGAGCTGGGCCGGGACGATCCCCTGATCACCCTGGCGGTCAGCGCCGAGCTGCCGGACTACCAGCTCAAGGCCTATGCCGAGGGCCTCAAGGACAGGCTGCAACGGCTGCCGAGCATCGCCATGGTGGACATCGAAGGCTTCTCCGACCAGCAGCTCAAGGTGCAGCTGTCACTGCCGCTGCTGCGCCAGTACGGCCTGTCGGTGGACGACGTGGTGGCCCGGATCCGCCGCCAGGATCTGAAGCTGCCCAGCGGTACCCTGGAGTCTGACGACAAGACGGTACTGCTCCGCTTCGACCAGGAGCTACTGAGCGCCGAGGCCCTCGGCCAGCTGCTGATCGCCGCCACTGCTGAGGGCGGCCAACTGCGTCTGGCCGACGTGGCCAGAGTCAGCGAGGGCTTCGAAAAGGACGAGGTCAAGGTCTGGTTCGACGGCAAGCCCGCCGCCCTGCTCAAGATCAAGAAGAACAAGCAGCAGGACGCCCTCGACCTGGTGGCCGAAGTGCGCGCCTTCGTGGAACGGGAGCGGACCAGGACCCCCGAGGGCATCACCCTGGCGCTGACCGACGACAGCGCCAAGATCGTCCAGGACCGACTCGACATGCTGCTGGGCAACGCCTGGCAGGGGTTGCTGCTGGTGTTCACGGTCATGTGGCTGTTCTTCGCCTGGCGCTACGCCTTCTGGGTGGCCATGGGCCTGCCGGTCTCCTTCCTGGGCGCCCTTTGGCTGCTGGCCCAGCTGGGGGTCAGCATCAACATGATTTCCATGGTCGGGTTGCTGATGGCCCTGGGCCTGCTGATGGACGACGCCATCGTCATCGCCGAGAGTATCGCCGCCAAGGTCAAGAGCGCCGGCAAGGTAGTTGAGGGCGCCATAGAGGGGGTCACCCTGGTCTGGCCCGGGGTGCTGTCCAGCTTCCTGACCACCAGTGCGGTATTCCTGGGCCTGGCCTTTATCGAAGGCGACATCGGCGCCGTCATGGAAGTCTTCCCGGTGGTCCTCCTGGCCACCCTCAGCGTCAGCCTCGTCGAGGCCTTCCTGATCCTGCCCAATCACCTGATCCATTCCCTGCACCAAGGCCAGGGAGACAAGGAGGGCGCCTGGAAGCGTCGCTTCAACGCCGCCTTCGAACGCTTTCGCACCACCACCCTGTTGGGCTGGGTGGAAGGAGCGGTGCGCCGCCGCTACCTGGTCACCGGCGCCGTGGTGGCTGGCCTGCTGCTGTCGATGAGCCTGCTGGCCGGTGGCCTGCTCAAGTTCAAGGCCTTCCCGGACCTGGAAGGGGACGTGCTCGAACTGCGCCTGCTGCTGCCCCAGGGCACGCCACTGTCGCAAACCGAGCGCCTGGTGTCACGGAGCCTGGCGGAGCTGGATAAGCTCAATGCCGAATACGCGCCACTGCAGCCGGACGGCCAGGATCTGATCCGGCACGTGACGGTGCAGTTCAATGAGAACCTCGACGCCTTCGAACAGGGCAGCCACCTGGCCACGGTGCGGGCGGATCTGCTCACCGCCGAGCTGCGCAGCACCAGCCTGGCCGAACTCAAGGCGCGCTGGCGCCAGGCCATGGGCGAGGTGCCCGGCGCCCTGGCGCTGGCCTTCAAGGAGCCCGGCTTCGGTCCCGCCGGCCGCCCCATCGAAATCCGCCTGCACGGCGACGATCTGGCCGTGCTGCAGCAGGCCTCGGCCCGGCTCAAGGACGCCCTCAGTGGCTACGACGGCGTTGTGGACGTGATGGATGACCTGCGCCCCGGCAAGGAGGAATGGGTGGTCAGGCTCAAGCCCAGTGCCCTGTCCCTGGGCGTGGACGGCGCCCTGGTCGCCGGCCAGCTGCGCACCGCCTTCTTCGGTCAGCTGGTCGACCAGTTCCAGCGCGGCGACCAGAGCCTGGAGCTGGACGTGCGACTGCGCGCCCAGGACAGGGAAAGCCAGCAGCAGTTGCGGGGCTTCCCGATCACTTTGGCGGACGGTCGCCAGATCCCCCTGGCCGCCATCGCCGACTTCCACCACGAGCGCGGCTATAGCCGCATCAACAGGGTCGACGGCCAACGCACCGTCACCCTGATCGGCGACATCCAGCCTGGCAAGGCCAACGCCGGCGAGATCATCGCTCACCTGCAGCAGAGGGTGATCCCGGAGTTGCTCGAACGCCATCCGGGGCTGGGGGTCAGCTACGAGGGCGAGGTCAAGGAAGGCGGCAAGACCGGCAAGTCCGTGGCCCAGAAATTCTTGATGGGCCTGGTCGGCGTCTTCCTGATCCTCAGTTTCCAGTTCCGCAGCTATTTCGAGCCGCTGATGGTGATGCTGGCCATCCCCCTGGCGGTGATCGGCGTGATCTGGGGCCACCTGCTGCTGGGTTACGATTTTTCCATTCCCAGCCTGATCGGCTTCGTGTCCCTGACCGGCATCGTCGTCAACGACTCCATCCTGCTGGTCACCTACATCAAGCGCCACCACGGCCAAGGCCAGACCATCCACACAGCCGTGGTCAACGCGGCCAAGGAGCGCTTCCGGGCCGTGTTCATCACCACCGCCACCACCGTGGCCGGCATGCTGCCGTTGCTGCTGGAAACCAGCCTCCAGGCCCAGGTGGTGCAACCGCTGGCGGTGAGCCTGATGTTCGGCCTCAGCACCTCCACGGCCCTGGTGCTGTTCGTGCTGCCCGGCCTCTACCTGATGCTGGAGGATCTTGGCCTGACCTCGAAGCATCACCTGGCCGAAGCCGAGGGCGCGCCGGCCACCGTCAACGCCTGAGTGCGCCGCCAGCCTCGGCTTCGGCCGGGGCTGGTTTCCGCCGAAACGGCCATGTAACATCGGCAACATACTGATAAACAAAAGTTTCAGGGAAGAAAGATGAATAGATTCACCATTGCCGCAATGCTGGTCGCCCTGGTGGGCTGTACCACGGTAGACAGGGACTTCCGCGTCGACGGCAGCACGGCGCAATCCACCGAAGCGGGCATCGCCACCATCAGCAAGGGCCTGAGCAGGAAGGAAAGGTTCGCCCTGCAAATGGCCCTGCTCAGGATCCAGCTTGCTGACGTCAAGAGCGGCTACCAATTCCTGGCCGACAAGTCCCTGCACAGCACCAACTATGAGCTGGTCGGCCCCCGGATCAACGGTCTCACCTACCCCGAGATCCTGGCCCTGTCCAAGCGTTCCGCCGTCAAGGTCACAGCCGAGCCCTGATCAAGGTGACACCATGAACCTCAACCAGATCACCCTGCCGGTCAGGGACATGGCCGAGGCCACCGCCTTCTACCGCAGGCTGGGCTTCTTGCAGATCGTCGATACCCCCCACTATGCCCGCTTCGAATGCGAGGACGGTGGCGCCAGCTTCTCCCTGGGGCTCAGCGACGACGACTTCCACAACGGCGCCGTCATCTATTTCGAACACCGGGAGCTGGACGCGCTGGTGGCGAGGCTTATCGACAAGGGCATCGAGTTCGCCCAGCTGCCCAGGGACGAGCGCTACCTGTGGCGCGAGGCGGTGCTGTTCGACCCCTCCGGCAACCAGATCAAGCTGTACTGGGCCGGGCAAAACCGCCTCCACCCGCCCTGGCGGGTGGAAAGGCGAGACTGAACGGGAGCTTTGTCCCCCCGGCGCTGCCGTGCTAGCCTCCGCCCATAAGAGTGCACGCCGCCCAGGGGCCCGCCATGCAAGCCGAACAACTGGAAATCGCCGCCTTCCTCGAAGGCCATCCCCCTTTCGAGGAGCTGCCCCACGAAGCCGTGCAGGCCCTGGCCAGCCAGGTGGAGGTGGCCTACTTCCGGGCCGGCACCGACATCCTCAAGTTCGCCGACCCCATCCAGGATCTCTACGTGATCCGCTCCGGCGCCGTGGAGATCTATCGGCGTACCGGCGAGCTGCACAACCGCCTGGCCGAGGGGGACGTGTTCGGCCAGATGGGACTGTTGATGAACCGGCGGGTGCGCTTCCCGGCCAAGGCCATCGAAGACACCCTCATCTACTGCATCCCCGCCGGCCAGTTCAACGACTATTGCGACCGCTTCGAGCCCTTCGCCGACTTCTTCGAGTCCGAGGACAAGACGTTGCTGCGCCAGGCGGTCTCCAACCAGGCCGACAGCAACGATCTGACCACGGTCAAGGTCAAGTCGCTGCTGACCCGGGGGGCGGTCACGGTGGACAAGAGCACCACAGTGCAGGATGCCGCCATCACCATGACCGAGGAGCGGGTCTCGTCGCTGCTGGTCATAGACCCCGGCTACCAGCACGACAAGGACGACGAGGGCGACGACAGTCCCATCATCGGCATCCTCACCGACCGCGACCTGCGCATCAAGGTGCTGGCCGAGGCCCTGCCCCTGTCCACCCCGGTCGAACAGGTGATGAGCTCGGTCAGCCAGGTGCTGGACGCCAACGCCTATGTGTTCGAGGCCATGCTGGCCATGCTCAGGGACAATATCCACCACCTGCCGGTGGTGCAGCGGGGCCAGCCGCTGGGCATGCTGGCCATGTCCGACATCGTCCGCCACGAGTCCCAGAGCAGCCTGCTGCTGGTGCGCGGCATTTTCGCCCAGCAGACGGTGGAAGATCTGGCCAGCTATGCCCAGCAGCTGCCGGCGGTGTTCGTACGCCTGGTCAACGAAGACGCCAACTCCCACATGGTAGGCTCGGCCATGGCGGTGATCGGCCGCAGCTTCAAGCAGCGGCTGCTGGAGCTGGCGGAAGCCGAGCTGGGGCCGCCGCCGGTGCCCTACTGCTTCCTGGCCCTGGGTTCCATGGCCAGGGACGAGCAGCTTATCGTCACCGATCAGGACAACGCCCTGATCCTCGACAACAGCTTCAACGCCGAACAGCACGACACCTACTTCCAGGCCCTGGCCAAGTTCGTCAGCGACGGCCTGGCCGCCTGCGGCTATAAATACTGCGACGGCGGCATCATGGCCAGCAATCCCCAGTGGCGCCTGACCCTGGAGCAGTGGAAGGAGCGTTTCAGCCAGTGGATCAACGAGCCCGATCCCCAGGCCCTGCTCAACAGCTCCATCTTCTTCGACCTGGACGGGGTCTGGGGCAAGCTGGAATGGGCCAAGCAGCTGCAGAAATTCATCGCCAAGAACGCCAAGGCCAACAACAGGTTCCTGGCCAACATGGCCCGCAACGCCCGCAACCGCACGCCGCCGCTGGGCTTTTTCAAGGGCTTCGTGATGGAGCAGGACGGCCGCCACCGCAACACCATCAACCTCAAGCGCCGCGGCACCGCCCCCCTGGCCGACGTCATTCGCGTCCATGCCCTGGCGGCGGGCTCCACCGCCCAGAACTCCTTCGAGCGCCTGGAGGACATCCAGGGCGCCCAGCTGCTGCCGCCGGGCAAGGCCCAGGATCTCAGCGACGCCCTGGAATACATTTCCATGGTGCGCATCCGCCACCAGGCCCTGGACATCGCCGCCGGCGAGGAGCCCGACAACAATATCGAGCCTGACAACCTGTCCACCTTCGAAAGGCGCAATCTCAAGGAGGCCTTCCAGGTGCTGGACAAGGCCCAGGCCTACCTCAAGTTCTGCTACCACGCCAACAGGCCGCTACGCTGATGGCAAAGCGCAACGCCTGGTCACAACGCTTCATGGAGCTGCAGCTGCAGGCCAGGGACGAGCGCCTGCAGCGCTACTATGGGGAAGGCATGATGGCCGCCGACACCCCCATCTCGGCGGCGCCCCTGGTGGCCCTGGACTTCGAAACCACCGGCCTGGATCCGGACCACGACGACATCGTCAGCATCGGCCTGGTGCCCTTCTCCAGCCAGCGCATCTACTGCCGGGAGTCGGCCCATTGGCTGATCAAGCCCACCATGCCCCTGGCCGAGGAATCGGTGGTGATCCACGGCATCACCCATTCCGACGTCACCGGCGCCCCGTCCCTCAATCTGATCCTCGACGAACTGCTGCAGGCCCTGGCCGGCAAGCTGGTGGTGGTGCACTGCCAGGACATAGAGCGGCCCTTCCTGGCCAAGGCGTTGCAAAAGCGTCTCAAGGAGCGCCTGGATTTCCCGGTCATCGACACCATGGCCCTGGAGCGGCGCGCCCTCCTGGCCCGCCAGGGCATGCTTGGCCGGCTGCTGAAAAAGCCCATCGGCTCGCTGCGCCTGGCCGACTGCCGCCAGCGCTATTGTCTGCCCTTCTACCACGCCCACCACGCCCTCACCGACGCCCTGGCCACGGCCGAGCTGCTGCAAGCCCAGCTGGCCTACCACCACAGGCCAGAGGTGACGGTGGGCGAGCTGTGGAGCTGACAAAAAAGCCCGGCCAATTGGCCGGGCTTGTTCATCCCTGGGCGCCGCTTCAGTAGCTGCCCTTGGGCTCGGTGCGCATGCCCATCACCAGGCTCACGCACATCAGGATCAACACCAGGGTGAACGGCAAGCCGGTGGAGATGGCGCCGGCCTGCAGCGCCTCTATGGCCTCGGTGCCGCCGATCCACAGCAGCGCCGCAGCGATGGCGCCTTCGATGGTGGCCCAGAAGATGCGCTGGGGCACGGGCGCGTCTATCTTGCCGCCGGCGGTGATGGAGTCGATCACCAGGGAGCCGGAATCGGAGGAGGTGATGAAGAACACCAGCACCAGCACTATGGCCACCACCGACAGCAGCTGGCTCATGGGCAGCTGCTCGAACATCTGGAACATGGCCAGGGGTACCGAGGTCAAGCCGTCCTGGCCCAGGGCGCCCACCTTGTTCAGCACCTGGTCGATGGCGATGCCGCCATACACCGACATCCACACCAGGGTCACCAGGGTCGGCACCAGCAGCACGGCGACGATGAACTCGCGCACGGTACGGCCCTCGGAAACCCGGGCGATAAACATGCCCACGAAGGGGGACCAGGAGATCCACCAGGCCCAGTAGAACACCGTCCAGCCCTGGTACCAGGCCTCGTCTTCGCGGCCATGGGGGTTGGACAGCGGGATGATGTTTTCGATGTAGGCGCCCAGGGTGGTGGGCAGGTTGCCCATGGACACCGCAAAGGCCAGCAGGGCCACGAAGGCCAGCAGGGCAAAGGCGATCACCATGTTGACATTGGAGAGCACCTTGACGCCGCCCTCGATGCCCCGCACCACCGAGATCACCGCCAGGGCGGTGACGCCGACGATCACCCAGATCTGCAGGCTCAGACCGCTTTCGGTGCCGAACACATGGTCGATGCCAGCCGCCGCCTGCTGGGCCCCCAGGCCCAGGGAGGTGGCCAGGCCAAACAGGGTGGCCAGCACCGCCAGTATATCGATGATATGACCGGCCCAGCCCCAGGCGCGATCGCCCAGCAACGGGTAGAAGATGGAGCGGATCGACAGCGGCAGGCCCTTGTTATAGGAGAAGAAGGCCAGGGACAGCGCCACCACGCCATAGATGGCCCAGGGGTGCAGGCCCCAGTGGTACATGGTGGCGCCCATGGCCATGCGGGCCGCTTCTTCGGTGTTGGCCGCCACGCCCAGGGGCGTCTCGTACCAGCCGGTCAGGTAGGCCACCGGCTCGGCCACGCCCCAGAACATCAGGCCGATGCCCATGCCGGCGGCAAAGAGCATGGCCAGCCAGGACAACATGGAATGTTTGGGCTTGGCGTTGGCACCGCCAAGGCGGATGCGGCCAAAGGGGGAGATCACCAGGCCCAGGCAGAAGATCACGAAGATATTGCCGGACCACATGAACAGGGCATCGAAGTTCTTGATGATGCTCCATTTCAGGCCATCGAGGCTGGCCTTGGCGGTGGCGGGATCGGTCACCAGCACGGCGACCAGGAACAGCAGGATCAGACCGGCACTGGCCCCGAATACCGGGTTGTGCACGTCGAAACCCCATTTCTGGACATTGTCCTGACCGACCGTGTAGTCGGTGCTGTCGATACTGTATTTGTCTTGATGATGACTCATCGGGATCTCTTATTGACGGATTTCGCTACGTACTCTAAAGATCTTGCCGTAATTTCACAACCATGCGGCCGGCCTGCCCGCCCTTTCCTCGGCCCCCACAATGGCAGCATCACCTTGTTTTTGCGATTGTTTTCTTAAGCCTCTCCGCTGCAGCCCCGCCCTTCCCTCGCCGCCATCGATGCAAGCCAAACGCTTCGCCCTATGCCGATATGGCCGACGCTGCAGCGGCTTTCTGGTACCGGGAATGCTTTTATGGAGCCAGATCAAAGATTAGCAGCACGACAGGCGCTAGGCTGTGCCGGTCTATCAGCGGGGGAGCGCCATGAACGCCGTACAACGCCACAGCCATTGGGATGACCTCACCACCTTGCTGATCGCGTCGGCCTTCGTGTCCCTGGGGGTGTTCTTCTTCAAGCAGGTGGGCCTGCTCACCGGCGGCACCGCCGGCCTGGCCCTGCTGCTGAGCCAGCTGCTGGAATGCTCCTTCGGCCAGGCCTTCTTCCTGCTCAACCTGCCCTTTTTCTATCTGGGCTTTCGCCAGAAAGGCCTGGCCTTCTCCCTCAAGACCTTCGCCGCCATCTCCCTGGTATCGCTGCTGGCCGACAGCCTCTCGGCCTGGCTGCAGGTCGAGGCCATCTCACCCCTGTACAGCGCGCTGATGGGCGGCGGCCTGATCGGCGTCGGCATGCTGATGCTGTTCCGCCACCAGACCAGCCTCGGCGGCATCAACCTGCTGGTGCTGCACCTGCAGGAGAAGCTCGGCATCAGCGCCGGCCGGCTGCAGCTGGCCATCGACAGCGCCATCATCGTCGCCGGCTTCTTCGTGGTCAGCCCCTGGCTGCTGCTCTGCTCGGTGCTGGGGGCGGTGATGATGAACCTGGTGCTGATGGCCAACCACAAGCCGGGCCGCTACCTGGCCAGCTCCTGCTGAGCCGCTGGCCAGGGCCAGGAAAAGGCCCAGCAGGCTGGGCCCCGCCAAGTAAAAGGCCTACAAGTTCATTGAGTTGCCATCAAAAGGCCACCACCACATAGCCGCCTTCTGCCAGCGGCAGGAAGTAGATGCCTCTGTACTTGTAGTAGAGCACCCCGTCCCGGTACACCGCATAGGCGTCCTCGGGCAGCTCATCGACGACGGTGCCGGGCGCCAGGTAGAAGTCGCCGTAGTCGGGATCGCCCACGTAGATGATCTCGTAGCGGTGGTAGCTGGGGCGCCAGCGGTAGTAGGTGTGGCCCCAGACGAAGTGCACCACGCCACCGATGACGATGCGGCTGGCACCGAAGGGCGCGTAGCGCACGAACAGGCCGCTGCTGGGATAGAAATGGCCATGGTAGTGGTAGCCATGGTAACGGCGCTTATGCAGCCGTCCCTTGTGGTGGCCGCTGTGCAGGGCCTTGTTGTGGTACCAACCCCTGTGATGGCCCCGGCTCACTTTGTGCTTGAGCCTGTCATGGTGGCGATTGAAGCGATGCACCTTGTCATGGCGACCGTCGAAGCCATGGCTGCGATGATGCCTGTGGCCGGCCTTACGCTGCTGCTTGTCGAACTGCCTGGCCTTGAACTGGCCGTGGCGGCTACTTATCACCCCCTTACGGCTGTCATCGACCCGGCGCGGCCTGTGGCTGGCCTTGCGCTGCTGCTTGTTGAACTGCCTGGCCTTGAACTGGCCGTGGCGGCTGCTTATCACCCCCTTGCGGCCGTCATCGACCCGGCGCGGCCTGTGGCTGGCCTTACGCTGCTGCTGGTTGAACTGCTTGGCCTTGAATTGGCCATGGCGGCTGCTTATCACCCCCTTGCGGCCGTCATCTGCCCGGCGTGGCCTGTGGCTGGCCTTGCGCTGCTGCTGTTTTAACTGCTGGACCTTGGCCTGGCCATGGCGGTGGATGATGCCCCCCTTGCGGCCGTCACCTGCCCGGCGCGGCCTGTGGCTGGCCTTGCTGTGGCGTTTTGCCTGCCATTTTTGCGCCTTGAATTGATGGCGCTGCTGGCTGGCGGCCTTCTGCTGCTGGCGATGGAGCTGCTGTTGCTTGTGGATCTGGTGGGCCGCCCGGTCATCCCGAACCCGTTGCGGACGTTCGTTCTTGGCCAGCACCGGGCCCGCCGCCAGAGCGGCGCAGATCAAGGTGGTGAGCAGGTTGAGCCGGAACATGGCGTCATCCTCCGTCAGGGGCCTGTTAGATAAGACCCCGCCGCCGCCGGCCCGGTCCCAGGCTTTACCTTTCCATACACTCCACCTCGCCTTTTGGCCGTCTGGACATCCCAATCAAAAATCCCTACACTGGCCCGGCTTTAACCAAGCTATTCTATTGATTGCCTTTTTTTCTGGTGCCCCAGCTGGGGAGAATCGGGAAGCCGGTGCAAGCCCGGCACTGCCCCCGCAACGGTGATGAGGGCGCCCCTTGATATGCCACTGCCCCCAAGGGCGGGAAGGCCAAGGGCGCGGCCATCCCTCTCAGTCCGGAGACCGGCCAGGAAAGAAAACCCGCGCACTTCGGTGGGCAAGGTGCGGGTTCGGCCTGAGGGCATCCCCGCCCCGCTGTGGTAATGTTTTTGCCCCCATCACTTGTAGGTACAAGTATGGGTAGAACCAAGACGAGCCTGACCCTGTTGGCATTGCTGCCGGCCCTGGCCCAGGCCAATGAAACCATCACCGTTATCGGCCGCCAGCCCCTGCCCCAGCAGGCCCTGACCGGCGCCGTCACCCTGATCCTGGAAGACGAGATCCGCCAAAGTGGCGCCGGCAGCCTGGCCGAGCTGCTGCGCGGCCGGGCCGGGATCCAGGTTGCCGACAGCGGCGCCGGCCCGGTGCTGGCCCTGCGCGGCCTGGGCCCGGAGCAGGCCGGCAGCAACGTGCTGGTGCTGGTCGACGGCCGCCGCCTCAACAGCATCAGCCTGCAGGGGCCCAAACTGGCGGGCCTGCCGCTTGGCCAGATCAAGCGCATCGAAGTGCTCCAGGGCAGCGCCGGCGTGCTCTACGGCGATCAGGCCGTGGGCGGCGTCATCAACATCATCACCCAGGGCCGCGACAGAGCCAGCCTCAGCGCCAGCCTGGGCAGCGACGCCGAACAGGGCCTGAGCGGCCAGGGCCGCCTGGGCCTGGACCGCGGCTTCTACCTGGAGGGCGGCCTCGACTGGCACCAGGACGACGGCTATCGCCAGCACAGCGAAAGCGACAGCCTGGCCCTGTCGGCCCTGGCCGGCTTCGAAAGCGCGCAGCGGGGCTGGCGCCTGGGCTTTGACTTCCAGGATGACGACCGCGACCAGCCTGGCCCCCTGCCCCTCGCCGAAGCCGAGGCCGACCCCAAGGCCAGCCGAGCGGAATTCGCCAAGGACTTCATCCACTTCCAGAGCCGTGCCTGGCAGCTCAATGGCCGGGAGCAGTTGGCCGAGCACAGCCAACTGCTGCTGGACGCCAGTCACAGGCACAGGGACAGCCGCGCCAACCAGAGCTTCCTGAACTGGCCGGTGGACGCCCCCTTCAGCCGCGAGGAGAAGCTGCTCAGTGTCAATCCGCGCCTGGTGCACGACCTCGGCGCCCTGTCGCTGCTCTGGGGCCTGGACTGGCTGGACGGCGACTATGAAGACGGCCTGCTGGCCCGGCGCAACCGCCAGCGCCAGTGGGCCCTCTATGGTCAGGCCAGGTGGCAGGCCAGCGACAAGCTGAGCCTGGTGGCCGGTGGCCGCCATGCCGAAGTGGAAGACGAACTGACCGATCCCCTCAGCTACCCCGGCGGCGTCGAGCTGGACGAGGACGCCAGCGCCTGGGAGCTGGGCCTGGACTACCGGCTCAATGACGCCTACCGCGCCTTCCTGCGCCTGGAAAGCAGCTTCCGCTTCGCCAAGCTGGACGAGCAGGCCTACACCCCGGCCGGCACCGTCGGCCTCAAGCCCCAGACCGGCGAGTCCGTGGAAGCCGGCCTGCAATGGCAGCTGGACGGCCAGACGCTGCGCCTCAGCGCCTACCAGCTGGAGCTCAAGGACGAGATCGTCTTTGATCCCAAGGCCCCGGCCCCCGCAGGCGGCCTCTTCCCCGGTGCCAACGTCAACCGGGATCAATCCCGCCGCCGCGGCCTCAACGCCCAGTGGCAGCACGGTTTCGAGGTCCTCAGCTGGGGCCTGGACTACAGCTATGTGGACGCCAAGCTGCGCAGCGGCGACAACGCCGGCAAGACCCTGCCCTGGGTATCCCGCCACAGCGGCAGCGCCTGGGCCGCCTGGCAGCTGCTGGACGCCCTGTCGCTGCGCCTGGACTACCAGTACCGGGGCAGCCAGTACCTGAGCGGTGACGACGGCAACAGCGCCGACAAGGCCGAGGCCTACGGCCTGTTCGCCCTGTCCGCCCACTACCAGGGCGAAAGCTGGTGGCTGAGCGCCCGCATCGACAACCTGCTGGACGAGGACCATCTGAGCCTGGCGGTATTCAACCCCTGGGGCGAGGACAACGGCTATCCCGGTGATGGTCGCCGCGCCCGGATCACGCTAGGCTATCAATTCTGAACCAGGAGAACGCCATGAACCCGCGCCTTGCCAGCCTGCTCGCCATCATTGCCCTGTGCGCCCTGTACCGGGTGCTGCCCCACCCCTGGAACGTGTCGCCGGTGGCCGCCATGGCCCTCTTCGCCGGCGCCCACTTCGGCTCCCGCACCCTGGGCCTGGCGGTACCCGTGCTGGCCATGGTGGCAAGCGATTGGGTGCTGGGCTTTCACGACACCATGGCCTTCGTGTACGGGGCCCTGATGCTGACCACGGCCCTGGGCTGGCTGCTCAAGGGCCACATCAAGGCGCTGCCGGTGCTGGGCGCCTGCCTGGCCGGCTCAGTGGCGTTCTTCCTGATCACCAACACCGGCGTCTGGCTGGTGGGCAGCTATTACCCTGCCGGTATCGAGGGACTGATGCAGTCCCTCAGCGCCGGCCTGCCGTTCTTCCAGCAGAGCCTGCTGGGCAACCTGTTCTTCACGGCGCTGCTGTTCGGCGGCTTCCACGCCCTGGAGCGGCAGTTCCCCAGGCTCAGAGCCCAGTAAAAAAGGCGCCCTAGGGCGCCTTTTTACTTTACTGCTTGGCCAGCACCGGCACCTGGCTGGCCGGATCCACGACCTGGCCGTCCTGGCGCAGCTCCCAGTGCAGGTGGGGGCCCGTGGCCTTGCCGGTGCTGCCCACCAGGCCGAGGATCTGGCCCTGGCCCACCTGCTCGCCCTTGTCCACCAGGCGCTTGTCCAGGTGAGCGTAGAGGGTTTCCATGCCGTTGCCGTGGTCGATGACCACCACCTCGCCACTGGCGCCCTTGCTGCCGGAGAAGGTGACCACACCGGCTGCCGGTACCTGCACCTTGGTGCCCCTGGGCGCGCCCAGGTCGATGCCCTTGTGCAGGCGCTGCTTCTTGTGCTGCCCGTCCTTGAAGGGCCAGGGCCGCATGCCGAAGCTGGAGGTGACCCTGGCATCGGGCAGCGGGCTGACAAAGGCTTCCACGCCGGCCTTGCCGGCCAGGGCCAGTTGCGGCTGCAGGCCCAGCAGCAGCACGCCGCCGGCCAGGGTCAAAGACCAGGTTGCCTTGTTGCAGCCCTTGCGGGCGCCTTCTTTGCCGGTCAGAATATGACGGATTCTCAAGGTAAAGCTCCTCTTGTTTTGCGTTGAGAAGGCCGCGACAGGATCATTGCCGTGAGCTGTCGCGGTTTGGCGAAGGGTCTTCAGCATTGCCTCTGCGTAGGCCCTTCGCCCATTCGGGTTTTCGTTACTCAGTACCTGTTCATCACAGCCCTGCTCCAGGGCGTCCACCGCCCTGCGTGCCAGTGCCCGCAGCGGCCAGTTGAACCACAGCAGCGCCGCCATTGCCTGCAGGCCCAGCACCGCCAGGGGATCGCACCTTTGCAGGTGCACCAGCTCGTGGCGCACCACCAGGCGGATCTGCGCCAGGTTCAGGTTGTTAAGCGCCCAGCGGCTCAGTACCAGGGTGGGCCTCGGCAAGGCCATGGCGAAGGGCGACACCGGCGCCTCCACCAGCACCAGCCGCAGCCCCAAGGGCGCGTTCCTTACCCCCAGGTGTTGGGCCAGCTCGCCTCCGGCTGGCAGCGCCTTGCCCTGCCCGACCAGCCTGTTCAGCCGCCCATGGCCCAGCAGCAACCTGCCCAGGCAGGCGGCGGCCCCCAGGGCCCAGATCAACCCCCAGGCCGGCAGCAACCACTGCCAGGAGAGGGCCTCATCTGTGCCGCCCGCAGCCAGTTCGGCGGCGACCGGGCCGGCCTTGGCCGGCGCCGTCAGCACCGGCAGGCTCAGCTCGATGGCCGGCGCCTGCGCCAGGGCCGGCAGGAAGCCCAGCCAGAAGGCGGCGAAGCTCAGCACGGCAGCGGCCAGCCAGGGCTCGCGCCAGCTGTTCAGCCAGGCCAGGCGGCCGGCCAGCACCAGCAGCATGCCCAACAGCAGGGCCCCAACGACCAGGGAGATCAGGCTGGACAGGGCCAGCTGGGCAAGCCACTCATTCATCTTCGCCCTCCTTGGCCAGCAGGGCCTCCAGCTCCTTGAGTTCGGCGTCGCTCAAAAGCTCGCTGCCGGCAAAGAAGGACGCCGGCACCGGCCCCTTGATCTCCAGCACCCGCTCGGCAAAATCCCGGGCATAGGCGGCCAGGGTGTACACCTTGTCCGCCCTGGCCTCGAACACCTTGAGGCCGTGCACCTCGAAGGCCTGCAACAGGTCCTTGTCCTGCATGCGGTCCAGGGTCTTGCGGGTGGAGGAATAGGACCAGCCCAGCTGTGCTTCGATCTGCTGATGGATCTCGCGGGCGCTGAGGGGGGACTGCTGCCAGAGGGCCTTGAGTATGGCCAGCTCCGACGCCGAGGGTTGCTGCTTCATAAGGGTCTGCCGTGTGACTGTTGGGATTATCATGCGACACTAGTCGCATGCATGCAACCCCTGTCGCCAACATTGGCTACTACATTGAGCAAAAAGGGTTTTGGAGACATGCCATGGCCAACTTCGAGCAGGCGGCCGCCTTCAACGAACGGGTGCTGGACTTTCTGGGGCCTTAGCACCCTGGCCGTCGTCGTGCCGGTGCTGCCTGGCCAGCAGCATGTAGAGGGACGGCACCACCAGCAGGGTGAACAGGGTGCCGATGGCCATGCCCCCCACCAGCACCAGGCCGATGGCGTTGCGGGCGGCGGCACCCGGGCCTTCCACCAGGGTCAGCGGGAAGTGGCCGGCCACGGTAGCCACCGAGGTCATCAGCACCGGCCTCAGCCGGGTCATGGCCGCCTCGCGGATGGCATCCAGCTTGGCCTGGCCCTGCTCTTGGAGCTTGTTGGCGAATTCGACGATCAGGATGCCGTTCTTGGACACCAGCCCCACCAGGGTCACCAGGCCCACCTGGGCGTAGATGTTCATGGTGGTGGTCCAGCCGTCGGTCCAGAACGGCAGATCCGGGTTGGGCATCTTCAGACTGGTGAACACCAGGGCCCCGAACATGGCCAGGGGCACCGAGCCCAGCAGGATCACCAGGGGATCCCGGAAGGAGTCGAACTGCACCGCCAGCACCAGGAAGATCATCAGTATGGCCAGGCCCAGCGCCGGCAGGAACTTGCCCCCCTCGGTGCGCAGCTGCCGTGACTCGCCGGTGTAGTTGACGGTGTAGTCCGCCGGCAGCAGCTCGGCGGCGGCCTGCTCCAGCACCTTCAGCCCCTCGTCCACCCGGGCGGTCATGCCGGACAGCTTGATGGCGTTGAGTTGCTGGAAGCGGTTCAGGGAGCGCGGCACCGTATCGCTTTGCAGGGTCGCCACCGTGCCCAGCGGCACCAGCTGGCCGGCCGGGCCGCTGACATAGATGTCCTGGAGCTGCTCCGGGGTGAGCCGCTGGGCCCGCACCAGCTGCGGGATCACCTTGTAGGCCCGGCCCTGGATGTTGAATCTGTTGACATAGTCCCCGCCCAGGGCCGCCCCCAGATCCATGCCCAGCTGCCGGTTGGTCAGACCCAGGGCCGCCACCTTCTGGTGGTCGAGGACGATCTCCGACTGGGGCTGATCGATCTTGAGATCGATCTCCGGCGGGAAGTAGAACACGCCGCTCTGCATGGCCCTGAGCTGCAGCTGCTCGGCAAAGGCCAGCATCTGCTCGGGCTCGGCGGTGCTGGCGATGATGAACTCCACCGGGAAGTTGGAGCCCCCCGGCAGCGCCGCCGGCTGGGCCACGAAGATCTGCAGGCCGGGAATGGCCGAGAGCTGGGCCTGCATATCGGGCACGATCTGGGCCACGGATCTGTCCCGCTGCTGCCAGGGCTTGACCACCATGCCGGAAAAGCCGCCCACTCCCAGGGCGGCGGCGAAGGGGTCCGTGGGCGACAGCAAAATCTGGAAGGTCAGCTCCCGCTCCGGAGCGTTCAGGAACACCTTTTCCGCCGCCTTGCCGAAGTGGATCTTCTGGTCCGCCGAGGCATTGGCGGCGTTGTTGATGATGCCGAACATGAAACCCTGATCCTCCAGCGGCGCCAGCTCCTTGGGCGACAGCTGGTACATGGGCACCACCAGCAGGCTGAGCGCCGCCCAGAAGGCGTACACCGCCGGGCGGTGCCTGAGGGTCCGCGCCAGCAGGCGCCCGTAGCCGGCGCGCAGCCTGTCGAACCTGTGGTTGACCCAGCCGGTCAGGCCCCGCTCCTCCTTCTCGGCGCTTCTGAGCAGCTTGGCACTCATCATGGGCGACAAGGTCAGCGCCACGATGCCGGAGATGGTCACGGCCCCGGCCAGGGTCAGGGCGAACTCCCGGAACAGGGCCCCGGTCAGGCCCCCCTGCAGGCCGATGGGGGTGTAGACGGCGGCCAGGGTCAGGGTCATGGCGATGACGGGCCCCACCAGCTCGCGGGCGCCGATCAGCGCCGCCTCCCTGGGGGTGCGGCCCTCGCGCAGGTGGCGCTCCACGTTCTCCACCACCACGATGGCGTCGTCCACCACCAGGCCCACCGACAGCACTATGGCCAGCAGGGTCAACAGGTTGAGGGTGAAGCCGAACAGCTGCATCAGGAACACGGCGCCGATCAGCGATACCGGTATGGCCAGCACCGGCACCAGCACCGAGCGCACCGACCCCAGGAACAGGAAGATCACCACCACCACTATGCTGAGGGTGTCGATCAGGGTGCCCACCACCTCGTGGATGGCGTTCTGGATGTACTCGGAGGCGTCGTAGCCGATGGCCGCCTCCAGGCCAGGCGGCAGATCGGCCTTGATGGCCTCCAGATCCTGGCGCACCCCCTGGATCACCTCGATGGTGTTGCTGTTGGGCAGCGGGAAGATACCCATGAACACCGCGGTCTGGCCGTTGAAGCTGACCTCGGTGTCGTAATCCTCGGCGCCCAGCTCCACCTGGGCCACGTCTTCCAGGCGCACCAGGGTGTCGTTGTCCTGGCGCACCACCAGCCTCTGGAACTGCTCGGCGGTGTGCAAGTCGGTGTTGGTGGTCAGGTAGGTCTGCACCATGGCGCCCTTGGTGCTGCCCACAGCGGACAGGAAGTTGTTGGCGGCCAGGGCGGCGCTGATCTGGGCCGGGCTGATGTTCAGCGCCGCCAGGCGCTCGGGCTTCAGCCAGATACGCATGGCGAAGGTGCGGGCGCCGTAGATCTCCACCCGCTGCACCCCGTCCAGGGCCGCCAGCCTCGGCTGGACCACCCGCACCAGGTAGTCGGTGATCTCGCTCTGGGACAGGCTCTGGGAGGAAAAGCTCAGGTAGGCGGCGGCGAATTCGGAATCCGCCGACTGCACGCTGATGGCCGGCAGCTCCGCCTCCGGCGGCAGCTGGTTGCGCACCTGGTTGACCTTGGCGGTGACGTCGGCCAGGGCCTTGGTGGGCTCGTAGTTGAGCTCCAGCCGCGCCGTGACCAGCGACAGCCCCAGCAGGCTCTTGGACTCCACGTAGTCGATGCCGTCGGCCGCGGCGATGGCGCCTTCAATTTCGGTGGTGACGAAGCCCCGCACCACCTCGGCGCTGGCGCCCACATAGGGGGTGGCCACGGTGACAGAGGCGTTCTCGGAGCGCGGATACTGGCGCACGCTCAGGCTGTTCCAGGCCTGCAGACCGGCGATGACGATGATGATGTTCACCACCAGGGCCAGCACCGGGCGGCGCACGAAGATGTCGGTGAAGGCCCTCATCTCAGCTGTTTCCCGGGCTGGGCTGGAGCTGGAAGTCGGGGGCCAGGCTGTTGTCGATGACCACCGGCATGCCGCCGCGCAGCTTGAACACCCCGGTGGACACCAGCTGCTGGCCCTGGCTCAGGCCCTCGACCACCACCACGAAATCGCCGCGGCGCGCCCCCAGGCGCACCAGCTGCTGGCGCAGCACCAGGCCCTGCTCGCCCTCCTCCACCAGGAACACGACATCGCCATAGGGACCGTGCTGTACGGCCGTGGCCGGGATCAGCAGCACCTGGCTGCTGCGCTCCAGCACCATGGCCACCGACACGAACATGCCGGGCCTGAGCCGACCGTCCGGATTGGCCAGGGTGGCCTGGACCCGCACCGTGCGGGTGGCCGCGTCCACGTCCGGGTTGAAGGCGGAGATCACGCCTGAGAACAGCTGCTCCGGATAGGCGTCCGAGCTTACCTCCACCGCCAGGCCCCGGGCCAGCTCGCTGAGCCGCTGCTGGGGCAAGGAAAAATCCACGTAGACGGGGTCCAGGGCCTGCAGCGACACCACCGGGCTGCCCTTGTCGAGGAACTGGCCGACGCTGATGCGGCGGATGCCGAGCCGGCCGGCAAAGGGCGCCCTGAGGGTCTTCTTGTCGATCAGCGCCTGGATGAGCGCCACCTGGGCCCGGGTCTGGCGCACATTGGCCAGGGCCGCGTCCAGATCGCCCTGGGAGACGCTGCTGCTTTGGCGCAGCTCCCGGGCCCGCTTGAGCGACAGCCGGGCCAGCTCGGCGGCGGCCTGGGCCTCCTGCAGCTGGGCCAGCTCCACATCCCTGTCCAGGCGCAGCAGCTCGTCACCGGCCTGGACCCAGGCCCCGGCCTCGAAGGCGATCCGCTCCACCTGGCCCTCGGCCTCGGTGCGCAGCAGCGCCCCCTGCACGGCGCTCACCGAGCCCACCGCCTCCACCTTGGGCTGCCAGCGCTCCTGCCTGACTTCGGCCACGTTCACCACTGTGGGCGGGAACTGCTGGTTGGCTTCGGCCTGGGCCATGGCCTGGAACTGGCCCAGCTTGATGGCCCAAAGGCCGGCCCCCAGGGCCGCCGCCAATGCCAGCCCCAGACATGCCCAAAGCAGTTTTCTGACCATTAAGCCCCCGAACGCCCTGCACCGGCAAAGCAAAGCCGTAGCCGAAGTGTAGCAGTGGGCCAGGCAGCCAAGACGCCAACCAGGGCGCCACAAGCCCTTGTTGCCAAGGCCAATTGTGAATAAGTTAAGGGCCGAGGCCTGCGGGAAAAACCGGCAATGGAGACTGGCACCCATGCTACCGACACTGACAACGCCAAGGCTCACCCTGCGCGCCCTGAAGGCAAGCGACAGGGCCGATCTGTTCGCCGTCTACGGCGACGCCAGGACCATGGCCTTTGCCGCCGATCCCGTCTTCACCGAGCCGGCCATGGTCGACCAGCTGCTCAGCAGCGTGGCCCGATTGCACCTCTTGGGTGTTTCCCTGGAATGGGGGCTGGAAGAGCGCGCCAGTGGTCGCCTGATCGGTACCTGCGGCCTGCACAGCTTCAACGCCGAGGGCAACGCCGCCGAATTCGGCTGCCTGCTGGGCTCCCCTTACTGGCGCCAGGGGCTGATGAGTGAGGCCCTGGCCGCCATGGTCGCCCACGCCCGGGCCCAGGGTCTCAGGCAGCTGCTGGCGGATGTCGATGACCAGAACCCCAGGGCCATCGCCTTCTTCCAGAGTCGGGGCTTTGTCCGGGAGCCCTCCGGCCTGTTTCGGCTCACACTGGCCTAACGCCAGGGCAACTTTACTAAGCCATTGTCCTTGTTGCGCTTGGCCTTTCTGCGCTACGGGCGTTATTAGGCCGCCCTGTCGGCGACGCCCTACTCCGACTCCCTCTCCCGCATGATGGCCTCCAGGCTGATCCTGGGGCAGATATGGTTGTTGATGTAGTCGATAAGGCTGGTGGCGCTGCGGCGGATAAAACCTTCGGCGGCCTCGTCGTTACAGTGGCCGCTTTCGTCGAACACCTGCTGCACATGGGGGATGGACACCGCCAGCGGCAGCGGCACCGCGCCCACATGGGCGCAGATGGCCCTGAGCTGCTCGCTGGACTTGATGGCGCCGATGACCCCGGCCGCCACCCCGAGGATGGACACCGGCTTGCCGGCCAGCTTGCTGGGAAAGCCCAGGTTGTCGATGGCCAGCTTCATGGGGCTGGCAATGCCGCCGTGGTATTCGGGGGAGGCCAGCAGCACACCTGTGGCCTCGCTGACCGTCTCCTGGAAGGCCTGGATGGCCCCTGGCTTGCTGGCCGGCAGGCCGGGCAGCGGCATGTCCAGCTCCCTAAGGTCGATGCTGGTCACCTCCACGTCTGGGTGCTTGTTCAGCTCGTCTATGGCCAGGTTCAGCGCCATCTGGGTGTAGTTGCCGGGCCGTACGCTGCCGCAGATAGTGACTATCTTGATTGCCATGGGGTGTCTCTCCTGTCGAAGGGGATGAAGGCTTGCCCTGGCGAAGTGTAGCAGCCGGCAGACGGCCCCTCCCGTTGGCCGGGGGCGGATGGCGTCACCTAACCGCTTGCCATACATGGCTTTTTGACGAAGGATAGAAGCCTATCGGCACCCGTGGCCGGCAGAGGCTCCGCCTGGGAAGAAGAAACAGAAGGAACGGTAGAGATGAGCAAGACGACCGGTGGCTCCTGCCTTTGCGGCGACGTGACCTTCCAAATCGAGGGCGACTTCCAGCATTTTTTCCTGTGCCACTGTGGCCATTGCCAGAAGGACACCGGCTCGGCCCACGCCGCCAACCTGTTCTCAACCACAGCCCGGCTGAGCTGGCTGTCCGGCCGGGACAAGGTACGGACCTACCGGCTGCCCGATACCCGGCACCTGAAGAGCTTCTGCTGCCGGTGCGGCTCGGCCCTGCCCAACACCCAGATGAACGGGCAGCTGCTGGTGGTGCCGGCCGGCAGCCTGGACGATGAAGTGACCATCAGGCCCAATGCCCATATCTTTTGCGCCAGCAAGGCAAGCTGGGACAGTGAGTTGGAAGACATCCCCCGGTTGCCGGGCTCCCCAGCCTAACAAATAGGCAGGCTAGACTTACTGCCTGGCATTGGTGACCACTGCAGCAGAGCCAGCTATCAAACAACACCGGCTAAGGGCGGGCAACCGCCGACACTTAAACAGGAAAAGGAGTTCCATATGAACCAGGACATCAATACCCGTCTCAATCCCAAGGTCGATGGCTATATCGGCAGGACCAGCCGCTGGCAGCGAGAGCTTGAAGCGCTGAGGGCCATCGCCCTGGATTGCGGGCTCACCGAGGAGCTTAAATGGGGCAAGCCCTGCTACAGCTTCCAGGGCGGCAACGTGGTGATATTGCAGGGCTTCAAGGACAGCTGCGCGCTGCTGTTCACCAAGGGGGCCCTGCTGCCGGATCCCCAGGGCCTGCTGGAAAAGCCCGGCGAGAACACCCAGGGGGCAAGGCGCATTCCCTTCACCGATGTAGCTCAGGTCGCCAAGCTGGAAGGCACTCTGAAGCAGTACATCCGCGACGCCATCGAGGTGGAGAAGGCCGGCACCAGGGTCGATTTCAAGGCCATCGAGGAATTCCCGATGCCCGAGGAGCTGCTTGCGCGCCTGGACGACGACCCGGCCCTGGCCGAGGCCTTCCACGCCCTGACACCGGGCCGCCAGCGCGCCTACTACCTCCATATCCAAGGCGCCAAGCAGTCCAGCACCAGGGCCGCCCGGGTCGAGAAATGCATACCGCAGATCCTGGCCGGCAAGGGCCTTAGCGACCGCTAAAACCAAGGGCCCGTTATCTGGCCTCGCCATTGATGAAACGGCATCACCTTTTGGCGATGCCGTTTTTTATGGTCGTTGAGCCTATTCCGGATCATAACCCAGGTTTGGCGCCAGCCACTTTTCGGCTTCCTCCAGGGTCCAGCCCTTGCGCCTGGCGTAGTCGGCCACCTGATCCCGCTCTATCTCCGCCACCCCGAAGTAGCGGGACTGGGGATGGGCGAAGTACCAGCCGGACACCGCCGCCGTGGGGTACATGGCGAAGCTGTCGGTGATGTTGAGACCGATGTGCTGATCGGGCTTCAATAACTGCCACAAGGTGCCCTTCTCGGTGTGATCCGGGCAGGCCGGGTAGCCGGGGGCGGGGCGGATGCCGCGGTAGCGCTCGCGGATCAGCGCCTCGTTGTCGAGTTCCTCGTCCGCCGCATAGCCCCAGAATTCCTTGCGCACCCGCTCGTGCATGCGCTCGGCGAAGGCCTCGGCCAGGCGGTCGGCCAACGCCTTGAGCATGATGGCGCTGTAGTCGTCGCCGGCCTGTTCGAAGCGCGCCACATGGGGCTCGATGCCGATGCCGGCGGTGACGGCGAAGGCGCCCATATGGTCCTGTACCGTCCCCTTGGGGGCCACGAAGTCGGCCAGGCAGAAGTTGTGGTTGCCGGCCCGCTCCAGCTGCTGGCGCAGCATGTGCAGCCTCACCGGCCCCTCATCCGTTTCCAGCTCGATATCGTCGTCATCGGCGCTGTTGGCCGGGAACAGGCCGATGACGGCCCGGGCGGTCAGCCATTGCTCGTCCACTATCTTCGCCAGCATGGTCTGGGCGTTGTCGAACAGCTCCCTGGCCTCCACGCCGACGGTGGGACTCTTGAGGATGTCCGGGTAGCGGCCGTGCAGCTCCCAGCTGCGAAAGAACGGCGTCCAGTCGATGCGCTCGATGAGGTCGGTCAGCGGGTAGTCGTCGAACACCTGCACGCCAAGGCGCTTGGGCACGCAGGGCCGGTAGCCCTGCCAGTCGGTCTGCACCTTGTTCAAGCGGGCATCCGCCAGGGGTACCAGCGCCTTGCGCCGGCCCTGGGCTGCGCGCTTTTCGCGCATCAGCCGGTATTCCTCGTATTCCAGCTCCACCAGGGCCTGCCGGCCCTTGCCCACCAGCCGGGTCACCACGGGCACCGCCTTGGAGGCGTCGGCCACGTAGAGGGCGCCGTGCTGGTAATGGGGCGCTATCTTCACCGCGGTATGGATGCGGGAGGTGGTGGCGCCGCCGATGATCACCGGCAGCGCCAGGCCGGCCTTGTTGAAGGCCTTGACGTTGTGGATCATCTCGTCCAGCGACGGGGTGATGAGGCCGGACAGGCCGATGACGTCGGCCCTGTGTTCGATGGCCGCGGCGATGATCTTCTCCACCGGCACCATCACGCCCAGATCCACCACCTTGAAGCCGTTGCACTGCAGCACCACGCCGACGATGTTCTTGCCGATGTCGTGCACGTCGCCCTTGACGGTGGCCATGATCACGGTGCCGTTGGACTGGCCTTCCTCCTTCTCGGCCTCGATATAGGGGGTCAGGTGGACCACGGCCCGCTTCATCACCCGGGCCGACTTCACCACCTGGGGCAGGAACATCTTGCCGGCCCCGAACAGATCCCCCACCACGTTCATGCCGTCCATGAGCGGCCCTTCGATCACGTCCAGGGGCCGCTTGGCGGCCAGCCTGGCTTCCTCGGTATCGGCCTCGATATGGTCGGTAAGGCCCTTTACCAGGGCGTGCTCCAGGCGCTTGGCCACCGGCCAGTCCCGCCAGGCCTGCTGCTCGGCCTGCTGCTCGGCGCCGTCGCCCCGGTAGTGGTCGGCCAGGGCCAGCAGCCGTTCGGTGGCGTCCGGGCGGCGGTTCAGCACCACGTCTTCCACCGCCTCGCGCAGCCTCAGGTCGATGTCGTCGTAGATGGCCAGCTGGCCGGCGTTGACGATGCCCATGCCGAGGCCGGCGCGAATGGCGTGGTACAGGAACACGGCGTGGATGGCCTCGCGCACCGGGTTGTTGCCACGGAACGAGAAGCTGACGTTGGACACGCCGCCGGACAGCAGGGCGTGGGGCAGCGTCTCGCGAATGGTGCGGCAGGCCTCGATAAAGGCCACGCCGTAGTCGTTGTGCTCTTCGATACCGGTGGCCACGGCGAAGATGTTGGGGTCGAAGATGATGTCCTCGGGCGGAAAGCCCACCTGGTCCACCAGCACCTGGTAGGCGCGGCTGCAGATGGCCACCTTGCGCTGGTAGCTGTCGGCCTGGCCGTCCTCGTCGAAGGCCATCACCACCACGGCGGCGCCATAGCGGCGCACCAGTCTGGCCTGGTCGATGAAGGCCTGCTCCCCTTCCTTCAAGGAGATGGAGTTGACGATGCCCTTGCCCTGGATGCACTTGAGGCCGGCCTCTATGGCGTGCCATTTGCTGGAGTCGATCATGATCGGCACCCGGCTGATGTCGGGCTCGGCGGCGATCAGGTTCAAGAAGCGCACCATGGCCTGGCGGGCGTCGAGCATGCCCTCGTCCATGTTGATGTCGATGATCTGGGCCCCCGCCTCCACCTGCTGGCGGGCCACCTCCAGAGCTGTGTCGTAATCGCCGCTCTTGATGAGTTTTAAGAAGCGCGCCGAGCCGGTGACGTTGGTGCGCTCGCCCACGTTCACGAACAGGCTGTCCTGGCCTATGTTGCAGGGCTCCAGGCCCGACAGCCGGCACTGGATGGGAATGTCCGGCACCGGGCGCGGCGCCACGCCCTCGACCGCCTTGGCGAAGGCGCGGATATGCTCTGGGGTGGTGCCGCAGCAGCCGCCCACTATGTTGAGCCAGCCGTCCCTGGCCCAGCGGCCGATGAACTCCACCATCTGGGCCGGGGTTTCGTCGTAGCCGCCGAACTCGTTGGGCAGGCCGGCGTTGGGGTGTGCCGATACCCGGCAGTCGGCGATGCGGGCCAGCTCCTCCAGGTAAGGCGCCAGCTCCCTGGGGCCCAGGGCGCAGTTCAGGCCCACCGACAGCGGCCGGATATGGCGCAGGGAGTTGAAGAAGGCTTCTGTGGTCTGGCCGGTCAGGGTGCGGCCGGAGGCGTCGGTGATGGTGCCGGAGATCATCACCGGCCAGCGCTTGCCCAGGCGCTCGAACAGGGCGTCTATGGCGAACAGCGCCGCCTTGGCGTTGAGGGTGTCGAAGATGGTCTCCACCATCAGGATGTCGGCGCCACCCTCGAGCAGCGCCTCGGCCGATTCGGTGTAGGCCGTGACCAGGGTGTCGAAGTCGATGTTGCGAAAGCCGGGGTCGTTGACGTCCGGGCTGATGGAGCAGGTCCTGTTGGTGGGGCCCAGCACCCCGGCCACGAAACGCGGCACGCCGGTTTCCGCCGCCACCTGGTCGGCCGCCGCCCGGGCCAACTGCGCCGACACCAGGTTGATCTCCCGGGACAGGGACTCCATGCGGTAGTCGGCCATGGCGATGGGGGTGGCGTTGAAGGAGTTGGTCTCGATGATGTCGGCGCCCGCCTCCAGATACTGGCGGTGGATGGCCTGGATCACGTCCGGCCGGGTCAGGCAGAGCAGATCGTTGTTACCCTTGAGATCCACCGGCCAATCCCTGAACCTGTCGCCACGGAAGTCCGCTTCCTCCAGCTCATGGCCCTGGATCATGGTGCCCATGGCCCCGTCCAGCACCAGGATACGACGGCTGAGTTCGGCTTGGAGGACGCAGTGGGACATGGCACACCTTTTGGACTTTTATACGTTTAGACGGCCATAATACCCAAAAGCAGGATTTGAGCAATAAAGATGAGTGATCAGCAAAGGCACCAGGCCCGCCAGCAGCGCCTGAAAGAAAAGGTGGACCAGCGCATTGCCGGGGCCCAGACCGAGCGCGGCACCCTGCTGGTGTTCACCGGCAACGGCAAGGGCAAGAGCACGGCCGCCTTCGGCACCTTGTGCCGGGCGGTGGGCCACGGCCTAAAGGGCGCGGCGGCGCAGTTCATCAAGGGCGGCTGGGAATGCGGCGAGCGTGATCTACTGGAAAGCCAGGGCGTGCCCTTCGCGGTGATGGCCACAGGTTTCACCTGGGACACCCAGGACAGGGAGGCCGACACCCAAGCCGCCCGGGCGGTCTGGCAACAGGCCAGGGCCTTCCTGGCCGATGCGAGTCTGAGCCTGGTGGTGCTGGACGAGCTCACCTACATGCTCAGCTACGGCTACCTGGACCTGGACGAGGTGCTGGCCGCCATCAAGGGCCGGCCGGCGCAGATGAGCGTGATCGTCACCGGCCGCGGCGCCCACCGCCGGCTGCTGGAGCTGGCCGATACCGTCACCGAGATGAAGGCGGTCAGGCACGCCTTCGACGCCGGCATCAAGGCGCGCCGGGGCCTGGACTGGTAGCGGCCGGGCCGTCGATGCTAAGCTGGTAAAAAATCAAATGAACTCAATGATATGACCGCCATCAGCCGTACCCAGACCGCCACCTTCCGCCGCTACTACTTCTGCCACCTCATCGCTTCCGGCATCAATACCGTGCCGGCCATCATGGAGGCCACCGGCATGCCCAGGCGCACCGTCCAGGACACCCTCAAGAGCCTGGAGGAGATCGGCGTGCGCTGCGGCTTCGAGCAGAGCGAGGGGGCCCGCCACAACCAGGGCCATTACCGGATCCTGGACTGGGGCCCCATCAAGGGCGACTGGATAGCCGCCCACCTGGACGACGTCAAGGCGGTGCTGGCCTAGTCCTCGCCCTTGAGGACGGCCCTGGCCACAGACACCGCCGCCCGGCGGCTGTCGCCGGCCAACTCCACAAGCTGTCGGTAATAGCCCCTGGCCTTGTCGTCCTCACCCAGCTGCTGGGCGGCCACGGCGGCACCGAACAGGCTGTTGAAGCGGTTGGGACTGCGTTTCAGGGCCAGCTCGTAGGCCGCCAGGGCCTCCTGGAACCTGTCCATGTCCAGCAGCATGTCCGCCAGCAGCTCCCGGGCCGGCAGGATCTCCCCCGGGGTCACCGGGTGCTTCTCGGTGCCGGCCTCCAGTGCCGCCGCCTCCTGCATCAAGGCCAGCCCCTTGTCCTCGTCACCACCTTCGTAGGCGGCCCAGGCCCGGGCGCTGAGCAGCTGGATCTGCGCCTGCTTGGCCCAGTAGGGGGATCTTTCCAGGCCCTGCAGCCGCTCCAACGCCTTGAGGGCGGCCTGGGCCTTTTCCGGCTGGCCGGCACGGGCCGCTCCCATCGCAACGGCGAAATGGCTGATGGCCTCCATGGCCGGGAAGCGGTCCCAGGGGAAACCGGCCGGCTGGCGGGCCTTGAGCCCGGCCGCCTCGGCCCAGCTTTGGCTTTCCAGGGCCCTGCGGGCGGGAATACCGGCCAGGGCATAGGCGGACGCCACATGGGGCTGGATGGGATCGCCGATGGCGTCCATCTTGTCCTGGATGGCCCGGGCCAGATCGTCCCTGCCCTTTTGCAGGTAGCCGTAGGCCTGGTAATCCAGGGCGTGCAGGTAATGGAGCGACACCTTGTTACCGGCCGGGTGGGCCAGGGCCGCCTTGGCGGACAGCTGGTTCATGTCGATCACGTCCTGCCACAGGCCCAGGCGGGTGAAGATATGGGTGGGCATGTGCAGGGCATGGGGCACGGCCGGGGCTATGGCGCCATAGCTGCGGGACGCCGCCACCGCCTTCTCGGCCAGGGGCGGATAGTCGTAACTGTGGATCAGGTAGTGGTGGGCGCCCGGATGCCTGGGATGCCCCGCCAGCAGCTTTTCGGCCATGGCACCGCTTTGAAGCTGCACCCGATACGACTTGTCACCGGGATCGGCCAGGGCCAGGTGGCTGAGGGCGGTGAAGGCGGCTACCTCCACGTCGTCGGGGAAGGCCTCATGGGCCTGGCGCCAAGCGGCGGCAAAGGCCTTGAGGTGGGGCTTTTCGCTGTCCTGGCGCTGGCCCTCGAAGTAGGCGGCCAGGGCCGCCACCATGGCCTTTTCCCTGTCGTCCTGCTTCTCGGCCTGGCGGGCCTTGGCGACCAGCTGCTGGCCCTGGGCGTACTCAGTGGCGTCGGGCGGATCGGACCAGAGCGGGTGCACCAGCGCCATGGCCTGGCCCCAATAGGCCAGGGCGCAGTTGGGATCCAGCACCGCGGCCTTTTCGAAGCGGGGCTTGGCGCCCTCGTAGGTCATGTGGTGCAGCAGCGCCAGGCCTTCGGCAAGCTCGGCCTGGGCCGGCTTGGTGCAGCTTGACTTAAGTTCGACCTGGCCGAGGTCGGCGCCGAAATCGGCGCCAGCCAGGGCCAGGGCCGGAACAAGGAGCAGCGGATAAGCAAGTTTCATGGCCTTCCTCCATGGCAGGGGCGGGATATCCCCTAGAGCTTAGTCCGCCTGGCCCCCCTTATTGAAAGCGGCTGACGAAATCGGCGCTGTTGGGCCTGGGCACCTTGAGCTTCCTTTTCACCGGGGTGCCCAGGTAGAGGAAACCGACGATCTGGTCATCCCCCTCTACCCCGAAGGCCTCACGCACCAGGGGATGGTAGGCGTAGCTGCCGGTACGCCACATGCCGCCATAGCCCTGGGCCAGGGCCGCCATCTGCATGGCGTGGGCGGCCAGGCCGGCGCTGATGTGCTGCTCGATGAGCGGCACCTTGGGATGGGGCTGGTAGCGGCTCAGCACCGCCACCACCAGGGGGGCGCGGTAGAACAGGCGCCCGGCCTTGTCGAGGGCGGCCTGATCGGCGTCCGGGTTGTCGGCCAGCAGCGCCTGCTGGCAGAGACCGCCCAGCTTGTCCCTGGCCTGATCGCTGTCGATGAGCACGAAACGGTAGGGGCGAAGGCCGGCGTGATCGGGCACCCTGAAAGCGGCCTGGAGGCAGTTCTCCAGGGCTTCGGCCGAGGGGGCGGGGCCGGTAAGGGCGGCGTCTGAGGTGCGGTTCAGCAGGAAATCCAGGGCGTCCATAGGCTCAATTGCGAACAGTTATCAAATGACGGCCTACCTTACGCCTTGGCGGGGGCTTCCTCAAGTACCCTGGCGCATTGGCGGAGCAGGCTGTAGATCACCCGCAGCCTTTCGATCAGCTGGGCCTCGGCCCGCAATGTGCCCTGGTGTGAGGCGCTGCTGGCCACCAGGGAGCTGGCATGGTGGCTGTAGGCCTGGGCCTCGGCGGCGCGCAGTTCGGGCTTCAGTGCCCTGATGGCCTCGATGGCGCCCTCCTCGCCGTCTATGGCCCGGATCAGGCCCTCCCAGGCCCTTTCCACCAGGGCCAGCAGCCGCTCCAGATGCGCCTGCATCTGACTGGAGATGCCACTGCGGTTTTCCTTCCATTGGCTCAGCTCCGCCATCAGCTGCTGGCGCAGGCTGTCCATCAGGTTGGCCAGTCGTACCAGGCGGCTGTGGTCCCCTTCCCTGCCCTTGGCCAGTTGCGCGGCGCCGCCCAGGAAGTCGAGCACATCGCTCAGCATCAGGCGGTTGCGGTTATCGAGCCGGGACAACAGCCTGGAACTCTCATCCTTGCCCAGTTGGGCGCGGCCGGCGGAAAACTCCTGGTAGAGGCTGCGGCTGATCACCCCCAGGCGCTCCCGGGTCAGCTTCAGGGCCACGTCGGCATTGGCGTAGAGGTGCCTGTCCAGGGGCTGCCACTGGCCACCTTCCCGGTCCGGGATCAGCTTCTTGGCCAGCCGGGTCAGGCCGCCCAGCAAGGGCAGGAACAGCAGGGTGTTGATGAGGTTGAAGGCGGTATTGGCATTGGCCACCTGGCGGGCCACGTCTCCGGAGGGCGACAGCCACAGCGCCAGCTCCAACAGCTGTTCCAGCAATGGCAGCCAGACGGCAACGCCAATGAGGTTGAACAGCACATGGATCAGGGCCACCCGCCTGGCGTTGCGGCCCTGCTGCAGGGAGGCCAGCACCGCGGTCAGGCAGGTGCCCACATTGGCCCCCAGGGCCACCGCCACGCCAACGGCAAGGGGCATGATGCCGTGCCCGGCCAGGGCCACCACCAATGCGGTGGTGGCGGCAGAGGACTGCAGTACCGCCGTGGCCACCAGCCCCGCCAGGGCCGCCAGCAGCGGCTGGTGCAGTGAGGCCAGGGCCGCCTCGAACCAGGGCGCCTGCCGGTACGGCTCCATGGCGTGGCCCATCAACTGGATGGCGAACAGCAGCAGCCCCAGGTTGAAGGCCAGCAGGCCCCAGCGCCTGTGCTTGGCCAGAAAGCCCAGCACCAGCAGCGACAGGCCCAGCTCTTCCAGGGGAAAGGCCACCAGCTGGGCGGTGATGGTGGTGCCCACATTGGCCCCCAGCACCACGCCGGCGGCCTGACGCAGGTTGAGCAGCCCGGCCGACACGAAGCCCACCGTCAACACCGTGGTGGCGGTGGAGGATTGGATAAGCGCCGTGACCAGGGCACCGGTCATGGCACCCTGCCAGGCTCTGTCGGTCAAGCGCGACAGCAGCCGGCTGATGGCGTCACCGGACAGCTTCTTGAGGGCCTTGGTCAGGCCGTCCAGGCCGTGCAAAAACAGCGCCAGGGCGCCGGCAAAGAGCAGCAGGTTGGACATGGGCTCCATTTAAGGGCGGTGCTTTTCGTTAAGTATGTGCCCTGGATAGAAAAAAGCCCCCGATGGGGGCTTTTTGCCTAGTGGCCCATGAAGCGGCGGCGCAGCCAGTAGTCCAGGCTCAGATAATTGCCGGCGCCTTTGAAGAACAGCACCAGCAGCATGATGAAGTAGGTGATGGCGAACTCGATGCCGTTGTTGAGGATCACGAAGTTGCCGCTGGCGGTCAGCCAATCGTAGTTGCCGTACTGCTGGAGGATCTCCTTGGCCATGGCCAGCTTCTCTGCCGAGGCCATCACCTGGGCATTGGCAAAGGGAGCGCCGGGATCGGCGATGGCCTGCCAGCCGTTGGGCCAGTGCACGGCAAAGGCCGCCACCAGCATGGTGACCATCAGCGGTATGCTGATCCAGCGGGTGGCCAGGCCGATGAGCAGCAGCACGGCGCCCAGCACCTCTGTGGCCGTGGCCAGGGCCGCCATCAGCTCGGGGAACGGCAGGCCCAGGCCCCAGTCGGGGTTGCCGAACCAGGCGGCGGTGTCGGAAAAATTCTCCACCTTCTTGGTGCCGGCCATCCAGAAGATGGGCACCAGGTAGAGGCGCAGGGCCAGGGGTCCAAGGAAATCGAGGCAGCGCGTCTTGTCCAGCAGCCGCTGGGCAGCGATAAGGAATGTGGTCATGAGGGTACTCCGCTGAATTTGTTTCAGCATAGACCCTGATCGCCCCAAAGGGCTTTCATGACTGCTTGTTTTTTCTCAGGAATTCGGCCTTGGCGGCGCGGTGCAGATCGCCGGTGATGGGCTTGGTTTGCTCCGAGCCCCAGGCCGGCATGGCGGCCTTGCGAGCGGGCAGGTCGGCGTTGACCGCCGCCTTGTCGTCGTCGGACAGGCGGTTCCAGTTGGCGATTTCGTAAATGCTGCGGTAGCAGCCGACGCAGACGTGGTCGTCGTTGAGGGCGCAGCAGGCGATGCAGGAGGACTGGGTGCTCATCACGAAAAAGCGCCGCCCGCAGGCGGCGCTTACGCCTTAGTCGCCGATCTTGGCCCAGGTGTCACGCAGGCCGACGGTGCGGTTGAACACCAGGCCCTGGTGCTTGCCGTCGCGGCAGAAGTAGCCGGTGCGCTCGAACTGGTAGCCCTTCTCGGCCACGGCGCCGGCCAGGGAGGCCTCCACGTAGCCCTGCTTGATCACCAGGGACTCGGGGTTGAGGGTCTCTTCCAGCTCGCCCACGCCCGGATTGGGCACGTTGAACAGGCGGTCGTAGAGGCGGATCTCGGCCGGCAGGCCCTTGTCCTTGCTGACCCAGTGGATCACGCCCTTGACCTTGCGGCCGTCGGCGGGATCCTTGCCCAGGGTGTCCGGATCATAGCTGCAGTAGATGGTGGTGACCTTGCCGTCGGCGTCCTGTTCGATGCGCTCGGCCTTGATCACATAGGCATTGCGCAGACGCACTTCCTTGCCCAGCACCAGGCGCTTGTACTTCTTGTTGGCCTCGATGCGGAAGTCGTCGGCCTCGATGACCAGCTCGCGGGTGAAAGGCACCTTGCGGCTGCCCATCTCCGGCTTGTTGGGGTGGTTGGGGGCATCCAGCTCCTCCACCTGATCTTCGGGGTAGTTCTCGATGACGATGCGCACCGGATCCAGCACCGCCATGGCACGGGGGGCGTTTTCGTTGAGATCGTCGCGGATGCAGGCCTCCAGCATGGCCATCTCGACGGTGTTGTCCTGCTTGGTGACGCCGATGCGTTTGCAGAATTCGCGGATGGAGCCCGGGGTGTAACCGCGGCGGCGCAGGCCGGCGATGGTGGGCATGCGCGGGTCGTCCCAGCCTTCCACGTGCTTGTCCACCACCAGCTGGTTGAGCTTGCGCTTGGACATCATGGTGTATTCCAGGTTCAGGCGCGAAAACTCGTACTGATGGGGACGGCTCTCGATGGAGATGTTGTCCAGCACCCAGTCGTAGAGGCGGCGGTTGTCCTGGAACTCCAGGGTACACAGGGAATGGGTGATGTCCTCTATGGCATCGCTGATACAGTGGGCGAAGTCGTACATGGGGTAGATGCACCACTTGTCGCCGGTCTGGTGGTGGTGGGCGAACTTGACCCGGTAGATGACGGGATCGCGCATCACCATGAAGCTGGAGGCCATGTCGATCTTGGCACGCAGGCAGGCCTTGCCTTCCTCGAAGCCGCCGGCGCGCATCTTCTCAAAGAGGGCCAGGTTTTCCTCGACGCTGCGGTCGCGGTAGGGGCTGTGCTTGCCGGGCTCCTTGAGGGTGCCACGGTATTCACGAATTTCGTCCGGGCTCAGCTCGTCCACATAGGCCAGGCCCTTCTCGATCAGCTCCACGGCGTAGCCGTAGAGGCGGTCGAAATAGTCGGAGGTGTGGCGGATCTCACCGCTCCACTCAAAGCCCAGCCAGTGCACGTCGCGCTTGATGGACTCGACGAATTCCACGTCTTCCTTGACCGGGTTGGTGTCGTCGAAACGGAGGTTGCACTGACCCTGGTAGTCCTGGGCCAGACCGAAGTTCAGGCAGATGGACTTGGCGTGGCCGATATGCAGGTAGCCGTTGGGCTCCGGCGGGAAACGGGTGTGAATGGAAGTGTGCTTGCCGCTGGCCAGATCGGCATCGATGATCTGGCGAACAAAATTGGAAGGACGTGGCGCTTCGCCCGCGTTGCTCATTACAACCTCAAGGTCTACAAAGTCGACATATTCCCCCTATGATCCACGAAACCGCGGGGGGAGACAATAGAGCCCGACGCCCCTGCCCCGGCCAGCCGTTTATTTCACCGGCAATGGTATAAAAAGCAGTCAGTTAGTCGCCTTCTCCACCCCGCTTGCTATGATGCAGGAAAAGCTCGCAAAAGGACGTGACCATGCGCAACCAGATCGATTACATCGAGTTCCCCGCCAGTGACCTGAAACGGCTCAGGGAGTTCTACGAATGCGTCTTCGACTGGCAATTCGAGGATTGGGGCCCGGAATACATGTCATTCGACGACGGCCGCATGAAGGGCGGTTTTCACTATATGGACAACTTCATCCCCGCCGGCCGCCCCCTGGTGGTGATCTACCATCCGGACCTGGAAAAGAAACTGCAGCACGTGGAGGCCGCCGGCGGTCGCATCATAGCGCCCATCTTTGCCTTCCCGGGCGGACGCCGCTTCCACTTCGCCGATCCGGACGGCAACATGCTGGCGGTGTGGAGCGACCAATAGCACCTTATTGCTGGCGCTGCATCCACTCGATGGCCTTGACCACGGGCCAGGGCGACACCATGACCCCGCCCAGGCCCCAGCAGGCCGCCAGAACCAGCAGGGAATTCAGGTCCTGGTCGGCCCCCTGCACATAGAGATAGATGCCGACGCCGACCAGCAGCCAGCCCAGCAGGTGCAGTATCTTGAGGAAGGATTGCCAGTTCATGGGATCCGCTCGGGTTTGAAAGGTGGGGCACAGCATACCCCAATACGACGGTGAGGAGAGTGGTGATGATCAAGAAAGCCGGCCCGGGTATTCCCTACCCGCCCCCCCTGGTGCTGGTGCTGCCCTTTGCCGCGGCCGTGGCCCTGGACTTCTACTGGCCCCTGGCCGAAGGCCAGGCCAGCGGCATCATACTGTTGCTGGCCTGGCTGCTGCTGGCCGGGGGCGCTCCGCTGGCCTTTTGGGGCCTGCTGCTGTTCCACCGGAAGAAGACCGCCATATTCCCCAACAGGGCTGCCAGTACCCTGGTGGTGGAAGGCCCCTACCGGCTCAGCCGCAATCCCATGTACCTGGGGCTGGTGCTGGCATACCTGGGCCTGGCCCTGCTGCTGCTCAACCTCTGGGCCCTGCTGCTGCTGCCCCCGGCCCTTTGGTGGTTCAACAAGAAGATCATTGCCAAGGAGGAGCGTTACCTGAAGGCCAAGTTCGGCAAGGCCTACGAAAAATACTGCAAGAAGGTGGGCCGCTGGCTATGAATGAAATCGACCAGATGGACAACGAAACCCGCAACTGGGCGCTGGCCTGCCATGCGGCCAGCTTTGCCGGCTTGATAGTGCCGCTGTTTGGCAGCGTACTGGGGCCGCTCATCGTCTGGCTGATGAAACGTGAGCAGCATCCCTATATCGACGAGCAGGGCAAGGAGGCGCTGAACTTCCAGATCACCATGATCATCGCCTACGCCATGGCGGCGGTGCTGGTGGTTATTCTCATCGGCATACTGCTGCTCTGGGCCCTGGTGATCTTCGACCTCATCATGGTGATCATGGCCATGGTCAAGACCGCCAATGGTGAAGATTTCCGCTACCCCATCAGCCTGCGGCTGGTGAAATAACTGCCCTATACTTCAAGCCTCATCCGGTCTTTGGGAGCAGACCATGGAACCAGGCAAGAGAGAAGGCGGTGCCCTTGCCCTGCTTGAGCTCAGGCAGGTGCTGGCCGCCAGCCCCATCTGCACCGTCCTGGCTCAAGCACCGGATGGCGAACTCCTCTACTGCAATCCCGCCGTTTACCGCTTCCGAGGCGATACCGACCTGCCCCTGACGGGGAGCAGCATTCATGACTCTGTGCTGAGCATGAAGCTGTTCCGTCCCGACGGCACCCCTATTGCCGGCAAAGACATGCCCCTGGCCAGGACCTTAGGCTCTGGTGAGGTGGTGGAAAATGAGGAGATCATTATCCAACTGGATGATGGCGCCTTTCGCTGGCTGATAGCATGGGCGGCGCCGATCCGGGACAACCAGGGCCAGATCCTGGCCGGCATGCTGTGCTGGCAGGATATGACCGGCACGGCCAACGAAAGGATGGGCAGGCTGGCACACCACTATCAGCAACGCCAGCACAGGGCTCCCCGCATCCTCCTTGAAGACCCCACAACCAAGGTACTGAATCGCCAGGGCCTGCTGTCCCGGGCCGGCCAGCGGCTGTCATCCGGCGATCGCAGGCTCACCCTGCTGGTACTGGATATCGACCACTTCGGCCTGTTCAATGAAACCCACGGTCAACTGGTCGGCGATAGGATCCTGGTCAGCCTGGCAAGCTGCATCCAGGGGCAGCTGCGCCAGGGCGACATATTCGGCCGCCTGGGTGCGGACGATTTTGTGGTGATACTGACGAACTGTTCGGCCGACATGGCAGACAGCTTTGTTCACCGCATTCACAATCAGGTGGCCGCCCTGACGGTGGCTCACCACAACATGGCACTGCGCCTTACCATCTGTAGTGGCATGTCGCCCATGACGACATGCGAGCGCGATATCTTCCCTGCCCTGCGCCGGGCCGACCTGGCGCTGCTGGAAGCCAAATCGAGAGGCAGAAACCAGCACGTGACGGCACCCATCATCAGCCAAGGCCATCCCTGACCGGGATGTCGAATAAATAGCCGTTTTTGCTGTTTTTCTGGTTTGGATCACAGTTTCGTCCGGCTCCCCTAGGGCTTCGGGTGTTGTTACTAAACTAAGAAGTGCAGCCGTAACTCAGTCAGGAGCCTAGGAATGGCGCATTTTCCTGGCGAAGCCTTCAAGGATGATCAGGGCTCCGCCACCATGACGTTGCAACCACTCAACCTCAGCTTCAGCGGCCATCAGGGCGAGTTTGAGCAGCGCTTTCTCGAACATTATTTTCAGCGCTCACTCCTTCATACCAGGCTGGCGCTCTGTATTGCCGCCCTCTATTACGGCCTCTTCGCGATAATAGACCCCTTGATCATGCCGGAACACTACGAGTTGGCCTGGCTCTACCGGTTTTATATTTTCAGCCCGCTGACCATCCTGATCATCGGCGGTTCTTTCCTGAAGGGGTTTCGCCATTACTGGCAGCCGTTACTGCTGTTCTTGGTGGTGGTCGCCGGCATAGGCATGCTTTACATGGCCTATCTTGCACCGCCGGCATCCCTCAATGTCTACCATTCCGGACTCTTCCTGACCCTGTTCTTCAGCTTCAGCTTCATCAAGCTGCAGTTCAAGTATGCCTTTACCGCCGGGCTCTTTCTGTTTTCGCTATTCATTGTCCACAGCGTCTTTATCGGCCCCTTGGTGCCCACCACCTTCATCATCACCAACCTGTTCCTGCTGGGCACCAACCTGGTGGGGATGTTTGCCGCATACCAGCATGAATACGGGGCCAGGCAGCATTTTTTTCTGACCCATGTCCTCAGGGAACAAAACAGCGACCTGGCGGCCAGCAACCGGCTGCTGGCCAGGATCTCCAACCTGGATGGCCTGACCAAGGTTGCCAACAGGCGCTCATTGGATGACTTCGTTTCCACCAGTTGGCTACGTTGCCAGGAAAGCCAGCATCCCCTGACCCTGATGATGTGCGACATCGATTACTTCAAGTCCTACAACGATCGCTACGGCCACCTTTGCGGCGATGATGTGCTGGTAAAGGTGGCGAACGTGCTCAAGTCCACCATCCGGGTGTCGGACTCCCTGACCGCCCGTTACGGGGGCGAAGAATTCGTACTGGTGCTGCCAAACGTCGGCCCCAGGGCCGCCCAGTCGATCGCCGAACGTATCCGCAAGAAGGTTGAAGAGCTCAACATCACCAATGAAGGAAGCCCCCTTGGCAGGCTCACCATCAGCATCGGTGTGATCAGCCAGCCACCCGGACCAGGCTTCACCATCAAGGATCTCTACCTGACCGCGGACAAGGCCCTCTATCTGGCAAAGAACTCCGGTCGCAACAAGGTGATCTTCGGCCATATCGAACCCAACCAAGCCAAGGTGGGGTGAGCCTCGAAGTGAAAAGCACGGCTTTTCACGCAGGCGAACGCGAGCCCCAGGAGGGGCGAGCCGGAAGGAACCACCATGGACGGTTTCTGACGTCAGCCTCATTGAAGCCACCAAACCAGTACCCCCTGCTTTTCACGCAAGCGAACGCGACAACATCGTCTGGAACGATTTTGAACATTGGAGCAAGGCGACGATGGCCCGAAGGGCGAGGACCAGGAAGGTCCGAGTAGCCCCAGGACGGGCGAGCCGGAAGGAACCACCAGGGGCGAAGCTCGAAACGCAAGCGCGGCTTGCGTGCAGCTGAGCGCCGGTACATAGGATGTACCGGCCGGAAGGAACCACCAGGGATGGTTACCACCTCCAGTCTTATCGAGCCATCAATACCACATCACTGTATCCACACAGGCGGACGCGACAACTGCATCTGGAACGCACTCCCTCCCCCCAATTACCCCTTCCTTCAACAACTGTATTTTTATACAGTTCCACTGTCATTCCCCACCACAAGGATCGTCATGGCCCTCCTCGATTACCTCCAAAGCCACTTTCTGACCGAAACCCAGCTGCTGGCCCAAACCGGCTGCGACCGGGAGCAACTGCATGCCTGGCAGCAGCAGGGCCTGATGCCCGCACCTTCCTACCGCCTGGCACTGTCCCTGTTGGTGGAGTCCTTCTTCGGCAGCCACCAAGAAGGCGAAACGCTCAGCTTCTACGCCAAGGGCTACGGCAGCTGGCTGGGCCTGCTGGCTGGCCTGGGCGGCGATGTCGACAAGGCCTTTGGCGCCTTTGCCGGGCGTTACCGGGCCAGGGTGCAGACGCTGTCCGACCAGGGTTTCAGGCCCGGGGCCTTCTTCCCCCAGGGAAAACTGGCTACCCAGGCGCTCGATGACCATATCAACAACGAGTGGCAACATTTCCTGGCCGGCACCTATGGCCTTTGCACCCACAGCGGCCTGCCGGAAGCCATTGCCGACAAGGAGATCGCCATTCGCCTGATCGACGACATCACGGACAGGCAGCAGCGCCCAACCATCGAAGGCGACGACAGGTCGCTGCTGGCCAGGGCCGTTGTCCTGCTCGATGAGGCCAGCAGCCCCTTTGCCCCCCATGAAAGGCTACGCAGCTCCCGGCATCGCTGTATCGACGAGGTTAGACGCCGTTATCGACTCTGAACGCCGGTATACCGCCTGTAACAGGGGCGATACAACGGCGGCAAAATCAGTGAAATAGTTTAAATATCTGATGGTTACGTTAGATCTTGGCAGGAGAGAGGAGAAGACTGCTCAGGGTGTTTTTGTGACCCGATCGATAGATATGGGATTTGCCCTCAAACAGGCGCGTCAATTTTTTGACGCGAGACTAGACTGGATCCCTGAACAACAACGCCTGCCCTAAGCGGGCACTTAAGGACAAACAGAGGGGATCTGTCATGTTTATTCGCAAAGCTGCGGTCGTGGCCGCGGTTGCAGGTGCCGTACTGGCCTCGCCTGCCGCCTCCGCCGCCTCATCCAAGTTTTCCGCCGCCGTAATAGGCAACGCCCAGGACACCGCCTTCCTGTCGGCGGCAACCGATAATGCCGGCACGCCGCTCACATCGGTGATCCGTACCGCCAACAAGAAGGATCTGCTGATCGGGGTGTCCCTGGAGGCCTCGCTGTTCACCCGTACCCAGGTCAAGGGCAAGGGCGGCGACAAGGACAGCGCCAGCGCCACCGCCGGCATCGAGGTCACCGTGCTGGTTGACGGTGTAGAAGCCTGGCCCGGCACCGTCACCTTCAACAAGCGTACCCAGGATCTCAGCGCCACCTTCGGCGGCGTGCTGGACTCCTGCACCGACACCGGTGGCGCCACCGATGAGTTCGGCAACGAGATCCCGGACGGCACCATCACCCTGGACGAGTGCACCTTCACCGACGAGGACATCGATCTGGCCCTGAGCACCATGTCCGCCCATCACTTCAACTTCATCATGCCGGATATGGAGCCGGGCGATCATGTGGTGGAGGTGGTCACCAATATCGAGGAGTCTTCCAGCGCCGGTGCCGGCGAAGCTGAGGCCGAGGCCTTTGTCGGCAAGTGCAGCCTGTCGGTGATGGAGACCCAGGCCATCAACCAGGAAGGCGGCATCGTCGAGATCTAAGCGCGTACCGCCACAAAAAAGGCCGCCCAAGGGCGGCCTTTTTGATGCACGGTCTTCGACTTACCAGCCGGTGACTTCGCGCAGTGCCTTGCCGATGTCGGCCAGGGAGCGCACGGTCTTGACACCGGCGTCTTCCAGGGCGGCGAACTTCTCGTCGGCGGTACCGGCACCGCCGGAGATGATGGCGCCAGCATGGCCCATGCGCTTGCCCGGAGGCGCGGTCACACCGGCGATGTAGGACACCACCGGCTTGGTGACGTTGGCCTTGATATAGGCAGCGGCTTCTTCCTCGGCGGTACCGCCGATCTCGCCGATCATGACGATGGCCTGGGTCTCGTCGTCATTCTGGAACATTTCCAGGATGTCGATGAAGTTGGAGCCCGGGATCGGGTCGCCACCGATGCCCACACAGGTGGACTGGCCGAAGCCTTCGTCTGTGGTCTGCTTGACCGCTTCGTAGGTCAGGGTGCCGGAGCGGGATACGATGCCGACCTTACCCTTCTTGTGGATGTGGCCGGGCATGATGCCGATCTTGCACTCGTCCGGGGTGATCACGCCGGGGCAGTTCGGGCCGATCATGCGAACGCCGGTTTCTTCCAGCTTCACCTTCACGTCCAGCATGTCCATGGTCGGGATGCCTTCGGTGATGCAGACGATCAGCTGGATGCCACCGTCGATGGCTTCCAGGATGGCGTCCTTACAGAAGGGAGCCGGAACATAGATCACGGAAGCGGTGGCGCCGGTGGCGTCAACGGCTTCGCGAACGGTGTTGAACACCGGCAGGCCCAGGTGGGTCTGGCCGCCCTTGCCCGGGGAAACACCGCCAACCATCTGGGTGCCGTAGGCGATGGCTTGTTCGGAGTGGAAAGTACCCTGGCCGCCAGTGAAGCCCTGGCAGATCACCTTGGTGTCTTTATTGATCAGGACGCTCATTATTTACCCTCCGCAGCTTTGACTACCTGCTGGGCAGCGTCGGTCAGGCTGGTGGCGGCGATGATGTTCAGACCGCTCTCTGCCAGCTTCTGGGCGCCCAGTTCTGCGTTGTTACCTTCCAGACGAACCACGACCGGAACCTCAACGCCCACTTCTTCAACGGCGCCGATGATGCCTTCGGCAATCATGTCGCAGCGCACGATACCGCCGAAGATGTTGACCAGCACGGCCTTGACGGCGTCGTCGGACAGGATGATCTTGAAGGCTTCGGATACACGCTCTTTGGTGGCGCCGCCGCCCACATCCAGGAAGTTGGCAGGTTGGCCGCCGTGCAGCTTGACGATGTCCATGGTACCCATGGCCAGGCCGGCACCGTTGACCATGCAGCCGATGTTGCCGTCGAGGGCAACATAGTTCAGTTCGAACTGGGCAGCGTGGGCTTCACGGGCGTCTTCCTGAGACGGATCGTGCATGTCGCGCAGCTTGGGCTGGCGGTACATGGCGTTGGAATCGATGTTGATCTTGCAATCCAGGCAGTGCAGGTTGCCCTGGTCGGTGATCACCAGCGGGTTGATTTCCAGCAGGGCCAGATCGTGGTCGCTGAACATCTTGCCCAGGCCCATGAAGATCTTGGTGAACTGCTTGATCTGGTCCACGGTCAGGCCCAGCTTGAAGCCCAGCTCGCGCGCCTGGTAAGGCTGCGGGCCGACCAGCGGGTCGATGGCGGCCTTGTGGATCAGTTCCGGAGTCTCTTCGGCAACCTTTTCGATCTCCACGCCACCTTCGGTGGAAGCCATGAAGACGATACGGCGGGTGGAGCGGTCAACAACGGCGCCCAGGTAGAGTTCCTTGGCGATATCGGTGCAGGACTCGACCAGGATCTTGTTGATGGGCTGACCTTTCTCGTCGGTCTGGAAGGTCACCAGGTTCTTGCCCAGCCAGTGCTCGGCGAATTCGCGGACCTTGTCTTTGGAGTCCACGACCTTGACGCCACCGGCCTTACCGCGGCCACCGGCGTGTACCTGACATTTTACGACCCATTCGTTGCCGCCGATGCGACCTGCAGCTTCAACAGCGGCTTGCGGGTTGTCTACCGCGAAACCTTCGGAAACGGGCAGACCGTACTCGGCAAGCAGTTGTTTTGCCTGATACTCATGCAAGTTCATGATGCTTAGTCTCTTTGCGTGAATGTGGCAGCTAGGCGCTACCTTCCCTAGGGATCAATCAAACGGCCTTGGCCGTTTTTCCTTATATCACCGGGGGCCAGAGGCCCCCGTCGATAGAAAGCTTAGATGTCCAACAGCAGACGCGTCGGATCTTCCAGCAATTCTTTGATGGTAACCAGGAAGCCCACGGACTCACGGCCATCGATGATGCGGTGGTCGTAGGACAGGGCCAGGTACATCATGGGCAGGATTTCCACCTGACCGTTCACCGCCATGGGGCGATCCTTGATGGCGTGCATGCCGAGGATGGCGCTCTGGGGCGGGTTGATGATGGGGGTGGACAGCAGGGAGCCGAACACGCCGCCATTGGTGATGGTGAAGTTGCCGCCCATCATGTCTTCCATGGCCAGCTTGCCGTCACGGGCCTTGATGGCCAGTTCCTTGATGCCCTTCTCGATCTCGGCCACGGACATCTGGTCGCAATCGCGCAGCACCGGGGTCACCAGGCCTTTGGGGGTGGACACGGCGATGCTCACATCGAAGTAGTTGTGGTAGACGATATCGTCACCGTCGATGGAGGCGTTGACTTCCGGGTAGCGCTTGAGCGCCTCGGTCACGGCCTTCACGTAGAAGCCCATGAAGCCCAGCTTGATGTCGTGCTTCTTCTCGAAGATGTCCTTGTACTGCTTGCGGATGTCCATGATCGGCTTCATGTTGACCTCGTTGAAGGTGGTCAACATGGCGGTGCTGTTCTTGGCATCCAGCAGGCGCTTGGCGATGGTCTTGCGCAGACGGGTCATGGGCACGCGCTTCTCGGAGCGGGCGGCAACAGGCGCAGGTGCAGCGGCGGCCGGCTTGGCGGTGCCACCCTGCTTGAGGTAGTTGTCCACGTCTTCCTTGGTGATGCGACCACCGACACCGGTACCCTTGATGCCTTCGGGGCTCAGGCCCTTCTCGGCCAGGGCGCGGCGCACGGACGGGCTCAGGGCGTCGTGAGTCTCACCGGCTTCGGCAGCGGGCGCGGCCGGGGCTTCGGCTTCGGCCTTGGGCGCTTCGGCAGCTGCAGGCTTGGCGGCCGGGGCAGCACCGATCTTGAGCTTGGCGATCACCTGCTCACCGACGACGGTGGCGCCTTCTTCGAACAGGATCTCTTCGATAACACCGTCTTCCGGGGCCGGCACTTCCAGCACGACCTTGTCGGTTTCGATGTCAACCAGGTTCTCGTCACGGGAAACCGCGTCGCCGGGCTGCTTGTGCCAGGTGGCGATGGTGGCGTCCGCTACCGATTCCGGCAGAACGGGGACCTTGATTTCAACGCTCATCAGTCATTCCTTCTCAAAATCTTAGGCTTCAATGTTCAAGGCAGCGGCAACCAGGGCCTTCTGCTGCTTGGCGTGCACGGAGGCATAGCCCACCGCCGGGGCGGCAGAGGCGGCGCGACCGGCGTAGCCAAGGCTGGCGCCTTGAGGCAACACGTCGCGGATGTCGTGCTGAATGAAGTACCAGGCACCCTGGTTCTTGGGTTCTTCCTGGCACCAGATGAAGTCGGTGACATGGGCATAGTCAGCCAGCACCTTCTGTACCTCTTCCGCCGGGAAGGGATACAGCTGCTCGACGCGGATGATGGCCACGTCTTCCAGTTCGTTCTTGCGGCGGGCGTCCAGCAGGTCGTAGTAGACCTTGCCGGCACAGAACACCACGCGCTTGACCGCCTTCGGATCCAGCTGGTCCAGCTCGCCAAGGACGTTCTCGAAACGGCCTTCGGCCAGCTCGTCCAGGCTGCTGACCGCCAGCGGATGGCGCAGCAGGGACTTGGGCGACATGACCACCAGCGGACGACGCATGGGGCGAACCACCTGGCGACGCAGCATGTGATAGACCTGGGCCGGGGTGGACGGCACGCAGACCTGCATGTTGTTGTCGGCGCACAGCTGCAGGAAACGCTCCAGGCGGGCGCTGGAGTGCTCGGGGCCCTGGCCTTCGTAGCCGTGGGGCAGCAGCATGGTCAGGCCACACATGCGGCCCCACTTCTGCTCACCCGAGCTCAGGAACTGGTCGATGACCACCTGGGCGCCGTTGACGAAGTCACCGAACTGGGCTTCCCAGATGACCAGGCCCTTGGGCTCGGCGGAGCTGTAGCCGTATTCGAACGCCAGCACCGCTTCTTCGGACAGCACCGAGTCGTAGATCTCGAACTTGGCCTGGCCTTCGCTGACCTGGGTCAGGGGCACGTATTCGCCGGCGTCGGTCTGGTTGTGCAGCACGGCGTGGCGGTGGAAGAAGGTACCGCGACCCACGTCCTGGCCGGTGATGCGCACCATGTAGTCCTGATCGACGATGGAGGCGTAGGCCAGGGTCTCGGCCATGCCCCAGTCCAGCATCTTGGCGCCCTGGGCCATGGACAGGCGGTCGTTATAGATCTTGGCGACCTGGCGCTGCAGCTTGACCTCTTCCGGCACCGTGGCCAGGGTGGTGCCCAGGTGGACCAGCTTGTCCTTGGCGACCTGGCTCTGGTAGTCGCCGGCCCAGTCCTTGGACAGGAAGGGGCTCCAGTCGACGCTATGCTCGGTCATGGGACGCCATTCCTTGACCACGCACTCGCCCTTGTCGAGCAGGTTGCGGTAGTCGTCGGTCAGGGCCTTGGCTTCCTCGGGGCTGACGGAGCCCTCGCCCACCAGGCGCTCGGTGTACAGGGTGCGGGGCGTCGGGTGCTTCTTGATCTTCTGGTACATCAGCGGCTGAGTCGCATTGGGCTCGTCCGCCTCGTTGTGACCATGGCGACGATAGCAGACCAGGTCGATGACCACGTCGCGCTTGAAGGTGTTGCGGTAGTCCACGGCCAGCTGGGTCACGAACACCACGGCTTCCGGATCGTCGCCGTTGACGTGCAGGATCGGCGCCTGCACCATCTTGGCGATGTCGGTGCAGTACTGGGTGGAACGGGTGTCTTCCTGCTTGGAAGTGGTGAAACCAACCTGGTTGTTGACCACGATGCGGATGGTACCGCCAACGCCGTAGGCGCGGGTCTGGGACATGTTGAAGGTTTCGGCCACCACGCCCTGGCCGGCGATGGCGGAGTCGCCATGGACGGTGATGGGCAACACCTGGGAGCCGTCGCTGTCGCCACGGCGGTCCATGCGGGCACGCACGGAGCCCATGACCACGGGGTTGACGATTTCCAGGTGGGAAGGGTTGAAGGCCAGGGCCAGGTGCACGTTGCCGCCCGGGGTTTCGAAGTCGGAGCTGAAGCCCATGTGGTACTTCACGTCACCGCTGCCCAGGGTTTCGTTGTGCTTGCCGGCGAATTCGTCGAACAGTTCCTGGGGCTTCTTGCCCAGGACGTTGACCAGCACGTTCAGGCGACCGCGGTGGGCCATGCCGATCACGGCTTCCTTGATGCCCTGTTCGCCGCCGCGGCGAACCAGTTCCTTGATCATGGGGATCAGGGCGTCGCCACCTTCCAGAGAGAAGCGCTTGGCACCGGGGAACTTGGCGCCCAGGTATTTTTCCAGGCCTTCGGCAGCGGTCAGGCTTTCCAGAATGCGCAGCTTGTCTTCCTTGCTGTAGGAACCTTTGCCACGAACCGCTTCCAGGCGTTGCTGGATCCAGCGCTTCTCGTCGGTGTTGACGATGTGCATGTACTCGGCGCCGATGGAGCCGCAGTAGGTCTCTTTGAGCAGTTGGGTGAGCTCGCCCAGCTTCATGGTGTCGGAATCGACGGCCAGGGAGCCGACGTTGAACTGGCGATCGGCGTCGTCAGCAGTGAGGCTGTGGAAGGCAGGATCCAGCTCGGCGACGCGCTCCTGCTGCCACAGACCCAGGGGATCCAGGTTGGCATGCTGGTGGCCGCGGAAGCGGTAGGCGTTGATCATCTGCAGGACTTTCACCTGCTTGGCGTCGCCGCCTTCGCTGACGACCACCGCCTGGCGGTGCTTGGCCAGTTCCTTGAACTGGTCTCGAATCGCGGAGTGATGCTGCTCGGCAGCGCCATCCTTGACCTTGGGCAACTTGTCAAATTCGTCGCGCCATTCCTGGGGCACGGACCCCGGGTCAATCAGGTAGCTCTCGTAGAGCTCCTCGATGTAGCTGGCGCCTCCGGCGAAATGGGAGGACGCTAGCCACGCCTGCATTGTGCCTTCGTGCATATCTATCCCTTCAACCTCGCGTGATCGCAGTTGGGATTGAATTGTAAAGATAGGCGGCCCGGCGGGCCCCCTACGGCGTTAAAAACTTTAAAAAAATAGCCACCCCCGAACACCAGGTGTGGCTATTTAGTTAGTTCGAGTCGCGCAATTGTAACCTGCTTACGCCCGAGACTAAACAGCCCGCTTGAGCAACATGGACTTGATGTTACCGATGGCCTTGGTCGGGTTCAGACCCTTGGGACATACGGCGACACAGTTCATGATGCCGTGGCAGCGGAAGACACTGAAGGCGTCGTCCAGTTCGGACAGGCGTTCTTCGGTGGCGGTATCGCGGCTGTCGGCCAGCCAGCGGTAGGCGGCCAGCAGGCCGGCCGGACCGATGAACTTGTCCGGGTTCCACCAGAAAGAGGGGCAGGAGGTGGAGCAGCAGGCGCAGAGAATGCACTCGTACATGCCGTCCAGCTTGGCGCGCTCTTCCGGAGACTGCAGGTGCTCGCGGGCGGGCGGCTGCTTGTCTTCGTTGATCAGGAAGGGCTTGATCTTCTCCAGCTGGGTGAAGAACTGGCCCATGTCCACGACCAGGTCACGGATGACCGGCAGACCGGGCAGCGGGCGGATCACCACCTTGTTGCCCAGGGTGGACAGCGGGGTGATACAGGCCAGGCCGTTCTTGCCGTTCATGTTCATGCCGTCGGAGCCACAGACACCTTCACGGCAGGAGCGACGCAGGGACAGGGTCGGGTCCTGCTCCTTGAGCTTGATCAGGGCGTCCAGGACCATCATGTCGGAGCCTTCCGGCACCTCCAGCTCGTAGTCCTGCATGCGCGGCTTGGCGTCGACGTCCGGGTTGTAGCGGTAGATGGAAAACTTAACTTTCATCCCGTAGCTCCTTAGTAGGTCCGTGCCTTCGGCGGGAAGGCGTCGCGCAGCTTGGGCGCCATGTTCACTTCACGCTTGGTCATGGACTCGGTCTGCGGGTTGTACACGGAGTGGCACAGCCAGTTGTCGTCATCCCGGTCGGGGAAGTCGAAACGGGAGTGGGCGCCACGGGACTCGGTACGGAAGTTGGCGGCTACGGCGGTGGCGTAGGCGGTTTCCATCAGGTTGTCCAGCTCCAGGCACTCGATGCGCTGGGTGTTGAACTCCTTGGAGGTGTCGTCCAGGCGGGCGTTCTTCAGACGTTCGCGGATCTGACGCAGCTCTTCCAGGCCTTCGGCCATGGCGTCGCCTTCGCGGAATACGGAGAAGTTACGCTGCATGCAGTTCTGCAGGTCTTTGCGGATCTGCACCGGATCTTCGCCGGTCTTGTTGCTTTCCCAGCGGTTGAAACGGGCCAGGGCCGCGTCGATGTTCTCCTGGGTCGCCGGCTTGGAATCGATCTCGTCGATGGCGGAGCCCAGGTGCATGCCGGCGGCACGGCCGAACACCACCAGATCCAGCAGGGAGTTGCCGCCCAGGCGGTTGGCACCGTGTACGGATACACAGGCGATCTCGCCGACGGCGAACAGGCCGGTCACTTCCACGTCGTTGCCGCTCTCGTCCGGGCGCAGGGCCTGGCCGTGAACGTTGGTCGGCACGCCGCCCATCATGTAGTGACAGGTGGGGATGACCGGGATCGGCTCCTTGGAGGTGTCCACGTGGGCAAAGGTCTTGGCCAGCTCGCCAACGCCGGGCAGGCGGGCGTCCAGTACTTCCTTGCCGAGGTGGTCCAGCTTCAGCTTGATGTGCGGGCCGTGGGGGCCATCGCAACCGCGGCCTTCACGGATCTCGATCATCATGGAGCGGGCCACCACGTCACGGGACGCCAGGTCCTTGGCGTTGGGGGCATAACGCTCCATGAAGCGCTCGCCGTCCTTGTTCAGCAGGTAACCACCTTCACCGCGGCAACCTTCGGTTACCAGCACGCCGGCACCGGCGATGCCGGTGGGGTGGAACTGCCACATTTCCATGTCCTGAACCGGCACGCCGGCACGCAGGGCCATGCCAACACCGTCACCGGTGTTGATGTGGGCATTGGTGGTGGACTGGAAGATACGGCCGGCACCGCCGGTGGCCAGGACCACGGCCTTGGCCTTGAAGTAGACCACTTCGCCGGTTTCGATGTCGATGGCGGTACAGCCAACGATGGCGCCGTCGTCGTTCTTGACCAGATCCAGGGCATACCACTCGGAATAGACGGTGGTCTGGTTCTTCACGTTCTGCTGGTACAGGGTGTGCAGCAGGGCGTGGCCGGTACGGTCGGCGGCGGCGGCGGTACGAGCGGCCTGCTCACCACCGAAATTCTTGGACTGGCCACCGAAGGGACGCTGGTAGACGCGGCCGTTTTCGAAACGGGAGAACGGCAGGCCCATGTGCTCCAATTCCAGGATGGCCTCGGGGCCTTCCTTACACATATATTCGATAGCGTCCTGGTCGCCGATGTAGTCGGAGCCCTTGACGGTATCGTACATATGCCATTCCCAGTTGTCCTCGTGGGCGTTGCCCAGGGCCACAGTGATACCGCCCTGGGCGGACACGGTGTGAGAACGGGTCGGGAATACCTTGGAAAGCAGCGCACAGGACTTGCCTTCTTTGGAGATCTGCAGCGCCGCGCGCATGCCGGCGCCACCTGCGCCGATCACCACGGCATCAAATTCGAGAGTTTGGACTTTCACCTTACACACCCCACAGAATCACGAAGCCGCTGATCACATAGGCCAGGGCTGCGATGTTCAGTACGAATTGCAGCGCCACGCGCAGGCCGGTGGCCTTGACGTAGTCGGTCAGCACCTGCCACATACCGATCCAGGCGTGAACCAGGATGGAGATCAGGGCCATCAGGGTGAAGACCTTGACGCCGAAGCCAGAGAAGAAGCCCTTCCAGGTGGCGTAATCAAGATTCGGGGTGATGGCGAAGAAGCCAACGATGAAGAGCGCATAAAGCGCCAGTACGACGGCGGATGCACGCAGCAGTACGAAGTCATGTACGCCGCTGCGGCCGAAGGTTCCTGCATTAGTTACCATAGCCACACTCCTGCAATGACAGAAAGGACAACGGTGATGACCATAACCGCCAGCGCGGAAATACGGCCGCTATCCAGTTCTTCCCAGTGCCCCATGTCCATGACCAGGTGACGGATACCACCACAGAAGTGGTACGCCAGCGCGGTCAGGATGCCCCACAGGATGAACTTGGCGAAACCGCCAGTCATCATGGCCTTAACGGAGTTAAAGCCATCTTCAGACGCCAGGGACTCGCTCAGCATCCAGATCAGGATACCCACAGCGAAGAACATGATGACGCCGGAAACACGGTGGAGGATGGACGCAACAGCGGCGGCAGGGAAGCGGATCGTTTGCAGGTCGAGATTGACAGGTCTTTGCTTTTTCACGATGTCTGCCCACTCAGCTCCATATTGAGCTTTTGTTGTTGTATCACTAGCCAAACCGGATGACTGCCTTGCAAAGCCGCAGGTCGATGCCACACTGAATTTTGTCCGAAGACAAGCTGACAAGGCGGCTGACAGGTACGACCATTTTAGGGAGCGACTTGCACCAGTAACGCCGGTCCGGTCCAGGGCTAGTAAGGCCCGCACGGAAGTATACTGACCGGACCCGGTGATTACAATGACTTGAGCCAGGTCACAATTCCCCGCGGTAAAACGGTTACCTTATATAAGGCCGCGCCCGACACCCGGCTTGCATATTCTGTTGCGTGACACGCATAAAATTCACCAAGGCAAACGCACGTTTTACCTTTTACAAATTGACAACTCGGACCATTTGCGGGTAAAAATTGCCGCTGTTTGCGAGCGCAACATGACGAATTAAAGACCAAAGGAGAAATGTTGTATGGCGGATAAGATTGCCAAACTACTCGTGGATGGCAAAGAAGCCATTGAATTGCCTATCCTTTCTGGTACAGCCGGTCACGACGTAGTTGACGTCCGCACCCTGGGCAAGCACGGCCTGTTCACTTTCGACCCCGGCTTCCTGGCTACTGCCTCCTGCGAATCAGCCATCACCTTCATCGATGGCGCCAAGGGCGTGTTGCTGCATCGCGGCTTCCCCATCGACCAGCTGGCCGACCACGCCGATTACCTGGAAGTGTGCTACATCCTGCTCTACGGTGAAGCACCGAACAAGGCGCAGTACGACGAGTTCCGCGAAACCGTCAAGACCCACACCATGCTCAACGAGCAGCTGCGCAGCTTCTTCAAGGGTTTCCGCCCCGATGCGCACCCCATGGCCGTGATGTGTGGCGTGGTAGGTGCCCTGTCCGCCTTCTATCACGATTCCCTGGACGTCAGTAACCCCCGTCATCGTGAGATCGCGGCCTTCCGCCTGCTGTCCAAGATGCCGACCATCGCCGCCATGTGCTACAAGCACAGCATCGGCCAGCCGTTCGTCTACCCCAGGAACGAGCTGTCCTATGCCGAGAACTTCCTGCACATGATGTTCGCCACCCCGTGCGAGGACTATAAGGTCAACCCCGTTCTGGCCAAGGCCATGGACAAGATCTTCATCCTCCACGCCGACCACGAGCAGAACGCCTCTACCTCTACCGTGCGTCTGGCCGGCTCTTCCGGTGCCAACCCCTTCGCCTGTATCGCCGCCGGTATCGCCTCCCTGTGGGGTCCGGCCCATGGTGGTGCCAACGAAGCCTGCCTGCGCATGCTCGAAGAGATCGGTTCCGTTGACCGCATCCCCGAGTTCATCGACCGCGCCAAGGACAAGAACGATCCCTTCCGCCTGATGGGCTTCGGTCACCGGGTCTACAAGAACTTCGACCCCCGTGCCAAGGTCATGCGCGAAACCTGCCACGCGGTGCTGAAGGAACTGAACATCCAGGATCCGCTGCTGGACGTGGCCATGGAGCTGGAGCGCATCGCCCTGTCCGATCAGTATTTTGTCGAGAAGAAGCTCTACCCCAACGTGGACTTCTACTCCGGCATCATCCTCAAGGCCATCGGCATTCCGACCTCCATGTTCACCGTGATCTTCGCCATGTCCCGTACCATCGGCTGGATCGCCCACTGGAACGAAATGCACTCCGACCCCACCGCCAAGATCGGTCGTCCTCGCCAGCTGTACGTTGGCCAGAGCGCCCGCGACTTCGCCTCCAACAAGGGCAAGTAAGGGTTCGGAACCCGGAACAAAGGGCGGTCGATGACCGCCCTTTTTTAGGTTCATCGCGGATCTCCGGGGAAGGCGGCTTTTATCTTCAGGAAGAAGTACTCCAGATCCCGATAGCCATAAGCCATCCGCTTCATCAGTTTGATTTTGTTGTTCATCCCCTCCAGCCGGCAGGTATGGAGGGGATAGCTGGCGGAAGCGACTATCCCTGGCAAGTAGGGTTTTAGCTTACGGGCGAACTGCAACAGCGGCGCGATGCCACTTTCCTCCACCTGCTGCCACCAGAGCCGCCATTGGCGATGGGCCGTTTGCTCATCGCGGCAGTACCACAGCGCCTTCAACTGCTCCTTGAGCACGTAGACCACCATCAGATCACGGTTGGCGGCCAGCAAGGCTTCGAGGCGGCCACGTTCCTTGTCATTGAGATTGCCCTCGTTTTTGAGCAACACCCAGCGGCTACGCTTGATATGACGGCGGGCCTGCTGCTCGGTGCCCTGGGCCTTGGCACAGTCGAGCCGCACCCGGTCAATCACCTCCCGGCCATACTTGGCCACCACATGGAACAGGTCGTAGACCACCCTGGCGTTGGGGCAATGCGCCTGCACCTCCAGATCGAAGGCGGTGTTCATGTCCATCGCCACGGCCTCGATCTGCTGACAGCGTTCGCCTAGCCGCTCGAAGAAGGGCCGGATGCTGCGGCGACTGCGTCCCTCGCCTATCCACAACACCTGGTGGGTATCCGCATCGGCGATGACGGTGGCGTAGCGGTGGCCCTTGAACAGGGCGAACTCATCCATGACCAGTCGTCGCAACCGGGACCAGTCGGGCTCGGTGACCTGCCGCTGCAGGCGGCGCTTGTCGATGGCCTTCACGGTGTGCCAGTGCAGCCCCAGCAGTTCACCGACCTGCTTGACCGGCAGTAACGCCAGTAGGCGTTCGGCGTAGCGTTCCAGACGGCAGCTCAAACGGGCGAAGGGACGCAGCCAGGAGATGTGTTCGGTCCCTCGGCCGCACTGATGGCAGTTAAGCCGTCGCACCGGCACCTTGAGGGTCACGGTATGGTCCATCAGTGCGCGATCGGCGACCGTTCTCCAGGTGATGTCGTGGACGGCTTGGGCCAGCTTGCCGCAACGGCAGCAGGGCGGGCGATTGGGGCTGAGGTGAATGGTGAGATGTTGGTCGTGTTGCTCTATGTGGTCGGGGCTAAAGCCTTCCCACAGCTCGAACGGAAGGGTAAGCTGCGACATCGAAAACGGCTGGTTGGTTAGTGTCTTTGTTTGGCGACATCACAATAACCTATCCAGCCGTTTTCACATCTATTCCCCGCTAATGTGCGAAGAACCCTTTTTTATTGCTTTCAAATAGCTGCCGCCATGCTGGTGCATTCTCGCCAGCATTTGGCCAAATTCGCCAACACGCCCCCAGGCAACATTTATTAACACTCTGTTTTACAAGAGTTTTTCCTTGTTGGCACGGCTTTCGCTAATCTTAGGGCGTTCATATTCAAGGAAGCCCTAAGATGAAACCGCAACTCCCCACCCTGTCCGCGATCACCCTGGCCCTGCTGCTCAGCGCCTGCAGCTCAGGTGAGGCCAAGGACGTTGCCCAAGAAGAAAAGCCCAAGGAAGAAGTGCTGATCCCGGTCAGCGTCGCCGAGGTCAAGGTGGCTGCCATCTCCGCCCGCTACCAGGGCCATGCCACCCTGGAAGCGGAAAGCGATGCCACAGTGGTAGCCCGGGTTTCCGGCCTGGTGGAAGCCATCCAGGTGGAAGAAGGAGACGAAGTCAGTGCCGGCCAGGTGCTGGCACTGATCGAGCCACGCCGGTACCAGCTGGAGCGCGACAAGCTGGCCGCCGAGACCCGCTCCGTCGCCCAGGAGCTGGAACGCCTGAAGAAGATGCAGGCCAAGAAGCTGGTCAGCGCCGAGACCGTCGACAAGCTGAGTCTCCGCCTGGAATCCGCCAAGGCGTCCCTGGCCCTGGCCGAGCTGGATCTGCAGTATGCCGCCGTCAAGGCCCCCATCAGCGGTGTGGTATCGCGGCGCCACGTCAAGGCGGGCCACCTGGCCCGGGCCGACGAGGCCCTGTTCGACATCGTCCAGCATGACGTGCTGCGCGCCGAGGTGGCGGTACCCGAACACTACCTGGCGCCCATCCGCCAGGCCAAGCTGGCCCAGCTGCGCTTCGCCGCCCTGCCCGGCGACGTCTTCGAGGCCAGGGTCAGCCGGGTCAGCCCGGTGGTGGATGCCGCCACCGGCACCACCCGCGTCACCCTGCACCTGAACAACCCCCAGGGCCTGCTGCTGCCCGGCATGTTCGCCGAGGTGGACATCCAGTACGACACCCACGAGCAGGCCCGGCTGGTGCCGCGCCAGGCGGTGATCAACCAGGGCGAGACCGCGCGCCTGTTCGTCATCGGCCAGGAAAACGTGGCCGAGCTGCGCGAGGTGACCCTGGGCTACGGCGACAACGACTGGGTCGAGGTGCTCAAGGGCCTGGATGAGGGCGAGCAGGTGGTCACCCTGGGCCAGCATCACCTCAAGGATCAGGCCAAGGTCGAGGTGATCAAAGGATGAAATCCCTGGTATCCCTGTCCGTAAGGCGGCCGGTGACGGTCGCCATGTTCACCCTGGCGGTGCTGCTGTTCGGCCTGGTTTCCCTGGGCAAGCTGGCCATCACCCTGCTGCCGGATCTCAGCTACCCGACCCTGACCATACGCACCGACTACGAAGGCGCCGCCCCCCTGGAAATGGAGACCCTGATCACCAAGCCGGTGGAGGAAGCCATAGGGGTGGTCAAGGGCCTCAAGAAGCTCAGCTCCCATTCCCGCCCCGGCCGCTCCGACGTGGTGCTGGAGTTCGAATGGGGCACCGACATGGACTGGGCCAGCCTGGAAGTCCGTGAGAAGCTGGATCTGGTCATACTGCCGTTGGATGTGAAGCCGCCGCTGATCCTGCGCTACAACCCCAGCCTGGATCCGGTGCTGCGCCTGGGCCTGTCCCAGGGCGAACAGATGAACCCGGATCAGCTCAAGGCCCTGCGCAGCTTCGCCGATGAAGATCTCAAGCGCCGCCTGGAAGGCCTGGACGGCGTCGCCTCGGTACGCAGCGGCGGCGGCCTGGAGCAGGAGATCCAGATCCTGGTGGACGACGTCCAGGCCGCCCGCCTGGGCCTCAGCCTGGCCGACATCGCCGAGCGCCTGTCCCAGGAGAACGTCAACCTGGCCGGTGGCCGCATCCAGGACAGCGGCCGCGAGCTGCTGGTGCGCACCCTCAACCAGTATCCCACCCTGGAGGCCATAGGCCAGACCCTGATCAGCCCGGACGTACGCCTCAAGGACGTGGCCCGGATCCAGGACCACTACAAGGAAAGGGACGCCATCAGCCGGGTCCAGGGCCGCGAGATGATCGAGCTGGCCCTGTACAAGGAAGGCGACGCCAACACCGTCGCCATGGCCCAGGCGGTCAAGAACGCCCTGCCCCGCCTGGAAAAGCTGCTGCCGCACGGTGCCGAGATCACCGTGCTCTACGATCAGTCCGACTTCATCCGCCAGGCCATCACCCAGGTCAAGGGCGCCGCCTGGCTCGGCGGCCTGCTGGCCATGCTGGTGCTGTACCTGTTCCTGCGTGACATCCGCGCCACCGTGATCATCTCCCTGGCCATCCCGGTGTCCGTGATCGCCACCTTCAGCCTGATGCTGGCCAACCAGGTCACCCTCAACATCATGTCCCTGGGCGGCCTGGCCCTGGCCGTGGGCATGCTGGTGGACAACGCCATAGTGGTGCTGGAGAACATCGCCCGGCACCGCGACCAGGGGGCCGATCCCGTCACCGCCGCCGTGGACGGCGCCAGCGAGGTGGCCGGCGCCATCACCGCCTCCACCCTGACCTCCCTGGCGGTATTCGTGCCACTGGTGTTCGTACAGGGCATTGCCGGCCAGCTGTTTCGCGATCAGGCCCTGACCGTCACCTTCGCCCTGCTGGCCTCGCTGCTGGTGGCCCTGACCCTGATCCCCATGCTGGCCGCCAAGCGCAAGGGCCAGCAGGACGGAAGCGGCCAACCCGGCCGGCTGGCCCTGCCGCTGATCTGGCTGCTCACCGCCCTGTTCTGGCTGTGGCGCCAGCTGGGCCGGTTGCTGGGCCTGCTGATGAAGCCCCTGGCCTGGTTGATCCAGGGCGGCTACGCGCTGCTCAGCCGTGGCTACGACAGGCTGCTGCCCGCCGCCATGGCCAGGCCCAAGCGTACCCTCGGCGCCCTGATGCTGAGCCTGGCCGCCTGTTTCGCCCTGCTGCCGGTGCTGCCGGTGACCCTGCTGCCCAACATGGCCCAAGGCGAGTTCTACCTGGACGTCACCCTGCCGCCCGGCGCCTCCATCGAGGAGACCGACGCCCTGTTGAAAAAGCTGGCCGACGCCGCCGAACAATATCCGGCCATCGACAAGACCTACAGCCAGGCCGGCTCAGGCCTCTTGGTGTCCGCCAATCCGTCCGACAACAGGCCCAACAAGGGGCGCCTCAACGTGGTGCTGACCGACGCCCGCCTGGAAGCCCAGGCCATCACCCACCTGCGCGGCATTGCCGGCCGCCTGCCCGGCGTGGAGAGCGAGTTCTCCCGGCCCCAGCTGCTCAACTTCGACCGGGCCCTGGTGGTGGAGCTGGCCGGTTATAACCTGGCCCGCCTCAACCAGGGCGCCGGCCAGGTGGCGGCGGCCATGCTGGCCGATCCCCGCTTCGTGGATGTCAGCCAGAGCCTGCAACAGGGCCAGCCGGAGCTGTCGGTGACCTTCGACCACGGCCGCCTGGCCAGCCTCGGCATGACAGCGCCCCAGGTGGGCCACCGCATTGCCGACAAGGTCCGCGGCCGCCTGGCCAGCCGCTACCAGCTGGACGATCGCAAGGTCGACATGCTGGTACGCCTGGACGACAGCCATAGAGATGATGTGGACGATCTGGCCCGGTTGCTGATCTCCCCGGCCAGCCAGGTTTCCCTCCCCCTGGACGCCGTGGCCAACATTCGCGAGACCCTGGGCCCGGCCGAGATCACCCGGGTCGACCAGCAGCGGGTGGCGCTGATCGCCGCCGATCTCGCCTATGGCGACCTGGATCAGGCCGAAGCCGCGGTCCGCGCCCTGCTGGCCACCCTGGAGCTGCCGGCGGACATCAGCGTTTCCCTGGCCGGCCAGAGCGGCGAACGCCAGGCCGCCTTCGGCTCGCTGCAGCTGGCCCTGCTGGTGGCCGTGTTCCTGGTCTACCTGGTGATGGCCTCCCAGTTCGAGTCCTTCCTGCACCCGCTGCTGATCCTGTTCGCCGTGCCCCTGGCCGGCGCCGGCGCCGTGCTGGGCCTGTGGCTGACCAATACGCCGCTGTCGGTGGTGGTGTTCATCGGCCTGATCATGCTGGCCGGCATCGTGGTCAACAACGCCATCGTGCTGGTGGACAGGATCAACCAGCTGCGCGCCCAGGGCGTCGACCGGCTGACCGCCATCCACGATGCCGCCCGCAGCCGCCTGCGCCCCATCATCATGACCACCCTCACCACGGTACTGGGGCTGCTGCCCATGGCCCTGGGCCTGGGCGAAGGCGCCGAGGTGCGTGCGCCCATGGCCATTGCCGTGATGAGCGGCCTGGTGCTGGCCACGGCCCTGACCCTGCTGGTGATCCCGCTGCTGTACCAGCTGTTCGACCGCAAGGAGGTGGCCCATGACTGAGCAAGCCAATCTGGCCTCACGGATGGCCGCCGTCGCCCTGAGGCGGCCGGTGACCATACTGATGCTGTCGCTGTCGCTGCTGGTGATGGGCCTGGTCTCAAGCCGGGTGCTGCCCCTGGAGATGTGGCCCGGCATTGAGATCCCGCAGATCGACATCAATGTGCCCTATGCCAACGCCACCCCGGCCGAGGTGGAGGACGCCATCACCAGGCCCATAGAAGAGGCCCTGGCCACCCTGTCCGGCATCAAGGAGATGCGCTCCCGCTCCGCCTCGGATGGCGCCCATATCACCCTGCAGTTCGACTGGAGCAGCAACATCAACGCCAAGAGCATCGAGGCCAGGGAGAAGCTGGACAGCATCCGCCACCTGTTGCCGGACGACGTGGAGCGGGTGTTCGTGTACCAGTTCTCCACCGCCGACATGCCGGTACTGACCCTGCGCCTGTCCAGCCAGGGCGATCTCTCCCACGCCTACGACGTGCTGGAACGGGAGCTGAAAAGGCCCCTGGAGCGCATCGCCGGCGTATCACGGGTCACCCTGTACGGGGTCGAGAAGCCGGAGGTCCAGGTGGCCCTGGATCCGGCCCGGCTCAGGGCCATGGGGCTGGCGCCCCGCCAGGTGGTGGAGATGCTCACCAAGGCCAATTTCCAGGTGGCCGGCGGCTACATCCAGAACGAGCAGCGCCGCTACCTGATCCAGCCCCAGGGCAACTGGGCCGACATGGCCGCCATCGAGAACACCTACCTCAGCCCCAGCATCCAGCTTAAGGACGTGGCCACCGTCATCCTGGCCAAGCCTGAGCTGCGCGAAGGCCGCCATTTCGACCGCACCTACGCCGTGGGCCTGGACGTGTTCAAGGAATCCAGCGCCAACCTGGTGGCGGTGGCCGAGGCCGTCATGGCCGTGGTCCATGAGGCCGAGAGCAACCCGGCCCTGGACGGCATTCGCCTGTTCGTCATGGAGGATCAGGCCCAGTCGGTCAAGGATTCCCTGTCCGGCCTGACCCAGGCCGGCCTGGTGGGGGCGGCCCTGTCGGCCCTGGTGCTGCTGCTGTTCCTGCGCAACCTCAGCATGACCGCCGTGGTGGTGCTGTCGGTGCCCTTCTCGCTGTGCCTGACCCTGGCCGCCATGTACTTCCTGGACATCAGCCTCAACATACTGTCGCTGATGGGCCTGATGCTGGCCGTGGGCATGCTGGTGGATAACGCCGTGGTGGTGGTGGAAAGCATCGCCACCGAACGCAGCCGCGGTCTATCCGGCAGCCAGGCGGTGGTGAAGGGCGTGGGCCGGGTGGCCCTGGCCATGGCCGCCGGCACCCTCACCACCGCCATCGTCTTCCTGCCCAACTTCTTCGGCGCCAAGATAGACGTCACCGTCTTCCTCAAGCACGTGTCTGTGGCCATCTGCCTGTCCCTGGCCGCCTCCCTGCTGCTGGCCATCACCCTGATCCCGCTGCTGGCCAGGCGCCTGGCGCCGGCCCAGGCCAAGATCAGGGACCATGTCCACTACAAGGGGCTGCTGGCCTGGGTGCTGGACAGGCCCAAGCGGATGCTGGCCTTTTTCGTGGTCCTGGCCGCCTCCACCGCCCTGCCGCTGAGCCAGCTGCCGTCCGACGACCAGTTCGACGGCGACGGCGACCGCCTGTTCATCAACATGGAAGCGCCCGGCGAATTCCCGGTGGCCATGATGGAGGCCGAGGTGGACCGCATGGAGGAGTTCCTCTATGCCAACAAGGACGAGCTGGGGATCCGCGCCGTGTACTCCTATTACGAGCCCCGCTACGCCACCAGCACCCTGCTGCTGGATCCCGACACCCCCCTGAGCCGCGACGAGCTGCGCAAGCGGCTCAGAGAAGGCTGGCCCAAGATGGCGCTGGTCAAGACCCAGTTGGGCTGGAAAAACGGCGGCGACTCCGAGGTGCAGATCACCCTGCAGGGCCCCAGCACCAACAGGCTGCTGGGCCTGGCCGAGGATCTGGTGCCCCAGCTGGCCCGGATCCAGGGCCTGGTGGAGGTGCGCGCCGACGCCGACCAACTGGCCAGGGAGATCCGCATCAAGCCGGATCCGGTCAGGACCAACCGCCTTGGCCTCAGTGCCCGGGACATCGCCGAACAGGTCAGCCTGGCCCTCAGGGGCAGCCCGGCCCGGACCCTGCGCGACGACAACGGCGAAACCCGGGTCCAGCTCTATGTGGAAAAGGACGCCCGCTACGACAAGGCCATGCTGGCCAGGTTGCCGGTGGCCCAGGTGGACGGTCGCCTCATTCGCCTGGAGCAGGTCGCCGAGCTGGTTGAAGCGCCCCAGGTGGGCTCCATCATGCGCTTCGACCGCCAGACCACCCTCTATATCGCCGCCAACCTGGAGGAGCTGACCCTGTCCCAGGCCAGGGAAGCCATAGAGCAGATGATGAGCAACATCAGCCTGCCGGCCGGCTATACCTGGAGCCTGGACGGGCGCTTTCGCCGCCAGAACGAAGGCCAGCAGGCCATGATGGTGAACATGGTGCTGGCCCTGGCCCTCATCTACCTGGTGATGGCGGCCCTGTTCGAGTCGGTGCTGATGCCGGTGGCCATACTCACCGCCATCCTGTTCTCCATGACGGGTGCCTTCTGGGCCTTCTGGTTCACGGGGACCCCCATGGGCATCATGGGCATGATCGGCCTGCTGATCCTGATGGGCATAGTGGTCAACAACGGCATCGTGCTGGTGGACCGCATCAACCAGCTCAGGGGCAGCGACGAGCTGAAAAGGGTGATCGTCACCGCCGCCGCCGAACGGCTGCGGCCCATCCTGATGACGGTGGCCACCACCGTGCTGGGCCTGGTGCCGCTGGCCCTGGGCGACACCAGGGTCGGTGGCGGTGGTCCCAACTATGCCCCCATGGCCATCGCCATCATCGGCGGCCTGATCCTGTCCACCCTGGTCAGCCTGGTGCTGGTACCCCTTTGCTACCTGATGCTGGATGGGCTTAGGGCCAGGTGGAACCGGGTCAAGACGGCCGCCCTCACCAGGGCGGGCTGGCAGCCTGGCTGAATAAAAAACGGAGCCCTTGGGCTCCGTTTTTCTTGCTATCGTGCTCCAGCAAGGAGGGCGTTGACCCGTTCCAGATCGGCCGGGGTGTCAATGCCCGCCGGCGGCTCCACGGCGGCGTCGGCCACCAGAATACGCTCGCCGTGCCAGAGGATGCGCAGCTGCTCCAGGGCCTCCAGGTGCTCCAGCGGGCTTTCTGCCAGTGTCACATAGCGGCGCAGGAAACCGGCCCGGTAACCGTAGATGCCGAGATGGCGCCTCAGCAGCGCCCCCTTGAGCTCTGGAGCGGCGCCGGCCAGCAGCCGGTCGCGCTGGGCGGGAATGCTGGCCCGGCTGAAATAGAGCGCCTGGCCGGCCTTGTCGCAGACCACCTTGACGGCATTGGGGTTGACCGCCTCCTCGGCATCCTCGATGGGGGTGGCCAGGGTGGCCACGGGCACCTTTGGCGCCGCGGCCAGCAGCTCGGCCACCTGGCGGATGTTCTCGGGCGGGATCAGCGGCTCGTCGCCCTGGACATTGACGATGATCTCGTCGTCGGCCAGGGCCAGCTTGTCCACCACCTCCGCCAGGCGCTCGGTGCCGGACTGGTGCTCCGGCGAGGTCATCATTACCTGGGCCCCGAAGCCCCGGACCTCGTCGGCGATGCGCTCGTCGTCGGTGGCCACCCAGATGTCGGCGGCCCCGCTCTGGCGGGCCTTGAGCACCACCTGCTCGATCATGGTCCTGCCGCCCACCTTCAGCAGCGGCTTGCCCGGCAGGCGGGTGGAGGCATAGCGGGCGGGAATGATGACCCTGAAGCTCACTTGAGCACCTCGTCCAGCTCCAGCCTGCGTGCCTCCCCTTCCAGCAACACCGGAATATCGTTGCGGATGGGATAGGCCAGCTTGTCGAAGTGGCAGTGCAGCTCCAGCTTTTCTTCGTCCAGGGTCAGCTTCCCCTTGCACAGGGGACAGGCCAGGATGTCCAGCATACGTTTGTCAAAGGCCATGGCATCGCTTCCTTATGCGGCGTTCGATGAAATCAAAAAAGGCGTCCGGGATCTGGGCGTCCACGGGCACATAATACCAATCTTCCCGGGCGAAGGGACGGCACTTGACGGCGTCCTTCTCGGTCATCAGCAGCGGCCCCTCTATACCGGCGAAATCCTCGGCGGAAAAGCCGTGGTGGTCGGCGAAGCTGAACGCCTTCTGCACCGCCAGGCCCTGGCGGGCCAGGGTCCGGAAGAAACGCGGCGGGTGGCCGATGGCGGCGGCGGCCGTGACCGGGCCGGCCAGGCTGGACCAGGGCCGGGGCGCCTCGTCGACCAGGCGCCTGGGTTCGGACACCGCCAGGGTCATGGCCCACTCCCCTGCCCTGGCCTCGCCGCCGTTGACCAGCACCGCATCCACCGTGGCCAGGCGCCAGGCCCCTTCGCGCAGCGGCCCGGCCGGCAGCAGGCGGCCGTTGCCCAGGCGGCGCTCGCCGTCCATGACGACAAGCTCCAGATCCCGTTCCAATGCGTAGTGCTGCAGGCCATCGTCGCTGATGACAAGGTCGATGTCATGATTGGCCAGCAGCGTCTCTATGGCTTTGCGGCGATCCGGGCCCACCGCCATGGGCAGGCCGGTGCGGCGTCCGATCATGGCCGGCTCGTCCCCCACCTGCCCGGGGTCGGCGTCCCGGGTGACGAGGCGGGGAAAGTCGCCGGGCTCGGCGCCGTAGCCCCGGGCAATGAGGCCCGGCTTGAAGCCGCGCGCCTGCAGCGCCTGGGCTATGGCCATCACCGCCGGGGTCTTGCCGTTGCCGCCCACGGTGATGTTGCCCACCACCAGCACCGGCACCGGCGCCCGGTAGCGTCTGAGCCAGCCGGCACGATAGCCCAGGCGGCGCAGGGCCGAGATGGCCCAGAACAGGCCGGCCAGGGGCAGCAGCAGCCAGCTCAGCCAGCCCCCCTGCTGCCAGGCGCGCTGCAACCTGTCTACCATCAGAGCGACTCGCCGAACTGCAGCTGGTAGAGGGCGGCATAGGCGCCGCCCTTTTCCAGCAGCTCGCCATGGGTGCCGGCCTCGATGATCTCGCCCTGCTCCATGACCAGGATGCGGTCGGCCTTCTCGATGGTGGACAGGCGGTGGGCGATGACCAGGGCGGTTCGGTCCTGCTGCAGGGCCTCCAGGCCGGCCTGGATGTGGCGCTCGGATTCGGTATCCAGGGCCGAGGTGGCCTCGTCCAGGATCAGTATGGGGGCGTCGCGCAGCAGGGCCCGGGCGATGGCGATGCGCTGGCGCTGGCCGCCGGACAGCATGACGCCGTTCTCGCCGATCACCGTGTCCAGGCCCTCGGGCATGGACTCGATGAACTCCATGGCATGGGCCCGGGTGGCGGCCTCGACGATCTCCTCACGGCTGGGCTCCCGAGCCAGGCCATAGGCGATATTGTTGGCGATGCTGTCGTTGAACAGGTGCACCTGCTGGGACACCACGGCGAACTGGCGACGCAGCGCCGCCAGCGGATAGTCGCGGATATCGACGCCGTCCAGGGTGATGGCGCCGCTGTCGATATCGTAGAAACGGGTCAGCAGCGAGCTGATGGTGGTCTTGCCGGAGCCGGAGCGGCCCACCAGCGCCACCGTCTTGCCCTGGGGCAGCGCGAAGGACAGCTGCTTCAGGGCCGGGCTGTCCTTGCCCGGGTAGGTGAAGGTGACGTCTTTGAAGGCCAGCTCGCCGTTGGCCCTGTCCAGGGGACGCTGGCCCTGATCCTGCTCCGCGTCCTTGTCCAGCACCCCGAAGATGCTGGCCGCGGCGGCGATACCGCGCTGGAACTCGGCGTTGACGTTGGTGAGCTGCTTGATGGGCCTCATCATCGCCAGCATGGCCGCCACCAGGGCGATGAAATCCCCCACCGACAAGGCGTTCTTGGAGGCAAGCATGCCGGCGATGAACAGCACCACCGCCAGGCCGATGCCGGCCAGCAGCTGGATCACGGCGCTGGAGCTGGCCTGGGTGGCGGTGACCTTCATGTTCTGCTGGCGGTTATGGTTGTTGATCCGGTCAAAACGGGCGCATTCCTCGCCCTGGGCGCCGAACAGCTTGACCACCTTCTGGCCGTTGACCATCTGCTCGGTGCGGGCGGTGACCATGCCCATGGCGGACTGGATCTGCAGGCCCAGGCGGCGAAAGCGCTTGGAGACCTTCTGCACCGCAAAGGCGATGGGCGGGATCACCATGAAGAACACCAGGGTCAGCTGCCAGGAGTAGGCGAACATGGTGGCCAGCAGGAAGATCACCAGGGCCCCTTCCTTGATCAGGGTCAGCATGGCCTTGGTCACGGAGTTGGCCACCAGCTCCACGTCGAAGGTGATGCGGGAGATCAGGCTGCCGGTGCTGGACTGGTCGAAATCCTTCACCGGCAGGCGCACCATGTGCTCGAACAGATCCTGGCGGATGGCCCGCACCACGTGCCGCCCCACCCAGGCCAGGCCATAGGTGGCCATGAAGGCGGTCACGCCCCGGGCGATGAACAGGCCGATCACCACCAGGGGCGCGATCATGAACAGCGAATCGCCATCGAAATCGAGCAGGCTGCCATCCAGGCTCACGGCGCCCTGGGCCTGGGCCTTGGCGGTGGCGTCGAAGGAGCCGTCGATGAAGGGCCCCATCAGCTTGATGAACAGGGCCTCGAAGCCGGCGTTGCCGATCATGCCGACGATGGCCAGGATCAAACCGATACGAAAGGGAATGGCGTAACGGAACAGGCGCTTGTAGTGGGCCCACATCTCGCCGCGGGACAAATTCTCTGCCATGAAATGTCAGTCATCTGAAAATTGAGGGCTTATTCTAGCCCCGCCGCCCTGCCGAGGCCACCTGTAGCGGGCAAGGGGATGCCACCAGGGCAGTTCAGGGGCCAGGCCCCGGCAGCGCAGCTCGGGTGCCAGGCGGCAGTGGATGGCGCCATCGCGGGCCGTATCCAGCACCTGGATGCCCCTGGCCAGGTAGCGGCTCACCACCGCCTGGCGGGGGAAACCGAAGGGGTTGTGACGGCCGGCGCTGATCAGCGCCACCCTGGGCCGAGCCTGCTCGATAAAGGCGCCGCTGGAGGAGCTCAGGGAGCCGTGGTGGGGAACCAGCAGCAGATCAACCTGCGGCCAGCGGCGGGCGGCCTCCACTTGCGCTTCCATGTCACCGGGCAGCAGCAGCCGTACCCCCTTTTCCAGCAACAGTACGCAGGACTGGTTGTTGTCCGAGCCCTTGAAGCCGGCCGGCGGCCAGAGGCTGGTCAGCCGCCAGTCCTGCCACCTATGTTGCTGGCCGGCGCTGCAGGGGGACGCCCCCGGCGTGGGCTGGCCGGCCAGAAACAGCGACAGCGGCTCTGTGTCCAGGGCGGCCAGGCCGCCGGCATGATCCCGGTCGCCGTGGCTGATCACCAGGGCCTCCAGGCGCTGCTGCCAGCCAAGGCCGCGCAGGCCTTCAAGGGACCAGGGACCAGGACCGGCGTCGTACAGCAGCACCCTGTCATCCTGGCGAAGGGCCAGGGCCGTGCCCTGGCCCACGTCCAGCAGCCAGAGTTCGCTGCCCTGGCGCAACAGGCCAAGACCCAGCAACAACGCCGCCGCCAGCAGCTTGAACCTGGACAGCCTCGGCAGGGGCGCCAGCCAGAGTGCCAGGGCCGGCAGCAGCAACAGCCAGGGGCTGTCGCCAAGCCAGGCCAGCCTGGCCAGGCACCACAGCAGCAGCGACAGCAGGGCGTCGGCCAGCTGCCACAGGGGCGGCACCAGGAGCCCGAGCAAGGTCAGCGGCAGGACCAGCAGCGACACCAGCGGCACCGCCAGCAGGTTGGCCGGCAGCGCCAAGGGCGGATAGGCCCCGAACAGCCACCATTGCAGCGGCAGCAACAACAGGCTCAGCGCCAGCTGGATCCACAGCAGGCTGCGCCAACCCCGGCCCGGGAAGCGCCACAACGCCAGCAGGATCACCGCCACCGCCGAGAAGCTCAGCCAGAAGCGGCTGTCCAGCAGCTGCAGCGGATCCCAGCTGGCCAGCAGGGCCGCCAGGTAGCAGAGCAGGACCAGCGGCCGCCCGGTGCGCCGGCGCCAGGCCAACAGCAGCACCAGCCCCAGACCCAGCCAGGCCCGCTGGGCCGGTGGCATGAACCCGGCCTGCCAGGCGTAAAGGCCGGCCAGCAGCAGGCCAAGCGACAACGCCAGCCCCTGGCCGTTGCCACGGCGCCAGCACAGCCACCACAGCCCCTGCCCCAGCAAGGCGCCGAAGCCGGCCACCAGGGACACATGCAGCCCGGAGATGGCCAGCAGGTGGGCGGTGCCGGTTTCCCGCAGCAGTTGCTTCTGGTCGTCGGTCATGGCGCCGCGCTCGCCGCTCAGCAGCGCCAGCAGCAGGCCGCCCTGGTCATAGTGCGCCAGCCGCGCGGCCAGCCAGTTGTGCCAGCGCCACCTCGCCCCGGGTCGGCCGTCGGCGGCCAGCACCTTTTTCACATAGCCGTAGGCCTGCAGGCGCTCCCGGGCCGCCTGCCTGGCCAGGGGCTGGCTGCCGGGATTGGCCAGGGCCGTGACCGGCTTGAGCCGCACCAGGGCGGCCAATTGCTGGCCCGGTGCCGGCCGGGTTTCCTTGGCATACCAACCCAGCCGGGCCCGCATCGGCCGTGCCATCGGCCGCCCCTGAACCTCGAAGATATCCAGCAGAAACAGGCCGTTGGCATTTTCTGCCACCACCTCGGCTTTTATGCTAAGGTCTTGCCCGGACCAATCCTGTTGTAGAAGCGCAGTGCTGCTGAGGTTGAGGAGGGCCAGGCCACAGCCGTAGCTGAGGCCGGCCAGAAACAGGGCCGCCCCGGGATGTCGCACTATCATCATAATGACGGCGCACAGTGCCCAGAGTACCACCACGGCCGGCGACGGCAGTGACGTCCAGGCCAGTGGCAGAGCCAGTGCCGCCAGCCAGATCAGCGGTGGCCAGATCCTCATCCTTGAGTCCGCGTCTTGGAGTTAAGTCAGAGTCGATGCCTAAGAAAACAATAAAGCGCTTTATGCCGGATCACGCCAAGATCCGCGACCATCGCCATCTGCAGATCTTCGGCGATCTGGTCCATGAGCCCAACCTCTGGTGCCTGAACAGGCGCAGCGCCGCCGGCGCCTTCGCGGTGGGCCTGTTCTTCGCCTTTATCCCGGTGCCCTTCCAGATGCTGCTGTCGGCCGGCTTCGCCATCTGGTTCCGGGTCAACCTGCCGTTGTCCATCGCCCTGGTCTGGCTCACCAACCCCATCACCATGCCGCCCATCTTCTACGGCGCCTACCGGGTCGGCAGCTGGCTGCTGGGCGAAAACAACCACCCATTCCAGTTCGAAGCCAGCTGGGACTGGCTGGTGGCCAGCCTGTCCACGGTCGGCCCCACCTTCCTGCTGGGCTGCCTGGTCTGCGCCGCGCTGGCGGCGCTGCTGGGCTATTTCGGCATTTCCTGGCTGTGGCGCTATTCGGTGGCGCGCAGCTGGCGCCGACGCCGGCACAGGCCCGGCCTGTAACGAAAAAGGCGACCCCAAGGTCGCCTTTTTTGATGCTCAGGCCCCCGACAACACCTGGGCCGGTGCCAGCCGGGAGGCCTTCCAGGCCGGGTAGAGGGTGGCCAGCATGGCGATGACCATGGCCATCAGGGCGGTGATCCACACGTCCAGGGCGCGGATCTGGGTGGGCAGCTTGTCGGTGAAGTAGATGTCGCCGGACAGCAGCGGGCTGCCGGTCAGCTGCTCCATGCCCTCGGCGATCACCGGCAGCCAGGCCGACAGGCTGAGGCCGAACAGCACCCCCAGGGCCATGCCGGAGCCGCCCAGCAGCAGCCCCCGCCACAGGTAGATGCCGAGCACGCTTTCCCTGGCCAGGCCCATGGATCTCAGCATGGCGATCTGCGGCGCCTCTTCCCGTACCGTCACCATCAGCAGCGAGATGATGTTGAAGCTGGCCACCAGCATGATCAGCCCCACCACCAGCCAGATGATCACCCGCACCATCTGGATGTCCTGGTAGAGGTGGCCCTGGGTGCGGGTCCAGTTGTCCATGTAGAGGCCTTCGTGGGCCTGGTAGCCGATGCGGTTGGCCACGGCCTGGGCCTGGAAGACGTCGCTCACCCTGAGCCTGAGCCCCTGGGGCTTGCCCTGCCCGGCCCAGGCATTGGCGGTCGCCAGCGGCATATAGGCCAGGCTGTGATCGAGCTGGCCGCCGACGCCGACGATGCCGGTCACCAGCATGCGGTGCCGCCTCGGTGCCGACAGGTTGTGGGAGCCGGGCGGCGCCACCAGCAGCGTCAGAGGATCACCCACCTGCACGGCCAGCTCGGCGGCCAGGGCCTTGCCCAGGATCAGGCTGTTGTCGCTGGCGTTGAATCGGGTCTGGGCCGCCTGGCCCAGCAGCTGCGCCAAGCCGGAAACCTTCAGCTCCTTGTCCAGCTCGATGCCGCGCAGATCCAGGGCCTTGAGCTTGTCGCCCTTGGAGGCCAGGGCGTTGATCTGCCGAAAGGGCGCCACCGCCAGCACCTGTTCGTCGGCAGCGGCCAGGGTGGTCAGGGTTTTGGGCCGCTCCAGGGCCTCCTTGACGGCGATCAGCTCCACCTGGGGCACCAGCGACAAGAAGCGCTCGGTGAGCACCTTCTCGAAGCCGTTCATCACCGACAGCACCAGCACCAGCACCAGGCAGCCCAGGGCCACGCCGCCGATGGCCGCCTTGGCCAGGAAGCGCTGCAGCCGGCTCTGCTGGCCCTGGCGGAACTGGCGCCAGGCCAGCTGCAGGCTCAGCATGCCTCCTCCAGGTGGCCACGGGTGAGCCTGGCCACCCTACCCAGCTTGGCGGCCAGGCTGGCGTCATGGGTCACCACCACGAAGGCGGTGCCCAGCTCGGCATTGAGCTCGCGGATGAGGTTGTAGACCTGCTCGGCGCTGGCCTCGTCCAGGTTGCCGGTGGGCTCGTCGGCCAGCACCAGCCGCGGCGAGTTGACCAGGGCCCGGGCGATGGCCACCCGCTGGCGCTCGCCGCCGGACAGCGCCGAGGGCCTGTGGCTCAGGCGGTGGGACAGCCCCACCCGCTCCAGCAGCCGCTCGGCCCTTTCCCTGGCCCTGGCCGGGCTTTCGCCCTGGATCAGCGCCGGCATGGCGGCGTTTTCCAGGGCGGTGAATTCCGGCAACAGGTGGTGGAACTGGTAGACGAAACCCAGGCTCTGGTTGCGAAAGGCGTTACGCTGGGACTCGTTCCAGGCCAGCATGTCCTGGCCTTCGAAATAGAGTTCACCGCTGCTGGGGCTGTCCAGGGTGCCCATCAGGTGCAGCAGGGTGGACTTGCCGGAGCCGGACGAGCCCACTATGGCCAGGGTTTCACCGGGCTGGATCTCCAGGTCGACACCGCTCAGCACCGGCGTGTCGATGTTGTTCTCGTGGTAGGTCTTGTGAAGTTGCCTGCACTGCAGCACCCGCTTCTCCTTGGTTTTTCTAGTCGTTCTCGGTCAGCACCACGGCCGGGTCGATCTGGCTGGCCCGCCGTGCCGGGGCCAGGGTCGCTGCCACGCAGATCAGCAGCACGAAGGCGCCGATCACCGCCATCTGCACCGGCTCAAGCCGGGTCGGCAGCCCCTGGGGGCCGTAGCCCATGGCCACGCCGCCCAGGCCCAGCAGCTCCAGCACCCCGTTGAGGTGCTGGGTCAGCAGCACGCCGAACACCGAGCCCAGGGCCACCCCCAGCAGGCCGGTACCCAGGCCCTGGGCCACGAAGATCCGCTGCAGGGTGCCGCTACCCATGCCCAGCGAGCGCAGCACGGCGATGTCGCGGCGCTTGTCGCTGACCAGCATGGCCAGCGCCGCCAGGATGTTGAAGGCCGCCACGGCGATGATCAGCACCAGCAGCACCGTCATGGTGCGCTTTTCCTGGGTCACGGCGGCAAAGAAGTCACCGTAGCGGGCCCGCCAGTCCCACAGCGACTCGCCCTCTTCCAGGGCCAGCCGGGTCGGCGCAAAGGGATCGGCCTGGGACAGCCTCAGCCTGGACACGCCCTCGGCGCTCTTGCCATGGAGGCGGCGCAGGTCCTGGTAATGGGTGAGGATGAGCTGGTCGTTGAGCTCGGAGCCGAAGTCCACCACCGCCACCAGGGTGAAGCGGCGCTGGGCGGGGATCCGCCCCAGGGGTGTGTAGAGGCTGCGCGCCGGCAGGTACAGGCGCACCTCGTCGCCGGTCAGCAGGCCCAGCCGGCGGGCCAGGCCCACCCCCATCACCAGCTCGAACCGGCCGGCCCTGGGTTTGCTGTGGGCATCCAGGGGCGCATCGGGCCACCAGCCCTGCAGCCAGGCGCCCTGCAGGCCCTGCTGGGACTGCAGCATCACCTCGCCGTCCAGATAGGGCTGCACCGCCGTCACCTGGGGAGCCTTGCGCAGCTGCTCGGCCCGCGCCTGCCAGTCGAAATCCTGGTCCCGGGACAGGATCTGGTGGGGCACCTGGCCCAGCAGCCGGGTCTTGAGCTGGGCCTCGAAGCCGTTCATCACCGACAGCACCACCACCAGCACCATGACCCCCAATACCACGCCGAACAGGGCAAAGAGATTGACGAAATTGGCGAAGCCCTGGCGCTGTCCCCGCAGCAGGTAGCGGGTGGCGATGTAGAGAGAGGCTGGACGGAACATGAATTGGGTTTTGTTTTACCTGTCAAGCAAGTTACGGGATAATACGGGACTATGTATGCAATGAACAGCGCAGCTTGGAGGCCGGGTGTCCGACCGTCTGTTTGATGACTATTTCAGCGTCCGACTGGCCACCAAACTGGTGCCCCAGTGGCTGGACCCGGAGGCGACCATTCCGGCCCCGGCCGAGCTGGACGCCGAACTGCCGCCCCTCTACCACCTCTTTGCCGACCTGCGCGAGACCGAGAGCGAGCTCTGGTCCCAGCTCAGGGAGGAGCAGCAGAGTCCCCTGGCCCGGCTGCTGGCATTGCAATCCCAGAAGCTGGACCGGCTGCTGGATCAGCTGCTGGTGAGCGACATCGACCTGGCCCAGGCCATCGATACCGTCCATTTTTCGGCCGGTGGCTTTTCCATCGCCAGGGCCCAGGCGGACAGCCCCCTGGTCAAGGTGGTGCTGACCCTGCCCGGCGCCGATGGCGCCCCGGCCGGCCAGATCTACGCCTATGCCCGCCAGGGCGGCAGCGACGCCGAGCTGGCCTATTACGAATACGTCTCCATCCTCGAAGAGGACAGGGAGAAGCTGGTGCGCACCGCCCTCAAGGTGCAGAGTGAACAACTGCGGGCCCGCCGGGCCCGCGACGAGGAGAACTGACCGCGTGCAACAACGCCTCATTGCGGAATGGGAGCCCCAGGACGCCGTCCTGCTGACCTGGCCCCACGCCAACACCGATTGGGATTATATGCTCGATCGGGTCCTGCCCCTCTACCAATCCCTGGTGCTGGTCATCGCCGAGCACGCCAAGGTGGTGATCGCGGTGCCGGAGGAGATCATCGTCGACGTCGCCGAATCCCTGATGGAGTTCGAGCTGCCGGACGACGCCGTGCACCTGTACCCCTGCCCCAGCAACGACACCTGGGCCCGGGACCACGGCCCGCTCACGGTGCAGACCGAGTCCGGCCTGAAGATGCTGGACTTCACCTTCACCGGCTGGGGCGGCAAGTTCAACGCCGAGCTGGACGACAGGATCACCGCCACCCTGCACGGCCAGGGCGCCTTCCCGGGCGCGGCCCTGGAGAAGGTGGAGCTGATCCTCGAGGGTGGCGGCATCGAGGTGGACGGCCAGGGTACCCTGCTGACCACCGAAGCGTGTCTGCTCAACCCCAACCGCAACACCGGCATGGGCCGCGAGGACATCGAGGCGGTGCTGAAGGCGCAGCTGGGGGTACGCAAGGTCAACTGGCTGAAGCACGGCTACCTGGCCGGCGACGACACCGACAGCCATATCGACACCCTGGCCCGGCTGTGCCCGGACAACACCATCGCCTACCAGCAGTGCGACGATCCGGACGACGAGCACTACCAGGCGCTCAGCGCCATGGAGGCCGAGCTCAAGGCCATGACCGACGCCGACGGCAAGCCCTACCGCCTGGTGCCCCTGCCCTGGCCGTCGCCCAAGTACGACGACGAGGCCAACCGCCTGCCGGCCACCTATGCCAACTTCCTGATCATCAACGGCGCCGTGCTGGTGCCCACCTATGACGACGACCGCGACGAAGAGGCCCTGGTCCAGGTGGCCCACGCCTTCCCCGGTTACCAGGTCATGGGTATCCCCTGTTTTGAACTGATCGAACAACACGGCAGCCTGCACTGCATCACCATGCAGCTGCCCAAAGGAGTCCTGAGCGCATCATGAGCATCCTCAACGTAGGCCTGGTGCAGCAGCGCTGCAGCAATGATCTCGACGCCAACTTCGCCACCAGCCTCCAGGGCATCCGCGACGCCGCCGAAGACGGCGCCCAGCTGGTGGTGCTCCAGGAGCTGCACCGCTCCCTGTACTTCTGCCAGCACGAGTCCGTGGACGAGTTCGACCTGGCCGAACCCATCCCCGGCCCCAGCACCGACGCCCTCGGCGAGCTTGCCAGGGAGCTCGGCATCGTCATAGTGGCGTCCCTGTTCGAGAAGCGCGCCGCCGGCCTCTACCACAACACCGCCGTGGTCATCGAGAAGGACGGCAGCATCGCCGGCAAGTATCGCAAGATGCACATCCCGGACGATCCCGGCTTCTACGAAAAGTTCTATTTCACCCCGGGCGACCTGGGTTTTGCCCCCATTCAGACCTCGGTCGGTAAGCTGGGCGTGCTGGTGTGCTGGGACCAGTGGTTCCCCGAGGCCGCCCGCCTGATGGCCATGGCCGGCGCCGAGCTGCTGATCTACCCCACCGCCATCGGCTGGGATCCGCGGGACGACGAGGACGAGCAGGCCCGCCAGCGCGACGCCTGGGTCACCGTCCAGCGTGCCCACGCCGTCGCCAACGGCGTGCCCGTGGTGAGCGTCAACCGGGTCGGCCACGAGGCCTGCCCCAACGGCGGCGCCGGCACCGAGTTCTGGGGCACCAGCTTCGTGGCCGGTCCCCAGGGCGAGTTCCTGTTCGAGGCCGACACCGAGTCCGAGCTGACCGCCGTGGTACCGGTGGATCTGGCGCGCTCCGAGCATGTGCGCCGGATCTGGCCCTACCTGCGTGACCGCCGCATCGACCATTACGGCGACCTCCTCAAGATCTACCGGGACTGATGACTGAACTGAACCAACTGCCGCTCCCCCAGGGGGGCGGCGATCGCCAGCACTGGATCAACCTGGCCGGCGACGCCCTGTTGCTGGCCATCCGGGAAGCCTGCCGCCGCCACGACGGCCTGACCCTGCTGATCACCAGCGACGCCCCCACCGCCAACCGCCTGATGGAGGCCATGGCCGGCCTGGCCCCGGAGCTGGGCGCCCAGCTGTTCCCGGACTGGGAGACCCTGCCCTACGACAGCTTCTCCCCCCACCAGGACATCCTCTCCGAACGCCTGGCCACCCTCTACGGCCTGGCCGAGCGCAGCAGCGGCCTGTTGATCGCCCCGGTCACCACATTGCTGGGCCGGCTGGCGCCGGTGGACTACATCGGCGGCGCCACCCTGATGCTGAAAAAGGGCCAGAAGAAGTCCCTGGACGGCCTCAAGGCCCAGCTGGCCAAGGCCGGCTACCGGGCCGTGGATCAGGTCATGGAGCACGGCGAGTTCGCGGTGCGCGGCGGCCTCATCGATCTCTACCCCATGGGCAGCGACAGCCCCTTTCGGGTCGATTTCTTCGACGACGAGGTGGACTCCATCCGCCGCTTCGACCCCGACAGCCAGCGCAGCACAGGCGAAATAGACGAGGTGCGGCTGCTGCCGGCCCACGAATTCCCCCTCACCGAGCTGGGCATCGAGGGCTTTCGCAAGCGCTTTCGGCAGCGCTTCGAGGCCAGCACGGCGCCGGAATCCCTCTACCAGCAGGTATCCAAGGGACTGGTGCCGGCCGGCATCGAGTACTACCTGCCGCTGTTCTTCGATGACACCGCCACCCTGTTCGACTACCTGCCGAAGCAGGCCCAGTTCCTGGCCATCGGCGATCTCAGCGAGGCCATGGACGCCTTCTGGGCCGATCTCGAGGCCCGCTTCGAGGACAGGCGCCACGACGTGCAGCGGCCGATCCTGGCCCCCCAGGAGCTGTACCTGCCCATAGACGACTGCTACCGGCACCTGGGCGACTGGCCGCGGCTGGTGCTGCACCAGGACCAGGTGACCCGCGGCAAGGGCGGCGTCCATGACGCCGGCGCCCAGCCCCTGCCTGCGCTGACCATAGACGCCAAGGCCGCCGAGCCCCTGGCCGGGCTCAAGACCTGGCTGGACGAACAGCCCGGCCCGGTGCTGTTCGTGGCCGAGACCGAGGGCCGCCGCGAGGCGTTGCTGACGTTGCTGGGCCGTGGCGGCCTGCACCCGAAACCCGTGGCCAGCCTGGACGACTGGCTCGACCGGCCCCTGGCCGAACACGGCATCTGGGTGGCGCCCCTGGAGCAGGGTTGCCGCTGTGAACTCAGGGGGCAGCGGCTGGTGCTGCTGCCGGAAGCCCTGCTCACCGGCCCCAGGGTCACCCAGCGCAAGCGCCGCGAAAAGGGCGAAGGGGTCAATGTCGACGCCGTTGTCCGCTCCCTGGCCGAGCTCAGCATCGGCCAGCCGGTCACCCACCGCGAGCACGGCGTCGGCCGCTACCAGGGCCTGGTGACCCTGAGTGCCGGCGGCATCGACACCGAATACCTGATGCTGGAATACGCCAAGGGCGACAAGCTCTATGTGCCGGTGTCCTCCCTGCAGCTCATTTCCCGCTACAGCGGCGCCGAAGAGGCGCCGCTGCACCGGCTCGGCAGCGAAAGCTGGTCCAAGGCCAGGCGCAAGGCCGCCGAGAAGATCCGCGACGTGGCCGCCGAACTGCTGGACATCTACGCCAAGCGCGCCGCCCGCCAGGGCCACGGCTTCAAGCTGGACTGGGACGGCTACCGGGCCTTTGCCGACGCCTTCCCCTTCGAGGAAACCGCCGACCAGCACGGTGCCATCCAGGCGGTGCTCAGCGACATGACCAGCCCCAAGGCCATGGACCGCCTGGTCTGTGGCGACGTGGGCTTCGGCAAGACCGAGGTGGCCATGCGCGCCGCCTTTGTGGCGGTGGCCGGCAACAGGCAGGTGGCGGTGCTGGTGCCCACCACCCTTCTGGCCCAGCAGCATTTCGAAAACTTCCGCGACCGCTTCGCCGGCGAGGCGGTGCGGGTGGAGGTGCTGTCGCGTTTCCAGAGCGCCGCCGAGCAGAAACGCATCCTGGCCGACTGCAAGGAAGGCAAGGTGGACATCCTCATCGGCACCCACAAGCTGCTGCAGAAGGACGTGGATTTCGCCGACCTGGGCCTGCTCATCGTCGACGAGGAGCACCGCTTCGGGGTGCGCCAGAAGGACAAGGTGAAGAAACTCAGGGCCGAGGTGGACATCCTCACCCTCACCGCCACCCCCATCCCCCGGACCCTGAACATGTCCCTGTCGGGGATGCGGGATCTGTCCATCATCGCCACGGCCCCGGCCCGGCGCCTGGCCATCAAGACCTTCGTGCGCCAGTACGACAAGGCCCTGGTGCGCGAGGCCATACTCCGCGAGATACGCCGCGGCGGCCAGGTCTACTTCCTGCACAACGAGGTGGACAGCATCCAGGACACAGCCGGGATGCTGGCCGAGCTGGTGCCCGAGGCGCGCATCAGCGTCGCCCACGGCCAGATGCGCGAGCGGGAGCTGGAAAAGGTGATGTCGGACTTCTACCACCAGCGCCACAACGTGCTGGTGTGCACCACCATCATCGAAACCGGTATCGATGTGCCCACGGCCAACACCATCATCATGGACAGGGCCGACATGCTGGGCCTGGCCCAGCTGCACCAGCTCAGGGGCCGGGTCGGCCGCAGCCATCACCAGGCCTACGCCTACCTGCTCACCCCCCACCCCAAGCGGATGACCAAGGACGCCGCCAAGCGCCTGGAGGCCATCAGCTCCCTGGAGGCCCTGGGCTCCGGCTTCGTGCTGGCCACCCATGACCTGGAGATCCGCGGCGCCGGCGAACTGCTTGGCGAAGAGCAGTCCGGCCAGATCGCCGCCATCGGTTTCGATCTCTACATGGAGATGCTGGACGAGGCGGTGGAGGCCATCAAGGCCGGCAAGGAGCCCAGCCTGGACGGGGTGCTGGCCAGCCAGTGCGAGGTGGATCTGCGCCTGCCGGCGCTGCTGCCGGAGGACTACATCCCGGACGTCAACACCCGCCTCAGCCTCTACAAGCGCATCGCCTCGGCGAGGGACGGCAAGGAGCTGGACGAACTCAGGGTGGAGCTCATCGACCGCTTCGGCCTGATGCCGGATGCCGCCAAGCAGCTGATGGCGGTCACCGAACTGCGGCTGCTGGCCAACCGGCTGGGCCTGACCAAGGTGGAAGGCGCGGCCAGCGGCGTGACCCTGGAATTCGCCCAGGACACCAGGGTCGACCCCGCCTACCTTATCGGCTTGCTGCAGAAGAAGCCGTCACTGTATCGCATGGATGGCCCGCAGCGCCTGCGGGTCCACAAACAGCTGGACGACACCAAGGAAAGACTGGCCGTGGTCCAGCAATTGCTCGAGGAGATGTCAAAGCATGCCCAAGCTGCCTAACGGATTGTTGTTACTGGCCCTGCTGGCCCTGCCCAGCCAGGCCGAGCGCCTGTTCGACGTGGAGCTGGTGATCTTCACCCGCGCCGACCACAGCCAGGAAGCCTGGCCAAAGAAGGCCAAGTCCGAGGGCAACCGGGATCTGCTGCTCACCCAGGCCCTGGCCGAGATCTGCCCGGCGCCCTGCCCGGTGCTGCCCGCACGCCTGGATGCCGACGTGCTGGCCGCGGCGCCGGCCGTAGCGGGCCAGGATGGCGAACGGCTGGCAGCCGCCCTGCCCAGGCTGCTCGGCGCCGACCAGCTGGCACTGGCTGCCGAGGCCAAGAAGGTAGCAAGCCTGCCCGGCGGCCGCGTGCTGCTGCACACCGGCTGGCGCATGGCCCCCAGGGCCCCCCGCTACTCCACGCCGTTCGCGGTGGAAGCCGGCCGGGATCTGGGTCCCTATCTGCTGCTGGAACCCCAGCCGGAGCAACTGGCGGCCGAGGAGGCGGCCCTGGCCGGCGCCGACGAGACCGTGGTCGCCCCGGCCGTGGCAACGGCCCTGGAAGAGTCCCAGCCGGTCGAGATCCTCGGCGAGGAGCAGTGGCAGGAGATCACCCCTGTCGCGCCGCCGGTGCAGCGCGAGTTGACCGGCCATATCAAGGTGTCCCTGGATCATTACCTGCTGGTGGACATGGAGCTGGACCGCTTTGAAGTCCAGGGCGAAGGGCTGCCGCTGCAGGTCAAGCGCCTGGACCAGAAACGCCGCCTGCGCTCCGGCGAGCTGCATTACTTCGATCATCCGGCCCTGGGCGTGCTGATGCAGATCCGTCCCGTCGCCGACGCCCAGTAACTGACGCCCGCAACCAAGGAGAGGCTCATCCATGAGAGACTGGCTCGGCAGCAAATCCCTGGGCACCCGGCTGTTGCTGGTGGTGCTGGCCTTCTCTTCCGTGGTCACCGCCGCCATCGTCTCCATCACCCTCTATGCCCAGTACCAGCAGTCCAACCGGGTGGTGGAGGCGCGCATGGCGTCCCTGGAGAACACCGTGCTGCCCGGCCTGATCCAGGCCCTGTGGGACGTGGATCCCAGCCTCACCGAATTGCAGCTCAAGGCCATCATGCAGCTGCCGGACGTGGCCGGCCTGCACCTGGCCTCGGATGACGGCCAGCATTACCGGCAGGGTGCCCAGCCCGGCCACAAGGACGTCGACCGCCAGTTCCGCTACGCCCTGGTCTACAAGGGCGACAAGGACTATGCGCTGGGGGATCTGCAGGTTTCGGTGAGCTACAGGCGCATCTATTCGGAGCTGTGGGAAGATCTGCTGATCCTGCTGGTGGCCCAGGGCGCCAAGACCTTCATGGTGTCGCTGTTCATCCTGGCGGTGGTATACCGGATGATCACCCGCCACCTGGCCCGCCTGGCCGAAGACATAGGCCGGCCCCTGCTGGACGACGATCTCCGCCTGGAACGGGACGAAGGCCGCTACCGGGACGAGCTGTCGGTACTGCTCAAGGCCATCAACCGCATGCGCGATCACCTCAAGCGCCAGCTGGCCTCCCTGAATCGCTCCGAGGTGATGCTCAAGAAGCAGAACCAGCGCCTGACCCTGGAGGTCAATGCCCGCACCCAGGAGCTGCGCTACCAGCGGGATCTGGCCCAGCTGCTCAGCGAACTGTCCATTACCCTGGTCAACACCGGGCCCATGGCGCTGATCCACAACCTCACCGAGGCCCTGGAGCGCCTGGGCCGTTTCCTGGATCTCGAGGCCATGCAGCTGCTGGACAGCCGCCACGGCAGCCACAGCCTGCTGGCCCAGTGGCCACAGGACGGCGCCGAGCCGCCGCTGGCGCAGATGCGCTGGCTGAGGGACAAGATCAGCCACGCCGGCCCGGTGCTGGTGAGCCACAGGGATCTGCCCCCGGAGGCCGAGGCCGAGCGGCGCTTCCTGGCCGACTTTCCCAAGGAAAGCAGCCTGGTCTTCTACGGCCTCTACCAGGAAGGACGCCAGGTGGGGGTACTGTGCCTGCGCGGCGCCCACATCAACCACCAGTGGCAGCAGGCCAACCTGACCCAGATCGCCCGCTTCACCGTGCTGCTGTCGGCGCTGCTGGTGCGTATCGAAGGGCCGGTGAGCCTGTTTTCCCACCGGGAGCTGCTGCCAAGTGGCGACGACAGTCCCTGGCTGGCGCCCGACGAGGCCAGGGCCGCCATCAAGGAGCTGGCCGGCCGCCAGTGCAGCCAGGGCAGTTACCTGTCGGTGATGCTGGTGGAATTCGCCGGCCAGGGCGAGCTGCCCGAGGAGCAGTTCCAGGATCTGAGCCACGAGGTGGAACGCGGTTTCGCCATCATGGACAGCCTGCTGGTGAAGCTGTCCCCTCGCCTGGTGATGGCGGTGCTGGCCGGCCCCAGCCCCCAGGCCACAGAGGCGCTGTCGACCCAGCTACACCAGGAGCTGGCGCCCCTGGCCCGGCCCTTCAAGGTGGCCATTGGCGGCATCACCCTGGTGCCCGAGAGCGGCGCCGACTTCGACAGCCTGCGTAACAGCGCCGATCACGCCCTGTTCCGGGCCCGCCAGGAAGAAAAAGGCCTCTTTATCGAGAGTATTGGCGGCTAGACGTGTCTCGGCGCCAGCGCCGCCCGTCATGGCCCTGTTCCTGGCCCGTCAGGAAGAAAAAGGCCTCTTTATCGAAAGCATCGGCGGCTAACGGCCAGGCCTTGCCTCGGCGCCAGCGCCGCCCGGCCATGGCCCTGTTCCGGGCCCGCCAGGAAGAAAAAGGCCTCTTTATCGAAAGCATAAGCAGCTAGGCTGCTGATTGGTCAGGAATATGCTCCGCTGACCGCCCTCAGTACCTGCCGGGCCCGCTCTATGGTCTCCTGGCCCACCCTGGGCGCCCGGCCCAGCAGCGGTCCATAGTCCACTCTTTGGCCCTGTGCCGTCGCCGCGATCACCGACGGCAGCACCTCGGGATCGTTACAGCACAGCAGCAGATCGCAGCCGGCCTCGGCGGCCTTATGGGCCCGCTCGGCCGGCGTGCCCAGCACCCCGGCCCCCTTCATGGACAGATCGTCCGAGAACACCAGGCCACGAAAGCCCAACCGCTCGCGCAGCACCGACTTCAGCCAGTAAGGCGATGCCGAGGCCGGCAGGCCGTCCAACTGCGCGAAGATCACATGGGCCGGCATGACGGCGCCCAGCAGCCCCTGCTCGATAAGGGCCCTGAAGGGCGCCATGTCCTCGGCCTCGATGGCGTCCAGGGGCCGATCGTCCACCGCCACCTGGTGGTGGCTATCTTCCACAACATGGCCGTGGCCGGGGAAATGCTTGCCGCAGGCGGCCATGCCGCCGTCCGCCATGCCGCGGGCGTAGGCCGCCGACAACCTGGCCACCAGCTCGGGCCGGTCGCTGAAGGCCCGGTCGCCGATCACGGCCTGGTTGATGCCCAGATCCAGCACAGGCGCATAGCTGAGATCCACGTCCAGGGCACGCAGCTCGGCCGCCATCACCAGGGCGGCCTGCCAGGCCAGGAAGGCGGCCACCTGCAGGTTGCCGCCGGCCAGGCGCAGCAGGCTGCCCGCCGCCGGGATGCGGGTAAAGTCGCCCCGAAAGCGCTGCACCCGGCCCCCCTCGTGATCCACGGTCATCACAATGGGCCGGCCCGCCGCCGCCCGGCAATCGGCGATCAGCGCCTTGAGCTGGGCGGTGCTTTCAAAGTTGCGGGTGAACAGGATGACGCCGGCCACCGCCGGGCTTTGCAGCCACTGGCGCTCGTCGTCTTCTAGGGTGGTGCCGCGCAGGTCGATCAACAGCTGGGCCATGGAACCCTCTCGTTAAGGCTTTGCCGCCATTATAAAAAAAGCCGGGCGAAAGGCCCGGCTTTTTACTTGACGATAAGCTTGGTTGTCAGCGTTTTATCAGGCGGCGCTGTCCGCCTTGGCGATGCCCTGGTTTTCCAGCACGCCCGGGGCGAAGTGGTCCACCTGGATGGCCTGGTAGCGCTTGGCGTCGGCGTCGCGGATCTGGACCGCTTCGTCTTCGCTGATCACGCCCTTGGCCAGGGCCTGCTCTATGGCTTCCTTGAAGGGAATGCGCTTGGCGATGGTGCCGTCCTGCTGGGCCTTGCCGATCTTGCGCTCGATGGGCGCCGCCTCGACCATGGCCAGGAAGGCCCGCTCCATGATGCCCACGGCGTCGTGCTCTTCCTCGCCGATGTGGCACAGGAAGGTCATGCGGTCACGGGCCACGCCGGGCGCCATCATGGCCTTGCAGATCTTCACGCCCAGCTCGTCCTTGGGCAGCTTGTAGTTGATGCCGAAGGGGAAGATGGTGCGCTTGAGCACGGCGGCCAGCACCGGGTGACCGAAGTTGGCGAAAAAGCCGTCGAAGGCCACGCCAGTCTCATGCAGCAGCGTCTGGATGCTGTGGTGCACATAGGGCAGATCCACCACCTGGCGGCCGTCGTCTTCGTAGCGCTTGAGCACGGCGGAGGCCAGGTAGAGGTTGGACAGCACGTCACCCAGGCGGGCGGAGATGCGCTCGCGACGCTTGAGGTCGCCGCCCAGCATCAGCATGGAGATGTCCGCGCACAGGGCCAGGGCCTTGGACATGCGGGTCAGCTGCTTGTAGTAGCGGGCGGTTTCGCCGCCCACCGGGGCGCCGTTGAGGTGGCCGCCGGTCAGGCCCTGGAACAGGGCGCCGAAGAAGTTGGAGGCGCCGAAGGCCACATGCTTGACCAGCAGACCGTCGAAGGCCTTGAGGCCGGCCTCGGCGTCCGGATTGGCCGCCGCTTCCATCTCCTGGAACACATAGGGATGGCAGCGGGTGGCGCCCTGGCCGAAGATCATCAGGTTGCGGGTCAGGATGTTGGCCCCTTCCACGGTGATGGCCACCGGGATGCCCATGTAGCCGTGACCCAGGTAGTTCTGGGGACCGAGCTGGATGCCCTTGCCGGCATGGATGTCCATGGCGTGGTCCATGATGGAGCGGGAACGCTCGGTCATGTGGTACTTGGCGATGGCGGTGATCACCGACGGGCTCAGGCCCATGTCGATGGCACCGGCGGTCAGGCGGCGGCTGGACTCCAGCACATAGGTGTCGGCGCCGATCTCGGCCATGGCCTCCTGGATGCCCTCGAACTTGCCGATGGACAGGCCGAACTGGCGGCGCACATAGGCGTAGGCGCCGGTCATGCGGGTGGCCAGGTGGCCGGTGGCGGTGGACAGGGCCGGCAGCGAGATGCCGCGGCCGGCGGACAGGCATTCCACCAGCATGCGCCAGCCCTTGCCGGCGTAGTCGGGGCCGCCGATGATCCAGTCGATGGGGATGAACACGTCATCACCGAAGGTGGGGCCGTTCATGAACGCCAGGCCCAGCGGGAAGTGGCGATCGCCGACCCGCACGCCCGGGTGATCGGTGGGGATCAGGGCACAGGTGATGCCGATGTCCTGGGTGTCGCCCAGGAGGCCGTCGGGATCCTTGAGCTTGAAGGCCAGGCCCAGCACGGTGGCCACAGGTGCCAGGGTGATGTAGCGCTTGTTCCAGTTCAGGCGGATGCCCAGCACTTCCTCGCCCTGGTACTGGCCCTTGCAGACGATGCCCTCGTCGGGGATGGCGCCGGCGTCGGAGCCCGCCTCGGGGCCGGTCAGGGCGAAACAGGGCACGTCGGTGCCGTTGGCCAGGGTCGGCAGCCAGCGATCCTTCTGCTCCTGGGTGCCGTAATGCATCAGCAGCTCGCCCGGTCCCAGGGAGTTGGGCACCATGACGCTGACGGCGCAGGACAGGGAGCGGGTGGCGATGGTGGACACTATGGTGGAGTTGGCGATGGCGGAGAACTCGCGGCCGCCATAGCTCTTGGGAATGATCATGGCGAAGAAGCCTTCCTTCTTCAGGTATTCCCACACCTCGGGCGGCAGATCCTTGGTCTCGTGGACGATCTTGTGGTCGTCCAGCATCTTCAGCAGGGTCTGGACCTGGTTGTCCAGGAAGGCCTGCTCTTCTTCATTGAGCTTGGGCGCCGGCACCTCCAGCAGCGACTGCCAGTTGGGCTTGCCGCGGAACAGCTCGCCATCCCACCACACATCACCGGCTTCCATGGCTTCCCGTTCGGTCTGGGACATGGGCGGCAAGATGCGCTTGAAGATGCCGAAGATCGGCTTGGTCAACAGCGGTCGGCGGATCCCCGGGACCCCAAGGATCACGGCCAGGGCCACCAGCACCAATAACAAGAATGTCATCATCCTATCCTCTTGTGCGTTGTGCTTTGTTGAGGGCGGCTCAGGCCGCCGAATTCGGGTCCAGCTCCGCCAGGGTCGGCGAAGGTGCATCCATGCCCGCGGCCAGGAAAGGCACCAGGCGGGCAATGAGACTTTCGATACTGTTCTGCTCGCCGAAATCCGCCTCGGCGATCTCGGTCAGGGCCCGGCTGGAGGCCATGGTGAACACCACTGTGCCCAGGGTGAAGTGCAGCCGCCAGAACAGCTCCTTCTGGCTCAGCCCCGGCTTGGCCTTGTGCACCGCCGCCATGAACAGGCCCAGGCCCTCGCCATACTGGCTGGTGATGAAGCGGCGCAGGTGGCCCTGCTTCTCGGTGTAGCCCCGGCCCAGCAGCTGCATGAACACGGCGGTGCCGTTGTGGCGGAAGCGGTTGAGCTCCAGCAGCGGCGCCACGAAGGCCGAGAACACCTCCTGCATGCCCAGTTCGTCCCTGGTGGCCAGCTCGGCCATGACGGCGGCCGTCCTGGGCATGAACTCGTCCATGTAACGGGCCACCACCGCCTGGATCAGCGCCTTCTTGGATCCAAAATGGTAGTTCACCGACGCCAGGTTCACCCCGGCCGCCGAGGTGATCAGGCGCAGCGAGGTGTCATTGAAGCCGTGTTCGGCGAAGAGCCTTTCGGCCACATCCAGGATGCGGCTCTTGGTGTCTTGGCGTTTGTTCATGGCAAACAGTGATATTAAACAGGTGTTTCAAAACTATGTTTACTCATCGGACTTGTCAAGCGTATTCAGTAAAGCCTTAACAAATAAAGGAAATAAATTTTTCAAAATTTTGGGAACCGATGGGGAAAGACCAGAGTCTGAATAGGTGAACGAGCTGGAAGGCTCCGTTCGTTTGGTTCTCTCCCTGGACCCAGCAAGCGCCCAACCGTCATAGCTTGCTGGGTTTTTTTATTGCCGATCCCCCCTATATACTGGTTCCCGCACAACCAATAACAGATAAGGGAACTTCAGATGGCATATCAAAAATCCCTGCTCGCCGTTGTCGTGGCCCTGGCCATGGCCGGTTGCCAGGACGACGCCAAGCAGACACAACAACCCCAGGCCGATGCTCAGCAAGGCGCCCCCGCCGCCCTGACCGTTGCCGACGCCAAGACCTTCGTGACCGACGCCGAAAAGGAGCTGACCCAGCTCTACAAGGAAGCCAACCGCGCCGAGTGGATCTACGCCAACTTCATCACCGAGGACACCGCCTCCCTGGCCGCCGACGTCAACGAGAAGCTCACCGCCCGCATCGTCGCCCTGGCCTCACAAGCCGCCCGCTTCGACGCCCTGGAGCTGGATCCCGTCACCCGCCGCAAGCTGGACAAGCTGAAGCTGTCCCTGGTGCTGCCGGCCCCCCAGGACGAGGCCAAGACCGCCGAACTGGCGAAGATCACCGCCGATCTGTCCGGCATGTACGGCAAGGGCAAGTTCGAGCTGGACGGCAAGGAGCTGACCCTGCGCGACATGGAGCTGATGATGGCCGAGCAGCGCGATCCCGAGCTGCTCAAGACCATCTGGAGCGGCTGGCGTGAGGTAGCCAAGCCCATGAAGCCCCTCTACGAGCGCGAGGTGGCCCTGGCCAACGAAGGCGCCAAGGCCCTGGGCTACCAGGATCTGGGCCAGTACTGGCGTGCCAAGTACGACATGGAGCCGGACGCCTTCGCCACCGAGCTGGATCGCCTCTGGGGCCAGGTCAAGCCCCTGTACGACGCCCTGCACTGCCATGTGCGCGCCAAGCTGGGCGAGCAGTACGGCGAGGAGGTGGTACCCCAGGACAAGCCCATCCCCGCCCATCTGCTGGGCAACATGTGGGCCCAGAGCTGGGGCAACATCTACCCGCTGGTGGCACCGGGTGCCGCCGATCCCGGCTATGATCTGACCGAGCAGCTCAAGGCCCACGGCTATACCCCCAAGAAGATGGTCAAGGGTGCCGAGAACTTCTTCACCTCCCTGGGCTTCGAGCCCCTGCCCGACACCTTCTGGAGCCGCTCCCTGTTCACCCAGCCCCGTGACCGCGACGTGGTCTGCCACGCCTCCGCCTGGGATCTGGACGGCCAGGACGACATCCGCATCAAGATGTGCATCCAGCAGACCGGCGAAGAGTTCTCGGTGATCCACCACGAGCTGGGCCACAACTTCTACCAGCGCGCCTACAAGAACCAGCCGGTGCTGTTCCAGGACAGCGCCAACGACGGCTTCCACGAGGCCATCGGCGACACCATCGCCCTGTCGGTCACCCCCAAGTACCTCAAGGAGATCGGCCTCATCGACGAGGTGCCGCCCGCCGACAAGGATTTGGGCCTGCTGATGAAACAGGCCCTGGACAAGGTGGCCTTCCTGCCCTTCGGCCTGCTGGTGGATCAGTGGCGCTGGAAGGTGTTCTCCGGCGAAGTGAGCCCGGAAAACTACAACCAGGCCTGGTGGGAACTGCGTGAGAAGTACCAGGGCGTGACCGCGCCGGTGGAACGCGCCGCCGACGCCTTCGATCCGGGCGCCAAGTACCATGTGCCGGGCAACACCCCCTACAGCCGCTACTTCCTGGCCCACATCCTGCAGTTCCAGTTCCACAAGGCGCTGTGCGAGAAGGCCGGCGACCAGGGCCCGGTACACCGCTGCTCCATCTACGGCTCCGAGGCCGCCGGCAAGCCCCTGGCTCAGATGCTGGAAATGGGTGCCTCCCAGCCCTGGCCCGAGGCCCTGGCGGTGACCACAGGCTCCAAGCAGATGGACGCCACCGCCATCCTGGACTACTTCGCCCCGCTCAAGGACTGGCTGGACGAGCAGAACCAGGGCCGCCAGTGCGGCTGGTAAGCCGATGAGTTCAAAGCCAAAGGCCGCTTCATGCGGCCTTTTTCTTGTTTTGCCCGCGACCAGCGGATAACCTGCCAATCTCAACCAGGCTGGAAGCCGGGCTTTCGGCCCCGACGTCATGACTCAAGGAAGGAAATGAAGATGCTCAAATACCTGCTCGTGTTGCTGCTGGCACTGCCCGGCCTGGCTTTCGGCCAGGAGCTCGACGTAGCAGCGCTCAAGGCGCAACTGCCCAAGAAGATAGATGAATACATCCAGGTCCTGGAAACAGGCAACTTTGAAGGCAAGGAGGCCCTGTTCTTTCCCCGCTACCAGCGGGAAAGGAAAAGTTTCCCCCGTAAATGGCAGGCCTTTCTGAAGAAGATGGCAAGCTCCCGCCAGAACACCCTGGCGGCCTTCAAGTACATCAAGCAGCAAAAACCCGCCTACTTCAGCACCAACGGTCAGTTTGCCGGCGCCGACTATTTCAACCTGCCCGCCGAGTTTGAATACCGCCGGATCAGGGCCAAGCTTATCGACGGCACCTGGTACCTGAACTGATACCCCTTTGAGGCCGCATCACGCGGCCTTTTTCATATCCCCAGCAACCCTGCCTGGGCCAGCCAGAGCACCGCCACGTAGCGGGCGGTCTTGCCGATGCCCACCAGCACCACGAACAGCGACAGCCGCACCTTCATCACCCCGGCGATAAAGGTCAGGGCGTCGCCGCCGAGCGGCATCCAGGCCAGCAGCAGGGTCCAGACGCCGTAATGCTGGAACCAGGCCTGGGCCTTTTCGACCTGGGCCGGCTTGAAATAGAACCAGCGCCTGTCCTGGAAATGCAGCAGGTAGCGTCCCAGCGCCCAGTTCACCACAGCCCCCAGGGTATTGCCGACCGAGGCCACCACCACCAGGGCCCAGCCCGGCTCGCCCTGGCGGATCAGGGCGTAGAGCACCACCTCCGAGTAGAACGGCAATATGGTGGCGGCCAGGAAGGCCGAGGCGAACAGCAGCAGGTAGCTCAGCATCGGCGCCGCCTGTGCAGGGCCTGGGCCACCAGCCAGCGAAACAGCCGGCGCTGCTCCTTCTGGTAGAAAAGATATTCCGGGTGCCACTGCACCCCCAGCCAGGGCAGGCCGCCCTTGTGCTCCACCCCCTGCACGAAGTTGTCGTAATCCCGGGCCGACACGGCCAGGGCCCTGGCCACCTGATCCATGGCCTGGTAATGGAGGCTGTTGATGCGCACCCGCCGGACGCCCAGGATGCGGTGCAGCCGCGACTCCGGCACCAGCAGGGCCGTCTTGCGCGGCAGTGGCGTCGGCCTGTTGGAGGTGTGGTGGCGCAGCCTGCGGATATTGGCGTAGAGGCTGCCGCCCAGGGCCACGTTGAGCAGCTGGGCGCCGCGGCAGATCCCCAGCAGCGGCAGGCCTTTGGCCAGGGCATATTCGATGTGGTGCAGCTCCAGCTCGTCCCTGCCCTCGTCGTAGCGGTCGTGGGGGGGGATAGCCTCGTCGTAGAGGGCGGGATGGATATCGTCGCCGCCGCTGATCACCAGGGCCTCCACCTGCTTCAGATCCACCTGGTGGCGAATGCTGATCCGCACCGCCCTGCCCCCGGCCAGGAACACCGACAGCCGGATGCAGAGCCAGGCCGGTGAAAAGCGCCTGTGGTTGCCGGTCACGCCGACAACAGGTCTTGGTGCAGTTGGTCCAGTGCCTTGTGCCATGGTTTTTCGGAAAGTCCCGTCCATTTGCCCTGGTATTGCCACCATTGCCCCAGCAGGCGACGGCGCTGCCCGTGGTGGCAGGCCAGGTGTTCGATGACGCACCACAGGTTCCAGGCCTGGTGCAGCGACCAGCCCGGCTTTTCTATCTCGCAGTTGGGCAGCCGGTAATGGAAGGTGGGCCTGGCCTTGATCCTGGGGTCGTCCAGGGTCGCCGCCACCCTGTCCCCGTCCAGGTGCTTGAACAGCGGCAGCAGATCCAGGGCCCGGTTGCGGGTGGGGTTGAACCAGAGGTAGTCGTCCATCAGCTGGGCCAGATCCAGGTTGCCCTCGTAGCGGCTGACCCTGAGCGCATAGTCCTCGGGGAAGGCGTCGATATAGGGGGTGATGCGCCGGACCGGATCGACCCTGTGGCGCTTGATGAGCCAGTCCTGGGCCAGGATGAAGGCCTGCAGGTAGCCGGTGATGGTATCGGCGTCCAGGGCCGGCAGCTCGGGATTGATATGGACGCCGAAGGCGTACAGCAGGGACTCCTCGGTGCCCTGGGCACCGGCCTCGCGCAGGCTGGCCACCAGGGGGTCGAGCAGGTGCAGCCGGTCCAGGGGCAGCGGCGGACACACCACTTCGATGGGCACCAGCTGGCTGGAGATCCAGGTCACCAGCTCCATCACCGGATCCTCCTGGCCCGGCCGCTCGGCCTGGCGCTGCCTGGCCAGATCCTTGGCCAGGGTCCAGTCCAGCTCGATGTTGAAGGTGCCGAGATCGTCGCAATGGACCTGGTATTCCGCCTCCGACAGCGGGCAGACCCGGCCATTCAACGTCCGGGCCAGCACCCAGGCGGCGGCCTTGAGTTCGACCCCGGCGAACTCCAGTTCAAAGCCCACCCGCCGCAGGCTGTTGTCGCTCTTGGTTTGCCGCTGGGGCTGGCAATAGTGCTGCTGGGGCATCCGCCTGATCGTCCTCACCTATGACCTTTTCAAGTGTAGACAGGCACATGGAACCGAAGCCGGTGGTGTTGCGGCCCTAGCCGGACGCCTGGGCGCGCGGCTGCCCCTGCTGCCGGGCGATGTAGCCGGTCAGGATCCGGTACAGGGCCTGGACCCGGGCACTGCCCTTGAGATCCCGGTGGTAGGCGAACCAGAGCGCGCTGTCCTGGCTTTCCGGACCGGTCTTGATCTCGGTGAGATCCGCCAGGGCCCGGGCCTTGTCGCGGTCGATGGGGCCTATCCCCAGGCCGGCGACGATGGCCGACTGGATATCGGAGAAGTTGTTGCTCTGGTAGGCGATGTTCTCTTCGCTGAGGTTGGCCAGCATGGCCTTGACGAAGGGGATGTTGCGCTTGTGGCCGCTGGGCAGGATCCAGTGGTGGCGCCGGTACTGGGCCTTGCTGGCCGGCAGCCCGAAGCGCGCCACATAGGTGCGCGCCGCGTAGTAGCCGAAGCGGATGTCCAGCAGCTTGCGCACGATGAGGTCGGCGCCGTCCGGCTCCCAGCCGGCCCGGATCGCCACATGCACGGCCCCCGAACTCAGCGACAGCACCTCGTCGGTGGCCAGGACCTGGATGCGCAGTTCCGGGTAGGCCTCGCGGCATTCCTTGAGCACCGGGTGCAGGAAGGCCGAATACTCCGGCAAGGTGGTGATCCTCAGGGTGCCGGTGATCTGGTTGTCGACACTGGCCACCGCATGGGTCAGCCGGCCGATCTGCGCCAGTATGGGCGGCATCTGGCTCAGCATCAGCTGCCCGGCCTCGGTGAGCCGGTAGCCCCGCTGGTGGCGGATGAACAGCTTGCAGTCCAGCCCTTCCTCCAGGGCGTTGATGTGCCTGAGCACGGTGGCATGGTTGATACCCAGGTGGGCACCGGCCTTGCTGAGCGAGCCCAGCCTGGCCACCTGGTAGGCAATCTTCAAGTCATCCCAGCTGACGTCCTGCACGCCCTACTCCCTTTGTGCAGATCTGCACATTTGTTTCACCCTAATGGCCAGTTTTTCCCAACCAAGTGGTCGCTATCATAGGGGGCTTACAACTCATTAACAAAGGGTCCGTGGTCCGGCCAGCCGGCCGCCAGAGGCCCAGGGCCGCCTCCCCAGGGGCGGTCGATAAAGGAAGATCACCCATGACAGCACCTCGTATCGCCATCATCGGCGGCGGCATCGCCGGCCTGGCCTTTGCCGTGCGCATCCGGCAGTTGGGCGGCCGGGTCGACATCTATGAGCGCGCCTCCCTGTCCGGCCGCGAAGGCCTGGGCTTCATCATGCTGGAAAACGGCCTGGCGGCCATGGACAAGCTGGGCCTGGCCGACGCCGTTCGCGCCACCGGCTTCGCCCTCGACGACTGCCTGATCCAGGCCAGCGACGGCCAGCCCCTGCGCCGGGAAGAACTCACCGACAGCTACGGCCTGGCCCGCAAGGCCTTCGTGGACGTGCTGCTCAACCAGATCCCCCGGGACTGGCTGCACTTCGACCACAGGTTCAGCCATTTCGACTTCGACGGTCAGGGCCGCGCCCTGGCCGCCCATTTCGACAACGGCGCCCGGGTCGAGGCCGACTGGTTCCTCGGCTGCGACGGCGGCCGCTCCCAGGTACGCCGGCAGATCTTCCCGGACGCCAGCCGCTCCGAGGTCAGGGTCAAGGAGCTGGTTTCCATCATCCGCGATCCGGCCCTGGTGGCGCGGGTCGGCCGTCGCTTCGTCAAGACCAAGCGCCTGGAAGGCGGCCTGGCCGTGGGCATGGTGCCGGCATCCCAGGACACCCTGATCTGGTTCCTGCAGTTCGACTCCCACCGCTTCGACCTCAGCGACACCAGCTTCGCCGCCAAGAAGGCCTTTGCCCTGGAACTGGTGGCCGACTGGCCACAGCCCATAGGCGAGCTCATAGAGGCAACCAATTTCGATCAGTCCCATCTCTGGCAAACCTGTTACCTGCACCCGCTCAAGCAGTTCTGCCGCCGCAATGTGGTGCTGCTGGGCGACGCCGCCCACGCCCTGCTCACCTTCACCAGCCAGGGCGTCAACTCCGCCATCGAGGACGCCGCCCTGCTGGCGCAGATCTGGACCGAAGGCTTCCACGAGGAACACCTGGATTTCTACTGCCAGATGCGCCGCCAGGCCGTGGCCCCCTTCCTGAAACAGGGCATCGCCCTGCAGGACGAGTTCCTATCCGAGCACGACCATGACCAGAAGATCCCCTTCGCCTTCTAAGGAGCACCCCATGACCGACCTCTTTGCCGACCACCAGGTGCCCCTGGATCTGCTGGCCAAGCGCGCCTTCAACTTCCGCTGGGCCGAAACCGAGCCGGGCGTGATCCCGCTGACCGCCGCCGACCCCGATTTCCCGGTGGCCCGGGAGATCCGTGACGCCATCAGTGACTACGCCCAGTCCGGGCTGTTCTCCTACGGCCCCCACCTGGGCCTCAAGGACTTCCGCCTGGCCCTGGCCGAGGCCATGGGCCAGCGCCGCGGCTACGACCTCAACCCGGACTGGATCCTGCCCATCGACAGCGCCGCCTCGGGCATGTACGCCATCGCCCGCGCCTACCTCAGGCCCGGCGACGAGATGATCATCTTCGATCCGGTGGACTTCCTGTTCGAGCAGTCCGCCCTGGCCGCCGGCGCCACCGTCAAGCGCTGCCCCTTCGACGAAGCCAGCGGCCGCTTCCGCCTGGATCGGCTGGATGGCATGGTCAGCGACCGCACCCGGCTCATTGGCGTCTGCAACCCCCACAACCCCCTGGGCCGGCTGATGCGGCAGGATGAACTGGCCGAGATAGCCGCCTTTGCCGAGCGCCACGACCTGTGGATCATGAACGACGAGATCTGGTCCGATATCGTCTTCCCGGAACAGGACTTCGTCAGCTTCCACCACCAGCCGCTCAGCTCGGACAGGGTCATCACCGTCTACGGCTTCTCCAAGGCCTTTGGCCTGGCCGGGCTCAGGATAGGTGCCGTGATGGCGCCCAGCCAGGAGAGCTTCGACGCCATCACCGCCGCCGCCCACGTGATGACCACCGCCGGCGGCGTCGCCACCCTGTCCCAGGTGGCCGCCACCACCGCACTCAGGGACTGTTGGTACTGGGTGGACGCCTTCACCGACCACCTCAGGGCCCAGCGCGATCTGGCCGTTGCCAGGCTCAACGCCATGCCCGGCGTCAGCTGCACCGTACCCGAGGCCACCTACCTGCTGTTCCCGGATATCCGCGCTACCGGCATGGCCGCCGAGGCGCTGGTGGACCATCTGCACCGCGAAGCCAGGCTGGCGGTGGTGCCCGGCAACGCCCGCTTCTTCGGTCCCGGCGCCGAGGGCCATATCCGCATCTGCTTCGCCACCAGCAGGGCCATCCTCAGCGAGGGCCTGGACCGGATGGAAAAAGCCCTCATCGCCCTGCGGCAGGGCCGCTGACGAAAAAAGGCGCCGTTCGGCGCCTTTTTCTCTTGCTCTGAAATCCCTTGGCTGTCATGCAGTTAGCCTTGTTGCAGGCTTGTAAAAACCGTATCCTTGCCCCTGGTTCAGGGACGAATGCCTTTCCGTATGCCTGTGGCGGTAGCGTGCCCAGCCACAACTGTATGTCCACACAGCATATCGCCGGCAACGCCCTGAAACATGCGCGTTATCCCTCCTGCCGATGCGCGTTTATCTCGTTCAGCCTTGTTAAAAGCCAATGCAATCAGAACATTACCCATGGTCGAATGTCGGGATATCGCGCCCTTGCAAGGATGAAAACACGCATGCGTGTTTTCATCCCGGCGGATCCAGTGGTCAACAAAGAATGCTTATTTAATCAAAACACTGTGGCGACTATCCAATTGGTCTTACCAATAGATAACAGGCGTGCGCACAATACAGCGTTAGATTTTTTAGGAAAGTTTAGTGAATTACGAAGAGATCGAAAAATTTATAGCCGGTGGATGTAATCTTGAAGGACTTATTGTTCAAACAGGAGATGAGATCAGAGAAGCTTCTAAACTGGGTTATGAACAAGAATGGTTAGATTGTAGGTTGATGCTTATTTCTAGTATCAATTTACTCCTAAATTTCCGAGCATGTGTGCCTGGAGAAACTAATGAATCTAACTCAGATAGATTAATATTGTTAATTTCGTTGATTCAAGGAATTTCATACACAGAATCATTAATAAGTGAAGGCCAATACATTAAAGCGGCTGCTTGTTTAAAACAGGACTACGAAATAATAACTCGAGTTAATGAAGTTAAGATTGGCAAAGCAAAGCCTAAAGTTACACCAAATGTAAAGCATGCACCTGCCGGTTCACAACGTATTTACGGTGAACTTAATGATATATCGCACCCTTCAAACATAAATATATTATTAGATCTGGTGAATAAGTTTGAAAACGGAGAGGTCAAAGGAGTTTCGCCTCAACCTAAATATCACAATGAAATCTCTAGAAGCCTTTATCAGCTTCATGTTTGGCTACTCTTTGAAACATTGCGTGAAATGATGATGTTAAAAGTAGATTTATACGGTAAGGACATTCTCGAAGAGGTTGAAATTGTAAAAATTCAATTCTTGGCTGCCCATAAATTGCTACTACAAACTGGCTTTGAGATTGTTGAAGAAAAAATCTAACAAGCGCCTGCAATCTGACCTCCGGCCACTGTCACCTTTTGTGCAAAAACCGCACAAAAGGCGCCAGCAGCCTCCGGCAGTTGAGGCGGGCGTTGATATGATTCCCTTTGTCAAATAGACAAAGATAGCCTTACCGAGAATTAGATAAGCCCGGTAAGGTCACACTGGCGGCTGGGCTTTGGCAAGTAAGTGTCGGCGGTTGACCTTGCTGATATCCGCGGATTTTAACCGCATTACTTGTTTGCGCCGCTGGAGCCTTGCCTCAGTCTAGGAGCGCGGATGTCACCGCTTAACGCCCTCGAGGATTGCTCTCACCGCTGCCGCCACCCACAACCGTCAGTGTGTATCTATTGCGCCCCTGGAGTTAGCAACTAACCCGTGGCAAATCCACGTCAAAGTCTTGTGCCAGCTCCCAGAGGTAACCACTTAGTTCCCGGGCGACGGCCGTGACCACTTTGTTGTACTCCTTGCCCCGGGCCTTGAGTGCACGGAATCGCCCGCATAATCGTTGTTGGATCTCCCAGGAGCGACTCTGCAGCTTGATGGAATGCCCTTGCTGCCGTGTTTCCAACTCTCGCGATACTTTCGGCGGGAAACGGTAAGCCCAGGCGGCTTCAATCAATATTCGTCGGGCGTGGCTGTTGCCGCACTTGGTGATGCCTCCCCGCCACTCCCGCTGACCACTCGAGTGCTCAGCGGGCGTCAAACCCACAAAGTTCATCAGGGATCGGGGGGAAGCAAAGCGGCGCAAGTCTCCAAGCTCGGCCACCAAGGTGACGGCCGAGAGGAAGCGGATCCCCCTGAGTACCGTCAGTCTTTGCACCAACGGGTACCAGCGCCACGAGTCGGCCAGGGTCTGCAGCTCAAGCTCCAGCCGCTGCAAGCGTTCATACCGTTCGGTGACGATATTGATGTAATGCTGATAGGTGATTTTACTGGCAGGCTCTGCAAAGCTGATGTCGGCCAGATGGCGACGATAGGCCTCGGTCCAGTTCTGCCTGCCCGAACATGGGTGACCGTGACGTAGCAGGAAAGATTTGAGTCTCTGCCGGGCCTGACGCAGGTCCAGCATGGCGTCTTCCCGGCAACGAATAAGGTCGCGAATAGCTTCATCCCGCTCATCCGGGACGTAGATAGGCTGTAAATCACCACTGCGGGCCAGACGCGCCAAGGTCATGGCGTCGCGCTTGTCGGTTTTCACTTTGTCGCCAGGCGCTTTCGGAATAAGTGCCGGAGCAATGACCCAACACTCAACACCGCGCCGTTGCAGATAGCGATATAGCCAAAAGCCACAAGGTCCTGCCTCGTAGATCACGCATAGTTTGGTGGCTTTGGCTAATTGATTCTTAATGAGTTTATCAAAAGAGCGGATGTTGGTGAGGATGGTGCCATGATATTGCACCGCCTCTCCCAATTGATCTGAAACCCATGCGACGTCAGTGGTTTCCTTGTGTACATCCAACCCGATGAAAAGTGTGTTAGCTTTAGACATGTCGGCCTCCTGTGATGTTTGTGCCTACAACAAACAGTGTGGCTCTGGTCTGACTAATCCACGATAAAACACCGGAGGCCGACACTTGTACAGGGAATCATTATGTCTAGGCATACAAAACGATGGATTCTTTAGTATTATTCTTGTTCGGTAAATCTGGAACAGGGAAGTCCTATATCGGTGACTTTATCGGGGAGATTCTAGGTTGGTATGTTTACCACGCGGATGAGGACTTGATTGAAGAGATGAAGATCGCCTTAAGCGAAAGCAGGCCGTTTACCAATGACATGAGAGATCGGTATTTCACAATAATCGCCGAGAAAATAATGAAATTACAGAAAATTCACCGGCGCATTGTTGTAACACAAGGTGCTTATAAACGACGACACCGAGATTACCTAGCCTCAAATATCTCTGACATAGAGTTAGTCTATGTCCAATCTAGTGAGGCACTAATACTGAAAAGGCTTTCGGACAGGACGGCTGGTATTAGCGCATCCAGTGCGAAGGCACTAAATCAAGACTTTGAACAACCAAGTTCTCAGGTTAATACCATTATTAATAATGGCTCAAAATCTGACATCGCCAAACAACTAAGCGCTATAGCAGCGGCCATGCCTAACAAGTTTAGCCAGCAGGACGCAGCAAAGCTGCGCCTCTGCTAAAGGCATTATGCATTATGAATGAGAATCTTAATCAACGTCTAAATCCAGCCCGTAGGTTGGGATGAGGGACGAATCCCAACATGGTTGTAATAGGAAGGATGTCATAATCATTCGTAACTCAATCCTATCGGCGGACTATCCCCTGCTCTGAACGTATTGCGTCACACGGAAATGATATGCGCTATCGACGTTTACGGCTGGCGGAGGGAAATTCTTTTTTATGGTCAATCTGGCCAAGCGTAGTCAAACTCTGCTGGTCGATCACGTCGAGGCGCTTCGCTCGATCTTTTGCTCATGTGAAGCGGCGCCACCGGTTTGGAGGCTGGTTCGGATTTCGGGAAGTAAAGCTTAGGTAGTGATGTTGGGATTCGTTTCTCATCCCAACCTACGATCTCAACGCCGCGCCGTTGCAGATAGCGATATAGCCAAAAGCCACAAGGCCCTGCCTCGTAGATCACGCATAGTTTGGTGGCTTTGGCTAATTGATTCTTAATAAGTTTACCAAAAGAGCGGATGTTGGTGAGGATGGTGCCATGATATTGCACCGCCTCTCCCAATTGATCTGAAACCCATGCGGCGTCAGTGGTTTCCTTGTGTACATCCAACCCGATGAAAAGTGTGTTAGCTTTAGACATGTCGGCCTCCTGTGATGTTTGTGCCTACAACAAACAGTGTGGCTCTGGTCTGACTAATCCACGATAAAACACCGGAGGCCGACACTTGCACAGGGAATCATTATGTCTATGCTACCACCGACAATTTTAGTAAGGGGAAGATATGAAGCCTAGGTTGTTTATTGGCTCATCTGTCGAAAACTTGGATGTTGCTTATGCTATTCAAGAAAACTTAGAACACTCAGTAGAAGTTACTGTATGGTCTCAAGGTGTATTTGAGTTGAGCAAATATACAATGGAATCTCTTATGGACGCCCTCGATGACTCGGACTTTGGTTTGTTTGTTTTTTCTCCTGATGACATAACGCAGTTACGAGGCGAACCCAAGAAAACCGTTCGTGACAACGTCGTATTTGAACTTGGCTTATTCGTTGGGGGGCTAGGCCGGGAACGTAGTTTCGTTGTTATTCCCCGAGGCCATGAAGATTTTCATTTGCCTACAGATTTGCTAGGAATTACTCCCGCAACATTTGATGCTGAAAGACAAGATGGCAACTTAGTTGCATCGTTAGGGCCAGCTTGCAATCGAATAAACAAATCAATTGCCAAGCTGGGAGGAAAATCTTCTTCTAAACATAATGTTTCTCAAACTGAAATTTCCACTAAAGAGGCAGATGATTCTCATCTCATTGATGATGAAAATGATTGCATCTCTCTTATTCAATCATGGATGGGGCAACGTCACAGCAGTGATAATACAGCAGCAATCAAATATTCAGATGTTGACAGAGAGCTTGGGTTGGTAAAAGGGTCGGCACTAAAATATATTGAGGTTGCAGCCAAAGAGTGGGGGTATATTCCTTCTCGAAAAGGGGCTGCAACAATTCTATTTAAAGATACGACGCCAAATCATTGGTAGCATAACAAAGCATTTAAGAGTAATTTAGACCTCACCAGCTTGAACGGACACGCATCGCTAGCACCCAAAGAAGTTGACGGTGCCCGCTTACAAGACAGGAAAAAGTACCCGGCAATACAGCGTTGAATTCAAGGTCAAGGCCGTATTGTGGAGCCAGTAAGGCCCGCCGCTCAGTCAAAGTATTGCCGAGGCGATGGATATTCACCCCTTCCTGTTGTCCCGTTGGCGCAAGGAATACCGAGAGGGGCATACAACGTGAATATTCCAGCCAAGCCACAAGGTGGCGATACCAGGGCACTTTATACACGACGGGAAAGCTTGTGATGCAAATTGACGTCATCAACGAAAGGGACGACGCGGTTTTCGACGCGCTCGTCGCCGGTGTCCGGGAGCACAACGCCGAGCACCTGGGGAGCGAAGCGCCCAAACCGCTTTCCGTGGTGGCTCGCGATGCGTCCGGAAAGCTGATCGGCGGCCTGTCCGGCAAAACCTTTTCCATGCACTTTTTGATCGACGTGCTCTGGGTAGACGAGGCAAGCAGGGGCACGGGGCTCGGCAGCAAAGTGATGGCACTGGCCGAAGCCGAGGCCATCGAGCGCGGCTGCGTGGCGGCGCAGGTGGACACCCTGTCGTTCCAGGCGCCGGCCTTCTATCAAAAGCTTGGTTTCGAGGTCGTCGGCAGCATCACCGGGTTCGCCGAGCATCCCGACCGGCGTTGTTTCCCAAATCGTTGAACCATTCCGTGTTGCCGTGATCTGATCCGCGTCGCACTCACGGGAAACAACGGATGGGCAAGGCCAGACACAAGATCAGCAACTGGGCAGCGTACAACCGCGCATTGGTCAACAGGGGGTCATTGACCGTCTGGATGGACGAGGCCGCCATCCGCCATTGGCGCTGCCAGCAGCACCACGGTGGCCGGGGGCGAGGCTTTGAGTACAGCGATACCGCCATCGAGACGGCGCTGATGCTGAAGGGCCTCTTCAACCTGCCGCTGCGGGCCCTGGAGGGCTTTATCAACTCCCTGTTTCGACTGATGGAGGTGCCGCTGTCCTCGCCCAGTTACAGCTGTATCAGCAAGCGTGCCAAGACGGTGACTATCCGCTATCGCCGGCGCAGCCAGGGCGACATGACCCACCTGGTCATTGACGCCACCGGCCTCAAGGTGTTCGGCGAAGGGGAGTGGAAGACACGCAAGCACGGCAAGGAGAAGCGGCGCGTCTGGCGTAAGCTGCACCTGGCGGTGGATGCCGACAGTCATGCCGTCGTTGCCGCCGAAGTCAGCCTGGATAAGGTCGGCGACAACGAAGTGTTGCCGTTCCTGCTGAACCCGCTTCGCCGTCGCATCGAACGAGTCAGTGCCGACGGTGCCTACGACAGCAAGGGGTGCCATCGGCTGGTAATGAGAAAGGGCGCCAGGGCTGTTATTCCACCGCGCAAGACAGCAGGGTTCTGGGAGGATGGCCATCCCAGAAACGAAGCGGTGGCGGCGCTCAAGGCCGGTCGCCTTGATGAATGGAAAAGTCGCAGTGGCTATCACCGGCGTTCCCTGGCAGAAACGGCGATGTCCCGCTACAAGCAGCTGATTGGCCCAAAGCTGAGCCTGCGCGACTACAACGGCCAGGTTGCCGAAGCCCTGGCCGGGGTGAAGGTGATGAACAAAGTCATAGGACTGGGTATGCCCGAACGCCAGCAGGTCGGCTAAGGGCCTGGCGGCCTTGGGGGTTGGGCCGTCCAGAGACTGATTTGATCAACAACGCCATCCCGACCGCTACTTTCTCCTGAAAAGGTACTGACAATATGCCGCTGCTGTTTTCCTACGGGACTTTGCAACAGGAAGACGTCCAGCTTGCCAACTTCGGCCGCCTGCTGAGCGGCGACAAGGATCGGCTGCCCAATTATGTGGTCGACAAGATCAGGATCACCGATGAAAGGGTGCTCCGGGAAAGCGGCAAGGACGTGCATCCGATCCTCAGGTTCACCGGCAAGGCGTCGGACTTTGTCGAGGGCACGGTGTTCGAGCTGACCGACGAAGAGCTTGCCCGCGCCGATGATTACGAGGTCGACGACTACCAACGGATCCCGGCCAGGCTCCAGTCCGGCCGTACCTGCTGGATCTATGCCGCTGCCCAGGCACCGTTGCGCCGGTGCGACCGCTTATGACGGAGACTCAGATGTACAAGCTGTTCTACTACCCCCGCAACGCCAGCTGGACGCCGCACATGGTGCTGGCGGAGATCGGCGCCGACTACGAGCTGGTGCTGGTCGACCGCAAGTCCGAGGCCCAGAAGTCGCCGGACTACCTGAAGCTCAACCCCACCGGCCGGATCCCGACCCTGGCCGAGGGCGACCAGGTCATTTTCGAGAGCGCGGCCATCTGCCTGCATTTGTGCGACCGCCACCCCCAGGCCAATCTGGTACCGGAGGTCGGCGATCCCCGGCGCCCGGTCTTCTACCAGTGGTTGTTCTACCTCACCACCGCCATCCAGCCGGAGCTGATGCTGTATTTCTACCCCGGCCGGCACACCCTGGCCACGGACGGTGCCGACGCCATCAAGCAGGCCCAGGAGCAGCGCGTTACCGAGATGTTCGCGCTGATCGACCGGGAGCTGGCCGGCAAAGACTTCCTGTTGGGGAGCCAGCCCAGCCTGTGCGACTTCTTCCTGTTCATGCTGTCCCATTGGGCCAGCGGCTTTACGCGGCCGCCCCTGTCGTTCGAACACCTGGGCCGCTACCTGAGGGCCATGGCCAGGCGACCGGCCGTCCGGCAGGTGGCCGAGGTGGAAGGCACCAGCCTGGACGCCTATGCCTGACAGACCCCGGTAGTCGCCAGCCGCTGTCGAGTTGCAGATGGCAAACCCGGCCCTGGCCAAGCAGGTGGCACAAGCAGGCGGAGCGGTGTCGGTTCGCCGGGAATTTGAGGCGCAACCGGCCATCATCCATACTGCCACCGGTAAGCGCCATGCCGGCCACCATGTCAGAGAGGGACATCTGCATGCTTCACTTCCTTCATCGCTGCTCGGCGGCGCTGCTGGCCAGCTATGTGCTGGTCCACCTCCTTAACCACCTGCTGGCCCTGACCGGCATCGAGGCCCACCTGGCGTTCATGGATGGCTACCGGGCCATCTACCGCTTCCAGGCGATAGAGCCCCTGCTGCTGGGCCTGGTCGGCTTCCAGGCAGGCTCCGGCCTCTATTTCATATACAAGCGCCGGGGCCAGCGCCGCGGCTTCTTCGAGCGGGCCCAGGCCCTGTCGGGCGCCTACCTGGCCTTCTTCCTGCTGGTGCATGTGACCGCCGTGCTCTACGGCCGCCTGGGATTGGGGCTGGATACCAACTTCTACTATGCGGCGGCGGGGCTCAACATCCAGCCCTATACGGCCTTCTTCCTGCCCTACTATTTCCTGGCGGTGCTGGCCCTCTTTACCCATATCGGCTGCGCCCTGCACTGGCTGCTGCGCAAGCGCCTCAGCCTGGTGTCTCGCCATGCCCTGGGTTACGGCGCCCTGGCCCTTGGCGTATTGGTGGCCACCGTCATCCTGTCCACCTTTATGGGTGCTTTCTATCCTGTTGACATTCCTGAGGAATTTCGCGAAACCTTCCAATAATGAAAAGCCAGCGGCAAACAAGGAAGCGTCCCTTGCTCCCTGAAAGCCAGGGCAACCGTTGCCACAGAGGAGAGAAAAATGAAACCCGCGCTGCTCCTGATCGCCTTGTTGGCCCTGGCCGGCTGCAGCTCCAATGGCCGCCATCACACCGTCACCTGCAAAGAGGGCGCCCTTTGCGCGGCCGCGGCCGTTGCCCAGGGCATCGCCCGGACCGAGAAGCCCTCCGGACGCTGCGAAGACATGGTCGGGGAGCGCCGCCAACAGTGCGAGGCGCAGCTGGACGCCATCCGCGCTGCCATCGAAAAGCACAAATAGAACTGCCCAGGGCCTTGCACTACAACAAACACACCAGCCAAGGCTGAACCGACTTTTTCTACGCTTTTGGGAAACGCCCATGTTTATCGTCACCCTGAGTTACCGCAAACCCCTGTCGGAGGTGGACCGCTTCGTCGAGGAGCACCGCCAGTACCTCAAGGCCGGCTATGCCGCCGGTCACTTCCTGCTGTCCGGGCGCAAGGAGCCGCGCACCGGCGGCGTGATCCTGGCCACGGCCGCCGGCCGGGACCAGGTCGAGGCGCTCATCGAGCAGGATCCCTTCCACCGGGAAGGCATCGCCGATTATCAGATCACGGAATTCCTGCCGTCCATGGCCGCCCCCGGCCTGGACGCCCTCAAGCAGGCCTGAGCCAGGGAGAAAGCATGTTCACACTGAAGATCGACGACGAGCTGGAGCTGGCCCTGGTGCAGCCGTCCTTTGCCCCCCGCTATGTCGAGCTGGCCAGGGAAAACTACGATCACCTGGCCAGGTGGCTGAGCTGGCCGCCCCATGTCCGCAGCGAGGACGACTTCCTGGCCTTCATCAAGGGCTGCCTGCACGACCATGCCGACGGCAAGCGCCTGGTCTGCGGCGTGATCTACCGCGGCGAGCTGGTCGGCAACGCCGCCTACGTCAACATCAACCCGGGCCTGAAGAAACTGGAGATCGGCTACTGGCTGGCCGCCAGCCACCAGGGCCTAGGCATCATGACCCGGGTCTGCCGGGCCCTTATCGACCACGCCTTCAACCGGCTCGGCATGGAGAAGGTGGAAGCCAGGGCCGCCACCGGCAACGGCGCCAGCCGGGCCCTGCTGGAGCGCCTGGGCATGAACCTGGAGGGGATCCTCACCCGGGCCGAGATCATCAACGGCCAGGTGCTCGACCACGCCCATTACGGCCTGCAGCGCCCGGCCTAAACCCACAACAAAAGGACATTGGCATGACGGACAAAAAGGAACTCAAGGGACTGGGCGGCTGGCTGATCCTGGTCGGCATCGGCGTGGTGATCACGCCCATTCGGCTGCTGGTGGTTTACCTGCCCCTTTACCTGCCGCTGTTTCAGGACGGCACCTGGGCGGCCCTGACCACCCCGGGCTCGGACTATTACACGCCCTATTTCGGTGCCCTGCTTATCGGCGAGATCCTGTTCAACACGGCAATGCTGCTGGCCTCCTGTTGTCTCATCTACCTCTTCTTCGCCAGGCACCACCGCTTCCCCCGGCTCTACATCGCCCTCAACCTGACCGCCCTGGTGTTCATCCCCCTGGACGCCTGGCTGGTCACCCAGCTGTTCCCACAAGAGCCCATGTTCGATGCCGATACCGCCAAGGAGTTTGCCCGCTCCCTGTTCGCCTGCCTGGTCTGGGTGCCCTACATGCTGGTGTCGAAACGGGTCAAGGCCACCTTCATCGAGAAAAGGCCCGCCTCCCCGGCCATGGCGGCGGAGCCGGTGCCTGGGGACTGACGGGCAGCAATCCCAGCAGGGTCTACACTCCCCCTTGATACAGCCCCTGGCATCAAGGAGAAAGACATGACCACCAAGCCCATCACGGCGTTGCTCTGTGCCCTGGCCCTGCCCGCCCTGGCCGGTGACGACGCCGGCCTCATCAAGAGCGCCGAAAGCGCCGCCCCTGCCTCGGTGACCGCCAAGGCCACCATCAAGACCATGGACGGCAAGGTGCTGCGCCAAGGCAGCAACGGCTGGGTTTGCTATCCCGGCGACAAGAACTCAGGCCCCATGTGCAACATGCCCGGCTGGGACAAGCTGTTCGAGGCCTACATGAAGAAGGGCCCCCTCAGCGTGGACGGCATCGCCTTTTCCTACATGCTGGCCGGCGAGGGCGAGGCCCCCGGGGTCAGCAACATCGATCCCTTCGCCACGGCCCCGACGCCGGACAACGACTGGATCAAGGAAGGGCCGCACCTGATGATCCTGGTGCCGGATCCGGCCCTGCTGGAAGGCCTGCCCACGGATCCGTCCGAGCCCGTGTACGTGATGTGGAAGGGCACCCCCTACGCCCACATCATGGTGCGCATCAAGGAGCAATGAGACCGACCCGGGCAGGCGGCCTTGGCCGCCTGCCCCCTTCTGCGTTAAAAAGCGGTTAAAAGCCAACGACTTCCGTGGCACTCTTGGGAAAAAGCATTCTCCAAGGACCGCCATGAAGACGCTGCTGCTCTCCCTCGGCCTGACCGCCACCCCGGCCCTGGCCCAAAGCTGGTACATCACCGCCGACCATTACTTCAACAGCGAGAGCGGCGAGCTCGTCAGCCCCGCCACCCTCATCGTCGACGGCAACCGCATCAGCGCCGTGGGCAGCGAGCTGCCAAGGCCCGAAGGCAGCCGGCGCCTCGACCTCAGCGGCCATACCCTGCTGCCCGGTCTCATCGACATGCACGTGCACCTGACCCTGTCGGAGAACCTGCACGGCTACCGTAGGCTGGGCCTGTCGGTGCCGCGCCAGGCGCTGATCGGCGCCAAAAACGCCCGCCGCACCCTGGACGCCGGCATCACCACGGTACGCAACCTGGGTGCCGGCGGTTATGCCGACATCGCCCTGCGCGACGCCATCGCCGCCGGCGACGTGCCGGGGCCGCGCATCTTCGCCTCGGGCCCCGCCATCGGCATCACCGGCGGCCATTGTGACAACAACCTGCTGGCCCCCGAATACAGGGCCAGTGGCCAGGGCACCGCCGACGGCCCCTGGGCGGTTCGTGCCAGGGTGCGGGAGAACATCAAGTACGGCGCCGACGTCATCAAGCTCTGCGCCACCGGCGGCGTGCTGTCCAAGGGCACCAAGGTGGGCGTGCAGCAGCTCACCGAGGAGGAAATGGCTGCCGCCGTGGCCGAAGCCCACCGGCGCGGCCTGAGCGTCGCCGCCCATGCCCACGGCACCGGCGGCATCAAGGCCGCCATCCGCGCCGGCGTCGACACCATAGAGCACGCCAGCTTCCTGGACGGCGAGGCCATCCGCCTGGCCAAGGCCAACGGCACCTATCTGTCCATGGACATCTACGACACCGAGTACATCCTCGCCGAAGGCATCAAGGCCGGCATGCTGCCCGAGAGCATCGACAAGGAAAAGCACACCGGCCAGCAGCAGCGCGACAGCTTCCACCGCGCCGCCCAGGCCGGGGTGCCCATGCTGTTCGGCACCGACGCCGCCGTCTACCCCCATGGCGACAACATGAAGCAGCTGTCGCGCATGGTCACCTTTGGCCTGAGCCCGGCCGAGGCCCTGCAGAGCGCCACCTGGCACCCGGCCAGGGTGCTGGGCCGGGACGACCTCGGCAGCCTCAAGGCCGGGGCCCTGGCCGATGTCATCGCCGTGCCCGGCAACCCCCTGGAGAACATCACGCTGATGGAGAAGGTCAGCCTGGTCATGAAGGACGGCGAGCTGATCAGGGCGCCGCAGTAAGAAAGGCGGCCGCCTTGGCCCCATCAAGAAAAGGAGTCAGCATGTATCGCCTCTTTATCGCCAACAGGAACCACGTCTCCTGGTCGCTGCGCCCCCTGCGCGCGGTGGCGCCATGAGCCGGACAGCCCTGATCACCGGCGGCACACGCGGCATAGGTGCCGCCACCGCCCGGCTGCTGGCAAAGCGCGGCTATGCCCTGTGCATCAACTACCGCCACAACCACGCCGCCGCCGAGGCCCTGCTGGCAGAACTCTCCGGCCAGGGTACCAAGGTCATCGCCGTGCAGGCCGACGTCTCGGTGGAGGCCGAGGTGATCGGGCTGTTCGACACCCTCGACCGGGAGCTGGGCCCCCTTGCCGCCCTGGTCAACAATGCCGGCCGGCTCCAGCCCCAAACCCGGCTCGCGGACATGAGTGGCGAGCGTATCAGCCGCATGTTCGGCGACAACGCCCTCAGCCAGTTCCTCTGCTGCCGGGAGGCGGTGCGGCGCATGGCCAGGGACAGGGGCGGCCGGGGCGGCGCCATCGTCAACGTCTCGTCGGCGGCGTCCTACACCGGCGCCCCGGGCGAGTACGTGGACTACGCCGCCGCCAAGGCCGCCGTGGATGCCCTGACCCGGGGCCTGTCGCTGGAAATGGCGGACCAGGGCGTGCGCGTCAATGCCGTGCGCCCCGGCTGCATCCATACCGACATCCACGCCGACGGCGGCGAGCCTGGCCGGGTCGAGCGCCTGAAGGACCGCATTCCCATGAAGCGGGGTGGCGAGCCGGAGGAAGTGGCCGCCGCCATCGCCTGGCTGCTGAGCGACGAGGCCAGCTACGCCACCGGCACCTTCATCGACCTGGCCGGGGGCCGCTGATGGTCACCGGCCTCAACCACCTCACCCTGCAGGTCCGGGAGCTGGACAGGTCGCTGGATTTCTACGTGACGCTGCTGGGCATGACGCCCCAGGTGCGCTGGCACGGGGGCGCCTACCTCAGCGCCGGCCCGCTCTGGCTGTGCCTGAGCCTGGGCGAGAGCCGCCCGAGCGACGACTACAGCCATATCGCCTTCAGTGTCGACGCCGGGAATTTCGAAGCCCTGGCCGAACGCCTGGCGGCGAACGGGATCCGGCACTGGCAGCCCAATCGCAGCGAGGGCGAGTCCCTCTACATACTGGATCCGGACGGCCACAAGCTGGAGATCCACCTGGGCTGCCTGCAAAGCCGCCTGGCGGCCCTGAAAGAAGCGCCTTATCCGGGCCTCCGCTGGTTTTAAACAAGGAAGCTCCAAGGTGAAGAACCTGTTTTCTGCGTTGCCAACGCAACTGGACGAAGAGCGCTTTGATGAACTCCTCAAGGCGGACCATATCCGCATCGAGCGGATCCTCTCCCACGGCCACAGCTCGCCCGCCGAAGGTTGGTACGACCAGGACGAGCATGAGTGGGTGCTGGTGCTGGCGGGGGCCGGCGAGCTGGAATTCGAAGATGGCCGCAGGGTGCGACTGGAACGGGGCGATCACCTCGACATCCCGGCCCACAGCAGGCACAGGGTCAGCTGGACCGAACCAGACCAAACCACCATCTGGCTGGCGGTGTTCTACCGCTAGCGCCTGGAGTAAGGAGCCCATGACACTGCGTATCGTCCTGGCGTTGCTGCTGGCCCTGCTGTTCAGCGCCCCGGCCGCAGCCAAACTCAAGCGCTTTACCAGCGACGGCTGCAGCGCCTTCCCCGACGGCACCCTGGCGCAGCAACAGCTCTGGCTGGCCTGCTGCACCGCCCATGATCGCGCCTACTGGCAAGGCGGCAGCTACCGGCAGCGGCTGGAGGCCGATCTGGCCCTGAAGAGCTGCGTGGAGCAGGTCGGCGAACCGCAGATCGCCCTGCTGATGCTGGCCGGGGTGCGGGTGGGCGGCTCGCCGCTTTGGCCCACGCCCTTTCGCTGGGGCTACGGCTGGCCCTACCCCAGGCCCTATGGTGAGCTGAGCGGGGAAGAGCTGGCCCAGATCCTGGCTATGGAGCAGGAACGGCAGGAGCGGCAGGAGCGGCGGCAGTGATGCGACTGGCCCTGCTGCTAGGCCTGCTGCTGGCCGGCTGCGCCGGTCCCAGGGTGCATATCTTCGCCGGGCCCTATGCCAACCACAGCTTCACCGATGGCCATATGGGCCTCTTCCTTGCCCCGGGAGGATAAGGACGGCATCTCGGCCGTCCCCTGGGCTACACTCGGCAGGAGATGGCTCTTGGGAGAGCACCTTGGTCCTGCCCTTCGATTCCCTCTACCGCCATGGCCTGTTCCGGGTCGCCTGCTGCGTACCCAGGGTGGCCTTGGCCGATCCCAAGGCCAATGCCGAAGCGACCCTGGCCCTGGCAAAGCAGGCGGCCGCGCGGCAGGCGGGCCTGGCGCTCTTTCCGGAGCTGGGCCTGTCCGGCTACAGCAACGACGATCTCTTCTTCCAGGATGCCCTGCTCGAGGCGGTCCAGGAGGCCGTCACCACCGTCGTTGCCGGCAGCCAGCCCCTGGGGCTGCTGCTCATAATCGGTGCCCCGCTCAGGCACCAGGGCCGGCTGTTCAACTGCGCCCTGGTGATCTACCGGGGCCGTATCCTGGGGGTGGTCCCCAAGAGCTACCTGCCCAACTACCGGGAGTTCTACGAAAAGCGCCAGTTCTGCCCGGCGGCCCTGGCTCCCCGGGGCGACATCGCCCTGGCCGGCACCGTGGCGCCCTTCGGCAGCGATCTGCTCTTTGAAGCAAGCAACCTCCCCGAATTGCGCCTGTTCGTGGAGATCTGCGAGGATCTCTGGGTCCCCCTGCCCCCCAGCACCACGGCCGCCCTGGCCGGGGCCACCCTGCTGGCCAACCTCTCCGCCAGCAACATCACCATCGGCAAGGCCGACTATCGCCGCCGGCTCTGCGCCGGCCAGTCCGCCAAGTGCCTGGCCGCCTACCTCTACGCCGCGGCCGGTCATGGCGAGTCCAGCACCGATCTGGCCTGGGACGGCCATGCCCTGGTCTACGAGAACGGGGAGTTGCTGGCAGAAAGCCAACGTTTCCTGGGCGATGACCAGCTGATCACCGCCGATATCGACCTGGAGCGGCTGAGCGCCGATCGCAGCCTCACCACCAGCTTCAACGACTGCGCCCTGGCCCAGGGGGACAGGCTCCAGGCCCTTCGCCGCGTCCATTTCCGCTTCGAGCCGCCCCGGGCCAGGGTGGCCCTGGCGCGTAAGCTGGCACGCTTTCCCTTCGTACCCGCCGATCAGGCCAGCCTCGACGAGCGCTGCCGCGAGGCCTACCAGATCCAGGTCCAGGGCCTGGTGCAGCGGATGCAGGCCAGCGGCATCCACAAGCTGGTGCTGGGGCTCTCCGGCGGCCTCGATTCCACCCAGGCGCTGCTGGTCGGCACCAAGGCCCTGGACAGGTTGCGGCTGCCGCGCAGCCACCTGCTGGCCTACACCCTGCCCGGCTTCGGCACCAGCAAGCGGACCCTGGCCAATGCCAGGGCGCTGATGAAGGGCTTCGGGGTGACGGCGCACGAACACGACATCTGCCCCGCCGCCAGGGCCATGCTCCAGGCCCTGGATCACCCGGCCGGGCGCGGCCAGGCGCAATACGACAGCACCTACGAGAACGTCCAGGCCGGCGAGCGCAGCGCCTTTTTGTTTCGCGCCGCCAACTTCCACCGGGCCCTGGTGCTCGGCACCAGCGATCTCTCCGAGCTGGCCCTGGGCTACAGCACCTACGGGGTGGGCGATCACATGGCCCATTACCACCTCAACGCCGCCGTGCCCAAGACCCTCATTCGCCACCTGATCCGCTGGGCCATCAAGAGCGGTGGTTTCGATAAGGACACGGCCAGGGCCCTGCAGGCGGTGCTGGACACCCCCTGTTCGCCGGAGCTCATCCAGGGCCAGCAACAGGCCGAGAAGCTGATCGGCCCCTATGAACTCCAGGATTTCCACCTCTTCTATCTTTGCCGCTACGGCTTCAGGCCCTCCAAGGTGGCCTACCTGGCCTGGCAGGCCTGGGGCGATGCCACCAGGGGCGACTGGCCCCCGGACATCCCCGAGGATGAGCGGCACCAGTATGATCTGGCCACCATCAAGGCCTGGCTGGCGCTGCTGCTGGAACGCTTCTTCCAGCACAGCCAGTTCAAGCGCTCGGCCCTGGCCAACGCCCCCAAGGTGGGCACGTTGTCGCTGTCGCCAAGGGGCGACTGGCGGGCACCCAGCGATGCCAGCGCGGCGGCCTGGCTGGACGAGCTGAACCGCAACCTGCCCTGATGGCTTAGCCGGGCGACCAGGCGCCCCTTTTCGGCCATGAGCCGCCGAGACGGCGGACTCTTCCAGGGGTAAGGTAAGGCGTTACCACAACCGAAGGAATCGACATGGCCCACGAGATCCTGGTGGCCCTGGATGTCAGGGACGATGGCCAATACCAGGCCTACCGCGACGCAATGACACCCCTGCTGGTAGGCTGTGGCGGCAGCTTTGGCTACGACTTCAAGGTGGCCGAGGTGCTCAAGACGGAAACCACCGCCGCCATCAACAGGGTGTTCACCATCCGCTTCCCGAGCCGCCAGGCGAAGGATGACTTCTTCGCCGATCCCGGCTACCTGGCCGCCAAGGCCAGGCACTTTGCCCCGTCGGTGGCGGCCACCACCATCATCGCCGAATACGAGACCGGCTAGGCCATGCTGCCCCTGGAAACCCCCAGGCTGCGGCTGCGTCACCTGATCCTGGCCGATGCCCCCTACATCCTCGAGCTGGTCAATGAACCGGGCTGGCTTGCCAACATCGGCGACAAGCAGGTGCACGACCTGGATGGCGCCAGGGGCTACATGGAGAAGGGCCCCCTGGCCCTGTACCGGGAGCACGGCTTTGGCCTCTACCTGGTGGAGCTGAAGGACAGCGCCACCCCGGTCGGCCTCTGTGGCCTTATCAAGCGCGACGGCCTGGCCGACGTGGACATCGGTTATGCTCTCTCATCCGCCTACTGGGGCCGGGGCTATGCCCTGGAGGCCGCCCAGGCGACCCTGGACCATGCCAGGGAGCTTGGCCTCGAACGCCTGGTGGCCATCACCAGCCGGCACAACGACGCCTCGGCCCGGCTGCTGTCACGCCTGGGCATGACCGACGAGGGCCTGATCCGCCTGCCCCAGGACGAGGAGCAGCTGCGCTACTTCGCCATAACCCTCTAGGGGCCAGGGCTAAACTGGGGTTATGAGCCCCAAACCCCGTTTCCTGGCCGACGCCATGCTCGGCCGCCTGGCCCGCTGGCTGAGGGTGCTGGACTACGACACCCTCTACCACCCGGAAAAGCCCGATCCGGAACTGGTCGCCATCGCCGACCGCGAAGAGCGCTGGCTGCTGACCCGGGACAGGGCACTGGTCAACGAGCTGCGCCCCCACAGATCCCTGCTCATCCAAAGCCAGAAGCCCCTGCAGCAGCTTCGCGAGGTGATAGACGCCTGCCAACTCCCCAGGCCGGACGCCCTGTTCCGCCGCTGCCTGCTCTGCAACGGCCGGCTCAGGGCCGCCAGTGCGGAGGAGATCGACCGCCTGGCACCCCTGTCCAGCCGCCAATACGGCGACGAGCTGCTGTACTGCCCCGGCTGCCACCGCCTCTACTGGCCAGGCTCCCACACCAGGCGCATGGCCCGCGCCCTGGCCCGCACCCTGCCGCACTGGTTTACGCCGCCGGGCTGACCAGCACCGCCGCTCCGGGACGGCTCTTGCTTGTTAGCGCCTTGTTGCAAAAGTGCTTTAACACTATGCTAACGGCCTTTTGGACGGCCTTGGCCCGGCTCACGCCGGCCGAAGGCGAGCAGGCCCCTTGATCAGGAAAAAACCATGCAGGAAAGAAAGTTGGTGCTGGTGGACTACCGCCCGCAGTGGGCCAGGGCCTTCGCCCAGGAGGCGGAGCAGCTGCAGGCGGCGCTGGGCGACGTCCTGCTTGCCGCCCACCATATCGGCAGCACCTCGGTTGAGGGGCTTGCGGCCAAGCCGGTCATCGATATCCTGCTGGAGGTCACCGAGCTGGCAGCCCTGGATAGCCTCGGCCCGGCAATGGCGGCCCTGGGCTACCGGGCCAGGGGCGAAAACGGCATACCGGGCCGGCGCTACTTCCAGAAGGGCGGTAACCTGCGCAGCCACCAGCTTCACGCCTTTGTACGTGGCGATGAGCATGTGCTGCGGCACCTGGCCTTTCGCGACTACCTGCGCGCCTTCCCGGAAAAACGGGACCGGTACGCGGCCCTGAAGCGGGAGGCCGTTGCCGCCTGCGGCCACGACATCAAGGCCTACCAGGCCTACAAGCACGACTTCATCCAACAACACCAGGGCGAAGCGCTGAAATGGTTTACCCCCTGAGCATGACCAGGATCCGCACCGCAACCCCACCTGATGCCACAGCCATCGCCGCCATCTACAACCACTATGTCGTGGACAGCATCGCCACCTTCGAAGAGGCGCCGGTCGCCGATGACGACATGGCCGGGCGCATCGAACAGGTGCGGTCCCAAGGCCTGCCCTGGCTGGTGGCGGAAGATGAACGGGGCCAGGTGCTCGGCTACGCCTATGCCAGCCCCTGGAAGGCCCGCGCCGCCTACCGCCATTCGGTGGAAATCACCGTCTACCTGGCCCCAAGCGCCGGCGGCCGGGGCCTGGGCACCCGCCTCTACCGGGCGCTGTTCAAGGTGCTTGCAGCGGGCCAGGTTCACGCGGTAATGGCCGGCATCGCCCTGCCCAACCCGGCCAGCGTCGCCCTGCACGAAAAACTTGGCCTGAGCCAGGTCGCCCACTTCCAGCAGGTGGGGCGCAAGTTCGACCGCTGGATAGACGTGGGCTACTGGCAGCTGCTGTTAAGCGAGCAATGAGTGTCGCTGAATGCCGGACTAGATCCACGGATAGCGGGTACCGAAATGCTGCTTGAGGAAGTCGACCAGGGCACCCATCTTGCCGGACTGGGTGGCGCCCGGCCCGTAGACGGCGTAGACCTTGATGCTGGGTAGCTGGTAGTCGGGGAACAGCTGCACCAGCTCGCCGGTCGCCAACCCATCTCTTGCCACAAATTCGGGCAGGCGGCCAATGCCGTCCCCGGCCAGCACGAAGGCGGTCCTGGCGGCGGCATTGTTGGTTTCCACCATGCCGGTCATCCTGACGGCTACCCTGGTGTCACCCTTGGTCAGGATCAGGAGCGGCGGGGTGCGCTTGTAGAGCACCCACTGGTGATCGGCCAGCGCCTCCGGCCTTTCCGGCTGGCCCTGCCGGGCCAGGTAGGCCGGTGAGGCACAAAGTACGGCCCGGATCTCCGTCAATCTGGTGGCGATCAGGCTGGAGTCCTGGAGCTTTTCCTGGGTGCCGCGAATGGCCAGATCGATACCCTGCTCGACCACATCCACCAACTCGTCAGACAGGGTCAGGTCGATGCTGATCTTAGGATAGAGGCGCCGGAACTCGCTCAACGCCGGGACGATGAAGTCGCTGCCCAGGTGGGTGGGTGCCGAGATCCGCACATGACCCCGGGGTTCGTCACGCAGCTGTTCCAGGCGCAACTGGGCCAGGTTGGCCTCATCGGCGATACGCTGACAGCTTTCGTAGAACTGCTCACCCACCTCGGTGAGGCTGAGGGAGCGGGTGGTTCTGTTGAGCAGCCGTACCGACAGCTGCGCTTCCAATCGCTTGACGTGATAACTGACCACGGCCCGGGACAGTTTCAGTTGCCTCGCCGCCTCGGCGAAGCTGCCGGCCCTGACCACGGTCGAAAAAACCACCATGTTCTTCAGTTGCTCAAAGGAAAGCGCCATTCACTGTCAACATTTATTATCCAATGAGTTTGAATCTTACCTCATTGTCAACATCAATCAAGGAACCTATTCTGTTCGCCAACGCCGTAACCGCCCGATGAGAGGACGAACACCATGACCCAACATGCCCCAAGCACCTTTCCCCATCTCCGCCTTGGCCATATAGAACTGTTCGTGACCGATGCCGATGTCATGGAAAGCTTCTATACGCAGTTCCTGGGTTTCGTGGTCACGGACAGGGGTAACGACATGGTGTTCCTGAGCCGGCACCCGGACGAGCACCACCAGATCGTCTTCAGCCCAAAGACGGCGACGCAGGCTAGCGACGGCCCGCTGGACCATATCGCGTTCCGGGTCGACAATCTCGGCCAGCTACGGGTGTTCCACCAAAGCCTGGCGGCCGGCAATTACCCCCTGCGCACCGTCTCCCACGGCACCGCCTGGTCCATCTATTTCAAGGACCCGGAAGGCAATCACCTGGAGATTTATACGCCGACCCCCTGGTATGTCAGCCAGCCGTGCCGGTTCGAGATCGATCTCGCCCAGGATGATGACGAGCTGCTGGCCGCCACCCTTGCCAGGGTCCAGGCCCTGCCCGGTTTCGCCGAGGCGGGCCACTGGGCCCATGGCCACCGCCGTACCCTGGAAGGCTGAGCCGGGCGTTGTAGCCAGGATCCATCGGCACTAGACAGGCCGTTGGTCAACATATTGAAAAAAAAGGAAAACGGCGTTGGAAAAGTACGGCATAACGGCGGCGACCTTCGACAAGCTGGCGGAAAAATACCAGCAGAAGTACATGGACTGGGACTGCTACCACGACAGCTACGACGCCTTCCTTGCCCTGTTGCCAAGCGCCGAGGCCCGGATCCTGGAGCCGGGCTGCGGTCCCGGTAACGTCAGCCGCTACCTGCTGGACAGGCGCCCCGGCCTGAGGATCACCGGCCTGGATCTGGCCCCGGCCATGGTAGCGCTGGCCAGGGCCAACAACCCGGAGGCCGAGTTCCTGGTCATGGACTGTCGTGACATCGCCGCCCTGCCCGGTCCCTTTGACGCCATCTTCTGCGGTTTCTGCCTGCCCTACCTGTCCAAGCCGGACGCCGAACGGCTTATCAATGATGCCAAGGACCTGCTGGCACCGGGCGGCCTGCTCTACCTCAGCACCATGGAAGACGACGACCGCCGTTCCGGCTTCCAGAGCAACGGCGACGGCGACCGGGTCTATATCCACTACCACCAGGGCGAGCACCTGAGCCGGGCCCTGACCGATAACGGCTTCGACGTACTGGACCTGTGGCGCCAGGCCTTCCCGGTCGAGCAGGGCCAGCCGGGCACCGATCTCTTTATCCTGGCCAGGGCCCATGAGCGGGAAAAGTAAAGGGACATGGGCTAAGCCTTAAGGGCCACTCACAATAAGAGATCATGCCCATGTCCTATATCGACGGATTCGTATTGGCCGTGCCCACGGCCAACAAGGAAGTCTATCGCCAGCATGCCCAGTCCTGGGCGGCCATCTTCAAGGAGTACGGCGCCCTCAAGCTGGTGGAATGCTGGGGCGACGACGTGCCACAGGGCGAGATCACCTCCTTCCCCATGGCGGTGAAATGCCAAGCGGACGAGACGGTGGTGTTCTCCTGGATCCTCTGGCCGTCCCGGGAGGTGCGCAACGCCAACATGGAGAAGCTGATGGCGGACCCGCGCATGCAGCCAGAAGAGATGCCCTTCGACGGCAAGCGCCTTATCTTTGGCGGCTTCGAGGTGCTGGTGGAAAGCTGAGCGCCGGCTGGCGACCCTGGCCGGTGCCTTTGCTTGTGGGCCGGCCCGGGCGACCACTCTGCGCCACGGCTAACCGCTTCTTTTGGCTGTTTTTTCTGTTGAAAAGCCAGTAGGCTTTGACGGCAAAGGACAGCTGGACAAAGAAGGACCATGAGCCAAGCCCTGCCGGACACCATCACCAATTCCGAAGACTATGTTGCCCATTTCCAGTCCCAGTTCAGGGCGTTGCTGCGCTTTGGCCACCAGCACCCGACCCTGGCCGCCTCCTTCCTTTACCTCTGTGCCAGTGTGGTGGGGCTTTTTCACACCATCAACCTGCTGAACGCCTTCCATGTCGATGCCCTCACCCACCTGGAGTTGCTGGACTTTATCCTGGGCGCAATACACGAGCCCAAGGCCTTTATCTACGTGGCCTGTGGTCTTGCCTTTATTTACCTGCTGCTTCGGCTGGAAATTGCCCTGAGAAGCCGATTTCCCCGCTATGCCCGCGCCAGCGACAAGTACAACAAGCCTTTCTTCCGTATCAGCCCCCTGCTGGTGCTGGCATTGGTGGGCATTATCTATACCAATGTATCTTCGGACTTATCGGCGCTGAGCCGGGCCTCTGCCATCAAAAGGGGCGAAACGCCCCATTACCGGATCACTGCCATCTACCCCATGGCGGCAGCGGAACAGCAGCTGACCCTGCCCAAGGTGCAGCTGGTGACCGCCACCAGCCGTTACCTCTGGCTCTACGACGGCCAACAGGTGCTGATGCTGCCCCACGACAACGTGGCCAGCCTGGTGCCGCTGGACTCCCTTGAAACGAACAGCGGACCCGAAGGCGCCACTGAGGACAAGGGCAACAATGCCACCGGTGAGATGCCGCCGGCGGAGGTCACGAAACCAGCAGAAGAGAAAAGCCAGAATACGGCAGCCCCCGAAACCGGCCAGCCGTGATCGCCATCGCGCCAGGAAGATTGCCAGAGAGGCCATATCGCCTGGTGCCGACAAGGCACCGCGTCCAATGACATCACCTACTCGTTGACTCAAGGAAGGATTTTCCATGACCAAGCTGCTGCAGATCCACTTCCCCTACCCCGGCCCCTTCGGCAAGGAGATGACCGAACAGCTGACCGGGCTGGCCGAGTCCATCAGGGACGAGCCCGGTTTTCTCTGGAAGATCTGGACCCAGAACGAAGGCGAGCAGGAGGCCGGTGGCATCTACCTGTTCGAGGACGAGGCCGCCGCCAGGGCCTATCTTGAAAAGCATACCGCCAGGCTCAAGGCCCTGGGCGTGCCAGAGGTACAGGCCAGGATCTTCGATGTGAACGACGAGCTGACCCGGCTCACCTCGGGCCCGGTCGGGATCTGAACGGCCTGGCTGCTCACGCCGTCACAGGGGAACCCGCCCATGTACTCGCCTACCGCCACCGCCCTGCTGGGTTTTATCGCCTGGTCCCTGCTCCTGCTGATCCTCATGGAAGCGCTGCGGACCCGGCTTATCCTCATCGGCAAGATGAAGGCCAACGAGTTCCGTCCCGATAACGCCAACCTGTCGCCCTTTATGCAGCGACTGACCCGGGCCCATGCCAACTGCATCGAAGGCCTGCCCCTCTTTGGCGGGCTGATGCTGGTGGCCCTGGTCACGGAACGGGCCGACCTCACCGATCCCCTGGCCTTCACGTTTCTTGGCGCCCGGCTCTGCCAGTCCGGCTTCCACCTGCTCTCTGGCAACCTGGCTGCCATCTATCTGCGCTTCGGCGCCTTTGCGGTACAACTAGCCATTGCGGTGTATTGGAGCTGGCTGCTGCTGTCCGGCACTACCTGAGCAGAGGCAAGGCTGGAACGCTTCGTTGACGACGCGTTCCAGCTGGCCGCCCCCACTCAGGGATTGGCTATAGTCCAGAAACGTGGTCAGCAAGGAGCCGCCGGCGCCAACGGGAAATAGGGACATGCGACTGTTCAGACTGTTCAAGAAGGACATGGCCAGGGAGGTCATGGAATGGGCCCGGGACGGGCTCATCCAGCCGGCCCAGGCAGAGGCCATACTGGCCCGGTATGGCGCCAGCCCCGAAGATGCCCGAGCCGGCACCTTCGGCTATTACGTGCTCACCGCCCTGGCCGCCCTCTTCGTGGGCCTGGCGCTGATCCTGGTCCTGTCCCACAACTGGGAGCAGATCCCGAGGCTGACGCGGATGCTGGGCCTGATCGGCCTGACCCTGGCGGTCAACCTGCTGGGACTGCGGCTGCTGTTGCGGCAGCGCTACCGGGCCGGGGTACTGTGGCTCTTCCTGGGCTCCCTTTGCTACGGCGCCGCCATCATGCTCATCGCCCAGATCTACCACCTGGGCGAGCATTTCCCGGACGGCATCTTCTACTGGGCACTGGGCGTACTGCCGGTGGCCCTGATCACCCAGAGCCGGCTTATCGGCCTGCTCTGCCTGGCCCTGGCCACCACCTGGATGTTCGTGGAAGCCGGCACGGGATCCTTCCCCTACGGCTATCCCCTTTTCGCCCTGGCCGCCTTATGGCTGGCCTGGGAGCGCAAGTCTTCGGCCCTGCTGTTCCTGTTTGGCCTGGCCGGTCTGGCCGTCTGGCTCAACTACCTGCTGGCCTGGACGGCGGGTGGCTGGTACCGCTTCGATGGCGGCGCCGAACAGCTGGCGGCCACCATAGGCCTGGGGCTGATCCTGGCCGGCTGGTCGAGGCGGCTGCTTGCCAGCACCGACCACAACATCCAGGCCTATGGCCAGCTGCTGCAGCTGTGGCTGCTGCGGGGCCTGATCCTGACCCTGCTGGTACTGAGCTTCGACGACGTCTGGCGTGGCCTGTCCGAAGGTTATGAGCTGCTGGGGCCGGCAACGGCGCTGCTGCCGGCCCTGGGCGGCCTGGCCGGGTACGCGCTGGCCAGGCGCAAGGGCCCCCTGGTGTCGCTGCCGGCCATCACCCTCTACTGGGTCCTGGCGGTACTGTGCAACACCTTGGTCAAGGACAGCGACCTCTGGCTGGCCGTGGCCACCAATCTGATGCTGGTGGCCGTGGGCATCGGGCTGATCCGCCGCGGCATCGACGAGGCCATTACCCACTTCTTCTATACGGGCGTGCTGGTGCTGCTGCTGACGGCCCTGCTGCGCTATGTCGACTTGATCGGCGACTACATCGGCGGCGCCGTCTTGTTCCTGGTGGCGGCCCTGGTGATGTTCGGTGCCGCCCGCTACTGGCGGTTCCACCTGCACGGGGAGGCAAGCCATGATTGAGGTGATCAGGAGCTGGACACCCGCCAACCGGCCCTTCGTGGCCATCGGCCTGGCCCTGGCCATTGCCCTGCAGATGGCGGTGCTGGCCGGCGAATACCTGGGCTCGGTGTGGCCGCTCTGGTACGGCAAGCCCGTCAAGCTGGAAACGGTTCCCCTGGATCCCCGCAGCCTGTTCCGGGGCAACTACGTCAGGCTCAGGTACCGCATATCCGCTGTCGACAAGGCCCTGAGCCGGGACAGTTTCAGGCGGGGCGAAGTGGCCTATGTACGCCTGGAAAAGGAAGGTGACTACCATATCGCCGTCGGTCTGCAGAAGGACAGGCCCGACTCCGGCACCTTTATCCGCGGCCGGATCACCGGCACCGGCGGCAACTATCGGCTCAACTACGGCATAGAGGCCTACTTCCTGCCCAAGGACAAGGCCAAACAGGCGGAAAAGGCCGTTCGCAGTGGCGCCTGGGCGGACATCTACCTGCTGCCAAGCGGTAAGGCGGCCATCGCCGATCTGCATTGCAGGCAGGAGGCCTGCTGAAAACAGGGCGGTTGATGAAATAACAAATTCAGCAAGCCGCCCCAGGGCGGCTTTTTTCGTTCTGGTCCCGGTGCGACTGCCTTGCCCGGGCCTGCTATTGCCGCCCTTCAAAGGAATTCAAAAGCTTTCAAAGCCGCCACCTTTACAGAGGCCGCCATCGCGTCAACCTTGTGGGGACGGTCCGGGCATTCACCATGGACCAAAGCCCAGGCCCTTTGACCCAACTTGACCAAGGGAGTGACCCCATGAAGCAGATAAGCCTACTGATCCTCTTGCTGTTGCTGGCCGGCCAGGCCCTGGCCAGCGAACTCAGCCAGAGGTGTGCGGAATTTCAAACCATGCTGGACAGGGCCGATGCCAGCACCAGGGCCATGATGAAGGAGCAGATGGCTGATCTGATCGCCATGTGCGCCAAGGAAGATACCGCCGGCCACAAAAAGGCCATGGCCAGCGGCCCCCTCCATTGCCGCTCCGGCGATCTCTGCGCCTCCTACAACTTCTCCCATGCCGCCGACCGCAAGATCTACGAACCCGGCTGCGCCCAGGTGACCCGTTGCCCCAGCGGCTACAGCGATTCCTGTTCGTTGAAAAACGACAAGGTCCGGGGCGGCAAGGGTACCGTCGATTGGACCATCTACGCCTACAACGGCCTGGTGCGGGACAAGGCCCAGAACCTCAAGTGCGACTGAGGCAGCGACCAATGCAAGAAGCCGCCCAGGGGCGGCTTCTTTTTATTCCTCTACCAGCCACTCACAGCGAGTGAAGCCGCTGCCCGGGCTCAGCACCTGATTCAGCCAGGGCAGCGCCTCATCGAAGGCGGCCTTGAGGGTCCAGGGCGGGTTGATGACCACCACCCCGGCGGCGGTCATGCCCATGCCGGGGGCGTCGGGCCTGATGCCGTGCTCCATGACCAGCTGGTTGCGGATGCCGCTGTCCTTGAGGCCGCCCAGCATGGCCTGGGTACGGGCCCGCTCCACCACCGGGTACCAGATCAGATAGGTACCGGTGGCAAAGCGCTTGTGGGCCTGCTTGATGGCCTTGACCACCTGCTGGTAGTCGTCCTTGACCTCATAGGGGGGATCCATCACCACCAGGCCGCGCCGCTCCCTGGGCGGCAGCTTGGCGATCAGGGTTTCGAAGGCGTCGGCCTTGTCGATGCGCACCTGGCGGTCGCCCTTGAACAGCTCGCACAACAGCTTGTGGTCGGCCGGATGCAGCTCGGTCAGCTGCAGGCGCTGGTTGCCGTCCATCAGCTGGCGGCTCAGCCAGGGGGAGCCCGGATACACCTTCAGCTCACCCGGGTTGAGGGCCTGGATCACCTCCAGGTAGGGCTTGAGCGCCTTGGGCGCCTCGCCGGCGGCCAGCACCTTGGCGATGCCGTCCCTGTACTCGCCGGTCTTTTCCGCCTTGGCGTCGGTCAGTGCGTAGCAGCCGGCGCCGGCATGGGTGTCGTGGATGACGAAGGGCTTGGGCTTCTGTTTGAGGTAATCGATGACAAAGGCCTGGACGGCGTGTTTGAGCACATCGGCGTAATTGCCGGCGTGAAAGGCGTGGCGGTAGCTGAGCACGGCTGGGATCCCGAAAAAGGCGTTGGTGGCTGATTTTACCCCGGCCCGGTAAGGAAATCAGCGCGGTCCTTGCATCTCCCGCCAAGAGTCCACAAGATAGAGCAAAAACTCGGCAACGGTGCCCCATGAACTTCCAGTCTTTCCAACCGCCGCGCCGGATCCTGATGGGTCCGGGCCCGTCCGACATCTCGCCCCAGGTGCTGGCCGCCCAGAGCAGGCCCACCGTCGGCCATCTGGATCCGCTGTTCATCGACATGATGGACGAGGTCAAGGCCCTGCTCCAATACGCCTTCCAGACCGAGAACGAGGCCACCCTGGCCATTTCCGCCCCCGGCTCGGCCGGCATGGAGGCCTGCTTCGTCAACCTGGTGGAGCCGGGCGACAAGGTCATCGTCTGCGTCAACGGCGTCTTCGGGGCCCGCATGGCGGAAAACGTGCGCCGCTGCGGCGGCGAAGCAGTGCTGGTGGAAAGCCCCTGGGGCCGGGCCGTGGAGCTGGACAAGGTGGAGGCGGCCCTCAAGGCCCACCCGGACGCCGGCTTCCTGGCCTTCGTCCACGCCGAGACCAGCACCGGCGCCCTGAGCGACGCCGAAGGCCTCTGCGCCCTGGCCCAGCGGCACGGCGTGCTGACCATAGTGGACGCCGTCACCTCCCTGGGCGGGGTGCCCCTGCACGTGGACAAATGGGGCATAGACGCCATCTATGCCGGCAGCCAGAAGTGCCTGAGCTGCGTACCCGGCCTGTCTCCGGTGAGCTTTTCCGAGCGGGCCCTGGCCAAGATCAAGGGCCGCAAGACGCCGGTGCAGAGCTGGTTCCTGGATCAGAGCCTGGTCATGGATTACTGGGCAGGGCAAGGCAAGCGCAGCTACCACCATACGGCGCCGGTCAACACCCTCTACGCCCTGCACGAGGCGCTGCTGCTGCTGCACAAAGAAGGATTGGAGGCCAGCTGGCAGCGCCACCGCCAGATGCACGAATACCTGGCCCAGGGCCTGGAAGGCATGGGCCTGGCATTCATCGTGCCAGAAGCGGAGCGCCTGCCGCAGCTCAATGCGGTGTGGATCCCGGACGATGCCGACGATACCGCCGTGCGCGCCGCCCTGCTGGAGCATTTCAACCTGGAGATCGGTGCCGGCCTGGGCGACTTCGCCGGCAAGGCCTGGCGCATCGGCCTGATGGGCCATGGCGCCCGCCCGGAAAACGTGGCCCTGTGCCTGTCGGCGCTGAGCTCGGTGCTCTGAGCCGGGCTGGCAACGAAAAAGCCGGGCAGGAGCCCGGCTTTTTTGTTGCGCGCAAGGCTAGCTTGCCGGCCAGCTGGTGGTGCCGTCTATGGGCAGCTTGGGCGCCTTCAGGGTCTGGCAGTGGCTGTCGGCCTGGTAATACACCAGCTCGGCGGCCGGCAGGCCGTAGGCGGCCACCTGGCCAGAGGCCTGCGGGCTGTAGGTGATGCCCCAGGCGTCGAAATAGCCCCGCATGTCCCGGCCCAGCAGGTAGGACAGGCTCATCAGCATGAAGTCGTTGCCGTCCGGGTTGGGGGCCTCGGCAAAGCTGCCCATGCCCAGGGCGTCCTTCTGGGCCGCCCAGCTGGCGGCATCATTCCTGGCCCGGCTGAACTGACGTTCGTGCAGGTACAGCAGGCTGTAGATCTGCCAGCCGTTGTCGAGGCCGGCCAGCTCATCGGCCAGCATGGCCAGCTGCCAGTAGAAGTCCAATCGGGTGCCGGCATTGTCGTAGGTGCCGCTCTGGCTCCAAAGCTTGTCGTACATGGCCTGGCTGGGATCGGCCTGGTTGTGGGCCTGCTGCAGCCAGCCGTAGGTGGTGGCCGGGCTCTGGCGGTCGCAGCTGCCGATCAGCTCGCCCGTGTCCTGGTAGCGCTGCCAGCCCTTGTACAGGGGGAAGATGTTGTTGGAGACCTCGGTGGAGCGGCCGCCGTAGATCTTCAACCGGCTGCGCTGCAGGTTGTGGCCGATCTCGTGGCTCTCACCCCAGCCGAAGGGACTCAGCACCCAGGCCTGATCGTAGGGATTGCCGGCACAGCCGCCACCGCAATGGGCCGCCTCGTCCACGTTGATGTGCTGGACCCTGGGCTTGCCATGGATGTCGGCGTTCTGGCAGTCCCAGCCCAGGGACTGGCAGCGCTCAAGCACCTTGGCCGGCAGCGCCAGGCCCTCGCCCTGGAAGCCGGCCAGATCGTAGGTGCCCTTGATCATGTAGGTCCAGACGTCGTCCAGGGCCTGCTGCACATCGCCCTGGTAGCGATCCCCCTGGATGAAACTCTGCATCATGTGCTTGCGGGAATTGATCTCCACGAAGTCGGTGCGCAGGCCCGCCCAGCCGATGGGGGAGCCGTCCATCTCGGCCAGGTAGCTGCTGGCCTGGGCGAAATCGGTCAGGTAGGGATAGGGCGTCACCTGGGACACCCTCAGGCTCACCTGGCCGCTGCCGGCCGGCAGCTGCACCATCAGCGGACCGCCGTAGGGGCTGGTGAGGATCTGCTCGGCGCCACCGACCAGCTCGAACTGCGGCGACTTGAGGAACTTGGGCCTCTGGTAGCCGTTGTCGTTGAACTCCCGGGTGGAGCCGGTGCGCTGGGTGTTGATGAAGACCTTGAGCGGCAACGCCTGGCCGTCGGTGCGGGTGAGGTGAATGGGCTGGCCGGGCAGCAGGTACAGGCCTGTGCCCCGGTAGCCGCCGTCCTTGCCCAGCTCGAAGCTCAGGCTCTGCTCCACCAGGGGCAGGCCCGCCGGCAGCGCGTCGCTGAAGTTGCCGAGATCGCCCTGGGCCGGGTTGTGCTCCCGGTGATAGTAGGCCAGGTGATCGGCAAGATAGGCCTTGAGGAAGGTGGTGGTGTCTGTGCTTGCCTTGTCCATGGGATAGGCAATGCCCGCCCGGTATTTGTCGCCCAGCAGCACGAACAGCTTCAGCAGCTCCCTGCCCTGCTCTTCGAACAGCACCACGCCCTTGGCATCCAGGCTGTTGAGGCTGGTCTTGAGGCGCTCGGCGCCGTCCAGGAAGGCGTCCCGAAAGCCGGCCACCTGATCGCAGCTGATCTTGCCCACATGGCTGGTGCAACCGGACCAGTCGAAGGCAAAGTCGCCGTCGATGAAATGCTGGCTCAGGCGCGCTTCGCTGCCCAGCCAGGGGCGCTCCGCCAGCATGGCGTTGGCGCTGGCCCAACTGGCGCCGGCGTTGGCCCAGTAGTTGCCGCCATAGGGCAGCTCGGCGCCGATCACGGCGGCGATGGCGTCGGCCACCTTGTTGGTGGCCTCGTACCAGTTGTGCTGGTAGAAGAGCGGCACGCCCTGGGCCAGCAGGTCCCGGTAGACGGCGGCGATGGATTCGGCATCGGCGTCGTTGCCACGCCAGCCGCTCACCACCAGCTCGGCATCGGCCAGGCATTGGGCCAGGGCGGCGGCATCGTTGCAGCTGACGAGGGTCCAGTTGGGGTAAGCCGCCTTCAGCCAGTCTTGGGTGCCGCTTTCCTGGCCGCCCATAAAGGCCACCGCCACGGTGCGGGCGGTCTCCGGGCTGTCGGTATCCAGCAGCCAGCCGACCAGGCGCTTGGCGGCGCCCTCCACGGCCAGCAGCTCGCCCCGGTCGAAGGCATAAAAGAGATCGGTGCCGAAACCGGCATAGCGGCCCTGGCCCTGTTGCCCCGCCACCGCCAGCAGCCGGCCCTGGTTGGCCTGGATCAGGCCGAAGGTCCGGTCGGGCTCGGTGACCTTGAACAGCTGGGTGCGGTTGCCGGGGGCGTAGTCGATGGCGCCATCGGCAAAGAGGCTTTGCACCAGCCCTGCCTGGTCGGCCTGGATGGCGTCTATGCGGGCCTGGATCCGCACCAGCAGTTCCCGGCCGTCGGCCACGAAATCGGCATTGCCCTCACTGAGCGCCCGGGTCACGCCGTCACGGCCGTCAACCTGGCTGACGGTGACCCTCATCACCGCCTCGCCACCGCGGCCGTCGCTTACCAGCAGGCTGGTGCTGTCGTCGCCCAAGGCGCCGGCATCGGCCTGGTAGCGAAGCTGGTCGCCGTCGACGGTAAAGGTACCCAGCTGACCCTGGGCCTGGACCTGGGCACTGAGGCTGTCGCCGTCTTTGTCATTGGCCAGGGCCCGCCAGTTGCCGGCGGCCTGCTGGCTTTGCCAGTCGTAGCTCAGGCCGAGGGCGCTGGCGGTGGGGGCATGGTTGCCGGGCTCGGCCGGTTTGGTGTCGGCCTGTTCGGGCTCGCTGCCACCGCCGCCACAGGCGGCCAGCAGCAGGCTGCTCAATAAGACTATCTTCTTCATTTTTCTTATGAATTTATGGTGATGCTGGCCATCCTAGGGACAAATGGGGGATTGGCCAGGGCAGGCCCTGTTCATGCCGGCAGCGCCATGCCTGACCTGGGAGGGTTTTTTCACCATCAGTACATAAAAAGGGAGCCGGACGGCTCCCTTTGACAAGAAAAAAGCGACCGCCTATTTGCGGGTTTCCATGCCGGTCCAGTCGTGGCGGCGGCTGAAGCGGGCGTGCTTGTGCTCGATGGCCCAGCTCCGGAAGGCGTCACCATTGATGTGGAGCAGATCCTGGTGATCGCCCGCCTCCACATAGACGTCGTTCTGATCCAGCAGCTCGTCGTCGACCACGGTTTCCATGTTGTAGGCGTCACCAAAGGCGGGAATGGCCCCCGGCTTGCAATCCCTGAACATGGATTCCAGCTTCCATTCCGGTACCAGGTGGAAGTCCCGGTGCATCCAGTCGGAAAGCTGGTGCAGATCCAGGCGCCGCCCGGCCGGCAGCACCGCCATCATATGGCGGCCTTCATGGTCTTCCACCACCACGGCCTTGGCCATCTGGTCCATGGGGACATGACCGGCGATCGCGGTCTGCATGGCGCCTTCGCTGTAGGGGTGGTTGACGGTTTCAAAACGCAGGTTGCGGCTCTCCAGATAACGCCGCAACGAAGTTGACATGCCCATCGTACTTCCTCCCGTTGTCAGGAGAAGGTCAGCTTGGAGTGAATGGCCTTCTACCCTAGACTCATCACCAAAAGTATAGGTGAGCCGCGGCTCGGCGCCGTTATTGGTCCAGGCCCAGGCTGTCACGGATCCTGGTCAGGTGGGGCCAGATGGCGGCCTGATCCTGGCGACTCTCGCGCTGGATCTTCTCCAGCGCAGCCAGGGTCCGCTCCAGGGCCGCTATCCTGCCCTGGTGCCGCTCCCGGTAGCCGGAGGCCCGCAGCACCGCCAGCTCGTCTTCCAGCTGCCCCACCAGCACCTCATCCCGGCTTTCCAGCGCCAGCAGCGCCCGCTGGATGCGGAAATTGACGCTGGCCCAGCTGGGCAGATCGGCAAAGCCGGCTCGGGTGACCAGCAGGGAAACATCTTCGGTAAGGCCATGGCGTTGAAGCTCCGCCAGCACCTGTTCGGGCTCCACCAACATGGAGTCCAGGGCCGAGACCCGCTCCGGCGACCGGGCCGCCCATTGGCTGAGCTGTTGCACGGCCTCCAGCCAGTGATCCACGTCCGCCTTATCCAGCCCTTCCTCGGCGGTCAGCGGCAGGCAAATCAGCAACAGGAACCAGAAACGCTTCATGGGGGCCTCCTTGGCAGACCCATTCAGCTTGGTAGGCATCAATGCAAAGGTCAAAGCTTGGAAACGCCTTGTTACAGTCCACTCTTGCCTGGTCGAAAGAACGCCGTCAGTATCGGGCACAAACCATAACAAGGAAGAGCACGACCATGTCCAATACCAGAACCACCCTGGCCCTGCTGCTGGGCTCCCTGATGTCCGGCGCCGCCGTCGCCGGCGACGATCCCTTCCTGTGGTTGGAAGAGGTCCAGGGCGAGAAGGCCCTGAACTGGGTCAAGGAGCGTAACGGCACCTCCCTCGAGGCCCTGACCGCCAGCCCCGAATACCAGAAGGCCTACGACAACATCCTCCAGGTGCTCGATTCCGACAAGAAGATCGACTACCCCAGCCGCCGCGGCAAGTACCTCTACAACTTCTGGCGCGACGCCGAACACCAGCGCGGCCTGTACCGGCGCACCACCCTGGCAAGCTACGCCAGCGGCAAACCCAAGTGGGAAGCGGTGCTGGACGTGGACGCCCTGGCCAAGGCCGAGGGTGAGAACTGGGTGTTCAAGGGCATGAGCTGCCTCTATCCCGACTACGAGCACTGCGTGGTCAACCTGTCCCGGGGCGGTGCCGACGCCACCGTCAGCCGCGAGTTCAACAGCAGGACCAAGCACTTCGTCGAAGGCGGCTTCACCCTACCCGAGGCCAAGGGCGGCTTCTCCTTTATCGACAAGGACACCGTTTTCGTCAGCACCGATTTCGGTGAGGGTACCACCACCGACTCCGGCTACCCCCGCCAGGTGAAGATCTGGCACCGTGGCCAGCCCCTGGACAAGGCCGAGCTGATCTACGAAACATCCCAGGACGCCGTGTCCGCCGGCGGCTACCGGGCCTTTTCCAAGCACGGCAACCTGGACATCGTCTACGACGCCCCCAGCTTCTTCACCAACCGCGCCTGGATCCGCCATGACGGCAAGCTGATCAAGGTGCCCAAGCCCGACGACGCCCAGTTCACCGCCTACTTCAACAAGCAGCTGATCATCAAGCTGCGCAGCGACTGGCCCGAGAAGGGCTTCAAGCGCGGCGCCCTGGTGTCTTTGGCCCTGGATAAGGCCCTGGCCGGCAAGGACGACTTCCAGCCGCTGCTGTCCCCAGGTGAGCGCCTGTCCATCGAAGACGTGGCCACCACCCAGGACCACCTGCTGGTGACGGTGCTGGACAACGTCAAGTCCAGGGTGCTGCGCCTGACCCCGGGCAAGGACGGCTGGCAGCAGCAGGATCTGGCCCTGGCCGACAACGCCTCCATCGGCGTCTTCAATACCGACGAGGCCGACAACGACTTCTACTACACGGTCACCGGCTTCCTGGAGCCCACCACCCTGTACCGGGCCGACGCCAACAAGGTCAAGCCCCAGCAGCTGCGCCAGTCGCCGAGCTGGTTCGATGCCTCCACCATGACGGTGGAGCAGCACCAGGCCAAGTCCAAGGACGGCACCCTGGTGCCCTACTTCCTGGTCAAGCACAAGGACACCAAGCTCAACGGCAAGAACCCGACCCTGCTGTACGGCTACGGCGGTTTCGAGGTGTCCCTGACCCCCTACTATTCCGCCAACACCGGCATGAACTGGCTCAGTGAAGGCGGCGTCTACGTGCTGGCCAACATCCGCGGCGGCGGCGAGTTTGGTCCGGCCTGGCACCAGGCGGCCCTGCAGAAGCACCGCATGAAGGCCTACGAGGACTTCATCGCCGTGGCCGAGGCTCTGATCGCCAACAAGGTCACCAGCCCCGAGCACCTGGGGATCCAGGGCGGCTCCAACGGCGGCCTGCTGGTGGGCGCCACCATGGTGCTGCGCCCGGATCTGTTCAACGCCGTGGTCTGCCAGGTGCCGCTGCTGGACATGAAGCGCTACCACAAGCTGCTGGCCGGCGCCTCCTGGATGGCCGAGTACGGCAACCCGGACGATGCCGCCATGTGGGAGGTGATCAAGAGCTACAGCCCCTACCAGAACGTGAAGCAGGGCGTGGACTACCCCAAGGCCTTCTTCACCACCTCCACCCGTGACGACCGCGTCCACCCCGGCCATGCCCGCAAGATGGTCGCCAAGATGCAGTCCCAGGGCCACGACGTGCTCTACTTCGAGAACACCGAAGGCGGCCACGCCGGCGCCGCCGACAACAAGCAGCGCGCCAAGGTCTACGCCCTGGTGTACAGCTACCTGTGGAGCCAGCTCAAGTAAGCGGTTGGCAACAAAGCAAAAAGGCGGCCTCGGCCGCCTTTTTGATGCTATATAAAGGCTTTGGGTGGCAAAGGGAAAGCTGAGATGAACGGACAGGACATGATCGACTCCATGGGCATGGGCGTTATCGCCGGCTTCATGGTGTTCTACCTGCTGGTGGCGCTGCTGCTGGCGGGGCTGGTGTACTTCCCCTACCGCAAGCTGCCGCCCCAGTACCAGGAAATGCCGGCCTGGAGCGCCTGGTTGCTGGCGGTGCCCCTGGTGGGGCTGATCTTCCAGTGGATTTTGCTGGCCTTCAAGATCCCGGCCGCCTTCCAGCGCTATTTCCAGGACCATCCCCCCAGCCAGGACATGGGCGACTGCGGCAAGAACTATGGCCTGATCACCGCCGTCTTCAATACCGCCAGCATCCTGTTCGGGCCACTGGGCCTGGTGGGCCTGGTGTTCTACATACTTTTCCTGGTCAAGCTCAACACCATGGCCGGCCAGCTCCAGGGCTGAGCCCGGCATAAAGCAACAAGGCGGCCAATGGCCGCCTTCTTCATACCCGCTTCAGGGCCACCACCTTGGCATCCCGGTGCCGCGCCAAAAGCTCCGCCAACGGCTCCGGCCTGGCAACACCGAAACCCTGTACCAGCTCGACCCCCATGCGGGCCAGCAGCCGTACCGTCGCGTCATCCTGAACGTACTCGGCGATGGTCATGGCGCCCAGCTTGTGGGCCACCTGGTGGATGGACTCGACGATGACCTGATCCACAGGGCTCTCGCACAATTGCTCGATAAAGCTGCCGTCTACCTTCAGGTAGTCCACCCTGAACCGCTTGAGGTAGTTGAAGGAGCTCAGGCCGCTGCCGAAGTCGTCCAGGGCCACCTTGCAGCCCATGCTGCGCAGGGTGGAGACGCACTCGCTGGCCTGGCCCATGTGGTTGATCATGGCCGTTTCGGTAATTTCGAAGCAGATATGGTGAGCGGGAATGGGCGACTGGCTGACCATTTGGCTCAGGAAGGACTGGAACTGGTGGTCGCCCAGGGCGTCGGCGCAGATGTTGATGGCCACCTTGATGCCGGCTTCGGCAATGGCCTTGGCCTGGCGCTGCAACACCTCGCGGACCACCCACTTGTCGATGTGCACCATCATGCCGTAACGCTCGGCGGCGGGAATAAAGGCACCCGGCATGACCAGCTGGCCGTCCTTGTCGTGCAGGCGCACCAGCATCTCCAGGTGGTGGGTGCTGGCCAGGTTGTCGGTGGCCGCTACCGGCTGGGCGTGGAGCTCGAAGCGTCCCTCGTCCAGGGCTTCGCGGATCCCGGCGGCCATGAAGATCTCCTTGTGTTGCTCCACGGCCAGGCTCTGCTGGGGCTCGTACAGCATCACCCGGCCGCGACCGGCATGCTTGGCGGCGTAACAGGCCACGTCCGCCTGGCTCATGATGTCGGCCATCAGGCTGTTGTCCTGGTGGATGGAAGTCAGGCCGGCACTGGCGCCCACGTCATAGACCCGGTCGTCCCAGCGGAACTGAATGGCCTCGATGCGGCGCACCAGCTGTTCGGTGATCTCCCTGGCCTTGTCCAGCTCACAGTCCCTGAGCAGCAGGCCAAACTCGTCACCGCCGAGGCGGGCCGCCATGTCGCTGGCACGCACCTGTGACTGCAGGCAGCTGCCGATCTCCTTGAGCAGGGCGTCGCCGGCGGCATGGCCGGCGCTGTCGTTGACCACCTTGAACCTGTCCAGGTCGATGAAGGTCAGGGCATGGCGGCGGCCGTGCTCGGCCGACAGCTTGGCCATTTCCCGCAGCTCACGCTCGAAGGCCGTGCGATTGGGCAGGCCGGTGAGGGCATCATGGCTGGCACTGTGGCTGAGCTGGCGCAGCATCTCCTGGGATTCGGTGACGTCCTGGAACACCAGCACGGCGCCCATCACCTCCCCGGCCAGGGTCTTGACCGGGGCCGCCGAATCCTGGACGTCGAACAGGGAGCCGTCCCTGCTGTGCAGCACCGCCCCCTCGCCCAGGAACACGGTCTGGTTGCGCTCCAGGCACTGGGCCACCGGGCTTGGCATCGGCGGCCCGTCCCGGCCCTTGGTGATGTGGAAGACGCTGTCCACGTGGTGCCCCAGCGCCAGGGCCATGGGCCAGCCGGTCATGTCTTCGGCCACCGGGTTCATGAAGGTGATCTTGAGATCCTTGTCGGTACAGATCACCGCATCGCCGATGGAATAGAGGGTGATGTGCAGGCGCTCCTTCTCCTCGTGCAAGGCCTCGGTGAGGTGCTTCTGGTCGGTGATGTCCCAGTTGGTGCCGATCATGCGTATCTTGTTGCCGTCGCCGTCGTACTCGAAGGACGCCAGGGCCCGGATATGGCGCACCTCGCCATTGGGCCAGACCACCCGGAACTCGGTGTCGAAGGCCTTGACGTCGGCCAGGGCCAGCTCCACCTCGGCCTCGGCGCGCTCCATGTCGTCCGGGTGCAGGGACTCACGCCACAGCTCATAGGGCAACTTCTGGTCGCTGGGCAGCTGGCCGTAGAGCTGGTACATGCGCTTGTCCCAGGCCAGGGTCTGGGTGACCAGATCGTATTCCCAGATCCCCACGCCACCGGCCCGGGTGGCCAGGGTCACCCTCTGGGTGAGGCGCTCGTTGTCGAGCTGGGTCCGTTTGATGTCGGTGATGTCCACCAGGGTGCCGATCAGCCGGCTGGGCCGCCCGTCCGGCTCCCTTTCCATGATCTGGCCGCGATCCAGCACCCAGCGGTAGCTGCCGCGGGCGTCGCGAATGCGGTATTCCAGGTGCAGCTGGCCGGTGCGCCCGGCCAGGTGGGCGTGCAGCTGCACCTGCAGCCGCTCCCGATCATCGCCGTGGACACGGTCCAGCCAGTCCTCGCGGCAGCCAAGCTCGGCATCGGTCAGGCCCAGCAGTTCCTGGGTCCAGTCCGAGTAGTAGGCCTTGCCACTGTCCAGATCCCAGTCATAGGCCCCCAGGCCGCTGCCGTAGAGGGCGAACTTCCAGCGTTTTTCGAAGGTTTCCAGCCGGGTCTCGGCCATCTTGCGCCTGTGGATGTCCTCCACCTGGGACACGAAATAACGGGGCTGGCCCTCGCTGTCCCGGACCAGGGACACCGCCAGCAGCGCCCAGACCACCTGGCCGTCCTTGCGCAGGTAGCGCTTCTCCATGCGGTAGTTGTCGATGTTGCCGGCCAGCACCTCCCCCACCAGCTCCAGATCCGCGTTGAGATCGTCCGGGTGGGTGATGTCCTGGAAGGTCAGCTTGGCGAATTCCCGCTCGCTGTAACCCAGGAAGTCGCACAGGCTCTTGTTGACCTTGAGCCACTGCCCCTCCAGGGACACCAGGGCCATGCCGATGGCGCTGTTGTCCATGGCCTGGCGGAAGCGGGATTCGCTCTGGGCCAGCAGCTCCTTCTCCCGCCGCGAGGCGGCGGTGGTCATCGCCGTCACATAGGCCGGCAACAGGCACAGCAGCACCGGGCTGAGCAACAGCGATGGCGTCATGCCCGGGTAGATCTGGCGCAGGTCGATGGCCTCGAGCGCCACCAGGGCGCTGATCAGCACGGCGCCGGAGAAGATCACCCAGAGCCCGCCGTAAAAAGGCAGCCGCAGCGCCGCCCACACCAGGGGGGCGGCCACGAATACGAAGGGAAAGGGCATCTGGGTGAAGGCCAGGTAGACCACCAGCATCACCAGCAGCCAGGTCAACAGGGTCTCGGCCGCACCTTTACCCTCGAACAGCGCCTTGAGCCGCTGCTCTGTGGTCAGCAGCGCCAGTGGCAGCAGGGCCATCATGCCCAGGCTGTCGCCAACGAACCAGAGCCCCAGGGCATCCCGGACCGAGGCCAGGCCATTGAAGGCCAGTACCGAGCTGCCGGCCAGGGCCCCCACCAGCGGCGCCACCAGGCCTCCCAGCAGCAGGCATTGCACCCAGCCCTTGAGATCCTCCAGCAGCTGCGATGGCGCCAGGAAACGCTTCAGCAGCCAGGCCCCCACCAGCACCTCGGCCAGGTTGGCCAACGCCAGCTGGGTCGCGAAAAAGGCGCCGTCGCCAAAGGCCAGGTTGGCAGCCAGGTTGGCGCCGATCAGCACCAGGCCCAGGGCCGGCCACTGGCTGAAAGGCAGGCGAAAGAAGATGGCCACGGCCACGGCATTGGGCAGCCAGACGGTGGCCACGCTGCCGGGCTGACGGGACAGGGCGATACAGAGGCTGGCCAGGCCGAAGTAGAGCATGGCCAGGCAGAGTGGGGCGGCGAATGGGTGTTGACGGGCGACGTCCTTGTTGTTCACGGCAGATGCCTTCTTCTGGGGCACTGCCTCTTATCATAGCCCATATAAGTCAAGGAGTTAGCAAAAGAAAAGCCCGGCTGGCGCCGGGCTTCTTGCATCAGCTCACCCTGGGTCTGATACGGTAGAACAGGGTGTAGAGCACCGGCACCACGATCAGGGTCAGCACGGTGGCAAAACCCAGGCCGAACATGATCACCACCGCCATGGATTCGAAGAAGGCGTCGAACAACAGCGGGATCATGCCCAGTATGGTGGTGATGGCCGCCATCAGCACCGGGCGCAGGCGGCTCACCGAAGCATGCACCACGGCGTCCAGGGGCGCCCTGCCCTCCTCGGCCTCCAGCTTGATCTGCTCCACCAGCACGATGCCGTTCTTGATCAGCATGCCGCTCAGGGACAAAAAGCCCAGCAGCGCCATGAAGCTGAAGGGGGCGTTCATCACCAGCAGGCCGGTGGTGACCCCGATCAGCGCCAGCGGGATGGTCAGCCAGATCACCAGCGGCTGGCGGATGGAGTCGAACAGGAAGATGGTGATGATGAACATGAACAAATAGCCCATGGGCAGGCTGGAGAACAGGCTGGCCTGGGCGTCCGAGGATTTCTCGAGCTCGCCGCCCCAATCCAGGCTGTAGCCGGTGGGCAGTGCCATGGCCTCGATCTGGGGCCGCACCCTGGCCAGCACCTGGGCGGCCGTTTCGTCGCCCAGCACGTCGGGCTCGGCCTGGACCGTGATGGTGCGCTTGCGGTCGCGGCGCATGATCAGGGCGTCTTCCCATTCGGTGTCGAAGGACGACACCACCTGGGTGATGGGCAGGTAGGTATTGAAGATGGGGCTCCAGATCTGCACATCCTGCAGGTTGTCCGCCTCCAGGCGCTCCTGGGCCGGCGGCCGGGTGACGATGGGCAGCAGCTGGGAGCCATCCCGATACAGGCCCACCACCTTGCCGGGGAAGTTCATGGCCAGCACCTCGTCCAGATCCTGGCGGCTGATCCCGGCCCGGCGGGCCTGGGCTTCGTAGAACTGGGGCCGGATCACCTTGACCTGCTGGCGCCAGTCGTGGCGGATGGACTCCAGGCCGGGATCGGCCTCGAAAATGGCCTGGGCCTTGGCCGCCAGCTCCCGCAGCACCCTGGGGTCGGATCCCGAGAAGCGGGCCTCGATGGCGGCATTGGGGCTGGGACCAATCATCAGCCGCTTGACCTTGGCAAAGGCGCCGCCATGTTCCTCGAAGAGAATGCGGCGGGTCTCGGCCAGCACCGGATCCAGGTTCTCCTTGGCATCCACCTGGACGATGAGCTGGCCATAGGAGCCGTAGCGCTTCTCCGGGGCATAGGTGAGCATGAAGCGCTGGGCGCCCTGGCCTATGGTGGTGGTCACCGCCTGCACATGGTCCACGGCCAGCAGGCTGTCTTCCAGGGCCGCCAGGTGCTCGGCGGTGGCGCGGATGTCGCTGCCCTGGGGCAACCAGTAGTCCACCAGGAACATGGGGGTATTGGACGGCGGGAAGAAGGACTGCTTGACCTTGCCGAAGCCCGCGCCGGCCGCCACCAGGGCCGTCGCCATCAGCGCCATGGTCAGCACCCGGTGGCGGATGCACAGCTCCAGCAGGCCCTTGTAGCCCTGGTAGAAGGCGCCCTTGTAGGGATCGCCGTCTTCCTCGGTGACACCCTTGGCGATCTCCTCCTTGAAGAAGAGGTTGCAGAAGAAGGGGGTCAGGGTAATGGCGGTGAGCCAGGACAGCAGCAGCGAGATCATCAGCACCCAGAACAGGGAGCCGGCGTATTCACCCGTGGCATCGGAGGAAAGGCCGATGGGGGCGAAGGCGGCCACGGCGATGACGGTGGCCCCCAGCAGCGGCCATTTGGTCTGCTCGACGATCTGCTTGGCCGCTTCCACCTTGGTCAGCCTGCGCTTGAGGCCGATCAGCACCCCTTCGGTCACCACTATGGCGTTGTCCACCAGCATCCCCAGGGCGATGATCAGCGCGCCCAGGGAGATCCGCTGCAGGTCGAAGGCCAGCAGTTTCATGACGATAAAGGTGCCCAGTATGGTCAGCAGCAGGATCAGCCCCATCAAGATGCCCGACCGCAGGCCCATAAACAGCAGCAGCACCAGGATGACGATGGTCACCGCCTCACCCAGGTTGATCAGGAAATCGGTGACGGATCTGTCCACCTCATTGGGCTGGTTGTAGATGGTGTCCAGGCTGATGCCGATGGGACGCTGGAATTCCAGCTCCGCCAGGCGGGTCTCGACCCGGGCGCCCACGTCCACCACGTTGACGCCGGAGGTGAAGGAGATGCCCAGGGTCAGGGCCTGGCGGCCGTTGTAGCGATAGAGCTGGCTGGGCACCTCGGCGTAGCCGCGCTGGATGCTGGCCACGTCGCCCAGGTAGACCAGATCCCGCGAGCCCGGCTCGGAGATGAGCAGGTCGGCCATCTCGCTCACTGACTCGAACTCGCCGGTGGGATAGATGCGGATGTACTCGTCACCCACCCTCAGCTGGCCGCTGGCGTTGACCGAGTTCTGGGTGCTGAGCAGCTGGAAGATGCGCTGGGGACTGATGCCGAGGGCGGCCAGCTTGGCCCGGGCGATCTCCACGAACACCTGCTCCTGCTGGACGCCGCCCAGCTGCACCTTGCCGACCCCCGGCACCAGCACCAGCTCCCGGCGCAGGAAATCGGCGTAGTCCTTGAGGTCCTGGTAGCTGTAGCCCTCGCCGCTGATGGCCATCAGCACCCCGTAGACGTCGGCATAGTCGTCTATGACCTGGATCTCGGCCACCCCGGGCGGCAGCCTGCCCTGGAGATCGCCCATCTTGCGCCGCAGCTCGTCGTAGATCTGCTGCAGCGCTTTCTTGCGGTAGCTGGGCTTCATCTCCACTATGACCTGGGAGAAGCCCTGGCTGGAGATGGAGGTCACGTAGTCCACGTACGGCAGAGACTGGATCTCCTGCTCCACCGGCAGGGTCAGCTCCTCCTCCACCTGGGTGGGCGAGGCGCCGGGGTAGCGGGTCAGCACCATGGCCGACTTGATGGTGAACTCGGGATCCTCCAGCTGGCCCAGGCCAAAGAAGGACACCGAGCCGCCCACCAGCAGCACCAGGGCGAAGACCCAGCTGATGACCTTATGGCGGATGGCGTATTCGGCGATGCTCATTACAGTCCCCGCTCCTTGGCCAGGGGCCTGACCCGCTGGCCCTGTTCAAGGAAGCTGACCCCGGCTGCCACCACGGTGTCGCCGGCACTGAGGCCCTGGGTTATCTCGACGCCACCGGACACCACCTGGCCCAGGGTCACGGCCTGCAGCTGCACCGTGCCGGTCTCGGCGTCGTAACGCCACACGAAACTGCCTTCCTTGTCATCGGGCTGGAACACCGCCTCCACGGGCACGGTCAGCTTGGGCAGGTCGTCGATGCTGAACACCTTGTTCATCTCCACGGCCACGTCCACGGACATGCCCGGCAGCACATTGAGCTGCTCGGGCTTTGCCAGGGTCAGGATCACCCTGAAGGTGCGGGTGGCGGCGTCGGCAATGGCGTCATGCTCCTTGTACCTGGCCTTGAAGCTCAGCTCGGGGGCGCCCTCGAAACGCACCTCGGGCTGGTAGCCCACGGCGTCCTTGCGCACCCGGGAGATCAGCCGCTCGGGCACCTGGATCACCACGTCGATCATCTCGTCGTTCTGGAGCTGGAAGATGGGCTCCTTGGCCTGCACGAACTGGAAGTTCTCCACCAGGCGCTTGGCGATGACACCATCATAGGGGGCGCGCAGCTCGGTATAGGCCATGTTGTCCCTGGCCAGGCGCAGGGCCGCCTGGGCCTGGGTGCGCTTGGCCTTGGCCTCGTCGAAGGTGGCCTGGGGGATCAGCTTCTTCTCCAGCATCTGCACGGCACGGTTGAACTGGGCCTCGGCCAGCTCGAACTGGGCCTGGCGATCCAGCAGCTGGTTGCGGTAATCGGTATCGTCCAGCTTGGCCAGCAGCTGGTCCTTGGTCACTTCCTGGGCGTTGCGTACCGGCAGCTCCACTATCTGCCCCGGCAACCTGAAGGCCAGGGTGGAGCCGTCGGTGCTGGACACCTCGCCGGGGAAGTGACGCACCTGGGCATCGTCCGTGGCACCGATATAGTGCAGCTTGACCGGCCTGGGCGGCTGTTCCTCGGCCGCTTGTTCCGGGGCCTTGGAGCAGCCCACCAGGGCCAGGCCCAGTACCATCAGGGGGAGGTATCGCATGATCCTTGCCTCTTGGGATGTCAAAATGGCCGTATTTTACGAGGGCCGGAGTGGGCTCAGAAGGCGGTTCTGCTGGACAGACTGTTACAGCAATGCCAACTTTCCCTTATCAGACGGTAGTTTAGACAAGATCACCCCCACAAACCATGGGGAAAACGCTTGCCGAAAGCGGTTCGAATGACTAGGATCCCGTCGCTAGTCCGGGGCATAAGACCACCGGCAAATATAACAATGCTGTTCATTTTTTTGCTTCACAGAGGATAGCCGCGTCACGGTCGAAGATCGGGACGGGCAACGAGATAACCATGAAACTAGTCGCCGTTGATTACCAAGCCGACAACGCCGCCGAGCAGTTTGTCGAATCGTTGCGCACCACCGGCTTCGGTGTGCTCAAGAACCACCCCCTGTCCCAGGAGCGGGTCGAGTCCATCTACCGCAACTGGCAGCAGTTCTTCGACAGCGCCGACAAGGAAGACTACCGCTTCGATCCCAAGACCCAGGACGGTTTCTTCCCCGCCGAGGTGTCCGAGGTGGCCAAGGGCCACAGCGTCAAGGACATCAAGGAATACTTCCACTACTACCCCTGGGGCCGTTGCCCCGAGGCGCTGCGCCAGGAGCTGGTCGACTACTACCAGGCCGCCACCGAGCTGGCCGCCGAGCTGCTGTCCTGGGTGGAGAAGCATTCCCCGGCCGACGTGGCCGAGCGCTACAGCCAGTCCCTGTCCTCCATGATCGAAGGTTCCGAGCAGACCCTGCTGCGGGTCCTGCACTACCCGCCCATGCAGGGTGACGAGGAGCCGGGCGCCATCCGCGCCGCCGCCCACGAGGACATCAACCTGCTGACCATATTGCCCGCCGCCAACGAGCCGGGCCTGCAGGTCAAGGGCACCAGCGACGAGTGGCTGGACGTGCCCTGCGACTTCGGCAACCTGATCGTCAACATCGGCGACATGCTCCAGGAAGCCTCCGGCGGTTACTTCCCGTCCACCTCCCACAGGGTCATCAACCCCGAGGGCATGGACAAGAGCAAGTCCCGCATCTCCCTGCCGCTGTTCCTGCACCCCAAGCCGGAAGTGGTGCTGTCCGAGCGCTATACCGCCGACAGCTATCTCAAGGAACGCCTGAGGGAGCTGGGCGTCATCTAAGCGCCCTTTTCGGCGCCGCAAACAGCAGCAAGGCACCCCAAGGGGTGCCTTGTTGTTTTCTGGCACGGCGGCCTTTCCCGCCTATGCTTGCAGCATAAGCCCTTGTCGCCAGAGGCCATGCTCTACACCATCCTGATCAACAGCCTGCTGGTCTCGCTGGCGGTACTGGTTCACTACGAGATCCTGCGCCAGCTGTCCCTGTTCGTCCCCAGGCTCACCATCCGCCACCGGCTGCGGGTGCTGTTCGGGGTGTTCGGGGCCCTGTGCGCCCATGTCATCGAGATCTGGCTGTTCGCCTTCGGCTACTACTTCATGGTCCATGTGGACGGCTTCGGCACCCTGGCCGGCAATTTCGACCACAGCCTGCTGGACTGCAGCTATTTCTCCTTTTCCACCTACACCTCACTGGGCCTGGGGGACATAGCGCCGCTTGGCAACATCCGTTTCCTGGCCGGCCTGGAAGCCCTGACCGGCCTGGTGCTGATCACCTGGAGCGCCTCCTTCATGTTCATCGAAATGACCAAGTTCTGGGAAGGCAAGTGAACAGGCGACTGCCAGGGGGGATCTGGCTGCTGGGGCTGGCCTCGCTGTGCATGGACTTGTCCTCGGAGCTGATCCACAGCCTGCTGCCGGTGTTCATGGCCAGGGAGCTGGGCCTGGCCATGGTGGCCATCGGCCTGGTGGAAGGCCTGGGCGAAGCCACCGCCACCCTGATCAGGGCCTTCTCCGGCGCCCTCAGCGACCGCTGGCGACGCCGCAAGCCCCTGCTGCTGCTGGGCTACGGCCTGGCCGCTGCCGCCAAGCCGCTCTTCCCCCTGGCCCAGGGGCTGGGCTGGGTGCTGTCGGCCAGGCTGATGGACAGGCTCGGCAAGGGCATCCGCGGCGCCCCCAGGGATGCCCTGGTGGCGGATCTGGCCCCAAGGGCATCCCGGGGCGCCGCCTTTGGCCTGCGCCAGGCCCTGGACAGCGTCGGCGCCCTGCTTGGTCCCCTGGCGGCCCTGGGCCTGATGCTGCTGCTTGCCGGCGACATCCGTGCCGTGCTCTGGTTTGCCCTGCTGCCGGCCTTTGGCGCCGTCATCCTGCTGGCGCTGTTTCTCAAGGAGCCGGCCCACCCGACCGAGGCGCCGCGGCAGCCCTTTCGGTGGCGCCAGGCGCTGCGGCTGCCCGGCGCCTTCTGGTGGCTGCTGCTGCTGGCGGCGCTCTTTACCCTGGCCCGCTTTTCCGAGGCCTTCCTGATCCTGAGAGTCCAGCAACTGGGCCTGGCCCTGCCCCTGGTGCCCCTGGTGCTGGTGGTGATGAACCTGGCCTACGCCGCCTTTGCCTATCCGGCCGGCATCGCCGCCGATGCCCTGGACCACCGCCGGCTGCTGCTGCTGGGACTGATGCTGCTGCTGGCGGCCGATCTGCTGCTGGCCCTGGCCAGGACCCCGGCCACGGCCCTGGCCGGGGCGCTGTTCTGGGGGCTGCACATGGCCTTTACCCAGGGCCTCTTCGCCAAGCTGGTGGCCGACACGGCGCCGGCGGCGCTACGCGGCACCGCCTTTGGGCTGTTCGGCCTGATCACCGGCCTGGTGGTGCTGCTGGCCAGCCTGCTGGCCGGTGGGCTCTGGCAGTGGCTGGGCCCCCAGGCGCCCTTCCTGGCCGGTGCCGGCTTCACGCTGCTCACCGCCCTGGTGCTGTTGCTGGGCCGCAGGTAGCCCGACTCGATAAGGGCCAGCCGGCGCTATGCTTAAAAAACCGTCACCCCCGGAAGTTCGGCAGTCATGGCAAGACGTCTATTCCTCATGGCCCTGGTCCTGGCGCTCCTGGCCACCCTGGCCAGCTATTTCCATTACCGCCAGTTCAAGGCCGACACCTACGCCAAGTGGACCAGCGAAAGCCGCCTGGCCAAGACGCCCCTGGGGCCGGTGGAATACCTGAGCAAGGGCCGGGGCCCGGCCCTGTTGCAGTTCCACGGCACCCCATCGAGCTACCGGGGCAACCTCAATTTTCCCTTCTATGACGCCCTGTTCCAGCGCTATCGCTTGATCAGCGCCAGCCGCCCCGGCTACCTGCGCACCCCGGTGGAGACCGGCCGTACCCCGGCCCAGCAGGCCGACGCCTTCGCGGCCCTGGTGCAGCAGCTGGCCCTGGACAAGGTGGTGGTGGTGGGGATCTCCGGTGGCGGCCCGGCGGCGCTGTCCTTTGCCCGCCAGCACGGTGACAAGTGCGCCGCCCTGGTGCTGATCGAGGCCCTGGCCAAGCAACCGGCCCAGGGCCTGGCGGGCAGTGGCAGCGGCTTCTACACCAGGCTGCTGCGCACCGTACTCGACAATAACTTCGTGATGTGGCTGCTGTCGGATAGGATCCTGGCGCAGCTGTTCCCGACCCTGCCCGAGCGGCAGCAACGGGCCATGTCCGCTGACTTCGCCGAGTACCTGTCGCTGTTCAGCCACTTCAGGGACGGCCTGTTCAACGATGCCCGCCAGTTCGGCACCCTGGCCACCCCGGATCTGGCCGGGATCCGCTGCCCTACCCTGGTGCTGCACGGCACCAGTGACGAGGTGGTTCCCTTCGACCATGCCCAACTGGTCGGCCAGGGGATCCCGGGCGCCATTCTGGTGCCCTTTGAAGGCAAGGGCCACGACATGCTCTACACGGAGGCGGATGCCATCATGGCGGAGATCGACCGTTTCCTGAGCCGGCTCCCCCCGGCGCCCTGACGGATAGTCAATGCCTTGGCCCCATGGCCAGGGCCAGGAAACCGGCCAGCATCAGGCCGATGCCCAGCAGGGGATGCCACCAGATCATGGCGGCCGCCGCCAGCAGCCAAAGCCCCAGGGCAAGCAGGAATCGTCCCATGGATGCGCTCCTTTCGATAACGAAGGCCGTTTTCTAGCACAGTGGCGGGCGCAAAAAAAGGCGCCTTGCGGCGCCTTTTACGACAGGGGTTGGGGACCTGTCTTATCGCTTGTTTTTGCCGTTACAGCCCTTGCCCTTGCAGGCGCCACCGTCACCACCGCCGTTATCGCCACCACCGTTGCCGGCGCAGCCGTAGGTGGTCAGGTAATCGACGGCGTCCTTGGCCTGGACCAGGCCATGGCCGTAGTAGTCATCACGACCGGCACTGCCCAGATCCTCGGCGGTCGCCACCAGGGCGGCACGGATCTCGGTGTTGCTGCACTGCGGGAAGTGGCTCCACACCAGGGCGGCGACACCGGCCACGTGCGGGGTAGCCATGGAGGTACCGTCGAAGTAGGCGTAGTTGCCGGCGTCGATGGTGACATTGGCCAGGGAGCCGACCTGGGCCAGCATGGCGGCACCGTCAACGTCGCTCACGCCCACGGAGGGGATGGCGGTGACGGTCTCACCCAGGGTGCCGTTCAGGGCGCCGGGCTCGTTGTTGTAGATGATGGCGCCGACGCCACCGCCGGCCTCGCAGTTCTGCACCTTCTCGGCAAAGCTGATGTTGCCGCGCTGGATCAGGCAGACCTGGCCGTTGGCGTCACAGGGGGCCTCGCCGGTGCCGCAGTTGGCCAGCAGGCCTTCACCGCTGCCCTGGGGAGCACCATCCATGCCGATGGCTTCGAAGCCGGTGCCGGCCACGTTGGCACTGGCCACCAGGGCGGTACCCATCTCCACGGAGGACAGCACGCCGACCCCCGGGCCGGCCAGTTCAACCTGGCTGGTGCGCTGGGAGAAATCGGCATGCTGCTTGTTGGCGTCCACGGCGGCCACGGAGACCACGGAGTCGTAGGAAGCCGGGTAGGAGTGACGGGTGTTGCCGTCGTTACCGGCGGCGGCGATGCTCAGCACGCCACGGCCCTCGGCGGCGGCAAAGGCGTTGTCTTCGGTGCGGCTGGCGCGGCTGCCGCCCAGGCTCATGTTGATGACCTTGGCGCCGGCCTGCTCACACTTGTCCAGGGCGCTGACCAGGCTGGAGGAATAACCCCAGCCATCGGCGTTGAACACCTTGATGATGTGCAGGTTGAGGTTGCCGTTGGGGTTGACACCCACCACGCCGACGTTGTTGTTCAGGGCGGCGATGGTGCCGGCCACATGGGTGCCGTGGTGGTTTTTGTCTTCGTACCAGTTGCCGGTACCGGGATCATTGGTACCGTCGACGTTGTTGCCGGCCAGATCTTCGTGGGCCAGCTGGTAGCCGGAGTCGATGATACAAACGGTCATGTTGCCGGTCTGGGCGTCACTAAGCTGATCGGCCTGCACCAGGGGGATACCGTAGGGAACCACCTGGGACATGGGATAGCGCTTGACGTCCGCTTCCACGTATTCAACATGGGGGTTGTTCTGCAGGCCTTTCAGGGCCTGGGCAGGGATGCTGAAGGCGGCGGCATTGTGCTTGTCCAGGCTCAGCTTCAGGGAAGCGCCCTTGGACTTCAGCATGGCCTTGGCGGCGGGGCCGTGACCCTCTTTGAACTTGACGATGTAGCGCTCGCCGTTATCGGCACCGGCCAGGGCGGAGCCGGAGATGGCCAGGGCCACCGCGGCGGTGATCGGCTTGAGATGAGCCAGTTTCATGGATGTCTTCCTCCCAACGGCGTCGCAGCGGCTCTTCCTTGCTGCTTTTTATGAGATTCCATCCCGAACAGGCTGCCAGCCAGTAATTGTGTGTTTGTGCAAACAAAGGTTAAATCTTCGTTAACCTTTGTGGGCTTTTATACGACGCTTTGATGGCAAAGACAACAGCCTGACGCGATCGATGTCACACTACGCGGGATTAAGACGCCAGGGTCTGGGGTCAAGGGACAGGCCGTCGACATGCTCGCCGCGGCGCCCCGCCTCGATTTGCGCCAAGGGCAACAGGGGGCCCTGGGTCGCCGGCCAGTCCAGCTTTTGTGTCAGCGAAGATACCTTTGTATCCACCAGCTCATCCGCCAGCACCCGCAGCAGGCGGGCCCGGCTTTCGCCCCCGGCCCGTTCGGCCCTGTCCAGCACGGCGCCAAGCCAGTCGCCGTCGGCCAGCCACCCGGCCTGTGCCGGCAATGCCAGGCCCAGGCGGCTGGAAAACCACGCCATGCGCACCCGGGCACCGGCCTCGGCGCCCAGGGTAAAAAGCACATTGGCGGGCAACCAGCAGAGCCGGCCCGGAAGCAGCTGGTAATAATCCTTGCCCAGTCGCACCAGGCCGGTGCCCTGGACGACCTGGACCAGCAGGGGAACCGGCAAGCGCTGCCGGGCGGACAGGCGGGCCTGTTCAAGGTCGCGGCATTCCAGGGTTACGGGCAGATAGGCCATCAATGGGCTCCTCTTTCGGCGTGGATCATCAGGTTTCTGGGGGTGTTGTGGCGGTCGGTGAAGGTGCCCAGGCGCACCTGGTAGCCATTTTCCGCCAGCAGCAGGGCCCTGTCGAGCAGCAGCCAGGCCTCCAGGGGGGCACGGTAGAGGTGGCGCACCAGCTCGATGCGGCGCACCAGGCCCTGGCGGCGGCGACCTTCCCGCAGCCAGTGGGCCTGGTCGAGCCCGGCCGGGCAGGCCAGGCCCTTCCGGTCACAGGCCCAGGCCAGGAAGTCGGCGAAATCGCCGGTCAGCAGCTGCTTGGGCAGGGTCGGCAGCGGCAGGTACTCATCACGCTCCCTGAGCTGGCGCTGCAGGCTGTCGAAGGCCAGGCGCCAGTGCACCTCGGTATGGCGAAGCCGGGCCTGGCGGGCGCCACCGGTCACCTGCTCCTGGAGCGGCAGGCGCAGATCGAACCTGTCCAGCACCAGCCTGCTGGCCCGGGCCGTGGCCGACAGGGGCCGGTAGTGCTCTTGGTCGATGAGGTGGTAGCAACAGGGCGACAGGGTCAGGGCCTGGGTGCCGGCGGCAATGCCATGGGCCAGGAAGCGCTGGTGCAGCTCGCCGCAGGCATGCAGGGCCAGGCCGTGCTGGTTGGCCTGGAAATGGTCCCTGGCTGCGGGGGCCAGGGCATCGGCGCAGACGAAACGGTGTTCGAGCCGCCATTGCCCGGCCAGCCGTTCACCCTGCTCGCAAAGGCCCTGCTGCAGCTCCAGGCTCAGCACCGGCTGGCCCTGGCTGAGCGCCGCCAGGCGGCCCAGGTGGCCCTTGCCGGCGCACCACTCCAGCACCGGCCGGGCAATGGCGGCGGCGCCGATAAAGTCGCTGATCTGCGCCCACTTGCGGCCGGGAATGCCGCTGGCCAGACGGGACGGCGCGGTGATCTCGGCGCGCGCCAGCTCGGGCCAGGCCGGCTGGGCCGCCACCACTGCCGGTCGCCAGGGCGCCAGGTAATCGAACAGGGCCTGGTTGTCCTGCTCAAGGACTGCCAGTTGCTCGTCATCCAGCGCCCACAGCGGCCCGGCCAGCGCCGGCCAGGGGATGGCCTGCTGCTCGAAGGGACGCAGCTGCCAGTCCGAGCGGTACTGGTACAGCAGTTGGTCGATGGCCTGGAATTGGGCCCGGAGCGTCTGAAGATCGGTCATGGCGGCGCATTATAGGGCTCCCGGGCCCGGGGAGCCACCTTCAGCCTTTTGCCGCCTTGAACAGCGCCAATGTCCTGGCCCGGGCTTGCCGGTGGTCCACCAGGGGCCTGACATAGCCCAGGGACTCGGCCAGCTCACCTGGCTGGTGCACGGCCTTGCCCGACAGGGTCGCCAGCTCGGGCAAAAAGCGGCGGATAAAATCGCCCTCGGGGTCAAAACGCTGCCCCTGGCTGGTGGGATTGAAGATGCGGAAATAGGGGGCGGCGTCGGTGCCGGTGCTGGCGGCCCACTGCCAGCCGCCGTTGTTGGCGGCGAAATCGCCGTCGATGAGGTGTTCCATGAAATGGCGCTCCCCCAGGCGCCAGTCCAGGTGCAGATCCTTGACCAGGAAGGAGGCCGCTATCATGCGCAGGCGGTTGTGCATCCAGCCGGTCTGCCGTAGCTGGCGCATGGCCGCATCCACCATGGGGTAGCCGGTACGTCCGTCCTTCCAGGCCTGGAGCTTGGCTTCGTCCCGCTGCCAGGGGATCCGGTCCGTCTCGGCCTGGAACGCCCTCCCCTTCACCACCCGGGGGAAGTGCCAGGCCACGTGCTGGTAGAACTCGCGCCAGATCAGCTCGTTGAGCCAGGCGCCCGGCCCCGTTTCCCTGTCCCAGATCGCCTCGCCATGCTCCGCCAGCAGCCTGGCCAGGCACTGGCGGGGGGAGATCAGGCCGATGGCCAGGGCCGCCGACAGCCGAGAGGTGCCGTCCAGGGCCGGGTAGTCCCTGTCCCGTTTGTAGTCCTGTACCCGCTCGGCGACGAAGCGGCGCATGGCCGCCAGGGCCTGCTCGGCGCTCTGGGGCCAGCCTGCCAGAGCGTCGGTCAGGTGGTCGGGCAGCCTGGGGGCAAAACGGGGCACCGGCGGCGCGCAGACGGGCTTGCCCTGGTGACGGAGCCTGACCTCAGGCCTGTCTATCCGTACCCTGTCCTTCCAGGCCCTGGCGAAGGGGGTGAACACCTGGAAGGGCCTGTGCTGGCCATTCAACAGGGTGCCGGGCGGCACCAGCAGGGCGTCATGGTACCAGTGGCAGGGAATGCCGAGGCGCTGTTCGACGGCCCCATCCCGGGCCAGCTCGTTGACCAGGTATTCGCGATTGCCGTGCAGCGCCTCTACCTGGTGGTTGTGGCAATAGGCCGCCAGGGCGTCGGGGACGGCGGCATAGTCGTCAACCACCAGGCAGTCCAGCTCAATGCCCTGGCCGGCCAGGGCCTTGGACAGGGATGTGACGGCCCGCTCGATCAGGGCCTGCTTGATGGCCGCCAGATGGTGCCGGCGCCACTGCCCCGGGGTGGCGATAAAGAGCGCCCGCACCGCCTGGTCCATGCGTTCGCCCTGGACCAGGGCCTGGTGCAGGGCGCTGTTGTCCAGCTCTCTGAGGTCGCTTCGAAACCACACCAGCTGGGTCATGGCAGGCCCTGCTGCAGCTCGGTGAAGGTCATGGGCGGGCCTATCCGCTGCCAATCGTCGGCGGCCTGGGCCAGCCTGCCAACAAAGACCGGCACGCCGCCCAGGGCCTGGCTGGCCAGGCGCAAGGTGCCGGCGCTGCAGGCGGTGCCCAGATCCAGCAGCTGGTAATGGCGCCCCAGCACCGCCACGGCGCCGCTTCGCCACAGGGGCGGCAAGGCGCCGGCCAGGATCGCCTGGCCCCTGGGCTGCTGCCGGGACCAGTGGAAGCGGCTCAGCTGCCGGGCCAGTTCGAACTCGAACAGGGCCAGCCCGGCCTGGCCCAAGGGGGTATCCGGCCAGTTGGGCAACAAGGCAAACAGCTCGTCCAGCAGCAAGGCAAGGGGGGTTTCCTTGAACAGCTGGCTCAGCGCCTGGCGCAACTGCTGACTGCGCAGGGTCTGGGCCAGGGCCAGCAGCTGGCCGTGGGGCGACGCCGCCGCAGGCTCTTGCCCTTGCCCGGCCAGCCGGGCCGGGATCTGCCTGAGCGGCACCCCCTGGCCCAGCCAATGCTTGATCTGCTTGACCCTGGCCACGTCGGACCGGTCGTAGAGCCGGTGGCCCTTGGGCAGGCGCTCCGGCTTTAACAGGCCATAACGGGTTTCCCAGGCCCTCAGGGTCACGGGCAGGACGCCGGTTCGCGCCGACAACTCGCCGATACGCAGCTTAGAGGCCATAACGCAGCTTCAATTCCATGGGGTAAGGAGACAGGTAGCGCTGCTCGGCCAGGTAGGGCTTGGGGTGGCGGCGCAGGTGGTGGTTGAGCAGGGTAAGGGGCGCCATCAGCGGCACCAGGCCCTGGCGGTACTGGCCTATCAGTTCGGTCAGCTCGGCCTTCTCGAGGCTGGTCAGCTGCTGCTTGAAAAAGCCCTGCAGGTGCATCAGCACATTGCTGTGGTTGCAGCGGCTGGCGGGCTTCTTCAGCGCGGCCATGAAACGGCGGATATAGTCGTCGGCCAGGGCCTGGAGATCCTGCCCCTTGCCCGCGGCCAGCAGTGGTCCAAGCTGCCGGTAGGCCTGCTGGTGATGCGCCAGCAGCAGGAACTTGTGGCGGCGATGGAAATCCTGGAGCACCTGGTGGCTGAGCCCCTGGGCCAGCAGGCTTTGCCACTGGTGGTAGGCCAGCACCCGCAGCACGAAGTTTTCCCGAAGCAAGGGATCCTGGAGGCGGCCATCTTCTTCCACCGGCAGGTTGGGATAGGTCGCCATCAGCTGCCGGGCGAAGACACCAACCCCCACCTTGCCCAGGCCGTCACCGTTTTCCTTGTACACCCGCACCCGCGCCATGCCGCAGCTGGGCGACTTGCCGCACAGCACATAGCCGCTCAGCTGCGCCAGGGACGGCAGCGCCCGGCGACCGAAGGCGAGCAGCCGGTCGGTGACATCCAGGTCCGGCTGCTGGCAGCCCTTGACCCTGGGCCGGGCGGGATCCCCCACCAGGCGAACGCTGGGCCTGGGCACCCCCATGCCGATGGCCTGTTCCGGGCAGATGGGCACGAAGCGGAAGACGCGCGCCAGCTCCTCGGCAACGAAATGGGACAACTTGTGGCCGCCGTCGAAGCGGACCCTGTCGCCAAGCACACAGGCACTGACGCCAACCCGGATGGCCATGACTCATACCTATACAAAAATAATCCTTGTATAGATTTATAGATCACAAAATGACCAGCGCACAACTTTTTACCATTCACAGGCAGGATCCAGCCACGGCCAGGCTGTTACCCTTGGAAGAAGAGCTTCAACGACAAGCCGTTAGCATGAGTGACTTTACATTCACCGAGGCTCAGGCCAGCGCCATGCTGGACTGGGTGATCCGCAGCCCCGCCCTGCTGGGCCTGGCCCCCGAGCCGGCGCTCTGTGGCCAGCCCAGGGTGGATCTGGCCGCCCTGGCCCAGGCCCTCGGCCGGGAAAAACGCCTTGGCAAGCGCTTCGAGGTGCTGGTGGCGGCCTGGCTGGCCGCCGATCACCGCTACGAGCTGCTGAGCCAGGACGAGGCCATCCATGTGGGCGGTCGCACCCTGGGCGCACCGGATCTGATCGTGCTGGACAAGGAAACCGGCAGCCTGGAGCACTGGGAGCTGACGGTGAAGTTCTATCTGGGCCTGGAAGCGGGCTGGCTGGGACCGGGCAAGAGGGACTGGCTGGAGGAAAAGGCGGCGCACCTGGCCACACACCAGTTGCCGCTATTGCAGAAAGCCGAAGCCAGGGACTGGCTCGAGGCCCGGGGCTGGCGCATCGACAACAGGCGGCTGCTGAGCCGGGGCATGCTGTTCGGCCATGGTCCGCACCGGGACTATGTGCGCCCGGAGCACGCCCAGGGACACTGGTACCAGGCCCACAACCTGCCCAGGGGCGACTGGTTCGAGCTGGAGCGTTGGCAGTGGATAGCGAAGGTGGAATTGGAGGAACTCAGGCCGTTACGCAAGGCAATAGACAGGCCCTTGATGATAGCGCGGGAGGCAAACGCTTGCCTGGAGCGGCACTTCGTGGTGCCGACCGGCTGGCCGAAATGACGGACGGGCGCTTGCGCGCCCGTCCTGATGTCAGCTGAGGTCGCCGGCGTCCTCGACCCGGCTCTTGAGCTTCTGGCCGGGTCTGAAGGTCACCACGCGACGCGCCGAGATGGGGATGTCCTCCCCGGTCTTCGGATTGCGCCCGGGACGTTGGTTCTTGTCCCTAAGCTCAAAATTACCGAAGCCGGACAGCTTAACCTGCTCACCGTTTTCCAGGGCCTCGCGGATCTCCTCGAAGAAGGATTCGACCAGATCTTTGGCCACCCGCTTGTTTATCCCCAGTTTTTCGAACAGGCGTTCCGCCATTTCAGCTTTGGTCAGCGCCATAGATCATTCCCTCAAGGATGCATTGAATTGGCTTTTCAGGGCATCGACCACTTCGTTGACCACATCCGTGATCTCGCTCTCTTCGAGCGTGCGTTCCTTGTCCTGCAGGGTCAGGCCGATGGCCAGGCTCTTCTGCCCTTCCACCACGCCCTTGCCGCGGTACACGTCGAACAAGTGTACGTCAACTACCTGATTTCCGCCAATTTTTTGCACCAGCTCGAGTACGTCGCCGGCGGCGACCACCTCTTCCACCACCACCGCCAGATCGCGACGGTTGGCCGGGAAGCGGGAAATGCGCTCGGCCTCGGGGATCCGGCGCTCGCCCAGGGCGTCCCACAGCAGCTCGAACACGAACACCTGGCTCTTGATACCCAGGGCCTTGGCGGCCGCCGGGTGCAGGGCGCCCAGGTGACCGACCAGCTGCTCACCACGGTAGATGGCGGCACTCTGTCCCGGGTGCAGGCAGGCCAAAGCGGCCCGTTCGAAGCGGAACTCGCTCGGGTTGCTGGTCAGGGCCAGCAGGTTTTCCACGTCACCCTTGAGGTCGAAGAAATCGACGTTGCGGCTCTCGATGCCCCAGTGCTCGCCGTGGCTCAGGCCGGTGATGACGCCGCCCAGCAGCGTCTCCTGGCGCACCTGGCCGTCACGCTGGACGAAACGCAGGCCGCTTTCGAACAGGCGCACCCTGCCCTGCTGGCGGTTCTGGTTGTAGACCAGGGCGTGCAGCAGGCCGGGCCAGAGGCTGACACGCATGGCGGACATCTCGGTGGAGATGGGGTGCGGCAGCACCAGCTGCTCTTCGTTGGCGAACAGGGCGGCCTGGGCCTTGGGATCCACGAAGCTGTAGGTGATGGCTTCCTGGTAGCCCAGATCCACCAGCATGGCCTTGAAGCGCGGCAGGGCCAGGCGGGCTTCCCTGTGGTCGGTCATGGCCAGGCGGGCCAGGGGCGCCACGTTGGGGATGTTGTTGTAGCCGTAGACGCGGGCCACTTCCTCAATGAGATCTTCCTCGATGGCGATATCGAAGCGGTAGCTGGGCGCCTTGACGGTCCATTGGCTACCGTCGAAGCGGGGCGCCATGCCCAGGCGGGCCAGCAGCTCGGTGACCACCTCGTCGGCGATGTCGTGGCCCAACACCTTGGCCAGGCGCGCCTTCCTGAGCACGATGTCGCTGTGCACCGGCATCTGTTCCTGGCTGATGGCTTCCACCACGGGACCGGCCTCGCCACCAACGATGGCCAGCAGCAGCTCGGTGGCGCGCTCCATGGCGCGGCGGGTCAGCAGCGGATCCACGCCGCGCTCGTAGCGGTGGGAGGCGTCGGTGTGCAGGCCGTACTGGCGGGCACGGCCGGCGATGGCCACCGGGTTGAAGAAGGCGGATTCCAGGAAGATGTGCTGGCTCTTCTCGGTGACGCCGGACTGCTCACCGCCGAAGATGCCGGCCATGGCCAGGGCCTTGTTGTCATCGGCAATGACCAGGGTGTTGTCCTTGAGCTCCACCTCGTTGCCATCCAGCAGGGTCAGCTTCTCACCCTCTGCCGCCAGGCGCACGTGGATGTCCCCGTCCAGGGCGTCCAGGTCGAAGGCGTGCATGGGGTGACCCAGCTCCAGCAGCACATAGTTGGTGACGTCCACTACGGCGTCGATGCTGCGGATGCCGCTGCGGCGCAAGCGCTCCTGAAGCCAGAGCGGGCTCTGCCTGGACAGGTCGACGTTCTTGATCACCCGGCCCAGGTAGCGAGGGCAGGCCTCGGGGGCATCCAGGTGGATGGCGCGCTGCTCGTCGATGGACGGGGCCACGTGGTTCTCGGCCACTTCGGTCACGTCCAGGTTGTTGAGCACGCCCACCTCGCGGGCCAGGCCCAGCAGGCCCAGGCAGTCGGCGCGGTTGGGGGTCAGATCCACCTCGATGCTGTTGTCATTGAGCTTCAGGTAGTCGCGGATGTCGGTACCCACCTCGGCGTCGGCCGGCAGTTCGATGATGCCGTCCGCTTCCACGTCGATGCCCAGCTCGGTGAAGGAGCACAGCATGCCGTGGGAGGGTTGGCCACGCAGCTTGGCCTTCTTGATCTTGAAGCCGCCGGGCAGCTCGGCGCCGACCTTGGCCACGGCCACCTTCAGGCCCTGGCGGCAATTGGAGGCGCCGCAGACGATGTCCAGCAGCTCGGCTTCACCGACGTTGACCTTGGTGACGCGCAGCTTGTCGGCGTCCGGGTGCTGGCCGCATTCGACCACTTCACCCACCACCACGGTATGGAAATCGCCGGCCACGGGCTCGATGCCGTCCACTTCCAGGCCGGCCATGGAGAGCTGTTCGGCCAGGGCCTGGCTGTCAACGGCCGGGTTCACCCACTCGCGCAGCCACTGTTCGGAAAATTTCATCTTGTGCTACTCCCTGGCCTTAATTGAATTGCTTGAGGAAACGCAGGTCGTTCTCGAAGAAGGACCTCAGGTCGGTGACGCCGTAGCGCAGCATGGTCAGGCGCTCGACGCCCATGCCAAAGGCGAAGCCGGTGTATTTTTCCGGATCGATACCGACACTGCGCAGCACGTTGGGATGCACCACGCCGCAACCCAGCACTTCCAGCCACTTGCCGTCCTTGCCCATCACGTCCACTTCGGCGGAGGGCTCGGTGAAGGGGAAATAGCTGGGACGGAAGCGCACCTGCAGATCTTCCTCGAAGAAGTTCTTCAGGAAGTCGTGGAGTATGCCCTTGAGCTCGGCGAAGGAGACGTTCTCGTCCACCATCAGGCCTTCCACCTGGTGGAACATGGGGGTGTGGGTCTGGTCGTAGTCGTTACGGTAGACGCGGCCCGGAGAGATGATGCGCAGCGGCGGCTTCTCCACTTCCATGGTGCGGATCTGCACGCCGGAGGTCTGGGTGCGCAGCAGCATGTCCGGGTTGAAATAGAAGGTGTCGTGATCGGCCCGGGCCGGGTGATGGGCCGGGATGTTCAGGGCATCGAAGTTGTGGAAGGCGTCTTCGATTTCCGGGCCTTCCTTGGTGGCAAAGCCCAGCTCGCCAAAGAAGGCTTCGATGCGCTGGATGGTCTGGGTCACGGGATGCAGGCCGCCGGTCACCTGACGACGGCCAGGCAGGGTCACGTCCACCTGCTCGGCGGCCAGCTTGGCGTTCAGCTCGGCCTCGGCCAGTTCGGCCTTCTTGGCGTTGAGCAGGCCCTGGACGGCCTGCTTGGCTTCGTTGATCACCTGGCCCGCCTTGGGGCGCTCTTCCGGGCTCAGATCCTTCAGGGTCTGCATCTGCAGGGTCAGCAGACCCTTCTTGCCCAGGTACTCCACCCGAATGGCATCCAGTGCGGCCATGTCGTCGGTGGCGGCAATGGCCGCCTTGGCCTGGCTGACGATCTCGTCAAGATGTTGCATGGCGTCCTCGTTACGCTTAAACAAAAAAGGCCTCCGCTTAGGGAGGCCCGTCGTTTTCCTTTAGCTTCTTTTTCACCAAGGAAGGCCTGCCCGCGTTCAGCGGTCAGTAAAGAAGAAGCTAAAGAAAAACAGGATGATCTTCATAGGGTCCATCATAGCCAGAGACAAAAAGGGAGGCAATGCCCCCCTTTTCAAAACCTTAGGCCAGAGCGCCTTTGGCTTTTTCGACCAGCGCGGTGAAGGCAACTTTGTCGTGGACGGCGATGTCGGCCAGGATCTTACGATCGATTTCCACGGAAGCTTTCTTCAGACCGTTGATGAAACGGCTGTAGGACAGGCCGTTCTGACGGGCAGCAGCGTTGATACGGGCGATCCACAGCTGACGGAAAACACGCTTCTTCTGACGACGGTCACGGTAAGCGTATTGACCAGCTTTGATCACAGCCTGGAAAGCTACGCGGTAAACGCGAGAACGCGCACCGTAGTAACCTTTGGCAGCCTTAAGTACTTTCTTGTGACGAGCGCGAGCGGTCACACCACGTTTTACACGAGCCATTGAGAATCTCCTCTATTAAGCGTTGGGCAGCATGCGATCGATCAGCGGCTTGTCAGCGGCTGAGATCATGTTCATGTCACGCAGCTGACGCTTACGCTTGGAGGACTTCTTGGTCAGGATGTGGCGCAGGTGAGACTGCTTGAACTTGTAGCCACCAGAAGCGGTTTTCTTGAAACGCTTCTTGGCGCCACTGTGGCTCTTCATTTTGGACATTGTTAACAACTCCGCATTGTTAATTAAACACAGTCAGGGCGAGTGGGCCCATCAGAGCCCACTACTTGTGGGCGCCTGACTATTTCTTTTTGGGGGCAAGCACCATGATCATCTGACGGCCTTCCATTTTCGGGAAGGACTCGACAACTGCGAGCTCTTCGAGATCGTCCTTGATGCGATTCAGCAAATCGCGACCAAGGTTCTGGTGGGCCATTTCACGACCGCGAAAACGCAGCGTGACCTTGCCCTTGTTGCCCTCTTCCAGAAAGCGACTCAGGTTGCGCAGCTTTACCTGGTAATCGCCTTCATCAGTACCAGGGCGGAATTTGACTTCCTTCACCTGGATCTGTTTCTGCTTTTTCTTCTGCTCTTTTTGAGCTTTTTGCTTTTCGTAGAGGAACTTACCGTAGTCCATGATCTGACAGACCGGCGGCTCGGCGTTGGGACTGATTTCGACCAGATCCATTTCAGCCTCTGCGGCCTTGGCCAGGGCGTCCTGGATGCTGACGATACCGGCCTGTTCGCCTTCCGCGTCGATGAGGCGAACCTCGGGGACGCGGATCAGGTCATTGATACGGTGTTTCGGTTTCTGCTGGACCGGTTGGCCCCGTCTTCCGCCTTTAATATCCTATTCCTCCACTGTTGTTTGTCCCCGGCTGGCAATCTCTTCCTTCAGCTTGGCGATAAAGTCGTCCAGCTTGAATGTGCCGAGGTCCTGTCCCTTGCGCGTCCGTACGGCAACTTCGCCGCTTTCGCGCTCCTTGTCACCGACAACGAGCAGATAGGGGACACGCTTGAGAGTGTGCTCGCGGATTTTAAAGCCTATCTTCTCGTTTCTCAAGTCGGACTTGGCCCTGATGCCCGCGGCCTCCAGGGTCCTCACCACTTCCTGCACATAGTCGGCCTGGGCGTCGGTGATGTTCATTACCATGGCCTGGGTCGGCGCCAGCCAGGACGGGAAGAAGCCGGCGTACTCCTCGATGAGGATACCGATGAAGCGCTCCAGGGAGCCCAGGATGGCGCGGTGGATCATCACCGGCACCTTGCGCTCGTTGTCCTCGCCCACATAGGTGGCGCCAAGGCGGCCCGGCAGGGCGAAGTCGAGCTGGATGGTGCCGCACTGCCAGGCGCGATCCAGGCAGTCGTAAAGAGTGAATTCGATCTTGGGACCGTAGAAGGCGCCCTCGCCCGGCTGCAGTTCGTACTCGAGGCCGTTGGCTTCCAGGGCCTGCTTGAGGCCTTCCTCGGCCTTGTCCCAGATGGCGTCGTCGCCGATACGCTGCTCGGGGCGGGTGGACAGCTTGACCACGATGTTCTCGAAACCGAAGGTGGCGTAGGTGTCGTACACCATCTTGATGCAGCTGGACACCTCGTCCTGGATCTGATCCTCGGTACAGAAGATGTGGGCGTCGTCCTGGGTGAAGCCACGGACCCGCATCAGGCCATGCAGGGCGCCGCTGGGCTCGTTGCGGTGGCAGCAGCCGAACTCGGCCATGCGCAGCGGCAGGTCGCGGTAGGACTTCAGGCCCTGGTTGAAGATCTGCACGTGGCCCGGGCAGTTCATGGGCTTGATGGCGTATTCACGCTTCTCGGATTCGGTGGTGAACATGGCCTCGGCGTACTTGTCCCAGTGGCCGGATTTCTCCCACAGCACCCTGTCCATCATGAAGGGGCCCTTGACCTCCTGGTAGCCGTACTGGCCCAGCTTTTCGCGCACGAAGCTCTCCAGCTCGCGGAAGATGCTCCAGCCGTCGTGGTGCCAGAACACCATGCCGGGGGCCTCTTCCTGCATGTGGTAGAGATCCAGCTGCTTGCCGATCTTGCGGTGATCGCGCTTCTCGGCCTCGGCCAGGCGCTGCAGGTAGCCCTTGAGCTGCTTCTTGTCGGCCCAGGCGGTGCCGTAGATGCGCTGCAGCATCTTGTTATCGGAGTTGCCGCGCCAGTAGGCGCCCGCCACCTTCATCAGCTTGAGGTGGTGGCAGAACTTCATGTTGGGCACATGGGGGCCGCGGCACATGTCCACGTATTCTTCGTGATGGTAGAGACCCGGCCTGTCGTCACGGCTGATGTTCTCGTCCAGGATCGCCATCTTGTAGCTTTCGCCCCGGGCCTCGAAGGCGTCCCGGGCTTCCTGCCAGCTGACCTTTTTCTTCACCACGTCGTAGTTGCTCTTGGCCAGCTCCAGCATGCGCTGCTCCAGCTGGTCCAGGTGCTCCTGGGTCAGCGGGAAATCCAGATCCACGTCGTAGTAGAAGCCGTTGTCGATGACGGGGCCTATGGCCATCTTGGTCTGGGGCCACAGCTGCTTGATGGCATGGCCAAGCAGGTGGGCACAGGAGTGGCGCAGGATCTCCAGGCCTTCATCGTCCTTGGCGGTGATGATGGCCAGTTCGGCATCACTTTCGATAAGGTCGCTGGCATCCATCAGCTCGCCGTTGACACGGCCGGCAATGGTGGCCTTGGCCAGGCCGGGACCGATGTCCTGGGCCACATCCATGATGGATACGGGATTGGCGAATTCGCGCTTGGAGCCGTCCGGCAGGGTAATAATGGGCATGAAATTGTCCTTGTCAGTGGCGACCCCTACCAAGGGCCGCATGATACTGGGCATAGAAAAACGACCCTCTTTGGCGCGTCTGAACCAGGGACACTGCCTTTTGGTGGTCGTTTTGAAAGAATCCCTATTGGACGATAGACCAGCAGGCGGGTCAAGGGGGCATTGGCCGAACGGCCAGGCCAACATACTCACCTGGCCCCATTGCCGCTTTGTGGGCCAGGTCAATTCCTATACCCTTAAGCAGCTGATAATGGATAACTATTTTTTCGGCGGCGCGGCAATGGCGAAGGATGACAGCGAAAGCCCGGTCGTCTTTCCAGGACCTGCGGGCCGCCGTGATCAGGGGGTAAAATGCGCTTGGGGTGGTTGTTCTGGTTGATGAGTTTTTCTTCCCTGGCCGCCGACTGGCAATGGGTCAGGGACGAAGACGGCGTTCGCATTGCCACCCGTCCCAGCCGGGACGGTATTCACGAGGTACTGGCCGAGACCACCACCACCACCCGCCTGTCCGCCTTCGTGGCTCTGCTCGATGATTTTGCCGCCAACCCCAGGTGGGTGACCCATTCCAAGGGCGTGGTGCTGCTGGAAAAACCCACCCCCACCTCGGATCTCATCTACACGCAATTTGACTTGCCCTGGCCGGCCCACAACAGGGACATGGTGACCCTGTCGACCTGGTCCCAGGACCGGGATGGCGTGCTCTACCTGACCCTGGAGGATGCCGGCGACCGGGTACTGGCACAGCCCGGCTTCGTGCGCATGCAGAATGTCGCCGGCCAGTGGTCCCTGACGCCGCTGCCGGACGGTCGGGTGCGCATCCGCTACCAGGGCCATGCCGATCCGGCCGGCCAACTGCCCCACTGGCTGGTCAACGAAATGACCACCAAGGCCACCTTCGAAACCTTCGTCAAGATGCGCAGGCTGCTGGACAAGGGCAAGTACCAGGACAGCAGCTATCCCTTCGTCCGCGAGCCCCAGGCGACCCGCACCCGGGCCGAACGGCGGTAATGGGCGGGCTGGCCTGCAGGTTCACGGCCGAGCCTTCATCAAAGCGTCAACAAGCTGTCAGGGCTTTGTCACGGCCGGAGGCTTTACTACGGGGCGTCCAGACACGGCAAGGAGGATATGCCATGACCCAGGACATGCTTGCACTACCCATGGTCGCCGCCATGATGACCGCCTCGCCCGGCGCCAGCTACCAGGATCTGGAAGCCCTGCTCGGCAATCTGATCAGCCAGAACGTCGCCGAGATACTGGAAGAGCAGCGCCGCGCCGACCGGTTGTCCCTGTCCCAGCCGACCGACCTGCTGAACGAGTTGAACAGCCGCTTTGCGCCGGTGATCTACCGCAGCGGCCAGGGCCCGGATCCCCTGCCCCTGTTGGGCGCACGCTGATCCCGGCGGCTACACTAGGTAGGTGTAGCCGCCGGGAGAATGAACCATGTGGAAAGCGCTGTCTGACGAGGTTACCGCCGCCCTGGGTCGCCCCTATCTGTTGCAGGACAGGCAGCCCATTTCGGGTGGGGATACCCACAGGGCCTACTGCCTCACGGACGGCCAGCTGCGCCTGTTCGCCAAGGTGGCGCCGGTCGAGCACGGCGAGATCCTGGCCAGCGAAGCCTTTGGCCTGGCCGAACTGGCCAAAACCGGCCAGGTGCGGGTGCCGGAGGTAGTCACCCAGGGCCAGACCGAGGCCTTCAGTTATCTGGTGCTGGAATACCTGCCCCTGGGCCAGCCGGAAAAAGGCGCCTGGCAGAAGCTGGGTGAACTGCTGGCGGCGCTGCACGGCCGCACCGATCAGGCCATGTATGGCTTCGACGAGGACAACTTCATCGGTCTCACCGACCAGCGCAACGGCTGGCACAAGCACTGGGACCAGTTCTTTGCCGAACAGCGCCTGGGTTACCAGTTGACCCTGCTGGCGGAAAAAGGCGAGCGCCTGGGCGATATCGAGGAACTGGTGGCCTGCGCCAAGAACCTGCTGCACGGGCACCAGCCCCGCCCGGCCCTGCTCCACGGCGATCTGTGGAGCGGCAATGTCGGTTTCCTGGGCACCGAGCCGGTGCTGTTCGATCCGGCCTGCTATTACGGTGATCGGGAGGCCGATATCGCCATGACCGAACTGTTCGGCCGCCTGGATCCGGATTTCTACGACGCCTACGACAACAACCTGCCCCTGGACGCGGATTACGAACTCAGGCGCAGCCTTTATAATCTCTACCACCTTCTCAACCACGCCAACCTCTTTGGCGGTCATTACCTGCAGCAGGCCAAGGCACAACTGAAACAGGTCCTGGCTTTCTGCTAAGGATCCACGTTGTCGTTTTCTGCGGTGATCTTCGATATGGACGGCATCCTCATGGACTCCGAGCCCTTCTGGGCCCGGGCCGAGCTGGATGTGTTCAACACCCTGGGGTTGGAGCTGACCCTGGCCGATACCCTCAAGACCCAGGGCATGCGCATCGACGCCGTGGTGGACTACTGGTACCGCCGTCGCCCCTGGCAGGGCATGGACCGGGAACAGGTGGCCAAGACCATAGTGGCGCAGGTTTGCGCCAGGGTACACCGGGAAGGTGAGCCCCTGCCGGGGGCCGTGGAGCTGGTTACCTCGCTGAAGGCCCTGGGACTGCCCCTTGGCCTGGCCACCTCCTCGCCCTGGCTGCTGGTCGGGGCCATCCTGGAACGGCTGCAGCTGCAAGACGCCTTCGACCAGCTGGCCTCGGCAGAAGATGAACCCAGGGGCAAACCCCATCCCGGCGTCTACCTGAGCTGCGCCCGGGCCCTGGGCGTCGAGCCCGAATGCTGCCTGGCCATCGAGGATTCGGTAAACGGGGTGATCGCCGCCAAGGCGGCGGCCATGGCGGTGCTGGCCGTACCCCAGGGGGAGGATCCGCGCTTTGTCATCGCCGACTGGCAGGCCGAGAGCCTGTCCCGGCTGCCGCCGGCGCTGTCAAAAAGGCTGAGCCTAGAGCCTGGGTGAGACCACCACGTAGCCCCGGCCCTGCACCGGCACGTACCAGGTACCGCCGGACACCAGGTAGCTGGTACCGTCGATCACCACCGATTGGGCACCGGCCGGCACCGAAGACACCAGGGTTCCCACGGGCAGGCCGCTGCTGGGCACCCTGTTGTAACTGCCCGCCGGCGGCCTTTCCACATAGCGGTATTCATCACCGCGCTTGCGGTAATAAAGACCGTCAATGACGGCATAGGTCACCCCGGCCAGCACCACGAAGGTCACCAGATCCGGCAACAGGCTGCGGTGATAGCTGTGGCGATAGTGGTGGCCATGATGGCGATAGTGCCGGTAGTGACGATGATGACCGTAGCGGTGGTGGCCATAATGGTGCTTGCGGTGGTGGCGAAACTTATGGTGGCCCCGATGATGGCTGGCCTTGACCGCCACGGCGCCATGGCCGTGACCGGGGCCGGCGGCCAGCACCGGCGGTGCGATAAGGGAGGCCATCAGCAGGGAAGTCAGCACTGGGTAACGCATGGCGGCATTCCTCTGGTGGTACCTTCCTAAAGTCTAGAAGGGGCCAGGTGAACCTGAGCCAACGGCGGGTAAAGTAGCGTAAAGGGCCCCTTTGCCTAAGGGGCCGGCGGCCACCATACTTTAATAAAGCTGTCATGGAGGCCCGAACATGGACGACATCAAGCGTTTCCGGGTGGAATGCCCCAACTGCGGGAGTCACGTCTTTATCACAGTGGAGCCGGACGACGTCGGCCAGGATTTTGTCGAGGAATGCGCCGCCTGCTGCTGTTCCATGCACATCCAGGTGACCGAGGAACTCGATGGCGAAGTGGTACTGCAGCTGGACGGCGAAGACGAGCAGATCTACTGAGCTGCCTTTGACGCTCAGCCCTGCGCCCGGGCTGCCAGCACCCTTTCTACCGTTTCCACTATGGCCTGGGTCTGGGGATCGATCTCGATGTTGACCCTGTCGCCAAGCTGACGGTCGCCTATCACGGTGCGGGTCAGGGTCTCGGGAATGAGGTTCACCTCGAAGCCCTGCGCGGTCTTGGCGCCCACGGTCAGGCTGATGCCGTCCACGCCGACATAGCCCTTGTCGAACACGTACTTGTGCCACTGCTCGGGCAGGGCAAAGCCGATACGGCAGTTGGTCTCGGTGCTGTCGATGGCAATGACCTCGGCCATGCAGTGCACGTGGCCGGACATGGCATGGCCGCCAATTTCGTCGCCGAAGCGGGCCGCCCGTTCCAGGTTGACCTCGCTGCCCACGGCCAGCTCGCCCAGGTTGGTGATGCGCAAGGTCTCGCGCATCAGGTCGAAGTGCACCTGGTCGCCGTCCACCCGGGTGACGGTCAGGCAGCAGCCGTTGTGGGCCACGGAGGCCCCCAGTGCCAGGCCGGGCAGCAGCGCCTCGGGGAAGGCCACCACATGGCTGCGGAACTGGTCCTTTTCTTCTATGGCCACCACCTGGCCCTTGCCCTGGACTATGCCGGTAAACATCTCTACTCCTCCCGCTGCGACCAGCAGCCCTAAAAAAACCGGTGAGGCGATTCTCGGCAAAAGGGCCGGTGCTTTACAATAGGGCATCACCAAATCAGGGCAATTCCATGACGTTGTTGCAAGAAGCCGGCCGCCTGTCCCGCCTGGCCGGTCCCATCCTCATCGCCCAGCTGGCCCAGACCCTGATGGGCTTTGTGGACACCATCATGGCCGGCCAGGTCAGCGCCACCGACATGGCCGCCGTGGCCGTGGGCTCCTCGCTGTGGTTCCCGCCGGCGCTGTTCATCCTTGGGGTGGCCATGGCCCTGACCCCCATGGTGGCCAACCACCACGGCGCCAGGGACGACGGCCCCATTGCCGGCATAGTCCAGCAGGGCGCCTGGCTGGCGCTGGGCATCACGCTGCTGGTGGTATGCCTGGCTCCCCTGACGCCCAGGGTGCTCGACGCCATGGACGTGGACACCGCCCTGGCCGCCAAGACCGAACTGTACGTGTATTTCGTCTGTGCCGGCCTGCCCGCCTTCGCCCTCTACAATGTACTGCGCAACTATATCGAGGGCATGTCCAACACGGTGCCGACCATGGTGGTGGGTTTCCTGGGCCTGCTGGTCAACATTCCCGCCAACTATGTGTTCATCCATGGCCTGTTCGGCATGCCGGCCCTGGGCGGCGCCGGCTGCGGCCTGGCCACGGCCCTGGTGATGTGGGTGATGCTGCTGGTGCTGACCGGCTACACCCTGCTGGCCAGGCGCTATCGCCATATCGGCCTCTTTGCCCGGCTGCATAGGCCGGATCCCCAGGTGATCCGCCACCTGGCCGCCATCGGCCTGCCCATGGCCCTGGCCATCTTCTTCGAGGTGACCCTCTTTGCCGTGGTGGCCCTGCTGATCGCCCCCCTGGGGCCGGTGACCGTGGCCGGCCATCAGGTGGCCATGAACTTCAGCTCGCTGGTGTTCATGTTCCCCATGAGCCTGGCCCTGGCAGTGACCATCAGGGTCGGCCACACCATGGGTGAAGGCTCCCCCGACGGCGCCCGGCGGGCCTGTTATGCCGGCCTGGCCCTGGGCCAGCTGGTGGCCGTGACCAGCTGCACCCTGACCTGGCTGTTCCGGGACCAGATAGCCGCCATCTACACCGACGACGTAGCGGTGCTGGCCCTGGCCACCCAGCTGATCATGCTGGCCGCCGTCTACCAGCTTTCCGACGCCTTCCAGGTGGTGTCCGGTGGTGCCCTGCGCGGCTACAAGGACAGCCAGGCCCTCTTCTACATCACCTTCGTGGCCTATTGGGGTATCGGCCTCAGCACAGGTTATGTGCTGGGCCTGACCGACTGGCTGATCGAACCCATGGGTCCCCACGGCTTCTGGATAGGCTTTATCGCCGGCCTGACCTCGGCGGCGGCCATGCTGCTGGCCCGGCTCTGGGTGCTGCACCGCCGCCACGCCGGCGCCCAGATCCCCATAGAGGTGGTGGCGTGAGATGGCCCTGGCTGCTCGCCGGCCTGCTGCTGTGCGGCTGCGAGCGGTCGGGCGGCCCCCTGGTCGATTATCCCCAGCGGCTGGCCAATGTCCTGGACGTGCCCCATGAACCCAGCCCCCTGCCGGTACTGGCCGCCGGAGGCGGCCGCCCCTGGGCAGCCCCCCAGGCCGAGATCACCATAGGCCTGACCGAACTCTACGCCCTGCGCAAGTGCAACCTGGGCGCATTGATCGGCGCGCGCAACTCGGCCCTGGGCAAGGTGGCGCCGCCGTCCCAGCGCTTTTTGTACGAAGTGGAGCTGCTGCACGGGCTCAATCACTGCGATCAGGCCCCGGCCAAGACCCGCCAGCTGGCCGAGCGGCTGGCGGCCCAAAAGGCCCCGGCCCTGCCCCTGGCCGCCTGGCATCTTGTCAGCCAGGACGACGCCTTTCGCCGCAATTGGCGCCACGGCGTGGCGCCCCTGGCAGTGGGGGACTTTCCCGGCCTTTATGACGCCATCACCGCCGTCACCGACATCCGCGCCCTGCTGCAAGGCTGGGATCCGATCAGGGCGGCGCGGCTGGAGTCGGGGCTGGCGGCGCTGGCCCATGGCCGGATCCTGGCCCGGCTCAATGTCAGCCTGTACCAGGCCCGCCACCAGCTCGATGCCGCCGCCGAGCTGCTTGAGCAGCACCAGCAGCACATTCCCTGCCCCAACGGCCGCCCCGGCGCCCGGGCCAACACCATCGGGCAGTTCTTCTTCGGCTATTACGGCAACAAGGTACAGCCGCACCTGGGCGAGCTGCTCCAGGCCAACCGCCTGCTCAAGCGGCCGCTGTCGGAGTTGATCGTGTCCCTGCCGGTGCCGACCAGCGCCAGGGAGCAGGTCCGCTACCTGAGTGGGCTGGACGAAGGCAGCCTCAGCGCCGACTTCGACGCCGCCCTGAAAAGGCATACCCAGGCCTGGCAACAGTTCCTGGGCCGTTGTGGCCTCAGGCCAGGCGGCTGACGGCCAGGTATTGCGGAACTTTTGGCCGACAATGGGCAAAAGCTCGCCAAACGACTGATTTAGGCACTCTTGCCTCTTGCCAAGGCCCAACACCGCCGCTAATATTGGCGTCCGTTCCGGGGGCAACCCCAGGCGAAACGTGCGTCCGTAGCTCAGTTGGTTAGAGCACCACCTTGACATGGTGGGGGTCGGTAGTTCGAGTCTACTCGGACGCACCAATACACCCGTAGCTCAGTTGGTTAGAGCACTACCTTGACATGGTAGGGGTCGGTGGTTCGAGTCCACTCGGGTGTACCAATTTACTGCCATAGCTCAGTTGGTTAGAGCACCACCTTGACATGGTGGGGGTCGGTGGTTCGAGTCCACTTGGCAGTACCAGACACCAGAAAAGCCCGGCCCTGTGCCGGGCTTTTTGCATGGGTTTCCCGGCCGTTATTTACAAATGCTGACAACTTAGGACAAAACCCTTGTTGCCGGCTTGTTATCCTCCTGACCAACAAATCAGGAGGATAACCACATGAAAACGCTGCTGAAGTGGCTTGGCCTAGGCCTGCTGCTGATCCTGGTCATGGGCTCGAGCCTGGCCGCCCACGAATGGTATGCCAAGAAGCCCCTGTTCTTCCGCGCCTTCCTGGATCGCGAGGTACTGAAGCTGGCCCTGGACAGCCCGGAAGGCCTGACCTCCCTGGGCCTGCTCGACAGCCTGGGCATCAAGGATCACAACGCCAAGCTGGATGACGCCAGCCTGGCCAAGGGCGACGAGCAGTTCGCCAAGATCAAGCACATCCATGCCGTGCTCAACAGCTATGACGATGCCGAACTCAGCCCCGGCGACCGCCAGTCCAAGATCATCGCCAACTACCTGCTGGATCTGGCCCTGGCGTCCGAGCCCTACCGCTACCACGACTACCCGGTGAACCAGCTGTTCGGCGTGCAAAACGGTTATCCCAGTTTCATGGACGGCCAGCACCAGATCCATTCGCTGGAAGATGCCGAGCATTATGTGGCCCGCCTCAACGCCGTGGACACCAAGTTCGCCCAGGTGCTGGAAGGCCTCAAGCTGCGTGAAGAGCGCGGCATACTGCCGCCACGCTTCGTGGTCGACCGGGTGCTGGACGAGATGACCGCCTTCGTCGCCACCCCGGTGGAGGAGAACATCCTCTATGGCTCCCTGGTGCGCAAGCTGGACAAGGTGGCCGAGCTGGACGAAGCCAGCCGCGCCCGGCTGCAGGCCGAAGCCCGGCAGGCCATCCGCACCAATGTGCATACCGCCTACCAGAGCCTGATCGACTATTTCACCGCCCTGGCCCCCAAGACCGGCAACGACCACGGCCTCTGGCACCTGCCGAACGGTGACAAGGCCTACGCCCTGGCCCTGAAGTTCTACACCACCACCGACTACAGCGCCGAGCAGATCCACGCCATCGGCCTGGCCGAGGTGGCGCGAATTCAGGCCGAGATGCTGGCCATACTGGCCGAGCAGGGCCACGACGTCAGCCAGGGCTTCACCGCCGCCATGCAGGCCCTGGCCGCCGAGCCCCGCTTCTATTACGAAGACAGCCCGGCCGGCCGCCAGCAGATCCTGGCCGACTACCAGGCCATACTGGACGAGATCGATGCCGGCATGGCCAAGGCCTTCCGCATCCGTCCCAAGGCCGGCATGGAAGTGGTGCGCATCCCCGAATTCAAGGAAAAGACCGCCCCCGGCGCCTACTACCAGGGCCCGGCCCTGGACGGCAGCCGCCCCGGCCGCTTCTTCGCCAACCTCCATGACATCAAGGCCACGCCCCGCTACGGCATGCGTACCCTGGCCTACCACGAGGGCATTCCCGGCCACCACTTCCAGATCTCCGTCGGCCTGGAGCTGGAGGGCGTGCCCTTCTTCCGTCGCCTGTCCCCCTTTACCGCCTATACAGAAGGCTGGGCCCTGTACGCCGAGCGCCTGGCCTGGGAAATGGGCTTCCAGGCCGATCCCTACGACAACATCGGCCGGCTGATGGCGGAGCTGTTCCGGGCTGTGCGCCTGGTAGTGGACACCGGCATCCACGCCAAGCGCTGGAGCCGCGAAGAGGCCATCGCCTACATGATGACCAACACCGGCGGCATGGCCGAGAGCGAGGTGGTCTCCGAGATCGAGCGCTATATCGTCCAGCCCGGCCAGGCCACCGCCTACAAGATGGGCATGATGAAGATCCTGGAACTGCGCCAAAAGGCCCAGGACGCCCTGGGCGACAAGTTCGACCTGCGCGACTTCCACGACGTGGTGCTGAAGAATGGCGCCGTACCCCTGGACGTGCTGGAGGACTTTATCGACCAGTACATCGCCGACAAGCAAGGCGCCTGATGGCAAAAGGCCGGCTAACGCCGGCCTTTTTTATTTTCCGGCGCCCATGGGCGCCGGCCCGTAGAGGTGCAGGAAACGAAGGCTATTCCTCGTCCTTTTGCTCCTCAACACGCTCCTGTTCCTGTTTCTGCTTGGCTTCCTGATCCTGGCCGCCACAGGCTCCACAACAACTCATGGTTCGTTCCTCAAAGTCTGCTGAAATGACGGCCCCAGAATAACCAAGTGATTCACTCAAGTTTTTGACCGAGATCAGCATTTCCCGCTGCCCCGCCCGTGGCCAACCCTATCCACTTTTACTTGTCGTTGCCCCGCCCCTGTGTTGCTATGGAAACCCTAATATTCTCAATAACCTGGCGAGGAAACACATGGAGCAGGCATTAAGCGGCACCCACACGACCCGGCTTGGCTTCACGGCCCTGGTGTTCCTGCTGGCCTTTACCAGCGGCTTTTCCATCATGGCGGTGGAGCTGCTGGGCGGGCGCATCCTGGCCCCCTATTTCGGCAGCAGCATCCATGTCTGGGGCAGCATCATCACGGTGTTCATGGTGGCCCTGGCCATCGGCTACCTGGCCGGCGGCAGACTGTCCATGGCGGGGCCCAGCCTGCGCCGCTACGGCCTCTTCTACCTGCTCTCGGCCCTGGCCCTGCTGCCCATAGTCCTGGCCGGCGACGCCATGATGGAAGCCGTGTTCCTGCACATAGAGGATCCCCGCTACGGCTCCCTGCTGGCGGCCCTGGCGCTCTTTTTCGTGCCAACCGTGGTGCTGGGCATGATAGCCCCCTACTCGGTGCGGCTGCTGGTTCGCCACCAGCACCACAGCGGCCAGGTGGCGGGACTGCTCTATTTCGTCTCCACCCTGGGCAGCGCCCTGGGCACCCTGGCCACCTCCTTCTACCTGGTGCTCTACTTCGAGGTGGATCAGATCATGTTGACCCTGATCGGCCTGCTGGTGGCCGGCGGCGCCCTGGCCTTTGCCTGCCGGAACCTGGAGGAGAGCTGAGATGCGCCTGCTGATATTGATGTTGCTGTTGCCCCTGGCCTGCCAGGCCGAGGTGGTGCACAGGGAGAAGTCCCTCTACCAGGACATCTCGGTGATTGACAGCGCCGACCGCCGCTGCCTGGCCTTTGCCACCAAGCGCCAGCAGCTCAACCAGAGCTGCCGCTTTCATGACAGCGAGGCACTGGTCTTTCCCTACACCCGCATGAGCCTGGCCGGCCTGCTGGTCAGCCCCAGGCCCGAGCGCATCCTCATCGTCGGCTTAGGGGGAGGCACCCTGCCCACCCTGCTGGCCGACCTCTTTCCCGAGGCCACCCTTGAAGTGGTGGAGATAGACCCGGCCGTGACCCGGGTGGCCAGGGACTACTTCGGTTTCGTGGCAACGCCCAAGATGACGGTCAGGGAAATGGATGCCAGGGTCTTTGTGAAACGCGCCGGCCTTAAGGGCCAGCGCTTCGACTACGTGCTGCTGGACGCCTTCAACGGCGACTATATCCCCGAGCACCTGATGACCCGGGAATTCCTGGAGGAGATCAAGGCCCTGCTCAGCGACGACGGGGTGCTGGTGGCCAACACCTTTTCCTCCAGCCGCCTCTACCACCACGAGTCGGTGACCTACGACGCCGTGTTCGGCCCCTACTTCAACCTGCGCACGGCCGGCAGCACCAGCCGCGTCATCGTCGCCGCCAAGGGGCCGCTGCCGGACAAGACCGTATTGAAGGCGCGTGCCAGGGATCTTGCCGAAGCCCTGGCCCCCTACGGGGTGGACGCGGCGGCCTTCCCGGCCATGATGGATAGCCGCCCGGATTGGGACAGCAGTACCCGCCCCCTCACCGACCAGTATTCGCCGGCCAACCTGCTTAACCACTGAGCCTACAGGCTCAGGCGATTGGCCTCGCGCGCCGACTTGGCCCTGGGCGCGGCCTGGGCCTCGCTGAGGGGCCTGGTGCCACGGCATTGGGGGACACATCTAACCCTTTGCAAAAAGTCTTTTGAGTCAATGAGGTGGACTCTACCAAGCCACAGGTAATCAACGACTCTTATCCTCTTCCCCTAACTCCTGACATATACCTCTATCACCAATCTAGGCATTCCGATAGAATATGCCTTCACGTTATTTACGTTATTTTTTGACGTAAAAACGTTCTAACCACTGTACAAAAAAACACATCGAAAAACGTCAATCTGGCTAATATTTCAACAATGGTTGTTGTAGGAGCACCGTCATGGCCGATCTTGATCTGGGCTACTGCTATAGCTTCCCCGCAGTCAGGGGGATACAAGCTGGGCGACCATTTTTCATTGCCATCTGCCCTCTTCGCATCGTCACCAAGATCTTCAGCTTCGACGAAGAAGAAGTTCCTGCAGAGCTCAGGGCCCAGCGCACCCTGAACAAGTCTCGTATTCCCGAGATGGCGAAGTACCTGCTCGATAACCCAAAGGATTACATCTTCTCTGCACTGACTGCCTCTATAGGCTCAGATATCACCTTTGAAGAGTCCAAGAACCCCAGCCTGGGCGTTCTGCACGTGCCCATGGACAGCCAGATCCTCATCAATGACGGGCAGCATCGCCGTGCCGCAATTGAAGAAGCTCTCAGGGAAAAACCGGATCTGGGGCATGACAATATCGCCGTACTTTTCTTCATCGACGAGGGTTTAAAGCGCAGCCAGCAGATGTTCGCAGACCTGAACAAGTACGCGGTCAAACCGAGCCCATCTTTGAGCACCCTATATGACCACAGGGACCCAAGCTCTGAAGTGGCTCGGCACCTTGCAATGAGCATCAAACCTTTTGTGGGAATGACCGAAATGGAGAAGTCTTCAGTCTCCTCCATTTCGAACAAGCTGTTCACCCTAAGCAGCATTAAACAATCGACCCGAGCACTATTGGGTAAGGGTGCGAAAGACGAGTTCAGTCACGAAGAAAAGGCGCTTGCCGAGGCGTACTGGCTGGCGGTATACGACAACATGCCGGATTGGCAAATGGCCCATGATAAAACTGTGGCTCCTGCGCAGCTGCGGCAGGAGTTTATCCATGCCCATGGCCTGGGTCTCCACTCATTAGGAATGTTGGGTAAGCACCTCATCTACGAGCACCCTGACGATTGGCAAAACCAGCTGAGCAAGCTGAAGAAAGTGGACTGGCGCAAGGCCAACCCCGAATGGGTAAAGCGCTGCATGGTCCACGGCAAGCTCAGCAAATCCAGTGCCGCCCTACAACTGACATGCAACGGCCTGAAGAACATCATCGGTCTACCCCTCACGCCCGAAGAGCGTGAAGCCGAACAGCAGATAACAACATGACAGACTTAATCAACGCCTACGACTTGGCGGACTACGAAGATTTCATCAACCAGGAGAGCTTTGCAGGACAAAAGCTCAGCCACTTTGTAGCCCATGTTCAGCGCATCTATCGTGCCGACAATAGGCCTTGGGTGATCGGATACAGCGGTGGTAAAGACTCCACTGCCGTACTTACCTTGGTCTACCTCGCCCTGCAGGGGCTGGAGAAAGATCAGCGCCACAAAGACGTTTTCGTAGTGTCTTCCGACACCTTGGTTGAAACACCTGTGGTGGTTGATCATATCAATCGAACACTGGAGCAGATCGAAAAAGGTGCTAAGCGTGACGACCTACCCATCACCACACACAAGGTCTACCCCAAAACCAAAGAGACCTTTTGGGTCAACCTGCTAGGCAAGGGTTATCCGGCACCAACTAGGCAGTTCCGCTGGTGTACTGAGCGTATGAAAATTGATCCTGTGTCCGACTTTATTAAGGACAAGGTCTCGAAGTTTGACGAAGTCATAGTAGTGCTGGGCTCTCGCAGCAGCGAAAGTGCATCCCGTGCCCAGGTTATTGCCAAGCACAAGATTGACGGCTCCCACCTGGCCAGGCACACCACCTTACCCAACGCCTTTATCTTTACCCCCATTGATACCTGGGACGTAGAAGATGTTTGGAAAGTACTCAGGGGGGCCTTCCGCTATGCCCCTGACGATATAGAGGAATGGGAAAGCCCTTGGGGTGGTAATAACCGCCCCCTGTGGACCCTGTATATGGACTCTTCTGATCAAGGTGAATGTCCCCTGGTCATAGACGACAGCACCCCATCTTGTGGTAACTCCCGTTTTGGCTGTTGGACCTGCACTGTAGTCACCAAAGACAGGGCCATGGAAAGCCTGATCAAGAATGGTGAGGAGTGGATGCTGCCTCTGCTGCAGTTTCGTAACATGCTGGCCAAGACCACAGACCCCGAGGTAAAAAACCAGTTTCGTAACTTCAAACGACGCACCGGCAAGGTAAGCTACCAATACGCCAAAGAAGGGGAAGACATCGGTGCCGTTCGTAAACACGTGCCCGGTCCTTACCTGCTCAGTTGGCGTAAACAGTGGCTGGAAGAGCTCCTGACCATAGAAAAAGGGCTCAACCTCAAGGGCCAAAAGATTACGCTCATCACCGAACCTGAGCTGCACGCTATCCGGCAACAGTGGCTGAAAGACCCTAACGAGCCTGACTGGCACGATTCCGTTCCCAAAATATACAAGGCCGTATACGGTGCGGAGTTGAATTGGGTGGAGGACGACCAGGTCCGCTTCAGCGGTGATGACGTCGAGCTGCTACAACAGCTCTCTGATGAATTCAGCGTTGCCCCAGAAATGATCATGAAGCTTATCGAGCTTGAGCTTTCCATGGATGGCTTGGGCCGCCGCTCAGGTATTTTCTCCCGTATCGAAAGTATCTTGAAGCAAGACTGGGGCAGCCTTGAAGAAATCCAAGCACGCCATGCCCAGTTACAAGCTCGCCATGAATATGACTTGCATCAAAATCAGCTTAAGGCCTACGAGCAAGACATGAAAAACGTCGATGCTGAAATCAACAAGCTGATGCAGGAAGTAATGTCATGATTATCAAAAACCTAACTCTGCATAATTTTAGGGTCTTCCGTGGCATCCATGAGCTTGATCTGGCGCCAAGAGCCGAGAAACACAACCGTCGTCCCATTATTCTGTTTGGCGGCTTGAATGGCGCCGGTAAGACGTCAATTCTGACCGCGATTCGCTTCGCCCTGCATGGCCGTCAAGCCCTGGGTTACTTCACCAGTAATGCTGACTACATTGCTGCTCTCGATGGCTTGCTGCATAGGAGCAATGGCAGCCAAGCCGATGAGGCCAGCATCAGGCTGACCTTTACCCATGCCCAAGACGGCGTAGAATCCCAGTACCAGCTGATCCGTTCTTGGAAGCGTGGCCAGAAGGACCGCATTAAATTGAGCAAAGACGGAACGGCCCTTTCAGAGCTCAACTACGACCAATGCCAGGGCTTTCTCAACGAACTTATCCCCTTCGGCATTGCCGACCTATTCTTCTTTGACGGGGAGAAGATCGCCGAGCTGGCAGAAGACGAGTCCGGCGCCGTACTGAAAACAGCGGTCCGCCGTTTGTTGGGTTTAGACGTGATCAACAGGTTGAAGTCCGACTTGGGTATCTACCTTAAGCGTCAAGGTGCGGAAAAGCTTGCCAGTAATGAGCAGAACGAGCTCAAGCAGCTGGAGAAATCTGTCCAAAAACACCATGCCAATGCCGAAAAACACCGAGAGCAGGCCGAGTTCGCCAAGGCCCAACTGGAAAATTATCAGTATGAACTCCGTAAGTTAGAACAGAGGTTGGAGGAAAGTGGTGGTGCTTTCGCCAAATCACGCAAGGAAGAGGAAGAACGTGCAGCACAGCTAGTCAAAGAAAAGGACATGCTCGAGAGGGCCATACGCTCAGAGATGGAAGGATGGTTACCCATAGCCCTTGCTCCGAAAACCATGGCAACCTTACTCAAGGTGTTAGAGGAAGAATCCAAGGCCAAACGCAAGCAAGCCTTTAACGCTGAACTTTCCAACTTTATGGATAAGCTTCGCCAGGAGTTGGGTTTCCGTCTGGCTGGCTCTGCGCCAGTGGCCATGGAAGCCATAGAAGATTGCATGTCTTCGGTAGCAGCTAATTCAACTACACCAGTCCATCTGGATGTTTCAGACAGCGAACATCGCCAGATCCAAGCTGCAGTAGAATCATTATCGAATGAATCCTACCACCGTTTCAGTGAAGCCAAGCAACTGCTTGAGTCTGTAGAAGCCCAGCTTGAACAAGCATCAGTGAACATCGCCCGAGCCCCGGCGGAAGAGCAACTTCAAGATATCTTCAGCCAAATTCGCGGCTTGGATCAAAAATGCCGCACAGCTAAGTCCGATATTCTTGAGCACCTCAAGGTAGCCAAAACGGAGTACCGACTGGCCATGGAGGCAGCCCGCTCCGTGCAGAAATACCACGATATGGCACGCAGTCAACAAAACCGCTCCGAGGCCATTACCAACGCCCAAGCGGCGCTGCCCCTGCTAGATGTATTCTCAGAGCGCTTAACCCAAGCTCGGGTAAAACAACTGGAAGGCACCTTTGCTGAGAGCTACAAGCGCCTGGCGCGCAAAGACGACTTACAGATCAGTGCACGTATCAACGCCAAGAGCTTTGACGTTGAGCTGATCAATGAAGCAGGCCAGGTGATTAATCGCAAATCACTGTCAGCCGGTGAAAAGCAAATCTACGCCATTGCCATCCTAGAAGCGCTAGGCAAAACTTCCGGCAAAAAGCTGCCGGTGATCATCGATACACCGCTGGGTCGTTTGGATTCCAAACACAGGGATAAGCTGATCGAACACTACTTCCCCGTAGCCAGTCATCAGGTGATCATTCTTTCTACCGATACCGAGGTGGACGAGAAATACTTCAAGCAGAAACTGGTCGACGATATCTCGCACAGTTACGAGATCCAATTCAATGGCCGCACTCAGTCCTCTACCGTATCTGAAGGCTACTTTTGGCATAAGGAGGCCGTATGACACTACCTAACCGTATGAGCCTGACCAAAACCACGGAAGAGCAACTCAAGCGGCTCAAGGTCCATACTGGCATCACCCCCAATGTATCAGCACGGATCGCCTTCTTCCGCTCTATCGAGTCGGGATTTCGTTATCAAGAGGACGAAAGAAAGCTAGATGGCAGTCTAATGTTGGATAAGATAACTTGGCTTGGTGATACAGCTAACATCACAGAACTGGTGCTGAAGCTTTACTACCCAGACTTGGATCAAAAAGCGCTGACCAGAGCCTGGGCAGCGCATGTTGAGGATGGGATATCTTCCATTAGAAATCAAAGAAGCCTACATCCATTCACCAAACTAATTTAGTTTTTCTCTCGATTGCAATTAAACCAACCTAATTTTAGGTTGGTTTAATTAATTAAAGCCAACAATAAATGCTTATACTTCTAACGGCCATATCTTATCAGCAACATCTGCGATTTCTTCACACCGACTCAATATCCATGGTACACTCCAAAACTCTCCCGAGATGGAGAATCTATCATAAATATCTTTTGTTTGAGGAAATACAGAGTCTTTGTAATATATACACTTCTCGTCAAAGACATCGTTCTTAATTTTTTGATTCATTGATTTATTCAGCAATGTCATGTTTCCAATGCTGTAGATAAGATCTTCTATCTGCGCCCCCTCTGAGACCTTAAATTTACCATTAACTTTCCACTTACTTGGCTGCTGAGGAATTACATGCTCCAGGTGTATTTCCGAATAGTTTGGCACCGATTCCTTTTTGCTTTGCTCGAGGTAGACTTTGGATAATATATACTTAGCTATTTGGTTATCTTGCGTCCTAAATTTCTTCAAAGAATCCTTAAAGGCTGCATCACCAATTTTATCTTGATGGACTTTAAACGGGGCAATTATATCTGTGAGTGTTGCGCTATCATTTTTAGCTGACTTAATAACAATATCAAATACTCTCTTTGCACCACCAACAGAAAAATCACCTACTGTAATCCATCTAAACAGAAATGAAAGACTAATCCTTGATATTTCGTCAAGGATTTCTGGTCTATGCTCCTTAATAAACATTATCAATGGATAGCAAGTAGTGTACTTCAATAAATTAATTTCCCCACAGTACCTTAAGTATTTCTCTTTTCTATGCATTGACTCAGGGAAATTCAAATCGGACGCAGCATAAACCGAAAGAGATTCCGCTTTGTCTTTAAGGTCAGCGGAGAATTTCAAAATATCAGTGCTGTTACTATCTATGTATCTACTAACATACTTATAAAGTTCCTTCTTTGTTGTATTGATTCCTCGTATCGCCTCCCAATATATCCTTAGAAAATCCACTGGAGACAAACGACTTGATTCAATGAAGGAGATCATTTCATCCCAGTTACACAAAAGCTTATCGCTTTTTCCTTCATCACCACCGGCCCTCATTAATATTTTATTCTTAACCAAATCTGACACACTTAAGTCCATGCCTTTCGAATTTAGAGATTCAAAAAGCAAGAAAGCATCATAATCTGTTTTAACTTCTATGGTAATGAACTTTAATTTTTTTACCATGTGAACCAAAAGGCTATTAAGAGTCCTAATGGCGCCATCATCTTTCAGAGTGTCAAAAATCTGAGAAAAAAACACCTTTCTTGTTTTAATTAGTCTTTTGTCCGACTTATTTATTTTTAGTTCGTCGTCACTTATTAAAACAGACTCTTCCTCGCGGATTATTTTTTGAAATATGTCATTATCTTTCTTATTAAGCCGAAGGAAGTAATTGTCTGGTTCACTTGCCTCCCGCAGTCGATTAACTGCTATAGTAAACGTTCTATTAGCGATGCTTATGTTTTCTTTGTTACGCTCAACTTTCCCGAAAACCTGAGGGGTATTGGCAAAAGAACCCGCTATGGAGGAAATCACAGAAAAAAGGACTGAAAATGTGGCTAGTCTTTGCTGACCATCTACAATATCAAAACAATCCACACTATCATCACGCTTTTTTAAAACAATGGTCCCCATGAAATACTCAGCTTTTTGCTCAAATGAGTTCCATATATCTGTCCAAAGCGTTTCAACTTCATTGGGTGACCAGGAATAGTCCCTTTGATAATCCGGCACCAAGTAACTTGTTTCCAATCCGGACAAAATACTTTCCAAACTTTTACTTTCCGGCTTTATTTCCATGCAAACCTCCTAATGCCTATCAAAAAAAGCAGTGTTTTAATCACACTCACAATTAATGGGTGGATATCCATTGTGATTATTTACAAAGTACAGAACCGTAAAAAACGCCTTTATTTTAAAATTTAATGTTGTTGTGAAAATTCCTTTATGGTTACATTCATTGACTGCACGAGTTTCCTGCTCCCAACCGATCGTTAAGACAATTGTGCAGTAACACTTGATTATAAACCAGCGCTAGCCATTGATTTATAAAGTTCTTACGTTGAAGAAAGCATATCAAATGACGCTAGCATTAGTGCATGCAATATACCGTATCAAGGTCAGTGTAGGACGAAAATAACTGAAAGCACCGCTCGGAGTTCCCATCTTGTCCTCACTAGCTCATCTAGAAGTAGAACGTCACACCTCCTTACAAATCCCAAGGGCGTTGTTGATCAAATCAGTCTCTGGACGGCCCACCCCCCCAAGGCCGCCAGGCCCTTAGCCGACCTGCTGGCGTTCGGGCATACCCAGTCCTATGACTTTGTTCATCACCTTCACCCCGGCCAGGGCTTCGGCAACCTGGCCGTTGTAGTCGCGCAGGCTCAGCTTTGGGCCAATCAGCTGCTTGTAGCGGGACATCGCCGTTTCTGCCAGGGAACGCCGGTGATAGCCGCTGCGGATTTTCCATTCATCAAGGCGACCGGCCTTGAGCGCCGCCATCGCTTCGTTTCTGGGATGGCCATCCTCCCAGAAACACGCCGTCTTGCGCGGTGGAATAACAGCCCTGGCGCCCTTTCGCATCACCAACCGATGGCACCCCTTGCTGTCGTAGGCACCGTCGGCACTGACTCGTTCGATGCGACGGCGAAGCGGGTTCAGCAGGAACGGCAACACTTCGTTGTCGCCAACCTTATCCAGGCTGACTTCGGCGGCAACGACGGCATGGCTGTCGGCATCCACCGCCAGGTGCAGCTTACGCCAGACGCGCCGCTTCTCCTTGCCGTGCTTGCGTGTCTTCCACTCCCCTTCGCCGAACACCTTGAGGCCGGTGGCGTCAATGACCAGGTGGGTCATGTCGCCCTGGCTGCGCCGGCGATAGCGGATAGTCACCGTCTTGGCACGCTTGCTGATACAGCTGTAGCTGGGCGAGGACAGCGGCACCTCCATCAGTCGAAACAGGGAGTTGATAAAGCCCTCCAGGGCCCGCAGCGGCAGGTTGAAGAGGCCCTTCAGCATCAGCGCCGTCTCGATGGCGGTATCGCTGTACTCAAAGCCTCGCCCCCGGCCACCGTGGTGCTGCTGGCAGCGCCAATGGCGGATGGCGGCCTCGTCCATCCAGACGGTCAAAGACCCCCTGTTGACCAATGCGCGGTTGTACGCTGCCCAGTTGCTGATCTTGTGTCTGGCCTTGCCCATCCGTTGTTTCCCGTGAGTGCGACGCGGATCAGATCACGGCGACACGGAATGGTTCAACGATTTGGGAAACAATGCCCCACTACACACTACGTCGCGTTCAAGTCAAATTGAGACTAGGAGGTACCAAAGAGAGCCGTTAGTATTGATTGATAAATCAGTAGCTAAGCGCAGAGCATGGACAGAGTTTCGTTAAGGCAGGCACTCAGTGTCTTGTCAAAGTCTTCCCCTTTTTCAGTCTCCACAGTCAAAGAGCGGCAAACCGACTACTTTGACGAGCTTAAGGAATCCCTCTACGTCACCCAAGCCATCGAAAGAGACTTCGAGAAGCTGCTCGCCGGTGCATCACGCGGGGACATCATTTTCCTCTGTGGCTCCAGCGGTGACGGCAAGTCAGAGATCTTGACGCGCCACTACGACAAATCCGGCAGCCGCTACCGCTTTCACCTGGATGCCACTCACAGCTTCTCTCCTCATCAATCCGCCATCGAGGCCCTAGACCAGCTGTTTGATGAGCGTAATGAGGACGACAAGCCCCTCGTTGTCGGTATAAACATCGGTATGCTGGCCAACTTCGCGAAAGAAGGGGCAGAGCGACACGGTGAGATCCGCTCTGAATGCGAGCGCTTCCTGTCGCAATCAGAACCAAGCTCAAGCCAGTACACCTTCCTCGACTTCGAAGACTATCCCAAGTTTTACTTCTCCAAGGAACAAGCAGCATCCTCCGAGTTCACTAAGACGCTGCTCGAACAGCTAACAAAGCAGGATGAGTCTAATCCTTTCTTCTGCATCGCTCAGGGTGAAGAGGCCACGCAAGGAAACCAAGTCCTGCTGGCTAACTTTAAGATGCTGGCCGTCCCTGAGGTGCAAGACGTCCTCATCACCAACCTGTTCAAGCTCAGACTGAAGAAAGACCAGTTCATTACAACTCGAGCCTTGCTCGACTTGTTGCATCACCTTCTGCTTGGAGGCGGCTACCTCTGGGACAACCTTTTCTCCGGTGGAGATGATGAGCTATTGCAGCGCCTGGCAGAGCTCGATCCGGCTAACTTGCGCACCCAGCAGCTCGACCAGCTCGTATTGCGTTACGAGCTGGGCCTGCCAGACCCCGATCTCGACAGCTTCATTGAGCAGATTCGTGAAAAACACATCGCCTTGCCCCGCTCTGAGGTCAAACAGGGGGATGCAGGCTCACTAATTCGCTTGCTTTACCTCACCAAAGACGCGGAGTTTGCCAACGGTTACCACAAGCAGTTCCAAGGCGAATTCAATGACGCTCCACTGGAGGCCTATGCCTTTATGTGGCAAGTACACAAGAGCCACACCGTAGGAAACAAAGATACGTTCACCGCATTGCGAAAGTTCTACGCAAAGGAACTGATTGCAGCGGTGTACCGCTATGCAAACCGTAAAGCCCCAGAGCTGGGCAAAAAAGAGCTTTTCCTTGGGCAATATGGTCAGGTAAAGCTTGCCGCACCGGTTGAGATCAAAGGCAACTACGGCAAGATTGCTGAACAACACGAAGACAAGTGCCACCACTTCCATGCCCACTTCAAAGTCATGGACACCGAGCTTAAACCAGTACAGATCAGCCTTGGTCTGTTCGAGCTTATCCAGAAAATCAATCGCGGCTACCGGCCCAATCGCTACGACAAAAGTGTCGTTGTGTTGCTGGATGAGATGGTCGATCAAATCACTGAAATTGCCAAACAGACCCAGACGATCAAGTTTTACGAGGGCTCCAAGCAGTTCGTCGCTACGGATGACGACGGCATGATTACCGCAGAGGAGATCGTACGCTAATGTATCCTTTTCCCGACGAGTTGACCGTAAGCAACACTAATAAGATCAACAGCTACTTACCGGTCCGCAATAAGAACAACGACTTTTGCTGGGAAACCATCACTGGGATCGTTTTGAGCCATGCACTCAAGGCTGAGGTACGCGACTACGACTACGAGGATTTCCGCGAAGACTGCAAAGAGCGCTTTGCCAGTAAACTGGACGAGCCAAGTTTCTGGGAGGTACTGAATCGCACCTACTTCTCTGGGATGGACATCTTCAGCGTTTCCCCCATGTTCTTGCTGTTTAAAGCGCAGCGAAAGAGCTCTGGCAGTAAGGGCTGGAACGCACAAGATCAGCGTATGGCAGAGCTGTTCATGTCGATGATGGGGAATCACTTTACCCAAGATCGTATCAACGAGAAGCTCAACTTCATCGAAGCAGAGATACTCTCTGTATTGAGCGAAAAACTAGATAAGTCAGAGTCCGTTGACCAAAAGGAGCGCCCCTACCTCCCCTTCTTAGCAGAGGCCTTTGTAAAAGACCTCAAGTTCCTCGAGGGGCACCCCAACTACCTGCTGCAAGAGTTGAGCAACACTCTGCGGCTTTATGCGTTCTCCTATGTGTCTCAGCTGGCACTTAACGTCAAAAACTGGAGCGACGGCGAACCTCAAAGCCGCCCTCTGTACTTCATCCTGGATACCGAGAAGGCCAGCTCCGAGCGGGTTCACGTCGCTAAGCATGGCTTTAAGTTGCTGAGCAACTCCAGTGAGGCGCTGTTCCCGGTACTGTCCGCCTTGGAAGTACTGCAATCAAAGGTAATCAAACAGCCTCTATGGTACATCTACCAGCAAGCCTCTGAATACCAAGACAAGAAACGGATTCTTGATGTTCTGAACAACTACATAGGCACATTCATCGAGAACCGAAAACTGCCCCCGAGGCAGCCAGCTCAAAACCTAGAAGAGGCCTTTAAGCTGTTTGAGACCGTGGCCATCGAGCAGTTCAAGGATGAGAAAACCACCCGTGCAGACATCAACCGAAAGTACGTTGTGGAATGTGAAAAGCAGATCTTTGGGGATTTTATCCAATCTCGCGGCCGTGCCGGGCGGGTGTTGGTGCTGAATCAAGACCAGCTACTGCTACTCACTAATCTGGCCATCGGCGAGCGTGACAAACTTCGCCTGCATGAGCTGCTGAGTGAGTTTGAAGAACGTGGGTTCTACCTAGATGGGCAGTCCCAACAACAGCTGGTGCACTTTTATGAGCGCATGGGCAACGTAGAAAGAATGAGTGACAGTGGAGACGCCGTGTATGTCCGTCGAACAGTTTGAAGACTACCTCGTAAAGAAATTCGCCGAGTGGTCTAGCAAAGAGATCAAACCTGGGGTTCGCTACCAGTTCAAATCTCCCGACTCGGACAACTCGAAAGCGCTCTACCAAGCCTTCTTGCGCGCCGCAGAGAGTGGCCGCATTACCGATGGCAGTGTCGAGCTGCCGTACCTGATTTGTGGTCAGGTGCAGCTCATTCCCGTGCTGCACCGCGCTGATGAAACCGAGCAAGAAGGCTTCTCAGAGAACTATATCTCTCACCTGCGCGATTCCGTGGCAGGCAAAAGTGGCGCATTCAAAAACGCTGCCTTGCTGGTGATCCACAACAGTATGCTGGATACCCTGATAAACAGTGCACTCAATGTTTCGGACAAGGGGGCGATCTGGAATCCGCGAGTGTTTGAGCGCGAACTGGAGGGCTTAGTTGATCAATTCAGTGACACCAAAGAGTTATCGCTGTGCCTGCTTAAAGATCAACTGGCCGTCATTACCGACGATCAATCAACGATTTTTGGCTTCCGCGCGCTGTATCGTTCATTGCTGGATGGCGAACTGCACTTTGACGAGCTGGGTCTGTTCAACGATCCGGTCATTCTCACTATGAAGGGCCAAGATCGCCAGATCCGCAAGCGTCTAGATGAGAATCGGAAACTCAGAGAGTCCATCGACTTTAACGTTGAGCATTACCCCGATCAGCTCGATACGGTGATGACCGACTTCAGCCCCAAGTTCATCAAGGAGCACTTCGAAGGAGAGAAAGACTGGAAGGCCCTCTCCTATCAAGCCTATCGCGATGAGATTAAAACCAATCGCGCCCAAAGTCTGGTGCTTGAAGAGGTGAATGCTGAGGGCGCCTCGGTCATTCAGCGCGCCAAAGCTGACACCAAGGCGGGTCAGCGAGAGCAAAGCCTGCTTTTCCAAGCAACCGAGGCCATTGGCCAGATAACGCTCGAACTGGTCTTTGAAGGCAGCGACCTCACCGACCAGCAGGTTAAGCTGACTCACAACAAGGAGCTGGCAAGTGCGGCCAGCATCCAACTCAATCGTAGCGGCGGAAAACGCAGCCGTGCCGAAGTCACCATTCCCTTCTCAGGCCAGCCCACCTTCTTCAGCATCGAACTCAAACGCGAAAATCGCTCCGAAGAATATAAGTTTCGCTGTTTGATCGTCCGGGAAGGCCAGTTCTTGTTAGACGAAATCAAGAACTGCTTCCGAGTTGAACCCCGCAAGCAGTGGGTGACGCTTCAGTTGGACGAAAACACATTGCGGATTGGGGAAGCATCGAGCGATACCTGTGCCCTCGGTATCGATGACAATACCGTGGACGCGCAAGAGTACGGCTTTGTCGACTTTGAAGTGCTGGCAAATGAAAGCGAGTTTATCCAGTTTTCCGTCCAATCCGCGGGCGAAGCACTGCAGTTTAATGTAGAGGGACGACCTGCCGAGAAAGGCGTGTCTACGCCCTTGCTGTTGAATCAAAACCGATTCAACCGGCTCCTGCGTGATGACAGCAACGCCGAATTCAATCAGGCCAAAAAGCGCATCATCGTAGATAACCGTGAAAGCGCGGTGGGTGGCGCCAAGCTGCGGTTTCTCAATTGGGAACTTGAGTTTGCTAAAGAGGGCAAGCTGCATTGGAGCGGAGAACGCAGCCTTTCCAATGCCGAACTCAGCGCCACTTACCCGGACCTGGCAAGCGCTTATAGCGCGCTACTGCTGTACTACCAACAACACAACACCCTGCCCAGCCTGGTCGCGTGGGGAGATAGCTACTGCTCGCTGGTTCAGGCGGTACTCGACGAGTTCGAAAACGCGCTGCCCAGCGAGGCCACCAACAACCCCTTGAGCCACGAGCAAAAGCAGCTGATACGGATTGGTACGGTTACCTTTGAAGGTACCGAGTACATCGGTGCCTGGCACCCGCTGGTATTGGCTTATCACCTGAAACTGGCGCGCGCCTTGGCCGACGAGAAAGAGGCCGGAGAGTCTACCTTCCAGACATTGCCCAAAGTCACCTTGGAGCGCTTGGTCGCTTCGGGACTGATGCCTTACGTCTATCATGCTGAGTCCGACTTTGCCCATGTGGTGCCCAGCAAAGACAACAGCTTTTGGCTTGAGCTCATTCCTCACAAAGAGGCCAACTTTGGCTATGTGCAACGTCTGGTCAAAGACAAGTTAGCGGAGTTTACCAAGGCATATGCTCGCCTGTTTGCCGCCGGCAGTGCCAGCGCACTGACTATCAACGCCATCAATCAGCTGGAAGCGAAGGAGCTGTTCCTCGGCGTTATCGACCACTTTAAAAAGTACTTGGATGACTCACCGGCCATCCACGTTAACTTCTATGATGAAAAGCTGCAGCCCAACCAGTTTGACTGGTTTGCAGAGACGGGCTCGCTGGAAGAGCTCAAGGACAAGATGGGCCTGAACAGCGGTGCCCTCAAAGGCGAATCTGATCTCATCATCGATCTGATCCGAAGCCGACTGTCCTACAGCAAGTTCGTCACCCCTAGCGACGATACTCCGCTGGCATACGCTCACTTGGCGTTCTTCAAAAACAACGCCCGTGTAGACTGCCGCCAGATCAATATCGACGATGCACTCAGCGGGGTGCTGTGTGATGGCTTGATTGCAGGCGAAGCTGCCGAGACCAAGAGCGACTCCTACTACACTTCCTTTGGCCTGCGCCAGGTTGATACAGAGCAGCATCAACCGCTGCGCCTGGCGAGAACCCTTGGTAACCTATGGCAACCAGCACGCCAATCAAACCAGCAGTATCTCGGCCATGGATTGGGCTTGGCCGTGAGTTCCGACTTTAAGGCCTTACTCAATCGCTCCTACGACAGCGCCCTTTGGACAACGGTTATCGACCCCAAGGTGACGCTGGACTTCTTCACCTCACAGAAGGATGTGGTGCTGATCCATTACTCCGATCAGTACACCAGCTCCGCCGGCTATGACGCCATTACCGTGACTAAGGAAGTGGGCCTGTTCAAGCGCTTACTGCAGAAAGAGAGCCAGTCGGGCGCCAACAACCTGCTTTCGGAATTCAACGCCTTCAACGGTGAATGGCTGCTCAACATGCTCACCACCGGCGACAAGGACCGCAAAGAGAAGCACGGTATCATCGGTGCCTATAAGTTTGTCAGCACCATGCTGAAGGACTCTGATATCTGCTGGGTGCCGCTGTCGGTAGCCGAGATGGTGCGCGTCTCAGGCAATGTGGGGCTGAAGATGAGCGACAACGAGTTCTCACGCCATGTCCAAGGCTACAAGAAAGGCGCTATCTCCGATGACGTCCTCTTTGTCGGCTTCAAAGGAGAAACGCTATACCTGTTGCCGCTGGAAGTGAAAGCGGGCGTACGGCCAGACTTTGCTTATGCCGGCAAACAAGCCAAAGAGCTACTGCGCTACCTGAAAGAGGATGTGCTTGGCCCTGATACCTTTTCTGCCCGCCTCTATCGCGCTTTGTTTATCCGCCAAGTGCTGATGCAGGTAGAGAAGCTGCGCCTCTACGATGTGTTGGCTGAAGACTCCCTCGCTCCATTAATGGACAAGCGCGAGTGGTGGCTCAAAGGCGACTTTGGGGTTGAGAGTGTGCCCGGTTACTACGATGGCATTGTTCTGGCCCATCTAAGCAGCGATAGCTGCATTGAGCCGCGCTTTACCCCAACGCCCCACAATGTGCTTCAGATTGAGCTGCCCTACTCCTGGCTGATTCATCTGGTGGACAACAAAGCCGATGCCCATCCTTTCAGCATTCCCGAGGCACATTGCCTTCAGGAGGGGGCGCGCCAATTCTTCCATTCAGAGGAAGCAAAGACGCAGGATACCCCCAGTGAGCCGCCCGCTGCCCCAGAAGCTAAGAAAGTGCCGGTACCGCAGGAGGAACAACCTGCTGAGAAGCCCGAAACCGAACAACCTGCTGACGCGGAGACCAAAGTACCTGCAAGCAGTGACTCGCTGAAAGTGCTGTTGGGCCATAACATCTTCAATCAGCAAGCGATGTTGTGGGAACCGACCAATACCGCCAAGTTCATGAACAGCAACACTGGCATCATCGGCACCATGGGTACAGGTAAAACCCAATGTACCAAGTCGGTAGTCTCTCAGCTTTACCGGAATCAGCACAACAATGTGGATGGCAAACCCATCGGCATGCTGATCTTCGATTACAAATCGGATTACGTGGATGACAAGTTCATCAACGCCACCGATGCCAAGAAATTCAAGCTGTTTAAACTGCCCTACAACCCACTGAGCTTGTTTGGCGATACACCCATGCTGCCTATCCACACGGCAGCAGGTTTCTCCGAGACCATGGCACGTGCCTACGGACTGGGTAAGAAGCAGCAGCTCAAGCTGGAAAACATCATCCTAGAGGCGTACGAGCTTGCCGGTATTCGTGCGGAAGACCCTTCAACCTGGTGTAAGCCTGCGCCCACCATCGAAAACCTATGGGACATCTTCCTGAACCAAGACAAGGTGGAAGAAGACTCGCTGTATGCCGCTCTGTCAAAGCTGGCGCGCTTTAAGATTTTCGAGTCCGACCCAGAGCAGATGGTGAGCCTGTATGAGCTGATCGACGGCATCACTGTGATTGAGCTGGCTGGTTACCCGTCCGAGATCCAAAACCTGATCGTGGCGCTGACGCTGGACCTCTTCTACTCGCAGATGCAGAAGCAAGGTAAGCCGGAAGTGCGTGGCGATTTCCGTCAAATGACCAAGATGATTTTGGTGGATGAGGCCGACAACTTTATGTCGCAAAACTTCCCGAGCCTGAGAAAGGTACTGAAGGAAGGGCGCGAGTATGGGGTAGGTGTGATCCTCTCCACCCAAGACATCACACACTTCAAAACCGGTGAGAACGATTACTCCGCCTACATCCTAACTTGGATTGTCCATCGTGTGGCGCAAATCAAGAATCAAGACATCAAATCCATCTTCAATAAGGATGACAAAGCCGACCAGGAATCTCTGATGAAGAACATCCGAGAACTGGAAAAGCATCATAGTTTGTATGTGGATGGCGAAAAGCGAGTTACCAAGATAAAAGACAAGGCTTTTTGGGAGCTTACCAAGGCTTAATAGGGACATTGTTTGCCAAATCGTTGAACCATGCCGTGTCGCCGTGATCTGATCCGCGTCGCACTCACGGGAAACAACGGATGGGCAAGGCCAGACACAAGATCAGCAACTGGACAGCGTACAACCGCGCATTGGTCAACAGGGGGTCATTGACCGTCTGGATGGACGAGGCCGCCATCCGCCATTGGCGCTGCCAGCAGCACCACGGTGGCCGGGGGCGAGGCTTTGAGTACAGCGATACCGCCATCGAGACGGCGCTGATGCTGAAGGGCCTCTTCAACCTGCCGCTGCGGGCCTTGGAGGGCTTTATCAACTCCCTGTTTCGACTGATGGAGGTGCCGCTGTCCTCGCCCAGTTACAGCTGCATCAGCAAACGCGCCAAGACGGTGACTATCCGCTATCGCCGGCGCAGCCAGGGCAACATGACCCACCTGGTCATTGACGCCACCGGCCTCAAGGTGTTCGGCGAAGGGGAATGGAAGACACGCAAGCACGGCAAGGAGAAGCGGCGCGTCTGGCGCAAGCTGCACCTGGGGGTGGACGGCCAGGTCCTGGCCCCCATGCTCAGGCCACTGCGCCGCCAGATAGGCAGCGTCTACGGTGACGGCGCCTATGACAGCGGCAATGCTACGAGGAAATCGCCCACAAAGGTGCCCGCCCGCTCATACCGCCGCGCAGCAATGCCGGTTATTGGCAGGCAGGGCATCCCCGCAACGAGGCGGTGGCGGCGCTCAAGGCCGGGGAGCTAGCAGAGTGGAAGATGGAGAGCGGCTACCACCGCCGCTCGATAGCGGAGACGGCGATGTGGCGGTTCAAGCAACTGACCGGCGCTCGGCTACGACTGCGCGACTACAACGGCCAGGTCGGCGAGGCGATGGCCCGGGTCGCGGCGTTGAACCAAATGACGGCCTTGGGCATGCCGGTCAGTGAAATGGTCCGCTAACCCCGGAGGGGGTCGGGGCCTTCTGGCTCAAGGAATGAATTGATCAACAAGGCCGGTTTGGGATGAATGATGCCAGGGTAGAGCCTTCTGGTTGGCTAGGGGCCGGCCACGACAGCACCGCGCTTATAGCGGCCACTTACACCTTGGCCACCTGGCGTTGCTGCAACCAGAAGGCATGGAGGGCACGGGCGGCCACATTCAGGCGCTCGATGCCTTGGTGCCGCCCGGCCATGTTCTGACTGGTCGGCTTCGACTCCACTTCGTGATACCCCTCGATAAGCTTGAACTGGGCCAGGCCAGGCTCGGGCATTTGCGGCCAGTGCCCCAGCTGGGCGCCCCAGAGGTAGCCGTAACACCAGTGTTTGGCGCTTTCGAGTTCCTCGCCATTGACGTCTTCCAACAGCGGCAGCAAGGCAAAGTCTTGTGGCCTTTCCGTCAGCTCGATGGCGATGCAGCTCATCATCCTCATGACCAGGTTGAGGAAGCACTCCTGCTGTCCCCTGTCGTGCCAGTCGGGTTCGCAGTCCGGCTGTCCCCAAATGGCGGCAAGCCACATGTTCGGCATGATGGGCTTGGGAGCGCTGACAATGGCGGTCAAAAAGCCGTGCAGTTCGGAGGCATTGCGAACGGCCTGCTCGCTGATGCTGAGCGCCAGCACCTGGTCGATAAAAACCAGCTCTTCGGTTGTCGGGGAATCCTGGTTAAGCAGGGATCTGATGAACATGTCCTGCTCCAAGGAGGCCTCCGGGCCCCCTGTGGCAGATGACAGCATGCGCTTCAGGTAACCTCGCTCGTCTTGCAGCAAGGCCGCCACCTGCTCCGGCTCGGCACCCAGCAGAGGAGCGTAATGACACAGGAAGTCACGGTCAGGATACAGATGGCCGGCCTTGTCCTTATGGCCACGCAGGGTGCGGTTGACATAGGCGTCGAAATCGGCCAATTCAAATGGCTCCTCCGGCCAGTAGTTTCCCTCATACACATGGTCCTCAAAGCGCCAAACCACCTCCTTGATGTGAGCGTTGACACTGTGGTCGCTGCGTTCAAAGAAACGGAAATCACCATGGACTTCCATCAACCGCGGCAAGAGCCCCTGTGTCCCGGATTCGTCCTCCTGCACCAGTTCGAATTCCACGGCCAGGTCAATAAGCTCATTGATAAAACGCTCATAGAAGGCGCTGATAAAGGCCTGCCAATCGCCTTTTTTCAGGCCGGTAAATACCATGGCGTAACGCTGCTTTCGTGACATGGCGATAAGGCACTTGCGCCTGTGGATGGTGACCACATGCAGGATCCAATGCTCGAAGCACGCCGGCTTTTCACCTTTCCTGTTGGTGAGCCAGGCGTCGTCATGATCGAATTCCTTACGTTCGGCTTTGTCCACCGGACATTGCTTGATGCCCTTGACTGTCTTGGTGAGGAACTCGGTTGCGGCCTTGGTGCAGTTGAATACCAGCATGAGAGAAGTTGGGATAGCGTGTCATTGCCCAGCACGTTACCACAACGCCAGCCCAGTTGCAGGCCAGACATTCAGCCCAAACGCCGCTGGCGCGGGGCCTGCGGCGTTGTTTGCCGGGGCCCGGCTTGGTATGGTGTGGGTCGACTTTACGCCTGCCGATGCATTTTCAATCAATAAGATGGCGGGCGTTCATTTGAAGGACGAAGAGAAGAGTTCCATGAAAAAGACCCTGATCGCTTCCGCCATTGGCGCGGCCCTGGTGCTGGGCGCCTGCTCCGAGCAAGCCACCGACAAGAAGGCAGAAACCGTTGCCGCCGCCCCCGAGCAGGCGGTGAAGAGCGAGGCCCCCGTGGCCGCCGAGACACAAATGAGCAACCCGCTGTTCGTGAAGAGCCCCCTGCAGTACCAGGCGCCCCAGTTCGACAAGATCAAGACCGAGCACTTCGCCCCCGCCTTCGAGCAGGGCATGAAGGAGCACCTGGCCGAGATCGAGGCCATCGCCAACAACGCCGAGGCCCCGACCTTCGAGAACACCATCGAGGCCATGGAAACCAGCGGTGAGCTGCTCAACCGCGCCGTGAACACCTTCTTCAACCTCACCGGCACCATCTCCGACGAGGCCATCCGCGCCGTCCAGTCCGACGTGGCGCCCAAGCTGTCCGCCCACCAGGACGCCATCAACCTCAATGGCAAGCTGTTCGAGCGCATCGAGGCCCTGTACGCCAAGCTTGACCAGTTCGAAGGCGAGCAGAAGCGCCTGGTGGAAAACTACTACAAGGGCTTCGTCCGTTCCGGCGCCAAGCTGACCGAGGCCCAGAAGGACCAGATCCGTGACATCAACGGCAAGCTGGCCAAGCTGACCAACGATTTCAGCCAGAATGTGCTCAAGGCCACCAAGGACGCCGCCGTACTGGTGGAAGACAAGACCCAGCTGGCCGGCCTGTCCGAGTCCGACATCTCCGCCCTGTCCGCCGCCGCCGAAGCGGCCGGCCACAAGGGCAAGTACCTGATCACCCTGGTCAACACCACCCGCCAGCCGATCCTGGCCAGCCTGCAAAGCCGCGAGCTGCGCGAGCAGGTGTGGACCGCCTCCGCCAACCGCGGTGCCGAGCTGAACGGCCCGGTGATCAAGGAAATCACCACCCTGCGCGCCCAGAAGGCCAAGCTGATGGGCTACGACAGCTGGGCCGACTACGTGCTGGAAGAAAACATGGCCAAGACCCCGGGCGCCGTGCTGTCCATGCTGGACGACCTGGCGCCCAAGGTGGTCGAGAAGGCCAATGCCGAGGCGGCCGACATCCAGGCCCTGATCAAGGCCCAGGGCGGCGACTTCGAGCTCAAGCCCTGGGACTGGATCTACTACGCCGAGCAGGTTCGCGCCAAGAAGTTCGACCTGGACGAGCAGCAGATCCGCCCCTACTTCGAGCTGAACAACGTCCTGGAAAACGGCGTCTTCTTCGCCATGAACCAGCTGTTCGGCATCTCCTTCAAGGAGCGCCACGACCTGCCCGTCTACCACCCGGACGTGCGCACCTTCGAGGTGTTTGACGACAAGGGCGAAAGCATCGGCTTCTTCTACGGCGACTACTTCGCCCGCGACGGCAAGCGTGGCGGCGCCTGGATGAACGCCATGGTCGGCCAGAGCCACCTGCTGGGCCAGAAGCCGGTCATCGTCAACGTGATGAACATTCCCAAGCCCGCCGAAGGCCAGCCGGCCCTGGTGAGCTTCGACAACGCCAACACCATGTTCCACGAAATGGGCCACGCCGTGCACGGCCTGTTCTCCGACGTGAAATACCCGAGCCTGGCCGGTACCGCCGTGCCCCGCGACTTCGTGGAATTCCCGTCCCAGTTCGAGGAAGACTGGTCCATCAACCCCAAGGTCATCGCCAACTACGCCAAGCACTATGAGACCGGCGAGCCGATCCCGGCCGAGCTGCTGGACAAGCTGCTCAAGTCCCGCCAGTTCAACCAGGGCTTCGACAGCCTGGAGTACCTGGGCTCCGCCCTGCTGGACATGGAATGGCACATGATCGGCGCCGACGCCAAGGTTGAAGACGTGCAGGCCTTCGAAGACAAGGCCCTGGAGAAGCATGGTCTCAAGCACGGCCTGATCCCGCCGCGCTACAAGTCCAACTACTTCAGCCACACCTTCGCGGGCGGCTACTCCGCCGGTTACTACGCCTATATCTGGACCGAGGTCCTGGCGGCCGACGCCTTCGCCCACATGAAGTCCAACGGCGGCCTGACCCGTGAAAACGGCGACAAGTTCCGCAAGGAGATCCTGTCCAGGGGCGACACCCTGGACCAGATGGAGCAGTACATCAACTTCAAGGGCGAAAAGCCCAGCGTTGACGCCCTGCTCAAGCGTCGCGGCCTGGTGGAATAAGCCAGCCTGTCGATAACAAAAGGGCGCCTTCGGGCGCCCTTTTTTATGCCTGTTCCATGGATGAAACAACCTGGCACCCCATCCAACATCATGTTTTTCCACTGGTTAGCAGCAGGCGCCCAATAAAGCGTAAGCCTGGCTTAACAGTCCCGGCCGGGCATTAAAACCAAAAAGGCTTGTTTTTCAATGTGTTGAAAAAAGGAACGAAAATTGCCCGATCTTGCCGTGGCATTGAAAAATGCCGGGCAAATCGCAGCCGCCTGGCGGAAGCCCGAGCTTCCGGGGGGCTGCCTTGTTTCGTTACCGGCGGCCTTGGACCTAAACCAGCGGGCCAGGATGCAGAGGGGGAGGCCCTGAGGAGCACGTTATGAACCGGTTATTGACCGGGGCCCTAACGTCCATGCTGGTGCTCGCCTTCGGCGGTACCAGCCACGCTGACCCCATTGCACATACCCGTACCGAAGCCAGCATCGACTGGGTATCGGCTGGCATCTCCGGCGTTGGCGCCGGCTCGGGGGATATCACCCTGGCCGGCATCGGCTCGGGCACCGTGCTCAAGGCCATGCTGTTCTGGCACGGCATCGACAGCGGCGGTGACGGCAACTACGACAACGCCGATGTCTTCATCAATGGCAATGCGGTCACCGGCATCGCCATAGGCACGGCCACCACCAACTGCTGGGGGCCGGGCAACTCCGTGGCCTACCGGGCCGACGTCACCGATTTTGTCACGGGCGACGGTATCTACAGCATCACCGGCCTCGCCGCCGGGGCGGGCCACAGCGCCAACGGCGCCTCCCTGGTGGTGACCTTCGATGACGGCGATGACGGCAACAACCGCGATCTGGCCTTCTTCGAGGGCAACGATTCCAATTTTCCCGAAGGCTTCCCGGGTGAAGACGAAGGCTGGCACGCCAGCCTGGGCCCCATCGACTACGGTGGTGGGCCCGTATCGGTACAGTTCCATATGGCCGATGGCCAGAGTTTTTCAGACAACAGCCTGACCCTGGCCACCGCCAACGGCAACATGACCATCAACGACACCACCAGCCTCTGGGACGGCAACTCCCTGCCCTCGGCCGGCAGCAGCCGCGCCAGTAACGGCGACCTGTTCGATATCCATGACTTCGACGTCACCACCGCCTTTGGCGGCATAGCGGGCATTGTCACCCTTGCCCTGGACGGCCAGGCACCGCTCAGCGACTGCCTTGGCCTGGTGCTGGCGTTGGTGGATCTCGAGCCCGGCACGGCACCGCCACCGCCGGGAGAGCGGGGCGATTACTGCGTCTACCAGGAAGAAAACGCCGGCCAGGGTGATTTCCAGCTGCTCGGCAAGGTGGATGCCTTCGACCACGGCGCCCAAACCGCGGCCGAGGTCTACAGCTACGGCAATCCGGCCACGGCCAGCTACAGCGGTACGGCGCCGCCGGCATTGAGCGACGTTTCGCAGCTGTTCCTGGTCCAGGCCAGCGACGGCCTGGCCCTGTTCCAGGTCCACGACGCCCCCAATGACGGCAGCGGCGGCCGTTTCCGTACCGAGTTCACCCTCAGCGGCGACACCGCCGCCGTGCTGCAGGGTGACGACGGCGCCGAGATGAGCGGCAGCGGCACCGGCTTTCTCGGCAACCATAGCTGGGCGGCCTGCTGTACCGACGGCGGCGTGATCGGCGCCCTGGACGGGGGCTGGAGCATGCTGGCCGAAGCCACCCTCATCTCCGGCATCGGCAGCTGGCAGGTCAGCTCCGCCGGCGGCGAGCCGGTACAGCTGGACATGACCCTCAACAAAAGGGTCCGGCTGGAAAGCTGTGAAGTCCCCCCCGAACAGCCGGATCTGGCCAAGACCCTGGTCGAGGGCCCGGACCGCGACGGCGACGGCCAGATAGATCTGGTGATCCCGGTCAAGCACACCGAAACCAGCGCCTATGTCTGGCAGATTGCCCTCAACCTCCCTGAGGGCCCGGCGGTCTGGATCAGCGACCACGTGCCCGCCGAGTCCCTGGTGATGTCCATCAACGGCGACCAAAGCGCCCTGCCCCTCGGCTGTGGCGAGGCGGCCAGCTTCAGCGACGCCAGCGGCCTTACCGAGCTGGCCCGCGGCGGCAAGATCGGCAAGAGCTGCCAGAGCTCCACCGCCCTAGGCTGGCTGCCGGCCAGCACGGTGGCGGCACTGCAGGTCGGCGTGCAGATGCGGCCCAGCCCAGGCCGGGGCCACAAGGAAGGTACCGTCTACGCCCCCACTTCCTGCGGTCCCCTCTACCTCAACAAGGGCGCCAGGGCCTATGAGCTGGACGCAGAGGGCATGCCCCTGCTCGACAGCCCGCTGCTGGAGTCCAACGCCCTCTGCCTGGCCGCGGTCAGGGTCGACCTTGAGGATCCCGAGCTGGATCTGAGCGACATGGCCGACCATGACCAGGACGGCCTCAAGGACGTGGACGAGGCCTGCCGCAACGAGCCAAGGACGGATCCCTGCGACTGGGACAGCGACGATGACGGCGTCGGCGACGGCGACGACAATTGCCCGCTGACCGCCAATGGGGATCAGGCCGATCTGGATCAGGACGGTCTGGGCGACGCCTGCGACGACGACATGGACGGCGACGGTATCGACAACGGCGAAGACAACTGCCCCATGGTCGCCAATGACGACCAGTTGGATGCCGACATGGACGGCGTCGGCGCCGCCTGCGACGCCGATGACAGCGATCCGGCCATCCCATGATGGCCGCCGGCGCCCCGCTGCGGTGGGGCGCCGGTCTCTATCGCCTGACTGGGTTCACCACGACAGGAAATGCGCCATGAAAGCACTGCTGTTGGCCGCCCTGCTGTTGCCGGGCTGGCCCGGCCAGGCCAGCGAGTCCCTGACCGGGATCTGGACCGGCTATTACCGCTGCAACAACAGGCCGGTAAAACTGGATCTGGTGCTGGAGCAACAGGGTGACCGGCTGGACGGCGCCTTCGTCTTCTACCTGGGAACAGGCGACAAGCCCAGCGGCGGCTATGCCCTCAGCGGCAGGGTCGATAACGGCACCCTGACCCTCAAGCCGGGCCGCTGGCACAAGCGTCCCATCGGCTTTATGGCCGTCGGCCTCAAGGGCCGCCGCCAGGGCGATGTCATCACCGGCGCCATACAGTCCCGCCAATGCAGCGATTTCAGGGTCAGCCTGGACCAGGCCCGCACCGAGCAGGCCCTGGCCGAGGCGCAGCAGCAGGAGCAGGCCTGGCAACAGGCGCCTGTGGCCCTGGCCGACGCCAGGGACGAACAGCAGCGCTGCCTGGCCATTGCCAAGTGGGCCAGCCAGCTGCAGGCGGAGTTTCCCGATCTCGACCTGCGCCACACGCCGCTGAACCGGCTCTACACCAAGGCGGCCGGCCTCTTTGCCGACGTGCGCTTCGTGCCCTTCTTCGGCCAGCCCTTCGACGGCCTGAGCAAGGCGCAGCGCAAGGCCTTTCACAGAAAGACCCTCAGCCCCTGCGGCCGCTACCCGGAGCTGCGCTCCCACCTTGCCGGCTACAAACACCTGATCGGCAGGCCCTTCACCCTGGATCAGGGCGAGTTCAATGCCGCCGAGGTGGCGCTGCGGGTGCAGATAGACCGCCAGGCGCGGCAATGGCAGCAGGACAGCATCGCCAGGCTGGCCGGCCTGCCGGCCAGTGAGGCAGGCTTCCGGGCGCTGGCCGAGCTGCGTGGCCAATCCGAACAGGTGCTGGCCGATCTCTGGCCGAGCGATCGGGCGCCTTTCGCGCATGCCGTGCAGGCCGCCCTGGCCCGCCTGGCCCCGCCCCTGCTCGAAGGCCGGGTCGAGCGGGCCCTGGCCAAGGCCCGGCACCTTGACGACCTGCCCGGGCTGGAACAGCTGCTGGCCGACAATGCCGAACTCGTCGCCCAGCTGCCACAGGCCCAGCTTGAGGAGCACAGGGCCAGGCTGGCTGAAAAGGAGGCGCTGCTGCTTGGCCAGGCCCTGGAGCAGGCCCTTGCCGAGCTGTCATTACTGCCGGACGATCTGGACGGTCTGGCCCAGGCCAACGCCTGGTATCAGGACTTCCAGGCCAGATTTGGCCGCTTTGAGGCAGCGCGGCTGGCTGATGCTCGCCAGGCCTTTGCCCACAAGCGGCTGGCCCTGCTGGCGGCCATACGGCCCCAACTTGTGGCCCTGTTCGAACGGGTCGAACAGCTGCAGGGCCTGGACAAGCTGGTGGCCCATTACCTCGGCCTGCCCGGCGACCGCAGCGAACCGGCCCTGGCGCCACTGTGGCAGCTGATCCAGGAGCGCCGCCAGGCGCTTGTGGCCAAACGGCAATACCTGGCCTCCAACAGGCGCATTTGTGACGGCGTCAAGGAGCCCCGGGAGCCACCTCCGGACAGCCCCGGCGCCAGGGATGTCTGCCTGGCCATCGCCGATACCCTGGACGAGATGAACGCCGGCTACCAGGCGCTGTCCCGGCGCTGCCAGGCCAGGCAGTTCAGGGACAACCCCCTCATTGCCATGCAATGCCTGTCACTGTGTGCCACGTCGAAAGCATGCGAGCTGGCCTTTCACCTCACCCGCTTCCACTACATCGCCTGTGCGCCGGCCGATGGCGAACCCGGCTGGAACTGCGACTTCGACTACCGGCTGACCGGCAACACCGCCCTGATGAAGGAGGTCATGGCCACCCTGGGCACCGGCCAGGGCGGCGGCCGCTTCATCAAGGTGGGCGGCGCTTGGCGCCATATGCGCCGATAAAAAAAGCCCGGCGCAGGGCCGGGCAAGGTCGGAAGGACAGACTAAAAAAATCGGGTCAGGCACTGGTCAGCATGCCGTAGAGTTCATCCTTGAGCTTGAGGCGCACCTTCTTGCGCTCCTCCAGGTAATGATCGGAGGTGGCCTGCACCCCTTCTTCGATACGGCGCACCTCGTGGTCCACCTGGTGGTACTGGTCGAACAGCCTGGCGAAATGGTTGTTGCTCATCTTGAGGTTGTGGATCTGCTCCCGAAATTCCGGCAGCTCGCTGATGAGGTCGTGCTTGTCGATGCGCATGTCGGCGTCCCTGTCGTCGTTGATGGGCCCACCTTAACGCCCCTGGCCGGGGCGATTTTTGATGCAAATCATAACCGGCCTTGATGCCAGCAAATGAAAACGCCGGGCTGGGCCCGGCGCTGCTTCTCGGTGGCGGCAGGGTTCAGCCGGTCGAGACCGGCTGGCCCTCCTGGAGGCGCTCGGCGCCACGGGTCACCACCTTTTCACCCGCTTCCAGGCCCTGCTCTACCGTCACCCACTCGCCCTGGCCCTGGCCCAGGGTCACCGCCTTGCGGTGGGCGATGTTGTCCTTATCCACCGTCACCACATAGGTGCCATCACTGCGGATCAACACCGCATCACGGGGCACCGTGACGGCGGCGGTGGCGGCGCGGATGGGCACCTTGACCGACACATGCTCGCCGGCGATCCAGCTCTGCTGGTCCGGCGCCAGGGCCAGGCGCAGCTCGGCAGTCTGGCTGCCGGGATCGGCGGCGGGGATCACCGCCTTGACCCGGGCCTGGTCGCTGAGACGCGTGCCGCTGATCGCCAGCGCCTCGCCGGCCCTGACATGGTGCAGGTACTGCACCGGCACGAAGGCGCGCACCTCCAGCTGGTGGATGTTCTGCACCTGCACCAGGGGCGTGCTGCGGCTGACGTCGAAGCCGGCTTCGCGCAGGCGGCGGCTGACAACCCCGGCCACGGGGCTGCGCACCTGGGTGCGGGCCAGCCGGTCATCCAGCTGGGCCAGGCGGGCGGCAATGATCTCGGCGTCGGCCTGGGCCAGCTGCTGGCGGGCATCGGCCTGATCCAGCTGCACGGCGGAGATGCTCTGGGTCTGCTGCAGATCGCGAAGGCGCTGGTATTCGCGCAGCTCGAAGCCGGCCTGGACCTTGGCCCGGCGCAGCTGGGCGGCCAGTTCGGCCCGCTGCAGCCTCAGCGGTGCATCGTCGATACGGGCGATGACGGCGCCGGCCTCGACCAGGGTACCGGGTGTCGCCACCCAGTCCAGGCGCCCTTCCACGCCGGCGGTGATCTCGGCGTTGTCGACACTGTAGACGGTGCCGACCACGTCCTGGGTGGGCACGTCATGGCTGAGGCGGCTTTCGCCAAGCTGGACCGGACTGGGGGGCTGCTCGGCCCAGGCGGGGACGCTGAGCAGGGCAAGGCAAAAAACCAGGTTACGCATGGACTGGCTCCTTCTTAAGGGCGGCGGAGGTCAGCCGCTCGGTCTGGCTGCCGAGCTGCAACACCGCCGGCAGCAGGATCAGGGTGAACAGGGCGCTGACGGCCATGCCACCAACGATAACGGTGGCCAGGCCACGGTAGATCTCGGCACCGACGCCCGGCACCAGCATCAGCGGCAACATGCCGAACAGGCTGGTCAGGGTGCTCATGTACACCGGCCTGGCCCGGATCTGGATGGCCTGGGCCACGGCCTGGCGGCGGCTCAGCCCCTGGCGCTCGGCACAGCGGGTCTGGTCCACCAGCAGTATGGCGTTGTTGACCACCAGCCCCAGCAGGATGATGAAGCCGATCATGGTCAGCAGATCCAGCGACTGCACGGTAAAGACATTGAGCAGCGCCAACGCCAGCACCCCGCCCGCCACCGCCAGCGGCATCACCAGCAGTACCAGCAGGGCGTCGCGCAGCGACTTGAACAAGGCCGTCATCAGCATCAGCAGGATCAGCAGGGCCAGGGCGAAGTTGAGCAGCATCTCGTTGATGGCGGAATGCATCTGGTTGGCGTTGCCGCTCAGCAGCAGGCTCTCGCCGCCCTCAAGCTGGGCCTGCATGGGCGGCAGCACGTGCCGCTCCACCAGCTCGATGCTCTCCTCCAGGGACATCTCGGCTGGCGGACGGATGATCAGGCTGATGGTACGCTTGCCGCCCACCCGGCGCAGCCGGGACGGGCCCACCGTCTGCTCGATACTGGCCAGGGCGCCCAGGGGTTGGATCCCGGCCCGCGGCGTGGACACCGGCAGGGCCGCCAGCTGCTCCGGGCTCCGCCAGGCGTCGGCACGCAGGATCACGTTCATGCGCTCATTGCCGTCGAAGTATTCGGAGATGAACATGCCGCCGGTGAAGGCACGTATGGCATTGGCCAGCTCGCCGCGGCTCAGGCCCGCCTGGCTGATCAGGCGGTCGTTGGGATGCAGCTTGAGCTCCGGCTCGGCCATTTCCAGGGCCGGCACCGGCCGGGCACTGGTGCCGGGCATATGCTCCTGCACGGCGGCGATGCCGCTCTTGGCCACCGCCATCAGCCGGGCCAGATCCGGGCCCTGCAGCTCCACGTCGATGGAGCGGCCGTTGCCGCCCCGGACGTTGATCATGGAGCCGCGAAACATGAACACCTGGGTGTCGGGCAGGCCCACGAACACCTCGTTCTGCACCACCTCCATCAGCTCCTCGACCCGGGTCGGATCGGCCGAATAGATGAAGCCGCCGCTGGCGCCGGGGCCATAGGTGTAGAAGTTGTAGCTCTTGATGGCGGGCTCCTTTTCACCCCGATAGTAGGGCTCGAGGCGCTCCACCACCCGGTCGGCCAGCTCCTGCTCGATAAAGGCGATATTGCCGCCCGGGGGCAGGCTGAAGTCATAGAAGAAGCCATCGGTCGGCGCCCTGGGCATGAAGTCGGTGCGCGGCAGCAGCAGCACCGTCAGTGCCACCGAGCCGGCCATCAGCCCGGCTATCCAGGCCAGGCGCCTGGCCTGGGTGCCGGTCAGGGCCATGATGAAGGCGGTCAAGCGCTGCCAGTAATGGCCGAAGGGATCCGGCCTGCTGTGGCCCTTGAGCCAGTACTTGCTGGCCAGGGGAATGACGGTGATGGCCGCCACCAGGGAGCTGACCACCGCCACCGACAGGGTCAGAGCCAGATCGGAAAACAGCTGGCCTTCGACACCGGCCATGAACAGGATCGGCAGGAAGATGGCCACCGTGGTGGCGGTGGACGCCAGCAGGGCCCCGCTCACCTGCATGGCGCCGCGCAGGGCGGCCTTGTGGTCGTCCATACCCTCGCCCCTAAGGCGGATGATGTTCTCCTGCACTATGATGGCGGCATCCAGCACCAGGCCCACCGCAAAGGCCAGGCCGGCCAGGGAGATCACGTTCAGGCTGCGCTCCAGCAGGCTCAGCACTAACAGGGCCGCGGCGATGGACAGCGGTATGCTCAGGGCGATGATGGCGGTGGCGCGCCAGCCGCGCATGAACAGCCACAACAGCCCCAGGGCCAGGGCCACGCCCAGCCCCAGGTTGCCCTTGACCAGGGCCAGGGCATTGCGGATATGCACAGAGGCATCGAAGCTGAGGTCGATCATCAGGCCGGCCTCGGCCAGGGGGCCGGCATTGAGCTCGGCGATGGCCAGGTTGATGTCGTCCAGCAGCTGTACGGTATTGGCGTCGTTGTTGCGGCCTATGGTGATGTAATAGGCCGGGGCGCCGTTACGCAGGGTGAAGCCCGGCCTGTCCACCAGGGTGGTTTCCACCTTTGCCACGTCCCGCAGGTAGATGGGCCTGTCGCCGCTGTAGCCGATGATCATGTCCCGCAGCGACTGGGGGCTCTCCTGGCCGGCGAAACGCACCGTGTACTGGCGCCGGCCCACGTCGGCGAAGCCGCCGGACACGTCGGTGGCGCGGCTGATCCGCCCGGCGATGTCGCCGACGGTCAGCCCCTGGGCGGCGGTACGGTAAGGGTCAAAGGTGATCCTCAGCTCGGTGGGCCGCTGGGAGTTGAGGTTGACCTGGGCCACCCCCTGGATCCGGCTGAGCCTGGGGTAGACCACGTCCTCGATCAACTGCTGGTAGGCGTCGATGCCGGCGATCGCGTTACCGGGCACCGGCCGCACCAGCAGCGAGGCGGCATTGCCCTGGCCGCCGCCGGCCACCACGTTGGGCTCCATGGCATCCAGGGGCAGCGGCGGCGCCTTGTTGAGGTTGTTGATCACGTCCAGCATGGCCTGGGTCATGTCGGTGCCGACATCGAAGGTCAGGGTGATGTTGCCGAAGCCGCGCTGGATATTGGTTTCCACCTTCTGGACGCCCCTGGTGTTCTTGATGGCGTTCTCTATGGGCTCGATGATCACCGCCTCCACCTCCTGGGGGGCGGCGCTGCGCCAGCCGGTGAAGACCGAGATCTGCGGCTGCTCGATATCCGGGGTGAGCTGGATGGGCAGGCGCAGCAGGCAGAGGATGCCGAACAGCAGCAGCAGCACGGCCATGACGATGGCGGCCGCCGGGCTCTTGAGGGCGGAACGAGTGGGGCTCATCACGTATTTCCCTGATGGTAATGGGGCAATGATCGGCTCCTGCCGGCCCGCTGACGAGGAGAAACGGGTTAAGGAGAAGTAAAGCCACGGTAAACGGCGGCCATTTTACACGCCTTTACAGGCTGAAACAGATGCTTACAACCAGGAAGGTCAAAACTTGCGCAAAAAAACGCCGGGCGGTGCCCGGCGTCTTCTTCAGCCCTGATATTGGGCCTTGAGGCTGTGATAGAGCGCGACCATGCCGTCCATGCCGGCCTGATCAAAGGGCACCAGTCCGGACAGCACCATCTGCTTCTCGCCGGTGCCGACCACCAGATCGTCTTCGACGAAATTGAAGTAGAGGGTGACATTACCGCGCTTGCCGACCACCTCCAGCTCGGCGCCGCTCAGCACGACCTCCGGGGCCTTGAGATCCAGCCGCTCCAGGCTGACCGCCATGGACTGGTACATGACCAGCGGCCGGGCCGGGTTGACCATCACCTGGTGCTTTTCCATCAGCGGCCCCAGGATATGGGGGAAGTTCTGGCCGGAGAAACGCACATAGCGGCGCACCAGGTGCTCGATCAGGGCCATGTCCTGGCTGCGCTCGCCTTCGAAGCGCACATCCAGGTATTCCTTGCCGGCCTCGTCGAGGATCCGCACCTCGTTTTCGGCCTCGTCCAGGCGCAGGGCCAGATCACCACCGACCATGCCGGAGAAGGTGCACTGCATCTTCTGGTGCAGGCCTACCCGGCTGAGCAGGAAGGAAAACAGCAGATCCCCGGGCACGCAGAAGCGCTTGGCGTCTTCGTTGTGGATGGGGTTGAAATCGTCTGCCACCTGCTTGGCAAAATCGCTGGCCTGGCGGCGGGAAAAGGTGAAACATTCACCCTTCCTGGTCACAAAATCATTAAGAAACATGAAGTTAGCAACTTTAGCCCTACTTTAACTGGCGCTAGTCTACCCAATTCGAGGTAGTGCAATGGTCCAGCCAGCTAGCAGGGGCCGGTGCTGACCACCTGATCCCGCCCCAGCGCCTTGGCCCGGTAGAGGTGGTTGTCGGCCCGGCTCAGCAGGGCCCCGAAACACCTTTCCCCGGGCAGCCGCTCCACCACCCCCAGGCTCATGGTCACCTTGAGCTGGCGGCCGTCCTCCAGGGTCATGGGGGTTTCGGCCAGGGCCTGGCGCAACCGCTGGGCCAGGTGCAGGGCCGCCGACGAGGCGGTTTCGGGCAGCAGCAGGGCAAACTCCTCGCCCCCCAGCCGGCCGCAGGCATCGCTTTCCCGCACATGCTCCCTGAGCAGATCCGCCACCTGCTGCAGCACCCTGTCGCCGGCCGGATGACCGTGGTTGTCGTTGATGTCCTTGAAGTGATCCAGGTCCACCATGATCAGGCTGAGCGGATGCTTCTGGCGCAGGGACAGGGCGAACTCCCTGTCGCCGGCCTCCAGGAAGGCGCGCCTGTTCATGAGATCGGTGAGCGGATCGGTGCGGGCCAGCCGTTCCAGCTCCAACTCCTTGGCCCGGCGTTTGGCTATCTCCAGGCGCAGTCGGCGATTGAGGGTGGCAATGACCGTCATCACCGACAGGCTGATCAACAACGCCAGGCTGAGCAGGCCGGCCACCAGGTAATAGTTGGACAGATCCTGCTGCGGGTTGGGGTCGTAAATGAAGCCCGCCAGCTCCACATCGGCGGGCATCAGCTTCAGGCTGGCGTTGACCTCGGCGATGCGGCGCCAGCGGCCGGGATTCATGTGGCCGATCGGCACTATGTCATCCAGCACCAGTGACTTGAGCTGGCGTCCCTCGAAGATGAGATGCTCCAGCGACTTGTCGGTGGCGTAGTTCGCATGGATGAAGGCGGCGGTGCCTTCGATGTCGGCCATGGTGTCCCGCCAGCCCCTGAGGCTGGCCCGGCGAAAGCGCCGCACCAGCTCCGGGTTCCGGCGGGCAAGCTCGGCATGGGTGAAGAGCACGTCGCCGTAAAAATCCACCCCGTAGGTCCTGGGCTGGATCAGCTTGAAGGGAATGCCCCGGCGTTCGAGCAGGAAGGGTTCGTTGCTGAGATAGGCGTTGAAGGCGTCGACCCGTCCGTCGACGAGATCCTGGATATCAAAGCTGGTGGGCACCAGCTCCAGCTGCTCCAGGGTCATGCCCTCCACCAGGAAGGGCGCCAGCAGCTCGACGCTTTCCATCACCGGCAGCAGCGTCATCAGCCGCTTACCGGCCAGATCGTGCAGGGACTCGATACCCCTGTCGCCCCGCACCAGCCAGGTCACCGGCGAGTGCTGGAAAATGGCCGCCAGCACCACGACGGGGGCGCCATTGGCGTACTCCACCACCACGCCCGAAGCGGTGATCCCGAACTCCACTTCCTTGTTGACCACCTTGGTCAGGGGGCCGGGCTGGCCCGGGCCGTTCTCCAGGATGGTGACCTCCAGCCCCTCGTCCCGGTAGTAGCCCTTGGCCTTGGCCAGGTAATAACCGGCAAATTGGAACTGGTGCTTCCAGCGCAGCTGCAGCGTCACCTGCTCCAGGGCGGCAGCGGGCGCTGTCAGCAACAGGGTAAGGGCAATCAGCAGTGTCATGCCTCGGGTAAGGCGCGTCATCTGTTGGCAGTTCCCCAAAAACGGAGCAGGCAGGGAGGACATATCAAGTTTATCTTTAAGGTTAGCCGCCTTTTTCCCTTGGCGGGAAAGGCGGTGACGAGGGGAGCGTCAAGGAGCGAATGTGACCTTACTCTTGCTGGGGGCAACGGGCGCCGTGGGGCGGCAGTTGCTGGCGTTGGCCCTTGCCGACGCCCGTGTGGACAAGGTGGTGGTCCTCAGCCGCACCCCCTTGCCCAGCCATCCCAAGCTGCACAATCCGGTACTGGACTTCAGTCAGCTGCCCGATGACGCCACCTGGTGGCGGGCCGACGCCGCCCTGTGCTGCCTGGGCACCACCTTGAAAGCCGCCGGCGGCAAGTCCGCCTTCAGGGCCGTGGATCACGATCTGGTGCTGGCCCTGGCCAGGCTGGCCAGGGAGCACGGCACCCCGGCCTGGGCCTATTGCTCCTCCATGGGCGCCAACGCCCGCGCCGCCAACTTCTACCTGAGGGTAAAGGGTGAAACGGAGCGGGATCTGCAGCTGCTGGATTTTCCCTGCCTGTGCCTGGTGCGCCCTTCCCTGCTGGATGCCGGCCCCAGGGCCCAGCGTCGCCTGGGCGAGGAACTGGCGTTGACGCTATGCCGCCTGCTTGGCCCCTTGCTGCCCAGGCGCTGGCGCCCCATCAAGACAAAGCTGGTCGCCCGGGCCATGCTGGAGTGGGCCCTCAGGCCCAAGAAAGGCATCAAGGTGCTCTGCAGCGAGACGCTGCAGCTGCGTTAAGCAGCTTGAGGGGAATAAATAAAGGCTGGCATGGCTTCTCGCTGTCGATTCAATAAAAAGCCGGGCACGAGCGCTTTGAGTGTCCGGCGCCAATGGCCATCCCCTGGTTTAAATCCATCTTCTATGACAAGAGCATCATGGGAATTGATGGAGCATCACGACAGCCGATGTTATTCGCCCTTCAGTGAAAAGCGCTTTAGAAAAAACAGATATTCAATCAAGCCCCTGGCTTTTTAAACAAAAGCTGACCACGACAAATGGCCATTTGAAAAACAAAAAGCAATTAAATACCATCGCGAAGGCTTCCCAAAATAACCATTAAGGACGTGGTTTATGAAAAAAACGCTGCTTTCCACCCTGGTGCTTTCCCTGATGCTGTCGGCCTGTGGCGGCAGCGGCGGAAACGATGGCGAGCCCGGTATCGAACCCGGCCAGCCGGACAAGCCCGACGGCGGCCCCAAGGTGGTCGGTACCTTCAAGGATGCCCGGGAAACGGGTTTGTATTTCCCGAAAGAGGACGAGGGTCCCCAATCAGCCTGTGATAGCACCGAGGAATGGCATTATCTGGAAACCGATGAGCTGCTGATCTACGGCGCCTCGGACCTCCCCGATGACGACTTCTACTACGCCGTAGAACAAATCGAAACACAAACACCTCAGGTATTGGCCGCCCTTGGCCTCAAGCACAGCGACATTTCCAACCATCGCCATGCCACCACTGGCGCCGATTATCACCTGGCCCTGCTGCCCTGGCTTTGGGACTCGAGCAATTTCGATGAACAGGGAAAATGGCTGGTCCCGGAGATGACCGCTGTCGCCTCGGACGTGGACATTCCCGATGATTTGGGACTGCAGGACCTCGATACCATCTATGCCTACGCCAGGGCCTTCTACAACAGCCTCAGCCGTACCGACAAGCTGGTTGTTATCCAAACGTTCGAGGACATCCTGCGTGAAAGGGCCAGCAACGACGAGCTGGATGAAGAAGCCAAGCAGTCGCTGCTGGACTTGATCCCGGAACAGCTGCCCGACAAGATGTTCGTGTGCCTGCATCGCGGCAATGTCAACGAGATTGCCCATGGTACCGGCGGCGTCGCCGGTATCGATCTGACGCCTACCTCCCGGATGGTTGAAGAAGGCCAAGACCAGGCAGTCGACGCCATGGTGAGGCACCAGCTGGTTCATTACCTGCAGGGCAATCTGTCGGGCCGCCAGGACTTCAACTCGGATTACTGGTTCCTTGAAGGCCAGGCGATGTACATCGGTGGCCAGGAAATCGCCCCGCTGTCGGCGCAGGCCGAACGGGATCCCGTCTCCGTCAAATCCATCATCCAGGTCCCCGCCCATTTCCAGACCTTTGAAGAGGCTCACCGATATTTCGGGCTGGCCTATGAGTACCTGACAAAGGGCACCCCCAACGAGGCCATGGGCAGAATGCTGAAGAATTTGGGCAAGTTGCCCATCCCCCTTCAGAGCCATGAGTACCACTCCAGCGTCCTCTTCCAGGAAGCCTTCGACGGCGTCATGAGGAGCCATGACGGCCAGCCCCTGACCCTGCAAAGCTACACGTCCGACTACCACAGCTACCTGGAAGCCTACGCCAAAGGCCAATGAGGGTCTCGTAACGAAAAAAACGGAGCCGTAGGGCTCCGTTTTTCGTCATGGCGCTTAGCTCAGACGCTGCTTTCCCTGACCAGGGGCCTGTCGATAAGCGCCGCCAGCTCCCTACCCAGGGTCGCCAGCCGCTCGGGATCCAGCCCGTACTCCAGCACCAGGTTGTCCTGGCCCACCACCAGCACCAGTTGCCAGCTCCGGCTTTGCAGGGGCTTGGGCATGACGCTGACGGCGGCGATGCTCGCCAGGGGAATGCGCCGCTCGGCAATAGGATACAGGGCGCCTACCCTGTCCAGGTACTCGCCGTTTCCCAGGTCGAAATAACGGCGCCTGGCGGCAAACAGCAGGTGCCAGCAAAGGGTGGCGCCAAGACTCCAGCTGAGCACCTGGGCGGCCCGCTCACCAAGCCCCAGCCCGCCATGGCGTCCTTCCAGCATGAACCAGCCGAACCCGGCCACCAAGGCGGCCAGGAAGAGGCCGACGACCTTCAGGAAAAGCCGCGCCACCAGGCTGCCCTGGCACAGTTCAAACCGCTGCCGGCCCTTGTTGACGATCTTCATGGCCTGGCCCCCAGCAGCGACAGCACAGTACCCAGCCCCAGGAACACCAGCAGCGGCAGCAGCATGCGCAACACCGCGCCCGGGGACCAGAGACGGGTTTCGACGACGTCGGCACCGGCAGGAGGCTTAACGTCGGGGGACAGGGGCCGGGTTTCCGGCCAGGCGCTGATCTGCTCGTCTACCTCGAGGCCGCCCTTGTGGGCGACGAAGCGGGTGATGGCCAGGGCCTTGGCCAGGCCGCCCAAGGGGTAATGCTGGCCGAGCAGGCTCAGCTGGTAATGGTTGCGGGCCTGGGGGAAGGGGCTGAGCAGCAGGCGGGCCGCCTCCTTACGGGCCAGCACCTTGCTGCTGCGCCTTCCCAGTAAGCGTCGTATCCGGGTCACCCTGCCGTTGGGCCCAAGCTCCAGATACTCGGTCATGCCAAGGCAGATGCCCGCCAGCAGCGCCAGCAGCCCGGCGCAGCTGGCGTAAAAGAAACGTTCACCGCCCTGCGCCACTACCGCCATCAACAAGGAGGCGCCCAAGGGCAGCAGGCAGATAAGCCCGAATATCGTCGTGGCCATGGCGCACTTGGTCCTAAGGCGAACCCGGCCTTCGTGGAGCCGGATCCAGCCCATTGTCTCCCGCCTTAAGCCGGCGTCGTCCATCATGTTTTCGCCTCCATTCGCTTACCAACTCGTCGCCACAGCTTACCAGCAACCTGGCCCGGGACGGCATCCACACTTGCCATGGCAGAGCGTCTCGCCCCTGCCCCACCCGATGTAAAAAAACCGGCCTGACGGCCGGCTCTTATTCTCGGCGACTGTCTCTTAAAAGGGCGTTCTGACCAGCTTCCAGTGGCCGTCGATGAAGGCGAAGCCGCAGTTGGCAAGGTATTTCTGGCCGTCGCCGTCCACGGCATCGAAGTCCACCAGCTTGTACTGGCTGGCCCCCAGGTCGCTCAGGAACTTGGGCGGCGTGTCCATGTCCCTCACTTCCCGATAGCTGTGGCTGAAACCGTTGCGCTTTTTCATCTTGTCGACCTTTTTCTGGAACGACCTGGCATGCCTTTGTGGGGCCTGCTGATAAAGCTGCTCCGGGAAATAGGGGATGATTTGGCTCTGGTCCCCGCTCTGGATGGCGGCGAAAACCTTCTCGCAGATCTGCACCAGCTCCTGATCAGAACCGGCCTGGGCCGCGGGAGCGGCCAGGCCGCCAAAAGCCACCAGGGCGGCTCCAATTAGCTGTTTTTTCATGATTCCTCCATAAATTCGTCCCGCCAGCCTTCCCAGGCTAGCGGGATCCCGGATGGCTACTCAATGGCTTCAGGCTGCAGGTTTTCCAGGTAACGCCTAGCGGCGGATTTGACCGGGTTCGCACTGCTGCCCACATTGATGTGGAAGGTCTTGACCACGTTGGGGGTCAGATCGCGCCCTTCCAGGGCGTCGCCCGACACCGACACCACATCGCCGGCAAAGTCGATGTAGTAGGTACCGATGCCGTCGTCGGCCTTGATGCCGATGATCTCGACCTTGTGCTCCCCCTCGGTCAGTGCCAGTTCGATGGGCCCCAGCTTGCGTACCGGGGTGCCGTTGTCCCTGATCACCTGGTCGTCCACCTTGAGCTTGTAGACGTCGTCCAGCAGGTTGCCGTTGTCGCCATAGATGATGCTGACGATATAGGGCACGGTGAAGGTGGCAGGGTTGCTGACATCGTCACCGACCTGGACCAGGACGTCGCCGGTGCGGGCGCCCTTGGGTACCACCACCTGCAGCTCTTCCTTGCTGGCCTTGATCACCTTGGCGGTGACACGGCCGCCGTTGCCGGCAAAGGTCACGATGTTCTGGCTCGGCAGCTGGCTGAAGCCGATACCGCTGATGGTGATGGTGTCACCCTGCTTACCCTTGTCGGGCAGCAGCTGGCTTATCTGTACACCCTGGCCGATGAGCAGATCATAAGGCGACGTCGCCTCCTGATCCTCGTGATAGACAGTGATGCTGATGGGGCCCTGGGCCTGCTCGATAAAGTCGGCCGGCAGGTTGATAGTGGCGATATTACCCTGCTCGTTCACCGCTTCCGGCTTGAGCTTGGTGCTGTGCGAGCTGTTGGCGGTATCGATAAATTGGAACTCTGGCAGATCGTCCCAGATCCAGCCTTCCACCGGCAGGAAGCCGACGCCGTAGATCTCGATGGTCTTGCCGGTGCCGTCCTTGGCGACGACCCTGGGCTTGATGTCGACGATCTTCAGGCCCCAGGTGACGATGAAGTCCGCCTTGGTGGGTACGACCACGAAGTCGGCGACCGCCTTGCCCATGTCGACCAGCAGGTCGGCTACCTGGGCCAGTTCATAGGCGGCCTTGAGCTGGCCGTAGCCGGGCAGCCACTTCTCGGCGGCCTTTTGCGCCAGCTTCTGGACGATATGCTGGGCATCGATGTTCAGGGTCTTGAGGATCGCCTTGGTCAGGGGGCCGAAGTCGGGCTTGGGCGGCGAGAAGATCGGCACCATCTCGTTGTTGTACAGCTCCTTCAAGACTTCCTTGCCGAAGTTGTAGAAGTCGTCCTGGGTCAGGTTGTCCTTGACCATCAGCTTGTCGACCTCCTCCGTCAACTTGGGGAGGTAGCTGTAGATGGCCTTGGATACCGCCACGTACTGCTGCACCGTGACATTGTCCGCGCCGATCTGGTCGAAGATGAAGCCGTAGAAACGCAGCACTATCTGGTCGATGACGGTGCGGATCACCAGGTAGCGCTTGGCCTTGTTGGCATTGATGTCATACAGCTGGCTGCCGTTCAGCGCAAAGGGGCTGGGCCCGACGGTGTCGTTGACCCCTGGGGTCAGCACCTGGTAGAGGCAGGGCTTGTAGAGGCACTCCTTGAGATCATAGAGCTTGTCGGTCGCCCAGAACTCGATGCCCAGGAAGGTATTGTCGTTGGCCGCGGCGATGTTGGTGTCCCAGGGGTTGGTGATGTGGTCCCGGGCCGGCTTGTTCAGCTTGTCCAGGGACATGTCCAGGTTGCCCTGCTCGTCCACCTGGTAGACCCGGGTGCTGAGGAACAGCTTGGTCCTGTTTTGAACCTCCACGCAGCCGTCGTAACCGAACAGATCCCGCCAGTCGGTGCTGGCACAGTTGTTGGTGGGGCTGCCGGGCAGGTTCTCGAAATAGTCGGTGGCCTCGACGGTGAGGTCGAAATAGCTGTCCAGGTAGTCGGTGACCGTGGGGTTGAGCTGGCTGCCGCCTCCCGAGGCCGGCCGGGGCGCCAGGGCCGAGGGTTGGTGCAGGGCTCGGGCCGGCTGGTTGCGCTCCAAGGCCTCCCACTCGGCCAGGGTCAGGCTCTCCAGGTCGTTGGCGATGATGTAGTCGTAATCGGCGCTGGCCTGGTGGCTGAAGGTGACGCTGTGCTGGTCGACAAACTTGAAGGCGCTGGCGATACGGTTCAGCTCGCCATCCACCCTCTCGAACAGGTGCAGGCCTTCACCGCCCAGGGAGAACAGCTCCATCACCAGGCCGGTCCGGTAAGGGACGGCATCGGTACCAAAGAGGCTGTCGGCAACATAGAGATCGCCTGAGAAATCGCTGCCGACGGCAATACTGACCTGGGTCGGCGTGTCGAAGCGGACCTTGTTGCTGACGCCGGCTTCGCTGCTCACATAGAGATCGCCCGCGGTCACGTCATCCGGGACCCTGACGGTGATCTCGGTGGGTGTCACCAGGCTGGGTACCTGGCCGATGCCGCCAAAGATCACCTTGGCATCCTCGGTAAAGCCTTCCCCCTGCAAGCGCAGTTCATCACCCGGTTGCACCAGCAGCAGGCTTTCGCTGATCAGGATGGGCGTGCCCTTGGGCTTGAGTGACAGCGGATAGCTGTTGCTGCTCTTGTTGTTCACGACGATGAACAGCTCGTCGTAGGCCGCCTCCGGCATCTGGAACTCGATCCCTTCCAGGGTCACCCTATCCGGGTAGAGGTTGGTGGTGATGCCCTGCCCGCGCAGCACCACAGTGATGTCGGTGCGAGCCTGATCCAGGCTCTGGCCACTGAGCAGCAGCCTGTCGCCGATGCGGTAGTGGCCAAGCACATGGCCCTTGTCGTACAGGCCGGCCGCGTAGGTGATCTGGATGCCGCCGTTTTCCCAGTCGGCCGGCTCGACCCTGACCAAGCGCTCCTGGTCCCAGGTATCCAGCAGGCCATCGTCATCGTCGTCCAGATCCATGAAGTCCGGGAGCCCGTCGTAATCGGCGTTGACGGGATAATCCGGGTTGTCGCCGGCCTCGACGGCGTCATCAATGCTGTTGCCGTCGCTGTCCAGATCAAGGAGGTTGCCCAGGCCATCGCCATCGATGTCCGAGCCGCCCTCCACCCGGTCGCTCAAGCCGTCGTTGTCGCTGTCCAGATCCAGGATGTTGGGCACCCCGTCGCCGTCGAAGTCCAGGCCGTAACCCGCCTCCAGGCCAAGCACTTCGTACAGGTCCTGGACGCCGTCGCCGTCGGAATCCTGGTTGTCCGGCATCAGCCCGATGGCCAGCTCCAGTTGATCACTGACACCATCGACGTCGACGTCCTCGAAGATCACCACTTCATAGGTGAAATCGGCTCGGCCCTTGGACTGCCTGTCGATGATGGACAGGTTGTAGAGGCCATCGGCCGGGATATCGACGCTGATGGCCAGGGGATTGGTTTCACCCCGCTCGGTGATGACGCCCAGATCCAGGGCTTCGCCGTCGGCATTGGAAATGTAGACCTGGGGTTCAAAGTCCGCCGCCCGGGTACGCAGCAGCGCGGTCAGCACCTGCCCCCTGGTGGCCTTGAACTGGTACAGATCGCCATTATCGGCATCGTCGATGATGGTGCCGGACACCCTGAAGCCCGGCGAGCTGCCGGTGACCACGGCCACGCTGGGGTTGTCGTTGGGCTCGATGTCGTTGAACAGCGGGTAGCTGGATTTCTTGGGGTCGAAGGGATAATCGTCCTCTTCGTCCGGCACGCCATCACCGTCTTCGTCCTTGTTTTCCCAGGTGCCGGTGCTGGGGTCCGGCTTGTCGCCGTCGCCGCCATCATTGCCGTCACCCCCATCGTCGCCTCCGGTATCGCCACCATCGTCGCCGCCGGTATCGCCACCATCGTCGCCATCGTCGCCGCCACCGTCCGGGATGGTCGTGTCGGGTTGCTGCTCGTCGGCGGTCAGCTCGCCGTTACAGCCCTGCAGGCCAAGGGCGAGCAGGACAAACAGGGTCGCCCAATTCTTCCTGTACGCGTTCATGTTGTTTTCCTTATTCCTCAAAAAGTCCATTTTTCGGGCCTTTCATGGCCACCAAGCTGTTAATCACTACATCCTGAAGGGGGTCTGCATGCGCATCAGGGCCTGGGCCTTGATGGCGATATAGGGATTGCCGCCGACCGTCCCCAGGGCGTTGCAGCGCAACTGGGCGGCACTAGGCCGGTACCAGAGCGAGGTCAGGATCCCCTCCATGACCCTGTTGGCCACGGGCACGATCAGCGGCTCGCACCAGTCCACCTCGATCTGCAGCAGGTTGGCGTCCTGAATGTTGAGGGTGCGGTTTTTGTCGATGCTGAGCAGGTTGGGATCCCGGTACATCAGGTTGTTGTTGGGGATCTCCCAAAGGTCCCGGCCGTCGTGGCGGATCCGCTTCTTGAACCTGTCGAACACCGCCTTATCCGGGTTCAGCACCTTGATGCGCCCCTGCAGGGCCACGGCGGCCCGGGCCTGCAGCACGGCCGAGATGGAGTCGCTCAGATCCGTGCCCCTGGCAAAGAGCGGGCTCATGCCATGGGCCAGGCCATTGTTCATTTCGTTGACACTGCCATGGTGCAGGGTGCCCTGGCGCACCGCCTTGATGGCGGCGGCATTGAGGGTGACCTGGGTCCGGTAGATCAGCCCCCACTGGATCAGCAGCATCACGCTGACCAGGATCACCGGCACCAGGAAGGGCAGCGCCAGGTTGAACTCCACCATGCTCTGCCCCAACTGACGGCGCCTGAGCTTCTTCGTCATTGCAGGCCGGCCTCGCTGTCGCTGCTGCCGGCCTTGTCCTGGCGCTGCAGCTCGTAGAGGGCATCGAGCAGGGCCTCGATATGGCGCGCCGTCGGCGTATCTTCATTGCCCATGCGGGTCGCCGTCTCCAGCACCTCGGTGGACTGCTTGATGCGCACCAGGCCCAGGTTGAACCAGGCCTTCTGGTTGTCCGGCTCCAGTTTGATGCAGCGCTGGTAGGCCTGGATGGCCGCGTCGTTGCGGCCGGTGCGGGTATAGATGTTGCCCAGGCGGAACCAGCCCGGCGCGTAGTCCGGTACGGCCTGGACCACCTGCATGTAGAGGGCCTCGGCGTCGTCGAGGCGCGCCATCTTGTAGGCGCGCTCGGCCCGGGCCTGGATCTGCAGCACCGGCGTTTTTTCTTCGTCCAGCGGGATCCGGGGCGTGCCGGCACAGGCGCTCAGCCCCAGCGCCAGCAGCACGGCGGCCCATCTCATCCATTTTTCCATGACAATTCGTCTCCTACTTGCAATGCGTGTTTGCCGATGGCGCCCGGCGCCAGCTCCAGCACCGCCCTGGCCTGGCGACAGGCACTGAAGCGCCAGGGCTTGAGGCCCTCGACCAGCTTGACCACCCTGCCGCCGCCGTCCAGGTACACCAGATCCAGCGGGTAGCCCATCCACCAGCTGTGCACCGAGTTGCAGGGCAGGATCAGCATGCCCTGCCCCTCCTCCAGCCTGGGCCGGCCCAGCAGGCCCCTGGCCCGGGTCCAGGGCCGGTCCGCCCGCCATACCTGCCGCCAGAGCGGCTCGCCGTTTCTGAAGACTCGTCCCAGCTCCATGGTCACAGCTCGTACATGAATTTCATGACGATGGGGAACGCCAGGATGAGGAAGGTCACCGGGAAGATGAAGGTAACCAGCGGGAACACCAGCTTCACCGGCGCCTCCAGGGCCTTCTTCTCGGCGCGCTGGAAACGCTCCACCCGGCGCTGGTCGGCCTGGATGCGCAGGGTCTGGCCCAGGCTGGCACCGGAGCGCTCGGCCTGGGCCAGGGCGCTGACCAGACTGTTCACTTCCGTCACCTGCACCCGCTCGGCCATGTTGCGAAAGGACTGGGAGCGGGACATGCCGGCCCGCATGTCCCTGAGCACCTTCTCCAGCTCGATCTTCAAGGGGCCGTCCGGGCCGCGCTCCACCGCCTGGGCCAGGGCGCCGGACATGTTCAGGCCGGCTTCGATGGACATGGTCAGGTAGTCCAGGTACACGGGCAAGTCCTTGACGATCTTGCCCTGGCGCTTCTTGCGCAGGTCGGTCAGGGTCAGGGTCGGCAGGAAATAGCCCAGCACCAGGGCGATGACCAGATTGCGCGGGTTGATATCGTCCAGCATGGCGCCCACCGCCGCCATTAGCAGCAGCGCAAAGAGGGCGCTGAGCACCCGGATGGCGAAGTACTGCTCGGCGTTGATGAGGTAGGACAGGCCGGATACCTGCAGCCGCTTGCTGACCCCCTCCAGGTAGTCCACCGACAGCCGCTCGCCCCAGTAGAAGGCCACCAGGCGCACCAGGGGCCAGATCAGCTTCAACCCCGGCGGCAGCGGATCCATGAACTCCCTGTTGTCCTGTGGCACCCGGCGGTAGATCCGCGCCGAGCTGAGGAAGCCGAAGGTCATGGCACAGGCGGCGAAGGCAATGATAATGGTCTCCATGGCACTCCCCTCAGACGTCTATGGTGACAATCTTCTTGATGAAGACATAACCGGTGATCAGCAGCAGGCTGGCCAGGGCTATTACGCCCCAGCCGATGGGTTCGCTGACGATGCGGCCCATGGCCTGGGGCTCCATGTGGTAGAGCGCCACGCCGATGAACACCGGCAGGCCGGTCATCACCACCCCCTGCATCTTGCCTTGGGCGGTCAGGGAGCGGATCTTGCCTTCCATCTCCAGCTTCTTGCGCAGGGTGTCGGACAGCCTGGCCAGGATCTCGGCCAGGTTGCCGCCCACGTCGCGGGAGATCTGCATGCCCGCCACCACCAGCTGGAATTCATCCTCAGGGATGCGCTTGAGCATGTTGTTTAGGGCCTGGTTGAACTCCACCCCCAGGCGCTGCTCACGCAGGAACAGGGAAAACTCCTGGCTGATGGGCGCGTCCATCTCGGCGGCCATGTACTCGATGGCGGTGCCGGCATTGGCCCCCGAGGCCATGGAGGAGGCGATCATGTTCAGCGCATCCGGCAACTGCTCCACGAACCTGCGGCGGCGCTTGGCGTGCAGGAAGCGGTAGGCGAAGCGCGGCAGCACCGCCAGCACGATGCTGGCAATGATGCCCAGTACCCAGGAGCCGGCCAGCAGCCGAAACAGCACCGGCACCACCAGGATGGTGGCCACGTTGAGCCAGAACAGCTGCTGGGGCTCGATGAACAGGAACATGTCGGCCAGGTTGGTGCGGGCCGAGCTGGTGAAGGTTTCCTTGTAGCGGGCCGCCAGCTGGCTGCCCACGTGCTTGCCGGCCCAGATCAGCAGGGTCACCGACAGGAAGGCCAGCGCCATGGCCAGGGTCAGGCTAGTCATGGGGCTGCTCCGGGGTGAAGATGTCCAGCTTGACCTGCAGGCCGCGGTCACGGAGCTTCTCGTAGAATTCCGGCAGGGTGCCGGTGGCGGTGAAGTAGCCCGTCACCCGGCCGTCCGGGTCTATGCCGGTCTGCTGGAAGCGGAAGATCTCCGACAGCTGCACCGTGGCGCCCTCGATGCCGGTCACCTCGCTGATGCTGGTGACCCGGCGCGAGCCGTCGGAGAAGCGGCTCTGCTGGACGATCAGCTGCACCGCAGAGGCGATCTGCTCGCGAATGGCCTGCACCGGCAGATCCATGCCGGACATCATCACCATCACCTCGAGACGGGACACGCAGTCCCGGGGCGAGTTGGCGTGGGCCGTGGTCAGGGAGCCGTCATGGCCGGTGTTCATGGCCTGGAGCATGTCCAGGGCCTCGCCGCCCCGGCACTCGCCCACCACCACCCGGTCCGGGCGCATCCTCAGGCAGTTCTTGACCAGATCGCGGATCTCCACGGCGCCCTTGCCCTCCTGGTTGGGAGGCCTGGCCTCCAGGGACACCAGGTTGGGCTGGCCCAGGCGCAGTTCGGCGGCGTCTTCCACCGTGACGATGCGCTCGTTCTCGGGAATGAAGTTGGACAGCACGTTGAGCAGGGTGGTCTTGCCCGAGCCGGTACCGCCGGAGATGACGATGTTGCGCTTGTGCTTGACCGCCACCTCCAGGAAGTCGGCCATGGCCGGGCTCATGGAGCCGAAGTTGACCAGATCCTGGCTGCCGAGGCGGTTCTGCATGAACTTACGGATAGTGATGCAGGGCCCCTTCAGGGCCAACGGCGGGATCACCGCGTTGACCCGGGAGCCGTCCTTGAGGCGGGCGTCCACCATGGGCGAGCTTTCGTCGATGCGCCGGCCGATCGGGGTGACGATGCGCTCTATGGCGCCCAGCACCGCCTGGTCGTCGGAAAAGGCCACGTCCGACAGGTGCAGCCGGCCCTTCTTCTCGAAGAAGATCTGGTCGTGGCAGTTGACCATGATCTCGGAGACATCCGCATCGGCGATCAGCGCCTCCAGGGGGCCGAGGCCAACGGTTTCGTCCAGCACCTCCTTGATCAGGGCCTGGCGCTGGATATGGTCCGGCAACGCCATGCTGGCGAGGATCTGGTTGACCAGGCCCTCGCTCTGGCCGCGCAGCTCCTCGTCGCTCATCTCGTTGACGTTGACCCGGCGCAGGTCCATCTGCTTGAGCAGCTCACGATGCACCTTGCGGCGCCACTCGTTGCGCTCGCGGATCAGCGACAGCTGCTCGGCATCCGGTTCGTTTTCCGGTTCGGGCTCGGCCACCTGCGGCGGCGGTGCGCTCTGGTGGTGATGCACGGCGGCGGCCTCGGCGCTGGGCAGGGGCGAGGCTTCCGCCTGGTAGGTCACTTCCACCTTGAGCCGGTAGTCGCCTATCTGCACCACGTCGTCCTTGCCGAGGGGGCCGAAGGCCGCATGCTTCTGGTCGTTGACGCGGATGCCGTTGCGGCTGTCCAGATCCTGGATATGGATGCCGTCGTCCTCAAGCCGGAGCCGGGCATGGCTGCGGGAGATCTTGAAGCCCCGCAACACCACCAGGTTGCCGGGATCCTTGCCTATCTCGCAGCTGCGATGGACGCAATGGAAACGGCCGACCTGGGTGCCCTTGGAGGTGGAAACCTGGATATCGAACATGGCGCTCCCTCCTCAGTCCAGGATGTAAAAGGCTTTCAGCTCGTCGGACTCGTCGACCAGCGCCCTGGCCTTGGCCAGGCGCTCCTCGTGGCTGGGCTCGCCCGGGTAGACGATCTTCGGGGTCACGAAGATCACCATCTCGGTCTTCTTGTCGCGGAAGTCGCGGGACTTGAACAACTCGCCCAGCACGGGAATGTCGCCCAGGAAGGGGAACTTGCTGACCGTCTTGGACATCTCGCTGTTGACCAGGCCGGAAATCACCATGGTCTCGTTGTCCTTGACGTTGATCACCGACTCGGTGCGGCGGGTCAACATGGCGGGGATGTCGTCCACGGCCAGGGAGGGGTCTATGGAGCTGACCTCGGCCTTGACGTGGGAAATGATGTTGCCCTGGCCATCCACGTTGGGCTCAATGTCCAGCTTGATGCCGTATTCCTTGAACTCGACGCTGGTGGCGCCCACGGAATTGATGACCGGGATGGGGAATTCGCCGCCGGCCAGGAAGCTGGCGCTTTCACCGGAGCGGGTGGCCAGGTTGGGCTGGGCCAGCATGCGCGCCTCGCCCTGCTCCGCCATCAGGTTGATCTGGGAGCTGATGCCGGTAACCAGGCCGAAGTAGCTCCAGCCGCGGCTGTCCAGGTTGCCGATGCTCTCCTGGATGGCACCGGCGATGTCCTGCGCCACCGGGCTTTCGCCGACCACGGAAAAGATCGGGTTGGAGCTGAAGGCCTTGGCATAGCCGAAGGCGGGCCCGTCCATGGCATCGCCCCAGCGCACGCCGATGTTCCTGAGGTTGGACTTGCTGATCTCGACGATCTTGACGTCCATGCGCACCATGGGCTCCTCGCCCTTGCCGTAGTCGCGGTACCGGACCAGGGACACCAGATCCTGGGTCTGCTCGAAGATGGTCTTGAGCTGCTTCTTGTGCTCGATATCGACATCGCCTTCGACCACCACCATGCCGTCCTCTTCCCGTACGCTCAGGCCCTTGAAGGGGGACAGCAGCTTCCTGACCTTGGCGATGGTGCGGTGATCGTTCTTGGGCGCCACCACCACCGACAGCTTGACGACCTTGCCGTCCTTGCGCCACAGCTGCACGTCGGCGGCGCCGACCTCGCCGCCGATGAAGACCACGTGCTTGTCGTCCAGCACCTTGGCGCTGACCACGCTTTCGTTGCCGATCACCACCCGCTGGACGTCGGCGGCCTTGTAGAGTTCGACGGCGCCCACATAGAGCTGGAGCTCCTTGTTGTAGTGGGCCTGGGAAGAAGGCGACAGCAGGCAGCCCGCCAGCGCCAGCCAAAGGAAGGCAAAAATCCTTTTCATGTTTATCGTTCTGTCCATTGTTGGTTACTGCACTTGGTCTTGGGGGAGCTGGCTCAGCTGGGTGAAGTCGGGATCGGGCTTGGGCAGCTCGTAGCTCTGCTGCTTGACGGTGACGCCGCGGCCGCCGACGATGACCTCGACGGCCACCTTGGCGTTGTCCTCGGTGTCGGCAAAGAGCTGTCCCTCGTGGAGGTTGGTCACCGCCAGGGGTTGGGATTCCTCGCGGTTTCGCAGCATGGCCACGAACTTGCCCTTCTCCTTGGCCAGCATCACCCGGGCCGCATCCTTGACGCTCAGATCCAGGGTGACGGTGCTGTAGGCGGTGGGATCGCCATAGAGTTCGGTGGCCAGCTCGGGGTTGTCCTCCAGGGTGCGCTGGCCCGTGGCCAGCACCACCACGTCTTCAAGCAGCAGGCTGAGGGCCTTGCGCTTTTTCTTGTCGTCGACCCTTTCGCTGTGGAGCAGGAAGATATCGATGTGATCCGCCGGCACCAGCATGCCGGCGGTGGAATTGTTCTCGTCGATGCTGATGGTCACGGCGCGGCGCCCTTCCCCGAGGATATCGGAGAACTGTTCCACGCCATGGCCGGGCAGGTAGGAGTTGAGCAGGGGCCGCCCCGGCGCCATGGGCTTGAGCAGCATCTGGCCGGCCACCTCCGAGAAGCGGCGCGGGTGCACGGCATCCAGGGGCAGCACGTCGGCAGGCACCTGCCGCACCGACATGTTGGCCTGGGAGATGATGTCCCCCTTTTCCAGGTTCTGGGTCGCCACCACCACGTCGGCCATGACCACGTTGTCCTTGGACAGCGCGTCCCTGAGCTCCTGCTCCTTGACCACGAAGTAGTTCTTGGTGGCCCAGGCCGCGGTGGCGCCCAGGCCGATGGCGATCACCAGCAGGATCCAGTTGAAGTCGATTTTATCCTTCCATGTCATTGTGTTACTGCCTTGTTATAGGTTCAGAATCGAAGTCCCGGGCTGCTGTCAGAGCACCGGCAATTGGGTAAGGGACTGCTGGTTGGCGTAGGCGGCATAGGCCTCCTTCAGCTCGTCGGCGCACCACTGCAGCACGTTGCGCGGGTTTTCCTGGCCTATGGGCGTCAGCAGCGCCGCGGTCAGGGCGGCGCAGATCACCAGGTACTCGGTCGAGGATTGTCCTTTGGCCTTGTGCATTCCCTACCCCCTGGATACCGAATTGACCACCAGGTAGCTCTTGCCCTGGCGGCGTTCAATGCTGATGTTGAGTTCCTTCTGGTCCCGGCTCATCAGCAGGGCCCCCTTGCCGGCAGCCGGATCCAGCAGCGAGCCGTTGTCTACCCAGCCCCGGCGCCGATAGTGGCTCTGGTAGAAGTTGAACAGGCTGCTGACGCTGCCGTCGCTGCTGAGCACCAGGGTGCGTCCCTGCTTGTAGAGATCGGTGGACACTTGGTCGGTCAGTACCCGGGTCTGGGCCGGCATGGGGAACTGGTCTCCGGGTGTCTTGAGCTGGTGTTCCTCCAGCGACTGGGTGATGCCCACATAGGCGGTGACCCCGGAGCCGGTATTGGCGATGCGGGCGGTGAGCAGGTAGGGCGGCTGCAGGCTGTTGATGATGTAGTCGCCCTGGAACATCTGCTCGTCGAACAGCTCGCTGTCGGCCTTCCATTGCTTGCGGAAGAAGGCCGCCGTCATCATCTGGCTCTGGCGGTCATGCATCACCCAGGTGCGCATGGGAAAACCGTTGTAGCTGGTGTCCTCGGCGGCCACTTCCACCCGGGCCCCGTCGGGGAAGTCGATGCTGGGCCAGGCCTGGGCGGCCGTGCTCAACAGGGCAAAAACACATATCCACGCTTTCATCTTCATCCCCCGCAATTGGCCGTGCCGTAGGTACAGAGGTGGTGGCTGGGCAGGGCCTCCACATCCACATGCCCCAGCTTGAGGCTGCTGGTCCTGAGTTCCTTGGCCACCGGCAGCAGGCCCAGGGTGTTCTGGGCTGTCCTGATAAAGCCGGTATCGAGCCAGGTGGTGGGCACCAGGCGCTTGACCCTGTTCTGCAGGTGCTTGGGGCCGCCGGCGTTCCAGCCCTGGGCCAGCAGGGCGTTTTGGCCGGAGAAGGTCAGGTTCACGACGGGGTAGCCCTCGGCCTCCTTGCCGGTGAAGGGGTTGAGGTACAGGGGTTCCATCCTGGTGTTGACCTGGGTCCGGTAGTATTCCCTGGTGTCCAGCTTGAACTTGGTCAGGCTGAGCAGATCGACGGCCTTTTCCGTCAGGCCGCCCAGGCTGCCGGGCAGCCCTCCCCTGCTCTGGGCACGGCTGAATCGGCCCAGTTCGTCGTTGTCCTCGGTGTCGTCGCTGTTGGCCGCCAGCAGCGGCGTCAGGCTGCTGCCCTGCTTGACCAGGTGCTTGAGGCTTGGGTACAGCTTGTCCTGCCAGGACCATCTTTCGGGCTGGCTGGTGGACAACGGCTGTCCGGCCTGCTGGAAGATGCGCCAGGGCAGCTGCCTGGCAATGTCCTGTTCGCTGCGCGATGCATAAAAATAGCCGCGGCCGCCGGGCATGTCCGAAGGCCGGCGCTGCAGCCAGACGGTGCGCTCCCAGGCGGTATACCTGGAAGCCTGCTGGGTGCGGTGCTGAATATCGGCGGTCTTGCTCAGCAGCGGCAACAGCAGCGTCAGCGGCACTGTTACGAAGGCCATGGCCACCACGGACTCGACCAGCGCCTGTCCCTTCTGTCTGTTCATGATCCCCTCCTGAGCGCCCTGGTATTGGCATAGGCGATGGCGCGTTCCCTGGAGGTGGTATCGGCCAGGCGCGGCTGCCAGAAGGGGTTGTAGAGGTTGCCGTATTCGCCCTTGCCGTCCCGGCGCACCCAGGCACTGAGATCGGAGGGGCGAGAGTAATAGGCCTCGGCCGCGGCCAGGGCGCTCATCCTCGACGCCAGCATGTTTTCGCCCTCGGCGATATCCAGCCGGCCCCGGCCCAGCTGTACCTGCTTGCTGGTGCGCACATTGGCCTGGGGCTTGGACACGACCACCTTGAAGGTGTCGATGGCCGACAGCCCCTGCCGGCCCGAGCGCAGGTAGGAGGACTCGACGCCGGTATAGGCGCGCATGTCGATTTCGTAGGGGCTGCTGTCGGCCCAGTTGGAGGCCTTGGGGTTGGTCCCTCGGCTGCGGCCCCACCACTGCCTGTCCCTGAGCCTGCGGATGTCGACCTCGTCATTGCCCTTGGTGCTGGCGTAGCCCCAGGGCACTTCCCAGCGCTTCCAGCCGCAACCGCTCCACTTGCAGCGCCACTTGGCAAAGTGGGTACTGATGGTGTCCATGGCGGTCCAGGTTTCCATGTCGTCGCCATTGGTCCTGAGGTTGCTGCCGCCGGCCTTGTAGGTCTTGAACTTGAACAGGCCCAGGTTGAGCTCCATGAAGCCGACCCGGTAGCTGCGCTTGCTGGTGAAGGGATCGCGGGAGTCGGCGATCACATCCAACTTGTCGTGGTACGGCGCCTTGGCGTTGTAGCGGTCGTAGCTGCCTTGGAAATCCAGCCAGAGCTCCTTGGCGGCCATCCCCAGCATGGGGTTCTGCATCAGATCCAGCTGGGCATTGGGGTCGTTCTGCTTGACTATCTTGCCGGCCGTGGTGAGGGCGGCGCCGAAGCCCGCATAATGCATGACCGACTGGGCACCGCTGAGCGCCTTGAGCACCACGCTTTCGAAACCGACCAGCACCGGCAGCACCCGCTGGGCCACGGTGTTGATGCCGTCTATGACATTGGCGATGGCGGAGATGACCGGGCCGACATAGGGGATCCAGCGCGTCAGGGTGTCTACCGTCTCCGCGTATTCCTTGATCATGCGAAACCAGGAGGACAGACCGACCATCTGCGCCACCGCCACCTGGTTGGCCACCATGGCCCTGTTGGTATAGGCCTTGAAATTGAGGTCCCGGGCGGCAATGGCCGCCACCGAAAAGGCGGTGTTATCGGCCGTGTTCTGCAGTCGGGTACTGTTGTTGCTGAGCTGCGCGGCATTGAAGGCGAACAGGGCGGCCATGGCCACCAACACCATAAACACCAGCGACAGCACCATGGCTTGGCCTGTTTGACGTTTCATCCTGAAAATCTCCCTGGCGGGTATCGGCAATTACCAAAATCCGTTTTTTGCGCCCTTTCTATGCTGCTAAACCCGTTATCAATACCAGGCAGGGAATATGGCCCGGTGTGGCGCAATGTTTTAAATCCGGGTGCACTTTTGAAATGATAAAAGGCATTGCTGCAGGGCAGATGACGTTAATCGCCCATGGTTACACCATGATGACGCTGCCCTTGCCTTTACCTGCCTTTATCAGCAAAAGGGGAAGGAGTGGCCGGGCGGCCACTCCCCTTTTTTATTTAGTCCTGGCTGCCGCCGGAGCCACCGTTGGCGCCGCTGTTGGCACCCTCGTTGTAGTTGCTCAGGTTGTAGTTCTCGTCGGCGACATCGGTGCCATCGGCAGCAGCGTCTTGGGAAGCCTTGATCTGGGTGCTGGCGTCCTGACCGGAGATTTCGGTGGCCAGGCCGGCAACCTGATTGCGGATGGACTTGCCGAAGAAGCTGTAAACACCGATGGCGGCAACGGCGATCAGGGCAACGATGATGATGTATTCGGTCATGCCCTGACCAAGCTGTTTGCGTTTGATTTGCATGTGGGTACTCTCCATGTTTGTTAACTATCCGATAGATATGGTCGGAGGTTTGATGAGTCCATTCAATTATCCTTAAGGATAATTTTGCCGGTGCCAACCTATACCTGAATTCCGGCATAGGCTGCCAATAACTGGCGCCGCCCCTTCAGGTTGGTTTTCTTGTAGATATTCTGCAGGTGCATTTTGACGGTGTTGATGGAAACACTGAGCTGTTCGGCCACCTCGTCATTGGACAGCCCCTGGCACACCAGCGCGAGCACCTCCTGCTCCTTTCTGGTGGTGCTGAGCATGATCTTCATCTTGGCTTCGCTCACCGTATTGCGGGCGTGGCGCAATATGTAGTGGGACAGGGCAATACCGGAAAAGGCCAGGTTATCGGCCAGCACGCGCCTGAACGCCCTGATGATGTCTTCCGGCTCGGCCTCCCGTAACAGGACACCATTGAAGCCACCCAGCAGCAGCAGCACCTCCTCTTCCATGCTGACGTTCGGCGTCATGGCCAGGTGGCAGACATCCGCCTCGCCCAGGGGTAGGATCGACAGCGACTCCCTGACATCCTTCATCTGGTGGATCACGACCAGTTTCCTTCCCGGGCGCGGCGTGACAAGCTCTGGTTGCCATTGGCGAAGGTGGCGGCCCGTCTTCAGGCCGAGCATGGAGGCCACCGTCTCCACGGCGGCATGACGTTCATCGGACGATGAAACCCAGATGAGCTCTCCCTTGCCCATATTAACCTCTACTGCTGCAAAGCGGTTCAGTGACTTGATTTACCATATTCGTCCATCATGGCCTGGGCTGAGCCGGCCATGTCGACGACCCGATAGCCAGATGGAGCCTTGAAGAGAAGCGGATCCAGCGCCTTGTCGGAGACGGACTTGAGCGTGATCTCAAGGCTTTCCTCTTCCAGGTGACTGGCCACGGCAACACCCATGCCCTGCAACAACTTGGCTGAGCTGGCCACCAGCAGGCTCTGGCGGCTGAAGGCATCAAGATAATGGGAAGGGGCATGATCCAGGTGCTCGACCATGGCCAGCAGCCGCTTGCGCTCGGCCTGCTGCCGGATCACCCCCTCCAGGGGCACCGTAAAATAGGTGGCCAGTTGCAGTGGCTCTTCGGGGTATTCGTAATCGACGGCCTGGTACTTCCTGGCCTGCCAGGGGCCGACTTTTTTGCTTTCCCCGGTATCGACGTAGCGCACCGTGCCGTTGGACTCGAATTCGTCGCCATAAGATGAGGGAATATGATCCGCCTGCTCACCGACATAGTCCCCTATCTCCTGGCGCAACTTGGGATCCGGTAACTGCGCCAGCGCCTCGAGCATGTCCTGGTGTTTCTTGGCAAAGGCCGTCCGCATCCCATGGATGCTGTCATCATATTTCAGCGTGTAGATGAGCTTCTGGTTATGATCGATGCTCTGCCAGCGATCACGCAGCAGGTAGATGTAGGTGTAGTTTTCAATGTCGTTTTTAACATCGATGCGGATCCGGTCCTGCCCCACATGGGTCACCACCTTGGTCTCGCCATCGAAAGGCGACTGCCCCACCTGCACTATGGTGAGTTCAGCCTGAGCCTGAAAAAAAGTCGCTGCGGTCATGGCCGCCAGAAAGGGGTATGTCTTTCTCTTCACTTTTTCTTCCTTGAAAGCACGACTGAAAAAAGCGGGTGCAAAATACACCCTGAATATGACATTTACTATCGCCACTGGGATCCATTCAGCTTTCAGACAGCCGCCGGCAAACTGTTCAACCGCTGGCCACCTGTAAACACCAGCCTATCTACCGACAGCAAAATAACCAAAGCAAAGGCTTTTTAAGGGCTTTTTGAAATGCCCATTCCTGGCCGAGCTTGCCAAGGTGATACGGGCCGCATCGGGCAGCTTTTTCCTTCTCCCGGCCAAGGACTGCTACCGCTCCTTTTCACACCCTGGCCATCGATGTGAAAGATCGGCTCCAAAGGCCGTCGAGAGCAAAGGCGGCCGGGGATGGCCGTGACAAGTTCCCTTTGGCGCAACCTGGCGTGGACAACTTTTGCACAAAACCCTTGCCAAGCGATAAAAACCAAACTACTGTATGCGCATACACCACTGTATACACAGACAGTTACGGAGACGCCCATGGAAGCCCGCCATCTCGCAACCGCAGCACAGCAGGCCTGCCTACAGCAGCTGGAGCCTGGTCAAACCGAACAGTGGCAACAATTGCTGCCCAGATTGCGGGAGCTGAGCCAGGAAAGGCGCTGGATACTGATGTTGGCGCCGCCGGCGGTTCCCAGCCGGGACCAGTGGTTGGCCTGGGGTGTGGATCCGGCACGGGTCCTGGTAGTGCACGGCACCAGGGTGAAAAATGCCCTGCACACCCTGGCCAAGGCCCTGGCCAACGGCAATTTCAGCGCCGTGCTGTCATGGAGAGGGCGCTTCGGTCGCGCCCAGCTGCAGTTGCTCCGCAAGGCGGCAAGCAAGGGGGGGAGCCAGGCGCTGCTGTTCAAGACTGGGCAACCCGCCCCCGAACCCGTCATCTTCCAGCAGATCCGCGCGGTCAGGGTACCGCTACCCAGGCATGCCCGGGCGGCGGAGCCCAGCCAGGAACAGGGTGCCGGCCTTATCCTCAAGGGCCCCTGGCCCCATTAGACTTAGCCCCACCATTGATAGGGAGTGACAAAGAACAGCAGGGAGAACACCGCCAGGGTGACGGCGGCGGACACCAGGCTGATCAGTATGACCCAGACCCAATTCTGGGTTTCACCACCGGCCAGCTGATGCTCGGCATAGGCCTCACCCTGATAATGGTTGGCGCACCAGGCCACCGACAGCGTATAGATGGCCGCCAGCCAGGGGCCGGGCAGCTCCAGACGCAGAAAGAGCGACGCTGCCGCCACCAGCAGGGTGGAGATCAGGGCCCAGGTTCTGGCCCTGCTCTTGAGGGTGAAATAGCCCAGGGCACCGAAGTTCTGGGCCATCAGCCAGCAGGCGCCCAATGGACCGCCGATAAAGGCGCAAAGGGCCATCTGCATGGGTGAAAAGAGCCGCATCTTGGGTACCGCCAGCGGCTGGGGGGGAACCATAGGGTTCAACGCGATCTGCTGTTCCATAGCCAAATCCACCATTCCATGTGACCGCCCTATCTTGGCCCAGGGGATGACGGTCAACAATGTCCATTTGCTGTCAGCCTCTGTGCGAGATCGCCCCAAGCAAGCAAAAGGGCCGGCGAACCGACCCTTTGCTGCTTAACGGAACAGGACCTTTTCCTGCCGGAACCAGTAGACGCAGAAGCTGATCAAGGCCCCCGCCAGCACCAGGGTCGACCCCAGGATCAACCACAGGGCCGAGTAGTCGATGGTGCCCTTGATGATGTCCTTGATGGCCAGGGCAACATTGGTCAGGGGCACCAGGGCCCATTGCGCCGTCAGCTCCACGCCGGGGAACATGGTCAACATCACCGGCAGGATCAGCGGCAGCTGCAGCAGGCCCATGTAGTTCTGGGCCTCCTTGTAGCTGCGGGCGTAGATGGACAGGCTCAGCATCAGGGCACCGAAGATGGCCGCTATGGGCACCAGCATGGCCATGACGAACAGGATATCGACCAGGCCTATGGTGCCGATGATCTTGATCAGCGCCTCTATGGCCAGCTGCTGGCCCAGCACCAGGCCCCAGACGGCCAGGCTGGTCACCGAGATCAGCGCCGCCACCAGGGCCGACATGAATACGATCATGAATTTACCCAGCACCAGTTGGGTCCTGGGCATGGGCGAGAGCAGCAGGGTCTCAAGGGTGCCTCGCTCCTTCTCGCCGGCGCCCAGGTCAATGGCCGGGTACATGGCTCCCATCAGGCAGGAGAAAAACAGCAGGTAAGGCAGGAAGCGGCCCAGGGTGTCACCCAGGCTCTCCCTTTCATCGGCCACCGAGACCTTTTCCAGGGACACCGGCTCCATCAGGGCCACACGGGCCCCTTCGTCTATCTCCAGGGTCGCCGCATATTCATCCTTGAGGCCGTCCGTCATCGGCTTGAGGGACTTTTCGATGCGGCTCAACACCATGTTGACCGCGGAGGAATCGTTGAAATGCACCTGCCACTGGCTCTGCCGAAGTCCGGCCCTGGCCTGCTCGAAATCCTCGGGAATGACCAGTACGGCATCGGCCTGCTCGTCCCGGATCACCGCCTTGATGTCGCTGAGATCGAGGCCCGTCACCAGGGTCAGGTTTTCCGCCGCCTCTATGGCCTCGACGACCTGGGGCAGCGCCCTGTTCACGGCCACCTTCAGCTCTTCGTTCTTGGCGTTTTCTACCTGCTTGGCGGCAAAGAGGCCGATCCCGAAGAACAGCGGCACCATGATGAAGGGCATGGCAATGGCGAAGAACAGGGTCTTCTTGTCCCGGATCAGCTCCTGGAGTTCCTTTCTAAAGATGGTCCACATCAGGCGGCCTCCCTCTTCTGTTGTCCCTCGATCAGGCTCAGCAGCGACTGGCGCAGATCGCCGCCAAGGCCCCGGAAGACCTGGAGGCTGTCGGCAAAGACGGTACGGCCCTTGTCGATGACGGCGACCCTGTCGCACAGCTGGGCCACCTCGTCCAAATGGTGGGTGGAGAAGATCACCGGCGTGCCCTGCTCCTTGAGGTGCTTGACCACGTCCATGACGGTTTCCGTGGCCATGATGTCCAGGCCGGTGGTAGGCTCGTCGAGGATCACCACCTCGGGGTTGTGCACCAGGGCCCGGGCGATGGAGGTGCGCTGCTTCATGCCCGAAGACATCTGCTCGGCGCGGCGGTCAAGGAAACTGGTCATGTCCAGCAGCTCGAACAGCTGGGCCAGGCGCGCCTCCAGGGCCTCGCCTTCCAGGCCGTGCATCTGCCCGAAATAGGCCACGTTTTCCCTGGCCGACAGGCGGCCATAGAGGCCGGTGCTGGCGGACAGGAAGCCGATCTTGACCCTGGCCAGCTCCGGATCCTTGACCACGTCGATGCCGTTGACGTTGATGCTGCCGCTGCTCGGGGTCAGCGCCGATGACAGCATGCGCAGCGTGGTGGTCTTGCCGGCACCATTGGGCCCCAGCAGGCCCAGCACCTCACCCTTGTTGCAGCTAAAGGAAACGTCTTCGACGGAATGGAAGAAGCGCCCCTTCAGACGCGGATCCTTGCGCTCGTTTTCCGCCAGTTTCTTGGGATCCGGCACCGCAAAACGCTTGGCCAGCTTTTCCACTGCGATCATGGCTTTTCCTCTTGGTAACTAAACATATCCTCTATGGCGCAGCCGAACAGCTTCGCCAGCTTGAAGGCCAGGGGCAGGCTGGGATCGTAGCGACCGTTCTCGATGGAGTTGACGGTCTGACGCGACACCCCCAGCGCTTCGCCCAGCTTGCCCTGGGACCAGCCCCTGGCCTCCCTGAATTCCTTGACCCTGTTATCCAAGGTCCAAGCCTCTAACGACCATGGCAGCGTCCAGGGCAGTCTGACATAATATGGCGGGCTATCTTACGGCCATTTGTTAACACTTGTTTCAGCACTGTAAAAGGTCCTTGACAGCACAAGCTAGTGCTGAAAGACTGCGACTGTCAAGTAAACTTGTCAACCCAGGGCCCCCTCTCCCCACGGGGTTGCGATGATCAAAGGAGATAAAAGGAATGCAAAGCTCATCATCGGTATGGTCGGCCCTGACCGACATCTTCGTTTCCCCCGGCGCCGCACTCAGGGGCGTGGACGAGCACAAGGGCTGGTCCTGGCTGCCGCTGCTGCTGCTGATCGGCCTGACGGCAGGCGCCATGATGCTGTACTTCAACCTGGTCGACTTCGACATCATGAAGGCCCAGTACCTGGACGTGGTCGCCGCCGAGGTCAGCCCCAATGAGCGCGAAGCCATGGAGAAATTCCTGACCAAGACCTCCATGATGGCTACCAGCGTCATCAACCCCCTGGTCATGTACCTGCTGATCTTCGCCTTCACCGCCCTGTGGCTGATGCTGGCCACCAAGATGGACCCGGAAAACACCCACGGCTATGGCGACTGGTTCGGCTTCTCCTGCTGGATCTACTTCCCCAATGTGCTGGCTGCCCTACTGCTGTTTGCCTATGTGCTGGTGGCCGACCCCATGCCGGGCATGCTGGATCTGAACCTCTTGTCCCTGAACAACCTGCTGCTGGATCTGGAGTTCGGCTCGACCTGGTACACCCTGGCCGAGAGCTTCAGCCCCATGACCTTCTGGTCCATCTTCCTGGCCGCCGTCGGCATCCAGGCCTGGACCCGCATCGACGCCGCCCGGGCCTGGGTCATCGCCGCCCTGCCCTCGGTGGTCATCTATGGCGTCTGGGCCCTGATCCTGCTCCTGAGTAACTGATCATGCGTAAACTCCTGATTTTCACCCTGATCCTGGCAGGCTTCGGCGCCATCCTCTACGCCAAGGCCGGCCGCGGCGAGCGCGGCGTGACGGTGACCACTGCCGAGGCCATGGTCCAGGACCTCAAGCGCTCGGTGCTGGCCTCAGGCCAGCTGGCCTACCGCGAGCAGGTGCAGCTGCGCTCCGAGGTCACCGGCACCGTGGATGCCGTGCTGGTGGAGGAAGGTCAGGCGGTCAGCAAGGGCCAGCTGCTGCTGACCCTGGATCCCCAGGCCTTCCAGGCCGAGGTGGACGAACGCCAGGCCTATGTGCGCCAGAGCCGCATCGCCATCGAACGCCAGAAGACCTACATCGACACCCTTGCCGCCCAGGTGGACCGCAAGATCCAGCTCTACGACAAGGGCCTGCTGGACACCGACGCCTTCGAGGCCGCCAAGTCGGAGCTGACCCTGGCCCGCATCGACCTGCGCGCCCGCGAGCAGGCGCTGATCCAGGCCGAGGCGGCCCTCAACAAGGCCCAGGAGCGGCTCACCAAGACCCGCTTCATCGCCCCCATGGACGGCGTCATCACCGCCGTGGACATCAAGGTCGGCGAGACGGTGATCCAGGGCACCACCAACGTCATCGGCTCCAGCCTGATGACGTTGGCCGATCCCTCCGCCATCCTCACCGAGGTGGAAGTGGACGAGGCCGACATCGCCCAGGTGGCCGAGGGCCAGAGCGCCAACATCTTCGCCATCGCCTTCCCGGACGAGCCCCTGGAGGGCAAGGTGCAGTCCATCGCCACCACGGCCCGCCAGGCCAAGGGCCGCCAGGGCCAGAGCTTCACGGTGAAGATCCTGCTGTCCGACCTCAAGGGCTTCGCCATCCGTCCCGGCATGAGCTGCCGCGCCGAGATCTTCACCGAGACCGCCGAGAACGCCCTGGTGGTGCCCATCGAATCGGTGCTCTACGACCCGGACGAACAGCCCTATGTGATGCGCATCCAGGACGGCGCCGTGGCCAAGCAACGCGTCAAGCTGGGCCTGTCCGACGACACCCTGCAGCAGATCCAGGACGGCATCCAGGCCGGCATGGCCGTGGTACGGGGACCGGCCCGGACCCTCAAGGGCCTGGCGGAGGGCGACCATGTCCGCGTCAAAGGCGACTAGCCTGCTCAGCCTCAAGGGGGTGACCAAGGCCTTCACCATGGGCACCGAGACCTTCTGGGCCCTGGACGGCATCGATCTCGACATCGCCCCCAACGACTACCTGGCCATCATAGGGCCGTCCGGCTCCGGCAAGTCCACCCTGCTCAACATCCTCGGCTGCCTGGACGTGCCCACGGCCGGCCAGTACTGGCTGGGCGGCGAGAACGTGGCCGCCCTGGATGCCAATGCCCTGGCCGGAGTGCGCAACCGCCAGATCGGCTTCATCTTCCAGAGCTTCAACCTGCTGCCCCGGGCCTCGGCCCTGGACAACGTGGCCCAGCCCCTGGTCTACCGCGGCATCGCCCCCAGGGCGCGCAAGGCCATGGCCCTGGAGGCCCTGGACAAGGTAGGCCTGGCCGACAAGGCCCAGCACAGGCCCAACCAGCTTTCCGGCGGCCAGCGCCAGCGGGTGGCCATTGCCCGGGCCCTGGTCACCAGGCCGGCCATCCTCCTGGCCGACGAACCCACCGGCAACCTGGACTCCCACACCACAACCGAGATCATGGCCCTGTTCGACGAGCTGCACGACAGCGGCCAGACCATCATAGTGGTGACCCACGAACAGGAGATCGCCGACCACTGCCAGCGGGTGATCCGGGTCAAGGACGGCCGGATCACCGCCGACAGCGCCATGGGGGATCTTGCCTGTGTCTAGCCTCCTTGTCGGTTTCATGGAAAGCCAGCGCGCGGCCCTCAAGGCCATCCGCGCCCACGGCATGCGTTCGGTGCTGACCGCCCTCGGCATCGTCATCGGCGTGGCCTCGGTCATCGCCGTGGTGGCCATAGTCCAGGGGCTGTCCGCCTCCATCAACAGCCAGTTCGAGGGCATGGGCACCAATGTGCTGACGGTGCAGCCCGACACCCCCCTCAAGGCGCAGCTGGCCGGCCGCTTCTCCCGGCTCACCGAGCGGGACTACCAAGCCATCCGCTACGAGATAGAAGGGGTGAGCCAGGTCACCGCCACCATCATGGTCACCGGCCGCGCCTCCTCCCTGAGCTACCAGGGCCGCAAGGCCATCTCCCGGGTGATAGGCACCGGCTATTCCTACCAGGATCTCTATTCCGTGTACCCTGAGCTGGGCCGCTTCTTCACCCGTGCCGACGAGCAGAGCCGGCGCCGGGTGGCGGTGCTGGGCGCCTCGGTGGTGGAAAGCCTGGACATCAAGGGCGAGCCGGTGGGCCAGTACCTGCAGCTGGGCAGCGAATGGTTCAAGATCATCGGTGTCATGGAAAGGCGCGGCGATCTGTTCGGCCTGGATCAGGACGACTATGTGCTGCTGCCCTACTCCACCGCCCGGGCCCTGCTGGGCGCCAACCGGGAGGCGGGCATGAGCATCAGCCTGCTGGTGGACGACATGGCCGAGATGGACAGGGTCAAGGAGCGCATCGCCAGCCTGCTCAGGCGCCTGCACGACCTCAAGGAAGACGACCGCGACGACTTCAGCCTGCGCACCGCCAAGCAGCTCCAGGACACGGTCGGCGCCATCACCAGCACCACCACGGCGGTGGCCGCCGGGGTGGTGGGGATCTCGCTGCTGGTGGGCGGCATCGGCATCATGAACATCATGCTGGTGTCGGTCACCGAGCGCACCCGGGAGATCGGCATCCTCAAGGCCCTGGGGGCCACCCGGGGCAACATACTGTTGCAGTTCCTCAGCGAAGCGGTAATGCTGTGCCTGCTGGGCGGGCTCATCGGCTTGGCCCTGGGCTACGGGGTGGCGCTCTTTGTCAGCCTCATGCTGCCCAGCCTGCCCGCCGCCACCGTGCCTGTCTGGGCGGTGGCGCTGTCGCTGGCCTTTTCCGTTGGGGTCGGGGTGCTGTTCGGGATCCTGCCCGCCTTCAAGGCGGCCAATCTCCACCCCATAGAAGCCCTGCGTTACGAATAGCAAAGGCCCGGCTCTGCCGGGCTTTTTATCAAGGAGAGTCTTGTGTCCCTGGAAATGCTGTTGGTGGACGCCTTCACCACCCGCGCCTATAGCGGCAACCCCTGCGCCGTCTTCTTCGATGCCGGCAACCTCAGCGAGAGCCAGATGCAGCGCATCGCCCAGGAGATGAACCAGTCGGAAAGCGCCTTCATCCAGAAGGTGGATGGCAACCATGTCCAGGCCCGTTACTTCACCCCGGGCGAGGAGATCCCCATGGCCGGCCACCCCACGGTGGCGGTCTTCCACGCCCTGCTCAGCACCGGCCGTCTCGACGCCGGCCAGCGCCGTTTTACCCTGGCCCTGCGGGCCGGCACCCTGGACATCGAGGTCAGCCGGGGCGACCAGCCACTGATCACCATGACCCAGCTGGCGCCCAAGTGGGGCCGGGACTACCCGGTCCCGGACGTGGCCACCGTCGTCGGCCTCAACGAGGACGACATCCGCGCCGACCTGCCGGTACAGACCGTCAGCACCGGTACGCCGCTGCTGATGGTGCCGGTCAAGTCCCTGGCCGCCCTGGAGCGGGCCAGCCTCAACCAGGCTGCCTACCAGGCGCTCTGGGACAGGGGCGACTTCTTCAGCATCCACCTGTTCGTGCCCCGGGGCATCAATGAAAAGGGCCAGACCTTTGCCCGCCACTTCGCCCTGGATCCCGACCCCACGGAGGATCCCTTCACCGGCTCGGCCACCGGCGCCATGGCCTGCTACCTCTGGCACCATGGCGAGCTGGACAAGCCGGCCTTCACCGCCCAGCAGGGCCATTGGCTGGGCCGCCCCGGCCAGGCCCAGGTGGAGGTGCTGGGCCAGCGCCAGGCCATCAGCGGCGTCAAGGTCGGCGGCAGTGCCGTGACCGTCATGGCCGGGCGCCTCGCGCTGCTGCCCTGAGCACGGCCTATACTAAGCCCCAGGGTAGAAAACACAGCCGGAGCAACCCCTTAGCTTCGGCTGGCTCGACTCGGGGGCCCCATGGCCGAGACAAAAACACCGTGGTCACAGACAGTGGCCGACACCTTTGAGCAGTTGGCCGCCCTGGCGCCGCGCCTGCTGACGGTGCTGCTGCTGTTGCTGCTGGGCTGGCTGTTGGCCCTGGTGCTGGCCCGGCTGAGCCGCTCCGGCGTCAGCCTGCTGCTGGCCTTCCTGCGCCGCACCCTGCCCAGCCTGTCCGGCGCCGACGGGCCCCTGCGCAGGGCCTATGCGCCCTTCGTCGGCCGGCTGGTGTTCTGGCTGGTGATGCTGTTCTTCCTGACCGCCGCCGCCCAAATCATGGAGTTCACCCTCTTCTCGGACTGGCTGGATCAACTGCTGCGCTACCTGCCGGTGCTGATCACCGGCCTGCTGATCATGGCCCTTGGCTACCTACTGGGGGGCGCCACCCGCTCCCTGATCCTGGACTCCGCCCTGGCCGGCCGGCTGGCCAACCGGGAGCTGCTGGCGCGGCTGAGCCAGCTCGGTGTGTTCTTCCTGGCGCTGGTGATCGGCGTCGAGCAGCTCGGCATCAATATCCACTTCCTCACCGACCTCTTGTTGCTGCTGCTTGGCGTATTGCTGGCCGGCGCCGCCCTGGCCTTTGGCCTGGGCGCCCGGGATCTGGTGGCCAGCGTCATCGGCATGCAGCAGCTGCGCCAGCATTGCCGCATCGGCGAGCGGCTGGCCCTGGCCGAGGGGGACGGCCTCATCATCGAGTTCACCGCCACCTGCGTGGTGCTGGAAACCGAGCAGGGCCGGCTCACCCTGCCGGGCAAGCTGTTCCTGAGCCAGTGCTGCCGGCTGCCCGGCCAGGAGGAGAACACCGATGGGCCTGGATGATCTGGAGCTGGCGCTGGCCTTCCTCAAGAGCGAACCCCAGGCCGCGGCACGCCGCCTGGAGGCCCTGGAGCCCGGCCAGAGCTGCGCCTTCCTCTGCCACTGCCCGGTCCGGGAGGGAGCCCGTGTGCTGGCGCTGATGCAACATGGCCCTGCCGCCCGGCTGCTGGTTCTGCTGCCGGACGACCTCAAGGCGCTTTATCTTCATCAGCTGAGCACCACCGAGCTGGTGGCGCTGCTGCGCCAGCTGCCCAAGCGCCAGGGGCTGCTGGCGCTGCTGTCGAGCCGCCGCAAGGCCGCCTGCCAGTTGCTGCTGCAATACGAGCCGGACAGCGTCGGCGCCTGGATGGACAGCGAGCTGGCCGTCGTCATGGCGGATCAGCAGGTAGCCCAGGCCCTGGCAGCCCTTGAAAGCCAGCCCAGTGCCGACCGCCTCTACCTGTGCGACCGCCAGCACCGCCTCCGGGGCATCCTCGCCCCCGGCCAGCTGCTGGGCCAGGCACCGGAGCGGCCGCTGCAGGCGCTGATGTCGCCACCGCCGGCCGGCCTCAGTGCCAGGACCCCCCTCAACACCGCCATGGCCAGCCCGCTCTGGCAGGACCACGACTGCCTGCCCCTGTACGGCAGCCGCGGCCACCTGATCGGCCAGCTCCACCACCACGAGCTGCTCAAGGCCCTGGGCCTGGGCACAGCGACCGGCCAGCAAAGATCCCCCTGGCTGGCGCAGCTTGGCCGCGCCTATGGCCAAAGCCTGCTGGCCCTGGCCAGAACCTTCGTCAGCCACTGACCGGGAGCCGAAGATGACCATAGCCCCCCTGGACTCGGCCATACAGCAGCTCAACCTGAGCTTTCTTACCGACCACCCTCGCAAGGCGGCCCGGGCCCTGGAGCGGCTGACGCCGCCGGTGGCCGCCGGGGTACTGGAAAGCCAACCGCCCCATGCCACCGTGCTGATCTGGCCTTACCTGGGCCAGGGCGCCGCCGTGGCCCTGCTGGTGGCACTGGCCCGGGACAGGGCCTGCCAGTTGCTGACACGGCTGGATCCGGCCCTGGCGGCGGCGCTGCTGAGCCGGCTGCAGGAGCAGGACAGGCAGGCCCTGCTGGAGGCCCTGCCCGCCAGCCAGGCCGGTGAGCTGCAGGAGCTGATGGCCTACCCCGCCGATACCGCCGGCCGGCTGATGACCCCCAGGGTGCAGACCTTCGAGGCCGGGCTCAGCGTCGGCGAGCTGGTCACCCAGCTCAGGGCCAGGGGCGAAAGCCGGGCCGAGAACCTCTATGTGGTGGACGAGAACCAGCTGCTGCTGGGCCACCTGGACGCCAAGCAGTTGCTGCTGGCCGAGCCCGACACCCCCCTTGGCGAGCTGATGGAGGAGATCCGCGTCACCGCCCAGGCCCTGGATCCCAAGGAGGACATCCTCAAGCAGCTGGGCTCGGTCAAGGCGGAGCGGGTGCCTGTCCTGGACGTGCACGGCCGGCTGCTGGGGGCCATTACCAGGGACAACCTGTTCCAGGTGGTCAAGGAGGATCTGGTCACCGACATCCAGACCATGGTCGGCGCCAGCCGCGAGGAGCGGGCCCTGTCGCCCAGCCTGTTCGCGGTGCGCAAGCGCCTGCCCTGGCTGCAGATCAACCTGCTCACCGCCTTCGCCGCCGCGGCCGTGGTCGGCGCCTTCGAGGGCATCATCGCCCAGTTCACCGCCCTGGCCATACTGCTGCCGGTGGCGGCCGGCCAGTCCGGCAACGCCGGCGCCCAGGCCCTGGCGGTGACCATGCGCGGCCTGACCCTCAGGGAGATCACCCCCAGGCACTGGCGCCAGGTGCTGTTCAAGGAGATGAGCACAGGCCTGCTCAACGGCATCGCCATCGCCCTGACCTGTGCCCTGGGCGTCTTCGTGTGGAGCCAGTCCCTGGGACTGAGCCTGATCATCGCCATCTCCATGGTGATCTCGCTGGTGGTGGCCGGCTCGGCGGGCGCCCTGGTGCCGGTGATGCTCAAGCGCCTGGGCCAGGATCCGGCCCAGTCCTCGTCCATCGTCCTCACCACCGTCACCGACATCGCCGGCTTCCTCTCCTTCCTGGGGGTGGCGACCCTGCTGTCGGGGATGCTGTCACCCTGAGCCGGAGTCCAAGATGAAGATCGGCATACTGTCACGCAACGCCCGCCTCTATTCCACCCGCCGCCTGGTGGAGGCCGCCAAGGCAAGAGGCCACGAGGTACAGGTGGTGGATGCGCTCAAGTGCTACATGGACATCACCGCCAACCAGCCCAGCGTCTTCTTCAAGGACAAGGGCGATGCCATCAAGCTGCAGTTCGATGCGGTGATCCCCCGCATCGGCGCCAGCATCACCCCCTATGGCTGCGCCGTGCTGCGCCAGTTCGAGGTGGCCAACGTCTATTGCGCCAACGAGTCCACCGCCATCACCCGCTCCCGGGACAAGCTCAGGGCCCACCAGCTGCTGGCCAGGAAGGGCGTCGGCCAGCCGGTGACCGCCTATGCCCACCTGGCCAACGCCACCGGCGATCTCATCGAGGCGGTGGGCGGCGCGCCGCTGATCGTCAAGCTCATCGAGAGCACCCATGGCGAAGGGGTGGTGCTGGCCGAGACCCGCAAGGCGGCGGAGACCATCATCAATGCCTTTCGCGGCCTCAAGGCCAACTTCCTGGTCCAGGAATTCATCAAGGAGGCCGGCGGCTCCGACATCCGTTGTTTCGTGGTGGGGGAAAAGGTCATCGCCGCCATGCAGCGCACCGCCCAGCCCGGCGAGTTCCGCTCCAACCTGCACCGGGGCGGCCAGGCCCAGCTGATCCGGCTGCGGCCGGAGGAACGGGCCCTGGCGGTCAAGGCCGCCAGGGTCATAGGCCTGACCGTGGCCGGGGTGGACATCATACGCTCCGCCCACGGCGCCCTGGTGCTGGAGGTCAATTCCTCCCCCGGCCTGGAGGGCATCGAAGGGGCCACCGGCAAGGACGTGGCCGGCACCCTTATCGACTACCTGGAAAAAGATATGCTAAAAGGGCCCAACAGGCTCAAAGGTAGAGGCTGAACATCGAGGATGATTTTGTGAACAACGACAAGCGCCTGGTCGGCGCCCTGGAGCTGTGCGATCTGCCCCAGCTGACCATCACCGATCTGCATGTACGGGTGGACACCGGCGCCCAGACCTCGTCCCTGCACGTGGACAACCTCGAGGAGTTCAGCCGCCAGGGCGACCTCTGGGTCAGCTTCGACATCCACCCCGACATCCACAACGTCGAACGCATCGTGCGCCGGGAGGCCAAGGTGCACTCGGTGCGCCAGGTCAAGAGTTCCAACGCCACCCGCCAGAAACGCTATGTGATCCTCACCGAGCTGTGCATGGCCGGCCAGTGCTGGACCATACAGCTGACCCTGACCGACAGATCCGAGATGACCTACCTGATGCTGCTGGGCCGGGAGGCCATGGTGGGCCGCCTTATCGTCGACCCGGAGCAGAAGTACCTGCTCAAGCCCGATACGGAATAGGGGCGGCCGCCGGCGCCGCAGCGGCCATCAAGCGCGCAGGCTGGCCCTGATCCTGTTGGGCTGTTCGAGGCAGGACAACACATCGATAATGGATTGACAGACCAGATCCGCCGCCAGCAGGGCATCGACACACAGGCCTTCGGCCTGCAACAGGGCCACTCCCAGGGCGCAGTCTTTCAGGATCTCACGGTCATTAAAGCCATTGCCCACACAGAGCGTCTCGTTTTTGCCCAGGGCGGACAGCACATCGGACTTTGTTCCATAGCGCTGCGATGTCGACAGGTTGACTACCTGGCAGTCGACCCCCGCCAGCTCGCGCTCGGCGGTGCCGTAGGTGTCCGCGGTCACCACATAAAAACGCAGGGACTTGGACAGCGCATTGATCTTGTCGGCAACGCCGGCAATCAATTTGCCGTCGATGGCGATGGTGCCGTTGAAATCCAAGATCACGTTGTTAATTTCGATGCTTTCCCGTCCCGGGATGCTAATCAGCACAATCAAGTTCCCTTACTGCTTTTTTCCATACGACAGCCCGTTGCCAGCGCCCCGTGGTGATGTGCCTGCTGGCCGAGCAGATGGTAACCCAAAACCAGTAGCGGCAGGCCAGCCCTTGCCAGGGCTAAGGGCGTTTAAAGCTCGCCCTGGCCTGCTCCACCCGGCTCCTGGTGACGCAGTCCGCCACATGGTCGTTAACCAGTCCCATGGCCTGCATGAAGGCATAGACGGTGGTCGGGCCCACGAACTTCCAGCCCCGCTTCTTCAGGGCCTTGGACAGGGCCACGGACGCGGGCGAACTCGACACCGTCTGGGGTTCTGCCAGTGCCTCGGCCCTGGGTTCGAAGCCCCAGAAAAAGGCGGCCAGGGAGCCTTCCTGTTCCCTGAGCTCCAAGGCGCGCCTGGCGTTGTTGATCACCGCCTCTATCTTGCCACGATGGCGCACTATGCCCGCATCCTGGAGCAGGCGCTCCACATCCCGCTCGCTGAAGAGCGCGACCTTGTCGATATCGAATTGGGCGAAGGCGGCCCGAAAGTTTTCCCGCTTGGCCAGTATGGTCCGCCAGCTCAGGCCGGACTGGAAGCCTTCCAGGCACAGCTTCTCGAAGAGGCGGTTGTCGTCTGCGACCGGGAAACCCCATTCCCGATCGTGGTACTCGAGGAATTCGGGCGCGTCCCCGCACCAACGGCAGCGGGGACGCGCATCCGGGCCTACGAAGTTGTTGGTCATGGTTATTCTCCTTGCACCTCGGTTCGGCCGGCCTCTTCCCTGTTGGTTGAAAACCTCAGCAACACCACGAACATCGCCATTCTCCTTGTCGTTTCGTCATTCCTTCACCGGATCCGGGCCACCAGCCAGTCGTTCTGGCGGACCACCTCGTTCCCGATAAAGGCATTGGCCAGGGTCGCTATGCCCTGGCTGCGGGCCTGTTCCTTGCCCGCGCCGTCACCCAAGATAGCAACGACGCAACATGCCCGCAAGATCGCAGCAAATCTTGTTGTTTTCGGTGAGATACAGGCTTTTCGTGCCGTTCCGGCCCTAGTCGCCATGGCCGCCCTCCTGCTCGCACACCGCCCTGACCGCCTGGAGCAGTTCGGGATCGGCGCCGCCGTCCTTGTAGGCCAGGCCGATGTCGGTCTGCAGCCTTACCCCCTTTATGGGCCGCAGCACCAGCTCCTCGGCCTTGCGGATCTCCGGCCAGTCGGGCAGCAGCGCGGCCCCTATGCCGGCGCTGACCAGTTGCCAGGCGTACTCTATGGTGCGGATGTTGGCCCTGGGCTGGATGGCCAGGCCGGCCTGTTTCAGCACCAGCTTCAACTGCTCCAGGACGGCGCAGGGGCTGCGGTTGACGAAGGGCATCTGGTCGAGCTCGGTGAGCCTGATGCTGGCCTGGCCGGCCTGGGACCAGTCCTTCGGAAGCGCCAGTTGGTAGCTGTCGCGCCAGATGGAGACAAACTGCTCATGCCTGGCCTTGGTCTCGGCCAGGACGATGCGGGCATCGCAGGGCTCCTGGGGATCCACCAGGGTCACCTCCAGGTTATCGATGCGCCTGTGGAGCTGCTTGAGCAGGCCGCTCATGCGCTGGGCGCCCAGGGAGCGCATCAGCCCCAGTCGCAGCGACACCGGCGTGGGCCCCTCGTTGAACATGTCGAGGATGCGCTGGGCCTGGTCGCCCATCTTCTTGGCCCTGGGATAGAGCCTGTCGGCGGCCTCGGTCGGCAACACCCCCCTGGCGTGGCGGACGAAAAGCCGGGTGCCCAGGGTGGATTCCAGCTGCAGTATGGCGGCGGTGATGGAGGGCTGGGAAACAAAGCAGGCCCGCGCCGCGGCGCTGACACTGCGCGCCTCGTAGACGGCCTGGAAATACCTCAGGGCTCTTAATTCCATAGGGGCTGGATCCACTGAAAAACGCCTTCAGCTTAGCGGCCCATTCGCTTGCCATATTGATCCAACGCAAGCTATAGCCTGGACCTATGGGCGGCATAAAAATTTAGTATTTCTCCCCTTTCACGGCCGGGACTAAGGTCAGTGCGTATTTATTCCAAAAACGGATACGCAACATGAGCACTGCCGAGTCGAATCAATCCATCGCCGTCAAGACCATTCCCGCCGAGAAGCAAAAAAACTACCTGGTGGTCGATGACGGCGACCTCGAAAGGATCCTGGACCGCTACGGCTACGGCCAGGAGATGCGGGATATCATCCGCTCGGAAAACCTGCTGCCGACCGGGGTATTGAGCCGCCTGCAGGCCGCCTATCCCCAGCACGCCGGTTTCCTGGAAACCCGGCCCTTCCTGTTCAACGACAAGGAGCATTACACCGGCCTGTCCGGCTTTCGCGAGGTCTGCGCCGTGCTCAGGGACAACGGCATCGAGCTGACCGACATCGCCGAACGGGAGCTGTTCGTCGAGGTCTACCGCTTCCTGGCCACCCGCCATTCCCTGAACAGCATCAACTGGGACAACTACCAGCAAGACTCCGTGTTCCAGCTGATCTTCCCGCAGCCGGGCATGATCAACGAGGAAACCACCAATGCCTACCTGAGCGCCGACACCGCTGCTGCCCGGACCCAGGTCGCCGTCGATTACATGGAAAAGACCAACCCCCACGACGGCAACCAACAGCTCAACAAGCCCTGGTTCGTCAACGACGAAGGCGAGGTGGAATTCCTCGACGGCAGCCAGCACAAATACCCGCAATGCCAGCTGATCTTCGACAAGACCACCCAGAACTGCTTCTCCTTCTGTACCTACTGCTTCCGCCACGCCCAGGTCAGGGGCGACGAAGACATGTTCATCCAGAAGGACATCCAGCAGATCCACGACTACCTGCGCCGTCACACCGAGGTGACCGACCTGCTGATCACCGGCGGTGACGGCGGCTACATGCCGGCCAGCCGGCTCAGGCAATACGTGATGCCCCTGATCACCGATCCCGACCTGCTGCACGTGAAGAACGTGCGCCTGGCCACCCGCGCCCTGACCTTCCTGCCGGAGATGATCCTCAGCGACAAGTACGACGACATGCTGGCGCTGTTCGACATCCTGCGCGACAACGGCATCCAGCTGGCCTGGATGGCGCACTTCTCCACCCCCCGCGAACTGCTCAACCCCAGCACCATTGCCGCCATCCGCCGCCTGCAGAACCACGGCGTGGTGATCCGCAGCCAGAGCCCGATCATGAACCATATCAGCCTGTTCGAGGACGACAGCGGCCGGGTGGACATCGAAAAATCGGCCCGGAACTGGATCGACCTGGCGGAGATCCTCGGCATGCTGAGCATCGGCTTCCACTCCATGTACTGCGCCCGCCCCACCGGCGAGCACCACTATTACACCGCGCCCCTGGCGGCGGTGGAGCAGATCTTCAACCGCATCTACCGCTCGCTGTCGTCCATCAACCGGCCGTCGCGGCACATCTCCATGACCATCTCCGCCGGCAAGCTGGCCATACTCGGCACCTCCATCATCAACGGCGAGAAATGCTTCGCCCTGAGGTTCACCGAGGCCCGCAACATGCAGTGGATGGACAGGGTCTTCCACGCCAAGTACGACGAGCAGGAAAACAAGGTCGACTTTTTGACGCCGTTCGATACCGAAAAATACTTTTTCGAGGACGAATTGGCACAGATCGAACAGGATCTGGCCGCCGCCCTGCAGCGCCAGCTGGCTTGAGAAACCCATTGCCCCCGCCTGATGCGGGGGCCCCTTGATGAGTTTGTTACCCTCATGATTGATAAACAGATAGCCTCCGCCGCCGAGGCGGTGGCCGACATCTTCGATGGCGCCACCGTGATGATCGGCGGTTTCGGCGAGGCCGGCAGCCCCATCGAACTGATCCACGCCCTGATCGACCAGGGCGCCAAAAACCTCACCGTGGTCAACAACAACACCGGCAGCGGCCACGTCGGCCTGGCGGCACTGATCGAGAACGGCCAGGTGGGCAAGATGATCTGCTCCTTCCCCCGCACCGCCAATTCCACCGTCTTCCCGGATCTGTACCGGGCCGGCAAGATAGCGCTGGAGCTGGTGCCCCAGGGCACCCTGGCCGAACGGATCCGCGCCGGCGGCGCCGGCATCCCGGCCTTTTACACCGCCACCTCCGTGGGCACCCCCCTGGCCGACGGCAAGGAGCACCGCCACTTCGGCGGCCGGGAATTCGTGCTGGAGCCGGCCCTGACCGCCGATTTCGCCCTGATCAAGTGCCAGCGGGCCGACCGTTACGGCAACCTCAGCTACAACAAGACGGCCCGCAACTTCGCGCCGATCATGGCCATGGCCGCCCGCAGGACCCTGGTGCAGACCTCCGAAATAGTGGAAGCGGGTGACATGGATCCCGAGCAGGTGGTCACCCCGGGCATCTTCGTCGACCGCATCGTCACCATCGCCGAGCCGCTGCAGGGATCCGTACTGGTGGCCGAAGGGAGATCCTACCCATGACCAACACAGCCCCAAGCGGCTGGAGCCGCGACCAGATGGCCCAGCGGGCCGCCCGTGACATTCCCGACGGCGCCTACGTCAACCTCGGCATCGGCATACCGGAGCTGGTGGCCCACCATGTGCCCGAGGGCCGGGAATTCATCTACCACACCGAAAACGGCCTGCTGGGCATGGGCCCGGCGCCGGCCCCCGGCCAGGAGGATCCCGAGCTTATCAACGCCGGCAAGAAACCGGTGACCGCCCTCCCCGGCGCCGCCTACTTCCACCATGCCGACAGCTTCGCCATGATCCGCGGCCAGCATATCGACGTCTGCGTGCTGGGCGCCATGCAGGTGGCCCAGAACGGCGATCTGGCCAACTGGTCCACCGGCACCGCCGACGCCATTCCCGCCGTGGGCGGCGCCATGGATCTGGTGTCCGGGGTCAAGACCATCTTCGTCATCACCCAGCACTGCACCAAAGACGGCAGCCCCAAGCTGGTGGCCCATTGCAGCTATCCGCTGACCGGCCGGGCCGTGGTCGGGCGCATCTACACCGACCTGGCGGTCATCGCAATCAGCGACCGGGGTTTCGAGCTGCTGGAGCTGGCCCCTGGCATCACCTTCGAGCAGGTGGCCGAGCGCACCGGCGCCCCCGTCTTCGACGCCCGAGGTAAGCACCATGACGCACGCTAAGAGCGCCGCCCTCTTTGAGCGGGCGCAGCGGGTCCTGCCGGGCGGCGTCAGCCGCAACACCATCTTCCGCCTGCCCCACCCGGCCTATGCGGACCACGGCAGTGGCTGCCGCGTCACCGACATCGACGGGGTGACCCGCATCGACTTCGCCAACAACATGGCCTCGCTGATCCACGGCCACGCCCATCCCCAGATCACCGAGGCCGTCATCGCCCAGCTGCACAAGGGCAGCGCCTTTACCCTGGCCACGGAAGTGGAGGTGGCCTACGCGGAGCTGCTGTGCAGCCGCGTGCCGGGCTTCGAGCAGCTGCGCTTCGTCAATTCCGGCACCGAGGCGGTCATGGCCATGGTCAAGGCGGCCCGGGCCTACACCGGCAAGGCGAAGATAGCCAAGGTCGAAGGGGCCTACCACGGCGCCTACGACTACGCCGAGGTGAGCCAGACCGCCTCCCCCACCACCTGGGGAGACCGGGACAAGCCGCTGAGCGTGCCGGTGGCGGCGGGCACGCCCCAGGGGGCCCTGGATGACGTGGTGGTCATCCCCTACAACGACGTGGCCAGGGCCAGGGCCATCCTCGACCGCCACAAGGGGGAGCTGGCCGCCATACTGCTGGATCCGGTGTCGCACCGGGTCGGCATGGTGCCGGCCTCCGACGCCTTCGTGGAGGCCCTGTACCAGTGGACCCGGGACAACGACGCCCTGCTGCTGTTCGACGAGGTGATCACCTTCCGCATCGGCTACGGCGGCGCCCAGCAAAGATACAAGGTGGCGCCGGATCTCACCGCCATGGGCAAGATCATCGGCGGCGGCTTCCCGGTCGGCGCCTTCGCCGGCCGCGCCGACGTCATGGCGGTGCTGGATCCCAGCCGGCCCAGGGTGCTGCTGCCCCATTCCGGCACCTTCTCCGCCAATCCGATCAGCCTGACCGCCGGCCTGGCCGCCATGAGCCTCTTCGACCGGGACGCGGTCGCACGGCTCAATGCCCTTGGCGAGCTGGCCCGGCAAAAGCTCGGCGACGCCATCGACCGGGTCGGGATCCGGGCCTGCGTCACCGGCGCCGGCTCCATGCTGCGGCTGCACCTGAAGGACAGCCCACCCGGCAACTACCGCGAGGCCTTTGCCGGCGAGGACGAGGCCAGGGGCATCAAACTGCTGCTGGACCACGCCTTCGAGCACGGCCTGATGCTGATCAACACCTGCTCGGCCATGCTGTCCACGGCCATGACCGAACAGGAGATCCTGACCCTGGCCGAGGTGCTGGAGGCCGGCCTGCGGCAGGTGCTGGCCGAGATCCCGTCACTGGCAAAGGAGAAATCATGAAAGACGTCTTTATCTGCGATGCCATCCGCACCCCTGTGGGCCGCTACGGCGGCAGTCTGGCCGGCGTCCGCGCCGACGATCTGGCGGCCCTGCCGCTCAAGGCACTGCTGGCCCGCAACCCGGGGCTGGATCCCGGCCACATCGACGACGTGATCCTCGGCTGCGCCAACCAGGCCGGCGAGGACAACCGCAACATCGCCCGCATGGCCGCCCTCTTGGCCGGCCTGCCCCAGGAAGTGCCGGGCCTGACCCTGAACCGGCTGTGCGGCTCCGGCCTCAACGCCGTCGGCAGCGCCGCCCAGGCCATCCTAAGCGGCGAGGCCGAGATCGTCGTCGCCGGCGGCGCCGAGAGCATGACCCGGGCCCCGCTGGTGATGGCCAAGGCCGAGACTCCCTTCGCCCGCGGCGCCGAGCTGTTCGACACCACCATGGGCTGGCGCTTCGTCAATCCGGCGCTGCAGGCGGCCCATGGCACCGACACCATGCCGAGGACGGCGGAAAACCTGGCCGAGGAGCTGGGGATCAGCAGGCAGGATCAGGACAGCTTTGCCTGTCGCAGCCAGCAAAAGGCCGCCGCCGCCCAGGAGGCCGGCTTCCTGGCCGAGGAGATAGTGCCGGTCGCCGTGCCCCAGCGACGGGGCGAGCCGGTGCTGTTCGACCAGGATGAACACCCCAGGGCCACCACCCTGGACAAGCTGGCGAGCCTCAAACCCATAGTCCATGACCGTGGCACCATCACCGCCGGCAACGCCTCCGGCATCAACGATGGCGCCGCCGCCCTGCTGCTGGCTTCGGCAGCAGGCGCCGAGCGTCAGGGCCTGACGCCGGTGGCCAGGGTGCTGGGCATGGCCGTGGCCGGGGTGGCGCCCAGGACCATGGGCCTGGGACCGGTACCGGCCACCAGGAAGCTGCTGGCCCGCCTTGGCCTGGACCTGGCAGACATGGACATCATCGAGCTGAACGAGGCCTTCGCCGCCCAGGCCCTGGCCTGCATCCGCGAGCTGGGCCTGGAGGACGACGACCCCAGGATCAACCCCCAGGGCGGCGCCATCGCCCTGGGCCATCCCCTTGGCATGAGCGGCGCCCGCCTGGTCACCTCGGCGCTGCGCCAGCTGCAGCGCAACCGGCAGCGCTTTGCCCTGTGCACCATGTGCATCGGCGTCGGTCAGGGCATCGCCCTGGTCATAGAGCGGCTCTGAGTCCATAGACGCCGTTTGCAAGATGAAAAAAGGGCCGGTCTGATACCGGCCCTTTTGCTGCTCGGGGCGCCTTTACAGCGCTTCGCCGCTGCGCCAGCGACTCAGCGCATCCAATGCCTCGTGGAATTGGCCCTTGGCCTTGTCCAGGTACTGGTGCACCTCGTCGATATAGCCGTCGGCGGAGGCGGACCAGACCCGGTTCACGTAGCGCTCGCCGGCGGCGAAGGGGCTCATCACCTCGGCGAAGGCCGCCAGGCTGTAGCGGTGGGCCAGGGTGTAGCGGGCCTCGGCGAAGGCGCGCAGGTCGTTCCTGAGCCTGTGGTCTATCTCGAACCTGGCCTCGTAGACGGGAATGTCGTCCTTTTTGGCCACCAGGGTGTCCAGCTCCGCCACCAGGTTTTCCAGGCTCTCGCGCAGCACCTTGAGGTTATCCTCCATCACCCCCTCGTGACGGGCCTCCAGGTGCTCGGCACGCTTGATGAGGTAGACGCCAATCATGCCCACCAGCAGCAGCGGCAGGAAGCCGCTCCAGGCCAGGGTCCTGGGGTCCAGCGAGGTCAGGAAGGCGCCGACCAGGAAGCAGACGGTCACCAGCAATAATCCCAATGCTTTCATGTCACACCCCCTGCACTATGTAGGTGACGGCGAACCCGACCCCCACCAGGGCCTCGCCGACGATGAGGCCGGCGGCCACCGGGATGCCGGTGTTCTCGGAAAATTCCTTGCCCTTGAACCTGTCCACCAGCTCCCGGGACAGGGTGCCGAGGGCATAGGTGAGCACGATGGCGAAGGGCAGGTAGAAGCCCAGGCCAACGGTGATGCCCAGGCCACCGGAGGTGGCGGAGAGGATGGCGCCCAGGCCGGCGCCGGCCAGGTACTTCTCTGTGGGCACGTCGCCGCCAAGGATGCCGGAGATCATCGAGGCCAGGGCCTGGCCCTGGGGCGCCGGCAGCTCCGCCGAGCCCAGGCCGTAGGCCTTGTGCAGCACCAGGATCAGGGCCATGACGATGATGGGCCCCAGCCAGGCGCCGATGAACTGGCCGAACTGCTGCATGCGCGGGGTGGCGCCGACCAGGTAGCCGGTCTTGAGATCCAGCATCAGGTCGGTGGCCTGGGACATGGCCACGCAGGCGGCGGCGCCGACGGTGACGGCGGCAATGACGGCGGACTCGTCATCCAGGCCGGAGGTGAGGATGATCAGCAAGGTCACGGCGATCAGGGTCATGCCCGACAGCGGCGACCAGTTGGTGCGGCCGATGCACTCGGACAGGATCACCCCGGCCACCCAGACCCAGAAGGTGCCCAACAGGCCCATGGCGATGCCGCGCCAGATGCTCACTTCCTGGGCGCTGGCGATGGCGATGAAGCACAGCAGCACGGCGCAGCCGATGATGGCGCCGTACAGCAGCTTGATGGGCATCTCGTCCCTGGAGGCGGCGGACTCGACCCGGGCCGCGTTCTGCATGGACTTGATGGCGTTGATGATCAGCGGAAAGGCCATGGCGATACCGGTCAGGGCGCCACCGATCAGCATGCCGATGCCCACCGGCCGGAACAGATCCACCCTGAGCGCCTCGGGATCGGTGACCACCTTACCGTCCACCACAGGCAGCAGCTCGGTGCCGGCCAGCAGGGGCGCCAGGAACCAGTAACAGACGAAGCCGCCGATGATGAAGGCGACGCCACCGCGGCCGGCGATGAAGCCCACCCCCACGGTCAGCAGCGACAGGTACCAGATGCCGTTGGTGTACTCCGGCATGCCCAGCAGGCCGCCGAGATCATAGTATTCGACGCCGACGTACTTGGAGACGAAGTGGATGGCACCGCTGGCCAGGGCCGCGCCCACCAGCAGCTTGGCCTTCTTCACCCCGGCGCCCGGCGACTTGAGGATGGTGGCCACGGCCACCCCGCCCGGGTAGGTCAGGCGCTCGTAGTCGATCATCTGCTTGCGCAGGGGGATGATGAAGGCAATGCCAAGGAAGGCGCCGGCAATGGCGCCGAACACGATCAGCAGCGGATTAAAGTTCGTATAGCCGAGGATGAACAGGGCCGGCACCGAGAACATCAGGCCACTGGAGGCGCCGTTGACGGCGCTGGCGATGGTCTGCACCACGTTGTTTTCGATGATGGAGGAGCGGTTGAGGATCCCCCTCAGGATGCCGAAGCCGAGGATGGCGGCCAGTTCGGAGCCTTCGATGGAAAAGCCCAGCTTGAGGGCGGCATAGGCGATGGACACGGCGATGATGGCGCCGAGGAAATAGCCCACCAGCACCGCCGTCCAGGTCAGCTCGGGGTAAGGGCCCCGCCTGATCACTTGGGTGTGCGCAGTCAATTTATCGTCTTCCTTGTTGTCGGTTTGTGAACAAACTAAAGGAAAACGCCGCCCCTATCCAGCCCGGGCGGCTCGGTCCAGCAGAGGAAATGCCGCCAGCGGCGTCCTTTGGCGGCGAAGGGGGCGAAAATAGTCGCTATTTTCGTAGAAATCCCCGTCCGATGCCTCAGGATGCCAGCCCGGCACCCCCAGCAGCGGCAGCGGCGACAGCAGGGACTTGTCGGCCAAGCCATTCCTGTCCAGCAGGGCAGTGAAGGCGCCGTCCAGGCGCCGGTACTGGCCGGCGAGGTCGTCCCGGAAGAAATCCGGCTCGGCCAGCATGGGCAGCATCTTGGCGGTGAGGCCGATAAAGGGCCTGAGGGCCATCTCGTAGCAGGCGTGGCCGAACACATAGGCGCGGATGGAGCTGCCCCACCTGTCGCGCTCATGCCACAGCACCTGCTGCCAGCGGTGCTGGCGCAGGTCCGCCAGCAGCTCGGGCTCAGAGCTCACCACCAGCACCCCGCACTCGTCGAACAACGTCAGGGCGTCCCGGCGCAATGTGCGCGGGCTCAGGCCGTGGGCCAGGATATCGGCCTGGTGCTGGCCGTTGATGGCTGCCTTGGCCCCGGGGAAGGCGGCCCAGATCAGGGCGTTGAAGAAATCGTGCCAGTTGCCCGCGCGGGTGGGCACGGCGCCGCTTTCGAAGATGCGCGCCTCGTAATAGCGGTCGTCGTCCTCGTCGTGGCTGAAGCAAAGCGGCGCACCGCCGCCGCTGCGAGCCCCGGCCGGCAACAGGGCGGTCAGGGCGGCGGCATCGGGAAAGGCCGAAAAGCGGCCCAGGGACGGGAAAAGGCGGGCCGGATCGGCGAACAGGGGCTCATCCAGCCAGGTGGTCTGCCAGTGCATAGTCACTCCAGTTTCGAGCCGCGCAGTGTAGCAAAGGCCCGGCCGGATCTGGTATCACTGGGGTACCCAGAGAGCGGAACCTTCCCATGAAGAACATCATCTGCGACATCGACGGCGTGCTGATGCACGACAACACCGCCATTCCCGGCGCCGACGCCTTCATCAAGCGCATCCTCGACCAGGGCAACCCCCTGGTGCTGCTCACCAACTACCCGTCCCAGACCGCCCGGGATCTGCACAACCGCCTGGCGGCGGCCGGCATCGATGTGCCGGAAGACAGGTTCTACACCTCGGCCATGGCCACCGCCGACTTCATCCGCCGCCAGGAAGGCACCAAGGCCTATGTCATAGGCGACAGCGCCCTCAGCCACGAGCTGTACAAGGTGGGCTTCACCATCACCGACATCAACCCGGACTTCGTCATAGTGGGCGAGACCCGCTCCTACAACTGGGAGATGATCCACAAGGCGGCCCGCTTCGTGGCCGGTGGCGCCCGCTTCATCGCCACCAACCCGGACTTCTGCGGCCCCAACCACAGCCCGGGCTGCGGCGCCCTGTGCGCCCCCATAGAGCGCATCACCGGCCACCAGCCCTTCTACGTGGGCAAGCCATCCAGCTGGATCGTCCGCTCGGCCCTGAACCATATCCATGCCCACTCCGAAGACACCGTCATCATCGGCGACAACCTGCGCACCGACATTCTGGCCGGCTTCCAGGCCGGCCTTGAGACCATACTGGTGCTGTCCGGGGTCTCCCGCCCCGAGGACATCCCCCAGATGGCCTTCAGGCCCAATCATGTGTTCGACAAGGTCAGCGACATCGACATCTTCTAAAAAAGGGCGGCCTCGGCCGCCCTTTCTGGTCTATCTTCGGCGAAAAGGCCGTTAGCGGCCAAGGAAGTCCCCTACCCTGTCCAGCACCTGCCGGGCCGCCTGGCCCTGGACGGCGCTGCCGTGCATGGGCAGCAGCATGTCCACCTCCAGCCCGGCCAGCTTGGCGATGGCCGCACGGGTGCTGTCCCCTTTTGGGATGAAGGCGCCCTTTTCGGCGAAGTTGATTGCAATTTCGCTGATGTCTTCCTCGGTAAGCGGGGCGCAGATCCCGCCCTGGGCACAGTGATCAGAGCTGAACAGCAGCCTGTCCCTTTCCTCGTACCAGAGCACCGCGTCCCAGTTGTGGGGGAAGTGCGGCGTTTCCACCAGGCGCAGCCGGCGCCGGCCCAGCTCGACGGCCTCACCGTCCCTGAGCACCTGGGGCGCACGGATGGCATGGTCGCTGAGGTTGATGCGGCCTATGGGGCCGGTCAGGCAGAGGGCGCCCGGCGCCAGCTCCAGCCAGTGGTTGAGGGCGCCGGACTCGTCGGCCTCGAAGTGGGAGAAGGCCACATAGGCCAAATCACGGGGATCCATCAGCTCGGCCACCATGTTTTTAAGCGGCTCGAACAGGGACTGCTTGCCGGCGTGCATCAGCAGCGGCTTGTCGTCGAGGAGCAGGAACTGGTTGAACTCGAACTTGTCGTTTTCCGCCAGGGTCAGGCGGAAGAGGTTGGGGGCGAGCTCGGTGACGCTCTGGTGCATGGGACTACCTCCTGTTGAACCCATGGCCCTGGCTGATCCTTGGCCTGGGAAGATGAAGGCCCCGGATTATGCCATCCGGGCCCCCTCAGGCCCAGCCCGTTTTTCCTGCTCAGTGCTGGTGGTCGTGGCCGTCCTCCTCGCCGCGGGCGCTGAGGGCCCGGTACTGCTCCGGGGTCAGCTCCGGCAGGCGGGACAGGAAGGCCACCATGTTCCAGATCCGCTCGTCGTCATGGCGCGGCCCCCAGGCCGGCATGCCGGAGGCCTTGATGCCGTGCTTGATGATCCAGAAGCGCCGCCTGGCCTCGGACTGCTCGTCGCCATGGTGGTGGGCCTGGGTCAGATCCGGCGGCGCCGGGTACAGGCCCAGGGTGAAATCGCTCTCGGTCAGGCCGGGCCTGAGATGGCAGCCGGTGCACATGTCGTTGTAGTCGGCGGCGCCGGCCAAGAGCCGGGCCGGATTGTCCAGATCGGCCGGCAGCGGAATGTCGGCGGACGCCCGGGTGATGGCGCGCTCGCGCAGGGTCTCCAGGGCCCAGTAGGTGACGGCGTTATGGGGCCTGTCGGCACCCATGGGGTACCAGCCGGAATACAGGAAGGCGAGCCCGGCCAGGACCGCCACCACCAGGGCCATGGCCAGGCAGCCAAGGCAGGCCCCTTGTCTGCGAAATGTCATCTCGGTTCCTCCATGGCGCCGCCCCGGGGCGGCGCCATTCTCATCATTTAGAGTGCTGGTGCCGGCGAGGCTTCGCCTGCTTTTCTTCGCCCTGCTTGGGGCCACTGGCGTCCTGTCCGTCCTGATGCGCCGCCTTGGCGCACTTGCTCCTCAGGGCCTTTACCAGGGGATCATTGGGGTCCATCTCCTGAGCCATGGCCTTGATGGCCGTGCAATCCGGCTTGTCCACTTCCTTACCATGCTGCCTGGGGCCGTGGGCCTGGGCGGACAAGGCAAGCAACAGCGCCAGGGTGCCGGCAACGGCGGTCGATCTCTTCTTCATATAGCGTCTCCTGTGAGTGTTAAGCATCTAGAACCAGAATTTCAGGCCGGCCAGCAGTCGGGTATCGCGCACCGGCTCGCCGTCGGCACGGGCCATGTCGGCGGTCTCGCCAAAACGACCCGTCCACTCGACGCCCACATAGGGTGCGAACTGGCGGGAGAACTCGTAACGCAGCCTCAGCCCCAGGGCGGCCTCTGACAGGCCGCTGCCCAGGCCCTTGGCCGGATCATCCTTGCCGTACAGCGTCAGCTCGGCACGGGGCTGCAGCACCAGGCGCTGGCCGAGCAGCAGTTCGTATTCCGCCTCCACGGCCAGGGCCGTACGGCCGCCCTCGCCCAGGTAGGCGGTGGCATCGATTTCGAACCAGTAAGGCGCCAGCCCCTGCAGGCCCAAGGCCAGCCATTGCCGCTTTGGCCCGCGGTCGGCCTGGTCGAAGCGGACGCCGAGCTGACCATCGAAATAAGCATCCAGAGCATGGCTCCACAGCAGTTCGGTCTGGCTTTCCTGCAGGCGCCCCGCGGCCAGCTCGCCTTCCGCCTTGGCCAGCAGCTTGTCGTAGCTGCTGCCGTACCAGAGCTGCCAATCGAAGGCACCGGCCTCACCGTCATGCTCGAGGCGATCCCCCTGCACCGCCCAGAACAGATGCTCGTCGGCCAGGCGCGGCCGGACCTTGCCCGGCAGCGCATAGGGCCCTTCGGTGAGGGTGAAGCCCTGTGAATACTGGTGAGGGTCACGGGCGTCTTCGGGGGCGTCGCCGCCCTGCATGCGCATCTGGCCATGCTGCGGCTGCTCCTTGGCCTCGGCCGGCATGTCGTGATCCTGATGCTGGCCATCCGGCTGGGCCCAGGCGGCACCGGCCAGGGCCAGCAAAGCAACGGCCAGGGTCGGTACGGCGGCAAAGGGGGTCTTGGTCTGCTTCATGACACCACCACCTCGCGGAACATGCCCGCATCCATATGGAACAGCAGGTGGCAATGCCAGGCCCAGCGTCCGAGATCGTGCGGGGTGGTCAGGAAGCTGATCCGCTGCGCCGGCTGTACCGGTATGGTGTGGCGCCTGACCAGCAGCTCGCCCTGGTCAGACTCCAGATCGCTCCACATGCCGTGCAGGTGCATGGGGTGGGTCATCATGGTGTCGTTCTGCAGGATCACCCGCAGCCGTTCGCCCTGGGCCATGGCCACCGGGGTGCTGCGGCCGAATTCCAGGCCGTCGATGGACCAGCTGTACCTCTCCATGTTGCCGGTCAGGTGCAGCTCCAGCTCCCGGCTTGGCGAGCGGCGGTCGTCAAGGATGCCGTCCAGGGAGCGCAGATCGGCCTGGGTCAGCACCCGGCGGCCATTGTCCCTGAGGCCGACGCCCGGATCGTCCAGGTTGGTGCGCGGCATGTCGACCCGCATGTCCGTGGAGGGGCCATACTCGGTCCGGGCATGGCGCACCTGCTGTGACGGCCTGGCCAGGGTGGCGCCGTGTCGGGCATGCTGGCCGTGGTCCATGGCGCCGTGCCCCATGGCACTATGGTCCATGGCGCCATGGCCCATCATGGCGTGACTGCCGCCCAGGCCCATGGTCCCCATCATGTCGGCCATGCTCAACCAGGGCACGGGATCCATGGCCGGCACCGGCGCCGCCAGGCCCTGGCGCGTGGCCAGGGTGCCCCTGGCATAGCCGGAGCGGTCCATGCTCTGGGCAAAGAGGGTGTAGGCGTCCTCCTTGGGCTCCACCAGCACGTCGTAGGTTTCCCCCGAGCCGAAGCGGAACTCGTCCACCGTCACCGGCTCAACGTCCTGGCCGTCGGCCTGTACCACCGTCATTTTCAGCCCGGGGATGCGCACGTCGTAGAAGGTATTGCTGGAGCCGTTGATAAAGCGCAGCCGCACCCGCTCGCCGCGGCGGAACAGCCCGGTCCAGTTGCCGGCCGGGGGGCTGCCATTCATCAGAAAGGTCAGGGTGGCGGCGGACAGGTCGGCCAGATCGGTCGGATTCATGCGCATCCGGTTCCACATCTGCCGCTTCTTGACGGCCGCCGCCAGTCCCATCTTGCCGGCATCACGGAAGAAGTCGCCGGCGGTGGGCTGGTTGAAGTTATAGAGGTCGCTCTGTACCTTGAGCTTGGCGAAGACGGAGGCCGGATCTTCGTCTGTCCAGTCCGAGAGCAACACCACATGGTCCCGGTCGGCGCGAATACGCTCGCCTTCGCGGGGCTCGACGATGATGGCGCCGTACATGCCGGTCATCTCCTGAAAACCGCTGTGGGAGTGGTACCAGTAGGTGCCGCTCTGGCGCAGCCGGAAACGATAGACGTAGGTTTCCCCTGGCGCTATGCCGGGAAAACTGATCCCGGGCACGCCGTCCATCTGGTAGGGCAGCAGTATGCCGTGCCAGTGGATGGAGCTGGGCTCGGACAATTTATTGGTGACCCTGATGGTGACCTCGTCGCCTTCCCTCAGCCGCAGGGTGGGGGCCGGGATGGAGCCATTGATGGTGGTGGCCCGGCGCACCAGGCCGGTGAAATTGACCCTGGATTCGGCGATCACCAGGTCGATGACGGAGCCGGTCAGCACCGGCGCCGTGCCCGTGCCGGTCGCGCCCGGCTCGGGGCGGGCGTGAAGCAACCCCGGCATGCCGAGTAGCACGCCACCGGCCACCAGCCCCTGTACGAAGCGGCGGCGGCCGGGATCGAAGCGGCGCCCCGGGGTTCTGGACGTTTTCATAGGACGGGATCTCCCCTCTTTCCCTCAATGGATGATGGTGCCCAGGCCGACCATGGCCGGGCTGATAAGGAAAAGCTTAGTCAGCGCCCCCTTGCCACGGCATGACCCCAAGATGACAAAGTCGTCATCTTGCCGTCAGCTTGCGGTAGCCATGGCGCCGCTAGACTCTGTACAGACAGGTTGATGAGGTAACCAAGATGCGGCTGCTGGTAGTGGAGGACGAAAAGAAAACGGGGGATTACCTGCGCCAGGGCTTGAGCGAGGCGGGCTTCATGGTGGCCCTGGCACGCAGCGGCCTGGATGGCCACCACCTGGCCATGACCGAGGATTTTGATCTGATCATCCTGGACGTGATGCTGCCCGATGTCGACGGCTGGCAGATCGTCCAGGCCCTGCGCCAGGCCGGCGCCACCACCCCGGTGCTCTTCCTCACCGCCAGGGACAGCGTCGACGACAGGGTCCGGGGCCTGGAGTTGGGCGGTGACGATTACCTGATCAAGCCCTTCGCCTTTGCCGAGCTGCTGGCCCGGATCCGCACCCTGCTGCGCCGCCGGGCGGCGCCCCTGCAGACCGACACCCTGACCCTGGCCGATCTCAAGCTGGATCTGCGCCGGCGCCGGGTGACCAGAGCGGGCCGCAAGATCAGCCTCAGCCACAAGGAGTTTTGCCTGCTGGAGCTGCTGGCGCGCCACCCGGGCGAGGTACTGCCCCGCTCGCTGATCGCTTCCCAGGTCTGGGACATGAACTTCGACAGCGACACCAATGTCATCGACGTGGCCATCAGGCGGCTGCGCGCCAAGATCGATGATCACTTCGAACCCAAGCTCATCCACACGGTACGGGGCATGGGTTACAAGCTGGATGTGGAAGATGAGTAACCGCCCGCCGCTGTCCCTTGCCGCCAGGGCCATGGCCTTCGTCGCCCTGGCCATCGGCCTCAGCCTGGCGCTGATCGGCCAGCTGGTGGCGGCTGCCGTAGAGGGTCACTTCGCCGACCAGGACGCCGCCGAGCTGGCGGTGATGACCCGGGCCGTGAGCCAGGCCCTGGCGGCAGCGGCCGACGATCCGGTGCTGTTGCCCAGGACCCTGGCGCGGGCGGTATCCGGGCATCACGGCGTCTATTTCCAGGTCCAGGATCGGCATGGCACCCGCCTCTATGCCAGCCCGGGGGCCGATCTGGGTGCGGCCCGCCATCTTGAACCTGTGACCAAGATAGTCCCCGCTAACCTCGCCACCTGGCAGGCGGACGGCAGCCACTTCCGAGGGGTGGTGAGCCGGCTCCGGTTGGGGGAGCGCCAATACCGCATCACCGCCGCCATCGCCATGGACGCCCACCTGCATTTCCTGCAGCGCTTTCGTCGCCATCTGTGGTTGATCATGGCCCTGGCCGGCGCCCTGACCTTGACCGCCGCCTGGCTGGGTGTGCGCCAGGGCCTGGCGCCCCTGCACAGCCTCAGCGACAGCATGCGCCGGATCCAGGCCGATCGCCTGCACCTGCGCCTGGATCCCGGCCAGGTGCCAAGGGAGCTGGGCCCCCTGGTGCAGGCCTTCAACAGCATGATTGGCCGTCTGGAGGAAGGCTTCACACGGCTGTCCCACTTTTCCGCCGATATCGCCCACGAGCTGCGCACGCCGCTGACCAACCTCACCACCCAAACCCAGGTGGCCCTGGGCAAGTCCCGCTCCCCCGAACAATACCGGGAGCTGCTCTATTCCAGCCTGGAAGAGCTGGAGCGGCTGACCAAGATGGTCAACGACATGCTGTGGCTGGCCAAGAGCGAGCACGGCCTGATCAGGCCGTCCCTGGCAGCCGTTGACCTGGCCATGGAGATCCGGGCCCTGTTCGAGTTCTTCGACCCCCTGGCCGCGGAGCATGGGCTCAGCCTCGAGCTGACCGGCACTGTCCCGGCGATACAGGGGGACAGGGCCCTGCTCAGGCGGGCCCTGTCCAACCTGCTGTCCAACGCCATCCGCCATTCACCGCCCGGCGCCGCCATCGCCCTGGGCCTGCGTGGCCTGGCCGACGGCGACATCCAGGTGGACATCACCAACAGCGGCGAGACCATAGCGCCAGAGCACCTGGACCACCTGTTCGACCGCTTCTACCGGGTCGACCCCTCACGACGGCGCCACAGCGACGGGGCCGGGCTCGGCCTGGCCATCGTCAGATCCATCATCGAGTCCCACGGCGGCACCATCTGGGTCACCTCAAAACAGGGTCTGACCACCTTCAGTTTCCGCCTGCCCGGCGCCGCGGCCCCGAGAGAGACGCCCTAGATCCCGGCTCGCCGGCAGCCCGTCCGGAGCCGCCTTGGCGGCGTCCCGCCGTTGTGACAGAGTAGCGCCAGCACAACCACGGAATAGCCTGATGAAAAAGCACCTTTCCCTTGCCGCCCTGGCCCTGAGCTGGGGCGCCCTGGCCCAGGGGCCGGCCGGCGCCGTCCCCGGCGAGGTCCTGCCCGCCGGCCTGGACGCGGCCCAGTACCGCAGCCACGTCAAGACCCTGTCCTCCGACGCCTTCGAGGGCCGGCTGCCGGCCACCCGGGGCGAGACCCTGACCCTGGATTACCTGCAGGGCCAATTCCAGGCCCTGGGCCTCAAGCCCGGCTTCGGCAACGGCTTCCGCCAGCCGGTGCCGCTGATGGCCATCACCGCCGCTCCCGACATGCAGCTCAAGCTGGGGGATCTGGTGCTGGACTACAAAGAGGACATGGTGGTGCACAGCCGCCATCCCCAGAAGCAGGTGGAGCTGAAGGATTCCGAGCTGGTGTTCGTGGGCTACGGCATCCACGCCCCGGAGCTGGGCTGGGACGACTACGCCGGCCTGGACGTGAAGGGCAAGACGGTGGTGATGCTGATCAACGACCCCGGCTTCGCCACCGGCGACGCGCGCTTCCAGGGCAAGGCCATGACCTATTACGGCCGCTGGGACTACAAGTACGCCGAGGCCAGCCGCCAGGGCGCCGCCGGGGCCCTGATCGTCCACCAGAGCGCCCCGGCCTCCTACGGCTGGTCGGTGATCCAGAGCTCCTGGACCGGCCCCCAGTACGATCTGGCCGGCAATGACCAGCCCAGGGTCAAGGTGGAAGGCTGGATCAGCCTGGACGCCGCCCACAGGCTGTTCGGCCAGGCCGGCCTGGACTTCGATAAGCTCAGCGCCCGGGCCGCCAAGGCGCCGACCCAGGCCGACCTCAAGGCCAGGGCCGCCGTCACCGTCCGTTCCAGGGTGGAAAAGACCGTCTCCCACAACCTGATGGCGGTGCTGCCGGGCCAGACCGACGAGACCCTGATCGTCACCGCCCACTGGGACCACATCGGCAAGGACGAGGGCCTGGGGGGCGACCAGATCTACAACGGCGCCATGGACAACGCCACCGGCACCGCCGGCCTGCTCAGCCTGGCCGCCTCCCTGGCGCCCCTTTACCAGGGCGATGACAAGCCGCGCCGCAGCATCGCCTTCCTGGCGGTCACCGCCGAGGAGCAGGGCCTGCTGGGCTCCAGCCACTACGTGGCCAACCCGGCCGTGCCGCTGGCCAGGACGGTGGCCAACATCAACATGGACAGCCTGAGCGTGTACGGCCCCACCAGGGACATGGTGGTGGTTGGCAAGGGCAAGACCAGCATCGAGCACTGGCTGCACAAAGCGGCCCAGGCCCAGGGCCGCACCCTGGTGGGCTCAAGCCGCCCCGAGGCCGGTGGCTACTACCGCTCCGATCACTTCAACTTCGCCAAGGCCGGGGTGCCGGCCCTGTACGCCGGCGGCGGCAGCCAGCCCTGGGATGAGACCGTGGCCAGCTACCGTGAGCAGATGAAGGCCCGCCTCAAGGGCTGCTACCACGGCCCCTGCGACGAGTTCCAGGCGGACTGGGATCTGCGCGGCGCCCTGGCCGATCTGGCCCTCTTCCACCAGGTGCTGGCAGAGCTTGCCGTGAGCGAGCAGTGGCCCAAGTGGCAACCGGGCGCCGAATTCAAACGTCCTTCGGCAACCACTGCTCAATCTGCTCGGTAAGGGCCTCTGGCTCGGTGCGGGTGGCAAAGCGCTTCACCCGGCCATCCGGACTGACCAGGAACTTGGTAAAGTTCCATTTCACCGCCCGGGTCCCCAGGACGCCGGGCGCTTCTTTCTTCAGCCAGGCAAAGAGCGGGTGGGTGCCCTCGCCGTTAACCTCGGTCTTGGCGAACAGCGGGAAGTCGACCCCGTAGTTGCGTTCGCAGAACTGGCCTATTTCGGCATCCGTGCCTGGCTCCTGCTTGAGGAACTGGTTGCAGGGAAAGCCCAGCACCACCAGGCCGCGCTCCCGGTACTTTTCCCACAGCGCCTGCAGGCCCTGGTATTGGGGGGTATAGCCGCACTGGCTGGCGGTGTTGACCACCAGCCACAGCTTGCCCTGGAATTCGCTCAAGTCACTTTCACGGCCGTCCTGGTGACGGACCTGGATATGGGTGGGTTGCATGAAAATCTTCCTGAAAACGGGGCCTTAACTGATATCATGGTGAAAAGTTCGCAAAAGAACCAGTCCTGACATGAGTGCCGCCTTCATCGCCCTGGCCTTCCTCTGTGGCCTTCTGTTCAGTCGCATCGGCCTGCCGCCCATGGTGGGCTACCTGGTGGCCGGCTTCGGCCTCCATGCCCTCGGCGTCGAGCCCCCGGAAAACCTCCACGACATCGCCGATCTCGGCATCACCCTGCTGCTGTTCTCCATCGGCCTCAAGCTGAAGGTGAGGAACCTGGCCAAGCCGGAGATCTGGGGTGCCGCCAGCCTGCACCTGGCCATTTCCACCCTGTTCTTCGCCCTGGTGCTGGCCGCCATCGGCCATACGGGGCTTATTGAGGGCGGTACCAAGACCTGGCTGCTGGCCGGCTTCGCACTGTCGTTTTCCTCCACCGTCTTCGCCATCAAGGTGCTGGAGGACAAGGGCGAGACCAGCTCCTTCTACGGCCGTATCGCCATCGGCATACTGGTGATGCAGGACATCTTCGCGGTGATCTTCCTGACCTTTGCCAAGGGCCAGGTGCCGGAGCCCTGGGCCCTGGTCCTGCTGGCCCTGCCGTTGAGCCGGCCGCTGCTGTACAAGCTGCTGGACTGGTGCGGCCCGTCCGAGCTGCAGGGCCTGGCCGGGATCTGCCTGGCCCTGGTGGGCGGCGTGGCCCTGTTCGAGGCCGCCGGCCTCAAGCCGGATCTGGGGGCGCTGTTGATGGGCATGCTCATTGCCGGCCATGAGCGGGCCGACGGCGTCGCCAAGACCCTGTTCAACCTCAAGGAACTGCTGCTGGTGGCCTTCTTCCTGACCATAGGACTGAACGGCCTGCCGGATCCGGTGATGCTGCTGGTGGCGCTGCTGCTGGTGACGCTGCTGCCGGTGAAGACCTACCTCTACATGCGGGTGCTGAGCCGCTTCGGCCTCAGGGTACGCACCGCCGGCCTGGCCAGCCTGTCCCTGGCCAACTTCTCGGAGTTCGGCCTCATCGTCGCCGCCCTCGGCGCCAAGACCGGCCTGTTCAGCCCCCAATGGCTGACCATCATCGCCATCGCCCTGTCCATCTCCTTTGCCCTGGCGGCACCAGTCAACAGCCATGCCGAGGGCCTCTACCACCGCCTGGCCGGGCGGCTGCAGCGCTTCCAGCGCGAACTGCTGCACCCCGAGGACGCCCCCATCGACATCGGCCATGCCAGGGTGCTGATCTTCGGCATGGGCCGGCTCGGCACCGGCGCCTACGATCAGCTGGTGGCGGAGTATGGCAAGAGCGGGGTACTGGGCATCGACCATGCCCCGGACAAGGTGGAAGAACATCGGGGTGACGACAGGGAGGTGATCGTCGGCGACGCCACCGACTCGGATTTCTGGTCCAAGATCCGTCACGACGACGGGCTGGAGCTGGTGCTGCTGGCCATGCCCAACCACCACGGCAACCTCTATGCCGCCAAGCAGCTACAGGCGCGCGGTTACCAGGGCAAGGTGGCGGCGGTGGCCAAGTTCCCGGAGGAAGTGGAGGAACTCAAGGAATTGGGTATTGCGGTGTTCAATATCTTCGAAGAGGCGGGCGCGGGCTTTGCCCGCCACGTGCTCAATGTGTCCCGTCACGGCCCCCGGGCTGCTGCCCCGGCAGAGGGCTGATCTCGGTGATGCGCAGCGGCGTGCCCCACTGTTGGATGGTGAGCACCTCCGGCTTGGGCTCGCCGCTGAAGCGGACCTTGAGGCCGGGCCGGCGAAACTCGGGCGGCAGCCCCAGCGGCAGCCAGTGACGGCCGTCCTCGGCCACTATGCCGTAGAAGCCGCCCTCCATGGGCAACAGGCGGATCTCGCCCTGGCCGCTGATGATGCTTTGAGTCATCTTGGCTGTCGGCACGGGTTTAGCGTCGGTGCCTGGGGTGGGCAGGCCGCCGGCCTGGCTGCAGCCTGCCAGCAGCAGGCTCAGCAGGAGGCCTTTTTTCGCGACCATAGCCAGTTCAGCAGTTCGGCGGTGGCACCCATGGCACAGCATCCTCTTGCGATTGCACTGCCCCACTTGTAACGCGCCTGTTAGCATCTTGTCAAATATCCGCCTGCTGGACGGCCACGGCACCGCCGTGGCTGGCCGGGGCCATGCCGGCCTGGCTCAGCACCTGGTACAGCGCCAGGTTGATGCCGTAACGGGCCTCGTGGTATCGGGCCGTGGGCAACCACAGCCGCACCCCGATGCGCACACCCAGGGGGGTGAAGGCATCGATACCCACCTGGGGCGCAGGCTCGGTAGCCAGCTCGGGGTGTTTTTCCAGCTCTGCCTTGAGCAGCGCTATGGCCCTGGCCGGCTCGGCCTGGGCCGGCAGCAGCAGCAGGGTCTCCGCCAGCTTGTTCTCCTTGGAGTTGTGGAAGATCTCCCCCAGCACCTGGCGATTGGGAATATGGATACGCTCGCCGTCCTCGGTGACCAGCACCGTCTGGGCCAGGGTGATCTGCTCCACCACACCGTCGCGATCGAGGATGGTGATGGTGTCACCCACCACGAAGGGCCGGGTCAGGATCAGCGCCAGCCCGGAGCCGTAGTTGGACACCGGCCCCTGCAGGGCCAGACTGAGGCCGAAGGTAGCGGCACCAATAGCGGCGATCAGCGGGCTGATGGTCAGCCCCAGCTTGCCGGCGGCGATGATGATGAACAGACCCAGCACCAGCAGCCGCACCAGGTTGGACAGGAACTGGGCCAGGGTCGGATCCCAATGGCGCTTCTCCCCCAACCGCTTCATGGTATTGCCCAGGCTCCTGGCCAGCAGCAGGCCCAGCAGCAGTATGACCAGGGCGCCAAGCAGCTGGAAGCCGTAGTTGACCAGGTAGTCGATGACAATATCGGTGATCTTGGTGATTTGATTAAGTTCTTGGCTGAGCATGGTTTTTCGGGTCTCTGCTAGAATGGCGCCATTATGGCATGTCGGACGATTTTTTCATGGTTCGCAATATCCTGATCAGCGGCGCCAGCCGTGGCATCGGCCTGGCCATCGCCAGGCATCTTTCCGCCCAGGGCCACAGACTGAGCCTGGGCATCCGCAGCGGCCAGCCCCCGGCCGATCTGGCCCAGCACCACTGCTTCGCCTATGACGCCAGCCGAGGTGACGAAGAGGCCTGGCTGGCATCGGCACGCAAGGCCCTGGGGCCCGTGGATACCCTGGTCCACTGCGCCGGGGTGCTGGAAGTGGTGGGCCTGCTGGATGATTTCGAGGCGCCCCTGGAGCGGATGCTGGAGGTGAACCTCAAGGCGCCCTGGCGCCTGACCCGGGCCGCCTGGGAGGATCTGCGCGCCCACGGCCAGGGCCGGGTGATCAGCCTGGTGAGCCTGTCCGGCAAGCGGGTCAAGGGCCTGTCCGCCGGTTATTCCGCCAGCAAGTTCGCCCAGCTGGCCCTGCACCAGGCCATCCGCAACACCGGCTGGGAGGACGGCATCCGCGCCACCGCCATCTGCCCGTCCTGGGTCAATACCGATATGGCCGCTGCAAACTGTCCGTTGGAGCCTGACACCCTGACCCAGCCGGACGACATCGCGGCCCTGGTGGACAGCATACTGGCCCTGCCCAACAGTGCGGTGGTGGACGAGATAGCGGTCAACTGCCGCCTGGAGCCCTAGTACCTGAACAGGCGATGATGCCTGTTACCTGCAGGCATTGAAGCTGAGTGGCACCACCTTGAAAGAAGAGCAACACAGGGAGGGGACTGGCCACATTTCCATGATCTTCCCTGTCATTTCCCATTAGATTATCTTGCGTTATTAACGGCTTTTTCCGGACCAATCAGCAAAGGGGCACGGCACCCATTTCCCGTTCCCCAGAGGTAAATATTCATGTTGCGCGCACTGCTCCTGTTTTTCTCCCTGCTGCTCACGGCCTGCTCCTTCGCCCCCGGCGAAGGGGAGCTGGCCGAGATGCTGGACCGCCACTACGAACGCCAGCTGGGCCCGGGCGTGGTGCTGGTCCGCAACCTGGAAAAGGTCAACGGCCGCGAGCTGGGCAGCGATCGCTACCTGGTGGACGTGAAATACGATCTGGTCTTTCTCAAGAGCTTCGACGAGCTGGCCAGCGAAACCGAGGGCCAGGCCGAGCAGGGCCGCTGGCTGTCCGCCATCAGCGGCGGCCTCAACCTCTGGCAGCTGTCCCTGCAGTTCGGCCAGTTCCAGCGCGGCGATGTCAGGCACCTGGACGAGCGCCACGAGCTGCTGAAAACCGAGCAGGGCTGGGATCTGGCCTCGGCCTGGGAAGACCAAGAGCCCTGACGCCATGCCGGCCCGGGGGCCGGCCTTTTTTATCGCGCCTGGCTATCAGATCACCTCTTTTATTTCAAAAAGGAATATCGTTATTCGTTGAGCGCATATAGTATGAAGCCTCTTTCGGATCCCGGATGAGAGACTGTCGCTGTATGTCGCACCATCATGATGAAATCTACCTGGACGCCAATGCCACCACCCCGGTACTGCCGGCGTCCATCGAGGCGGTCGGCCAGGTCATGGCCGAGCTGTACGGTAACCCCAGCTCCAGCCACATGACCGGCTTGCGGGCCAAACACCTGATGGAGAGCACCCGCACCCTGGCCAGGCAGGTGCTGGGCGCCCGCGACGGCCACCTCATCTTCACCTCCGGCGCCACCGAAGGGATCCAGACCGCCGTAGTCTCGGCCCTGTCGGCCCTCAAGCAGCAGCCGGACAAGCTCAACCGGCCCCGCAAGCTGCTGCTGTACGGCGCCACCGAGCACAAGGCGGTGCCCAATACCCTCAAGCACTGGAATGAGCTGCTGGGCATCAATGCCGAGCTGGTGGCGATCCCGGTGGACAAGTCCGGCCTGCTGGATCTGGACTTTATCCGCGCCAATGCCGCCGACGCCCTGATGATCTGCACCATGGCGGTGAACAACGAGACCGGTGCCCGCCAGGATCTGCCGGCCCTGGAGAAGGCCATCCGCGACCAAAACCCGGATGTGCTGTGGATGGTCGACTGCGTCCAGGCCCTTGGCAAGATGGCCCTGGCCCTCAGTGACACCAGCATCGACTATGCCCCCTTCTCCGGCCACAAGCTCTACGCCATGAAGGGCATCGGCCTGCTCTATGTGCGCCCGGGCGTGCCCTTCTCGCCCATCATTGCCGGTGGCGGCCAGGAGCAGGGCCTGCGCTCCGGTACCGAGAACCTGCCCGGCATCGCCTCCTTGAAGCCGGTGCTGGAGGCGCTGCTGGATCCCAAGCACACTACCTTCCGCGACCAGGACACCCTGGTGCGCTTTCGCGACCAGCTGGCCAACGCCCTGAGCGCCGCCTTCCCGGGCCTGGTGTTCAACAACGACTTCCTGGTGTCGGTGCCCACCACCCTCAATTTCGCGGTGGAGGGCTTCGCCTCCAAGGAGCTGCTGGATCTGTTCGACGCCGCCAACATCCGCGTCTCCTCCGGCTCCGCCTGCTCCAGCGGCGCCAGCCGCAGCTATGTGCTGGACGCCATGGGCCTGCCGGCCTGGCAGAGCGCCGCCGCCATCCGCATGTCCTTCGGCCCGGCGGTGACCCAGGGCGACATCGACCGCGCCTGCGCCCGCATCAAGGAGGCCGCCCAGGCCCTGACCCTGTCCTGCCGCCACCCCATCCAGCTCAACCCGGGTGAAAGGCTGCAGGGGCTGGTCCAGCTCAAGAGCGGCGAGGATTGCTGTTACCTGCTGGTACAGGGCAGTGATTGCGTGATCATCGAACCCCTGGCCAGCCTGGTGGACCGCCTGGTGCAGACCATCGAATGCCAGGATCTCAAGGTGCTGGCCATCCTGGACAGCCACGGCCATGCCGATCACGACTCCGCCGCGCCCCTGCTCAGGCAGCGCCTGGGCAAGCGGTTGACGCCCTGCGACGCCGATCACCTCGGCTGGCCCCAGGGCCGCCCGGCGGCTGAACTCAAGGGTCACAGGCTGCCGGCCCTGGCCCTGGGGCCCTGGGCGCTGCTCAGGCTGCCCACCCCGGGCCATACCGCCGACTCGGTCAGCTACCTGCTGGTCCAGGACGGCGCCGTCCGGGCCGCCTTCGTGGGCGACACCATACTGCACGGGGGCCTCGGCCGGACCGATTTCGCCAGCTCCGACGCCGCCCACCTCTACGACAGCGTGCGGTTGTTGGCCGAGCTGGTGCCGGCCCGGGCACTGCTGCTGCCGGCCCACGATTACCATAACCTGCTGTTCACCAGCCTGGATGCCGAACGCAAGCACAACCCGCTGCTGGCCTCGCTGCTGGCGCCCCTGCCCCTGGAGCGGGACGCCTTCGTGGCCGAGAAGAGCCGCATCGACGCGGCCCTGGAGCAGCCCTGCCGGGGCAGCGAAATCCGCTGCGGCGTCACCCTCAGCGATCTGCCCCTGCAGCCCGAACAGGAGCTGACCCCGGACAGCCTGCCGCTGCTGCGCAGCAGGGACGGTTGCGTGCTGCTGGACGTGCGCGAGCCCCATGAGCACCACCTGAGCACCCTGGCCGGCGATGACGGCAACGTGCCGCTGTCGCGCCTGGCCCAGTACGTGCTGGAGCACCCCCAGGGCGCCGGGCCGCTGATCTGCTACTGCCGCTCCGGCTCCCGCTCCCAGGTGGCGGCGGCGGCCCTGACCCGGCTCGATATCGGCGACATCTACCACCTCAAGGGCGGCGTGGCCCTGTCCCACTGACGACATCGGCGCCCATGGGCGCCGATTTTCTTTAAGATGAACTATTTACAAGGCCGCTCTCTGCCACAAGAATAAGCACAAAGAATCAATAACAGGCTTGCATATGGAACATTTTCAAGAGGTGGTGCGGATCATCGGGCTGGTGCTGGTGATCCTCGGCTGGTTGCTCAAGAGCCGCCACACCATGCTGATCGGCGCCCTGCTGATCTACGGCGCCGATGTGGCGGCCGGCATGGCCGGCAACTTCGTGGGTGACGTTCAGGGCACGGTGCCCAAATCCTGAGCCCGCCAGTGCCGGGCCAGTAGCCCGTACTGATAACAGTCCTGCCAGTGCTGGCCGACCTGCAGATGTTCGGCCAGCCTGCCCTCCCTGACCATGCCCAGCCTTTCCATCAGCCGCCAGGAGCCTTCGTTGGCCAGGGTGCATTGGGCCATCACCTTGTGGCAAGCCAGCCGCTCGAAGATCAACTCGACCAGGGCCCTGACCGCCTCCAGGGCATAGCCCTTGCCCTGGAAGGCCGGCAGGAAGGCATAGCCGATCTCCGCCAGGCCAGGTGCACGCAGCCGCAAGCCGGCGCTGCCGATCGGGGTGCCGTCTTCCAGGCAGGCCACCAGCGACAGCCACTGGTTCGGCTCCCCCGTCCAGGGCCGGATGCGCTCGGCGAAACGCTCTCTGAGCACATCGCCGGACTCGGGCTCGCCCACATGGCGCATGGTCTCGGCATCGCCGCGCTGGGCCTGGAAATAATCGAAGTCACCCTCGTCCAGGGGACGCAGCCTGAGCCGCGCCGTCTGCAGTGGCCAGTCAGGGACCAACATGGACCACCTCCCCCGCCAGCCAGGTTTCCCTGGGCCTGAGCTGCCAGATCTCGGCCACCGGCACCTGGAAGTAGTCCCTGTCCAGGATCAGCAGATCGGCCCATTGGCCCGGCGCCAGGGCGCCGACCCTGTCCTCCATGAAGGCGGCGAAGGCCGCGCCCCGGGTGAAGCCGTACAGGGCCTGCTCCCGGGTCAGGGCCTGGTCACCATACCAGCCGTCCCTGGGCTTGCCCTGGTGGTCCTGGCGGCTGACCGCCGCATAGAGGCCGTAGAAGGGATTGGCGCTTTCCACCGGGAAGTCGGAGCCGGCGGCAATGGCCACACCGGCGTCCAGGAAACGCTGCCAGGCGTAGGCACCCCTGATACGCTGCTTGCCAAGGCGGTTTTCGGCCATGTTCATGTCCGAGGTGGCGTGGCTGGGCTGGACGGAGGCGATGATGTCCAGGGCCTTGAAGCGGGGGATGTCCTCCAGGGCCACCACCTGGGCATGCTCGATGCGGTGTCGGCGGCCCTGGCGCTGGTCCTTGGGCAGGGCGGCAAAGGCATCGAGCACCCGTCTGTTGCCGGCATCGCCGATGGCATGGACATTGACCTGGAAGCCGAGGCCGGCGGCCTGGCGGATCAGCGATTCCAGTTCGCCCGGCTGGTAGATCATCAGGCCACGGTGGCCAGGCTTGTCGTGGTAATCCGCCAGCAGGGCCGCGCCGCGGGAGCCCAGGGCGCCATCGGCATAGAGCTTGACGGCCCTGGCCTGGAGGCGGTCGTCGAAACGGGGTTGTTGCACGCCGAGCCGCTGCCAGAGGGCGGGCTCGGCGGCCAGCATCACATGGAGGCGGCTGCTGAGCCTGTCGCCGCGCCTTTCGAAACGCTGCCAGCTGTCCAGATCGACGCCGGCATCATGGACCGAGGTCAACCCGACCCCGGCCAGGATCTGCAGGGCCGCGGTCAGGGCCGCTTCCTTTTCGGCCTCACTGGGCTCGGGGATCAGCCTTTCCACCAGCGCCATGGCGTTGTCCACCAGCACCCCGGTGGGCCTGCCGTCCTTGTCCCTGAGAATCGCGCCGCCCTCTGGGGCCTTGGTCTTGGCGGTGATGCCGGCCAGCTTCAGGGCCGCCTGGTTGGCCCAGCCGGCATGGCCATCGACCCGGCGCAGCCAGATCGGTCTGGGATCCTCGACCAGGGCCAGATCCCGGGCCCTGGGCATGCGCCGGTCAGGCCACAGCTCCTGGTTCCAGCCCCGGCCGGTGATCCAGGCCGGCGCCGGGTTCTTGCGGGCGAAGCGACGCACCCTGTCCAGGGCCTGGGCCAGGCTGGTGGTACCGGCCAGATCGACCCGCAGGGCGTTGAAGCCCAGGCCCATGACATGGCCATGGGCATCGATGAGGCCGGGCAGCACCGTCCTGCCGTCCAGATCCCGCACCCTGGCCCCCTCGGGGATGGCCAGCTCGCTGCCGCCCCTGGCCTTGACCTTGCCGTCCTCGATGATCAGGCGGCTGAACCGGACCAGCTGCTCACCCTGCCAGCCGTAGCCCCTGATGTCGTCCAGCACCACCGTCTCGGCGCCGGCACCAAGGCCTACCAGGGCCAGCGCCGCCAGCATCCATCGCTTCATGAAAACTCCTTATAAACCAGGCCACTGAGCCAAGCTCAGCCTAACACGGCCGGCACGGGTGAAGGGCACCCCTTCGGCCAGCAGCAGCTCTTTCTGGATCAAGTGCCCGTTGCTTGCCCGTGGCGAGCACAGGCCCTGGGCGTTGACAACGCGGTGCCAGGGAATATCGGCGGGACAGTGGGCCATGGCACGGCCCACCTGGCGGGCGTGCCAGCCCAACAAAGAGGCCAGCTGACCATAGGTGGCCACCTGACCTCTGGGGATATGCCTTACCAGGGCATAGAGACGATCAGCGCTTCTCGACGTAGGACTGGCCTGCGCAGAAGTGTTCCAGGCAGCGGCTGGCAAAGCGGCTTTCCAGGCCCTGGATGGTGCTGATCTTGCTGGCGCTGTTGAGGTTCAGCAGGGTGATGGCGGCGTCCTGGACCCCCTTGAGGCGCACGTGCACGGGCACGGCGATACGCTCGCCCTCGCCCACCTCGTCCATGATCTCGCGGGCATCGCCGCAGCTCATGATGTACTGGCCCAGGTAGGTGCCGCGGCTGGCGCCCCAGTAGTTCCACTGCATCTCGAACTCATCGGGGCGGTAGGCACACCAGTAGGCGGTCAGGGACACCATCTGGCCCAGGTGGACGTCACGGGCGCGAACGCCGTCCATCACTGCCCGGTCCACATTGCTGTCGGCCACCTGCAGGGTGCCCATGTTCATGCCCTTGCGACGCGACTTGGACACACCCACGTACTCGGTGGGCAGCCAGAAGGTGGCGCTGGCCAGGGCGGAGTCGTCGGCCGGCGGCGCCTTGGTCACCCTGGCCGGCTGCTCCTCAGCCACCTCGGCAACCTCCTCCACTTCGGGTTCCGGCTGGGGATCCGGCGCCACCCCGGCCCAAACCTGGTTGGCCCGCTCGCTGAGCAGGGCGTACCTGGACTTGATGCCTTCCAGGCGGCTGATGGGCATGGCGGAACGCTGGCCGTCCTTGAGGAAGCTCTGGAAGGTCAGGGTGCCGTACTCGTCCATGTAGAGGCTGACCTCGTGGGCCACGTCGCGGGTTTCACCGTCGGGCAGGCTCAGCTTCCAATCCGATTCCTCTTCGTAACCGAACAGGCTGTCGCTGTCGATGAAGTAGAAACTCTCGCCATAGCCGGTCTCACCGCTTTCCAGGCGCTCGCGGATGTAGCGCAGTTCCCCCTGATCGTAATAGGCCACGAAGCTGGCGGTGCTGTCACCGCTGATCACCTCGCCGGCCACCTTCTCCATGTTGGCGGTGTTGTCCAGGATCCAGTCCCGGCGCTCGTCCAGGGCATTCTTGACTTCGATGGCGGGCAAGCGAACGTCGACCATCTGCTCCTGGGGTTGGTTGGTTTGTGCTTCAGGTTTGGTCTGTTGTGCAGTCTGCTGACACCCCATCAGGGTGGCGACAGTGGTTGCCAGCAACAGCGTCCCGACCTTGTTTTTTTTAATCATCCGCTGTGTCTCCGTTGCGGCAGACTTGAAATATGTTAAAGGGATAGCCCCACGCTATCCCTTTTTATCATAGCTGACAACTGCTTGTCAGAAGGCAAAGCCATTGTCTTTTATATTAATTTCCGTTACTTCGCCATAACGTTTCGCCAGTTCGCGAAGTTCATCTGCCTTGCCGATGAGCACGAACTGCAGCCCCTGGCGCGGGAAATGCCGGCTCGCCAGGGCCCGGCTGTCGGCCAGGCTCAGGCCGTCCACCTGGCTGGTGAAGTCGTTGATGCGCTCGGGGCCGTAGCCGTACAGGGCCATCTTCGACAGCAGGCCGGCCAGCTGCCTGGAGGTTTCGAAACGGGGCGGGAACTGCCCTTTCACATAGGCCTTGGCGGAGTCCAGGGTGGCCTGATCCAGGCCTGGCTCGAACAGGCGCTCATAGGTCTTGAGGGCCAGTTCTATGGCTTCCTGGCTGGTGGCGGTCTTGGTGAAGGTGGAGATCTGGAAGGTACCGCTGAGGCGATCGGCATCGAAGCCGCTGCGGGCACCATAGGTGAGGCCGGCGTTGACCCTGAGCTCGTCGTTGAGCCAGGAGGTGAAACGGCCACCCAGTACGGTATTGATCACCGAGACCCGGGTCCAATCCTTGTCCAGGGCCGCCATGCCGGGACCGCCGATGATGAAGGTGGTCTCTATGGCATCGCTCTTGTTCACCAGCAGTACCCTGGCCTTGTCCGGCATCTGCGGCACCGTGAACTTGACCATGGGCGACTCGCCCTTGGGCTGCCAGGCGCCGAAGCTGTCCTGGAGCTTGGCGGCAAAGGCCCGGGCATCGAAATCCCCCACGGCGCTCAGCACCATGTTCTCGGGACGATACCAGTCGCGGTAATAGGCCTTGATGGCGGCCGTGTCGATGGCCGGCACCGAGTCGGCGGTGCCCATCACGGCATTGCCGTAGGGGTGCTCGCCATACATCAGCTTGGCGAAGTACTGGCCGATGACGGCCTTGGGGCTTTCCTTCATCTGTGCCAGTCGGGCCAGGTGGCGCTGCTTGTACTTGGCCAGCTCGTCGGCGTCAAAGGCGGGCTGGGTCAGCACCTCCTGGATCAGCGCCAGCATGGCGTCGGCATCCTTGGCCAGGAAACGGGCGCTGAGGGTGGTGCCCTCCAGGCCGGCACCTATGCCCAGGCTGGCGCCCATGGCGTCGAGCTGGGCTTCCAGCTCGTCCTTGGAGCGCTTCTGGGTGCCCAGCATCAGGCTCTGGGCGGTGATGAAGGCCTGGCCAGCTTGCTCGTCATGGATGGCGCCGGCCTTGAGCACCAGGCTGATGTCGATGAGCGGCACCTCGTGGTGCTCCATCAGCTGCAGGGACAGGCCATTGGCCAGTTGCCGCTTGTCGATGGCCGGCAGCTGGAAGCTGGCCTTGGCCGCCTGCGCCGCCACGGGCGCGGCCGCGGGCTCGTGTTGGGTCGCCTGGCAGGCGGACAGGGCCAGGGAGAGGCCCAAGGCGGTGGTCAGTCTTTTCATTCCTTGTCCTCCTTGGCATCGAGAATGCCGACGGTACGGTTCTTCTTCAGCAGGTACTTGCCGGCCACCCGCTTGATGTCGTCCACGGATACCCTGGCGAAATCCTCGCCGGCGGTGTAGAGCTTCCTGTAATCGCCATAGAACAGCTCGTAGGTGCCGATGGCGTTGGCCTTGCCGTTGATGGTCTCGAGCTGGCTGTAGAAACTCATCAGTTTCAGGCTCTTGGCCTTGTCCAGCTCTTCGGCGGTGACGCCCCGCTCACGCACGGCCTTGAGCTCGGCCAGCAGCGCCTTTTCCAGCTGCTCGGCGTCGACCCCGGGCCTGGCCACCGCATAGAAGTACAGCAGGTTGGGATCGAAGCTTTCCGGCAGGTAGGCCATCACGTCCGTGGCCAGTTGCAGCTCGTCCACCAGGCGCTTCTTCAGACGGGCGCTGCGGCCCTGGGTCAGCACGGTGCCCAGCATGTCCAGGGCCGGGGTGTCGGCATCACTGCTGGCCGGCACATGGTAGGCCACCATGATGTTGGGGCTGGAGACCGAGGCCTTCTGTACATAGACCCGGCGCTCGCCTTTTTGCTCGGGCTCGACGGTGACCACAGGCAGCGGCGGCTCCTGGGCCGGGATGGGCTCGAAATAGGCCTTGGCCAGGCGCTTGACCTCGTCCAGCTGAACGTCGCCAGCCACCACCACCAGGGCATTGTTGGGGGCGTAATAGGTCCTGTGGTACTGGACCAGATCCTCCAGGCGCCAGGCCTTGATGTCGGACTCGTGGCCGATCACCGGCCAGGAATAGGGATGGGCCCTAAAGGCGGCGCCCTTCACTTCCTCGGACAGGGTCCGCCAGTTGGAGTTTTCCAGGCCCGTGGTGCGCTCCGAAGCCACTACGCCGCGCTCGGATTCCACCATTTCCGGGTTGATGTCCAGCTTGGCGATACGGTCCGCTTCCAGATCAAAGATGGTTTCCAGGCTGGCGGCCGGGAACCAGTCGGTATAGACGGTGACGTTCTCCGTCGTATAGGCGTTGTTGGCGCCGCCGGCCGCCTCCATGACCCGGTCGAACTGCTTGGGTCCGTACTTCTCGGCACCGTTGAACATCATGTGCTCGAAGAAGTGGGACAGGCCGGTGATACCGGGACGCTCGTTGCGCGAGCCCACCTTCCAGAACAGGTACATGTTGGCATTGGGGATGGAGTGGTCCTCCAGGACCATGACTTCCATGCCGTTTTTCAATGTGAAGCGCTGGACTTCATCCTTGACTTGGGCCGAGACCGACAACGAGGCCGCGGCCAGGCCGGCCAGCAGCCAGCCCAGGGGACGCCTTTTCATGGCTTGCTCCTATGGTTTTAATTCTTCTAATTTACAACAACTTGCCTATTGGTCGGCAGCCCCTGGCTGTTAGCAAATGTGTCAGGAACTGCGGTTGTGCTCGAAGTAGTAGCTGACGTGGGTGCGCGGCTTGAGGTAGTCGAACACCGCCTGGGGCAGGTTGGCGGGCTTGATGGTCTTCTCGACCGTCAGGCCTTCCTCGCCCACGTCGATGATGGCGGCCTGGTCCCGCGGCACCTTGGGATCGTAGACCAGCACATTGGGGCTGAGCAGGCGGGCGGAATTGACCGTCATCACCAGGCCGTACTGGCCGTTGCTGAGTTCCACCACGGTGCCGGGCGGATAGATCCCCAGCAGGCGGATCAGCTGCTGCACATGATCCTGGTTGAACTGGGCGGTCTTGTTCTTGTAGAGGTGCGACAGCACGGCGTGGGGCGGGATGCCGGGCTTTTGCTTGCGGCCGTGGCAGAGGTTGTCGTATTCGTTGGCGATGGCCACCAGTTGCGACAGGGGATGGATCTGCTCGCCCTTGAGGCCCTTGGGATAGCCGGAGCCGTCCAGGGCTTCGTGATGCTCGGTGATGATACGCCGGACCTGCTCCGGGAAACTGCCGTATTTCTCCGCCAACTCGCCACCGTACTGGGGATGCAGGGCCAGGAAGTTGCGCTCGGCATCGCTGAGGTCGGCCTTTTCCTTGCGGACGATCTGCGACGGCACCTTCATCTTGCCGATGTCGTGGAATATGCCGCCCAGGCCGGCCAGGCGCATCTCGTCATTGCTGCACTCCCCTGCCCTGGCCATCAGCATGGACAGCATGGACACGTTCAGGCAGTGGAAATAGAGGCTGTCGTCCCCCTTGGGGTCGTTCATCAGGTGCAGCACCACGTCCTTTTGGCTCATCAGGGCCTGGGCAATCTCGTTGATGAGGTTTTCCGCATCCTGGAAGGCGGTCAGGGGACGCCGGGACAGGTTCTGCATCACCGAGCGGATCTCGCCCACGGAACGCTGGAAGTCCTGGCGGGCCCGGTTCAGGCTACGGCTGTACTGGCGCTGCTTGTCGATCTGGGCCTGCTTGCGCAGATAGGCCTCGTCCTTGGGGGCGGGATCGACCTCCTCCTGCGTTTCCGTCGACTTCACCGCCTCCTTCAGGGGCAGCGGTTCCACGTCGGACTTGCTGGTGAGGATGTCGACCGTCTTCAGACCAAGCCCCTTGATGATGGCGATCTGTTCTTCGCTGCGGATCTTGAACTGGCTGAACATAAAGGGGTGCTGTACCCACCCCAGGGAGAGGTCGACATAGAGGCCAACGCGCAGTTGGCTGGGCAGGATACGTTGTCTTGTAGTCATCGTCGCTCGGCAGAGAGTCAGAATCGGTTTTAATCAACAAACCACAAAATGCATTCCCGGTCGTTTGCCTGGATCAAGGCTCATTCATCCGGTATCGGCCCGGTCATGGTAACGTACCGCATCTTACCTCAAAGGAGACCATCATGACCGTCATCAAGCCCTTGTTTCCCGCTCTGTTGTTGGCACTACTGGCCGGTTGCGCCGGTCAGCCCAACGGCCGCGGTGCCTGCGCCGCCCAGCTGGATGCTGCCTGGGCCGAGCTGGACATCGCCAAGACCGAAGGTTTTGCCGGTACCGTCAGCTATACCAAGGCGGTTGGCCTGTTGTCCCTGGCCAAGACCCAGCAGACCATCGAACGCTTCGACTCCTGCGTGGAAAAAGCCAGCCGGGCACGCTACTACATCGCCCAGTCCCGCCAGGGCCAGTAAGCTCACTTTCCCGGCAGCACCGCGGCCACCCGCAGCGGGCCACCGCTGCCGCCCTTGATCTTGATGGGCAGGGCCACCAGCTCGGCGCCGGTGGCCGGCAGGCTCTCCAGGTTGGTGAGGTTTTCCAGGGCCGGGATATTGGCGCTCATCAGGGTGACATGGCTGCCAAACAGGGTCGACTGGCCATGGTCGATGCTGGCGGTGTCTATGCCCACCGCCTTGACGCTTCTGTTGTTGACCAGCCAGGTAGCCGCTTCCGGCGCCAGCCCCGGGAAGTGCAGCTCGGCCACGGCAGCCTGGCCGCGCCTGGCGGTGCCCAGATAGGCCTCGGCATTGGGCCAATGGCGGGAGAAGCCGGTGCGAAACAGCACTATGACACCGTCGGCCAGCCGGCCGTGGCGCCGCTCCCAGGCGCTGAGGTCCGCCACCGAGATCTGGTAGTCGCTATCGGCCTCGGCCTGCTCGGTGACATCCACCACCGCCACCTGGCCCACCAGCTGGGTCAGGGGGATCTGATCCACCGACCAGCGCCCCCTGGCGAAATGCACCGGGGCGTCCACATGGGTGCCACCATGCTCGGCGGCGCAGAATTGATAGGCCGAATAGTAAAAGCCCTTGTCGGTCGCTCCCTCGAAGACGGTGTCCAGCTTGAAGCGCTCAGCGGTGGGCCAGTAGAGAGTCTGTTCGGAGAGATCGTGGCTGAGATCCACCCAGCGGCTACCAAGCAGGCCCTGGTGCTGGGCACAGGACAGCAGCAACATGCTGAGAAGCGGCAGGGCGATTTTGAGCCTCATGGGATATCCCTATCTGAGCAGGACTGCCGCCCCTCGGGTGCGGCCTTGATGGCTCTTACTATAGTCCAGGCCACCACGACTGCCTCCCGCCACATCCTTAAGCATTCAGGCCTGCACCGCCATTCGCCAGCAACATCAAACCGTTTCCTTTCAAGGGCCCGCCAAAGAAAAAGCCCCGCTTCAGCGGGGCTTGGCTTCAGTTTTCTTCTGCGGCCCTGAAGTCCTTCATGACCCAGCCCACATAGCGGCGCCTGAGATGGCCCAGGTCGTCGAGGATGACATAGAGGGCCGGCACCAGCACCAGGGTGATGACGGTGGCGAAGAGGATGCCGAAGGCCAGGGACACCGCCATGGGGATGACGATCTGGGCCTGCAGGCTCTTCTCCAGCACGATGGGCAACAGCCCGAAGAAGGTGGTCAGGGAGGTCAGGGTGATGGCCCTGAAGCGCTTGGTGCCGGCATCCAGCACCGCCTGGCGGATGGGCACGCCGGCCGCCCGCTCCTTGTTGACGAAGTCCACCATGATCAGCGAGTCGTTCACCACCACCCCGCTCAGCGCCACTATGCCGAACAGCGACAGCATGGACAGCGACAGTCCCAGCAGCAGGTGACCGGCAATGGCGCCGATGATGCCGAAGGGGATCACCGACATGATGATCAGCGGCTGGCTGTAGGAGTTGAGGGGAATGGCCATCAGGGCGTAGATGACGAACAGCGCCGCCAGTGCCCCCAGGGCCAGCTGCATCAGGTTCTCCTGCTCGTCCTGGGCCTCGCCCCGCACCTGGGAGCTCACCCCCGGGTACTTGGCCAGGATCCCCGGCAGCACGTCCTTGTTGATTTCCTGGATCACCTTGAAGGGCTCTATCTTCTGCTTGTCGGCATCGGCGCTGATGGTGACGGCACGGACGCCGTCGACCCGGGTGATGCGCGAGTAGCCTTCGCCGGTTTCCAGCTCGGCCACGGCCGAGAACGGCACTTCCTGGCCGCTGGGGGTGCGCACCCTCATGTTCTCCAGGTGGGAGATGGAGCGGCGCTCTGCCAGCGGATAGCGCACCATGACCTTGACCTCTTCGTCGTCGCGCTGGATGCGCTGGGCCTCGGCGCCGTAAAAGCCCTGGCGGACCTGGCGGGCCAGGTCGCTCAACGAGATGCCCAGGGCCTCGGCCTCCGGCTTGACCTTGAGGCGGATCTCCAGGTTGCCGGAGGCCAGGGAGTCCTCGATATCGAACACGCCCTCATAGGTGGCCAGCCTGGCCTTGAGCTCGTTGGTGGCGGCGGTCAGGTTGTCCAGATCCTTGCCCTGGAGCTGGAAGGCGATGGCGCCACCGCCGCCATTGTTGCCGATGGAGGCGTTGAGCTTGAGGGTCTTGACCCCGGGCTGATCGCCGAATTCCTTGCGCCACAGATCCGCCAGCTCGAAGGCGCCTATGTCGCGCAGCTCCGATTTGGTCAGCTCCACCACCAGCTCACCACTGGTATTGGAGTTGTTCCACACATAGGAGTGCTTGAGTACCCGCTGGCCACTTTCCTCATAGAGGCGGTCGTCCACCCGCCACAGGGCCTCCTGCAGGCGCTGCAGGGTGTCGTTGGTGGTCTCCACGGCCGTGCCGTTGACCATCTCGATGCGGCCGTTGATGAAGTCAGAGGGGATGTTGGGGAAGGATACCCAGCGCACGAAGCCGCCCATGATCAGGCCCACCGACAGGATCATCATGGCCAGGAACACCGCCATGGTGTTGTACCTGTGCCTGATACAGGTTTCCAGGAAGGGCTTGTAGCGCTTGTGGATGAGGTTGTCGTAACCGCGGGTAAAGGCGGCCTTGAAGCGGGCAAAGGCGCCCCTGCCGGGTTCCTTGCTGACCTTCATATGGGCCAGGTGGGCCGGCAGGATCAGCTTGGACTCGATCAGCGAGAAGATAAGGCAGAGGATCACCACCGCCGCCACCGCCTTGAAGATGGCGCCCTGGAAGCCGTCCACCATCAGCATGGGAATGAAGGCGGCGATGGTGGTCAGTACCCCGAAGGTGGCCGGCATGGCCACCTTCTTGGCACCGGCAATGACGTTTTCAGTGCTGTGGCCGTTCTTTTCGATCTCCGAATAGACGCTCTCGCCGATGATGATGGCGTCATCCACCACTATGCCCAGCACCAAGATGAAGCCGAACAGGCTGATGACGTTGATGGTCACGCCCACGAAGGGCATGGGCATGAACAGCAGGGCGCCCAGGAAGCAGATGGGCAGGCCGATGATGACCCAGAAGGCCAGGCGGATCTGCAGGAACAGGGCCAGCACCAGGAACACCAGCAGGCCCCCCATCCACATGTTGCCCAGCATCAGATCCAAACGGCCCTGCAGGTAGAAGGAGGAATCGCCCCAGTGGTCGATTTCGACGCCCGGCGGCAGATCGGCCTTCTTCTTGGCCACATAGGCCTTGACCTTCTCGGCCAGCTCCAGCACGTCCTGGTCGCCCACGGCGGTCACGCCAATGCTCACTCCGGGCTTGCCGTTGAAGCGGGCGAAATTGTCCTCTTCCACGAAGCCGTCGCGGACCTCGGCCACGTCGCCCAGCAGCACCCGGGTGCCGTCGGGGCGGGTCACCAGCACGATGTTCTCGAACTCGTAGCCGCGGTAGGCCTTGCCCTTGACCCTGAGCAGGATGTCACCTGTGTTGGACTTGATGGCGCCGCCGGGCAGATCCACGGAGCTGCTGCGTACCGCCCGTACCACGTCGTCCAGGGTCAGGCCGAACTCGCGCAGCCGGTGCTCGGCGACCTCGATGCCGATCTCGTAGCCGCGGGTGCCCAGGGCCTCGGCCTTGGTGATGCCGGGCAGGGCCTTGATCTCGTCGCTGATCTCCTTGGCCAGCTCCTTGCTCGCCCGCTCGTCCAGATCGCCATAGACCTGCACCCAGATCACCTGCTGCTCGGGGCGGATCTCATAGATGATGGGCTTCTCGGCATCTTCCGGGAAGGATGGCACCGCGTCCACCTGCACCTTGATCTCGTTGAGCAGCTCGGTGACGTCATAGCCGCTTTCCACCTCCACGGTGATGGAGCCGATGCCTTCGCTGGCCCTGGAGGTGATCTCCTTGATGCCCTCGATGTCCTCGATGTTCTCCTCGATCTTGAGGATGATGCCCTCTTCCACCTCCTGGGGCGCCGAGCCTGGGTACGGCACCTGGATGGAGACATAGGGCAGGTTGACCTCGGGGAACATTTCCTTGCGGATGCCAAGACCCACCACCAGGCCACCGATGATGATAAACAGCATCAGCAGGTTGGCGGCCACCGAGTGGCGGGTGAACCAGGCGATCAAGCCTTTCTGGGTGTCCATCATTTACCCCGCACTGCCAGTTGGGTGTCGCCTTCGGCCACGTCCGACGACGGCGCTTCGCCGCGGATGGCCACCAGGGTGCCGTCGATGACATCGCTCATGGGGGTCAGCGCCACCTGCTCGCCGGCCTCCAGGCCGCTGGTGACATAGGCGAAGTCGCTGTCGGTGCGCTCCACCTGGACGGTACGACGCTGGACGCGCCTGTTTTCGTCCAGCACCACCACCTGATCGCCGCGCACGGCGCTCTTGGGCAGCACCACCAGATCCCGGGTCAGTTCGGCCTGGATACTGGCCTGCACGAAGGTGCCGAACTTGAGCAGCACGGAGGCGCCGTTGTCTCGACCGTAGGGATCCGGCACTTCCGCCACCAGTTGGCTGAGGCGGCTCTGCTCGTCCAGCACGCCGGTGCTCTGCACCAGCTTGGCCTGCCAGCGGTGGGTTTCACCGGCCACCTCGGACTGCAGCTCTATGGTCACGCCGCGGGGCTGGCTGGAGTTGAGGCCCAGCCAGGCCAGCTCGGTGTCGGACACCGGCAGACGCACTTCCGCCACGGCGGTGTCGTCCACCAGGCCCAGCTGGGTGCCTGGGCTGACGTACTGGCCCAGATCGATGCGGCGCTCGCGGACCAGGCCGTCGAAGGGGGCACGGATCACGGTGCGCTCCAGATTGCGCCTGGCCTTGTCCAGGTTGGCCTCGGCACTGCGCACCAGGGCCGCCTCCCGGGCCAGCTGCGGCTTGCGCAGGGCAATGTCGGTGACCTTGTCCTTGGAAACGCTCTTCCACTCCTGGGCCGCCACTTCCGCCTTGGCCTTCTCTTCCTCGTAGCCGGCCTTGGCGCGGGCCAGCTCGGCCTCGGCACTGTGCAGGGCGGTCAGGTAGTCGGCGTCGTCGATGCGGGCCAGCACCTCACCCTGCTCCACCAGGCCACCGGCACGGAACTTGTCGGACACCGACAGGATACGCCCGGCCACCTCGGCCACCAGGGTGGTCTGGGTCTTGGGCCTGACCGTACCCTGGGAATCAACCAGGAACTGCACCGGCTTGCGCTCGGCCTCGACCACTTCCACCGCCAGCAGCGGCTTGGCCTCGTCCTTTTTCTCCGGCGGCTTGCGCATGGACATCATGACGACGGTCGCCACGATGGCGCCGACAATGATGAGGACAGGCGATGCCTTGGCCAAAGCCTTCAGCACTTTGAGCATGGTGAGTTTCCTTATTCTTGAACCAGTGATCCCAAGGTATAGGGGCGTTTATACCCCAAGGGGTGCAGGGCCCTCCACAGGGGATGTTTTACAAAATGTTAAGGGGGTAAAGAACGGCAAAGGCCCCGGATGGGGCCTTTGTCAGGAGGGCATCAAGCGCTCAGCACCTTTGCAGGGTCAGGCAACCGGCGGAGTAGCCGGCACCAAAGGAGCAGATCACCCCGAAATCGCCGGATTTCAGGTCGTCCTTGTACTTGTGGAAGGCGATGATGGAGCCCGCCGAGGAGGTGTTGGCGTACTCGTCGAGGATGATGGGGGCATTGTCCTGGGTCGGCTCCACCCCCAGCACCTTCTTGGCGATGAACTGGTTCATGTTGATGTTGGCCTGGTGCAGCCACAACCGCTTGAGCTGGTCGGCCGGCACCTGCTGGCGTTCCAGCTCGCCGGCGATCAACTTGCTGACCATGGGCAGCACTTCCTTGAACACCTTGCGCCCTTCCTGGATGAACAGCTTGTCGTCATCGAAACGGTGCTGGGGGGCGCAGCGGTTCAGGTAGCCGGCGTTGTTGCGGATGTTGTTGGAGAATTCGGTGATCAGCCTGCTGCCGCGAATGGCCCAGAGCTGCTGGCCCTGGCTGTCGTCCTTGAATTCGACGATGGCGGCGGTGCAGGCGTCGCCAAAGATGAAATGGCTGTCGCGGTCACGGAAGTTGAGGTGGCCGGTGCAGATCTCCGGGTTGACCACCAGCGCCAGGCGGGCCTGGCCGCCCTGCACCAGGCTGGCGGCGGTGGCGATGCCGAAGGTGGCGGAGGAACAGGCCACGTTCATGTCGAAGGCCATGCCCTGGGCGCCCATGAAGTGCTGCAGCTCGACGGCCATGGCCGGATAGGGACGCTGCATGTTGGAGGCGGCAACGATCACCAGATCCACCTCTTCCGGCTGACGGCCGGCCTGCCTGAGGGCCTCGTCGGCGGCGTGCAGGGCCATCTCCACCATCACCGACGGCTTGTCGTTGCTGCGCTCGGGAATGAGCGGCATCATCACTTCCGGATCCAGGATGCCGTCCCTGCTGACCACGTGGCGGCTCTTGATGCCGGAGGCCTTCTCGATGAACTCGCTGGACGAATAGGCCTTGGGCTCCAGCTGGCCCAGCTCGATGGCGGCGGCATTCTCCTCGTTGTAGAGGTCCACGTACTGGTTGAAGGCGGCCACCAGCTCGTCGTTGCTGATGCTGTTGGGTGGCGTGTAGAGGCCGGTACCGCTGATGACAATCTCGCTCACAGCCTTTCCTCTTGCTTTGTCTCGGCTTGGGTGGCGGCAGTATAACTTATCGGACCACTTCCCTGAATCACCACAGTGCCGGACACCTTGTCCTGGATGGCCTGGCGGTTGGGATCCCAGAGGATCTGCAAAAAGCCCATCAGGCCGGTGGCCAGGCCGGCGCCGTAGCCGCCGTAGCGGCCGAAGGCGCCCCAGAGAGTGATGGGGCCATTGTCCAGCTGCACCACCCGGATCCCCAGCAGCCGCTTGCCCGGGGTGCGGCCCCGCCACCAGGTGGTGAAGAGGGTGAAATAGAGGGCGGCCCAGGACAGGCCCAGGCCCAGATCGGTGATGATGCCCTTGGCCCAGGCGATCAGGGACGGCTCCTGCTCCGCCTGGTCGCCATCGTCCAGGGTGATGATCTTGTCCGGTGTTTCGGGTACCGCCGGCGCGGCGGCGGCCTGGCTGGCCAGGGCCTTGTCCAGCGCCTTGAGCAGCTCCCCTTCCAGTTCACTGCGCTGCGCCGGGCTGGCCCAGTCAAGGGCCGCCACCAGCTCCGGCACTAGCTCCCTGGCCTTGTCGGGCTCGCTGGCCAGGGTCTCGGCCAGGGTGTTCACCAGATCGGCGCTGCCGCCATGCACGCAGGTCATGTCCTTGCAGAGGCCGAACTGAACCGAGGCCGCCGACAGCGCCGCGGCCTGGCCAAAGCTGTCGATGTCGCTTTCCGCTTGCCGGACGTCGAGTTCGTCCATGAGAACGGCCGACAGGGCCACTGTCACCCCGAAGACGATCACCACCGCCACCGAGCGCAGCAGGCCCCTGGCCCAGCGGTGCACCACCTGATCGTGGCGCTTGGCGATTTGCCAGGTGGCGACGGCGGCCACCAGGGCGATGAGCACCTCGGACGCTTCGGTGAGCATGGCCACCAGCAGCAGATCCAGGGCCATGGCCAGGCCCCGTTGCCAGGGCTTGGCCAGGGTCCGCCCCAGCAGTGCCTTGTCCACGGAAAAGGCATAGGGGGTCACTATGGCCCTGGTTTCCTTGCCTTCCCGCCACTCATCCAGGGCCGTCTGCTCCTGTACTTCCTGTTCTAAAGTGCTCATTTCTTGGTGTTTTTATATGGATATAACAAATCAATCCTTTTCATTTGTGCCCCTTTCGCTACCTTGTGGTCAAGACTTTCAGCTAAGGACCGCCTTGCCATGAGCCAGATCCTGCGTGACAACTCCCACTCCATCGGCAACACCCCCCTGGTGAAACTCAACCGGATCACCGGCGGCGAGGTGTACGCCAAGGTCGAGGCCCGCAACCCCAGCTTCTCGGTCAAGTGCCGTATCGGTGCCTCCATGATCTGGGACGCCGAGGAGAAGGGCCTGCTTGGCCCGGGCAAGGAGATCATCGAGCCCACCTCCGGCAACACCGGCATCGCCCTGGCCTTCGTGGCCGCCGCCCGCGGCTACCCGCTGACCCTGACCATGCCCGAAACCATGAGCCTGGAGCGCCGCAAGCTGCTCAAGGCCCTGGGCGCCAAGCTGGTGCTGACCGAAGGCCCCAAGGGCATGAACGGCGCCGTACAGAAGGCCAAGGAAATAGCCGACTCGGATCCGGACAAGTACGTGCTGCTGCAGCAGTTCGACAACCCGGCCAACCCGGCCATCCATGAGCAGACCACGGGGCCGGAGATCTGGGAAGCCACGGGTGGCGACATCGACATCTTCGTGGCCGGGGTCGGCACCGGCGGCACCATCACCGGTGTCAGCCGCTACATCAAGCAGACCAAGGGCAAGGACATCCTGTCCGTGGCCGTGGAGCCGGCCGACTCGCCGGTGATCAGCCAGACCCTGAGCGGCGAGCCCATCCAGCCCGGTCCCCACAAGATCCAGGGCATAGGTGCCGGCTTCATCCCCGGCAACCTGGATCTGAGCCTGGTGGACAGGGTGGAGACGGTCACCAACGAGGAATCCATGGAGATGGCCCATCGCCTGATGAAGGAAGAAGGCATCCTGGCCGGGATCTCCTCCGGCGCTGCCGTGGTGGTCGCCAAGCGCCTGGCGGAAAATCCAGACTACGCCGGCAAGAAAATCGTTGTTGTGCTGCCCAGCTCTGCCGAGCGCTACCTGTCCAGTCCGCTCTTTGCCGACGTGTTCAGCGAACTGGAACTGGTTCAGTAACAACCATCATCCCAACTCCCTGAATGACATTGAGGCGCCCCTGGCGCCTTTCTTTTTGCCCTGCTGTCAGAACAGGGCTATTTCCTCGGCGGTCAGGGGCCGGTACTGGCCTTCGGCCAGATCGGCATCCAGCTCCAGGGGCCCCACCGCCTCCCGGTGCAGATCCACCACCTTGTTGCCCACGGCCGCGAACATGCGCTTGACCTGGTGGTACTTGCCCTCGCTGATGGTCAGCAGCACCTCGGTGTCGTCAATGCGCTTGAGGGTCGCCGGCTTGGTGAGATGACGCTCCCCCTTGAGCTGCACCCCGTCCAGGAACTGCTGCTCGACCCCGGCCGGCAAGGGATCGGCCAGCCAGACCCGGTAACGCTTGTGGCACTCATGCTTGGGGCTGGTGACCCGGTGTGACCACTGGCCGTCGTCGGTGAGCAGCACCAGGCCGGTGGTGTCCAGATCCAGGCGACCGGCCATGTGCAGGCCGTAGCGCTCCTGCTCGTCCAGCAGGTAGAGCACCGACAGGTGGTCGGGATCGTCGGTGGAGCAGACATAATCCCTGGGCTTGTGGAGCATGAAGTAACGGGCCCCCTGCTCGCGCATGGGCTCGCCGAACAGGCAGATCTCGTCGGTTTCGGTCAGTTTCAGCCCGGGATCGGCGACGGTTTCGCCATTGACGGTCACGTCCCCCTGGCGCAGCAGTTTCTTGACCTGGGCCCGGGAGAATTCGGAATTGGCGGCAATGAATTTATCCAGTCTCATGGCGCGCTACTTTACTGAAAGCATCGCCGGGAAAAAAGGCCAAACAAGCCTGTTCAAGGCTTAACCTTCGGCCCGATATCCCTTAGGCTATGGGCACCCCCCATGGAGAGACCTGAAGTCATGTTTGAGACCCTGAAAGCCCTGCCCGCCGATCCCATCCTCGGCCTGCTGACCGCCTACAATGGCGACACCAACCCCAACAAGATTGATCTGGGCGTTGGCGTCTACAAGACGGAGAAGGGCGACACCCCCATCATGGAATCCGTCTACAAGGCCCAGCAGTTCCGCCTCGAACATGAAACCACCAAGTCCTACATAGGCCCGGCCGGTGACCTCGGCTTCAACGACAAGATAGCCAGGCTGGTGCTGGGCGCCGAGCACGAGGCCCTGGAACGCCAGTTCACCGTGTCCACCCCGGGCGGTACCGGTGCCCTGCGGGTGGCCGCCGAGTTCATCAAGAGCTGCAACCCAAATGCCACCATCTGGGTCACCACCCCCACCTGGGCCAACCATATCGGCCTGTTCCAGGCCGCCGGCCTGAAGGTGGCGGAATACCCCTACTTCGACAAGGCCAGCTCCAGCCTGGACTTCGACGCCATGATGGCGGCCCTGGCCAAGGTCGAGAAGGGTGACGTGGTGCTGGTGCACGCCTGCTGCCACAACCCCAGCGGCGTCGACCTCAACCAGCAGCAGTGGCGCGCCTTCGCCGAGCTGGCGGTGGAACGCGGCTTCACGCCGCTGCTGGACATGGCCTACCAGGGCTTCGGTGACGGCCTGGACGAGGACGCCTTCGGCCTGCGCCACCTGGCCAGCGAGCTCCCCGAGGTGCTGCTGACCAGCTCCTGCTCCAAGAACTTCGGCCTCTACCGCGAGCGCATCGGTGCCTTCACCCTGATCGCCGACAGCGCCGTGCGTCGTGATGTCTGCTCCTCCGTGGTGCTGAGCGTGGCCCGCTCCATCTACTCCATGCCCCCCGCCCACGGCGCCGCCATCGTCGACATCATTCTCGGCAGCCCCGAGCTGACCGCCCTGTGGCAGGACGAGCTGGACGCCATGCGCACCCGCATCGCCGATATCCGCCAGCTGCTGCAGGACAAGCTGCACGCCAAGCAGGACCAGAAGGACTTCAGCTTCATCACCCGCCAGTACGGCATGTTCTCCTTCCTGGGCATCAGCCCGGAGCAGGTGGCCAGGCTCAAGGACGACTACGCCATCTACATGGTCGGCTCCAGCCGCATCAACATCGCCGGCATCAACCACGACAACGTGGACTACCTGACCGACGCCATCGTCAAGGTGCTGTAAGTCGCCAGATGACAAAAAAGCCGCCCTTCGGGGCGGCTTTATTTTTGCCTGGTGAAGGCCCCAAACGCCTTGAGCAGCAGCTGCAGCTTAGGTTCTATGTAGCTGCGGCAGAAGGGACGGTCAGGATCCTGCCGGTAATAGCCCTGATACTTAGGCGGTGACGGCCTGAAGGCCACCAGGGGCAACACCTGGGTCACCAAGGGCGCCGGGAAGCCCCTGGCCAGGGCCGCCAGCAGCTGCCTGGCTCGTTCTTCCTGGCCACTGTCGACACTATAGATGGCACTGCGGTACCGCTGGCGCAAGCCATGGTCCGAGGTACAGGCATGGGTACGCAGGTGCACCTCGATAAGCACCGCCAGCGGCAGCCGCCGCTCGTCGAAGTGGACCAGCACCGCCTCACTAAAGGCATCGAAGGGCGCAGCAGCGGCAGCATGGCCCTGCTGTACCTCTGCTACCCCGTCAAGGGCCTGGAAGACCGCTTCGGTGCACCAGTGGCAGCCACCACCAAGACCAACATGTGACAGGCCCATCTGCCCTCATCCAAGCCGCACACAGGGGAGATGACCGGTGACGGGCCCAGGCTATTGCGCCAGCACCATGCCCTCTCGACGGGGGTCAGCCCCACCCTGCCAGCGGCCGTCCGGCAGCCGCCACAGGCCCTGGATCCCGGAATTGAGATCCTGCACCTTGATCTGGTGGCCCCTGGCCTTGAGCGGCGCCACCCAGGCCTCGGCGGCCGTGCCCTTCTCCAGGGCCGTATAGTCGTTGCGGTTGGTGACATTGGGCAGGCTGATGGCCTGCTGGATGTCGAGGCCGCCGTCGATGACGCCGACCAGGGTCTTGGCCACATAGTTGATGATCCGCGAGCCCCCGGGCGAGCCCACCAGGCCCTGGAGCTGCGGGCCCTTGAACACCATCACCGGCGCCATGGAGCTGCGCGGCCTTTTGCCGCCCTGGGCGCGGTTGGCCACCCGCTCGCCATTGACCCTGGGCACGAAGTTGAAGTCGGTGAGCTGGTTGTTGAGCAAAAAGCCCCCGGCCATCAAGGTGGAACCAAAACCCATCTCGATGCTGGCGGTCATGGACACGGCATTGCCATCGCCGTCTATGGCCACCAGGTGGCTGGTGGAGGGCAGCTCCGGCGAGGCCGTATCCAGGCGCTTGAGCAGCTCGCCGGCCACCTTGGGCTCATCCCGGTCGGTGATCAAGCGGGCGCGCTGGTCCAGATATTTGGGGGCCAGCATGGCCTCGGCCGGCACCTCCACGAAGTCGGGATCGGCCAGGTAGCGGTTACGGTCGGCAAAGGCCAGCCTGGAGGCCTGGCTGAACAGATGCACGCTGTCGGCGTTCCAGGATGCCAGTTTGTGTGCGGGCAACCGGTCCAGCAGTCCCAGCAACTGGCTCACCACCAGGCCGCCGGCCGGGGCCGGCGCGCCGCAGACGCGGTACTGGCGATAGGGGCTGCAGAGCACCTCCCGCCACTGAGGCTGGTAGGCCTTGAGATCGGCCAGGGCCAAGAGGCCCGGATTGCCCTTGTGGCCACGCACCACCTTGACCATGGTCTCGGCCAGGGGCCCTTCGTAGAAGGCCTGGGGGCCCTGTTCGGCGATGGCCAGCAGGCTCTCGGCCAAGGCCGGGTTCTTGAGCCGGGCGCCGGCCTTGAGCGGCTGGCCATGGGGATAGAAATACTCCCTGGCGGTTTCGGACTGCCTGAGACCTGGGTTGAGATCGATGGCCAGCAGCTTGGCCAGGCGCGGGCTGACCTCGAAGCCCTCCAGGGCCAGCCTGATGGCCGGGGCAAACAGCTCCGGCCAGGGCAGCTTGCCGTGGCGACGGTGGGCTTCCCAGAAGCCCTTGATGAGGCCGGGGACGCCGACCGAACGGCCGCCCACCAGGGCCTCGAAGAAGTCCATGGCCTGGTCCCCTGTCAGGAACAGCTCCGGGGTCGCCGCCCGTGGCGCCGTCTCCCTGGCATCGAGCATCCTCAGGCTTTGCTGTTGCCGATCCCAGATCATCATGAAGGCGCCGCCGCCGATGCCGGACGATTGCGGCTCGGTCAGGGTCAGTACCAGGTTGGCGGCGATGACCGCATCCACGGCGCTGCCACCGCGGCTGAGCATCTCGAAACCGGCCTGGGTGGCCAGGGGGTTGGCGGTGGCCATCATCAGTTTCTGGCCGGTGACCGCCTGGCGCTCGCTCAGGCCGGTGGCCGCTTCCGGCTCGCGGACTTCGCCCTTGGCCAGCACCAGGGCGGGAAGAAACAGCAGCAGTGGGGAAAGTCGCACGGGAAAGGCTCCGTCCATTGGCAATGACGGTGATGCTGACAGCCCCAAAAAGAAAAGGCAACCGGGGAAATCGGTTGCCTTTTTTGCTTCACGTAGTGGATCTGCACTTAGCAGATAAAGGCGTCTTCTTCCTGCTCGTAGGGCAGCTCTCTGGCCACCTCTTCCTGCAGCTGATAGTACGCCTCATGCGGTTCATGAAATTCCATGACGGGCTCCGCACTCATGTAGGGTCGCGGCGCATTGTAACGTTTTCGTCAGGTCATTGCCAGCGGCAATTTGCGGCCCGGTTCAGGCCGCCAGTTGTTGCGCCAGGTAGCCGCCCAGTTCGCCTTCAAGGGGCACCGGCTTGCCGGTTTTCTGGTCCAGGCAGACGAAGGTGATGGCGGCATCGGCCACGACCGTCTCGGTGCCCTGCAGGCGGATCTCCTGGCTGAATACGCCGCTGCGCTCGCCCACCTTGGACAGCCAGGTGTCGATGACCAGGGTCTGGCCCATGGTGGCGGCGGCCCGGTAGTTGATATTGATGTTGACGATCACGAACGCCAGCCCCCGCTCCTGGAACCAGGCCAGCTCGCCCCTGTCCTCGAGCATGGCCCACCTGGCCTCCTCCAGGAACTCCAGGTAGCGGGCGTTATTGACGTGCTGGTAGATGTCCAGGTGGAAGCCCCGAACCTTGATTTCACTTTGATGACGTGACATCGCCTTTCCTTATGGTTGGTATCGCTGGCGCAGCTCGGCCGGCATGCGGCCAAGCTGGCGCTCTATCATGGCATCCATGGCCTGGTAGAGGGGGGCCACATCCAGGCCGGGTTCGAGGTGGGCCAGCACCATGGCGGCCGCCTCCAGGGTGGACAAGCCTTCGGCCTTGGGGCTCTTGCGCAGCCGGTAACGCCCCTGGACGCCGTCGGGCAGCCGGACGGCGGTCAGCCCCTTCAATGCCGGATTGCTCTGGTAGAGGCGGTAGGCCTTCTTCCAGGTGCCGTCCAAGAGCAACAGCGGCCTGGGCTGCCTGGGCAGTTCCTCCAGGGGCAGCGCCTCCTCGCTGGGGTACAGCAACAGCGGCGCTTGCGCCAGGAAGTGGTCCACCGCCGGCTCGCCGTCGAAGGCCTCCCCCACCCAGACTCGGCAGTCCGGCAAAGACGCCTTTAGCAGCGCGGCGGTGTTCAGGGGGTGGGCCGCCTCCTTGGGAAACTGCAGTATGGCCACCGGACTTTGCGCCGGCACCGGTGAAACCAGGCTACAGATGCAATGCCATTGGTCGCGATCGCAGCGGGGGCACTTCTCTCTTGCCATCAAGCCTCCTAAACTGGGGGCCCATTGTAAGAAGAAGTGTTGATAAATGCGACGCCTGTACGGCCCCCTTTCCATCGCCATGGTGGCGATATTGGCCGCTATCCTGCCCGAAAGCGGGCAAAGTTTGCTGGTCTATGAACGCAGCAGCCTGGAAAGCCTTGAGCTGTGGCGGCTGCTGACCGGCCACCTGCTGCATACCAACGGCTGGCACCTGCTCTTGAACCTGGGTGGCCTGGGCCTGATCGCCTGGCTGCACGGCAGCTACTACAACCCCCTTGGCTGGTGGCTGCGCCTGGGTTATCTGGCCCTGGTGATCTCGGTGGGTCTCTACCTGTGGCTGCCCGACCTGTCATGGTACGTGGGCCTGTCCGGCGCCCTGCACGGTCTGTTGCTGATGGGAGCGGCCGAAGATATCAAGCGTGGGGAACAAACGGGCTGGTGGCTGTTGGGCGGTGTCATCGCCAAGGTGTTCTGGGAGCAGCTTGCCGGCGGCTCGGCGCAGGTTACGGCGCTGATCGACGCCAGGGTGGTCACCGAGGCCCACCTGCTGGGAGTGCTGGCCGCCCTGCCCTGGGTGGCAACAAGAAGGGGGGCCTGACGGCCCCCCTGTTACTTGAAGCGAATTTTATCGGCGTTCGCGGCCAGGAGCTTATTCCCCAACCCTTTCACCTCCTTGAGATCTTCAAGGCTTTTGAAAGGCCCGTGGAGCTTCCTGTATTCCACAATAGCCGCTGCCTTTTTCGCTCCGACGCCCTTGAGAATGCGGGCGATTTCCTCTGCCGAAGCAGAATTGATGTTGAGCATCTCGCCAACCGCAGCAGTCGCTTTCGCAGCCTCCTGGGTTGAGTTGGCTACCGCCGTCAGCGGGCTCGCTATCAGCATTGTCGCTGCCAACAGGCAGCCGACCAAACTCCTTTTCATACCAACATTCCTCTGTCAGTGACTTTTCCTTGTGAGCAAACTCCCAGCTCACTAAAAGTATAGTTCAGCTGAGGGAGGCGTTGACCGCCTTGAGCACCGCCAGCGGCTCATCGGCCTGGGTGATGGGCCTGCCCATGACCAGGTAGTCGGCACCAGCCTGGACGGCATCGACAGGTGTCATGACCCGGCGCTGGTCGCCGGCGTCACTGCCCGCCGGACGGATCCCGGGGGTCACCAGCTTGAAGTCCTGGCCCAGCTCGCCCTTGAGCAGGGCGGCTTCCTTGGCGGAACAGACCACGCCATCCAGGCCGCTGTCCTTGGCCAGTCTGGCCAGGCGCAGCACCTGCTGCTGGGCCTGGTCGGCATCGACGCCCAGCTCGGCCAGCTCCTCGTCGGTCATGGAGGTCAGCACGGTCACGGCGATCAGCAACGGCGCCTTGTCGCCATAGGTAGCCAGGGCCTCCTTGGCGGCCTTCATCATGCAGCTGCCACCGCTGGCATGGACATTGACCATCCACACCCCCAGCTCGGCGGCGGCGGCCACCGCCTTGGCGACGGTGTTGGGGATGTCGTGGAATTTCAGATCCAGGAAGACGTCGAAGCCCCGCGCCACCAGTTCGCGGACAAAATCGGGACCGAACAGAGTGAACATTTCCTTACCCACCTTGAGGCGACAGGCGCTGGGCTCCAGACGATCCACCAGGGCCAGGGCCTTGGCCTTGTCGGCAAAATCCAGGGCAACGATAACGGGGCTTTGCATATTCACTCCTTACTCACCATCCAGACCGCGGATGGGTTTGATTTGACCCCAGCTCTTGCAGCTGGGGCATTGCCAATATTGTTGATTTGCGGAAAAGCCGCACTGGCGGCAACGATAAACGGGGCGGATGCGGATCTGCTGTTCCACCAGCTCCGCCAGCATGTTGAGGCTCTCCTTGGCGGCGCTGTCGCTGAGCCGGTCGCGCTGGTACTGGATCAGCCGCCGAAACGCCTTCAGGGTCGGTTGGCGCTTGATGGTGTCCAGCACCAGGGCCTCGGCCTGCTCCAGGCCGGCGTTGGTCGCCAGCCTGTCGGCCAGGGCCAGCAGGCTGGAGGCGCCCGCCCCCTTGGCCACCGCCTCCTGCAGAAATTCCCGGTAGCCGTCCTCGTCGCCCAGGCGGGCGAAGCTGTCGGCGATGAGCGGCAGGCACTCGGTCAGGTTGTCCCTGTCGTGCTCCAGCACAGGGATCAGCACGTCCAGGGCGCCCTGGCTGTCGCCCTTGTCCCGCAGCAGCCCTGCCATCCCCAGTCGGGCCCGGCTACAGCCAGGGTCGACCTCCAGGGCCTTCCTGTATTGCTTCTGGGCGTCCTTGGTCGCGCCCTTGTCCAGGGCCAGCTCCGCCAGCTGGCAGTGGAAGTGGGCACAGGCCCGCTTCACCGAGACGCCACCGCCGCTGCCCATGGCCCTGGCGATGTCGATGGCCTGCTGCCAGTCCTTGGTGGCCTGGTAGATGTTCAGCAGCTGGGCCAGGGCATGCTGGCGGTGGTCCTTGTCGTCCTTGAGTTCGTCGAAGATGTTCTCGGCCCGGTCGAACAGGCCGGCGACCATGAAGTCCTCGCCCAGCTCCTGCATGGCCATGCGCCTGTCCTCCAGGGACAGGGACGGTCTGGCCACCAGGTTCTGGTGGATGCGGATGGCCCTGTCCACTTCGCCGCGGCGGCGAAAGAGATTGCCCAGAGCCAGGTGGGTCTCCATGGTTTCGCTGTCCACGGCCAGCATGTCGATAAAGAGGTCGACGGCCTTGTCCGGTTGATCGGAAAGCAGGAAATTCAGGCCCTGGAAATAACGCCTGGACAGGTGACTGCGCTGCACTTCCCGCTCCTGGCGGACGCTACGGCGCCCCATGTACCAGCCGTAACCGGCGGCAATGGGCAGGAGCAGGAACAGCAATTCAACCATGGATCAGCTTGCACCCTTGGCTTTGTTGAGCTTGCGGGTCAGCAGCTTCACTCTGGCCCTTTGCAGCATCAGCAGCGAGCCCAGCAGCAGCAGGGAGACCAGGGCACCAATGGCAAAGGCGATACCCAGCCAATGGCCCAAAGACAGGGTTTGGCGGGCGATCAGGAAATTGACGGAAACCGGTTCCGGGTTTTGGGAGCCAATGGCCAGCATCAGCACGAACAGTGCCAGCAGGACCAGCCATCGCAGGAATTTGTAGAGCGCTTTCACCACACCTCCTGTGTGTTCAGTCAGGCGGCTATTATTGCCCAAAATGCCCCATACACACAAAAACGGCATGCGATTGCATGCCGTTTTTTCATTTGAGTTGAGGCTCAGCCCGCAAGGGACTGATTGACCCGCTCCCGCAGCTCCTTTCCGGGCTTGAAGTGCGGCACGTATTTGGCCGGCAGACTGACCGATTCCCCGGTCTTGGGGTTACGGCCGGTACGGGGCGCCCGGTAATGGAGGGAAAAACTGCCAAATCCCCGGATCTCGATACGCTCGCCCTCTTCCAGGGTCTGCGCCATCTGTTCCAGGAGCTCCTTGATGGCCAGCTCCACTTCCTTGGCGGAAATGTCGGTATGCTTGCCGGCAAGCTGCTCAATCAATTCAGACTTGGTCATGCTGTTATCCCTAATGTGCGAAGGGGCAGTAGGGGCCAGGGGCCCCTACCCTATCACTCGTCGCTCTTGGCAGCCTTGAAGGCTTCAGCCATGGCGGAAGAGAAGGCGCCTTCGTCCTGCTGGTTCAGGGACTCGATGGCTTCTTTCTCGTCTGCTTCATCCTTGGCGCGGATGGACAGGCTGATGGTGCGGTTCTTGCGGTCAACGCCCATGAACTTGGCTTCAACGTCCTGGCCTTCGCTCAGTACGGTGGAAGCGTCTTCGATACGCTCGCGAGCGATATCGGAGGCACGGATGTAACCTTCAACACCTTCACCCAGGTCAACGGTGGCGCCCTTGGCGTCAACAGCAACGATCTTACCGTTAACGATAGCACCTTTCTTGTTGTCGCTCAGGAAGTCGTTGAACGGGTCGGCTTCCAGCTGCTTCACGCCCAGGGAGATGCGCTCGCGCTCGGCGTCCACCTGCAGTACAACGGCGGTGATTTCTTCGCCTTTCTTGTACTCGCGAACGGCTTCTTCACCGGAGGCATTCCAAGAGATGTCGGACAGGTGAACCAGACCGTCGATGCCGCCGTCCAGGCCGATGAAGATACCGAAGTCGGTGATGGACTTGATCTTACCGGAAACCTGATCGCCCTTGTTGTACTTGCCGGCAAACTCTTCCCAGGGGTTTTGCTTGCACTGCTTGAGGCCCAGGGAGATGCGACGACGCTCTTCGTCGATGTCCAGAACCATGACTTCCACTTCGTCGCCCAGGTTGACAACCTTGGAGGGGTGGATGTTCTTGTTGGTCCAGTCCATTTCGGAAACGTGTACCAGGCCTTCAACGCCTTCTTCGATTTCAACGAAGCAGCCGTAGTCGGTCAGGTTGGTCACGCGACCGGTCAGCTTGGTGCCTTCCGGGTAACGACCGGCGATGGCGACCCAGGGATCTTCGCCCAGCTGCTTCAGACCCAGGGAAACACGGGTACGCTCGCGGTCGAACTTCAGAACCTTAACGGTGATTTCATCGCCGACATTGACGATTTCGCTCGGGTGCTTGACGCGCTTCCAAGCCATGTCGGTGATGTGCAGCAGGCCGTCTACGCCACCCAGGTCTACGAAGGCACCGTAGTCGGTCAGGTTCTTAACGATACCCTTGACTTCCATACCTTCTTGCAGGTTTTGCAGCAGCTGCTCGCGCTCAACATTGTTCTCGGACTCGATAACGGCACGGCGAGAAACAACGACGTTGTTGCGCTTCTGGTCCAGCTTGATGACCTTGAATTCCAGGTCCTTGCCTTCCAGGTGGGCAGTGTCGCGAACCGGACGGATGTCAACCAGGGAACCGGGCAGGAAGGCACGGATACCGGCCAGGTCTACGGTGAAGCCACCCTTGACCTTGCCGTTGATGACACCGATAACGGCTTCGTCGTTCTCGTAAGCTTTTTCCAGGACCAGCCAGGCTTCGTAGCGCTTGGCTTTTTCGCGGGACAGGATGGTCTCACCGAAACCGTCTTCAACGGTGTCCAGGGCCACGTCAACCTGATCGCCAACGGCAACGGTCAGCTCACCGGCGTTGTCTTTGAACTGCTCGGCAGGGATCGCGGACTCGGATTTCAGGCCAGCGTCAACCAGGACGATGCCGTTTTCGATGGCAACGACGGTACCCTTGACGATGGAACCCGGGCGAGTTTCGATTTCCTTGAGGCTTTCTTCGAACAGTTGAGCAAATGATTCAGTCATGTGTCTATGTCTTAAATAAACAAAACCATGTGGCAATCCGGCCGACACGGGGTTGTTAGTTTCTTCCGCTCCGTCCCTGAAGCAGAAACCAGTTTACGCCAGGCCCGGGATGCGGGCGCTGACCGTTTGCCAGGCCGACTCGAGCACCTGCTCGATGTTGAGTTCACTGGTGTCGATGACCACAGCGTCCTCGGCCGGCTTGAGTGGCGCCACGGTGCGATTGCTATCGCGCTCGTCACGCTCACGGATCTCGGTTAAAAGACGATCAATATTAACATCCTGCCCGGATGCCAGCAACTGATCGAAGCGGCGCTGGGCCCGCACTTCGGCGCTGGCGGTCAGGAACAGTTTGACCGGGGCCTTGGTGAACACCACAGTGCCCATGTCGCGACCGTCGGCCACCAGGCCGGGGGCCGCCTTGAAGGCGCGCTGACGGCGCAGCAGGGCCTCGCGGACCCGGGGCAGGGCTGCCACCTTGGAGGCGGCATTGGCCACGTCCTGGGTGCGGATGCTGCGGCTGACGTCTTCGCCTTCCAGGATCACCTGGATCTCGCCGTCTTGGCTGAGAAACTGCACGTCCAGATGGGCAGCCAGGGGTACCAGGGCCTCTTCGTCGTCGACCGGCACCTCGTGGTGCAGGGCGGCCAGGGCCAGTACCCGGTAGATGGCACCGGAGTCGAGCAGGTGCCAGCCCAGGCGGTTGGCCAGGTGCTGACAGAGGGTGCCTTTGCCCACACCGCTGGGTCCATCAACGGTGATGACAGGGACGTTTTCCGCCATAGTTTCCTCCCAAAATTACGGATGCCGGCTCCGGGCCGGCAGGCGTCGGGGCGGCATTATAGGGGATTTTTGTTTCCCTTTCCTGAACTGATCGCCTCGAAACGCTCGAAGAAGTCCGGGAAGGTCTTGTGGGTGCAGTCCGGATCCAGGATGGTGATGCCCGCCTCGCCGAAGGCGCAGAGGGCAAAACACATGGCCATGCGGTGGTCGTTGTAGGTTTCGATCTCACCGTGGCGAAGCACTTTCGGTGGCCGGATGCGGATAAAGTCCCTGCCCTCTTCCACCTCGGCGCCCACCTTGGCAAGCTCGGCGGCCATGGCGGCCAGGCGGTCGGTTTCCTTGAGGCGCCAGTTGTAGATGTTGCGGATCACCGTGTCGCCCTCGGCAAACAGCGCCGTGGTGGCCAGGGTCATGGCCGCGTCCGGAATGGCATTGGCGTCGATGTCGATGCCCTTGAGCCGGCCCTTTTTGACGGTGACGGCGTCTTCCTCCCAGCTCACCTCGGCGCCCATGGCCGCCAGGGCCTCGGCAAAGGCCACGTCGCCCTGGAGCATGCCTTGGTAGATGCCCTTGAGGCGCACCTCGCCGGCGATGGCGCCGGCGGCCAGGAAATAGGAGGCCGAGGAGGCATCCCCTTCGACCAGGTAACGGCCCGGGCTCCGGTAGGCACTGCCGGCCGGGATCACGAAGCGCGCCTCGCTGGGCCGCGCCACCTCCACGCCGAAGAGGGCCATCAGCCCCAGGGTCAGCGCCACATAGGGCTTGGACACCAGCTCGCCGGTCACCTCTATGGTCACCTCGCCCTCGCACAGCGGCGCCGCCATCAGCAGGGCCGACAGGAACTGGCTGGACAGGGCACCACTGACCCGGACCAGGCCGCCCTTGAGGCGCTTGCCGTGAATGCGCAGCGGCGGATAGCCCTGCTCGCCCAGGTAGTGGATGTCCGCCCCCAGCTGGCGCAGCGCCTCCACCAGATCGCCGATGGGCCGCTCGTACATGCGCGGCTCCCCGGTCAGCTCGTATTCCCCCGGGGTCAGGGCCAGGGCCGCCGCCAAAGGCCGCATGGCGGTGCCGGCATTACCGAGGAACAGCGGCTGGCTCGGGCTCTGGGGGCGCCAGGGGCCGCTCACCAGGGCCTGCTCTCCTTCGACCGCCACCGGCATGCCCAGGGCGCCCAGGGCATGGCGCATATGGCGGATGTCGTCGGCATCGAGCAGGTTGTCGAGGCGGGTCTGGCCGTCGGCCATGGCCGCCAGCAGCAGGGCGCGGTTGGACAGGGACTTGGAGCCGGGAACGGCAAGCTCGCCCCGGGCGTCACTTCGGGGGTCTAGGGTCAGTTTCTGCATGGCGCTGTGATCAGATCTTGGGCTACAGGGAAAGAGGCCAGAGGCTCAGGGGCCAATACGGATGTCCATCCGGCCGCGAACCCTCATCTTTACCATGGCCGGCGGCCTCGAGCCAATAGCCGTTACCCAGGTTTTCTGCTTCGGCCGGCTTAGGGCCACGGCCAATGATATGGCTGCCGGCGCGGGCACCCTGGGGGGTCAGCAGATAAAGATAATCGTCGCCCTGGCGGGCCAGGGCGACGGGCTGCATGCCCTGCAGTTCCTCCGGCAGGTTGCCGGCCAGCAGCGCCGCCTGGGCCTGGCCGGCGGCAAGCGCCTCAAGGGGATCGGCGCAGCAGTGGGCTCCGGTGGCCTGGCCCAGCAGGGCATGGAGCAGGCCCTCCTGGCCGGCTTGGATGGCCACCTGGAAGCGACCCTGGCTGCCCCGGCACAACGAGATGAGATCCCGGCACAGGCGGCGCACGAAATCGGCCGGCAGTTCCGGCTCCTCGTCGATGCGCGCCTCCACCAGCTGGTATTCCCGCTCCGGGGCAAAGATGGCGCCGCTCTTGAGGGTGCCTATGGTCCTGGCCAGCTGCCGGCGCGCCTTGATCAGCGCCAGCAGTTGTTGGTCCAGGGCGTCGATGCGCCCCCTCAGCTCATCCAGGGATTCAGCCATGGCGGCGGGCGAAATCCTCCATGAAGGCCACCAGGGCCTGGGCACCTGCCAGCGGCATGGCGTTGTACATGGAGGCGCGCATGCCGCCGACGAAGCGGTGGCCCTTGAGGGCCAGCAGGCCACGCGCTTCGGCCTCGGCCAGGAAGGCCTCGTTGAGGCTGTCGTCCACCAGCTGCCAGACCACGTTCATCTGCGAGCGGCAGCCGGGGTCGACCTTGTTCCGGTAGAAGTCGGAGCCGTCTATGGCGCCGTAAAGCAGCTCGGCCTTGGCAGCATTGTGCCTGCCCATGGCCTCCACGCCGCCCTGCTCCAGCAGCCACTCGAACACCACACCGGCCAGGTACCAGGCGAAGGTGGGCGGGGTGTTGACCATGGAGTTCTCGTCGGCCTGGCGCTTATAGTCCCAGATGCAGGGCACCACCACATCGTCACGGAGCAGATCTTCGCGGACGATGACCACGGCCAGGCCGGAAGGACCGATGTTCTTCTGGGCGCCGGCGTAGATCAGGCCGTACTTGCTGACGTCCATGGGCCGGGACAGGATGCAGGAGGACATGTCCGCCACCAGCGGCACGTCCACCTGGGGCTCCTCGAACATCTCGATGCCGTCCACGGTTTCGTTGGGGCAGTAATGCAGGTACCTGGCGCCGTCGCGCACCTGGATGTCGGTGGGCAGGCGGATGGGGCTGGCGTCCATGTCTATTTCGGCGGCGATGGCCACGTCGCGGAAGCGCCTGGCTTCTTCATAGGCCATGCGCGACCACTGGCCGGTGATCAGGTAATCGGCCTGCTCGCCTTCCTTGAGCAGGTTCAGGGGCACGGCGCTGAATTGGCTGCGGCCGCCGCCCTGCAGGAACAGCACCTTGTAATTGTCGGGAATGGCCATCAGCTGGCGCAGATCGGCCTCGGCCTTGGCGGCCGTGGCCAGGAACGGCTTGTCCCGGTGGGACACTTCCATGACCGAGACGCCCCGGCCCTGCCAATCGACCAGTTCGTCCTGGGCCCGTTTCAGCACCGCCGGCGGCAGCATGGCCGGGCCGGCGCAAAAGTTATACAGCTTGTTCATGAGTTACCTGGTAATAAACAAAAAGCGGCCCGTAGGCCGCTCTTATTACTCCTGATTGTCTGCTGCCGGCGCCTCGCCGTCAGCGTCAATCACGTCTTCTTCGTCCACGTCGGCGATGCGCTGCAGGCCCACCACGGACTCGTCGCTACCGGTGCGGATGATGGTCACGCCCTGGGTGTTACGACCCACCAGGGAGACCTCGCTGACCCGGGTGCGGACCAGGGTGGCCTTGTTGGAGATCAGCATGATCTCGTCGCTTTCCTCCACCTGGACGGCGCCGACCACCTTGCCGTTGCGCTCGCTGACCTTGATGGAGACCACGCCCTTGGTGGCCCGGCTCTTGGTCGGGTATTCCTCCAGGCTGGTGCGCTTGCCGTAGCCGTTCTCGGTGACGGTAAGGATATCGCCCTCGCCCTGGGGCACCACCATGGAGACCACCTTCTGGTCGTCTTCCAGGTTGATGCCGCGCACGCCGGTGGCACCGCGGCCCATGGCGCGAACCTGGCCTTCCTCGAAGCGCACCACCTTGCCTTCGTCGGAGAACAGCATCACCTCGGAGTTGCCGTCGGTGAGGGTCACGCCGATCAGGCTGTCACCCTCGTTGAGGTTGACGGCGATGATGCCGCTGGAGCGGGGACGGCTGTACTCGGTAAGGGCGGTCTTCTTGACGGTACCGTTGGCGGTGGCCATGAAGATGAACTTGCCTTCCTCGTACTCGCGCACCGGCAGTATGGCGGTGATGCGCTCGTCCTCTTCCAGGGGCAGCAGGTTGATGATGGGGCGGCCACGGGCGGCGCGGCTGGCCAGGGGCAGCTGATACACCTTGAGCCAGTACAGGCGGCCACGGCTGGAGAAGCAGAGGATGGTGTCGTGGGTGTTGGCCACCAGCAGGCGCTCCACGAAGTCCTCGTCCTTCATCTTGGTGGCGGACTTGCCCTTGCCGCCGCGGCGCTGAGCCTCGTAGTCGGACAGGGGCTGGTACTTGACGTAACCCTCGTGGGACAGGGTCACCACCACGTCTTCCTCGTTGATCAGATCTTCGATGGAAATGTCGTGGCTGGCGTTGCTGATCTCGGTCTTGCGGTCGTCGCCGAACTGCTCGGCAACCATCACCAGCTCCTCGCGGATCACTTCCATCAGGCGCACCGGGCTGCCCAGGATGTGCAGCAGCTCCTTGATGATGTCCAGCAGGCCCTTGTACTCGTCGAGGATCTTCTCGTGCTCGAGACCGGTCAGCTTGTGCAGGCGCAGATCCAGGATGGCCTGGGCCTGTACCTCGGTCAGGAAGTACTTGCCGTCGCGGATGCCGAACTCGGCTTCCAGGCCCTCGGGACGGGCGGCATGGACACCGGCGCCTTCCAGCATGGCCGCCACGTTGCCCAGCTCCCAGGGGGTGCTGACCAGGCCGGCCTTGGCTTCGGCCGGGGTCGGGGAGCGACGGATCAGCTCGATGACCGGGTCGATGTTGGCCAGGGCGATGGCCAGGCCCTCCAGGATGTGGGCGCGCTCGCGGGCCTTGCGCAGTTCGAAAATGGTCCTGCGGGTCACCACCTCGCGGCGGTGGTTGATGAAGCACTCCAGGGCATCCTTGAGGTTGAAGATGCGCGGCTGGCCTTCGTCCAGGGCCACCATGTTGATACCGAACACGGTCTGCAGCTGGGTCAGGGCGTACAGCTTGTTGAGCACCACTTCGCCGGCTTCACCGCGCTTGAGCTCGATGACCACGCGCATGCCGTCCTTGTCGGACTCGTCGCGCAGGGCGGAGATGCCTTCTACCTTCTTTTCCTTGACCAGTTCGGCGATCTTCTCGATCAGCCTGGCCTTGTTCACCTGGTAGGGGATCTCGGTGATGATGATGGTGTCGCGACCATTGTCTTCATTGGTCTCGACCTCGGCCTTGGCGCGGATGTAGATCTTGCCGCGACCGGTCTTGTAGGCGTCGATGATGCCCTGGCGGCCGTTGATGATGCCCTGGGTCGGGAAATCCGGGCCCGGGATGTATTCCATCAGGCCGTCGATATCCAGCTCGGGATTGTCGATCAGCGCCACACAGCCACCGACCACTTCCCTCAGGTTATGGGGCGGGATGTTGGTGGCCATGCCCACGGCAATACCGGCGGAGCCGTTGACCAGCAGGTTCGGCACCTTGGTGGGCAGCACCTCGGGGATCTGCTCCGTGCCGTCGTAGTTGGGCACGTAGTCCACGGTTTCCTTTTCCAGATCGGCCAGCAGCTCGTGGGCGATCTTGTCCATGCGCACTTCCGTATAACGCATGGCGGCGGCGGAGTCGCCGTCGACGGAGCCGAAGTTGCCCTGACCGTCGACCAGGGTGTAGCGCATGGAGAAAGGCTGGGCCATGCGGACAATGGTGTCGTAGACCGCGGAGTCACCATGGGGGTGATATTTACCGATCACGTCACCGACAACACGGGCCGATTTCTTGTAAGGTTTGTTCCAGTCGTTGCCCAGCTCGTGCATGGCGAAAAGCACACGCCTGTGCACGGGCTTGAGACCATCGCGGACGTCAGGCAGGGCCCGGCCGACGATGACACTCATGGCGTAATCCAGGTAGGAGCTCTTCAGCTCGTCCTCGATGTTGACTGGCACAATTTCTCTGGCCAGATCGCTCATGGAAGGTCGTCCCTATTTCGATTTTGCGAAATTCATCCACTAAAGGAGAGTCATATTACCATAACGGCACCTTTTGACCATGAAAACCACCTGAGCTGAAGCCCTTGTGGCGGGGTCGGAAAAACTACCAGGGTGGCGCCACGGCGCTATAATGGCCCCTCAAGTTTGTACAAAGGCCCCCTTAGGGCCCCCTGAACCGGGAAGTTGCACGTGACCGACAATGTTGACCAGGCGGAGATCGCCAAATTCGAAGCCATGGCCCACAGCTGGTGGGATCTGGAGGGGGAGTTCAAGCCCCTGCACCAGATCAACCCCCTGCGCCTGGCCTTTGTGGAAGAAAGGGCCGAGGGCCTGGCCGGCAAGGTCACCGTGGACGTGGGCTGCGGCGGCGGCATCCTGGCCGAGAGCATGGCCCGCCTGGGCGCCGAGGTCACCGGCATCGACATGGGCGCCGAGCCCCTGAAGGTGGCCCGCCTGCACGCCGAACAGATGGGCGTCAAACTCGACTACCGGCAGATCACCGCCGAGGGCCTGGCCGAGGAAAGGCCCGGCCAGTTCGACCTGGTCACCTGCATGGAGATGCTGGAGCACGTGCCGGATCCCCAGTCGGTCATCGACGCCTGCGCCCGCCTGGCCAAGCCCGGCGCGCCGCTGGTGTTCTCCACCCTCAATCGCACCCCCAAGGCCTGGCTGCTGGCCATCTTCGGCGCCGAAACCGTGATGCGCTGGCTGCCCAGGGGCACCCACGAATTCCAGAAGTTCATCAAGCCCGGCGAACTGATGGCCATGTGCGACAAGGCCGGCCTGATCTGCGAAAAGGCGGTGGGCCTGAGCTTCAACCCCCTCACCGGCCAGTTCGAACGCAGCCACAAGGTAGACGTGAACTACCTGGTGGCCTGTCGCAAGCCCGCATAAAAGAGAGCAGTATGAGCAAGGCAGTCCTCTTCGACCTCGACGGCACATTGCTGGACACGGCCCCGGACCTGCGCCGGGCCCTCAACGAAGTGCTGGCCGACCACGGCCGCGCGCCGCTGAGCCTGGCGGCGGTGCGTCCCCACGCCACCCACGGCACCAAGAGCCTGCTGACCCTGGCCTTCGGCGAGGGCGCCTTCGAGCGCCAGGCACTGCGCGAGGCCTTCTGGGCCGCCTACCTGCGCGACATCGCCCTGGAGACCCGCCTGTTCCAGGGCGTTGCCGAGCTCATCGCCACCCTGGACGGCGCCGGCATCCCCTGGGGCATCGTCACCAACAAGGTCACCCACCTCACCGAGGCGGCCCTGCCCAACTACACCGAGCTGGCCGCCTGCGCCGCCCTGGTCTGCGGCGACACCCTGGCCGAGCGCAAGCCCCACCCCTCGCCGCTGCTGCACGCGGCCAGGCAGCTGGGTGTAGCCCCGGAGCACTGCCTGTACCTGGGCGACGCCGTCACCGACATGGAAGCGGCCCGCGACGCCGGCATGACCGGCCTGGTGGCCAGCTGGGGTTATGTGGACGACAGCCACCCCAAGTGGCCAGCCCAGGCGGTGCTGGCACACCCGGTGCAGCTGCTCGATTGGTGCGAAAACGGTCAGCTGGCTGGCTAGGCATTCGCCAGCAAAAAAAATCTCCAAATGCAGAATCAAGGCTTGCTTTTTCGCAAATCCAAAGGGGTAAAACAGGCCTGGGTGAGTAAACACTAACGTCCCGAAATACCCCCAATTTGTCCACAGGCCCATTGGCTTGCAAGGACCACCAAACCTCACTATCTTGTACCCCATCAAAAGAAACACCCCACATCTTGTGTGTCACAGGCTGTCGACACACAAGGCCCATCCGGGTCCAGCATTACCGGGGGCCTACAGGGAAAGCGCAACCTAAGGTATTCATTCATGAATCAAAACCTCCTTGTCACCAAGCGTTGTGGTCAACAGGAAGCTATCGACCTGGACAAGATCCACCGCGTGGTAACCTGGGCTGCTGAAGGCCTCAACAATGTCTCGGTCTCGCAAGTGGAACTGCGTGCCCAGATCCAGTTCTACGAAGGCATCAAGACCGCCGACATCCACGAGACCCTGATCAAGGCCGCCGCCGATCTGATCTCCGACGAAGCCCCGGACTACCAGTACCTGGCCGCCCGCCTGGCCATCTTCCACCTGCGCAAGAAGGCCTACGGCCAGTTCGAGCCGCCGCACCTGCTTGCTCACGTCAAGAAGATGGTCGACATGGGCAAGTACGCCGAGCACCTGCTGGAGGACTACTGTGAGGCCGACTACGACGCCATGAATGGCTTCATCGACCACAGCCGCGACCTCAACTTCTCCTACGCGGCGGTCAAGCAGCTGGAAGGCAAGTACCTGGTGCAGAACCGCGTCACCGGCGAGATCTACGAATCTGCCCAGATGCTGTACATGCTGGTCGGCGCCTGCCTGTTCGCCAGCTATCCCCGTGAGAGCCGCCTGGACTACGTGCGCCGCTTCTACGACGCCGTCTCCACCTTCAAGATCTCCCTGCCCACGCCCATCATGAGCGGCGTGCGCACCCCGACCCGTCAGTTCAGCTCCTGCGTGCTGATCGAGACCGGCGACTCCCTGGATTCCATCAACGCCACCGCGTCCGCCATCGTCCGTTACGTCTCCCAGCGTGCGGGCATCGGCATCAATGCCGGCCGCCTGCGCGCCCTGGGCAGCCCCATCCGCGGCGGCGAGGCCTTCCACACCGGCTGTATCCCCTTCTACAAGCACTTCCAGACCGCGGTGAAGTCCTGCTCCCAGGGCGGCGTGCGCGGCGGTGCCGCCACCCTCTTCTACCCCATGTGGCACCTGGAAGTGGAATCCCTGCTGGTGCTGAAGAACAACCGCGGCGTTGAGGAAAACCGGGTCCGCCACATGGACTACGGCGTGCAGATCAACCGCCTGATGTACCAGCGCCTGATCAAGGGCGGCGACATCACCCTGTTCAGCCCCTCCGACGTACCGGGCCTGTACGACGCCTTCTTCGCCGACCAGGCCAAGTTCGAGGAGCTGTACGCCAAGTACGAGCAGGACGAGTCCATCCGCAAGAAGACCATCAAGGCCGTGGAGCTGTTCTCCCTGCTGCTGTCCGAGCGTGCCTCCACCGGCCGCATCTACGTGCAGAACGTGGACCACTGCAACACCCACAGCCCCTTCGACCCCGAAGTGGCGCCGGTGCGCCAGTCCAACCTGTGCCTGGAAATCGCCCTGCCGACCAAGCCGCTGGAAGACATCAACGACGAGTCCGGCGAAATCGCCCTCTGCACCCTGAGCGCCTTCAACCTGGGCGCCATCAGCGACCTTTCCGAGCTGGAAGAGCTGGGCGAGCTGGCCGTGCGTGCCCTGGACGCCCTGCTGGACTACCAGGACTACCCGGTCAAGGCCGCCCACATCGCCACCATGGGTCGCCGCACCTTGGGCGTGGGCGTGATCAACTTCGCCTACTACCTGGCCAAGAACGGCGTGCGCTACTCCGATGGCTCCGCCAACAACCTGACCCACAAGACCTTCGAGGCCATCCAGTACTACCTGCTGAAGGCCTCCATGGAGCTGGCCAAGGAAAGGGGCGCCTGCCCCATGTTCGACGAAACCACCTACGCCAAGGGCCTGCTGCCCATCGACACCTACAAGAAGGATCTGGACAAGATTGTCGATGAGCCGCTGCACCTGGACTGGGAGAGCCTGCGCAAGGACATCGTCGAGCACGGCCTGCGCAACTCCACCCTGACCGCGCTGATGCCGTCCGAGACCAGCTCCCAGATGTCCAACGCCACCAACGGCATCGAGCCGCCCCGTGGCCACATCTCGGTCAAGGCCTCCAAGGACGGTATCCTGCGCCAGGTGGTGCCGGACTACGAGGAGCTCAAGGACGCCTACGAGCTGCTGTGGGACATCCCCAACAACGACGGCTACCTGCAGCTGGTCGGCATCATGCAGAAGTTCGTGGACCAGGCCATCAGCGCCAACACCAACTACGATCCGGCCAAGTTCCCCGGTTCCAAGGTGCCCATGCAGACCATGATCAAGGATCTGCTCACCGCCTATAAGCTGGGCGTGAAGACCCTGTACTATCACAACACCCGTGACGGTGCGGCAGACGCCCAGACCGATCTCAAGGCCAAGGCCAGCACAGGCGCGACCGAAGTGATGGTCGAGGAAGACGACGGCTGCGCCGGCGGTGCCTGTAAGATTTAAGGAAATCAGGGGCCGCCAGGCCCCTTTTTACCGTTGAGGATAAGATGCGTTACACCACTTTCAGTCGAATCAACAATGATGCCCTGGCCGAACCCATGTTCTTCGGCCAGCCGGTCAACGTGGCCCGCTACGACCAGCAGAAATACGAAGTCTTCGAAAAGCTCATCGAGAAGCAGCTGTCCTTCTTCTGGCGCCCGGAAGAAGTGGACGTGTCCAAGGACCGCGTCGACTTCAACGCCCTGCCCGAGCACGAGAAGCACATCTTCCTGTCGAACCTGAAGTACCAGACGCTGCTGGACTCCATCCAGGGCCGCAGCCCCAACGTGGCCCTGCTGCCGCTGGTATCCATCCCCGAGCTGGAAACCTGGATCGAGACCTGGTCCTTCTCCGAGACCATCCACTCCCGCTCCTACACCCACATCATCCGCAACATAGTGGCGGATCCGTCCGTGGTGTTCGACGACATCGTGGTCAACGAGGAGATCCAGAAGCGCGCCGATGAAATCGCCGGCTACTACGACGACCTCATCCTGCACACCCAGCTGTGGCAGCTGCACGGCGAAGGCACCCATATGGTGGACGGCGAGCAGATGACCGTCACCCTGCCGGTGCTCAAGAAGAAGCTGTACCTGTGCATGATGGCCGTCAACGCCCTGGAGGCCATCCGCTTCTACGTCTCCTTTGCCTGCTCCTTCGCCTTTGCCGAGCGCAAGCTGATGGAAGGCAATGCCAAGATCATCAAGTTCATCGCCCGCGACGAGGCCCTGCACCTCAGCGGCACCCAGCACATCCTCAACCTGATGCGCGACGGCAAGGAAGGCGCCGAATGGGCGCAGATCGCCTTGGATTCCAAAGCCGAGTGCGAGGAGCTGTTCAGGCGCGCCGCCGAGCAGGAAAAGGCCTGGGCCAAGTACCTGTTCAAGGACGGCTCCATGATCGGCCTCAACGAGTCCATCCTCAGCCAGTACGTGGAATACATCACCAACGTGCGCATGGCCGCCGTGGGGCTGGAGCCGGCCTTCGGCACCACCTCCAACCCCATCCCCTGGATCAACGCCTGGCTGGTGTCGGACAACGTCCAGGTGGCGCCCCAGGAGTCCGAGATCAGCTCCTACCTGGTGGGCCAGATCGACGCCAACGTCGACCTGGACGACCTGGACGACTTCGACCTGTAAGCGTTTCTGGTGAAGATAAAAAAACCCGGCCTAGGCCGGGTTTTTGTTGAGTATTCAGATTTTTCAGGTGACTTCAGTTCTCGCATTCAAGTATAAGGGATCGGACCCTATTTATTTTAATATGATCAAGTTACATTGACCGTATGAACCGGATGGTGACAATGGAAGATTACACACCTGAATACCCAATAAAGGTCAGGTTTCTTGAAGATGGCTCTGAACATGTTTTTGATGAAGAAGAATCCATGCTCACATACCTTGAATTTTTCGATAGCGAAGATCCAGAAGAGAAAGCAATAGTAACAGATGCAAAAGGCCGATTAGTGCATCTAGAAATATGGGCGTTGGCTATACAGTGCCTTAAAACAAAAGACTAATGGACTATTTCATAGCCATTAAAAGAAATATAACCCCATCCATTCCATTTGCTTTTAATCTTTGTAACTGGATCAGCAGAAAGTGAAGAGGACATCCATCTTGACCGAGGCAGGGTGAGGCTCGAAATAAAAGCACGAAATAAAAGGGGTCAGCGAAATAAAAGAAATAAAAGGGGTCAGAACCTGAGGGATCCCCACAAAATTAATTCCATGCCTGCTCGTAGCTTGTTGCATGTAGCAGCTCGCGGTAGCGAACGAGGGCTTTTTGCCACTGCCTTTTCGTGAATTTGAGGCCCTTGCTGACGGCTCGAAGCCCCAGGGTATGGAAAGACAACGCGCGTTTTTTCTTCACCGTGTTGGCCTGGAAGCGGCCGTGCTGATTGCCTACCGTCATGGTGAGTCCGAGCAGCACCAACACCAGCGAGGCCAGGGTCGAGAGCAACAGCAGGATGCTGATGCGAGCAGGCTTGGTGCTTCTGCTGTTCTCGAAGCCCAATCCGAGTTGGGCAGACTTCATGTCCCGGAAGCCTTCTTCAATTTGCATGCGCTGCCTATAGATGGCGACGACCTGCTTGCTATGGTGACGGGCTTTCGGCAGGTTGGACGCCAGCAGCCAAGGCTCCTTGGCGCCTTGGGCATGCTTGATTGACTGTCCGGCCCGCTGTTTACTGCCATCCGGGTTGAGTGATTGCCGGCCTTTGCCTTTTTGCCTGTACAGGGTCAGGGTGCAGGCGAACGGCTTGTAGCGGGCCAGCAGACCATCGCATCGCTTGGGACGTTGTGAAGCCTGGCCATAGAGGTGGCTGATGCACTGCCAGGTGTCGCCTTGGTCAAGTGAGTAGAAATTGGGTTTGCGAACGCGCCCGACAAAATGCCATCCAAGCGCCTCGACCTGCCTGAACCAGGGAGACTTGAAGCCGGCATCGGTGACGATAATGGGCTGGCAACCCGGTGGCAGCATGGCCGACAGGATGGACAGAAAACGCGCATGCACGGCGGGTTTCTCTTTGGTGCTAAGCGGATGCACTTCCTGGTAGAGGGTGATGGGGCGACCATCCAGCGTCATGGCCGCCCGCAGCAGGAAGTGGCCTTTGACCCTATCCAGATCCGACCAATCGACGGCGATCACGGGGCGCTTGGTACAGCAGAAAAGCCGGCAGATGGCGGCATAAACAACCAGCTGTTCTCGCTGCAAGTGGGAATTTGAAAGCAGCCGATCGGCGCGCTTGATGTTGTGTTTCTCGAAGGCTTTCGACTCGATGCCGCGACCGATGCTGGTCACCGTGGCAGCGCTGCCACCGGCCAGGCTCAACACACAGTCCATCACTGCCTTTCGGCGAGTTTTGTGCATTTTGGGTGTGACAAGCGTCACGATGTTGGTCAAGATAGTGCGTACATTCATGGCGTTTTTTGGTTAGTGATTTTTGGCGATTGATCTGATCACCAAACGCCATGAATGTTCCCGCCATTATTGATAACCAGCTGAAATTAAAAGACTATTCGTGGGGATGCCTCAGGGTCAGAACCCATTTGTTCAGGTTTTCACATACGCCTGGGACAAGACGAGCGTAATGCTAGGCCGGGAAGGGATATCATTGGATGGAGATACGGATTTGCAGCGTAATCGCATCTTTGCAATATCACCCTGGCGGGTTATGGTCTCGTCCCTGAATTAGCACCAGATTAAGTGCCTGGGCGGTGCAATGCAACCATCGCCTAATGGCCGGAATGAGCCGCCACAGATGGCTAGCAACTCAGGCTTGTCAGATGACTATCTTGGGTATTCGGTGGGTTACGCTTCGCTAACCCACCCTACACTGCTGATGGCCGCAAGGCGGCCAAGTCTGGCCCCTTATGAGCAGCCGAGGTGAAGTGAGCGTGAGCTGGACCGAGGCAGGACGCCGAGGGAGTCACTGCGCGGAGGGAACCGCGTCAGTGACGTACAGCGGTAAGCGAACGGAACCGAGGGAACCCGAAGGGGTGAGCGCGTTAAGAAATGGGGCCGGTGGCCCCATTTTAGCTGGCGAACGCGAGCAGCTTGTCTGCGAGCTGGATGCGATTAGGGGGAGCGCTCTTTGCCTACTTTCTGTCGCTTTACAGTATAAAAGGGGTCAGAACCCATTTATTCAGGTTTTCACATACACCTGGGACAAGACTATAAAAGGGGTCAGAACCTGAGGGATCCCCACAAAATTAATTCCATGCCTGCTCGTAGCTTGTTGCATGTAGCAGCTCGCGGTAGCGAACGAGGGCTTTTTGCCACTGCCTTTTCGTGAATTTGAGGCCCTTGCTGACGGCTCGAAGTCCCAGGGTATGGAAAGACAACGCGCGTTTTTTCTTCACCGTGTTGGCCTGGAAGCGGCCGTGCTGATTGCCTACCGTCATGGTGAGTCCGAGCAGCACCAACACCAGCGAGGCCAGGGTCGAGAGCAACAGCAGGATGCTGATGCGAGCAGGCTTGGTGCTTCTGCTGTTCTCGAAGCCCAATCCGAGTTGGGCAGACTTCATGTCCCGGAAGCCTTCTTCAATTTGCATGCGCTGCCTATAGATGGCGACGACCTGCTTGCTATGGTGACGGGCTTTCGGCAGGTTGGACGCCAGCAGCCAAGGCTCCTTGGCGCCTTGGGCATGCTTGATTGACTGTCCGGCCCGCTGTTTACTGCCATCCGGGTTGAGTGATTGCCGGCCTTTGCCTTTTTGCCTGTACAGGGCCTTGTTGATCAATTCAGCCCCAAGGCCAGTGGGCCCCAACACCGTCCGGGGTCAGCGCACCATGTCACTGACCGGCATGCCCAAGGCCGTCATTTTGTTCAACACCGCAACCCGGGCCATTGCCTCGCCAACCTGGCCGTTATAGTCGCGCAGTCGTAGCCGGTTGCCGGTCAGTTGCTTGAACCGCCACATCGCCGTCTCCCCTATCGAGCGGCGGTGGTAGCCGCTCGCCACCTTCCATTCTGCCAGCTCCCCGGCCTTGAGTGCCGCCACCGCCTCGTTGCGGGGATGCCCTGCCTGCCAATAACCGGCATTGCTTCGCGGCGGTATGAGCGGGCGGGCGCTTTTGTGGGCGATTTCCTCGTAGCATTGCCGGCTGTCGTAGGCGCCGTCAGCGTAGACGCTGCCTATCTGGCGGCGCAGTGGCCTGAGCATAGGGGCTAGGACCTGGCCGTCGGCCACATTGTCCAAGGACAGCTCGGCGCAGATGAGCCAGTGACCCTGGCCGTCCACACCCAGGTGCAGCTTACGCCAGCTGCGGCGTTTCTCCTTGCCGTGCTTGCGCACCTTCCATTCGCCTTCGCCGTAGACCTTGAGGCCGGTGGCGTCGAACACCAGGTGCGCTACCGGGCCCTTGGGGCGACGGATATCCACTGTCACCGTCTTGGCCCGCTTGCTGATGCTGCTGTAGTCCGGCGAACTGAGCTCCAGGCCCATCAACTCGAACAGCGAATTGATGAAGCCCTCCGTCGCCCGCAGGCTCAAGCCGAAGACTGCTTGGATCATCAGTGCGGTGGTGATGGCTTGGTCGCTGTAATGCAGGTCCCGGCCCCGCTTGCCGTTGGGCTGGGTGCTATGCCAGCTGCGGATGGCCGCCTCGTCCAGCCAGAAGGTCAGGGAGCCGCGCTTGACCAGCGCTTCGTTGTATTGGGACCAGTTACGGACCCGGTACTTGGCCTTGGGCTTCTTGTTCTTGCTTTGAGCGGCTTTCATGGCCATGGCGGTTGTCTTCTACGGCTGGGATTGGCCGATCTGATCGCCCGGCTCCGACTAAGTTCCATCGATTTGGTCAACAAGGCCCCTGTACAGGGTCAGGGTGCAGGCGAACGGCTTGTAGCGGGCCAGCAGACCATCGCATCGCTTGGGACGTTGTGAAGCCTGGCCATAGAGGTGGCTGATGCACTGCCAGGTGTCGCCTTGGTCAAGTGAGTAGAAATTGGGTTTGCGAACGCGCCCGACAAAATGCCATCCAAGCGCCTCGACCTGCCTGAACCAGGGAGACTTGAAGCCGGCATCGGTGACGATAATGGGCTGGCAACCCGGTGGCAGCATGGCCGACAGGATGGACAGAAAACGCGCATGCACGGCGGGTTTCTCTTTGGTGCTAAGCGGATGCACTTCCTGGTAGAGGGTGATGGGGCGACCATCCAGCGTCATGGCCGCCCGCAGCAGGAAGTGGCCTTTGACCCTATCCAGATCCGACCAATCGACGGCGATCACGGGGCGCTTGGTACAGCAGAAAAGCCGGCAGATGGCGGCATAGACAACCAGCTGTTCTCGCTGCAAGTGGGAATTTGAAAGCAGCCGATCGGCGCGCTTGATGTTGTGTTTTTCGAAGGCTTTTGACTCGATGCCGCGACCGATGCTGGTCACCGTGGCAGCGCTGCCACCGGCCAGGCTCAACACACAGTCCATCACGGCCTTTCGGCGAGTTTTGTGCATTTTGGGTGTGACAAGCGTCACGATGTTGGTCAAGATAGTGCGTACATTCATGGCGTTTTTTGGTTAGTGATTTTTGGCGATTGATCTGATCACCAAACGCCATGAATGTTCCCGCCATTATTGATAACCAGCTGAAATTAAAAGACTATTTGTGGGGATGCCTCAGGGTCAGAACCCATTTATTCACCTTGGTCGCCCGGAGCAGGTCACCAACCAAAGCCAGACTGTGGTGTGGGAAGCACGTAACGACACCTTCAGTCGTTCCGTCCTCAATATTGGCATTGGCCAAGTCAACATTGGCTTCCCCTGCCAATATTGGGACAAGGAAAGCGCCACCTGGCAGAACTGGCATAGGGATTATGATGCAGCAACAGGACGGTATGTTCAGAGTGATCCTATTGGACTTAATGGAGGGCTCAACACTTACACGTATGTTGGAAATAATCCCCTACTTCGAATTGACCCTACTGGACAAATAGGACTTTGCTTAGCTACCGTTGGTGGATTAGGTGGTCTTGACTACTTGTTGGGTTGGGCTGGGGTAGGAAAAGCTAGCGAAGAGATAAAAAGCCATATTAATAGTCCAACTATGCAAGCACTACTACAGAAACGTGAAAGCCTTATTAACAAATACAATGAAAGCGATAGCAATGCAGAAAAAGTGCAGTGTGCAATAGAGCTTGGTAAAGTTAACAGCGAAATTGATGAATTGACCGTTGAAGGGATGGAAGAAGCAACAATGTCAAACTTTGGGGGAGCCACTGGATTTGCATCTCTTATTCTTTTGGTTGGAGCTGGTGTATGCGCTGCAATATAAGTAAGAAAATTCTTAGGTGGGTCGTTGCACCCACTTTATTCATTATTTCATCTTTAATTGTTCTTTTTTCGTATAACTACAGATTCTTTTCTTATATCCAAGAGGCAGTCCTCTCGACAAAAGGTTTTGATCATGAAGTGATTGGCGAACTGTTTGACTGTCAATACATCATCTCACCAGCCAGCAGCGTAAAAGATTTATATTATCAGCATGGGCGTTCAGACTTTGCTGCCTTATTTTTCTGGATAACAGCTGATTTTAAATCCGATCAAGCCTACATATTTTGCAAGGATAAAAAGAAGTCATTCGCTGCCCACATCATCCCAAAGGAGAATGATGAATGGGCTTGCAATGCAAGTGATAGTGTGAGCGGCTACTGCTTTCTTAATGAAAACATTGTTGAAACAAAAGAAAGCGTAATTTTCATTGTTAATGAAAATTAATAGTGAAAAGAATAAAAGGGGTCAGAACCTGAGGGATCCCCACGAAATTAATTCCATGCCTGCTCACAGCTTGTTGCATGTAGCAGCTCGCGGTAGTGAGCAAGGGCCTTTTGCCACTGCCTTTTCGTGAACTTGAGGCGCTTGCTGACGGCTCGAAGCCCCAGGGTATGGAAAGACAACACGCGTTTGCTCTTCACCGTATTGGCCTGGAAGCGGCCGTGCTGGTTGCCTACCGTCATGGTGAGTCCGAGCAGCACCAACACCAGCGAGGCCAGGGTCGAGAGCAACAGCAGGATACAGATGCGAGCAGGCTTGGTGCTTCTGCTGTTCTCGAAGCCCAATCCGAGTTGGGCAGACTTCATGTCCCGGAAGCCTTCTTCAATTTGCATGCGCTGCCGGTAGATGGCGACGACCTGCTTGCTGTGGTGACGGGCTTTCGGCAGGTTGGACGCCAGCAGCCAAGGCTCCTTGGCGCCTTGGGCATGCTTGATTGACTGTCCGGCCCGCTGTTTACTGCCATCCGGGGTGAGTGATTGCCGGCCTTTGCCTTTTTGCCTGTATAGGGTCAGGGTGCAGGCGAACGGCTTGTAGCGGGCCAGCAGACCATCGCATCACTTGGGACGTTGTGAAGCCTGGCCATAAAGGTGGCTGATGCACTGCCAGGTGTCACCTTGGTCAAGTGAGTAGAAATTGGGTTTGCGAACGCGCCCGACAAAATGCCATCCAAGCGCCTCGACCTGCCTGAACCAGGGAGACTTGAAGCCGGCATCGGTGACGATAATGGGCTGGCAACCCGGTGGCAGCATGGCCGACAGGATGGCCAGAAAACGCACATGTACGGCGGGTTTCTCTTTGGTGCTAAGCGGATGCACTTCCTGGTAGAGGGTGATGGGGCGACCATTCAGCGTCATGGCCGCCCGCAGCAGGAAGTGGCCTTTGACCCTATCCAGATCCGACCAATCGACGGCGATCACGGGGCGCTTGGTACAGCAGAAAAGCCGGCAGATGGCGGCATAGACAACCAGCTGTTCTCGCTGCAAGTGGGAATTTGAAAGCAGCCGATCGGCGCGCTTGATGTTGTGTTTTTCGAAGGCTTTTGACTCGATGCCGCGACCGATGCTGGTCACCGTTGCCGCGCTGCCACCGGCCAGGCTCAACACACAGTCCATCACGGCATTTCGGCGAGTTTTGTGCATTTTGGGTGTGACAAGCGTCACGATGTTGGTCAAGATAGTGCGTACACTCATGGCGTTTTTTGGTTAGTGATTTTTGGCGATTGATCTGATCACCAAACGCCATGAATGTTCCCGCTATTATTGATAACCAGCTGAAATTAAAAGACTATTCGTGGGGATGCCTCAGGTTCTGACCCCTTTTATTCGCAGGGCCGGATTATGCTTTGTTAACGGCAGGGAACTATCTCGCTTGGGCGTGATCCGATCCGCCATGTTACTCTGCCGGCTCCACTCCCATGTCCCTGTTTGACCACTTGACCCTCATCGAAGATACCCGCTCCCCCATCAACCGCCAACACAACCTCGTCGATGTCATCTTCTTGGTGATGTCTGCCATGGCCTCTGGCTGTGAAGGCTGGCTTGATATCGAAGAGTTCGGCCATGAGCACCTGGATTGGCTCCGCCAACACCGGTCATTTGAAGCGGGGATCCCCACCCGCCATTCCATCGCCCGCATCATCAAGGCCGTGGATGCACAATGCCTGGTACTGGCCCTGTTTAGCTGGGTCAATCACTTGCGCCAAGCCAATGGCCGCCAGCTCATCGCCATTGATGGCAAGACCCTGCGTGGGGCGGTCAATCAACAAGGTAAAGAGCAAGCGCTGCACCTGGTCTCGGCCTTCGATAGCGAGCAGGGTGTCACCCTGTTCCAGCAAGCCACGGCAACCAAAGGAGGAGAGTTGGTAGCGGTGCGAGAGCTGCTGACCATGCTGGATATCCGCGACGCTGTGCTGACCTTTGATGCCCTGCATTGCAACAGGGAAACACTGCACCAGATCAGCAAGCGTAAGGGCGACTACATCGTCCAGGTCAAAGGCAACCAGCCGACCTTGCGTGAGGCCATAGAAGGGATCTTCCAGCCCCATTGGGATAGCGGTGCAGCGGGACTCCCCCAGCATGAGCAAACGGAACAAGGCCATGGCCGGCAGGAGCGGCGGACGGTGTTCCAGTTGCCGGCCACACTGTCCAAAGAGCTGGCGAAGAAGTGGCCGTCGGCGAAGTCCGTTATCGCGATGGAGCGGGAGCGCAGCCACCAGGGACGGACGAGCATCGACACCCATTACTACCTGAGTTCATTGGATATCGACCCAGCGTTTGTGTCAGACGGGATCCGCCAGCACTGGCATATCGAGAACCAGCAGCATTGGGTGCTGGATGTGACCTTCAGGGAAGACTGCAGCCGGATAGGCGACCGGGAGAATGCCAAGAAGATGGCGTTGCTACGACGGATCGTGCTGAACCTGCTCCAGCAGCACCCACTGCAGGTCAGCAAGCCGAGCAAGCGGCGGAAGGCGGCCTGGAACGGGAAGTTCAGGTCAGAACTGTTCTTTGGTTAATGGATTTAACAAAGCATAATCCGGCCCTGCTTTTATTCGGGCGACCAAGGTGGTCGCTGTGCACGTAATAGAGCTGGCCGTTGTGGATCAGGCCGACGATCTCGCCGTCCAGCCAGACATAGCTCTTGTAGCGACTTCCAGCACGCGTTTCTGTAAGCAATTCACCTCCTTGCCCGTATATGAAATTCGTTTCATAGGTGGGCGCCTTCTTGGCGACGCGCAGGTTACGGGCGTCATACCAGTTCTCGTAGGACTGGCCGCCGCCGCTAAAGGTACGAAGTGAAGAGCAAACGCGTGTTGCCCTTCCATACCCTAGGGCTTCGAGCCGTCAGCAAGGGTCTCAAATTCACGAAAAGGCAGTGGAAAAAAGTCCTTGCCTGCTACCGCGAACTGCTACATGCAACAAGCTGCAAGCAGGCATGGAATTAACTTTGTGGGGATCCCTCAGCCTCTTTTATTCCCGGTCTCAATCTCATCTATGAAGGCAGAAAGTGATTCCCCATGGATGAACCATACACTCGATTGGGCATGGAATGAAAAAGCACCATCAGATGATGGCGCTTCATATTAAAACCAAAAGCTTTAAATTACAAGTCACCCAAAACCAAAAGGACAAGTTTTGGATTTTCTTCATAGCACCGAATCATGAAATTGACATAGTCTTGCACTGTTTTCACCTCAAAATCACCGCTTTCAAGAAGCTTGGTTGACTCCTTATCTGCTACATCCCTTATATCATCAAGAATCTTATCAAATTGATTTCGTTTCCAAAACTTTACAGGATTCGGCTTAACCGCAGTCGCAAGACTCATTTCCTCGCTGAGAGTTGATGCATCTACATCCAACAAAGCTGCCAATCGCTCAATCGACTTTTGTTTTATTTTTGACTCTAAGTTATCCATTGTTATCACATCCACAGCCATTATCACCTTCCGAAGATGTTGCATCAAAGGCAGCTTTCAGGATAACACCCCAGTTGTAAAACCCATCAGCTATCAAGGCTCCTGTTGCAACAGTGCCTGCCATCATACCAGTAGGGGTACGTCCTAAGGTTCTGAGACCTCTTCCGGAGTACAAACCGCCTCTATTTAATCGGCCATTCCATCGGCTTAATTGACTCGTGTAGGGGTTTAATTGGGATTTTGATACTCCAAGCCCTCTCAATTCAGAACTTGTTTTAGCCATAGTCCCAAGTCCAAGTGTACTCCCTAGTGCCGCAAGGTCTGTTACTGTATTTGAGCGATTATCCCTTATCTGATCGGCAAATTTATTAAAGTCAAAACACATCAACCCTTCAGGGTCAACCCCCATCACAGGATTCCCACCTACATAAGTGTATGTATTAATTCCACCAGATAATCCAATCGGGTCACTCTGAACATACCGTCCTGTTGCTGCATCATAATCCCTATGCCAGTTCTGCCAGGTGGCGCTTTCCTTGTCCCAATATTGGCCGGGGAAGCCAATGTTGACTTGGCCAATGCCAATATTGAGGACGGAACGACTGAAGGTGTCGTTACGAAAATAAAAGGGGTCAGAACCCATTTATTCAGGTTTTCACATACGCCTGGGACAAGACGAGCGTAATGCTAGGCCGGGAAGGGATATCATTGGATGGAGATACGGATTTGCGGCGTAATCGCATCCTTGCAATATCACCCTGGCGGGTTATGGTCTCGTCCCTGAATTAGCACCAGATTAAGTGCCTGGGCGGTGCAATGCAACCACCGCCTAATGGCCGGAATGAGCCGCCACAGATGGCTAACAACTCAGGCTTATCAGATGACTATCTTGGGAATTCGGTGGGTTACGCTTCGCTAACCCACCCTACACTGCTGATGGCCGCAAGGCGGCCAAGTCTGGCCCCTTATGAGCAGCCGAGGTGAAGTGAGCGTGAGCTGGACCGAGGCAGGACGCCGAGGGAGTCACTGCGCGGAGGGAACCGCGTCAGTGACGTACAGCGGTAAGAGAATGGAACCGTGGGAACCCGAAGGGGTGAGCGCGTTAAGAAATGGGGCCGGTGGCCCCATTTTAGCTGGCGAACGCGAGCAGCTTGTCTGCGAGCTGGATGCGATTAGGGGGAGCGCTCTTTGCCTACTTTCTGTCGCTTTACAGAAAGTAGGGCCGCGCGGCAGCGCAACTCGAAGAGATCAGCATGAACCCACCACCTCGGCCAGAAAAATGAAGGTATTCGGTGGGTTACGCTTCGCCCACCCTACACCGCTGCCCTACTCTTCCGGCAGCGAGAAGATGGCTTCCACCGGCACCTGGAAGCAGCGGGCCAGCTTCAGGGCAATGGTCACCGAGGGGGTGAAGCGGCCGGTTTCCACGGTGCTGATGGTCTTGCGCGACACCCCTATGGCCTCGGCCAGTTCGCCCTGGGTCAGGTTGTGCTCGGCCCGCAGCACCTTGATGCGGTTCTTGACCTCGGGATCACTCATCCCCGTCCTCCCGCAGCTGCCAGAGCATGGCCAGGCAGTAGGCGGCGACGGTGCCGTAGAAGCCGATGCCGCCCACTTCCTCGGTGCCGAGCTGGGGTTCGAAGCCCAGCAGCATCTGCCAGGGATTGATGTAGCACCAGGCCATCCAGGCCAGGCCCACGAAAAGCGCGCCACGGTGGGACTTGAGCTTGGCCTCCTGGATGAACTCGTCACCCTTGGGGCCCATCCAGCTGCAGCCCAGGGTCTTCTTCAGCTTCGATTGCCGACGCAGCAGCAGGATCATCGCCAGCAGCATCGCAAAACCCAGCACCTCCAGGCCCAGCTTGACGGTGCCGGCCGTCACGCCGGCGTCGAACAGCGCCGCCAGCCCCACCAGGGAAACCAGGCACAGGGTGGCCCAGGCCGATACCCGCTCGTAACTCACCGCCATTTCCATCTGATTGCTCATCTGTCACTCCTTGCTTGAGAACCTTGGGGTATCACCGCGATACCTATGGGTTACATTTGTAACCTCAGGGTATCACGGCGTCAAGGGTTTTTTTGATCTGACCGCTGACGGCCGTCCGCCCCCCTGGTTACACTGACAGCGACATAAATGCAGGGAACGCCATGCTGGATTTTCGCCACTACCTCTCCTTCGACCACCTCAAGGACGGCAGCCCGGTGTTCGTGCGCGCCATCCGCCCCGAGGACAACAGGGCCGTGCTCAGGGCCTACCAGCACCTGTCCGAGCGCTCCATCTACTACCGCTTCATGCGCCCCAAGTGGCACATGACCTTGGAGGAGGCCAGCTGGTTCACCGACGTGGATTTCGTGTCCCATGTGGCGGTGGCGGTGGGTCACTACGGCCCCGACAGCGAATCGCCGCTGGGCATAGGCCGCTACATACTGCTGCCGGGCCAGAGCGTGCGGCGGGCGGAGTTTTCCTGCGCGGTCATGGACGACTGCCAGGGCCAGGGGGTGGGGCCGGTGCTGCTCAAGCACCTGGTGCACCTGGGCCGCCAGCAGGGCATAGAGGAATTCGTGGCCGAGGTGCTGCCCCAGAACCGCGGCATGATCCGGGTCTTTGCCAAGAGCGGCCTGCCGGTGCGCAGCTTCCACGACGACGGCCTGCTGCGCATCAACCTGGATCTGCGCCGGGGCGCGGAGCAGGGATATAACTAAGGCGCCCGGGGGCGCCTTTTTCAGCGGCTGAGCCGGAACAGCAGCGGCTCTGACTGGCCCTGGCTGTACAGCATCAGGCTGTCGCCGCGCGTTTCCACCTTTTCGGCCTTGTTGAGCCGCTCCAGGTAACGGTATTCGGCGCTCATGATGGGGCCCATGCAGGCCTTGCGGGTAGAGCCTATCTGCGACACCGCCAGGCTGTTGTCCTCGCCCAGCTGGTAGCCGGCAAAGTAGTTGTTGCAGCCGCTGCGGCCGGCCAGGCGGCCGTCGGCCTGCAGGGTCAGGGTGATGCCGCCGGGGGCGCTGGCGCCGGCCAGCAGATCGCCGGCTTCGCGGCTGTCCAGGTACCAGGTTTTGTCGAAAAAATCCGGCGCCTGGGCGCTCTGCTGGCAGCCCATCAGGGCCAGCACGGCCAGGGCCGCCAGTCCTTGTGCTTTCATGGCTTCTCTCCGTCAATCAAAAACTTAGCTTATCATTACTGGCCGCCCTGGGCAGCAGGGGCCGGGCTCAGCTCCCAGCACAGCTTGGCGTCGCCCTGCCAGCGGATCTTGCTCACCCGGCCGTTGCGGGACTCCACCTGGCGGGTACAGCTGTCGGGCCCGGCATAAAGCAGGGTGCTGACGCTGCCGAACACGTTACCCGAGCCGGCGCCCACCCCCAGCCCCACATGGGGCCCAGAGCCGCGCTTGCGGTTCTGGTAGACCAGCCAGCTGCGGCCGGGTTCGAGCTGTTCCACCCGATCCGGCACGCCCCATTTATCCAGCAGCCTTTCCACCGGCTGGCCGTACCATTGCCCCAGTCGGGCATCGACCCCGGCCGGGCTTACCGAGGTACAGGCCGCCAGCACCAGCAGCGGCATCAGCCAAAGCACTCTCATGGCGCCTCCTATACTTATCTCTAAAATAAGACCGGCAGGGAGTGGATCATGTGGCGATGGACGTTGTCATGCTGCCTGCTCCTGCTGGCAGCCTGCAGCAATCCCTTCTATCGGCCAACCCAGCAACAGTACCCCAACCTGGCCCAATTCCAGCTTAACCAACAACGGCTGTGGCTGCCCTCCGGCTCCGGCAACCGCCTGCACGGCGAGCTGCTCTGCCCCGAGCAGGGCCGGGCCGGCCTGGTGGTGCATTTCCACGGCAACCACGGCAACCTCAGCGGCACCGCCGACAAGGTGGCCTGGCTGTGCGACTACGGCTACCGGGTGCTGGTGTTCGACTATTCCGGCTACGGCCTGTCGAGCGGCAGCCCCAGCTTCGAGGCCCTGCACCAGGACGCCCTGGCCGTCATGGACCATGCCCTGGAACTGCAAGACGGCCAGCCGGGGCGGCTGGTGCTGTTCGGCACCTCCTTGGGCGGCGCCGTGCTGCTGGACGCCCTGGCCGACTTTCCCGGCCGGGGCGGGGTCGATCTGGTGGTGATCGACTCCAGCTTCACCAGCTACAAGCAGATAGCGGTGGACGTCATGTATTCCTACCCCCTTGGCTTCCTGCTCACCTGGATGCCGGCGCTGCTGCTGCCCAACCACTACGCGCCCTTTGGCGATCTCCAGCGCCTGGCCGGCGTGCCGGTGCTGGTGTCCCATTGCAGCGGCGATCGCCTCATCGATATCCGCCACGCCCGCAAGCTGGCCGACAACCTGCCGGGCCCGGCCCGCTTCCTGGACTTGGGCGACTGCCCCCACGCCCGCGGCTACATGGACGGCCGAAACGAAAACCGCCAGCGTCTGCTGGCGGTCATGGCGGCCTGGCCCGAGGCAGTGACGGCGGCTGCGCTCAGCCCGCCCGGCACAGCTCGGTAAGCACCTTCAGGCGCCGCTGGGGCTGGGCCACGAAGGGGTTGTCCCCATCCCAGGCGTAGCCGGCCAGTATGGCGCAGATCATCTGCTTGATGGCGGGCTGCTGGTCGGCGTAGAAGATCACGTCCTGGAAGCCGCCCTCGTACCAGCCCTGCACATAGGTGCGGAACACGTCCACCCCCAGCTGCAGCGGCGCCGCGAACTCGCCCTGCCAATCCACGGCTTCGCCGCGCAGCTGCCGGTCCAGGGCCTTGGCGGCCAGGCTGGCCGACTTGAAGGCGATGGTGACCCCGGAGGAGAACACCGGATCCAGGAACTCGCCGGCATTGCCCAGCAGCGCGAAGCGCTCACCATAAAGGCGGCTGACCTTGGCGGAGTAACCCTGGATGGCGTTGACCGGGTTGGGGTACTCGGCATTCTTGAGCAGCCGGGCCAGATCCGGCTCCTCGGCCACCAGGGCCTGGAGCTTGGCCTGGTTGTCGGCCTCACCGCGCGCGGCAAAGAAGCTTTCCTCGGCCACCACCCCCAATGAGCAGCTGCCGTCGCTGAAGGGGATCAGCCAGTACCAGACGTCCCTGTGCTCGGGATGGACGCTGATCAGGATCTTGTTGCGGTCGTGGTCCGGGCAGTCGATATGGTCACGCACATGGGTGAACAGCGACTGGCGGGACGGGAAGCCGCTGGGCCTTTCCAGGTCCAGCAGCCTGGGCAGCACCCGGCCGAAGCCGGAGGCGTCCAGCACGAAATCGGCCTGGATGGCGTAGGGCCGGCCCTGCTCATCAAGGGCCTGGATGTTGGCCTTGTCTTCGCCGAAGTCCACGGCGGTGATGGCATGGCGGAAACGGATCTCCACCCCCTGGGCCTGGGCGCCTTCGGCCAGCAGGGCGTCGAAGCGGGCGCGCTGCACCTGGAAGGTGGTGCCGGGGCCGGCCGAGACCTTGTCGGTGAACAAAAAGTCCGTGTAGCGGCCCCGGTGGCGGAAGGCGGCGCCGTCCTTGTACTGGAAGCCGGCCTGGTCGACCACCTCCAGCAGCCCGGCCTCTGCCAGGAAGCTCATGCACTGGGGCAGCAGGCTCTCGCCGATGGAAAAGCGCGGGAAGGCCTGGCGCTCCAGCACCAGCACCTGGTGGCCCTGGCGGTGCAGCAGGGTGGCGGCCAGCACGCCGGCCGGGCCGGCGCCTATCACCACTACCTGGGTCTGTTCCATGCTGTTTTTGTTGTCGTCCATGGTCCGTCCTCAGGCCCTGGCCAGGATCAACGAGGTGTTGATCCCGCCGAAGGCGAAGTTGTTGCTCATGATGATGCCGGTGTCCAGCTCCCGGCCCTGGCCCTGGATGTAGTCCAGCTCGCCGCAGCGCTGGTCCACCTGGCTCAGGTTGAGGGTGGGGGCGAACCAGTTGTCGTGCATCATGGCGATGCCCAGCCAGGCCTCCAGGGCGCCGCAGGCCCCCAGGGTGTGGCCGAAGTAGCCCTTCAGGGAGCTGATCGGCATGCGGCTGCCGAACAGGCGGTGGGTGGCCTGGGTCTCGGCGATGTCGCCCTGCTCGGTGGCGGTGCCGTGGGCGCTGACGTAGCCGATGGCGTCGGGGGCCAGGCCGGCGTCCTCAAGGGCCAGGGCCATGGCCACCTCCATGGTCTCGGAGGTGGGCGAGGTGACATGCTGGCCGTCGGAGTTGGTGCCGAAGCCGAGGATCTCGGCCAGGATGGGCGCGCCGCGGGCGATGGCGTGGTCGCGCTCCTCCAGCACCAGGGTGCCGGCGCCCTCCCCTATCACCAGGCCGTCGCGGCCGGCGTCGAAGGGGCTGGGGGTCAGGGTCGGGGTATTGTTCTTGGTGGAGGTGGCATAGAGGGTGTCGAACACCGCCGCCTCTGTGGGGCACAGCTCTTCGGCGCCGCCGGCCACCATCAGCGTCTGGCGGCCGTACTTGATGGCCTCATAGGCGTAGCCGATGGCCTGGGAGCCGGAGGTGCAGGCGCTGGAGGTGGGGATCACCCGGCCCTTGAGGCCGAAGAACAGGCCCACGTTGACGGCCGTGGTGTGGCCCATCATCTGGATGTAGCTGGTGGCGGTGATCCGCGACGGGTCGTTGTTGTCCAGCATGTTGGCAAAGGCGCTGATGGGCGCCGTGGAGCCGATGGAGGAGCCGTAGGCGATGCCGGTGCTGCCGTCGGTCAGTACCGACTCGCCCAGCAGGCCCGCCTGCTCCAGGGCCAGCTCGGTGGCGCGGGTGGCCATCAGGCTGACCCGGCCGTGGGAGCGCACCTGCTTGCGGGAATAATGCTTGGGCCGGGAAAAGTCCACCGGGCCCGCCAGGCGGGTATTCATGCCCTCGAACCTGTCCCAGTCGTCCATGCGCACGATGCCGGAGCGGCCCGCCGCCATATTGGCGCGGATGTCCTGCCAGTTGTCGCCCAGGGAACTGAGCCCGGCCATGCCGGTCACCACCACCTTTTTCATCAGCACAGCCCCCCGTTCACGGCCATCACCTGGCGGGTGATGTAGCCGGCCTTGTCGGACATCAAAAAGGCCACCAACGACGCCACTTCCTCGGGCTTGCCGGCCCGGCGCGCCGGGATCAGCTTCATCATCTCGTCCAGGGGCAGCGCCTCGGTCATGTCGGACTCGATCAGGCCCGGGGCCACGCAGTTGACGGTGATCTTGCGCCTGGCCAGCTCCAGGGCCAGGGCCTTGGTGGCACCTATGATGCCGGCCTTGGAGGCGGAGTAGTTGACCTGGCCGCGGTTGCCGATGAGGCCCGAGACCGAGGCCAGGGTGACGATGCGGCCGCCCTGGCGGCCCTGCACCATGGGCATGACGGTGGGCTTGAGCACGTTGTAGAAGCCGTCCAGGTTGGTGTGGATGACGCTGTCCCAGTCCTCGTCGGTGAGGGCCGGGAAGGCGCCGTCGCGGCTGATGCCGGCGTTGACCACCACCCCGTAGTAGGCGCCGTGCTCGGCCATGTCCGCCTCCAGGGCGGCGCGGGCTGCCTCGCGGTCGGACACGTCGAAGGGCAGCAGCCTGGCCTTGACGCCCAGGGCCTCCACCTCGGCCTGCACGGCCAGGGCCGCGTCCTCGCGGCTGCGAAAGTGAATGACGATGTCGAAACCGTCCGCCGCCAGGGCCTTGGCGATGGCGGCCCCCAGGCCACGGCTGGCGCCGGTGACCAGAATTTGCTTGTTCATGATGCCTCTCCGTTCAAGAAGGCCGCCGCGTCCTGCGGCTGGAATACGTTGATCTGTGCCCGCTGGCCGCCGTCCGGGCCGTCGAGGGTGCAGCTGAACACCGACAGGCCGTTGTCCTGCTCCAGCACCTTCTCCACCGCCACCCTCAGGGTCTGGCCGTGCCTGAAGGCGGTGACGTCGGAATCGAACTTGCGGGTGCCGATAAGAAAGCCCACCTTGATGGGCTCGCCCAGGGCCTTGGCCTGGGCCCCGGCAAAGACGCCGATGCACTGGGCCATGTACTCGATGCCCACCCACATGGGCACCCCCTGGTCGTCGGCAAAGGGGATGCCGGGGCGGATGTCCAGCTCGCAGACGGCGCCGCTGTCGCTGGTTTCTATGACCCTGTCCAGCAGCACCATGGGCGCGGCGTGGGGCAGCAGTTGTTCTGGTGTCATTGGGCCTCCAGGATCAGGCTGACGTTGGAGCCGCCAAAGGCGTAGGAATTGCTCATGGCGCGGCGGATGGGCTGGCCCGGCTGGCCGTCGGCCAAGTTCAGGGCCGGCAGGGCCGGATCCCAGTGGCCGCCCATGCAGTGGGGCGGCAGCCGGCCCTGGCCGTCGGTGAGCGCCAGGTAGCACAGCGCCGCCTCTATGGCGCCGGCGGCGCCCAGGCAGTGGCCTACCTGGCCCTTGCTGGAGCTGGCCCTGGGCCCGTGGGGGAAGCGGCTGCTGACCAGGGCCGCCTCCATGGCGTCGTTCTTGGGAGTGCCGGTGCCGTGCAGGTTGATGTAGTCGATGTCGCCTACGCTCAGGCCGGCCATGGCCAGGGCCGCGGCCATGGCCGCCCAGGCGCCCTTGCCCTCGGGCTCGGGGGCGGAGATATGGTAGCCGTCCGAGGCCTCGCCGAAGCCGGTCAGGGCCACCCGGCCGGGCTCGCGGCTCAGCAGGAAGACGCCGGCGCCCTCCCCTATGGTGATGCCACTGCGGCCCTCGGAAAAGGGCGAGCAGGGCCCGGCGGACACCGACTCCAGGGCATTGAAGCCGTTCAGGGTCAGCCGGCACAGGCTGTCCACCCCGCCCACCACCACGGCGTCGGCCAGGCCGGCGCGGATCAGCCGGGCCCCGGAGGCAAAGGCCTTGCCGGCGGAGCTGCAGGCGGTGGAGATGGTGTAGCAGGGCCCTTCCAGTTCCAGGTAGCGGCCGGCGAACTCGGCCACCGAGCCCAGGGTCTGCTTGGTGTAGTCGTAGTTTTGCGGCAGGCTGGCGTCGGCCAGGTACCGGGCCAGGGCCTTTTCGCCCTCGTCGATGCCGGCGGTGCTGGAGCCCAGCACCACGGCGATGCGGCCGGCGCCGTGGCGCGCCCTGGCCGCCTCGATGTCGGGGCGGATCTGCGCCAGGGCCGCCGCCAGGATGCGGCTGTTGCGGCAATCGAAGGCCCCCAGGGCCTCGGGCAGCGCCGGCAGCTCGCCCTGTACGGCGGCCACAATGGCCGGGCCCGTCATCAGCAGATCGTCCCGCTGGACCAGGCCACTGCGGTCGCCGGCGAAGAGGCCCTCGGCCACCTGCTCTTTGTCGTTGCCCAGGGCGCAGAGGATGCCCGGGGCGCTCAAGTACAGCTTATCCATAGCTCACCTGGAAGGAATACCGGCGCTGGTGGTGCACGAAGCCGAGCCCCTGCGCCGACTGGGTGATTTCGATGACCAGGTGCTCGCCCTGGTAGATGCGCCGGCTCTGCCCGTCCGCCTCGAGGCGCAGGCCGGCCTCGGCCAATATTGGCGCCAGCCGCCCGGTCGGCATCAGCGCCAGCAGCAGATCCGCCATCAGGTAGCGGGGCCGGGCCTGCTGTGGCAACAGCGGCGAGCGCGCTATGCTGAATTGCCGGCCGTCATAGCGGCCGCTGAACAGCCAGGCTCCCAGGGCCGACACCGCGGTCAGCCTGAACTGCTGCCGCTCCAGCACCAGCTCGCCGATGAACTGCCAGTGGCTGTCGCCGAAGCGGGCCAACACCTGGTGCTGCTGGCTGCTGGGCTCTTCCACCCAGTCCAGGGCCGGCAGGGTGATTTCGGCGCCATTGGCCACCATGACCCTGTTGTCCAAACCCTTTGGCGCCAACTGGCAACCGGCCAGCAGCAACAGCGCCGTCAGCAACAACTGTCTCATTTTCGACCTCCCAGCAGGGCGCTGGCCAGCACCGCCACGCACAGGCCCGTGGCCACCACGGCGCCGAAGCCGCTCAGCACCGGCGTGGCCGACATGATCAGCAGGCCAAAGGCCAGCATGCTGGACGCCGACGACAGCATCACCGCCAGCAGGGTCTGCTCCGGCGCCTCCTCGGCGGTGCTGAAGAAGACCCCGTAATCCAGGGACAGCCCCAGCAGCAGCACCAGGGCCAGCACATGGACCAGGTTCAGGGGCTGGCCCAGCAGGCCCGGCATGGCCAGGCCGGCCACCAGGGCCAGGAAGGCCACGGCGCCGACCCGCCAGGCCCGGTGCGGCCCCAGCCACAGCCACAGCAGCGCCGCCAGCACCACCAGGGCCCCCAGCAGCAGGCGGATGGCCTGGTCACGGTAATGGTTGAAGACCTGGGTGGCCTGGGCCGCCGGCGAGGCCAGCCAGGCATGGTCGGGCAGCGCCTGCAGGGCCGCCCGGCCCGGGTCGGTCAGCCCCACCAGCAGCACGGCGCTGGCCAGGCCGCCGTCTTGGGGCAGGTACAGGGCCTTTCTGGGGTCGCCGGTCTCGGCGGCCAGCCAGGCGTCCAGGGTCAGGCCGGGGGTGAAGGCGCCCAGGCCGTCACCCAGCAACTGGCCCAGGGCGGGCCCGGCCTGTTGCCAGAGCCTTCCTTGTCGGTCGTGGTCGGCCCGCTGGCGGGCCTGGGACGGCACCGCCTGGCTCAGCGCCAGGTAATGGCCCAGCTCGCCCTTGGCCATCAGGGCGTCGAGGCGCTCGCGCAGGGCCTCTTCCCGGGCCAGCAGCTGCTCGCCGCTGTCGGCGCCCACCAGCAGGAAGTCGCCGCCCTGGGCCTGGCCCAGCCAGGCCTGGATGGCGCGCTCTTCGCCTTGCAATACCGCGTCCCTGGGCTGCCAGGCGCGGATATCGTCGTCGAAACGCAGCTGGCCGAACCCGAAGGCGCCCATCAGCGCCACCGCCACCAGCAGCAGCGCCGCCACCGGCCCCCTCTGGCGGCACAGCCAGCGCCAGAGTGACACCGGCCAGCGGCGCTGGGGCAGCACCAGCTCCACCATGGCGTAGCGGATCCACAGGTAGCTCAGCACCAGGCCGCCGATGGCGGCGGCGCCCAGCTGGGCCAGGCCCGGGAAGGGCGACAGCAGCAGCACGCCGTAGGCGGCGACGCTGGACAGCAGGCTCACCAGCAGCGGCAGGCGGATGCCCTTGCGGCAGGGGCCGGCGGCCAGGGCGTGGAAACCGTAGTCGGCGCAGATGCCGATGACGCTGGCGCCCATCACCAGGGCCAGCCAATGGGCCTGGGGCCAGAGCCACCAGAGCGCATTGAGGGCGCCCAGGCCCGCCACCAGCAGCAGTGCGCCCATGGCGGTCAGGGCCCGCCAGTGGCCAAAGCCCAGCACCAGCAGCACCAGGATCCCGGCCAGGGCCAGGCCGCCGAACAGGCTCACCTCGCCCTTGGCCTGGTCGGCGCCGGCGGCGGCGTGGCGCACCGAGCCGCTGGCCAGCAGCGCCATGCCCTTATCGCGCTGCTCGGCGATAAAGGCCTCGATCTGTCCCTGGCTGTCCTGGTTGAAGGCGGAGCCGCTCAGGGTCACCACCAGGGCCACGGCCAGGCGGCCGTCCCGCTCGTACAGCGGCCAGCCGTCCACCAGCCGGGCCTTGCTGCCCTTGGGGGCCAGACCGGCCAGGAAGTCCGGCAGCAGCAGCAGGGGGTCGGTGGCGCTGGCGCCCGGCACCGGGCCGAACCAGGCCGCCAGGGCCTGCTGCACCAGGGCCTTGCCGCCATCGACCTGGATGGCGGCGCGCTGGCCGTCCGCCAGCAGCTGCTGGCGGTAAGGCGCATAGAAGGCGTACAGGGCGGCCAGGTCGCTGCTCTTGCCCTGCCAGTCGGCCACGAAGGGCTGGCCTTCAAGGGCCGCGGCCAGGGTGTCGGCCTGGGCCAGCAGGTGCTGCTGCTCGTCCCCTTCCAGCACCAGCCACAGCTTGTCGTTGAACTCGGCCTGGACTTGCTGGTAGCCGCGGGTCAGCAGCTGGCCCTTGTGGCTGGGGGCCAGGCTGGGCAGCAGATCAAAGAGCTGCGACGAGGGCGCCACGCCAAGGTTGAGGCGAAAGGCCAACAGGCCCGCCAGCAGCGCCACCAGCAAGGTCGCCCACAGCCAGCGGATCACGGCCTGGCCTCCAGCCGGAGTTCACTGAAGCGGATGCGGGTCAGGCGCTGGCCCTTTTCGGCGATTTCCAGCTCCTGGGGCCACTGGTCGCCGCTCAGCACCACCTTGTCCAGCAGCGGCGTCAGCTGCGGATCCGTGGGCAGCAGCGTCAGCCGCCAGCCCTGCTCCAGGGCCTCCTCGGTCACCTGGAACTGCTTGGCCAGACGCTCCCTGTCGCCACTGAACAGCGCCGAGAACATGGCCGCCATGGCGGCGGCCACCGGGTTGTCGGTCACTTCCAGGCGGGTCTCGGCCAGGCCGGGCAGGCGCTGGATCAGCGCTTCACGGCTCATCACCAGGGTGGAGGCGAAGGGCGTTTCGGTATCCCAGGTGAGCGCGTCGTCCCGGTAGCTGAAACGGCCCTGGCTCTGTAGGGGCCGGCTCAGGGCCGGCAACTGTTTCTGCTGCTCGAAGCGGCCGGTCAGGGCCTGGCCTTCCCCGGGCTGTTGCCAGCCCGGCAGCGCCAGGCACTGGCAGGCGACCAGGGCCAGCAGGGCCCAGAGGCGGTTCATGGGGTCACCCCCAGGCGCTCCAGCAATGCCGGCGGCGACACGAACTGCATCTCGCCGCTGGCCTTGTCCACCGCCACCTGGATGCTGTGGCCGCGGGTGAGGCGCTTGCCGCTCTGGGCGCAGCGGATCTCGTAGTCGATGCGCATGCGGTTGACCACCTCCACCAGCTTGGCGGTGACCACCAGGCGCTGTTCGAAGCGGGCCGGCTGCACGTACTTGACCCGCAGATCCACTATGGGCCAGAGGTAGCCGGAGGCTTCCATCTGCGGGTAGTTGTAGTCGAAGCTTTCCAGCAGCTCGCAGCGGGCCAGCTCGAAGTACTTGAGGTAGTTGCCATGCCAGGCCACGTTCATGGGATCCAGGTCATGGAAGGGCACCACCACCTCGATGCTGGCCTGGCGCAGGATCTCATTCATAGAGGCTCCATTGTTGTTCGCGGATGGCGGCGATCACCTGGCGCAGCTCCCCTTCCAGGGGCCTGTCGTCCGTGACCATGGGGCTGAGTTCGGTGAGCCGGTCGCTGAAGGCGCGCAGGGGCTCGGTCATGGCCAGTTCGCCCTGGCGGGCCCGCAGCCGCAGGCCCTGGTTGACCGCCAGCAGGGTGGCGGCGGCCACCTGCTCGGTCAGCTCCAGCACCCGGATGCAGTCCCGGGCCGCTATGGTGCCCATGCTGACCTTGTCCTGGTTGTGGCATTCGGTGGAGCGGGAGAACACCGAGGCGGGCATGCAGTGCTTGAGGGCCTCGGCGGTCCAGGCGGAGGCGCCGATCTGCACCGCCTTGAAGCCGTGGTTGATGGCCGCGTCCAGGCCCTCGGCGCCGCTGAGGTTGGCGGGCAGGCCGTGGTTGAACTTGGGATCGGCCAGGCTGGCCAGCTGCCGGTCCAGCAGATCGGCCAGGTTGGCCACCTGGGTCTTGAGGGTATCCATGGCCATGGCGATATGGCCGCCGTAGAAGTGGCCGCCGTGCAGCACCTGCTCGCCCTCACCGTCGATGATGGGGTTGTCGTTGGCGCTGTTGAGCTCGGTCTCAATGAGGCCGCGCAGCCAGGGCATGGCGTCTTCCAGGGCGCCGATCACATGGGGGGCGCAGCGCAGGGAGTAGCGGTCCTGGAGACGGCTGTGCTCGGTGTGGCCCCGATAGTCGAGATCAAGGCGCAGCCGCTCGGCCACCCTGGCCTGGCCGGGATGGGGCTTGGCGGCGAACAGGGTCTGGTCGAAGTGGTAGGCGTTGCCCTTGAGGGCCAGGGACGCCATGGCGGTGATGCGGGTGCAAAGCTCGCCCAGGTAGCGGGCGCGCTCGAAGGCCAGGCAGGCCACGGCGGTCATCACGGCGGTGCCGTTCATGATGGCCAGGCCTTCCTTGGGCTTCAATGTCAGGGGCTCAAGGCCCTTCCTGGCCAGTACCGAGGCCATGGGCTGGACGGTGCCGTCGCAGTAGACGTCGCGCTCGCCCACCAGGGCCGCCGCCACGTAGGACAGCGGGGTGAGATCGCCGGAGGCGCCCACCGAGCCCTCCTGGGGAATGACCGGGATGATGTCTTCTTCCAGCATCCAGCACAGCCTGTCCAGCAGCTCGGGGGTGACACCGCTCATGCCCCGGCACAGGGAGGCCAGGCGCGCCGCCACTATAGCGCGGCCGCTGGCCAGGTCGAAGCGCTCGCCCAGGCCGCAGCCGTGGAAGCGGGTCAGGTGCAGCGGCAGGGTTTCCACCAGGGCCTTGGGCACGCCGACGGTGACGGAATCGCCGTAGCCGGTGGTAACGCCGTAGATGTTGCCCTCTTCCCGCCACAGGCGGTCCAGGAAATCGGCGCCCTGGCGGATCCTCGCCATAAAGGCCGGCTCGCCGTTGAGGCTGGCCTGGGCCCGGCCGGTGGCCAGGGCCACCACGTCTTCAATTGTCAGCGGCTTGTCGCCGAAGATGACCTGTTTCATTGACTACTCGTTGTTGCTTGGGCCGGTGCGCCTGCCTTGGTCGCCCTGCCAGAAATCGAAGAAATTGAACCACTGCAGCGGCGCCTGGCGGCAATAGTGGGCCAGGCGGTCGGCGTAGCGGCCGACCCAGAGCCGCAGCTCCTGCTGGCGGGTCTTGCGGGGCAGCTTGAAGCCGTCCGGCGCGAAGGGCTCCATGTGGAGCCGGTGCCTGTCGCCTTCCTTGAGGCAGTTGAGCAGGTAGACGGGGCACTCCAGCAGGCTGGCCAGGATGAAGGGGCCGGTGGGAAAAGGCGCCGGCGCCCCCAAAAAGGGCACCTCCACCACATGGCCGCTGGCCCCGGCGGAGGTGCGATCGGCGACGATCACCACCAGTTCGCCGCGGTCGATGCGCTCGCGCAGGATCATGGTGGTGTCCGGTCCCACCTGGCTGACCTGCATCATGTTGACCCCGGCGTCGGGATTGATGCTGGTCATCAGCTCGTTGAACCTGAGGGCGTGCTCGGTCAGCACCAGCACCGTCATGGGCTTGGCCACTTCGCCCTTGGACAGGGCCCGGCACAGCTCCAGGTTGCCAAGGTGGGAGCCGATCAGCAGCGCCCCCTGCTCCCCGGCCAGCACCGCCTGGAACTGGTTTTCGTCGTCGAACAGCAGATCCCGGCCCTTGTGGATATCGCCCATCCAGGCCGCCAGCTTGTCGAGGATGGCCTCGCCAAAACTGAGGTGGTGGCGGAAGCTGGCCCAGAGCCCGGGGAAGGTACGCAGCCCGGGCAGCGGCCCGGAGCTCAGCCACAGCCGGCGCAGGTAGGCCAGGGAATGGCGGCGACTGTGGCCGAACAGGAAGAAGTAGCCCATCACCGGCCACAGCAGCACCCGGAAACCGGGCCGGCCCAGCAGGCGGTAGCTCCACCACAGGCACTTCATGCCCAGCAGGCTGCCCCGCTCGGCGGTGGCGGACCAGTGCGCTGTCTTGGGCCTGGGCTGGCCGAACAGCAGCCTGGGCAGGCGCCACAGCATGCCGAAGAACAGCTTGGTGTGCATCTTGGAAATGAGCACATTGTCTTCGAAGGCGCGGAAATGGGAGGCGCCGTCCTCGGGGTAGATGACCCTGGTCTCGAGCTGGCGGATGGGCACGCCCTGCCAGTACAGGCGCACCATCACCTCGATGTCGAAATCCATGCGCCGGCCCAGCGCCACCTTGTCAAAAAGGGCTACGCAGGGCGCCAATGGGTAGACCCTGAAGCCGCACATGGAGTCCTTGATGGTCAGGCTGAGGGTCTCTATCCACACCCAGACATGGGTGATGTAGCGGGCGTAGAGGCGGCCCTTGGGCACGGAGTCGTCGTAGGCCGGGTAACCGGCGATGAGGGCCTGTGGCCTGGCCTTTGCCTCGGCCAGGAAGCGGGGCACGTCGTCCAGGTTGTGCTGGCCGTCGGCGTCCACCTGCAGGCCGTGGCTGTAGCCGGCCTCATGGGCGGCGCGCAGGCCGGTCATGACGGCGCCGCCCTTGCCCTGGTTGTGCTGGTGGCGGATCAGGGTGATCTGCTCGAAGCGCCCGGCCAGCTCGTCGAGCAGGGCGGCATTGGCGGCGTCGGAGCCGTCGTCCACCAGGAATATGGGCAGCCCCAGCTCGGCCAGGGCCGGCAGCGATTTCTCGGCCGCGGCGCCGTGATTGTAGTTGGGCACCACCAGGCAGGGCTTGAAGACACTCATCAGCTCAGCACCACCCGGCCGCTGGCGTGGCGGGCCTGGTCGGACTCGAAGCTGAAGCTGAGCTTGCCCTTGGCCTCGTCGTAGGCCAGGTTCAGCAGCAGCTCCATGCCGGGCAGTACCACGGCCTGGAACTTGAGGGCCTCCATGCGCCGGCTCCGGGGCTTGAGGCCGAAGCAGTCGCAGCCGAGGCGGATGGCCCAGTCCAGCTGCACCACGCCGGGCAGTATGGGGAGATCGGGAAAATGGCCCTGGAAATAGAAGAGGTCCGCCGGCACCTGCAGGCGCAGCTGCCAGCCGGACTCGGTTTGGGTGCGGTCGAGGATCTTGGGCTCGGTTGTCATCATCATTGCTCGAACAGGGCCTTGAGACTGGCCTGGGTTGTCTTTCCTTGGCTGTTGACCGGCATCTCGGCCAGCACCCGCCATTTGCGCGGCAGCACCACCCTATCGTAATGGCCCGCCAGCGCCTCCCGCAATAACAGCCCCAGGGCCCGGCGGCCATGCCCGGCCAGCCAGTCCCGCCCCTTAGGGGTCAGCACCAGCACCGCGCCCAGCTGCTGGCGCTGGCCGGCCAGCAGCACCAGGGCGGCACGCTCCACCAGGGGATGGCTCATCAGCTGGCGCTCCATGGCGTCCAGGGACAGCCGCTTCTGCTCCAGCTTGACGATGCGGTCCTTGCGGCCCAGCAGCCGGAAGCGGCCATCGGCCTCGAAGGCAACCCTGTCGCCCATGGCCTGGGGCTCGCCGCCGGCGAAGGGGGAAACCACCACCAGGGTGCCGTCTTGTGCCGCCTGGGCCTGGACCCCGGGCAGCGGCTGCCAGAGTTCGCTGATCGCCTGGCGGCGCCAGGCAACGCCGCCGGTCTCGCTGGAGCCCAGCACCTCCACCGGTGCCTGGCCCAGCTTGGCGGCGGCCTGCCGGGCACCTTCCAGGCTCAAGGGGCCGCCGGAGCTGAACACGGCCCTGAGACCCTCGGCCAGGGGCGCCATCACGGCGGCCTCGGGCAGCCGCTCCAGGTGGGCGGGGCTGGAGATCAGCACCACTTCCCTGCCCCGGGCGGCCGCGGCCAGGTGCTCGGGATAGGCATGTTGCTGGCAGTGGAGCATCCGCCCCGCACAGAGCGGCCACAGCAGCCTGAACAGCAGGCCGTAGATGTGCTGGTGGGAGACGGTGCTGAGCACCAGGGCATCGCCGAGCTGCTGGCCGAAACAGGCCTCCAGGGCCGCCACCTCGGCCGCCAGCTGGCCGAGGCGCTTACGGATGGCCTTGGGCTCGCCTGTGCTGCCGGAGGTGTACAGCACCAGCTCGCCGCCGCTGAGTCGCGGCAGCTCGGCAACGAGCCCGCCCTGGCACCAGGGCGCCAGGCGCCGGCCGGAAAAGCCTTCGACGGCGTCGCCGATCAGGCCCTGGCAGTCGGCAAGCAAGGCATTGAGGGTGCCGCCCTGGCCATTGGGGGGCAGCACCGGCACGGCGCCGGCGAACCAGCAGGCCAGCAGGCCGCTGGCAAAATGCAGGGGATGCGCCGCCGACAGCAGCCAGGACTGGCCGGCCCTGAGCTGCCCGGACAGGGCGCTGGCGCTGGCCAGCAGCTCAGGGCCCTGCCAGTGGCGGCCGTCCTCGTCCAGGGCGATGGGGCCGGCGCCCTGCAGCAGCGCCGGCAGGCCGTTGAAGTCCGTCATACCTTGAGTACCAGCTTGCGGTAGAGCCACTCGCCGCCCAGCAGCATGCCCATCAGGGCGTAGCTGACCAGGCCGTTGTAGAGGGCCCAGAGCTCGTCGTCCCCGGCCAGCACCGTGGCCAGGGCGACCAGGCCGTTGACCACGAAGAAGCCGCACCAGATTTGGGTAACCTGGCGCGTATAGGCGACGCCGCGCTGGTCCAGCTCCGGCTCCTTGAGCCTGGCCAGGCGCTCGATGAGGCTGGGGGGCCGGTGCAGGCTCCAGGCGAACACCAGCAGCAGGCCCAGGTTCATGGCCACAGGGTAGAGCTTGATGCCCCAATCCTGGTTGGACAGCAGGCTCCAGGCCAGCAGCCCCAGGGCGGCCAGCATCAGGTAACGGTGGTGGCCCCGGGCGCCATGAAAGCGCAGCAGCACCGGCACCGCCAGCAGCAGTGCCAGCCAGCCAGGTTCCAGCCATTGCAGACCGGCCCACACCAGCAAGGGGTAGGCCAGCAGCGCCAGGACGCCAAGCAGCTTCAGCAAGCTCAGGCCGGCTCGAGCAGGCTCATGACCGCCTCGACCACGTCACCGACGGTGCGCACGGCCTTGAACTGATCCGGCTGGATCTTCTTGCCGGTCAGATCCTGGAGCTTGACCACCAGGTCGACGGCGTCGATGGAGTCCAGATCCAGATCCTGGTAGAGATGGGCGTCCAGGCTGATGTCACCACCGTCCAGTTCGAAGTCCTCCACCAGAATGGACTTGAGTTCGGCAAAGATCTGATCGCGGTTCATCGGTTTTCCTCCTGGCTGCGAATAAAGGCCGCCAGGCTGGCAATGCTGGCGAAGTGGGCCTTGGTGTCGGCGGCGTTGGCGTCGATCTTGACCTGGTAGCGTTTCTGGATGGCCAGACCCAGCTCCAGGGCGTCAATGGAATCCAGTCCCAGGCCGTCCCCGAACAGGGGCGCCTCGGTGTCGATATCCTCGACGCTGACATCCTCCAGATCCAGCGCCTCAATGACCAGGGCCTTAAGGGCCTGTTCGAGGTTTTCCATCGTCCTTCCTTTTTTCTTCATAAAAGCCTTCCAGATACCGGGTCAGCCGCCGGGCCGCCTGGGGAAGGCCATTGCTGTTGTCGATAAAGTCACGGGTGTCGATGTCGTCCAGTACCCTGGCCGACAAATGAAAGGGCCGGTCCGGTACCCGGTACCAGGGCTCGCTCTTGGTCAGGGTGGTGGGGGTCACGTCCAGCAGCACCGGCCGCAGCGGGAATTCGGTGCGCACCGCCAGGTTGGCGGCGCCGCGCTGCATGGCCAGGGGCTGGCCCGGCCTGGTGCGGGTGCCTTCGGGGAAGATCACCAGGCTGAAGCCCTCGGCCATGGTCTGGCGGGCGGCCTCGATCATCTCCTCGCCCCGGCGGGCGTTGCTGATGTAGCCGGTGGCCCTGACCACGCCGCGCATGAAGGGGTTATGCCAGATGGCCTCCTTGACCACGCAGTCGGCCTTGGGCATGGCGGCAATGAGCAGCACCACGTCCAGCAGCGAGGGGTGATTGGCGATGACCAGGCAGGGCTCGGCGTTGAGCCGCTGTTCGCCGTCGATCTCGTAGGTGCAGATCCCCATCAGCCGCATCGCCTCCAGGAAGAAGCGAAAGCTCCTGGAGACGATGGCCCTGGCCCTGAGCTTGCGCTCGTGTACGTTTTTGTACCTGAGGTTGAGGTAGGGAAACACCGTCAGCGACAGCAGCACGCCGCCGATACCGAAGATGCTGAAGGCCAGGCCGGTGGCCAGCACCCGCCATGCCTTGTTGAGTCGCTTCAGCACCAGCGCCACTCCCAGCTCCGCTCGCCGACGCCGATGACGCCGTCCTCGCCGGTGGCCAGCAGCCTTGCCAGCTGGAGCGCCAGGGGCTCGCTGGCGCCGGCCGGCCGCGCCAGGGCCTTGAGGCGCACCGGGCGTCCGCCACTCCTGCCCAGGCGCAACGCCAGGGCATGGTCGAGCTGATCGACGGTCATGAATTGGTCATAGGGCTCGGGCACGGCGGCATCGCCGTGCACCAGCAGCAGTTCGTCGTCGCCGCTGTGCAGGCGGGCCACGGCGTCCACCAGGCCCAGCAGCAGGCTGTCCTCGCCGGCCACCACCACGTTGGCGGGGGCCATGTCCTGGCGCAGGATGGAAAAGAGGCCGGCGGCGGCATTGTGTACCGACAGGCTGAAGGCGGTGGGCGACAGGGGCTCGTCATGGGCCAGGGAGGCCAGCAGGCCACGGGTCCTGTCCAGCTCACCGTGGCGGGAGCTGAACACCAGCGGCAGCGAGGCGTTATCCGCCAGCAGCTGCTGGGCGCAGCTGAGCAGCATCCGCGCCAGGCGGGACAGGCGGCGGCGGGTGCCGGCGGGCACGAAGCCGACGTCCGGCGCCTGGGTCTCGGCCAGCACGCCGTCTTGGCACCAGGCCAGCCAGTCCCCCTGGCTGTGGCGCCCCGGGGCCCAGGCCGCCCAGTTAATCACTGAAAACTCGAATTCATCCATGATTTCACTGCCTAAGCCCTAAAAACACAAAATTCTAACCGGATTAACATTTGGCATCCACTACTTCAGCTGTGACGTATTTAACAAAAAGGGCCCGAAGGTTCCCTTCGAGCCCCTGTAAGCCTTGCTATTTCAGCCCTTGCACTCAGACATCCCGGACAAGCTCTCTGGCGACAGGCCGACACCCTGCATTCGTTCAAAAGAGCTCGGCCAATGGTACGAGCGCCAGCGCCTGGTCGCTGCCGGCCAGGGCGCAGCAGATGCCGTTGTCATAATGCAGCCAGACGGCCTGGGGCCCGGGCCCCGGGCCGGACACCAGCAACCGGTGCCGGCCGCGCCATTCTACGCGCAAATCGGCCATGGCCCAAACCGGCAGCCGCCACAGCTTCAGGCAGGCCTCGGCGGCGCACCAGTGCTCATAGAAATGCGCCTGTGGCCAGCCCAGCCGGGCCGCCAGCGCCGCCCGGCTGCGGCCACTGGGCACCTCGATATCGATGCCGACCGGCGCCAGGGACACCGCCGCCGCCACCTGGTCACCGCTGTGGCTGAGGCTGATGCAGGCCCCTTCACAAAGGGGGGCGCCATCGTCGTCCCTGGTCAGCTTGATGGCCGCCATGGGCCTGTCAAGGAGCCTGGCCAGCAATGCCCGCCCCAGCAGCTGCGCCGCCAGGTGCGGCTCGGGGTGGCGCCGGCGCTGGCCCCTGGCCAGCTCAGCCGCCGTCAGCAGCGCCCTATGCTGCAAAATGTCCGGTGCCCGGCCCCGGGCCCAGAATAGGGTGGTCACTGGTACTCCCCCTGCCCTTGGCGTTAGTATCCTGAGTCAATGTTGTAAATGGTTGTAGCCAGGAGAGTCATGAACCCCATCCTGATCACCGGCGGCGCCCAGCGCATCGGCCTGCACCTGGCCAGGAGCCTGCTCGAGCAGGGCCGGTCGGTGGCCATCAGCTACCGCACCCGGCACCCGGCCGTGGACGAGCTGGAAGCGGCCGGCGCCCTGTGCCTGCCCGGCGATTTTGCCACAGACCAAGGCGTGCTGGCCTTTATCGAACAGCTCAAGGGCAAGGTAACCGGCCTGAGGGCCATCATCCACAACGCGTCCAGCTGGCAGAGCGAAGGTCCGCTGGAGGATGCCCCGGCCCTGTTCGACGCCATGATGCAGATCCACGCCAAGGCGCCCTATCTCATCAACCGGCACCTGGCGCCGCTGCTGGACAACGGCGACAAGCCGGCCGACATCATCCATATTACCGACTATGTGGTGGAAAAGGGCAGCGCCGAGCATACCGCCTATGTGGCCTCCAAGGCCGCCCTGGAAAACCTGACGTTGTCCTTCGCCCAGGCCCTGGCGCCCGGGGTGAAGGTGAACAGCATAGCGCCGAGCCTGATCATCTTTAACGAGGATGACAGCGAGGACTACCGGCAGAAGACCCTGGCCAAGTCGGTCATGGGCATAGAGCCGGGCTGCCAGGAGATCAGCAGCGCGGTGCGCTACCTGCTGGACAGCCACTATGTCACCGGCCGCACCCTCAAGGTGGACGGTGGCCGCCATATTCGTTGAGAGAACAAGATCATGACAGACAAACTGGCAGAACATTTTGAAGCCATCATCCGCGGCATAGGCGAAGATCCGGGCCGCGAAGGCCTGCTCAAGACCCCGGAGCGGGCCGCCAAGGCCATGCAGTACCTGACCAAGGGCTATGGCCAGACCCTGGAAGAGCTGGTCAACGAGGCGGTGTTCTCATCGGATAACGACGAGATGGTGATCGTCAAGGACATCGAGCTCTATTCCCTGTGCGAGCACCACCTGCTGCCCTTCGTGGGCAAGTGCCATGTGGCCTACATCCCCAACGGCAAGGTGCTGGGCCTGTCCAAGTTCGCCCGCATCGTCGACATGTACGCCAGGCGCTTCCAGATCCAGGAGAACCTCACCAAGGAGATCGCCGACGCCGTGCAGAAGGTCACCAATGCCCGCGGCGTGGGCGTGATCATCGAGGCCAAGCACATGTGCATGATGATGCGGGGCGTGGAGAAGCAGAACAGCGTGATGAAGTCGTCGGTGATGCTGGGCAGCTTCCGCGACTGCGACCGTACCCGCAACGAGTTCCTGGTGCTGACCCGCAGCTGAGCGGACGGGAAAGGAAAAGGGCGCTTCAAGCCACTGGGCCTGAAATACCCTTTGGGGCTCCCAAAAGTTCCCAAGGGGAATGATGGGGGTGACTTAGTCTGAAAAAAGGGGACAATAGCCCCTTTCTTCATCCGCCCTGATTTTCGCCGTTTATATTGACGATCTTGCAATCACCGCCGCCGCCATCCTCACAGTATTTAATAGCTTCAGAAATTGCCTGTTTCTTGGAAGCCATGCCCCAGGCATAGCCAGTGGTATTAGTGCTGCTTACAGCCTTGGCCTTGTGATTACTGGCCTTTTGGTAAGAGGTTTCAATATCTCGCTCACCTTCGGGCCGCTTGTCTAACACCACATCCAGTGTCACAGGGCTAGGCTCGTTGAAATCCAGCCGCAGTTTTTTCTGGTAATAGCCGTCGCGATAGACTACAACCTGCCACCATTGTTCGATGCGCTTGTCATTGACCTTATACACAACGGCAGCTTTTTCTGCGTAGTCACCTTTAATTTGAAACCGCCCCGGTTCTTGATTCGGTATCCCCTTGTTATGGATCGCCACACCAATCATGGCATCAGCAGGGGTGACCTTGATGCTGATATCACGATATTCAACAGGGACTGGCTTGGGCGGTGCCTGCTCCGAGATACGGGCTAGCTCGCTGGCGTCAGAAGGGTCTAGCAGATCAACGCCGTTAACGCTTTGGACCTGGCACTCTTGCTTTCCTTGCTCAAAGCAGGTTTTCAGGGCCAATTTGATGGCTTCAGCTTTAGTTGGCACCCCCCAGGCTGCACCGATATAAACATGGTCAGAAGAGTATGCTAGGGCTTTGTTGTAGGCCGCTTCAAGATAGTCCTTTTTGACCTTGAATACTGGGTTGGCCTCATCAGGCACACAAGTTTGGCAAGGGATCTCTTGCCAGCCCATGCGGGCAATGCACTCGTTATATCGGTTGTTGTACTTGACGGCTTTTGCCACAAAGTAAGCAGCAATGCCCACGCCTAGGAGCTGCATATCTGGACCGCTGTAGCTGCGGTAGCTACCCACATAGGTTTGCCCAGTCGCCGCATTGCGGTAGGCATAAGTCCCTACTGTTCGATAGCTGGGTATGATGACAGGGACTGGCAGGTTCGTATCGCCAGAGGCATAGGTCTGGCAATACAAGGAATCCGCTTCGAAGATTTGCTGCTGCTTGTCAGGGGCGACGTTGAGGTTGTAAACCCAATCCGGGGTAGCTGTGCAACCAGATAATGTGGCTGCCAACAAAAGTGGATAACGATTCATTTCTCTTCCCTGATGTTTTTTTGCCTACCCTAGCCGGCACGGCCTGAGCTAGCAAGCCACTATTTCGACAAGGACGTTCACAACTGGGCGGTCAGGAATGTCAGGGTTTTGAGCGGTAGCCAGAGGGTAAGTGCTCAGGAATGTAAACCACCAGGAAATAGCATCCATTCATCATGGCGTCATTCCTTCGTCGCTGTTGTTGCTACTCCTGGTGCTGACCCGAAGCTGAGCGGGCGGGAAAGGAAAAGGGCGGCCTGGGGCCGCCCTTTTTATTGCCTTGATCTGCTGGCGTTTTTTTCACCATAGGCCGCCAGGGCCTGGTGAGTCGGGGCCGCTGTGGGAAAGTCTCAACTTATCCACAGCATTGTCCCCGCTTTTTGTGCATATCAATGGTCCAGCAGGGCCCGGTAGGCGTCCTGGAAGTCGAGATGGGCCCAGAGCAGCTCGGCGACCGGGGCCTTGAGGCCGCCCCGGTACTCGGCCAGCACCTGGGCCAGCAGCTGTTGGCAGAGCTCGGTGTTGTCACTGCGCCATTTGCTGGCCCTGGCCAGCTCCGGCCCCCTGAAGCCCGCTTCCACCAGGGTGTCCAGCAGAGCGACCTGCTGCAGGCAGGCGCCGGCGCAGGCTTGGAGCCTGTCCAGGGGCAGCCCGGCCGCCTCGTGGCGGTCGTGGAGGGCGGACAGCAGCAACGCCGCCCGGCGGGTGAGGCGGCGCAGCGCCTTGCAGCAGAGCACCACGTGCTCATGGCGAACGGCCATCCAGGACTTGTCTTCCAGGGGCCGCGCCTGGCGCAGCTCGGCGTCCGCTTTCAGCACCTGGCGCAGGGTGCCCAGGCTGTCGTCGCCCAGCGGCCATTGCAGCTGCTCGCTGAGGCTCACCACCAGCTCGGCCTGGGCCTGCAGGGGGGCGAAGGGGGAAGGCCCCAGCAGGGCCTGGGTGTCGAGGATCATGTCGGCTCTCCGTCACGCTCTTTCAGCCTTAGGGATGAACCATCCCGGGCGAAAAATCCACCCCATGGCCCCGAAACGACCCGGCATCGCCCCAAAGGGACGTCGAAGCCGGCCGCTTATGGTGCTAAGGTGCCGGTAGTTGCAGACCGACCTTGTGAGACCCCAAACGTGAAAGCCGCCATCGCCGCCCTCATTGCCCTTTTCTGCTTCCCGCTGCTGGCCGGGGACTGCCCCGCCGCCCTCAGCTTCGTCAAGCGCAAGCTCAATAGCACGGAAACCGTCAACCTCTGCCAGGCCTATCGGGACAAGGTGGTGCTGGTGGTCAACACCGCCAGCTACTGTGGCTTCACCCCCCAGTTCGAGGGCCTGGAGGCCCTCTACCAGCGCTACCGGGAGCGCGGCCTGGTGGTGCTGGGCTTCCCCTCCCATGACTTTCGCCAGGAGGCCGACGACGAAACCGAGACCGCCAAGGTCTGCCGCCTCGACTACCAGGTCAGCTTTCCCATGTTCGAGGCCCTGGCGGTACGCGGCGACGACGCCGATCCCCTGTACCGGATCCTGGCCCGGGAGGCCGGTGGCTATCCCAAGTGGAACTTCTACAAGTACCTGATCGGCCGCGACGGCAAGGTCATCGACTACTACTCCAGCTTCACCAAGCCAAACAGCGACAAGCTGCGCCAGGCCATAGAGCAGGCGCTCTGAACGACAAAAAGGGCGCCATCGGCGCCCTTTCTTCATGGTGCTGGCCGCTTAGATCTGCTCGGCCACATAGGCCTGGATCTGCGCCCTGGCGGCGGACAGCGCCTCTTCCTTCATTTGTGGGCCCACCGCCAGGCCTTCGGCGTAGACGAAGGTCAGGTCGCTCACGCCCATCAGGCCGAACATGGTCTTGATGTGGGGGGTCTGGGAGTCGGCCTCGCTGCCGGCGTAGATGCCGCCGCGGGCGGCCAGCACCAGGGCCTGCTTGCCTTCCACCAGGCCCTTGGGGCCTTCGGCGGTGTACTTGAAGGTGACGCCGGCCCGCAGCAGGCGGTCGAAGTAGGCCTTCACCTGGCTGGGAATGCCCAGGTTGTACAGGGGCGCCGCCAGTACGATGACGTCGTGGGCCATCAGCTCCTCGATAAGCAGATCGGAACGCTGGGCCAGGGCCTGCTGGGCCTCGCTGCGCTCGTCGACCGGGGTCATCCAGGCGCCCATTTCCTCGGCACCCAGGTGGGGCAGATCCAGGGCCACCAGATCCTTTTCGGTGACGGACACGTCCTTGCCCTGGGCCTGGAGTTCGGCCTTGAGCATGGCGGCCATGGCGCTGGACTGGCCGTTTTCGGCAAAGAGGGAGCTGGTCAGGAGCAGTACTTTTTTCATCTGGGGATCCTCCAAGGTTTCGACGGAGCCCACTTTATCCGCAACTTTTCCAAAAATAACTCAGCAAATATCGCTTAAAACTTTCGAATTTTTGATCAACAACCATTGTCAATAGACGCGCAAGATTTGAAAGTGCTATGGTTCGGCACCTTTTCTTTACAGATAACGGCCATGCAAAAGACCGAATTCAAGAGCCGCCTGGGCTTCGTACTGACCGCCGCCGGCTCGGCGGTAGGCCTGGGCAACATCTGGGGCTTCCCGACCCAGGCCGCCAGCCATGGTGGCGGCGCCTTCCTGCTGCTGTACCTGCTGCTGGTGTTCGCCCTGGCCTACCCTGCCCTGGTGGCGGAGATGGCCATAGGCCGCCGTGGCCAGCAGGATCCGGTGGCCGATCTTGGCGGCCTGGCCGGCAGGGCCGGCCGCCTGACCGGCTGGCTGGGACTGCTGACCATCTCCGGCATCCTCAGCTTCTACCTGATCGTGGCCGGCTGGCTGCTGGGCTACCTGGGCAACGCCGCCCTGGCCCTGGGGGGCCAGCAATGGCCCTGGCTGATGGAATTCGGTTTCGGCCGCAACCTGGCCCTGGCGCTGGTGTTCGGCCTCTTGACCTGGCTGGTGGTGCAGAAGGGCCTGCAGGCCGGCATAGAGCGCTGGTCAAGCCGGCTGATGCCGCTGCTGCTGGCCGCCCTGGTGCTGCTGGCCGGCTATGTGCTGACCCTGCCCGGCGGCCTGGACGGCCTGGCCGCCTATCTGAAACCCGAGCTGTCCGCCCTGTCCTCGCCGTCGCTGTGGCTGGCCGCCACCGGCCAGGCCTTCTTCTCGCTGTCCATCGGCGTCTGCGTGATGATGGTCTACGCCAGCTACCTGGACCGCCAGGCCCGGCTGCCGCGCCTTGGCCTGCAGGTGACCCTGCTGGACACCTCGGTGGCCTTCCTGGCCGGCCTGCTGGTGCTGCCGGCCATGTACGTGGCCAAGGCCCAGGGCCTGGCCATAGTGGACGACAGCGGCGCCCTGCTCAGCTCCGACACCCTGGTGTTCGAGCTGCTGCCGAGCCTGTTCGAGCGCCTGGGCACGGCCGGCAACTGGCTGGCACTGGGCTTCTTTGCGCTGCTGGTGATGGCGGCCCTGACCTCCACCCTGTCGATGCTGGAAGTGCCCACCGCCACCCTGGTGGCCCGGACCCGGCTCAGTCGCCGCCAGGCCAGCCTGGCGGTGCTGGGCGCCGTGCTGCTGGCCACCACCGCCATACTGGCCAACTTCGGTACCCTGTTCCCCCTGGTGATCAAGCTCACCACCCAGTACGGCCAGCCGCTGCTGGGCATGCTGTTCTGCATCTACGTGGGCTGGCTGTGGCGCCGGGAGCAGCTGCTGAAGGCCCTCGCCGCCGAGGACGAAAGCTTCGCCCGTTCCTGGTTCTGGCGGCTCTGGCCCGGTTATGTCAGACTCGTCTGCCCTTTGCTCATTCTTCTGGTCATTCTGCAAGGCGGCTAATCCATGGCATCCATAGAACCTAACGGGCGCAGCCATTTCAGCTCGCGCCTGGGCTTTGTCCTGGCGGCGGCCGGCGCCGCCGTCGGCGTCGGCAACATCTGGGGCTTTCCCACCCAGGCCGCCAGCCATGGTGGCGGCGCCTTCCTGCTGGCCTACCTGGTGCTGATCTTCGCCCTGGCCTACCCGGTGCTGGTGGCGGAGCTGCTGATCGGCCGCCATGGCCAGGCCAACTCGGTACGCTCGCTGCAGAAGCTGGCCAATGGCCCCTGGCAGCGCCGCGGCGCTGCCCTGACCGGCCTGGCCGGCATCGTCACCGTGGCCTTGGTACTGAGTTTCTACGCCATAGTGGCCGGCTGGCTGATCAGCTTCATGGTGGGTGCCGGCCTGCGCCTGGTGGGTCTGCTTGAAGCCGCCGGCTGGGTAGAGAGCTTTGGCCTGGCGCGCAACCTGCTGTTCACCCTGGCCTTCCTGGCCCTGACCGGCCATGTGGTCGGCCGTGGCGTCAACGCCGGCCTGGAGGCCTGGTCCAAGCGGCTGATGCCGGTGCTGTTCGTGCTGCTGCTGGCGCTGATCGCCTTCATGTTCACCCAGGATGGCGCGACAGAAGGCCTGAGGCGCTACCTGAGCCCGGATCTGGCCCAGCTCTTCCACCCCGAACTGCTGCTGTCGGCCACCGGCCAGGCCTTCTTCTCGTTGGGGCTGGGGGTCGGCGCCATGATGGTGTACGGCTCCTATCTGAGCCGCGACAGCCACCTGCCCAGGCTGGCGCTGTCGGTGACCCTGCTGGACACCAGCGTCGCCTTCCTGGCCGGGCTGCTGATCCTGCCGGCCATGTACGCCGCCAAGGCCCTGGGGGTAAGCATCTTCGCCGCCGATGGCAGCCTGATTTCCTCAAGCACCCTGGTGTTCGATCTGCTGCCGGCGCTGTTCGCCACCATGGGCGACTTCGGTCCCTGGCTGGCCCTGGCCTTCTTCCTGCTGATGGCCATTGCCGGCATCACCTCCTCCATCAATATCCTGGAGCTGCCGGTCAGCTTCGTCAGCGAGGAAACCCGCCTCAACCGCGGCCAGAGCACCTGGCTGCTGACCCTGGCCGTGGCCACGGTGTCGGTGCTGATCCTGCTCAACTTCGAGGCGCTGTTCGGGTTGGTGATCGCCCTCACCACCCAGTACCTGCAGCCCCTGGTGGGCCTGATGCTGTGCCTGTTCGCCGGCTGGATCTGGCACCGGGACCGCTGCCTCAGGGCCCTGGCCGAAGGGGCCCCCGAGCTGGCCCAGACGCCCTTCCTGGGCTTCTGGCACTGGTACGTGCGGCTGATCTGCCCGCTGCTGATCCTCGGCCTGCTGGCCCAGACCCTGAGATGATCCAGACCCCGGCCCAGGCCGGGGTTTTCATTTGTCCTGTTGGCCGGTGCCATCATGCCTTGGCCAGGCATTTCCCCCTCTGCTAAGGTGCCGGCAGGTAAGAATTCGGTAACAGCCATGCTCAACAAGAAATTCACCATCCACCTGGACGCCATCATCGTCATCACCCTGCTGTTCCTGGCCTCCATCGCCTTCAACGCCTTCCAGCACCAGCAGATCAGCCAGATCACCGCGGAAAACCTCGAGCTGCAGATGCAGGCCCAGGTGGACAAGATGAACCTGGAATCCCAGCAGGTGGTGATCGACAGGCTCAGCAAGGAAAAGTAATTCCCTTTGCAATCAAGGCATTCTGTGCTGTGATGGCGAAAAGGCCAGCACAGGGACGAAGCCATGAAGATTGCGGTAGTGGGCGGCGGCATCAACGGCCTCTGCTGCGCCTGGCAACTCAGCCAGGCCGGCCACCAGGTGGCACTGTTCGAAAAGGGCGAGCTGATGGGCGCCACCAGCGCCGCCTCCTCCAAGCTGCTGCACGGCGGCCTGCGCTACCTGGAGCAGGGCGAGCTGCGCCTGGTGCACGAGGCCCTGCTGGAGCGCCAGTGGTGGCTGCAGCATTCGCCCCTGCTGACCCGCCGCCTGCCCATCCTCTACCCCCTCTATGAAGACGGCCGCCGCCACCGCTGGCAGCTCAAGGCCGGCATGTTGCTCTACGATCTGCTGGCCGGGCGCCGGGGCATTGGCCGCCACCGCTGGCTGAACCGGGCCCAGGTGGCCCGCTGCTCACCCGAGCTGAAACAGCAGGGCCTCAAGGGCGCCTACCTGTTCTTCGACGGCCAGATGGACGACCGCGCTTTGGGCCTGTGGGTGGCCGAACAGTGCTACCAGCTGGGCACCGAGATCCACCAGCACAGCCCGGTCACCAGGCTCAGCCCGGCCGGCGGCGTGGAAAGCGGCGGCCGCTGGCTGGACTTCGAGCTGGTATTGAACGTGGCCGGCCCCTGGAGCGAGGCCCTGCTGAGGCAGTCTGAACTGCCGGTGGCGCAGCCTTTGGATCTGGTGCGGGGCAGCCACCTGCTGCTGCCGGATATCGGCCGCTACGGCCATATGCTGGAGGTGCCGAAGGAAAGGCGCATCGTCTTCGTGCTGCCCTACCAGGGCCAGACCCTGCTGGGTACCACGGAGGTGCGCCAGGGCATCGAGGAGTCCATTGCCTGCTCGCCCGAAGAGCGCCGCTACCTGCTGACTCTCTACAACCACTACTTCATCCACCCCCGCAGCGAAGCGGACATCCTCGGCGAATTCGCCGGCCTGCGCCCGCTGCTGGCCGGCAGCGCGGATGCCACCAGCGCCTCGCGGGAATATGCCCTCAATTGGCAGGGCCGGCTGCTGACGGTATCCGGTGGCAAGTGGACCACGGCCCGGGCCCTGGCCAGGAAGGTGACGGAAGCCGTGGCGGCAAGGGCCTGAGCCATCGATGGAAGCAACGGGCACTGCCGCCTTGGCGCAAGGTTAATGAAGTGTTACATTTCGGGGGTTCTTCGCCTGGGCATTAGGCGACGGCTGATGAGAAGGAGAAGCTTTGATTTCAAGTCGCTGCTGTTTTTCTTTTCAGTTGCCAGCCCCGACCAACATTGCCCTGGCGATGCCGCTTCTTGATAAGTTCCGAGACACAAACCCATGAGCGCAAATGAATACAAGCGGAAGATAGGCGTCAAGATGGTGCCCCACATCTGGATAGGCGCTGCATTTTGGCCCTTCCTGTTTGTATTGGGCCTGGAGGATCTGACGAGATACCATTTCTACCTGGCCCTCTTCTTCCTGTTGGCCAGTGCTTTCTCCATCAGGAACGGCTTCCAGGGCCTCAGGCATGGCATTTACTCCGATTTTGTCATGCTGGCGCTGATCCCCATACTGCTCCCTGTCGGCATGGCCGCCTACCTGATCTTTAGATAACCACCAACACCCCGTTACCCCTCCTCTTTAGATAAGGACAAAGAAAATGAAAGCCAACACCAGAAAGAAGACCCTCTACACCATCGTCATCATGCTGCTGGCCGGCGGGGTATTCTACGCCTCCATGGAGGACTACCAGAAAACACGACTGGCGGAATTCTTGGGCAACCTTTTTTCCAGCAACCAGCAGGTAGAATGAGAGTTACCTCGGCAGCGGTGACTGAAGCTCCGGCCGTGAACATTATTAGGGATACAAGCCGCTTTATTACCCCTTGATGCCACTGGCCACATCATGGCTGCTGGCTCATTTGCTGGACACTCATCGGCAGGACACCAGTGACCTGCCGCTGAAACGCAGAACGACTTACCCTGCATCTGAATTTATGGAGTAAAGGATGCCATCGAAGACAAGGACCACCTTCTTTCCCCACCCCATCCTGTCCCTGGTCGCGGTTAGCCTGCTGGTCGGCTATCTGGCCTATGTGGCACTCACAGAGGCCGAGTTCGACCTGCAGCCCATCTTCGCCCTGACGACGCTGTTTTTCTATGGCAAGTTGGTCAACCAGCAGCATCCCAAGCCGGTTGCCAAGCCACTGGACCACCTGCAGGTGGCCGACGGCGTGCTCAGGCTGCACCAGCAACGCTTCGACCTTGCCACCGTCAACAAGGTGGTCATCGACGTGGTCGACGGCAAGGGCCTGCTGCAGCTGCCCTTCAACCAGCGCGGCGCCAAGGTGCCGGAGCTGTGGTTCGACGCCGCCAGGGCCGACGAGGTCAGGCAGTTCGTCCGCCGACACCTGCCCCAGGCCGAGATCATCACCTGACAAAGCCCCCCAAAGGAGTAACCCCATGACGAAAGACAATGCCAGCTTCTGGTCATCAATCTCCCCGGCCGAAAAGCCCGGCCTGTTCACCCTGTTGGTGCTGGTCGGCGCCGTGCTGATGTTCGGCATCGGCGTTGCCGTCGGCCGGCTACTCTACTGAAGGTACTCATGAAGACCCTGGAGCTGAAGGTGCCGCTGTTCGTGCTGTACCTGAACCGCTTCCAGATCCTGCCGGAGGAACGCTGGCTGCAGCAGAAGTTCGGCGACCAGTTCACCAGCTACAAAGCCAGGGTCAGGCGCTGGCTCTAGGGCCGGCCCAAGCACCTTGGCGGCATGGTGGCGCTGCTCCCCCTTGGCAACGGAAGGAACTGACCCATGAACCGGAAAAATGAAGACGGGAAGCAACCCAGCCTGGCGGAGCAGCTTGCCCCGACAGACATGGGCCTGCTGCAGTCCATGCGCCAGTCCAGGGCCCTGCTGATCATGCTGCTGGTCTTCGCCGCCCTGTTCGGCGGTTTTGCGCTCTTTTTACTGAAGATGGCGGCCTGATGCCGCCCATTCCGCCCATCATGGGCATACAGCAAGGAAAGTGATATGACCGTATTGACCTGTATCGCCAGGCTGGAAGCCAAGCCCGGTTTCGAGGCCAAGGTCCGGGCCGAGCTCAGCAAGCTGCTGGAGCCCAGCCGCCGGGAGGAAGGCTGCCTCAACTACGACATGCACGTGGTCAACGACGCGCCCCAGGTATTCATGTTCCACGAGAACTGGACCTCGGAGGCCATGCTGGACCAGCACCTGCAATCCGAGCACATCCAGGCCTGCTTCGCCGAAATAGGCGAGTTGCTGGCATCGGTGGATGTACAACGCCTGACCCGCATCGAAAGCTGATCCTGCCGAGGCGGCTCCGCCGCCTTGCTTCGCTTTTTTCAATCAAAGCGAACGATTTTCCTCACTGTATTTTTTAAAGCCTCAACTTTATCTTTGTTTCAAGACAATTGAGACAAGGATGCACGCCATGAACCAAGACCGGCTCACCCAAAGCTACCTGACCGACCTGGGCCTGGCGCCCGCCCGGCCCAGCCGCCGGCTGCTGGAGGAGATCCAGCGCCGCCACCTGGCCAAATACAGCTTCAACAGCTTGGCGGTGGTGCAGGGCAAGGACATCGGCATCGACAGCCAATCGGTGTTCGAGAAGATAGTGCGACAGGGCCGGGGCGGTTACTGCTTCGAGCACAACAAGTTGACCTTCGACGCCCTGCAGGCGCTGGGCTTTGAGGTCAGGCTGCTGCTGGCCAGGGTGGTCTACAACCGCGACATCGACGTCCCCAGGACCCACAGGCTCAGCCTGGTGCTGCTGGACGGCGAGCGCTACCTCGTCGATACCGGCTTCGGCCACCTGGGGCCGCTGCTGCCGGTGCGGCTGACGCCGGGGCTGATCCAGGAGCAGGGCGATGGCCGCTATAGGATCATGGCCGACGACCGGGGCCATTACCAGCTGCAGATCGTCAAGGATGGCGCCTTCTTCAGCCTGTACCGCTTCGATCTGGGCCACTACAGCGAGGCCGACTGCCTGCCCAGCCACTTCTACTCCCACAAGTACCCGGGGGCGGGCTTCGTCAACAACCTGGTGGCCAGCCTGCGCCGCGAGAACGACACCTGGTCCCTGAAAAACGGCGAGCTACGCCACCTGACGGGCACGGCAGTTCAAACCTTCACCCTCGACAGCGCCAAGCAGCTGCGGGAGCGCCTGGCCGACTGTTTCGCCCTGGCGGTCAGCCCGGCCGAGGCCAAGGATCTCTTCGCCCGTTTCATCCTGCCCGGCCTCGGCGAACAAGCGGGCTGAGCGCGGCCCTGCCGGTAGCCAATGCCCCCCGGCCATGCTAAACAGGGGAATCCAACCCATATTTGCAAAGGAAACTGCCATGGCCAACCCCAAACTCCCCCTGCCCATCATCATCATCGACATGGTCGGCGTGCTGCTGCTCGGCCTGGGCCTGGCCGAACGCTTCGGCCAGCTGGAGCTGGTGCCACCGTCGCTACGCTTTGCCCAGTACGATCTGGTGCTGATGGTGCTGGGCGGCCTGATGATGCTGCCGGTGCTGATCTGGACCCTGAAAAGGGCCCTGCACGCCGGCCGCCCCTGATCAGCTCGCTCACCTGATCCCCAGGCCTCTGGCCGGACCGCTAGAGCACCGCCCGCTGCAGCTGGGGCCCTTCTTCCAAGAGCCGCTGCAGCAGGGTCAAGGCCTCGGCCAGCCGCTCCCGGTTGGCCGGCTGGCTGAGGCTGAGGCGGATGGCCTGGGGTGCCGGGAAGCGGCCCACCGCGTAGTCCTCGGCGATGCGGATCCGCACCCCCAGCGCCTGGGCAGCCCGGGCGAAGTCACTGGCCCGCCAGGGCTCCGGCAGCTCCAGCCAGCAGTTGAAACCACTGGGATCCCCCTGCAGCGGCTGACCGGCCAGGATCGCCGTGGCCAGGGCGTGGCGGGCCCGCATTTCCTCGGCCAGCCAGCGTTCCAGGGCGTCCAGCCTGCCGTTTTCCAGCCAGCGGCTGACCAGCTCCACCAATAGCGGTGACACCGTCCAGGTGGAGGCCCTGAGCGCCCGGTGCATGCTTGCGGCCAGCTGCTCGGGGAAGAGCAGCAGGCCCACCCTCAGGGTGCCGGCATAGCGCTTGGAAAAGCTGGAAAGATACAGGCTGCGCCCAGGCGCCAGCCGGCAGAAGGCCGGTGGCTTGAGGGCGGGGTCGACGAACTGCACGTCGTCCTCCAGTACCCAGACGTCAAAACGTTCGCACAGCGCCAGCAGCGCCTTTCGCCGCTCAAGGGGCATGGTGGTGCAGGTGGGATTCTGCATGTTGGCCGTGAGGTAAAGCACCCTGGGCCTGTACTGCCTGCAGGCCGCCTCCAGGGCCTGGGGCGTCAGGCCTTGCTCGTCCATGGCCAGGCCCACCGCCTTCAATCCCAGGGCCTGGCAGGCCAGCTGCACCCCGGCGAAGGCCAGGCCCTCGCAGAGCACGGTGTCCCCGGCCTGGCAGAGGCCGTTGAGGGCAATGCTGATGCCGTGCTGGCCGCCATTGGTGATCAGCAGCTGCTGGTCGGCCACCTCAATGCCCTGTCCGCCCAGCCAACCGAGGAAGCGGCGGCGCTGTTCGGGCAGGCCGTTCTGCTGCGGATAGGGCAGGCAGGCCTGCAGGGCCAGGGCGTCCCGGGCCAGGGCCTCCAGGCCCTCGGCCAGCATCTGGCTCTGGGGTCCCAGCGGCGCCATGGCCCCGTCCAGGGCCAGGCCGTTGCTGTCCGGCACCCTGGTCGCCAAAGCCTGTTGCGCGCCCCGCACGAAGGTGCCGCTGCCCACCCTGGCCTCCACTTGCCCGCGTCGCTCGGCCAGGGCGTAGGCCCGGGTCACTGTGCCTGTGGTCACCCCCAGGCGATCGGCCAGCTGCCGCTGCGGCGGCAGCTTCTCGCCCGGCGCCAGCTCACCGCTGGCCACGGCGGCGGCAATGGCGTCCGCCAGCCGCTGGTATTTGGGTCCGGCAAAGGTTGCCAGATCCGGGGTCCAAATTGTCACCATAACAATAAAATTGTTGCGATCTAAAATTGATCAATTGCATCATTCTCGCAGAACAATTGCGCCACCGCCAGGGGAGGATGCCATGCAATGGACCAGAGGCAAGACACTGCTCAGCGACGACAAGGCCCAACTGCAGCTGGGGGTGATCCACGGCTTCCTGACCAACAGCTACTGGTCGCCGGGTATCCCCAGGGAAACGGTGGCAAAGGCCATCGCCGGCTCCTACTGTTTCGGCCTTTACCGTGACGGCGAGCAGATCGGCTTCGGCCGCCTGATCACCGACCAGGCCACCTTCGCTTACCTGGCCGACGTCTTCGTGCTGGAAGCCTATCGGGGCCAGGGCCTGGCCAAGTGGATGCTGGCCGAGATCCTGGCCCAGGAGGCATTCCAGGGCTGCCGGCGTATCCTGCTGGCCACCCGCGATGCCCACCGTCTCTATGCCGGGCTGGGCTTCCACCGGCCCCGCTTCCCCGAGGCCCTGATGGAACTCCACAGGCCCGGTCTTTACCCGCCAAATTGCACCCATACAACAAAGGAACCCGCATGAGCCCGGAACTCTGGACCGCCTTCACGGCCGCCCTGCTTTTCACCCTGACCGCCTCCGGCACCCCGGGTCCCAACAACATGCTGCTCACCGCCAGCGGCGCCCAATTCGGCCTGCGCGCCACCCTGCCCTTCGTTCTGGGGATCCGCCTGGGCACCACCCTGATGCTGTTCGGCGTCGCCGCCGGCCTCGGCGAGCTGCTGCGCCTCAACCCGGCCCTGCACAGTGCCATGCAGTGGGGCTCCGCCTGCTACCTGCTTTATCTGGGCTGGCGCATTGCCCAGGCACGCTTCGACAGCGACAGCAGCGCCGGGGGGCAGCCCCTGGGGTTCCTGGCCGCCACCGGCTTCCAGTTCATCAACCCCAAGGTCTGGGCCACCATGCTGGCCTCGGTCAGCGCCTTCAGCCAGCCGGGCGATCTCTACTGGTCGTCGATCTGGTGGCTGCTGCTGGCCTGGACCCTCACCGGCACCCTGATGAACCTGATGTGGGTGCTGTTCGGGGTCGGCATCCGCCAGTGGCTGCACAGCGAAAGGCGCCAGCGCTGGTTCGCCCACGGCATGGGCAGCCTCACCGCCGCCACAGTGGTGCTGGTGTTCTGGTAACGACAAGGAGAAAAACATGACCCATTGGCTGGAAGACATCACGCTTGAGGGCAAGCACGTCAGCCTGCGGCCCCTGATCAGACAGCACCGCCAGGCGCTGCTGGATGCCGCCGCTGACGGCAACCTCTGGGAGCTCTGGTACACCAGCGTGCCCAACGAACAGCGCATCGACGCCTATCTCGAGCAGGCCCTAAGCGACAGGGAAAAAGGCAGTGCCCTGCCCTTCGTGGTGGTGGACAACCTTAGCGGCGACATCGTCGGCACTACCCGCTATTGCAATGCCGTTCCCGAGCACCGGCGGCTGGAGATCGGCTACACCTGGTACGCCAGGCGCTGCCAGCGCACCGCCGTCAACACCGAGTGCAAGGCGCTGTTGCTTGGCCACGCCTTCGAACACCTGGACGCCATCGCCGTGGAGTTTCGCACCCACTGGCACAATCGCGCCTCCAGGGCCGCCATCGCCCGGCTCGGCGCCAGGCAGGACGGCGTGCTCAGGAACCACCGTATCGAGCCGGACGGCACCCCGCGCGACACCGTGGTATTCTCCATCATCCAGGGCGAATGGCCGTCGGTGAAGAAGGCCCTGGCCCACCGGCTGGCACGCGGCTGACCAGATCCACAAGGCAATGGAGGGATCCATGCAACAACTGGCAGACAGCCTCTGGAGAGTGGACGGCGAAGCCGTGCCCTTCTTCGGGGTGCCCTACACCACCAGGATGACGGTGGTGAGGCTGACGGACGGCAGGCTGTGGATCCACAGCCCCATCAGGCTGACCGAGCAGCTCAAGGCGCGGCTGGCGGACCTGGGCGAGGTCCGTTACCTCATGGCCCCCAACCACCTGCACCGCCTCTACCTGCCCTAGTGGCGGGACGCCTACCCCGAAACGCAGCTCTATGGCACCGACGAGCTGCTCAGGAAGCGCTCCGACATCCACTTCGACCGCTCGCTAAGCGAAGACAGCGCCTGGCCCTGGCCCGGATGCTGGACTGGCGGCCCCAGCGCATCCTGCTCTGCCACGGCCAGATCATCGAGGACGAGGCCAGCGCCTTTTTAAAGCGCTCCTTCGCCTGGCTGGGCTGAAGCGCCCACCACACCCGGGCCTTAGCAGGAAAGAAGCGCCACCTGGATACAGCCATATGTCTGGCGGCAAGGAGAAAGCATGACGGCAATCTATGACAAAATCGGCGACGGCTACGACATCACCCGCAGGGCCGATCCGGGCATCCTCGCTGCCCTGATCTCCCACCTGGCACCCGTTTCGACGGGCAAGTACCTGGACGTGGCCTGCGGCACCGGCAACTACACCGCCAAGCTGGGCGGCGCCGGCGGTACCTGGTACGCGGTCGATCAATCCGAGACCATGCTCGCCGAGGCCCGCCTCAAGGCGCCCGGGCTCCAATGGCGGCATGGCGATGTTGAAAGGCTGCCATTCCAAGACGACTGCTTCGACGGTGCTACCTGCACCCTGGCCATTCATCATTTTCCCGACCTCGACCGCGCCTTTGCCGAGATAGCCCGGGTCATCACCGATCAGGGGCGTTTCGTGCTGTTCACCTCGACCCCCGAACAGATGCGGGGATACTGGCTGAATCACTACTTCCCGGACATGATGGCGAGATCAGGCGAACAGATGCCGTCCCTGGAGCGGGTCGAACGCGCCCTCGCCCTGGCCGGCATGACAATCGACCGGGTGCAGCCCTTTTTCATCGAGCCAGGCTTACAGGACTTCTTCCTGTACAGCGGCAAGCAGCGCCCGGCAATGTATCTCAGCGAGCAGGTGCGCAACGGCATTTCGTCGTTCCGCAATCTCTGTTCCAAACACGAACTGCAAGGCGGTCTGGCCCGCCTGGAAGCCGATATCGCCAGCGGTGACATCCGCCAGGTGATGGCGGACCATGAGAATGACCTTGGCGACTACTGCTTTGTGCTGGCGACCAAGGCTGGGCCGAGCCATGAGCAAACAAGATAGGCCTGAAAGGAGAGCAGGAAGCAATGGATGACCAAGCCCGCAAGGCGCTGATCGACACCAGTTGGACGCTGCACGCCCTCGTTGAGGAAAGCTGCCTGGCCCACCCGGCGGTGGAAGGGGATGCCGACTGGCTGGAAAAACAGCGTATCCTGCTTGGCGACATGGCCCTGCACCTGCTGCAGACCGCCATCAATCCGGGCCCGGTCGACCTGGACAAGCTGCGCAACAACCTCAACGCCATCCTCACCATCTCGGACCGTTTTCTTCCCGAGGCGGAGCTGAAAAAGGTCACCGTCAATCTGTACCGGATAAGGGATTAACAACAGGGGAGCCCCTTCCATTGAGCCTTTGCCGTTGTTATTCACAGGTGGATGGATAACCGGCTCGGACATGCTTTGAGGACGGGTGACGGAGTTAATCCGGAGCCCGGCATCTCGGCATGGCCTTTCTCAACCCGGCCAGTACCCGGCTCCAGCCGATACGCTTCTTCCAGAGTCGGCCATCCACATAAACGTCATAGCAATCGATGCGGTTGCTCCGATACAGCTCGAAACGGTGCGTAACGGCCTTGCCGGAATCGTAATCGGTGACGTCCAACACCCGTCTCAGCTCGGGCAGCTCGTCATTGTGCAAAAAGCCGCTCTCCGAACCGTCGTGACCGCCGGTACCGCCCCTGCCCTGATATTTCCTGCTGCGCTTATACATGGTCCCTCCTTGGTACCTTACAAGGTAGCAGCGCCTTCCCGAACGGGAGTAACAGTGCTATGTTGATGTTTTCATTGTCGTTTTAGAAAGCATCTGGTACTTCTTGCAAGGTAAGGAGCCTTGCAAGGGCCATATATTCAGCGTTAGGTTTCCATTCGTCATCTCACACTAGGAGTTAAAATGACACAAGATAAAGATTTATTTGAAATTGATGACGACGAAGTCGCAGAGTGGTTTGATTCTGAAGATGAAACCGGTACTACCGCCACTAAGGAAGAAATTTCACTTGAGAAAAAATACAGTGAAAGTCAACTTCGTGTTGTTCGCACATCAATGGATTTTACTTTACACCATCTCAAGCAGTCTCTTGAAGATAGAGAGTACATAAACGCATCACCAAAATACCAGCGTAGGCATAGATGGGATATAAAAAAGCGTTCACAACTTATTGAATCTTTTCTAATGAACATACCCGTTCCATCAGTGTTCCTCTTTGAGAATGATTACAATCAATATGAAATCATGGATGGACGGCAGCGTATAGATACCCTTAGAAGCTTTATGAACAATGAGTTTCCTTTAAAGTCTCTTGAATTTTGGAAGGAATTAGAAGGGTTACGATTTCATGATTTACCCACTGTTATTCAGCGTGGGCTATCACGAAGAACTATTAACGCCATAGTCTTATTGGCGGAAACCACTAAAGAGGATGAATCCGGCGTTGATATTAGGAAAATTCTATTCAAAAGACTAAATACGGGCGGCGTGCAACTGAATCCACAAGAGCTTAGGAATGCGTTATATCCAGGGCAATTTAACGATCTTCTAGGCGAACTATCACGATACGATACATTCACCAATATTTGGAAGATTCCTTCGTACCAAGAAGGTGAGGAAATTGAACCTAGTAGCGCACTGCTTAAAAACGCCCTCTATAAAAGCATGGCAGATTGTGAGCTTATTCTTCGCTATTTCGGTATTAAGCGCCTCATACTTGAAAACCTTGGAGGATCTCTTCGGTCAATACTCGATAAAACAAGCAAGGCATATCAGTTTATCGATGAGGCAGAAAAAGAAAAGCTCGCAGAGCAATTTAAAAGGTCTATAGATGGACTTTATGAAATATTTGGAGATCAAACTTTCCGAATACCAAGTACTGGGAAGTTAAGTCGACCTATGTATGACGCTTTTATGGTTGCATATGAGCTCATTGATAAGAATAACTTGAAGTGCGCTCGGGATATAAAAACTATCCTCGCCGATATTGATCCTGACACCAAACAGTACGAAACATTAATAGGCAAAGGAAATACAGCAGAAGCTATTAGAGAAAGAGTCGATTTCGCCAAAGATATTCTAACTGCTAAATAGGGAGTAAATATGTATAGCACTCTCCCTGAATACCACTCTGACTTGAACAAGGTTAGCGCTTTATTGGCTTTAACCGGTTCCGTTAAAGACTTTGCTGGTATAGGTGACTCTGAAGTTGCAGAGGAAGATGTATTTTTTTCTCATGCAGCTGCACTTCATGAAATTTCAAAGGTAAATCGAGCAAACCTGGTTGTTCTAAATGGCACATTGCTTTTATATGTGTCAGGGAAATTTGAAAATTTTGTCCGCCTAACATTTGAAGAGCTATGTAATAATATTGCAGACAAAGCAGAAAAGTATAGTTATCTCCCAAAAGAAATGAGAGAAAACCATGTCCGCTTAACAGCTGAGGTTATTGCAAATCCAAGAAAGTATGGTCATGGTGACCTAGGGGTAAGGTCATTCATTAAAGTCCTTTCAGACAATCTGGCTGACGACGTTGAATTGGAGTCAATAAATACGAACTGCCTATCAATAACCTCTGAAAATATGAGACCAAAAATTATTAGTGACCTGTTCAAAAGGGTTGGCATTAATAATATTTGGGAAAAAATTAGCCAACAAGCAAAGCTCCAGCTATTCCTAGAAACTCATGACCCTGCAAAAGCAAAGAAAGATGCCGAAGCATATCTCAACAAACTTATGGATGTAAGAAATAGTATTGCTCACCCAGCATCAAGCTTTAGCTGGCCAGACTCAGAATATGTCGGAAAATCTATAGAGTTCTTAAAAGTTCTAGGAGAGGTTTTGGCGGAGTCTCTAGCAGTAATTGAATTGGATTTATCGAAAAGGATCGAGGAAGCGAAAGCTAACAAGGCCAGGCAGTAGGACGCAGCAAGCTGCGCCTCTGCTGGCAGCGTTAACTGTACACGAAGAATGAACATAATCGCCGAGATCAAAGAAAGATTAAAGAAGTATCCTCAACTAACCCCAGATGAGGACAGAGATAGGATTTCTGTAAGTCCAGAAGGTGGATTTACAGTTTGGGCAACCAACAATGGTGAGTCCTGCACCATAGGTTTTGAAGGTTGGCACGAGGAGTTTGAAGATATTAATGAAGCATTAAATTGCTTTGCATGGGGGCTAAGTAATAAGTGCCGCCTAAGAATCAGCAAAAAGGGGAGTGTGGCCCATAAGTGGGTGGTTCAAAGTCTCGAGAATGGGCGGTGGGTCGACGGTTCTACTACGGGTTTAATATTCTTTCCTTTTTGGCGTAGAACTAAAATAGTCTACAAAAAAAATGCAGTCATCAACAGTTAACAAGGCCAGGCAAAAGGACCGCCGGACGGGGCTTCGCCCCTAAAAGCCACGGCGGCCTCTGCTGGCAGCGTTAAGCATATGGAGAGTCAATGGCTCAAGGAGTAGTTTCAGACAACTGGTCGCTACAGGATATAACAGCTCTATTTAATGAGGGGCTTGATCACGAAGACGCCGGTGAAATTGTTTTTAACGGCGAAGCGCATTCTTATCAGCCTATATCTAGCGCCATCATTCAAACAGAGGCTCTATTTGATTTCATTTCGGATCTCATTCTTCGTGATGAAATTTTAGTCGAGAAAAAATTCACATATTCATGGGAAAGAGTTCATAGCCCAATACTAGAAGCAAAGAATCTAGGTGTTGTACGAGCATATCCATTTTTGTCTGAGCCTGAAAGAATTGCAGCCCCTCGTGATCGGATCGTTGACCATATATGCTCTACGGAATCTTTGCGGCTTTCTCATCAGGAGAATGTTGATGGCTGGAATACTAATAGACAAACACCCGACCCTCTTTTATCCGCAACTTTATGGGGTGGGGCTGGCATGTGTGCCAGAAGCTTTGTATACGAAAAAGGTTATACACCCCACCCTTTGCGAAAAAGACTATTTTTAAACTCAGGCTTTTTGCTTCCTGCCGCTGATGCTCTTCATCAACTCACTACCTTTTTAGAAGATCAGAAACTGAAAGTAACAAAGAAAATCTATGGCAATGACTCATTATTTTCTGCATACGTTAATATCCCAGCATTGCCTATTAGAGTAATTCAAGAGGCAAGTTCTGCTGATCAATTGATCACTACGGCGTTACAAATGAGAGATGACTTTCAGTCACTTCGTGATTGGTTAAAAATGTTCCAGAATGCAATGAGTGCAGACGATACAAAAAGGCTTTTGGATTACAGAAGGCAACTTGACTCGGTAAGCCAGTATATAGATAAAAAGATTGGGTTTGGCGCTAAAAATAAACCTGTGACAATGGAAGCAGGAATGGGAATTTTCAAGATAGCCACTCAGGGCAATCCTCTTGAAAACCTAAAAAATCAATTTGGAGTAAGAGCTACGCTTAATAAACTAGTCTTTGGTGGTGCAGGATCTGCCGAGTTAAAGAAATATGTCAGCATGTTTGGTGAGCGAGGATCAGAGTTAGGCTATGAAATTGAACGCTCCTTCACTAAAAATGCTTAACAAGCGCGTGTTTTCGGACTGGTTTTCCGCTACGCTGCAAACCAGCCGCAAATGCAGGCGTTATAGCTCAACTGGTACTAGCGATGCTTAATTTAAATAATAGAGACTTTAGGTTGGAAAATCTGCCGCACGAGGTTGATATCCATAAATTAAAAGAAAGAGAGCATAGAAGCGCTTTTTTGGAGACATTTTCTTCATTCTTGACAGCAAATGAGCATCTTTTCAAACAAGCAGAACAAATTGAGTTTGAAGCTAAAGAACCAATGAATTGGAAGTTCGAAGGCACAAACTCATGGAAAACAAGTCTCTCTCAGCTTGCTGAAATGTCTTATGATTCATGGAACGACGAGGTAGTCATAATTATTGATGGTAAAATCAGAATTCTATTCGTTATGGACAACCCATATTACGCAAAGCTATAACAAGGCGCTGTTGTCGCCACTGGACCTCCCCCGCTTTAACGGACACGCGTCGCCACACATTTTAGCCACGTTTTTTCAGCTCCATGGTTGGACGTCATGCACAGGGAGAATTCGGTGCCATTGTTTGAAACAAAAAGGTTGATCGCAAGGCAGTTATCCCAGCAGGATCTTCCAGCACTCACTGACATTCTGAGCGACCCGGAGGTCATGAACTATTCCGTTCGCGGCGTTTGCGACGAGGAAGCGACCCGCAGATTTATAGACTGGTGCCTGGAATGTTACGCCTCCCACGGAATAGGCCCTTGGGCCTTGTCGGAGAAAGGCTCGGGTGAGCTCATTGGCTTCTGTGGTGTTGGGCCTGAGTTGGTCGAAGAGGTTGAGGAAATCAACCTGGGTTACCGCTTGGCGACAAGGTTCTGGGATCAGGGGTTTGCAACCGAATCGGTTAAAGGCGTGTTGCGGTATGCCTTCGCTCAAAAACACTGTGAGTCGGTAGTGGTTATTATCGAGCCTGCACATACCGCTTCCGTCAGGGTGACCGAGAAAGCGGGGTTCAGTGGCTACACGCTCCATGAGTTTCATAACAGGCCGGTGCGGCTATACCGAATGACGCGCGAAGCCTGGGCACTAAACAACCAGTAGTTGTAGTATGTTCTGGACCTCATCCTGCGGGCGGGACACTTCCCTGGGGCGTTATGCAATTGGAGGAAATGGCAATAATGGAAGTGATCTTTTGGCTTGTAGCCGGGGTAATTGGAAGCGCTGCACTAATCAGGTTTGCGCGTCAGAAGCCTCCTGAGTCACGCCTCAATATTTTTGGTTATGCGCTGATCATTGCTTCACTGATCTACGTGGGCTTTGCTGCTCTGGATTCGAATCTAAGTTGGGTGGGGATTGAATCCGTAGGCGTGCTGATTTACGGCGTTTTCTTCATCCTGTCCAAAAGTCGTGGCATGTATTTATTGGCTTTAGGTTGGCTTCTACATCCTGTCTGGGACACCGTTCTCCATTTGTTTGGTGTAGGCTCCAGTTTTGCCCCGGACTGGTATGCAACAATGTGTATTTCATTTGATATTACAGTGGCTTGTTACTTATTGGCTGTTCAAGCACACGGTGAAAAATTGCACAGGGAAGCGTTAAAGAGCGATTCGTAACGCATGGCATTTTTAGTATGTGCTGAAGATGGTGGCTAAGGTACATCGCCGAGACCTTGGCGTTGCGTTAGTCACTCCTTAGCGCGGCGCTGTCAGCCTCAACAAGGCAACCCGCTAAACCAAAAAACTCATCCAGCAACAACAAAACCCATCGAAACAATCGATAATCCAGGTTGGGCAGGGGCGCCTTGGGGGAACTATAAAAAGCTCTTGGATGACATCGCCTTGAGCCCCCGAGGAGCCCCCCATGTCCGCAAACCAATGCCCGTTTCACCGCCCGGCCGGTGCCGGCCCGTCCAACCAGGACTGGTGGCCTAACCAGCTGAACCTGAGCGTCTTGCACCAGCACGGCGCCAAGTCCAACCCCATGGGGGCGGACTTCAACTACGCCGAGGCCTTCAAGCAGCTCGACTACATGGCCGTGAAGCAGGATCTGCACGCCCTGATGACCGATTCCCAGGACTGGTGGCCGGCGGACTTCGGCCATTATGGCCCCCTGTTCATCCGCATGGCCTGGCATAGTGCCGGCACCTACCGCAGCGGCGACGGCCGTGGCGGCGGTGGCACCGGCAACCAGCGCTTCGCCCCCCTCAACAGCTGGCCCGACAACGCCAACCTCGACAAGGCCCGCCGCCTGCTCTGGCCCATCAAGCAGAAGTACGGCCGTGGCCTGTCCTGGGCCGACCTGATGATCCTGGCCGGCAACGTCGCCCTGGAGTCCATGGGCTTCAAGACCTTCGGCTTCGGCGGCGGCCGCGCCGACCTCTGGGAGCCGGAACAGGACATCTACTGGGGCCTGGAGACAACCTGGCTGGAAGACAAGCGCTACAGCGGTGACCGCGACCTGGAAAAGCCGCTGGCCGCCGTGCAGATGGGCCTCATCTACGTCAACCCGGAGGGGCCGAACGGCAATCCCGATCCCATCGCCGCCGCCAGGGACATCCGCGAGACCTTCGGCCGCATGGCCATGGACGACGAGGAAACGGTGGCGCTGATCGCCGGCGGCCATACCTTCGGCAAGGCCCACGGCGCCGGCGACGCGGCACAGGTGGGGCCGGAGCCGGAGGCGGCCGGCATCGCCGAGCAGGGCCTGGGCTGGATAAGCGCCCACGGCAGCGGCAAGGGCGGCGACACCATCACCAGCGGCCTGGAGGTCACCTGGACCCAGACCCCGACCCGGTGGAGCAACTACTACTTCGACAATCTGTTCGGCTACGACTGGGAGCTGACCCAGAGCCCGGCCGGCGCCCACCAGTGGCGGCCCAAGGGCGGTGCCGGCGCCGGCGAGATCCCGGACGCCTTCGACACGGCCAAGCGCCACATGCCCACCATGCTCACCACCGACCTGTCGCTGCGCTTCGACCCCGCCTACGAGCCAATCGCCCGGCGCTTCCACCAGCACCCGGAGCAGTTCGCCGACGCCTTCGCCCGGGCCTGGTTCAAGCTGACCCACAGGGACATGGGCCCCCGCGCCCGCTACCTGGGCCCGGAAGTACCGGACGTGGACCTCATCTGGCAGGATCCCATCCCGGCCCTGGACCACGAGCTGATCGACGACAGCGATCAGGCCGACCTCAAGGCCAAGGTGCTGGCTTCCGGCCTGTCGGTGTCGGAGCTGGTGTCCACCGCCTGGGCCTCGGCCTCCACCTTCCGCGGCTCCGACAACCGCGGCGGCGCCAACGGCGCCCGCATCCGCCTGGCGCCCCAGAAGGACTGGCCCGTCAACCAGCCGGCACAGCTGGCCAGGGTGCTCAAGGTGCTGGCAGGGATCCAGAGCGACTTCAACACCGCCCAGGCCGGCAACAAGCAGCTCTCCCTGGCCGACCTCATCGTCCTGGCCGGTGGCGCCGGGGTCGAACGGGCGGCCCGGGATGCCGGCGTCGACGTCACGGTGCCCTTCTCGCCGGGGCGCATGGACGCCAGCCAGGAGCAGACCGACGAGACTTCCTTCGCGGTGCTGGAGCCGGTGGCGGACGGCTTTCGCAACTACCAGCAGGCCAGGTACGCCGTCCCGGCCGAGCAGCTGCTGGTGGACAGGGCCCAGTTGCTGACCCTGACCGCGCCAGAGATGACGGTGCTTATCGGCGGCCTGCGGGTGCTGGGCGCCAATGTCGGCCAGAGCCCCCACGGCGTCTTCACCGACCGGCCTGGCACCCTCAGCAACGACTTCTTCGTCAACCTGCTCGACATGGCTACCGAATGGAAGCCGACCTCGGCGGACGAAGCGCTGTTCGAAGGGCGGGACCGCAAAAGCGGCGAGCTGAAATGGACCGGCACCCGGGTCGACCTCATCTTCGGTTCCAACGCCCAGCTCAGGGCCATCGCCGAGGTCTACGCCAGTGCCGATGCCAAACAGCAGTTCGCCCAGGACTTCGTGGCGGCCTGGACCAAGGTGATGAACCTGGACCGCTTTGATCTCACCTGAGCCGGCAGGCGGCGTTTCACAGTGGTGGAGCGCCGTCTTCTTCCCCCTGGGCACCACAACCCGGACCTATTGCGCCGCACCGTTTCGGCTCCGCTCCCGTTTCGCTATCATCCTGCCCTCATTGTCAGAAACAGAACAAAAACATGCAGATAATGCTGAAGATCTACCGCGACAAGATGGTGCTGAGCGGCGACGGCCGCACCATTACCGTCGAGCCGCAAAGCCCGTACAGCAGCCAGCGGCTGCTGGTGGGCAACTTCGACGCCGCCGCCGGTTGCCTCAAGGAAGGCGCCGACAAACTGGGCGCCCTGGGCCTGTTCAAGCGCGGCCCGTCCTGGACCATCCAGCCCATGGAGCTGGTGGAAGGCGGCCTGTCGCAGATTGAGGAGCGCATTCTCCAGGAGCTGGCCCTGGCGGTGGGCGGCAAGGTCGCATCCATAGAACTTGGATAAGCTGCTGATCTTAAAGGTACTAACGCCTGATTAAGGAAAGGGGTCTTGTGCCAAGCCGTCGAGCGGGCCAAGTCAATCCTGGCCAATAGCGAAATCCCACATGGACATCCTCCTGGATGTCCCAACCCATCGCTGGGCGTCTGCGCGCTGATGCTGAGCAAGCTGCTTTACGAAACCATCTGAACGGCTTTGGCTGCCACCCGGCCGTTTTTTATGACTGTTTCTACCAATCTCTAACCTTGAAACTAGGCAATAAAACAAATGCCGAAATCATTCCTGCTTAATTAAAATAATACCTTCGGGCTATTTTGCAATCGCCATATTGACGCCCTAAAAAACGGGAATTAGCTTGGTTACGAGTTTGTTAAAAGCTCGACCACATTAAACCAAACAGATCAAGGAATGGATTATGAACCAGCAGAAAAACACCAAGCTGTTCGCCTTCAAACTGGCCGAGAAGAAGCAGGAAGTGAAGTCCGGCGAGAAGTGGCAGGCTCGCGACAACGTGGCCACCGCCGGCTGCTCCGGCCCCTGGGCCAGGGCTGACGACTGGCGTTTCGGAAAAGATGCCGGCATGTATTGCTAAGCGCAAACCGAGTCGTGAAAGCCTTGGGGTTGCCTCAAGGCTTTTTTCTTCCTCCAAGTCGCCAAGCCCATGCCAAAGAAAATCCTGATCATAACGAACAGCTGCGATCTCCATGCGGATCTCATGGAGCCGCTGCTGAAAGCCAGGGGCCAGCTCCCTTTCCGGGTCAACCTGGACCATTTCCCCAAAGATTACCGTATCGTCCAATCCGTTCATGCCGGCCATTGCGGCGGTTACCTCGAACATATCCCCACCAAAAAGCGCATTGCCCTGGATGAGGTCGGTGCCGTGTGGATGCGTAAGCCGGCGGACTATGCCTTCCTGAGCGATGATCTGTCGCCCCAGGAGGCCGCCTTCGCCAGGCAGGAAACCGACCAGGCCATGTTCGGCTGGCTCTATGCCCTGGACTGCTTCTGGATGAGCCACCCCGTCAAGATGCGCGGCGCCATGTGGAAAGGTGAACAACTCAAGCGTGCCCAGGGGGCCGGCTTCAGGGTACCGAGATCCATCGTCAGCAATTGCCCCGACACGGTGCGCCGCTTCCAGGCCGAGGTGGGCAGCGACATCATCTTCAAGTCCCTGTCCACACCCCATCTGGCCGCCGACGAAGTCGCCGACAAGGACAGGATCGCCGATGGCCTCGCCACCACCCTGGTCACCGAGGACATGCTGGACGCCCTGGATGCGGTCAGCGAACTGCCCTGCCATTTCCAGGAATACGTCCATAAACAGCACGAGCTGCGGGTGACGGTCATCGGCGACCAGGTTTTCGCCGCCAAGCTACATTCCCAGGACGATCCGCGCACCCGGATCGATTCCAGGGACATGTCGGCCCAGATCCGCTACGAAAGGACCACCCTGCCCCCCGAGATCGAACGGCGCTGCCGCGACTTCGTGGCCGGCTATGGCCTTAACTACAGCGCCCTGGATCTCATCGTCACGCCGGACGACGACTACGTCTTCCTGGAAAACAACCCCAACGGCCAGTTCCTCTATGTCGAACAACTGGTCCCGGAGCTGGGGCTGATGGCGGCCCTGGCCGACACCCTGGTCAAGGAGGCCCAATGCCGCAGTCAGTAGCCTTCCCGGCCACATCAGCACTCAGGGAACTCGAAGGTGCCAGGGACAGCCGCGTGCTGGTGCTCTGCGCCTCCCATCTCGATATGGAACTCCTGCCCGCCCTGTACGCCCAGCTCAACGACATGGGCCGGCAGCGCCGGCTGGACGTGGTACTGCAGGCCAGGGGCGGCGAAATCAACGCCGTGCGCCGTATGGCCCTGCTGCTGCGTCGCTTCAGCGATCACCTGGCCTTCATCGTTCCCTATCACTGCCAATCCTCGGGGACCATACTGGCCCTGGCCGGGGACGAGATCATCGCCGGCGATCTGGCGCTCTTTTCGCCCATCGATCCCCATCTGCACGGCTCGGCCGGCCAGGGCGAGAGCAGCGCCATGTCCTGCGAGGACATCCGCCAGTTCGGGGAGATGAGCAGAGACTGGTTCGGTGTCGACCCCGACGAGGCAAGAGCCCAGTCCCTGTCGCTGCTGTGCCAGAGTATCTTCCCGCCGACCCTGACCGCCTTCTATCGCAGCACCCTGGAGCTGAAGCAGATCGGCCGGGAGCTGCTGGGATCCCAGTTACCGGGGGCCGACCGGGAAAGGCTCGACGGCATCGTCGCAGCCCTGATGTTCGGCTACCACTCCCACGACTACGCCATCACCGGCGACGAGCTGCATGCACTGGGACTGAACATCCGCCGCCACGAGGAAGTGGAAAGGCTGGCCTGGGAGCTGTCGCTGTGCCTGCAGGGCATCGTGGGCGGCGGCCAGCGCAGCGCCGACGATCAGCCCTGGCACGACGCCCTGATCGCCGCCACCCGCTCCCTGAGGGTCCGCACCCGGACCATGGAGGCCCTGAATGGCCAATGGCACCAGGAGACGCTGCCCGATGCATGAACCTTCCCTGCTGGCCGAGTTGACCCGCCTGGTCGTCGGCCTGGTATTCGCCTTTTCGGCCCTGGGCAAGCTCACCGCCTTGCGGACGTTCAGCCTGAACCTGGTGGAGTCCTTCCGCTTCCCACCGCACCTGGCACGGGCCGCCGGCGCGCTGTTGATCCTGTTCGAGGCGACTTTGTCTGTTGTCCTACTGGCCGCACCGGCCCTGGGCCAGCCTGCCATGACCCTGGCCCTGGCCAGCCTTGGCCTGTTCACCCTGGCACTGGCCTGGCGGCGCCTGCAGGCCGGCCAGGTTCGCTGCAGCTGTTTCGGCGACAGCGACAGGCCGGTCTCGGCCTACGATTTCATCCGCAACCTGGCGCTGATCCTCACCATGGCCGGCTATCTTGCCCAGGGAGCCGAACCCGCGGCCCTGGCGGCGTCGACCCAGGCCGCCCTGGCGGGAACCGCCCTGGTCCTGGCCGTCTTCACCATCTACTTCCACGACACCATGGAGCTGCTGTTCCATTCCGGCAGGGGACGAGCATGACCGACAGCACCCTCATCTACACCATCCTGGCCATACTGTCGGTCAGCGTCGCCATCAATCTCAAGCTGACCTTCCGTATCCTGCAGCTGATGCGCAATCCGCCGCCCCAGGACACGGCCCTGGCCTTCGCCCCCGGCGATGCGGTTCCCGAAATCCGGGGCAAGCGGCTTGCCGACGCCCAGGCCATGTCCCTGGACCACAGCGGCAGGGCCAGTGTGCTGCTGTTCCTGTCCAGCCGCTGCCCCAAGTGCCGTGAAAAGCTGCCGGAAATTGCCGCCCTGGTGCCGCGGCTCGGGCCGGCCGGCCTGGATCTGTGGCTGCTCACCACCGAGCGCAAGGGCCGCCTGGAAGAGTTTCTCGGTGACGGCCCGCTGATGGCCCTGGCCCTCAAGGTGAGCGGCAGGGCCTACAAGCAGCTGAACCCGGCCTTGGCCTCGCCCTTCTATCTGTTTCTCGATCACCAGGGGCAGCTGCAGGCCGGGGGCATGATCGGCGATGCCGACTGGCAGAGCTTCATCGAGCAGATGGCGGAATTCGGCGACGAACTGGAGTCGGTGGCATGAGCCGTAACGCCAAACAGGCCAGCGCCCACCGCCGGCGCCTCGAACTCGTCGCCCCCTTTCGACTGCGCCTGCTGGGCGGGCTGCTGGTCATGCTGGCCACCATCGTCATCCAGCTGAGCTACCCCCAGGCCCTGTCCCATTTCATCGACAATGTCGACCGCGTACAGGATCCGCAATGGTTCAGCCTCTTTGCCGTGGCCATGGCGGCCCTGCTGCTGGTCCAGGCCGGGGCAACGGCGCTGCGTTACTACCTGTTCGAATCGACCGGGCTGATGCTGGTCAACCGGGTTCGCAATCAGGTGCACCGCGCCCTGCTGAGCCAGCCCATCGCCTTCTACGACAGGCACAACGTCGGCGAGCTGACCAACAGGTTGTCCGCCGATGTCGAGGTGCTGCACGACACCCTGACCATGGGCCTGGCCATTTCGCTGCGATCCCTGCTGGTATGCGTGGGCGGGGTGGCGCTGCTTCTGCTGACCTCGCCGCTGCTGAGCATCGCCCTGCTGCTTTTTATCCCGGCCATCCTTTACCTCGGCAAGCGGGTCGGCGAAGGCATCCGGCTCCGTGCCGAGCAGATCCAGGACCGTCACGCCGACGCCGGCAAGGTCGCCCATGAGAATTTCGCCAACATCCGCCTGGTCCATGCCTTCAACCGCCAGCACAAGGCCCAGCAGCACTATAGGGCCAAGACCGCTGCCGTCCTGGCCGACGCCCTGGCCAAGACCCGCTACCTGGCCGGCTTCCAGGGCTTTTCCACCTTCCTGGTCTACCTGGCCCTGCTGTTCACCCTGTGGCTGGGAGGCCGGCTCATCGCCCAGGACGCCCTGACCATGGGCGAGCTCACCAGCTTCGTCCTGTATGCCGGCATGGTGGCCGCCTCGGCGGGTGCCATCAGCGGCTTCTGGAGCGACTGGATGCAGGCCATAGGGGCGACCGAACGGATCTTTGCTATCGTCGACGGCGCTCCGGCGCCGCCGCCATCGTCTGAAGGGCCCTATCTGCAAGGAGAGCTCCAGTTCGAGGCCGTCACCTTTGCCTACCCGGAACGCCCCGGTCGCAACGCCCTGACGGACTTCAACCTGCACATCGGCAAAGGAGAAAAGGTGGCCCTGATCGGCCCCTCCGGTGCCGGCAAGTCCACCATTGCCAGCCTGATCCTGGGCTTCTACCAGCCAACCGATGGCCGGCTGCGCTTCGACGGCATTGACGCCAGGCTCCTGGACAGTGTGCGACTTCGGCAGCAGATCGCCATCGTCGAACAGGAGCCGTCGCTGTTTTCCAGCAGCATCTTCGAGAACATCGCCTACGGTGCCCGGGACGAAGACGTCTCACCCCAGGCGGTGTTCGATGCGGCCAGGCTGGCCAACGCCCACGACTTCATCACCGCCTTTCCAAACGGTTACGACACCCTGGTCGGTGACCGGGGCGTGCAGCTGTCCGGCGGCCAGAAACAGCGCATCGCCATTGCCCGGGCCATCTTGCGCAACCCCCGGATCCTGATCCTCGACGAGGCGACCAGTGCCCTGGACTCGGCCGGTGAAACCCTGGTCCAGGGCGCCCTCGACAACCTCATGCAGGGCCGCACCACCCTGATGATCGCCCACCGCTACTCGACCATCGCCAAGGCTGACAGGGTTATCGTCCTGGACAGGGGCCGCCTGGTGCAGCAGGGCCGCCACGACGAGCTGGCCGCCCAGGACGGCGGCCTGTACCGGCGCCTGGTCAGCCGACACGCGCCAGAGGCCAGGAGCGCCTGAAGCCCCCTTCGCCACAACCTGGGACAAGCGGCCTTTATGGCCGCTTATCAAGGTGTTACCTTGCTGCTCTTGCAACCCGTTTGAAACGGAAAGGACCATGTACCAAGGACAATGCCTGTGCGGCGCCGTGGCCGTGACCATCAAGGGTCCCATCAGCGACATCATCCACTGCCACTGCTCCCTTTGCCGCAAAAGCAGCGGCACCGCCTTCGCCACCAACGGCTTTGTGCAGGCCGGCGATTTCGAGGTGAGCCGCGGCCGGGACAGGCTCAGCGCCTTCGCCTTCAAGCCGGGCCGCAACCGCCATTTCTGCTCGGTTTGCGGCAGTCCCGTCTACAGCAGCAACGACCAGGATCCCGGCCGGGTGCGCATCCGCCTGGGGCTGCTGGACAGCGACATCAGCGAGCGCCCGCTATCCCATAACTTCGTGTCCTCCAAGGCCAACTGGGAAGACATGGACGCCAAGCTGCCCCGCTACGACGGCTTCGAACCCGGCCGCCAGCCCTGAATTGCATCAAGGAGCACCCATGGAAAAGAAGAAGTGGTACCAGAGCCCGGAGATGATCATCGGCCTGTCGGCCCTGCTGGTGAGCCTGGTGGCGGTGTTCGTGGGGGTCTACTCCGCCTATATCGACCGCGCCTATGCCAGGGCCTCGGTGTGGCCCAGGCTGGAACTCTACCGAAGCTTTTCGTTAAACCGGGCAGCCGCCCCGGAAAAGGCCCAGGGCGACAGCGCCCAAGCAGACAGCCGCCGCGAGGAATACGGAGCCTTCAGCTATGGCGTCGCCAACAACGGCACAGGCCCGGCCCTGATCAAGTACGTGAAGGTGACCTACGACGGCAAGCCGCTGAAAACATGGCAGGAGCTGATGAGAAACCTGGTGGGCAACAGCAACCAGATCAGCCAGTCCCATGTCGGCGGCCGCACCCTGCCCGCCCAGCAGAGCATCACGCCGCTGTCCACCACCAACCAGGAGTTCATCGCCGCCTATCTGGATACCGAAAGCGAACGGTTGAGTGTGGATATCTGCTACTGCTCCATCTATGACGAATGCTGGACCGTGGACAAGGAAAACAAGCCCAAAGCCATCGAGGCCTGCCCGGATGATGAGGACCGCTTTTTGCAGTAGCATTAAGGACAAGGGGTCATAGTTCCCAGCGCGGTAAGCCGACACATGAAACACCAGGGCATCATCACCACCTGGCACGACGACAAAGGCTTTGGCTTCATCACCCCCATGGACGGAGAAAAGCCGGTCTTCGTGCACGTAAAAGGAGTCCAGAAGGGCCACCGGCGCCCCGCCAAGGGGCAAGTGGTCACCTACAGCCTGGGCCACGACAAACAGGGTCGGCCCAGGGCCAGGAACGTGGTCACCCCCCGCCCCTTTCCCCATCGGCTGGCCCTGGTCGCCACCTTCATGCTGTCCCTGGCCGCCGCGCTCAGCGCCAACGGCCGCCCCCTGGCGCTGTTCTACTGCTACCTGCTGGCCAGCCTGCTCACCTTCGCCGTGTACGCCACCGACAAGGCGGCCGCCAGGAAAGGCGGCCAGCGCCTGCGGGAAAACACCCTGCACCTGCTGGCGCTGTTGGGCGGCTGGCCCGGCGCCTGGGTGGCCCAGCAGCAGCTGCGCCACAAGCTGTGCAAGCAGGCCTTCAGGTTCACCTTCGCCCTGACGGTGGCCTTCAACCTCAGCGTGCTGGCCTGGGCCTTCACGCCACAGGGTGGGGAGTCTCTGAACGCCCTGCTGCGCCTCCTGGGTTAGCCGCCCAGGGTCGCATGGCCAGGGCCAGGCGCCCGGCCGATTTGTTAATTCCATGTGCATTCACATACAATCGCTCTAACGACGACCCACAAGACATGCCATGAATCTCAACGACTGGATCCTGCTGGTTGACGACGACCAGGAGCTTTCCGAGCTGCTCAGCGAGTTCCTGACCAAGAACGGTTTCGAGGTGCGCACCGAGGCCAATGGCGCCCGCGCCGCCCGGCGCATTGTCGATGAGCGGCCGCGACTGGTGGTGCTGGACGTGATGCTGCCCGACCTCGACGGCCTCTCCATCTGCCGCCAGGTCCGCAGTGACTACCCCGGCCCCATCCTGATGCTGACCGGCCTGGAGGACGACATCGACGAGGTGGCCGGCCTGGAGACCGGCGCCGACGACTATATCGCCAAGCCGGTACGCTCCCGGGTACTGCTGGCGCGGATCCGCAGCCTGCTGCGCCGCTATGAGATGCTGGCTTCCGTAAGTCAGCAGGCCCCCGGCAATGCCGACCTCCATATCCAGCTCAAGGCGCTGGCCCTGGACAAGGTGGCCCGCAGCGCGACGCTGCACGGCAGGGATCTGGAGCTGACCACGGCCGAGTTCGAGCTGCTCTGGCTGCTGGCCAGCCACCCCAACCAGGTCCAGGACAGGGACGGGATCTGCGACCACTTCAAGGCATTGGGCTATGACAGTACCCCACGCACCATCGACCTGCGGGTTTCCCACCTGCGCCGTAAGATGGGCGACGACGCCAGGGGCAGTTGCCTGATCAAGACCATACGTGGCAAGGGCTACGTACTGGCCGTGGAGCACTGACCGCCATGGCCCCCCTTTCCCGACACTCATGGCTCCTGTTGGGACTGGGGATGATACTGGCCCTCATCCTCCTGTTCATTCCATCCGATCAACCGGCCCCCCCCTCGCCCGGCATCGAACAATCGCCCCCAAGCCGGGCCCAGGAACTGCTGGAGCTGGCCGCGGCCCACCGCGGCACGGCCCCCGACAAGACCCTCGAGTTCGGCCGCCTGGCCCTAGACCAGCTGGCCAAGCACCCGGATCCCGAAACCGAGATGATGGTGCTCAGCAACATGGCCTGGGCGCAGATGATGCTGGGCGATTTCGACCAGGCGGCCAGCCTGGGCGAACGGGCCCTGGCGGTGGCCGAGGCCCAGGGCGATCAGGCCCTGCTGGTGGTCCCCCTCAACGTGACCGGCCTGATCTACTGGCGCCAGAGCAGGCTCGATCAGGCCCTCGACCATTACCACCGGGCGCTGCAGGTGGCCAAGGCGCTGAACCAGCCCTCTTCCATAGCCACCACCTACAACAACATGGGCCTGATCTACAGCGACAAGGCCGAATACCAGCTGGCCCTGGATCACTTCAGCAAGGCCAGGGATACCCACAGGGAGATGGGCCAGGAAGCCAAGCTGGCCACCGCCCTCAACAACATTGCCGGGATCCATGTCACCCTGGGCGACTATGGCGATGCCCTGGAAAGCCAGCAGGAGGCCCTGCGCATCCGTGAGCGCCTTGGCGACAAGGCCGGTATCGCCGAACTGCACCACAATATCGGCCTGACCTACGACCATATCGGCGACCACCAGGACGCCCGCAAGCAACTGTCGAACGCCCTGGTCGAATTCGAGGCGCTGGGCGACAGGACCGGCATGGCCCAGGCCCTGAATGCCCTGGGCACCGTCTACCAGCATTTGCAGCAGGCCGACACCGCCCAGCAGCACCTGGAAAGGGCCCTGCAACTGGGCGAAGAGCTGGGCGACGGCAACATCACCGGCAATGCCCTGCTCAACCTGGGCAAGCTGCACCTCGAGCGCGGCGATCCCCTGACCGCCCGGCGCTACCTGGAGCGTGGCCTGGCCATCGCCGACCGGCTCGGCCTGGTCTCGCTGCAGGCCGGGGGGCGGCTGCGCCTGGCGGATTATTTCCTGGCCACGGACCAGATCGACATCGCCCTGGCCCGGGCCAACCAGGCCCTGGCCCTGGCCGAGGGCAGCGGCGATCGCAACCAGCTCAAGGAGGCCCACGAGCTGCTGTCGCGGATCCATGAGCGCAAGGGCGACTACCGGCAGGCCCTGGCCAGCCACAAGGCCTTAAAGCAGGTCAATGACGCCCTCCACAACAAGACCGCCAGCGAACGCCTGGCCTGGCTGCGCAGCTCCTTTGAAGACGAAAAGCGCCGCCGGCAAATCGCCCAGCTGGAGCGCGACCGGGCCCTGCAGGAGGAGGTGATCAAGCAGCAGCGCTTTGCCCGCAACATCTGGATCATCACCCTGGTGGCCCTGGCCACCATCATCCTGCTGCTCTACGGCCGCCGCAGCCAGGCCAGGGTCAACCTGGCCCTGCAGCGGGCCATTGTCATGCAGCGCAACCTGATGCAGGCCGTGGCCCACGAATTCCGGGCGCCCCTGGCCAGGGTGCAGCTGGCCTTCGACATGCTGATGGAGGCCGACGACGATGAGCGGCCGAGCCTGGAAGACAGGATCACCAAGGGCCTGGACGAGCTCGACGAGCTGATCAGGGAAATCATCAAGCTCATCAAGGCCGAAGGCAGCCCCAGGCGGGCGCCACCGGAAGATATACCGCTGGCGCCCCTGCTGGAGCGGCTCAGCGCCCAGCAGGGCCAGCTGTTCCCCCAGAAGCAACTCAACCTGGACAACGCCGGCCCGGAGGAGCAGATCCGCGCCAGCAAGAAGCATTTCGAATGGATCATCAACAACCTGCTGGCCAATGCCCTGCGCTACAGCCAGCAGCAGGTACAGCTGCACTGCCATTGCGAGCCCCGGCAGATCCGCATCCTGGTGGATGACGACGGTCCGGGCATCCCCCCCGAGGAGCGGGAACGGATCTTCGAGCCCTTCGTCCGCCTCGATCCCAGCCGCACCCGCAGCACCGGCGGCATCGGCCTGGGCCTGGCCATAGTCCGCCGCCTGGTGGAAAACGGTCATGGCCAGGTCCGGGTCACCGACAGCCCCCTGGGCGGCGCCCGTTTCGAGCTGATCTGGCCCCGCTGAGCCCTCTACTCCGACCAGCAGTTCAAATCTTGAACAGGATCACAGATTTGTATGCACAAGCATACAAAACCACATCACCTCCAGCCCCGATGACGCCTTGGGAACATGTTAACAAACAGTAACTTAGAGCCTTTCCCTGGCTAAAAGCCGCCCGCGGCATCTAAAAATGCGATTGATTCACCGCCTCTTCATGAAGTTTTTTTGTTTTTAATGTGTATGTTTTGTGAATTTAAATGTGTTTGAGCGCATACAAACCAAGAAAACCGCTCTGAATGCTCCCCCAACCACTGGAGACAGACACATGACAACGACCACTATCCGCCCCAGCCGCCTGCTGGTGGCCATGCTCTCCACCTCCTTGATGGCCGCCGCCGCGCCGGCACTGGCCGCCAAGAAGGTCGAGCCCAAGGACGACTTCGATCCCACCTCGGTGATCGTCAAGTTCAAGGAAAGCGCCAAGAAGGCCGAGCGCAAGCAGCTGGCCGCCCAGTTCGGCGCCTCCTTCAAGGACAAGAACGGCGACGGCGTCGATGACCGCTTCCGCAACATCGCCAAGGGCCGCCTGGCCCAGCTGGCCCTGCCCAAGGGGGCCGATCCCAAGGCCATGATCGATCGCCTCAAGCGCCATCCCCAGGTGGAATACGCGGACCTGAACTACCGCTTCTACCCCTCCGTCACCCCCAATGATCCCCGCTTCGTCGACCTCTGGGGCATGCCCATGATCAAGGCCGAGCAGGCCTGGGAAATGCAGATGGGCTCCAAGGACATCGTGGTCGGCGTGATCGATACCGGTTTCGATTACAGCCACCCGGATCTGAGAACCAACATCTGGGTCAACCCCAACGAAGTGCCAGGTAACGGCATCGATGACGACGGCAACGGCTATATCGACGACGTTCACGGCATTTCCGCCATCAACGACAACGGCGATCCCATGGATACCGACCAGCACGGTACCCACGTGGCCGGTACCATAGGTGCCATGGGCAACAACGGCACCGGTGTGGTCGGTGTCAACTGGGTCACCGACATAGTCGGCTGCTCCTTCCTGGGTCCCAACGGCGGCACCCTGGCCGACGGCGTCCAGTGCATCGACTACATGGTTGGCCTGAAGAACGCCGGTGTGAACATCCGTGTGCTGAACAACTCCTGGGGCGGTGGTGGCTTCACCCAGACCCTGGTAGACGCCATCGCCTCTGCCGACAACGCCGGCATGCTGTTCGTCGCCGCCGCCGGTAACGACGCCCGCGACAACGACAGCGCCCCCTCCTACCCGGCCAGCTATGACGTGCCCAACGTCATGGCCATCGCCTCCACCACCAGCACCGACGACATGTCCAGCTTCTCCCAGTGGGGCCTGACGTCTGTGGACATGGGCGCACCCGGCTCCGCCGTGCTGTCCACAGTCCCCGGCGGCTATGACACCTTCAGCGGCACCTCCATGGCCACCCCCCATGTGGCCGGCGCCGCCGCCCTGATCCTGGCGGCCGACCCCAGCCTGACCACGGCCCAGGTCAAGGACATCCTGATGACCTCGGGCGACCCCATTGCCGCCCTGGACGGCAAGACGGTGTCCGGCAAGCGCCTGAACGTGGAAAGCGCCCTGAACATGGCCGGTGCCGGCGGACCCAGCTACTACCTGATGGCCTCGCCGCTGTCGCGCACCGTCAACCAGGGAGCCCCCACCAGCTTCACCATCGACCTGAACGCCGTGGGCGGCTATGAGGGCAACGCCAGCTTCAGCGCCGACGCCCCAGGCCTGAACGCCGCCATCGGCTTCTCCGACAGCTCGGTGGCCGCCGACGCTTCCACCCTGATGACGGTGCAGACCAGTACCGACACCGCGCCGGGCAACTACAACATCAGGGTGAATGCCGTCGACGGCGAGATAGACAAGAGCATCGACGTGCTGCTCAAGGTCTACCCCGAGGGCACCTACACCACCAGCTACAGCAACAACACGCCCGTAGCCATCCCCGACAACACCCCCGCCGGCGTCAACAGCAGCATCAACGTGCCCATCAGCATGACCATCACCGCCGTTACCGCCCATGTGGATATCAGCCACACCTACATCGCGGATCTGAACGTGACCCTGACCTCCCCCAGCGGTCGCACCGTGTTCCTGCACGAACGTGCCGGCGGCTCCGCCGACGATCTGGTGATGAGCTACGAGCTGACCGACTTCGACCTGGAAGACGCCTACGGCAACTGGGTGCTGAACGTCAGCGACAACGCCGGCGCCGATGTCGGTACCCTGAACAGCTGGACCCTGGATATCACCGGCGCTGCCGATCCGGGCGCCAATCTGCCGCCAGCCATCAACGTGGCCGAGCCCATCGACAACTCCCTGCACCTGCCCGGCGAGATGGTGACCTTCAGTGCCGAAGCCACGGATCCGGAAGAAGGCCTGGTGAATGATTCCCTGGTGTGGACCTCCAGCATCGACGGCGTCATCGGCACCGGTGCCAGCTTCGGCCGCAACGACCTGAGCCAGGGCAGCCACCAGATCACCGTGACCGCCACCGACTCCGAAGGCGTGACCGGCACCCGGGAGCTGTCCCTGTACATAGTGACCGACGGCACCGTGGTGTCCTACGAGAACGCCCGCCGGGTCCCCCTGCCCGACCTGAGCACCACCACCAGCGTCATCGAAGTCCCCCTGGGCGTGAACATAGGTGACATGAGCGTGGAACTGGCAATCCAGCACAGCTACACCAACGACATGCTGATCCACCTGATCTCCCCCAACGGTACCGAGGTGGAGCTGTTCGACCGCATCGAGCAGGGCGAGCACTACCGCGACCTCTACAAGACCTTCTACCCGGTCGAGTTCAACGGTGAAAACGCCGCCGGCACCTGGACCCTGCGCATCATCGACGAATGGTCCAACAACAGCGGGAACCTGGAACGCTGGGCCCTGACCTTCAGCCACGACGGCAGTGGCGGCACCCCCGGCAACGCAGCCCCGGTCGTTGGCATCAGCGCCCCGGTGGGTGGCAGCACCTTCACCCAAGGCGATCTGGTGACCTTCGTGGCCTCCGCCAACGACGCCGAAGACGGTGACGTCACCAACACCCTGGTCTGGTCCTCCGACATCGACGGCGTGCTCGGCAGCGGCGCCACCGTCAGCACCACCAGCCTGAGCGTGGGTAGCCACAGCGTGACCGCCTCTGCCTCCGACAGCGCCAGCGCCACAGGCGACGCCGTGGTCACCCTGACCGTGAACCCGGCACCGGTGAACGCGCTGCCCACCGCCGACTTCGGCTTCAGCGCCAACGGTCTGAACGTGGCCTTCAGCGACCTGTCCGGTGACAGCGACGGCGCCGTGGTCGCCTGGGCCTGGGACTTCGGCGACGGCAACGGCTCTGCCCTGGCCAACCCCAGCCACAGCTACGCCACGGGCGGCAGCTATGACGTCACCCTGACCGTGACCGACGATGCCGGCGACAGCCACAGCATCACCAAGCAGGTCGGCGTGGCGTCCCCGGTCAGCCTGTCCGCCAGCGCTACCGTCAACGGCGACAAGGTCACCGCCAAGCTGAACTGGTCCGGCGCCAACGGCCGCCAGGTGGACATCTACCGCGACGGCCAGCTCATCGGCAGCACCCGTAACGATGGCAGCTACAGCGACCGCTTCAACAGCACCGCCATCGACTTCGCCTACCGGGTCTGCGAGCAGGGCAGCAATGTCTGCTCCGACGTCATCAACGTGACGGCCCAGGCCAAGACCAAGGGTAAGCGTCAGTAGTAAGCAATAAGCAGTAACCCTCTCCCCTCGTTACTGCCCGGCCAAGCCGCCTTCCCCGGAAGGCGGCTTTTTTTGTGCAAAGGCGCAAGATGGGTCAGGATTGGCGCCGTCCCCCCGGGCATCATCAGTGGCGTAGCAGAAGGAGAGATCATGCCCACACGCTTTGAGAAGGTACTCGGCCATATCGACAGCCACCTGGAGCAGGCTCCGGGCCTGGCCGAGCTGAGCCAGATAGCCGGCGTCTCTCCCTTTCACTTCCACCGCCAGTTCCGGGCCCTGTTCGGCCTGACCCTGGGCGCCTATGTGCGCCAGCAGCGCCTGAAAAAGGCCGGCCACCGGCTGGCCCTGCGCCAGGACAAGGTCATCGACATCGCCCTGGCCGCCGGCTTCGAGAGCCCGGAAGCCTTTGCCCGCGCCTTCAGGCAGCACACCGGCAAGAGCCCCCTGGCCTTTCGCAAGAACCCGGACTGGCACTGGTTGCAGGCCCCTCAAAGGAGAACCCTGATGACAAGCCCCACGCCAGGCCAGGTCGAGCTGGTCGATTTTCCCGAAACCTCCATCGCCGCCCTGCACCACCAGGGCCCGCCAGCGCAGATCCTGGCCACGGTAAACCGCTTTATCGCCTGGCGCCGGGAAAACCGGCTGCCGCCGGCCAGGAGCCGTACCTTCAACATCCTCCATGACGACCCCGAGCAGGTGCCGGCCAAGCACTTTCGCTTCACCCTCTGTTGCGAGGCCCCCCACCCCATAGCCCCCAACGACCTGGGCGTGGTGGCCGCCACCCTGCCGGCCCGGCGCTGCGCCAGGCTCAGGCACCAGGGCCCCGACAGCCGGCTCAGGGAGAGCTTCGACCATCTCTACGGCCAGTGGCTGCCCACAAGCGGCTACCAGGGCGCCGACGCCCCGCCCTTCCTGGAGCGCATCCGGCACTACCCGGACGTGCCCGAGCAGGACAGTCTTATCGACATCTACCTGCCGCTGGCGCGATCCGCTAAGGTGGAGTGACACCAGAAGAAGAGGTAAAGGCAATGACGGACAACAAGGCAGCGGCCAGGGACTTCCTGGCCCTGGTGGTTGGCGGCCAGGTGGCAGAAGCCTTCCAGCGCCATATGGCGGAGGGCTTTATCCACCATAACCCCTACTTCCCGGGCGATGGCCCTTCCCTGATGCAGGCCATGGCCGAGGATGCCAAGGCCAGCCCGGACAAGTCCCTGGACATCAGGCAGCTCATCGCCGAGGGCGACAAGGTGGTGGTGCACTCCCATCTCCACCAGGTCGGCGGCCCGGGCTATGCCCTGGTGCACATCTTCCGCTTCGACGGCGCCAAGATAGCCGAACTCTGGGATCTGGCCCAGGCCCTGCCGGTGACCAGCCCCAACGAGTTCGGGCCCTTCTGAGATGGACGCCATCGCCCATATCGCCGCCCATGCCAGGCCGCGGCAGGCCCAGGCCCGATTGGTGCTCGACAACATCCTGGCCATGGCCAACATCCCGCCGGCCAGGCTGGACCAGGCCAGAAGCGCCATTGCCAGCCGGGCCCGCATCGCCCTGCATTTCCACCCGGACCGCCTGGACGGCCAAGGCCGTACCGTGGCCCAGGGGCTGCTGGAGGATGGCTGCTACCGCAGCCAGTTTGAGACCGGCCTGTCTTCCGGCATGCTGTCGCCCGAGCTTGGCGGCCCTCGGGATCGGTGGGAAGGCCAGCTGTTCGGTACCAGCTACCCCGGCCTGGATCACAGACCCAAGTACGGCGCCCTGGACTTGCTGCTGCACCCGGACGGCCCCTCGCCCCGCTTCGGCTCCTGCTACCTGCTGCTAAAGCCCGCCGTGCTGGCCAGCAGCACCTTCTGCTATGCCGACTCCCACCTGGTTCCCCGGGAAAAGGGCACCATAGCGGTGTTCGACGACGTGCTGGCCGCCCTGTTCAGAGACTGCTTCGAGCGGCACTATGCCCTGGGCCGTGGCCATATCAAGCCGGGCCAGCTGGTGGATCATCTCTGTGAGCGGCTGGCTGCGCCCATCGCCGAGCGTTTTTCGCAGTCACCGGCCCGGACCCTGGACCACTATATCGAGGCCCAGATCCACGGCCAGGTGACCCTGGCCGACGATGCCGAGGCCCTGGTGGCGGATCCGTCCTTCCAAGGCACGGAAACCGGCCGGCTGCTGGCAAGGCTCTGTGACCGCTACGGCGTGGCGCTGCACTGGCACGGCGGCTTCCGGCTCAGGCCGGCGGCCGTGCCCGACGACTTCCGGGGTCCGGCCATGCCCGCCCTGGCGCGCCAGGTGGCCAGAAACGGCTGGGTGGACGCCCATGCCATCGGCCTGGCCGCCGCCGAGGTCAAACACGGCGCCTGCCACGACCAAGGCGAGCGGCTGCAACGGCTCAAGCTGCTCTGGCATGTGCTGGTGAAATTCGGGGAAGCCCATGGCGGATGATTTCGGCGGTTTCGGCAACAAGAAGCAGGCCCTGGCACAACTACTGCCGGTGCTGGACGCCGTGCTGGAAAGCCACGAAAGCGGCGATTACGACGCCTTCTGCCGCCATGTCAGCGACGACTTCCGCCGCCGGGTGAGCCGGGAAGCCTTCGCCCGGGCCCATCGGCAAGTGCAGCCCGGCCTGGGCCGGCTGCTTGGCAAGCGTTACCTGGGCATGGTGCGCCGCCCCCGGGGCCCGTTGCTGCTCTTTGCCGGTAACTATGAACACGGCGAGGGCGAGGTGCTGATCCAGGCCCTGTTCGCCGACCCCGGCCCGCCTGCCAGGCTGGACTGGCTGTGGATCGAATAAGGACAGCGGTCAGGGTTGCGAGCCCGGCCCTTGGGTCATCACCAGGGCACTCTTGACATAGCAGAGGCCGCCCTTTTCGCTGTGCCAGTCCCGTTCACCCAGCCTGGGGCCTCGCAGCCAGTGGCCCCTGTCACGACCGCCCAGCTCCCCTTCCAGCACCAGGATCTCGGCCATGGCCAGGCCGCCGGCCGGCACTGTGGCACCGGGCGCCAGGCGCAGCAGGTACACGCTCTCCTGCCGATAGCGGTGCAGGGGCAGCAGGCTGACGCCGGGCCAGGCCGTTTTTTCGAAGGCCAAGGAGGCGGTATCCAGCACCAGCTGCCGGTCGTCGCCGGGCAGGAACTGCTGCAGCTTGACGAAGAGGATGCAGCCTTGTTCAGAATGAGGCCTGTGGCGGCTGCCGGGCGGGTTGCGCACGTAGCAGAGCGGGCCGTAGTGGCCGCGCTCGTCGCTGAACACCCCTTCCAGTACCAGGAATTCCTCGCCGCCGCCGTGGACATGTTCGCTGAAATGGCAGCCGGGGCCGTAGCGCACCAGGCTGGTGGCCCGGGCCACTTCGCAGCCGATGCGGTCCAGCATCTTGCGCTCGACCCCGGCCAGCGGCGACGGCGCCCAGGCCATGGCATGGGTGTCCAGCGCCAGCTCCTTGGTGAAGTCGGCGTTGATCCGGCTCACCTTAGAGCCAGCCCTTGCGCTTGAAGAAGAAGTAGGTGCCGCCGGCGCTCAGCAGCATGGTGGCCAGGGCCAGGGGGTAGCCCACGGACCAGTGCAGCTCGGGCATGACGTCGAAGTTCATGCCGTAGATGCTGGCGATCAGGGTCGGCGGCAGGAAGATCACCGCCGCCACCGAGAAGATCTTGATGATCTTGTTCTGCTGCAGGCTGGTGTAGGACATGGTGGCGTCCAGCAGGAAGCTGACCTTGTCGAAGATGAACTGGGTATGGGGCAGCAGTGACTCGATGTCCGCCAGCATCTCCTTGAGTTCCTTGCGGTTGTCCTCGCTGAGCCGGGAGCGCTGGTTGCGCACCAGAAAGCGCAGGCTGCGCTGGGTATCCAGCAGCGACAGGCGGATCTTGCCGTTGGCGTCTTCCTGCAGGGTGATCAGGCGCAGTATGTCGTCCAGCTCCTCGTTCTCGAACACCTCTTCGCCGGCCTGATCCAGCACCGTGTAGACGTCCTCGATGAGGTCGGAGAGGTATTCCACCTTGAGGATCAGCATCTCCACCAGCAGGCTGGCGGGATCGGTGGCGTCTATCTTGCCCTGGCGCAGGTAGTTGCGGAACAGCCTGAGCAGGCCGATGTCCTCTTCACGCAGGGTGATCAGCAGGTTGTCGCGCAGGTTGAAGGAGACGTTGACGGCGCGCACTTCCTTGCCGACCCGGTGCGGGAACAGCGACAGTATGTGCAGGCCGTCCTTGTCGCGGTAGAAACGGGCCGAGGCTTCGATCTCGTTGATGTCTTCCTCTTCCAGGACCTCTTCCTGGAAGAAACTGGACAGCCATTGCCGCTCTTCATCCGTGGGTTTGACCACGTCCAGCCAGAGGGTGCTGGCGGGCAGGCGGTCGTCAGTGGCAAGCTCCACCACATCCAGGACACCGCCTTCGAGCAGGTAGGCATTGATCATCGAAGCTCCTGAATACCTTAGGCTTTAAAGCCCTATTCTATGCCAAGGTATTTGTGCAACTGAACCGACAAGCGCCAGTTGCGGGCGATGCAGGTGTCGATGCAGAGTTGGGTGGCGCGCTTGCCCTGGCTGACCGGCTGCAGCCAGATGGGCGTTTCGGCGTAAGCCGGCAGGCGCTTGAGCAGCTGGTCCAGCTCGTCGATGTCGCGCTGGCGGGCCACCGGGTGCTTGATCTCGTCGGCCCGAAGCAGCGCCGAGTCCAGCACTTCATAGCCGCCCTTCATGCCCACCTTGGGCGACAGGGTCACGAAGGTCTCGGCCGGGGCCTGGATGGCGAAGGTGCCGGAGGTCTCGATCTGGGTGCGGTAGCCGCCCTGGTGCAGCACGGTGCACAGCTCCTGGAGATCGAACATGGCCGGCTCGCCGCCGGTGATCACCACGTGCCGGGCCCGAAAACCGCGCTGGGTGAAGGCGGTCAGCAGCGAGGCGGCCGTGGCCCAGGCCCAGGCCGGGCTGTCGCCCCGTTTGGCCATGACGCTGGCCAGCTCGGTCTCGTCTTCCGGCTTGGTATCCCAGGTGTGGCGGGTGTCGCACCAGGGGCAACCCACCGGGCAGCCCTGCAGGCGCACGAAGATCGCCGCCGTACCGGTAAAACTGCCCTCCCCTTGCAGGGTTTCGAACACTTCATTGATGGGATAACGCATGGCTGCTGTATTGGCCCCGGGTGACCGCCTGTTGAGAAGGCGGGGATGCTAACATAAAATGCGCCCCCGGTCTGAATAACCCAAGGCGTTTACCATGAGCAAAGTCGTCGTCATCTTTTCCGGTGGCATGGACTCCTTCACCGTGCTGCACAAGGCGCTCAGGGAAGGCCACCAGGTCCATGCCCTGTCCTTTGATTATGGCCAACGCCACAAGCGCGAGCTGGTGGCCGCCAAGGCGGTGACCGACGCCCTGGGCATAGATCACAAGATAGTGGACATCACCGCCATCCAGACCCTGCTGGCCGGCTCGGCCCTGACCTGTGACATCGACATGCCCCAGGGCCATTACGAAGAAGAGAGCATGAAGAGCACAGTGGTGCCCAACCGCAACATGATCCTGCTGTCGCTGGCCATCGGCTGGGCCGTGTCCCTGGAGGCCGAGGCGGTCTACTACGGCGCCCACGGCGGCGACCACGCCATCTACCCGGACTGCCGGCCCGAGTTCGTCCAGGCCATGAAGGACGTGGCCAAGATAGCCAACTACCAGCCCATCGACATCCGCACCCCCTACCTCGACGCCACCAAGGGCGAGATCCTCAGGGACGGCCTGGCCATGGGTCTGGACTACGGCCTGACCTGGACCTGCTACGAGGGGAGCGAGCAGGCCTGCGGCCGCTGCGGCGCCTGCCAGGAACGGCTGGAGGCCTTCCGGGAGAACAACGCCGTCGATCCCTTGTCTTACGTTACACGAGAGGCCATGGCCAAATCATGAAGACGACCCTGTACAAAGAATTTTCCTTCGACTCCGCCCACCGGCTGCCCCATGTGCCCGAGGGCCACAAGTGCGGCCGCCTGCACGGCCACACCTTCAAGGTGCGCCTGGAGATCACCGGCGAAGTGGATCCGTACACCGGCTGGGTCATGGACTTCGGCGACATCAAGGCGCTGTTCAAGCCCCTCTACGAGCGCCTGGACCACAACTACCTGAACGACATCGAAGGCCTGGAAAACCCCACCAGCGAGATCCTGGCCCGCTGGATCTGGGAGCGCCTCAAGCCCCAGCTCGACCTGCTGAGCGCCGTGGAGGTCCAGGAGACCTGCACCTCCGGCTGCGTCTACCGCGGCGAATAAGAAAAGGGGCCAGCGGCCCCTTTTTCCTTACTTGAGGGCGTCCCGCAAGCGCTGCCTGTCTGCCTCGCTGAGTTCGGCCTTTTCAATCAGCTTCAGCAGGGTGTCGACATCGACCTTGCCGTCGCCATGGTGCAGCAGCACCACCTCCGGGGCGCTCAGCCTGAGGTGCTCCACATGCCGGGTCAGCTCGTCCCCCCGTTTGGCCAGGCGGACCTCAATTTCCTTGACCCGCTCCTCGGCCCGGCGCAGCGCCTTTTCCACCTCACGCTCGATGCGCTCCTCGTCCAGGGCATGCTTCTCGGCCTCGTGCATGGCCCTTTCCACCTGGATGGCAATCACCTTGTCGTCCAGGTGCAGGACCCTGGCCCGCTCCGCAGCCCGTTCGGCCTCGATGTGAATGGCCTCCACGTCGACATGGATCCCCGCCAGGGCCTGCCGCACCTTGGCCTCTATCTCGGCGGCATCCTCCTGGCCCTTGAGCTGCTGCCGGAGCATTTCCAGCAGTTGTTGCTGATCTTCGCCGCTGAACTCGTAGCGCTTGCCGTCTTCGTCCAGCACCAGGCGGATCTCCTGCTGTTCTTCTGCCAGGGCCGGCTCGGGCGTTCTGGCCTTGGCATCGGCGGAGGCGCAGGCCACCTGGAAGGTGGTGGGGATCATCAGGGCGGCCAGTGTCATCAGTCTCATGTTGTGCTTCCTTTTGTGATAAGTGTTCCCCGACACCATTGGAAAAGCCGTGCCAATTCTTAACCATTTGTTTTATATAGAAATGTAATCAAAGGCAGGGGCAGGATGTCCCCATATGGGGAAACCCCGCCGCCCCTTGTCCCCAAATGGGCACGGCTTTTTGCAAAAGCGTCATACACTTCAATGACTTACCTTTGGCACTTTTTTTGATAGCGTTAAGGTCATACCGCCACTGGAGCCCTTATGTCCGTCAAACGCACCCTGTTCCTGCTGTTCGGCTCGCTGATCCTGCTGCTGGGCGCCCTGCAGCTGCTGCTGGTCCACAGCCTGCGCGAGCAGGTCAACCTTGAGGCCGTGGAAACCGGCCGGGAGCTGGCCACCCAGGTCCTGCACCGCATCGACATCGCCGAGATCCCGGAGCCAGAGTTCGAGATCCCCTCCCGGGAGGAGCTGGAAATCATCATCCAGGACGAGTTGGCCAGCCTGCCTCCGGAGCACCGGGCGCATTATCAACACCGCCAGGAAGAGCTGGTCAGCCGCGAACTGGAGAAGATCGCCCGCCAGGCGGAAAAGGTCAGGGCCGACGCCAGGCGCCAGTTCGTGGAGGCCAAGCGCCAGGCCAGGGAAGCCCTGGAGCAGATAGAGGTGCACAAGCAGGATGGCGCGCTGCTCATCACGGCCCCCAGGGTGGAATTCAAGGTTCAGGAGCCGGCGGCGCCGGCCGTGGCCACCGCCAACAGAACCCTGCTGCTGGCCTTCGCCCTGACCTCCGCCATCGCCCTGATCACCGTCTATTACCTGGCCCGCCGGCTGTCCCAGCCCCTGGAGCGGCTCTGCCAGGGCCTGGCCCAGGTCGGCAGGGGCGAGCTGGGCACCCAGCTGCCGCCCGAGGGCATGAGGGAAGTCCGCCAGGCCATAGAGGGCTTCAACCATATGAACCGGGAGCTCGGCCTGTTGCGGGCCCAGGAGGCCAGGGTCAAGGAGCAGGCCCAGCTGGCCGAGCTGGGCGAGGTGGCCCGGGGCCTGGCCCATGCCCTGCGCAACCCCCTGCACACCCTGGGGCTGTGCCTGGAGGAGTTGGCCCGGGCCCCCGATCCCCGCCTGGCGGACACCGCCAGGCGCAAGCTGCGCAGCCTGGACAAGAACATCCAGGCCCTGCTGACCCTGTCCACCAGCGAAGTGAACCGGAGCCAGCGGGTCCCCCTGGCACCGCTGCTGGCCGATCTGCGCCTGGAGCTGGGCGGCCAGTGGCAGCTGGATGGCATTGACGAGCAGGTACTCAGGGGCGCCGAATCCGAGCTGCGCTCCATGCTGCATACCCTGATCAGCAATGCCCTGGAGGCCGGCGGCGACCAGCCCATCCGGATCAGCGCCAGCCGGGACGACGACCGGCTCAGCCTCTGCGTCCGCGATCAGGGGCCCGGACTGGATCCCGGCATCGCCAAACAGCTGTTCCAGCCCCATATCACCACCAAGGCCGAGGGAGCCGGCATGGGCCTCTATATCGCCCAGCGCCTGGCCAGGCTCCACTACGGCGGCGACATCAGCCTCGCCAACCACCCCGACGGCGGCTGCCAGGCCTGCCTGATCCTGCCCCTGGAGGACGACAATGAAACTGTTGCTGGTTGAGGACGAACGGGATCAACGGGAGCTGCTGGCCGCCATGCTGGCCGGCTCCGACTTCGAGGTGGGCACCGCCGCCGGCCTGGTGGAGGCCAGGCAGAAGCTGCTGCTGGCGCAGCCGGACATCATCCTTTCCGACTGGAAGCTGGCCGATGGCGACGGCATGGCCCTGCTCAGGGAGGTGCGCCGGGCCCAGCCGGATCTGGCCTTCGTGATGATGACCGCCTACGGCACCGTCAGCCACGCCGTCGAGGCCATGCAGCAGGGCGCCGACGACTACCTCACCAAGCCCTTCAGTCGCCAGGATCTGCTGCTGACCCTGGAGAAGGTGCGCCGGGCCCGCCAGCTCAAGCAGAGCAACAGGGAGCTGAGCGCCCAGCTCAGCGAACAGCAGCAACTGGTGGACATGGTCGGCCAGTCGCCGCAGATGGAGAAGCTGTTCGCCCGCATCCGCCGCGTCAGTGACACCCATGCCACGGTACTGATCAGCGGCGAGTCCGGCACCGGCAAGGAGCTGGCGGCCCGGGCCCTGCACCGGCTGTCCTCCCGCAGCCAGGGCCCCTTCGTGGCCCTGAACTGCGGCGCCATTCCCGAGAACCTGGCCGAGGCCGAGCTGTTCGGCGCCGACAAGGGCGCCTTTACCGGCGCCCTGCAGAGCAAGGCCGGCAAGTTCGAGGCGGCCCAGGGCGGCACCCTGTTCCTGGACGAGATAGGCGAACTGCCGCTGGCATTGCAGAGCAAGCTGCTGCGGGTACTGCAGGAGAACAAGGTGGTGCGCCTGGGCAGCCACAAGGAGATCGACCTGGACGTGCGCATCATCGCCGCCAGCAACAGGGAGTTGCCACAAGAAGTGGCCGCCGGGCGCTTTCGCGAGGATCTCTTCTACCGCCTCAACGTGGTGCCCCTGGAGGTGCCGCCGCTAAGGCAGAGGAAGGACGATATCCCGGCCCTGGCCCGGCACTTCCTGAGCCGTTTCGCCCGCCGCCATGGCCTGCCCGTGCCCGAGCTGGATGAAGCCCTGCTGGCCCGCCTGGAGGCCTATCCCTGGCCCGGCAACGTGCGGGAGCTGGCCAACCGCATGGAGCGGCTGGTGCTGCTGGGCGAGGAAGCGCCGCAGCCCGACCGGGACAGGCAGGGCGGCTTCGATTTCCAGCTGCCGGCCGACGGCCTGGACTGGGATGCCTTCGAGGGCCATTGCCTGGCCCAGGCCCTCAAGCTCAACGGCGGCAACCGCCGCCAGACCGCCCGCTACCTGAACCTGGGCTACAAGGCGCTGCTGTACCGGCTGGAAAAACACGGCCTGAACTGAGGCTGTTGCCAAGCCGTAAAACAAGAGGGAACGGCTAGAGTGGCGCAAAAGCATCAAAAAGGACGCTTGCCATGACCATCAACGCCACCCTGTTGGGGCAGCTTTTCGCCTTCGCCCTCTATGTGCTGCTGGTTCGCCGCATCAGGGCCCTGGCTGGCCGCAAGACGGAAAACCCGCGGCTGGTGACCGCCATCGGCCTGGTGCGGTCTGGGGACTGCTCTTCCTGGCCCTGCTGGCCCTGAAAAACGATCTGCCGGGCCGCTCAACCCGGCCACTCCCCTGAGCCACCGCTAGAGCTGCTTGAGCTGCTCCTGCAGGGCGGCCATCTGATCCCGTAGCGCCGCCGCCTGTTCGAACTCCAGATCCTGGGCGTGCTGGTACATGCGCTTCTCCAGGGCGTCGATCTCCCGGGACAGCTCCCTGGGATCCAGCCTGACCGCCGGCGCCGCCTTCCTGCCCCTGGCCTTGCCGTCGGCCTTGACGCTGTCGCCCAGCTGCATGATGTCGCCGATCTTCTTGGTCAGTGCCCTGGGCACTATGCCATTTGCCTCGTTGAAGGCCTGCTGCTTGGCCCGGCGCCGCTCGGTCTCGTCCATGGCCTTCTTCATGGATTTGGTGATGGTGTCGCCATAGAGGATGGCCTTGCCGCTCAGGTTACGGGCGGCCCGGCCTATGGTCTGGATCAAGGAGCGCTCCGAGCGCAGGAAGCCTTCCTTGTCGGCGTCCAGTATGGCCACCAGCGACACCTCCGGCATGTCCAGGCCCTCGCGCAGCAGGTTGATGCCCACCAGCACGTCGAACTTGCCCAGGCGCAGATCGCGGATGATCTCCACCCGCTCGACGGTGTCGATATCCGAGTGCAGGTAGCGCACCCGTACGCCGTGCTCGTCCAGGTATTCGGTGAGATCCTCGGCCATCTTCTTGGTGAGGGTGGTCACCAGCACCCGCTCCTGCTTGGCCACCCGCAGCCGGATCTCCGACAGCAGGTCGTCCACCTGGGTGGCCACGGGGCGCACCTCCAGCTCCGGATCCAAAAGGCCGGTGGGCCTGACCACCTGTTCGGCGATTTCCCCTGCCGACATCTCCAGCTCGTAGGGCCCCGGGGTCGCCGACACATAGATGCGCTGGGGCGCTATGGCCTCGAACTCGTCGAACTTGAGCGGCCTGTTGTCCAGGGCCGAGGGCAGCCGGAAGCCGTATTCCACCAGGGTTTCCTTGCGGGAGCGGTCGCCCTTGAACATGGCGCCGATCTGGGGAATGGTGACGTGGGATTCGTCGACGATCAGCAGGCCGTCCGGCGGCAGGTAGTCGATCAGGGTCGGCGGCGGCTCGCCCGGGTTGCGCCCGGAAAGATACCTGGAATAGTTCTCGATGCCGGAGCAATAGCCCAGCTCCACCATCATCTCGATGTCAAACTGGGTGCGCTGCACCAGGCGCTGCTCCTCCACCAGCTTGCCCAGATCCCTTAGCTCCTGGCTGCGCACCTTGAGCTCGGCCTTGATGCTCTCCACGGCCTCAAGGATCTTCTCCCTGGGGGTCACGTAGTGGGTCTTGGGGAAGACCGTCAGCCGGCCCAGGTTGGTGCGCAGCACCTGGCCGGTGAGGGGATCGAACACCGACAGCCGCTCTACCTCGTCGTCGAACAGCTCCACCCGGTAGGCCTCGTCGTCGCTCTCGGCCGGGAAGATGTCGATGACCTCGCCGCGCACCCGGTAGGTGCCGCGCTGGAAGGCCTGGTCGTTGCGGCTGTATTGCAGCTCCGCCAGGCGCCTCAGTATGGCGCGCTGGTCGATGATGTCGCCCTGGCGCAGGTGCAGCATCATCTTCAGGTAGGAGTCCGGATCACCCAGGCCGTAGATGGCCGACACCGAAGCGACGATCACCACGTCGCGGCGCTCCATCAGCGCCTTGGTGGCCGACAGCCGCATCTGCTCGATGTGGTCGTTGATGGAGGCGTCCTTCTCGATGAAGGTGTCCGAAGACGGCACATAGGCCTCGGGCTGGTAGTAGTCGTAGTAGGAGACGAAATACTCGACGGCGTTCTCCGGGAAGAATTCCTTCATTTCCCCGTAGAGCTGGGCGGCCAGGGTCTTGTTGTGGGCCAGCAGCAGGGTGGGCCTGCCCTGCTGGGCGATGATGTTGGCCATGGTGAAGGTCTTGCCGGAGCCGGTCACCCCCAGCAGGGTCTGGTGGGCCAGGCCGGACTCCAGGCCGTCCACCAGCTGGGCGATGGCCGCCGGCTGGTCGCCGGCAGGCTGGTAGTCGGAATGCAGTTTAAAGGACTTGCTCATGCGGTCTCCTTGTTGAACCAGCGATAGGCGACCAGGGCGGTGATCAGGTTCGCCACCACCATACCGGCAAAGAGACCGGTCAATCCAAAGAATTGGCCCCCAAGCCAGGCGATGGGCACATAGGCGGCAAAGAAACGCAGCGCCGACAACGCCAGGGCCTTGCCGGGCCAGTGCATGGCATTGAAGGAGGAGTTGGTGAGGATCACCACCCCCTGCAGGCCATAGCCGAGCGGCACTATGTAGATGAACAGCCGGATCAGCTCCGCCACCTGGGCGTCCTTGCCGAACAGCAGGCTGATGGGCCAGGCCAGCACCAGCATCAGGCCATACAGGGCCAGCTGCCAGCCCAGGATGAAGCGCATCACCTTGCGGTAGGCCAGACGCACCCGCTCCATCTGCTCGGCGCCGAAGTTCTGGCTGACGAAGGGCGGCAGGGTCATGGACAGCGCCAGCACCACCATGGAGGCCAGGGACTCGAGCCTGGTGCCGACCCCGAAGGCGCCGACGGCGGCAGCGCCATAGTCGGCGACGATGGCCGTCATCACCGCCATGGCCAGGGGCGTCATCATGTTGGCCCCGGCCGCCGGCAGGCCGATAGCCAGCAGGCTCTTCCAGTAATGCAGCACCATGATGGGGCTGGGCCAGGCGAAGGTGGCCAACTTGCGGCGGACATAGAGGATGAACAACACCCCGAAGGCGCCCCCCACCCAGGCCAGCACCGTGGCCAGGGCGGCGCCGAACAGCTCCAGGCGCGGGAAGGGGCCTATGCCGAAGATGAGCAGCGGATCCAGCACCGCGTTGATCAGGCCACCCAGCATCATGAACCGGCTGGGGGTGGCGGTATCGCCATTGGCCCGGAGCACGGCGTTGGCCACCATGGGGATGGCCAGCAGCGGGCTGCCCAGGAACCACAGGTACATGTAGTCCTTGATCAGCGCCATTTGGGTATCGTTGGCGCCAATAAGCCCGAAGATGGCCTCCAACTGCCAGGCGCCCAGGCTCGACAGCAGCGCCACCAGCAGTACGCTCAGCCACAGGGCGCCATTACCCTGGCGCTTGGCCAGGCTGGCCCGGCCCCGGCCCAGGGTGCGGCCGATCACGGCCGAGGTGCCCACACCCAGGCCTATGGTCAGGCTGATCACCGTGAAGGTCACCGGAAAGGTAAAGCTGATGGCGGCCAGGGGCTCGGTGCCGAGCCGGCTGACGAAGAGGGTATCCACCAGGTTGAAGGTCATCAGCGTCACCATGCCGGTCAGCATGGACAGGGTCATGCGCCTCAGGGTGCTGCTGATATCGCCGGTGAGAAGATCATGGGAAGGGCTGGCCACGAAAAGCTGTCCCGAAACTGCAAAAGCGCCATTTTAAGCCTTCCTTTGATCCCAGGCCATGTTTTTGCCTGTTTCGATAAAAATCACTTGCCAGAATAAGCCCCTGGCGTTAGCATCTCCGGCCCCTTCCATCCCGGCCAGGTCCTGGCACGGGAAAGAGTATTCACAAAAGACCGCCTCGGTTACAACTTCGTCACATTGTCATAAAGCTGACATTGAAAGAAACTTTCTTTCTTTGTAAGGCCTTGTTTTGTATTTGTTTTTCTTGACGAGCTCGAAGTGGAACCAAAATCATCAATTCCAATCGGGGCCCCGTAAATGGCGGCCTACAGGGCTTTCCCCACAGACTTATCCACAAAAAAAGTGGATAACTGGCCCCACCCCTTGCCTGGCCTGGCTTTGCGAGCGGGATCATGTTTCGGGCAGGCCGCCTGCTGAAAATTCACCCGGTCAGGAAGCAACAGAGACCCTTTTAACGCCGCTGGCAGGGCCCCACGGCGCTTTGTTACCCAAGTTGATGAAAAGGCAAGCAATCGGTCAATTTCGCCGGATCCGGGTGTTGACAGCCCGGGGGGGCCTCTATAAGATTCGCCTCCGTCAGAGATGACGTTGCTCCCCCTTAGTTCAGTCGGTAGAACGGCGGACTGTTAATCCGTATGTCGCTGGTTCAAGTCCAGCAGGGGGAGCCAGATTCGCCGCAAGGCACACAAATCGTTCCCCCTTAGTTCAGTCGGTAGAACGGCGGACTGTTAATCCGTATGTCGCTGGTTCAAGTCCAGCAGGGGGAGCCACATTCGCCGCAAGGCAACATAAATTGTTCCCCCTTAGTTCAGTCGGTAGAACGGCGGACTGTTAATCCGTATGTCGCTGGTTCAAGTCCAGCAGGGGGAGCCAACACGAAAAGGCAGCCTTAGGGCTGCCTTTTCTTTTTTCCGATCCCAGCTAAGAGGCGAAACCATCCCTGGGATCCTTTCCGGCCGGTACATCCTGTGTACCGGCGCTCAGCCGCACCCAAGCAGCGCTTGGGTTTCGGGCTTCGCCCACAAATTAGGCATTACCGCCACACAAACAGGAAAATAAGCCTAGTTCCCAGGGCGTAATTGGTTTATTTTTGTACGGTTGTCGCCGGAAGCGGCAGCCCCTTCCCCCAGCTAAGGACGCATCAAGGAAATGAAGCTCAGTTCTCGCCTCGGCCTGACCCTGCTCCCCCTCTGGCTACTGTTGTGGCTGGGCCTGTCAGGTGCCGATCTGCTCTCCACCCAGGCCAGGCTGGATCAGCAGCGCCAGGACGCCCTGCGCGCCGCCCGCACCTGGCTCAGCGCCCCCCAGACCCAACCGCCCAGGAACTGGCTGGGCTGGCAGCTCGACGACGCCAGGCCGCAGCGCCAGGTCGCAGCCAGCTCCCCGGTGCTGGGCCAGGCCGTTCGCGATCGACTTGCCAAGCGCATGCCCTCGGAACAGCTGCGCCTGCAGTACCAGGGCCACAGCCTGCAGCTGACCCTGGATCAATCCGCCGAGCTGGCCTGGCTGGAAAAACGCCTGCTCACTTATGGCCTAGGCTTTCTCTGGCTGCTGCTCAGCACCTTCTTCATACAGTACCTGATGCGCGTCTGGCTGGGCCGGGCCGTCCACCGCCTGGCCGCCCTCTGGCTGAACGACGAGGATGAGGCTTCGGCCAGCGTCCAGCTGAACGAGCTGAGCCCGGCCAACGACGCCCTGGTGACCCTCAAGAGCCAATGGGAAGAACTGCACACCGAGCACCGCAAACGCCTGCGCAGCCTCTCCCACAAGCTGCTCAAGGACGAGATGACCAACCTGGGCAACAGGCGGGCCTTCAACCAGCGCCTGGCGGAGCTGCTCAAGGGCGGCGAAGAACAGGCCGGGCTGATCCTGCTGCGCGCCTCGCTGCTCAGCCAACTCAACAAGGAAAAGGGCTACCTGGAAGGGGACAAGTACATCAATGACATCGCCGCCAGCCTCAAGGCCCTCACCGGCAAAAACCCCAGGCTCTGGGCCTACCGGCTCACCGGCGGCGATTTCGCCCTGCTCCAGTACAAGGCCAGCCAGCTCAGCCTGACCGCGCTGGTGGAGGAACTCTTTGCCTCGCTGTCGGCCCTGGCCGAAAAGCATGACGGCCTGCAGCCGGCCCAGGCCGGCCTGGTCCGTTTCAGCGCCGGCCAGACCATCAGCAATGTGCTGGCCAGGGCCGACACCGCCCTGTCCCTGGCCCAGACCCAGGCCAGCCAGGGCTGGTTCCTGGACAGCAGCGACAATGCCGAGCTGCAGGAGCTGGAATTCAGGGGCAGCCAGCGCTGGCGCCAGGCCCTGGACGGCCTGCTGAGCCGGCGCAGCATCGCCCTGGCCGTGCAGCGCCTGGAAGCCAGGCCCGGCCTTATCCTCAACTACAACGAGCTGCTGGCTCGCTGCTACGACAGTGCCGGCAAGCTGATGCCCACCGCCACCGTCATGGCCATGGCCGAGCGCCTCGGCATGGTCCAGGATCTGGACAAGCAGGTGGTGGACATGGCCCTGAAGGCCATGGAAAGGGAGAACCGCCCCGAACAGCTCTATGCCATCAACCTCAACCCGGCCTCCATCCACGACCACCATTTCGTGGCCTGGCTGGAAAGGCGCCTGGTCCAGCACCCCAAGCTCACCAAGCGCATCAGCTTCGAGGTGTCGGAAGCGGGCCTGGCCCGCAACGTCGGCGCCAGCCAGCGTTTCATCGACATGGCCCACCGCATGGGCACCCGTATCACGGTGGAGCGCTTCGGCACCGGCTTGTCCTCGTTCCGCTTCTTCCGCGAGCTGAAACCGGACTTCATCAAGATTGACGCCAGCCTGTCCCGGGACATCCATAAGGACAACGACACCCAGTACTACCTGCGCATGCTGGTGGACGTGGCCCACCGCCTGGGGATCAAGGTGCTGGCGGAAAACGTGGAGACCCTGGAGGAGAAGCTGGCCCTGAGCGACATGCGCCTGGACGGCCTGCAGGGTTACTACCTGGCCAAGCCGGCGCCCTTCAGCCATCCCAACAGGGAAAGCGCCTAGGCGGGCTCCCGGGCCGGCTGTTGTGTCGGCTTTTGCTGGCTCAGCCAGACCCCACCCAGCACCAGCACCGACGCCGCCATCTGGGCGGCGTTGAGCCGCTCACCCAGCACCGCCATGGCCATCAGCGCCGTAAAGACCGGGATCAGGTTGGTAAAGACGGCCGCCCGCGACAGCGGCACCTTGGAAATGGCGTAGTTATAGAGGCCGTAGGCGCCCAACGTCACGAAGGCGCCCAGGTAGAACACCGCCGCCATCGCCGGCCAGGAGATCTGCTCGGGCAAGGGCGCCTGCCAGGCCAGGGGCAGGAAGAACAGCGCCCCCACCAGGGCCTGCAATGCGGTCAGCCACAGTGCCGAATAACGGCTCGACAGATGCTTCAGGGCCAGGGAATAGCAGGTGGCGCAGAGCATGGCCAAAAATTCCAGGAAGTTGCCCAGCCAGGGGTTGGGGGCGTGCTCGTCGGCCTCGCCGGCCAGGCTCAGCCACACCGCCCCCACCAGGGCGATGGCCAGCCCCGTCAGCGCCCTGCCCTGCAGGCGCTCCTTGAAGGCGAAATAGGCACCCACCGCCGTCAACACCGGGATCATCGAGGTGATCATGCCGGCCTGGGAGGCCGAGGTGTACAAAAGCGCCTTGGCCTCCAGCATGAAATAGAGGCAAGGCTCCGCCACCGACATGGCCGCCAGCAGCTTCCAGTCCCCCTTGCGGTAGTGGGCCTTGCCCAGCCAGCGCCAGCAGCAGGCCAGGATGGCCAGGGCGATCCACATCCGCAGGCAGATCACCCACATGGGCGGGATTTCCACGAAGGCCAGCTTGAGGGCGATAAAGGAACTGGCCCACAGCGCCATGGCCAGGATCAGGGCAAGGGGTGCAAACATCGATAACCCTTTTCCCCTTAGGTTGTTAAGGGGCACATAAAGCACGATAATGGGCCGTTGATTCTATCCTAACCCCGAGACGGACACAGCCACCCATGAGCGACTATCTGCTGCTACTCATCGGAACCGTGCTGGTCAACAACTTCGTGTTGGTTAAGTTCCTGGGCCTCTGCCCCTTCATGGGCGTGTCCAGCAAGCTGGAGAGCGCCATCGGCATGTCTCTGGCAACCACCTTCGTGCTGACCCTGGCCTCCCTGTGCAGTTATCTGGTCAATACCTATCTCCTCGAGCCCCTGGGGATCGGCTACCTGCGTACCCTGTCCTTCATACTGGTGATCGCCGTGGTGGTGCAGTTCACCGAGATGGTGGTCCACAAGACCAGTCCCCTGCTGCACCGGGTGCTGGGCATCTTCCTGCCGCTGATCACCACCAACTGCGCCGTGCTGGGCGTGGCCCTGCTCAACATCAACGAGAGCCACGGCCTGGTGGAGTCCATCGTCTACGGTTTCGGCGCCGCCCTGGGCTTTTCCCTGGTGTTGGTGCTCTTTGCCGCCATGCGCGAGCGCCTGGCCGCCGCCGACGTGCCGGTGCCCTTTCGCGGCGCGGCCATCGCCATGGTCACCGCCGGCATGATGTCCCTGGCCTTCATGGGCTTTACCGGCCTGGTCAAGATCTAAGATGAGTATGCTTACTGCCATTATTGCCATTGCCGTGCTGGCGCTCGTGTTCGGCGTCATCCTTGGCATCGCCTCGGTCAAGTTCAAGGTCGAGGCGGATCCCGTCGTCGACCAGATCGACGCCATACTGCCCCAGACCCAGTGCGGCCAGTGCGGCTACCCCGGTTGCCGCCCCTATGCCGAGGCCATAGCCGGCGGCGACGACATCAACAAATGCCCGCCCGGCGGCCAGGCCACCATCGACAAACTGGCCGATCTGCTGGGGGTGGAAGCCAAGCCCCTGGACGCCGCCCACGGCGAGGAAGACGTCAAGAAGGTGGCCTTCATCCGCGAGGACGAGTGCATCGGCTGCACCAAGTGCATCCAGGCCTGCCCCGTGGATGCCATCATCGGCTCCACCAAGCACATGCACACCATCATCACCAGCGAATGCACCGGCTGCGATCTCTGCGTGGAGCCCTGCCCGGTGGACTGCATCGACATGGTGCCGGTGGCGGAAACCCTGCAGAACTGGAAATGGAAGTTGAAGCCCATTGCCGTCAAAGACATCACTGACCAGGGAGCGGCCTGATGGAAAGCCTGTTCCAGCAGCTGGTCAGTGACCAGATCTTCGATTTCCACGGCGGCATCCACCCGCCGGAACGCAAGCACCTGTCCAACCACAGGCCCATAGGCCGGCTGCCGCTGGCGCCGGGCTTGGTGGTGCCCCTCAAGCAGCACATCGGCGAGGCCGGCGAGCCCCTGGTGGCCGTGGGCGACACCGTGCTCAAGGGCCAGCCCCTGAGCCGGCCGCTGTCGATCATGAGCGTGCCCGTCCATGCGCCCACCAGCGGCACCGTGGTAGCCATCGAGAAGCGCCCCGTGGTACACCCCTCCGGGCTCTGGGACAGCTGCATCGTGATCCAACCCGACGGCCGGGAAACCTGGTGCGAGCGCCACCCGGTCAAGGATCCCTTCGCCCAGGAGCCAGCGGCGCTGCTCAAGGTGCTCAAGGAGGCCGGCCTGTCCGGCCTCGGCGGCGCCGGCTTCCCCACCGCCGTCAAGCTCGGCGGCGGCCGGCCCATAGAGGCGTTGATCCTCAATGCCGCCGAGTGCGAGCCCTACATCACCGCCGACGACGTGCTGCTGCGCGAACACGCCGAGGAGGTGATGACCGGAGCCAGGCTGCTGGCCCGTATCGTCGGCGCCGGTACCATCGTCATCGGTATCGAGGACAACAAGCCCGAGGCCATCTCCACCCTGCAGCCCCTGGTGGACGCCGACGAGCAGTTCCACCTCAAGGTGGTACCCACCAAGTACCCGTCCGGCTCCGAGCGCCAGCTTATCGAGCTGCTCACCGGCCAGCAGGTGCCGGCCGGCGGCATCCCCGCCGATCTGGGCCTGGTGATGCAGAACGTGGGCACCGCCTACGCCGCCTGCAAGGCCATCATGGACGGCGAACCCCTTATCGAGCGGGTGGTCACCATCACCGGCGAGCGGGTCCAGGAGGCCGGCAACTACTGGCTGCCGCTCGGCACCCCGGTCAGCCATGCCCTGTCCGCCTGCGACTTCAAGGCCGACCAGGGCCAGCGCCTGATCATCGGCGGCCCCATGATGGGCTACACGCTGCACGACAGCGCCAGCGCCGTCACCAAGACCGTCAACTGCCTGCTGGCGCCCAGCCGGGCCGAGTTGCCGGTGGCCGGTGAAGAAATGAACTGCATCCGCTGCGGCGCCTGCGCCGACGTCTGCCCCGCCGACTTGCTGCCCCAGCAGCTGTACTGGTACGCCAAGGCCCAGGACCACGACAAGCTGGCCGAGCACAGCCTGTCCGCCTGCATCGAATGCGGCGCCTGCGCCTATGTGTGCCCGTCGGAGATCCCCCTGGTCCAGTACTACCGCATCGCCAAGGCGGAGATCCGCGACGCCGAGGCGGAAAAGCGCAAGTCCGAAAAGGCCAAGGATCGCTTCGAGGCCCGCAAGGCACGCCTGGAGCGGGAAAAGGCCGAGCGGGCCGAAAAACACCGCCTGGCCGCCGAGAAGCGCAAGCAGGCCATGGCCGCCAAGGACAAGGCCAAGGAGGCCGACGCCGTGGCCGCCGCCCTGGCCAGGGTCAAGGCCAAGCAGGCCGACGACCTGGATACCGCCAAGGCCAGGGCCGCCGAGGGCGCCCACCGCGACACCAGTGGCGAGCTGGTGCCGGACAACACCGAGATGGCCAGGCTGCGCGAGGAGCGCAAGCGCCAGGCCAGGGAGCGCCGCGCCGCCCAGGCCGAAGCCCAGCCGGAGACGGGCGACAAGAAGGCCGCCGTGGCCGCCGCCATTGCCCGCGCCAAGGCCAGGAAAGCTAGCCAGGCCGAGCCCGAGGTCAAGGACCAGGCCAAAGCCGACGACAAGAAGGCCGCCGTGGCCGCCGCCATTGCCCGCGCCAAGGCCAGGAAGGCCGCCCAGGCCGAGCCCGAGGCCAAGGAAGAGGCCAAAGCCGACGACAAGAAGGCCGCCGTGGCCGCCGCCATTGCCCGCGCCAAGGCCAAGAAGGCGGCCCAAGAGGATAACGAATCGTGAGTTTTGTCATCGCCAGCTCCCCCCACGCCCATGTGCGCCGCACCACCGGCCAGCTGATGCGGCTGGTGGCCTACGCCACCCTGCCCGGCCTGGCCGCCCTGGTCTGGTTCTTCGGCTACGGGGTGCTCATCAACCTGCTGCTGGCCAGCGTCACCGCCCTGGCCACCGAGGCCCTGGTCCTGATCCTGCGCAAGCGGCCCCTGTCCCAGCTTGGCGACGGCTCCGCCTGGCTGACCGCGGTGCTGCTGGCCCTGGCCCTGCCGCCCACGGCCCCCTGGTGGCTCTCCATCATGGGCGCCGCCTTCGCCATCGCCTTCGCCAAGCACCTCTACGGCGGCATAGGCCAGAACCTGTTCAACCCGGCCATGGCCGCGTACGTGTTGCTGCTGATCGCCTTCCCGGTGCAGATGACCTCCTGGCTGCCGCCCATGGCCCTGGCCGAGCAGGCACCCAGCCTGCTGGATAATCTGGCCCTGACCTTCACCGGCCTGACCACGGAGGGCTTCAGCGCCCACCAGCTGGCCCTGGGCGTGGACGGCCACACCATGGCCACCCCCCTGGATACCCTCAAGACCGATCTGACCCAGGGCATGACCGCCTCCGAGTCCATGACCAAGGCCGTCTTCGGCAGCTTTGGCGGCGCCGGCTGGGAATGGGTCAACCTGGGCTTCCTGCTCGGCGGCCTCTATCTCATCCGCAAGAAGGCCATCAGCTGGCACATCCCCGGCAGTTTCCTGGCCACCCTGTTCCTGCTGTCGTTGCTGGGCTTCCTGCTGAGCCCGGACGGCAACGGCTCGCCCCTGCTGCACCTCTTTAGCGGTGCCACCATGCTGGGCGCCTTCTTTATCGCCACCGATCCGGTCACCGCCGCCACCTCCAACAGGGGCCGGCTGATCTTCGGTGCCCTGATCGGCCTGCTCACCTACCTGGTGCGGGTCTACGGCGGCTATCCCGATGCCGTGGCCTTTGCGGTGCTGCTGGCGAACATGACGGTGCCGCTGCTGGACACCTACACCAAGACCAAGGTCTACGGGGAGGACAAGGCATGAGCAAAGTGACTTATTGCACCAAGGTCCATGGGGAGGACAAGGCATGATTTCCGCCGCCAAGAAGAACGGCCTCATCCTCGGTGGTTTCGCCCTGGTGGCCACGGCCCTGCTGGCCGGCACCCATGCCCTGACCAAGGACAGGATCGCCCGCCAGAAGGCCCAGCAGACCTTGGTCGTGCTCAACACCCTGATCCCCGAGGCGCGCCACGACAACGATCTGTACGACGATTGCACCCTGGTCCGCTCCCGCCAGTACCTGGGGGCCAGCGAGCCCATGCCGGTGTATCTGGCCAGGAAGGAGGGTCAGCCCGTGGCCGCCGCCATCGAGGCCATAGCCCCGGACGGCTACAACGGCGCCATTGCCCTCATCGTCGGCATCGACTACCAGAGCGAGACGGTCACCGGCGTACGGGTGCTGGAGCACAAGGAAACCCCCGGCCTCGGCGACAAGGTGGAGATCCGCAAGAGCGACTGGGTGCTGAGCTTCGAGGGCCTGGCCCCGGAAAGCGAGAAGGACGCCACCTGGGCGGTGCGCAAGGACGGTGGCCGCTTCGACCAGTTCACCGGCGCCACCATCACCCCCAGGGCCGTGGTCAAGGCGGTGGGCAACGTGGTGCACTACTTCCGCCGCAACAAGGACCAGCTGTTTTCGGCCGACGCCAACTGCCGAGGTGACGCATGAGCCAGATGAGAGAGGTCCTCAATCAGGGCCTGTGGAACAACAACCCGGCCCTGGTGCAGCTGCTGGGCCTGTGCCCGCTGCTGGCGGTCACCGCCACCCTCACCAACGCCCTGGGCCTGGGCCTGGCCACCCTGCTGGTGCTGGTGGCCTCCAACGCCACCGTGTCCCTGGTGCGCCACTGGGTGCCCAAGGAGATCCGGGTGGCGGTGTTTGTGATGATCATCGCCGCCTTCGTGACCGCCGTTGAGCTGGTGATGACCGCCTTCGCCTATGGCCTCTACCAGTCCCTGGGCATCTTCATCCCCCTGATCGTCACCAACTGCGCCATCCTGGGCCGGGCCGAAGCCTTCGCCTCCAAGAACCCGGTGGGCATCGCCGCCTTCGACGGCCTGATGATGGGCCTGGGCTTCACCGCCGTGCTGGTGGTGCTGGGCAGCCTGCGGGAAATCGTCGGCCAGGGCACCCTCTTCGATGGTGCCGAGCTGCTGCTGGGCGACTGGGCCGCCGATCTGCGCCTGGAGCTGTACCAGCTGGAGGCCAAGTTCCTGGTGGCGCTGCTGCCGCCGGGCGCCTTCATCGGCATGGGCCTGCTGATCGCCCTCAAGAACCTCATCGACGCCAACCGCCAGGCCAAGGCGGCGCCGGTGCAGAAAATCGAACGCGTACGAGTAACAGCGGAATAAGATGAACAAAGACAAACGCCGCCAGATCCTGGAACGCCTCAGGGACGCCAACCCCCACCCCACCACGGAGCTGAACTTCTCGACCCCCTTCGAGCTGCTCATCGCCGTGATCCTGTCGGCCCAGGCCACCGACGTGGGCGTCAACAAGGCCACCGACAAGCTGTTCCCGGTGGCCAACACCCCGGAGGCCATACTGGCCCTGGGGGTGGACGGCCTCAAGGACTACATCAAGACCATCGGCCTCTTTAACGCCAAGGCCGAGAACGTCATCAAGACCTGCCGGATCCTCATCGAGCAGCACAACAGCCAGGTGCCGGAAGACAGGGCCGCCCTGGAGGCCTTGCCCGGCGTCGGCCGCAAGACCGCCAACGTGGTGCTCAACACCGCCTTCGGCTGGCCCACCATCGCCGTGGACACCCACATCTTCCGGGTCTCCAACCGCACCGGCTTCGCGGTGGGCAAGAACGTCAACCAGGTCGAACAGAAGCTGCTCAAGGTGGTGCCCGCCGAGTTCAAGGTGGACGTGCACCACTGGCTGATCCTGCACGGCCGCTACACCTGTATCGCCCGCAAACCTCGCTGCGGCTCCTGCCTCATCGAGGATCTGTGCGAATACAAAGACAAAACCGAGATCTAAGGAGCTTTCCATGCGCATTCTCCACACCATGCTGAGGGTCGGCGACCTCGACAGATCCATCGCCTTCTACACCGACGTGCTTGGCATGAAGCTGCTGCGCAAGTCCGAAAACGCCGAGTACCGGTACACCCTGGCCTTCGTGGGCTACGGCGACGAGAAGGACGAGGCGGTGCTGGAGCTCACCTACAACTGGGGCACCGACAGCTACGAGCTGGGCAACGCCTACGGCCATATCGCCATCGAGTCCGACGACATCCATGCCACCTGCCAGGCCATCAAGGCTCGCGGCGGCAAGGTGACCCGGGAGCCGGGCCCGGTCAAGGGCGGCACCACCGAGATCGCCTTCGTGGAAGATCCCGACGGCTACAAGATAGAGCTCATCAACAAGAAGCACGCCGGCCAGGGCCTCGGCCACTAAGGCTTGTGGCATGAAAAAAGGGCGCCATGGGCGCCCTTTTTTGTGCCTGCGGCCAATCAGCGCTGCAGGGCTATCACCACCCGCCGGTTCTGCATCCGACCCGCCTCGGTGTCGTTGGAGGCGATATGGCGCTTCTCGCCGTGCCCTTCGAAGCGGATCCGGCCCTCGTCCAGGCCGGTGCTGATCAGGTAGTCCTTGATGGCCTGGGCCCGCTGGATGGACAGCTGCTCGTTCTTCCAGCGGCCGCCGTAGGAGTCGGAATAGGCGTCGATGAGGATCTGCCCCACCGAGTCGTCGTGTTGCAGGTATTGGCTGATCAGCGCCAGGCGGCGCCTGGACTCCGGGTGCAGCTCCGAGGAATTCTTCTGGTAACGCAGCACCGAAAAGGCGATGTCCTCGAAGCCGATGGGCAGCAGCCCCTGGATGCAGTCCATGAAGGCGAAGTAGCTCTGGCGGAAGTTGCCGCTGGACAGGGCCACCGCCACCGGCTGCTGGCCGGCCCAGTCGTCGTAGGTCAACGTCGGCAGGCGGCCGGATTCGAGCTCGGTGAGCAGGGTCCAGGCCTTGTCATCGCCCAGCTCCGCCGGGTAATGGGGGTACAGGGTCACCCTGCCCAGCTCCCGGGTCGGTGCGCCGGGTTGCCACTGGGGCGCCACGCTCAGCAGGCGGGCGCTGGCCTGGCGGCTCGGCAGGCGCAGCATGTCCAGCTCGAAATGCAGGTTGGGGTTGCGGCTGGCCCTGGCCTCGAACACGGCCTTGCCGTAGCGGGGAATGGGGTGCTCCAGGCGGCACTGCACCGGGTTGGCGGCGCTCAGCTGCCAGCTGGACTGGCCCAGCTCGGCCGCATAGTAGCGGGGCCCGGCCAGGACCGGCAGTGCCATCAGCAGCAGGGGCAAGAATCGTTTGGACATCATCACTCCCTTTTCCAATGCCTTGTTAGCGGCCATTCCCAGACAAACTTTAGCCCGGCGGCCGCTTTTGCGATAATGGCCGCCATCGACCACCAGGCATCTCCTTAATGGCTCAGGATCTCAGTACCCGCTTTCGCGGCTTCTTCCCCGTCATCATCGACGTGGAAACCGCCGGCTTCAACGCCAAGACCGACGCCCTGCTGCAAATCGCCGCCTCCTTCGTGGAGATGGACGACCAGGGCAAGCTGTTCGTATCCAAGACCCTCTTCCACAACGTGTTGCCCTTCGAGGGCGCCAACCTGGAGGAGGAGGCCCTCAAGTTTACCGGCATCACCGATCCCTGGCACCCGCTGCGCCTGGCCGTAGACGAAGACGAGGCCCTGAAGGACATCTTCAAGGCGGTGCGCAAGGCCCAGAAGGCGGCCGGTTGCCAGCGCAGCATCCTGGTGGGCCATAACGCCCACTTCGATCTGGGCTTCCTCAACGCCGCCGTGGAGCGCTGCCACATCAAGCGCTCCCCCTTCCATCCCTTCGTGGCCTTCGACACCGCCACCCTGGCCGGCCTGGCCCTGGGCCAGACGGTGTTGGCCAAGGCCTGCCGCACCGCCGGCATGGCCTTCGACAACGGCGAGGCCCACGCCGCCAACTACGATGCCGAGCGCACCGCCGAGCTGTTCTGCCATATCGTCAACCGCTGGCAGGAACTGGGCGGCTGGCCCCTGCCCCAGCCGGAAACGGAAGAAGAGCCGGCACAAGCAACGACCGCCTCAAAAAGCGCCTGATAAAAAAAGCCGGAGCCATCCGGCTTTTTTTATTTCCGGGGCTTGATTTAAATTTCGCCCTTGTGATTTACTGCCCCGGACCCTTTCTTAAGGGCCAGAAGAGGCGCGTTGCCCAGGCAGCCGTTCCGAGGGGACCAAACCCCCAAGACGAACGGCCAGGGGGAGCAACGCCGAGGCCGCCGCGACTTTGGTATTCGCGGCGGTCGGGCGCCAGGGCTGAATCCCTGGGCCTGTCACCGACAGGTGGAGAGCTTCTGGCTGCCGGTCCAGGTCATCCCGGGCCAATGCCAAGCTCTCTTTCGTTGCACAACGGGAGAGTCCATGAACAACGCAAGACCCCACAGCTATCTTTCACCGCCCTGCCCGGGTGCGATTTTGCCGTTTTCGCGCAGACGAAAACCCTAGCCCTTATTCGCTTTTTTAATTTCACGATGCCTTTTTCTTATTAAAAAAGGCAGGGGCTTATTTTGTCTGAAGAAAACCCATGAACACCTGCAAAGTTTTAAAGTTTGGCGGTACCAGCGTCGCCGATCTGGACGCCATGGAAAACTGCGTCCGCCTCATCCGGGCCGAGGCCGCCACACGCCTGGTGGTGGTCAGCGCCAGCGCCGGCATCACCAACCAGCTGGTGGCCCTGGCCGAACGACCGCTGTCACCGCGCCAGCGCCACGAACTGGTGGACGAAATAGAAGGCCGCCAGTACCAGCTACTGGCCAAGCTGGAGGCCCCCTGGCAAGTCCAGGACCAGCTGGAAGCCCTGCTCTCGGAGCTGACCACCCTGGCACTGGCACAAGCGCCCATGACCGCCATCCGCCGGGACGCCCTGCTGGCCATGGGCGAGCGCCTGTCCAGCCTGCTGTTCACGGCGCTGCTCAGGGAGCGTGGCGTCGACGCCAGGCTGCTGGATGCCCGCTCGGTGCTGGCCACCGACAACCAGGCCGGCCAGGCCGAGCCGCTGCTGGAGCAGACCCGAACCCAGCTGCAGGCGGCGCTGGCCGGCGAGCCCCATGCGGTGCTGGTGACCCAGGGCTTCATCGGCCGGGACGGCCTGGGCAACACCACCACCCTGGGCCGGGGCGGCTCCGACTACAGCGCAGCGCTGTTCGCCGAAGCCATGGGGGCCCAGGAACTGCAGATCTGGACCGACGTGGCCGGGATCTACAGCACGGATCCGCGCCTGGTGCCCACGGCCCGCCCCATCCCCGAGCTCAGTTTCACCCAGGCGGCGGAGCTGGCCACCTTCGGCGCCAAGGTACTGCATCCCAAGACCTTGTGGCCGGCGGTGCGGGCCGGGATCCCGGTCTTTATCGGCGCCAGCAAGGCGCCAAACCAGGGCGGCACCAAGGTGCTGGCGGACAGCAGCAACCAGGCCCCCTTCGTGGCCCTGGCCTGCCGCCGGGACCAGACCCTGCTGACCCTGTCCAGCCTCAGCATGCTGCACAGCTACGGTTTCCTGGGGCGGATCTTCTCGCTGTTGGCCGAGCACAGGATCAGCGTCGACATGGTGACCACCTCCGAGGTCAGCATCGCCCTGACGTTGGACGCCATCGGCTCGGAGCAGGCGCTGTCCGAAGCGGTGCTGGCCAGGCTCAGGGAGCATTGCCAGGTGCAGGTGCAGAGCGGCCTGACCCTGGTGACCCTGGTGGGCTCCAGGGTCAACCAGAGGCCCGGGGTGGCGGCGCGGATCTTCGAGCGCATCAGCGACTTCAACATCCGCCTGATCTGCCATGGCGCCAGTCCCCATAACCTGGCCTTTTTGGTGGACGACGCCGTCGCCGATCCGATCATGGCCCGCCTGCACCAGGTGCTGTTCGACGAGGAGCCGCCATGCCCAGGGAATGCATGACCACCGCGGCCGTCATCCAGGAGACGCTGGTGCTGGGGGAAAGGGCCAATGGCGAGCCGCTGACGGCCCCCTGTATCGGTTCCGGGGCCGAGGTTGTGGCCCCAGCGTCTACATCCAGGCCAACCTGCACGGCGCCGAGGTCCAGGGCAACGCGGTGATCTACCAGCTGCTGCAGCTGTTGCCGGCCCTGGAGCGGCTCGGCGACATCAGCCTGGTGCCCATGGCCAATCCCCTGGGCCTGAACCAGAAGAGCGGCGAGTTCACCTTGGGCCGTTTCGATCCCGTCACCGGCCAGAACTGGAACCGGCTCTATGCCGACCTGCGCCCGGACTTGGATGCCTTCCTGGCCAAGCACGGCCAAAAGGAGCCGGATGCCCTCAAGGCCGCCTACCGCCAGGCCCTGCTGACGGAGCTGGAGCAGCGCCTGGCAGAGCCGCTGGCGCTCAGCACCGGCCGCCGCCTGGCCATGACCCTGCAGCGCCAGGCGCTGCAGGCGGATCTGGTGCTGGATCTGCACACCGGCCCCGTCTCCGCCAGCCATCTCTACGTGCCCGACTACGCCCGGGAGTCGGCCAGGCTGTTCGACATCCCCCATGTGCTGTTGATCCCCAACCAGTTCGACGGCGCCCTGGACGAGTCGGTGTTCTGTCCCTGGTGGCGGCTCGGTGATGCTCTGGCGGAGCGGGGCCGGGCATTGTCGCTGGGGGTGGAGGCCTTCACGGTGGAACTGGGCAGCCAGGAAGACATCGATCTGGCCGAGGCCGGGCGCCAGGCCGGCTCCATCCTGGCCTACCTGACCCGCAAGGGGGTGATAGGCGATTGCCCCTACCAGCCCAGGGACATGGTCCGCCACGCCTGCCTGCTCAGGGACTACCAGGCCATCCACAGCCCGGCCGGCGGCTTCGTCCAGTACCTGGCCAGGCCGGGCCGGCCGCTGCCTGCCGGAGAGCCCCTGGCGAGGCTGCTGCGGCTGGACGGCGGCGGCCATGCCAGGGACATCACCCTGGAACGCGATGTGCTGCCCATACTGCACTTCGCCTCGGCCAGCGTGAACCAGGGCACCGAGCTCTACAAGGTGTTCACCAAGCCCTTTGCCCTTTAAAGCAGCTCCAGCACCGCCCTGGCCGTGGAGGAGGAAGACTGGGGGTTCTGGCCGGTGATCAGGTGGCCGTCGCTGACCACGAAGTCCTGCCAATCCAGGCCCTTTTCGTAGCTGCCGCCCTTCTCGACGATGGCGTCTTCCAGCAGGAAGGGCACCACCTCGGTCAGGCCCACGGCGGCTTCTTCGGCGTTGGAGAAGCCGGTCAGCTTCTTGCCAAGCAGGAAGGGCAGGCCTTCGCCGTCCACCACCTTCACGAACACCGCCGGGCCATGGCAGACCGCCGCCACCGGCTTGGCGGCGTCGAAGAAGTCCTCGATCAGCGCCTGGGAGTAGGCATCCTCGGCCAAGTCCCAGAGCGGGCCATGGCCGCCGGGATAAAAGAGGGCATCGAAGTCGTCGGCCTTCACGCTCTTGAGCGGCACCGTATCGGCCAGCAGGGCCATGGCCTGATCGTCATCCTGAAAACGGCGGGCGTCGTCGGTGAGGCTTTCCTCGGCCAGGCTCTTGGGATCCACCGGCGGCCGGCCGCCCTGGGGCGAGGCCAGCACCACCTCGGCACCGGCCTCCTTGAAGCGGTAATAGGGCGCCGCCAGCTCCTCCAGCCAGAATCCGGTGGGCTCGCCGCTGTCGCCGAGCCGGTCGTGTGAGGTCAGTACCATCAGGATCTTCATGTCGCCGTCCTAGTTGCTCCATTTGGGTGGAGTATAGGCGGCCAAGGCACCAAGCTGCGGCTCGAGACTGGCCTGGGGCCAGGACAACTTTCCCAAAAAAGTCTGAAAAATCCGCTAGGTTATAACCTAGACACAGCCCCATAATGCGGCGTTGTCACCCCGCCCTGTGGTGGCCGCTGTCTAGCAAGGACCTTTCATGAAGATCGACATCCTGTCACGCAACCCCGGTCTCTATTCCACCAAGCGCCTGCTGGAGGCCGCCGAGGCGCTCGGCCATGAGGCTCGGGTTCTCAATCACCTGCTCTGCTACATGAATATCGCCTCGCACCGGCCGGAGATGCACTACAAGGGTGAGCTGCTGGACAACCCGGACGCGGTGATCCCCCGCATCGGCGCCTCCGTGACCTTCTACGGCACCGCCGTGGTGCGCCAGTTCGAGATGATGGGGGTCTACAGCGTCAACGAATCGGTGGCCATCTCCCGCTCCCGGGACAAGCTGCGCAGCCTGCAGCTGCTGTCCCGCAAGGGCATCGGCATGCCGGTGACCGGCTTTGCCCATTCCACCTCCGACACCGAGGATCTCATTCGCATGGTCGGCGGCGCCCCCCTGGTGGTGAAGCTGCTGGAAAGCACCCAGGGCAAGGGCGTGGTGCTGGCCGAGACCAACAAGGCCGCCGAATCCACCATCGAGGCCTTTCGCAGCCTCAACACCCGCTTCCTGGTCCAGGAATACATCAAGGAAGCCGGCGGCGCCGACATCCGCTGCATCGTGGTCGGCGAGAAGGTGGTGGCGGCCATGGAGCGCAAGGCCAAGGAAGGGGAATTCCGTTCCAACCTGCACCGGGGCGGCTCCGCCAAGCCGATCCGCATCACTCCGGAGGAGCGCTCAACGGCGGTGCGCAGCGCCAGGATCATGGGCCTGAACGTGGCCGGGGTGGATCTGCTGCGCTCCAACCACGGCCCCCTGGTGATGGAGGTGAACTCCTCGCCGGGCCTGGAAGGCATAGAGAACGCCACCGGCGTGGACGTGGCCAAGGCCATCATCCAGTTCATCGCCAAGAACGCCAAGCCCAACGCCACCCGCACCCGAGGCAAGGGATGAAACTGGGCGGCGTCGACATCGCGCCCGGCAGTCGCCAGCAGATCTGGCTGCCGCTGACGCCCCTGTACAACAACGCCACCATGGAGATGCCGGTGGAGGTGATCCGTGGCCGCCGGCCCGGCCCGCACCTGTTCGTGTCGGCGGCGGTGCACGGCGACGAGATCAACGGCGTGGAGATCATCCGCCGCCTGCTCAAGAGCCGGCTGCTCAAGGGCCTGAAGGGGGCGCTGATCGCCGTGCCTGTGGTCAATGTCTACGGCTTTATCGCCAAGAGCCGCTACCTGCCGGACAGGCGCGATCTGAACCGCTTCTTCCCCGGCTCCGCCAAGGGCTCCATGGCGGCGCGCCTGGCCAATACCTTCATGGAGGAGGTGGTGGCCAACGCCAGCCACGGCATCGACCTGCACACAGGAGCCCTGCACCGCACCAACCTGCCGCAGATCCGCACCAACCTCAACGATCCCCAGGCCCTGGCCATGGCCAGGGCCTTCCGGGTGCCGGTGGTGCTGAACTCGGAGCTGAGGGACGGTTCGCTCAGGGCCGCGGCCCTGGACGCCGGCCTGCCGGTGCTGCTCTACGAGGCCGGCGAGGCGCTGCGCTTCGACGAGCACGCCATCCGCGCCGGCCTGCGCGGCATCATCAACGTGATGCGCCATATCGGCATGCTGCCGGCCAAGGCGCCGCCCAAGAAGGCGCTGACGCCGCTGCTGTCTCAGGAGAGCCGCTGGGTACGGGCGCCGGTATCGGGCATGCTGACCCAGAACGCCGAGCTGGGCCAGGCGGTCAAGAAGGGCCAGGTGATCGCCGAAATAAGCTCGCCCCTGGATCCCAATCCGGTGCCGGTCAAGAGCCCGGTGGACGGCATCGTCATCGGCGCCGTCACCATGCCGCTGCTGCACGAGGGCGAGGCCCTGTTCAACGTCGCCCACACCGAGCGGGCCGACCGGCTCAGCGAGCAGCTGCCCCACTTCTACGACAACCTGGAGCGGCTCTCCGACGCCGACTTCCCGCTCTAGTCCCTGACCGCCAGGCTGGCCATGCAGGGGAAGAAGTAATCGCCGCTGACATGGCCGCGCCAGCCGTCCTCGTACAGCTCCAGCAGCCTGAGCCCGGCCCTGAGCTGGCCGCCCAGCTGCGCCTCCAGGCCGTGGGAGAACATCAGCGGCTCGCCGGCTTCCTTGAGCGCCGCCAGCTCCGCCTCGCCGAGGTGGCTCAGATCGCTGTAGGGCAGGCGATGGCGCACCACCAGCTTGCCGGCCTCCATGGCCTGGTCGTCGAACAGGAAGAACTCCGGCTTCAGGAAGCCCGCCAGCAGGCGCCCGCCCGGCTTCAGCACCCGGGCGCACTCGTCCCAGACCGGCTGGATGTCCGGCACGAAGCAGTTGGCGCAGGGGTGGACGATGAGGTCGAAGCTGGCATCGGCGAAACGGCCCAGATCGCGCATGTCGCCCTGCTCCAGGACCAGCGCCAGGCCGTCCCGCCGGGCCACCAGCTCGTCCTGGGCCAGCTGGCCGGCGGCATTGTCCAGCACCGTCACCTTGGCGCCGGCCGCCGCCAGCACCGGGCCCTGCTGGCCACCGCCCCCGGCCAGGCAGAGCACCTTCTTGCCCTTAAGGGTGCCGAGCCAGTGCCTGGGCACCGCCTTGTCCGGAGTCAGGACTATGGCCCAGTCCCCTGCCCTGGCCCGGGCTATGGTGTCGGCGTCCACGGGCCTGGTCCAGGGGCTGTCCTTTGCGACCTGGCGGTCCCAGGCCTGGCTGTTATAGCCGGCGATATCCATCCTTGCCTCCTTTGTTCAAGCGGTCATCGGCCCAGCATAACCAAGGGCCTGAAAATGCAACAGCAGCCGGCCGTTTTTTGTTAGCCTTGAAGCCGTTATCGCCAAGCCATGGCAGACCATGGGCTGGCATAGCTACAGGGACAACTGCAACCAAAGGAGTGGCCCATGGACTTCATGGCCGTCAAATACCTGCATATCCTCGGCTTTATGAGCCTTTTCGCCTGCATGGTGGCCGAGCACCTGCTGCTGGCCCCCAGGCTGAGCCGGGCCGAGCTCAACCGCCTGGTCCGCATCGACGCCGTGCTGGGCCTCAGTGCCCTGGTGACGCTGACGGCCGGGCTGCTGCTGGTGTTCGCGGTCGGCAAGCCCGGCGGCTATTACCTGAAAAACGGCTATTTCCACCTCAAGGCGACCCTGTTCGTCCTGGCGGCGCTGATCTCCCTCTATCCCACCCTGACCCTGCTCAGGGCCAGGCGCCAGGCCGGTAACGACATCATCCTGCCCGGCGGCCTCATCTGGGCGCTGCGCCTGGAGCTGCTGCTGGTGCTGCCCCTGCCGCTGCTGGGCATGGTGTTGGCCTACGGTTACGGCTGACGGACATAAAAAAGCCGGCCCAGGGGCCGGCTTTTTTATTCAACGGCTGAACTTACAGCTTGTCGGCGTTCTCGGCCAGGTAGGAGGCCACGCCTTCGGCGTTGGCGGCCATACCCTTGTCGCCTTTGTTCCAGCCGGCCGGGCACACTTCGCCGTGCTCTTCGGTGAACTGCAGGGCGTCGATCATGCGCAGCATCTCGTCGATGTTACGGCCCAGGGGCAGATCGTTGACCACCTGGTGACGCACAACGCCTTCCTTGTCGATCAGGAAGGAGCCACGGAAGGCAACGCCGGCCTCCGGGTGCTCTACGTCGTAGGCCTGGCAGATCTCGTGCTTGACGTCGGCAACCAGGGGGTAACGCACTTCACCGATACCGCCCTTGTCGACCGGGGTGGAGCGCCAGGCGTGGTGGGTGAATTGGGAGTCGATGGACACACCGATCACCTCGACGCCGCGCTTCTGGAACTCTTCGATGCGGTGATCGAAGGCGATCAGCTCGGAAGGACAGACGAAGGTGAAGTCCAGGGGGTAGAAGAACATCACGGCGTACTTGCCCTTGATGTGCTCTTTCAGGTTGAAGTTATCAACGATTTCACCGTTACCCAGAACGGCAGCGGCAGTGAAGTCCGGAGCAGGACGACCTACGAGTACGCTCATTTCACATCTCCATGTTGTTGTGAGGGCCGTGACCAAGATCACGACCTCAGATATCAGCGGAAATTATAAGGGCTGCGCCAGCCCTTACAAGGCCATTGGCCGCAGAGTTCACCCAAAGGTCATCGATTGGCTGGAGGCTGAGCAATGCCGTTGGTAGACTGCCGTTTTCGTTTTCAGGGGAAGACCGTAAATGTTGACCAACCCCGTCGTGCTCTCCGTGCTGCTATTGCTGATCCTCAGCCTGGCCCGGATCAACGTGGTGGTGGCCCTGGCGCTGTCGGCCCTGGCCGCCGGCCTTCTGGGCGGCCTGGGCCTGGAAGGCACCATGGCGGCCTTTTCCGGGGGCCTGGGCAAGGGCGCCGAAATCGCCTTGGGCTACGCCATGCTGGGCGCCTTTGCCGTGGCCATCGCCCGCTCCGGCATCACCGAATGGCTGGCCAGCCACATCATCGGCCGCCTGGGCCTGACCCCCAGCCCGCGCCGCCAGGCGGTGATCCGCTGGGTATTGCTGAGCGTGATCCTGTTGATGGCCATCAGCTCCCAGAACCTGATCCCCATCCATATCGCCTTCATTCCCATACTGATCCCGCCACTGCTGGGGGTGATGCACAGCCTACGGCTGGACCGGCGCCTGGTGGCCTGCGTGCTCACCTTCGGCCTGGTGACCCCCTACATGGCCCTGCCGGTGGGCTTTGGCAGCATCTTCCTGAACGACCTGCTGCTGGGCAACCTCAACGACAACGGCCTGGCCCTGACGGCGGCCGAGATGCCGCAGATCATGCTGATCCCGGCCTTAGGGATGGTGACCGGCCTGCTTGTCGCCGTTTTCTTCAGCTACCGCAGGCCCAGGCAGTACCGGGAAGTCCATGTGCCGGGCGACGACGCCCTGGTCCACGAGCTGGATCTCAAGACCTTAGCCGTGGCCCTGGCCGCCGTCGGCAGCGCCCTGGCCCTGCAGCTCTACACCGGCTCCATCATCCTGGGCGCCCTGGCCGGTTTCTGCGTCTTCATCCTCGGCGGCGTGGTGCCCTGGCGCCAGAGCCAGGACGCCTTCACCGAAGGGGTCAAGATGATGTCGCTGATCGGCTTCATCATGATCACCGCCGCCGGCTTTGCCGACGTGGTCAAGGCCACCGGCGCCGTGGCCGAGCTGGTGGAGGGCCTGAGCGCCTATGGCGCCGGCAAGGCCAGCGCCGCGGCCCTGATGCTGGTGGTGGGACTGCTGATCACCCTGGGCATCGGCTCCAGCTTTTCCACCATTCCCATCATCGCCGCCATCTATGTGCCGCTGGCGCTGAGCCTGGGCTTCTCGCCCCTGGCCACGGCGGCCCTGGTGGGCACCGCCGCCGCCCTGGGCGATGCCGGCTCGCCGGCCTCGGACTCCACCCTGGGCCCCACCGCCGGCCTCAACGCCGACGGCCAGCACGACCATATCCGGGACTCGGTGATCCCCACCTTCGTCCATTACAACCTGCCGCTGCTGGTGGCCGGTTGGCTGGCCGCCATGATCCTGTAAAAAAAGGGCCCATTTCGGGCCCTTTCATATTGCAGTGGACCCCAGTGCTGGGAAATAATAAACGCGAACCATTTTCATTTGCTGGAGTTGTTATGCCCCGCCTCCTACTGGCCCTGGCCCTGCTGGTCAGCTCCTGGGCCCAGGCCGCCGACGCCGACCGCGCCCTGCACCTGCTCAGCTACATGGGGGTCGACTATCCCATGACGGTGTCCGCCGGCCAGGTCGTCGACCAGGAAGAATACGCCGAGCAGGTCGAGTTCTCCGCCGCCCTCAAGGACATTCTCTCTGCCCTGCCGGAAAATCCGGAAAAAGCGTCCCTGCTGGCCCGCCTGGAGGCGTTGGAGCAGGCCATACTGGCCAGGCACCCCGGCAACGAGGTCCAGGCCATGACCCAGAGCCTGTCCCAGGCCATCATCGCCGCCTATGATCTGGTGCTGAGCCCGCGGGTGGCGCCGGATCCGGCCCTGGCCGAGCAGCTCTACCAGCAGCAGTGCGCCGCCTGTCACGGCGCCACCGGCCAGGGTGACGGCCCGGCTGGCCAGGGCATGGAGCCGGCCCCGGCCAACTTCCATGACGCCGAGCGCCTGGCCCAGCTGTCCATCTTCAACCTCTACAACACCATCACCCTGGGCGTGGAAGGCACCGGCATGGCCAGCTATGCCAGCACCCTCACCGACAACGAGCGTTGGCAACTGGCCACCTATGTGGCCGGTTACCTGGTGGACAAGCCCGAGGTCAACGGCAAGCCCTTCACCCTGGACGAGCTGACCACCCTGACCCCGGAGCAGATCAAGGGCCAGGGCCGAGACGAAGCACTGTTCGCGGCCCTTCGCGCCCATCCCCAGCAGCTGCCTTCCGATCAGGCCTCGCCGCTGGTCTTCGCCCAGAAGACCCTGACCGACTCCCTGGCCGCGGCCCGGACCGGCGACATGGACAAGGCCTATGAGCTGTCCGTGACCGCCTACTTGGAAGGCTTCGAGCTGGTGGAAGCCAGCCTGGACAACGTCGACAAGGCCCTTCGCAAGGACGTGGAAACCGCCATGTTCGGCTACCGCGACGCCCTGCGCTCCGCCCTGGCCCTGGCCGAGCTGGAACGCCGCCACGACCGGGCCCAGGCCCTGCTGGCCCAGGCCGACAGCCGCCTCAACGGCGAACAGCTGTCGCCCATGGTCAGCTTCATCTCTTCCCTGGTGATCCTGCTCCGTGAGGGCCTGGAGGCCATACTGGTGCTGGCCGCCATCCTGGCCTTCCTGTCCCGGGCCGGCGCCGCCCACACCAAGCGCTACGTGCACTCCGGCTGGGTACTGGCCCTGGCCGCCGGTGTCGGCACCTGGTGGGCCGCCACCCATGTCATCAACATCAGCGGCGCCGGCCGCGAGCTGACCGAGGGCGCCACCGCCCTGGCCGCCACCGCCATCCTGCTGTGGGTGGGGATCTGGATGCACTCCAAGGCCCACGCCGCCCACTGGCAGAAGTACATCCAGGAGAAGCTGTCCGCCAACCTGTCCAGCGGCCAGAACTGGGGCTTCGCGGTACTGGCCTTCGTGGCCGTGTACCGGGAGATCTTCGAGGTCATCCTGTTCTACCAGGCGCTGTGGATGCAGGCCGGTACCGCCGGCCATGGCGCCGTGCTCTGGGGCATCGGCGTGGCCATCGTCGCCCTGGCGGTGATCAGCTTCGGCATCTTCAAGGCCGCCATGCATATCCCCATCGGCCGCTTCTTCGCCATCAATGCGGTGATCATGTACGCCCTGGCGGTGATCTTCGCCGGCCGCGGCATCGCCGCCCTGCAGGAGACAGGCACCCTGGCCAGCCAGCCGCTGCCGCTGCCTGAGCTGAGCTGGCTGGGCATCTACGCCGACGGCATCAGCCTGATGGGCCAGGCCCTGGTGCTGGCCATCATAGGTGTCACCCTCTGGGTGCAGAAGAACAAGGCCGCCTGACCGGCCCGCCCCTGAAAAAGCCGCCCCAGGGGCGGCTTTTTTCTGGTTCATCGCGGATCTCCGGGGAAGGCGGCTTTTATCTTCAGGAAGAAGTACTCCAGATCCCGATAGCCATAAGCCATCCGCTTCATCAGTTTGATTTTGTTGTTCATCCCCTCCAGCCGGCAGGTATGGAGGGGATAGCTGGCGGAAGCGACTATCCCTGGCAAGTAGGGTTTTAGCTTACGGGCGAACTGCAACAGCGGCGCGATGCCACTTTCCTCCACCTGCTGCCACCAGAGCCGCCATTGGCGATGGGCCGTTTGCTCATCGCGGCAGTACCACAGCGCCTTCAACTGCTCCTTGAGCACGTAGACCACCATCAGATCACGGTTGGCGGCCAGCAAGGCTTCGAGGCGGCCACGTTCCTTGTCATTGAGATTGCCCTCGTTTTTGAGCAACACCCAGCGGCTACGCTTGATATGACGGCGGGCCTGCTGCTCGGTGCCCTGGGCCTTGGCACAGTCGAGCCGCACCCGGTCAATCACCTCCCGGCCATACTTGGCCACCACATGGAACAGGTCGTAGACCACCCTGGCGTTGGGGCAATGCGCCTGCACCTCCAGATCGAAGGCGGTGTTCATGTCCATCGCCACGGCCTCGATCTGCTGACAGCGTTCGCCTAGCCGCTCGAAGAAGGGCCGGATGCTGCGGCGACTGCGTCCCTCGCCTATCCACAACACCTGGTGGGTATCCGCATCGGCGATGACGGTGGCGTAGCGGTGGCCCTTGAACAGGGCGAACTCATCCATGACCAGTCGTCGCAACCGGGACCAGTCGGGCTCGGTGACCTGCCGCTGCAGGCGGCGCTTGTCGATGGCCTTCACGGTGTGCCAGTGCAGCCCCAGCAGTTCACCGACCTGCTTGACCGGCAGTAACGCCAGTAGGCGTTCGGCGTAGCGTTCCAGACGGCAGCTCAAACGGGCGAAGGGACGCAGCCAGGAGATGTGTTCGGTCCCTCGGCCGCACTGATGGCAGTTAAGCCGTCGCACCGGCACCTTGAGGGTCACGGTATGGTCCATCAGTGCGCGATCGGCGACCGTTCTCCAGGTGGTGTCGTGGACGGCTTGGGCCAGCTTGCCGCAACGACAGCAGGGCGGGCGATTGGGGCTGAGGTGAATGGTGAGATGTTGGTCGTGTTGCTCTATGTGGTCGGGGCTAAAGCCTTCCCACAGCTCGAACGGAAGGGTAAGCTGCGACATCGAAAACGGCTGGTTGGTTAGTGTCTTTGTTTGGCGACATCACAATAACCTATCCAGCCGTTTTCACATCTATTCCCCGCTAATGTGCGAAGAACCTTTTTTCTTGCTGCAACCTCGGACACAAAAAAGGCCGCCCACAGGCGGCCTTTTCGATACTGGTTTGGCTCAGGCGCTTTCGCCTTCGGCCTTTTCCTCGTCGCCCTTGTGCTTGGCGGCGGTCTCCTTGACCAGCTGCTGCAGCTCACCCTTCTGGTACATCTCCAGGATGATGTCACAGCCGCCGATCAGCTCCCCTTCCACCCACAGCTGGGGGAAGGTCGGCCAGTTGGCGTACTTGGGCAGCTCGGCGCGGATGTCCGGGTTCTGCAGGATGTCCACATAGGCGAAGGGTTCGCCACAGGCCATCATGGCCTGGGCCGCCTGGGCGGAGAAGCCGCAGGAAGGCAGCTTGGGGGAGCCCTTCATGTACAGGATGATGGCGTTCTCGGCGATTTGGTTCTTGATCCGTTCGATGGTGTCCATGACAACCTCTGTTTCAGCATTTGTCCCTATTCTACCTGCCCGGATGGCCGCTCCCAAACCCCAAAGGTGGTAGGGACATATACCCCCATGAAACGGTCAGGTTTATAAAAAGTTAGCTTTACTTATTCACAGGGACCCGTCCTTGAGTACAATAGTGGACGAGCAAATGTCGTGGCCAGGCCACGCAAACCACAGCCAAAGGAGAGGAATCATGGCTTTTGAACTGCCTGCTCTGCCCTACGAACAGAACGCACTGGAACCGCATATCTCCGCCGAGACCCTGGAATACCACTACGGCAAGCACCACAACACCTATGTGGTTAACCTGAACAACCTGGTACCGGGCACCGAGTTTGAAGGCAAGTCCCTGGAAGACATCATCAAGAGCTCCAGCGGTGGTATCTTCAACAACGCCGCCCAGGTGTGGAACCACACCTTCTACTGGCACTGCCTGAGCCCCAACGGTGGCGGCGAGCCCACCGGTGCCGTGGCCGACGCCATCAACGCCGCCTTCGGCTCCTTCGCTGCCTTCAAGGAAGAGTTCACCAAGTCTGCCGTGACCAACTTCGGCTCCGGCTGGACCTGGCTGGTCAAGAAGGCCGACGGTACCGTCGCCATCCAGAACACCTCCAACGCCGGCTGCCCGCTGACCGACGGTGTGACCCCGCTGCTGACCGTCGACGTATGGGAACACGCCTACTACATCGACTACCGCAACGCCCGTCCCAAGTACATGGACGCCTTCTGGGCCCTGGTCAACTGGGATTTCGTCGCCAAGAATCTTGCGGCATAATTCCCGCCCGGGATAAGAGATGGAAGGCCCTCCCAGAGGGCCTTTTTTTATATGCAAAACACCAACTGCCTGCTGATGGTGCCGCCGGTGGATTTCGCCTTCAATCCCCAGACGGCCCGCGACAACCATTACCAACACCAGCCCAGCCAGGACCAGGCGGCCGTGCGCGATCTGGCCCTGGCCGAGTACGGCGCCATGGTGGCCAGGCTCCGAGAGGCCGGGGTGCGCATCCTGGAGCTGGACAAGGACGACCAGGCCGTCACCCCGGATGCGGTCTTCCCCAACAACTGGTTCATGACCCGCCCCGACGCCAGCCTGTGGATCTGCCCCATGAAGACCGCCAACCGCAACGCCGAAAGGCGGGTGTCCCGGCTGCAGGCACTGCTGGCCGGCGCCGGCTTCGCCCTGGGCGAAACCCACTGGCTGGACGACGGCGACAAGGTGCTGGAAGGCACCGGCGCCCTGGTGTTCGACCATGAGCACAGGCGCGTCTTCGCGGCCCTGTCCGAGCGCTGCGATGAAACCCTGCTGCGCCGCTTTGCCCGGGCCATCGGCTACCAGGTGGTGGCCTTTGCCACCCGCTCCCGCCACGGCGGCCCCGTCTACCACACCAATGTGGTGATGGCCCTGGGCCAGGCCCAGGCGGTGGCCTGCCTGGAGGTGGTGGCCGAGCAGGACAGGGACAGGGTGCGGGTAGAGCTCGGCCGGCATCATAAGCTGGTGGAAATCAGCGAGGCCCAGATGGAGGCCTTCTGCGGCAACATGCTGGAGGTGCTGGACGGCGACGGCGAGCCGCTCTGGGTGCTGTCCCAGACCGCCTTCGACCATCTGGACGCGCAGCAAAAGGCCAGCCTGGGCAGGCTGTTAGCCGTGGCCATCCCCACCATAGAAAGCGTTGGCGGCGGCAGCGCCCGCTGCATGCTGGCCGAGATTTTCCTTCCCGGCTAAGAACATTTTTCACTTAAAAATCGCGGCGTTAAAACGGCATTTCGCCCACCAGCTACTACCCTTAAAAGTGTGAACTGGACCGGCATTTTTGACCGGTCCCTATCAGGGATCATGTCACTGGGGGGCGCCATGAGCATTTTCGAACACTATCGGCAACGCTACGAGGAAGCCAAAGAGGAAGAGTATTCCGTCGAGGAGTTTCTGGAGCTGTGCAAGCAGGAGCGGGGCGCCTACGCCTCGTCTGCGGAGCGGCTGCTCACCGCCATAGGCGAGCCGGAAATGATCGACACCTCCCAGAACCCCCGCCTGAGCCGGATCTTCTCCAACAGGGTCATCGCCCGCTACCCGGCCTTCGACGAGTTCTACGGCATGGAGGAGGCGATCGAGCAGATCGTCTCCTACCTCAAGCATGCCGCCCAGGGCCTGGAGGAGCGCAAGCAGATCCTCTACCTGCTGGGGCCCGTGGGCGGCGGTAAGTCGTCGCTGGCGGAGAAGCTCAAGTACCTGATGCAGAAAGAGCCCATCTACATGCTCAAGGGCTCGCCGGTGCAGGATCATCCCCTGTGCCTGTTCGATCCCAACGAGGACGGCAAGGTGCTGCAGGAGGAATACGGCATTCCACGCCGGGCCCTGGAGGTGATCATGTCGCCCTGGGCCGCCAAGCGCCTCAAGGAATACGGCGGCGACATCTCACGGTTCCGGGTGGTCAAGGTGCACCCGTCCATCCTGATGCAGCGGGCCATCGCCAAGACCGAACCCGGCGACGAGAACAACCAGGACATCTCCGCCCTGGTGGGCAAGGTGGACATCCGCCAGCTGGAGCACTATTCCCAGGACGACCCCGATGCCTACAGCTACTCCGGCGCCCTGTGCCGGGCCAACCAGGGCATCATGGAATTCGTGGAGATGTTCAAGGCCCCCATCAAGGTACTGCACCCGCTGCTGACCGCCACCCAGGAGGGCAACTACAATCCAACCGAGAGCCTGTCGGCCCTGCCCTTCCAGGGCATCATCCTGGCCCACTCCAACGAGTCGGAATGGCTGAGTTTCAAGAACAACCGCAACAACGAGGCCTTCCTGGACAGGGTGTTCATCGTCAAGGTACCCTACTGCCTGCGGGTGTCGGAAGAGATCAAGATCTACGACAAGCTGATCGAGAACTCCGAACTGGCCGAGGCCCCCTGCGCCCCCGGCACCCTGGAGACCATGGCCCAGTTCTCTGTGCTGTCGCGGATCAAGGAGCCGGAAAACTCCAGCGTCTATTCCAAGATGCGGGTCTACGACGGCGAAACCCTCAAGGACACCGATCCCAAGGCCAAGAGCTACCAGGAATACAAGGACTACGCCGGCGTGGACGAGGGCATGAGCGGCCTGTCGACCCGCTTTGCCTTCAAGATCCTGTCCCGGGTGTTCAACTTCGACCACGCCGAGGTGGCCGCCAACCCGGTGCACCTGTTCTACGTGCTGGAGCAGCAGATAGAGCGGGAGCAGTTCCCGGAAGAGCAGGCCGAGAAGTACAAGGAATTCCTCAAGGGCTACCTGGTGCCCAAGTACGTGGACTTCATCGGCAAGGAGATCCAGACCGCCTACCTGGAGTCCTACAGCGAGTACGGCCAGAACATCTTCGACCGCTACGTGACCTATGCCGACTTCTGGATCCAGGATCAGGAATACCGGGATCCCGAGACCGGCCAGCTGTTCGACCGGGCCGCCCTCAACGCCGAGCTGGAGAAGATCGAGAAGCCGGCCGGGATCTCCAACCCCAAGGACTTCCGCAACGAGATCGTCAACTTCGTGCTGCGGGCCAGGGCCAGCCACAACGGCAAGAACCCGGCCTGGACCAGCTACGAGAAGCTCAGGACCGTCATCGAGAAGAAGATGTTCTCCAACACCGAGGAGCTGCTGCCGGTGATCTCCTTCAACGCCAAGACCTCGGCCGAAGAGAAAAAGAAGCACGACGACTTCGTACAACGCATGATGCAAAAGGGCTACACCCGCAAACAGGTCCGGCTGCTGTCCGACTGGTACCTGCGGGTCCGTAAGTCCTCCTGACCGGCTGAGGAGGAAACATGGCCCCTTTCATCGACCGACGGCAGAACGCCAAGGGCAAGAGCACCGTCAACCGCAATCGCTTCCTGCGTCGCTACAAGAAGCAGATCAAGAAGGCGGTGTCCGATGCCATCACCAAGCGTTCCATCAAGGACATCGACACCGGTGAGTCGGTGTCCATCCCGGCCCGGGACATCTCCGAGCCCATCTTCCACCAGGGCAAGGGCGGCATCCGCGAGCGGGTGCACCCGGGCAACGACCAGTTCACCAAGGGAGACAAGATAGAGCGGCCCCTGGGCGGGGCCGGCGGCGGCAGTGGCGAAGGCCAGGCCTCCAACCAGGGGGAAGGCCAGGACGACTTCGTGTTCCAGATCTCCAAGGACGAATACCTGGATCTGCTGTTCGAGGATCTGGAGCTGCCCAACCTGGAGAAGACCCAGCTCGACAAGCTGGTGGAATGGGAGACCCGCCGCGCCGGCTTCGTCACCGACGGCGTGCCCACCCGCATCAACGTGGTGCGCTCCCTGCAGCAGAGCCTGGCCAGGCGCATGGCCCTGACCGCCGGGCGCAAGCGCCGCCTGGCGGAGCTGGAGGCGCAGCTGGCCGAGCTGGAACAGGATCCCACCGCCAGCCAGGAGGACATCAACGCCCTCAAGGAGGAAATCGCCGAGCTCAAACAGGCCATCGAGAAGGTGCCCTTCATCGATACCTTCGACCTGCGCTACAACAACTTCGAGCGTTACCCCATCCCCACCAGCCGGGCGGTGATGTTCTGCCTGATGGACGTGTCCGGCTCCATGGATCAGGCCACCAAGGACATGGCCAAGCGCTTCTATATCCTGCTGTACCTGTTCCTGACCCGCACCTACGAGCACATCGACGTGGTGTTCATCCGCCACCATACCCAGGCCAAGGAGGTGGACGAGCACGAATTCTTCTACTCCCAGGAGACCGGCGGCACCATCGTCTCCTCGGCCCTGAACATGATGGCCGACATCATGCACAGCCGTTATCCCCCCGGCCAGTGGAACGTCTATGCCGCCCAGGCCTCGGACGGTGACAACTGGGCCGACGACTCCCCCTTCTGCAAGGAGATCATGGAGAAGCAGATCCTGCCCCATGTGCGCTACTACACCTATGTGGAGATCACCCACAGGGCCCACCAGACCTTGTGGCGGGAATACGAGGCCCTGCAGCAGGCCTTCCCCAACTTCGCCATGCAGCAGATCCAGACGGTAGAGGACATCTACCCGGTATTCAGGGAACTCTTTCGCAAGCAGGCCGCCTAGGAGGTGCCATGAGCAAGGCAAAGACGCCGTTGCCCGATGGTCCGGACTGGACATTCGAGCTCTTGCAGCGCTACGAAACCGAAATCGCCCGGGTCGCCGAACATTACGGTCTCGACACCTACCCCAACCAGATCGAGGTGATCACCGCCGAACAGATGCTGGACGCCTACTCCTCGGTGGGCATGCCCATCGGCTACCACCACTGGTCCTTCGGCAAGAAGTTCATCCACTCCGAGCAGAACTACAAGCGCGGCCAGATGGGCCTGGCCTACGAGATCGTCATCAACTCCAACCCCTGCATCGCCTACCTGATGGAGGAGAACACCCTGCCCATGCAGGCCCTGGTCATCGCCCACGCCAGCTACGGCCACAACTCCTTCTTCAAGAACAACTACCTGTTCAAGACCTGGACGGACGCCGACTCCATCATCGACTACCTGCTGTTCGCCCGCCGCTATATCGGCGAGTGCGAGGAGCGCCACGGCGTGAACGAGGTCGAAAAGCTGCTGGATGCCTGCCATGCCCTGATGAACCTGGGGGTCGACCGTTACAAGAGGCCCGCGGAGATCTCCCTGGCCGAGGAAAAGCGCCGCCAGGAGGAGCGGGAAGAATACCTGCAGAGCCAGGTCAACGAGCTGTGGAAGACCTTGCCGAAGAAGAAGCGGGAGAAGGAGCAGAAGCAGCGCTACCCCGCCGAGCCCCAGGAGAACCTGCTCTACTTCATCGAGAAGAACGCGCCGCTGCTGGAGCCCTGGCAGCGGGAGATCGTCCGCATCGTCCGCAAGGTCGCCCAGTATTTCTATCCCCAGCGCCAGACCCAGGTCATGAACGAGGGCTGGGCCACCTTCTGGCACTACACCATCATCAACCACCTCTACGACGAAGGCCTGATCACCGACCGCTTCGTGATGGAGGTGCTGCACTCCCATACCAACGTGATCTACCAGCCGCCGTACAACAGCCCTTACTACAGCGGCATCAACCCCTATGCCCTGGGCTTCAACATGTACAAGGACATCCGCCGCATCTGCGAGGAGCCCACCGAGGAAGACAAGCGTTTCCTGCCCGACGTGGCCGGCAGCAACTGGCTGGAGACCCTGCATTTCGCCATGGAGAACTTCAAGGACGAGTCCTTCGTGGGCCAGTACCTGTCCCCCAAGCTGATCCGCGACTTCCGGCTGTTCTCGGTATTGGACGACGACCAGAAGAACTACCTGGGCATCTCCGCCATCCATGACGAGGAGGGCTACCGCCAGATCCGCGAGTCCCTTTCGGCCCAGTACAACCTGGCCAACAACGAGCCCAACATCCAGGTCTGGCAGGTGGACATCCGTGGCGACCGTTCACTGACGCTGCGCCATATCCGCCACAACCGCATCCCCCTTGAAGAGAAGGAAGCCATGGAGGTGCTCAGGCACCTCTACCAGCTTTGGAAGTTCGACGTGCACCTGGAGGAGGAGCACGGCAACGGCGAGGTGGAGCTGCGCTTCAGCTGCCCGCCCAAGGTGGAGAAGGAGTGATCAAAAAAGGCGCCCCGTGGCGCCTTTTTCTGTTAACGGTCGACGATGTCCGAGGGCATGTCGCCACGCATGGACAGCCAGACCTTGCCGGACTCCAGGCCGTATTTACGGACCAGGTTGGGGGCGTCGTTGAAGTTCTTGGTCTCGGCCAGCTTCTGCAGCTCGGCGTAGTAGCTCAGGGCCACGTCCCGTGCCTTGGCATTGGAGAAGTAGTACTTGCCCACCCGGCTGTACAGACCCTTGAAGCCGTTCAGGGTCAGCACATAGATGGGGTTGCCGGAGGCGTTGGCCAGGGCATGGTGCAGGTTGTAGTCGTATTCGGCAAAGGCGATGGGGTCTTCGCTGAGTTCACGGGCCTCGGCCAGTACCTTGGCGGCCTTGTCGGGGGCGTGCTTGATGGCGCTGCGGATGAAGATGGCGCTGATATTGGTGCGAGCGGACAGCAAATGGTCGACAAGTTCAGGAAACTTCTCCTGATCAAGGCGAGCCAGGGTCTCCAGTATGTTCAGGCCGCTGGTTTCCCAGAAGTTGTTGACCTTGGTCGGCTTACCGTGCTGTATGGTCAGCCAGCCGTCACGGGCCAGCCGCTGCAAGACTTCACGCAAAGTGGTGCGCGTCACCCCGATGAGCTCCGACAACTCCCGCTCTGCCGGCAGTATTGAGCCGGGTGGAAAGCGATTGTTCCAGATCGACTCAATAATGTATTCCTCAGCAAATCCTGCTGGGCTTTGCGCTTTAATAATCATGCAAATTCGCTGCCTGTTTGTAGTCGTTATACGGGAAATCCTAGCCGATTCTAGCGAGGGGGATAAGAAAAATAAACTCTCTGCGCCCAGGCGCCGTTTTTACCCATCAGGTAGGAGTGCATTCTTGCTCGATAGTCCCTAAGATGGCAGAAAAACTATCAAAATATGATCCCTAGAGAACCACAGTCATGACAAGAAAGCACTCCATTGCGAGGGCCTTTATCGGCAACTTCCTGGGCCAGGCCCCGGACTGGTACAAGTTGGCGATAATCGCCTTTTTGATCATCAATCCCATTATCTTCGCCGCCAATCCCTTCGTAGCGGGCTGGCTGCTGATCATCGAGTTCATCTTCACCCTGGCCATGGCCCTGAAATGCTACCCGCTGCAGCCCGGCGGCCTGCTGGCCATAGAAGCGGTGCTGCTGGGCATGACCAGCGCCAAGCACGTCAAGGCCGAGCTGGTGGCCAACCTGGAAGTACTGCTGCTGCTGATCTTCATGGTGGCCGGCATCTACTTCATGAAGCAGCTGCTGCTCTATATCTTCACCCGGCTGCTGATCCGGGTGCGCTCCAAGACGGTGCTGTCCCTGGCCTTCTGCGCCGCCGCCGCCGTGCTGTCCGCCTTCCTGGACGCCCTGACCGTGGTGGCGGTGATCATCGCCGTGGCCACCGGTTTCTATTCCATCTACCACAAGGTGGCGTCCGGCAAGGAATACCACCACGACGACCACGACCACACCAATGACGAGACCCTGCAGGAGCTCAAGCGCTCCGATCTCGACAGTTTCCGGGCATTTCTTCGCAACTTGATGATGCATGCCGCCATCGGCACCGCCCTGGGCGGCGTCTGCACCATGGTCGGCGAGCCCCAGAACCTGATCATCGCCGAGTCGTCCGGCTGGCAGTTCATCGAATTCTTCATCCGCATGGCGCCTGTGACCCTGCCGGTGTTCGCCGCCGGCCTGGTGACCTGCTTTGTGGTGGAGAAAACCAAGGTGTTCGGCTATGGCGCCAAGCTGCCCGAGGCGGTGCGTCAGATCCTCAGCGACTACGCCGAATACCAGGACAAGAAGCGCACCGACAAGGACAAGGCCAAGATGGTGGCCCAGGCCCTGATCGGCATCTGGCTGGTGGTGGGCCTGGCCTTCCACCTGGCCGCCGTGGGCCTGATCGGCCTGTCGGTGATCATCCTGGCCACCGCCAGCTGCGGCATCATCGAGGAGCACCAGCTGGGCAAGGCCTTTGAGGAATCCCTGCCCTTTACCGCCCTGCTGTCGGTGTTCTTCACCATAGTGGCGGTGATCATAGACCAGCAGCTGTTCACCCCCGTCATCGAGTGGGTGCTGGGTTACGAAGGCAAGGTGCAGCTGGTGATGTTCTATATCGCCAACGGCCTGCTCTCCATGGTCTCAGACAACGTCTTCGTGGGCACCGTCTACATCAACGAGATCAAGAGTGCCCTGGCCCACGGCCAGATCAGCCGCGACCAGTACGATCTGCTGGCGGTGGCCATCAACACCGGCACCAACCTGCCGTCCGTGGCCACGCCGAACGGCCAGGCCGCCTTCCTGTTCCTGCTGACCTCCACCCTGGCACCGCTGCTGCGCCTGTCCTACGGTCGCATGGTGTGGATGGCCCTGCCCTACACCATAGTGCTGTCACTGCTGGGCATGGCCATGGTCTACTACGGCCTCGAGGCCAGTACCCAGTGGTTCTACGACGCGCAGTGGATAAGCCATCACTCGGCCACGGAGATCCAGGCCCCGAGCAGCGGCCACTAAAACATCAAAAGCCGTGCGCCAGCACGGCTTTTTTTGTTTAATAGCTGCCATCGGTTTTCAATAAGTACAGGTTTTACATGTTCGCTGCACTTGCCCGCCTCTCACGCCGTCGCAGCCCCTGGCTGCTGCTGGCCGCCACCGCCCTCGGCCTGGAGATGACGGCCCTCTATTTCCAATACGGCATGAGGCTGGAGCCTTGCGTCATGTGTATCTACCAGCGGGTGGCCGTGCTGGGCCTGGTACTGGCCGGCCTGGTAGGGGCCGTGGCCCCGGCCTTTGCCGCCCTGCGCTGGCTGGCCCTGGCGGGCTGGGGTGTGGCCGCCGGCTGGGGCCTGGCAATTGCCGTCGAGCATGTGGATCTGCAGCTCGATCCCTCCCCCTTCAAGCAATGCGCCTTCATCCCCGACTTCCCGGCCTGGCTCAAGCTGGACCAGTGGCTGCCGGCGGTGTTCGAGGCCAGGGGCGACTGCAGCCAGGCGGTCTGGGAGTTCCTGGGCTATTCCATGCCCCAGTGGATGATCCTGGTGTTCGGCCTCTACCTGCTGGTACTGCTGCCGGTATTGCTCGCCAATCTCAGGCGTTGAGGGAAACAGACAGGGCTCTCCCTTTACCATGACGCTACATGGCGCCATCCCGCCCATAGTCGAACCAGCCCGCTATTTTGCCAAGCTGGGCGTGGCTGAAGATGCCTTTCGCGCCCAACAGGCGCAGCTGAAGCCAGTCCAGGCGGCAGCCGGCACTGTGCTGCTGGCCCAAGGCCAATACCAGCACCATGCCTACTTGGTGCAGGAGGGCCTGATCAGGGCTTGCCATTACCGGGAAGACGGTACCGAGCGCTGCAAGGAGTTCTATTTCCCCGGCGAACTCTGCCTGCTCTACAACAGTTGGCTAAGCGGCGTACCTGCTGCCTACCAGCTAGAAACACTGGATGCCGTAACGGCATTGCGCCTGCCCCTGTCAGTGCTGGAAGCACCAGGCTGGCAGGCCGCCCGCCTGGCCCTGCTGCAACGGCAGCTACTGTACAAGGAGCAGAAGGAGGCATTCCTGCTGCTGAACAGTCCGGAGCAACGCTACCGTCACCTTTGCCGCCATGCCCCCCACTGGCTAACCCAGCTCAACCAGGTTCAACTAGCCAACTACATCGGCATAAGCCCCATCAGCCTGTCCCGGCTGCGCCGTCGCATTAACCAAGGTTAATGGCGGCCTGCAACGATCGGTGCACGCTAAGGCATCCCCCAAACCCAGAGGTGATGCCCTTGACTGACTTCATGCTTTCCCAATGCCTGGTAGCGGCTGCCATCTGCTTCGATCTTGCCTCATTTCAATTCAGGGACAGGCGGGCTGTCGTCGCCTGCCTGTGTGCCGCTGGCCTGTTGATCGCCAGCCATTTCCTGCTGCTGGACAAGATGACAGCAGCGGCGCTGATGCTGCTTGCCAGCGCCCGCTACCTGGTATGTATCTTCAGCACCGCCAGGATCTGGTTGGGGCTGTTCCTGCTGCTGGCCACCACGGCAACCTTCCTGACTTACGGTGGCCCCTTGAGCCTGCTGGCCCTGGCAGGATCATCGCTGCAGACCCTGGCTGCCTTTGAGGTCGATGACAGACGGCTCAGGCTGGGTATGATGGCCGGCACCACCCTGTGGTTGCTCAATAACGCCCTGCAGGGCTCACCCATGGCCGTGCTGATGGAAGTGCTGTTTCTGGCCAGCAATCTGGTCGGCTACTATCGCCACTACCTCAGGCCTGCCGCTCTCTGAGTACAAGAAAGGCCGGGAAGACCCGGCCTTTTTGTCAATCCCGGTCTGACAGCGGCCAGACCACGATAAAGTCGGCGCAGTCCAGATCCGGCCCTTCACGTACCGCCTTGCCGCGCACCGACATGCCGGCCCCGTGCATGGCCGCCTTCTTGCCGCCGTGCAGCAGCGGATGCCAGCTGGGCAGGCCACGGCCCTCGCTGAGGCGACGGTAGGCGCAGCTCGGTGGCAGCCAGATGAAGTTGTCCAGGTTGTCCGGGGTCAGCTGCAGGCAGTCCGGTACCTTGTCGAAGCGATTGGGATAGTCGCCGCAGCCGCCGCTTTTCAGATCCAGCAGCTCGCAGGCCACGGCGGTGTGGTAGATCTCGTCGGTATCCTCGTCCTGGAGCTTGTGCAGGCAGCACTTGCCGCAACCGTCACAGAGGGATTCCCATTCGTCCCTGGTCATCTCCGTGAGCGCCTTGCTCTCCCAAAAGGGCGCGCTCACTTGGCCTCCAGGGGCGGCCAGGCAACCCGGTCCGCCAGCACGCCCACGGCGGTGGCGAAGAAATCGGAGCGGTTCCAGCGCTTGAGCACCTGGTAGTTGTTGTAAACCAGGTACAGGCGGCCCTTTTCGCCGTCCACGGCCTTGAACTGGGCCTGCATCCCGGCCCGGGGCAGATCGCGGCCATTCATGCGCCTTACCCCCAGGGCCTGCCAGTCGGCCAGGGACCGGCTTTGGTTGACCTGCGACCAGTCGAAGCCGGCCGGCACCCGCACCTGGCGGCCCCAGGTTTCACTGCCCTGCCAGCCGGACTGGGCCAGGTAGTTGGCCATGGAGGCGAAGACATCGGCCTTGTTGTTCCAGATATCCTTCTTGCCGTCGCCGTCACCGTCGGCGGCAAAGGCCAGGAAGGAGCTGGGCATGAACTGGGTCTGGCCCATGGCGCCGGCCCAGGAGCCCTTGAAGTCGGCCAGGTCGATATGGCCCTCGTCGAGGATCTGCAAGGCCGCCATCAGCTCCTTCTTGAAGAAGGCCTCGCGGCGCCCCTCGTAGGCCATGGAGGCCAGGGCGGACACCACGGGGAAGTTGCCCTGGATCTTGCCGAAGCTGGACTCCTTGGCCCAGAGGGCGGCCAAAAAGCGCCCCTGAACGCCGTAGCGCCTGGCGGCAGCCTCTATCTGCTCGCGGTTCTCCAGGTAGCGCTGGCGGGTCAGCTTGACCTTCCACTCGGGCAGGGTCTTGGCCAGGTAGCCTTCCAGGGTCAGCTTGAATTCAGGCTGGTTGCGATCGGCCTTGATGGCCTTCTTCATCAGCCGGACGTCGGCAAAGGCCGCATCCAGGGTGGCCTGGGAGATGCCCTGGCCGGCCGCCTCAACCTTAAGAGCCTGCACATAGGCGGCAAAGTCCGGCTTGGCCAGGACCCCCTGGGCCAGCAGCAACGCCGCCAGGGCCAGCAGCCGCGCCATCAGTGCTGCTCCTCCAGGCCCTGGGCCGCCCTGTGCTGCTTGAGCAGGTTTTCCTTGGGCGGCGGCAGCTGCAGGAAGTAGCCCTTGTCGGCCAGGGCCGCCATCACCTCGGCAGCGTCGGCCATGGCCAGGCGACGGTCCTGTTCCAGCTTGAGCATCATCACCAGCTGGGGCTGGCCGAACACCGCCATCAGCTCCTTGGGGACCTGGCTGAAATCGTCTTTTTTGGGGAGAAAGAGGTAGGTCTCGTCTTTCTTGCTGCTTTTGTAAATGGCACACAACATGGGTGGGGATACCGTCTTGCCTGGCGAGGGGCCTCACTATACCATGGCAGCTACACTCTAGGCATCCGTAAGGGCCTTGTTTCAAGGCATTCAGCTGACATGTCACTGGTATTCAAAGGGACTTCCTTCACGCTCTCGGTACTGGCCCTGACCGAGGCCGATCTGCCCAGCCTGCCCCGCAAACTGGCCGATAAGGTCGAGCAGGCGCCGGGCTTCTTCCAGGGCGCGCCCCTGGTGGTGGATCTGAGCAAGCTGGAAACACAGCCGGACTTCACCGCCCTGGCCGGCGCCATCAACGAGCAGGGCCTGATCTGTGTCGGCGTCTGCGGCGCCAGGGCCGCCTGGAAGGACGCGGCCAAGGCCGCCGGCCTGGCGGTGCTCAAGCCCGCCCGGGCCGGCCGCGAGCAGGCCCCCACCCTGCCGGCCCAGGTGCACCAGGGCCAGGTCCGCTCCGGCCAGCAGCTCTACGCCAAGGGCCGGGATCTGGTGGTGCTGGGCTCGGTGGGCGCCGGTGCCGAGGTGATCAGCGACGGCAGCATCCATATCTACGGCAGTCTGAGGGGCCGAGCCATCGCCGGCGCCTCGGGCAGTGTCGAGGCCCGCATCCTCTGCCAGAAGCTGGAGGCGGAGCTGGTGTCCATCGCCGGGACCTATTGGCTCAGCGATGATCTGCAGGGAGAGCAGTGGCAGCAGAGCGCCCAAATCCTGCTCGACGAACAACAACTGGCCCTGAAGCCATTGAACTAACAACAGGGAATGAGGACGAGGAATTCATTTATGGCACGCATCATAGTGGTGACTTCCGGCAAGGGAGGCGTGGGCAAGACCACCTCCAGCGCCGCCATCGGCACCGGCCTGGCCTTGAAGGGCCACAAGACCGTCATCATCGATTTCGATATTGGCCTTCGCAACCTGGATCTGATCATGGGCTGCGAGCGCCGGGTGGTCTACGACTTCGTCAACGTCATCAACGGCGAGGCCAACCTCAACCAGGCGCTGATCAAGGACAAGCGGGTCGACAACCTCCATATACTGCCGGCCTCCCAGACCCGGGACAAGGATGCCCTCACCCGTGACGGCGTCGAGAAGGTGCTGAACGCCCTGGCCGAGGACTTCGACTTCATTCTCTGCGATTCCCCGGCCGGCATAGAGACAGGCGCCCTGATGGCGCTCTATTTCGCCGACGAGGCCATCATCACCACCAACCCGGAAGTGTCCTCGGTGCGCGATTCCGACCGCATCCTCGGCATTCTGGCCTCCAAGTCCCGCCGCGCCGAGCAGAACAAGGAGCCCATCAAGGAGCACCTGCTGCTGACCCGCTACAACCCGGCCCGGGTCGCCAAGGGCGAGATGCTCAGCGTCGAGGACGTCAAGGAGATCCTGGCCATTCCGCTGCTGGGGGTGGTGCCCGAATCCCAGGCGGTGCTGGCCGCCTCCAACGCCGGCGAGCCGGTGATCCTGGACGGCGACTCCGATGCCGGCCAGGCCTACGAAGATACGGTGGCGCGGCTGCTGGGCGAGGAGCGCCCCTTCCGCTTCCTGGAGGAAGAGAAGAAGGGCATCCTGAAACGGATCTTTGGAGGCTGACATGGCGCTGCTGGACTACTTTCGCTCGACCAAGACCTCCTCGGCCAACAAGGCCAAGGAGCGGCTGCAGATCATCGTTGCCCACGAGCGCCGCCAGCGCAGCGGCCCGGATTACCTGCCGGCGCTGGAGCGGGACATACTGGCGGTGATCAAGAAGTACGTGGACATCGATGCCGACGCCGTGTCCGTGGCCCTGGATCACAAGGACGACGATCTGGCGGTGCTGGAGCTGAACGTGATGCTGCCGGACGGCTCGAAATAGGCCAAAAAATGGCAAGCTGCAGCAAAAAGGGCGCCATCGGCGCCCTTTTTGCTGGGTTCAGATCAAGGCCTGCTCCATGTCCCGGATGAGGTCGTCGGCATCTTCCACGCCGATGCTGAGCCGGACCAGATCGTCGCTGACCCCGGCCGCCGCCCGGGCCTCGGCACTCATGGCCGCATGGGTGGTGCTGGCCGGGTGGCAGGCCAGGCTCTCCAGGTCGCCCAGGCTCACCGCCTGGGTGAAGAGCGCCAGCCGGTCCAGGAAGTCGGCGCAGGCCGCAAAGCCGCCGTCCAGCTCGATGCTGACCATGCCGCCAAAGCCACGGCTCACCTCGCTGAGCACCTGGTGGCCTGGATGCTTTGCCAGGCCCGGGTAGACCACCTTCTTCACCCTGGGATGGGCATTGAGGAACTCGGCCACCCGCCTGGCGTTTTCCAGGTGGGCATCCATGCGTAGCGGCAGGGTCTTGACGCCGCGCTGCAGCAGGTAGGCTTCCTGGGGGCCTATGGGCGAGCCGATATGCTTGAGGGCCACGGTACGGACCCGGGCCATCAGCTCGTGGCAACCGGCCACCACACCGGCGATGATGTCACCATGGCCGCCCAGGTACTTGGTGCCCGAGTGCATGACCAGATCCACGCCCAGGCTCAGCGGCTGCATCAGGTAGGGGGTCAGGAAGGTATTGTCGCACACGGTCAGGGCCCCCACCTTGCGGGCCGCTGCCACCACCTTGCGGGGATCCACCACCTTGAGGTTGGGATTGGTGACGGTCTCGAACAGCACCAGCCTGGTGTTGGGACTGATGTTGTCCAGCAGATCCTGATCCGAGCCGTAACGGCTGATCTGGATCCCGGCCCGCACCAGGGTCTGTTTCAGGAAGGCATCGGTGCCGCCATAGAGGGGATCCACGAAGGCCACCTCGTCGCCACTGTCGGCCAGCGCGTACATGATGGCGGAGACCGCCGCCATGCCGGATGCCACCACCAGAGCCTCGTCGGCCCCTTCCAGGACCGCCAGCTTGGCTTCCAGATCGGCCACGGTCGGGTTGCCGAAACGGCTGTAGATGAAGCCCGGGTTGCGGCCGCTGAACCGGGCCAGGCCCTCTTCGGCCGTGCCGTAGCTGAAGGTGCTGCTCTGGTAGACCGGGGTGGTCAGGGCCCCTGTCCTGGGCTCTATGGGTTGCCCGGCATGGACGCTCAATGTCTTGAATTTCATCTTGTTCTCCTAGTTCTGCTGGGCCATTTCCGGGTAATGGCGGGCGGCCACGTCGGTATGGGAGCGCAGCCGTCCCTTGAGCACATTCTCTCCCACCTGGTAGAAGAGCGGGTTGGCCGGATCGCTTTGCGGGCCCTTGGCCTCGGCGGCCAGCTGCTCCGGCAGATCCAGCAGGGGCACCCGGCTGTCCAGTCTGGCCGCCATGAAGAAGGCGCAGGACAAGCGCTCCACGCCGGCCGGCGGGCTCTTCACCCTGTGGTTGGTGGCCTTGAGGTAGCCGTTTGACGCCAGCTCAAGCAGCTCTCCTATGTTGACCACGAAGGCCCCCTCGATGGGCTCGGCGCTCACCCAGCCCTCGTCCTTTTCCACCTCCAGGCCGGACTGGCCGTCCTGCATCACCAGGGTCAGGTAGCCCGGATCCTTGTGGGCGCCCACCCCCTGCCGGCTCTGGCCCGCAGGCTGGCCCGGGTAACGAATGAGCTTCATGTGCTGATAGGGACCGCCATCCACATTGTCGGAAAAGGCATCCTTGTCCTGGTCCAGGGCCTCGGCAAAGGCCTTGAGCAGGCGCACCGTGATGTTGCTGAGCTTGTTCTGCCAGTCCAGCAGCACGACCTTCATTTCCGGCAGCTGCGCCGGCCACTGGTTGGGGCCCTGCAGGCGCTGCCAGGGGAACTGGATCTGCTCCGACGCCAGGGCCGGCTCCTCGTTCATGGTGTCGAACTGCTCGCGCATGTCCGGCTGGCCGCCGGTCAGCTCGCCCATGAAGCGGGTGTAGCCGCGGAAATGGGGCGACTTGACCATCTGCACCGACAGCTTGTCCTGCTCCGGCAGGGCAAAGAAGGTCCGGGCCAGCTTGAGTATGGCCTGCTGCTGCGCCAGGGACAGGCCATGGCCCACCAGGTAGAAGAAACCCACATCCCGAGCGGCGACGCGCAGATCGGCCAGGAACCGCCGGCGCTGCTCGGCAGTCCCTTCCAGCAGGCTGAGATCCAGAATGGGTAAGGCAGGTTTGCTCATGTTGCCTCCGACGACGGGCCAGGCCCGGAAAACTCGATTCGGGGCGAGTCTAAGCGGCCGTCAGAAACAACGGAAATAGCCAAATGGCATGAGCTAGAGAGGAAAAATCTAATGTGGGCGGCCAGACGGCCGCCGCCAAGGTATTGTTATTTATTGGGAAGTCTAGACATCCAGAGTTACCAGTTCCTGGCGCCAGCCGGTCATCAGCACCGGTTTGGCGGCCTGCTCCCGCTCCTGGTCGTTGAGGCGATGACGGTAGTGCAGCACCTCGTGCAGCAGCTTCTTGGAGCCGATGAAGGCCTCCGGCAGGTCGGTCTCGGCCGCGGCCCTGGCCACCTGGGCCTTGAGTTCGGCCAGGCGCTCCTTGTATTTGGGCAGATCGATGATGCGCTCGATACGCCCGGGCAGCTGCTCCTCGTCCAGGGCCAGGCCCCTGCCGACCATCTCCAGCAGCTCGTCGCCGAACTTGCGCAGCACCACGGGCGGCAGCTCCAGCTGCTTCAGGGCGCTGCGGCTCTGGGGCTGATCCTTGGCCAGGGCCCAGAGCTGGTCGTCCTTGAGCACATGGCCGACCGCCATGTCGCGGCGCTTGGCGCTGTCCAGGCGCCAGGCGGCCAGCACCTTGAGCACCCCCAGCTCCCGGCGGCTGAGCAGCCAGGCGTTCTTCACCTCCAGGTAGGCCTTGTCCAGGGCCGGCTCCCGGCCGCGCAGACGCAGTTGGCGGTTGCACTCGTCCTCGAACCAGGCGGTGCGGCCCAGGCGCTCCAGCGCTTCGCTCAGGCGCTGCTGGGCGTTCGGCAGGTAGATGACGTCGTTGACGCAATACCGAAGCTGGGCCTCGCTCAGGGGCCTTTTCATCCAGTCGGTGCGGGACTGGCCCTTGTCCAACTCCACGTCGAAGAAATGCTTCACCAGGCCGGCATAGCCCAGGGACATGCCCAGGCCGGTGAAGGTGGCGGCGACTTGGGTGTCGAACAGCGGCGCCATGTCGCAGGGCAGCACCTCCAGATCCTCGCCGCAGGCGTGCAGCACCTTGGTCTGGGGGCCGGCCAGGAAATCCCACAGCGGCTGCAGATCGTCGATGGCCAGGGGATCGACCAGGAAGACGTCGTCGCCCGTGGTGAACTGCAACAGCGCCAGCTGGGCGTAGTAGGTGCGGGTGCGCATGAACTCGGTGTCCATGGCCAGGGGCTTGCCGTTGTCCAGGGCGGCGATACAGTCTTCAAGGCCCCGGGCGGTGGTGATGAACTTCACATGGTCTCCTTAACGAAAGAGCCGGCTGGCGCCGGCTCTTTTTTATGCTGTCTGGGTCTGTTCGTCCCGAAGCGCACGCCTCAGGATCTTGCCCACATTGGTCTTCGGCAGTTCGTCGCGGAATTCTACCAGCTTCGGCACCTTGTAGCCGGTGAGATTGTCCCGGCAGTGCTGGATCAGCTCCTGCTCGGTAAGGCTGGCGTCCTTGGCCACCACGAAGATCTTCACCACTTCGCCCGAGGCCTCGTGGGGTACGCCCACGGCGGCCACTTCCAGCACCTTGGGGTGCATGGCCACCACTTCCTCTATTTCGTTGGGGAAGACGTTGAAGCCGGACACCAGGATCATGTCCTTCTTGCGGTCGACGATGCGGAAGAAGCCCTGCTCGTCCACGGTGGCGATATCGCCGGTGGCGAACCAGCCGTCCTTGAGGCAGTCATTGGTGGCTTCCGGGCGGTTCCAGTAGCCCTTCATCACCTGGGGTCCCTTGACCCACATCTCGCCCGGCTCGCCCAGGGGCACTTCCTTGCCCTGCTCGTCCATCAGCTTGATGTCGGTACTGGGCGCCGGCAGGCCGATGCTGCCGGTGAAGCCGGTGGTGTTGTAGGGGCTGACGGTGACCAGGGGCGCGCATTCGGTGAGGCCGTAGCCTTCGAGCATGGCGGTGCCTGTCATCTGCTGCCAGCGCTCCGCCACCGGGCGCTGCACGGCCATGCCGCCACCCAGCACCAGCTTCAGGCTGGAGAAATCCAGCTTGGCGAAGTCGTCGTTGTTGAGCAGGGCGTTGAACAGGGTGTTCACGGCGGTGATGGCGGTGAAGGGATACTTGCCCAGCTCCTTGACGAAGCCGGGGATGTCCCTGGGGTTGGTGATCAGCAGGTTCTTGCCGCCGTATTTCAGGAACAACAGGCAGTTGGCGGTCAGCGCGAACACATGGTAGAGCGGCAGGGCGGTGACGATCAGCTCCTTGCCCGGGGCCAGCATGGGGCCGACGATGGCCGTGGCCTGCTCCAGGTTGGCCACCATGTTGCGGTGGGTGAGCATGGCGCCCTTGGAAACGCCGGTGGTACCGCCGGTGTACTGCAGGAAGGCCAGATCCTCGCCGGTCACGACCGGCTTGACGTACTGCAGGTGCTTGCCCTTGGCCAGGGCCTTGCGCAGGCTGGTGGCGCCGGGCAGGTGGTACTTGGGCACCATCTTCTTGACGTACTTGACCACGAAGTTGACCAGGGTGCGCTTGGGCGCGGACAGCTGGTCGCCCAGCTTGGTCAGGATCACGTGCTTGACCGGGGTGTGGGCCACCACTTCTTCCAGGGTATGGGCGAAGTTGGAGACGATGACGATGGCCTCGGCGCCGGCATCAACGAGCTGGTGCTGCAGCTCGCGGGGCGTGTAGAGGGGGTTGACGTTGACCGCCACCATGCCGGCGCGCAGTATGCCGAACAGGGCGATGGGGTATTGCAGCAGGTTCGGCATCATCAGCGCCACCCGGCTGCCCTGGGGCAGCTTCAGCTCCTGCTGCAGATAGGCGGCAAAGGCACGGCTCTGCTCTTCCATCTTGCGGTAGGTCAGCTCCTGCCCCATGTTCACATAGGCGCACTGATCGGAATAGGTGCGGCAGGATTGTTCGAAGATCTCCAAGAGCGACTCATAGTGGTCGGGATCGATTTCGGCGGGCACGTCGGCCGGGTAGCTGTTTAGCCAGATCTTTTCCACAAAAATTCTCCTTCCGGTTGCCATCCCGGTCCTGGTTGTTGTTATAGGGCGCCTGTTAATGATCCCGGCACCATGGCATGACTGAGTGATTACTCAAATTCCCGGGATCATCCCATATCCTTGGGGCCCGCCACAAGTATCGCTACGACGAGTGGGCACTGGTTCAGGTTATCATTTTGTAAATCAGTTTCGCCACCGGCTCGGGATGCTCCAGGTGCAGGTGGTGCCCGCCGGGCAGCCAATGCAGCTCGTGCTCACCCAGGGCGGCGCAGTCCTCGGCCACCCGCTGCGGGTGCTGGGCCAGGTAGCCGCCCTCCCCCAGTATGGCCTGGGTCGGGCAGCGGATCCCCGCCACCAGGGCCAGGGCCTGCTCCCGGGTCAGGCGCAGCGGCGAAAAGGTGCGCAGGCGCCGGTCCGAACGCCACTCGAAGCCGCCGGGCACGGCCCTGGCGGCCCGCTCCACCAGGGGCCTGGCCAGTTCAAAGCCGAAACCGCCGGCCTGGGCCCTGGCCCTGACCATGGTGTCCAGCGCCGGGTAGGGGCGCCTGGCCCTGTCGCGGGTGGCGCGCCTGGACTCGATGGCCTTCCTGAGTATGGCCGGTGCCTCCTCGGCCGGGGCCGAGATCGGCACCATGGCCTCGATCAACGTCAGGCTCAGCGGCTTTTCGGCGAAGGTGCCGGCATAGGCGGCCGCCGCCAGGGCCCCCAGGGAGTGGCCCACCAGGTGCACCGGCTCGCCCAGGTGGTCCAGCACGCAGTCGAGATCGTGCACATAGTCCACGAAATGGTAGGCGCCGGTGTTGGCCCTGTGCTGGGAGCGGCCATGGCCTGGCCAGTCCAGGGCCAGGAAGCGGCCCCTGTCCAAAAAAGGCGCCAGGGCGGCGAAGCTGGCGGCATTGTCCAGCCAGCCGTGCAGCAGCACCACCAGCGGCCCCTCCCTGCCCCAGGACAGCCCCGCCAGCTTCAGGTGGCCAAGATCCAGCTCGACTTCGGTCATGGCTTGACGAATTTCAAGGTCATGCGATCGCTCTCGCCAATGGCCTGGTACTGATCCTGATCGGCCTCGGGGGCGTTCAGGGTCGGCGGCAGAGTCCAGACGCCGTTGGGATGGTCGGTGTCATCCCTGGGGTTGGCGTTGATCTCGGCGCGCCCGGCCAGCCTGAAGCCCGCCTTTTCGGCCGCGGCGATGACGAAGTCCTCGGTCATGTAGCCGCTCCTGGCCATCTGCTCGGCCGAGGTGCCGGCCTTGGCCCTGTGTTCGACCACGCCGAAGATGCCGCCGGGCCTGAGGGCCTCGAATACCGATGCCAACACCCCGTCCAGGGTGCCGTGCTTGTGCCAGTTGTGGATATTGCGAAAGGTCAGCACCCTATCGACGCTGCCGGGCTTGGCCAGCACCAGGTGCTCGGGGGGCTGGAAGGTCACTTCCTGGATGTCGCCCAGCCAGGCCTTTTCACTGGCCAGGCGCGCCCGCAGGGCCAGGCCCGCCTTGGCAAAATACCGCTCCAGGCCGCTGGGGCTCTCACCCAGCTCGGTATTGAAGTTGCCGACGATAAGCTGGCCATGGTCCCTGAGATAGGGGCCGAGGATCTCCGTATACCAGCCCTTGCCGGGCCATAGCTCCACCACCCTCATGTCGGGTTGGATCCCCATGAAGGCCAGGGTCTCGGCGGGGTGGCGGTACTGGTCGCGCTGCACGAACTCGGCCGTGCGCTGCTTGTTGGCGACCGCGTCGGCCAGGGTGCCGGCCTGGGCCGGCAGCGACAATATGGCGGCCGCCAGGGCACCGCCCATGAGGTTGCGTAACATCATTGTTTTTTCTCTTCCTTGGGTTTGTGCTTATGCCTGAACTTGGGATTGGGGGCAAAGAAGGGGTCATGGGCGAAATGCCGGCGATGGTAATAGGGGTAGTGCCAGCCCGGGTAGCGCCAGTAGGGCCAGGGATCCACATAGTAGACGTCATAGTCCGGATCCTCTTTCCACAGCTTGTAGCGCTGCACCTGCACCGTCGGGTATCGGTATTCGAACTCGCCGACCCGGCCGCTCTCCTGCCGGCCAAGGCTGCCCACGACCGTGATGCGCCGGCCCTGGCCCAGCACCACGGGATCCACGAAACCGTCCAGGTAGGCCAGGAAACGGCCCGGGCTGGCCTCGTCCTGCTTGGGCTTGGCGGACGACGACAGCGGGTAGTAGACCACTTCCAGGCGGGTGCGGTTCTTGAGGTTGTCCACCTGGGCTATGATGCCGCCCCAGCGCACCAGCTTGCCCTGTTCGGCCCCCTGGCGGGCGGCGCTGTAAGCGGCCAGGCTTTGCCCCTCGGGCACCGCCAGCTCATCCGGAATGGTGCTGCAGCCGGCCAACAGCAGCAGGGCCACGGCGGTCAGTAAGGCTTTCATCATGCTTTCCCTCTCTTGAAACACCAGCCTATAGACAGTAGACCGGCGATCAGCCACAAAAACACAAACAGCATCGGTGGCAAGCCGGTCAGCTGCGACAGGGTGCCGGCATCCCCCAACTGACCCTGGCCAAGGTAGAGGGGGCTCTGCAAGGCGTTGAGCAGCACCGCCGCCGCCATCAGCAGCCACAGCCAGCGCAGCCGGTTGCCACCCTTGCCCAGCCACCAAAGGCCCGCCAGCAGCACCAGCAGCATGGCCAGGGTGAGCATGTCCCGCCCCCACAGCACCAGGCTGGCCGCCACCAGCAGCAGCAGGCCCCAGCGCAGCAGCGACTGGCGGCTCGGATGCCCACTCAGCCACCACAGCGCCACCCCGAACAGGCTGGCGCCCAGGTAGCCGGACAGGGCGATGAGAAAGGCGTTGCCGCCGCGGGTGTAGCAGACCCCGGAGCCGTTCAGGCTCAGCTCGATGCGCACCACCTGGCCACCCGTGGCCAGGGCCGCCAGGCCGTGGGACAGCTCATGGAAGAAGGTCGCCAGCCACACGAAGGGCAGGTTGAGAACGGGAACGAAGGAGAGGATGGCGGCCGCCAGCAGCGCCGCGGCCAGTTGCAGTCTTGGTGATGTCAAACGAACAGATCCACGCCCAGCAGGGAGCGGGCCTGTTCACGCTTGTCCTCCAGCTCCAGGCTGCGGTACTGGGCTATGGCGCGCAGGTTCCGTCCCGGTGGCTGGTCGTATTGGGTCCGAAAGCCCTCGGCCGCCGCCAGGCCAGGTACGCTGTAGCGCACCAGCTCCTGCTTGGGGGCGGCTGCCTCCGCGCCCTGGGGCTGCAGCGCCGGGCGCGGCTCCTGGGGCGTGGGTTGATAGGGCTGGGCACCAATACGGATCATGGCGTTGGCTTACTCCCGACCGGGCAGTTTTTTCCAGGTCACTTTATCCCTAAGGTACACGGGTTCGGCAGAAAGTGCATCGCACATCTCCCCCTTGGCGAAGGCCTGCTGGGCCAGGGCCAGCATGAAGCGGGCCGACGGCAGGGTGATGGCCACCTCGCCGCCGACGCCCAGGCGCTCGGCCAGCTCCGGATAGGCAGCCCAGCCGGTGCCCACCGGCACGGCGTCGTCAAGCTGGCGAGTCGCCTCGGCGGGCGGCAGCACCAGCTCCTCGGCAACCGGCTGCATCAGGCCGTCCCTGACTTCGAACTGGCCCCAGTAGACCTCGCCCATACGGGCATCTATGGCCGCCAGCACCCGGCTTGCCCCCTGCTCCACCCGGGCCTGTTCGGCCATGGCCGCCAGGTTGGACACGCCGATGAGCGGCAGCTCGGCGGAGAAGGCCAGGCCCTGGGCGATGCCGATGCCGATGCGCACGCCGGTAAAGCTGCCGGGGCCACGGCCGTAGGCCAGGGCATCCAGCTGGCCCAGCGCCAGGCCGGCCTCGGCCAGCAGTTCGTCGACCATGGGCAGGATCTTGCGGGTGTGCTGCTGGGGGCAGACCTCATGGCGGTGCAGCACTTGGCCCTTGTGCAGCAGGGCGGCAGAGCAGGCTTCGGTGGCGGTATCCAGGGCAAGTAGGGTGGTCATAACAGGCGTCAATTCTCGTTGATATCACGCAAAAAGGCCTCGGCGCGGGCAATGCTGCGGGTGCGCTCGAAAGGCGGCAGACTCTTGATAAAGGTGGCCCCGTAGGGGCGGTTCACCAGGCGATTGTCGCAGATCACCAGTACGCCCCTGTCGGTGACGTCCCGGATCAAGCGCCCCGCCCCCTGCTTGAGGGCGATCACCGCCTGGGGCAGCTGCAGCTCGGCAAAGGGATCCCGGCCCTGGCGGCGACAGTCCTCCATGCGGGCCTGCAGCAGCGGGTCGTCCGGGCGGCCAAACGGCAGCTTGTCGATGATAACACAGCTCAGCTGCTGGCCCCGCACGTCCACCCCCTCCCAGAAGCTGCCGGTGCCCAGCAGCACGGCGTTGCCGGCCTGGACGAATTCCTCCAGCAGGGCCCGTTTGGGGGCCCGCCCCTGGACCAGGATCGGGAAGTCGATGCGGCTCTCTAGCCAGTCCGCGGCCAGGTTCAGCATGCGGTGGGAGGTGAACAGCACGAAGGTGCGGCCACCGGCGGCTTCGATCAGCGGCAGCAGGGCTGCCATCAGCGGCGCTATGGGCCTGTTGCCGGTGGGCTCGGGGATGTTGCGCGGCACCAGCCACAGGCCCTGGTGGGGGTAGTCGAAGGGGCTGTCCAGCACCAGCTCGGCCTTGGGTTTAAGGCCCAGCAGGGCCTTGAAGTGGTCGAAGGCGCCGTCCACGGCCAGGGTGGCCGAGGTGAACACCCAGGCCGCCGGCTTGTCCTCGATGACCGCCTCGAACTTGTCGGCAATGGACAACGGCGTCAGGTTCAGGCTCAGGTGGTAGCGGCTCGCCTCGTACCAGTAGCTGTAACCCAGGGTCTGGGTGTCCTGGACCCGGGCCAGGCGGGCGCGGATGGTGGCCAGGCGCTCGTAGAGGTTGTCGGCCGTGGTGCATCGCCCCAGGTTCTGCTTGAGCACCTGGTTGACGAAATCCAGGTCGTCACCCAGGCGCTTCATGGCCGGGGCCAGCAGGCTTTCGATTTGCCTCAGGTTGCCCTTCTGTGGCTCGCCGGGCAGGGCCAGGCGCAGATCCGCACTGGTGCGGCTCAGCTTGTCGGCGGCCAGGGCCAGCTGGCGCTGGTCCTTGAGCTCGGTGCGCACCACCACCTCCAGATCCTTGCACAGGTCCTGGATCATGCGGGTGGATACCGACTCGCCGAAGTACTGGCAGGCGATATCCGGCAACTGGTGGGCCTCGTCGAAGATCACCGCGTCGGCCTGGGGCAGCAGCTCGCCGAAGCCGGTGTCCTTGATGGCCATGTCGGCGAAGAACAGGTGATGGTTGATGACCACCAGATCCGCGTCCATGGCCTTCTTGCGGGCCTTGACCAGGTGGCAGTCCTCGAAATAGGGGCATTCCCGGCCCAGGCAGTTTTCCGCCGTGGAGGTGACATGGGGGAAGATGGCGGCGTCTTCCGGCAACGGCAGCTCGGCGATGTCGCCGCTGTCGGTGCGCGGCGCCCAGCGCGACACCTGGCTCATCATGGTCAGCAGCCTGGGGTCGAGCAGGTTGGCGTCGGCCTCCCTGGCCTTGAGCCTGGCCAGGCACAGGTAGTTGGACCGGCCCTTCAAAAGCGCCAGCTGCGGCGCCCTGCCCAGGGCATCGCGGATGCGCGGCAGATCCTTGAGGTAGAGCTGTTCCTGAAGCGCCTTGGTACCGGTGGAGATCACCACCTTCTTGCCGCTGGCCAGGGCCGGCACCAGGTAGGCGAAGGTCTTGCCGGTGCCGGTGCCCGCTTCGATGATGGCCACCGACTTGTCCTCCAGGGCCCTGGCCACGGCCTCGGCCATGGTCAGCTGGGCCTGCCTGGGGGCGAAGCCGGGGATCGCCCTGGCCAGGGGGCCGTCGACGGCAAAGGCGGAGCTGACTGTCATGCTGGGGTCCTGTGGCGCTTAGGAGGGGCGAAAATAGCACTGGCCCGGGGGCAGGTCAAAAGGGCCTAGGCGAAGGTGTCCAGGTCCCCGTCCCGGTCGATCTCCTCCCGTTCCACGCCAAGGCGGTTATAGAAATGCTGGATGTTGCCGGCCTTGCGGCGCCTGGGCCTGAACTGCCGGCGCCGGCGCTCGCGGCGCTGCTCACGCTCCAGTACGCCCAGGCGGCTGCGATCGAGATCCTCCATATGGGCCTCGGCCTTGGCGCTGGGCGGCGTCTTCTGCACCTGCTCCACCTGGCGCCGGGGCTTGTCCGGCACCGCACTGGGCCTGGGCAGAAAAGGAATAAAGGGATCCATATTGACCATCTCGACCTCCTCATCCCTTATCGGTCATAAAACCATCAACTTTATGGCTTGCATCTTTCCACAGATTTCCATTAGGGTGAATGGGCACAGCAAATTTTGGACAAGCAACACATGAATACCTTCCTCCTGAACAACCGTCATCATCATCACGCCAACGAGTAGCCTTTCAGGAGGATATTCGCTGGAAGGTTATGGCCTTCCGGCGGATGTCAAAGCGGCGAAGTCCCTTTAGCACCAGCAAAGCCCCGGAAGTCCATGACCGGGGCTTTTTGCTAACTGGGACCTTTGCCATGAACGACAACAACCGCCTTCGCATCGCCATCCAAAAATCCGGCCGCCTCAGCCGGGACTCCGAGCAGCTGCTCAGCCAGCTCGGCATCCGCTTCAAGCAGCGTGAGGGCCGCCTGCTGGCCCACGCCGAAAACCTGCCCCTGGACATATTGCGGGTCCGGGACGACGACATTCCCGCCCTGGTCATGGACGGCATCGTGGATCTGGGCATAGTGGGCCAGAACGTCCTCGAGGAATGCGCCCTGGAGCGGCGCGCCCTGGGCCAGGACGCCGACTACGGCGAGCTGGCCGCCCTTGGCTTCGGCCAATGCCGGCTGAGCCTGGCCCTGCCCGAGGAAGCCGACTACCACGGCGCCGGCCAGCTGGACGGCGCCGTCATCGCCACCTCCTATCCGCGCCTGCTGGGCCGCTACCTGGCCAGCTCGGGGGTGACCTTCCGAAGCTGCCAGCTGAACGGCTCGGTGGAGGTGGCGCCCCGGGCCGGGCTCGCCGACGCCATCTGCGATCTGGTCAGCACCGGCGCCACCCTGGAGGCCAACGGTCTGCGCGAGGTGGAGGTGATCTACCAGTCCCAGGCGGTGCTGATCCAGCGTCCCGGCGCCCTGGCCGGCGACCGCCAGGCCCTCATCGACCGGCTGTTGACCCGCCTCGGCGGCGTGCTGTCGGCCCGGGAATCCAAGTACATCCTGCTGCACGCCCCCGTATCCAGGCTGGACGCCATCATCAGCCTGCTGCCCGGCGCCGAGAACCCCACGGTGCTGCCCCTGGCCGGCAGCGACGACAAGGTGGCGGTGCACGCCGTCAGCAGCGAGACCCTGTTCTGGGAAACCATGGAAGCCCTCAAGGGCCTGGGCGCCTCGTCCATCCTGGTGCTGCCCATCGAAAAGATGCTGGAGTGAGCCATGTTGAGCCTCTATGACTGCAATGAACTGACCGCCGGCCAGCTCGACGCCCTGCTCAAGCGCCCCGAGCAGAGCCAGAGCGCCGAACTCAGGGCCGGCGTCGCCGCCATCATCGACCAGATCCGCAAGCAGGGCGACCAGGCCCTGGACGGCTACGCCAGGGAGCTGGATGGCTATGAGGGCCCCCGCCTGGTGGCCACCAAGGGCGCCCTGGAACGCATCTCGCTGGCGCTGCGCCAGGCCCTGGAACAGGCCAGCGCCAATATCCGCCGCTTCCACGAGCGCCAGCGCCCCCAGGCCCTGGTGGTGGAAACGGCGCCCGGGGTGATCTGCGAGCAGCGCTGGCAGCCCCTGTCGCGCATCGGCCTCTATGTGCCGGGCGGCTCGGCGCCCCTGCCCAGCTCGGTGCTGATGCAGGCCATACCGGCCCGGCTGGCGGGCGTGGAGGAGATAATCCTGGCCACCCCTGGCCCGGTGGATGACGCCGTGCTGGCCGCGGCGGCCCTGGCCGGCATAGCCCAGGTGCTGGCCCTGGGCGGCGCCCAGGCCATCGCCGCCATGGCCCTGGGCACCCAGAGCCTGGCGCCGGTGGTCAAGCTCTTCGGCCCCGGCAACGCCTGGGTCACCGAGGCCAAGCGCCAGCTGGGCCAGCAGGGCGTCGCCATCGACATGCCGGCCGGCCCCTCGGAGCTGATGGTCATCGCCGACGGCACCGCCAATGCGGCCTTCGTGGCCGCCGATCTGCTCAGCCAGGCCGAGCACGGCCCGGACTCCCAGGTATTGCTGGTCACCGACAGCCGGGATCTGGCCGAATCGGTCAACACCCGCCTTGCCAAGCAGCTCGAGGCCCTGCCCCGCCGAGCTATCTGCGAGCAGAGCCTGGCCCAGAGCCGGGCCCTGCTGGTCCGGGATCTCGACCAGGGAGTGCGCGTCGCCAACGCCTATGGCCCCGAGCACCTGATCCTGCAGACCAACCAAAACGAGCGGCTGCTGCCTGGGCTCAGGAACGCCGGCGCCATCTTCGTTGGCCCCTTTAGCCCGGAGTCCGCCGGCGATTACGCCAGCGGCAGCAACCACGTGCTGCCCACCTACGGCCTGGCCAGGAGCTATTCCGGCCTGGGCCTGCTGGACTTCATGCGCCGCTACACGGTGCAGACCCTGAGCCGCGAGGGGCTCAAGGGACTGGCCCCGACCCTGCTCGCCCTGGCCAGCGCCGAGGGCCTGGATGGCCACGCCCAGGCGGTGAAGGTACGACTGGAGGCAGGCCAATGAGCATCGAGCAACTGGCCAGAAAGGCCGTACGGGAACTCAGTCCCTATCAGTCCGCCCGCCGCATCGGCGGCCAGGGCCAAGTCTGGCTCAACGCCAACGAGGCCGGTGACGCCAGCCCTTATGGCTTCGAGGGTAGCCTGAACCGCTACCCCGAGTGCCAACCGCCGGCGCTGTTGGCGGCCTACGCCGCCTATGCCGGGGTCGAGCCCAGTCTGCTGCTGGCCACCCGCGGCGCCGACGAGGGCATCGAGCTGCTGATCCGCGCCTTCTGCGAGCCCGGTGACGCCATCGCCATCCAGTCGCCCACCTACGGCATGTACGCCATCGGCGCCCAGACCCAGGGCGCCGAGGTGCTGGATGTGCCGCTGCAAGGTGGCGAGCTGGACTTGCCGGGCCTGGCCGCCGTGCTGGACAGGGTCAAGCTGGTGTTCGTGTGCCGGCCCAACAACCCCACCGGCCAGCTCTGCCCGGCCGCCCAGGTGCAAGCCCTGCTGGCGCTGGCCGCCGGGCGCGCCCTGGTGGTGGTGGACGAGGCCTACATCGAGTTCAGCGCCGCCGAGACCCTGGCGCCGCTGCTGGCCCGCCATGACAACCTGGTGCTGCTGCGCACCTTCTCCAAGGCCTTCGGCCTGGCCGGCCTGAGGCTGGGCATGGTGCTGGCAAGCCCGGCCATCATCGCCCTGCTGGCCAAGGTGCTGGCCCCCTACCCCGTACCTCTGCCGGTGGCCGAAATAGCCCAGCGCGCCCTGGCGCCCCAGGGCCTGGCGCGGCTGGCCGCCCGGGTGGCCCAGGTGAGCCAGGATCGGACCCGCCTGGCGGTGGCCCTGGCAAATCTTGGCTACCGGCCGGCCCCCAGCAGCGCCAACTTCCTGCTGGTGGCCGATGCCAATGGCGCCCTCTTTAAGCGCCTGGCTTCGCGCGGCATCGTCGCCCGCGCCTTGGCCGGCCAGACCCGCATCAGCATCGGCAGCACAGCCGAGATCCGTCAGTTACTGGAGGCCCTCAATGGCTAAACCCATCCTCTTCATCGACCGCGACGGCACCCTGATCCGCGAGCCCGACGACTTCCAGGTGGACAGCCTGGCCAAACTGGCCCTGGAGCCCGGGGTGATCCCGGCCCTGCTCGAGCTGCAGGCCGCCGGCTACAGCCTGGTGATGGTGTCCAACCAGGACGGCCTGGGCAGCGACAGCTTCCCCAGCGCCGACTTCGAGGCGCCCCACGCCATGCTGATGCAGCTGCTGGCTTCCCAGGGGGTGAACTTCGAGGCGGAGCTTATCTGCCCCCACTTCGAACGGGACAATTGTGCCTGCCGCAAACCCAGGCTGGGCCTGGTCAGGGACTACCTGCAACGGGGCCTGGTGGATTTCGAGCGCAGCGCCGTTATCGGTGACCGGGCCACGGATCTGCAACTGGCCGAGGCCATGGCGGTGCGCGGCCTGCGCTACGACAGGGCAAAACTGGGCTGGCCGGCCATCGCCCGCCAGCTGACAAGGGGCAACAGGCGCGCCGCCGTGCGCCGCCAGACCAGGGAGACCGACATCCAGGTCGAGCTGGATCTGGACGGGCCGGCCGGGGCCAGGGTCGATACCGGCATCGGCTTCTTCGACCACATGCTGGAGCAGATCGCCGTGCACGGCGGCTTCGAGCTGACGCTCCGCTGCCGGGGCGATCTGCACATCGACGATCACCACAGCGTCGAGGACTGCGCCCTGGCCCTGGGCCAGGCCCTGAGAAAGGCCCTGGGCGACAAGCGCGGCATCGGCCGCTTCGGCTTCGTGCTGCCCATGGACGAATGCCGGGCCGAGGCGGTGCTGGATCTGAGCGGCCGGCCCTACTGCCGCCTGGACGCCGACTTCAGCCGCGACCGGGTCGGCGAGCTGGACACCCAGATGGTGGGCCACTTCTTCCGTTCCCTGAGCGATGCCGCCGCCCTGACCCTGCAGCTGTCGGTGTCGGACGGCAACGGCCACCACCAGGTGGAGGGCCTGTTCAAGGCCTTCGGCCGGGCCCTGGGCCAGGCCATCAAGGTCGAAGGCCGGCAGCTGCCCAGCAGCAAGGGGGCCCTGTGAACGTGATCGTCGACACCGGCTGCGCCAACCTGGCCAGCCTGGCCAACGCCGTCAAGCGCCTGGGGGGCAGCCCGGTGGTGAGCCGCGACGCCGCCACCATCAGGGCCGCCCGGCGGGTTTTCCTGCCCGGGGTGGGCACCGCCGGCGCCGCCATGGCGGCCCTGGAGCAAAGCGGCCTGGACCAGCTGCTGCCGACCCTGACCCAGCCGGTGCTGGGGATCTGCCTGGGCATGCAGCTGTTGACCCGCTTTTCCGAGGAGTCGGCCCGGCCCTGCCTGGGGCTGCTGGACGACGCCGTGCTGCCCCTTGAGGCGCCGCGCCTGCCCCACATGGGCTGGAACCGGCTGACCGCCATAGCGCCGCACCCGCTGCTGGCCGGCATCGGCGAGCAGGACTGGTTCTACTTCGTGCACAGCTTCGCCGCCCCGCCCGGGCGCAACAGCCTGGCCCTGTGCCAGCACGGCCAGCCCTTTTCCGCCGTGCTTGGCAAGGGCAATTTCCTGGGCTGCCAGTTCCACCCGGAGCGCTCCGGCCGAAGTGGCGCCAAGCTCCTCAAGAATTTCCTGGAGAAAGACCCATGCTGATCCCCGCTCTCGACATCCTCGACGGCCAGCCGGTTCCAAGCGCCGCAACAGGCGCACCAAAAACGAGCATTTTTTCGGAGAAAGCGTCATGTTGATCCCCGCTCTCGATATCCTCGACGGCCAGGTCGTCCGTCTGTTCAAGGGCGACTACGACCAGGTGACCCCCTTCGGCGCTGACGCCCTGGCCCGCTTCAACGCCTATGCCGAGGCCGGCGCCGGCTACCTGCACCTGGTGGATCTGAGCGGCGCCCGGGACGCCAGGGCCCGCCAGTGGCACAGCCTTGAGACGCTCATCGGCAACAGCCCGCTGCCCATCCAGGTCGGCGGCGGCGTGCGCAGCCTGGCCGACGCCAGGGCCCTGCTGGCCCTGGGCGCCGACCGGGTGGTGGTGGGCAGCCTGGCCATCAGGGCGCCCGAACAGGTGGCCGGCTGGCTGGCCGAGCAGGATCCGGACCGGCTGGTGCTGGCCCTGGACGTGCGCTTCGACGGCCGGGACTGGTACCCGGCCTCGGACGGCTGGCGGCAGCCCGCCGAGCAGAGCCTGGACGCGCTGCTGGCCTTCTATGCCAAACGCGGCGCCAGGCACCTGCTCATCACCGACATCGACCGGGACGGCACCCTGGCCGGCGCCAACACCGAGCTCTACCAGCGCCTCTGTGACCAATACCCCGGGCTCGCCATCCAGGCCTCTGGCGGTGTGGCCGCCCTGACCGAGCTGCCGGCGCTGAAACGGGCCGGCGTGGCCGGGGTCATCCTTGGCAAGAGCCTGCTGAGCGGTCGCTTCGACCTTGGCGAGGCCCTGCAATGCTGGCAGGAGGAGAGCCTGTGATGGTGGCCAAGCGCATTATTCCCTGCCTGGATGTCAAAGACGGAGCTGTGGTCAAGGGCGTCCAGTTCAAGAACCACCAGGTGGTGGGCGACATCCTCACGCTTGCCCGGCGCTACAGCGAAGGCGGTGCCGACGAGCTGGTGTTCTACGACATCACCGCCTCCTCGGACGGCCGTACCCTGGACAGATCCTGGGTGGCCCGGGTCGCCGAGGTGCTGGACATCCCCTTCTGCGTGGCCGGCGGCATCCGCACCCTGGAGGACGCCCGGGCACTGCTGGCCAATGGCGCCGACAAGATCTCGGTGAACTCACCGGCTCTGGAAAACCCGGACTTCATCGATGCATTGAGCACCGAGTTTGGCCGCCAGTGCGTGGTGATCGGCGTCGATTCCTTCGTGGACGACAAGGGCGAACTGCAGGTCTGGCAATACACGGGCCGGGAAGACAGCGCCCGCTGCTCGGGCCGGTCGACCCTGGACTGGATCAGGGAAGTGGAAGGCCGTGGCGCCGGGGAAATCGTCCTCAACATGATGAACCAGGACGGCATGGGCCGGGGCTATGATCTGCTGCAGCTGGCCGCGGTGCGGGCCGAAACCCGGCTGCCGCTGATCGCCTCAGGTGGCGCCGGGGAGATGGGCCACTTCAAGGCGGCCTTCGACGCCGGCGCCGACGGCGCCCTGGCCGCCTCGGTGTTCCACAGGGGCCTGATCGACATTTCAAAACTGAAAGCCTGGCTGATCGGCCAGGGGGAGTGCATCCGGCCATGAAACCGACCCCAAAGCTAACCTTAGACAACCTCGACCGACTGGATTTTGCCAAGGGCGACGGTCTGCTGCCGGCCCTGGTCCAGGACGCGGCCAGCGGCCAGGTGCGGATGCAGGGCTATATGAACAGGGAAGCGCTGGTGAGGACCCTGGAAAGCGGCCTGGTCACCTTCTACAGCCGCAGCAAGGGGCGGCTCTGGACCAAGGGCGAAGGCTCCGGCAATACCCTGGCGCTGCTAAGTGCCCACGGCGATTGCGACCACGACAGCATACTGGTGCTGGCCAGCCCCAAGGGCCCCACCTGCCACTTAGGCAGCGACTCCTGCTTCGGCGAGGCGGCGCCAAGGCTTGCCTTCCTGGCCGAGCTGGAGCGCCTGTTGGAACAGCGCCTGGCCGAGGGAGGCGACGGCTCCTACACCGTGCGCCTGGCCAACAAGGGGCTGAGCAAGGTGGCCCAGAAGGTGGGCGAGGAAGGGGTGGAGGTGGCCCTGGCCGCCGTCTGCGAGGACGACCAGACGCTTATTGGCGAGAGCGCCGATCTGCTCTACCACCTGCTGCTGACGTTGCGCCTGCGCGGCCTGACCCTGGGCCAGGTGGTGGCCGAGCTCAGCGCCCGCCACCGGGCCAGGCAGGCCTAGCGGCCGGTCACCTCGGCCAGGAAGTCGGCGAAATGGGGCAATACCTGCTCAGGGGCCTGCACCGGCCCCATGTGGCCGGCGTCCACCTCCACCACCTCGGCCTGGGGCAGGCGCCTGGCCAGCTCCGCCACCACCGCCCGGCTCGAGGCCGGGCTTCGGCGGCCGACGATGAGCCTCACCGGCACTTGGATCACGGCCGGATCTGTGGGCTCGTTGATCAGCGACTCGAAATTTCGGATCACGGCGAAGGCCTGGCGGGACAGGCGATCCTGGAGCCGGGGCGGCATGGCCGAGAAGACATCACTGCCGTTCCAGTAGTTGACAAAGGCGGCGGCGCCGTCGTGGGCGCTGAGCCTTTGCATGCGGCTGGCCAGCAGCTCCACCTCGTCCCGCTCCGGGCTGCCCTTGGCCAGCACCGAAAAGGCCACCGGCTCGTAGAGGCACAGGCTGCGGACCAGCTCGGGCCTGCTGGCAGCCAGGTGCAGGGCGGTGGCACCGCCGTAGGAATGGCCGCAGACATGGACGGGGCCGGGCAATTCAAACTGGGCCACCTCGTCGGCCAGGCGGAACTGGCCCTGCTCGGGCATGGCATGGGCGCCGCCGTAGCCCAGCAAGTCCTGGAGGATACCGGGCCAGTCCCGGTGCAGGGCCAGCCACTGGCGGCCGTCGCTCATGGAGGAATGCAGGTAAAGGATGTCTTTATCGGCCATGGTTCAGGTCACGGCGCCCGTTCGGGCAGGCGCCGGTATTCAGAATGGGTTCAGGGCGCCAATCCTAACCTGTCCCGGCCCGGGACAACAACGCTTGGTGCCGCTGGGGAACCGGCGCTGTTAAGCAAAGTCTGAACAAGGGCTGTCAGTAAACAAGCCCTTTTCTTGTCAGTCGCTTAGGGACAAATTAATCTGACGCCGAAACGGATAGCGGAGAGCGAATCATGAAAGTACTGGTTGTTGAAGACGATAATCTGCTGCGCCACCACCTCAAGGTGCAGTTGGGCGAGCGCGGCTTTGGCGTCCATGCCGCTCCCAACGCCGAAGAGGCCCGCTTCTTCGCCGACGAGTACGAGCTGGACGTGGCCGTGGTGGACATCGGCCTGCCGGGCATGAACGGTATTGAGCTTATCAAGACCTTCCGGGAGGAAGGCAAGACCTTCCCCATCATCATCCTCACCGCCAGGGGCAACTGGCAGGACAAGGTGGAAGGCCTGGAGGCCGGCGCCGACGACTACCTGGTCAAGCCCTTCCAGATGGAAGAGCTGATCGCCCGCCTCCACGCCCTGTCCCGGCGCGCCTCCGGCTTCGCCAGCCCCACCATAGAGGCGGAGCCCTTCAAGCTGGATCTGGCCAAGAAGCAGGCCTTCCGGGCCGGCAGCCCCCTGACCCTGACCGCCTACGAATACAAGCTGCTGGAATTCTTGATGCGCCATCACCAGGAGGTGGTCAGCAAGCAGCGCCTGGTGGAACAGCTCTACGACGACCATATCGAGCGTGACTCCAACGTGGTGGAGGTGCTGATCGGCCGGCTGCGCAAGAAGCTGGATCCGGACAACAGCCTCACCCCCATCGAGACCATACGCGGTCAGGGCTACATGTTCCGCCTGACCTGCCAGTAAGCCGTGCGCAACCTGTCCCTCAAGGCGCGCGTGATGTTGGCCACCACCAGTCTGACGGTGGCCTTCCTCTTTTTCATCGGCTTCGCGCTGATCGCCGCCTACAAGGCCTCGGCCGAGCAGAGCATCGAGCGCCAGCTGGCCCAGGACGTGGACGAGCTGATCGCCCTCATCGAGGACACCCGCGGCACCGGCTGGCTGCCCAACGAGCTCATCGATCCCAACTACAACCAGCCTCGATCCCCCTTCGTGGGCCTGGTCTACGACGAGCACGGCAAGCTGATCTGGCGCTCCCTGTCCAGCTACCGCTTCGACATCGACTTCACGCCGCTGTTTTCCAACCTCAAGCGCGAATTCACCCACCGCTTTATCGGCCAGAACCGCTTCTTCTCCTACGAACTGTCGGTGCTGCTGCCGCTGGACGACAGCATCCATGGCTATACCCTGGTGGCCCTCTATGATGACGACGAGTACATCAAGGAGACCCGCGACTACACCACCCTGGTGGTGCTGTGGCTGACCGGCGGCCTGCTGCTGATGCTGCTGCTGATCACCTGGAGCCTGAGATGGAGCCTGGCGCCGCTGCGGACCCTGGCCCGGGAGCTGTCGCAGATGCGCAGCGGCGATCGCGGCCAGCTGTCCAGCCAGTATCCGGACGAGATAGCCCGCATCACCACGCCATTGAACGGCCTCTTGATGCGGGAGCGGGAATCCCGGGAGCGCCTCAAGCACACCATGGGCGATCTGGCCCACAGCCTGAAGACGCCCCTGGCCGCCATCCAGACCAGCTGCCAGAGCCTGGAGAGCCTGCCCGATGCCCCCACCGAGACCCTCAGCAACATAGTGGAACAGGCCCAGCGCATGAACCAGACCATCAGCTACCAGCTGAAGCGGGCCGTGGTCGGCCGCCAGGGCCTGACCCAGAACCGCATCGAGCCCGGCCCGGTGGTGGAAAAGCTGGTGCGGGCCCTGTCCAAGGTCTACCAGAGCAAGGAGGTGGAATACCGCCTCAACATCGGCGAGGACTGCTGGTTCGACGGCGAGGAAGGGGATCTGATGGAGATCCTCGGCAACCTGCTGGAGAACGCCTTCCGCCTCTGCATCCTGCAGGTGGAGGTGGATGTCCAGCTGATCGGCGACAAGAAGAAACCCAGCTTGCTGATCCAGGTGGACGACGACGGCCCAGGCGTGCCCGAAGAGCAGCGCGAGGCCATTCTGCAGCGCGGCGTGCGCGCCGACTCCCGCAACCCCGGCCAGGGCATCGGCCTGGCGGTGGTGGCGGACATCGTATCCAGCTACCACGGCCAGCTCACCGTAGGCCGGGCCGAGCAGCTGGGCGGCGCCCGCTTCCTGATCAGCCTGCCGCTCGGCACTTATTGATCCCCCCCGGCGCCTAACCTTAAGAGAGGCGCTCAACCAAGGGGGTCCCATGGACTTGCCCATTCCCAACCGCGAGGCCGCCGGCCTGGCCCTGGCCCATGCCCTGGCGGCCCGGCAGCCCAGGCCACCCATACTGGTGCTGGCCCTGCCCCGTGGCGGCGTGCCCGTGGCGGCCGCCATCGCCGAGACTCTGGACGCCGAACTGGATCTGCTGACGGTGCGCAAGCTCGGCTACCCCGGCCACAAGGAGCTGGCCATGGGCGCCATCGCCAGCGGCGGCGTCAAGGTGCTGAACGAGGAGCTGCTGGCCAGCTACCCGGTCAGCGACGAGGCCATGGCCAGGGTGCTGGCCGAGGAGCAGGCGGAGCTTGAGCGACGGGAGCGGGCCTACCGGGGCGAGCGGCCCTGGCCCGAACTTAAGGGCCGTCTTGTCATCGTTGTCGATGATGGCGTGGCCACCGGTGCCACCATGCTGGCGGCCCTGGACGCGGTCCGTAGCCAGGGGCCCGAAGCGCTCTGGGTGGCGGTGCCGGTGGCGCCGCCGGATACGGTGGACAGGCTAAAGAAAAGGGCCGACAAGGTGGTGTGCCTGGCCACCCCTGAGCCCTTCATGGCCATAGGCCAGTGGTACCGGGACTTTTCCCAGACCTCGGACAGCGAGGTGCTGGCCCTGATCCAGGCGGCCTGGCGGCGCTAGACCGGTGCCATGGCCGCCGCCTCCTCGAACAGGCCCCTGACGTAGTTGTTGCGGGACTCGCCGATGCCCCGGCGGTGGCATTGGCGCGCCGCCTCCTGCCAGTCCCTGGCCTTGACCGCCCTGTTGAAGCTGGGAAAGCCGCTTTGCAGCTTGTGCATGCCCAGGTTGAAGATCATGTCAAAGAGGCCCAGCTGCACCTGGCTGGGGTACTGGTCGAAGTCCGGGTAAAGCCGGAGCAGTTCGGCGCCGAAGCTGTCGATATGGCCGTCGACCAGGGCATCCATCGCCGCCTGGGTCAGGTGCAGTTGGGTGAAGGTGCCGTAGTAGCTGGCCCGCTTGCCGGCCGGCTGGGCCCGCACCGCCTCGTAGTCGGCCAGGATCTCGCTGCTGGCGGCGGCGCTGCCGTCCTGGCGCAGGAAGGGCAGTTTCAATGCCGCGTCCTGGTTGGCCAGCAGCTGGCCTATGGCCACGGTCACATAGCCGTTGCTGTCCAGGTACATGTGCTCGATGCAGCCCTCGTACAGGGCCAGCTTGTCGCGCAGCACCTGCCTTTGTTCCGTTGAAATCATCCCTGTGTCCCCCTCTGTTTAGGCAAGACAGACTGTAGTCGATGACGTCCTGGCCTGCCCCTTCAAAAAAGGCGCCCCAGGGCGCCTTCTCGTGCTCGCAAGGGGTGTTACTGGTCCCAGTACACCTCTTCCAGGGAGTCCTCCCGCTCCGGCAGGCCCCGGGACAGGCGCGGCGAATGCTGCACCAGCACCTCGTAGGAGACCCGGTTGGCGTACTTGCTGACCTGGGACAGGGAGGAATAGGTCAGGTAGTCGGCGTGATGCTTGCTGGAGCCCGGTACGTTGAGCTTGTGGTAGCCGTTGGCGGCCATGTCGTGCAGCAGCGCCGCCAGGGCGCCGTCGCCGGCGCCATTGGTGTTCTTGATGCGCTCCGGGCCGCCCATGTAGGGGCTGATATGGGAATAGACCTTGATGGGGTTCTCGCAATCTTCCCGGCGCATGGGCCTGGAGTACTCGTAGCGGTTGAACTCGGGAATGGCCCCCGGCAGCAGCTGGCTGTTGGTCTCGCGCTTCTGGGCCTCGTCCACATGGCTGCCCAGGTAGAGGCCGACCGGGCCGGCGGTGCACAGCACCAAGTCGGTCCACTCCAGCACCTGCTCCACCGCCAGCAGGGGGTCGGCCAGGCCGGTCAGGGCCTCGGCCTCGTCCTCGTTCATGGCCACGACGGTGACATTGTCGCGAATGAAGTCCTGCCACCAGTCGCGCCTGTCTTCGACGATGAACTTGGTGCCCATGGTCAGCACCACGGGCACGCCGGCCTCCTTGGCCCAGGCCACGGCCTGCAGGGCGGCGGCCTTCATGGGCTCGTGCTCCTCGCAGCGCATCAGGTAGGCGGTCACCACCAGGGCGGCGGCGCCCTGCACCAGCTTCTTGTCCACATAATCGGGGCTGAGGTGATCCATCTCGCCCTTGTTGATGGCGAAGCTGCGCTCGCCGTCGGGGGCGATCAGGGTGATGCACTGGCCGATGGAGCCAGGCACCGGCTGCAGGTGGTTGAGATCCACCTTGGAGGAGGTGTTGCACAGGTAGCGGTAGGCGGAGCTGCCGACCTTGATCTGCTCGCTCATGACCCCAAACAGGATGGACTTGTCGTCGCTGAGCACGGAGTAGTTGTGCAGGGTGTTGCCTATGGTGCCGCCGGCGAACTCGGAGACGATCAGGCCCTTGTCCACCAGCTCCTTGTAGATGGCCTCAGCCTTCTCCGGGCTGATCACCATGGAGTGGCCCTTGGACAGGCCGTACTTTTCCAGGAAACCCTCGGGCACATGGGCCTCGATGTCCACCAGCACCTGGTCGATGCCGCAGATGTGGGTGGAGATGGGTTTGTTTTGGGGCGAGAGTTCGCTCATCAGGGGATCCCGGGATTCCACCGGGAAGAAGTGTTTGCTCTTGCGTTGGCCTGGAAATTTCATGCTTGCCGAATCCTGTGAAGACCCAGAGGGTCAATGGCGGCGGATTTTAGCAAAAGGTAAGGCCCGGCTCACCCGGTGCGTGGCACAAAATTGCGCCTGCCCCGCCCCTCTAAAGACTAGGACAGCAGAAGCCAAAAAAAAGCCGGCCCTGGGGCCGGCTTTGCAGCGGATGTGCTCAGAAGCGATAGGCCAGCTGCGCCGACAGCACATGGGCGTCTATCTCATAGTCGGCCTGGTAGCCGGACTGATAGAGCGCCTGATCCTGGGCGTTGAACTCCCGCTCCTCGACGCGGACATCGTCCATGAACATGTAGCCGTAGGCCAGATCCAGCTGCCATTGGGGCGCCAGCTGCCAGCCGAGCCCCAGGGTGAACCACTGGCGGTCACTGGAAGGAATGCGGGCGGTGCGGTGGCTGTCTGGGATGGGCGACTCGTCCAGGGCATAGCCCAGGCGCAGCTTCATGGCCTCGTCCAGGCGATAGTGAAGACCCACCGCATAGGCCCAGGCGTCCTGCCAGTGCTCGGGGATATAACCTATCAGGCCGGCCTCGTTGAGGTTCTGGGCCTGGCTGGTGGAGACGGAGATGGGGCCGAAGCCGGCCCGGCTTTCGACGCGGATGGACTGGAACTGGCTCCAGTCGGTCCAGTTGGCGGTGGCCAGCCAGGTCCAATCACCCTGCTGGTAGGCGCCAGACAGCATCAGCGACTGGGGCGTGGTCAGGCTGAGCTGGCTGGCCTCCACCAGGCGGTCGTTGATGGCCAGCTTATTGGTCGCCAGATCCACGGCCGGCAGCTTCTGGCCGTCCACCACCCCGGGGATGGTCGGCGCCACCCAGAAGGGCGCGCCCTCGGGGACGAATTCGCCGCTGATGGGGGTGTGGGTGATCTCGGAGTCGCCCTTGAGCCGGTAGTGGACCTGGGAGTGCCAGGCCAGGCCCAGCTGCAGCTTGTCGCTGGGCTGGTAGTGGATGCCCACATTCATGCCGACGCCAAAGTCGTCGCCCTCGACGCTGTAGTGGGACCGGCAGTAACCGTCCTGGGCCACCTGGGTGAAGGCGCCGCCGGAGATCATGCCGTACAGCTGATTGACGTACTGGTCCGGCAGCTGGCAGAGGCCGCCGTGATCCTTGAACTTGCTGAGCTTGCCCTCGGCATGGTTGAGGTTGATGCCAAGGCCCACCGACCAGGCCTGGTCCAGGGCATAGCTCAGGGTCGGCTGCAGGCTGAGGATCTCGAAGCGGGACTCATCGGCGAAATAGCGGCCGACGAAGTCGTCGTCATAGTCGGACTCGACGCCATAGGGCACCACCAGGGCCAGGCCGAAGTGGATCCGCTCGGACAGCGGCCTGTGGTAGTAGAAGTGGGGAATGGCGGCCAGGGCCTCCAGGGTATCGGCGCTCTTGCCCTGGACCTGCAGGCCGCGGGCATCGGTGGCGCTGGCATTGTCGAAGGCCACTTCGGCCGATACCAGGCTGAGGCCGCCGACCAGCTCGCTGCCACCGAGGCGGCTCATGGCGGCGGGATTGGAGTAGACGACGGTGGCGTCTTCCACCAAGGCGCCACGGCCGGCATAGGCGGAGCCCATGGAGGAGGTGGATTGTTCAAAGATCTTGTAGCCGGCGGCCTGGGCAGTGGTGCTCAGCAGGGCGGCGGCCAACAGAGAAAGGCGGTACTGCATGGCTTGCTTTCTGTCTGAAAAAAAGAGCCGGCATTATACAAGCCTTTGTTTTTATTGAGAAATTAAAGCGAATTCAGCGTACAGCCGTATCCCCTGCCCAGGTGGCTCCCTGCCCGAATTAGAGCTGATGCTCCAATTCCTGTTGAAGAAACAAGGTGTTAAGCATGAAAAGCCCGGCACGAGGCCGGGCTTACAGGGCGACGCCGAAACAGCGCCTAGGCGCCCATTTTGCTGGCCAGGGCGGCCGTTTGGCCGCCTTCGTCGCCCCGGGGCAGGGTCCAGCCGGCCAGGTTCTGCTCGATGAGCTGGCAAAGCGCATCCAGGTGCTCGGGCTCGGCATTGAGGCAGGAAATGAACTGGTAATCCTGGCCACCGGCGGCCAGGAAATAATCCCGGTTCTCCACCCCCAGTTCCTCTATGGTCTCCAGGCAGTCGGCGGCAAAGCCGGGACTGAACACCTGCACCGATTTCACGCCCTGGCCCGGCAGGACCTTGAGGGTCTCGTCCAGGTAGGGCTTGAGCCAGGGCTCGCGGCCGAAACGGGACTGGAAGCAGAGCTGCCACTGGCCCTCTTCCAGGCCGAGTCGCTCGGCCAGCAGCCGGGCGCTCTTGTGGCACTCGCAGAAGTAGGGGTCGCCTTTCTTGAAGAAGCGCTCGGGAATGCCGTGGAAGGAGAAGATCAGCCGGTCCGCCCTGCCCTTTTCCTGCCAGTGGCGGCGGATCCGCGCCGCCATGGCCTCGATATAGGGGTCGAAGTCATGGTAGTGGCTGACAAAGCGCAGCTGTGGCAGCCAGCGCCGGCCCTGGAAATCCTGGGCCAGGGCATCGAAGGTGCTGGCGGTGGTGGTGGCCGAATACTGGGGATAGAGCGGCAACACCAGCAGCCGGCGCACCCCCTTGGCCAGCAGCTCGTCGACGGCGCCGGCCAGGGACGGGTTGCCGTAACGCATGCCAAGCGCCACTTCGACATGGTCTCCGAACCTTTCCCTGAGCCGCGTTTCGATGCCACCGGCCTGATCCAGGCTGTGGGCCAGCAGCGGCGAACCGCGCTCGGTCCACACCGTCTTGTAGGCTTCGGCACTCCTGCGCGGCCTGATGTTGAGGATGACGCCGTTCAGCACCAGCCACCACAGGGGCCGGGGCATCTCGGTGATGCGGGGATCCCAGAGGAATTCCCTGAGATAGCGGCGCAGGGATTTGCTGTCGGGCGCATCCGGGGTGCCCAGGTTGGTGAGCAGCACGCCCAGCTTGGGCTGCTGGTCGTGGGAAAATGCGGGGGAGCCCTTGTAGTGCATAGCGATGTCCGGCCTTGGCAATGGTGAGAGCCGGTTGGGCCGGCTCCGACAAACCTTGATGGCCGTTAGGATACGAAAAAAAACGCCCCGGGTGGGGCGTTCTTTTCACTTAACCGAGCAGCTCGGCCAGTTGCTGGCTGACCGCATCCACGGCCAGGGTGCCATCTATCTTGGTATAGCGGCAATGGCCGGCCTCGGCCTCGCCCTTGTAGTAGTCCACCAGCGGCTTGGTCTGGTCGTGGTAGACGCCCAGGCGCTTGCGTACGGTATCGGCCTGATCGTCGGGGCGGATCACCAGCTCTTCACCGGTGACGTCGTCCTTGCCTTCTTCCTTGGGCGGGTTGTAGACCACGTGGTAGACGCGGCCGGAGCCCGGGTGCACGCGGCGGCCGCTCATGCGCTCGACGATCACCTCGTCGGGCACATCGAATTCCAGCACCTCGTCCACCTGGATGCCGGCGTCCTTCATGGCGTCGGCCTGGGGGATGGTGCGGGGGAAGCCGTCCAGCAGGAAGCCCTTGGCACAGTCGTCCTGGGCGATGCGCTCCTTGACCAGGCCGATGATGATCTCGTCGGAAACCAGCTGGCCGGCGTCCATGACCTTCTTGGCTTCCAGGCCCAGAGGGGTGCCGGCGGCGATGGCGGCGCGCAGCATGTCACCGGTCGAGATCTGGGGAATACCGTACCTGTCCATCAGGAATTGGGCCTGGGTGCCCTTGCCGGCACCGGGGGCGCCCAGAAGAATAATGCGCATCTTGCTCTCCAAATTACATTGCTTGCGGCGGGACCCCCCGCGCGAAAGCCCATAGGGTACACAGCCGGCCACGGGATGAAAAGCCGCGGCGCCGACCAGTCCGGGGACCAAGTGTAAATTCCCGCTGCTATCCATTGAAAAGGGCGCCATGGGCGCCCTTTTCATTACCTGCTCAGCTCCAGCAGCATCTTGTTGAGACGCCGCGCGAAACCGGACGGATCATCCAGGCTGCCGCGCTCGGACAGCAGCGCCTGGTCGAAGAGGATGCCGACCCAGTCGTCGAAGCTGTCGCCCTCACGGCCGTCCAGGGCCTTGACCACCTCGTGGTCCGGGTTCAGTTCGAAGATGTAGTTCACCGGCGGCGCGTCCTGGCCCACGGCGGCCATCAGCTTGGCCATCTGGCTGCTCATGCCCTGCTCGTCTGTGACCAGGCAGGCCGGAGTGTCGGTAAGGCGGTCGGTGATGCGCACCTGGCTGACCTTGTCGCCCAGGCTGGCCTTGACCTTGTCCACCAGGGCGGCGAACTGCTCGGCGGTTTCTTCCTTCCTGGCCTTGTCCTGATCGGACAGCTCGCCCAGATCCAGGTCGCCGCGGGTCACGGACACCAGGGACTTGCCGTCGAACTCGGTGAGGTGGTTCATCATCCACTCGTCGATGCGCTCGTGCATCAGCAGCACCTCGATGCCCTTCTTGCGCAGCACCTCCAGGTGCGGGCTGAAGCGGGCGGCGTTGAAGCTGTCGGCGACGATGTAGTAGATCTTGTCCTGGCCTTCCTGCATGCGGCCCACATAGTCCTGCAGGCTGACCAGCTTGGTCGCGTCATCGTGGTGGGTGGAGGCAAAGCGCAGCAACTTGGCGATGGCCTCGCGGTTGGCGAAGTCCTCGGCCGGGCCTTCCTTGAGCACGTTGCCGAACTCCTGCCAGAAGGTGGCGTACTTGTCCTCGTCCTTGCCGAGCTTGTCCAGCATGGACAGGATGCGCTTGGTCAGGGCGGCCTTCATGGACTGGGTGATCTTGGAGTCCTGGAGGATCTCCCGGCTCACGTTCAGGGGCAGATCGTTGGAGTCCACCAGGCCGCGCACGAAGCGCAGGTAGCTGGGCAGGAACTGCTCGGCGTCGTCCATGATGAAGACCCGCTTCACATAGAGCTTGAGGCCGCGCACCTTGTCCCTGTTGTAGAGATCCCAGGGCGCCTTGGCGGGGATGTACAGCAGCGAGCTGTATTCGTGCTTGCCTTCCACCTTGTTGTGGCTCCAGGTCAGCGGCTCGCCGAAGTCGTGGGAGACATGCTGGTAGAAGGACTTGTAGTCGTCGTCGGACAGCTCGCTCTTGGAGCGGGTCCAGATGGCGGTGCCCTGGTTGACGGCCTGCCAGCTGCCCTCGGTGGCGGGGATGGTCTCGCCGTCTGGGCCTTCCCGCTCGGGGCTGCCCTCTTCCCACAGCTCCACCGGGATGCCGATGTGGTCGGAATACTTGCCGATGATGGACCTGAGGCGCCAGGCATCCAGGAACTCCTGCTCGCCTTCCTTGAGGTGCAGGATGATGTCGGTGCCGCGGCCGCTCTTTTCGATGTCGGTGACCTCGAAGCTGCCCTCGCCCTTGGACTTCCACTGCACGGCCTTGTCGTGGCCGGCGGCCCTGGACTGCACCGTGACCTCGTCGGCGACGATGAAGGCGGAGTAGAAGCCCACCCCGAACTGGCCGATGAGCTGGGAGTCCTTGGCGGCGTCGCCGGACAGGTTCTCGAAGAAGGCCTTGGTGCCGGACTTGGCGATGGTGCCCAGGTGCTCGACGGCCTCTTCCCGGGTCATGCCGATGCCGTTGTCGCTGATGGTGAGGGTGCCCTTGTCCTTGTCGACGCCGATGCGCACCTTGAGCTCACCATCGCCTTCATACAGATCCGCATTTTCCAGGGCCTTGAAACGCAGCTTGTCGGCGGCGTCGGCGGCGTTGGAGATGAGCTCCCGCAGGAAAATTTCCTTGTTGGAATACAGGGAGTGGATCATCAGCTGCAGCAGCTGCTGCACTTCGGTTTGGAATCCGTGGGTCTGAGTGTTGGCTGTCATGACTGTCTCAGCTTCCTCAACTGGTTATGGGTCGAGACAATAGATGGGGACGGCAAAGGCAATTTCAAGGCAGAAAAAAGCCCCTTTGCAGGGGCTTTTGCTCACAGCGGCTGGCGGCCGGTAAAACTGTGGGACAAGGTGGTGCCGTCCACGAACTCCAGCTCGCCGCCCACCGGCACGCCATGGGCGATGCGGCTGACCCTGATGCCGTGGCGGCGGGTCATGTCGGCCACATAGTGGGCGGTGGCATCTCCCTCCACCGTGGGGTTGGTGGCCAGGATCACCTCCTGCCAATCGCCACCTTCCAGCAGGACGTCGAGCCTGTCCAGCTCCAGCTCGGCCGGGCCTATGCCGTCCAGGGGCGACAGGTGCCCCATCAGCACGAAGTAGCGGCCGGCGAAGAGGCCGGTCTGCTCTATGGCCATGACGTCGGCCGGGGTCTCCACTATGCAGAGCTGGCCGTTCTCGGCGCGCCTGGGGTTGGCGCAGAGGCTGCACAGCTCGGTCTCACAGAAGGTCCGGCACCGGCTGCAGTGTCCTATGCCCTCCATGGCCCGCTTCAGGGCGTCACCGAGGGCCAGGGCGCCGCTGCGATCGCGCTCGAGCAGGTGAAAGGCCATGCGGGTGGCGGACTTGGCCCCCACCCCGGGCAGCACCCTCAGGGCCTGGATCAGCTCCTTGAGCAGCGGGCTGAATTCCATGGCTTAGAAGGGGAACTGCATGCCGCCGGGCAGCTTCATGCCGCCGGTGACCTCGGCCATGCGCTTCTTGGACTCTTCCTCGACGCGGCGCACCGCATCGTTGATGGCGGCGGCGATGAGATCTTCGATCATCTCCTTGTCGTCCTCCATCAGGGACTCGTCGATGTCGATGCGGCGCACGTTGTGGTTGCCCAGCATGACCACCTTGACCATGCCGGCGCCGGCTTCGCCGATCACTTCCATGTTGGCGATCTCTTCCTGGGCCTTCTGCATGCGCTCTTGCATCTGCTGGGCCTGCTTCATCAGGTTGCCCATTCCACCTTTACCAAACATCGTATCTTCCTCAGTTGTTCAAGACGGGACGCACGGTGTCGACGTCCAGTTCAGCATCAAATTCGTTCAGCAGCTGCCGGGCGACGGGATCATCGGCCAGCACCTGGTTGGCATAGGACAGGCAGCTTGCCTTGATCCGCTCGATGATGGCAAGGGGCGTTTCCCCCTTGGCCTCGGCGACTGTCACCTGCAGCTCGCCGTCATACAGACCGGCCTCACGCAGGGCCGACTCCAGCTCCTGGCGCTGGCGTTCGCTGGCCAGGTGCTTCTGGGCCGGGGTCAGCAGCAGCTGCCAGCGCTCGCCCTCCTTGACCAGCACCGAATTCATGGCCAGCTGCTTGGCCAGGCCGCCCAGCTGCAGGGCACGGCTGGCATGGTACCAGTCCCTGTCGTTGTCGGCCGTGGCGGCCAGGGCCTGGATCACCCCGGGATACTGTTCAAAGGCCTGGCGACGGGCCTCCCTCGACTGCGCCGGCATGGCCGCGGGCGCTGCTGGCGGGGCCGGCTCGGGCGCCGCTGGTTCGGCAGCCGCTGCCACCGGCTCGGGCATCATGGCCACCTGGGGCCTTTCAGCGGCGGGCGCTGCCGGTTCAGGCGGCTCCTGCCAGGGTGACGCCTCGTCGTCGTCCAGCCAGGGCGGCGGCTCGTCATCCAGGGGCGGCTTGTCCTGGGCCGCCGGACGCACCACGGGCCGGGTGCCCGGCTCAGCTGCCGGGTTGGTCGTCGGCTGGGGCTTTTTTAGCGGCTGGGCTTCCTCCTGGCCACCCTGCCTGCGCTGGCTGCGCAGCATGAACTGGGCCTGGAGCACGGCCTGGGTGGCGCTCCCGGCCGGGGACGCCTCGGCCGCGCCCTGGGGCGTCGGCTCATGGACCTCGGGCTCGGGCGGCACCTGTTCTTGCGGTGCCACGGGCTGGGCGGGCGCTTCCGCCGGCTGGTAGCCCTGGGCCTGGGCCATGGCCAGGATCTGCTCCTGCTGGGCTTCCAGCTCCGGGGCCTCAACGGCCTGGGCCGCCACGACCGGTTCCGGTGCCGCCTTGGGGGCAAGGGCCTCGGGCTCGACAACAGGCGCTGGCGCCACCGCCTTGGCCGTGACCGGCTCCAGGTCCTGGACGGGTGTGGCAACCGGGGCCGGCCGTGACTTGGGTTCGGCCTTGATATCCGGCTTGGGCATCAGCGGCGGCCGGCTGGCCGGCGCCGGGCTCTGCTGCTGGGCCGGCGCCTCCTGGCGGCTGAAGGCCAGCATGCGCAGCAGGGTCATCTCCAGGGCCATGCGCGGATCCGGGCAATAGGGGAAATCCCGGCGGCCGTGCACGGCCATCTGGTAGTAAAGCTGCAGCTGCTGGGGGCTGACGTGGCCGGCCAGGCGCTCGGCGGCCTCGCCCTGGGTGCCCGGCACCTGCTGGGCCACGGCCATCTGGTGCAGCAGGGTAAGGATATCGCCCAGCAGCGCCTGGTAATCCGGCGACAGGGGCGCCAGTTCGTCCAGGGCCGCCAGCAGTGCCTGGGCATCGTCGGCCAGCACCGCGGACACCAGATGTTCGGCGAAACGGGTATCCAGGGTGCCAAGCATCTGCTGCACCTCGTCCATGCGCAGGGCGCCGCTGCCGTGGGCGATGGCCTGGTCGGTGAGGCTGAGAGCGTCGCGCATGGAGCCCTTGGCGGCCTTGGCCAGCAGCGCCAGGGCGGTATCCTCGAAGGGGACCTGCTCCTGGCCCAGTACCTGGGCCAGGTGGTTCTGGATGGCCTCCTGGCCCAGGCTCTTGAGGTTGAACTGCAGGCAACGGGACAGGATGGTCACCGGCAGCTTCTGGGGATCCGTGGTGGCCAGCAGGAACTTCACATGGGCCGGCGGCTCTTCCAGGGTCTTGAGCAGGGCGTTGAAGGAATGGCGGGACAGCATGTGCACCTCGTCGATGAGGTACACCTTGTAGCGGCCCCGGCTGGGCCGGTACTGGACGTTTTCCAGGATCTCCCTGGTGTCTTCCACCTTGGTGCGGGAGGCGGCGTCCACCTCGATGAGGTCGACGAAGTGGCCCTGCTCGATCTCCTGGCAGGCGCTGCACTGGCCGCAGGGGGTGGAGGTCACTCCCAGATCGCAGTTGAGGCTCTTGGCGAAGATCCGCGCCAGGGTGGTCTTGCCCACCCCGCGGGTGCCGGTGAACAGGTAGGCATGGTGCAGCCGGTCCTGATCCAGGGCGTTGTTGAGCGCCCTGACCACATGTTCCTGCCCCACCAGGGCGGAGAATTGCTGCGGGCGCCATTTGCGCGCCAAGACCTGATATGCCATGCCTATCGTCGTGTTCCTAACGGTATTAGGGGCATGCTACCACAGCTTGCGGCGCTCTTACTCGCCTTCGAACTCCACCAGGCGGTAGACGTCGATATTGTGCTCAGCCAGGCGCTGCTCGCCGCCCAAGTCAGGCAGCGACACCACAAAGGCGGCATGGTTGGCTTCGCCGCCCAGGGCGCGGATCAGCTTGGCGGTGGCCTCTATGGTGCCGCCTGTGGCCAGCAGATCGTCCACCATCAGCACCTTGTCGCCCTGGCTGATGGCATCCTCGTGGATCTCCAGGGTATCGGCGCCGTATTCCAGCTCATAGCTCTGGGCTATGGTCTTGCGGGGCAGCTTGCCGGGCTTGCGCACCGGTACGAAGCCGATGCCCAGGGCCAGGGCCAGGGGCGCGCCGAAGATGAAGCCACGGGCCTCGGTGCCGACGATCTTGGTGAAGCCCATGCCTTCGAAGCGTTCGGCCATCAGGTTGATGGTTTCGGCAAAGGCCTGGGGATCCTGCATCAGGCTGGTGACATCGCGGAACAGGATGCCCGGTTTCGGATAATCGGGAACGGTGTGGATGGCGCCCTTGATGCGCGCCAGGCTAGCTTCGCTCATGATGATTTGTCTTTGTGAGTAACGACCAGGGCCAAAGGCCCGATGAAACCAAAGGCGCAAGGGTAAGGGCTTTTATCGGCCTTGGCAATCCCGCCCCTCTTCGATGACGGGCAGCCGCATCAGGTAGGTGATCACCGCCAGCATCAGCGCCACCAGCAGCCCCCGCACCCACCACAGGGGCACCAGGTAGAGGGAGACGGCGAAGGTCACCACCATCAGGGCGATGGCCCTGTTGCGGTAGCGGCGCCTGAGGGCGCGGCGGACCTCCCATTCGGTGACCATCTGGCCGAAATAGCGGTTGTTCCTGAGCCAGTGGTGCCAGCGGGGCGAGCCCTTGGCGAAACACCAGGCCGCCAGCAGGATGAAGGGGGTGGTGGGCAGTACCGGCAGCACCACCCCAAGGGTGCCCAGGGCGATGGCGGTCCAGCCGCTGAGGAGAAAGAGATAACGCTTGACCATGGGCGCCCCGGGTTGTCGACTTGCCTTTAGCTTACCCCCCAAAAAACAAAAAGCCACTCCAGGAGTGGCTTTTTGCGCATGCCGGGCAATCATCCCATCAGGTAACGGATCAGGGAGATGCTGGTGGGCATGGTGGGGATCAGCAGAGCCAGCAGCAGACCGAAAAAGTGACGGGCGCCGTAGACTTCTTTGAAATTTTGATCGGCCATCGATACTTCCTTACAGCTTCGACGAAAATTGCAGCGCGCGCAGTGTAACGGAAGCTTTGACCTGGATCAATTTTCGCCAAGGTGACGGCGCACGGCGCCCCGCTCGGCCAGGGCGGCCAGGGTCTGCATCAGGCCCCGAGCCAGCTGCTCCCTGGGCACCTGGGGCATCAGCGCGGCCATGGCCTCCACCAGCTGGGCCGGGCTCTGTCCGGGCTGTTGTTCCAGCAGCAGCAGCAGCTGGGCGGTGGCGGCGTTGATGGCCATAAAGGCCGCCTCGTCCTGGCGGTCGCGGTACACCAGCAGGTAGATAGGCGAGTCCAGGGGCTCGTTGGGCTGGAAGTCGCGGCTGATCTCATGCACCGGCCAGGGGTAGGACACCGCCTTGGCGCAGGCCGGCACCGCCAGGGGCGTGCCGTCGTCCAGCTGGTCCAGCAGGCCGTCATCGGGCTCGTCCACCGTGGCCACCATCAGCTCCAGCCATTCGTAATGGGCCAGCTCCACCAGGAAGGGTGGATCCACCGGCCTCGGCTCATGTTCGTTGGCCAGGTAGTGCAGGAACTCCCGGCCGATTTCCAGAAACAGCGGCGTCTGGCACTGGTGGCGGGCAAAGAAGGCGCGCACCAGCGACAGCCAATGCTCCTGGCCGTACAGGCTTTTCAGCACCGGAAAGCCGTTGCTGAGGAAGCCTTCCATGTTGTTGAAGAACAGCTCCCGGTAAATGGCCATGCGCCTGTCTTCGATGCCCGGCGGGCCGGGCACCTGCTCCGGATCTTTGATGTGGGCCATAAAGGCTTCCTGTACTGCCTTGAATCCCATCTCAGGCGCTCTCCACTTGCACTTGATGTTGCCGCTGGCAGCGGTCGATGAGGGCCACCTCGGCCACCAGCTCGGTCAGGGGCGGCAGGTTGAAGTCCCGCTCCAGCAGGGTCGGGAAGACGCCGTGGTGGTGGTAGGCCTTGTCCAGCAGTGCCCAGACCGGGTCTATGACGTCGGCGCCGTGGGTGTCGACAATGAGATCCTCGGCCTCCTTGTAGTGGCCGGCGATATGGCCGTAGGCGATGCGCCCGGTGGGCAGGCCCTTGAGGAAGGCCTCGGCGTCATAGCCGTGGTTGATGGCGTTGACGTAGATGTTGTTGACGTCCAGCAGCAACTGGCAGTCGCTTTCCTCCAGCACCGCCTGGATGAAGCTCAGCTCGTCCAGCTCCTTGCCGGGGGCGGCATAATAGGAGACGTTTTCCAGCACCAGCGGCCGCTCCAGCACCTCCTGCACCTGCCTGATCCGCGCCACCACGTGGCGAACCGCCTCTTCGGTAAAGGGGATGGGCATCAGATCGTACATATGGCCCTCCCCCGAGCAGTAGGACAGGTGCTCGGAGTAGAGGCGGATCCGGTGCTCGTCCAGGAAGACCTTGAGCGCCTTGAGAAAGGCCATGTCCAGTGGCGCCGGACTGCCGATGGACAGCGACAGACCGTGGCAGACGAAGGGATGGCGCTCGGTCAGGCGCCGAAAGGCCTTGCCGTAGGCGCCGCCCAGCTTCATCCAGTTCTCCGGTGCCACTTCCAGAAACTGCACCGGCTTGGGCAGGCTGTCGCCGATCTCCTCGACGAAATCGCGCCTCAGCCCCAGGCCACAACCTTGAACCGCAAATGTCATAGAGACTCCTTGAGACAAAACGAGCGGACCTGGGTCCGCTCGTTTTCCTTACCAGCGCTGGCCCTTAGTGGCTGCCGCCACACTTGCCTTCGCCGCATTTACCTTCTTTCTTGTCTTTCTTTTCGGCCTTTTTCTCGGCGCCGCACTTGCCTTCGCCACATTTACCTTCCTTCATGGCCTTCTTCTCGGCGCCACACTTGCCTTCGCCACACTTACCTTCCTTCATGGCCTTCTTCTCGGCGCCACACTTGCCTTCGCCGCACTTACCTTCCTTCATGGCCTTCTTCTCGGCGCCACACTTGCCTTCGCCGCACTTACCTTCCTTCATGGCCTTCTTCTCGGCGCCACACTTGCCTTCGCCACATTTACCTTCCTTCATGGCCTTCTTCTCGGCGCCGCACTTGCCTTCACCGCATTTGCCTTCCTTTTCTCCCTTGCCTTCGCCTTCCTTGCCGGCGCTACCACCACATTTACCTTCACCGCATTTGCCTTCGAAGGTGGCCAGCTGGTAGCCCTGAGCCAGATCCTGCATGGCAAAAGGTGAAGCATCCGCAGAGGCCGGCAGAGTGGCCAGGGAACCGACCACAACGGCGCCCAGGGCAGCAGCTACGGTATTTTGCTTCAGATTTTTCATCGTCCTTTCCTTCTCACAGTTGCTTGTTGTTGGGACCGGTCTGCCCGGCCTTGTTGTTATTGACCCGAAGGGGTAGCTATTTCTTTCAATAAACAGGAAAAAGCGTAAACTTTCCAGCCCCCTGGGCAATCCAAAAGTAGGCCATGAAACTGATCCTTGCCCCCATGGAGGGCGTCGTCGACCACCTGATGCGCCAGCTGCTGACCGAGCTGGGCGGCTTCGATCTGTGCGTCACCGAATTCGTGCGCGTGGTGGATCAGGTATTGCCGCCCAAGGTGTTCTACAAGCTCTGCCCCGAGCTGCACCAGGGCGCCCGCACCCCCTCCGGGGTACCGGTCCGTATCCAATTGCTGGGCCAGAGCCCGGTGTGGCTGGCCGAGAACGCGGCCCGGGCCGTGGAACTGGGCTCGCCCGGGGTCGACCTCAATTTCGGCTGCCCGGCCAAGACGGTCAACAAGCACAGGGGCGGCGCCGTGCTGCTCAAGGAGCCGGAAACCCTCTACGCCATAGTGAAGGCGGTACGGGAGGCGGTCCCCGCCGACCAGCCTGTTACCGCCAAGATCCGCCTGGGCTTCGACGACAAGTCCCTGGCCCTGGAGAACGCCGCCGCCATTGAGGCCGCCGGCGCCAGCGAACTGGCCATTCATGCCCGCACCAAGCGCGAAGGCTACAAGCCGCCGGCCTATTGGGACTGGATCGCCAAGGTCAGGGAGGTGGTCAAGCTGCCGGTGATCGCCAACGGCGAGATCTGGAGCCGCGAGGATGCCCTGAACTGCCAGGCCCAATCCCAATGCCAGGATCTGATGCTGGGCCGGGGTGCCCTGGCACAGCCCAACCTGGCCGCCGTCATCAAACAGGACGTCCCCGCCCTGCCCTGGGTCCAGGTGCTGGCGCTGCTGGACAGGTATTCCGATTTCGAGCTGGCCGGCGACAAGGGCCTCTACTATCCCAACCGCATCAAGCAGTGGCTGGGTTTCCTGCGCCTGCAATACCCCCAGGCCCAGGCCTTCTTCGAGCAGATCCGCACCCTGAGGAACAAGGACGACATCCTCGCCAAGCTGAGAAAAGCCAGGGCCGCTTGATGTCGATCAGGTTTTGCTGACAGCGCCTGCCGTAGACTGCCATCCTGTGCTCATTGTCAGGAGACAACCCATGTTGGCCGCTTCACAGCTGACCGAATTTCGCCAACGACTGGAAAAGGAGCAGAATACCCTGCTCGCGCAAACCGCCACCCGCCTCACCGAACTGGGCGTGGCCAACAAGGTGATCTATGCCCTGCGCCAACAGGGCCTGGACGGTATTCAGCAATACGTCGACGCCCTTCACGACCGCCAGCTGCACGGCCTGACCGAGCGACTGGGCCGGGTGGAGGCCGCCCTCTGCCAGCTGGATCTGGGCCTGTTTGGCCTGTGCGCCGACTGCGAAAGCGAGATCCCGCCCAGGCTGCTGGACTCCGACCCCACCACCCAAAGGTGTAACGACTGCCAGAGTGGATAAAAAGCCGCCACCTGGCGGCTTTTTTGTGCCTTGCCTTAAAAGAGCAGGCGCCTTGTCAATCACACGATGAAATTATTTTTAGCCGTTTTCGTAAATATTGTTTGCCATCTCATGGCGGCTGCGATATTGCTATAGGCATCGCAACGTAATAGAGCCGCAGATGCACCAGCTGACCGCCACCTTCTTCTTTTTTACCACCTTCCCCCGGGGAGGCGGTGGCGTCGTGCATTTCTAAAGCGCAGCACACACCAGCAAGGCCTCCCAATCGGGAGGCCTTTTTCGTTTATGGACCATGAGGATACGACCATGACATTACAGGCCCTGAGAGAGCAGATCACCGACCTGGACAAACAACTGCTGCAGCTGCTGGCCCAGCGCAAGTCCGCCACCCTGGCCGTGGCCAAGCAGAAAGTCGGCCAGCAGCTGCCGGTTCGCGACCGGTCTCGGGAGGAAGAACTGCTGATTGCCCTGATCAAGGAGGGGCAGCAGCAGGGCCTGGATCCCCACTTCATCACCCGCCTCTATCACGGCATCATCGAGGATTCGGTGCTGGCCCAGCAGGCCCATCTCCAGGCCAGCCACAACGGTACCCTGACCAAGCAGAGCCTGAGCGTGGCCTACCTGGGCTCGGCAGGCTCCTACTCACACCAGGCCGCCCAGAGCCATGCCGGTCGTCTGGGGCTCAGCCTCAAGGAACACAGCTGCCCCAGCTTCGCCGCCGTATTGGAAGCGGTGGAACAGGGCCGGGCGGAACTGGGCGTGCTGCCCATAGAGAACAGCACTTCGGGCTCCATCACCGAGGTGTTCGATCTGCTCAATCACACCTCCCTGTCCCTGGTCGGCGAGCTGACCCAGGCCGTGGATCACTGCCTGCTGGGCGGCGACGACACCGATCCCGGCCAGGTCCACACCCTCTATTGCCACCCCCAGGTCGAGCAGCAATGCTCCCAGTACCTGGCCTCCCTGGCCGGCTGCCGGGTGGTCCATTGCCCATCCAGCGCCCACGCCATGCTCAAGGTGGCCGAGGCCGGGGAGCCAGGCGTGGCCGCCATCGGCAGCGCCAGCGGCGGCGCGCTGTACGGCCTCAAGGTGCTGGCACGACGCCTGGCCAACCAGAAGGAGAACCACAGCCGCTTCATCCTGGTGGCCCGCCAGCCGGTGGAGGTGGCGCCCCAGGTGCCGGCCAAGACCAGCCTGATCATGGCCACCGGCCAGCAGGCCGGCGCCCTGGTGGAAGCCCTGCTGGTGCTGCGCAACCAGGGCATCGCCATGACCAAGCTTGAGTCCAGGCCCATGCCCGGCAACGCCTGGGAGGAGCTGTTCTATATCGACGTGGCCGCCAATGTGCAGTCCGAGGCCATGCAGCAGGCCCTGCTGGAGCTGACCCGCCTGACCCGCTTCGTCAAGGTACTGGGCTGTTACCCCAGCGAGGATCTGCGGCCGACCCAGGTACAGGTTCCGCTTGAGGCCGACAACAGCCAGGCCGAGCCCGCCCCCAAAGCCAAGATAAAGACCAGCAGCAAGAAAGCCCCCCTGCACAGCCGTGACCACAAGGCCGAAGACACCCTGATCCGGGTCGGCAATGCCGTCATCGGCGGCGACGACTTCATCACCATGGCCGGCCCCTGTTCGGTGGAGTCCGCCGAGCAGATAGAAACCGCCGCCGAGGCGGTGCACCGCCATGGCGCCCAGCTGCTGCGCGGTGGCTGCTTCAAGCCCAGGACCAACCCCTACAGCTTCCAGGGCCTGGGCTACGAGGGCCTGGCCCTGCTCAAGGCGGCAGGCGAGCGCCGCGGCCTGCCCATCATCACCGAGGTGATGAACACCGAGGACGTGCACAGGGTCGCCGAGCAGGCCGACGTGCTGCAGATCGGTGCCCGCAACATGCAGAACTTCGCCCTGCTCAAGGAAGTGGGCAAGACCACCAGGCCGGTACTGCTCAAGCGCGGCCTGATGGCCTCCATAGAGGAGCTGCTGGGGGCCGCCGAATACATCCTCGCCCAAGGCAACCAGCAGGTGATGCTGTGCGAGCGTGGCATCCGTACCTTCGAGACCGCCACCCGCAACACCCTGGACTTGAGTGCCGTACCGCTCTTGAAGTCCCTGACCCACCTGCCGGTGATCATCGACCCCAGCCACGCCGTGGGCCGGCGGGATCTGGTGGCGCCCATGGCCAAGGCCGCCAAGGCGGTGGGCGCCCACGGCATCATAGTGGAGGTGCATCCCTGCCCGGAGCAGGCCCTGTCCGATAAGGAGCAGCAGCTCTACCTGGACCAGTTCGGCCAGCTGATGCAGGAACTCAAGGGATAAAAAAAGCCCGCCGGACGGCGGGCTTTTTAGTTTGCGGACTGTGCTTAGAAACGCAGCTCGGCAGAGGCGTAGAACTCACGACCCACGGGGCTGTAGTAGCTGGAGTCGTAGAAGGGCCAGCCGAGGGTGTTGTCGACTTCCGGACCTTCGTCAAACAGGTTGTTGATACCGGCGGCCAGGGTCACGCTGTCCAGCACGTCGTAGGTGACGTTCCAGTTCACTTCGAAGTGCTCGGCTACACGCAGGCTGTAGTCGGGCTGGGTGCCGAACTTGTAGTAGTTGGCAGCCTTGTGCTCGTCGATGAACTTGACCAGGACGGTGGTGCTCAGGGTGTCGGTGGGCGCCCAGCGGGTGCTGAAGTTGGCGCGCCAGCGCGGGATGCCACCGCGAGCCAGCTCGTTGGTGACCTCGAAGCCTTCGGCGACCTGCTCTTCCCACTTGCTGTTGTAGGTACCTTCCAGCTTGAACTTGAAGGAGCCCAGGGCAGCGGTATCCAGCAGGTAACCCAGGGACAGGTCGACACCGGCCACTTCCTGGCGGGCCAGGTTCATGGCCTGGGTGTTGACGGTGACACGACCGGTGACGGGGTCACGATCGATCAGGTTGCCGTAGATCTCGTGCTTTTCGAAGACGTCGCTGACGCTGAGGTCGGAAACGATGTTCTCGATCTCGACGTTCCAGACGTCAACGGAGATGTCCAGACCGTTCAGGTTGTAGACCACACCCAGGTTCCAGTTCTCACCGGTCTCCTCTTCCAGCTCGTTGTTGGGGCCGGAGATGGAGTTGACGCTGGTGATGCGGTAGTCCTCGTTGGTGGCACAGGCATCGAAACCGATACCGTCCTGGGCACAGCTCTGGAAGTCAACCACGTCGGAAACGAAACCGCGGGTCGGCTCACCGAACAGGCGTTGCATGTCGGGGGCACGGAAGGTCTCGGCCCACAGCGCCCGCAGCAGCAGGTCTTCCATGGGGCGGTACTCGATGGCCACCTGGGGAGAGAAGGCACCACCCACATCGGAAGCATCGTCATAGTGGTCGTAGCGACCGGCCAGGGTGGCGGTCAGATTTTCCATGACGGGAACGGCCACTTCGGTGTAAGCGGCGTACTGCTTACGGGAACCTTCACCTGCGGCACCACCGGTGCTCAGCACTTCGCCGTTGATGGAGAAGGAGTCGGAGCGGTCGAAGAACCATTCCTTGTTCATTTCCAGGCCGGCGGCGAACTGCACGGTACCGGCATCCAGATCGAACAGATCGCCGCTGATACCGGCGTTCCAGCTGACCATGGAGGACTCGCCCTTCTTCATGGGCTGGAAGGCGGCCATGGCCACCTGCTCGTCGGTCACGGCCAGCAGCTGGGAGCAGCCGTTCTCGCAGGAGGTCAGGTACTTGAAGTAACCGTCGACGGTGGCGTAGCCGGAGCCTTCACGGTCGACCTTCTGGCGGGAGAAGCTCCAGGAGGTGTCGTACTCGTAGTCACCCAGGTAGCCCTTGATACCGGTCAACAGCGTGAAGTTGTTGGTGGTGAAGTCGGAAGCGCGGGGACCGAATTCCACGGCGCGACGGGTGTAGTAGTACTCACCGTCGGCCAGGCCCACGAAGTCGCCGTTGAAGGCGGTAGCCTGATCGTAGCTCTGGCTCAGGGAGGAGTTGGCCACGTCCGGGGTGACGGTGACCTGGCCGCCGTTGACGGTGAACAGGTAGTCGTCCAGGGGCATGGCCTCGACGCGGTTGGCCACGTTGGAGTGGGTGTAGTCAACACGGCTGTACAGCTCGTGATCGGAACCCAGCTCCTTGTTGAACTTCAGCATCAAAGAGGTGCGGTCGGCATCGGGCAGCAGCTGACGCATGGAGGAGCGGTTGAAGCCACAGTTGCTACCTGTCCACTGGAAGCCACGCTCGGCACACTCCTCGGCGGACAGGGTCTTGACGACATCGCCGTCGGCGTTGCGCAGGCTGGCACCATAGGAGCTGTAGTTGCCACGGGGGTGGCCATCGCCCAGGTCGCTGCCCAGGAAGCCACGATCGCTGGCCATCAGCTTGTTGCGGTTTTCGTGCTCAAGGAAGAACAGCATGCGGCCGTCTTCACCGGAAACACCGCTCAGGATGCTGATCTTGCCGGTTTCCTTGCCGCCGTCGTCGGTGGTGGAGCCGTACAGCTTGACGATGGTGTCTTCAACTTCCTTCTTGAGGATGATGTTGATAACGCCGCCCATGGCGTCGGAGCCGTAGATGGCGGAAGCACCAGTGGTCAGGACTTCGATGCGCTCAATGGCACCGGCCGGGATGTTGGCGGTATCGGTGAAGTTGTCGGCGCCGCCGGCGGCGAAGGGGTACTTGGGTACGCGCTTGCCGTCGATCAGGGTCAGGGACCGGCCCAGGCCAACACCGCGCAGGTTAACGCCGGAAGCGGCCGGGGTGAAACCGAAAGACTCCTGCTGGGTCAGGGAGCCACCGGAGTTCTGGGTCAGGGCATCCAGCACGTCCTGGGCGGTGCTGAAACCACGGGCGGCAATTTCTTCGGCAGAAACCACAACAACAGGAGAGGCATTCTCCATGTCGGTGCGCTTGATACGAGAGCCGGTGACTTCGATGCGTTCTACGTCTTCGACGCTGTCGGCAGCAAAGGTGGGGGCCGTTACGGCAGACGCTGCGCCGGCAAAGAGGGCGAGCTTGACCGCATAAGCCAGTTGGTTCTTAGACGTCATGACATTTCTCCCTAAAGCGAACGGGCGTTCGCTACGACTAGGATTTATGGTTGTGTTGTTATTTGGTTATTAAAAACCGTCAGAGATACTCTGTCATCAAACTGATATTGTCAATCTAAGCCATTGATATAAAAGGTTATTTATGTTTACCAACTGACAAGATAAGGTTGCACCAAGGATGCGATTTGGTTTTGCCAATGTTTCACCTCGGCGCTTTTTCCTTTTAACTCAAAGCGATACGTGTAAACCAGAGGGCTTTACAAAAAATAACCAAAGTCTCCTATCCGAGACAAAGCGTTTAAAAAATGCGCTCAACAACAACCCAAAAAATAAGGCCTTCCTAAAACAGGAAGGCCTTTGCTTTTACACCTTAATTTAACCTGGTCGGGACTGGATCCATTCGTCGATACGCTGTTCCAGCAGCGCCAGGGGCATGGCCCCCTGCCCCAGCACCTGCCGGTGGAATTGTCTGATGTCGAATTTATCGCCGAGAGCCTCTTGGGCGTGCTGTCGCAGCGCCAGGATTTTCAGCTGGCCCACCTTGTAGGCCAGGGCCTGCCCGGGCAGGGCCATGTAGCGCTCCACCTCCGCCCTGACATCGGACTCGGCCATGGCCGAGCTTTCCAGCATATAGGCAATGGCCTGCTCCCGGCTCCAGCCCTTGGCATGAAGTCCGGTGTCAACCACCAGGCGCATGGCCCTGAGCAGCTCGTCACTGAGCTTGCCGAAATGCTGCAGGGGATCGGCAAAGAGCCCCATTTCGATGCCCAGGTATTCGGCGTAGAGTGCCCAGCCCTCAACAAAGGCGGTGGAATAGTTGAAACGGCGGAACCGGGGCAGGCCTTCCAGCTCCTGTTGCAGGGCTATCTGGAAGTGATGGCCGGGGGCCGCCTCATGCAGGCTGAGGGTGGTCATGCCCCATTTCGGCTGCGCCTTGAGGTTGTAGGTGTTGATATAGAAGATGCCGGGCCTGGAGCCATCAATGGCCGGTGGCTCATAGGAAGCCCCGGCGGCGGACTTGGCCCGGTAGGCTTCCACCTCTCGAACCTCGTAGTCGGCCCTTGGCATCAGATCGAAATAGGCCGGCAGCAGGGCGTTGATATCACCCTTAAGGGCCTCGTAGCCGGCCACCAGCTGTTCCGGCTCGGCAAAGAAATAGCCGGGCTCCGTGGCCATGTGGTTGAGAAAGTCGCGCAGCCCCCCCTTGATGCCCAACTGCTGCTGGATCTGGCGCATTTCATCGTGGATCCGGGCCACTTCCTTGAGTCCCAGCCGGTGGATCTGGTCGGCGGTCATTTGCGTGGTGGTGTGGACCTTGATTTGGTGGCGATACCAGGCCTTGCCGTTGGGCAGATCCCAAAGGCCGCTACTGGCACGCGCCGAAGGCAGGTATTCCTTGTCGAGGAAGTGGCTGAAACGCGTCAAGGCCGGCACGACCGTTCCCATGATGAGCTTGCTGTAACGGCCCTCGATGCCGCTGCGGCTTTCCCCCAGCCCTAAAGGCAGGGAGGCTACCGGGCTCCACAACAGGCTCTGCTCGGGTGTACTGACCAGATGGGGACGCAGCTGTTCAATCACCCGCTCGACCAAGACCCGGGGCAAGGTGACCTCGTCTTCCATTCCCTGGCGCATGCGCATGATGGCGGTATCTATCCAGGCCGGCAGACCTTCGGCACGCAGTGCAAAGCGCTCGTAGTCCTCAAGCGAATCAAAGGGCTGGGCACTGCTGCCGGAACCAAGCTGGAAGAAGGTCATCAGATCACTGCCAAACTGGTTGACCGGCAGCATGTAGAAAGGAAACTGGCGGCCCTGCTCGGCAAGTTTCAGCTCCCAGAGGAACATGTCGTAGCTGAGCTTGTCGCTGCCGGAGAGACTGTCTCTGTCAACGGTGGAAAGACCCTCCAGGGCGGCCTTATCCATTGCCTCGGCAGTCTCTAGGGCAGCCTCGCTATAGCCGTTGCCAAACACGTGATTGAATCTGGATTCACCCACCAAAGTGGCGGTCATGGGCTGCAGCGCCAGGCTTTGGTCAAAGTACCCTTCCACCAACTCATTAAGCCCTGCCGGCTTGGCCTTAGGCTCGGGCTCGCCTCCACAGCCGCTCAGTACCACCGCGGCCAGCAGGTATGCAACTCGTTTCATTCCTTTTCCCTTACAAAAAAGCCCCCAATAACTGGGGGCTTTTGATGCTTGCTTCAAGCATTTTACAGCTTGACACCTTTACGGCCAGCCTCTTCCCGGACATAACCTTCCCAGCTGACGGCGGTCTTGCGGGCGTCGTCATACTTCTTGGCCAGGCGAAGTTCCTTGATGGCATCCAGGTACTTCTGCTGGAAGAAATAGGCCTGGGCCAGGGCCAGATGAGCACGACCAGGTTGACGCAGATCACCTGCCGCAATGGCCTTGCCTAGTGCAGCCTGGGCGGCCTGGTACTTTTCCTGTTCCAGCAGCAGGTTGCCCTGTTTCAGGAAGTACTTGCCGTTATTACCGGCTTCACCAGCCTTGCCATAGTACTCGATGGCCTTGTCCAACTCCTTGGCACTGTGCCAGGTGTTGGCGAGAGTGCTGTAGCTGCTCTCATCGGCCTTGAGGATACCTGCCTTGAGGAATTCCTCCTGCAGCTTGGCTGACTTGTATGGCACTTCCTGGCTGGCAAACAGCTGGGCCAACGCCTTGGCTTCGGTTTCCTTGTTGATAAAGCCCTGCTTGTAGGCCAGATCGTAGGTTGCCAATGCCTTGACGTTGTCGTTGAGCAGCACATACATGGTCGCTAGCTGGACCCACCAGCGCTTCTCCTTGGGCTCGATGCGTACCAGCTCTTCCAGTACCTTGGAGGCAGGCTTGTACATCTTGCGCTCGAAGTAAGAAGCCACCTTCAGAACATAAGGGTTCTTGTTGGGTTTCTTGTAGCGGGCGATGGCCTTGTCGGCGACCGGGATAACCTTGTCCAGCTCCTTGAGGCTGTAGTGGGCGTTGGCAATCCGTACCCAAACGTCAGGATCTTCCTTGCCGGAGAAATCCATCCACTTGTAGTAGTACTTCATGGCGTCACGCCACTTCTCGGCCTGGGCGTACATGTCACCCACCTGCTTGAGCGTACCTTCCTGCTCAGCCTGGTTCAGCACGTCCATGTCGGCGGCTTCCTTCAGGTAGCGCAAAGACTTGTCATGCTGCTCGGTGTAGTAGTACAGGGTGCCGATAAAGCGGTACACATAGGCCTTGTCGTAACCGTCTCTGGGATCCAGATCAAGCAGGACATCCAGCGCGCCCTTGTAGTTTTCTTCGGTAAAGAGATCAAAGGCCTTGGAAACCTTTTTGCCCGCAGACTGGCTGAGGGTACGGGTTTTACGCTTGGCGACCTTCTTGACCTGAACCACCTGGCTTTCCGGCTTGGCTTCTTCGGCAGCAATGGCCTGAGAAGGCATCGCCAGGACGCCGGTGCTCAGGGCCAGGACAGCCAGCAGTGAAGACGCGAGTTTGGTCATCTTCATTACTTTTTGCCCTCCAGGTTAAAGTCCAGGGTCACTTTCATGCCCGGCTGCTTAACGGGCTTGCCGTCAACGATCTTGGGCTTGTACTTCCACTTCTTGAGGGCGCGCCTGGCTTCACGGTCGAAGAGACGCTTGGGCTCCGCATCGATGACGGAAATGTCCTCGACACCGCCCACCTCGTTGATGGTGAACTGCAGCAATACCCAGCCCTCACGGCCATCACGGGCCGCTTCCACCGGATACTTGGGATCGATCCGGAAGATGGGCGTGGCTTCGCCGTCGCCACCCAGGCCCTGGCCGATGCTGGGAGCACCTATGCCGGGACCGGAACCGCGGGCAGCCAGGTCCAGCTTGGGCAGATCCAACTGCTGCATCTGCTGCTGGGGCTTGCTCGGCTCGTCCGGGATAGCCTTCATCGGCTTCGGCGGCTGCTTAGGCGGTGGCGGCTTCTTGGGAATTTGCCGGGTCTTGCGCTGAGGGTCATCCTCCGGCTCGTTCATTACTATCTCAATGGGCGGCAAGGGTTCAATTTCCTTGAACTTCTCACCACCACCTGAGACTAGAAAAGCCATGAAGTAGAACAGCCCAAAGGTGACGGCAATCCCAAGCAAAATACTTGCTAAGGTACGTGCCATATCACTTGTTCTCCGCTGCGACGGAAATCTTGTCGATTCCGGCGGCTTTGACTTGGTCCATCACTTCGACCACGATGCCATGCTTGGCGTTCCGGTCGGCCTGGATGATGACCGAAGCCTCGGGTTGCTCGGCCAGCATACGCTCGACGTTGGCGCGAACGCGCTCTACGTCAACGTTACGCTTTTCCATCATTACCTCACCATTCTCGGAGATACCGATGAAGATGGTGGCGGATTTCTTCTTGGTGGCAGTGGCCGCGGTCGGACGGTTGACGTCCAGGCCCGACTCCTTGACGAAGGAGGTGGTCACGATGAAGAAGATCAGCATGATGAACACGATGTCCAGCATCGGGGTCATATCGATGGCGGCTTCTTCTTCCTGCCGTACACGTTTACGTGCCATAGCTACTCTCTCATTCAGTGATGCGGCATGCTGTCAATGAGGCGGTGTTCCGCCACCTTGACCTTGGCTTCCAGACGGGAGCTGAAAAAGACACCGGACAGGGCGGCGACCATGCCCGACATGGTCGGGATGGTGGCCATGGAGATGCCGGATGCCATCAGACGGGGGTTACCCGTACCCATCTGCGCCATGACTTCGAACACGGCTACCATGCCGGTAACTGTGCCGAGGAGACCCATCAAGGGGCAGATTGCCACCAGTGTCTTGATGAGCTGCATACGCGCTTGCAATTTCACTTGGGCTTGGGAGATCCAGGCCTCACGGATTCTATGCGCATACCAGGATGTGGTGTCGGCACGAGCGTCCCAGTCACCAACAATGCGTTTCATTTCCTTGGGAAAGACCGCACTGAGGTACCAGTAACGCTCGATCATGAGCGACCACATGATGAACAGCGCACCGGCAACCAGCCAAAGGACGTCGCCGCCGGTGTTCATAAAATCCCTGACAGACTCCCAGATTTCCATCAGGAAAAGCATCATTACTTATTCTCCTTCTCCGCGTGGGCAGCGATGATGCCGGCGGATTGCTCTTCAACCACGTGGATCAGAGCCTGGCTACGTGCGTACACGATGGAGTGCAGGAAGATAAGGGGCAGAGCGGCAACCAGGCCCAGTACCGTGGTTACCAGGGCGGTAGAGATACCACCGGCCATGACACGGGGGTCACCGGTACCGAACAGGGTGATGGACTGGAAGGTGGCGATCATACCGGTAACGGTACCCAGCAGACCCAACAGCGGGGCGATGGCGGCCAGGATCTTGATGACGCTGACGCCACGCTCGATGCGCGGGGTTTCCTTGAGGATGGCCTCGTCCAGTTTCAGCTCCAGGGTCTCGACGTCAACGTTGCGGTTGTTCTCGTAGACCTTGATGATGCGCCCCAGGGGGTTGGACTCGTCGGCCACGTCGGACTTCAGCTGCTTGCGGATCTTGCCGCCGATGGCGCTGAGCACAAGCAGGCGCTCCAGCACGATCAGCAGGCCCAGCAGCAGTACGCCTGTGATGATGTAACCAACGATGCCACCGGCCTCGTAGTACTCACCCAGGGTAGTCTTGGTGGTCAGCAGGCTGAGGATGGTGCCGCGGGAAGGGTCAACGTACAGCGGGTGTACGCCGGCGCCTTCGCCCATGTAGTTCTTCACGGAAGACACGAAGTGGGCTTCGGGCTGGCGGCCCAGCTCGGTGATTGCCTGGTTGTCAGAGCTGTAGACCAGGTACTCGTCTTCGTTCATCAGGTTGAAGGCACCAACACGGACCACGTCCTGGGTAACCTTCTCGCCCTCGTTGGTGCTGACTTCGGCACTGAACTTGACGATCTTGCCGGACTGGGTCGCTTCCTGCTGCAGGGCGAACCACAGTTCTTCCAGCTGGGGCAGCTCCGGCAGGTCCTTGGTCTGGGCCAGCTCGGACATCAGTGTTTCACGACCCGGGAACTGGGCGGAGATGATGGAGTTCTGGAAGCGGGAGTTCAGGTCGCCAGCCACCTGACGAACGATACCGAAGGCCTCACCCAGGTTACCAACGGCCAGGGTCAGCTCTTCTTCCAGCTGAGACAGCGTCTTCTCGTTCTCGGCGAAGTCGGCGGCCAGTTGCTCACCGCGGCTCTTCTCCGCAGCCAGTTCGGCCTTGGCCTTACGCAGCAGGGCCTGCTTGTCGGCACGCTCGGACAGGAACTCCTGCTCACGCTGCTTGTTGATGCGGCCTTCGGACAGGCGATCTTTCTTCACCTGCTGCAGCAGTTCTTCCAGGTTCTTCGCCTTGGGGGCGTCCGCGGCCAGCACCGGCTGAGCGGACAGGGCGACGGCGGCCGCCAGTACAACACTCTTCAATACGGTTTTCATTCTGCGGACTCCGGTGCTTCTACAGGCAGTTTCAGGAGGTTCGGAACGGCGGCGTTGTTAGCCAGCTTCATGGCCTCTTCGATGGAAGAGAGGTATTCCTCGCCCAGTTCTACCCAGCCTTCGGAGGCCTTGTCCCAACGCCAAGCGTGCTTGCCGTCGCCGGACATGGCGATGAAGGCAATACGGCCCATGTAGAAGTAGTCAACAGACAGCTCTTTGCCGTTCAGATCCAGGGTGCCTTTGTAGGTATCGATCTTGGAGCCGTACTCCACTTCGATTTGATAGGCTTCCATGACCTGACGGTACTTTTCGGAAGTGGAAACGGAAGAGTCTTCCATCATGTCACGCAGCTTGGCGACACGATTAACACGATCTTCCTTCTTGAAAGGCAGGTCCAGAGCAACGAACTGCTCCAGGGTGTCGATCATCTTGTACATCAGCGGGACCAGGCCCTGCTGTGTCTTGGTGATGTTGGCAATCTGGCGTTCGAAGTTGCCAACCTCTTTCATCTGGCTGTCGATCAGCTTGGCGATGTGATCGTTGTAGACCTTGAGGTTCTCTGTCTCAGCAACCACGGCACGGTATTCACCGACGATGTCGCGAGTTTGATCAGAAAGGCGGTCAATTTTGGCTTGCGAGGCCGCGGCGGCGTCATTGATTTGCTTCTCTACTTGCTGAGAAGAGACAAGAGGATCGGCCGCAAATGCGGAAGTACTGGCTACGGCAAGCGCACCGGCCAGAGCCGCAGCTAGTGTGCTTCTCTTGCTTAGTCTGGACATAGTTCCCAACCAACGTCTTATCGTTATTTATTCCCTGACCGCCGTTGCGGCAGGGGCTCTGTATAGGCACATCGAAGCCAGGTAGCCAGATGTACCGACTTCGGATAATTCCAGATATGTAACAAGGTGTCAACACGACGACGGCACCCCGACCGGCCTCTAAACCAAAAAAAACGGGCCTCCTAGGGAGGCCCGTTGACTTGACATTCCGTCTTTGTGAACTAGGTCACTTAGAACTGGTACTCAACTACACCGTAGTACTCACGACCAGTGGGGTCGGTGTACTCGCGGGGGTAGTGCGGCCAGCCGAAGTCGGTGTAGTCAACGTTCGGACCTTCGTCGAAGACGTTGTTAACACCGATTTGGAAGGACAGGTTCTCGGTCGCGTAGTAGTTCATGGACAGGTTCACCAGGGTGTAGCTGTCGATCTTGCGAGAGAACGGGAAGTCCTCGTGGGAAACGTCTTCGAAGTCAGACGCGTTGACGCCGTTCATCTCGTCGGTGTAACGGATCAGGATGTTGGCGGCGAACTTGTCGTAGGACCAACCCAGGTTGGTGTTGATCTTCCACTCCGGCACGTTGGTGGTGCTCAGCTGGTCGACAACGTCGGAGTTGACGTCGAACTGCTCATCCCACTTGTCCAGGTAGGAACCGGTCACGTTGACGCTGAAGTCACCCAGGTCGGTACCCTTGCGGTAGCCAACGGTCAGGTCGATACCGGCAGTTTCACGGAAGGAAACGTTCTGGGCAGTGTTGTTGACACGTACGGCCTGGCCAATAGCGTCACGCTCGATCAACTCGTTGTAGGTCTCGAAGTTGGTCAGGATGGTCTGAGTGGCGAGGTCGTTAACGATGTCCTCGATCTCCATCTCCCAGTAGTCGATAGAGAAGTCGAACTCACCGATATCGGTAGCCAGGGTGTACACGGCACCGATGTTCCAGTTCTCACCCACTTCCGGATCCAGGTCGGGGTTCGGACCGGTCAGCACTTCAACATAGTGCTCGCCGGAACAGACCGGATCGCCGTCCGGGTCACCCACGGTGCCGCCAATCTGAGTACAGGCGAAGGGGTCGGTAACCTGGGAGAAGCCCAGAGACGGGTCGCCGTAGACGCGCATCATGTCCGGGGCACGGAAGGTCTCGGTCCACAGGGCACGCAGCAGCAGGTCGTCGATGGGACGGTAGCTCAGGGTCAGCTGCGGGCTGAACTCGCCACCGAAGTCGCTGTAGTCATCGTAGCGACCGGCCACGTTGAAGGTCAGGTTCTCCAGGACGGGGATCTCAACCTCGGCGTAGATGGCTTTCTGGTCGCGGGCGCCAGAACCGGAAGCACCACCGGTGGACAGGATGTTGTTCTTGGCGGACTCGGAGTCGCTCTCATCGGAGAACCACTCGCGGTAGTACTCGGCACCGGCGGCGAAGCCAACTTCACCGGCAGGCAGGTCGAACAGCAGACCGCTGATGTCGAAGCTGAAGCCGGTCAGGCTGGACTCACCAGCACGGAAGGGCTTGTAAGCAGCCTGGGCCACTTCTTCCGCGGTCATCACGTCGAACTGGGAACGACCGTTCTCACCACTGGTCAGGTACTCGAAGTACAGGCCGGCAGAAGCGTAGCCGCTGTTGCGCTCGTCGATCTTCTGACGAGAGAACTGCCAGGAGAAGTCGTAGTCGATGTCTTCGGTCAGCAGACCCTGAACACCGGAAACGAAGCTGAAGTTGTTGGTGGTGAAGTCGGCACGGCGGTGGCCGAATTCCATCATACGACGGGTGTAGAAGTACTCGCCATCACCCAGGGAGGCGAAGTCGCCACCGAAGGCAGTGGCCTTGTCGAAGGTCTTGGACTCGCCAGACAGGTCGGAGCTGATGGTGACTTCGTCACCGGCCACAACATAGGTGTAGTCGTTGACCGGCATCGGCTCGATGCGGGTGGTGGAGGACGCGTTGGTCCAGTCCAGGCGGCCGTACAGCTCGTGGTCGTCGCTCAGGTTATAGTTGAACTTGACCATGGCGGAGGTGCGCTCGCTCGCAGGATAGAGGTCACGCATGCTGGTACGGTCGAAGCCACAAACACCGCCAACGTTGCTGCGACCGTAGTCCCAGAACTGCAGGCCACGCTCTTCACACTCTTCCGGGCTCAGGGTCTGCAGCACGGTGGAACCGGCGTTACGCAGGCTGATGCCGTAGGAGCTGAAGGAGGAGAAGGGGTGGTTGAAGGCCAGGTCGGTGCCCACGTCGAAGTTGTCACGCTCAGACGCCTTCAGGCGGCTCTTGTTGTCGTGCTCCAGGAAGAAGGTGACATTACCCTTGTCGGAGGCGGCGCCTACCAGCAGGGAAGCCTGGAACTGCTCTTTGCCACCGGCATCGGTGTCGCTGGCGCGGACCTTGGTCGCAACGCCTTCGAAGTCCTTCTTCAGGATGATGTTGATTACACCGCCCATGGCGTCGGAACCGTAGATGGCGGACGCACCGGAGGTCAGGACGTCGATACGCTCAATGGCGCCCAGGGGCATATTGGCGGTATCGATGAAGTTGTCGGTACCACCGGCACCGAAGGGGTACTTGGGTACACGCTTGCCGTCGATGAGGATCAGCACGCGGCCCAGGCCGGCGCCACGCAGGTTTACACCACTGGCGGCGGGGGTGAAGCCGTGGATTTCCTGGGTGCTCAGGGAGCCACCGGAGTTTTGAGTCAGGCTGCCCAGCACTTCCTGAACGGAGTTGTAACCGCCAGCTTCGATGTCTTCGGAGCTGATGACAACAACGGGGCTGGCGCCTTCGAGGTCGGTACGCTTGATGCGGGAACCGGTAACTTCAATGCGTTCTACGTCTTCAGCACCTTCGTCGGCAGCAAAAGCGGCCGGCATGGCGAAAGCAGTAGTGGCGGCACCGGCAAGCAGCGCCCAGCGAACGGAGTTCGCGACCTTATTGCGATACATAGGTTTTTCTCCCTGGACCATTTACATGGCTTCTTAGTCCGGCCACTTATATTGCGACCGTTAACATTTTGTGGGCATAGCCCAACCGTCGACACAACTATAAACACAGGCCGCGAGCATGGTCAACAGGGTTTTTACATATAAAAAACAACAGCACCGCAAAGGCAAACAATTCAACAAAGCCTTGTGTACAAGGCCGGTGGCCCGGTGAAATTTCACGGTTCATTGAGGGATTGGACAGAAGCCGTTTTTTTAAGCGGTTGGCACATCCGGATTGGCGATTAGAAATTGCCTTCCCTTGGCCCCAATAAAAGGCGCTCTTTTAAAAGCCGACCGCTCGCCCATACTGTTGCATCGTGTCGCCGAAGCTCTACACTGGGCGCACCCTAATTCCACCCCAGGTTTGCCGTGCTTTCCGACGCCCTCAAGAAGCAGATCCGCGCCGCCCACAAGCAGGTCTCCCAGGCCCTGCCCGGCTACAAACCCAGGCCGGGCCAGACGCAACTCATTGCCGAGATTGCAAAAACCCTGGCCGGCGAGTACCACAGACAAGAGCGGATCCTGGTCGCCGAAGCCGGCACCGGCGTCGGCAAGTCCCTGGCCTACCTGCTCTCCGCCCTGCCCCTTGCCAAGGGCCACGGCCGCAAGCTGGTGGTGGCCACGGCGACGGTGGCGCTGCAGGAACAGCTGGTGGAAAAGGATCTGCCGCTGCTGGCCAAGGAAAGCGGCATCGACTTCAGTTTCCGGCTGCTGAAAGGCCGGCAAAGATACTGCTGCCGGGAGAAGCTGGCGTTGCAGGCGGCCGGCCAGGGCGAGCTGTTTGCCGCCAGCCAGGCGGAGCTCAGCCTGTTCAAAAAGCTGAGATCGGCACTGGAGAAAAATAGCTGGAATGGTGATCGAGATCACTGGCCCCAGCCCATCGAAGATGCCACCTGGGCCAGGATCGCCTCCGACAAGCTGAGCTGTTCGGCCGCCTCCAGCCTCCACCAGCATTGCCCCTACCACCAGAGCCGCCGCGATCTGGAGCGCACCGATATCTGGGTGGTCAACCATCACCTGCTGCTGAGCGATCTGGCCCTGGGGGGCGGCAGCCTGCTGCCGGAGCCGGAAGACTGTCTCTATGTCATCGACGAGGCCCATCACCTGCCGGAAACGGCCAGGCGTTTCGCCGCCGTGGAGGCCCGGCTGCTGGCCAGCAGGGATTGGCTGACCAGGATCCCCGGCTGGCTGGACGAGGTCATGGGCCAGCTGAAGCGGGACAGCCTGGTAGGGCCGGCCATGAGCGCCCAGGATCTCTGCCAGGAACTGGCCGGCGCCCACCAGGACGTCTACCGCTGGCTGGGCAAGCAGCCCTGGCTCACCGAGGCAGGTTATCGTTTCCCGGAAGGGGAACTGCCGGACTGGCTGGCCGCCCTGGCCGAGGATCAGAGCGGCGCCGCCGGCCGCTTGGTGACGCAGTTGAACAAGGTGTTGGCGCCCCTGGCCGAACAAGCCACGGGCGATGCGGTGCTGACCCGGCTGCAAAGCCAACTGGCCGAGGGCCTGGACAGGGTCGAGGTGCTGCAAAAGCTCTGGCAGGGCCTCAACCACAAGGCCGAAGGCAGGCAGGCACCCTGGGCCAAGTGGGTGGCGGTGCACAAGGACGACCTGTCCCTGTGCGTCTCCCCCATCAGTGTCTCCGAACAGCTCCGTCACCAGCTGTGGAACCGCTGCGCCGGGGCCGTGCTGGTCTCGGCCACGCTGAGGACCCACCAGGGCTTCAAGCACTTCGCCATGGAGGCCGGCCTGACGCCCATCAAGGGCTGTCGCTACCTGGACGTGCCCGCCCCCTTCGACTATCCCAACCAGGCCACCCTGGTGGTGGCCGGCATCGACGCCGAGCCCCAGCAGGCCGAATTCACCGAACGCCTGGCGGCCTTGCTGCCTTCCTATATAAAGGAAGACGAAGGCACCCTGGTGCTCTTCGCCAGCTACTGGCAGATGCAGGCGGTGCTGGAAAAGTGTGGCCACAAGCTGCCCCACCCGCCCCTGGTCCAGGGCCGGGAGAACCGCCAGGCCATGCTGGAGGCCCACAGGCTGCGCCGGGAGCAGGGCCAGGGCTCCATACTGTTCGGCACCGGTTCCTTCTCCGAAGGCCTGGATCTCAAGGGCGAGCTGCTCACCAAGCTGCTGATCACCAAACTGCCCTTTGCGGTGCCCGATTCCCCCGTGGATCAGGCCCATGCCGAATTCATCGAGAAGCGCGGCGGCAACCCCTTCATGGAGATCGCCCTGCCCCAGACCGCCCGCCGCCTGGTCCAGGCCACCGGCCGGCTGCTGCGCAGCGAGAGCGATTATGGCACCATAGTGCTGTTCGACCGGCGGGTGATCAGCCGCCGCTACGGCCGCCAGCTGCTGGATGCCCTGCCCCCCTTCACACGAGAAGTTGAAACCCCATGACCGAACTGGTTATCGACGGCCAGCTCTGGCTCTGGCTGCCCCTGGTGGCGGCCCTGGCCGGCTTTATCGACGCCATCGCCGGTGGCGGCGGCCTGCTGACGGTGCCGGCCCTGCTCACCGCCGGCCTGCCGCCCCATATGGCCCTGGGCACCAACAAGCTGGCCGCCACCTTCGGCTCCGCCACCGCCGGCTGGACCTTCTACCGCCGCAAGCTGTTCGATCCCAGCCTCTGGGCCCTGGCCGCCCTGGGCACGGCCCTGGGCGCCATCTTCGGCACCCTGATGGTGGACTGGCTCAGGGCAGAGTGGCTGGAAAAGGCCCTGCCGGTGGCCATCTTCGCCACCGCCCTCTATACCCTGTTCATGCCCAGGGTCGAAGACGGCCACCACGCCCTGCCCAGGGGCAACCGCCTCAAGCTCAAGCAGGGCCTGCAGGGCGGCCTGCTCGGCACCTATGACGGCGCCTTCGGCCCCGGCACCGGCTCGTTCTGGACCGTCTCCACCCTGGCCCTGTATCGGTTGGATATCCTCCACGCCAGCGGCCTGGCCCGGGTGATGAACTTCATCTCCAATGGCGTCTCCCTGGTCACCTTCGCGGTGCTGGGCCATATCCACTGGGCCCTGGGCCTGGCCATGGGGGCGGCCCTGATGGTCGGCGCCTGGCTCGGCGCCCATTCCGCCATTCACTTTGGCGGCCGCTTCATCCGCCCGGTGTTCATTGCCGTGGTGATCGTCATGGCCGCCAAGCTGGCCTGGGAGGCCTGGTGAACCAACCGCTGATCGACAAACTCAGGGCCGCCTGCCGCCAGCTGGCCGAGGAGGCCGGAACCCTGGACAGGGCCAGGGAGCTCAGGGGCAAGCTGGCCGAGGTGGGCCGGCCGCTCTTTCCCCGGGGGCTCTTCCACGGCAACGGCCGGGCCTTCACACCCTATGCCATGGAGCTGGAACAGAACCTGGCGCAACTGGCCGAACAGCTGCACAGCCTCAGCCCGGAGGCCCTTACCCGGCGCCTGGCACGCATCGAGGACCAGTTCACCGCCCTCAAGCGGGCCATGGCCCAGCACCAGCTGGCCGATGCCACCAGCCCCAAGCGCTGGCACAAGGCGGCCAGGGCCCTGGTGGGCCGCTACCAGCCCCTCTACGGCCAGCTGGCCCAGTACTGGGAGTTCGAGCAGCGCCTGCTGGGCCGGATCCGCCAGCTAAAAGATGACAGTGTCATGACAGTGAAACAGCAGGGTGAAATACTCAAGCTGTACCAGCGCCTGGGCCGATGTCGCCAGGCCATCACCGAACTGGAAGAACGCCTGGCGGCACTGGAAAGTGCCTGGAGAGGATGATGAAAACACTGCTTACCACCCTGGCCCTGCTGCCGTCCCTGGCCCTGGCCGCCAATATCAAGCTGGCCGACGAGGTCTATGTCCACCAGGTGGACGACCAGGAAGTAGCCAATTACCTGTGGAAGAAGACCGAGCAGCTGCAGCTGGCCCCGGGCCAACACCGCCTCAAGGCCAGTTTCAAGACCCTGGTGGAGGAAGGCTTCGAGGACCACGAGACGGTGCGTTCCAACGAGATCTGGGTCGAGCTGAGCATCCCCGCCGAGGGTGAGTACCTGCTGACCACGCCCGGGCTGGCGGACGCCGAGGCCATCAAGGCCTTTGCCAAGGCGCCTCGCTTCGTACTCGAGCGCCAGGGCAAGGCCCTGGCCACGGCCAAACCCAGCCAGGCGCCCGCTCCCAGGACCGAGCCGGTCCAGCAGCTCGGCAACCCCTCACCCCAGGCGGAACAGATGCTGAAATACTGGTGGCAGCAGGCTGATGAAAAGAGCAGGGCCAACTTCAAGGCCTGGCTGAAGCAGCAAGGCTGATGCTGCCCCTGATCTACCACCCCAGCTACAGCTTCACGCTGCCGGCCAAGCATCGCTTTCCCATCGGCAAGTACCAGCGCCTCAGGGAATGCCTGGAGGCCGAGCTGGCCGGCCGGCCCCACCGCTATGTCCGGCCCGAGCCGGACGAAACACTGCCGCTGCGCTGGCACTGCCGGGACTACGGCCGGCAGTTCCTGGCCCGGGCGCTTTCTGCCGGCATGGAAAGGCGCATCGGCTTTCCCCAGAGCCCGGCCCTGGTCGAGCGCACCCTGGCCTCGGTGGCCGGCACCCTGGAAACGGCCCGCCAGGCCCTCAGCCATGGCCTGGCCCTGCACCTTTCCGGCGGCTACCACCATGCCCACTTCGCCCAAGGCGGCGGCTTCTGCATATTCAACGATCTGGCCATCGCCGGCCAGGAGCTGGTGGCCAGCGGCGAGGCGCGGCGGGTGCTGATCTTCGACTGCGACGTGCACCAGGGCGACGGCACCGCCACCATGGTCGGCGACCATCCTGACGTGATCAGCGTCTCCATCCACGCGATGCGTAACTACCCGGCCCGAAAGCCCGACTCAGACTGGGATCTGGCCCTGGACTGCGGCACCGGTGACGACGCCTACCTGGCCGCCGTCGAGCAGGCCCTGAGCCAGAGCCTGCGCCTCTACCAGCCGGATCTGGTGCTGTATGACGCCGGCGTCGACATCCATGTGGACGACGAGCTGGGCCATTTCCAGGTATCGACCCGGGGCGTGCTGGCCCGGGATCGCCTGGTGCTGGGGCTGTGCCGGCAGGCCGAGGTGCCGGTGGCCGGGGTCATAGGCGGCGGCTACCAGCGCGATCTGCAGAAGGTGGTGGATCTGCACCTGCTGCTGTTCCGGGCCGCCATGGAGCTGGTGTGAAAAAGGGGCCATAAGGCCCCTTTTCAATGGTCACTTGTCGCTACTTGATGCCCTGGAAATGGCAACCCAGCTCCCGCTCGCCTCCTTTGATCCAGGCAGCTGCCGACCGACATGGCTTCTTATTTCAAGCCCTGGAAATGGAAACCCAGCTCCCGCTTGACCTCGTTCGGCAGCGCCGGCAGGGCGTGCTTGGGCAGCAGGTAGGTGGATACGGCGTAGAGATCCTTGAAGAAGCGGTTGGTCTCGGTGGTGCGCTTGAGGTAATCGTGGCCGCTGGAGCCGCCCGTGCCTATCTTGGAGCCCAGCATGCGCTGCACCATCAGGGCGTGGCGGTAGCGCCAGGCGGTGAACTGCTCGTCTATCTCCATCAGGCAGGTCAGCAGCTGGAACGGCAGGTGGAACAGCGGCTCGTCCCGGTACAGGTTGATGAACAGCGCCGACAGCAGCGCCCTGTGGCTGAGCTCCATCTGGCCGCTGTCCAGCAGCTGCTGGTGGTTGCCTTCATCGAACAGGGCCGCGAAACGGGCCCGGGTGCCGCCCAGCTCCTCGAGCTGCTGCTTGAGTTCCTCGTCGTCCAGGTGCGGGTTGCCGCGGATGATGGCCTCGTCGGAGTCCAGCATCTCGTCGGCGGCCTGGCGGTAGTGGTCCCAGAAGGCGAAGTCGCCGAACTCCAGGAACGGCAGCCGTGCCAGCCAGCGATCCAGCATCTCGGCGAAGCTCTCCTGCTGCTCCAGATCCTCCAGGTAGGCCCTGTCCTGATCATTGAGCCTGTTATAGAAGGACTTCTGGTCGAAGGCGATGCGCTTGCCGCGCTTGATGCCCAGGCGGATCTCCAGCTCCTTGAACTGGATGGACTGGAAGCCGGAGGCCGGCACCAGGTAGTCGCGAAACTCCAGGAAGTCCTGGGGCGACATGGTTTCCAGCACGGCGATCTGCTGGTTGATAAGCTGCTGGATGTTGACGAAGCGCTTCAGCCGGTGCACGGCCGTGGCCAGCTTGTCTTCGGGCACCTGATCGCTGCCGAACAGCGCCATCACCGAGCGCAGCTCGTGGAGCATCTGCTTGAACCACAGCTCATAGGCCTGGTGGACGACGATGAACAGCATCTCGTCGTGGGCTTCGTTGCCGTACTTGGCGCTTTCCGGGTGCTGGGCGTCGAGGAGCTTGTCGAGTTGCAGGTAGTCGCCGTAGTAACAGGGCGTGGTGTTCTTACGCATGGACTGCTTTTCCTGTTCGTTAAGAGGCTGTAACAGGAGAAGGCTAATGGACAGAGGAAGGAACTACAAGGAGATGGCTCCCTCCCCAGCCACACCCCGGCACACGAGTCCTTTGCTGCGGCTGCTTCCTTCCGGACCTGACCGGGTTCACAAAGTATCGTTGCGGGGGGACCAGGGAGGTCGCCGAGGCACATTATCCATAATGCCCCCCCGGGCAGCAAGGAAAGTCGGCGCGTTTGCCTATAAAGCAGGCAGCCGGCCCTTTTGCGGCCCGGCACCGGCCGGCTACACTTTAGCTAAAGTCCTGATGCCAATAACGAAATGACCGAGCTGCCACCACCCCAAGTCGTTCCCCAGCAGGAACTCAACGTCTGTGTCGCCAAGGCGGCGCTGGATTTCCAGCTGGCCAGCTCATTGCTCAAGGCCATCATCAAGGCGGAGGGGGGCAAGAAGGGACTGGTGCGCAAGAACAGCAACGGCACCTTCGATCTGGGGGTGGCGCAGATCAACAGCATCCACCTGCCAAGCATGCAGCAGCATTACCCCAAGTTGACCTGGCAGAGCCTGGCCTGGGACACCTGCACCAATGTCCATGTAGCGGCCCGGCTGCTCAAGGGCCACCTGATCGCCACCAATGGCGATATCTGGGAGGCGGTGGGCCGTTACCACTCCCACACCCCCCGCCATAAGGAAAACTACCAGCAGCGGGTGGTCAGCTACTGGTTGAAGATGCAGGGCGACAACTGAGCGCCCCCTTATTCGCCCTTGAGGACCCGCTCGGCCATGGCCTTGGCCCCTTGTGGCAGGCCCACTTCCTGGAACAGCAGCCGGCCCTGCTCATCCAGCACCGACACGGCGTTGGAATGGGCGACCTCACCGTCCATGGTGGCCTTGTATTGGATATTCAGGGCCAGGGCCAGGGCCCGCACGTCGCTCTCGGTGCCGGTCAGCAGGGTCCAGTCCTCGCCCAGGCCGCGCTTGTTGGCGAAATCCTTGAGCACCTTGGGGGTGTCGCTGTCCGGGGTCAGGGACACCAGCACAAAGCCCACCTTGTCGCGCTCGCCCTCGGGCAGCGCCTTCTGCACCGACTGCATGTTGGCCACGATCATCGGGCAGGTGTGCAGACAGTGGGTGTAGATCATGCCCACCACCTGCTTTTTGCCTTGCAGGGCCGGCAACATGAAGTGGCCGGCATCCTGGTTCTGCCAATGGCTGTCCAGCTGGTAGAGGGAGTCGTCCGGCAGCTTGGCCTGGGCCAATCCGCTGGCCAGCATGGCGGCCAGGGCCAGTGTCTTAAGGGTTTTCATCCGTAATATCTCCATCCCGGGCACAACGGAAGCCCAGGTTTTCCTGAGTGAAGCGCGCCTTGAGGCTGGCGCGATAACCGAATCGCATGAAGGCGGCGTAGTCGCTGGGGTCGGCCGCCCCGGCGGCACCGCTGCCGCAGAACAGGTTGGTGTTGAGGCTGCTGTCGGCCCGGGATTCGCCGCTGACCAGGGCCGAGTTGAAGTCCTCGGTCCATTCCCAGATCAGCCCATGCATGTCGTGCAGGCCCCAGAAGTTGGGGGCGCTCTGGGCCACGGCCGGCAACACCTTGGCATTGGGCCTGGCATACCAGCTGAGGATGCGCTGGTTATAGCCAGGCTCGCTGCTGCCGTCGGCACGGCTTTGTGATGCCCGGGCCGCGAATTCCCATTCCGCCACCCTGGGCAGGCGCTTGCCCTGGGCCCGACAATAGGCCTGGGCGGCGAACCAGGATACCCGGGTCACCGGGCTGTCCAGCTCCACGGTCCTGGGCCGGCCGCCGCTCCAGTGGCTGAGGTAGCCGTTCTCGGCAAAGAGGCCGGGGATCCGCGCCGGCGCCCACTTGGGGTTGGCGGACACAAAGGCCAGGAAGTCCCTGTTGGTGACCGGAGTTCTGTCCAGCTGGAAGGGCGCCACCTGGACAAGGGGACTGTCCTTGCTGAGATACAGCGGCCGATAGAGGCCGGCGGGCAGGGACACCATGTCCCCGCCCTGGTTGGTGATGGCGGCGCTGGCCGCCAATACCAGTGCCGTCAGCATCAGTGCACGCTGCCGTCGAACTTGACCGGCTTGCCGTTCTTACGGCGCTCGGCCACCTGGGCCGGGGTCACCTTGCCGCCCTTGTTGTCCCAGCTGTTGAGCAGGAAGGTCAGCACGTTGGCGGCGTCCTCGTCGGACAGGCGCATGGCCGGCATGACGCTGTCGAAGGCGTTGCCGTTGACCTTGATGGGGCCGGACAGGCCGTGCAGCACCACGTCGATGGCACGCTGGTGGTCTGCGTTCAGGAAGTCAGAGCCGGCCACGGGCGGGAAGGCAGCCGGGATGCCCTGGCCATTACCCTGGTGGCAGGCCTGGCAGTTGGCCTCGTAGACGCGCTGGCCGAAGCGGATCTGCTCCTCCTTGCTCTTGGCGGTGACCGGCTTGGGCGCTTCGCCGTCCACATCCTGGATGGCGGAGCCTTCCGGCAGGTAGACGGTATCGGCCTGTTTGCCGGAATAGACGACCTTGTCCTCCTTGCCGTCCACCTTGATCATGCCCAGGGCGCCCTTGTTGAAGGCGCGGAAGATGGAGTGGTCGACCATGATGAAGTTGCCGGGCACGTCCAGCTTGAACTCGGTGATGGCGCTGCCGCCGGCCGGCACCAGGGTGGTCTGGACGTTGCGGTTGATTGTATCGCCGCCTTCCACATAGACCTTGTCGAAGATCTCGCCGATGACATGGAAGGAGGAGACCAGGTTGGGGCCGCCGTTACCCACGTAGAGGCGAACGCTGTCGCCAACCTTGGCGGTCAGGGCGTTGTCGCCGGTCATGGCGCCCACAGAGCCGTTGAAGACCACGTAGTCAGCATCCTCGTTGATGGCCTTTTCCATGTCGAAGGGCTGCAGGCCGGCTTCGCCGTATTCACCCTTGGTATAGAAGTCGCCCTGCATCACGTAGTACTCGCGGTCGACCTTGGGCAGGCCTTCCTCGGGCTCGACCAGGATCAGGCCGTACATGCCGTTGGCGATGTGCATGCCCACAGGCGCGGTGGCGCAGTGGTAGACATAGAGGCCGGGGTTGAGGGCCTTGAAGCTGAAGGTGGAGGTGTGACCCGGGGCGGTGAAGGAGGAGGCGGCGCCGCCACCCGGACCTGTGACCGCATGCAGGTCGATGTTATGGGGCATCTTGGAGCTGGGGTGGTTGGAGAGGTGGAATTCGATCTCGTCCCCTTCCCTGACCCGGATAAAGCTGCCCGGCACGGAGCCGCCGAAGGTCCAGTACATGTACTCGACCCCGTCGGTCATCTTCATGACCTTCTCCACCGTTTCCATCCGCACTACCACCTTGGCGGCATGGTCACGGCTGATCGGCGGTGGCACCATGGGCGGCGCTGTCAGTATGGCTTCTTCAACCGGCAGGCTCTTGGCCAGGGCACCAAAGCTCAGGCTCATGGCAACGGCAGCAACGACACTTCTAACTTTCATGGGACGCTCCCTTTCTTATGGATACTTGACGCCTCCAGTCTAGACAGCTCCCTCCTTATAACACTGACTTGGGTCAACTTTCGGGCGAGGATTACCCGGTATTTTATTGTGGAAATTTCAATTTCCTCAGCACCCTATGATCGAGATCAAAAGTAGCATTACGCATACCTGTATATTTGTGACATATTCGATACCACAATAACCAACCCGCTGTGGGAGCATGTCATGAGCAAGGAAAAAAGACTCTGGCTGGCACTATTTTTGGTGTTCAGCGTTTCCTTCACCGTGCTGGGGCTCTTGGGAGGACAGCTGTACCGTGCAGCACCGCCCATCCCCGCCAAGGTGATCACCCAATCCGGTGAGGTCCTCCTCACCAAGGCCGACATCGAGCGTGGCCAGGACGCCTGGCGCTCCATGGGCGGCCATCAACAAGGCTCCATCTGGGGCCACGGCTCCTATGTGGCGCCGGACTGGTCCGCCGACTGGCTGCACCGGGAAGCGCTGCTGATCCTGGATCAGCTGGCCGTGACCCAGGGCTTCGAGAACTACGAGCTGGCGCCCAATGCCACCCAGGCCATGCTCCGTGCCCAGCTGCAGGAGAAGGTCCGCACCAACACCTATGACGCCCGCCAGGACGCCATCATCGTCGATGAAGCCCGGGCCAGGGCCTTCGCCGAACTGGTCGACTACTACGACCGCCTGTTCAGCGACGATCCGGCCATGCAACCTGTTCGCGAGGATTACGCCATCAAGGAAAATCCCATCCCGAACCAGGAGCATCGCCAGGCCATGGCCGGCTTCTTCTTCTGGACTGCCTGGTCAACCGTGACCAACAGGCCCGGCGAAGATGTCAGCTACACCAACAACTGGCCCCACGAGCCGCTGGTGGGCAACACCCCCCAGGGCAACCTGCTGGGCTGGTCGCTGATCTCCGTGCTGTTCCTGATCGCCGGCATCGGCGTGCTGGCCTGGCACCATGCCCGCACCAAGGACGAGCATGAGCTCAAGGCCCCCGACCAGGATCCCCTGGACGCCATGGTCATCACCCCCTCCATGAAGGCCACCAAGAAGTACTTCTGGACGGTGATCGCCCTGTTCCTCGGCCAGATCCTGCTTGGCGGCATCACCGCCCACTACGCGGTGGAAGGTCAGGCCTTCTACGGCATCCAGCTGTCCGACATCCTGCCCTACTCAGTGGTGCGCACCTGGCACACCCAGTTGGCCGTGTTCTGGGTCGCCACCGCCTGGCTCGGTACCGGCCTCTACATAGCCCCGGCCCTGTCCGGCAAGGAACCCAAGTTCCAGGCACTGCTGGTCAACGTGCTCTATGTGGCACTGGTACTGGTGGTGGTCGGCTCCATGGCCGGCGAATGGCTGGGCGTACAGCAGGTGTTCACCCTGGGTGAAAACTTCTGGTTCGGCCACCAGGGCTACGAGTTCGTGGATCTGGGTCGCTTCTGGCAGATCCTGCTGTTCGCCGGCCTGCTGATCTGGCTGGCCCTGGTCACCCGCGCCCTGTCTCCGGCCCTGAAAGGCGAAAGCGAATACAAGCCGGTGATGTGGATCCTGTTCCTGTCCACCATCGCCATCGGCCTGATGTACGCCGCCGGCCTGATGATGGGTCGCCACACCCACATCGCCCTGGCCGAGTACTGGCGCTGGTGGGTGGTGCACCTCTGGGTTGAAGGCTTCTTCGAGGTCTTTGCCACCGCCGTCATCGCCTTGCTGTTCACCCGCATGGGCCTGATCCGCGCCGCTACCGCCAATGCCCAGGTCATCTTCGCCACCGCCATCTTCCTGACCGGCGGCATCCTCGGCACATTGCACCACCTCTACTTCACCGGTGCCCCCGTGTCCTTCATCGCCTGGGGCGCCGTGTTCAGTGCCCTGGAAGTGGTGCCCCTGGCCCTGATCGGCTTCGAGGCCTACGAGAGCTATCGTCTCGGCAAGGCCGCGCCCTGGGTCGAGAAGTACCGCTGGCCGATCATGTTCTTCATCGGCTGTGCCTTCTGGAACCTGGTTGGTGCCGGCCTGCTTGGCTTCCTCATCAACCCGCCCATCAGCCTCTACTATGTGCAGGGCCTGAACACCACGCCGCTGCACGGCCACGCCGCCATGTTCGGGGTGTACGGCCTGCTGGGTATCGGCCTGCTGCTGTTCTGCCTGCGCGGCATGAGCGAGAACCGCTTCTGGAACGACAACATCCTGAAGTGGACCTTCTGGAGCCTGAACATCGGCCTGGCCGCCATGTGCTTCATGTCCCTGGCCCCGGTTGGCTTCCTGCAGTTCTTCGAAGCCGTGGACGTCAGCTACTGGGCGGCCCGCAGCCCCGAGTTCCTGCACCAGGACATCATCCACACCCTGGTGTGGCTGAGGGTGCCGGGCGACGTGCTGTTCGCCTGGGGCGGCCTGCTGCTGGCGCTGTTCGCCTGGCGCCTGCAGGGCTTCGGCCAGAAGGCCCCGCTGCCGGCCAACGCCTACTGAGTTTCTACCCGAGAAGACCTTTAGCCCCCGCCAGGGGGCTTTTTTGTATGCCGGCTAGCGCCGCAGGACGGTGATGATGCCGTCCTCGAGCCAGCGCCCCAGGCTGCTTTGCAACAGTCTGGGGATCTGCTCGGCCGGCAGCGTCTCGGCCAGGCCCTCGCAGGCCTCGGCCAAGATCACCCCCTCGACCAACAACAGCCGCAGCAACAGGGCTTCGTCCTCATCCAGATGCCGAAACTCGGTCAGCCTGTCCCGGCTGCGCCAGATGAGCCAGCGGCCCGGTGCCAGCAGCGGCGGCGGTGGCATTTCGTCCGCCTTCAATGCCTGCCAGATGGGCACCGCGTTGCAGCGTGTTTCAAAGACCCTGACGCAGGGATGGAAATCCAGCCTGAGCCCTGGCCAGTGCTCCGGTGCCAGCTCGGCCAGGCAGCCCGGTGCCGCCCTGGCCCCATCGGCGCCGTCGAAGGCATCCAGCAGCAGGCGTTCAAAACGGGCCAGCTCGGCCAGTTGCGGATGCTCGGCAAAGGGCGCCTGTTCGACCAGGTAGGCCGGCAGCGCCTCGCCGAAATGACGCAGCGACTTGTGGCGGGAGGGGTGGTGGTCGATATAGCCCTCACAGAGCTCGCCGAAGGCCTCATCCCCCAGGTACAGCGCCAACATGGGGTGATCGGTCTCCAAAACGGCGGCCAGGCGCAGGCGATAGGCATTGCCGTAGATGGCAATCCTGTCTGCGGGGGCCAGGGGGCCCTGCTCGGCCACTTGGGCCAGCAGCGCATCCGGCTCCCCCTTCAGGGCGGCGAGGAAGGCGCCTTGCAGTTCGGCCAGTGCCATCAGGCCGCTCCCCGCACAGTGGCGGCCAGTTGCCTGGCCTTGTCCAGCTCCATCACCAGCTCGGCCAGGGGCGGAATATGCTCGTCCCGTTCCAGCAAGGTGCTGACCGGGCCGAAGCGGGCCATGGCGTGGCGGTACAGCTCCCAGACCGGATCCGGCACCGGCTGGTCGTGGGTGTCGATCAGATGGTCGCCCTGGTTGCTGTGGCCGGCCAGGTGGAACTGCTGCACCCGGCCCGGATCCATCGCCTGGAGGTATTCCAGGGCGTCGAAGCCATGATTGACGGCACTGACATGGATGTTGTTGACGTCGAGCAACAGCAGGCAGTCGGCCTCGGCGGCGACGGCGTTGACGAAATCCCACTCGCTCATCTCGGCGTCCTTGTAGCTCAGGTAGCTGGAGACATTTTCCAGCAGGATGCGCCGGCCCAGGAAATCCTGGATCTGCCGGACCCGTCCGGCCACATGGTGAACGGCCTCCCGGGTATAGGGCAGCGGCAGCAGATCATGGCTGTTGACGCCATGGACGGAAGTGAAACAGAGGTGATCGGAAAGCCAGGCCGGCTGGACGTGGTCGGCCAACGCCTTGAGGGCGTGCAGGTAATCCCAGTCCAGGGGCTCGACGGAGCCGATGGACAGCGACACCCCGTGCATGACGATGGGATAGCGTTCGGCGACGGCATCCAGGTAATACCGGGGCTTGCCGCCGGCCACCATGAAGTTTTCGGAGATGATCTCGAACCAGTCCACCTTGGGCTCCTGGTCGAGCACGTCCTGGTAATGATCGGATCTGAGCCCCAGGCCGAAGCCCAGGGGCTGTGACAAAAGGCCCGCTGCTGCGGGCCCGGCGTGCTTATTCGCCAACCTCGCCTCCAATGTCCTTGCAGGCCTTGGCCGACATCTTCACGAAACCGGTGCCCTTGCAGGAAGCATGGCCACCACAGGCGTTCTTGGCGGTCTTGCAGTCGTTGTGGCCCTTGCAGGCGTTGACGCCGTGGCATTTGACGAGATCGGCCTTGTCGACCTTGCCGCGCCAGTCGTCCTTCTTCTTGCCGCCAACATCCTTGCAGGCCTTGGCGGACATGGTGACGAAGCCGGTGCCCTTGCAGGACGCCTGGCCGGCACAGGCGTTGTCTGCGCCCTTGCAGTCGTTGTGGCCCTTGCAGGCGTTGACGCCATAGCAATGCACCTCGTGGGAGGCGCTCTTGCCGTGCTTGTCGCCGCCGGCCAGGGCCGGCGAGCTGAACAGCGCCGCAGCGGCCATGGCCAGGGCGGCGCCCTGCACACCTTTAACAATCTTATCCTTGTTCACTGACATGGGTCTGTCTCCGAAATGGAAGGGAATTGGCCCGAGACAACGGGGTCACATTCATGTCTAGTCAAGGCTTTGTCGAAGGGCAAGGTGGATGCGCGGGACGCGCCGTTGCGGTATCTTTAGCGCCCCGCTTGAGAGAAAGTGCGCCATGTTCCAATACCAACCGCCCCAAAGCCCCTGGCTGGACATCCTTCATGAAGACAAGGACATCCTCGTCGTCAACAAGCCAAGCGGCCTGCTGTCGGTGCCGGGCCGGGATCCGGCCCACAGGGACAGCGTCTGGGCCCGGGTCCTGGAGCGGCATCCCGGCTCCCATGTCGTCCATCGCCTCGACATGGATACGTCCGGCATCATGGTGCTGGCGCTGCGCAAGGACGCCGAGCGGGAGCTCAAGCGCCAGTTCCGGGAGCGGGAAACGGCGAAGCGGTACCTGGCCAGGGTCTGGGGTCACTTAGAGAAAAAGGAAGGCACGGTCGATCTGCCGCTGATCTGCGACTGGCCGAACCGGCCGAAGCAGATGGTCTGCCTTGAAAACGGCAAGCCGTCCCAGACCCATTACCACGTCCTGTCCGAAGACGCTCACTCATCCCTTGTCGAGCTCATTCCCATCACCGGCCGCTCTCACCAGCTCCGGGTCCACATGCTTGAGCTTGGCCACCCCATCCTTGGCGACCGCTTCTATGCCACGGGAGACGCCCTTGCCGCCTCGCCCCGGCTCCTGCTCCATGCCGCCGACCTCAGCATTCACCACCCCTACAGCGGCAAGCGGATGACCTTCTCGGCCCCCTGCGACTTCATCTGAAAATCCAGGTCCGAAAACGGCAAGCTTTCGCCGCCCCCACGGCCTATGATGGCTCCATGAACACAGGAGCCCCCATGTTGGAAACCAGCACCTGCTACCCCATCATCACCAGCAATGATGCCCGCTATGACGGCCGTCTCTTCGTCGGCGTCGTCACCACCGGCATCTATTGCCGGCCCGTCTGCACGGCCAAGACGCCTAAGCCCGAGAACTGCCGCTTCTTTTCCTCCGCCGCTGCCGCCGAAGACGCCGGCTTTCGGCCCTGCCTGCGCTGCCGGCCCGAGCTTGCCCCCGGCCTCGCCCCCATAGACGCCAAGGACAGGCTCGTCCGCGCCACCTTGCAGCGCCTCGAATCCGGCCATGACGGCAGCCTGGCAGCGCTTGCGAGCGAACTCGGCGTCTCCGACCGGCATTTGCGGCGGGTCTTCGAGCAGGAGCTTGGCACGACCCCGGTCCGCTATCTCCAGACCCAGCGGCTGCTGCTTGCGAAGCGACTGCTCACCGACACGGCGCTGCCCGTTGCCACCATTGCCATGACGGCCGGCTTCCAGAGCCTCAGCCGCTTCAACCACCTCTTCAAGGAACGCTACCGCCTGGCCCCGACCGAGCTGCGCAAGGGCAAATCGGCCGGTGACAGCCCCATCACCTTGACGCTGCCCTTCGTGCCGCCGCTCGACTGGCCGGCGCTGCTGGCCTTTTTGTCGCAGCGGCTGATCCGCGGCGTCGAGTCCATAACGGGCGGCCACTATCGCCGCACGCTGCAACTTGGCGAACACAGCGGCTGGCTGGAGGCAAGCAGCGCCGGGAATGCCATCACCCTCAGCATCAGCCAGTCGTTGGCGCCCGTGCTGCCCCAGCTCGTGGCCGGGGCCAGGCATTGCTTCGATCTCTGGTGCCGGCCGGACGAGGTGGCCTCGGCGCTTGGCAAGCTGGCGACCGGAGCCCCCGGCCTGCGCCTGCCCGGCACCTTTGACGGCTTCGAAATGGCCGTGCGCGCCATCCTCGGCCAGCAGGTCACCGTCAAGGCGGCCCATACCCTGGCCGGCCGCCTCGTCACGGCCTTGGGCGAGCCGTTGAAAACGCCTTTCGAGGAACTGGCCTACAGCTTCCCGTCACCGGAAAGGATGGCGCAGGCAAGCCAGGATCAGCTTGGCCGGCTCGGGATCCTGGCCAGCCGCTCAAGGGCCATCTTGGCGCTGGCCAGGGCCGTGGCCGACGGCGAGCTGGTATTGAAACCGGGCCAGGACGTGGACGCTCAGGTCGACAGGCTGCTGGCGTTACCGGGCATAGGCCCCTGGACGGCCGACTATATCGCCATGCGCGCCCTGGGCTGCCCTGATCGCTTCCTGACGGCCGATCACGGCGTCAAGAAGGCCCTGGGCGAAACGAACGGGAAACGGCTGCAGGCCTTGGCCGAGCCCTGGCGCCCGTGGCGCTCGTACGCCGTCATGCACCTGTGGCGCAGCCTGGCGCAGAAGCAGCCCTGAAGGAGACAGCCATGAACCATTGCCTGGAAATGAAGACCCCGCTGGGCCAGCTGCTGCTGGTGGCAAACGGGTCGGCCCTGACGGCCGCCTATTTCGACGGCCAGATGCACCACCCTGGCCGAAGCCCGGCCTGGCACGACGGCAGCAAGCATTGGGTGCTGCTGGAAGCCCGGCGCCAACTGACCGAGTACTTCGCCGGTCATCGCCGCGACTTCGAGCTGCCACTGGCCCCCAAGGGCACCGACTTTCAGCAGCAGGTCTGGGCCGGGCTCAGGGCCATTCCCTTCGGCCACACGTACAGCTACAAGGCGCTGGCCGAAGCACTGGGCCGCCCCAGCGCGGTGCGGGCCGTGGCCGCCGCCAACGGCCGCAACCCGCTATCGGTCATAGTGCCCTGCCACCGGGTGCTGGGTGCCAGCGGCAAGCTCACCGGCTATGCCGGCGGCCTGTGGCGCAAGGAGGCGTTGTTGGCATTGGAAGGGTGCAGTTAAGTGCGGCCATCAGCAACACCAGGCACCTGTATCCCCATGTTAGAAAACGGCCACATATAAGCGGGCCTTCGGGAGGGATCCACTCGCGCCATCCCTGGCGTTCGCCCTTTGGGCAGCCGTTGGCTGTGCAAAGCGGCTATCCTGCCGCTTTGTCGAACCCAAGGCTTCGAACCAAGTCTTCCCAAACCGGAAAAAAAGAAAAAGCCCCGCTCGATTGAGCGGGGCTTTTTCTTTTATATGGCGGTGAGGGGCGAGGCTCGAAACGCAAGCGCGGCTTGCGTGCAGCCGAGCGCGAGGCTCCTACGGCCGAGTCGGACGCTTGCAACCGGACGCCAGATAGCAGAAAGCCTGCTTTTCAGCGGGCTTTCTAGCTTCAATATGGCGGTGAGGGAGGGATTCGAACCCTCGATACGTTGCCGTATACACACTTTCCAGGCGTGCTCCTTCAGCCACTCGGACACCTCACCAAATTATTTCGTCGCCAGCGTTCTGCGCTTGCTTTCCCCTGTCGACGGGGCGCTATATTAGGTAATGGCCGCCGCCCGGTCAACCGCTTTTTAGAGAAAAAGTATCGTTCGGCGAGCTTTTAGACAAAGAGACGAAAAAGCCGCCTAAATGGCGGCTTTTCCTACTCTTACGTACCCTCAGGCGTTGCCCTTGGCCTTCATGTTGAGGCTCTTGGCGAAGTCCAGCATGCGGTTCAGCGGCACCATCGCCTTCTCGCCCAGGGCCTCGTCCACGAAGATCTCGTGGGGGCTCTTGTCCTCGGCGGTGAGGGCATCATGGATGGACTTGAGACCGTTCATGGCCATCCAGGGGCAATGGGCGCAGCTGCGGCAGGTGGCGCCGTTGCCGGCGGTGGGCGCCTCGATGAACTCCTTGTCCGGGCACAGCTGCTGCATCTTGTAGAAGATACCCCTGTCGGTGGCCACGATCAGCTGCTTGTTGGGCAGATCCTGGGCCGCCTTGATCAGCTGGCTGGTGGAGCCGACGGCATCGGCCATCTCGACGATGCTGGCCGGGCTTTCCGGGTGTACCAGCACGGCGGCGTCCGGGTACACGGCCTTGAGGTCACGCAGGGCCTTGGCCTTGAACTCGTCGTGGACGATGCAGGCGCCCTGCCAGAGGATCATGTCGGCGCCGGTTTCCTTGGCGATATAGGAGCCCAAGTGACGGTCCGGGCCCCAGATGATCTTGTGACCTTCGCTGTCCAGGTGCTCGACGATTTCCAGGGCGATGCTGGAGGTCACCACCCAGTCGGCCCGGGCCTTCACGGCGGTGGAGGTGTTGGCGTAGACGACCACGGTGTGGTCCGGGTGAGCGTCGCAGAAGGCACTGAACTCCTTGGCCGGGCAGCCCAGGTCCAGTGAACAGGTGGCCTCCAGGGTCGGCATCAGCACCCGTTTTTCCTGGCTGAGGATCTTGGCGGTTTCGCCCATGAAGCGCACGCCGGCCACGATCAGCGTCTTGGCGGGGTGTTCCTTGCCGAAACGGGCCATTTCCAGGGAGTCGGATACACAGCCACCGGTCTCTTCGGCCAGGGCCTGGATCTCCGGATCCGTGTAGTAATGGGCCACCAGCACCGCATCCTGTTCTTTCAGGAGCTGCTTGATTTTGGCCTTGTAGTCCGCCTTTTCGGCCTCGCTGAGGGGGGCCGGCTTGGGCGGGAAGGGGTAATCGATATCTACTACCTGGGGCATATCTGTCATAACGTCACCGAACTCACTACCACCTGACGTGGCGGCGCATTATAGCGCAGTTAGTCGTTGGACAACAAAAAACCCCGCCAGTGGCGGGGTTCCTTGATTAGTGGTGGGTCGTGATGGACTCGAACCATCGACCAATTGATTAAAAGTCAACTGCTCTACCAACTGAGCTAACGACCCACTGAATGCTTCGATTGTCTTTTGGTGGTGCCAGCCGTCCTGGCGCGCCTTCCGGCTCGTCGTCCTGACTCGCGTTCGATGCTGCGTCTTCCTCGCATCTCACCCAACTGAGCGGCCGACCCACTGAATGCTTCGATTGTCTGCCAGCGTCCTGGCCGCCTTCCGGCATGGCCCTGCGGCCTTAATAAGTGGTGGGTCGTGATGGACTCGAACCATCGACCAATTGATTAAAAGTCAACTGCTCTACCAACTGAGCTAACGACCCACTGAATTCTTCGATTCTCTTTCGGTGGAACCAGCCGTCCTGGCGCGCCTTCCGGCTCGTCGTCCTGACTCGCGTTCGATGCTGCGTCTTCCTCGCATCTCACCCAACTGAGCGGCCGATCCACTGAATTCTTCGATTGTCTGCCAGCGTCCTGGCCGCCTTCCGGCATGGCCCTGCGGCCTTAATAAGTGGTGGGTCGTGATGGACTCGAACCATCGACCAATTGATTAAAAGTCAACTGCTCTACCAACTGAGCTAACGACCCACTGAATTCTTCGATTTTCTTTCGGTGGTACCAGCCGTCCTGGCGCGCCTTCCGGCTCGTCGTCCTGACTCGCGTTCGATGCTGCGTCTTCCTCGCATCTCACCCAACTGAGCGGCCGACCCACTGAATTCTTCAATTGTCTGCCAGCGTCCTGGCGCGCCTTGAGGCCTTAATAAGTGGTGGGTCGTGATGGACTCGAACCATCGACCAATTGATTAAAAGTCAACTGCTCTACCAACTGAGCTAACGACCCACTGAATTCTTCGGTTGTCTTTCGGTGGTACCAGCCGTCCTGACTCGCGTTCGATGCTGCGTCTTCCTCGCATCTCACCCAACTGAGCGGCCGACCCACTGAATTCTTCGACTGTCTGCCAGCATCCTGGCCGCCTTCCGGCATGGCCCGCGGCCTGAATAAGTGGTGGGTCGTGATGGGCTCGAACCATCGACCAATTGATTAAAAGTCAACTGCTCTACCAACTGAGCTAACGACCCACTGAATTCTTCGATTGTCTTTCGGTGGTACCAGTCGTCCTGGCGCGCCTTCCGGCTCGTCGTCCTGACTCGCGTTCGATGCTGCGTCTTCCTCGCATCTCACCCAACTGAGCGGCCGACCCACTTTAATTCTTCTTTGCCCCGGCGCCCTTCAGGTGCCCCGGCGGCCTGTCCCTGGGGACAAAAAAGCCCGCTATAGCAGGCTCTTATAAATGCTGGTGGGTCGTGATGGACTCGAACCATCGACCAATTGATTAAAAGTCAACTGCTCTACCAACTGAGCTAACGACCCAACGGGCGCCTATCTTACTCAATTCCCGGCGCCATGCAACCAAAAATGACACCCCCAAGGCCGTTTGCGCAAAAAGCCAGCAGGGCGTCTTCCGGCAAGCTTACTTCAGGCGGCTGAGCCTGTCCTTTGCCATCTTGGCTGAAGTGGAACTGGGGTACTCGCGCACCACTTTTTCGTAATGACCACGTGCGGCCGCCGCGTCCCCCTGGTCCTGGGCGATCAGGCCCAGTTTCAGGATGGCATCGGCCCGCTTGTTGGAGTTCGGGTAGCGGTTGGCCACCTGCTCGAAGGCACTCTTGGCCTCGGCCATCTTGCGGTCGCGATAATAGAGCTGCCCCAGCCAGTAGTGGCCGTTGGCCGCATAGCTGGAATTGGGGAACTGCTTCAGGAAGCCCTGGAAGGCCTTGATGGCCTGCTCGTACTGCTTTTCCTTGACCAGATTGACGGCCCTGTCGTAGGACTCGTTCTCGCTGAGGTTGCTGCTGTAGTCCACGGCGGGCTGCGCTGTGGCAGTGGGGGTTTGGGTAACCGGCGCAGCGCTCAGGCGTCTGTCCAGTTCCTTGTAAAGCTCGCGCTGGCGATCGAGGATCTGGCCCAGCTTGTAGTCGTGCTCTTCGGTGGTGCCGCGGATCTCACGGACTTCGTCCTGCAGTGCCGTCAGCCGTTGCTGCATCTCAAGCTGGCTACGGTTACGCGCTTCCAGCATGCGCTCGAGCCGGGCGATTCTAGATTCCAGATCGCCACCGGCCTCTACAACGGGCGCCGGCGCTGCCAAGGCAGCGCCGGACAGACCGGCCAACAAGACGAGACTTGTCAGCTTGTGCTTCATGGCTTAGTAGACCAGAACGGCACGACGGTTCTTGGAGAAGGCATCCTCGCTGTGGCGGGGATCCAGCGGCTTCTCTTCACCGTAGGAAACCAGGGTGATCTGGGAGTCCAGTACGCCCAGGCCCATCAGGTGCTGCTTGACGGCCTTGCCGCGACGCTCGCCCAGGGCGATGTTGTACTCGGGAGTGCCGCGCTCGTCGGCGTGACCTTCGATCAGCACCTTGACGTTGGCGTTGTCACGCAGGTAAGCGGCGTGGGCTTCCAGGATCTCGGCGAACTCGGAGCGTACATCGTACTTGTCGAAGTCGAAGTAGATGATGTGCTCGCGGCGCAGCTCTTCCATTTTCAGGCGCTGCTTTTCCTCGGCGGTCAGTACCGGCTCAACGGTACCGGTGACCACTTCTTCCACCTGCTGGTTGGCAGTGGTCTGGCTTTCGGCGTCGGTGCCGGAAGTGGAAGAACAAGCTGACAGTGCCAGGATCGGCAGGGCCAGCATCATCCCTTTGAGGAGTTTGGTGGTTTGCATCCTTAGGTCCTTATGGTTTTCGATAGTGCAATGGTTTAGTTATAAAAAGGGTGACCAGGCCGGAGCCTTTACCTGTCCCTGGCGTGCCGGCAGGCGGGCCTTGAAGCGCCCGTCAACCGACACCAAGCCCAGCACTTTCTGGCCCCTGTGCAGCGTGGCATAAATGATCATGCTGCCATTGGGAGCCAAACTGGGAGATTCATCCAAGTCTGTGCGCGTCAGAACCTGCAGCGCACCTGTATCCAGGTCCTGGCGCGCGATCCGGTAGTTACCCTGGGTCCGGTTGACCATAATCAGTGATTTGCCATCCGGGCTGACAGAACCCCCGAGGTTCATTTCTCCCTCAAACGTCAAGCGTTTAACGGATTTACTCGCTAAATCTACACGATAAAGTTGCGGCCGACCACCCCGCTCGGAGGTGAACACCAGGGCCCTGCTGTCGGGGTACCAGGACGGTTCCGTATCGATGGCGTAGTGGTTGGTCAGACGCTCCACACGGCGGCTGGCGATATCCATTACGTAGATCTCCGGGTTGCCGTCCTTGGACAGCACCATGGCCAGTTTTTTGCCGTCCGGAGACCAGATGGGATTGCCGTTGATCATCGGGAAAGAGGTGAGTCTTTCCCGCTTCTGCGTGTAGATGTTCTGAATATAAATCTCGGCGGTACGGTTCTGGAATGACACATAAGCAATTTGTGAACCATCAGGTGACCAGCTGGGCGACATCAGCGGCTCCTTGGCCCGGGTCACCACCGCCTCGTTGAAGCCGTCGTAGTCCGCCACCATCAGCTTGTAGGGGTAGACGGGATCGCTGTCCATGACCACATAGGCGATACGGGTCAGGAAGGCGCCGCGTTCGCCGGTCAGCTTCTCGTAGATGATGTCCGACATGCGGTGGGCATACTGGCGGAACTGCTTGGCGGAGATCACCGCCTCCCGGGATTCCAGGATATGGGCACTGGACTGAACCAGCTTGCCGCCCTGCAGGCGGGCCTGGTTGCCGCCGGTGATCTGGCCGCGCAGCACGTCGACCAGTTCGAAGCTGACCAGGTAGCGGTCGCCGCCGTAGGGCTTGACGGACCCCACCACCACGGCCTCGACGCCCTGGGCGGCCCAGGCGTCGTAGTCGATATCAGCCAGGCTGGCCGGCAGCTGGGGCATGACGTTGGTCGCCAGGGGCGAGAACTTGCCGCTGTTGCGCAGGTCGCTGCCGATGACGTCGGCCGGCTGCATCGGCAGCATGGCGCCGCCGTCCATCCTGAACGGCACTATGGCCACCGGCCTGGCGGTATCCACCCCTTCGGTGATGACGATGTCCAGCGCCGCCTTGGCCTGGGAGGCCATCAGCGCCAGCGCTGCCACTAAGGTCGTTATAAAGCGCACAGTTACCCCTTTAGAATTGTGGTTTGACTGTCAGGTTGATGTCTTTCATCTTGGCGAAGACTTCCGGATCCGGCGACACCGGCAGGGTCCCCGCCTTGTACACGGCCCTGCGAGCAGAGTCATAGACCGCCCTGTCGCCACTCACATAGCTCACGTCGACCACGAAGCCGCCGCCGCCAAGCTGGATGCGCATCACCGCCTCCTTGCCGCGCATGGAGTCATCCACCACCCAGTTGCGCTGGATGGTATTGATGATCAGCGCCCGGTACTTGTCCAGCTCGGACAGCACCTGCTGTTGCCTGGCCTGGGAGCGGGCCGCGGTTTCCGCTTCCAGCTCGGCGGCCAGCTGGGCTTCCAGCTCGCGCTGGCGACGCTCTTCCTCGGCCCTGCGCCTGGCTTCCTCTTCCTTGCGCTTGCGTTCGGCTTCCGCCTTCTTGCGCGCTTCCTCGGCCTTGCGTCTGGCCTCTTCTTCCTTGCGGCGCTTCTCGGCGGCAGCCTTGGCGGCGGCCTCTTCCTTGCGCTTGCGCTCGGCGGCGGCCTTGGCTTCGGCCTCGGCCTTTTGCTTCTCTGCCAGCTTCTGCTTGCGTTCCTTCTCTAGTTGGACGGCCTTCTTGCGCTCCAGCTCCTGCTGGCGCTTGGCCTCGGCGGCGGCCTTCTCGGCCTGGATGCGCTTGCGCTCCTGCTCGGCGCGCTGGCGCTTCAGTTCCTCGATGCGGCGCTGCTCGGCCTTCTTCTGTTCTTCCAACTTGCGCTGGCGGTCCTGCTCGGCCTTCTGTGCCGCGGCCTTCTCGGACTTGAGGCGCTTGACCTGATCCTCGACCAGTTTCTGATCCACCGCCTTGGCGGCGATGGGCTGGCCCTGGGGCTGCGGCATGGGCGGCGGCTCGGAAAAATCCAGGCTCAGGCCCAGGAACAGGCCCAGCACCACGTGGAGGCCGATGGAGGCACCCAGAGGCCATCCCATGGGAGTCTCACGCATGCCTTACTGCTCCTCGGGCTCGGTCATCAGGCCGACGTTGTCGACGCCGCTCTTCTGCAGCGAGGCCATCAACAGCACCACCGCCTTGTAGGGCACGTCGCCATCGCCGCGGATCACCACCGGCGTCTGGGGTTCGATTTCACGCTGGGCGGCCACCACGGCCACCAGCTGTTCCAGCTCGTCGTAGTGCTCGGCACTCTGGGTACCCACCTGCAGGTGGTACTGACCGTCATTGGTGATGGAGACCACGGCGGCCGGCTTGGAATCCGGCGGCAGCGGCTCGGAGTCCGCCACCGGCAGATCCACCTTCACGCCCTGGGTGATCAGGGGCGCCGTGACCATGAAGATGATCAGCAGCACCAGCATCACGTCGATATAGGGTACGACGTTGATCTCGGCCACCGGGCGGCGGCGCTTACGTGCCGTCATGCCGCCTGGCCCCCGTCATTGGCGTGGACCTGGCGGTGCAGGATGGAGGCAAACTCCTCCTGGAAGTTGGCATAGGCCTGATCCAGCTTCTCGACCTTGTGGGAGAAGCGGTTGTAGGCGATGACGGCCGGGATGGCGGCGAACAGGCCCATGGCGGTGGCCACCAGGGCCTCGGCGATGCCGGGGGCGACCATGGACAGGGTGGCCTGCTGCACGTTACCCAGGGCGATAAAGGCGTTCATGATGCCCCAGACGGTACCGAACAGGCCGATATAGGGGCTGATGGAGCCGACCGTGGCCAGGAAGGACAGGTGCGATTCCAGGCCTTCCACTTCCCGGTTCAGGTTCACCCGCATGGCGCGGTCGGAACCTTCCAGGATCGCCACCGGGGAGCGGCTGCCGCTCTTGCTGAGGCGGGCAAACTCCTTGAAACCGGCCACGAAGATCTTCTCCATGCCGCCCAGGTGTTCTTCCCTGGCGCTGAGCTCGTGGTAGAGCTTGCCGAGGTCGACGCCGGACCAGAACCTGTCCTCGAACTTGCGGGACTGGCTGGCGGCGCTCTTGAGCACCTTGGAGCGCTGGAAGATCAGGGTCCAGGATATGACCGACAGCGCCAGCAACAACAACATCACGGCCTTGACCAGCAGGCTGGCCTGCCAGAACAGGTCAAACAGGGAAAGTTCTGCGTTCACCCCTTCAATACTCCCAAAACGCTGGACGGTATGCCGCTGGCCTTGCCCTTGTTCTGATCCAGGCAGGCAACCAGGACATCCGCCTCACATAAAAGTTGTCCCTGCTCATTCACGAGGCGCTGTTGAAAAGTCAGGCTGGCGCGGCGCAGGTTGACCACCTGGCTGACCACCGTCAGGGCCTCGTTAAAGCGGGCTGGCAAATGATTGTCCATCTTAACAGAGCGGACCACAAAGGCGATACCGGACGCCAACAGCCCATCCTGCTCTATGCCCAGGCCGCGCAGCATTTCGGTGCGGGCCCGTTCAAAAAACTTCAGGTAGTTGGCGTGGTAGACAATGCCACCGGCGTCTGTGTCTTCGTAATAGACCCGGATCGGCCACTGATGCTCCATCGAATTCTCCTCACCATAAGAAAGGGGAGCTTAAGCTCCCCTGAATGTACTTGTTAATTCAGGCCCATATTCTTCCAGAGGAAGGCATAGATATCGGCATACTCGCGGATGCGCATGGCCGTGGGCTTGCCGGCACCGTGGCCGGCCTTGGTTTCCACCCGCAGCAGCACCGGCGCCTCACCCTGCTGCCTGGCCTGCATGGCGGCGGCAAATTTGAAGGAATGGTAAGGCACCACCCGGTCGTCGTGGTCGGCGGTCATCACCATGGTGGCCGGGTACTCGCGCGCCTCGACGTTGTGCAGCGGCGAGTAGGCGCGCAGGTAGGGGAAGTCCTCGGCGTTGTCGGCGCTGCCATACTCGCTGGTCCAGGCCCAACCTATGGTGAACTTGTGGAAGCGCAGCATGTCGAGCACACCCACGGCCGGCAGCACGGCGGAAAACAGGTCGGGACGCTGTGTCACGGCGGCCCCCATCAGCAGGCCGCCGTTGGAACGGCCATAGCCGCCTAGCTTGGCGGGCTGGGTGTAGCCCTCGCGGATCAGGTATTCGGCGGCGGCAAAGTAGTCGTCGAAGACGTTCTGCTTCTTGTCCTTCATGCCGGCCTCGTGCCAGGCCTCGCCGTACTCTGAGCCACCGCGCAGGTTGGGCACCGCGTAGATGCCGCCGGCCTCCAGCCAGGCGATGGTGGCGGCGCTGAACCTGGGGGTCAGCGGGATGTTGAAGCCGCCGTAGGCATAGAGCAGGGTCGGGTTGGCGCCGTCCTTCTTCAGGCCCTTCTTGTAGGAGATCATCATCGGCACCTTGGTGCCGTCCTTGGAGCGGTAGAACACCTGCTCGGAGACGAAGTCCGTGGGGGAATAGGCCAGCTGCGGCGCCCGGTGCACGTGCAGCCTGTTGCTGGCGAAGTCGTAGCGGTACACGGCCGGCGCCTGGATGTAGGAGTTGTAGCTGAGGAAGGCTTCGGCCTTGTCACGCTTGCCGGTCAGGCCGCTGACGGTGCCCTTGCCGGGCAGCGGAATGTGGCGCACGAAGGTGCCGTCACGTTCGAAGATGCTGAGGCGGCTGACGGCGTCACGCATGGCCTGGACCACGAACTGCTCGTTGAGCAGCTGCACCGAGGAGATGGCGTTGTCGCCTTCCGGCACCAGCACCTGCCAGTTGGCCTTGGCGGGCTTGCGGGTGTCGATGGCAATGACCTTGCCCCTGGGGGCGTCCAGGTTGGTGAGGAAGTAGAACACAGGGCCGTCGTTGCCGATGAAGCTGTAGGAAGCCTCCAGCTCACCGATGAGCTCCACCACCTTGTTGTCGCGGCGCTTGAGATCCTTGAAGAAGAAGCGGTTGCGCGAATCGGTGCCCTTCCAGACGTTGATCAGCAGGTAGCGGCCGTCCTCGGACACCTCGGCGCCGAAGCCCCATTCCTTGTGATCGGGCCTCTGGTAGACCAGGCTGTCCTGCTTCTGCTTGTGGCCCAGCCTGTGATAGTAGAGCTTCTGGTTGTAGTTGATGCCGGACAGGGCCTCTTCGCCCTTGGGCTCGTCGTAGCGGGCATAGAAGACGCCCTTGTCGTCATGGTCCCAGACCGCTTCGGAGAACTTGATCCACTTCAGCTCGTCACCCAGCGGCTTGCCGCTGTCGATGTCGATGAAGCGCCAGGTCTGCCAGTCGGAGCCGGACTCGGAGGTGCCGTAAGCCAGGATCTTGCCGTTGTTGGACACCGATACCCCGGACAGGGCCACGGTGCCGTCTTCGGAGAGCTTGTTGGGATCCAGCAGCACCCGGGCCGGCGCACCTTCGCCGTCCTGGACATAGAACACGCTCTGGGCCTGGAGGCCGTCATTACGGTAATAGAAGATGCGGCCGCCGCGCTCGAAGGGCACCGAGAACTTCTCGTAGTTCCAGAGATCGGTGATGCGCTTTTCGAAACGGCTGCGGGCCGGGATCCCGGCCAGGTAACCGTCCGCCAGGTCCTTCTGGGCCATGACCCAGTCGGTGACCTCGCCGTTGTCTTCCTCCAGCCAGCGGTAGGGGTCGGCCACCAGGGTGCCGTGGTAATCATCCACCTGCTCGACCTGCTTGGTGACGGGGTATTGGATACCGGTATTGGCGTCCGGACTCTGCTGACAGGCCGCCAGCAGGCCGGCGGCGGCCAGAACGAGGGCTCGCTTCATTGCTATCTCCCTGAAATCATTGTTTTCCCGACTATACCAACATGAACTGGCCCCTGGGAGGGCCCTCGTCCAGCCAGACAAGCCATTAATGGCGAAAGATCCTACTTGCCCCCCCTGGCTACAACTGGATACACATTCAAAAAGATTGAATGGCGCAAAAAACGAACAAACAAACAAGCAGCTGATTTAGAAGTAGTTTTTACAAGAAAACCGTTTTGCTAGCGCCAGCTGATGACATGCATATTAATTTCACATTAGTTTTTCTTATCAAAAAGGGTAATTTTTCTCTGTTGTGGCCGGACCAGGCCGGGAACATAATGCACCCCGTCAACGAGAGGGCCCGACGGCAACTCGGCTGACATTGATTTTGGTAGTGTGATTGACGCTTTCCCGCAGACCCTTTGCTCGTCAATGCTGGTGTGCGACGTCAATGTTGTTCCCTGGATCAATTTCCTTCCTTCAAATGTGGTTGTGTTGCCCGCGACAATGTCGCGGGCTTTTTTTTGTCTGGAATTTGGGGGTTGGACAAAGGTTTAGGTCGTAGGGTGGGTTAAGCGAAGCGCAACCCACCGAAAGGGGATTGAAGTGTGAAGGCGACAGCCATCCATGGCGGTTCCTTCCGGCCGGTACATCCTGTGGTTACTCGGACTATCCCTGTCCTCGCCCTATGGGCCATCGTCGCTTCGCTTCGATGTTCAAAATCGCTCCCGACGATTTTGTCGCGCTCAGCCTGCGCAAAAAGCCGCGCTTTTTGGTTACTCGGACCCTCCCTGGCCCTCGCCCTTCGGGTTGTCGTCTTACGACGACATGCAAAATCGCTCCAGGATGCCCATCAAGCAACAGAGCCGGACCCATCCCTGGTGGTTCCTTCCGGCTCGGCCATCCTGTGGTTACTCGGACTATCCCTGTCCTCGCCCTATGGGCCATCGTCGCTTCGCTTCGATGTTCAAAATCGCTCCCGACGATTTTGTCGCGCTCAGCCTGCGCAAAAAGCCGCGCTTTTTGGTTACTCGGACCCTCCCTGGCCCTCGCCCTTCGGGTTGTCGTCTTACGACGACATGCAAAATCGCTCCAGGCGATTTTGTCGAGGCTCACCCAACCTTTACCTGGTTGCGGCCGTGCTCCTTGACCCAGTACAGGGCGTTGTCGGCGGCCGTCAGCAGCTCGCGGGCACTCAGCTCGCCGTTACTGGTGGCGGTGCCGATGCTGATGGTGACCTCCACCTCACCGCCGTCCACGGCGACGCTTTCCTCGGCAATGCTGCAGCGGACCCTGTCCAGCAGCACCGTGGCCTGGGCAGCGCCGGTATCGGGCAGCAGCAGCAGGAATTCTTCGCCGCCGTAACGCCCCAGCTGATCGCCGCAACGAATGTTTTCTCGGATCCGCTTCACGCAGGCCACCAGCACCATGTCACCGACCAGGTGGCCGAAGCTGTCGTTGACCCGTTTGAAGAAATCGATATCCAGCAGCGCCACCGTCAGGGCCCGACCGCTTCGACCGGCCTCCTGCAGGGCCGAATCCAGCTGCGCCAGTATGGCCCTGCGGTTGGCGATGCCGGTGAGATCGTCGCTGAGGGCCATGATCCGCATCAGCTCCTGGGAGGCCTGCAGGGCCGCCTTGTCCTGTTCCAGTTGTCGCTGATGGCGCAGGACGGCCCTGGAATAGAGGCTGCGGATCCGCTCGAAGTGGAGGGCGATGAAGAACACCGTCAGGTAGCTGGCCACGAAGCGGATCGCGAAACCCGCACTGTATTCGGGAGCCCCGGTGAGGCCGGTGGGCAACAGGAAGATCAGCAGCCAGGCCGCCAGCAATGCCAGGCTGACAACGGCACCAAAAGCGCTGCCGCCGATAAAGAAGGCAAAGGCGGGATAGGTCAGTACCCAGAAGGCCCGGGCGCCGTCGTCTCCTCCCTGCAGGGCAAAGAAGACAAACAGCAGCGCGAACAGCAGGCTCGCCCCCCGGTAATAGCACCTGCCGTCGGTCCGGCCCCGCAGCCGCCACAGGCAGATCACCACGGCCAGGGCCACCAGCAGGTTGAGCCCCCCTTCCAGCAAGGGGCCGACCAGCAGGTGGTAGCAGCCGAACAACAGCAACATGCCCAGGGCCACCAGCGACAGGCCGCCAAAGAGCAGGCGCCGCTGCTCCTCCTCGAAATCCAGCGGCTGGCGGCTGAGCAGCGCCAGGATCCGGCGCCACAGCCAGCCTTGAGGCGCCTGTTCACCGCTTTGGCTTAGCTTCCGAAGCTCCTTAGCCTCCCTCATTGGCGGCCAGCACTCCCTTACCTTGTGCCTGACGAATACCTAGCAGTATAGGCGCCGGCCCCTGCAACAAGGCGGCCCACAGGGGCCGCCTTGATGTCACTTTGCCGTGAGATTGAGCGCCAGGGTCGGGGTTCCCCGCCCCATGGGCGCGGGCTCCAGGTAGAAGATGCGCTCGGCGGCGATACCATCCGCCACCAGCAGCTCGCCTATGGCCTTGGCCCTGTCCAGGGCCAGCTGCCGCAGCCCCAGCTCGCCGACAGGCCAGTTGGCCAGCAGCTGCTGGCGGGCGAGCTGCTCCCGCGCCGGCTCCGGCAGCTGCTGCCAGCTGCCTTGACCATGGCGGCTGTCATAGAGGGCCGCCAGGCTGCTGCCGGCGGCCAGGGCCTGCTCCAGGGCCAGGCTTGCCAGCTGCTGCCTGTCCTGATCGGTGACCTGGCCACGCAGCTCCAGCGCCAGCACCGGCCGCTTGTGCAGGGCCTCGGCCACCTTGTGCATGGCCTGTTGCTGCTCGTCATCCAGCCCGGCCTCTCCGGGCGCAAAGTTCACCTGGGACAGCTTGTCGGGATCGAAGTCCACCAGGGAAGCCAGCAGGCTGAAGGGCGCCGTCACCACCTTGGTGATGGCGTTGAAGAAGGCCTTGCCGATCAGGCCGCCGATGGAAAACTCGGGCGAATCCACATCCCCTTCCACCGGCAACGACAGCTCTATCCTGCCGTTGCCGTCCTTGAGCAGGGCCAGGGCCAGTCCCAGGGGCAGGCTGGGCGCGTCGGACTCCTGATCTTTCTGGCCCAGCTCCAGCTGATCGAACACCGCCCTGTTCTGGCCCTTGAGCCTGGCCTCCTGGATCTTGTAGTCCAGCATCAGATCCAGCTTGCCCTTATCGATGTAGTAGCCGGCAAAGCGCCGGGCGTAGGGGGTGAGAGTGGTCAGCTCCAGGTTGCTGAAGTTGGCGACCACTTCCGTCTTACGCAGGGGTTCGGCCGGGGCCAGGCCGCCACTGACCGCCACCCTGCCGTGGCTTTCCACCAGGCCCTTAAGGTCGATGGTCATGCCCGCTTCCGGGTGGCTGGCCAGGCCCTTGACGGTGCCTCCCAGGCCGTGGATCTGGCTGGCGAAAGCCGGCTTGAGGCTCTTGTCGGCGAAGGCCAGGCGGCCGTCTTCGAGCAGGATCGCCTTTACCTGGTAGTCGAAGGCCTTGCCCGCATCGTCCGTTTTCTCTTCGCCATCGGCCTGCGGCTGCGCCTTAAGCAGGCTGGCCCAGGAAATGCCACCGTCTTTTTCGATGGTGAGGCCGGTATCCAGGCCGGCCAGGTGGACCCGGCCGATGCTGAGCATCTTCGGCGCCAGCTGCAGATCGATGGCGCTGATCTCACCTTTTGGCAGGCTCAGCAGCGCCGTGTCGGAGCCGGCCCGGGTCAGCAGCAGGTTGTTGATGGTGGTGTCGCCCAGGACGGTGCCGGACGGCTCGCCCTGCCAGTTCAGATCCAGCTTGAAATCGCCATCCAGGCTGCCCTGGGTCAGGCTGGCATGGCTGACGTGACGCACCAGGGCATCGGCGGCCGCCAACGGCAGTGCCCGGATGTGGGTGGTCAGGCTGGCGCCCCTGGCCGCTTCCAGCTCGCCGGCCAATTCAACCCTGCCCTCGCCCAGGGTCAGCGCCAGCTCCACCGGGAAGGCCGGCAGTGCCGGCAGCGCCACTTCCCTGGCCAGCAGCTCCATGCCCAGCTGCCAGTCGCCCTGCAGGCCCTGGTCGCGGAAGGCAACCAGGCCCCGTTCGATACGCAGCGCCCCCAGGCTGATCGGCACCGGCTCGGCACTGGCCTGATCGGTCTCGGTTGCCGGCGGCAGCAGGGCCAGCCAGTCCAGTTGGCCCTCAATGTTGCGGCTGGCAATGAGCTCAGGGCCGTTCAGGGTGATCCCGGCCACCGCCAGGGACAGCGGCGCCGTATCCAGCCTCAGATCGGCGACATCCAGGCCCTGCCAGGCCAGGCTGGCCTCGTTGCCATCGCCGTCCAGGCGGCCCTGGCCCAGGTGCAGCTGCTCCAGGCTCAGGCTGGGAGCACCGAAAGGCCCGCTCAGCCGGCCGCGCAGGGCCAGCCGGCCTCCCTGCAGGTCCATGGGCAGCTGGGGCTTCACATAGTGCCAGAACGCCTCTGGTGCCAGCTCGCCCACCAGGATGTTGAGATCCAGCTTCTCCCTGGCCAAGTCCAGCTCGCCGCGCAGGGCAATGCCGCCGTCGGCCAGCCCGGCCAGCAGCGCCAGCGCCGTGGCGCCCCGCTCGGGGATATTGGTGACATTGTCCAGATCCAGGTAGGCCAGGCTCAGGGTGCGCTGGGGAAAATCGCCATCCAGCCAGTGGATACGGCCATGGCGCAGGTTCAAGGCGGCCAGCGAATAATAGAAGGGCTTGGCCGGCTCTGAGCTCTGGGCCCGTGCATCGGAAGGCGGCAGCAGTTCCAGCCAGTTGAGCCGGCCGTCCCCATCGCGGCTGGCCCAGAGCTGCACGCCCTGGCCCTGCACCTCGTCCAGCCAGGGCCCAAGATGAACGGCGCTGCGCCAGTTGGCGTCCACCACCAGGGCCTGCCAGGACGCCAGCGGCTGCCCCTTGGCGTCGGTCAGGGCCCCCGGCCCCAACTCCAGGCGCCAGGCAAAGGGACGGAAGCGGACGTCGCCAAGGGTGAGCCGTACCGGCAGCTGCTCGGCCACCAGGGCCGGCACCCTGTTCTTCAGAAACCAGGGCAGCAACCAGGCGGTGGCCCCCACATAGAGCAACAGGATCACAGCCAGGGACAGCAGCCACTTCTCTCGGCGCTTCATAGTCTCTCCTTGGAGCCGACGGCAAAAAACGACAGAGCCTACCTTGATAGGCTTAATGCAGTATGACGGCGAATGCTAACAGAAGCATTTTACCTTCAAAATTCAAACCGATAGAAAAGATCCACGGCCTGATCGACGCCGTTGACGGCCTGCAGGTAGAGCCGCGGCAGCAGCTCGTAGCGCAGCCTGAGTTCGCCCACGGAGGAGAACACGCCGACCCCGTATTCCAGCTGCAGCCCGGGCAGCAGGTAGCCGCTGATGTTGACCTGGGTCTGATCGCCGGCGCCGCTGGTGTCGAGCATCACGTCCTGCATGCCCAGGCCCTCGGCCAGCTGGCTGACCACGCCGCCCAGCTGGCTGATCCCGGCACTGACCAGCAGCGACTGCATCAGCACGTTGCTGTCGCTTTCGTCCTCGTCCTCCAGGCCCTTGCCGCGCAGCAGGTAGGACAGCTGCAAGGCCTGCTCCATGGCCGGCTCGGAGAAGATCGCCACCTCGGGCTTCTGGGCCGAGCCGCTGACCCGCACCCCCACCACTATGTTGCTGTCGGCCATGGCCTTGGGATTGCGGATGGCTTCCACCTCCAGATCCGGGTGGGCCAGGGGACCGGTAAAGAGGATGGAGCCGCGGCGGATCACCAGGTTCTGGCCATAGGCCTTGAAGGTGCCGTTGTTCAGCCGCACCTCCCCTTCCCCGACCATGGCCTTGCCCGGCCGCTGCCTGACCGTCAGGCTGCCGGTCAGGGCCGTCTTCAGGCCAAAGGCCTCCAGGCGCACGTCGTCGCCCAGGTGGGTGGTCACCGCCAGGCGCAGCGGCAGCCCCTTGTCCTGGCGCCGGGGTTCGCCGCCGTCGACGATCACCACGTCCGGCGACAACCCGGCGGCGCTCTCCGGCAGGGCTTCCACCAGCATCCGCGCCCAAGGGATATGCAGGTCCCCGCTCACCGCCAGCACCTCGCCAAGGGTCACGTGCAGATCCGGGCTGATCCTGAGCCTGCCGAGGCCGGGGTAGCCGGCTGCCAGGTTCTCGCCACGCAGCCTGAGCTGGCCGGTCATGGGCCATTGTCGCCAGTCCAGCTCGCCGTCCAGGCCGAGCCGCCCCTCGCCGACCTGGGTCTCGCCACTGAGGCTGGCCCTGTCTCCCGTGATGGTCAGGGTGCTGTGCAGTTCGCTCAGGGTCACCACATCCAAGGCCGTCTCCACCCGTCCGTCACCCAGGGCCAGCTCGCCATAGAGCAGCGGCGCCTTGAGGGTGCCGTCCAGGCGCCCCTGGCCCTGGATCCGGCCGCTGAGGCGGCGCAGCTCCGGCAGCAGCGGCGCCAGCCAGTCCAGGGTCAGCTCATCGAGCCGGAAGCGCCCGGCCAGGGACCTGTCCCCGTCCAGCTCGCCGACCCTGGCCTGCAGTTCCAGGCGGCCCAGTTGCGCCGAGGCAAAGGCCAGCTCCACATCCAGCTGTTGGTTGTCGATGCCGGCCCGCAGGGACAGCGACCGGTAGTCGGCCACCAGCTCGCCGCTGTGGATCTGCCCGGGCGACGTGGTCAGCGCCAGGGCAAGCTCGGGCTCCCCGCCTTGCCAGGCGAAACGTCCCTGGCCGGCCAGCACCGCCTGCCACCCGAAGCCTTCGGGCAGGAAGGGGGCCAGCCTGGCCAGATCCAGATCCCGGATCTGGAAGCCTCCCTGCCCCGTCTCGGCGCCAAGGCGGGTCTCGTCCAGGCACAGGGCCGCCCCCTTGGAGCGCCAGCAGTGGTTGTTTATCCCCAGGCGCCGCCCGGCCTGCCGCCAGTCCAGCTCTACCTGGCGGTCCGGCTGCCAGCGGCTGAGCGGGGTGTCGAGGGTCAGGGTGTCGAAGCGGCCCTGCCAGTGCCCGCCGTCCAGGCGTCCGCTCAGGGCCAGCTCTGCGGCCAGCGGCTCACCGGCAAAGGCCAGGCTCAGCCGCTGCGACGTGCGATCGCCCTCGGCTTCTAGGCGCAGCTCACGGGCGCTGAAGGCCGGATGCGCCACCTCGGCCAGCCGCAAGCGCCAGTCGCCGCCGAGCTTGCCCAGCAGGGCCTGGCGCCCTTCCAGCTTCAGGCCGCGAAGCTCAAGCTCGTCATGGCCCAGGACATCGCCCTCAAGGGCCAGGGCCAGCACCGGCTCGGCGGCGGGCCCGCTCAGTTCCAATCGCCCCAACAGGCTCCCGTAGAAGCCGGGCCCCAGGGCGCTCAGGTTCGGCGCTTCCAGCCTGCCCTGCAGCCGCCACTGCTCGGCCAGCACGCCGTCCAGGCTCAGGCGGTTGGGGCCCTGGCGCAGCAGCAGCTGCTCAACCCGGCCCTGCATCTTGTCGTTGAGGCTCAAGGCACCCTTGGCCGCCAGGGGATAGCCCAGCAGCTCGCCCTGAAGAACCGGCTCTGCGGCCAGGCGCCAGGCCGTGCCTTGCAGGGAGAAGGTGCCGTCAATGGTGCCGGAGACGGCGCCGCTGAACTGGGGTGTCAGCAGGGCCGGATCCAGCTTCTCCAGGCGCAGCTGTCCCTGCCAGTCCAGGCCCTGTTGCCAGTCCAGCCGGCCGGTCGCCACCAGGCTGCCCTTTGCGGTGTTGGCGCCCAGGCTGTCGATGGTCAGGCCGGCCAGGTCGCCCCTGGCGGCCAGGGCCAGGCCCAGTGGCTGGCTCAGCCAGGGCGAGGAGGCCAGCTCGCCATTGAGGCGCAGTTGGTATTGCGCCAGGCTGCCCTGGGCCTGCAGGCGGCCTGCTGCCAGGGCAAGCTCGCCCTGCCCCGGCAGCGCCAGGGTGAAGGGCTGCCAGTCCAGCTCCAGGCTGAACGGCAGTTCGCTGCCGAGCAGGTTTGCCTGGAGGCGGGCCTGGGCCGGCAAGGGACCGTCGAGCACCAGGCGGGCATCGAGCGCCGCCAGCTCCCCCGATGCCGTCAGGGCCAGGGTCTGGCCCTTGAGCTGCCCGTCCAGCAGGGCCGCGGTCGGCGACAGCGCCAGCTGCAACTCCAGGGGATAGCCGTCGCGGAGGGCGACCTGGCCGCTAAGGCTGGCTTCGGCCAGTTGTTGGCTGAGAACCAGCCGCTCCACCGTCAGCCGGTGGCCTTCGGCCCTGGCGTCCAGGGCCAGGTGCTCGAGGGCCTGGTACTGCTCGCCCTGGCGCCAGCGGCCGTCCTTCAGGGTCAGCTCGCGCACCTGCACGGCCAGGGGGAATGCCAGGGCGGGCAGCGTCGGTGGCTGCTCGCCATCGGCCTCGGGCGGGCTGTCGCCCGCCCTGGTGGTGATCACCAGGCCCTGTATCTCGGGGCCCTTGAGGGCCAGCCGGTCCCGGTACCAGTGGCCGCTGAGGCTGAGGCTGTCCAGGGCCAGGTTCACCGCCTCGGACTCCAGCCGAAGGTCCTCGACCCTGACCTTTTCCAGCTCCAACCTGATGGGCAGGCTGAGCCTGCCTGGCCCCTTTGCCTCGCCTGGCTCAGTCCCGGCCTGGTTTGCCAGCCGGATCCTGACGTTCTGCATGTCCAACGCCTGCACCGGCAGCTCGCCCCTCAGCAGCGCCCAGGGGGACCAGGCCAGGCGCAGCTGGTCCACTTCCAGGCTGAAGCCGTCGTCCTGCCAGCCCAGGCCGCTCAGCCGCCAGCCCTGGCCAAGGCTGCCGGACACCAGCTCGCCGCTCAGCTGCGGCAGTACCTGTTGGGCCTGGCGCCACAACAGGCGGTTGCCGCCCTCGGTGAGCAGCAGTCCCCACAGCAGGGCGCCCAGCACCAGCACCAGGCTGGCCAGGGTGATCAGCAGCCATTTCAAGGCCTTCACAGCACGGCCCCCATGGCGAAATGGAGACGCCAGGGCACATGGACCTCGGAGACGCCAAAGGCGAGATCGAAGCGGATGGGCCCTATGGGGGTCAGCCAGCGCAGGCCCAGGCCGGTGCCCAGCTTCCAGTCGTCCTGGTAGTCGTTGGTGGCGGTGCCGCCGTCCACGAAGGCGGCGACGCGCCAGCGGTCGGCGAAGCGGTAGTCGTATTCCAGGCCAAGGGCGGTGCTGTACTTGCCGCCCACCAGCTCGCCGTCGGCATCCCTGGGGCCTATGGTGCGGTAGCCGAAGCCCCGCACCGTGTTGTCGCCACCGGTGAAAAAGCGCAGGGAAGGCGGCAGCTCCGTGACCTCATCGACCCAGACCGCGCCCTGTTCGATGCGGGCGATGACGCGGTGCCTGTCGCCAAGGGAGCGCAGCCACTTGCTGCGGCCCCAGGCGCGGACAAAGCGCGCATCCGAGCCCCACTTTCGCTCCGAGAACTCCAAGGTCAGGATCTGGCTGTCGCCCCAGTGGGGATCGATGCCGCCGCGCAGGCGGATGCGTTCGAAGGAAATGCCGGGGATCAGCAAGAAGCTGCGGTCTTCCTGGTCGGCCTGGGTGTAGGTCTCGTATTCGGCGCGGATGAACAGATCCCGGTTCCAGCCTTCTTCCTGCTTGTCGAAGCGGTGGATGGCGGCGGTGCTGCGGCGGCTGTCGGTGTCTTCCAGGTGCAGGCGCTGGAAGCCACCCTGCAGCGAGTAGAACTGCAGGCGTGGATCGCCACGGGGAATACGGTAATCCAGGCTCAGCTCCTGGCGCGGTGCCGACACCTTGAACTCCGAGCCCAGGCTGTGGCCGGCGTCGTTGATCCAGGGCTTGCGCCATTTCAGCGAGGTCCTGGGGCCCTCGTCGGTGGACACCCCTATGCCCACTTCCACCTGGTTGTCGGCCTTGGCCTTGAGGCTGACCTTGAGCGGCACTGTGCCGTCCCTGGCCTCATCCAGCTGGGGCCTTACCAGTACCTGCTGGAAGTAGCCGGTGGCGGACAGGGCCCGACTCAGCTCGGCCAGCTTGGCGGCCAGGTAAGGCTGGCCCGGTTCGAGCACCTGGATGCTGGCCAGTATCGATGCCACCGGCCGGTCGCTGTCGATGTTCAGCTCGCCGAAACGGTAGCGGCGGCCGCCCTGGTAATGCAGCGTCACATCGGCGGCGTTTTCCCTGGGGTGGACCCGCACCTCGCTTAGCTGCCAGGTGCCGTCGAAGTAGCCGCGGTGCAGCGCCAAGGTGGTCAGGCCGGCCTTGAGGTCGTCGTAGTGGGGGTGGTTGAGCACGGCGCCGAGGCGGACTTGGGACTGGGCCAGCAGCGCCTGGAAGGCGTCGTCGTCGCCGGCCTCGCCAAGCAATTGGATATCGACGCTGCGATAGCGCACCGGCTCGCCGGCCTGGACCGCGACACGCACCTCGCCGGGGGCATCGGCGCGGTGGATGATGTCGACATGGGGGTTGTAGTGACCCAGGGCCTGCAGGGCCTGCTCCACCTTGAGGCGGATGCCGTCCCGGTAGCCGCGCACCTGGGCCGGCTCCAGATCCGGCAGTTGTTTCAGGTACAGCTCGACATTGCGTGCAAGCTCGCCGTCGAGGCCCTCGACGGTGAAACGGACCGGCTCGGCGGCGGCGCCCAGGCTGAAAACCAGCGCCAGCGCCACCATAAGGCGTGTTAGCAAGGCAGGCCTCAAGGAAGTTCCCTTTCCTCTCAGTATTACTCGGGTCGGCTTAATCCGAAGTGACGATAGGCCCTGTCGGTGGCGATACGGCCCCTGGGGGTGCGCTGCAAAAAGCCCTGCTGGATGAGGTAGGGCTCCAGCACGTCCTCGATGGTGTCCTTCTCCTCGCCGATGGCCGCGGCCAGGTTGTCCAGGCCCACCGGGCCGCCAAGGAACTTGTCGATGATGGCCGTCAGCAGCTTGCGGTCCATGTAGTCGAAGCCCTCGCGGTCCACGTCCAGCATGTCCAGGGCCTGGGCCGCCACCTCGCGGCTGACGGTGCCGTCGCCCTTGACCTCGGCGAAGTCGCGCACCCTACGCAGCAGGCGGTTGGCGATACGGGGGGTGCCGCGGCTGCGCCTGGCCACCTCATGGGCGCCGCTGTCGTCCAGCTCCAGGTTCAGGTAGGAGGCGGAGCGGGACACGATGTGGGCCAGATCCTCGACCTTGTAGAACTCCAGGCGCTGCACTATGCCGAAGCGGTCGCGCAGCGGCGAGGTCAGGGAGCCAGCGCGGGTGGTGGCGCCGACCAGGGTGAAGGGGGGCAAGTCTATCTTGATGGAGCGGGCCGCCGGGCCTTCGCCGATGACAATGTCCAGCTGGTAGTCTTCCATGGCCGGATAGAGCACCTCCTCCACCACCGGGCTGAGGCGATGGATCTCGTCGATGAAGAGGACGTCGTTGGGCTCCAGGTTGGTGAGCATGGCCGCCAGATCGCCGGCCTTCTCCAGCACAGGGCCCGAGGTGGTCTTGATGCCGACCCCCATCTCGTTGGCGACGATGTTGGCCAGGGTGGTCTTGCCGAGGCCGGGCGGGCCGAAGATCAGCAGGTGATCCAGGGCCTCTTCACGGCGCCGGGCCGCCTCGATGAAGATCTGCATCTGGTCGCGCACATGGTCCTGGCCCTGGTAGTCGGCCAGGGACTTGGGTCTGATGGCGCGGTCGATGACCTCGTCGTCGAGCTTGGCGTCGGGGGCGATCAGGCGGTCTGCTTCGATCATGGCTGCCTCACATCATGGCCTTGAGGGCGTCGCGGATGAGATCTTCCGAGCTCATGCCGGCCTTGGCCACCTTCTTGACGGATTTCTCCGCCTGGGCGCCCTTGTAGCCCAGGGCCACCAGGGCGGCGATGGCGTCGTCCTCCGGCGCGGGCGCGCTCTCGAAGCCGTTGTGGGCCTCCATGTCCAGGGGCGCGGCGTCGGTATAGGGGGTGGCCAGCTCGCCGAAATCCTTGAGCTTGTCGGCCAGCTCCACCAGCAGCCGCTCGGCGGTCTTCTTGCCGACGCCGGGCAGCTTGACTAGGGTGGAGACGTCGCCGTGGGAGACGATGGTGACGAACTGCTGCACCGACAGGTTGGAGAGGATGGCCAGGGCCAGCTTGGGACCGACGCCGTTGGCCTTGATCAGGATGCGGAACAGGGCCCGCTCCTCGGGCTTGACGAAGCCGAACAGCAGGTGGGCGTCCTCGCGCACCACCTGGTGGGTCCACAGGCAGACCTCGCTGCCCACGGCCGGCATGGCGTAGAAGGATTGCATGGAGCATTGCACTTCGTAGCCGACACCGGCCACGTCGATCAGGGCTTCGGGGGGCTGCTTGAGGGCCAGGATCCCGGTCAGTCGTCCTATCATGATTGTCCTTGGGTCGCTCAGCGCAGTCGGCCGCGGACCTGCTTGAGGTTGGTTAACGCCATCTTATTCAGGCTGGTGCTGGTGTGTCCATGGCACAGGGCGATGGCCAGGGCGTCGGCGGCATCCGCCTGGGGCGTGCCCGGCAGCTTCAGCATCTGGGTGACCATGTGCGCCACCTGGCTCTTGTCGGCGCCGCCGGTGCCCACCACCGCCTGCTTGACCTGGCGGGCCGAATACTCGGCCACGGGCAGCTCCGCCTGGCGCCCGGCCAGTATGGCCACGCCCCTGGCCTGGCCCAGCTTCAGGGCCGAGTCGGCGTTCTTGGCCATGAACACCTGCTCTATGGCCATCTCCTGGGGCTGGAACTGGCGGATGATCTCGGTGACGCCGTCGTGGACCTGCTTGAGGCGGTCCGGCAGGTTGTCGGCGCTGACCCGGATGCAACCACTGCCCACGTAGGCAAAACGAACCCCGGTCTGGCGCACCAGGCCGTAGCCGGTAATGCGCGAGCCGGGGTCGATGCCGAGGATGAGCCGGCTCAACAGCGCCCTTCCAGGTTGCCGGCGCCCGGCCCGGTGGCGATAAAGCGGGGCCGGATATTGGCCCTGCTGCTGTGCCCCGCCATAAGATCTCCTTGGCTTACTGCTCTTGTTCGACCTTGTTGACCACCAGGTTCAGCTCGTCCAGGGCCTGGGGGTTGGCGGGGCTGGGGGCGTCGGTGAGCGGACAGGCGGCGGTGGTGGTCTTGGGGAAGGCCATCACGTCGCGGATGGAGCTGGCGCCTGTCATCAGCATCACCAGGCGGTCCAGGCCGAAGGCCAGGCCGGCGTGGGGCGGCGCACCGAACTGCAGGGCCTCGAGCAGGAAGCCGAACTTCTCCTGGGCCTCGTCGTCGCCGATGCCGAGGATGCGGAATACCGCCTTCTGCATCTCGTTGTCGTGGATACGCACGGAACCACCGCCCAGCTCGCAGCCGTTGAGCACCATGTCGTAGGCGTCGGACAGGGCCGCAGCCGGGTTGGCTTCCAGCTCGGCCGGGGTCACGCCCACCGGGCTGGTGAAGGGGTGGTGCAGCGGGTGCAGCTGGCCGTCGATTTCCTCGAACATGGGGAAGTCCACCACCCACAGCGGCGCCCACTGGTCATGGCGGGTCAGGCCCAGGTCCTCGCCCAGCTTCAGGCGCAGGGCGCCCAGGGCGTCTGTGACCACGCGGTAGCTGTCGGCACCGAACAGCAGGATGTCGCCGTCCTCGGCCTGGGTGCGGTCCAGCAGGCCGCTGACGGCCGCCTGGTCCAGGAACTTGAGGATGGGGGACTGCAGGCCTTCCAGGCCCTTGTCTTTGTCGTTGACCTTCAGCCAGGCCAGGCCCTTGGCACCATAGATGCCGACGAAGTTCTGGTAGTCGTCCAGCTGCTTGCGGGACAGCTTGGCGCCGCCCGGCACCTTGATCACGGCCACCCGGCCCTTGGCATCATTGGCGGGACCGGAGAACACCTTGAACTCCACGTGGGCCAGCAGATCGGCCACGTCGACGATTTCCAGGGGGTTGCGCAGGTCCGGCTTGTCGGAGCCGAAGCGGGTCATGGCTTCCTGGTAGCTCATGGTGGGGAACTGGGGCAGCTCCACCTTCATCAGCTTGCTGAACAGATCCCGGACCAGGCCCTCGGTGATGGCGCGCACCTCGTCGGAGCTCAGGAAGGTGGTCTCGATATCGATCTGGGTGAATTCCGGCTGGCGGTCGGCGCGCAGGTCCTCGTCACGGAAACACTTGACTATCTGGTAGTAACGGTCGAAACCGGACACCATCAGCAGCTGCTTGAACAGCTGCGGCGACTGCGGCAGGGCGAAGAAGCTGCCCTTGTGGGTGCGGCTCGGCACCAGGTAGTCGCGGGCACCCTCCGGGGTGGCCTTGGTGAGGATGGGGGTCTCGATGTCCAGGAAACCCTGGTCTTCCAGATAGCGGCGCACGGCACCGGTGACCTTGGCGCGGAAGATGATGCGGTTGCTCATTTCCGGACGGCGCAGATCCAGGTAGCGGTACTTGAGGCGGGCCTCTTCGCTGTTCTTCTGGTGGTCGTCCAGGGCGATGGGCAGGGGCGCGGCCTTGTTGAGGATGGTCAGCTGCTTGCCGAGGATCTCGACGGCACCGGTGGCCATGTCGGCGTTGACCTGGGATTCGGGACGGGCCCGCACCACACCTTCGATCTGTACGCAGAACTCGGCCCGCAGGCTGTTGGCCACCTCGAAGACTTCCGGCAGATCCGGGTCGAACACCACCTGCACGATGCCCTCGCGGTCCCTGAGCTGGACGAAGATCACGCCCCCCAGGTCACGGCGACGGTTGACCCAGCCCACCAGCTTGACCGTGTGGCCGATGTGGGCTTCCCGAATTTCTCCGCAATAGTTGCTGCGCATGAATCTGTCTTTCCTTTAATGGAACCGGTGCGAGGGCATGGACCCCGCCAGCGTTTACGTCATATTAATGGCGCCCGATTATAACGACCCCGGGGGCGGGGATCCAACGTGGCGCCGACATGGGGTAGACTGCCGCCATGCTTTATCTCGGATGCCCCATGTGGTCCCACCCGGCCTGGAAAGGCCAGCTGTTCCCGCCCGGGGCCAGCCAGCGTGACCACCTCAGCCATTATGCCCAGGTGTTCAGCGCCGTGGAGGGCAATACCAGCTTCTATGCCCTGCCCTCGCCGGACAGCGCCCGGCGCTGGGCGGACAGCGTGCCGGAACACTTTCGCTTCACCTTCAAGTTCCCCCAGGCCATCAGCCACCATAAGGGCCTGCATCAGGTCGACGAGGAACTGGCCGAATTCCTGGAGGCGATGGCGCCGCTGCACGCCAAGACTGCCCGCTACCTGCTGCAGCTGCCAAGCCGTTTCGGCCCCGAGCAGCTGCCGGCCCTGGCCGCCTTCCTGGATGCCCTGCCGCCGGGCCTGCCGGTGGCGGTGGAGGTGCGCCACCTGGCCTTCTTCGCCAAGGGCGAGGCGGAGCTGGCCCTGAACCGGCTGCTGGCGGATTGTGGCGCCGACCGTATCATCATGGATGCCCGGCCGGTGTTCTCGGTGCCGGCCAGCGACGCCGTGCTGCTGGACGCCCAGCAGAAGAAACCCCGGGTGCCGGTACATGCCGTGGCCACCGCCAAACAGCCTGTGGTGCGCTTCGTGGGTCTGCCGGACCCAAAAGCCAACGACGCCTTTATGACCCCCTGGATAGAGAAACTCTCGCAGTGGCTGGAGGAGGGGCTCAGCCCCATGTTGTTTGTGCACAGCGCCGATAACGACCGCGCCCCTGAGCTGGCCCGGCTTTTCTATGACAGGATCAGGGCAAGGCAACCCGGGCTGGAGGCGCTGCCGGAACCCCAGTTCGCTCAGGGCAGCCTATTCTGACGCTGAACTCCTCCTACCAGGAAAAAAGCTGGGCATGACTGGCCCCCATCGTCGCTTCTCCTAATAACAGTCCCGGTTTTCGGGACCACCGGGCGGCACGCCGCCCCAACCCGGAGAGCCATGCCATGCGTTCCTGTTCCTTCAAGCTGTTTCACCGGAGTCGTCCCATCCTGGCGACCGCCCTGCTTCTCCTGGCCCTGCCCGGCGCCGCCAGCAGCGTCTTCGTGGGCGACCTCTACCTGCCCACCCTCTACACCGGCGCCCGCCACCAGGCCCGGGACTGCACCCGGGACGCCCCGGCCTGCCATGACAAAGACAACGACGGCGTGCCGACAGCGCTAGACCAGTGCCCCTTCACCCCCGCCGATGTACCGGTGGACCCGGCCAGCGGTTGCTCCCAGGCCCAGCTCTGCCCCTGTGAAGGCCCCAGAGACAGCAACCTGTTATGGCCTGACGACGCCAGCTACCGGGCCTGCCTGAGCCGCACCGCAGGCATGTTCACCCAGTCGGACCGGCTCGCTGGCCGAACCCTGGCTGACCCGATGCCGGCCCATGTCGCCAAGGTTTCGGAGCTGAGCTGCAACCTCGCCAAGAACCACTGACGAGGAAACCCTGACGGCGCCTGGGAATAACCCCAGGCGCCCCTGGCCTTATCAAGGAGACGCACCATGCCAACGCCAAACCAAGCCCGGGGCCGCCGCCGGCTGACCCTGCTCGCCCTGTCCCTGCTGGCCAACCCGGTCCTGGCCTATTGGGGAGAGGGCCAAAACCAGGCTATGAGAGTGGACGTACAGGCCCATGACCCTCTCGGCAACCCCGTGGTGGCCCAGATCTACACCAAAAACAGCTTTGTCGGTCGCCAGCTCCAGAACCTGGACGGCGTGAACTATATCCGCTCTGCCACCAGGGTTTACGATCAGAGCAATTACTGGGGCGCCACCGGCTGGCTGGGCTGGCTGATCCAGGACACCAGCAGCTGCGCCCTGGGCGATGCCGAGCCCGGCACGGCGCCGCCGGTCACCAACGATACCCAGGGACCGGGCCGCTACGACCTGCCCATTCTCTACAACAACAACGCCTGGCAGGTGGATCCCAGCCTGCCCGGCGTCTGCTACGCCCAGCAGATCAGCTGGACCACCGCCAATGGCGCCCGGGGCCGTTTCCATATCACCTTCATCTATTCCGGCGCCGCCTACAACGCCCAGGGCCAGCGCCTGGTGCTGGACCAGGTGTCACAGCCTCAGTTGGACATCAAGGACAACTGCACTCCGGAGGTGGACGTCCGGGGCCATTCGGTCACCCTCCATTACCGCAGCCCCCAGGCCGGGCCGGACTACGACCCGCCCGAGCCCTGCGCCTACAATGCCGTGCTGAACGCCGTCTATCGCCTGCCCGAAGACGGCAGCGGCGACGGCGGCGGTGATGGCAGCGGTGGCGGCAACGTGATCCGCAGCCTCACCGATGCCGACGGCGACGGCTTGCCCGACAGCCACGACAACTGCCCGGACCAGGCCAACCCCTGGCAACGGGACGCGGACCAGGACGGCACCGGCGATGACTGCGACAACAGCCATGACTACGACTACGACCAGGACGGCATTGCCGACGACCAGGACAATTGCGAGCTGATCCCTAACACCGACCAGGCCGACAGCGACGGCGACACCGTCCAGGTGAACGGCGTCAGCTACAAGACCGGCGATGCCTGCGACCAGGATCTGGACGGCGACGGCTTCAACAACTGGCGGGACGACAACTGTCCCCTGGTGGCCAACTACGACCAGCTGGATGCCGACGGCGACGGCATCGGCGACGCCTGTGATACCGACCAGGACAATGACGACGTGGACGACGGCCAGGACAACTGCCCCAACACCGCCAACCCGGACCAGGCCGACCAGGACGGTGACGGCGAAGGGGACCTCTGCGACGGCGATGCCGACGGCGACGGCCTGGAAAACACCCAGGACAACTGCCCTGTCACCCCCAACCCGGAACAACACAACACCGATGGCGACAGCCTGGGCGATGCCTGCGACAACGATGACGACAACGACGACCGGGAAGACAGTGCCGACAACTGCCCCATCACCGCCAACCCCGACCAGGCCGACATGGACGCTGACGGCATCGGTGATGCCTGCGACGCCGACAACAACAACGACGGCGTGGCCAACAGCGCCGATAACTGCCCCGTCACCGCCAACCCCGGCCAGGACAATGCCGACGGCGACAATCAGGGCGACGCCTGCGACGGTGATGACGACAACGACGGTGTGGCCGACGGCCAGGACAACTGCCCATTACTGGCCAACGACGACCAGACCGACAGCGATGACGACGGCCAGGGCGACCCTTGTGACGGCGACCTTGATGGTGACGGCCTGGCCAACGACGGGGACAACTGCCCCGCCATCGCCAACCCCAATCAGGCCGACTTCGACGGTGATGGCCAGGGCGACGCCTGCGATCCGGATGCCGACGAAGACGGCATCCTGGCCGGTGCCGACCAGTGCCCCCTGACGCCGCTCGGCGAAGCCGTGGACCAGGCTAACGGCTGCTCCCTGGCCCAGCTGTGCCCCTGCAGCTCGCCCCGGGGCTTCAGCTCACCCTGGCGTAACAAGGGCGCCTACCTGGCCTGCCACAACCGCGCCCTGGCCAAGCTGGTGCAACAAGGCCAGCTCGCAGAAGGCGACCAGGCCGGGCTACAGAGCCAGGCCGCCCAAGGCAGCTGCGGCCAGCGTTAACACCTAGAAGTCACAGATCACGGGCCCGCCATCGGGCCCGTTTTTTTGCCCCGGCATCCCGCCCTGGCCATTGAGGCGGGCATAGTCGGCCATGGCCTCGTTGAAGCCATGGATCTTCAGCCCCGGATGGTGGGCGCGCAGCGCACAGGCCCTAGCAACCAGGGCTTCGGCCTGCTCCCCCTCGCCGAGCCTCAGCCGGGTCCGGGCCAGGCCCGCCAGGGTATTGATCAGGTCCGGATGAGCCTGTCCCAGGGCCGTTTCCCGGGCGGCCAGCACCCTCTGGTAGAGAACGTCGGCGTCCCGATAACGGCCCCAATCGTAGTAAAGATCCGCCTGTTCCTGGGCCGCGATCAGGGTGGTGGGATGCACAAAGCCCAATTTGCGCTCCTGCCTGGCCAGGGTATCGGTCACCAGGGGCTGGGCCTCGTCGAAGCGGTCCAGTTGCCGGTACAGCCGGGCCAGCTTCATCTGGGTCTGCAGGGTCTCGATATGGCCGTCTCCCAGTACCTGGCGGCGCCGCGCCAGCACCGCCAGGAAGCCCTGCTCCGCCTGTTCGAGATGGCCCAGGCCCCGCTGGGTATCGGCCAGGTTGTGCATGGACCTCAGGGTTTCCAGGTGATCCTTGCCCAGCACCTTGCTGGCCAGGACCAGGTGGCGGTGGATCAAGGGGGCGGCTTCCTCGAACCGGCCCACGGTTTCCAGCAGCGAACCCAGGTTGCTCATGCAGCGCAAGGTCCTGGGATGGGTTTCCCCCAGCACCGCCAGGGAGCCTTCCAGGCAGGCCCGGTAGTAGTGTTCGGACTGCTCGTAACGGCCCAGCCAGTGAAAAATCACCCCCAGTTGGGCCAGGGAGTGGAGGGTCTGGGGGTGACGCTCGCCCTGAATCGTTCGGCGTTTTTGCCAAACCTCCTCGAACAGGGCCGCTGCCTCTTCCAGGTTGCCGGTCATGTGCAGGCCCACCGCCAGGCTACTCAGGGCATTGAGGGTGTGCGGGCTGTCCTCCCCGTAGAGGCGCCGGCTCAGTACCAGGGCCTGCCGGTCCAGTGCCAGGGCCTGGTCGTGGCGAAACGCCAGCCCCAGGTGCCGGCTCTTGGCCAACAGGGCCTGCAGGTATTCCGGGTCCTCCGCCATGCCCTGCTCTGCCAGAGTGGCCAGGGCTTGGTCCAGCTGCTTGCCAGCCTCGTCCAGCAGGCCCAGATCCAGGTAGACGCTGCCCATGACCCGTCTCAGGGTGGCGGCCACCTGGGGCTGATCCATCAGTTGCCTGGCCGAACCGTCGTCCAGGCTGGTACTGGCCCTGTTGAGCACGTCCCGGGCGCTGATCTCCCGGCCCTGGGCCTTTTCCGGTGAGGCGTGTTCGAACATGCCGGTCAAGAAACCGCTGACCGCTTCCGCCCTGGCCCGCTCCTGGTTGGCCAGATCCCGCTGGGCCATCACCTGGCGATTCTTGTAGGCCAGCACCCCGGTGGTGGTGACCGCCGCCAGCACGATGACCATGGCCAGGGCGGCCCCCAAGGGGTTGCGGCCCAGCCACTTGCCGGCCCGGTATTGCCAGTGCTGGGGATGGGCCAGCAACGGCTGGCCGTCGAAGTAGCGACCCAGATCGTCCAGCAGGACGGCAATAGAGGAATAGCGGTCGGCGGGATCCTTGTCCAGGGCCTTGCACACCAGGCAATCCAGATCGCCCTTGAGGGCGCGCCTGGCCTGGCCGGGGCTGCGGTAGAGCCCGTCCGGGCAGCAGTAGCCCACAGCTTCGCTGGGCGGCAACGGCTGCCGTTCGGCAACGGCCCGGGCCAGCTGCCGGGGATCCTGCTCCTGGCCCCGATAGGGGGACTGGCCGGTGAGCAGCTCGTAGAGGATCACCCCCAGGGTATAGATGTCGGTGGCCAGGTTGAGCGGCTTGCCCAGCACCTGCTCCGGGCTGCAATAGTTCAGGGTCAAGTGCCGGCCCAGGCTTGCCGGGTGCCGGCCTTCGTCCCTGGCCATCAGACGGGCGATGCCGAAATCCAGCAGCCGGGGTTCGCCGGTCTCGGTCACCAGGATGTTCGACATCTTGAGATCGCAATGCACTACCAGGTGCTGGTGGGCATACAGTACTGCCCGGGCGATGCGGGAAAACAGCCTGAGCCGGGCCCGAAGCCCCAGGCGATGGTCGTTACAGTACTGATCCAGGGGCTGGCCTTCTACGTTCTCCATGATGAGATAAGGCAGGCCATCGTCAGTGGTGCCGCCGTCCAGCAGCCGGGCGATGTGGGCGTGCTCCAGCTGGGCCAGGATGCGCCGCTCCCGGTCGAACCAATGGCGCAGATCCGCCGTGGCCAGGTGGTTGCTGACCAGCTTGATGGCCACCTGCTTTTCAAATTGGCCGTCGGCCCGCTCGGCCAGGTACACCATGCCCATGCCGCCATGGGCCAGCAGCCTGACCAGTCGGTAGGGGCCGACCAGGGCGCCGGACAGATCCTGGCCCTGGCTGGCCAGTTCCCGCAGGGCCTCACCGACGATGGCATCCAGGGGCCCCGTGGCCTCGTCGCCGGCCAGCAGTTGCCGCAGCTCGGCCAGCAGCTCGGGGTGGTCACGACAATGGCTGTCGAGAAAGACGGCCCTGGCCGCTGTCGGCAGAACCCTGGCCTGGTGAAACAGTTGCTGCAGGTGTTGCCAGCGGGATTGATCATCCATGATCTGGGCCCCCGGCTCAGGTGGCGTAGGCTTCCAGGTGGGATTTCAGCCAGGCTTTGGCAAAGCGCAGCTGCCTGTCCAGGGTCGAGCTGGACAGGCCGGTCACCGCCTCCAGCTCCTTGTAGGAGAGCCCTCCGAACAGTTGCAGATCGATGAGCTCGGCCAAGCGGTTGTCGCGCCTGGCCAGGCGCTCCATGGCCTGGTCCAGATCCAGCAGCCCTTCCTGGCCCTCCCCCTCTCCCAGGGCGTTCATGTCCACGGTGAGCAGGCGCTGGCCGCCGTCCCGCTTGTGGCTGCCCTTGGCCTTGGCGTGGTCGACCAGGATGCGCCGCATCATCCGCGAGCAGAGGGCGTAGAAGTGGGCTCTGTCCTGCCAGTCGACCTGGGCCGAGGCCAATCGGTCGTAGGCTTCGTGAACCAGGGCCGTGGGTTGCAGGGTGTGGCCTGGCTGCTCGTGGTTGAATATCCGCTGGGCGCGGCGGCGCAGCTCGGCGTAGACGATGGGGGTCAGCTGCTCCAGGGCCCGGTCATCGCCGGCGCGCCACTGGTGCAGAAGGGCTGTTACGGGTCCGTCTGTACTCAAGGTGAACTCCTAGCCTGCCTTTGCCCGGGGCCGCACTGGTCGCCTGTTGACGGGGCAGGCAGTCTTCTCAGTATCGTCCATAATCGCCATTCCTGAGCGACCTCCACCCCGGGCGGCGGCCCCGTCCAAGGTGGATAACACCGGCCACGTTCACTCAGGGGCCAATTGGGGTAAAATAATGGGCTTTGTTTTCCACACTCAGGCGAGCACCCATGGCCGAAGACAAGATCTATGCCCAGCCCCTGGCCCAGTTGAAGGACTTCACCTTCGACGAGCAGGTGGCCGAGGTCTTCAACGACATGATCAACCGATCCGTACCGGGCTACGGCACCATCATCAAGGCCCTGGGCCGGATGGCGCCGCGCTTCGTGCGGCCCGGCAGCAGCGTCTACGATCTGGGCTGCTCCCTGGGCGCCGCCAGCCTGGCCATCAAGCAGAGCCTGGACCTGGACGACGTCAATATCGTTGCCGTGGACAACGCCCAGGCCATGGTCGAACGGGCCCGGCGCCACCTCAGCGCCTACAAGGGCAAGGCCGCCGTGGAGGTGCGCTGCGCCGACATCCGCGACGTCAAGATAGAAAACGCCTCGCTGGTGGTGCTCAACTTCACCCTGCAGTTCCTCGATCCCAAGGACAGGGACGCGCTGATCCAGCGCATTCATGACGGCCTGAACCCGGGCGGCCTGCTGGTGCTGTCGGAGAAGCTGGTGTTCGAAGACGCTCCCATCAACGAGCTGCTCATCGACCTGCACCACGACTTCAAGCGCGACAACGGCTATTCGGACCTGGAGATAAGCCAAAAGCGCAACGCCATTGAGAACGTCATGCGCCCGGACACCCTGGCCACCCATGAACGACGCTTCGAGGCCTGCGGCTTCAGCCACCACAGTCTCTGGTTCCAGTGCTACAACTTCGCCTCCATGGTGGCCATCAAATGAACTGGTTCAGCCGCTTCTACGCCGACATCGCCGAAACCCGCCTGGGCCACTGGCTGGAAACCCTGCCCGCCCAGCTCAAGCAGTGGGAGCAGGAAGCCCAGCACGGCGAATTCCGTCACTGGCTGCGCATCCTGGAACAGCTGCCGGACATCCAAAGCCGGCACCTGGAGCTCACCAACGGCGTCACCATTGGTGAGGAAGGCGACATCGCACCCGGCACCCGGAAGGCGGTGGAGGGCCTGCTGCGCAAGTTCCACCCCTGGCGCAAGGGCCCCTTCCAGGTGCATGGCGTCCATATCGACACCGAATGGCGCTCGGACTGGAAATGGCAGCGGCTGCTGCCCCACATCAGCCCGCTCAAGTACCGCACCGTGCTGGACGTGGGCTGCGGCAGCGGCTACCACCTGTGGCGGATGCTGGGCGCCGGCGCCCAGCGGGTGGTGGGCATCGACCCCTCCCAGCTGTTCCTGATCCAGTTCCAGGCCATCAAGCACTTCGCGGCCCGGGCCAGCGACCGGCCGCTGCCGGTGGATCTGCTGCCGCTGGGCATTCAGGAGCTGCCCGAGTTGCGTGCCTTCGACACCGTGTTCTCCATGGGCGTGCTCTACCACCGCAAGTCGCCGCTTGAGCACCTGGAGCAGCTGCGCAGCCAACTGGTGGACGGCGGCGAGCTGGTGCTGGAAACCCTGGTGGTGGACGGCGACGAGCAGAAGGTGCTGATGCCCACAGGCCGTTACGGCAAGATGCGCAACGTCTGGTTCATCCCCTCCAGCGCCGCCCTGTGCCTGTGGCTGTCCCGCTGCGGCTTCGCCGACATCAGGGTGGTGGACGAATGCGTCACCTCCCTGGACGAGCAGCGCGCCACCGACTGGATGACCAACGAGTCGCTGGTGGACTTCCTGGACCCTGAAGATCAGAGCAAGACGGTGGAAGGCTATCCGGCACCGAAGCGGGCCGTGATCATCGCCAGGGCGGTGTAGGTCCGAACCCCACGAAACCGGGCTCACCTTGGCCCGGCTGCCGGTTCGATGTAGGGACCACTGCTCAGATCCTTGAATTGAAAATGCCCCATTGCAGGGGCATTTCTTTTTTCAGGCTGTTTTGGTGGCTTTGAACCTCGAAGAACAGTTCAAACCCACAACACAGCCACAAAAAAGGCCCCAAACTGGAGCCTCCAGATCTCAGCCAACTTCAGCCCAGCGGGCCCGGCTGATCTTGTAAAAGCCGTATGCCATCTCCTTGCCGTAGCTGTGCTTGCTGCCTTCGTGGTCAAGCACGGCGCCTACCTTTTCAATGGCCTTGCCGGAGCGGATGTTGCTCTTGGCGATATGGAACCAGACGGCGTCCAGTTTGCTGAGAGCGTGGTCGATCATCAGCCGCTTGGCCTCACCGTTGTAGCCGCCGCCCCAGTGGCTGCGGGCAAAGAAGGTGTAGCCGATGCAGACTTCGGCCCGGTCGTAGTCGAAACCGTAATAACGGCTGGTGCCGATAAGCTGGCCGGTCTCGGCGTCGAGGATGGCCAGGGCGCAGCCCGAGGCCATGGCCTTGTCGAAGTATTTCCTGAACTCGTCTTGCTGGTACAGGCTCGGGTTGGGGTGCTGCTCCCAGAGCTGCGGATCGGCGGCGATGGCCTGGAGCGGCTGCCAGTCGGCCCGTTGCAGCGGCCTGAGCCTGACCCTGGTGCCGGCCAGGCTGGGTTGGAAGTCGATGGGCATTGGGGCGTCCTTTCAGCAAACGGCAGCCACGGCGCCTGCCGATATCTTCATTACATTCAGCCTATTATGCCCAAGCAAAAACCAGGCGCCAAAAGCCAGGGCCAGCAAACCCGTACCAAGCTGAACGGGCCATCACCGGAGCCGGCCCTACCATCCGCCATTGGCCATCCATTCAGGCGCGTCTTCCTAACCTGACAGGGCATTAACCAATGGCAATGGGGAAAGACGATGACAACACTGCACCTGGTATCCGGCGGCGCGGCGGCCGGCTGTGTGCTGGCCATGGTGGCCGGTGACGAACAGGCCGAGGTCGTGGCCCTGGACGATTTCCTGACCCTGGGGCCCCTAAAGGGGCTGGACACGGCGCAGGGCCTTGCGGCCAGGCGGGCCTACTTCGCCGCCCTCCATGGCGAAACCGACCGGCCGCAGACCCACTGCGGGTTGCAGGCCCTGGAGGAGATCGCCGGGACAAAGGAGCAGGTAGTGCTCTGGTGCAGCGACGACGGCAACGAGCAGCTGCTGCTGAGGGCCGCCTGCCAGTACCTGGCCCAGGAACGCCTGAGGGTGGTGAACGTCAGCGAGCTGGCGCCGCACCGTCCCCGCGCCGTGGCCGACTGCTCTCCCGAGCAGCTGGCAGCGATGCAGCCTTTGGGCCAGGCGCTGAGCGAGCAGGAATACCGGCACCTTCGCCGGGACTGGCAGCGGCTGCTGCACACAAAGGGGAAGCTGCGCCTGTACCGAAACGGCGCCGTGGAAGAGGTGCCCGAGGATCATTTCGACCCCTTGCTGCTGGCCACCTGCAGCGGCAATTTCATCAACGCCACCCGGGTGGTGGGGGTGCTGCTGGGCCTGTGTCAGGTAAAGCTGGGCGAGGCCTTCCTGCACCAGCGCCTGCTCAGGCTGGCCGAACAGGGGGCCGTTGAGCTGCAGGGCCCGTCCCACTCCCTGCGCCTGATGCAGGTCCGCCTTGGCAAATGGGCCGCTTAGGGTCCCGTGGTTTACTTCTGCCTGGCCATCTTCAGCACCCTGGGCAGCGAGCCCAGGGCGGCGCCAAGGCAGATGCCAAGGGCGATCCCCACCCCGACGCTGCCGAAGGCGGCGCCAAACACGGCGCCGAAGGCCATGCCCATGACAACGCCAACGGCGATGCCGGCGTTTTCCTTTGCCATCCGTTCCTTGCCCATGCTGTCCCTCTCCCGTGCCGGCGCAATGCCATGGTGAACCAGCATAGCCGCTGGTAGCGGCCCGGGCCATGACGCAGGTGTCAGCGCTCAGAACATGGTGGTATCCAGGGCCTCGGAGAGCTGCTCCAGGGCCCAGATCCCGGCCGCCGAGTTGCCGTAGGCATTGAGCCTGGGGGACCAGACGCAGGCGGTGAAGCGGCCCGGCACCACGGCGACGATACCGCCGCCCACCCCGGACTTGCCGGGCATGCCAACCCGGAAGGCAAAGTCGCCGGCGGCGTCATAGAGGCCGGAGGTGAACAGCAGGGCGTTGAGCTGCTGGGTCATGCGCTTCGACAGCCACTGCTCGCCGCTTTGCAGGCACTGGCCGCCGGTGGCCAGGAAGCTGAAGGCCCTGGCCAGCTCCACGGCGCTCATGGACAGGGCGCAGTAGTTGAAATAGGCCCTGAGTACCTGCTCCACCTCGTTGTCGAAGTTGCCGAAGCTCTTCATCAGGTTGGCCATGGCGGCGTTGCGAAAGCGATGTTCGTATTCGGAGTCGGCCACCGTCTTGTCGATGACGATGCTGGGCTCGCCGGCGCGCTTGCGCACCGTTTCCAGCATGGCGTGGATGGGCGCCGACAGCCGCGACACCAGGGCGTCGGCCACCACCAGGGCACCGGCGTTGATGAAGGGGTTGCGGGGTACCCCCTTCTCGTACTCCAGCTGCACCAGGGAATTGAAGGCGGTGCCGGACGGCTCCTTGCCGACCCGCAGCCAGAGGTTGTCGCCGTAGCGGGTCAGGGCCATGGCCAGGGAGAACACCTTGGAGATGGACTGGATGGAAAAACGCCTATCTGCCTGTCCCGCTTTAAAAAGTTCGCCATCCGTCGTATATAAGGCGATACCGAACTGGTCCCCCGGAACCTGTGCCAGTGCCGGGATATAGTCGGCCACGGCGCCCTGGCCAAAATGGCCGGCGGCCTGGTCGGCGATGCGGTCAAGAATGCTCTGGTAATCGGCCATAACGAAAACCTAGTGTACGGGGGGCCGTCATTGTCGATAAATGGTGGTCAAAAGCAACCAGTTCAGCTTTAGTTGAAACGCGTTATGCTTGGATAACTGCCGAAGTCTCAAGAGGATGTCGAACTCATGCGCAAAGCGCTACTGGCCAGCGGGCTGCTGTTGCTCCAGGGTTGTGCCCCGGGCGTCTGGCTGAAGGAAGCCGACATGCAGCAGCTCCAGGGCCAATTGGAACAGGTCCAGAGCCAGCACCAACAGACCCAGCAGCAGCTGACTGCCTACCAGGCCCAGCGGGAAGACAACCTGCTGGCCGCCATGAAGACCCAGGAAGAACATCTGGCCACCCTCAGCGAATTGAAGGCCAACCTGGAGAAAACCGCCAAGAAGGCGGTGGTCTGCCCTCCCGCCATCCAGCCCAAGTGCCCCGAAGTCAAGGCCATGCCGGTCAAGGACGACAAGGTGGTGGTGGGCGCCGTGGAGCGGGTGCGGCTGTCGCCGCCGGACTTCGTGCTGGAAGCCCGCATCGACACCGGCGCCACCTATGCCTCCCTGGATGCCCGCGATATCGAGACCTTCGAGCGCGACGGCGACGACTGGGTCCGTTTCCACGTGGTGCTGCCCGACGGCACCGACATCACCCCCATCGAGAAGAAGGTGGTGCGCTGGGTGCGTATCCTCCAGTCCAATACCGAGGAAGGGGAGCGTCGCCCCATAGTCGAGCTGCGCTACCAGCTGGGGCCCGTGTCCCAGAAGGCGGAGTTCACCCTCACCGACCGCTCCCACCTGGAGTATCCCCTGCTGATCGGCCGCAACATCCTCAAGGATCTGATGGTGGTGGACGTGAGCAGGGAATTCAGTCTCAAGCTGCCGGCCAAGGGTAAGGAATGATCAACAGAGCCTCCTTCTACGTCATTGTCCTGCTGCTGATCGTCGGCGGCCTCAGCCTGGCCTGGCTGCGCCACAGCCAGATGGAGCTGCCCTTCACCCCGGGCGAGGAACGGCCGGTATGGCTGGTGGAAGCCAGGGTCGATTTCAACGCCCGCGACAGGGCGGTGCTGGCCAGCCTGGATCTGCCCGACAACCCGCCGGGCTTTCGCCTGTTCACCGAGCAGGCCGCCAGCCCCGGCTACGGCTTTTCGGTGATCGAGCACGACGGCAACCGCCGTGGTGAATGGTCCATCCGCCGCGCCCTGGGCCCCCAGACCCTCTACTACAAGGCCCAGTTCATCGCCGACCCCGACATCGAGGACGCCCCGGAAGCCGAGGCGCCCGAGCCGGCCCTGGTGGACTGGGACGAGCCCCAGGCCACCGCCGCCGCCCAGCTGCTCAGCCAGGCCTCGACCCGCTCCAGCAGCCCCCAGTCCCTGGCCCGGGAGCTGATGAAGCTGATCAACCAGCCGGAGCCAGGCCAGAACGCCGCCCTGCTGCTGGCCAACCACAGCCCGGCGGAGCTGCTCAACAAGCTGGTGAACCAGGCCGGCATTCCGGCCCGGGTGTCCCTGGGCCTGTACCTGGAGGACGCCCGCCGTCGCCAGAGCCTGACCCCCATGGTGGAGATCTACGCCGACCAGCGCTGGCTGGTGTTCGATCCCAAGAGCGGCCAGCAGGGCCTGCCGGAAAACCTGCTGCTCTGGCACCGTGGCGGCGAATCGCTGCTGGACGTGACCGGCGGCTCCGGCTCCAGCGTTTCCTTCGCCATCATCAAGCAGACGGTGCCGGCCCTGCAGCTGGCCCGGGCCCAGGCCGAGGAGAGCGGCTTCAGCCCGTTCAGCCTCTACCGCCTGCCCATCGAAGAGCAGTCCATGTTCAAGATGCTGCTGCTGCTGCCCCTGGGCGCCTTCGTGGTGGTGCTGATGCGCATCGTGGTCGGCATCAAGACCTCAGGTACCTTCATGCCGGTGCTGATCGCCGTGGCCTTCCTGCAGACCTCCCTGGTGCCGGGCATGGTCAGCTTCATCGCCGTGGTGGCCTTCGGGCTGCTGCTCAGGGGCTACCTGTCGCGGCTCAACCTGCTGCTGGTGGCGCGCATCGCCACCCTGGTGATCCTGGTGGTGTTCATCATCGCCATCATGAGCCTGGTGGGCTACCAGCTGGGCTTCAACACCGGCATGACCATCACCTTCTTCCCGATGATCATCATGGCCTGGACCATAGAGCGGATGTCCATCCTCTGGGAGGAAGACGGCCCCCGGGAGGTGCTGATCCAGGGCTCCGGCTCGCTGCTGGTGGCGGTGCTGGCCTACCTGGCCATGCAGTCCAAGCTGATGAGCCACCTGACCTTCAACTTCCCGGAGCTGCACCTGGTGCTGCTGGCCTTCATCCTGCTCATTGGCCAATACACCGGCTACAAGCTCAGCGAGCTCAAGCGCTTCAGGGCCATGGTGGAGAACGACTAGATGTGGGCCAGCCCCTTTAGCCTCAGCCGGGCCGGCATCCTCGGCATGAACAGGCGCAACGTGGCCTATATCGGCCGCTACAACGACCGCAGCCTCTACCCGCTGGTGGACAACAAGCTCAGGACCAAGCTGATCTGCCAGAAGTACCAGCTGACCGTGCCCAAGCTGCTGGGCATGGTGCAGCAGCAGCACGAGATAGAGCACGTGCTGGATCTGGTGCAGTCCTTCCATGGCTTCGCCATCAAGCCCGCCAAGGGCTCCGGCGGCAAGGGCATACTGGTGATCACCGGCCGCAGCGGCGACGACTTCATCAAGGCCTCCGGTGATGTCATCACCCTCGAGGACATCAAGCGGCACCTGTCCAACATCCTGGCCGGCCTCTATTCCCTGGGCGGCAAGCCGGACGTGGCGATCATGGAAGAGCTCATCGAGTTCGACGACCGCTTCGAGGGCTACTCCCACCAGGGGGTGCCGGACATCCGCATCATCATCTTCCAGGGCTACCCTGTGATGGCCATGCTGCGCTGCGCCACCCACGAGTCCGACGGCAAGGCCAACCTGCACCAGGGCGCCGTGGGCGTGGGCCTGGACATCGCCACCGGCCGTTGCCTGAACGCGGTGCAGTTCTCCACCCCCATCAGCCACCACCCGGACACCGGCAAGCAGCTCAAGGACATCGAGATCCCCCATTGGCAAGAGATGCTGGTGCTGGCCTCCCGCTGCTTTGAAATGACCGGCCTGGGTTATATCGGCACCGATCTGGTGCTGGACAAGCAGAAGGGGCCGCTGCTGCTGGAGCTCAACGCCCGCCCCGGCCTGTCCATCCAGGTGGCCAACGGCTGCGGCCTGCTGCCCAGGCTGCGCCATATCGAGAAGTTGAAGAAGCGCCACGACAGCGCGGAGGAAAGGGTGTCCCATGCGATGGACGTCTTTGGCATGGCTGCTGGCACTGAGCCTGAATCCCTGGCCGGCTGAGGCCGGCATCCAGGACAAATGCGAGGCGGCCGCCAGCGCCCTGGCCGAATTTCCCGCGCTGCCCCAGGCGCCCAGGGCCTGGCTCAAGGGCCTTGACGCCTGGCGGCTGCCGGCCCGCAATACCCTCAATGAGGCCTATGTGCTGGCCGATCTGTCCCCCGATGCCGCCGAGCGCCGGGCCGCCCGCCAGTGCATCCAGCGGCTGGGCCAGGCCTTCGATACGGTGCGCCCGCGCATCCGCCGCGAGGCCCGGCAGCGCCTGGCCGGCGCCCGGGGCCTGGAGAAAAGGGCCCTGAGCCTCTGGGCCGGCGGCACGGGCACACCGGACGGCCCCGCCTACCGCCAGGCCAAGGCCGAGGCCCGCCGGCTCAGCCGGCAGTTTCGCCACACCATAGACAAGGCCGAGCCCAAGGCGGTGCTGCCGCTGGCCTGTGCCGGCAACCTCAAGGACAACTGGCGCCGGCAGGACGGCTGGCACATCCCCCTGCCAGCGCCGACCGCCACTTACCACAGGCTCGCCTCCGACCATTGCCGCCAGAGCCTGTTCGTGGCCTCGGAATCCCGGCTGGAAAAGGAAAACGGCCCGGTGCTGACGCAGCTGCTGGCCCAGCGCCAGCAGATGGCCGAGCTCAAGGGAAAGAGCAACTACGCCGAATTGCGCCTGGCCGGCGGCCAGCTGAATTCGCCCGATGCGGTCTGGGCCTTCCTGGACAGGCTCAGCGCCGATAACCGCGAACGGGCCGAGACCCAGTGGCAGGCCGCCGGCCAGCCGCCGCTCTGGGCCCCGCCCAGGGTCACCTTCCAGCACCGCTTTCGCTATCGGCCCGAGCGGGTCATCGACGGCTGGCTGGATCACCTGAGCGACGAGCTGGGGCTGCGCTTCGTGGCCACGGCCAAGGCCGCCTGGCACCCGGACGTGCTCCATTACGAGGTGTTCCGGGACGGGCGGCTGCTGGGCGAGCTGTACCTGGATCTCTACCGGCGGGACGGCAAGTATGGCCATAACCGCCACCGCGAGCTGCGCCGGGGCGTCACCGGCGTCCAGACGCCGGCCTCGGTGCTGGCGCTGAGCCTGCCGAGGAAGCGCTGGGGCGTCAAACACCTCAAGAGCCTGCTCCACGAGTCCGGCCACGCCCTCAACAACCTGCTGGCCAGCCAGCCCTACCAGATCCTGGCCGGGATCCGCCTGCCCTCGGAGCTGGTGGAAGTGCCGGCCAAGGTGCTGGAGCGCCTGGCCTGGGATCCGGCCGCTCACCACCGCATCACCGGCCAGCGCCGCACCCCAGAGCCTGATCCCCGCCAGTACGGCGTCGCCCTGGATGAGCGCATCCTCAAGGCGGCCCTGGCCCTGGCCTACCATGAAGGCGCGCCGGATCGGTCCGCCATGGATACCATCAACCGCCGCCTGTACCGGGCCTACCTGCGCCGCCCCCTGCTGGACGGCATGGCGCCCCAGTACAGCTTCCGCCACCTGGCCAGCTACGGCCCCAACTACGTCAGCTACCTCCATGCCGACCACCTGGCCGAGCGCCTTGGCGCGCGGCTGGCGAACAACAGCCTGAGCCTGCGTGGTTTCAGCCATTGCCTGCTGAGCGCCGGCGGCAGCCGTCCCGGACGGGACCAGCTGGCCTGCGCCCTGGGAGAGACACCATGAGAAGATTGCTGCTGGCCGCCCTGCTGCTGGCCCTGCTGCAGCCCGCCCTGGCCGAACAGGGCCAGGCCATCCGCGAGAAGCTGGAAGCCCAGCTCTTCCAGCTGCCGCCCCGTACCCAGGGCCATTACGGCATCCGCCTCTACCGGATGACCGGCGATCCGCGCTACCTCAACGCCGCCCTCTACGACCTCTATGTGGTGGCCGACCGCCTGGAGGCCATAGGCCATGGCCTGATCCGCCCGGGCTATGTACGCGGCTACAGCCAGCAGCTGGTCAAGGCGCTGCCCAGGACCCAGCGTGGCCGGCTGCGCAAGGCCGCCATCCAGGGCCGGGAGGAATACCTCTTCTATGCCGACGAGCTGCTGCGCTACCTGAGCCGCCTGGACGCCCTGGGCTTCGAGCACCCGGCCGAGCCCTATTTCCGCAACCTGCTGAGGGGCTACGACTTCGAGAAGACCCTCACCGATCCCAAGATGATCCGCGCCTGGGCCGCCCAGCTCGCCAACCATGCCTGGTGGCTCAAACAGCTGGGCCTCAAGGACCACCGCCAGGCCTTCATCGACGCCTTCAGGGCCACCTACCCGGACGATCGGGACGGCAAGCTGAGCGAGCAGCAGCTCAACAACAAGATCTACGGTCTCACCCACATGGTGTTCGCCGCCTCCCGCTACTACCAGCAGCCGGTGTCCAGCAAGGAGTTCGGCTGGGTAGCCGACTATCTGGCGGACAACATCGACGCCATCCTGGCCAGGGCCAAGCCGGACGTCATCGCCGAGGTGGGCATCGTCTTCCTGCTGCTGGGCAAGGAACGCCACCCGGTGGTGGCCAAGACCAGGGCCGCCATCCTGGCCGCGGTGGATCCCGAGCAGCAGCTCATCCTGTCACAAAGGGGCAGCGCCGATCTGGCCCTCGGCGAGCACCGCAACGTGCTGGCCTGGATGCTGCTGAACTGGCCGGATACACTGCATCCGGGCCCGAGGCTGGCCGCCCACAAGAAAATCAGGGACGACCTGCCCAGGTCGGTTTCCGCCAAATAAAGGAAAAGCCATGCGCCTGTTCGCCATTGCCCTCACGGCCCTGCCGCTGCTGCTCGGCGCCGCCCCGATCAGCGACCACCAGGCCGCCGCCACCCTGCAGCACACCTTCGAGAGCCGCTACCTGGAGCTGTCCGGTGCGGCCCGCCAGCACTATTCCCTGCGCCTGTACCGCCTCAGCGGCGAGAAGCGCTACCTGGTGGACATCATCAACGACGCCTATGACACCGCCAGCCGCCTCAACCACTATGTGGACATGCTCGGCGACGACCAGGCCCGCCTGGCCGAGTCCAAGCGGCTCATCGGCAACATCTCCAAGGGCCCCAGGGGCAAGAAGCGCCGGGCGGTGCTCAAGGACACGGGCGATCTCCGTTACGCCATGTACCTCAGCTACCTGCTGGCCAAGGTGGACGACCTGGGCCTGAAGCACCGGCACCAGGAGCGGCTGCTGGCCTACCTCAAGGGCCATGAGGCGCTGCAGGCCAAGCTGCTGGAGCCCGGGTTCATCCGCGCCTATGCCGCCCAGGCCGCCAACTACGTGTACTGGCTGTATCAATTGGGCGTCGCCGACCTGCGCGCCGACTTCGATCTGGCCATGCAACGCGCCTACCCGGACGCCAGGGACGAGGCGCTGTCCAGGCAGCAGTTCAAGAACAAGATCTACGGCCTGACCCACATCATCCTGGCCGACTCCGGCTACTACCAGCGCCAGGTCCCCGCCGAGCGCCACAGGTGGATCCTCGATTACTTCGAGGCGCACCGGAATGACATCCTGGCGCGCACCTCGGAAGACGTGATGGCGGAAGTGGCGCTGTGCCTGCTGCTGACCGGCCAGCAAGGCCATCCGCTGATAGGCGAAGTGAAACAGCGGCTCAAGGCCAGCATCCACCCCGAGGCCGGGCTGATCCCGTCGGTATCCGGCAAGCTCGAACTCAGCAGCGGCGAGCACCGCAACGTGCTGGCCATGGCGCTGCTGAACTGGCCCGAACAGCGCTTCCAGGGGCCGGACCTGGGCAGACGCGCCAAACTGCCCTACGGCCTGGTCGCCAAATGACAGGCAAAAAAAACCCCATGCAAAAACTGCACGGGGGTTTGGCTTCACAGGATGATTGATAACAAACATGCTTTTGAGGAATGGTGTCCCTTTCGAAACACCGGCTGCCTTGCGGCAGGCGGTGACACTATGCCATAGCAAAGAAAAAAAGCAAACGTTTTCGTCGCCGTTTTTAAAGGCCTTCATCGCAGCTGAGCAGCCGTTCGTCAAACGCACCAAGGAGATGTCATGACCGAGCTCTACCGATCCAAAACGACCCTGGAACAATGGCGCATGCTCCAGGCCGTGGTGGACTATGGCGGCTATGCCCAGGCCGCCGCCAAGCTGAATAAGAGCCAGTCGTCCCTCAACCACGCCGTGGCCAAGCTGCAGCACCAGCTCGGGGTGCAGCTGCTGGAGGTCAAGGGCCGCAAGGCCCATCTGACCCATACCGGCGAGGTGCTGCTGCGCCGCTCCCGCCAGCTTACCGAGGTGGCCCAGACCCTGGAGGAGCTGGCCCAGCACATCGACTGTGGCTGGGAGCCGGAGATCCGCATCAGTGTCGAGATCCTCTACCCCAAGGCCCAGCTGCTGGAGGTGCTCAAGGCCTTCCACCCCCAAAGCCGGGGTAGCCGGCTGCAGATCATCGACTCGGTGATCACCGGCTCCGAGGAGCTGATCAACGCCAAGGCCGTGGACATCGCCATCACCGGCCATGTGCCCAGGGGCTTTCTCAGCGAGTCGCTGCTGACGGTGGAAATGCAGCCGGTGGTGCACCGGGACCATCCCCTGGCCCAACTGGGCCGGCCGATCAGCCAGGACGAGCTGGCCCAGACCCTGCAGCTGGTGATCCGCGATACCGGCCAGAAACCCAGGGAGGACAGGGGCTGGCTCAAGGCCGAGAACCGCTGGACCTTCACCCATTTCATGGACGCCATCCAGACCCTCAAGGCCGGCCTGGGCTTCGCCTGGCTGCCGCTGGATCTGATCAGGGAGGAGCTGGCTGCCGGCGAGCTGGTCACCCTGGCGCTGCAGCAGGGCGGCGCCAGGCTCATCCCCCTGCACCTGGTGATCCCCGAGCCGGACCGCTGCGGCCCCGGCACCAGAATGCTGGCCGAACTGATCCGCCGGGCCCATGGCCTGACCACTGCCGAAGCGCCGGCCCCGGACTTGCCAAAGGCGCCGGACTGACTCACCCTTGAAACACGCACGGATGCGAGGACCCCATTATGGCCAGGAAGGCCCAAGCCAGTCTCCACAGAGCCAAACCCTTCAGTATCAAACTCATGCTGCTGGCCGCCGCCATGGCCGTGGCCGCCTTCATGGCGCCCCTGTTCGGGCTGCCGCTGTGGTCGCTGGTGACCGGCATACTGCTGGCCACCACCCTCATCTACTGGGTGCTCAACAACCCGGTGGAGGAGTTCCTGGCCATCAAGGAAGGCAAGCTCTACTACCTGCCGGTCCGGGAGCACCTGCCCCAGTCGCTGGCCCTGGCCGACCTGGCCGACGTGCGCCCGGCCAGCCGCGACGAGCTGCTGGAGCTGGAGATCATCTGCCGCAGCGGCGAGCACCTGGCCTTCCAGGCCTATTACGAGGCCGCCAACGACAGCGAGCGGGAGGCCCTGGAAGACTTCCTGCGCCACCATATCCACGCCGGCTGATGGCTTTTTAGGCATTGCTCCTGTCTGGTAGGCCATTGATCGGCCAGCCATTGCCTTGGCGTTTCCCCTGTGGTGTCATTGCCGCACTAAAAAAGATAAGGAAGGCAAGGCATGGCACGGACTTGGAAAATGCCCTTGTGGAGCCTGGCGGCCATTCCCGCCGGCGCCCTGGCGATAGGCGCCCAGACCCAGGCCCCCCAGGGATTCTATGCAAAGCCGGGACAGACCCTGGCATTGACCCACGCAACCCTGGTGACCGCCCCGGGCGAACGCCGCGACGACGCCACTTTGGTGATCCGCGACGGCCGCATCCTCGACATCACCGACCAGGCCCCTCCCGGCAGCCGGGAGATAGACCTCAAGGGCGCCTGGATCTACCCCGGCTTCATCGATCCCTATTCCAACTACGGCCTGGCCGAGCCCGCCTACCCGGAAACCGACGACGGCCCCCACTACCGCTGGCAACGCCCCGGCGGCCAGGCCTATAACGCCGCCATCCATGCCAGCCGACACTGGCGCGACAGCGTCAAGCACGATCCCGAGCAGGCCAAGGCCTGGCTCGACGACGGCTTCACCGCCCTCAGCAGCGCCCGCCTGGACGGCATCTTCCAGGGCTATGCCGTGACCCTGTCCCTGGCCGACAAGGACAGCAACCAGCTCATCTACAAGGATCAGGGCCGCCAGTTCCTGTCCTTCGACAAGGGCAGCTCGCCCCAGGAATACCCCAGCTCGCTGATGGGGGCCATGGCCCTGGTGCGCCAGACCCTGTCCGACGCCGCCTGGTACCGGGAGGCCGAAGGCCGCAGCCTGGCCGCCACCGAACTGGAATACAACGCCGACCTCAAGGCCCTGGGCCCGCTCAAGCAGCACGGCCTGGTGGTGGCGCCGACGGACGAAAACAACCTGCTCAGCGCCGCCAGGCTGTTCGCCGGTTTCGAGCTCAAGCCCGTTTATCTCGGCAGCCAGTTCGAATACCAGCGCGCCGAGGCCGTGGCCAAGGCCGCCGACACCCTGATCCTGCCGCTCAACTTTCCCAAGCCGCCGGCCCTGGCCAGCGCCGAGCTGCGCCGCCAGGTCACCCTGGCCGACCTGCGCCACTGGGAGCGGGCCCCCTCCAATCCGGCCATCCTGGCCGAGCAGGGCCTGAAGCTGGCCTTTACCCGCCATGACAGCGAGGGCTCCATCTGGCCGAACCTGAAGAAGGCGGTCAAGCGCGGCCTCAGCGAGCAGCAGGCCCTGGCCGCCCTGACCACGGTGCCCGCGGCCATCGCCGGTATCCAGGACCAGGCCGGCAGGCTGGCCCCGGGCATGATGGCCGATCTGGTCATCGCCAACGACAACCTGTTCGACGACGGCAAGATCCTCTCGGTCTGGACCCAGGGCCAGCCCCATGCCCGCATCCCCCTGCGCCTGGCCCGCATGTGGGGCGACTTCGATGTGGCCGGCGGCTACCGCTTGAGCATCGGCGGCGACGCCAAGCCGGAGGTGACCCTGAAAAAGGGCGATGACGCCCTCAAGGTGCAGAGCGCCTATGTGGACGGCCGCCTGAACCTGTCCTTCGTGGCCGACGACAAGCCCCAGCACTGGGTGCTGTCCTGGCACAATGACGAACTGCGCCTGAGCTCCGGCCCCCAGCCCCTGAGCCTGACGCCGGTCCAGCCGCAACAGGAGGAAGAACCGCAGGCCTCAGAAGCCCTGGTCGGCCAGCTCAGCTACCCCAACCTGGCCTACGGCGTCCCTGCCCTGCCCGAGCGCGAGAAGCTGCACATCGCCAACGTCACCCTCTGGACCTCCGAGGACGACGGCATCGTCAAGAACGCCGACGTGCTGGTCAGCCGCGGCAAGATAGAGGAAGTGGGCCAGGGCCTGGAGACCCCCAGGGGCTACCAGAAGATCGACGGCACCGGCCTGCACCTGAGTGCCGGCATCATCGACGAGCATTCCCACCTGGCCATCAGCGGCGGCGTCAACGAATTCTCCGACGCCGTCACCTCCGAGGTGCGCATCGGCGACGTGCTCAACCCCAACGACATCGGCATCTACCGGGCCCTGGCCGGCGGCACCACCACGGCCCACCTGCTGCACGGCAGCGCCAACCCCATCGGCGGCCAGGCCCAGCTGATCAAGCTGCGCTGGGGCAAGGACGGCAACGGCCTCAAGTTCAAGCAGGCACCGCCCTCCATCAAGTTCGCCCTGGGTGAAAACGTCAAGCAGGCCAACTGGGGCGATGACTTCGACCGCCGCTATCCCCAGACCCGCATGGGGGTGCCGGCCCTGGTGGCGGACGCCTTCCAGTCCGCCCGCGAATACCGGGAAAGCCGCCTGGCCTACGATCTGCTCAGCCGCCGCAAGCAGGGCCGGCAGCTGCCGCCGCGCCGGGACTACCGCCTCGACGCCCTGGTGGAGATCATGGACAAGGAGCGCCTGGTCCACGCCCATTCCTACGTGGCCTCGGAGATCCTGGCGCTGATGGAAGTGGCCGAGCGGTTCGACTTCAGCATCAGCACCTTCACCCACGTGCTGGAAGGCTACAAGGTGGCCGACGAGCTGCGTGAGCACGGTGCCGGCGCCTCCACCTTCGCCGACTGGTGGGCCTACAAGTTCGAGGTCTACGACGCCATAGTGCAGAACGCCTGCCTGATGCACGACAAGGGGGTGCTTACCTCCATCAACTCCGATTCCCCGGATCTGGTGCGCCGCCTCAACCTGGAAGCGGCCAAGTCCATGGCCTACTGCAACATGGCGCCGGCCGACGCCTGGAAGATGGTCACCCTCAACCCGGCCAAGCAGCTGGGCGTGGACCAGTACGTGGGCTCCATCAAGGAAGGCAAGCACGCCGATCTGGTGCTCTGGGACGCCAACCCCCTGACCGCCCGGGCCAAGGTCCAGGCCACCTGGGTGGACGGCCGCCGCTACTTCGACCGCGGCCGTGACCTGCAGCAGCGGGAGCGGGTCATGGACGAGAAGCAGGCCCTGATCAACAAGGTCCTGGCCAGCGGCGAACAGCCGGACCAAGACCAGGAGGGCTACCGCCCGCCCCTGGTTCACTGGCACTGCGACGATCTGCACAGGGAGGCACTGTAATGAAAAACTGGCTCTGCATACTTGGCCTGCTGGCCGTTCCCACCCTGGCCCATGACATGGCCCCCGGCGAGATCCAGAAACGCCCGGTGCTGATCACCAACGCCACCCTGCACACCGCCGACCAGGGTGTGCTGGCCGGCAGCGACATCCTGTTCGAGAACGGCCTGATCACCGCCCTGGGGCCGGATCTGCCGGTTCCCGACAAGGCCGTGGTCATCGAGGCCAGCGGCAAGCACGTCTATCCCGGCCTGATCGCCCTGTCCACCCGCCTGGGCCTGAGCGAGGTGGACGCGGTGCGCGCCACCCGCGACTTCAGCGAGGTGGGCGATCTGACCCCCGAGGTGGCCGCCGAGGCCGCCTTCAACGCCGACTCCGAGATTATCCCCACGGTGCGCGCCAACGGCATCGCCCTGGCGGAAGTGGCCCCCAATGGCAACCTGGTGGCCGGCCGCAGCGCCGCCATGCGCCTGGACGGCTGGAACCGCCGCGACATGCTGGTCAAGGCCGACACCGGCCTGCACCTCTATTGGCCGGACAGCGCCGACAGCCAGGCCCTGGACGGCCTCAAGGCCCTGTTCGGCAAGGCCCGCGCCTATGACGAACGCCGCCGCCAGCGCGAAGATCAACCCGTCGACGCCCGCCTGGAGCCGATGCGCGGCCTGTTCAGCAGGCAGCTGCCGCTGTTCATCCACCTGTCCCGCCAGGGCCAGCTGACCCAGGCCCTGGACTTCACCGCCGAGCAGGATCTGGCCTGGTCCCTGGTGGCCGGCCCCGTGGCCCTGACCGCCCTGGCCGAGCTCAAGGCCCGGGGCGTCGCCGTGGTGGCCACGGATCCCCAGGGGCTGCCCGACCATGAGGACGCCCCCTACGATCAGGCCTTCACCCTGCCGGCCAGGCTCCATCAGGCCGGCCTGGCCCCGGTGATCGCCCTGCCCGCCGGCTGGTCGGCCCGGGATCTGCCCTTCGCCGTGGCCCAGGCCATGGCCTGGGGCCTGCCCGAGGAGGCCGCCCTGCGGTCGGTGACCCTCAACGCCGCCAAGCTGCTGGGCATAGATCAGCAATACGGCAGCCTGGCCCTGGGCAAGTCGGCGACCCTGATCCTCACCGCCGCCCCCCTGTTCGACTACCCGGACTTCGGGGTCGAGGCCATGTTCATCGACGGCCGCAAGGTCAACCTGGACAACCGCCAGAAGCGCCTCTACCGCAAGTACCGGCAGAAGGGGCAAGGCGAATGAAGTACTGGCTCCTGAGCGCCGCGGCGCTGGCGTTGGCCGGCTGCGCCGGCAGCTACCAGGTCGACAGCAACCTGGATGGCGCCGCCATCCAGGATTACTTCGTGCCCTCCAGGGTGGCCGTGTACAGCCCCGATGCCCTGGCCGGCAAGCCGTATCGGAGCCTGGGCCTGGTCCAGGGACAGCACTGCCAGCAGGCCGCCAATGCGCCCCCGGCCAGCCTGGCCGAGGCCAGGACGGATGCCCGCCGCCAGGCCTACCAGCTGGGCGGCAACGGCATCGTCTTCCGCCAGTGCCTGCTGCTGAGCGAGGACGCCGCCCCCGGCTGCCTCAGCCAGGCCCTCTGCCAGGGCGAGGCCATCTGGCGCGAATCGCCCTGAATGCGTAGACTCTGGGCCGCCCCAACCAGGAGAAGCCCCATGCAGCTGCAGCCCATAGGCGTGGTCCAGAGTCCCTTCGATGAAAAGTTTGCCGTCCCCCGCCAGCCCAGGCTGATCAAACACGGCACCGCCGTCCTCAGGCTGACCGGCGAGGCCGGCCATCCCGACACCGTTCGCGGCCTGGAGGCCTTCTCCCACCTGTGGCTGCTGTTCTGCTTCCACGAGCACCTGGACAAGGGCTGGAAGCCCCTGGTGCGCCCGCCGCGCCTGGGCGGCAATGCCAAGGTCGGGGTCTTCGCCAGCCGCTCCACCTTCAGGCCCAACCCCATCGGCCTGTCGCTGGTGGAGCTCAAGGCGGTGCACGCCGATCCCAAGGGCGCCTGGCTGGAGCTGGGCGCCGTGGATCTGGTCGACGGCACCCCCATCCTGGACATCAAGCCCTACATCCCCTATGCCGACGCCCTGCCACACGCCAGGGCCGGTTACGCCAGCGAGGCGCCGCCGGCGCCCCTGGCGGTGGCCTGGTCGGCCGAGGCCAGGCAGCAGCTCAGGGCCCTCAAGGGGCTGGCGGCGGATTTCCCGCTGCTGGTGGAGGAAGTGCTGGCCCAGGATCCCAGGCCCGCCTACCAGAGCGACCCCGAACGGGTCTACGGTGTCGGCCTGTGCGGCCACAACGTGCGCTTTCGGGTGGCCGGCGACCAGTGCCTGGTGGTGGCACTTGAGCGCCCTTAGGGCTTTACTCGCACAGGGCCCTGGCCCATAGTACTTCAGGGAAAACTAGAACACGTTGCCATGCGCCTCCTGCTACTTTGCCTCGCCGTCCTGGCGGCCCTGCCCGCCCGGGCCCAGGATCACCTGGTACTCCAGCTTCGCTGGCTGCACCAACCCCAGTTCGCCGGTTACTACATGGCCAAGCACCTCGGTTACTACCAGGAAGCCGGCCTGGACGTGGAGATCCGCGCCGGCGGCCCGTCCCGCTTCCCGGTGGACGAGGTCACCGAGGGCCGGGCCCATTACGGGGTCGGCAACACCGAGGTGTTCGTACGCTGGGCAAGCGGTGCCCCCCTCAAGGCCCTGGCGGCCCTCTACCAGCATTCCCCCTCTGTGCTGCTGGCCCGGGCCGACAGCGGCATCAAGACCCTGTCCGATCTGCCCGGCAAGAAGGTGATGTTCTTCCCCGGCGATCTCGACCCCGAGCTCATCGCCATGCTCAGAAAAAGCGGCATAGAGCCGGACAGCTTCCAGCACCTGGGCACCAGCACGGACGTACGCGATCTCATCGAGGGCCGGGTCGACGCCTTCAACGCCTACCTGACCAATGAGCCCTTCTACCTCCAGGAGCTGGGCATCCCGGTGACCATACTGGATCCACGGGCCCAGGACCTGGACTTCTATTCCGACATCCTGTTCACCACCGAGCGGGAGCTGGAGCGCCACCCGCTGCGGGCCCAGCGCTTTCTCCAGGCCAGCCTCAGGGGCTGGGAGTATGCCGTCGACCACCCGGAAGAGACCCTGGACATCATCAGCGAGTACTACGGCGTCACCAAGACCCGGGAGCACATGCGCTTCGAACTGAACATGGCCCGCCAGCTGATCATGCCCGAGCTGGTCAGTCTGGGGCACGTGAGCGAGCGCCGCTGGCGCCGTATCGCCGACATCCTCACCCAGACCGGGCAGCTGCCGCCCATCGCCGACGTGTCCGCCTTCCTGCACAGGCCCGGCCACCTGAACGAGCGCCCCTGGCTGCCCTGGCTGAGCAGCGCCGTGCTGGCGCTGCTTGGCGGCCTGCTGCTGTGGCTGCTGAGCCGCCAGCACGGCGCCCTGCAGGTGACCAGGCGCCGCCTGGAACATGCCCAGGAGAAGCTCGGCAACGACGTCATCACCGGCCTGTGGACCCGCTCCAGGCTGTTCACCGAGCTGGCCATGCGCCAGAGCCAGCCCCAGCCCCCCGAGGCCAGCCTGGTGGTGCTGCACCTGGATAACCTGCGCGAGCTGAACCTGGACTTCGGCTACGGCCAGGGCGACCAGATGCTGCAGGCCCTGGCCCAGGAGCTGAACAAGGAGCTGCTGGCCGAGGACATCATGGCCAGGGGCGACGGCGCCCGGCTGCTGCTGTACCTGCCCAGGAGCAACCACCCCCACCCGGACAGCTTCGCCCAGGCGGTATGCGAGCAGCTGGGCAAGCGGCTCACCCCCAGGTTGCGCCTGTCGGCCGGGGTCATGGCCCTGCAACCGGGCCAGCCCCTGGAGAAGCTGCTGGCCCTGGCCGAGGAAGAACGCCTCCGGACCGCTTCAAGGGGCGAACAAGCCCTGATAAACTAGTCCTTTCCCCATTTGAATAAGCCGAATTAGCGAAGATGCGTACCAGCCAATATTTGCTGTCCACCCTCAAGGAAACGCCCAGCGACGCCGAGATCAAGAGCCACCAGCTGATGCTGCGCGCCGGCATGATCCGCAAGCTGGCCTCTGGCCTCTACACCTGGCTGCCGTCCGGCCTGCGGGTGCTCAAGAAGGTCGAGAACATCGTGCGGGAAGAGATGAACCGCGCTGGTGCCGTCGAAACCCTGATGCCCATGGTGCAGCCCGCCGAGCTCTGGCAGGAGACCGGCCGCTGGGACAAGTTCGGCCCCGAGCTGTTGCGCCTCAAGGACCGCCACGGCCGCGACTTCGTGCTGGGCCCCACCCACGAGGAAGTGATCACCGCCCTGGTCCGCAACGAGCTGGCCAGCTACAAGCAGCTGCCCCTGAGCCTGTACCAGATCCAGACCAAGTTCCGCGACGAGGTGCGCCCCCGCTTCGGCGTGATGCGTTCCCGCGAGTTCCTGATGAAGGACGCCTACTCCTTCCACCTCAGCGAACAATGCCTGCAGAACACCTATGAGGTGATGTACCAGGCCTACTGCGCCATCTTCGAGCGCATGGGCCTGGAATACCGCCCGGTACTGGCCGACACCGGCGCCATCGGCGGCTCCACCTCCCACGAATTCCACGTGCTGGCCGAAAGCGGTGAGGACGCCATCGCCTTCTCCAGCGAGTCCGACTACGCCGCCAACATCGAGATGGCCGAGGCCGTGGCCGTCGGCGAGCGCGCCGCCCCCGGCGAGGCGCTGCGCCTGGTGGACACTCCGGACGCCAGGACCATAGACGAGCTGGTGGAGAAATACGGCCTGGCCATCGAGAAGACCGTCAAGACCCTGATCGTCAAGGCCGCCGAGGATGTCGACGCCGAGCTGGTGGCCCTGCTGGTGCGCGGCGACCACGAGCTCAACGAGATCAAGGCCGAGAAGCTGCCCCAGGTGGCCAGCCCCCTGACCTTCGCCACCGAGGAGGAGATCCGCGCCGCCGTCGGTGCCGGCCCCGGCTCCCTGGGCCCGGTCAAGCTGCCGCTGCCCATGGTCATCGACCGCTCCGTGGCGCTGATGAGCGACTTCGGCGCCGGCGCCAACGTCGACGGCAAGCACTATTTCGGCATCAACTGGGAGCGGGATCTGCCCCTGGCCGAGGTGGCCGACCTGCGCAACGTGGTCGAAGGCGACCCCAGCCCGGACGGCAAGGGCGTGCTGGGCATCAAGCGCGGCATCGAGGTTGGCCACATCTTCCAGCTCGGCAAGAACTACGCCGAGGCCATGAAGGCCGGCGTGCTGGGTGAAGACGGCAAGCACCAGATCATGACCATGGGCTGCTACGGCGTGGGCGTGTCCCGCATCGTTGCCGCCGCCATCGAGCAGAATTTCGACGACCGCGGCATCATCTGGCCCGACGCCATCGCCCCCTTCGAGGTGGTGATCATCCCCATGAACATGCACAAGTCCCACCGGGTCAAGGAAACCGCCGAGAAGCTCTATGAGGAACTCAAGGCCGCCGGTGTCGACGTGCTGTTCGACGACCGCAAGGAACGTCCCGGCGTGATGTTCGCCGACATGGAGCTGGTGGGCATCCCCCACAGCATCGTCATCGGCGAGCGCGGCCTGGACAACGGCGAGGTGGAGTACAAGCACCGCCGTGGCGGCGACAAGGAGGCCCTGCCCCTGGACACCGTGGTGGCCGAGATCAACAAGCGCCTGGCCAACTGATAGCGGCCTTAGTGAAAAGCCCGCCCGATGGCGGGTTTTTTATTGGCTAGTCGTCACCATTGCCCAGCTCGAACTCCGCCTCGCTGAAGGTCTGGTTGCCACTGGCCTCGATGGCGCCCACCTCCACCTTGAACTCGGACACCCCCATGTCCAGGTAGGCCTGCAGGTACTGGCCTGGCACCGATACCGCCATGACCCCGGCCGGCACCTGGACGCTGAACTTGCGCAGCACCACGGCATCGTCGGCGGGCTCCATGGCTACCTCCCAGGCCACCACCGGCACCGTGGCAGGATCGGCGATGACGCCGCCTGCGACCAGCTCGGGATCGTGGCAATTGCCGAGGTCGATGCCGGCCTGCCAGCTGATGGTGGCGCCGTCGAAGGCGATGGCGGCCGGCGCCGCCGGCAGGGCATAGGTCAGGGTGGCGCTGCCCGCCAGCATGCCGTCCTCCAGGGTCTTGCCGCTGAAGCCGTAGTCACCGGCCGGGAAGCGTTCCAGGAACTCGGCCAGGGGCACCACTTCTTCTTCCGGATCCTCCGGATCCGGTTGGCACCTGGGCTCGGCACTCTCGAAGAAGTTTTCGGTCAGGCCCTGTTCGCGCAGGCTGGCGGTGGCCTGCTCCTTGAAGATCTTCCGGCCATCGGGGTCGTCGATGCGCACCTCCTTCCAGGCGTCGGCATCCAGCAGCACGTGGAAACCGGCGTCGCCGTCGGTGGCGTTGATCTCGATAAGCACCTTGAGTTCGGAGAAGGGCTCCTGGGCCAGGAGCGGGGCGGCCAGCAGGATGGGCGCCGCCAGTAGGATGGGTTTCATGCCGTTACCTCCCAGCTGCCCTGTTAGGCCGGGCAGCGGTGTTTCATGCCTTGGTCAACCTCCCCTCTTTGTCATCTATACAGCATGGTCCCGGGCTGGCGCCGATGCCAGCCCGGATCAGGCCTTTTATTGGCCTTGCGCCAGGACGATATCGCCCTTTGCTTTTCTTTACCCCGCCTTTACCGGCAGCAACGCCGGCCCTGGTTATGCTGGGCCCAGATGGAGGAAACCGACATGTTCAGAACACCGCTTTTGTTGCTGCCGCTGGCGCTGCTGGGCTGCCAATCGGCGCCCGAGCCCAGGCAGCCGGAGATCTATTTTGCCACCCGCATCCTGGACGACGGCAGCAAGCTGTTCTCCTACACCCTGGTACGGCAACAGCAGGGCCAGCGCCGGAGCAAGGGCGCTGGCCGCGGCAAAGGCAACCGCACCAGGGGTGACCGAACCGGGGCGCCGGCCGCCGGCGATGCGCGCTTCCTGCAACTGCTGGAAAGCAGGCTAGAGCAAAGCGGTTTTTGCCTGACCGGCTATGAACTCAGCTACAGCGAAGTGAACGAGCGCCAGGTCCGCTACCGGGGCCAGTGCCGGGAAAAGGCCTGAGCATTCAAAAATGCCCGGCCCTGTGTCATCTTCTTAGGTAAAGGGGAGACAACAAGGCCATATGGAAAGAGAGAACACGGCACTGGTCCTGACCGGCGGCGGCTCAAGGGCGGCCTACCAGGTAGGACTGCTCAAGGCGATCAGCCAGTGGCAGCCCCGTAACGCGCCACTGCCCTTCGGCATCATTACCGGCACCTCGGCCGGCGCCATCAACGGCACCACCCTGGCCTGCTTCGCGTCCTGCTTTGCGCTTGGGGTCAAGAAGCTGGAGCAGGTCTGGAGCCAGTTCGAAACCGGCCAGGTCTACCATGCCGACCTGGCCAGGGTCAGCAAGCACCTGCTGGCCAGGCTGGCCACCCTGTTCCAGGCCGATTACGCCAACCCGGTTCCCCCGTCCCTGCTCAATCCGGCGCCCCTTCGCAAGCTGCTGTCCGAGGTCATGGACTTCCCCCGCATCCAGGGCCATATCAACAGGGGCAAGCTCAGGGCCCTGGCGGTCACCGCCTCCTCCTACAGCAGCCAGCGCTCGGTCACCTTCTTCGCCGCCGACGACGCCCACGGCCCCTGGCAAAGGGCCAAGCGGGAGGGCCTGCGCACCCATATCAACGAATACCACCTGCTGGCCTCGGCGGCGCTGCCGCTGGTGTTTCCCTCGGTGCGCATCAAGGATCAGTACTTTGGCGACGGCACCATCCACCAGCTGTCGCCGCTTAGCCCGGCCATCCACCTGGGGGCCGACAGGATGTTGATCTTCGGCATGGAGGAGCCCAAGGGCACGCCCCTGAAGACCAACAGGACCCCCCACCACCCCACGGTGGGCACCATCGCCGGCCACCTGCTGGACACCATCTTCACGGATTCCCTGAACGCCGATCTGGAACGCCTGACCCGCATCAACCAGACCCTGAAGCTGATCCCGCCCGACAAGCGGGAAGACTTGTCCCTCAAGCCCATCCAGACCCTGATGATCAACCCCAGCCAGAACCTGGACATGATCGCCCAGCGCCACTACCAGCGCCTGCCCAGGGCCATTCGTGGCCTGTTGCGGCTGCTGGGGGTAGACGAAGGATCCGAGTCCAGCCTGCTGTCCTACCTGCTGTTCGAAGGCCCTTACTGCCAGGAGTTGATGGCGCTGGGTTACCAGGATGCCCAGGCCCATAAAGAATCGCTGCTGAGCTTCCTGGACTTGCCCAGGCGCTGAAGGCGGTCGCGTTATTACTCTTCCTGAGACTGGGACGCCAGCTCGGGGCCGGCCCTGAGCCGCTCGCAGGCCCGGTTCACCGCCGCCGCCGGCCCTTCCATGATCAGCAGATCGCCACTTTCCAGCACCAGGCCGGGGCTGCGGGCCAGCTCCCCCCCCTGGCGCTCCAGGCGCTGTACCCGCACCTCGCCGTGCCACAGCCCCAGTTCGGCCAGGCTGTGGCCACAGCCACCATGGCGGGGGGCCAGCAGCCAGGCGCGCCATAGCCGGGCACCGGCCCGGCCCCTGGTCTTGTCCCTGAGGTGGGTCATCAGTATGGCGCGCTTGTCGCCTTCCAGGGGCAACTGGTTGAGCATCAGCTTGGCCATGGCATGGAGGCCTTCCAGCTCGTCACAGACCAGCTGGGCACCGCCCAGACGGGGATCCTTGAGCTGGGCCTGGCCCGGCACCCGCACCAGCACCTCGGCGGTGGGGGCCAGGGAGCGCAGCCGCGGCACCAGACCGTTGACCTCGCCGGCACTGCCGAAAGTCACCACCACCAGCTTCATGTTGCGGATGCCGATCTGCTTGAGCAGATCGGCACTGCGGGCATCCCCCAGCAGGATGGGGATCTGCTTGCGGGCGGCGGCCGCCACCCGCACCGGCTCCAGATCCACCACCAGGAAGGGGATCTTGGCCTCGCCAAGCAGTTGCGCCAGCACCTGGCCGACCCGGCCAAAACCCAGGATCAGCACCTGGGCGTCGTGGCCGACACCGGCCTCGGCCTCCACCCTGGGATGGCGGTAGGGGATCTTCACCAGCGCCGGGGTCATGGCCATGGTCAGCACCGCCAGGGAGACCCCCAGTTGCTGCCATTGGGCCGGCAGCTCGGCCACGGCCAGGATCACCAGCCCCAGCTCACCCAGCTGGCACAAGGCCAGGGCCACGTCCCTGGCATCCCTGGGCGCCTCGCCCACCAGCCGCAGCGCCAGGAAACCCGCCAGCAACTTGACGGCGATCAGCGCCGCCAGGGCCATCAGCACCCAGGAGAGGTGGCTCCACAGCCAGGCGGGATCCAGCTGGCTGCCCACCACCACCAGGAACAGCCCCATCAGCAGATCCCGAAAGGGCCTGATGTCGGCATCGAACTGGTGTTTGAAAGGCGTGCCGGCCAGCACCAGGCCGGCCACGAAGGCGCCCAGGGCCGAGGAGATCCCCAGGCCGTGGGCCAGGGCGGCGGCGCCCATCACCACCCCCAGGGCGGCGATCAGCAGCAGCTCGGTGCTTTCCAGCCGAAACAACGGCGCCAGCACCCTGGGCAGCAGCCACCAGCCGATGGTCAGCGCCAGTACCAGGAAGGCCAGCACCTGGGCCAGCACCAGGCCCAGCAGCTCGTACCAGGGGCCCTGCTGGCCGCTGGCACTGAGCCAGGCCAGCACCGGCACCGCCAGCAAGTCCTGGAACAGCAAAATGGCCAGGGCCGACTGGGCCCGCCGGCCCTTCAGGGCCTTGCGCCGGCTCAGCTCGCGCATGACCACGGCGGTGGAGCTCATGGCCGCCGCCAGGGCCACGAAAAACAGCGCCCCCGGCTCGCCTCCACCCAGGGCGATGAGACCCAGCACCATCACCACCACCAGGCTGACCTGGGCGGCGCCCCCCAGCCAGACCCGACGTCCCAGGGCGCGGATACGCGCCACCGAGAAATCCAGGCCCAACGAGAACAGCAGCAGCACTATGCCCAGCTCCGCCAGCTCGGAAAGCTGCTGCCCTTCCTGCAGCCAGCCCAGGCCCTGGCTGCCCGCCAGCATGCCCGCCAGCAGGTAGGCCAGGATCAGCGGCAGCCGCACCAGCCTCAGCAGCAGTGCCAGCACCAGGATAAGCAGCAGTAAACCCGCCAACAGAGACAGCATCGCAAAGCCCCTAATGTCACCTGTTCAGGGTAGCTCAACAGATAGGCACGCTTTTTGCCTGATACTAGCCAGATGCCAAGAGGTTGACGCTATGGACATGCTGAGAGTCGAACAGACGCTCTCCCACGAAAGACCGGATCCGGCCCTGGGCCTGAAACTGCACCAGAGCCTGGAGCCACTGACGGTGCTGCGAACCTTTCTGGAGGCGGCAAGCCCTTGCCTGCCCCTGGCAGCCATTTGCACCCAGGGCGGCATCGCCCTGCAGGCCAGCCCGGCCCGCCAGTGGCTGGAGCTTGCCGCCGGGGACCAGCCCATCCGCTACGGCTTCTGCCGGCCGCTGTCGCACCGGGAAAGACAACAGCTGGCGCACTGGCACGCCCTGCTGCTGCCGGCGCTCGGCAATGCCCTGCAGTACCAGGCCATGGTTCGCCAGGCCCGCACCGATGCCCTCACCGGCCTGGGCAACCGCAGCGCCTTCGAGGAAGACAGGGCCAGGCTGAGGGCCCTGTGCGAGCGTACCTGTGGTGCCATCAGCCTGGCCCTGGTGGATCTGGACAACTTCAAGCCGGTCAACGACCGCCACGGCCACCAGCAGGGTGACAGGGTACTGGCGGCCCTGGCGCAGACCCTGAAGGCCGCCAGCCGGGGCTCGGATGCCGTGTACCGCATCGGCGGCGACGAGTTCGCCCTGCTGCTGCCCCAGACCAATCTGGCCGGGGCCGAGATCTTCGGCCAGCGCCTGCTGCGCCAGGTGGCCGACGAGCCGACCCTGCGCCGATTTGGCGTCGGCATCAGCCTGGGCCTGGCCCAGTGCAATGAGAAGGAAAGTGACGGGGACTGGCACCACAGGGCGGACGTCGCCCTCTATGAGGCCAAGGATGCCGGTCGCGGCTGCCTGAAGAAGGCCTAGTCCGATGCCCCAAGGAAGGGGGCAAAAACCGCCGGCGCCTCCAGCCAACGCACTTCACCCACCACCTCCCTGGCCAGGAACAGGCCGGGCACGGCCTTGACGACATCCCCCTCTACCAGCACCGGCCAGGCGCCGCGCAGCCAGGGCGGCACCCCGTATTCCTGCCACAGCTTCTTGAGCTCACGGGCCTTGTCACGTCCCGCCGGCCAGGCCTTGCGGCTGCCGGGCAGGCCGAAGCGGACCGCCGCCCCGACCAGCTCGCCTTCGGCCTCCAGCCTTCCCAGGCCTTCCAGGGCAATGCTGTCGCCCTGCCAGGCCGGCAGCACTGCCGGCACCTGGGGCAAGGCCGCCAGCCAATGGTAACGACCCTGGAAGCGGCGCACCTGGCCCCGCTCGGTGGTGACCATTGGGCTGGCGTCCGCCGACGCCAGCGCCTGCCCGTCCAGGGCCCTGAGCCTGGCCTCGCTGGCACGGTCAGCGAAGCGGGCCAGCCAGCCTTTCAGCAGCAGCAGCCGCACCGGCTCGGGCCGGGACTGCCAGTGGGCCAGGGACAGGCTGCCATGGCCGTCCAGCAGGCTGTCCAGGCATTGGCCCAGCAACCAGTCCTGGGCCTGGCGCTCGGCCTGCAGGTGGCGGGCACTGCGGGCCAGGGCCTGGCCGGTGCCGGGCCAGCGCCCCTCCAGGAGCGGCAGCACCTGGTGGCGCAGGAAGTTGCGGTCGAAGCCGGTGTCGAGGTTGGACTCGTCCTCCACCCAGTCCAGCCGCCACCGCTCGGCCAGGGCTTGCAGCTGCTTGCGGCCATGGGCCAGCAAGGGCCTGAGCAGCCAGGCGCCGCCGTCCAGCTGCTGGGCCGGTGCCATGGCGCTCAGGCCCAGGCCGCCGGAGCCGCGCCGGGCCGCCAGCAGGAAGGTTTCGGCCTGGTCGTCGACATGGTGGCCGGTCAGCAGCAGGGCGCCGGGTTCCAGGTACTTGGCCAGGGCCCGGTAGCGGGCCTCCCTGGCCAGGGCCTCCAGGCTCTGGCGGGGGCCCTTGTCGAGGCTGACCCGCTCAAGGGCAAAGGGCAGCCCCAGGGCCGCGCAGGCCCGGCGGCAATGCTCGGCCCAGGCATCGGCATGGGGACTCAGGCCGTGGTGGACATGGACGCCAAGATAGCGGTGCCGGGGATGGGCGCGGGCAAAGTCGGCCAGGGCGCGCAGCAGCACCATGGAGTCCAGGCCGCCGGACAGGGCCAGAACGACAAGGCCCCCGGCTGCGGGCAGCCGGGGGCCTAGGCTGTCGTCGAGACAGAGGGTCATCAGGCGTAACCGTGCCCCATCAGGCGCTGGTAGCGCTTGTCCAGCAGGGTCTCGGTGTCCAGGGCCTGCAGGGCGGTCAGATCGTCCAGCAGCTGGGCCTTGAGGCTGCGGGCCATGGAGGCCGGGTTGCGGTGGGCGCCGCCCAGGGGCTCGGTGACGATGCTGTCGATGAGATCCAGCTCCTTGAGGCGCTGGGCGGTGATGCCCATGGCCTCGGCGGCCACGGAGGCCTTGTCGGCGCTCTTCCACAGGATGGAGGCGCAGCCTTCCGGGGAGATCACCGAGTAGGTGGAGTACTGCAGCATGTTGACGCGATCGCCGACGCCGATGGCCAGGGCGCCGCCGGAGCCGCCTTCACCTATGACGGTACAGATGATCGGCACCTTGAGGGCGGACATCACCTTGAGGTTGCGGGCGATGGCCTCGGACTGGCCGCGCTCCTCGGCACCCACGCCGGGATAGGCACCAGGGGTGTCGATGAAGGTGATGATGGGCATCTTGAAACGCTCGGCCATTTCCATCAGGCGCAGGGCCTTGCGGTAGCCTTCCGGACGCGGCATGCCGAAGTTGCGCTTGGTGCGCTCGCGCACGTCTCGGCCCTTCTGGTGACCTATGACCATCACCGGCTGTTCGTCCAGCCGGGCGACGCCGCCAACGATGGCCTTGTCGTCGGCATAGGCACGGTCGCCGGCCAGCTCGTCGAACTCGGTGAAGATGTGCTCGATGTAGTCCTGGGTATAGGGCCTGTTGGGATGGCGCGCCATCTGGGCCACCTGCCAGGGGTTGAGATCGCTGAAGATCTTCTTGGTGAGCTCGTCGCTCTTGTCCTGGAGCTGGCTGATCTGCTCGTTGATGTTCAGATCCAGTTCGTTGTTCTGGCTGACCGCTTTCAGTTCGTCGATCTGGGCCAACAGCTCGGCGATGGGCTGTTCGAAGTCGAGAAAATTCAGGCTCATGATTCTTCCATTCTTCAGGGCCGGAGGCTCCCACCCTGTGCTTATTCGTATTTGATTGCCACCCTGGACTCACCCAGCAGTGCCCCGAGCTGATGCAGCAGCGCATCCGTGGGGCTGACCCGCCAGCCGACGCCCAACCGGAACCGGCCTTGGGCCTGGGGATGCCGGTAGTGGATCTCCACCGGGCAGGTCCCCTGGCTGAACGGCTCCAGGGCCGCCTTCAGCTGCCCCAGCTTGCCGGCGTCGTCGCTGGCCAGTTCCAGGCTGACGGCCTGGGCATGGCGCTCCCTGGCCTCGGTCATGGTGGCAACACTGCGTGCCGTCATTCTAAAACCGCCGCTGAAGTCATCAAAGCTGACCTGTCCTTCCACGGACAGGATCTGATCGGAGATCAGAAGCTCTTGATACTGCTCGTAAACATCAGCATAGAGCATGACGTCCAGTCGGCCAGAGGCGTCGTCCAGGGTGATGATGCCCCAGCGCCGGCCGTTCTTCTTGTTGACCATCTGCCTTACGGCGATGACCAGGCCGGTGAGGGTGACGCTGCCGCCCTTGGGCGTGGGCATGGCCTCGCTGAGGCGGTATGAAGACAGATATTTGATTTCCTTGAGGTACCTGTCAATGGGGTGGCCACAAAGATAGAGCCCCAGGGTCTCCTTTTCGCCCTGCAGCCACTGTTCGTCGGACCAGGCCGGCACCTCGGCGAAGCTCTGCTGGGCGTCCTCGGGATCCTCGTTGATGAGGCCGAACATGTCGTGCTGGCCGACGCTCTGGGCCTTGGCGTGCTGTTCGGCGGCCTTGATGGCCTCGGGCAGGGTCGCAAAGAGCCGGGCCCGCTGTTCGCCGAGGCGGCCCTTGAGGTCGCCGCCCAGGGGCCCCAGCTTGTCCATGGCGCCGGCCTGGACCAGCCGCTCCAGGATGCGCCTGTTGACCCTTTTCAGGTCGACGCGGTTGCAGAAGTCGAACAGGTCGGCGAAGGGGCCGCCCTGCTCCCTGGCCTCCAGGATGGCCTCTATGGGGCCCTCGCCGACGCCCTTGATGGCGCCGATGCCGTAGACCACCTCACCCTGGTCGTTGACGTTGAACTTGTAGAGACCGGTGTTGACGTCCGGCGGCAGTATGGTCAGCCCCAGGCGACGCACCTCGTCCACCAGGGTGACTATCTTGTCGGTGTTGTCCATATCGGCGGACATCACCGCCGCCATGAACTCGGCCGGGTAATGGGCCTTGAGCCAGAGGGTCTGGTAGGAGACCAGGGCGTAGGCGGCCGAGTGCGACTTGTTGAAGCCGTAGCCGGCGAACTTCTCCACCAGATCGAAGATCTTCATCGCCAGCTCGCCGTCGATGCCGTTCTTGACGGCACCTTCCTCGAAGCCGGCCCGCTGCTTGGCCATCTCCTCCGGCTTCTTCTTGCCCATGGCCCGGCGCAACAGGTCGGCGCCGCCCAGGCTGTAGCCGGCCAGCACCTGGGCTATCTGCATCACCTGTTCCTGGTAGAGGATGATGCCGTAGGTGGGCTCCAGGATCGGCTTGAGGCTCTCGTGCTGCCACTGCTCGTCCGGGTAGGAGATGGCCTCGCGACCGTGCTTGCGGTCGATGAAGTTGTCCACCATGCCGGACTGCAGCGGCCCCGGTCGGAACAGGGCCACCAGGGCGATCATGTCCTCGAAGCAGTCGGGCTTGAGGCGCTTGATCAGCTCCTTCATGCCCCGGGATTCGAGCTGGAACACCGCCGTGGTCTCGGCCCCCAGCAGCCGCCGGAAGCTCTCCCTGTCGTCCAGGGGGATGGCGGCGATGTCCACCGGCGCCTTGCCTTCCTTGGCCAGGCGCGGATTGATCATGTCCAGCGCCCAGTCGATGATGGTCAGGGTCCTAAGGCCCAGGAAGTCGAACTTGACCAGGCCGGCGGTCTCCACGTCGTTCTTGTCGAACTGGGTGACCGGATGGTGGCCCTCGTCGTCGCAGTAGATGGGGGCGAAGTCGGTGATCTTGGTGGGGGCGATCACCACACCACCGGCGTGCTTGCCGGCGTTGCGGGTGACCCCTTCGAGCTTGCGGGCCATGTCGATCAGCGCCCGCACCTCCTCGTCGCCGTCGTAGACCTCGGGCAGGCGCGGCTCCACCTCGAAGGCCTTCTTCAGGGTCATGCCGGGGTCGGGCGGGATCAGCTTGGAGATGCGGTCCACAAAGCCGTAGGGATGGCCCATGACCCGGCCCACGTCCCGCACCACCGCCTTGGCGGCCATGGTACCGAAGGTGATGATCTGGGACACGGCGTTGCGACCGTACAGCTCGGCCACGTGGTCGATGACCTCGTCGCGCCTGTCCATGCAGAAGTCGACGTCGAAGTCGGGCATGGAGACCCGCTCCGGGTTCAGGAAGCGTTCGAACAGCAGGTCGAACTCCAGGGGATCCAGGTCGGTGATCTTGAGCGCATAGGCCACCAGGGAGCCGGCACCAGAGCCCCGGCCGGGACCGACGGGAATGCCGTTATCCTTGGACCACTGGATGAACTCCATCACGATCAGGAAGTAGCCGGGAAAGCCCATCTGGTTGATGACGTCCAGCTCGATCTGCAGGCGCTCGTCGTATTCGGGGCGTTTCTCGGCCCGCACCTTTTCGTCCGGGAACAGGAACTCAAGGCGCTCTTCCAGGCCCTCCCGGGACACCTTGACCAGGTAGTCCTCGATGCTGAGATCGCCGGTGGGGAAGTTGGGCAGGAAGTATTCGCCCAGACGCACCGTGACGTTGCAGCGCTTGGCTATCTCGACGCTGTTTTCCAGGGCCTCGGGGATGTCGGCAAACAGCTCGGCCATCTCCTCTGGGCTCTTGAGGTACTGCTCCTCGCTGTACAGCTTGGGCCTGTTGGGGTCGGCCAGCACATAGCCGTCGCGGATGGCGACCCGGGTCTCGTGGGCCTCGAAGTCGTCCCTGGTCAGGAACACCACCTCGTTGGTGGCCACCACCGGCAGCTCGCGCTCGTCGGCCAGGGCCACGGCGGCATGGAGGTAATTCTCCTCGTCGGCCCTGTTGGTGCGCAGCAGCTCCAGGTAGAAGCGGTCCGGAAAATGCTGCCGGTAGAAGTCGACCGCCTCGGTGATCAGGGCCTGGTTGCCCTTGAGCAGCAGCTGGCCCAGATCGCCGTCCTTGCCGCCGGACAGCAGGATCAGGCCTTCGCTGAGCTCTGCCAGCCAGTCCCTGTCCACCACCGGCCGGCCCTGGAGGTGACCACGCAGGTAGGAGCGGGAAATAAGCTCGGTGAGGTGGGCATAGCCACTGTTGTTCTGGCACAGCACCGTCAGCCGGTAGAGATCGTCCTGCATGGGCTCGGAGCGCACCCAGAGATCGGCCCCTATGATGGGCTTGATGCCCTTGCCGTGGGCGCCGCCGTAGAAGCGCACCAGGCCACAGAGGTTGCCCTGGTCGGTCAGGGCCACGGCCGGCGAGCCCTGCTCCTCGATGCGGCCGAGGATGGGCCCGACCTTGGCCAGGCCATCGACCATGGAGAAATCGGAATGGACGCGAAGGTGAATGAAAGCGGGATCGGCCATCAGCTCTCCAGTCCCAGTGCCCGGCGCACCGGTTTGAAACTCTTGCGGTATTGCTCAAGGGGACCATGCTCGGCCAGCAGACGCAAGTGCTCGACCGTGGGATAGCCCTTGTGGCGGTCGAAGCCGTAGTGGGGATGCTGCCGGTGCAGGGTCAGCATCTCCTGATCCCGGACCACCTTGGCCAGGATGGAAGCGGCGCCGATCTCGGCCACCTTGGCATCGCCCTTGACCACGGCCTCGGCGGCCATGGGCAGGGCCGGCACGCGGTTGCCGTCGATCAGCACCTTGTCGGGCAGCACTGCCAATCCGGCCACGGCCCGCTGCATGGCCAGCAGGGTGGCATGGAGTATGTTCAGCTCGTCGATCTCCGTGGGACTGGCCCGGCCTATGGCAAAGGCCAGGGCCTTGTCGCGGATCTCCACCGCCAGGGCCTCGCGGCGCTTCTCGCTGAGCTTCTTGGAATCGGTCAGGCCTTCGATGGGCCTGGCGGGATCGAGGATCACCGCCGCCGTCACCACGTCACCCACCAGGGGCCCGCGGCCCACTTCGTCGACACCGGCGATCAGCATGTGCCCTCCACCAGCTTCAGCACCGCCTCGGCGGCCTTGGCGGAGGCGTCCCGGCGCAGCAGCTGGTGCAGCTCGCCGAAGCGGCCCACCTGCTCCCGATCGTCCAGGGCCTTGAGCACCTGCTCGGCCACGTTTTGTGGGGTGGCGTCGTCCTGGATCAGCTCCGGCACCAGATCGGCATCGGCCAGCAGGTTGGGCAGGCTGAAACGGGTCACCCGCACCAGGCGCTTGGCCAGGCGGTAGGTCCAGGGATGGACCTTGTAGGCCACCACCATGGGCCTTTTCACCAGCATGGCTTCCAGGGTGGCGGTGCCGGAGGCCAGCAGTATGGCGTCCGAGGCCGCCATCAGGGTGCGGGCCTGGCCGTCGAAGACATGAACCCCGTCCTGGCCGGCAAAGAGGGCATCGATCTGCTCGCGGCGCTTGTCGTTGGCGGCCGGGATCAGGATCTCCAGCTCCGGGCGCTGGGCACGGATGAGCGGCAGGGCCTCGGCAAAGAGCGGTCCCATGCGGGCCACCTCGCCGCCCCGGGAGCCCGGCAGCATGGCCAGGTAGTGGCCGTCGCCGTGCAGCTCCAGGGCATCACGGGCCGCTGCCTGGTCGCTTTCCTGAGGCACCTCGTCGGCCAAAGGATGACCCACGAAGACGCAGGGATGATGGTGCTTGTCGTAGAAGGCCTTTTCGAAGGGCAGCAGCGCCAACACCAGATCGGTGGCGGCCTTGACCTTGTGCACCCGCTTTTCGCGCCAGGCCCAGACCGAGGGGCTGACGTAATGCACCGTCTTGATGCCCTTGTCCTTGAGGCGCTTCTCCACCCCCAGGTTGAAGTCGGGAGCATCGATACCGATGAAGACATCCGGCGGGTTGTCGATGAAATGGCGGACCAGGCCCCGGCGGATACCGAGCAGCCTGGGCAGGCGTCCCAGCACCTCCACCAGGCCCATGACCGACAGCTCCTCCATGGGATAGAGGCTGTCGAAACCTTCGGCCTGCATCAGCGGGCCGCCAATGCCTTCGAGGATAAGGTCGGGATGGGATTTCTTCAGGGCCTGGATCAGACTGGCCCCCAGCACGTCGCCGGAGGCCTCGCCTGCCACCATGCCCACACGCAGCGGCTTGGACATGGGTTACCTTAGCGGATCAGGCCGCGTTCGGAATTGTCGATGAAGGTCAGGAAGTCGCTGACCAGGGGCTGCTCCGCCGCCAGGACGGCGATCTGCTCCCTGGCCTCGGCCAGGGTCAGGCCTTCCCGGTACAGGACCTTGTAGGCCTGGCGCAGGGCCTTGATGGCGTCCTTGTCGAAGCCGCGGCGCTTGAGGCCTTCCAGGTTCAGGCCGTGGGGCGCGGCACGCATGCCGGACGCCATCACATAGGGCGGCACGTCCTGGACCACCAGGGAGCTGGCGCCGATGAAGGCGTGCTCGCCGATGTGGCAGAACTGATGCACCCCGGTCATGCCGCCAAGGATGGCCCAGTCGCCCACCTTGACGTGGCCGGCGATGGAGGCGTTGTTGGCCAGGATGCAGTTGTCGCCAACGATGCAGTCGTGGGCCACGTGCACATAGGCCATCAGCAGGTTGTTGGAGCCGATCCTGGTCAGGCTCTGATCCTGCACTGTGCCCCTGTGGATGGTGACGCTCTCGCGAATGACGTTGTTGTCACCTATCTCCAGCCGGGTCGGCTCGCCGGCGTACTTCTTGTCCTGGCACTCTTCGCCCACGGAGGCAAACTGGAAGATCTGGTTGCCCTTGCCAATGGTGGTGGGGCCCTTGATCACCACATGGGAGTGGATCACGGTGTCGTCGCCGATTTCCACGTCGGGGCCGATATAGGACCAGGGGCCAACGCTGACATTGGCGCCCAGCCTGGCCTTGGGATCAACAATTGCCTGGGGATGAATCACGGTGTTCAGATCTCGCGTTTGGCGCACATCAGGTCCGCTTCACAGACCACGTTGCCGTCCACCTTGGCAACGCCACGGAACTTGCCGATGCCCGCTTTGATTTTGACGATTTCCACTTCCATTACCAGGGTATCACCGGGCACGACCGGCTGCTTGAAGCGCGCGTTGTCGATGCCGGCGAAGTAATACAGAACACCGTCCGATGGCTTTTGGTTGGCGGTCTTGAAGGCCAGGATGCCGGTGGCCTGGGCCATGGCTTCGAGGATCAGGACACCCGGCATGATGGGCTTGCCGGGGAAGTGGCCTTGGAAAAAGGGCTCATTATAGGTGACGTTCTTCACCGCCACCAGGGACTCGCCGACGGTGTAGTCCACCACCTTGTCGACCAGCAGGAAAGGGTAACGGTGAGGCAGATGCTCCAGTACCTCAACCACGTCCATGGTATTCATTTCGCTCATGATCTTCCGCTTACTTGTTATGCTTTTAGTCGTTTGGAGCCTTCAGGGCCGCCAGTTCCGCTTCCAGGGCCTTGAGACGCTTGTACATCTCGTCCAGCTGGCGGAACCGGGCCGCGCTCTTGCGCCATTCCCTGTTGGGCTGGGCCGCCGTACCCGAACTGTAGACGCCCGGCTCGGTAATGGCCTTGGTGACCATGGTCATGCCGGTGATGGTCACGCCACTGGTCACTTCCAGATGCCCGGCAACACCGGCGGAGCCGCCGACGATGCAGTGGTCTCCCAGGCTGCAACTGCCGGCAAAGACGGTGTTGCCCGCCACGGCGCAGCCCTTGCCCAGGCGCACATTGTGTGCCACCTGTACCTGGTTATCCAGTATGGTGCCGTCACCAATGACGGTGTGCTCCAGGGCGCCGCGGTCTATGGTGGTGCCGGCGCCGACCTCCACATCGTTGCCGATGCGCACGCCACCGGTCTGGGGAATATGTACCCAGGTACCCTTGTCGTTGGCATAGCCAAAACCGTCGGAGCCTATCACCACGCCGGACTGGACCAGGCAGCGCTCGCCCAGCTGCACGTCGTGGTAGAGGCTGACGTTGGCCCAGAGCTTGGTACCGGCACCCAGTACGCTGTCCCTGCCGATGAAGCAGTTGGCACCGACCTGGCAATGGTCGCCGATGACCACACCGGCCTCCAGGACGGCATGGGCACCTATGGCCACGTCCTTGCCTAGCTGGACACTGGGGTCGATGACGGCGGTGGGATGGATGCCCACGGCGGCCGGCGGCGTGCTGTCCAGCAACTGGGCCACCCTGGCAAAACCCAGGTAGGGGTTGGCCATCACCAGGGCGGCGCCCTGGCGGTACTCCAGATCCTTCTCGGTGAGGATCACCGCCTCGGCCTTGGTGGACTGAAGCTGCTTGCGGTACTTGCTGTTGGCCAGGAAGGCCAGCTGGCCAGGGCCGGCCGACTCCAGGGTGTTGACCCTGCTGATGGGGATGTCGCCATCCCCGACCAGCTTGGCGTCCAGGGTCTTGGCCAGCTCAGCGAGCGAAATCACGGCCATTGCTTAGTTGCCCTTGGAAACCTTGTCGATGACCTTGGCGGAGATGTCCACGTCGCTCTTGATGTAGGCCACGGCGTTGCGCTGCAGTACCACGTCGTAGTTGCCGGAAGCGGCCACTTCGTTGATGGCGGTCTGGATCTTCTCCAGCAGCATGTTGCGCTCGTCACCCTGGCGCTTGCGCATGTCTTCGTCCATGGCCTTGCGCTTGAGCTGGTAGTCGGCCTGCAGGGATTCCATCTTGCGGCTCAGCTCTTTCTTCTGGTCGTCGGTCATGATGGCGCCATCACGACGGGCCTTTTCGGCCAGGCCCTGCATCTCTTCCTCGAGCTTGCGCACGGCTTCGATGCGGTCGGCAAATTCGGCCTTGAGCTTGCTTTCCACCATTTCGCGCTGGGGCAGGGCCTGGAAGATACGCCCCATGTCGACCACGGCGATCTTGCCTTCGGCGGCGGCCGGCATGGCCAGGGTGGCGGCGGACAGAGCCAGTCCCAGACCGGCGGCATTAATCAGCTTTTTCAATGTGGTTCTCCTTATTGTATTTGCGCCTTACAGCAGCCTGGCGGCGGCCGCGACGACGATCTCGATGGCATGGGCTTCCACGGCTGCCACCTTGGCTTCATCCGGGATCTCCTGCTGAGTCCGGTTAACAAGTACACCAGCAACGCAGCCGGCCTTGAGGCCGGAGCTGGCGCACATGGTCAGCAAGGTTGCCGACTCCATTTCGTAGTTGAGCACGCCCATGGACTGCCACTCTTCGAGGGAGCCGCGAAAGCGCTGCACGACCCGGCCGGAGAAGGTGTCGTAACGCTCCTGACCGGGGTAGAAGGTATCGCTGGAGGCGGTCACGCCGATATGGGGCTGGGTGCCCAGCTCACGGGCCGCTTCCACCATGGCGGTGGTGCACTGGAAATCGGACACCGCCGGGAATTCCATGGGCGCGAAATGCAGGCTGGCGCCGTCCAGGCGCACCGAGGCGTTGGTGACGATGACGTCGCCCACCTGTACATGGGGCTGGATGGCGCCCGTGGTGCCGACCCGCAGGAAGGTACGCACGCCCAGCTGGGCCAGCTCTTCCACGGCGATGGAGGTGGAGGGTCCGCCGATACCGGTGGAACAGACCACCACCGGCTTGCCCTTGAGCTCGCCGCGCCACAGCGTGTATTCACGCTGGCTGGCCAGGAACACCGGGTTGTCCAGGTGTTTGGCGATGCGTTCGACCCGGGCCGGATCGCCCGGCACTATGGCCAGGGTGGCGCCGGCCAGATCGGCTTCACTTACACCCAGGTGAAACTTGCCCATAGTCGCTCCTTAGAATGTGGTGCCGATGTTGAAAGAGAAGAATTCGGTCTGATCGCCGTCCTGCTTCTTCAGCGGGCGGGCAAAGCTGAACACCATGGGCCCCATGGGAGACAGCCACTGCAGGCTCAGACCGTAGGACGCCCGGTAGGCGCCGGCATCGGCATAATCGTAGAGGGCACCGCCGTTGTTGGAGGACACCACCTCCAGATTGCGGTACTTGTCGAAATCAAACTCGGTGTCCCAGACGTTGCCCACGTCCACAAAGAAGGAGGTGCGCACCGAGTTCTTGTAGGCCTCGTCCAGGAAGGGCGTCGGCACGATCATTTCCAGGGTCGCCGTGGCCATGGCGTTACCGCCGATGGCACCACCCAGGGCCAGCTGGTCCTCGGAAGGCGGCAGCAGTATGGACGAACCGTCCTCGCCGGCGCCGACGGTCTGGGCCTGGCGGAAGATGGCCTTGGGGCCGACGGTATTGGACTCGAAGCCCCTCAAGGTTTGGGCGCCACCGGCATAGAAGTGCTCCCAGAACGGCAGGATCGCGTCCTGGCCGTTGACGGTGCCATAGCCGTTGGCATAACCCAGGCTCATGTTGGCGGACAGCACCCAGTCGTGGTTACGGTCGATGGGCCAGTAATGACGGGTGCTGGCCTTGAACTTGGCATAGGTGATGGTGGAGCTGGGAATGGAACCGGAGATACCGATACTCTGGCTGGAACCTGAGGACGGGAAGGTGCCCCGGTTCAGGGTAGAGCGGCTCCAGTCCGCGGCCAGTACCACTTCGTCGAACTCAATCTTGCCGTCCAGGATGTCCTGGCCACTGTAGATATCGAAGAACTCCAGGGCCTTCTCGTGGGCGGAGATGGAGTTCAGCCTGGAGTCCTTGTAGTTGACGCCCAGGCCAAGGCGGTTGTACTCGTTGATGGGGAAGCCAAGACGGGCACCCACACCAAAGGTTTCCTGGCCATAGGCTTCCAGGTAGGCATCGCCGTAGTCTATTTCGGAGAAATAGATGCTGCCGCCCAGGCTGATGGCGTCGACGGTGAAATAGGGATCCGTATAGCTGAGGTTGACGGACTTCTGGTAACGGTTGGAGTTCAACGAGATCCCCACCTGCTTACCGGTACCCAGGAAGTTTCGCTGCTGGATGCCGGCATTGAGGGACAGGCCGCCGTAGGAGCCGTAGCCGATGCCGGCCTGCAGGGAGCCCGAGGGCTGCTCCTTGACGGTGTAGGTCAGGTCCACCTGGCTGTCGTCTTCGGGCAGGCGAGTGGTTTCCACGTCCACCTTTTCGAAGTAGCCCAGGCGGTTCATGCGCTCCTTGGAGAAATCCACCAGGTTGTTGGACAACCAGGCCCCTTCCATCTGGCGGGCCTCACGACGCAGCACTTCGTCGGCCGTGGTTTCGTTGCCCTTGAAGTTGATGCGGCGCACATAGACCCGCTGGCCCGGATCCACGCTGATGGTCAGGGTCACTTCCTTGCTTTCGTCATCCACTTCCGGGATGGTCACCACCTTGGGGTAGGCATAACCGAAGCGGCCCAGGAACTTGGCCAGCATTTCCTCGGTGAAGGTGACCTCGGCGCCGTTGTAGACATCCCCTTCCTTGATGGGGATGAGCTTTTCCATCACCTCTTCCTTGCCCAGCAGGTTACCGGCCAGCTTCACGCCCTTGACCTTGTACACCTCACCTTCGCTGACATTGAGGGTGATATAGACGCCCTCGCGGCCCGGGCTCATGGAGACCTGGGTGGAGTCCACGTTGAAGCGCAGGTAGCCCCGGTCCAGGTAGTAGGAGCGCAGCGTTTCCAGATCGGACTCCAGGGTCTGCTTCTGGTAGCGCTTCTCGCTGAGCACCTGCCACCAGGCCAGCTTGTCCTTGAGCTCCAGCTGGTTCAGCAGCTCGGCATCGGAAAAGATGCTGTTGCCCACTATGTTGATCTGCTGGATCTCGGCGGCCTTGCCTTCCTTGAAGTCCAGCTTGATGGAGACCCTGTTGCGGGGCAGCGGCGTGACGATGGCATTGACGTCGGCGTCGTACTTGCCCACCGAGTAATAGAAGTCTTCCAGGCCCTTCTCGATGCCGGAGATGATGGTCCTGTCCAGGGGCTCGCCGACCCGGATCCCCTGCTCTTCCAGGCTCTGGTTGAGCTGCTCTTCCTTGATGTCCTTGTTGCCCACAAAGGTGACCGAGCTGATGGTCGGTCTCTCCTTGACGCGGATCACCAGGTCGTTGCCGTCACGCAGCACTTCGATGTTTTCGAAATGGGTGGAGGAATAGAGGGCACGGATCAGCTGTGCCACCCTGGCGTCGTCGACGAAATCACCGGCCTTGACCGGCACATAGGTCAGGGCTGCTCCCAGGGCTACCCGCTGCAGGCCTTCGACACGGATGTCCTGGACCTTGAAGCTTTCCATCGCTTGCGCCTGCCCGGCCAACGCGGCCAGCACAGACGCGCAAAGCAGAGATTGCACGGCTCTCATGTTGTGATTCTTTTCCGTTCTTGCTTCGCCTATAGCCTGGCGAAGTCATTGAATAAGGCAATGCCCATCAGTAGCAGGAGCAACACGGCTCCCAGGCGAAAGGCCATCTCCTGGGCCTTTTCGGACAGCGGCTTGCCACGCACCCCTTCCATCAGGAAGAACAGCAGGTGACCACCGTCCAGCACGGGCAAGGGCAGCAGATTGATGATGCCCAGATTAACACTGATAAGCCCCAAAAAACCAAGAAAATACACCAACCCGAAGCTGGCCGTGGCCCCGGCGCCCTGCGCGATACCTATGGGACCGGACAGGTGGGCCAGGTCGATATCGCCGGTCAGAAACTTCCACAGGGTACCCAGGGTCAGGGTGGTCATCTGCCAGGTCTTGACGCTGCCCTGCCACAGGGCTTCCAGGGGGCCGTACTGCACCTCTATGACCATGCCTTCTGGCCAGGGTTCGAACTGGGGCACCACCCCCAGGTAACCCTGAATGCGGCCATCGATCTCTCGGGCCTGGGGCACCAGGTTCAACGCCAGCTCCCTGTCATCCCGCCGCACCCGCAGCGACAGCGCCTGGCCCGGGCTCTGCTGTATCTTCTCGACGAAGAGTTGCCAGTCCTGGATGGCTTCGCCGTCCAGGGCCAGCAACTCGTCGCCTGGCTTCAGACCCGCCCTGTCGCCGGCAAGTTCCTTAACAACCTGGGCAATGATGGGCTTGGCCTTGGGGGTAAAGGGCACCAGCCCCAAAGAACGCAGCGCCGAGCCATCTTCAGGCAGGGTCCAGGTGCGGATATCCAGGGCCAGCCGGCGCTGGTAGCCGGCATCATCCCGAACGGACAGGGTCAGGCTGTCCTCGCCGATGGCATCCACCAGGGCCAGGTTGATGTCCTGCCAGGTGCGCACCTTCTGGCCATCCACGGCCAGGATCTCGGCGCCGACCGGTACAGCGGCCTCGGCGGCGATGGATTGAGGCTGGATCTCACCCACCACGGGTTTGACCGTCTGCAGGCCCAGCATGCCCACCAGCCAGTAGGCGGCGATGGCAAAGAGGAAATTGGCGGCAGGGCCGGCAGCGACGATGGCGCTGCGCACCGGCAGCGACTGGCTGTTGAAGGCCTGGTGACGGTATTCGGCCGGCACCGGCTCGACCCGCTCGTCGAGCATCTTCACATAGCCGCCCAGGGGAATGGCGGCTACCACGTACTGGGTGCCGTCCTTGCCCTGGCGTTGCCACAGCGGCTTGCCGAAGCCGATGGAGAAACGCTCCACCCTGACCCCGGCCTTCCTGGCCACCCAGAAGTGGCCATATTCATGGATGGTCACCAGCAGCCCCAGGGCCACCAGGAAGAAAAACAGCGTCCAGATAACACTCAGCATGACGACACCAGACCTGCCGCCAGGGTGCGGCTTTGTTGATCCAGGGCCAGGATACCATCCAGGTCGTTCACCGAGAAATGGCCCAGCTGTTCCAGGCATCGGGCCACCAGGGTGGCGATGCCGGTGAAGGCCAGCCTGCCGTCCAGGAAGGCGGCCACCGCCACCTCGTTGGCGGCGTTCAGCACCGTGGTGGCGCCCTGCCCCGCCTTGCAGGCGTCAATGGCCAGCGCCAGGCAGGGATAGCGCTCGGCACAGGGCTTGTCGAAGGTGAACTGGCCGACGCTGAAGAAGTCGAGCTCGGCCACGCCGGCGGCGATGCGCTCCGGGTAGGCCATGGCATGGGCGATGGGGGTGCGCATGTCCGGGCTGCCCATCTGGGCCAGCACCGAGCCGTCGGCGTAACGGACCATGGAATGGATCACGCTCTGGGGGTGCAGCACCACCTGGATATCCTCGGCCCGGCAGCCAAACAGCCACTTGGCCTCGATGAACTCCAGGCCCTTGTTCATCATGGTGGCGGAGTCCACGGAGATCTTCTGGCCCATGGACCAGTTGGGGTGGGCCACCGCCTCGGCGGGGGTGATGGCCTCGAAGCTGGCCAGCTCTCGGGTGCGGAAGGGGCCGCCCGAGCCGGTCAGCAGGATCTGGGTGACCCCGCCCTTGGCCAGGGGTTCGCCCTGCTGGCAAAGGTGCGGCAGGGACTGGAAGATGGCGTTGTGCTCGGAGTCGATGGGCAGCAGCTCGGCGCCATGGCGCCTGACTTCGTCCATGAACAGGGCCCCGGACATCACCAGCGCCTCCTTGTTGGCCAGCAGCACCCGCTTGCCGGCACGAACCGCGGCCAGGGTCGGCAGCAGGCCGGCGGCGCCGACGATGGCCGCCATCACCTGGCTCGCATCCGGGTGCCGGGCGATGTCCTCCAGGGCCTGGGCACCGGTCAGCAGCTCCGTGGCCAGGCCGGCGGCCTTGATCTGCCCGGCCAGCCAGCTTGCCTTGCCGTCGTCCACCAGCACCGCCACCTGGGGTCGGAACTCCTGGATCTGCGCCCACAGCTTGTCGGCACTGGAATGGGCCGACAGCGCCACCACCTTGAAGCGGGCCGGGTTGCGGCGAATGACGTCCAGGGTGGACTCGCCGATGGAGCCGGTGGCTCCAAGGATCACCACACCCTGCATCAGACCCCCATGGCCAGCATCACCAGCACGAACACCGGTACCGCCGCGGTAATGGAATCGATACGGTCAAGGATGCCGCCGTGGCCGGGCAGGATGGAGCCGGAGTCCTTGATGCCGGCCTCACGCTTGAGCATGGACTCGGACAGGTCGCCGAGGATGGAGGCCAGCACCGCAAACAGGCTGGCGCTCACCAGGGCACTGGGGGACAGGGCGGCCGGCGCCTGACTGATGGCGATGGCGGCCACCAGCAGGGCCAGGCCGATGCCGCCCAGGGCGCCTTCCAGGGTCTTGCCCGGGCTGACCCTGGGGGCCAGCTTGTGCTTGCCGAAGCGGCGGCCGACGAAGTAGGCGCCGGTGTCGGCGGCCCACACCAGCAGCAGCACGTAGAGGATGGCCAGGGCGCCATGCAGGGGCGCCACGTCGTAATGCCAGCTGCGCAGGATCTGCAGCCCGGCCCAGGCCGGGATCAGGGTCAGCACGCCGAAGATGAGCCGCCAGCTGCGGTGGTTCTGCCAAAAGCGCACCGGCTCCGGATATTGATAGGCCAGCAGCGCCGCCAGCACCCACCAGAAGCCCCCCAGCAGCACCGGCAGGCTGTACAGGCTGGCCGGCAGGCCATCGGCCCACAGCTGACTGACCGGTATCAGCAGCTGCATCAGGGCCATGAGGGCCAGGGCGGCCAGGGAGGCCAGGGCACGGCCGAACTTGCTGGCAAAACCGGCCAGGGGCGCCCATTCCCAGGCCCCCAGGGCCAGGACCAGGGCAGAGGCCCAGGCGAAACCGTCCAGGGGCAACAGGAAGATGGCCGCGAAGGCCAGCGGCAGGAGAATAAGGGCGGTGATGACCCGTTGTTTCAGCAAAATCTATTCCTTCTCTTTCTCGTCCAGCCAGGCCCTTACCTGGGCACCGGTACAGCCAAAACGACGTTCACGGCTGACGAAGGCGGCAATGGCATCGGTCAGGGCTTCGGCATCGAAATCCGGCCAGAGGGTATCGGTAAAGTACAGCTCAGCATAGGCCAGTTGCCAAAGCAGAAAATTGGAGATCCGGCAGTCGCCGCCGGTGCGGATCATCAGATCCACCGGCGGCTGCTCGGCCAGCACGACCTGCTCGCCCAGCGTCTGCTCGTCGATGTCGTCGACGGCCAGCTCACCGGCCGCCACCCGGGCCGCCAGGACCTTGGTGGCCTGGGCGATATCCCAGCGTCCGCCGTAGTTGGCCGCCACGTTGAGCACCAGGCCGGTATTGTGCTCGGTCAGGGCCTCGGCGTCGGCGATCTTCTTCTGCAGCCTGGGGGACAGCGCCTGGGTATCGCCGATGATGCGCAGGCGGATATTGTTCTTGTGGAGCTTCTTGACCTCACGCCCCAGCACCAGCATGAACAGCTCCATCAGGAAATTCACTTCTTCCTGGGGGCGACGCCAGTTTTCGGAGGAAAAGGCAAAGAGGGTCAGGGCTTCCACGCCCAGCTTGCGGGCACAACGGACCGTTTCCCGGACCGCTTCCACCCCTTGCTTGTGACCCATCACCCGGCGTTGGCCACGCTGCTCAGCCCAGCGGCCGTTACCGTCCATGATGATGGCGATATGGCGGGGCATCGCCTGCTTGGCCTCTGCCAGAAATGCGGGGACTTCGGACATCAACAGGCTACCTTGGTCAGATATAAAACAAACGCCGTGCAGTTACCTGCACGGCGCTCGAAACTATACCTTGAACCGGCCTTAGATTTCCATCAGCTCGGCTTCTTTGGCGGCCAGCAGCTCGTCCACGCCCTTGATGGCGGCGTCGGTCAGCTTCTGGATCTCGTCCTGGGCACGGCGCTCTTCGTCCTCGGAAATTTCCTTGTCCTTGAGCAGGGCCTTGATGTCGCTGTTGGCATCGCGACGGACGTTGCGGATGGCAACGCGGCCGTTCTCGGCCTCGCCACGCACCAGCTTGACCATGTCCTTACGGCGCTCCTCGGTCAGCGGCGGCAGCGGGATGCGGATGATGGCACCGGCGCTCATGGGGTTCAGGCCCAGATCGGAGGTCATGATGGCCTTTTCCACGGCCTGGATCATGTTGCGGTCGAACACCTGCACGCTCAGGGTGCGGGCGTCTTCGGCAGTGACGTTGGCCAGCTGGTTCAACGGCGTGGCGGCACCATAGTATTCGACACGGATGCTGTCGAGCAGGCTGGGATGGGCACGGCCGGTGCGGATCTTGGCCATCTGGCTCTTGGTGGCTTCCAGGCTCTTGTCCATGCGCGCCTTGGCGTCGGCTTTAATCTCGTTAATCACGGGGCTAGGTCCTTAATCTTGCTTGTCGAACTTATTCTGGGTGGCTGATCAGGGTGCCTTCGTCTTCACCCATCACCACGGCCTTGAGGGCACCGGGCTTGTTCATATTGAAGACGCGGATGGGCAGGCCGTGATCACGGGCCAGGGTAAAGGCCGCCAGGTCCATGACCTTGAGCTCCTGCTCCAGAACGTCCTGATAAGTGAGCCTATCATACTTCACCGCATCCGGGTTTTTCACCGGATCGTCGGAGTAGACACCGTCGACCTTGGTGGCCTTGAGCACGCAGTCGGCCTCGATCTCGATGCCACGCAGGCAGGCGGCGGAATCCGTGGTGAAGAAGGGGTTGCCGGTACCGGCGGAGAAGATCACGACCCGGCCGGCACGCAGCAGGCTGATGGCCTCGGCCCAGTTGTAGGAATCGCAGACACCCTTGAGGTCGATGGCGGACATCAGACGGGCGTTGACATAAGCACGGTGCAGCGCGTCACGCATGGCCAGGCCGTTCATGACGGTGGCCAGCATCCCCATGTGGTCACCCACGACCCTGTTCATGCCGGCCTCGGCCAGGCCCCGACCGCGGAACAGGTTGCCGCCGCCGATCACCAGGCCCACCTGGATGCCCAGCTCAATCAGCTCCTTGATCTCGGCGGCCATGCGGTCGAGCACCTTGGGGTCTATGCCGAAGCCTTCCTCACCCATCAGGGCTTCGCCGGAGAGCTTCAAGAGAATGCGTCGAAAATGGGGTTTGGGTGTGCTGCTCATGATCCTTCTCACCTAGATGCAACAGGGCCGCGCCCGCAAAGCGGCCGCGGCCAAGAATAATGAGGGCCGGCCAAACCGGCCCCAAAGGGACTTACTGCTTGGCAGCGGCAGCAGCTTGCTGGGCTACTTCGGTAGCGAAGTCCACAACTTCCTTCTCGATACCTTCGCCCACTTCGAAGCGGATGAAGGATTTGACGTCGGCGCCTTTTTCTTTCAGCAGCTGACCTACGGAGATGGACGGATCCTTGACGAAGGGCTGACCGGTCAGGGAGATCTCACCGGTGAACTTCTTCATGCGGCCTTCAACCATCTTCTCGGCAATTTCCTGAGGCTTGCCAGACTGCATGGCGATGTCGATCTGGATCTGACGCTCCTTCGCGACAACCTCGGCAGCCACGTCTTCGGGCTTGACGAACTCGGGCTTGGACGCGGCAACGTGCATGGCAACGTCTTTGGCCAGCTCTTCGTCACCACCTTCCAGTACGGCCACAACGCCGATACGGCTGCCGTGCTTGTACACGCCCAGGTTGGCGCCTTCAACGATGCTCACACGGCGGAAGCTCATGTTCTCACCGATCTTGGCGATCAGGTTGGTGCGAGTGGTGTCCAGGGTCTCACCGTCGATTTCGGTGGCGGCCAGGGTCTCGATGTCGTTGATGTTGTTGGCCAGGGCAGCCTTGGCGGCGGCGTTGGCCAGGGCCAGGAAGGACTCATCCTTGGCAACGAAGTCGGTTTCGCAGTTCATTTCCAGGATGGCGGCCTTGTCGCCTTCCTGAGCGATGATGATGGTGCCCTCGGCGGCAACGCGGCCGGCCTTCTTGGCAGCCTTGGCTTGACCGCTCTTACGCATCAGCTCGATCGCCGCTTCGATGTCGCCGTTGGTTTCGGTCAGGGCCTTTTTACAATCCATCATGCCAGCGCCGGTGCGCTCGCGCAGTTCTTTTACCAGGGCAGCAGTAATTGCCATGTTCAAATCCTCGGTTGTCGGACTTTGCCAAGAAACGGGGGCCTTTTAAGGGGCCCCCATTAACCATTTCTGTCCTCGATGGTCAATCAAGGGCGTAGTAATTGCCTTACTCGGCAGCTTCTACGAACTCGCCTTCGCCCGCAACGTCACCCAGCTTGGAGTTGTTGACGGTGTCGGCAACGGCGTTGACGTACAGCTGGATGGCGCGGATAGCGTCATCGTTACCCGGGACAACGTAGTCAACGCCATCCGGATCGGAGTTGGTATCTACTACGGCAACGACCGGGATACCCAGGTTGTTGGCTTCCTTGATGGCGATGTGCTCGTGGTCGGCACCGATCACGAACAGCACGTCAGGCAGACCGCCCATGTCTTTGATACCGCCCAGGCTCTTCTCCAGCTTTTCCATTTCGCGAGAACGCATCAGCGCTTCTTTCTTGGTCAGCTTTTCGAAGGTGCCGTCTTGGGACTGGGCTTCCAGGTCCTTCAGACGCTTGATGGACTGACGAACGGTCTTCCAGTTGGTCAGCATACCACCCAGCCAGCGGTGGTTGACGTAGAACTGGCCGCACTTGCTGGCCGCTTCCTTGACCGCTTCGCTGGCAGCGCGCTTGGTACCGACGAACAGGATCTTGCCCTTGTTACCGGCCACGGAGGACAGGTAGTTCAGAGCGTCGTTGAACATCGGCAGGGTCTGCTCAAGGTTGATGATGTGAACCTTGTTACGGGCACCGAAGATGTATTGCTTCATCTTGGGGTTCCAGTAACGGGTCTGGTGACCGAAGTGGACACCGGACTTGAGCATGTCGCGCATGGTAACGTTAGCCATGTATAAATTCTCCAAAATGGGGTTAGGCCTCCACGGTCCCCATGTGTCCGACCCTTGCGGGCACCCCGGCACATGTACAGTCCCGTGTGTGGTTTAATGGTTTAGGGCAGTTCGATTTGCGAATTGCCGGCGCGCTTTATACCATATTGCGCTTGCAAAAACCAAGGCCATGAGCCGTATTTAAGACGGTTCAGAGCCCGCCGAAAGAGTAGCCGAATGAGTGCCATAATCAAGACGCCACAAGAGATCGAAAAGATGCGCGTGGCCGGCCGGCTGGCCGCCGAAGTGCTGGACATGCTGGGCCCCCACGTCAAGAAGGGCGTGACCACGGACGAGTTGAACCAGATCGCCCACGATTACATCGTCAACGAGCAGCAGGCGGTACCGGCGCCGCTGAACTACCACGGTTTCCCCAAGTCCATCTGTACCTCGGTCAACCACGTGATCTGTCACGGCATCCCCAGTGACAAGAAGCTCAAGGACGGCGACATCATCAACATCGACGTGACCGTCATCAAGGACGGTTACCACGGCGACACCTCGCGCATGTACGTGGTGGGCCAGCCCTCCATCCAGGCCGAGCGCCTGATCAAGGTGACCCAGGAATCCCTGTACCTGGCCATCAAGATGGTCAAGCCGGGCGTCAAGCTGGGTGATATCGGCCACGCCATCCAGCAGCACGTGGAAAAGCACCAGTATTCGGTGGTGCGTGAATACTGCGGCCACGGCATCGGCAAGGACTTCCACGAGGAGCCCCAGGTGCTGCACTACGGCAAGCCCGGCACCGGCACCGAGCTGCAGGCCGGCATGTGCCTGACCATCGAGCCCATGGTCAATGTCGGCAAGCCCCACTGCAAGCTGCTTGGCGACGGCTGGACAGTGGTCACCAAGGACCGCAGCCTGTCCGCCCAGTTCGAGCACACCCTGCTGGTCACCGACAATGGCGTGGAAGTGCTGACCTGGCGGGAAGAGGAAACGGCACTGCCGAAGATCATCGAACATTGACAAGAGGCCCTTTACGGGGCCTTTTTTATAGCCAGAGCCCAGCCGTACAGGCCCGCCATGAACGACATCACTCAACACCTTCGCCACCGCCTCCAGGAACACCTGGACAGCCTCAAGGCCCGCCAGAGCCCGGATGCCGATATCCAGGCCCTGGTCGTTGAACGCGCCCAGCTGATGGACCAGCTGCTCATCGAACTCTGGCAAAGCCTGGGCCTGGGCCAGGGACAACTGGCGCTGATCGCCGTCGGCGGCTATGGCCGTGGCGAGCTGCATCCCTTTTCCGACATCGACCTGCTGGTGCTGAGCGAGAGCGAACTGGCCGAGCACGAGCAGGAGAGCGTCGGCCGCTTCATCACCGCCCTCTGGGATGCCCGCCTGGATGTGGGCCACGCCACCCGCACCCTGGACGACTGCCTGGCCCAGGCCAGGGATGACATCACCATCGCCACCAACCTGCTGGAGGCCAGGCTGCTGGCCGGCAGCCCGGCGCTGTTCGCTTCCCTCAAGGCCGGCCTGGAGCCGGGCCAATGCTGGCCTGTGGCCGACTTTTTCCAGGCCAAGGTAGAGGAGCAGAAGGGCCGCCACGGCCGCTTCGATTCCACGTCCTACAACCTGGAGCCCAACCTCAAGTCCAATCCCGGCGGCCTTCGCGATGTCCAGACCGTGGTCTGGGTGCTGCTCAGGCACCTCAACCGCCACGATCTGGCCGCCCTGGCCGAACAGGGCTGGCTGAGCCAGGAGGAGCTTGACGAGCTGGTGCAATGCCGGGATTTCCTGTGGCGGGTGCGCTTCGCCCTGCACCTGGCCGCCAATCGCAACGAGAACCGGCTGCTGTTCGATCACCAGCCGCTGGTGGCCCAGCTGCTGGGCTACGGCGACGACACCCGCGCCGCCGTCGAGGCCATGATGCAGCAGCTCTACCAGGTGCTGCGGCGGGTTTCGGAACTCAACACCATACTGCTGCAGGTGCTGGCCGACGAGCTCAGCGACAGCACCCCGGAGGTGAAGCCCCTGGATGCGCATTTCAGGGCCGAAGGCCAGCTGCTGTGCGCCAACTTCCCGGAGCAGCTGGCCCGGGATCCGGAGCAGCTGCTGGAACTGTTCCTGCACCTGGCCAGAAATTCCAACCTCAAGGGCATAGGTGCCACCACCCTGAGGCAGATCCGCATCGCCCGCCGCCAGCTCGACGAGCCGCTGTGCGAGCACGCCGGCTGCCGGGAGCGCTTCATGGCGCTGCTGCGCCACCCCAGGGGCATGGGCCTGCCGTTTCGCCTGATGCACCGCCACGGCATACTGGCCGCCTATTTCCCGGCCTGGCGCCAGATCGTCGGCCAGATGCAGTTCGATCTCTTCCATGCCTACACCGTCGACGAACACACCTTCAGGGTGGTGCGTAACATCCACCGCTTCTCCCAGGCCAAGCATGCCGAGGAATTTCCCCTGGCCAGCCTGCTGGTCAGGCAGATGCGCAAGCCGGAGCTGCTGTACCTGGCCGCCATCTTCCACGACATCGCCAAGGGCCGCGGCGGCGATCACTCTGAGCTGGGCGCCGCCGACGCCATGACCTTCTGCCAGCAGCACGGCCTGCCGGACATGGATACCCGCCTGGTGGCCTGGCTGGTGGAGCACCATCTGATCATGTCGGTCACCGCCCAGCGCCGGGACATTTCCGATCCGGAGGTGATCCGCCAGTTCGCCGGCCAGGTGCGGGACGAGAACCACCTCAACCACCTCTACTGCCTGACCGTGGCCGATATCCGCGCCACCAACGACAACCTCTGGAACAACTGGAAGGGCTCGCTGCTCAGGGAGCTCTACTTCGCGGCCCAGAAGGCGCTCAGGCGCGGCCTGGAAAAGCCCATCGATTTTCGCTCCCAGATCCGCGCCCATAAGGAAGAAGCCAGGCGACTGCTGGCCGGCCAGGGCAGCAGCGCCAGTGCCCTCACCAGCCTCTGGAACCGCTTCCGGGCCGACTATTTCCTGCGTCACAGCCCGGAGCAGCTGGCCTGGCACGCCAAGGCCATACTGGCCCACGGCGACAAGGCGGCGCCCCTGGTCAAGCTGTCCAAACACACCATGCGCGGCGGCACCGAGCTGTTCCTCTACACCCAGGACAGGCCGAACCTGTTCGGCCGGGTCGCCACCGTGTTGTCGGGCAAGAACCTGTCCATCCACGACGCCCAGATCATGAACTCCAAGGACGGCTTCGCCCTGGACACCTTCGTGATCATGGAAAGGGACGGCAAGCCGGTCACCAGTCCCAGCCGCATCCAGAGCACCAGAAGGGCCCTGGAAAAGGCCCTGACCAGCGCCAAGGCGCCGGTGCTGCGCCAGACCGCCCTGCCCCGCCAGCTCAAGCCGTTCCGGGTAGCCACCGAGGTCAGCTTCCTGCCGACCCAGCGCAGTCACAGCCTGGTGGAGCTCAACGCCCTGGATCAGCCCGGCCTGCTGGCGCGGGTCGGGCAGATCTTCGCCGAATGCGGCCTCAATCTCCATGCGGCCAAGATCACCACCATAGGTGAGCGGGCCGAGGACCTGTTCATCCTCACCAATGCCGAAGGCGAAGCCCTCACCGAGACGCAGCAGAACACCCTCAGGCTTCGACTCGTGGACTCCTTACGCCCACAAAGTCATAATCGCCAGCACAGTTGATAAAGCAAGGAACCCGGATGCACCCTTTACAAGCCACCATCGAAGCGGCCTTTGACAACCGCCAGAACCTCAGCCCCAGCCAGGCCCCGGCCGACGTCAAGGCGGCCGTCAGCCAAGTGATCGCCGATCTGGACAGCGGCAAGCTGCGCGTTGCCGAAAAGATCGCCGGTGAATGGGTGGTGCATCAGTGGGTCAAGAAGGCGGTGCTGCTGTCCTTCCGCCTCCATGACAACCAGGTCATGCACGAGGCCAACACCCGTTACTACGACAAGGTGCCGCTGAAGTTCACCGACTACAGCGAAGCACGCTTTCGCGAAGAGGGCATGCGGGTGGTACCGCCGGCCACGGTGCGCCAGGGCGCCTATATCGGCAGGAACGTGGTGCTGATGCCCTCCTACGTGAACCTGGGCGCCTATGTGGACGAGGGCACCATGGTCGACACCTGGGCCACGGTGGGCAGCTGCGCCCAGATCGGCAAGAACGTGCACCTGTCCGGCGGCGTCGGCATCGGCGGCGTACTGGAGCCGCTGCAGGCCAACCCCACCATCATCGAAGACAACTGCTTCATCGGCGCCCGCTCCGAGATCGTCGAAGGGGTCATAGTCGAGGAAGGCGCGGTGATCTCCATGGGCGTCTACATCGGCCAGAGCACCCGCATCTATGATCGCGAGACCGGCCAGGTCCACTACGGCCGCGTACCGGCCGGCTCCGTGGTGGTGCCCGGCAGCCTGCCCGGCAAGGACGGCAGCCACAGCCTGTACGCCGCCATCATCGTCAAGAAGGTGGATGCCCAGACCAGGGAAAAGGTCGGCGTCAACGCCCTGCTCCGCGCCGTGGAGTAAGGAGAAAAAGGCAGCCGACAGGCTGCCTTTTTATTGCACATTGATCTAAGAATGCCCCGCACCAGCGCCATTGCCACTCTCCTGCTGACCCATAGTTAACTGGCGGCCGGCCCCCAGGCCGACGTTTAGGAGGAAATGACAATGACAAAACGAACCCAGCTGCCAAGACGCCACCTTCTTCTGGGCACCCTGCTCGCCATCGGCGCCGGCATCGCCCATGCCGGGCATAGCAATACGGTATTGACGACCCAGCTCAGTGGCCAGGAAGAAGTCGGTCCCGACGCCCGCATCGCCGGCGACCCCAACGGTCGTGGCGAAGCCTATGTGTTTGGCATAGACGGTGACGACAGCACCCTCTGTTATGTACTGACCGTGGAGAAGATCCAGCTGGTGCCGGTCGGCGACGGCATGGCGGCACATATCCACGAGGGCGCCAGGGGTGAGAATGGCCCCCCTGTGGTCTTCCTGGCCGGGCCCGAGGACGGTGACGCTGCCGACTGCATCGGCGGACTCGATGCCCTGCTGGTCCAGGACATCCTCGGTAACCCCTCGGGCTTCTACATCAACGTCCACAACCCCGAATATCCCCCCGGGGCCCTGCGGGGACAGCTGCGCGCCCTCCAGGACGGGCAGGACTAGCGACAAGGCAGCCGGTTGGCTGCCTTTTCTTCAGCCAAACAGCGGCTTGCACAGAAAAGGCTATTCTTTAGGTGGAATCTAAGGAGAGGTCTTTATGCGCGTACTGGTCACGGATGACGTCCCCGTCATGTGTCACTTCGTCGCCCACCTGCTGTCATCCCAGGGGGTGGATGAGGTCCTGCAGGCCAACAGCGGCCAGAAGGCCATTGAGCTGCTGAACGAACACGGCGTCGACCTTATCATCTCCGATATCCAGATGGAGCCGGTCAGCGGCGTGGAGCTGCTTTGGAAGGTCCGCACCGATCAGCTCAACTGCCCCCATGATCTGCCCTTCATCATCATCACCGACAACGCCTACCGGGAGGTGCTGGACACCTGTATCCAGCTCGACGTCAACGAATTCCTGGCCAAGCCCATCACCGGCAAGGCGTTGACCGACAAGCTGAAGAGCTGCCAGTCCCAGCAAGGCCGGATCCAGCTTCCGGACCATTACCAGCGCCTGGCCCTGTTTGCCGACAGGGCCGCACCGCAACACCCTGCCGGCAGGGGCCTCAAAAGCAAATCCAGCGGCATGCCCACGGTCAACATCGCCTGGCGCAGTCACTACACCACCGGGCTGGCCCCCCTGGATGCCCAGTTCAAGAAACTGTCACTGCTGGTCAAACGCCAGTCCCACGAACTCAGCCTCGGCAGCGATGCCCAGACCCTGGAGCAGGGCAAGCAGCAGCTGTGCCAAGCCCTGACCGGCATCTCTCAGCACGGCCTCAAGCTCAAGTCGCTGATGGAGGATGACTTCAGCTGGGGCGTCACCCAGGACAGGCTGCGCAAGCTCAACCGCCTGGCAATGGAACTCAGGGAAACCAACTGTAACAATACCAGGCGCCAGGCCAGGGTCCTGCACGCCATAGGCGACTGGTGGCGCGATGCCATCCGGCGGCCTCTGGTGCACCTGGAGAAGGATGAGAACACGGCATGAGATCAGTGCTCCGTTCCCTGCCGAGGCAGCTGGCCATACCGGTGGCGGCCGCCCTGCTGCTGTTTACCATTGCCGGCCTGCAGGCTTATTGGGTCAACAGCCAGGCCAAGGATCATTACCGACTGCTGCTGGCAAAGTCCCTGGATGAGATCCGGTTGGAAATCATGCACTGGCAAGGTGCCCAGAAGGATCTGGCCAGGCAGATCGCCACCAGTGCGGCCTTCAGGCCCTGGTTGACCAAGGAGCTGGAGCCGGGCTCGGCCGAATCCCGCGAACTGGCGGCGCTGCTGGCCCAGTCCGGCTACAGCCGTCACCTGTTGCTGGACAGCCGCTTTGAAGGCGGCGGCAAGGACGCCATCGCCTACGAGCTGCTGCTGAAGCTCAAACGCCACCAGCCCGACTTTTTCACCCGGCTGCAAAAAGACGGTTTCGCCATCAGTCGTCCCATCCTCGGCGGCCGCGGTTTTCCCTACATCACCGGCCTGGCCCTGCCCAGGGTGACGGGAACCCGCTATCTGGTGCTGCTGGGGGATGCCAATCGGGATTTCTTCCCCCTGTTCGAGCGCCGGGGCACCGGCTACACGGGCCAGATCCTGGCCCTGGACCCCCAGGGCAAGCTGCTGGTGCCGGAGCGCCATCCCGGCAGCGGCCATGAGCGCTTCCTGCCCGGCCAACTGCTGTCCGGCAAGGCCGTCGACGAGCCCGGCCGGGCGGCCAGCACCGTCATCCAGACCAAGGCCTTTGCCGACCTGAACGGCTATACCAACCACCATGGCCAGGAAGTCATAGGCCAGGGCGGCTGGTACCCAGAGTTGGGCCTGGGGCTGCTGTCGGAAGTGGGGCGGGACGAAGCCTACCGGATAGCCGATGCCAGCAGCCGCCAGTACTACATCATGGCCATGGTGCTGTCACTGCTGATCCTTGCCGGGCACCAGCTGCTGCTGCATTTCGCCACCCGTACCAAGCGCAGTTTCCAGCAGGCCAAGGCCCTGTTCCAGAACTCCGTGGACGGGGTCATGCTGCTGGACAGCCAGGACACCATAGTGGACATCAACCCGGCCGGTGCCCGCTGCCTGGGCTACGAGCCGGACGAACTCCAGGGCAACCCCTTCTGTTACCTGCTCAGTGCCCAGGAGCAGGCCAAGAACCACCAGACCCTGGCCGAGCACCTGGCGAGCAGCGGCGGCCGGGTGGAGGTCATCACCAGGGACGGTGAGGCCAAATACCTGACCGCGACCATCACCAGCACCGAGAGCCAAGACGGCACTCCCCTGAGCCTGAGTTGCTTTCAGGACGTCACCGAGAAGCAGTACGCCATCGATGAAAAGGAGAACGCCATCAGCCTGCTGTCGGCCATCAGCCGGATCCAGAGCAGCTTCCTTGAACACCGCAACCCCAAGGACAGGCTCAAGGAATCGCTGCTGGCACTGCTCCAGGTCACCCAGAGTCCGGTTGGCTTCCTGGTCGAGCAGGTGCAGGGCCAGGATGAGGTTCAGATCAAATGCCACGCCATAGAGGATCTCAGCTGGAATAACGAAGATCGTCCCAGATTCAAGGACAACCCGGTCGCCACCCTCAAGGACTACGGCCTGATCCCCATGGTCAGCCTGGTGATCAAGGACAGACAACTGGTCATCAACAACAATTGTCCCAGCCAGATAGGTCATGACGGTCACGGCCTGGAGCCGGTCAATTCGGTGCTGGGCATACCGCTGATCACCCAGGATGAATGCCTGGGCATGGTGGGCCTGGCCAACCGCCAGGACGGCTATACCCATCAGGTGCTGGAGAACCTGCAGCCGGTGCTGGACACCCTGGCCGCCATCATCCTGGAAGAGCGCCTCAAGCGGGAAAGGGCCAGGCAGTCGGAGCACCTGCTGCAGGCCAAGAACGAGGCCGAATCGGCCAACAAGGCCAAGAGCTTCTTCCTGGCCACCATGAGCCACGAGATCCGCACCCCCCTCAACGGCATCGTCGGCATGGTGGACGAGCTGCGCCGGACCACCCTCAATCCCGAACAGCGGCGCTTCTGCGACGTGATCCAGGCCTCGTCCGATGCCCTGCTCAACATCATCAATGACATCCTCGATTTTTCGAAGCTGGAGTCCGGCGAGCTGGCGCTGGTCCAGGAGGAGTTCGATCTCCTCGACATGTGCCACAACGTCTGCACCACCCTCTACAAGGTGGCCAAGGAAAAGGGCATCGAGCTGTTGATGAACTACCCGCCCCAGGTCCCCTTCAAGGTCGAGGGAGACAGCCTGAGGGTAAGGCAGATCCTGGTCAACCTGCTCGGTAATGCCGTCAAGTTCACCGACGACGGCTTCGTGGTGCTGTCGGTTTCCCTGCGGGATGGCCTGCTGCACATCGAGGTGGAAGACACCGGCATCGGCATGACCGAAGCGGCCTGCCAACAGGTCTTCGACAAGTTTCGCCAGGCCGACCAGAGTTCCACCCGCCGCTTCCAAGGCACAGGCCTGGGTCTGGCCATTACCAAGAGCCTGGTCGAAGCCATGCACGGCACCATCAACGTGCAAAGCCAGGTGGATGTGGGCAGCTCCTTTGTCGTCGCCCTGCCCCTGCCTTACCAGCAGCTTCCCCAGCTGCCGACCCTGCCGGAGTCCTTCAATTGCCTGGTGATCTGCAACAGGCGCATGCGCGACTGCATCAGCCCACTCATCGAGCCCCTTGGGGTCAACCGGCTGACCTTCGCCCGCTCCATCAACCAGGGCCTTGAGCACTTCCTGGTCTTCGAAGCCACCGGCAGCCCCTATGATCTGGTGATCATCGATGACAGCTGCCTCAACACCAGCCTGCAGAGCCTGGATGCCACCCTGTCCGAATCCGCCCTCAAGGCCAAGTTGCTGATCTGTTCGTCCATGCTCAGCATCGACTCCACCTTCCGCACCATGAACAGCCTGGTCGGCTTCGTGGTCAAGCCAATCCACGTCCGTGAACTGGCCCAGACCATAGAGAAGATCGTGCAGATGAGCCAGCAGGGGCTGTCGGCTAGGGAGATCAGCCAGAGACTGGCCGAGCAGCGGATGGCGGTGGAGAACATCGACGGCCGCCAATACCCGCTGACGGCGCTGATTGCCGAAGACTACCCCATCAACCAGGAGATGGCGCTGATGGCGGCCCGCAAGCTGGGCCTGACCCCGCTGCTGGTAGAGGACGGCGCCCAGGCGGTGAAGATCTACAAGGAAAAGCAGCAGGATATCGACCTGATCCTGATGGATTGCCAGATGCCGGTAATGGACGGCTACGAGGCCAGCCGGCAGATCCGCACCTTCGACCCCCAGGTCCCCATAGTGGCGGTGACCGCCAACGCCCTGGCCGGCGACAAGCGCAAGTGCCTGGATGCGGGCATGAGCCACTATATTGCCAAACCGATCAAAATTCGCGATATCGCCGAGATCCTGGAGCAGTTGATGGCCTCGGGGCAGTTCCGGGCCAGGAGCCGCAACCAATTGGGCAGCAAGGATGCGCTGCCGGTGGTGGAGGAAGACTGGCTGGATCTGTCACTGCTCAAGGAAGAAACCGGCGGCGACAAGGACATCATGCAGAGCCTGGTCAGCCACTTCCTGCAAACCCTGGAAGAAGATGGTGACGACCTGATCCGGCTGTGTCGTGATGCCGAGCATGCCCAGGTCGCCAAGCAGGCCCACAAGCTCAGGGGCGCGGCCCGTATCTTTGGCTGCCAGCGCCTTATCGACAGCCTCCAGGAGCTGGAGGGCAAGGCCAAGTCGAGCAACAACGGTGTCCTCAAGGAGGATGCCGACCACATCGCCGAGATCTGCCTGACCACCAAGCAGCATCTGCAGCAGTTTGTCACCACTGAGTAGGGAGAAAGCGGGATGCGCATCGTCATAGTGGAAGACGACCCTCACCACGAGCAATTGATCAGCCATCAACTGCGCAAGCTGGGGGAAGAGATCCATGTATTTCAGTCGGTGACCGAGGCCAGCGACTTCATGGCCCCCATAGCCCAGCCCTTCGACCTGCTGGTCTGTCACCTGCATCCCGGTACCGAAGAGGTGATTGATTTCCTGCGCTTCTGCGGCGAAACCAACCAGTGCCGTGCCCTGCTCTTCTATTCCTCAATCGAGGCCGGTGTGCTCTATGCCATGGGTGTGCTGGCACGGCATTTCGGCCTGCACTTCCTGGGGGCGCTGAACAGGCCAGCCCGGCTCATCGAGCTGGAGAGCAAGCTGGCCCTGCTGGAAAACTGGCTGGACGCCCAATCCGACAAGGCCGCCCTGCGCCTGATCGGTCAGTGCAGCAAGGACGACATTCTCCAGGCCATGGAGCTGGATCAGTTCCACCCCTATGTTCAGGCCAAGCACAGACCCAGTGGCGAGATCAGCGGGGTGGAGATCTTGGCCCGCTGGCTGCGTGACGACAGCCTGATCCCACCGGCAGCCTTCATCGAGCAGATAGACAAGCTGGGGCTGGCCGACCCCTTTGCCTTCCATCTGCTGGAAAAGGCGCTCAGGGACCTCAAGGACTGCCCGGGGATCCGGCTGTCACTGAACCTGACGCCACTGGTGGTACTCAATGCCAGCTTCAGCGACCAGCTGCTGACCCTGTGTGACCGCTACCAGTTTCAACCGGAACGCCTGACCCTGGAAATGGATGAAGGGGCCTACGCCCCGGACAACCCGGAAACCATCGAAAATCTGGCCCGGGTCAGGCTGCACGGCGTCAATGTGGCCCTGGATCACTTCGGTACCGGTGCGGTTTCCCTGGTGCAACTGTGCGAGCAGCCCATTTCCGAGCTCAAGATCGACAAATCCTTCTACCTGGACCTCAAGATCAACGACAAGAAGATGACCGCCATGCAGGCCATCGCCCAACTCTGCAAGGCCATGTCCTTCAACCTGGTGATGGAGGGTATCGAAACCACCGAGCACCAGGCCCTGGCCAGGGAGCTGGAAGCGGATGAGGTTCAAGGCTTTCTGTATTCTGCGCCCATGAGCATCCCGGCCTTCGTCAAGCTGTATCTGGACGAAAAGGCCAAGGCGACCGGCTCATAGCTGTTTCGCCAGGGCGTCCTTGAGGCCGGCGGCCCGGGCACCGAACACCAGCTGCACGCCCGTGCCTATCATCACCACCCCGCTGGCCCCCAGGCGGCGACAGGCCGCCTTGTCGACCATGTCGACATCCCGGACCTGCAACCGCAACCTGGTGATACAGGCATCCACCCGCACGATGTTGTCCCTGCCACCCAATGCCGCCACCAGGGCATCCGCCACCACCCTTTCCGAGGCCGGGGCCGGCTCCAATCGCCGACCACGCCCCGGCGTCGCCAACCGGAACAGCCTGATGGCCAAGGAGAAGCTCAGGTAGTAGATCAGCGCATACAGGGGGATCAGCCAGGCCAGGGGCGCCAGGCTGTGGGCCAGGGGCCAGTACAGCAGAAAATCCAGCAAGCCCTGCGAAAAGCTCATGCCATGGTGCACTTCCAGCAGGCTGCACAGCAGAAAAGCCAGGCCGGACAGCAGGCAATGCCAGAGATACAGCAGGGGCGCCACGAACAGGAAGCTGAACTCGATGGGCTCGGTAACCCCGGTCAGCATGGACGCCAGGGCGCCGGACAGCATCAGGCCACCGACCCGCCGGCGCTCCTGGGGCCTGGCCTGGCGCCAGATGGCCAGGGCCGCCATCGGCAGCCCCACCATCTTGATCAGGTAGCCCCCGGCCAGGTGGCCGGCCGTGGGATCGCCGGCCAGGAAACGGCGCATCTCGCCGCGGATCCAGTCGCCCCCGGCCAGGCGGCACTGCCCCGCCTCGTTGAGGCCGGCTTGGTACTGGCCTTCCACCAGGCAGGCGCCACCGGTCTCCCACCAGAAGGGCACATTCCATATATGGTGCAGGCCAAAGGGCAGCAACAGCCGCTCGCCAAGGCCATAGAGACTGAAAGCTAGGGTTGGGTTTTCGGTGACGGCCCAGTGGGAGAAGCCGCTGATGCCCGCAGACAGCTTGGGCCAGAACAGCGCCAGTCCCGCCGCCATCGCCAGGGCCGCCGGCACCACCAGCACCGCCAGCAAGCGCGCGCCACTGAAAAAGCCCAGGAAGGCCGGCGGCCGCCAGCGCTGGCTGCGGGCATGGAGCCAGTACACCATCAGCCCCACCAGCACGCCGCCAATGGCGCCGGTGTCCAGCCCCTGCTGTGCCGGGCTCAAGGCTGCCAGGCCGGTATCCATGATGAGATAGGCCACCACCGCGGCCAGGGCGGCACCACCGTCATTGCCGCTGAGGCCAACCACCACGCCAACGGCAAACAGCAACCCCAGGTTGTCGAACACCATGTTGCCGGTGGCAAAGAGCAGTTGGCTGAGTTCAAGGGGCAACCAGGCCAGTTGCGCCGCCCCCACCCCCAGCAGCAGGCCGGCCGCCGGCAACACCGTCACCGGCAGCATCAGCGCCTGGCCCAGCCGCTGCAGTATGGCGAAGAGCGGCCCCTTCACGGTCAGAGTTTCTCGAGCAGGGTGTCGAGCCAGCTCAGCGCCGGCCCTTCCGGCTCCAGGGTCTCACAGGCATCGATGTCCAGCCGGGGCGCCAGCGCGCCGCCGCCAAGCTCTGCCAGCAGCTCGTCAAACTGGCGGCCGGCGCCACAGAAGGTATCGCCGTAGCTGGAGTCCCCCAGGCTAATGACCCCGAAAGGCAGGCCGTTCAGGAGCGGAAAGCTGTCCTTCAGCTCCAGGTAGAAGGGCAACAGGTTGTCCGGTATGTCCCCCTGGCCGGTAGTCGAGGTGATCACCAGCAGCGCATCGGGCCGCGGCTCCAGCACCTTATCCAGGGAGGCTTCCCCCTCCAGGCGTACCTGATGGCCGGCACCCTGCAAGTGCTCGCTGACCACTTCCGCCAACTGCTCGGCGGCGCCATAGACGGTGCCGTACACCAGCGCAATTACTGCCATGATCCTGTCTCTTTGCTGTTTTCACCCATTATTACAGAGCCTTGCGCGCCTCGGCCAGCAGCGCCTGTCCGTCCCAGCCGAAACGGGCAAACAGCCCGGCCCAGCTGTCCGGCAGGGCCGAGCGCAACACCAGGGACTCGCCGGTCACCGGGTGGTTCAGGCGCAGCTCGTGGGCCCACAGGGCCAGTTCGCTAAAGTCCAGCTCGTTGCGGAACAGGCGGTTATGACGGCCGTCGCCATGGGTAGTGTCGCCGATCAGGTGATGGCTGAGGTGGTGGAAATGCCTGCGGATCTGGTGCTTGCGCCCGGTCAGCGGCCGGCAGGCCACCAGGCTGTAACGGGCGCTGGGGTAGCGTCCCACCGCATAGGGCAGCTCGACATGGGCCAGGGGCTCATAGCGGGTGACCGCCTGTTGCGGTCCCTTGTCCTGGCAGGCCCTGCCGTCCGTGGTCTTGTCCAGCTCCTCCACCAGCGGATAGTCCAGCTCGTCGCCCGCCAGCACATGGCCGCGAGCCAGGGCCAGGTACTTCTTGACGACGGCTCTGGCTTCAAACTGGGCCGACAGCAGCCGGGCCATCTCGCTGCTCAGTGCGAACAGCAACACCCCCCGGGTCGGCTTGTCGAGGCGATGCACGGGGTAGACATGCTGCCCCAGCTGGTCGCGCAGCAGCTGCATGGCAAAAAAACGCTCGCCTTTGGCGAGCTTGCTGCGATGCACCAGGAGGCCGGGGGGCTTGTCGATGGCGACCAAGTGCTCATCCTGGTAGAGGATGGTCAGCTGCGGCGCGTCAGCCATTTTTGTCACGCACCCGCTTGCCGGACAACAGTTCGTCCACATCGGCAAAGAGATCCAGCAGCGGATCCAGGCGCTCACCGTGCTCCTTCCACGACTCCTCGGCCATGGGGCAGACGCTGATGTTGCTGGGGGCTTGACCCTGCTGCACCATGACCTTCAGCTTGGGCAGCATCACAAACTGCACCCACTGCTCAAACGCCAGGGTATCCACGCAGAAGGGCTGGGTGCTGGCCAGGGCCTCTTCGGCGGGTTCTTCATCCGACCAGAGGCCCTGGACCTGCATTTCCATTTCGATGGCTTCCAGTTTGGCCAGAACGGTAACAATGCGTTGACTCATAGTTCACTCCACCACGTTGCATGGGACAAGGATACCATCACCGCTGCCCAGCCCCTATAATGCCCGGCGCCAGCCAATGAAGGAGCCTCCATGTCGATTTCCAACCTTGCCGAGTTTCTGGCCGCTTCCGGCGCCCAGTATCGCGTCTTCGATATGGGCCGCAGGGTCACCTGCCTGCCCCAACAGGATTTCGAAGCCATAGCCGCGGGCACCCAGCCCTACCCCATGCCGCTGAAACGCCATGCCTGGCTGGGCATCGTCTTCTGGCAGACCCAGCCCTTCATCTGGTTCGTACACCTGCCCGTGGACGAGCAAGGGCTCTTGGAGCAGGGTGCTTCGGCGCAGTTCATGGCCCTGGTGATGGCGGCCATGCAGAGCGACAGCAACGAGCTGCCCGACAACCCCTTCACCTTCAAGCCGACCATGGAGAAGCTGGCCAGCTTCCACAGCCAGATCAGGTTGTTGCTGGGCGAACCCGCCTCCCTGCACTATGAGCAGGCCCAGTCCTACTTCCGCGGCCAACTGCCGTGGCAGGATTGGTCGCAGCTGGGCGTCCAGGGTATCGCCGATGTGGCGGTCAGGGACAGGCACCAGGACTGGTTCAGGGACAACCTGGCACAACTGCCGGCGCCTGTCCTGGAAGCGCTCTGCCAGCAGCTGGAACACCTCAGCCTGCCCCAAGAGCTGGTCGAGGCCCTCTACCAACTGTTCCTCAGCAAAGGAAAGCTCTGCCTGGCCCGGGCCCTGGCCGGCAGCGATAGGGCTGAGCAGGTCGTCGATCAACTGCTGACCCGAGGCGATCTCCAGGCCCTGGTGGCGATCGCCGGGCGCCTCTGGAAGCCCCTCCAGGATCCGGCCCGGCTCCAGCCCTTTCTGGAGCAGGCCGCCGAGCTGGCCGAAGGAGACGGTTTCAGGGCCCTCTTTGCCGATCTGGTGATGCTACCGGATCTGAGGGTATTCATCCTGGCGCTGCTGCGCCAACCCCAGTCACCGGCCCTGGCCCAGGCTCTGGACAGACTGGCAGCCAAATGAACATCGCCATCCTGATCCTGCTGTGCCTGGCGCTGGTGGGTGTCTTCTGGCAGCAACGCCAGCAGGCGGAAATGGCGCAGCGTTTTGCCATCAAGCTCTGTCGTGATCACCGATTGCAATATCTGGAGCTGGCCCTGGACGGGCGTCGCCTGGAGAAGCGCCTGGGGCGCTGGGGGCTGCGCTACGACTACCGGCTCTACGTCAGTGTCAGGCCAGAGGAACGCTACCAGGCCGCTTTCAGCCTCTGGAAGGGCAAATTGATCGAGTTGGATCTGCCGGTGGTCCGGGAATAAAGGAAGGCCGGCTGGAGCCTTGCCCCAGCCGGCCTGAGCGGCACGGATGTCGATTCCTTGCTCTGTGGTGCTCCCTGCATCAATCCCTGATGCTCCCAATCCTTGGGAATTCCCTTAAGGCTTCCACCTTGAAGCTGTCCTTTCGAACATCCTGTTCGGGTCGAACGTCCTGTCCAACCAACGCCTCATCCTGAGACTGTCCAAACCATCTTCCTGACGGCCCGCACCATCCTGGCGCTTATCCTTGCTTCCGGCCATCCTGACCGGGTTGCTTCATCCTGAAGCCTGTCCTTGTTATCGGCGTCCTGCCGACACTGATAAGACTACTCGCTGTGGCTTCACTCACAAGCCGCCATGGCGGCACTTTTGGCACACCGCTGCTGCCAAGCCAATAGAGCAACCACTCAAAGCACTGTTTTAAAAGAACTTTTCCAAAAAAGCCAAGCCGATGATGCAATCAGAAATCGCTTTGTCGCAAGGATTTGTAAGAGATCTCGCACAAGGCACCGGGGCGGTCGCGGTAGGTGTTTTACCGGCCCCAAAAAGAAAAGACCGGTCGGGGCCAACCCCAACCGGCCTGAGCGGCGCGGATGTCGATTCCTTGCTCTATCGTGCTCCTTGCATCAGTCCCTGATGCTCCCTGTCCCTGGGATCTCCCTGTTCCTTCTTCCTGAAGGTGCTCCCTTGCGATCATCCTGATCCGGCAACCCGTCCCGGGCAGCCTCTCGCTTCGTCCTGAAACGTCCTCACCACCCTCCTGGCGGTGCACACCATCCCGGTGCTTTCCCTGTTCCGGCCTCCTGGCCGGGCTGCTCTTTCGAGCCTGTCCTAAATGTCAGCGTCCTGCCGACGGTGATAATTCTAGGCAATCGCTTTCCCGGAACAAGGCTGGAGGCTGTACGCAAGTTCGCCGCCTGGCCAACAGAACACCAGGACATAAGATTATTCCCTTTCTTTATAATCACTTAGACTGAATCGACTGGGCATTGCTCCCTGACCTTTTCCGGATTCTCTCACCAAATTGTGAGATATTTCCTACAAGGTGCGGCGCCAATGACTGCGGATCGCCTGCCAGAGCATCAACCAGTCTCCCATCAGGCTGTATAGGGGATGGCGGAAGGTCACGGGCCGGTTCTTTTCGAAAAGACCATGGCCGAGCCAGGCGAGGCCATAGCCCAGCAGCAGCGGTAGCCACCACAGCTGCCACGCCGAAAAGAGGCAGATGGCCAGCAGCGACAACAGCGCCAGGACGTTGCCCAGGTAGTGCAGACGCCGGCAACCGGGATGGCGGTGCTCGGCCAGGTAGTCGGGATAGAACGCCCGGAAGGAGGCGTACCTGGCTTTCATTCGCCTCTGCTTACCAGCAGCGCCAGCTCCTGGCCGGCGAAAGCCAGCTGCCCCTGGACCCCAAAGCCCTGGGCGGCAAAGAAGTCCGCCAGTTGCGGTTGGCTCAGCACCAGGGCCAGGCAGGAGGCGCCCGACTCGCGGCTGGCACCGATGGCGGCGTCCAGCAGCAACCTGCCCGTGCCCTGGCGCTGGTTGACGGGTGCAACCGCGATAAAGGCCAGCCAGTCGAAGTTCTGCTCGCCCACGGCCCGGATCAGATCCACCTCCAGTCCCAACCACTGCTGGGTGCTGCCAAGGCCCGCAGTCAACAGCATCTTGAAGCGCCAACTCCATATCTTGCCGGCCGACTGGGGTTCACTAACCAGGCAGGCCACGGCAATGAGCCTGTCCCCCTCGAAGAGCCCCAGCACCCGCTGCTTGGTTTGCCAGAGGTACTGCAGCTCCTCGCGGATGGCCGCCCGCAGCCGGCTCTCGTAGTCCGCCTTGGTACTTTGAAACAGGGACATGAACAGCGGGTCGTCATGGTAGGCCTGGTAGAGGATGGTGGCGGCCACCCGCATGTCTTCGGCGGTCAACCATTGGGCTCTGAGCTGGTGGGCTTCGGCGGTACTCATGGGCTGGTCCTTTTTTGAGCAGACCAGTTGAAGCTAACCCTTTTTTAACAATCAGGCAATGACCGGCCCTGCTAAGCTTGCAGTGAGTTTCCTCTCGGAGATCCACCATGGAATCAGCACTGCATTCGCTGGCCGAACTTTTTGCCCAATTGGGCCTCGACAACGATCCCCAGGCCATCGAGGGTTTCATCCAGCAGCACAAGGGCCTGAACGCCCGTACCGCCCTGCCCGATGCCGCGTTCTGGAACCATGCCCAGGCCAGCTTCCTGCGCGAGGGCCTGAGTGACGATTCCGACTGGGCCGAGCTGATCGATGAACTGGACGTGCGTTTGCGCTAGCTTTATGGCGAAATAGCGCCTTTCCCGTCATTGTGCGAAAGGCCCATGTCCGCAACCGACCTCCGCCCGCTGCTAGATAACGTCATTGCGCAACTCCAAGCCGAGGGCAAAAGCCCGTCAGTGGCCCTGGTCAAGAGTCGCCTTGGCCGGCCCTGCCCCCTGCCGCTGATCATCCAGGCCCTGCAGGGTGCGCCGGCCCAGCCTCCAGCCCAGGAAAAGCTCCCCTTCACCGCCGAACAGCAAGCCTGGATCCAGGCGGCCATAGCCGCCGCCCTGGCACCGTTACAGGCCGAGATCGACCGCCTCAAGACCGGGGAGCCGCGCTGATGTTCGTTGTGGAAGTCGCCTTCGACGTCTATGAAGACACCCCCATCTCGGTGGCCGAGCGGGCCATCATGCAGCTGTTCGATGCCTGGCGCCACAACGGCCAGGTCACGGGCCGGGAGCTGCCTACCATCATGGAAGAAGGCAGCCTGGTGCTGAGAGCCGTCTGCCCGGAGGCGGACAGCCTGCACCCCGAACATCATTCCAATATCGTTCGCCATGCCCTCAAGGGCCTTGGCCAGGCGGGCCTGACCCAGCCCCGGGTCCGCTGCCTGGGCCAGGATCTCTTTTCCGACAGTACCGATCCCTGCGACAAGCCCAGCTGGCAGCTGCTCTACACCACCTTCGTGCACAGCTGCAGCCCACTGCGCTGTGGCGACCACTTCCTGCCCATCCCGCTCTACCGGCTGCCTGCCCTGGCCAACGGCGATCACAAGCTGCTGCTGAGGTGGCAGGATGACTGGATGGCCTGTGACCAGTTGCAGATGAACGGGGTCAGCGCCGAGCAGGCCTGCCTGAAGGAAATGGGCGATCACCAGAGCCCCATGGCCAGGCGTGGCCGGGATTTCTGCAAGCGGCTGGAGATTTTGAGCGGCGTGCCCACCTACTACTACCTGTACCGGGTCGGTGGCGAAAGCCAGGAAACCGAGGCGAACAGGCCCTGCCCGTGCTGCGGCCAGCCCTGGCGACTGGCTGAAAGCCTGCACGGCGTCGTCGACTTCAAGTGCGATGCCTGCCGCCTGGTCTCCAACCTCAGCTGGGATTTCCAGTAAGGCTGTCGAGGAACTCGGCCAGGGAGAGGGCCACCACTTCCCTGGCCTCCTGGCCCACGGGCTCCAGCACCACCTCGCCACTGAGGTTGTCCACGGACAGCAGCAGATCGTCGTCGTCGGTGCAGGCGAAGAACAGGGTCAGCGGCTGGCCCAGGCGACGTTTCATCAGCACATGGCCGATGAGGTTTTCCTGCAGCCGCCGGAAGTCTTCCTCGTTCCAGACCCCCAGCAGGGTGACCTGGCCGCGCTCATGGTGCACCGTCAGGTGTTCGGCATAGTAAGCGCCAAAGAAGGCCTTGATGCTGGGGTGCAGCGTCTCGCCCAGGGCCTGTTCCACATTGGCGAAGTCGCCGGGGGGCTCCTGGCGTACCGGTTGCCAGTGCCCGTCTCCGCGATCACAGGGCGAAGGCCAGTCCGGGTCCGGCTGCCATTGCCAGCATTCGGGCCAGGACTGCAAGCGCCGGTAGAGATGTTCCAGGGCCGCGAGGGTGGGCTTATCCATTGGGTCTGTTCCTACAACACAGTACAATAAGGGGCAGTGTATCCAAGCAGTGACCAAGATGACAAAAGCCACACCCTATGAAGGCGCCAAGGAGCTGTCCGGCCTGACCCTGGGCAGGGAGACCCGCTATCAGGACCAGTACGACCCCACCCTGTTGCAGGGTGTGCCTCGGACCCTGAACCGGGACGCCCTGGGCCTGGGCGACAGCCTGCCCTTTCATGGCGTCGATATCTGGAACGGCTACGAGCTGTCCTGGCTCAATGGCAAAGGCAAGCCGGTGGTGGCCGTGGGCCGTTTCTGGATCCCCGCCGACACCCCGAACCTGGTGGAATCCAAGTCCTTCAAGCTCTACCTCAACTCCTTCAACCAGAGCCGCTTCGACAGCCAGGCGCAGGTACAGGCCACCCTGGCGGAAGATCTGAGCCGCTGCGCCGGCGGTCCGGTTCGGGTGGCCCTGTTCCACCCGGATCAGCTGGCCGGCCAGTCCCTGGCCAGGCTGGACGGCGAACTGCTGGACGAGCTGGACATCGCCGTGGCCGGCTATGACTTCGATGCCACCCTGCTGGACGGCATCGCCGGCGACGAGGTGGTGGAAGAGACCCTGGTCAGCCACCTGCTCAAGTCCAACTGCCTGATCACCAGCCAGCCGGACTGGGGCTCCGTGGCCATCCACTATCTGGGCCCGAAACTGGACCGGGAAAAGCTGCTGCGCTACCTGATCTCCTTCCGCCAGCACAATGAGTTCCACGAGCAGTGCGTGGAGCGGATCTTCACCGATCTGATGCGGGCCGCCGGCCCGGAAAGACTCAGTGTCTATGCCCGCTATACCAGAAGGGGCGGCCTGGATATCAATCCCTACAGAAGCACGGGCTCAGAAGAACCTGAAGATCTGCGCCTGCCAAGGCAGTGATGGTGTTGTACTGATAAAAAAGCCCGCTGGTCAGCGGGCTTTTTCGATCAGGCCTTGGGGTGGTCGAGGCCGATCCAGGCCTTGAAGGCCCGTTTCTGCGCCTTGCTGGGCTTGTCGACGGCCACCACGCTGAACTTGCCGGCCCGCTCGCCCAGGGTCACCGGCAGGCGGATAAGGCGATCGCGGCGGAACAGCGCCAGCTCGATTGTCTCACCCGCCTTGGCCTCCTTGAGGCGCGCCTCCAGGGTCCCCGGCGCCAGGCGCAGACCATTCCAGGCCACCAGCACATCGCCCGGGGTCAGGCCCGCCTGCCAGGCCGGGCTGCCCTTCTCCACCGCCACCAGGGTGCCGGGCAGCTGGCTGTCGTCCAGGGTGGCCCCCAGGAACGCCTGGGCCTCTTCCCGCTTAAGCTCCAGACCGAACTGGGCCAGCAGGGCATCGAAGTCGACCGGCGACGGGGCCTGGACATGCTCCCGCCAGAAAGCGCCGTAGTCCCGGCCGGACAGGGCCTTGAGTTCCTTGAGCACATCGGCGTCGTTGAAGGTACCCGGCACCCGGTAGCCCTGGTAGAGGCGGTCGTGGAGCTGGCGATAGCTGTGCCTGTTGTCGCTGTCGGCCAGCAGCTTGGCGTCCAGCAGCCAGGACACCAGGTAGCCTTCGGAGTAGATGTTCACCGAGTGGTTGCGGCCGTAGTCGCCGCCGGTCTCGATCCAGCTGTCGAAGCTGGCCTCGGACACGGACTGTACCTCACGTCCCGGGGTCGCCAGGTGGGCCTGGGCCTTCTTGCCCAGGTTGACGAGATACTCGTCCACCGTCATCACCCCGGAGCGCAGCAGCAGCTGGTCCTGCAGGTAGCTGGTGGAGCCCTCCGACAACCACAGCAGGGTGCTGTAGTTTTCCTGCTGGTAGTCGTAGGGAACCAGCCCTTGTGGCCGGTAAGCCTTGACGTTCCAGGTGTGGACGAACTCATGGGCGGCGGTGGATATAAAGCCCAGGTAGTTTTCCCGCGGAGCAAAGGCGAAGCGGTGCCTCTGGATGATGGTGGAGTTGAGGTGCTCGGTGGCACCGCGGGCACCGGAAGTGGCATGGACCATGAACACATAGCGGTCGAAGGGATAGCCGCTCCAGATGGCGTCGGCGGAAGCCACCAGCTTCTTGAGATCGGCAACCATGGCCTCGCCGTCGTGGTTGCCTTCCCCCCAGATCACCAGCTCGTAATCCCGGCCGTCGACCCTGAACCGATAATCCTCGTGGATGCCGCTCTCGATGGGCGAGTCCACCAGCACGTCGTAGTTGTCGGCCTTGAAACTGTGTTCACCGGTCGCCTCCATACCGGAGACGCTGCGCCAGCCCTGGGGCACTTCCAGCGACACGCTCACCGGCTCTTGGCGGAGCTGGTCCGCATACATGAAGGCGCCGCTGGCATCGATGAAGGCGTGGGAATCATCGATATGATGGACCCGCTCGGCAAGGCGGTTGGCGTAGAGCTGGTAGCTGACCTCGATGGCCTGGTCCCGGCTGCCCTGGATCTGCCAGCTGCTCTTGTCGAGCTTGCTGACGGCCATCGCCTGGCCGTCCAGGGTGCGGGCCCGGAAAGAGCGGATGCCGTTGGCCTGATCCAGGATCTCGTAGCGGCCGGTACGCCACACCGGCAGCTTCAGGGTCAGGCTCTCGGCCTCGGTGGCGGGCAGGGTCATGGTGACCTCTGCCAGATGGTGGGCCGGCTCGGTCATGCGCAGCTGGTACCGGACCTCGGACTGGGCGTAAAAGGCGGTGGTGGCTAACAAAAGTGGAAATAAAGGCTTCATGCCATGCCCCTGACTATTTATGCTTATACCTATAAAGCCGCCAATGGTATCAGCCTGGGCGGGGACAACAACGGCTTGCTCGACTGCCGGCCACATAAAAACGATTAACAGGCGATGAAAAAGCTTCTCCTTACCCTCCTGCTGCTCGGCCTCAGTCAGCCCCTGTGGGCCGTGGCGCGCCATGACCTGGATCAGGCACGCCGGGAGGTGTCCTTGGATCCCGAAGCCGTGCTGGCCAAGCTGCCGTCCTGGCAGGCACAAGCCGCCAGGGATCCGGTGCTTCAATTCGAGCTCAAGCTGCTGGAAGCCTGGGCGTTGATGGCCATCCACGACGACGACCAGAGCCTGCTGGACATCAAGACCCAGTTGAACGCCCGTGAAGCCAGCATCACCGATCCCCTGCTGCGGGCCGACTACGCCCTGTTCATCGCCATTGAAGAAGGCCAGAACCACCATAACTTCGATGTCGCCGAACCGGCGCTGGAGCGGGCCCTGGCCTATTGCCGTCCCCTGGACAGCATCCGCGCCCAGAGCCTGTGCGCCGACGCGGCCTGGAGCGCCGCCAGCTACTACCTCTACACGGGCGACCAGAACAAGGCCAGGCGCCTCATCGACGAAAGCAGCGATCTCGCCAAGCTGGCCTCGCGCAGCGACATCCTCATCGAACTGCGCCTGCTCAAGGCCGTCCTCTATCGCCAGGACAAACGTTTGGGCGAGGCGGTGCGGGTGCTGGACGAAGCCAAGGCCCTGGCCCAGCGCCACGGCTACGAGGAGAAACTGGCCGAAGCCATGAGCCGCCAGGCCCTGGTCTACAAGTCCCTGGGCCGTTTCGATGAGGCGGAAAACCAGCTGCTGGAAGCGGTCAACCTGTTCCAGAAACAGGACAACCCCTTCCAGCTGGCCCAGACCTTCAACTACCTGGGCACCCTTTACGACGAGGTGGGACAGAGCGATCAGGCCCTGCTGCAGTTCCTCAACGCCCTGGAGCTGGAGCAGCGGCAGCAAAGCGTCCGCCAGCTGGCCGTGGCCAGGCTGCTGTTCAACGTCGGCCAGTCCTACCGCAAGCTGGGCGAGCTGGACAGGGCCAAGGAATACCTGCTCCAGGCCCAGGGGGAATTCAGCCGCCTGAACTCCACCCTCTACCTGCCCCATGTCCATTACGAGCTGGCCTTGGTGGCCCGGGCCCAGGGCCAGCCCGATCAGGCCCTGGCCCGGATCCAGCTGGTGCAGGAGCTGGCCGGCAAGCACGATCTGGTCAGCGACGACCTGTTCCGCGACGCCCTGACCCTGGGCCAGGCCATCCACGAGCAGCGCCACCAGTGGCAGCAGGCCCTGGACATGGCCAAGCAGATCATTGCCATGCCGGTGCAGTCCCAAACCAAGGCCGCCATCACCTATTCGGTCAAGCCGGCCCAGACCACCAGCCAGCCCCAGCAGGACGTCAGCCAGGCACGCACCCTGGAGCGGGTGCTCTTTGTACTGATCCTGGCCCTGCTGGCCCTGGTCATCTGGCTGACCGGCCGCCACCGCCGGGCCGAGCGCCATGAGCTGGCCGAGCTGCGCCAGCGCCAGGATCTGCACCCCAGCTCTGGCCTGGCCAACATGGGCGCCTATTTCAAGCTGGCCAATAACCTGCTCAAGGAGCTGAAGCTGGCCCTGGACATCGGCAACCTGTCCCTGGCCGCCCAGCCCAGCCAGCCCCTGTCCGCCATGCTGATCCGCCTGCCGGGCCTCACCGACGGCTACGAGCACCTGGGCTTCCAGGCCTTCAGGCAGCGCAGCCGGGTCCTGGCCAAACGCCTGCGCGATACCTTTGCCGACGCCCGCCTGCTGGCCCAACCCTCCCGTGACTACCTGCTGCTGGTCCTGCCCTGCAGCGGCCCCGGCCAGGAAGAGGCCCTGTTGCGCCGCATCAAACAGGAGCTGGATCAGGCCTGCCATAATGCCGGCCTCAACACCGGCCGGCTGCGCCTGGGGGGTACCTACCTGCCGCTGCTGCCCCACCACCCCAGGGTGGGCGATGCCGAGACCCTGCTGGACATCCTGCTCTATGCCCTGGAGCTGGCAGACAGCGCCAACACCAAGGACGATGCCATCTGGCTGGTGGGCCAGAACTGCACCCTGCCCTCGGCCCTGGCCGCGCCCATCCGCCAGAGCCTGAGCGAGGCCCTGCGCAACGGCACCATCAAGGCCCAGGGCGTGTCCTTCGGCTGGCTCATGAAGGAGCTGGACCGGCAGAAAGATGCCAATGAACAAGATGAGTTACACTGCCACTAAGGCAGCCAAAGGATTTGCAGGACATGAGCGACCCCATTGATTTGGAAGGAAAACTGAGGGAAAGGTTGGCTGCGACCCTGAAACAGACGGAGCTGCTCAAGCAACGCCAGGACCAGAGCCACCAGATGCTGCTGGCGCTGCTCAAGCACCTGGACCACGCCTGCCGGGGTATCGACCAGGAGCTGGATGACAGCCTGCAGCGCCTGCGCCAGCTGCTGGCGTCTCCCCAAGTGCTGACCGAACGCCATGCCCAGCTCCAGCAACTGTCCGGCCGCCTGGCCGGCCTGGAGGACCGTGGCGAACAGGCCTACCAGCAGTGTCACCGGCTGATCAGCGATGCCCTGCGCCAGCTGCAGCGCAACAATCACCTGCCCGGCGATCTGCGCCGGGAGGTGCGCAGCCTGCTGATGGACATGGACATGCCGCGGCTCAGCCTGTACCGGCTGCTGCCCCTGCTCAAGGAGACCCTGTCGCTGCAGTTGCGCCTCCTCAGCCTGCGCCAGCGCAACACCGGCGCCGTCGGCAGTTTCAGCAGCGACGACAACCGCAGCACGGTCGACAAGCTGATGGAGCTGATCTCCCGCCTCAACCTGGGCGGTGCCGATCACGAGCTGCAGGACATCCGCCGCCGCCTGCTGGCGCCCCTGGATCAGCATGAACTGCAGGCGCTGTCGCTGGACTTCCTCGACAGCCTGGTCAAGATCATCGAGGCGGAGCGCAGCGCCTCCAGGGAGTTCCTGTCCAACCTCACCCAGGCGCTGGGCAAGGTCCACGACAAGTCGCTCAAGGTGCTGGCCAGCCACCAGGCCGACGGCAAGGCCCAGGACCGCCTCAACCAGGCCCTGAGCGACAAGCTTGGCGCCCTGATGGCGGCACTGGAAAGCGGCGGCGACACCCGCCAGCTCCAGCAGGACATGAGCCGGCACCTTGGCGAGTTCGCCGAGCTGTTCACCGAGAAAACGGCCCTGGAAGCCAGCCAGCGCCAGGCCCTCGACGACCAGCTGGAGAGGCTGCACAACAAGATCAGCCAGCTGGAAACCGAGTCCCAGGCCTACATCAACAAGCTGTCCCAGCAACGCACCCTGAGCCTGCGTGACAGCCTGACCCAGATCCCCAACAGGGCCGCCTTCGAGGAGCGGCTGAGCATCGAATACAAGCGCTACCAGCGCTTCGGCCATGCCCTGTGGATCGCCATCATCGACATCGACCACTTCAAGCGCATCAACGACACCTTCGGCCATACCGCCGGCGACAAGACCCTGAGGGTGGTGGCCAACGCCATTCGCCGCACCCTGAGGGACACCGACTTCGTGGCCCGCTTCGGCGGCGAGGAATTCGTACTGCTGCTGCCCGAGACCCGCGACGATGTGGTGCTGCGCCCCCTGGAAAAACTCCAGGAGGCGATCCGCAGCATCCCCTTCAAGTTCCGGGACCAGGACGTGCGGATCACCATCTCCATCGGCGCCGCCAAACTACAGGGGGCCGAGCGCCCCATGGAATGCTTCGAACGGGCCGACCAGGCCCTCTACGAAGCCAAGCATGCCGGCCGTGACAAGGTCGTGGTCGCCCGCTGACAGGAATTTCGCGGATGATAGTGCAGATCAGCCCCACCGGCAGCATGAACCTGCTGTCGCAACTGGAGGTCGACAGCCTCAAGCAGACCTCCCAGTCCAACATCTACCAGTTGTTCCGCAACTGCTGCCTGGCGGTGCTCAACTCCGGCAGCCACACCGACAGCTCCAAGGAGATCCTGGAGCGCTACAAGAGCTTCGACGTCAACGTGCTGCGCCGGGAGCGGGGCGTCAAGCTGGAGCTGATCAACCCGCCGGAGGACGCCTTCGTCGACGGCGAGATCATCCGCGGCATCCAGGAACACCTGTTCTCGGTGCTCAGGGACATCGTCTACCTGGCCTCGCGGCTGGAATACGCCCAGGACTTCAACCTCACCGACTCCAGCCACATCTCCAACCTGGTGTTCGCGGTGCTGCGCAACGCCGGGGTGCTGCAGCCCAGGACCGAGCCCAACATGGTGGTGTGCTGGGGCGGCCACTCCATCGGCGACGACGAATACTGGTACAGCCGCGAGGTCGGCCACCAGCTGGGCCTGCGCAGCCTCAACATCGTCACCGGCTGTGGCCCGGGCGCCATGGAGGGCCCCATGAAGGGCGCCACCATAGGCCACGCCAAGCAGCGGGTCGGCCCGGGCCGCTATGTGGGCCTGACCGAGCCCTCCATCATCGCCGCCGAGCCCCCCAACCCCATCGTCAACGAGCTGGTGATCCTGCCGGACATCGAAAAGCGCCTGGAGGCCTTCGTGCGCCTGGCCCACGGCATCATCATCTTCCCCGGCGGGGTCGGCACCGCCGAGGAGCTGCTGTACCTGCTCGGCATCATGATGCACCCGGAGAACCACAAGCAGGCCCTGCCGGTGATCCTCACCGGCCCCAGGAGCGCCGCCTCCTATTTCCGCCGCCTGGATGAATTCGTGGCCGCCACCCTGGGCCCGGAGGCCCAGAACCTCTACCAGATCATCATCGACGATCCCGAGCTGGTGGCCCGCCACATGAAGGCGGCCATGCCCGACGTGCACGCCTACCGCCGCGCCATGGGCGACGCCTACCACTTCAACTGGTCGCTGAAGATAGAGCCGGAATTCCAGCTGCCCTTCGAGCCGACCCACGACAACATGGCGGCCCTGTCCCTGCACCCGCACCAGACCAAGGTGGAGCTGGCCAGCAACCTGCGCCGGGTCTTCTCCGGCATCGTCGCCGGCAACGTCAAGGAGGCGGGGATCCGCGCCGTGGAGCGCTCAGGCCCCTTCCGCCTCGACGGCGACAAGACGCTGATGAAGCAGATGGACAGCCTGCTCAAGGGCTTCGTCCAGGATGGCCGCATGAAGCTGCCCGGTACCGCCTACCACCCCTGCTACCAGCTGGTGTCCGCCTGATGAGTCCAAGACCCCACCTGGTGCTGTTCGACGCCCTCAATGTGCTGAGACGGCTGCATGCCGCCAATGCCGGCGCCGTCATGGACGGCGCCCGCCAGGCGGTGCAGCGCTGCCTGAAGGGGCTCCAGGCCAGCCACGGCCTGGCGGTGTTCGACGGCCAGCAGCCCTCCTGGCGCTACCGGCTCTATCCCGCCTACAAGGAGGGGCGGCCGCCCATGCCGGCCGATCTGGCCGAACGGCTGCCCGCCATCCAGGATGCCTGGCTGGAGCAGGGCATAGATTCGCTGCTGCCCGCCCAGGACGAGGCCGACGATGTCCTCGCCAGCCTGGCCATCGCCGCCCGCTGCCACGGCGTCAACGTCACCATCATCTCCACCGACAAGGGCTTCGGCCAGCTGCTGCCGGCCGGGGTGGCCCAGTTCGACGCCTTCGGCCGCCGCTACCTGGACGGCCAGCACTGGCAGCACAAGCTGGGGGTGAGCCCGGTGCAGCTGGTGGACTACTGGGCCCTGGTCGGCGACAGCACCAACAAGGTGCCGGGGGTGCCCGGCATCGGGCCCAAGGGCGCCACCCAGCTGCTGGCCGCCCATGGCAGCCTGGACGCCATGCTGGCCAGCGATCCTGCCGACAAGGCGCTGCAGAAGGTCAAGGACCACAGCGACGCGGCCGAACTGGCCAGGACCCTGCTGAGCCTGAAGGTGGACCTGAAGCTGGATCTGCAACTGAACCAGATGAGGATCAAGGAGCGCGCGTCATGAACATACTGATCACCGGCGCCAACCGCGGCATCGGCCTGGCCCTTGCCCGCCACTACAGCCAGCAGGGCCATCAGGTACTGGCCTGCGTGCGCCGCCCCGGCGATGCCGTGGCGCTGGCCGCCCTGGACGGCGTCAAGGTACTGGCGCTGGATGTCAGCCAGGACGACAGCATCCAAAACCTGCAGGCCAGGCTGGCCCAGACGCCCATCCAGCTGCTGATCAACAACGCCGGCGTCTACGGCCCCAGCCCGTCCAACCTGCACGACCTCAAGCGCCGGGACTGGCAGCAGGTGATGGACGTGAACCTCTATGGCCCACTGCTGCTGACCCAGGCCCTGATCGACAACCTCAGGCAGGCCGGGAGCGCCAGGGTGGCCTTCATCAGCTCCAAGATGGGCTCCATCGGCGACAACGGCTCCGGCGGCTGCCTCATCTACCGCTCATCCAAGGCCGCCCTCAACGCCGCCGTACGCAGCCTGGCCCTGGATCTGGCCCACGAGGGCATACTGGTCGGCCTCTACCACCCCGGCTGGGTCCAGACCGCCATGGGCGGCCCCAACGCCCTGATCGACACCGCCACATCAATAGCCGGCCTGGCCCAGCGCATCGAGGAGCTCAGCCTCGGCAACAGCGGCCAGTTCCTCGCCTACGACGGCAGCCCCATCCCCTGGTAACGAAAAGCCCCGCACTGCGGGGCTTTTTACTAGTCCTTTTTCTTGCCGGGCCGGAAGGCCTCGCCCTGGGACCACCAGGCCGGGGCCGGGGCGCCCTTGAGGTGGTGGTCGAAGAAGGCCTTCATCTTCAGCGTGTAATCCACCTTGTTGGGGTATTGCTTGAGATGGTGGGGCTCGCCCTCGTACTGCAGCATCACCACCGGCTTGTTGAGGCGGCGCAGCGCCAGGTACAGCTCGATGCCCTGCTGCCAGGGCACCGCCTCGTCCTGGTCGCCGAACTGGATCAGCAGCGGCGTGTTGATGCGATCCGCATAGAACACCGGCGAATTCTCGATATAGAGCTCGGGGGCTTCATAGAGGCTGGCGCCGATGCGGCTCTGGCCCTGCTCGTACTGGAACTGCCTGGCCAGACCCGTGCCCCAGCGGATGCCGGAATAGGCGCTGGTCATGTTGGACACCGGCGCCCCGGCCACGGCGGCAGCGAAGAGGTCGGTCTGGGTGATGGCGAAGGCGGTCTGGTAGCCGGACCAGGAATGGCCGTGCAGGCCGATGGCCTTCTCGTCGGCGATGCCCATGTCGATCAGTTTCTGCACCCCGGGCACCAGCGCCGAGGTGGCGGAGTCGCCCGGCGTGCCCACGTCGAAACGGATATCGGGCAGGAACACCGCGTAGCCGTTGCTGGTGTACCAGGCGAAGTTGGGCCTGTGATTGACCTTGAACTCGTTGAACTGGTGCAGGCGCGGCGTGAAGAAACGGTAGTAGTAGACCAGCACCGGGTAACGCTGGCCTTCCTGGTAGCCGGCCGGCTTGATCAGGATGCCCTGCAGCTTCCTGCCGTCCAGGTTGCGCCACTTGACCAGCTCCGGCTCGCCCCAGGCCAACTCCCGGGTGACCGGGTTGACCTCGGTGAGGCGGCGGGCGTCGCTGAAATCGCTGGTCACCCAGAGATCCGGGAACTCGTCGAAGGCCTCCCTGGTGTAGATCAGGGTATCGGCGTCCCTGGCCTTGGCCACGAAATTGTACTGGTGGGCGGACACCTTGAGCGGCTTGATGCCGGCCCGGCCCAGCACCAGGCGGTAGAGGCCCTTGTGCTTTTCGTCGTCGTGGTAGCCACTCAGCAGCAGGGGCTGGCCCGGCCTGACGTGGGGGCTATCCGGATCCTGGCTTATCACCCGGTACTGGATGTGCGCCTTGCGGCCCTCGCCGCCGGTGAGGTTCTCGGCGCTGCCGTTGCTGCCCAGGCGCCAGATGTCGAACTTGTCGTAGAAGAGCACCGCCGACTCGTCGGCCAGCCAGGGGCCGGCGCCATAGCCCGGGGTTTCGGACGGGTAGTCGTGGTCCTCGTTGGCAAAGCTTATCGGCAGGCCGGCGGTCAGGGTCTGGGTCCGGCCTCGGCGCACGTCGTGCATGTGCACCTGGCCGCCGCGGTAGAAGACGGCGTAATGGCCCTGGGGGGAAATGGAGGGGGCGTCGCTTTCGGACTGGCGGCGCACGATCAGGTGCTTCTCGCCGGTGGAGAGGTTGATGGCGTAGTAGTCGCGGTAGAAGCCGGCCCAGGTCATCTCCCGTAAATAGGGCTGCTGGCTGGAGCCGAGCAGGTAGCCGCTCTGCTCGCCCAGTTCGAGGTCCGGCACGGTCCGGTCGGCCAGCTGCACGAAGCGGCCGTTGTTGAGGTGGAAGACGCCATAGTAGAAGCGCTTCTGCTCCTTCTCGAAGGCCTTGGCCTCGTTGGGCTTGATGCGCTGGTCGTCGCCGTGCCATACGCGCAGCTTGCGCCTGGCCTGGAGCTTGGTCAGATCGGTCAGGTCGGCGTCGGTCTCGAAGGCGCTGTCCGGCTCGGCCGGCTTGTCGGCCAGGGGCTTGCGGCCCACGAACAGGCGGCGGCCGTCCTTGGAGAATTTGAGCTCGTTGTGGTGGGGGACGAACCAGCCGTCCTTGGGCAGCTTCAAGGTCTTGAGCTTGCCGTCAAAGAGCAGCACCTGGTAGGCCCGCTCCGCCTCGTCCTGCTCGGCGGTGCCGCCAAGCAGCGCCAGGCGCCTGCCGTCCTCGCTGAAGGTCAGCTGCTCGTAGCGCTGGCCCTTGGCCTCGGCCAGCTGTTTGGCCTTGCCGTCATGGCGCCAGAGGCGGCCGGGCTGCTCGTCACGGGCCGGCTGGGCGTAGAAGAGCACCTGGCTGTCGGGCTGGAAGGCGAAGGCGTTGACGTTGGCCACCCGCTCCTGGGCGCCACTGCCCAGGGTGACGATCTTCAGCTCCCGGGCCGGCTCGTCCTGCTTGGCCTTGTCATCCTGGCCGTCCTGCTTGTCCTTGTCCGCATCGTCTTTTTGCTGCTCCAGCAGCAGCGCCAGGCGGCCGCCGCTGTCGCTGAGGGCGAAGCCCACCACGTCCTCAAAGCGGCTTTGGGCACCGCTTTGGCTGTCGACCACCACCAGCGCCTTCTTGGGCTCGTCGCCCTTCTTGGCGTTTTCCCGCTCCAGCAGCGGTGCCAGCTGCCAGAAGGCCACATAGCGGCCGTCCGGGGTCAGCACCGGCTCGGTGCCCCGGGCCACGGTCAGCTTCCTGTCGCTGTCTGTGAAACGGACCACGCCCGTGGCATCGCCCCGGTCCGGCTGAGCACTGAAGGCCAGCACCTGGCCGTTGTCGGAGAGACTGGGCTTGTCGATGGACCTGAAGGCCATCAGATCGTCCAGGGTCACGGGCCGGCCCTGGGCCAGGGCGGAGCCGCTGAGGGCGGCCCCCAGCAGCAGCGTCAAAAAGGGTTTGGCAAACATCCGCTTATCTCTTTAGTTATATGGCGGGAAGTCTAACAAGGGGCTAGATTGGGGACTACGCCAAGACCATCAATGGCCGTCAATTGGCGATAAGTCGAACAGACTGTCATGTGGAGACTAGGCTAGAAAAGTGTTATAAAAGCCGGCTTAATTTGGTCCGGGCTGGTCACACCAGCTACGATTTGGACCAGGCCCACACAGGAAAATCCGCGAAAGGCACGGAGTCAGTGCACTTATGAGCAAACAACGCATTACCGTCATCCCCGGCGACGGCATCGGTCCCGACATCGTCGACGCCGCCCTCAAGGTTCTGGACAAGGCCGGTTGCGAATTCGAGTACGATTTCGCCAAGGCCGGCCTGGCCGCCCTGGAAGAAACCGGCGAGCTGCTGCCCCAGGATACCCTGGAGCTGATCAAGCAGAACAAGGTGACCCTGAAAGGTCCCCTGACCACCCCGGTTGGCGGCGGCTTCACCTCCATCAACGTCAGCCTGCGCAAGCAGTTCCAGCTCTACGCCAACGTGCGTCCGGTGATCTCCTTCAAGGGCACCAAGAGCCGTTACGAGAACATCGACATCATCACCGTCCGTGAAAACACCGAAGGCATGTATGCCGGTGTCGGCCAGGTGGTGAACGAGGAGCGCACCCAGGCCGAGGCCATGAGCGTGATCTCCCGCGAAGGCGCCGAGCGCATCGTCACCTTCGCCTTCGAGCTGGCCCGTCGCGAAGGCCGCAAGAAGGTCACTGTGCTGCACAAGGCCAACATCCTCAAGTCCACCTCCGGCCTGTTCCTGGAAGTGGCCCGGGAAGTGGCCAAGGGCTTCGAGGACATCCAGTTCGAAGAGATGATCATCGACGCCGCCTGCATGAACCTGGTCATGTACCCGGAGCGCTTCGACGTCCTGGTCACCACCAACCTGTTCGGCGATATCGTCTCCGATCTCTGCGCCGGCCTGATCGGTGGCCTGGGCATGGCCCCGGGTGCCAACATCGGTAAAGATGCCGCCATCTTCGAAGCCGTTCACGGCTCCGCACCGGACATCGCCGGCCAGAACATCGCCAACCCCAGCTCCGTGATCCTGGCCTCCATCCAGATGCTGGAGTACCTGGGCATGCAGGACAAGGCGGAGAAGATCCGCAGCGCCCTGAAGGACGTCATCGAGTCCGGCGACCGCACCACCCGTGACCTGGGCGGCAGCGCCTCCACCACGGAGTTCACCCAGGCCATCCTGGATCGCCTCTGAGCACAAGGTGTTGAAGAAAAGGCCCCGCAAGGGGCCTTTATTGTATCCATGAACGCCGTATTGCAACTGAAAGCCGAGCTGCTCGAACAGAGCCGCCGCCCCTACCTGGCCCGGGGCTGTGCCGTGGCACGCTGCCCGACCTGCGCCCTGGTGCCCAAGCTTTGCCTCTGCCCCCACAGGCCAAACCTCAAGAGCCGGGTGGAATTCGGCCTCTTGATGCACCCCAACGAGCCCTACAAGCCGTCCAACACCGGCAAGCTGGTGGCCGATGTGCTGCCCGCAACCCGGGCCTGGGCCTGGCATAGAACCGAGCCGCCCCAGGCGCTGCTGGACTGGCTGGACGACAACAGCCTGATCGTCTTCCCCATGGACTATGTGCCACCCGAGCGCCAGCAGCCGGAACTGCCGGCCGGGCCCGTCAAGCTGTTGCTGCTGGATGCCACCTGGCAGCAGGCCCGTAAGATGCTGCGCACCAGCCGCTACCTGGATGGGCTGCCGGTCACCGGTATCTCGGACGCCGGCCTGTCCCAATACCGGCTGCGCAACCAGTACAAGGACAACCACCTGTGCACGGCGGAGGTGGCCGCCCTGATGCTGGACAAGGCCGGCGAAGCGGCCAATGCCCGGGCCCTTGAGTGCTGGTTCCAGGCCTTTTCCGGCCATTACCTGGCCGGCAAGCTGCAGCGCCCCCCGGATCCGGCCCTGGTCGAAAGTCTCAAGGGAAAATAGGAAAAAACGCCTTTACAGTGGCCTTGGCGCACGGAAATATTAGACAAAAGCATGATAAGGCCCCTCCCCTCCTTGTCCCAAAACGAACAATTGCAGGCAGAAAACGCCCGCCTGAGGCGTATTGCCGACGACGCCCGTGAAAAGCTGGATGCCGCCCTGGACGGCACCGGCCTGTGCCTGTGGCAGCTCGACGTGCCCACGGGCAAGCTGGTGATCTTCAACCGCCGTTGGGGCTCCATGCTCGGCTACCAGCCCGGCGAGATCAGCGCCCATTTCGACGAGTGGAAGGCCCGCCTGCACCCGGACGACGCCGAAGAGGTGCTCAGCGCCTTCTACGACCACCTGCACGGACGCTCCAGCTTCTACCAGGTGGTACACAGGATGATCGGCAAGGACGGCAAGCTGGCCTGGGTGGTGGACAGGGGCCGGGTGGTGGAGCGGGACGACAACGGCAAGCCGCTCAGGGTGATGGGCACCCATATGGACATCACCCAGGAAAAGCTTTACCAGGAGAAGCTGGCCCGGCTGGCCCACCAGGACCCCCTGACCGGCCTGGACAACAGGCTCAAGCTGCAGCAGCACTTCGAACAGGCCCAATCCCGGCCCCACTGGCAACCTTTCAGCCTGATCTTCCTGGATCTGGACGACTTCAAGGGCATCAACGACGATCTTGGCCACAAGGCCGGAGACGAGCTGCTGGTGCAGATAGGCCGGCGCCTCAGGCAGGCCTGTGGCCAGGCCCTGTCGGTGGCCCGCCTGGGCGGCGACGAGTTCGTGCTGCTGCTGCCCCAGGCCGGCTCAGGCAACCTGCTCGTCCAGGTGGAAAGCATCTTCGACCGCAGCTTTTTGCTGGACGGTGACGAAGTGCTGATCGGCGTCAGCCTGGGCATGACCACCATTGTGGAGCCAGACATCGGCTTCGAACAGGCAATGAACAGCGCCGATATGGCGATGTACGACCAAAAACGCCTGCGAAAGCGCGGTTAAACCAGCACCTGCCCCAATACCCGCTGCCAGTTGCCGCCGAGGATCCGCTCCCGTTCGCCCCCCTTGAAGCCGGCCCTGGCCAGGGCCTGGTCGATACGTTCGAAACGCTCGATATGGTTGAGCTCGGGGATCACCACATGGACAGGTTCGCGATCGAAGCCGAGGATGCCGCGCTGGCCCTGCATGCGCCACCAGTCCAGGTACTGCTTGACCCCTTCGGCGTTGTCGTTGCCCAGGGCCAGCAGGTTCTTCTGGCCCCTGAGCGGGTAATCGTTGGCAATGGCCACGGCGTCCATGCCGCCCACCTTGGCCACATGCCTGAGCTGGGCGATGAAGTGCTCGGTACCGGGCACGGCGTCATTGGTCAGCCAGAAGCTCATCATGAACACCCCGAACACACCACCGCTGTCGGCGATGGCACGGATCACCTGGTCCGGGCTGCACCTGGCGTTGTTGACGATGGCCCGGCAGGCACCGTGGGACTGCACCACAGGCGCCTTGCTGGCCCGGATGGCGTCCAGGGCCGTGGGCACGGCGCTGTGGCTGAGATCGATGAGCATGTTGCGGGCGTTGAGGAGCTCGATAAGGGCCAGGCCGTCCCGGCTCAGGCCCTTGGCGTCTTTATCCAGGGCGCCGCCGGCATAGCGGTTGCCGTAATGGTGGGTCAGCTGCAGCACCCTCAGCCCCAGGTCATGGAATTCGTCGACCTGATCCAGGCGCTCTTCCACGCAGTCGGCGCCCTGGATCTGGAAATAGAGAGCGCACTGATGATTGGATCTGGCCTGTTCCAGGTCGGCCGCCGTCCTGCCCAGGCGCAGCAGCCCGGGATTGTCCTGCACCCTTTCCAGGGCCGCCTTGATGCTCTTCATGCAGGCGTTGTAGGTGCGCTTGTAGTTGACGCTGCCGTCCGGCTGCTTCACCTCCTCGATGGCGGAGATATCGCAAATATAGCCGTCCAGTTTGGATGCCCGGATATCGTTAAGATCCTCGGGCAGGAAGGACAGGCCGTCGAAATAGAGGGGCTTGGCCGGCGTCACCCTGGCCAGGGCCGGGGCCATGCCCAGCATTGCCAGGGCGCCCAGGCCCTGGAGGAAGTGTCTACGCTGCATTGAAGATATTCTGGTTCGGTCTTTTATGCCCACTTTGCCAAAGGGCGGCAACAGGGACAAGGCCTCGCCTACTTGCCGTGGGCCGGTGCGCCCGGTACCGGTGCTGGCTCCTGCTCGGACGCGAAAAAAGTGGCCAGCACCTCGTCCAGCAACGGTCGCCAGTTGTCCCAGTTATGCCCCTCGGCGACCTCCCGGTAGGTCAGCTCATGGCCCGCCGCCATCAAGACCTTGCGCAGCCGACGGCCGCTGGCGGTGTTGTCGTTCTTGATGCCCAGGCTGAGGAAGATCTTCAGCCTGGGCACCTTCAACAGCCGGTAGGCCTCCAGCAATCCGGGCACCGGGTGCAGGGCCGGCGACTGCATGGCCAGCCCACCGAAATGCTCCGGCGCCAGCAGGCCGAAACAGGCGCTGTTCAGGGCGCCGAAAGACAAGCCCAATACGACCCTGTCGCGCCTTGCCCGGCTGACCCCGTAGTCCCTGGTGATGGCCGGGATCAGCTCATCGGTAAAGAAGGCCGCGTAGTCCGGGCTGCAGAAAAACTGCTGGTTGCGCCTGTCCACAGACAGCTTGTCGGGATCCCGGCTGTCCACGAAGACCACCAGCACGGGCACTATCCGGCCCGCGGCGATTTCCCGGTCCAGCACCCTGACCATCTTGCCCCTTTGCAGGTACTGGTGCCCGTCGGTGACATAGAGGGTGGGCAAGGGGCCTGTCGTGTGGGACGACGGTGTGTAGACCCGGTATTGCAGGGCATAGCCGAGGGCCTTGCTATCAATGCGTTGGTTATCCGACAGCACCCCCTTGGCCAGCAGGGGTGCACTTGAGGTCATCAGCAGTAAAGCCACCGTCATCCGTACCAATAGCTGCACGACGCCCTCCAAGGTGCCTAAGGAAAATTCAATTTCATCAACAGACTACCTCAAAACCGCCCATAATATTCCTGCCGACACCGGCCCCCGGATGACAAAGAGATGACCTCGACCAGTAGGCCCTGCCAATGACGGCCCGGATCCCCTAGACTGACCTTACCTCCTCGGCGCAGGACCGGCGCCAGGCTGTGACGGAGGCTCACAGACCCAGGTTATAAAGGAACTTCACCATGACCAACTGGCTCGCCAACCAGGCCGGCACCAAGACCGCCGCCATCCCCACCACCCTCTGTTCGCAGCTGTTCGAGGCAGCAGAGCACTTCGACAACCTCAGCGCCGAACAGCTCTTGCTGCAATTCAGCGACCATTTTGCCGGCAATGCCGCCAGCCAGGAATTTTCCAGCTACCTGGAAGGCCTGGATCCCGAGATCAAGGCACGGCTGGAGCAGGAATGGCAGCAGCTCAAGGACAGGCTGGGCGACAAGCTGCCGGAGCGCCTCAAGGCACTCTGCCAGCCCCTGGCCTCGTACCAGGGGGCAAACGCCCTGCCCCTGCTCAGCAGCCAATGGCAAGGCGAGCAACCAAGTGCGCGCTTCAACCTGACTGCCGAGCTGGCCACGGCCCTGGAGGTAGAGGTGTTCAGCGCGGAGGAGGCTGCCAGCAAGATTGGAGACGAACTGCCGGACAACAAGTGCCTGCTGGGCCTGGGCATGAGTGGCAGCCTGGCTGCCGGCCTGAGCAGCGAGCTGCCACTGTCCATGGGCAGCCTGGGGATCCAGGCCGGTGCCGACAGCCGATTGGAGCTGGACAGCTGTTACCTCTTCGCCGAGCAGGCCTGGCTGGGCCAGGCCCTGGCCGAGATCGGCAGCGACTGGCGTTCGCCCCTGAGCCTGGACAGCACCCTGGCCGCCATGGCCGACGGCCAGCCCCGCCTCTACCATCACAGCCTGAACTTCGAAGGCAGCATCAACCTGGGGGCCAGCCTGACCCTGGGCAAGAGTTTCAGTCGCCGCCTGAACGAGCTTGACCAGGAGCTGTTCGACACACCCATCAGCCTGGATGCCGAACTGGCAGCGTCCGTGTCGCTGAGCCTCAAGGACAAGGGCACCTTCCAGCTGGAGGTCCAGAGAGACACCGACAGCAGCCTCTTCGTGCGCCTGCAAAAGTGCCATGACCAGACCAGGGGCAGCCTGCTCAAACTGGGCGCCGATGTCCGCCTGATGGGCCTGACCGACAACCTGCGCCGGCTGGTAGACAAGGGCCTGCCGGACATGGGCGACTTCGACGCCAGGCTCGAAGAGTTCAAGTGGCCCGGCAAGCTGCTCGAGGAACACCTGGCACTGCCGGAAGATGGCACCTTCACGCCCCTGCTCCAGCAGCTGCTGGCGTCGCCCGCGGCCGATATCCAGCCCCTGGCCGGGCAGCTCAAGGCCCTGATCGCTGAGCGCCTGGCCACCCTGGTGGATGACAGGGTCAGCATCTGGAACCGGGATCCGGCCTTGGTCAGCGAAGAGCTGGTGGCCCTGGTGGGCCAGGAGCTGGGCCTGTCCGGCGCGGCGCTTCAGTCCCTGCACCAGCTGCTGGACGCCCCCCTGACCGATGCCCTCAACCAGCTCAAGGGAGCCCTGGCCGACAGGGTTGGCGAGCTCCATGAGCTGGCCGACGACACCCTGGACAAGGTACTGGCTCCCCTGGTGGCGGTGGAGGCCAACATCAATGAGGTCAAGACACAGATCCAGGACGGCATGAGCGGCGCCATCGCCCCCTTCGAGCGCTTCCTCGGCAAGTACGGCGAATTCCGCACCAGCATCCTCAAGGCCATCGGCGAGCACCTGGAGCAGCGGGTCGGCGTGGCATGGCAAGCCAGCCGCGAGCACAAGGAAAGCCGTGAAACCACCTTTTCCTGCCGGATCCTCAGGAATACCCCCGCTACCCGCACCCTCTACCGGGCACTGTGGTGCCGTGACCTCGGCAACCTCAAGGCGCTTCTGGATCAGGCCAGGGCAGAGGGCTCGGTGGACAGGATCAAGGGCAGCTACAGCAGCCTCAACCAGGACAAACGCCAGGCCAGCCTGACCATCAGCCTGCTGGGTTTCGAGGCCAGCTGGAGCAGCAAGCACCTGGAGCTGGCCAAGGTGGTTAGCGACCATCAGGGCAATATCCTCGCCTGTCGCAGCCAGGCGGAAGTCGACAAGGTCCAGGCCCTGCTGGGCGAATCCAGGAAGGTATCCATGCTGGCCGGCCTGGATCTGCTGGCGCTGCTGGATGGCCAGCTGATGCCGGCGCCCCTGAAGCTGCAATTCAGCGTCAGCGACGACGACATGACCGACGCCGAAGTCCGCCAGTATTTCGCAGGCATGGAGAAGCTGGGACTCTGCCAGCAGGGTGCCTCCACCATGGTACTCAATGCCTTCGGCGCCAATCCGGGCAAGGGCGCCAGGAAGGCCAGCCTGGCCACCAGCCTGAACCTGACCGCCGTCCAGTGGCGCACCTTCCTGGACGGCAACGCCCTGGGGGAAAACGAGCTGGCCGAGCACCTGCTTGACACCTTCGAGCAGGCCCTGGCCAGGGCCGACGCCAGGGGCGCCGAGGCCACTGCCCAACGCCCCGCCTATCAGCAGCAAAAAGGCCTGGACAGGCTGGCCTGGTACCAGGGGCTGGCCAAGCAGAAGAGAAGGAATGATGCCCTGGAATGGCAGTTCAACCAGCCGGTCGGCAACAAGGCCGTAAAAGACCAGATGAACCGCCTCTGGATCCTGGCCCGCTCCGCCATCGCCCTGGCCGAGGGCTACCAGGCCATGACCGAGCATTGGCAAGAGCTGCAGTTGCTTTTGGCGGCGGTTACGCCGGATCCCGAGGCGATAACGGCCACCACCCAGGCCATGAACAGGGCCCTGACCGATGCTGTCGATGACGCCATGAGGACCGGGAATGTCGTCTTTGAACGGGACAACGAGATCCCCTGGCCGACCCTGGGCCTGTACCTGGCCCTGGCCGAGCTGGCCGGGCGCCGGCCGCCCTACAGCCTGGTCACCGAGCTGACCTTGAACCACAAGGGTCAGCAGCAGCGCTACCTGATCGGCTGAGCCCTGACAGCAAACAAAAGGCCGCGCACAGCGCGGCCTTTTTCATGCCATGGCGGCCACCAGCTCGCTGAGCCTTGCGATCTTGCTGTTGCTGAGCTGGCGGTAGTCGAAATAGGGGCACACCAGCAGCCGGTGCTCGGGGCAGATAGCGAACTCCTCGTCCAGCCAGGTCAATTGCGCCTGCAGCTCCCCCCTGGCCAGCAGATCCCTGGCATGGGTGCGCCCGGCGATGATGTGCAGCACATCGGGCCTTTCGCCAAGCCGGGGCGGGCTCAGCAGCAGCGCCGTGGTCGAGCCCGGCTGCAGCAGTCGTTCGTCCCGGTACCGCTGCCAGGTCGGTGCCTGCTCGGCAAAGCCGAAGGCGTCCGGCAGGGCGAACAGCACCTTGGCGTAGACGTTGAACAGCTTGCGCCAGCCGTTGCCGCAGGCGGCATTGATGTGGTCTATCTCGCCCCCCACCAGGGGCCTCAGCTCGTCCAGGCCCTGGAGCTCGGCCATGGGCGGCCCCTTGGCCACATAGACCGCCACCCGGTACTGGCCGTCGCCCAAACCGATATCCCGCATTGGCCACTCCCCTCATTCGGCGCCAGCTCGATGGCGCATTGAACCCCAAGGGTAATCCCGGCACAAGTGGCGAAACAGACCACCTTGTTGACCAACAGCACCAAACCCAATTCGGAATGGATAGCTATGGTATTGATATAAAATCACTTTTATGAATGGCATGCCATTTGCCCTACTCTGTCTTTTATTGTGCAAATGGACTTCACCATGCCCGTAAAAGCCGCCCTCGTTACCCTGGCGAGTCTGATGGCCACGCCAACCGCCGCCATCCTCACGCCCACCCAGCTCCCCGTCGACGCCCAGCCCGTCGCGACAGTGGCGGCGCCAGCCGTCAAGACCAGGATGGATGCCTTTATGACCAGGCTCAGGGAGGCCTTCGCGCTGCGTTCCGGCACCGCCGTGATCCTGGTCAGGGGCGACGCCATCCTCTACCGGGGCAACTTTGGCCAGGCCGATATCGAGAGCCGGGAGCCGGTAAGGGACGACACCCTCTTCTATATCGCCTCCATCACCAAGCCGCTGTTCGCCCTGGCCGCGCTCCAGGAACTGGCGGCCAGGGGCCAGGGCCTGGATACCAGCCTGGCCGAGCTGTTCCCGGGCATCGCCTTCGCCCCTGGCATCGATGCCAGGGCCATCAAGGTGCGCCACCTGCTCAATCACAGCGCCGGCCTGGACGATGAGCTGCTGCAGACCGCGCTCTACCTGAGCGGCCTCCACGACCGCCAAAGCCGCCTGCAGATGCTGGCCCGCGTTCGCCCCAGCCAGGAGAGCAAGCTAGGCCAGTTCGACTATACGAACCTCGGCTACAACATCCTAAGTCAGGCCCTGGGCAGATCCTGGCAGGACGTGATGGCCGACCACGTCTTCAGGCCCCTGGGCATGACGCGCAGCACCGCCCGGGTAAGCGAAGCCAGGAAAGCCGGCTGGTCCCTGGCCAGGCCCTACGACTTCTTCACCGAGCAGCGCTACCTGGCCCTGCCCCTGGAGAAGCGCGACAGTACCCTGCACGCCGCCGGCGGCGTCTATGCCACGGCCGGGGATCTGGCCAGGCTGCTGACGGCCGAGCTGAACCTGGGCAAGGTGGACGGCAGACAGCTGTTGCCACAAGGGCTTGTCCGCCAGAGCCAGCAGCAGACGGTGGCCCTGGACGACCGCAAGGGCGACTTCCGGCGCAGCGGCTACGGCCTGGGCTGGTACCTGGGCGACTACAAGGGCCGGTCCCTCTACCACCATTTCGGCAGCTTCGAGGGCTTCCGCCCGCACCTGTCCTTCATGCCCCAGGAAAAGCTGGGCCTGGTGATCCTCAATAACGAGGGCATGCTCAACGACCGCCTCACCGACCTCATCGCCGACTACGCCTATGGCCTGGCCCTGGGCGAACCGGATCTGGACGCGCGCCTGGACCAGCGCATCGCCAAGCTCAAGGCCATGGCCTACGGCTTCAGGGACAAGCGGCTGGCCAAGGAGGCGGGCTACCGTGACAAGCCCTACCAACTGAGCCTGCCCAGGGCCGCCTACCTGGGGCACTACCGCCACCCCCTGGCCGGGACATTGACGGTACAGCCCCTGGGCGACCAGGACTTCCGCCTCGACTGGGGCCATGCCGGCAGCGCCAGCACCGCCATGACCGAGCCCGACAGCATCCGAGTCAAGTTCAGGCCGAGCCGGGCCCAGGTGGTCCAATTCGACGTCGAGGGGGAAAAGGTGCAAGCGCTGCGCTACGCCGGCATCACCTTCAGCCGCACCGGCGGTCCGGACTGAGCCATTCGCCGTGGCGGCTCCGGTACCAGCAGCAAAGACAACAGCGGCCCGGAAGGGCCGCCGTTGACAAGGGTATGGGCAGGGACCTCAGTAGGAAAAGGGCGGCGCCAGCTCCCGCACCGGCCGCACCTCTATGCAGCCGTAACGGGCCGGGGGGATGCGGCTGGCCAGGCGGATGGCCTCGTTGAGATCCCGGGCCTCCAGCAGGTAGAAGCCCGCCAGCTGTTCCTTGGTCTCGGCAAAGGGGCCGTCGGTGGTGGTGACCTTGCCGCCGCGCACCCGCACCGTGGTGGCGCTGTCCACGCCCTGCAGGGCCTGGCCGGCCAGCATGTGTCCTTCGGCCGTCAGGCCCTCGCCGCAGGCCAGGCACTCCTCGTTGAGGGCCTGCCACTCGGGCTGGCCCATGGCCTTCATCTTCGCATCCTGGTAGTAGACCAGGGCCAGGTATTTCATGGCTTGCTCCCTTATCCGTTGGTTTTGTTGCAGTTGAACATCCAGGGGATGCCGAACCTGTCCACCAGCATGCCGAAGCGCCTGGCCCAGAAGGTCTCGGCCACCGGCATGAGGATGCTGGCGCCCTCGCTGAGGCCGTCGAAGGCCAGCTCCAGCTCGGCCGGCTCGTCGAACTGCAGGCAGACGTGGAAACCGGCCGTGGCCTGGTACTGGTCCGGATGGGCGTCCGAGGCCATCAGCTCCAGCTGGCCCAGACGCAGCCGGGCATGCACTATCTTGTCCTGCATCGGAGCCGGCATCTCGGCGGCCATGGGGGTCTCGGCAAAGGTCCTCATGGCGGTGATCTCGCCGCCCAGGCGCTCGGCGTAGAAGGCAAAGGCCTGCCGGCAGTCGCCCTGGAAGCTGAGGTAGGGCACCATGGCGGCGGGATTGAGGGGCCGGCCCTCGAAGGCCTCGGCAACCGCCTGCTTGCCCTCGCCCTCGGCGAAGTCCTCCATCTCGAACAGCCGCCGCACCTCCAGCTCCACCTGGCCGTTGCCGTCCAGCTGCGGCCAGCGCCTGGCCCAGGCCAGGGCCTCGTCCCGGGATGCCACCTCGATCAGGGTGAAGCCCGCCAGCAGCGCCCCGGCCTCGGCGAAGGGGCCGTCGCTGACCAGGGCCTGGCCGCCCTCGAAGCGGACCCTGAAGCCGTCGCGGCTGGGCCTCAGGCCCAGGCCGTCCCTCAGTATGCCGGCCTCGGCCAGCTGCTGGTGGTATTGGCCCATGGCCTGGAGCAGCTCCTGGCTGGGCATGACGCCGGCTTCGGTATCGGCGTCGGCCTTACGCATGATCAGGTATCGCATTGGGGTCTCTCCGTTTCAGTGTGTGTCACTGACTTGTCGAAGCAGCGGCACGCTTTTCGACAGCCCCTCACAATTTTTTTTCGATTTCCTGCAGGCGCCGGCCCAAAAAGCGCCTTTGGGCACCCTGGCGGGCCAGGGCAAGGGCCTGCCGGAAGGCGGCCCTGGCCTGGCTGATGCGCCCCAGCCGGGCCAGCAGCTCGGCCCTGGCCGCGTGGGCCAGGTGGTAGTCGGCCAGCTCGCCGGCGCCAAGCAGGGCCTCCACTTGTGCCAGGCCGGCTTCGTCGCCGCGCACCATGGCCAGGGCCACGGCCCGGTTCAGGGCCACCACAGGCGTGGGCTGGCGCCTGTACAGCTGATCGTAGAGGCCCAGGATCTGCGGCCAGTCGGTGTCGGCAAAGCTGGCCGCCTGGCCGTGCAATGCGGCGATGGCCGCCTGCAGGCCGTAGGGGCCGGCCGGGCCCGCCCGAAGCGCCGCCTCCACCAGGGCCAGGCCCTCCTCTATCTGGCCCTGGTGCCAGCGGCTGCGGTCCTGATCTTCCAGGCGCACCAGCTCGCCCTGGTCGTCACTACGGGCATCACGGCGGGCGTCCTGGAGCAGCATCAGCGCCAGCAGGCCCAGGCACTCCGGCTCGGGCAACAGGGCACACAACAGCCGGCCCAGGCGGATGGCCTCGGCCGCCAAGTCCGGGCGCTGCAGCGCCTCGCCCTCGGCACTGGCGTAGCCTTCGTTGAACAGCAGGTAGATCACCTTAAGCACCGCCTGCAGCCTGTCCGGCAGCTCGCGCCGCTCGGGCATCTCGAAGGGAATGGCGGCGTCGCGGATCTTGGCCTTGGCGCGGACGATGCGCTGGGCAATGGCGGGGGTGCGCTGCAAAAAGGCGCTGGCCACGGCCTCCGTGCTGAGGCCGCACACTTCCCTCAGGGTCAGGGCCAGCTGCGCCTCCGGTGCCAGGGCCGGGTGGCAGCAGGTGAAGATCAGCCGCAGCCGGTCGTCTTCGACATCATCCGGCAGCGGCGCCGCTGCCAGCTCGTCCGCCAGCTCGCCGAGGGCGGCGTCGAAGCGGGCCCGCCGCCTCAGCCTGTCGATGGCCTTGAAGCGGCCGGCGGACACCAGCCAGGCCCTGGGGTTGGCCGGCATGCCCTCCCCCGGCCACTGGGCCAGGGCGGCGGCAAAGGCATCGTGCAGGGCCTCCTCGGCCAGATCGAAATCGCCGAGCAGGCGGATCAGGGTCGCCAGGATGCGCCTGGACTGGTCCTGGTAGAGTTGGGTCAGCTGTTCCTGCACGCTGTCCATTGCCGCTTGCCGGAGGGGTCCGTCAGCGCACCAGGGTCCAGATCCCGGCGCCTACCAGGCCCAGCACCGTGATGCCGCCGGTGATCAGGAACAGCCAGTGCATCATCATCAGGGTATAGAGCAGGTTGCCGACGTCGTAGCCCAGCACCAGGCACTTGTCGGCGCCGGCGGCGCTGACGTTGCACTTGAGCAGCTTGGCCAGCAGCACGCCGAGCAGGGAAAGGAACAGGGGAAAACAACCGATGACCACACTCCAGATGGCCAGTTTTGCCGGTGTCATGCGCACCTCCTTGTTGCGACATTGAGAAGCCACACCATAACGGCCGGAGCGGGCTTTGAGAAGGGCGAACTCAATCCACCCTCAGCGCCGCTGCCAGGGCCGCCCTGGCCAGCAGCCGGGTGGAATCCAGCACCGGCAGCGGGCTGTCGTCGGGGCTGATCAGCAGCGGGATCTCGGTGCAGCCCAGCACCACGGCGTCGCAGCCCTGCTCCGCCAGCTTCTCGATAAGACCGATAAAGGCGTTGCGGGAGGCCTCCCGCACCAGGCCCGGCACCAGCTCTTCGAAGATGACCGCGTCCACCATGGCCCTGTCGGTTTCATCCGGGATCTGCCAGGCGATGCCGCGCCGTTCCAGCACCTGGGGATAGACGGGCCCCGTCATCAGGAAACGGGTGCCCAGTATGGCCAGCCTGCGGTAACCACGGGCCTCGGCCTCGTCTGCCACCACCTCGGCGATGTGCAGCCAGGGAATGGGCGAGCGCTTCGCCACATAGTCGAAGGCCTGGTGGATGGTGTTGTCGGGGCAGATGGCAAGCTCCGCCCCCATGGCCGCCAGCTTGTTGGCCGAGGACAGCATCAGCTCCCCCACCCCCTGCCAGTCGTCCCGCTCCAGGCAGGGCAGGTACTCGCCCACCGGATGGCCGTGCAGCGACAGCTGCGGGTGCCAGTGCGGCCCCATCCGGGCCGGGGCCTCCATGCAGATGGTGCGGTAGCACAGCGCCGCCCCTTCGGCGCTGCAGGCCACGATGCCGATATGCCTTGCCTTGTCCATCTCTACCTCTCAACCCCGCCGCCAAGCTTGTCCAGGAAGGCCCTGTAGCGGCTGAGCTCTTCCTTGCCTTCCAGCATATTGCCGTGGCCGGCGCCCTGGACGATCAGCAGCTGCTTCTGGCTCGAACGGCTGGCCTCGAAGAGCCGCTGGGACAGCACCACAGGCACCTGTTCGTCCTGCTCGCCGCCGATGACCAGCAAGGGGCCGTCATAGTCCCTGGCCACCACTTGCTGGTTGTCCACCCCGCGAAAGGCCTCGTCCACCTCCACGGTCAGGAAGGGCTTCATGAACCAGGGCGTGCTTTCGTCTATCCAGTCGTCCACATTGGTTGCCGAGCCCTGCAGCACCAGGGCGTCGACGTCCTGGCGCTTGGCCAGCTGGCCGGCCACGAAGCTCCCCAGGGAAAAGCCATGCACGGTGACGAAACTGGGCTCCAGCTCCCGGCGCAGGTAATGGTATTGCTGCACGGCGTCGCTGATCTGGTTGGCCACGGTGGCCTTGCCGGTGCTGGCGCCCAGGCCGCGACGGTCGAAGATGGCCACGTCCCGGCCCAAGTCGGCCAGGGTCTCCATCACTTCGATGCCGCCCTTGGCCACCTTCATGCCGTTGCCGGGAATGAAGAAGATGAGCTCCTTTGAGTCAGGGTCGTCCAGCAACAGCCCGTGCAGCACCGCGGCCTGGTCCTGGCTGGTCAGCTGCAGCCGTTTCAGCGACTTGCCCGGGAAGCGCGCCTGCCACTGGTTCAGCTCGGCGTCCTGGTACGGGCTGACGGCCTTGTCCTGGGCGATAAAGGCGCTTTCGCTGATATGGGCGCTGCAGCCCGTCAGGCCGAGGCTGAGCAGGGCAAGGGGTAGGATCCTTGGCATTGTTGTTATGTCCTTATTTGGTGTTGTCGGGGCGAGCCCTCGCATGACGCGGGGCTCATATGTGCGGGATAAGGCAAGCTAAGACATTGAAAGTTCAATTATCTTTACCGGAAAGCCGTCAGCCCTTGGCCTCCACATGGCGGGCGAAGCTGTCGAGGATGCTCTGCCAGCCCTGGCGCTGGAAGTCCGGATCGTGCTGCTGATCGGCGTCGAAGGTTTCCAGCACCCGTACCCCGCCGTCCACGGCCTCGAAGGTAACCAGCACCTCGCGGCCGTCGGCCATGCGGTACTGGAGGCGCGCCTGGGGCTCGACCTCGGTATAGGTGCCCTCGAAATCGAAGCCCATGCTGCCGTCCTTGGCCTCCATGCGGGAGCTGAAGCTGCCGCCCACACGCAGGTCCACGCGGCTGCTGGTGGTGTGCCAGTCGTCGGAGGCGGCGTTCCAGCGGACGATATCGTCGGGGTTGTTCCAGGCATCCCAGGTGCTGGCCAGATCGGCGTTGATGAGGGTTTCGATGGTGATCTTCATTACTTGTCCTTAAGTCAGGGGGCGGCAGGGCCGGCCCTTTTGCGTTTCCAGCACGCTAGCACGGCCCGCCGGGGCGCTCAATCCTTCACCGGCCAGGCGCCCCTGCCCGGAGCCGGCCCAGCAGCGCCTCGATCTCCTTGGGCGAGCGCAGGTGATGGACCGTCTTATCGCCGCCCTGCTCCGCCACCAGCTTGCGATAGGCCGGGGTCAGCTTGCGGTGGCAGAGCCACAGCACCTTGTAGCTGGTCAGGGTGCTCCTGAGGATGGGGCTGTTTTGAGGCCAGCCCTCGGGATTGACGAAGAGCCCCTTCAGCATCCGCTTGGCTATCCAGAGGCCGTGGGTGAGCAGCGGCAGGTCCACATGGATGAGGGTGTCCGCCGCCGCGAACCGCTGCCAGGCCGAGGGCACGCAGCCGAAGCCGTCCAGGATCCACCTGTCCCTGCCCAGCAGCTCCTCATGCTGCCTGAGGTAATCAGCGTGGGGAACCTCATCGCCGCCCGGGCGGAACTTGAGCTTGTCGATGGAATAGAGCGGCAGCCCCGTGGCCTCGGCCAGCTTCCTGGCCAATGTCGACTTGCCCCCACCGGCGTTACCGAATATGGCGACCCTGTTCATATTGCCTCCTTGGCATCCAGGCCCGGGAAGCGGATACGAAAAAACCGCCTCCTGGGCGGGTTTTGCGAATCTCATGCAGCAGCCAACCCACCATTCCTAGGGAATGAGGGGAATAATTCGCGTCGGCTGAGCTGAGACGTTCGCGTTCATGGTTCAATCCTTGTCCGCACGGCTTTGGAAGTCAACCCGGGGGTGATTAGTCCGGCCAGAACCCCCAGATGGCGCAATGCCGCTCGATGATTGAGCAAAGCCGTAGATTGGGATTCGTGCCCCATCCCATTGACCTACGCTTGCTAACCTTCTGTGAAGCGTTTTTTAGTTCCCAGCTAAAAACCGAACAGCGGTAGAGCAATTGCCGCCGCAGAACATACCGCAGCCGCAGATGTGAACGCGGCAGCAGTGGCGTTGAGCTTCGATGCCTTCTTCATTGACTGATTCAATGCGTCACCTGAATCCCAGCCAAATTTGAAGTTAACCCGGGCAGAAAGGGCCCAGAAAAGAGCAGAAATAGCGGCAAAAAAGGCACTCATAAATCCTAAAATCGTAGGCAGCATACTGAACCCTTAATGTTTGAGCTTTCTATGCATGAGGAACTAGAAGGACGGAACTAGAAGCAACAACTAGAAGCAACTAGAAGCAACTAGAAGGACATCCATCTTCAAACTCGCTACACATAATCCTACATCAGCCCGTAGGTTGGGATGATGAACGAATCCCAACATCACAACCCAAGCCCTACTCCCCTAAATCCGATCCAGCCTGTGAACCGGATAGGCCCCACTCTATAGATAGGATGCCCTTTCGAACATAACGATGGAAGCTGGAATAAGGCCAGTCACGACAACGGGCTACGAGGCCGTGTTTTACCGGGTTGAAGTGAACATAATCGATGTGGCGGTGATAATGGCCTTGTTGATCAATTCAGCCCCAAGGCCAGTGGGCCCCAACACCGTCCGGGGTCAGCGCACCATGTCACTGACCGGCATGCCCAAGGCCGTCATTTTGTTCAACACCGCAACCCGGGCCATTGCCTCGCCAACCTGGCCGTTATAGTCGCGCAGTCGTAGCCGGTTGCCGGTCAGTTGCTTGAACCGCCACATCGCCGTCTCCCCTATCGAGCGGCGGTGGTAGCCGCTCGCCACCTTCCATTCTGCCAGCTCCCCGGCCTTGAGTGCCGCCACCGCCTCGTTGCGGGGATGCCCTGCCTGCCAATAACCGGCATTGCTTCGCGGCGGTATGAGCGGGCGGGCGCTTTTGTGGGCGATTTCCTCGTAGCATTGCCGGCTGTCGTAGGCGCCGTCAGCGTAGACGCTGCCTATCTGGCGGCGCAGTGGCCTGAGCATAGGGGCTAGGACCTGGCCGTCGGCCACATTGTCCAAGGACAGCTCGGCGCAGATGAGCCAGTGACCCTGGCCGTCCACACCCAGGTGCAGCTTACGCCAGCTGCGGCGTTTCTCCTTGCCGTGCTTGCGCACCTTCCATTCGCCTTCGCCGTAGACCTTGAGGCCGGTGGCGTCGAACACCAGGTGCGCTACCGGGCCCTTGGGGCGACGGATATCCACTGTCACCGTCTTGGCCCGCTTGCTGATGCTGCTGTAGTCCGGCGAACTGAGCTCCAGGCCCATCAACTCGAACAGCGAATTGATGAAGCCCTCCGTCGCCCGCAGGCTCAAGCCGAAGACTGCTTGGATCATCAGTGCGGTGGTGATGGCTTGGTCGCTGTAATGCAGGTCCCGGCCCCGCTTGCCGTTGGGCTGGGTGCTATGCCAGCTGCGGATGGCCGCCTCGTCCAGCCAGAAGGTCAGGGAGCCGCGCTTGACCAGCGCTTCGTTGTATTGGGACCAGTTACGGACCCGGTACTTGGCCTTGGGCTTCTTGTTCTTGCTTTGAGCGGCTTTCATGGCCATGGCGGTTGTCTTCTACGGCTGGGATTGGCCGATCTGATCGCCCGGCTCCGACTAAGTTCCATCGATTTGGTCAACAAGGCCGGTGATAATCACTCTCGTCCCGGATCTCATGCTCCCAATAGCGACGCTGCCAAATGCCCCGCTCTCCCTTCCAAGCCCTGCAGGCCGAAAGGCGCTCTCCCTTCGGCAGCATTCGCGAGAAACTGGCCTTGATAAGCCGCCATCGCATCGGGTAGTTGCCATCACCTTACGGCAAGGTCCAGACGGCGTGAAGATGGTCCGGCAACACCACCATGGCATCAACATGAAACGGGTGACGCCGCTTCACACGAGCAAAAGCCGAACGAAGCGCCTTGATGTGATCGCCCAGCAGCGTTTGACTGCGATCGGCCAGGTTGACCGTAAAAAAGAAGGTGCCGCCCGCCAGCCGTGAGCGTCGATAGCGCATCTCACCTCCTTATGAAGCAATACGTTCAGAGTAGCGGGTTGCCCGCTGATAGGATTGGGTCAACAAAGATCATGGCATCCTGCCTATGATAGCCATGTTGGGATTCGTTCCTCATCCCAACCTACGGGCTGACAATGCGACCTACCGTGCCAAAGGCCGCTTTCGGCTGATGGCAGGGAGTCAGCATCAAGCCGTTTTCGCGCATAAATACGGCGCAATGCCCTTCGGTTATTGCGCCCTACGCTTGCTGCCGCCGCTTGTTATGAGGATTCATATAATTTTTTCCGTCCGGCGGGCCCCAATAACTGAAAAAGAACTTCAACGAAGCCACTTTTACCCTCATACCGCTTGAGCAGCCTTGGCTGAAAAGCTTGGAAACCGAACTCACACATGAGTTTCGCTACAGATTTTGGGACATAGCCAATATGCACCTTTTTTGTACGCATAAAACCTTTATAACACCCGATTATCATAATTGCGTTTTTGTCGTACTTATTTGTGGGCTCTCGCGCCAGAAGAAGGGATGGGCTATTTCCTCGAATAAATTTTGAAGCAGCTTTTTTATAATTACTTATGCCTGCAACATCTAATCTTTCCTCATAGATCTGGAAGCCATCTGGTATAGGTTGATCTGCCAAGTGGTAATCTTTCTTCACAGTACTGGCTCCTCATAACGCCTGAATAATGTGTGAGCTTGGTTTGGCAATTTTATTGCGCTGTTTGCAACTAAAAATGACAAACTATGGCGAATCACGATTGATTCTCTTGTTAAGTGCAATTTACTTTGCTATTTACAAAAAACACTAAGTCATTAATTGCTTGAATATTCTCTGCTTCCACGTCAGATATTTTTATTGAAAACTTGCGTTCAACTGATTCTAGAACAGCGACATCAGCCATGGAATCAAATTCAAACAAATACCTTAAATTTTCAGAGAAATCATCACTAGGCATTAATCGGGAAAGATTCGTTTCTAATTCTGCCTCAAGTATTTGAATAATATCGACAACAATAAATTCAGGAATAGCTTTGTCGCTATAATGCGCTTCATAAAATTCGTGAGGTAATAACGACTTTCTACCTTAAAAAATTCTATCTATTTCAGCCGCACGATTTTTATCATCCTTTTTAAACAACAGAGTGATTTCAATAAATAGGATAAAAATTACGACTGCGAATTCCATTTGCACCTAACGCAGAGTGAATGGGCAGCCATGTGGCGAAGCCACGCTTTTGGCTGTCCAGCCCGAAGGGCGATCATTGCACGATTTGTTATGCATTACTTTCGCCATGGGAATATAGTGACCAAAAACGACTGACGCCATACAAAAAGTTTGTTTAAGTATTTGCTCGGACAAAATAGAAAGAACAGCCCGACCACCACAAATGATGCGTTGAATATGACTGCGCTAAGCTTTGGTCCGAATTCCGATGTAGGTGAACCGTTGTAGTTGATAGTGGCATTTTCATCCAGTAACAACGGGAAAAAGGTTACTAGCAGCATACCCCCCACAAGGGTAAACATTGCCCCCATAAAGCGGTACATTCTTCTATGCCGCTTCATTTTCTTTAGTTGAGAAGTATCCATGCACTACAGATCCCTTGATGCATAACGCTCGCATTTGCGGCTTGGGTGAATTGGCGGCTTTTTTGAAGCGCAGCGTAAAAAGGTGACAATTTGCCCAAGTCCGGCAAGATGCGCTTGTTAAGCATTTCTTGCCTCTCGCAAGAAGTTCAGAAGCTCATTGCGAGCTTGGATGCTTTTAAAATCTCTTTTTGGCAAAATATGCCACTGAGCACCTGGCAAGCAAATATATACCGAACCAAACCGTATAAACACGTTTGAAATAGCGCCGTATTTATGGATGGTTTTATTATAATCAGTTGACTCAGTAAACTCGTCCTCGCTGAATTCAAAGTCATGATGACCTAAAACACCTTTTTTAAAGACAGAGCTAAAAAATGCCATGGCTACGCCAAAACAACCGACGAAAAATATAATGAGAACCAGATAAAATACAAACAAACACAAGAAAAATAGAGACTCAACAAGCCCAAAAGTATCGAATATCGAACTCCACTCTTGATACGCGAATAATAGAGCAAAAAAAGAATAAATTATCTTATTAAAAGTAAGACTAATTTGGGTAAAAAAAGTCCCTATTGCAAGGTCCCGTTTAAGAATTACAGACCTATGTTTCATATGCTTTCCTTATGCTTAACGCTGTATTGTGCGCATGCGCGATATCCTTTGGTAAGATCTTTTGCTTGGATGCCGCATCATGCTGAAAATTAAAAAATTCTGTTTTTACCAAGGGTTTCATCAGGGCAAAAACGCGCATGCGCGTTATCGTTCCAACCCATGCGTGATAGCCAGAACTCCGATCACGTCTCAATCCTTTGATTAAAAGCGTCTTTTACAAAGATGAATGAGATAACCGCGCCTGATTTCAGGAGATAACGCGCACAATTGGGGAGCCGATAGCAGATATGCTGGATGGAAACACAGTTTTGGAGGGTATTCGCATCCATGCTTTTCTGGGGCCGATGCCCGATATCATCCCTGAATTAGCTCCAGATTATGTTGCCAATACCGTGAATGCAACAGCCACCTGATGGCCGCAAAGCGGCCAGGACCGCCCGTTGAGCGTGCCGAGCGGAAACGAGTGTGAGCTGGCCCGAGGCAGGGAAGACGAGGGAATGAGTGCCGCGCATGGAGCGCGTCACTCATGGTCAGCGGTAAACGAGTGGAAGCGAGGGGTGAGCGCGTTAAGAAATGGGGCCACTGGCCCCATTTTAGCTGGCGAACGCGAGCCGGGCCGCCCTTCTTTGGTGACTTTCTTGGGCGAGCAAGAAAGTCACGCCCCCGCAGGGGAATCTCGAAGAACCCAGCTTAAAAACACCAACACAGCCAGAAAAAGAGCACCAAGCCAGAAACAACACCCAAACAGCAGCCATTAAAAAAGGCGCCCTAAAGGCGCCTTCCTTACCAGAAACGGCATTTACTTGCGGAACAGATGCACCGTGATCTCTTCCCGGTCGTAATAGAGGTGTTTGGCCGCCAGGCCGTAGGGCACGCCCATCTCGTTCATGCGCTCACTGATCAAGTCCAGGCACTCCGCCACGGTGTGGAAACGGCGCTTCACCGGCAGCTTGAGGTTGAAGATGGCCTCGTGGCACCAGCCGTCGATGAACCAGTCGCACATCAGGTTGGCGACCCGTTTGGGGTTTTCGATCATGTCGCAAACCAGCCAGTGCACGTTCTTCTTCTTGGGCTCGTACTTGAAGCCGTCCTCGCGGATATGCTTGACCTGGCCGCTGTTCATCAGCTGCTCGTCCATGGGGCCGTTGTCCACGGCCTGGACCATCATGCCCCGGCGCACCAGCTGATAGGTCCAGCCGCCGGGGGCGGCGCCCAAGTCCACGGCGTTCATGCCGCTGATCAGGCGCTTTTCGCGCTGGGTCTTGGACAGGAAGTAGTGGAAGGCCTCCTCCAGCTTGAGGGTGGAGCGGCTGGGGGCGTCCTTGGGGAATTTGAGGCGCTTGATGCCCATCAGCAGCGGGCTGTGGGTGCGCGGCAGCGAGTAGCCGATGAAAGCGCTGTCGGTGCTCAAAAAGCACACGTGCAGCACCGGCTTGTCGTTGTCTTCCTTGAGGGTCAGCTTGCCAGCCTGCTTGAAGAAGGCCTTCATGGGGGTGGCGATGGCCCGGCACAGGCGGTTGAGCTCCTTGCCCTCGTTGGTGTCCGGGGTCTCCACCCACAGCCGGCCGCATTCCGGCAGGGTGTCGCCGGCGGCCATGTACAGGGCGTTGAGGCGGTCGTCCAGGGGCATGTCCGATACCTGCGGCGCCACCCGGATCATCTGGCGGGCGAAGATCAGCTGATCCACCGGCAACTGGCCAAGCAGCTTGCCGGCGTCGTTGGTCTCGTAGCATTCGTACAGCACGTAGCCGGTGTTGCCCTTGAGGCGCGAGAAGCCGAACACGCCCTTTTCGGCGGCGCGGGCCTCGATTTCCTGGGCACATTCCCCTTCAAAGCCGGGGCGGCAGTAGATCAGCAGATGTTTCACACCGTCTCCTTAAAGGCCGCCAGCATCAGCGCCAGCCAGCCGAGGATCAAGGCCATCCCGCCGATGGGCGTGATGGGTCCAAACCATTTGGCCCCGGTCAGTGCCAGGGCATAGAGGCTGCCGGAAAAGGCCAGCACCCCGAACGCGAAGAGGCCACCGGCGGCGGTGAGCCAGGGGCCGGAAAGCTTGTCGGCCAAGAGAAAAACGGCCACCAGGGCCAGGGCGTGCCAGAGCTGGTAGCGCACACCGGTGTCCATCACGGTGAGCAGCTGTGGGCTCAGCACCTGCTTGAGGCCGTGGGCGGCAAAGGCGCCCATGGCCACACCGCTGGCACCATACAAACTGGCCAAAACCAATACCCATTTCATGACAACACCTCGCTGCCTGGGGCGCCAACGGCTCCAATACGGGCCACACCCGTAGCACCGTACAGGCTGGCCAAAACCAATACCCATTTCATGACAACACCTCGCTGCCTGGGGCGCCAACGGCTCCAATACGGGCCACACCCGTAGCACCGTACAGGCTGGCCAAAATCAATAACCATTTCATCGGCCGTGCTCCCTGATAAAGGCCGCCATCCGGGCCACCGCCTCATCGAGGTTGTCCGCTTCGCTGCGGCCGCTGGCCTTGCGCGGCTTGAAGCTGTGGTCGCCGTCCAGCAGGTAGTGAAGGCTCACATTGGCCGGCAGCGGGTAGCCGTCCACCTCGTCGCGGCGGCCGAATGTATCGCGCTCCCCCTGCAATATCAAGGTGGGCTTGGCCAGGCCCTCGAAGGGCTCCAGGCGCAGCCGCTCCGGCTTGCCGGGCGGATGAAAGGGGTAGCCGAGGGCCAGGGCGCCCCGGCAACGCTCGCCCAGCTCCTTGGCCAGGGTCAGGGCCACCCGCGAGCCCATGGACTTGCCGCCCAAGAACAGCGGGCCCTCGGTGGCGTCGATGACCGCCCGCATGGCGTCCAGCAGCACCGGCATCCGGTCCGGTGGGCGCTTCTTGTTCTCGGCCTTGGCCCTTTGCATGTAGGGGAAGTCGAACAGCACCACCTTGATGCCTTCGGCCTCCAGGCCCCTGGCCATGGCCTGCATGAAGGGGTGATCCAGGCCGGCGCCGGCGCCGTGGGCCAGCACCAGGGTGTGAGTATGTACTGACATCATGTCCTCTTCTGGTTAGCGTTCGCCCACATCCACGTCCTCCGGCAGCATGCGCTGCTCCTCCTCTATGACCATCTTCAGCATCCAGTCCCTGAAGGCGACGATCTTGCCCTGCTCGGCCTGCGACTGCTGGCAGACCAGGTAATAGGCGTTCTTGGACACCAGCACTTCCTTGAAGGGGCACACCAGGCGGCCGGCGGCGATATCCGGCTGGGCCAGCACCGAGTGGGCCAGGGCCACGCCCTGACCGTAGACGGCGGCCTGCAGCACCATGGTGGAGTGGGAGAAGATGGGGCCGTGGTTGACGTTGATCATGTGCTGCAGGCCCAGCTGGCGCACCCAGGCTTGCCAGGCCTTGCGGGAGCTGTCGTGCAGCAGGGTGTGGTGGCGCAGATCCTCGGGGCTGCTGAGCGGCCTTGAGCCCTGCAGCAGCATGGGGGCGCACACCGGGATCAGGTACTCGGTCTGCAGGCGGTCGGCGGCCAAGCCGGGCCACTTGCCCTTGCCGTAGTAGATGGCCACGTCCACATCGTCGGTGAGGGAGCCCTCCTCCTGGTCGGCGGCCTTGATGCGCACGTCTATGTCCGGGTGCTCCTCGGAGAAGCGGCTCAGCCTGGGCACCATCCACTGGATGGCGTAGCTGGGCTGCATGGACACGGTCAGGGCGCCCTTGGCGCTGCGCGACAGCACCCGCTCGGTGGCCTCGCTGAGGTGGGAAAAGATGTCCTTGATGTCCAGGTAGTAGCTCTGGCCCTCCTCGGTGAGCAGCAGGGAGCGGTTGCGGCGCCGGAACAGCTTCAGGCCCAGGAACTCCTCCAGGCTCTTGATCTGGTGGCTGATGGCGGCCTGGGTCACGAACAGCTCTTCGGCGGCGCGGGTGAAGCTGAGGTGGCGGGCGGCCGCCTCGAAGACCTTCAAAGCATTAAGGGGGGGCAGGCGCCGGGACATGGCTGTAACACCTTTTTAATACATTAGTTTTTCTAATCAATGGTGATTATAATTCGTCGTTTGAAAAAGCACCAACCCGAATCTATATTTACGCTCGCCGAGAGGGGGTAAGTGCTTATGGAACACGAACTTTGTGCCGTATTTCGTGTTGTGGTGAAAGCTTTCCCATCCCCGTGCCGTCTCGGCACAAACGCTTTTTGGTTGAGTTAGCTTTCCTTTTTTGAGGTACACCATGATTTTGGGTACTGGCCTTGTGGCCGCAATGACGACGATGATGGCCGTGGCCGAAGAGCCGACCATCGCCCCCCTCCATGCCGAGACCCTGCAGCAGGAAGTGAGCCAGAGCCTGGCCCAGTCCCTGGGTCAGCTGGCCCTGGAGCACCGCCTGACCCTGAAGGCCGACACCAAGCTGGAAAAACCTGTCCTGCTGGCCCGTCGCGACCAAAAGCGTGAGGCCGAAGCAGAATAACACTGTTTCCCCTGAAAAAAACCGGTCCCAATGGGCCGGTTTTTTTATGGCTGCGTTAGGGTGGCAAGCGCTCAATTGTTAACAAATTGTATTGACCTTATCCCCGGGCTCGACTAGAAACAGCATTGGCCAGGTGCCGGCACCTGGCCCCATCCCGCTGAAAAACAAGGAAAGACAATGATAAGAATGTTGCTGCTCGTGGCCCTGGTCGCCGTCACCAGTGCCTGCGTCTCCCCGATCCCGCTCAAGGAACAGGTTCCCCAGGCCAGCTACAAGCCCGACAACACCGTGCTGGTGGCGGTGCTGGACGAGCGCAAGCGGGTCAAGGAAGGCAAGGATCGCACCTTTATCGGCGTTGCCCACGGTGCCTTCGGCATCCCCGCCGACTGGAACGTCAACCCGGTGCTGGCCACCCAGGACGGCGACAAGCAGCGGACCCTGGCCCAGTTTATCCAGCACCGCCTGCTCACCGGCCTGGCCGACAGTGGCTGGCAGGTCAAGCCCGTCAACTTCGTGGCGCAGCCCTCCCGGGACGACGTGATCAAGGCCCTGCAGGAAAACGGCGCCGAGCAGCTGATCACCCTGGCCCTCAAGGAATGGTATTTCAGCATCAACCTGAACTGGGTCAGTTCCTTCAACTTCGATACCGACACCGACATCACCCTGTTCGACCGCAATGGCCAATCCCTGCTGGCCAAGACCATCGCCGGTCGCGACGTGGTGGAGGAATCCGCCTCGGACTCGCCCCAGAACGGCATCTTGCGGGCCTACCGCGCCCAGCTGGAGGAGATCTTCGCCGATCCCGAGCTCAGGCAGTTGCTGGAGGCCCACGGCCAGGCCCAGGCCGAGCAGATCACCCCCTGACCAAAAAGCCCGCCGATTGGCGGGCTTTTCTTTCAGTGCCTGACCAGCAGCCGATCGAGCTGGTTGGCAAAGACCTGCACGTCAGCGCCTGGCCAGCAGTCGGTCGAGCTGGTTGGCAAAGGCTTGCCGGTCGGCCTGGCTGAAGGCGGCCGGGCCGCCGGTATCCACCCCGGATGCCCGCAGGGTATCCATGAAGTCGCGCATGGTCAGGCGGGCGCGGATGTTGTCCCGGGTGTAGAGCTCGCCGCGGGGGTTCAGCGCCACCCCGCCCTGGTCTATGACCTCGGAGGCCAGGGGGATGTCCTGGGTCACCACCAGATCGCCGGCTTCCATGCGCCGGACTATCTCGTTGTCGGCCACGTCGAAGCCGCCGGCCACCTGCAGGAAGCGGACATGGGGCGAGGGTGGCACCCGCATGGGGTGGTTGGCCACCAGGGTCACCGCCACCCGGGTGCGGTCGGCGGCCCTAAACAGGATCTCCTTGATGGCCACGGGACAGGCATCGGCATCGACCCAGATCTTCATCGTCTCTTCCCACATTGCATAAAAAAGGCCCCGCCATGGCGGGGCCCAGAGCATAACGCGTCCAGGCAGAAATGTCCTCCAGAGCCTTGGCTGCCACTGCCCCGCCCCGCCAGGGCTGTGGCCTTTCCTGAAATGTTCTGGCTATACTCATGCGACTTCACCGGTAGCCAAGTGATATCCAAACATGAAAAAAATCGCACTGCTCTGTTTCGGGGCCTTAATGAGTTTCAGCAGCCAGGCTTCGGCACCGGCTACCAGTGCCGATGTACGCCAGTACATAGAAGGCAGCTTCGATACCATCAGGGAATTGCAGCAGGACACTTATTTCCTCTACTGGAAAATGCGACGCTGCAAGATCTTCGATGTTGCCGGCTCCGGCTTCCACGAATACGCAGGCCACGTATTGTCCACGGACCTGGACGAGAACTCGGAATTTTATAAGGCTGCCGTCAAAGACATGACCGCTTTCGCCGAGGGTAAAAGCAAGGCCTTTCTCGATGACGATCGTGAAAATACCTATGTGCAGGTGACCAGCCAACTGCGGGATCGCTATCAAGAGACCGTTGCCGGCCGCTGTGGCGGCTATGCCGATCACGCCGCGATACGCGCAGAAAGGCTGGCCAGTGCCAAGCAGCTGGAATTCAGCAATGCGGTCGCCGGCTTCATGATCAACGATGCCCACGCGGTCTGGGGCAAGACCCTGTTGCTGATGAGTAAGGTGAGGGACTGCATGGATCACAGCGCCCTGACCAAAAATAAAATTGATGCCAGCCTGTTTTTCAAGCTGGCCTCGGAAAACAAAAAACGCTATGAAACCCTCTATCGCCAACAGGATGCGGCCGCGATCGCAGAGGTTGAAGAGTACGCCCTGAGCAACATGGCGACATTAACGCAGCAAGCGCTGGCCAAGGACTCGCAACAACGTTTTGACCGTTTCCTGGGCAGTTACAACAGCCTGATCTTCGAATACCTCGGCTCCTCAGAAAAATGCCAGCATTCCGACGAGCTTGTTGGCTGGCTCCGCTAAGCTGAGCGCCGCTGGCCTGCCCATGCCCTGGTGCTGGGCAGCCTCCACTTCAGAACCACTATCTCCTCCATAAATAAAGGCCCCGCCAGTGCGGGGCCCATAACGCCTTGCAGCCAAAAGGTCCTCAGAACAGGTAGCGGTAACCCAGGCGCCAGGTGCGGCCGCGGCCGGCAAAGACGCTGCTGTCGCGGCCGTTGGTCTGGCCGTAGTGGCTGATGTAGGTGCGATCCAGCAGGTTGTCTATGCCCAGGGACAGCTGGTGCTGGCCCAGCTCCCAGCCCAGGGAGGCGTCCACCAGGGTGTAGCCGTCGAAACGGGCGCTCTCGCTGCCGTCGCCGTCATGGTAGCGGCGGCTCATCAGGTGGCTGATCTGGATGCGGCCGTTCAGCTCGGCCGCCAGCTCGCCGTCCAGGTACAGGCTTACCCTGTCCGGGCCTATGTTGACCGGGCCCAGATCGGACTCCAGGCTGCCGTTGTTGTCGGTGTCCGACTTGCCCTCGCTCTGGCCGTAGATCAGCCCCAGGGTGCCGGTCTCGCCCAGGTAGAAGGCCAGCTCCGCCGACAGGCCGGTGATCTCGGTGGCCTCGCGCCTGACCTCCACGAAGCCGTCGGCATTGGTCTTGAGGCGGACTCCGAAGTCGGAGCTGCTCTGGTAATAGCTGATCTGGCCACGGCCCCAGTCCCCCTCGTAGGCCAGGCCCAGCTCCTCGTTCTCGGTGACCACCGGCGCCAGCTTGATGAAGTCGTCCAGCTTCACGCCCGGCACATTGACGGCCCGGGTCACCCGGCCGATGTCGGGCATGGCGAAGCCTTCGCTGTAGTTGGCGAACAGGCGCAGCGGCTCGGCGAGCTGCCAGTTCAGGCCCAGGTTGGGCAGGGTCTCGGTGAAGTCCAGGGTGCCGCCTTCGACCTGGTGGGCGCCGTAGTAATGCAGGCTGCGGTAGTCGGGAATGTCCAGCTCGACCCGCTCGTGGCGCAGGCCGCCGGTGACCAGCAGGCTGTCGGCCAGCTGCCAGTCCAGCTGCAGGTAGGGGGCGATATTGTCATAGCGGCTGCGGGGCACCCAGGTACGGCCGGACAGGGCCAGATCCTGGTCGGTGTCGTCCCGGAACAGGTCGACGCCGTACACCGCCTTCAGCGCCAGGCCCGCCAGCCCGTTCTTGACCAGGGTCAGCTTGGCGCCGAGCTTCTCGGCGTTGATGCGGGACTGATCCACCCAGTCCTCGCCCAGGGCCGGATCCTGGAAGGTGGCATAGGCGCCGCCGCCATAGAGGGCATGGAAGTTCTGGCTGAACAGCTGCAGGCTGAGCTGCTGGCCAAGGAAGTCCCGGTGCTGGTAGTCCAGGCTGAGGGTGGTCACCTGGTTGTAGCTGGGCTCGCCCTCGGGGCTGCCCTTGGTGCTGGTGGTGGGGATCTGCCGTTCGAAGTCGCCGTCCACCGCCAGCAGCTCGCCCTTGCTGTCCAGCTCGTAGCGGTTGACCATCAGGCTCAGCCGCTGCTCCTGGTCCAGCTCCCGGACCAGCTTGAGAAAGCCGTCCCAGCTGGTGGAGTCCATCAGATCGCCCTGGACGGGATCGGCGCCCACCGGCCTGTTGGCGCCGTCATAGAAGCGGCCGCGGTCACGCCAGTTCAGCCCCAGCAGCAGCTCGGTGCCGCCCAGGGCCCGGCTCAGGGCCAGGCCGGCGCCATAGCCCAGGCTGTCGCCCTTGAGGGTGTCGGCCCCTTCCAGCTCCAGGCTGACGGCGGTCTCGTCGCCCTCGGGCTTCCTGGTGACGATGTTGATGATGCCGCCGCTGGCCCCCAGGCCGTGGATGGCGTTGGCGCCATGGATCACCTCGACCCGCTCGATCAGGGCGATATCGATGGTGTGGGCGTCACGGGCGCCGTCGCGCAGCGGGTTGGACTGGGGCACGCCGTCGATCAGGTACAGGGGATCCCGGCCGCGCAGGGACTCGCCCCTGCTGCTGAGCTTCTCCCGGCTGGGGGAGAAGCCCGGCACCAGCCGGCTGAGGATGGTGGACAGGTTGTCGGTGGTGCGGCCCTGTTTAGCCAGCTCCTCGGCGGTGATGATGGTGACCATGTTGGGAATGGAGGCCACCGGCTTGGCGCCACGGCTGGCGCTGACCAGGATATGTTCAACCTGGGTGTCGGCCTCGTCGGCCAGGACGGGCAGGCCCAGGGAGGCCAGCACGGCGGTGCAGAGCAGGGTCTTTTTCATGTTCTTCGTTGACGGTTGGGAAAAACACGTCAATGATAACCATTATCATTATCAAATCAAGATCTGATCGGCCTCCCTTCTTGATCGGGATCAGGGCGGCGGCGGATCGGCAAGCCGGGCCCGGTATTCCCGCAGGCTCTCCAGCTCCAGCAGCAGCCGGCCCTTCTCCTGGCGGGCGATCTCGGTCCAGGGCCGGCCTTCGATGGCGCCGGCCAGGGCATAGAGGAAGTTGAGGCTGGGCCTGAGCCCGGCCTGCTCCAGGCGCAGGAAGGCGGCCACGGCGCCCAGCGCCCGCAGCTGCGCCTCGTCCGCTATGCCCGCCTGCTTGAGCCATTGCTCGGACTTGGGCCCCAGGCCGGGCAGATCCCGTAGTGCTGTCATTTTCATACCTCCAGACGGTCAGCCGGACAGGGCTTTTTCCGCCGCCAATGCAATCAAGCGCTCCCCTGGGTCGTTCCTAGTATGCAGCCTCGACAAAGGAGACAGACCATGAAAGCGCAAAAGGCCCTGATCGGCGGCGCCATCGCCAGCCTGCTGGCCCTGGGCAGCCTGGGCGTCCAGGCGGTGCCGGAACAGCCCGAGGCCTGGGAAAAGTGCGCCGGCATCGCCAAGGCCGGCAAGAACGACTGCGGCGCCCTGGACGGCAAGCACGGCTGCGCCGGCCAGGCCACCCTGGACAACGACGACAACGAGTGGGTCTATGTGCCCAAGGGCACCTGCACCAAGATCACCGGCGGCCGGGTGGCGGCGGTGAAACCCGCCAAGGACAGCTGAACCATGGGCACCATCAGGGGGGCCGGCATCGGCCTGCGCCCCCCACATATTGCCGAGCTGCTGGCCGGGCGCCCGCCCCTGCCCTGGCTTGAGGTGCTGACCGACAACTACCTGGATCAGGGCGGCCTCAACCTGGCCAGGCTCCGGCGCCTGGCCGAGCATTACCCCCTGGTCCTGCATGGGGTCGGCCTGTCCCTGGGGTCGGTATCGCCCCTGGATCTGGGCTACCTCAAGGCCCTCAAGGCGCTCAAGGCCCTGGTGAAGCCGGCCTGGATCTCCGATCACGCCTGCTTCACCAGCCTGGACGGCCACCACCTGCACGATCTGCTGCCCCTGCCCTACACCGAGGAGGCCGTCCGGCACCTGGCCGGGCGCATCCGCCAGGTGCAGGACTACCTGGGCGAGCAGATCCTGATCGAGAACGTCTCACGTTACCTGGACTACCGCCACAGCACCATGGGCGAAGGGGATTTCCTGGCCCAGGTGGCGCAGGAGGCGGACTGCCTGCTGCTGCTGGACGTGAACAACGCCTACGTCAACGAGGTCAACCTGGGCGAAGACAGCCTGGCCTTCTTCGCTGCCCTGCCCCTGGCGCGGGTGGCGGAGATCCACCTGGCCGGTTACGCCGACCAGGGCCAATACTTGCTGGATGCCCACAACAGCGAAGTGGCGGCACCGGTCTGGCAGCGTTACGACCGCCTGCTGGCCATGCTGGCCGAGCGGGAGCTGGCCCCGGTGCCGACCCTGATCGAATGGGACAACCGGATCCCGCCCCTGGACACCCTGCTGGCCCAGCGCCGGTTGGCCCAGCGCCGACTGGACGACTTTGAACAAGCGGAGGCGGCGCCATGACCCTGGCCGAACTGCAGCACCAATTGGTGCGCTCCCTGGCGGGCAGGCCGGGCGACAACGGCTGGTTGCGCCCGGGCCGGCTGTCGGTCGAGACCAGCCTGGCCGTCTACCGCAGCAACAGGCGCCAGGCCGAACTGGCCGCCCTGGCGCAGATCTTCCCCATCATCGCCGCCATAGTGGGACCGGACTGCTTTCGGGCCCTGGCCGGCCGCTTCCTGGCGCAGTGCCCGGATCAGGGCCGGGATCTGAACCGCTACGGCAAGGGCTTCGGCGACTTCCTGGCCGGCCAGGCCAGCCTCGGCGACTATCCCTACCTGGCCGCCCTGGCGGCCCTGGAGCAGGACCTCAACCACATCTACTACGCCCCGGATGCCCCCAGCTGGTCGCTGGCCGAGCTGGCCGGCGTGGCCGAAGCCGACCAGGGCCGGCTATGCCTGCGGCTGCGCCCGGATCTGCGCCTGATGGACTCGCCCTGGCCCCTGTACGAACTCTGGCACCAGTACCAACAGGGTCGGCTCGGCAGCGAACTGGCCCTGGGCCGGCACCAGTACCTGGTGCTGCACCGCCACGGCTTCCAGCCGGCGCCCTGCCGGGTGGACAGGCCCCTCTACGCATTGCTGCAGGCACTGGCGGCCGGCGCTCCTTGGCCGCTTGGCCGAGGCCGGACGGCGCGGCTGGCTGGCCGGCTTCACCCTGGAGGCAAAGGATGCTGGATAAGGCCCTGCTCAACAGCCTCTACCGCTACGCCTACGCCCTGTGCGGCAATGGCGACGACGCCTTCGATCTGCTCCAGGGCGCCCTGGAGCGCTACCTGCACCAGGGCCCCAAGGGCGACGGCGAGCCGGCCTACCTCAGGCGCATCATCCGCAACCGCTTCTTCGACCGCTACCGCCAGCAGCAAAGGCAACGGGAGCAGCCCCTGGAGGCCGCCCTGGATCTGGGCACCCGCGCCCTGGAGCAGGGCCTCATCGAGCAAGAGCAGCTGGATCTGCTCTGGCAGACACTGTCGCCCCAGGAGCGGGAGCTGCTCTACCTCTGGGCCTACCTGGAATTCACCACGGAGGAGATAGCCCAAACCCTGGCGTGCCCCAGGGGCACCGTCTGTTCCCGGATCCACCGCTTGCGCCAGAAGCTGGCCCGGTCCGATGTCACCTTGGGAGGGGAAGCGCCATGAAACCCTTGAAAGAGGCGGTGCGCCAGCACCTTGACGGGCAGCAGCTCAGCCAGGCCCAGCTGGCCAGGTTGATGGCCCTGCAGGGCCGGCGCCGCCTGCGGCTGTGGGGGGCCCTGGCCGCCGGCCTGGCCCTGGTGGCCCTGTTGCTGCTGCGCCAGGGCGATCAGGAGCCCCAGGCCGTCTGGGCCATCGCCCAGGAGGTGGCCAGAAACCATATCAAGATGAAGCCCCTGGAGGTGGAAAGCGGCGAGCTGGTGGATCTGCAGCGTTATTTCACCGAGCTGGCCTTCTCGCCGGTGCAGTCGCAGCGCTTCGAGGGCCGGGGGCCGCTGCTGGGAGGACGCTACTGCTCCATCCAGGGCGAGGATGCCGCCCAGCTGCGCTTTCTCAATGACGGCGGCCGCCTGATCACCCTCTACCAGGCTCCCTTCGATCCCGCCAAACACCAGGCCCTGCCCAGGGCCGAGCTGGGCGAGGCGCCCCTGGAGCGCTACGCCGACGGCGTCAGGGTCCGGATCTGGGTGGAAAAGGATCTGCTGATGGTCAGCGCCGAGGGGGATCCCGGCCGATAAAAAAGGCGCCCAAGGGCGCCTTCTTCAAGCGGTAAAACCGGCTCAGTTGCTGGTGTCCAGGGGGCCGAAGGACTTGATCAGCTCGTCCACCGCCTTCATCTGCTGCAGGTAAGGCTCCAGCTTGGCCAGCGGCAACGCGCAGGGGCCGTCGCACTTGGCCTGGTCCGGGTTGGGGTGGGCCTCGATGAACAGGCCGGCCAGGCCCAGGGCCATGCCGCAACGGGCCAGCTCGGCGGCCTGGGCACGACGGCCGTCGGCGCTGTCGGCGCGGCCGCCCGGGCGCTGCAGGGCGTGGGTGGCGTCGAAGATCACCGGCACGTTGAACTGCTTCATCTCGTCCATGCCCAGCATGTCCACCACCAGGTTGTTGTAACCGAAGCTGGAGCCACGCTCGCAGAGCATCACGGTGTTGTTGCCGGCCTCGACGAACTTCTTGAGGATGTGGCGCATCTCGTGGGGGGCCAGGAACTGCGGCTTCTTGACGTTGATGACGGCGCCGGTCTCGGCCATGGCCACCACCAGATCGGTCTGACGGGCCAGGAAGGCCGGCAGCTGGATCACGTCGCAGATCTCGGCCACGGGGGCGGCCTGCCAGGGCTCGTGGACGTCGGTGATCACCGGCACGCCGAAGGTGTGCTTGATCTCCTCGAAGATCTTCAGGCCCTCCTCCATGCCGGGCCCCCGGTAGGAGTGGATGGAGGAGCGGTTGGCCTTGTCGAAGCTGGCCTTGAACACATAGGGGATGCCCAGCTTCTGGGTCACTTCCACATAGTGCTCGGCGATGGCCATGGCCAGATCCCGGGATTCCAGCACGTTCATGCCGCCGAACAGGGTGAAGGGGCGCTCGTTGCCCACTTCAACATCTTGAATCTTAATGACTTCTTGCATCAATCAATCCTTAAGGGGAAACCATCTGCATCAGCTGGCCGCAGAGCCAGGCCATGTAGGTGCCCAAAGCATAGCCCAGCACCGCCAGCAGCACGCCCACCGGCGCCAGGGCCGGGTGGAAGGCCGAGGCCACCACGGGGGCGGAGGCGGCGCCACCGACGTTGGCCTGGGAGCCCACCGCCATGTAGAACAACGGCGCCTTGATGGCCTTGGCCACCACCAGCATCAGGGCGGCGTGGAAGGCCATCCAGATGCCGCCGATGACGAAGTAGACCGGCGTCTCCAAGATGGCCAGCACGTCCATCTTCATGCCGATGGTGGCCACCAGTATGTACAGGAAGGCGGAGGCGATCTTGGTGGAGCCCACGGCTTCCAGCCTGCGGACCTTGGTGAAGGACAGGGAGATGCCCATGGTGGTGGCGGAGACGATCATCCAGAAGAACTTGGAGTGCAGGCTGTACTGGGCGCCACCAGGCACGTTGGCCACCATCCAGGGGGTGACGATGTCGGCGAACAGGTGCGACAGGCCGGTGACGCCGAAGGCCACGGCGCAGATCAGCATGATGTCGTTGAGGTGGGGGATGCGGGCGTGCTCGGCCTGGTAGGCCTCCACCTTCTCGCGCAGGTCCACTATGGCCTGGGTGTTGGCACCGGTGCGGGCGTCGATTTCCTTGGCCTTGGAGGCCATGAACAGCAGCACCGCCATCCAGACGTTGGCAACGATGACGTCCACGGTGACCATCACCGAGAAGATGCCGTCGCCCACCTCGTAGATTTCCTTCATGGCGGTCTGGTTGGCGCCGCCGCCGATCCAGGAGCCGGCCACCGTGGTCATGCCGCGCCAGACCGCATCAACGCCCTCGCCGCCCACGGCCTCGGGGTAGAGGAAGCTCATCACGCCGATGGCGATGGGACCGCCCAGTACGATGCCGACGGTGCCGGTGAGGAACATGATCAGGGCCTTGGGACCCAGGCCCAGTATGGCCTTGAGATCCACCGACAAGGTCAGCAGCACCAGGCAGGCCGGCAGCAGGTAGCGCGACGCCACGTAATAGAGCTTGGACTCCTCGCCGTTGATGACCCCCATGGAGTTGAAGATGGAGGGCAGGAAGTAGCACAGCAGCAGCGCCGGTACGTACTTGTAGAAGCCCTTCCAGAAGGGGTGTTGCGAGTGGCTGGTGTAGAAGACGAATCCCAGCAGCACGGCCAGCAGGCCGAGGACGCTGGCGTCGTTGGTGATCAATGCCTCATGGGTCGGCATGTACAGCTCCTTCCGTTAATGTCGTTATGTTCTTCAATGCAGGGTTGGGGCAATGTCGTCCATGGCCGCCAGCTTGCGCCTGAGCAGCTCGCAGGCCGGATCGTCCGGACATTGCTCCACGAAATGGTTGAGATCGCTGGCCGCCGGCTCCAGGCAGTCCAGCTCGTAGAGCACATAGCCGCGGTCGCGGATCAGGTAAGGGTCGCCGGGCTTCAGCTCCACCAAGGCCTGGGCCACCTTGGCCGCCTCGAACAGCAGGCCGTCGCGCACCAGGGCGCCCTTGAGGGCACTGCACAGCCGCACCAGGAGTTCGTTGTCGTCCAGGGCCTGCAGGTGCTTGTCCTGAAGGCGTTTCCAGTTGCCCTTGGTGCCGCGCAGGCGCAGTTCCAGCTCCGCCAGGGGGTGCCAACGGCCCTCATGGGGATCCAGGAAGGCGCCTTGCTTCAGCGGCGAACGCAACACCAGGAAACGCGGAAAGTTGATGGCCTTCAGCGGCACCTCGGCCCCCTCGGCCAGGTACAGCAGGATCATGCCCAGGGCGGTGGCGCCGCCGCGGCGCTCGCGGATCACCTGGGTCAGCAGGCAGCCCTCGGCGGTGAAATGGCTCTCGTCGCCGGCAAAGGCCAGCTCGCCGTAGAAGAAGTCCAGCAGCCCCTCAAGGCGCGCCTGGGCCTCCAGGCCCTCCAGGCGCAGGATCAGCCGATCCCGCCATTCCAACAGCCTGGCCTCGAAGGCGCGCACGTCGGCATTGGCCAGCTCGCCGGCCAGGTGCAGGGCGGTGATGACCGGCTTGGAGCGGCCATCCAGCCTCAGCCTGAGGGCGCTGGACAGCATCAGGCCACCACCAGCGGGGTCTTGGAGATGGCCAGCTTGGCGTTATAGACGATCCAGCCCAGGGCGCCGGCCACGGCGAAACTGCGCATCAGCAGCGATCGGCTGTTCTGCAGGGCCACCACGCCCAGCACCACGTAGGCCAGCAGGCCGAGCAGCTTCTCGGTGACCCAGGGGCTCATGAAGGGGAACTGGTTGATGACGAAGCAGAGGCCGAAGGCGCTGACCAGCAGCAGGGCGTCGTTGGCGCGGGGCACCAGCGTCAGCCACTTGCTCTGGCGCCAGTCGCGGCCGCGCCAATCGAGGATGAAACGGTACACCAGCAGCAGGGCGCTGGCGGCGATGGCCAGGCTGTGCAGGCCTTTCAGGGGCAGGTAAAGGCTTTCCATGGATCTCGGCTACTTTGCATAGAAAGCCGCCATTTTACCATGAAAAGCCGCGCTTAGGCAGGCCAGAGTCCCAGGCTGATGCGCTCGTTCTGGCCCAGATCCCGCACCGTCTCCACGGCCTGGAATCCCCGGTCCAGCAGCAGCTCTCGGACCGCCCTGCCCTGGTCGTAGCCGTGCTCCAGCATCAGGTAACCGCCCGCTTCCAGGTAGTTGGGCGCATCCATGATGATATGGCGCAGGTCCGCCAGGCCCTGCTCGGCGGCGGTCAGGGCCGACTTCGGCTCGAAGCGCACGTCGCCCTGGTCCAGGTGCGGATCGGCGGGGTCTATGTAGGGGGGGTTGGAGACGATAAGGCCGAAGCGCTCGCCGGCCACGGGTTCGAACCAGGAGCCGGTGCGCACCTCGACCCGGCCCGGCACCAGGCGCTCGGCATTGCGCCTGGCCAGGGCCGCGGCCTCGGCCACGAAATCCACCGCCAGCCAGCGCCAGGCCGGCCTGTGGTGGGCCAGGGCGATGGCGATGGCGCCGCTGCCGGTGCCGAGATCCAGGGCCTTGATCGGCGTCTGGGGCAGGCGCTCCAGGGCCGCCTCCACCAGGGTCTCGGTGTCGGGACGGGGGATCAGGGTATGGGCGTTGACCTCGAAGGCCAGGCCGAAGAACTCCCGCTCGCCAAGGATGTGGGCCACCGGCTCGCCCAGGACGCGCCGTTCCACCCAGGCCCTGAAGCAGGCCTCCTGCTCCGGGCCGAGGGGCTGCTCGCCGAAGGCCAGCAGCTGGGCGCGGCTACAGCCTGTGGCGGCCATCAGCAGCACCTGGGCATCCACGGCCGGCGACTCGCCGCCGACAAGCCTGGCCCTGGCCCAACCCAGGGCCTCTTCCCGGGTCATGCCTGGCCCTGGGCCAGGGCCGCCAGCAGATCGGCCTGGTGTTCCTGGATGATGGGGCCTACCAGCAGATCCAGGCTGCCGTTCATCACCTCGTCCAGGCGGTACAGGGTCAGGTTGATGCGGTGATCGGTGACCCGGCCCTGGGGGAAGTTGTAGGTACGGATGCGCTCGGAGCGGTCGCCTGAGCCCACCAGGGAGCGGCGGGTGGCCTCTTCTTCCAGGCGGCGCTTCTCGTCCTCCATGGCCTGGATGCGCGAGGCCAGCACCGACATGGCCTTGGCCTTGTTCTTGTGCTGGGAGCGCTCTTCCTGGCATTCCACCACCACCCCGGTGGGGATATGGGTGATGCGCACGGCCGAATCGGTCCTGTTGACGTGCTGGCCGCCGGCGCCGCTAGCCCTAAAGGTGTCGATGCGCAGGTCACCGGCATTGATGTCGATGGCCTCGGCCTCGGGCACCTCGGGCATCACCGCCACGGTGCAGGCGGAGGTGTGGATACGGCCCTGGGACTCGGTTTCGGGCACCCGCTGCACCCGGTGGCCGCCGGACTCGAACTTCATGCGGCCGTAGACGCCCTCCCCGGCCACCCGGGCTATGACTTCCTTGAAGCCGCCGTGCTCGCCCTCGTTGGCACTGACCATCTCCACCCGCCAGCCCTGGGTTTCGGCATAGCGGCTGTAGAGGCGGAACAGATCGCCGGCGAAGATGGCGGCCTCGTCACCGCCGGCGCCGGCGCGGATCTCCAGGTAGATGTTGTTGTCGTCCTTGGGATCCTTGGGCAGCAGCAGGATCTGCAGCTCGTGCTGCAAGGTCTCCATCTGCCCCTTGGCCTCGGCCAGCTCTTCCTGGGCCATCTCCTTCATCTCGGGGTCGTCGAGCATCTCCTGGGCGGCGGCCAGATCGTCCTGGGCCTGGCGGTAGCGGCCGAAGCACTGGCTGACTTCCTCGAGCTGGGAAAACTCCCGGGACAGGGCCTGGAAGCGCTTCTGATCGCTGATCACCTCGGGTTCGGACAGCAAGGCCTGCACTTCCTCGAAGCGCTCCTGCAAGGATTCCAGTTTGGCGAGAATGGACGGGTTCATTGAGGGTCCTGTTCATCCAGTCCCAGCACGGTCTCGATACCGGCCAGGCGGGCAATGTCGCCCTTTTCCCCGGCCGCCTTGAGGGCACGGGTGGGGGCGTGAATGAGTCTGTTGGTGAGCTGGCTGGCCAGGCGGTTCATCACCTGGGCCGGATCGGCGCCGGCCTCCAGCTGGGCCTGGGCCTTGTGCAGCAGCTCGTCCTTGATGGTGTCGGCCTGGCTGCGGTAGCGGCGGATGGAATCCACCGCCGACAGCGACTGCAGCCAGCTCTTGAAGTCGTCGACCCGCGCCAGCACGATGCGCTCGGCCTCTTCGGCGGCGGCCTGACGCCTGGAGCGGTTCTCTTCGATGATGTCCTGGAGGTCGTCCACCGTGTAGAGGAAGGCGTCGTTGAGCTCGGCCACCTCCCCTTCGATGTCGCGGGGCACGGCCAAGTCCACCAGGAACATGGGCTTGTGGCGGCGCTTCTTGAGGGCCCGCTCCACCATGCCCTTGCCGATGATGGGCAGCGGACTGGCGGTGGAGCCGATGACGATGTCGGCCTCCCAGAGCCGGTCGGTGACCGACTCCAGGGTCAGGGCCTCGCCATGGAAGTCCTTGGCCAGGGCCTCGGCCCGGGCCAGGGTACGGTTGGCCACCATCAGGTCGTGGGCGCCCTGCTCATTGAGGTGCCGGGCCACCAGCTCGATGGTCTCGCCGGCGCCGATCAGCAGCACCTTGGTGTCGCTGAGGGAGGGGAAGATGTGCTTGGCCAGGGACACGGCGGCGAAGGCCACCGACACGGCGCTGGCGCCGATCTCGGTCTCGGTTCGCACCTGCTTGGCAACGTTGAAGCCGTGCTGGAACAGCCGCTCCAGCACTTGGGACACCACCCCGGCCCGGCGGGCCTGGCTGAAGGCCTGCTTGATCTGGCCGAGGATCTGCGGCTCGCCCAGCACCAGGGAGTCCAGGCCGCAGGCCACCCGCAGCAGGTGGCGGATCGCCTCGTCTTCCTCGTGCACATAGAGATGGTTGGCCAGCTCCAGGTCGTCCAGCTGGTGGAACTCGGCCAGCCACTGGCGCACCTGGGCCGGCGACTGGGCCCGGCAGTAGATCTCGGTCCTGTTGCAGGTGGACAGCAACACCACTTCCTCTACCCCGGCCTTGGCGGGCATTTCCGCCAGGGCCCGGGGCAGGGCCTCGGGTCCAAAGGCGACCTTTTCGCGCAGCTCGACGGGCGCGGTCTTGTGGTTGATGCCAACGGCCAATAACGTCATGGATTCAGTGGGAAGAGTCTCTTCAATCGGGCGTGGGCAATTCTACGCAAAAGCTGGGGTCTTTGAAACCTGGGCCAGATCAAGCTTGGGTTTGGAAAAGCCCCGCCGTTATACTGCGGCCATGAAAAAGACACTCCTGCTGCTGCCGGCCCTGCTGCTGACCGCCTGCGTCGGCCACCAGCCCGCCCAGTGGCCCAAGCCCGGCGAGCCCCTGACGTCCTACGAGGCCAGGGGCAAGGTGGCGTTGATCTCCCCCGAAGGGCGCGACAGCGCCAACCTGCTGTGGCAGAACCGCCAGCAGCAATACCGCCTGACCCTGACCAGCTTCATCGGCACCCATGTGCTGACCCTCAAGGGCCAGCCCAACCAGGTCAGCCTGGAGACCGGCGACGGCACCTTCGAGGACACCGACGCCGAGTACCTGCTCTATCGCCTCACCGGCTGGCAGCTGCCGGTGGAGGATCTCCCCCACTGGCTGCAGGGCCAGCCCGGCGACACCGGCATCATCACCGAATGGGACGAGCAGCGCCGGCCCAGGGTGCTGGCCGGCGGCGGCTGGCGATTGCGCTACCAGCGCTGGCAACAGCTCGGTGGCCGCTGGCTGCCGGCACGGCTGGAGCTGGTTCACGAGCAACTGAAGATCAAACTGCAGATCAACCAATGGCAACCCCTCTGATCCTGCCGGCACCGGCAAAGCTGAACCTCTTCCTGCACATCAACGGCCGGCGTGCCGACGGTTACCACGAGCTCCAGACCCTGTTCCAGTTCCTCGACCATGGCGACGAACTGGCCTTCACCGCCCGTGACGACGGCGCCATCCGCCTGCTCGGCCCCTGCGAAGGCGTGGCCCACGACGACAACCTGATCGTCCGCGCCGCCCGGGCCCTGCAGCAGGCCAGCGGCACATCCCTTGGTGCCGACATTGCCCTGACCAAGCGCCTGCCCATGGGCGGCGGCCTGGGCGGCGGCTCCTCCGACGCCGCCACCACCCTGGTGGGCCTCAACAGGCTCTGGGGCACCGGCCTTGGCGAAGACGCCCTGGCCGAGCTGGGCCTGGCCCTTGGCGCCGACGTGCCGGTGTTCGTGCGCGGCCGCGCCGCCTTTGCCGAAGGGGTAGGTGAAAGGCTGACCCCGGTTGCCCCCGCCGAGCCCTGGTACCTGGTGGTCAGGCCGCCGGTGGAGGTGAACACCGGCGTCGTCTTCAATGCCCCCGAGCTCACCCGGGACACCCCGAAAATGCCCTTTGCAGCGATCCCGGTAGAAAAATGGAAAAACGATTGCGAAGCCACGGTTTTTCTACGTTACCCCCTTATTGAAAAGGTCTTTGGCTGGTTGCTAGAATACGCGCCGGCAAGAATGACGGGGACCGGCAGCTGCGTCTTTGCACGCTTCGATTCCCAGGACAGCGCCAACCAGGTTCTGGCCCTGCTGCCCGAAAAGTGGCAAGGCTTTGTTGCCAAAGGGGTTAATCTTTCCCCCCTCCATGAGCGACTGAACCGACGCACTGCAGGACCGGGCCAGCCCGGTCAAAATTGAAACCCCAAGCCCCCGAGGTTCCACCGTGCCTGACATCAAGCTTTTCGCTGGTAATGCGACCCCCGAACTGGCCCAGAAGATTGCCGAACGTCTCTACATTCCCCTGGGTGATGCCGAAGTCGGTCGTTTCAGCGACGGCGAAATCAGCGTTCAGATCAACGATCACGTCCGTGGCCTGGATGTCTTCATCATTCAATCCACCTGCGCCCCCACCAACGACAACCTGATGGAGCTGGTGGTCATGGTCGATGCCCTGCGCCGCGCCTCCGCCGGCCGCATCACCGCCGTGATCCCCTACTTCGGCTACGCCCGCCAGGACCGCCGCGTACGCTCCGCCCGGGTGCCGATCACCGCCAAGGTGATCGCCGACTTCCTGTCCAACGTGGGCGTGGATCGGGTGCTGACCGTGGATCTGCACGCCGAGCAGATCCAGGGCTTCTTCGACGTACCTGTGGACAACGTCTTCGGTACCCCTGTGCTGCTGGAGCACATGCAGGAGCAGAACTTCGAGAAGCCGGTGGTGGTTTCCCCGGACATCGGCGGCGTGGTCCGTGCCCGCGCCGTGGCCAAGCTGCTGGACGACACCGATCTGGCCATCATCGACAAGCGCCGTCCCCGTGCCAACGAGGCCCAGGTCATGCACATCATCGGTGACGTGGAAGGCCGCGACTGCATCATCGTCGACGACATGATCGACACCGGCGGTACCCTGTGCAAGGCCGCCGAGGCCCTGAAGAAGCACGGCGCCAAGCGCGTCTTCGCCTACGCCACCCACCCGGTGTTCTCCGGCAAGGCGCCCCAGAACATCGCCGAATCCAGCATCGACCAGGTGATCATCACCGACACCATCCCGCTCAGCGAAGACATGCGCAGCTGCGGCAAGGTCACCCAGCTGACCCTGTCCGGCATGCTGGCCGAGGCCATCCGCCGCGTCAGCAACGAAGAGTCCATCTCCGCCATGTTCGAATAAGTCGAGCCGGTATCAAAAAAGGCCGCCCCCAGGGGCGGCCTTTTTTATGCCGGCGCCGGCTCGGTCCGCCGCTCCAGGGCCCATTGCCACAGCAGCAGGCCGGCCAGCAGCGGCCCCAGCCAGGCCAGGCCGGCCAGCGGCCAGCTGCCGGCCGCAAGCAACCTTCCCCCCAGCACCATGCCCAGGCCATAGCCCAGGGTATGCAGGCTGGACAGGCGCCCCGCCACCAGTCCCTGGGCCCCGGGCCAACGCTCCCTGAGCCTGGCCCCGTACCAGGGCGTGGCCAGGGCCAGGCCGGCGGCCAGCAGCAGCACCCCCGCCAGCAGCCAGCCTCCGGCCATGGCCAGGCCCCCCAGGCCCAGCAGGCCCCACCAGGTTGCCAGCAGCCAGCCGGGCCGCTCCGTCAATCTGGGCAGCACCAGCAACCCCGCCAGCATCGCCGCCAGGGCCGCCGCCGCCAGGTAGCGCCCCATCAGCGCCGAGGCCATGGCCGCGGACAGGCCGTGACGCTCCTGCAGCAGCGGTCCCAGGCTGAACTGCACCAGGCCCAGGGCCGTGGTGATCAGGCCGGCCAGCAGGTAGCTGGGCAGGGCCGGGCCCCAGGGCGCCACGCCGTCTCCCTCGTGTCGCGCCACCGGCCTGTGCTGCCGCTCCCTTTGCAACTGCAGCAGCAACCACAGCGACAACGCCAGCAACAGCAGCAGGGCCGCCGGCGGCCACCACCAGGCCAGGGCCGCGACCAGGGCCGGTCCCAGCAGCCGGCCCAGCTGGCCGACGGCACTGAGCCTGGCCAGGGCGGTGCGCCACTGGTGGCTTTCGAGTCCCCTCAGGCTCAGCCACTGGGCGGCCGGGAAGACCCCGGCCATGAACAGGCTGTGCAGCAGCCGCGACAGCAGCAGCAATGCCACCAGCACCGGGCTGGCGGCCGGGAACCACAAGGCCGCCAGCAGCAGCGCCAGGGCCAGGGTGACGCCACCAAAGCTGAGCAGCAGCCCCGTGCCGCCACCACGCAGGTCCACCAGCCGCCCCCACCAGGGCGCCGCCAGCATCATCAGCCACAGGCCCGCCCCCAGCAGCCAGGACCAGAGTTCGGCGGACAGGCCGCTGCGGGCGATCAACCAGGGCAAACAGGCCAGCAGCGTCGACTGGGCCAGGCCGGTGGCCAACACCGCCAGGGCGGGCAGACTAGGCACATTTTTCATTGAATAACAATGATTCGCATTTGATAATGATTCTCAGGAGCATTAAGGTACCACAAAATTTCACAGGGAGTAGCCCCGGATGGCGCTTCATCAACACGCCTCTTTAAACTGTTTTTTCAATGCCTTGCTGCGAGAATTCCCGATCGGCGAACGGGCCGGCGGCGCCTTTGTCATCGAAGCGAACGGTCAGCGGCTGCGGCTGCCGGTGCGGCATTTTTCCAGCTGCGGCCGCCACCAGTTCGCTGACCAGCTGACCCTGGACGGCAGGCCCGCCAGCTTCGACGAGGCCCTGGACTGGCTGGCCCGGCACCCGGCCCTGCTGGCGGTGGCCGGCGAGGACGGCACCCAGGCCCTGGTGGCCAGGGTGCGGCAATCCGGCGCCAACCTGGCCACCAGCCTGGCCGGCGCCGATCTGGACAGGCTCTTTGGCGAGCCGCTGTCCTTCATCGAGGCGGAATCGGCCCTGCTGGTGGGCCATTCCATCCATCCCTGCCCCAAGGCCAGGGACGGCTTCAGCGACGACGACGCCCTGGCCTTTGCCCCGGAGTTCGGCAACGATTTCCCCCTGCACTGGTACCTGGTCGACCGGGGCCACCTCTTCGTCAGCGCCCCGGCTGGCGTCGACGCCGACGCCCTGACCGCCGAGGTGCTGGGCGAGCATCCCTGGTCGTCCCTGGTGGACCAGCAGCACGCCCTGCTCCCCTGCCACCCCTTCCAGCATCGCGCCTGGCAGCATGATCCGGCCCTGGCGCCACTGCTGGCGGACGGCCGCCTCAGGCACCTGGGCCAGGGCGAGCGCGGCTGGCGGGCCACCTCCTCGGTGCGGGCCCTGCACCACGGCCACAAGCCCTGGATGCTCAAGTTTTCCCTGAGCGTGCGCCTCACCAATTCCCTGCGTCACCTCCAGCCCGAGGAGATGGTGCGGGGCGCCGAGCTGTGCCGGGTGCTGGCCAGCCCGCCGGTGCAGGCCTTCCTGGACGGCCACCGCCAGTTCAACATCCTGGCCGAACCCCTGGGCCTGGGCGTCTGCGCCAAGCCCGGCCAGGTGCTGCCCCAGACCATGGTGCTGTGGCGGGACAACCCCTTCAGGAACGGCGCCGATGCCCATACCGAGGTGCTGGCCACCCTGCTCCAGGACCAGCCCGGCACCCAGCTGTCCCGGCTGGCCCTGCGCCTGCGCCGCCACGGCGATCCCCGGGCCGCCGCCGAACGCTGGTTCCGGGACTACCTGCACTGCACCGTCGGTCCGCTGCTGACGGCCCAGGCCGAATACGGCCTGCTGTTCGGCGCCCACCAGCAGAACATCGTGCTGGCCCTGGACAACGACTTCCCGGTGCGCTGCCACTTCCGGGACTGCCAGGGCACCGGCTACAGCCAGCTGGCCAAGAGGCTGTACGGGCCCCATGTACCGGGCTTTGCCGAGCACAGCGCCAACCTCATCGACGACGAGATGGGCATCAAACTGATGTGCTACTACCTGGTGGTCAACGCCAGCTTCAACGTCATTTCCTCCCTGGCCGCCGCCGATCTGGGCAGCGAAGGCCACTACCTGGAGCTTATGGCCGACTTCCTGGCGAGCCTGGCCGCAAGCAAGCCGGCCGACGGCCGGGTCTTCGATTACCTGCTCGGCAGCGACAGGCTCTGGGCCAAGGGCAATTTCCACTGCGCCCTGGGCCGCATCAACGAGAACACCATGGCCGATCCCCTGGCCCTCTATCACCCCCTGGACAACCCCCTGAAACGTCATGACTGAATCACCGCAATCATTGCTGCTGCCCTGGGCTGGGCAGCACTGGCCCGTCAGGCACCAGTGGCAGGAGCGCTGCCTGGTGCTGCTGGATTGGCCCCTGCCCGAGCAGGCGCCGCCGCTGGCCGTCCTGGACAGGCTCTTTGCCGCCAGCGGTGCCGAGGCCATCGCCCTGGACACCGCCCTGGCCGGCGCCCTGGTGCCGCTACACCTGCTGCAGCGCCAGGGCAGCCACCATCGGCTCACCAGGGCCGCCTTCTACCAGCTGCGCGAGCCCTGGCTGGCTCCCGAGCTGCTGGCCATCATGCCCCAGGAGCCCACCGAAGCCGGCCATCCCCGGCGCCCCGGCGATCCCGGCGGCGTCCATTACCGCCGCTTCATCCCGGAGCTGGGCGAGACCCTCGGCTTCCGCCTGGTGGACATCAAGGAGGACGGCGCGCGTTTCCACCGCTGGCAGAACGATCCCAGGGTCGCCCGGTTCTGGGAATACCCCTGGAGCCGGCAGGCCCTGGACCAATATCTGGCCGAGCGCCTGGCCGACCGCCACTGCACGCCGCTGATCGGCTGCTTCGACGACCGGCCCTTCGGCTACTTCGAGTGTTATTACGTGGCCGAGGACAGGCTGGCCCCCCATTGCCAGCACGGCCCCTTCGATCAGGGCCTGCACTGCCTGGTGGGCGAGGCCGGGCTGCTGGGGCGCCGCCGCACCCTGGCCTGGCTGAACGGCCTCAGTCACTACCTGTTCCTGCGCGAGCCCCGCAGCCAGCAGCTGTTTGGCGAGCCCAGGGCGGACAACGTCGCCATGCGCAAGTACGTGACCATGACCGCCTGGGAAGATCTCGGCGAGTTCGATTTCCCCCACAAGCGGGCGGCGCTGCTGCGCTGCAGCCGTGACGATTTCTTCAAGGAGACGCTGCTGTGAAGCCGGAATATATAGAGGCCAGCCGGCAGATGCTGGCCAGGGCCATCGCCGAGGCCGCCTTCGAACAGAGCCTGGCGCCCAGGCACCTGGGCGACGGCCGCTACCGCCTCGAACTGGGCGAGGCACGCTACGACTTCCGGGCCAGGGCCGGCGCCTGGCAATGGCTGTGGATAGAGGAAGACAGCCTGGTGCGAAACGGCGAACCAGGCTGGTCGGTGCCCGAGTTCCTCTGCGACGCCAGGGAAGCCCTGGGCCTCAGCGACATCGTGCTTGGCAACCTCATCGACGAGGTGCAGCGCAGCCTCCAGGGCGCCCTGTTGCAGCGGCGGCGACTGGCCGGCTACCCGGCCCGGGAGCTGGCCGGCCTGAGCGGCCCCCGGCTGCAGGGGCTGCTGGACGGCCACCCCAAGTTCATCGCCAACCGTGGCCGCCTGGGCTGGGGCCTGGACGAGCTTGAGCGCTACGCGCCCGAGGCCGGCCGCCCCTTCCGGCTGCGCTGGCTGGCGGTGGCCCCGGAGCTGTGCAACCAGGGCAAGAGCCCGGACCTGGATTGGCCGGCGCTCTGGGCCCAGAGCCTGGGCCGCCAGGCCCTGGACACATTGCTCGGCACCCTGGCCGGCCAGGGCAAGGGCCATTACCTGCTACTGCCCGTGCACCCCTGGCAATGGCAGCACTGCCTGATCTTCGCCTATGGCGACTGGCTGGCCGACGGCCGCCTGCTGGATCTGGGCGAGCACGGCGCCCGCTACCGGCCCCAGCTGTCCATCCGCACCCTGAGCCATGATCGGGATCCGGGGGCCTGCGATCTCAAGCTGGCCCTGACCATACTCAACACCAGCTGCTACCGGGGCATCCCCGGCAAGCACATCGGCTGCGGCGCCGCACTCTCCGACTGGCTGGCGTCCCTGGCGGGCATGGATCCCGAGCTGCACGGGCTGATCGTGCAGCGGGAGCTGGCCGGCCTGCATTGTCCCCAGCCGGATCAGGCCCGCCTTCCCGGCACCCCGTACCGCTACAACGAGATGCTGGGCACGGTCTGGCGGGAAAGCCTGGAGGCCGAGCTGGGCGAGGGCGAACAGAGTCGGCTGCTGGCCGCCTTCATGCAGCGGGATCTCGACGGCAACAGCCTGATCGCCGAGCATATCCGCCGCTCCGGGCTGACCGCCGAGGCCTGGCTGGAGCGCCTGTTCGAGGTGGCGACGGTGCCCCTGTACCACCTGATGTGCCGCTACGGCGTCGGCCTGGTGGCCCATGGCCAAAACCTGGCGGTGATCCTCAAGGATCACGTGCCGGTGCGGGCCGCCATCAAGGACTTCCACGGCGATCTGCGGCTCTGGTCCGGCGCCCTGGGCCCGGACGACGCCGCCGTTTCGCCCTGCGCCGCCAGCCTGGCCGGCCTGCCGGACAGCGTCCTGCCCCAGCTGACCCAGCTGCCGGCGGCCTACCTGGTGCATGACCTCATCACCGGCCACATGGTCACCACCCTGCGCTTCATCTCGCCGCTGCTGGAGCGGGAGCTGGGCTTCACCGAAGCCGACTTCTACGCCCTGCTGGCCAGGGTGCTGCGCCGCTACCAGGCCCGGCAGCCGGCGCTGGCCGAACGCTTCAAAGCCTTCGACCTCTTTACGCCGACCCTGGCGCGCATCTGCCTGAACAAGGTCCGCTACCGCATCGGCTATGACGACAGCGCCGAGCGTCCCCTGCCGGCACTCGGCACGCCCCTACCCAACCCGTTAGTCAATGGAGACATGCAATGACGGCTTCACTGGATCTCGCCGGGATCGGCGTTGGCCCCTTCAACCTCAGCATCGCCGCCCTGCTGGCCAGCAAGCACACCGGCCTCGAGGCCCGTTTCTTCGACGCCAAGGCCGGTTTCGACTGGCACCCGGGCATGCTGCTGCCCGGGGTGCGGCTGCAGACCTCCTACCTCAAGGATCTGGTCACCGGTGTAGCGCCCACCAGCCCCTACAGCTTCCTCAACTACCTGGTCAGCCAGAAGCGCTTCTACCAGTTCCTGTCCGCCGAGCTGCCGGCCATCAGCCGCTTCGAGTACGGCCAATACCTGGCCTGGGCGGCAAGCCGGCTGGACAGCCTGCACTTCGACAGCGCCGTGGCGGCGGTGGACTTCAGTGGTGCTAGCTTCGAGCTGCACTTCAAGGACGGCCGCGCGCCCGTGCTGGCCAACAACCTCTGCCTGGGTAGCGGCAAACCGCCCCAGGTGCCGGACTGCGCCAGGGCGCACCTGGGCGACGACTGTTTCCACGCCATCAATATCGCCAGGCGCGACTTCAGCGCCGAAGGCCGCAAGGTGCTGGTGGTGGGCGGCGGCCAGTCCGGCGCCGAAGTGGTGCAGGCCCTGCTCGACAGCCACTGGGGCCGGCCCGCCAGCGTCTGCTGGCTGTCCCGCCGCGCCAACTTCGAGCCCCTGGACGAGGCGCCCTTCACCAACGAGTACTTCACCCCCCAGTACCTGGACGCCTTCTTCGATCTGCCCGGCGCCACCAAGCGCCGCATCGTCGACGAACAGAAGCTGGCCTCGGACGGCATCTCCCCGGACACCCTCAAGGCCCTCTACCAACGGCTCTACGAGGGCCATGTGCGCGGCGATCTGCCCAGGGTGGAGCTGATGCCGGGCCGCACCCTGACGACCTTGAGCCGGGACGGTGGCTTCCAAGTCGGTTACCGCAACAAGCTGGACGGCCGGCACGGCCAGCGCCAGGCCGATCTGGTGATCCTGGCCACCGGCTTCGGCCAGCAGCTGCCGGCCTACCTGGCGCCCATCAGGGACAGGCTGGCCCTGGACGACCAGGGCCAGCTGCAACTGGAGCGGGATTTCCGGGTACGCTGGCAGGGCCCGGACAGCAACCGCATCTTTGCCGTCAATGCCGGCCGCTACAGCCTCGGCATCGCCGAACCCCAGATGAGCCTGATGTGCTGGCGCTCTGCCACCATCATCAATGCCCTGGCCGGCCGCACCCTGTTCGACACCGACCAGGCCCTGAGCCTGATCCACTGGCGGGAGCCGCAGACCGCCTTGGCCATGGCCGTCTGAATAAGAAAAGCCGCCCTAAGGCGGCTTTTTACTGGCGGGTGGCTTCGTTCACAGCAGGTGGCTGGACAGCACCTGGTACAGTTCGCGGATATCGGTGCCGCGGGCGATCTCCTTCTTGATGGGCTCGGGCTCGGAGCCGACCCAGAGGCGGATCTCCGCGTCCATGTCGAAGTGGCCGGCAGTCTCGAAGCTGTACTTGGTGATCTTGCCGTAGGGGATGGACAGCATCTCCATCTTCTTGCCGGTCAGGCCCTGCTTGTCCACCAGCACCAGGCGCTTGTTGGTGAACACGAACAGGTCGCGAATGAGCTGGAAGGCCTTGTCCACCTGCTCACCCTCCACCAGCACCGGGCCGAACAGCTCGTCAAGCCTGTCGCCGTCCACCTCGCTGCCGTGGCCCATCAGGCCGCTGAAAAGTCCCATCTGTCGCCATCCTTATCTATATAGTGGTAACGCCTCGAGACTAACACAGGAGTCAGACCATGAGTCACGCCCTCGTATGGATGGATATCCCGGTGCAGGATCTGGACAGGGCCATCGCCTTCTACCAGCAGGTGCTGGACAGGCCGGTGGCCAAGGAAAGCTTCGACGGCGGCGCCCTCGGTGTGGTGCGCCACGGCGACGACGAGGTGGCCTTCTGCCTGGTGCACAACGGCCATGCCGCCAACGTCTCCGGCCCCCTGCCCTACCTCAATGTGGACGGCCGCCTGGACGAGGCCGTCGCCCAGGTGGAGCGGCTGGGCGGCAAGGTGCTGGAAGAGCGGCATGCCCTGGGCCCCTTCGGCTGGCGCGCCATCATCCGCGACAGCGAAGGCAACCGCCTGGCCCTGCACAGCAACTAGCCGCTTAAGCGGTTGTCGCCGCCGCTGGTGATTTGCTAGACTATCGCGCCGCTTGTCGGGCTTGGTGCCCGGCTTGCCGGTAGTCGGTTGCTTGGTCGCGGGCAGCCGGCTCAGACAAATCTACTTGGAGTAATACCATGTCTTACACTTTTGATGCTGAAATCCGTACCGACCTGGGGAAAGGTGCGAGCCGCCGCCTGCGTCGCGAGGACAAGATCCCGGCCATCCTGTACGGTGCCGGTAAAGACCCCGTTTCCCTGACCCTGGATCACAAGAAGATCATCGTTGCTCAGGAAGACGAAGGTTTCTACACCCACATCCTGACCCTGAACATCGGCGGCGAGAAGGTCGAAGCTCTGGTCAAGGACATGCAGCGTCACCCCTTCAAGCCGAAGGTGACCCACATCGACTTCCTGCGTGTTGACGCTTCCCAGAAGCTGCACACCAAGGTTCCGGTTCACTTCATCAACGAAGAAGTGATCGCCAAGCAGGGCAACGTTGTTGCTCACCAGGCCACCGAAGTGGAAATCACCTGTCTGCCCAAGGACCTGCCCGAGTTCATCGAGGTTAACGTTGCAGACCTGGAAGTAGGTCAGACCCTGCACCTGTCCGACCTGAAGGTGCCGGCCGGTGTTTCCCTGGTCGAACTGACCAAGGGTGAAGACCACGACCAAGCCGTTGTGACCATCAACGCTTCCAAGGTAGCTGTCGAAGCCGCCGAAGGCGAAGGTGAAGAAGCGGCTGAGTAAAGCGTGAGCGATATTCAACTGCTGGTGGGCCTGGGTAATCCAGGCCCCGATTATTCTGCGACCCGTCATAACGCCGGCGTCTGGTTCATCGAGAACCTGGCCCGTCGCCACCACCAAAGCCTCTCCCTGGAAAGCAAATTCTTCGGCCACACCGCCCGGATCACCATCCACGGCAAGGACGTGCGTCTGCTGGTGCCCAACACCTTCATGAACCTGTCCGGCAAGGCCATCGCCGCCATGGCGAATTTCTTCCGAATTCCTCCCGAGAGCGTACTGGTGGCCCATGACGAGCTCGACCTGCCCCCAGGGGTAGCCCGCTTCAAGCAGGGCGGCGGCCACGGCGGCCACAACGGCCTCAAGGACACCATCGCCAAGCTGGGCAACAACAAGAATTTCCACCGGTTGCGCATCGGCATCGGCCATCCGGGCGACCGCAACAAGGTGACCGGCTTTGTCCTGGGCAAGGCCCCCAAAGCCGAACAAGACAAAATCGACGCCGCCATCGACGAAGCCCTCAACGCCACCGAGCTGCTTTTCGATGCCGGCATGACCAAAGCCATGAACCGTCTGCACGCCTTCAAGGCGTGAGACCCGAGGACGCCTGACATGGGATTCAAATGCGGTATCGTCGGCCTGCCCAACGTGGGCAAGTCCACCCTCTTCAACGCCCTGACCAAGGCCGGTATCGAAGCGGCCAACTTCCCCTTCTGTACCATCGAGCCCAACACCGGCGTGGTACCGGTGCCGGATCTGCGCATGGACAAGCTGGCCGAGATCGTCAATCCCCAGCGCATCCTGCCCACCACCATGGAGTTCGTGGACATCGCCGGCCTGGTGGAAGGCGCCTCCAAGGGTGAGGGCCTTGGCAACAAGTTCCTGGCCAACATCCGCGAAACCGACGCCATCGCCCACGTGGTGCGTTGCTTCGACAACGACAACATCGTCCACGTGGCCGGCAAGGTCAGCCCGGCCGAAGATATCGACGTCATCAACACCGAGCTGGTGCTGTCCGACATGGAACAGGCCGAGCGCGCCCTGCAGCGGGTCGCCAAGCGTGCCAAGGGCGGCGACAAGGACGCCAAGGCCGAGCAGGCGGTGCTGGAGAAGATCCTGCCCCAGCTCCAGGACGGCAAGACCCTGCGCATGCTGGATCTGGACGCCGACGACAAGGCCGCCATGGGCTACCAGAACTACCTGACCGGCAAGCCCACCATGTACATCGCCAACGTCAATGAAGACGGCTTCGACAACAACCCCATGCTGGACGAAGTGCGCGCCATCGCCGCCACCGAGGGCGCCGTGGTGGTGCCGGTCTGCGCCGCCATCGAGTCCGAAATCGCCGAGCTGGACGACGACGAGAAGGCCGATTTCCTGGCCGAGCTGGGCCAGGATGAGCCGGGCCTGAACCGGGTGATCCGCGCCGGCTACGAGCTGCTTAACCTGCAGACCTACTTCACCGCCGGCGTCAAGGAAGTGCGCGCCTGGACCATCAAGATTGGCGATACCGCCCCCCAGGCCGCCGGCAAGATCCACACCGACTTCGAGAAGGGCTTCATCCGCGCCGAAGTGGTGGGCTACGACGACTACGTGACCAACAACGGTGAACAGGGTGCCAAGGAGGCCGGCAAGTGGCGCCTGGAAGGCAAGGACTACATCGTCAAGGACGGCGACGTGATCCACTTCCGCTTCAACGTCTGATCGCACCTTGAATGTGGGAAAACGGGGCTTCGGCCCCGTTTTTGTTTAAACAATGGGCAAACGCGCCGACGCGCCAATCTTAGCTATTGACGCTCCCCTCGGGGCTCGGCATAATTCGCGCCGTTCAATGACGTGGCTATGTAGCTCAGCTGGTTAGAGCACATCACTCATAATGATGGGGTCGCAGGTTCGAATCCCGCCATAGCCACCATGAACGCGGAAGTGGCGGAATTGGTAGACGCACCAGATTTAGGTTCTGGCGCCGCGAGGCGTGAGAGTTCAAGTCTCTCCTTCCGCACCATTGCTGGAGTATCGCCAAGCGGTAAGGCAGCGGGTTTTGATCCCGCCATTCCCAGGTTCGAATCCTGGTACTCCAGCCATTTTCGTCAATGCCGGTTGTCATGACGGGCATTCAGGTTGGAGATACGGGTTTTGCTCCCGGCACCTTGCCCAGGTCCGAATCCTGGTACTCCAGCCATTTTCGCTAATGCCGGTTGTCATGACGGGCATTCAGGTTGGAGATGCGGGTTTTGCTCCCGGCACCTTGCCCAGGTCCGAATCCTGGTACTCCAGCCATTACTTCCGGTGCTGGTTCTAGTAACGGGCACCATGCTGGCCAAAAGGCAAGCAGTCGAGCCGGCAGGCGGTTGACGAAGCTAATTGCTTTCACCATAATTGCCCGCTCAAAGAACATGGCTACGTAGCTCAGCTGGTTAGAGCACATCACTCATAATGATGGGGTCGCAGGTTCGAATCCCGCCGTAGCCACCATCTTTGCTGGAGTATCGCCAAGCGGTAAGGCAGCGGGTTTTGATCCCGCCATTCCCAGGTTCGAATCCTGGTACTCCAGCCATTATTTCGATGTTCTCGTTGCAGAACATCAGTGCTGAAAGTACGGGATTTTACCCCGGCACCTTGCCCAGGTCCGAATCCTAGTACTCCAGCCATTATTTAAAGGCTGGTTAATACAACAAGCCTCACAAAAGTTTCGTTGGAGTATCGCCAAGCGGTAAGGCAGCGGGTTTTGATCCCGCCATTCCCAGGTTCGAATCCTGGTACTCCAGCCATTATTCCCTGAACCCGCCTATGGCGGGTTTTTTATTGCCTTCCCCACAGGAAGGTACGAAAAAGCCGCCCCAAGGGCGGCTTTCTTGTTACAGCCCGGCGGCGTATTTCAGCACCCGCTTCTTGATGGGCTCGGCCATGTCCAGGCCACTCAACACCAGGCCCCGCAGCCTGGCCAAGGGCTGGCTGTCGTTGGAGAAACCCTTGTAGCAGGCATCCATGGCAGTCTGCATCAGCAGATTATCCGGGCGGCGGCGGCGCTGGTAACGCGCCAGCCCCCCATCCTGCCACCAGGCCTCGCCACGGCCGAAGGCGCCGCCCACTTCTTCGGCCAGCACCTGCGCATCCTTGAAGCCCAGGTTGACACCCTGGCCGGCCAGGGGATTGATGGTGTGGGCCGCGTCCCCCACCAGCACCACGCCGTTTTGGTGGTAGTGCTGGGCATGGCGCCGCACCAGGGGGAAGGCGCCGGCCTTGATCACCGTCACGGCTCCCAACCGCTCTGGGTAGCACTGGGCAATGGCCTGCGCCAGCCGGGCCGGCGTCATCTGCGCCAGTTCACGGATCCGCGCCGGGCTGTCGTACCAGGCCAGCACGGCCTGGTTGTCATAGAGCGGCAGGAAGGCCTTGGGCCCACTGGGCTGGAATTCCTGCCAGGTGGTGTCGGCATCACGGCCATCTGTCTTCACGGCCACCAGCAGGCAGTGCTGGCGATATTCCCAGCCGGTGAGGCCGATACCGGCCTGGCCACGCAACCAGGAGTTGGCCCCTTCTGCCGCCACCGCCAGCCTGGCCGTGATCTTGTCACCGCTGTCCAGCTCCAGCTGGACACCGCCCTCATGGTGAGCGAAGGCTACGGCCCTGCTGCCAAGATGGGTCTCGACGCTGTCCGGCAAGGCCTGCCACAGGGCCTGCTGCAACACCCGGTTCTCCACGAAGGCGCCGAGCTGTCCCAGGCCCAGCTCGGCAGCCTGGAACTGGCACTGGCCCCCCTGGCTCTGGCTCACCTCCAGGCGCCGGTAAGGCTGCACACGCGCTTTGGGGAGTGGGTCCCAGGCTCCCAGCTCGCTGAGGAAGCGGATGCTGCCCTGGCTGATGGCACTGACCCTGGGATCCAGCGCAGAGCCAGGTTCGACCCTGATCTCAGCGCTCGCCTCCACCAGCACCGTCCTCATGCCATGCCGGCTCAAGGCCAGCGCCGTGGCGGCACCGACCATGCCGCCACCCAGGATCACTATGTCCCTTTCCATGCAATCTGTCTCGCTGTCTTGCTTGGTCGCCATTGTACCCCTGAATGCTCCCGACCCAAGACCTGAAACATCTGCTTACATCTCGGAGGGATAATTACATTTGCGCAAGAAATGACCGGCTCGGGATACAGGTCTAATCGAGTGCCAACTAAGGCCACTCGTTCCGAGTGAGGAGGAAACCATGAACAAGAGAACCATCCTGCTGCCGGCCCTGGCATCTGCCGGATTGTTGATGATGGCCGCACCCAGCCAGGCCGCCATGGATCCCTATATCGAAGGCGCCTTGGTGCAGGTTTGCAAGGAGACCATGCAAAACGACAGGCTCGGCTTGTCCAGCACCATGCAGGAGTATCGACTGCGTTACCCCACAGTGGTTCAGAAGGTGGTCTGTAACGGCGAGGAAATCTACGACTTCGCCCAGATCCACGGCGCCGACAAGACAGCGGCCATGCTGCGCAAGAGAGGGCGCCTGGGTATCGTGACCATCAGGGACGTGGCCATGGCCGACAACGAAAAGTGGTATGTCAATTTCTAAGCAGTATTGACGTCAGTATTGCAGGGCCGCCAAGAGGCGGCCCTTTCTATGCTAGACTCCCGGCCCCTAGCCGTATTGGAATCGCCGTTTCATGTCCGATGTTGCCCGCGGCGCCCTGCTGCTGGCCCTGGCCGAGCTTTGCTTTGCCGCCGTCAGCGCCCTGGTCAAGGGGCTTGCCGACGACTTCTCCCAGCCGCAACTGGTGTTCTTCAGAAGCCTCTTGGCCACCTTGATGCTGCTGCCCTGGGCCTGGCGCCACCGCCAGGAGGTGGGCCGGCCCAGGCTGCTGCCGCTGCACCTGCTGAGGGCCATTGCCGGCATTGCCGCCATGTACGCCTTCTTCTATGCCATAGCCCACCTCAAGCTGGCCCAGGCGGTGCTGGTGCTGCTGGTGGCGCCCTTCTTCATGCCTGTGATAGCCCGGTTGTGGCTGGGGGAAGGCACCAGCCGCCTGTCCTGGCTGGCCATGGCCATCGGCTTCACCGGCGTCGCCCTTATTCTCAAGCCCTGGCAGGGCAGCTTGGAGCTGGTGCTGCTCATTGCCCTGGCCGCCGCCGTGCTGGTGGCCCTGACCAAGGTCACCATCCGCCGCCTGACCCGGGAGGAATCCCCCACCAAGGTGGTGTTCTACTTCAGCCTGCTGTCCACCCTGATCGCCCTGCTGCCCCTGCCCCTGCCCCTGGGTTGGCAGCCGGGCTCGCCCCTGGCCTGGGCAGGCATGCTTGCCATGGGTCTTTTGGCAGGCCTCGGCCAAATACTGATGACCCGCGCCTTCGCCCTGGCCAGCCCGGGGCGCATCGGCGCCCTGTCCTACCTGAGCGTGCTCTACGCCGCGGGCCTCGGCTGGCTGCTGTGGCAGGAAGGCCAGGATGCACTGTTCTGGCTCGGGGCCATACTGATCACCTGGGGCGGCCTCATCACCACCCGCCAGCGGCTATGGTGAGGCTCTGGTACTTGGGTTAGAATACGCGGTCATTTTCCGTCCCGAAGTAGTGGTAAGCGAGAGTTGGGCATGAAGTTGCACATCAAAACCTGGGGTTGCCAGATGAACGAGTACGATTCGTCCAAGATGGCGGATCTGCTGGGCAGCACCCATGGCATGACGGTCACAGAGGAGCCGGAACAGGCGGACGTATTGCTGCTGAACACCTGCTCCATCCGCGAGAAGGCCCAGGAAAAGGTCTTCCACCAGCTGGGCCGCTGGAAAATGCTCAAGGACAAGAATCCCGCTCTCGTGATCGGTGTCGGTGGCTGCGTGGCCTCCCAGGAAGGTGACGCCCTGCGCGAACGCGCCCCTTACGTGGACATCGTCTTCGGTCCCCAGACCCTGCATCGCCTGCCCGAGATGATCAACTCGGTGCGCGGCAACAAGAGCCCCATAGTGGACGTCTCCTTCCCGGAGATCGAAAAGTTCGACCGCCTGCCCGAGCCCAAGGCCGAAGGCCCCACCGCCTATGTCTCCATCATGGAAGGCTGCTCCAAGTACTGCTCCTTCTGCGTGGTGCCCTACACCCGCGGCGAGGAAGTGAGCCGCCCCCTGGACGACGTGCTCTATGAAATCGCCCAGCTGGCCGAGCAGGGCGTGCGCGAGGTCAACCTGCTGGGCCAGAACGTCAACGCCTACCGCGGCGAAACCCATGAAGGCGAGATTTGCTCCTTTGCCGAGCTGCTGCGCCTGGTGGCGGCCATCGACGGCATCGACCGCATCCGTTACACCACCAGCCACCCGGTGGAGTTCACCGACGACATCATCGAGGTCTATCGCGATACCCCCGAGGTGGTCAGTTTCCTGCACCTGCCGGTGCAAAGCGGCTCCGACCGCATCCTGACCCTGATGAAGCGGGGCCACACCGCCCTGGAATACAAGTCCCAGATCCGCCGCCTGCGCGAGGCCCGCCCGGACATCTGCATCAGCTCCGACTTCATCGTCGGCTTCCCCAACGAGTCCGACGAGGACTTCGAGCAGACCATGAAGCTGATCAGTGATGTGGCCTTCGACCAGAGCTTCAGCTTCATCTACTCCGCCCGCCCCGGCACCCCGGCCGCGGACGTGCCCGACGACGTCAGCGAAGACACCAAGAAGCAGCGCCTGTACATACTGCAGGAGCGCATCAACCAGCAGGCCATGCAGATCAGCCGCCGCATGCACGGCACGGTGCAGCGCATCCTGGTGGAAGGCCCCTCCAAGAAGAACCCCATGGAGCTGCGCGGCCGCACCGAGAACATGCGGGTAGTCAACTTCGAGGGCGACCACCGCCTGATCGGCACCTTCGTGGACGTGGAAATCACCGAGGTGCTGCCCCACTCCCTGCGCGGCACTGTGGTGCGTACCGAGCCACAAATGGGCCTGCGGGTGGCGGTGAATCCGGCCGAGCTGATGGCCCAGGTCAACGCCCGCCAGGCCGAGAGCCAGCCCGACGAGCTGGGCGTGGCCACCTTCAACCCCCAAGCCTAAGAGGACGCTTTGGCTAGCCAACTGATCACCACCCAAGTCCACCTGGAGCCGGCCGACCTGGACAGGCTGGCCGCGCTCTGTGGCCCCTTCGACGACAACCTCAAGCAGATCGAGCGCCGCCTGGGCGTGGAGATCAACTACAGGGACAACCTGTTCCAGGTCCTCGGCAAGCCCCTGGTGACCAAGGCGGTCACCGAGCTGCTCAAGTCCCTGTACGTGGAGACGGCGCCGGTCAAGGGCCAGGCCCCGGATCTGGATCCGGAGCAGGTGCACCTGGCCATCCAGGAGCTCAAGGTGCTGGACCAGGAAGGCGATCACCACAGCCTGGGCAAGGAGATCTTCGTCAAGACCAAGCGCGGCGTCATCAAGCCCCGCACCCCCAACCAGGGCCAGTACATCCACAACATCTTCCACCACGACATCAGCTTCGGGGTGGGCCCGGCCGGCACCGGCAAGACCTACCTGGCGGTGGCCTGCGCCGTGGACGCCCTGGAGCGCCAGGAGATCCGCCGCATCCTGCTGACCCGTCCCGCCGTGGAAGCGGGCGAGAAGCTGGGCTTTCTGCCCGGCGACCTCAGCCAGAAGGTGGACCCCTACCTGAGGCCCCTCTACGACGCCCTCTTTGAGATGCTGGGCTTCGAGAAGGTGGAGCGCCTCATCGAGCGCAACGTCATCGAAGTGGCGCCCCTGGCCTACATGCGCGGCCGCACCCTCAACGACGCCTTCGTGATCCTGGACGAGAGCCAGAACACCACGGTCGAGCAGATGAAGATGTTCCTGACCCGCATCGGCTTCAATTCCAAGGCGGTGATCACCGGTGACATCACCCAGGTGGATCTGCCCCGCAACGTCCGCTCCGGCCTGCGCCACGCCATCGAGGTGCTCAAGGACGTGGACGAGGTGTCCTTCAACTTCTTCCAGGCCGGCGACGTGGTCCGCCACCCCGTGGTGTCGCGGATCATCCAGGCCTACGAGGCCCACGAGGAATCCCAGACCAGGGCCAGGGACGCCGCCAAGGCCAAAAAGGAAGCCGAAAAGGCCGAACAGAAGGACGACAAGGCATGACCCTCTACCTGGATCTGCAACTGGCCACCGAGGCCTGCGACCTGCCCGACCAGGCCCAGCTGGAGACCTGGGTCACCGCCGCCCTGGCCGGCAGCGGCCGCGACGAGACGGAGCTCACCATCCGCCTTGTCGACGAGGAAGAGAGCCGTAGCCTCAACCACCAGTACCGCGGCAAGGACAAGCCCACCAATGTGCTGTCCTTCCCCTTCGAGGCACCGCCCGGCATCGAACTGCCGCTGCTGGGCGACCTGGTGATCTGCGCCCCCGTGGTGGCCCACGAGGCCGCCGAGCAGGGCAAGAGCCTGCAGGCCCACTGGGCCCATATGGTCATCCACGGCACCTTGCATTTGCTGGGGTATGACCATATAAAGGACGAGGATGCCGAGGTGATGGAAGCCCGTGAGAAAGCCCTGCTGGCGGAACTGGGTTACCCGGATCCCTACCGTATCCAAGATGTTTGACTGTTGGTCTAAGGGACAATGAGCGACGACAACCCCCACTCGAGCCAAGGCTCATCCAAGGGCTGGCTGGAAAAGCTGAGCCAGCTGTTCACCGATGAGCCGCAAAACCGCGAAGACCTCGCCGAGGTCATCCAGAACGCTTCAGAGCGCGAACTGATCGACGACCAGACCCGGGAGATGATCCAGGGCGTACTGGAGGTGGCCGACATGCGGGTGAGGGAGATCATGATCCCCCGCTCCCAGATCGTCGCCATCGACAAGAGCCAGAGCGTCGATGAATTCCTGCCCATCGTCATCGAATCCGCCCACTCCCGCTTCCCGGTCATCAACGAAGACAAGGATCACGTGGAAGGCATACTGCTGGCCAAGGATCTGCTCAAGTTCGGCTTCGGCCAGTCCGAGCAGCCCTTCGACATCGAGCAGGTGATGCGCCCGGCGGTGGTGGTCCCCGAATCCAAGCGGGTCGACGTGCTGCTCAAGGAGTTCCGCTCCGGCCGCTTCCACATGGCCATAGTGGTGGACGAATTCGGCGGCGTCTCCGGCCTGGTCACCATAGAGGACATCCTCGAGGAGATCGTCGGCGAGATCGAAGACGAATACGACGCCGAGGAAGAAACCGGCGACGATATCCGCCGCCTCACCTCCCGCAAATACAATGTGGCGGCCCTGACCCCCATCGACGACTTCAATGCCTTCTTCGGTACCAGCTACTCCGACGAGGAAGTAGATACCGTCGGCGGCCTGGTGCTGCACGCCTTCGGCCACTTGCCGGCCCGGGGCGAGGAAGTCAGCATAGGTGAATTCCACTTCAAGGTGACCCGCTCCGACAAGCGCCGCCTGCAGCAGCTGCAGGTGACCCTGCCCGGCGACGAAGACAACGGCGAATGACCCCCAAGGCCCTGACCTGGCCGGCCCTGCTGATGGCAGCGCTGGCCGGCGCCCTCAGCCACCTGGCCTTTGCCCCCTATCACCAGGCCTGGCTGCTGCTGCTGGCCCTGCCGCTGTGGCTGGCCACCCTGCAGGACAGGAGCCCGGGCCAGGGCGCGGCTCTGGGCTTTGCCTTCGGCATGGGCCTGTTCACCACCGGCATCAGCTGGGTGCATGTGTCCATGGCCCAGTTCGGTGGCCTGCCGCTCATTGCCAGCCTGGCGCTGATGGCGCTGCTGGCCGCCTACCTCAGCCTCTATCCGGCCCTGGTCGGCTACTGCCTCAACCGCTACTTCCCCGTCGCCAACGCCGCCCGCTACCTGCTGGCCCTGCCGGTGCTCTGGCTGCTGGCGGAATGGCTGCGGGGCCGGCTGCTGACCGGCTTCCCCTGGCTCAACCTCGGCACCAGCCAGCTCCATAGCCCCTTCGGCAACCTCATGCCCATCGGCGGCGAGGCCCTGGCCGGCCTGGCCCTGCTGCTTAGCACGGGCGCCCTGGCTCTGGCCTGGCAGCGCCGCCACTGGCGCTGGGCGATGCTGGCCCTGCTGCCCCTGGCCAGCGCCCTGCTGCCCCAGAGCTGGGTATCGGAAAGCGGCCAGAGCCGCACCGTGGCCCTGGTCCAGGGCAACATCAAGCAGAGCATCAAGTGGGATCCGGACAGCCTCTGGCCGACCCTGCTGCGCTACCAGGACCTCAGCCGCCCGCACATGGACGCCGACATCCTGCTCTGGCCGGAGGCGGCCGTGCCCTCCATCGAGCCCTTCGAGCAGGACTTCCTGCACCGCCTGGACGACAGCGCCGCCTTCCGCGGCACCAGCCTGATCACCGGCATCATCGACTACGATCAGCTCGGCAACCGCTACTACAACAGCGTCATCGTCCTCAATGGTGACTACCGGTACGGCGGTGCCAACCGCTACAACAAGCACCACCTGCTGCCCATAGGCGAGTTCGTGCCCTTTGGCGATCTGCTCAGGCCCCTGGCGCCCTTCTTCAACCTGCCCATGTCCGACTTCGACCGGGGCCCGGCCGACCAGGCCAACCTGCACCTGAGCGGCCTCAAGGCCGCCATGGCCATCTGCTACGAGGTGGCCTTCGGCGACGAGTGGCGGCGCAATGTCGGCCCGGACACCGACCTGTTGATGACGGTCTCCAACGACGCCTGGTTCGGCGACAGCATAGGCCCCTGGCAGCACCTGCAGATAGCCCAGGTCAGGGCCAGGGAGCTGGGCCGGCCCATGTTGAGGGCCACCAACGACGGCGTCACCGCCACCATAGGCCCGGACGGCCGGCTGCGGCGGCTGTTGCCCCGCTTCGTGCCGGCCGTGCTCACCGACGAGCTGCCCCTGGTGGAGGGCCAGACCCCCTACGCCCGCTTCGGCAGCCTCTGGCTGTGGACCCTGCTGCCGCTGTTGCTGCTGGCCTGGCGGCTGCGCCACCATTAAAAAAGCGCCCCGAGGGGCGCTTTTTTATGGTTGTTCCCGTTGGAAACGGTCGTGGCCGCATTGGGGGCAGTCCGGGATACGGTCGGGATGGTAGAAGTGCAGCACGAAACCGCATTTCTGGCAGCGCAGGGCGCCAAAACCCAACACGTCGCCGCTCTGGTAGCCCTCGGGATGAGCAAAGTCCCGGGCCAGCTCCCGCCACACCAGCTGGGTAGGATCGGCCATCTCCGCCAGGTACTTCCAGAACTCCTCCACCTTGGCGCTGGGCGGCAAGTCCTGTTCCTGCTCGTCGAGGGCCTTGAGGTCGTCCATCAGCTTGGCCTTGACCAGGGCCCATTCGTCCTTGGTCAGCTCACCGGCGGCGTGGAGGAACTCGGCGGCCTCGTCCACCAGCTCGTCCAGCTTTTGCCCCACGGGCGCGTCCTTGAGTCGCTGTTTCACTTCTTCCAGAAGGCGATTGTAGGCTTTTAGCGGCACGCATCCTCCTTGCCTGTTGTTGGCCCTGATCCCACTTTGATATGCTTAGCATCAATATCCTCATACCCCCCAGAATTCAAAGATGCAAGAGCAATACCGTCCGGAGCTGATCGAGCCCGAAGTCCAGAGCCACTGGGAAGCCAACGGCACCTTCACCGCCACCGAAGATGCCGGCAAGGAAAAGTTCTACTGCCTGTCCATGTTCCCCTACCCGTCCGGCAGGCTGCACATGGGCCACGTGCGCAACTACACCCTGGGTGACGTGATCGCCCGCTACCAGCGCATGCAGGGCAAGAACGTGCTCCAGCCCATGGGCTGGGATGCCTTCGGCCTGCCGGCGGAAAACGCTGCCATCAAGAACAAGACAGCCCCGGCCAAGTGGACCTACGAGAACATCGACTACATGAAGGCCCAGCTCAAGCGCCTGGGCTTCGGCTACGACTGGGGCCGGGAGCTGGCCACCTGCAAGCCCGACTACTACCGCTGGGAACAGTGGTTCTTCACCAAGCTCCATGACAAGGGCCTGGTCTACAAGAAGACCTCCGCCGTCAACTGGTGCCCCAACGACCAGACCGTGCTGGCCAACGAGCAGGTGGTGGACGGCTGCTGCTGGCGCTGCGACACCCCGGTGGAGCAGAAGGAGATCCCCCAGTGGTTCGTGCGCATCACCGACTATGCCGACCAGCTGCTGGCCGACCTGGACGACCTGGAAGGCTGGCCTGAGCAGGTCAAGACCATGCAGCGCCACTGGATCGGCCGCTCCTTCGGGGTCGAGCTGGACTTCGGCGTCGCCGGCCGTGACGAGCAGCTGTCCGTCTACACCACCCGCCCCGACACCCTGATGGGCGTCACCTATGTGGCCATCGCCGCCGGCCATCCCCTGGCCGAGGAAGCCGCCGCCAAGAGCCCCGAACTGGCCGCCTTCCTGGACGAGTGCAAGCACCACAAGGTCGCCGAGGCCGAGCTGGCCACCATGGAGAAGAAGGGCATGGACACCGGCCTCAAGGCCGTGCATCCCCTGACCGGCGAGGAAGTGCCGGTATGGGTGGCCAACTTCGTGCTGATGGACTACGGCTCCGGCGCCGTCATGTCCGTCCCCGGCCACGACCAGCGCGACTACGAATTCGCCCAGAAATACGGTCTGGCCATCAAGCAGGTGATCAAGCCCGCCGATGAGGCCGAGTGCGACCTGAACCAGGCCGCCTTCACCGACAAGGGCCTGCTGGTCAACTCCGGCGAGTTCGACGGCCTGGACTTCGACGCCGCCTTCGACGCCATCGCCGCCAAGCTTGAAAGCCTGGGCCGCGGCCGCAAGACCACCAACTACCGCCTGCGCGACTGGGGCGTCAGCCGCCAGCGCTACTGGGGCGCCCCCATCCCCATGCTGAACCTGGAAGACGGCAGCACCGTGCCGGTGCCCGCCGACCAGCTGCCGGTGCGCCTGCCCGAAGACGTGGTGATGGACGGCGTCAACTCCCCCATCAAGGCCGACGCCCAGTGGCGCCAGACCAGCTACAACGGCCAGGCGGCGGAGCACGAGACCGACACCTTCGACACCTTCATGGAGTCCAGCTGGTACTACGCCCGCTACACCAGCGCCCAGTGCGACGACGCCATGCTGGATCCGGCCAAGGCCAACTACTGGCTGCCCGTTGATCAGTACATCGGCGGCATCGAGCACGCGGTGATGCACCTGCTCTACTCCCGCTTCTTCCACAAGCTGCTGCGCGACGAAGGCCTGGTGGACTCCGACGAGCCCTTCAAGCGTCTGCTCTGCCAGGGCATGGTGCTGGCCGACGCCTTCTACTATACGAATGAGAACGGCGGCCGCGAGTGGGTCTCGCCCCTGGACGTCACCGTCGAGCGCGACGACAAGGGCCGCATCACCAAGGCCGTGGACAACGAAGGCCGCGAGCTGGTCTACGCCGGCATGTCCAAGATGTCCAAGTCCAAGAACAACGGCATCGATCCCCAGGTGATGGTGGACAAGTACGGCGCCGACACCGTGCGCCTGTTCATGATGTTCGCCGCCCCGCCGGAGCTGACCCTGGAGTGGCAGGAAAGCGGCGTGGAAGGCGCCAACCGCTTCCTCAAGCGGCTGTGGAAGCTGGCCCATGACCACAGCGCCAAGGGCCCGGCCCCGGCCCTGGACGTGGCAGCCCTCAGCGGCGACCAGAAGGCCCTGCGCCGGGATCTGCACAAGACCATTGCCAAGGTCGACGACGACCTGGGCCGCCGCCAGACCTTCAACACCGCCATCGCCGCCATCATGGAGCTGCTCAACAAGCTGCAGAAGGCGCCCCAGGACAGCGACCAGGACCGTGCCCTGCTCCAGGAAGCCCTGATGGCCGTGACCCTGATGCTGCACCCCATAGCCCCGCACATGACCCGCGCCATGTACCAGGCCCTGGGCGGCGAAGGCGACATCGAGCACCAGGACTTCCCCAAGGCCGACGCCAAGGCCATGGTCGAGGACGAGAAGCTGGTGGTGGTCCAGGTCAACGGCAAGCTGCGCGCCAAGATCACCGTGGCCGCCGACGCCGACCAGGACAGCGTCCAGGCCCTGGCCATGGAGCAGGATGCGGTACAGAAGTTCACCGACGGCAAGACCCTGCGCAAGGTGATCTATGTGCCCGGCAAGCTGCTCAACATCGTTGCCAACTAGGAGTAACGCCATGCGTTGGCTGTTGATGGCGGTCACTTTGCTGGCCGCCGGCTGTGGATTCCACCTCAAGGGCAGCCATGCGCTGCCCGACGAGCTGCGCACCCTGTCCCTGAGTTCCTTCGACCGCTACGCCCGCGCCACCGTGCTGGTACGCGAGCAACTGGAGCGCGGCGGCGCCACCCTGGGCGCCAGCGGCCCCCAGGTGCATCTGATCAGGGACAAGCTGGATCGCCAGACCCTGAGCCTGTTCGCCTCCGGCCAGGTGGCCGAATACGAGCTCATCTACACCCTGGACTGGCAGCTGATCCGCCCAGAGGCTGAGCCTCTGGATTTCCAGGTGGAAGTGCGCCGGGACTACCAGGACGATCCTACCCGCACCCTGGCCAAGGACAGGGAACGCCAGCTGCTGCTGGAGGAAATGCGCAGGGAGGCCGCCAGCCGGCTGCTGGCCCAGCTGAGCCAGCAGGGCCGCTGACATGCAGGTGCGCCCCCACCAGCTGCACCAGGACCTGCGCCGCCACCAGCCGCCCCTGGTGATGGTGTTCGGCGATGACAGCTTCCTGGTGGAGGAGGCCCTGGATGTGGTGCGCAGCCACGCCCGGGACTGGGGCGCCGAGGAAAGGCTGAGGCTGGCCGTGGAGGCCGGCTTCGACTGGCAGCAGCTGTGGGACGAATACCACGCCCTGTCGCTGTTCGCCACCCGCCGCCTCATCGAGCTGGATCTCAATACCAAGCTGGACGACATGGGCCGCAGTACCCTCACCGAGCTGCTGGCCAACCCCAACCCGGACATCATCCTGCTGCTGCGCGGCCCCCGGGCCGAAAAGAGCATGACCGGCGCCAAGTGGTTCAAGACCCTGGAGCAGGCCGGCTTCTACGTGCCCATCTACAGCCTGGACGAACGCCAGTTCCCCGGCTGGCTGAGCCGGCGCCTGCAACAGGTGGGCCTCAACGCCACACCGGACGCCCTGGCCATGCTGGCCACCTTCACCGAAGGCAACCTGCTGGCCGCCAGCCAGGAGGTGCAGAAGCTGGCGCTGCTGCACCAGGGCCAGCTGGACAGGGCCATGGTGGAGGCGGCGGTACTGGACCATGCCCGTTTCGATCTCTTCCAGTGGACAGAGGCCCTGCTCGGCGACGACGCCGCCAAGGCGCTGCGGGTACTGGCGCGGATCCGCGAGGAGGGCCTGGAGCCGCCGCTGCTGATCTGGGCCCTGGACCGGGAGCTGGAGCAGCTGCTGGCCCTGCTCAGCGCCGCCGATCCCCAGGCCGAGCTGGCCAGGCGGCGCATGCCGCCCCAGCGCAAGCCCCTCTACCAGAAGGCACTGCGTAAGCTGAGCGCCGGCCGCCTGCGGCAGATCCAGCGCCACCTGGCCTGGCTGGACCAGCATTTCAAGCTCAGCGACGACGGCGACGTCTGGCCCGGGCTGATGGATCTGACCCTGGCCTTCTTCCCCGGCCAGCGACCGCGCCTGGACGTCATTCGCCCCGGCTACGCCTCATGAGCACCCTGGGCCTGTTCGGCGGCACCTTCGATCCCATCCACCTGGGCCACCTGCGCATGGCCGAGGAGGTCCGCGAGGCCTTTGGCCTGGAGCAGGTCTCGCTGCTGCCCAACCATGTGCCGCCGCACCGGGCCAATCCCCTCAGCGCCCCCCGCCACCGCCTGGCCATGGCCAGGCTGGCGGTGCGTGACAACCCCACCCTGGTGGTGGACGACCGCGAGCTCAGGCGGAACAGCCCCTCCTATACCCTGCTGACCTTGCAGGAACTCAAGGCCGAGGCCCCCCAGCGGGGGCTGCTGTTCATCATGGGCATGGACAGCCTGCTGTCCTTCACCAGCTGGCACCAGTGGCAGCGCATTCTTGAGCTCTGCTCCCTGGCGGTCTGCTGCCGCCCCGGCCATGTGCTGGAAAAACAGCAGCTTGCGGAACCCCTGCGGGAAAGGCTGGTCGAACACCCCCGTGAGGTGACGGGCCCGGGGCAGATCTGCTGCCTGGCCACCACCGAGCTGGCCATCTCCGCCACCGACATCAGGGCCAGGGTCGCCGCCGGCCAGAGCCTGCGCTACCTGGTGCCGGATGCCGTGGCCGGCTACATAGACGAGCACGGCCTGTACCGGGGCTGAGCGGCTTCTGGTAGACTTGGCGATTCGATTTTTTTCTTTGGAAGCTCCATGAACGGCGAAGAACTGAAACTGTTTGTTGTAGACAAGGCCGACGACCTCAAGGCGGTCGACATCCAGGCCATAGACGTGCGCGGCAAGTCCTCCGTGACCGAATTCATCGTGGTGTGCAGCGGCACCTCCCGCACCCATGTCAACGCCATCGCCGAGAACGTCATCACCGAGTCCAAGCACGCCGGCCTGCAGCCGCTGGGCGTGGAAGGCAAGGAAACCGGCGAATGGGTGCTGGTGGACCTGGGCGACGTGGTGCTGCACGTGATGCAGGAGCAGACCCGCGACTTCTACCAGCTCGAGAAGCTCTGGAGCTGATGCGGCTCAAGCTCATTGCCGTCGGCACCAAGATGCCGGCCTGGGTCCAGGACGGTTTCGACGAATACCAGCGCCGCTTCCCCAGGGACTGCGCCCTGGAGCTGGTGGAGATCCCCGCCGGCAAGCGCGGCAAGAACGCCGACGTGGCCCGCATCCTCGACAAGGAAGGCCAGCAGATGCTGGCCGCGGCCCAGGGCTGCCGCGTCGTCACCCTGGACATCCCCGGCAAGCCCTGGGACACCCATGATCTGGCCAGGGAGCTGACCCGCTGGCAGCACGACGGCCGCGACGTGGCCATACTGGTGGGCGGCCCCGAGGGGCTGAGCCCCGAGTGCAAGCGGGCCGCCGAACAGTCCTGGTCCCTGTCCAGGCTGACCCTGCCCCACCCCCTGGTGCGCATCGTCATGGCCGAGGCCCTGTACCGGGCCTGGAGCCTGAACAACAACCATCCGTACCACAGGGAGTAAGATGGGCCCCAGACGCGTCGCCATTCGGGATCACGGCTTCGAATCATCGCTGTTCTGGCGCCGGGCGCTGTTCTGCCTGGCCGTGGTGGTGCTGCTGCTGGGCGCCCTGCTGGCCAACCTCTACCGGATCCAGGTCCAGGATCACCAGATCTACCAGACCCGCTCCAACGACAACCGCATCAAGCTGGTGCCGGTGGCCCCCAACCGCGGCATCATCTACGACCGTAACGGCGTGGTGCTGGCCGAGAACAGGCCGGTGTTCTCCCTGGAGGTGATCCCGGAGCAGGTCCAGGATCTGGACCAGAGCCTGGCCGAGCTCAGTGCCCTGCTTGGCCTGGAGCAGGACGACATCGACGATTTCCGCAAGGCCATGAAGGGGGTGCGCCGCTTCAAGCGCATCCCGCTGCTGGGCAAGCTCAGCGAGGAACAGGTGGCGGTCTTTGCCGTCAACCAGCACCGCTTCCCCGGGGTCTCGGTGGAGGCCCGCCTCAAGCGCTACTACCCCTTCAAGGACAAGCTCACCCATGCCCTGGGCTATGTGGCCCGCATCAACGACCGTGACCTCAAGCGCCTGGACGAGAAGGGCCTGACCCAGCAGTACGCCGCCACCCACGAAATAGGCAAGCTGGGCATAGAGCGCTATTACGAGGACAGCCTGCACGGCAAGGTGGGCTTCATGGAGGTGGAGGTCAACAACCGCGGCCGGGTGATCCGCACCCTGCGTTTCCAGCCGCCGGAGCCGGGCCAGGATCTCTACCTCAACATCGACATCAACCTGCAGCTCAAGGCCCAGGAGCTGCTGGCCGGCCAGCGCGGCTCCATCATCGCCCTGGATCCCAAGGACGGCGGCGTGCTGGCCCTGGCCAGCTCCCCCTCCTACGACCCCAACCTGTTCGTGCGCGGCATCTCCAGCAAGAACTACAATGCCCTGCTGCACTCCCCGGATCGGCCGCTGATCAACAGGGCCACCCGTGGCCGCTATCCGCCGGCCTCCACCGTCAAGCCCCTGCTGGCCCTGGTGGGCCTGGAGGAAGGGGTGATCAGCCCCCATTCCAAGGTCTGGGATCCGGGCTTCTTCCAGCTGCCCAATGTCGATCACAAGTACCGGGACTGGAAACCCTGGGGCCACGGCTGGGTGGATCTGAAACGGGCCATCGCCGAGTCCTGCGATACCTATTTCTACCAGTTGGCCATGGATCTGGGCATCGACAAGATCAGCCAGTGGATGACCCGTTTTGGCTTCGGTGAATACACCGGCATCGACATCCACGAGGAGATCTCGGCGCTGATGCCGTCCCGGCAGTGGAAGCGGGCCCGGCTCAACAGGCCCTGGTACGGGGGGGAAACGGTGATCATCGGCATCGGCCAGAGCTACTGGACGGTGACGCCGCTGCAACTGGCCACCGCCACCACCACCCTGGCCAACAGGGGCACCTACCACACCCCGCGCCTGCTCAGGGCCTATGGCGGCACCAGCGGCATACTGCCGCTGCCACCGGAAGACCGGGACGCCATAGTCCTGGACAACCCCGTGTACTGGCAGGACGTGCTGGACGCCATGCACAGGACCAACAGCCATATCACCGGCTCCGGCTACAAGGCCTTCAAGGACGCCCCCTACAGCTCGGCGGGCAAGACCGGCACCGCCCAGGTGGCCGGCATCGCCCAGGACGCCAAGTACGAGGCCGAGAAGGTGGCCGAACACCTGCGGGACAACGCCATGTACGTGGGCTTCGCCCCCTTCGAGGACCCCCAGATAGTGGTGTCGGTGGCATTGGAGAACGTCATCGGCGGCGGCAGCAAGCGTGCCGCCCCCCTGGCCCGGGAGATGATGGACGCCTACCTGGTCGACGACGGCAACCAAGGCGGAGAAGGCAGTCATGAGTGATCTGACCAAGAAACCCGGGCGGCTGGCCCGCCTTCATTTTGACAGCAGCTGGCTGCCATCAAGGAGCAAGCCCTAATGAGCGACCTGGCCAAGAAACCCGGTATCCTGGCCCGACTGCATCTGGACGGCTGGATGCTGGCGCTGCTGCTGTGCCTGATGGGCCTCAGCCTGGCCGTGGTCTATTCCGCCTCCGGCCAGGAGATGGCCATGGTCGAGCGCCAGGTGATCCGCTGGGGCCTGTCCCTGGGGGTGATGCTGTTCGTGGCCCAGATCCCGCCGGAGGTGTTCCGGCGCTGGGCCGTGCCCCTGTTCGGGGCCGGCATCGCCATGCTGGTGGCGGTGCTGCTGGTAGGCCATGTGGGCAAGGGCGCCCAGCGCTGGCTGGATCTGGGGGTGATCAAGTTCCAGCCCTCGGAAATCATGAAGCTGGCCGTGCCCATGATGGTGGCCTGGTACATCGCCAGCCAGCCGCTGCCGCCCAGGCTGGGCCGGCTGCTGATCGGCCTGGCCCTGGTGCTGGCGCCGACCCTGCTGATCGCCAAGCAGCCGGATCTGGGCACCTCGCTGCTGATCGCCTGCTCCGGCATCTTCGTGCTGTTCCTGGCCGGCATGAGCTGGCGCCTGGTGGGGGCGGCCCTGATCGCCATCGGCGCCTTCGTGCCCATCCTCTGGTACTTCCTGATGCACGACTACCAGCGCCAGCGGGTACTCACCTTCCTCAACCCGGAGAGCGATCCCCTGGGCTCGGGCTACCACATCATCCAGTCCAAGATCGCCATCGGCTCGGGCGGCCTCTGGGGCAAGGGCTGGCTGCAGGGAACCCAGTCCCAGCTGGAGTTCCTGCCCGAGCGCCACACCGACTTCATCTTCTCGGTGTTCAGCGAGGAATTCGGCCTGGTGGGCGTCGTCTGCCTGCTGCTGCTTTACCTGGCCGTGGTCACCCGCGGCCTGTACATGGCCACCCAGGCCCAAACCGCGTTCAGCCGGCTGTTAGGTGGCTCCATTATCCTGACCTTCTTCATCTATGTTTTCGTGAACATCGGCATGGTGTCCGGCATGCTGCCGGTGGTGGGGGTGCCCCTGCCGCTGGTGTCCTACGGCGGCACCTCCATGTTGACCCTGATGGCCGGCTTCGGCGTACTGATGTCGATCCATACCCATAAACGCATGCTGAGCACCTAGGAGGTCCAGTGAAGGCCCTGCTTTTAAGCCTGACAATGCTGACCAGCGCCGCCCAGGCGAACGACACCAAGATAGCCGAGCTGGCCGAGCTGGCCGGCCTGAGCGCACAGGAGGTACGCCAGGAGCTGGCCGGCCTCGAGCCCAACCAGAAGATCCTCGACGCCATCGCCACCCCCTGGGAGGCCAAGCCCTGGCACCAGTATCGGCCCATCTTCCTGACCCAGGCCCGGCTCGATGCCGGCCTGGCCTTCTGGCGCGAGCACGCCGACACCCTGGCCAGGGCCGAAGCCGAATTCCAGGTGCCGGCCGAGGTGATCGTGGCCATCATCGGCGTCGAGACCTATTTCGGCCGCCACATGGGCGTCTACCACGTCAAGGAGGCCCTCTATACCCTGGGCTTCCACTACCCGCCCCGGGCCGATTTCTTCTTCAAAGAGCTGGGCCAGTACCTCAGGCTCAAGGGCGAGGAAGGCTGGCAGCACAGTCCCAAGGGCTCCTACGCCGGCGCCATGGGCATGGGCCAGTTCATCCCCTCCAGCTACCGCCATTTCGCCCTGGACTATGACGGCGACGGCAAGCGCGATCTGTTCGCAAGCCCCCAGGACGCCATCGGCTCCGTGGCCAATTACTTCCACCGGCACGGCTGGCGCCTGCACGAGCCGGTGCTGGCCAGGGCCGACAATCCCAGGGCCGTCGCCGCCGAGCCCGGCCTGGAACTGGACAGCACCCTGGGCCAGCTCAAGGCTCTGGGCCTGGTGCCGGGAATCGCCACCGATGACGCCACCCCGGCCAAGCTGTTCGCCTTCGAGCAGGCCGAGGGCAGCGACTACCAGATCGGCTTCCACAACTTCTACGTGATCACCCGCTACAACAGATCGCCCCTCTACGCCCGGGCGGTGTGGGAGCTGGCCCAGTGGCTGAAACAGGAGCGCGCCGATGCGTAAGGCGCTGCCGCCGTTGCTGCTGATCCTGGCCGGTTGTCAAAGTGCCCCGCCGTCCCAGGACATCGCCAAGCCGGTGCCCACCGAGGACGATCCCAACGCCGGCCGTTACAGCCAGGCCGTGGACGCCTACCCGGACAGCCCCCCGGAGCTGGGCGAGGTCCAGGACGTGCCGATCAGGGCCGAGCCCTACAGCGCCCAGGGCAACCGGGACTATCAACTGCGCGGCAAGCACTACCGGGTGCTCAAGCAGGCCGAGGGTTTCGTCGAGCAGGGCCATGCCTCCTGGTACGGCACCAAGTTCCACGGCCACACCACCTCCAACGGCGAGACCTACGACATGTACGCCATGTCCGGGGCCCACAAGACCCTGCCCCTGCCCTCCTACGTGAAGGTCACCAACCTCAACAACCAGAAGACGGTGGTGGTGCGGGTCAACGATCGCGGCCCCTTCCACCCGGGGCGCATCATCGATCTCTCCTACGCCGCCGCCTACAAGCTGGACATGCTCAAGGCGGGCACGGCGCCGGTACGTATCGAGGTGGTGATGCCGGATACACAAGCCTCGGTGCTGACCCCGCTCAAGGGCGAGCAGAAACAGATCTTCGTGCAGGTGGCCGCCACCGGCGACCAGGACAGGGCCAACGCCATGGCCAGGCGCCTTGCCGGCCTGCTGGGCACCGGCTACCAGATCGCCATGACCCCGGGCCTGTACAAGGTACGGCTGGGCCCGGCCCGGGACGAGCTCCATGCCGAGGCCCTGATTGAACGGCTCAAAGACCTGGACGTGCCACAGCCGTTCAAGGTCTACAGGGCACCCAAGGAGTGACGCCGTAACGGGATGCCTTGAGAATCGGGCCCCGAGCACGCATCATATTGTTTGATTTGAAAGATAAAGACTGAAGATCCATGCGAAACGCCATTGCTTCACTCGCTGCCGTCGGCCTGATGGCCACCTCCCTCTGTGCCCATGCGGCACGGATCACCCCCCAGGTGCCCGAGGTAGGCGCCAAGGCCTACTTCCTGGTGGATTACCAGACCGGCAAGGTGCTGGCCGAAGGCAATGCCGACGACCGCCTGCCCCCGGCCTCCCTGACCAAGATGATGACCAGCTACATCATCGGCAAGGAGATCCAGGCCGGTAACCTCAGCAACGACGACAAGGTGCTGGTGTCCGAAAAGGCCTGGGCCAAGAACTTCCCCGACTCCTCGAAGATGTTCATCGAGGTGGGCACAGAGGTGAGCGTCGGCGACCTCAACCGCGGCATCATCATCCAGTCCGGCAACGACGCCTGCGTGGCCATGGCCGAGCACATCGCCGGCACCGAGAGCGCCTTTGCCGACCTGATGAACGCCGAGGCCAAGCGCCTGGGCATGCTCGACACCCAGTTCGAGAACTCCCACGGCCTGCACTCCCAGACCCATTTCACCACCGCCCGTGACATGGCCACCCTGGGGGCGGCGCTGATCCGCGACGTGCCCGAGGAGTACAAGCTCTATTCCGAGCAGACCTTCACCTACAACGGCATCAAGCAGTACAACCGCAACGCCCTGCTGCTGGACAGATCCATGGAAGTGGACGGCATCAAGACCGGCCACACCAGCCAGGCCGGCTATTCCCTGGTGGCCTCCGCGGTCAAGGACGGCATGCGCCTGATCTCCGTGGTCATGGGCACCAAGAGCGAGCAGGCCCGCAAGGCCGAAAGCAAGAAGCTGCTCAACTGGGGCTTCCGTTTCTTCGAGACCGTCACCCCCTTCCAGGCCGGTGAAGAGTTCGCCAGCCAGCGCATCTACATGGGCAACGTGGAAGAGGTCAAGCTGGGTATCCTCACCGACACCCCGGTGACCATCCCCCGCGGCGCCGCCAAGGATCTCAAGGCCGACTTCCAGCTCGACCGCGAGCTCAAGGCGCCCCTGGCCAAGGGCGAGCGGGTCGGCACCCTGCACCTGAAACTGGACGGCGAGGACATCGCCGAGTATCCCCTGGTGGCCCTGCACGAGGTCCAGGAAGGCGGCTGGTTCTCCCGCCTGGTGGACTACCTGACCCTGCTGGTCAAGGGCTGGCTGGGCTGAGCCTTGTAACGGCACTGATCCGACCCCCTATCCAAAGGCGCCGAAAGGCGCCTTTTTCATCACTTTCTGGTACACTTACGCCGTTTAACGTCTGGAGTGGTAGCATGCAGACCCAATTTGACGAATTGCTGGAATTCCCCTGCCAATTTCCCTTCAAGGTGCTGGCCCAGGCCGATGAACACCTCGCGGAGCAGGTGGTGGCCGTGGTGCAGCAGCACGCCCCCGGCGACTACAGCCCCGAGATCAGGCCGTCCAGCAAGGGCACCTACATCTCCGTGACCGTCCAGGTCACCGTCACCTCCAAGGATCACGTGGAAAGCCTCTACAAGGCCCTTGGCGCCATCGAGAAGGTCAAATATGTCCTCTGATCAGCTGCGCATCCGCCAGCTGGGCCGCATGGCTTACGAGCCGGTCTGGCAGGCCATGAAGCAGTTCACCGACAACCGCAACGGCGAGACCGTCGACGAATTCTGGCTGGTCGAGCACGATCCCGTGTTCACCCAGGGCCAGGCCGGCAAGGAAGAGCATCTGCTGGCGCCCGGCGACATCCCCGTGGTGCAGGTGGACAGGGGCGGCCAGGTCACCTATCACGGCCCGGGCCAGCAGGTCCTCTACGTGATGCTGGATCTGCGCCGCCGCAAGCTGGGCGTGCGCGAACTGGTCAGCCAGATCGAAAACGCCGTGGTCGACACCCTGGCCCACTGGGGCATCGAAGCCGCCCCCCGCCCCGATGCCCCCGGCGTCTACGTGGGCGCGCAGAAGATCTGTTCCCTGGGCCTGCGGGTCCGCAAGGGCTGCAGCTTCCACGGCCTGGCCCTGAACGTCGACATGGACATGACGCCCTTCCTGCGCATCAACCCCTGCGGTTATGCGGGCATGGAAATGACCCAAATCGCCACCCAAGGTGGCCCCAGCACCCTAGAAGAAGTACAACCTCGACTGGTAGCCGCCCTGGCCAAGTGCCTGGGCTATGACGGCTGGCAAGAGGTTAACGGACTGGAACTGTAACCATGAGCAAGACTGTACGCATTGAACCTGGCGTCAAGATGCGCGATGCCGACAAGATGGCCCTGATCCCGGTGAAGCTGCTGCCCTCCCAGCCCACCGAGACGCTGCGCAAGCCCGAGTGGCTGCGGGTCAAGCTGCCGGCCAGCACCCAGCGCATCGAGAACATCAAGGGCGCCATGCGCAAGCACGGTCTGCACTCCGTCTGTGAGGAAGCCTCCTGCCCCAACCTGGCCGAGTGCTTCAACCACGGCACCGCCACCTTCATGATCCTGGGCGACATCTGCACCCGCCGCTGCCCCTTCTGCGACGTGGCCCACGGCCGCCCCCTGCCGCCGTCCGCCGAGGAGCCGGAGAAGCTGGCCCTGACCGTTCGCGACATGGGCCTCAAGTACGTGGTGATCACCTCGGTGGACCGCGACGACCTGCGCGACGGTGGTGCCCAGCACTTCGCCGACTGCATCAAGGCCATTCGCCAGCACTGCCCGGACACCAAGATCGAGATCCTGGTGCCGGACTTCCGCGGCCGCATGGACATCGCCCTGGACATCCTCACCGAGACCCCGCCGGACGTGTTCAACCACAACCTGGAGAACGTGCCGCGCCTGTACAAGATGGTCCGCCCCGGCGCCAACTACGAATGGTCCCTGGAGCTGCTCAAGCGCTTCAAGGAGCGTAACCCGGACATTCCCACCAAGTCCGGCCTGATGATGGGCCTGGGCGAGGAGAACGAGGAAATCGCCCAGGTGATGCAGGATCTGCGCGACCACGGCGTCACCATGCTGACCCTGGGCCAGTACCTGCAGCCGAGCCGCCACCACCTGCCCGTGGCCCGCTACGTGCCGCCGGCGGAGTTCGACGAACTCCACGACAGGGCCATGGCCATGGGCTACGAGCACGCCGCCTGCGGCCCCCTGGTCCGTTCCTCCTACCATGCGGACAAGCAGGCCGCCGGGGAAGAGGTCAAGTAAAGGAAAAGGCGCCCAGGGGCGCCTTTTTTGTTGCTCAGGCCGCCTGGCCGAAGCGGTCTTCCAGGTAGGCGATGATGTCGCCGGACTCGTACAGCCAGCGGCTCTGGCCGCCTTCTTCGATGCGCAGGCAGGGGGACTGGATCCGGCCGCCCTCCTTTTCCAGCACTGCCCGGTGCTCGGAGCCGGGCTGCACGTTGCGCAGCGCCACGGGCAGGGCCAGCCGGTGCAGGGTGCGCCTGGTCTTGATGCAGAAGGGGCAGTTGGGCAGCTGGTACAGGGTAAGCGAGCGGCACTGGGCTTCCACCTCGGCCTGGGCCTGGCCGTCACGCTTCAGGGGACGGGGCCGGGTCAGTTTGTCGATGGCCCGGATCAGCAGGCCAAGGGCGTTTCGTACGATCTTCAACAGCATCTGGAACTCCTACTTTGCAGCGGCCCGCATTCTACCGGATCCGGCGCCGGCTCTCACCCCGGCTGGCCTATGCTTATAGGGATCTCCGCCACCGGGTGAACCACCATGGCCCAGGCACAGCAAGCCAGATTGAGCCGCCGACTGATCTCCTACGCGGTGGGCCTGTCCGTGTTGATGATCATGCTGATCATCCCCATCCAGTACTTCCTGGATTACCGCGCCGCCATGATCCGTATCGACGACGCCGTCAAGCAGACCCAGAGCGGCTACCTGCCCTCCCTGGCCGCGGCGCTGTGGAACTTCGATGAGAGCCGGGTGCGGCTGAACCTGGAAAACCTGGTCCAGCAGCCCTTCGCCAGCTTCGCCCAGGTCAAGGGCGAGCTGGACATGGAAGTCCGGGTCGGCCAGCTGCCCCGGGAGAGCGCGCGCCACAGCCTGGAATTTCCCATCATCCAGCAGGACGGCAACACCAAGCTCGGCGAGCTGCTGCTGGTGTTCAACAAGGAGGCGGCCAGCAATTACGCCTGGGACAGGGTCCGCGGCTCCTTCATCGCCCTGTGCGTCTATACGCTGTTGTTCGCCGGGCTGATGCTGGTACTGGTGCAGCGGGTGGTGACCTTCCGCCTGCTCAGGCTGTCGGACTTCGCCCAGAACCTGCGCCTGGACAACCTGGGCCAGGAGCCCAAGCTCAGGCCCCACAGGGGCAACGACGAACTTGATCAGCTCACCCGCCATCTGCTGGAGATGCGCAGCCAGCTGGCCACGGATCGGGAGGATCTGAAGCGCTTCGAGGAAGAGCTGGCCAAGCGGGCCAGCGAGGATCAGCTCACCGAGCTGCCCAACCGCTTCTGCTTCCTGGAGCAGCTGCACAAGCTGCTGGACAAGGAGCATTCCCCCCACTTCGCGCTGCTGTTCATCGACCTGGACGGCTTCAAGAAGGTCAACGATACCCTGGGCCACATGACAGGCGACGAGCTGCTGATCCAGACCGGGGCCCGGATCCGCTCCATCCTCTCCGAAAAGAGCTTCCTGGCCCGCTACGGCGGGGACGAGTTCGTGGTGATCCGCCGCTACGACGACGAGGATGACATCAGGAAGGAGGCCGATCGCCTCACCCATGGCTTCACCCGGCCCTTCAAGGTCTTCGACAACCTGCTCTACCTCAGCGTCTCCATCGGCATCGCCCTCTACCCCGACGATGCCGACTCCGGCGAGGAGCTCTTGAAGCGGGCCGACGCCGCCATGTACCAGGCCAAGGCCAGGGGCCGCTCCCTGTACCTGTTCTTCGACCACGACATGTACCAGCGCCTGTGCCGGCGGGTGGAGCTGGAAGACAAGCTCAGGGAGGCCATCGACAAGGGCGAGATGATGGTGATGTACCAGCCCATCGTCTCCACCCGAAACGGCCGCCTGATCGGCGTGGAGGCGCTGCTGCGCTGGCACAGCGCCGACCTGGGCTGGATCGATCCCGAGCAATTCATCCCCCTGGCCGAGGAAACCGGCAAGATCCTGGAGCTCGGTGCCTGGGTGCTGAAGAAGGCCTGCGCCCAGATCCGGCAGTGGCAGGGCATGGGCAAGCAGCTCAAGGTGTCGGTCAACGTCTCCAACCTGCAGCTGCACCACAGCGACTTCGCCGAGCAGGTGGCGGCCATCCTGGCGGAAACCCAGGCGCCACCGGAGATGCTGCAGCTGGAGATCACCGAAAGCGCCGTGCTGGAGGAGCACAAGATCACCCTGGACAACATGCACAAGCTCAAGGAGATGGGCATCGCCTTCGTGCTGGATGACTTCGGCACCGGCTATTCGTCGCTGTCCTACATCCAGCAGCTGCCGTTGGACGGCCTCAAGATTGACAAGAGCTTCGTCGACGCCATGCTGACCTCGGAGCGGGACATGGCGCTGCTGGAAGGCATCATCAGCCTGGCCAAGGCACTGTCGCTGACCATGACCGCCGAAGGCATCGAAAGCAAGGAGCAGGCCCAGGCCCTGCTCCGGCTGGGGGTGGATGCCCTGCAGGGCCACCTGCTGGGCGAGGCCTTGCCGGCCGATGAGCTGGACTGGGAGGTACGCCAGCAGATCGGCCAGCTCAATCAGCCCGCCTGAGCGGCCTCCAGCGCCTTGCGCTCGGCTTCCTTCCTGGCCGCCCTGGCCTGGCGCAGCCGCTTCAACTCCAGGCGCGCGTAGCGGTGTTCGATGAAGTCCTGCACATTGGTGGTCAGGGCCAGCTTGAAGTAATTGATGGCCTGCTCTTCCTGGCCGAAAAACTGGTGCAGCTTGCCCAAGTAGAAGTAGGCCTCGCAGAGCCGTTCGGCCAGCTCCTTGTTGGAACTCACCCCTTCGGTCAGCCCCGCCACGAACCGGGCCTTGGTGATCCGGCCCAGGTAGAGGGCGACGATCTGGTTGCCCCAGACGTCCGGTGCCAGCCGGCTGGCATTGTAGGCCAGCCTGGCCAGGGCCTCTGGCCTGTTGATCTCCTGTTCGGCCAGGAACAGCCACAGCAGGCGGTAGGGATCGTCGGGCTGGCGATTGAGGAACTCCTCGAAATCGCGCACCGCCAGGGTCGGACGACCGCCGTAATAGAGGGCGATGCCCCGGTTCAGGTAGGCGTAGTCGTGGCCCGGCTGCAGCTCAATGGCCGCATCCAGGGCCTCGTAGGCCTGGTCGAACTCTTCTTCGGCGATGGCGTGGATCCCCACGAAGTTGTAGGCATCGGCCAGATCCGGCTTGAGCTGGATGGCCCGGTTGAAGTCACGACGGGCCAGGGCCTTGAGGCCGACGCTGTCGAGGATGACGCCACGGCGGTAGAGCAGCTGGGCCTGCTGTTCCTGGGACAGCTCGGCCTTGTAGAGGATCTCCTCCAGCCGGGCCAGCTCGACCTCGGCTTGGAAAGGGACCGACACCGGCTCGGCAAGGATCAGCTTGCCGGCGCCGCCGTTTTCCTTGTCGGGTGAAACGGCGCAGCCGCCCAAAGCGGCCAGGGACAAAAAGAGGATCAGGGCCTTACGCATAATTCCATTCCCTGTGGATTGCTTGCTACATCCTGCCAGAATGGCAACAGAAAGGGGAGCCGAAGCTCCCCTTAACACTAGCCTTTCTAGCCGTTATTCGCCGGCCGGCTGCTCTTGCTCGGCGGCTTCCTCGGCGGGGGCCTCGGCCTTGGGCATGGCTTCCTTCATGGACAGGCGTACCCGGCCCTGGCGGTCCACTTCCAGGCACTTGACCTTGACCTTGTCACCCACGTTGACGTAATCGGCAACGTTGTCGATGCGCTTGTCGGCCACCTGGGAGATGTGCACCAGGCCTTCCTTACCGGGCAGGATGGCGACGAAGGCACCGAAATCGACGATCTTGGTCACGGTACCGTCGTAGATGCGGCCCACTTCCACGTCGGCGGTCAGGGCCTCGATGCGGCTGATGGCATCCTGGGCCTGGGAGTTGTCGACGGCGGCGATCTTGATGGTGCCGTCGTCCTCGATCTCGATGGTGGTGCCGGTCTCTTCGGTCAGCTGACGGATGGTGGTACCGCCCTTGCCGATGACGTCGCGGATCTTCTCCGGGTTGATGCGCATCACGTGGATACGGGGCGCATAGTGGGAGATCTCCTCGCGGGGACCGGCCAGGGCCTGATCCATGACACCCAGGATGTGGATACGGGCGTCGTGGGCCTGCTTCAGGGCCACCTTCATGATGTCGCGGGTGATGCCTTCGATCTTGATGTCCATCTGCAGGGCGGTGACGCCTTCGCGGGAGCCGGCCACCTTGAAGTCCATGTCGCCCAGGTGATCTTCGTCACCCAAGATGTCGGACAGCACCACGTAGTTGTCGCCTTCCTTGACCAGGCCCATGGCGATACCGGCCACGGAGGCGGTGATCGGCACACCGGCGTCCATCAGGGCCAGGGAGGTACCGCACACGGAGGCCATGGAGGAAGAGCCGTTGGATTCGGTGATCTCGGAAACCACGCGCACCGTGTAGGGGAAGTCATCGCCCTTGGGCATCACGGCCAGCACGCCACGCTTGGCCAGGCGGCCGTGGCCGATCTCGCGGCGCTTGGGGCTGCCCATCATGCCGGTCTCGCCTACGCAGTAGGGAGGGAAGTTGTAGTGCATCAGGAAGCGGTCGGTGCGCTCGCCGGTGATCTCGTCGATGATCTGGGCGTCGCGCTCGGTGCCCAGGGTGGCGGTGACCAGGGCCTGGGTCTCGCCACGGGTGAAGATGGCGGAGCCGTGGGTACGGGGCAGCACGCCGGTGGCCACGTTCAGGGCGCGGACCATCTGCGGGTCACGGCCGTCGATGCGGGGCTCGCCGGCCAGGACGCGGCCACGAACCAGCTTCTTCTCGACCTTGGAGAAGATGTCACCGATCTCCTTGGCGCTCAGCTCGGCGTCATCGGCGGTCAGCTGCTCGACGATCTCGCTCTTCAGGGCGCCGATGGCGCTGTAGCGCTCCATCTTGTCGACGATGCGGTAGGCTTCGCCCAGACGGTCCCAGGCCAGCTCGGTGACCTTGTCCAGCAGGGCGGTGTTCTCGACAGGTGCCTGCCAGTCCCAACGGGGCTGGCCGGCTTCGGCGGCCAGCTCGTTGATGGCCTTGATGACGGTCTGCAGCTGCTCGTGACCGTACATCACGGCGTCCAGCATCACGTCTTCGTGCAGCAGTTCGGCTTCGGATTCCACCATCAACACGGCGCCTTCGGTACCGGCCACGACCAGATCCAGCTTAGAGCCGGCCAGCTCGTCACGAGTGGGGTTCAGTACGAAGTTATCGTTGATGTAACCAACACGGGCGGCACCGATGGGGCCGGCGAAGGGGATGCCGGACAGGGCCAGGGCCGCGGAGGTGCCGATCATGGCAACGATGTCCGGGCTCACCTGGGGGTTGACGGAGACCACGGTGGCAACCACCTGGACTTCGTTCTTGAAACCGTTGGGGAACAGCGGACGGATCGGCCTGTCGATGAGGCGAGCGGTCAGTGTCTCACCTTCGGAGGGACGGCCCTCACGCTTGAAGAAGCCACCCGGGATCTTACCAGCAGCGTAGGTCCTTTCCTGGTAGTTCACGGTCAGGGGGAAGAAATCGCGAGACTCGTCGGCTTCTTTCTTGCCAACCACGCTAACCAGCACGACGGTGTCGTCCATGCTGACCATGACGGCGGCGGAGGCTTGACGGGCGATGGCGCCGGTTTCGATGGTGACGGTGTGCTCACCGTACTGGAAGCTCTTGGTGATGGGATTCACTTTATGTTCCTTAGAGGCTTTTGCCTTGACTTTCTCTCTTTACAATCGCGGCTAAGTATACTGCAAGAAAAGGGCTTTTCGATAGCCTTTGCGCAAAATGTCACCACAATGAAAAAAGGGGCCAAAAGGCCCCTTTTTTCCAAGATCCGGTGTCGAATTAACGACGCAGACCCAGCTTGCTGATCAGCGCAGCGTAACGCTCAACGTCTTTCTTCTTCAGGTAGTCCAGAAGCTTACGACGCTGGGAAACCATGCGCAGCAGACCACGACGGCTGTGGTGATCTTTCTTGTGCTCTTTGAAGTGACCTTGCAGATCGTTGATCTGGGCGCTCAGCAGAGCAACCTGGACTTCCGGGGAACCGGTGTCGTTTTGACCACGGGCGAAATCAGCAACGATTTGAGCTTTCTGTTCAGCAGTTAGTGACATGTCTTTCTCCTAAAAGAGTGAATGTGGCACAGCCGATCACTAATTCAGCCATGCAGGCGCGGTAGTCTAGCACCGCCGCCAGGCGCTGCCAAGGACCATCAGGCCGTGGTCACCATGCGCCGCGGCGCGACCTTGCCGTCGTCGTCGATCTCGCCGACGCCGATGTAGTCCCTGCCCTCTCCCACGGTCAGGCGCACATGGCCCGCCAGGGGCGCACCGCTGACCTGGACCGCCTGGCCCTGGCGCAGGTAGAAGGCGGTGGATTCCTGCAGGTTGACCTCGGGCAGGTCCTGCACCGCCGTGTCCATGGGCAACAGCAGGGCGTCCAGGTACTGGCTGGGCGGCACCCCGTCTTCCCTGGCCTTGGCCAGCAGGCCTTCCAGGCGATCCAGGGTGACCATGCGCTCTATGGGGTAGCCGGATACGCCGGTACGACGCAGCTCGGCCACATGGGCGCCACAGCCCAGCACCTCGCCCAGGTCGTCGACCAGGGTACGGATGTAGGTGCCCTTGGAGCAGTGCACGTCCAGTTCCAGCTCGTCACCTTCGAAGCGGACCAGGGTCAGCTTGTAGATGGTGATGGGCCTGGCCTCCCGGGGCACCTCGATGCCCTCGCGGGCGTACTTGTACAGGGGCTTGCCCTGGTACTTGAGGGCCGAGTACATGCTCGGTACCTGCTCTATGGGGCCGCGGAACTGGTCCAGGGCCTCCAGCAGGTCAGCCAGCTCGACATTGACCGGCCGTTCGCTGACCACCTCACCGTCGGCGTCCGAGGTGGTGGTGCGCACCCCCAGCTTGGCCACTACGGTGTAGGCCTTGTCGGAGTCCAGCAGAAACTGGGAGAACTTGGTGGCCTCGCCGAAGCAGATCGGCAGCATGCCGGTGGCCAGGGGATCCAGGGCACCGGTGTGGCCGGCCTTCTGGGCAAAGTAGATGTACTTCACCTGCTGCAGGGCCTCGTTCGAGGACAGCCCCTTGGGCTTGTCCAGCAGCAGGATGCCGTCTACCGGGCGACCCTTGGGACGACGGCGGCTCATGCCTCGTCCTCCTCGTCGGAGCCGAAGCGCTCACGCTTGGCCTCGTCCTCGGCGATGGCCTGGGACACCTTGTTGGACAGCTTCATGCCGTCGATGAGGGAGGTGTCGTGGACGAACTTGAGCTCCGGCACCACCCGCATGCGCACCCGGGAGCCAATCAGGCTGCGGATGTAGGGGGTGGCCTCACGCAGGCCCCGCAGGGACTCGCGCAGCTTCTCTTCGTCCTGCTCGAACAGGGTGACATAGACCTTGGCGTGGGACAGATCCCGGCTCACCTCGACGCTGGACACTGTGACCATGCCGATGCGGGGGTCCTTGACCTCCCGTTGCAGGATCAGCGCCACTTCACGCTGGATCTCCTGGCCGACACGGCGGGTACGACTGAATTCTTTTGCCATGATATTTCGCCTTTTCAGACACGAACGGGGGCACTGGGCCCCCGTCCTTGAAACGCCCTGAGTGCTTACAGGGTCCGTTCGACCTGGACCGTCTCGAAGACTTCGATCTGGTCGCCGACGCGAACGTCGTTGTAGTTCTTCACGCCGATACCACATTCGTAACCGGCGCGGACCTCGTTGACGTCATCCTTGAAGCGGCGCAGGGATTCCAGCTCGCCTTCGTAGATGACCACGTTGTCACGCAGCACGCGGATGGGGGCGGAACGCTTGACCACACCTTCGGTGACCATACAGCCGGCCACGGCGCCGATCTTCGGTGCCTTGAACACGTCGCGGACCTCGGCCAGGCCGATGATCTCCTGCTTGAACTCGGGCGCCAGCATGCCGGTCATGGCCTGCTTGACCTCGTCCAGCAGCTCGTAGATGACGCTGTAGTAGCGCAGATCCAGGCTCTCGGCCTCGACCACCTTACGGGCGCTGGCATCGGCACGGACGTTGAAGCCCAGCACGATGGCGTTGGAGGCGGCGGCCAGGGTGGCGTCGGTCTCGGTGATACCACCGACACCGGAGCCGACGATGTTCACCTTCACCTCGTCGGTGCTGAGCTTCAGCAGAGAGTCGGAGATGGCTTCCACGGAGCCCTGTACGTCGGCCTTCAATACCACGTTCAGCTCGGCGACCTCGCCCTCGGCCATGTTGGCGAACATGTTCTCCAGCTTGGCCTTCTGCTGGCGGGCCAGCTTGACGTCGCGGAACTTGCCCTGGCGATAGAGGGCAACCTCGCGGGCCTTCTTCTCGTCACGTACCACCGTGGCTTCGTCACCGGCGGCGGGTACACCGCTCAGGCCGAGGATTTCCACCGGGATGGAGGGACCGGCTTCCTTGATCTCCTTGCCGTATTCGTCACGCATGGCACGAACCCGGCCGTACTCCAGGCCGCAGAGGACGACGTCGCCCTGCTTGAGGGTACCGGACTGGACCAGCACGGTGGCAACCGGGCCACGGCCCTTGTCGAGGCGGGATTCGATGACCACACCGGAGGCCATGCCTTCTTCGACGGCGGTCAGCTCCAGCAGTTCGGACTGCAGCAGGATGCCGTCCAGCAGGTCGTCGATGCCCTGGCCGGTCTTGGCGGACACGTGCACGAACTGCACGTCGCCACCCCAGTCTTCCGGCAGTACGTCCAGCTGGGCCAGTTCGTTCTTGACCCGATCCGGATCCGCTTCCGGCTTGTCGCACTTGTTGACGGCGACGATCAGCGGTACGCCGGCGGCCTTGGCGTGCTGGACCGCTTCCTTGGTCTGGGGCATGACGCCGTCATCGGCGGCCACCACCAGTATCACGATATCGGTGGCCTTGGCACCACGGGCACGCATGGCGGTAAAGGCGGCGTGACCCGGGGTATCCAGGAAGGTGATCATGCCCTTCTCGTGCTCGACGTGGTAGGCACCGATGTGCTGGGTGATGCCACCGGCCTCGCCTGCGGCGATCTTGGCCTGACGGATGTAGTCCAGCAGCGAGGTCTTACCATGGTCGACGTGACCCATGATGGTGACCACGGGGGCACGGGGCTCGGCCTGGGCTTCGGTGTCGCGATCGGACAGCACCGCCTCTTCCAGCTCGTTCTCCTTGCGCAGCACCACCTTGTGGCCCATCTCCTCGGCGACCAGCTGAGCGGTCTCCTGGTCGATGACCTGGTTGATGGTGGCCATGGCGCCCATCTTCATCATCGCCTTGATGACCTCGGTGGCCTTGACGGCCATCTTGCTGGCCAGCTCGCCGACGGTGACGGTCTCGCCGATGACCACTTCACGGGTCACGGGCTGGGCCGGCTTGTTGAAGCCGTGCTGCATGGAAGACGGGGTACGGCCCTTGACGCGGCGGCCACGGGTACGGCGATCGGACTCACGCTCACGGCGGTCGTTGCCACGCTTGCCGCCCTTCTTGGCGCGACGGCGTCCTTCGGATTCGCGGTCGGCCTGGGCTTCGGCTTCCTTGACGTAGGTGCTGGACTTCTCGTCCTCTTCCACCTTCTTGGCCTTCTTGGCTTCCTCGGCCAGGCGCTTTTCGCTTTCCTCGGCCAGGCGGCGGGCTTCTTCCTCGGCCTTGCGGGCGTCCTCTTCGGCCTTGCGCAGGGCTTCCTGCTCCTGGGCCTTCTTGAGGGCCTCGGCTTCCGCCTTCAGGCGCTGGGCCTCGGCGTCGTCCTTCTTGCTCGCCTTGGGCTGCTCGGCCTTCTTGGCCTTGGCGGCTTCCTTGCGGGCCTTTTCCTCGGCTTCACGCTTGGCCTTTTCCTCGGCCTCTCGCTTGGCACGCTCTTCGGCCTCGCGCTTGGCCTTTTCCTCGGCCTCACGCTTGGCAGCCTCTTCGGCCTCGATGCGGGCCTGCTCTTCTACGGCACTGCGCTTGACGTAGGTGCGCTTCTTGCGCACCTCTACCTGAACGGCCTTGGCCTTGCCGCCAGCACCCTGCACGGACAGGGTGCTCTTGGACTTGCGGGTCAGGGTCAGCTTGCTGGGCTCGGCGGCATCGCCGCCGTGCTGCTGCTTGAGGTGGTTGAGCAGTTGGGTCTTTTCCTCTTCGCTCACCGCATCACCGGCGGACTTCTTGAAGCCCACTTCGGCAAACTGTTGGATCAGGCGATCAACCGGCGTACCTACATCAGTGGCAAGTTTTTCAACTGTGACATCTGCCATTTAATTCTTTCCTCCGTTTGATCCCGTTTATGCCTCGCTCTCATCGCCGAACCAGCAGATGTTGCGGGCGGCCATGATCAGCTCACCGGCTTTCTCTTCATCCAGTTCTTCGATGTCGGCGAGGTCGTCGATACCTTGCTCGGCCAGATCTTCCAGGGTGGCAATCCCCTTGCTGGCCAGGACGAAGGCCAGGTGACGTTCCAGGCCTTCCAGATTCAGTAGGTCTTCGGACGGCTCGGCGCCTTCCAGAGACTCTTCGGTGGCCAGGGCTGCGGTGGTCAGTGCCGCCTTGGCACGGCTGCGCAGCTCTTCGACCAGGTCCTCGTCCATGCCGTCGATTTCCATGAATTCGGCAACAGGCACGTAGGCGATTTCTTCCAGGGTGGAGAAACCTTCTTCCACCAGCAGGCCGGCCAGATCATCGTCGATGTCCAGCTTGGCCTTGAAGCCTTCGATGAGTTTCTCGGCTTCGGCCTGGTGCTTCTTGTTCATGTCCTCGACGGTCATGACGTTCAGGTTCCAGCCGCTCAGCTGGCTGGCCAGGCGCACGTTCTGGCCGCCGCGGCCGATGGCCTGGGCCAGGTTGCTCTCTTCCACGGCGATGTCCATGGAGTTGGCGTCTTCGTCGACGATGATGCTGGCCACGTCGGCCGGCGCCATGGCGTTGATGACGAACTGGGCCGGGTTGTCGTCCCACAGCACGATGTCGACACGTTCGCCATCCAGCTCACCGGACACGGCCTGGACGCGGGCACCGCGCATGCCGACACAGGCACCGACCGGGTCGATACGGCGATCGTTGGTCTTGACGGCGATCTTGGCGCGGCTGCCCGGGTCGCGGGCGGCGCCCTTGAGTTCGATCAGCTCTTCGCCGATTTCCGGCACCTCGATGCGGAACAGCTCGGTCAGCATGGCCGGCTTGGTGCGGCTCAGGAACAGCTGGGCGCCACGGGCTTCGGGCTTGACCGCGTACAGCAGGGCACGGATGCGGTCGCCGGGACGGAAGCTTTCCCGCGGCAGCATGTCGTCGCGATAGAGGATGGCTTCGGCATTGTTGCCGAGATCGACGATGACGCTGTCGCGGTTGCTCTTCTTGACCACGCCGGTGACCAGCTCGCCGACGCTGTCTTCGAACTGCTCCACCACCTGGGCACGCTCGGCCTCACGGACCTTCTGCACTATGACCTGCTTGGCGGTCTGGGTGGTGATACGGTCAAAGGTGATGGACGCGATCTGCTCTTCGACGAAATCGCCGACCTGCAGGTTGTCGTCCTCTTCCATGGCGCGGGCGGCGGACAGGGAGATCTCCCGGAAGGGATGCTCCAGGCCTTCATCGCTGTCTTCAACGATGGCCCAGCGGCGGAAGGTGTCGAAGTCGCCGGTCTTACGGTCGATGGCAACGCGCACTTCGATGTCGCCTTCGTATTTTTTTTTGGTGGCTGTCGCCAGGGCCGTTTCCAGGGCCTGGAAAATCTTTTCCCGCGGCACCGCCTTCTCGTTGGAAACCGCATCGACAACCAGCAGAATTTCTTTGTTCATAACTGATGCCTCGTTACACCTTTGCCGTATTTCAATAAGTGGGAACCAGGTTGGCCTTTTCGATATTGCTGAAGGCGAAACTCTCTTCCTTGCCTTCATAAGCCAAGCGGATCATGTCACCTTCCACGGTCACCAGCCGCCCCTTGAACTTGCGCCGGCCGCCCATGGGAACGACAAGGCGGAATTCGATGTCATTGCCGACAAAACGCTCGTAATGGGCCGGCACGAACAGGGGTCGATCGGAGCCCGGTGAGGACACTTCCAGGTTGTATTCACCGGTGATGGGATCTTCGACATCCAGAACAGCGCTGACCTGATGACTCACCTCGGCGCAGTTGTCCACGGTGATGCCGTCTTCGTGGTCGATATAAAGACGCACAGTGGAGTGCCGGCCGGCACGAATATGTTCGATGCCCAGCAGCTCGAAGCCCAGGGCTTCCACTGCCGGACGCAGCATGTCGGTCAATTGGTGTTCCAGCTTTGCCAAAGAGTACCCCCTTCACAAACAAAAAAAGGGCAATATTGCCCAGTCCATGCGACGCCAGCCTCTGAGACTTCGCCGCTAAGCATAGCCCATCCCCGGATCGCTTTTCCGGGGCACAGACAGCAAAAAGCCCCGAGCGATGCGGGGCTTTTATCAACCAGAAGTTGAGTGCCGGAAACCGGCTGACCCCGCACGGGGTCTGGGCCTGCCACAGTGTGACAAGAATTTGGTTGCGGGGGCCGGATTTGAACCGACGACCTTCGGGTTATGAGCCCGACGAGCTACCAGGCTGCTCCACCCCGCGCCAAACTGGCCTGCATCTTAACTAACCTGATGTTTTACTTCAAGTCAGGATGCGAACTTGGTGCCGAGAGCGGGACTTGAACCCGCACGCCCTTTCGAGCACTACCCCCTCAAGATAGCGTGTCTACCAATTCCACCATCTCGGCAAATTCTTTAGTTGGTCGGAACGTCCGAACCGTCTTGCGGCGCTTGCTGTACTTCTTCTACAGCAGGCTGTTCCAGGTTTTGCCATTCAGTATCAGGCTTGGCCCTGTTGGCTGTCATATTACCCAGCACCAGGCTAAGGGTAAAAAAGGCAACCGCCGCTATTGCGGTGGAGCGTGACAAGAAATTGCCAGAACCGCTCGCACCAAAAACCGTATTTGAGGCCCCTGCTCCAAAGGACGCACCCATGTCGGCGCCTTTGCCTTGCTGGATAAGCACCAGACCGATCAGGGCCAGCGCCACGAGCAGGTAAACCACTAACAACACTTCGTACATATCAGTAGCTTCCCGTCTCCGGCAGGCCTTTCCTGCCGCGCGCTGATTGTCTCAGATTGACAATCACTGTCAAGGACAAGGCCTCATGGCCACTCCTTGAAAGCGGGGCAGATACTATCGAATGCCCCCCAGGCTGACAAGGGGGAAATGCGGAAAAAGCCGCATTTCCCTTTCAAGTGCCGATTTATTGGGCAGCCGCCTGCACCTGTCCAGCGATGCGCTCGGCGCAGTCGTTGACCTGCTGGGCATCGCGGCCTTCCACCATCACCCGGATCAGCGGCTCGGTACCGGATTTCCTGAGCAGCACCCGGCCCGCCTCGCCCAGCTCCAATTCCACCTCGGCCACCACAGTCTTGACCGGCTCGGCGGCCAGCGGATCCTGGCCCTTCTGGAAACGGACATTGATCAGCTTCTGGGGATACTTGGGCATGGCCGCCGCCAGCTCGGCCAGCTTGTGGCCGGACTGGATCACCGCCGCCAGCACCTGCAGGGCCGCCACCACGCCGTCACCTGTGGTGGTGTGATCCAGGCTGATGATGTGCCCGGAGGACTCGCCCCCCAGTTGCCAGCCATGTTTCTTCAGCAGCTCCAGCACATAGCGGTCGCCGACCTTGGCACGGACGAAGTCGATACCCAGGGCCTTGAGGGCCACCTCCATGCCCAGGTTGGACATCAGGGTACCGACCACGCCGCCGACCAGCTCGCCCCTGTCGTGCAGATGCTTGGCGATGATGAAGATCAGCTGGTCGCCGTCGACCAGTTTTCCTTGGTGATCCACCATCATCAGGCGGTCGCCGTCACCGTCCAGGGCGATGCCCATGTCGGCGCGCAGCTCCACCACCTTGGCGGCCATGGCCTTGGTGTCGGTGGCGCCGACGCCATCGTTGATGTTGAAGCCATCCGGGGCCACGCCCATGGGGATCACCTCGGCGCCCAGCTCACGCAGTACCGCCGGGGCTATGTGGTAGGTGGCGCCATGGGCGCAGTCCACCACCAGGCGCAGGCCGCGCAGGGACAGCTGGGACGGGAAGTTGGACTTGCAGAATTCGATGTAGCGGCCGGCGGCGTCGTCCAGGCGCCTGGCCTTGCCCAGCTTCTCGGAACTGATGCCGGTCATGGGCTTGTCCAGTTCGGTCTCGATGGCCAGCTCCACCTCGTCCGGCAGCTTGGTGCCGTCGGCGGAGAAGAACTTGATGCCGTTGTCGTGGTAGGGATTGTGGGAGGCGCTGATGACGATACCGGCCTCGGCCCTGAAAGTCCGGGTCAGGTAGGCCACGGCCGGGGTCGGCATGGGGCCCAGCAGCTCGATGTCCAGGCCGGCGGCGGACAGGCCCGCCTCCAGGGCCGATTCCAGCATGTAGCCGGAGATGCGGGTGTCCTTGCCGATCAGCACCTTGTTGGTGCCCTGGCGCGCCAGCACCTTGCCGGCGGCAAAGCCCAGCCTGAGGGCAAATTCGGGGGTGATGGGAAATTCGCCGACGCGGCCGCGCACGCCGTCGGTACCGAAATATTTGCGACTGCTCACTTAAACTGACTCCGTGATGGTGGCCTGCCAGACCCTGAGAACATCCATGGTGGCCTGGACATCATGAACGCGAATGATATCAGCCCCGTGCTGGGCTGCAATGAGGGCGCCGGCCAGGGAGCCGGCCAGGCGCTGATCGGTATCCCGGCCCAGAAGGCCGCCGATCATGGACTTGCGGGACAGTCCCACCAGCAGCGGCAGCTCCATCACCCGCAGATCCCGCAGGCGGTTGAGCAGCTGGTAGTTGTGCTGCAGGGTCTTGCCGAACCCAAAGCCCGGATCCAGCAGCAAGCGCTGACGCTCGATGCCGGCCGCCTCGCAGGCGCGGATCCGCTCGCCAAGGAAGGCGGCCACCTCCTTGACCACGTCCTGGTATTGGGGCGCCTGCTGCATGGTGCGGGGCTGGCCCTGCATGTGCATCAGGCAGATCAGGGCGTCGCTGTCCGCCACCGCCGCCAGGGCACCGGGCTGCTGCAGGGCGCGCACGTCGTTGATCATGTCGGCCCCCGCGGCCAGGGCGGCGCCCATCACCTCGGGCTTGGAGGTGTCGATGGACACCTTGACGTCGAACCTGGCCTTGACGGCCTCAAGCACGGGGATCACCCGCGCCAGCTCGTCTTCGACGCTGACCTCGGCGGCACCGGGGCGGGTGGACTCGCCGCCGATATCCAGCCAGTGGGCGCCTTCGGCGACCAGCCTTTCGGCCTGGGCCAGGGCGGCGTCCCGGCCCTGGAAACGGCCGCCGTCGGAAAAGGAGTCCGGGGTGACATTGATGATCCCCATGACCTGGGGCAGTGGCGTGGCTTTCATGGTCTTTCTTCTTGCTTGATAACAAAACCCCGAGGCTGGCCTCGGGGTTTTTCACTTAGTTGGCAGGCGCTTCCTTGCCGGTGGAGTCCAGCGGCTTGTCGCCAGTGCCGGCGGAGGGCGGCTGGTCGTCGGCCTTGGGCGGCTCCCAGTCGGCCGGCTCGCGCACGTCGCGGCGCTCCATGAGGTCATCGATCTGCTTGGCGTCGATGGTCTCGTACTTCATCAGCGCATCCTTCATGGCATGGAGGATATCCATGTTGTCTTCGAGGATGCGGCGGGCACGGTCATAGTTGCGGTCGATGACGTGCTTGACCTCCTCGTCGATGATACGGGCGGTCTCGTCGGACATGTGCTTGGCCTTGGCCACGGAGCGACCCAGGAACACCTCGCCGTCCTCTTCCGTATAGAGCAGCGGCCCCAGCTTCTCGGACAGGCCCCACTGGGTCACCATCTTGCGGGCGATGTCGGTGGCCCGCTCGATGTCGTTGGAGGCGCCGGTGGTCACCATCTCGCTGCCGAAGATGACTTCCTCAGCGATACGGCCGCCGAACAGGCTGGAAATCATGCTCTCCAGCTGCTGCTTGGAGTGGCTGACCCTGTCCCGCTCGGGCAGGTACATGGTCACACCCAGGGCGCGGCCGCGGGGAATGATGGAAACCTTGTAGACGGGATCGTGCTCCGGCACCAGGCGACCGACGATGGCATGGCCGGCCTCGTGGTAGGCGGTCATTTCCTTCTCTTTCTCGGTCATCACCATGGAGCGGCGCTCGGCGCCCATCATGATCTTGTCCTTGGCCTTCTCGAATTCGCCCATGCCCACCAGACGCTTGTTGGTGCGGGCGGCGAACAGAGCGGCCTCGTTGACCAGGTTGGCCAGATCGGCACCGCTGAAGCCGGGGGTACCGCGGGCGATGACGGCCGGATCGACATCGTCACCTATGGGCACCTTGCGCATGTGCACCTTGAGGATGTGCTCACGGCCACGGACGTCGGGCAGGCCGACCACCACCTGGCGGTCGAAGCGGCCGGGACGCAACAGGGCCGGATCCAGCACGTCGGGCCTGTTGGTGGCGGCGATGACGATGATGCCCTCGTTGCCTTCGAAGCCGTCCATCTCCACCAGCATCTGGTTGAGGGTCTGCTCGCGTTCGTCGTGACCGCCGCCCAGGCCGGCGCCACGCTGGCGGCCGACGGCGTCGATCTCGTCGATGAAGATGATGCAAGGGGCGGCCTTCTTGGCCTGCTCGAACATGTCGCGGACCCGGGAGGCACCCACGCCCACGAACATTTCCACGAAATCGGAGCCGGAAATGGTGAAGAAGGGCACCTTGGCCTCGCCGGCAATGGCCTTGGCCAGCAGGGTCTTACCGGTACCGGGCGGGCCCACCATCAGCACGCCCTTGGGGATCTTGCCGCCCAGCTTCTGGAACTTGCTGGGGTCCTTGAGGTAGTCCACCAGCTCGGCCACTTCCTCCTTGGCCTCGTCGACACCGGCCACGTCGGCAAAGGTGGTCTTGACCTGATCCTCGGACAGCAGGCGGGCCTTGGACTTGCCGAAGGACATGGCGCCCTTGCCGCCACCGCCCTGCATCTGGCGCATGAAGAAGATCCAGACGCCGATCAACAGCAGCATGGGGAACCAGGACACGAAGATGTTGGCCAGGAAGCTCGGCTTCTCCGGCTCCACGCCCCAGGTGGGCACGCCCTTCTTGGAAAGCTGGTTGATCAGATCCTTGTCGTAGCCACCAGGAATGACGGTGTTGAAACGGCTGCCGTCGCTGCGCACGCCGTTGATGACACCGTCCCGGCTGACCCGGGCTTCACGGATGGTGCCCTTGTCCACCGCCTCGATGAACTGGGTGTAGTTCATGCCGCGGTCGGCGCTTTCGGGGCCATTGAAGCTCTGGAACACGGCCATCAGCACCACGGCAATGACCAGCCAGAGAATGAGATTTTTCGCCATATCGCTCAAGTTAAGTACCTCTTAACGCAGTGGGCGCCAGGTCGGGGCCAGCGTACTATATCTTGTAGCCTGTAGCCACAATGTATACCTCCCGGGACCGGGGCCTGGACGAATCCGGCTTGCGGATCCGCACCGTGGTGAACGCCTGGCGCACATCGCGCAGGTACTCGTCAAAGCCTTCCCCCTGAAACACTTTGACCACGAAACTGCCGTTTCGTCCCAGCACCTGGTGGCACATGTCCAGGGCCAGCTCCACCAGGTACATGGCCCTTGGCTGGTCCACGTCCTTGGTGCCGCTCATGTTTGGCGCCATGTCGGACATGACCACGTCCACCTGCTGGCCGCCGACCCGCTCCAGCAGGGCGTTGAGCACCGCTTCGTCGCGGAAGTCGCCCTGCAGGAAGTCGACCCCGGGCAGGGAATCCATGGGCAGGATGTCACAGGCGATCACCCTGCCCTTGTCGCCGACGATCTCGGTGGCGTACTGGGACCAGCCGCCAGGGGCCGCCCCCAGGTCCACCACCGTCATGCCGGGACGGAGCAGCTTGTCGCGCAGCTGGATCTCCTCGAGCTTGAACACGGCACGGGAGCGCAGGCCCTTCTTCTGGGCCTCCTGCACGAATCTGTCATCAAAATGCTCTTTCAACCAGCGTCTTGAACTGGCCGAGCGCTTCTTTTTACCCATCAGAGCCTCGCGGGTATTCGTATTCTTAGGTAAATGGCGATAAAATTCGGCTTTTCAACCCAACAGAGCGTGAATCATGGAGCTGACGCCGAAACAAAGGCAATTTCTCAAGGGGCAGGCCCATTCGCTCAAGCCGGTGGTGCTGCTGGGCGCCAATGGCCTGACCGAGGGTGTGCTTGCCGAGATCGACCAGGCACTGTCACACCATGAGCTGATCAAGGTGAAGGCCGCCACCCGTGACCGGGAACTGAAGATGGCCATCTATGAGACCATCGCCAAGGAGCTGGGCGCCGCCCAGGTCCAGGTCATAGGTCACATCCTGGTCTTCTACCGGCCCGCCGAGGAGCCTGTCATCAGCTTGCCCCGATAAAGAAAGCCGCCCCCGAGGCGGCTTTCTTTTTGCCCTTGGCCGTCAGAGGTACTGGACCTCGACCACTTCGTATTCCTTGATGCCGGACGGGGTCTGCACCTGCACCAGATCGTCCAGCTCCTTGCCGACCATGGCCCGGGCGATGGGCGAGCTGACCGAGATCAGGTGCTGCTTGATGTCGGCTTCGTCGTCGCCGACGATGCGGTAGGTCACTTCCTCATCGGTTTCCAGGTTCAGCATGGTCACTGTGGCACCGAAAATCACCTTGCCGTTGTTGGCCAGCTTGGTGACATCGATGATCTGGGCGTTGGACAGCTTGGCCTCGATCTCCTGGATGCGGCCTTCACAGAAGCCCTGCTGCTCGCGGGCGGCATGGTACTCGGCGTTTTCCTTCAGATCACCCAGCTCACGTGCCGTGGCAATGGCTTCGATGATCTGGGGACGAAGCACGGACTTGAGGTGCTTCAGCTCTTCCCGCAGCTGCTCGGCACCTTGCGCGGTCATGGGAATGGGATTCATAGCGTCTCCAGAGGCAACAAAAAGCCCGATGCCACCGGGGGCGGCATCAGGTCTGATAGCGTTATTCAGGACATTTTACGCAAAAAGGCGAAACTGATCACCTCCACGGCGAGACGGGTCTGGAACTGGGGCTACACTTGCTTTGAACAGCCTTTGGAGTCACGCCAGTGCCAGCCACCACGCATAACGGCCAATCGGAACGCCGCCGGGAAAGCCGCTCACTCAGGGACAACTTCGACCTGCTCGACGAGCCGCAGCTCGACGCCGTCTACGCCCTGATGAAGGTCGGCGCCCAGCTGCTGTTCGTTCGCAACGCCGTCTACTGCCCTTTGGCCATCCTCAGCCATGACGGCAACTACATCACGGTGGATGCCTCCGGCGAGATCGATCTGCACCCCGCCATCCACATCAGAACTCACTGAATTTTCACTGAACCAGACCAGGACAGGGGCTTTGCCCTTGGCTACCCTCTGTTTAGACTCGTCCCATGGACTAGAGGGAGATCTGTACCCATGAAAGCGACATCCCGCAACGCACTTACCCTGGCCCTGGCCGGCACCCTGGCCCTGGCCGGCTGTACCACCGTCGACCCCAACACGGGTGAACGCACCACCAACAAGACCGCCACCGGCGCCACCATAGGTGCCATCGCCGGTGCCGTACTGGGTAAATCCACCGGCAGCCACCACAGGGACAGGGCCATAGTGGGTGCCGCCATCGGCGCCCTGGCCGGTGCCGCCGTCGGCAACTACATGGACAAGCAGGAAAAGGAACTGCGCCAGCAGACCGCCGGCACCGGTATCGACGTGGAGCGCCAGGGCGACAACCTGCTGCTGACCCTGCCCGACGGCATCACCTTCGACGTCAACCGCTCCGAGGTGAAGCCCGAGTTCCACGCCATCCTCAACGACCTGTCCGACACCCTGCGTCGTTACAACAAGACCATGATCGAAATCGCCGGCCACACCGACAGCACGGGTGCCGCCACCTACAACCAGACCCTGTCGGAAAACCGGGCCGACTCGGTGCGCGGCTACATGGTCCGCCGCGGTGTCATGGCCGAGCGGATCCACACCACCGGCTTCGGTGAGACCAGGCCCATCGCCAGCAACGCCACCGCCGATGGCCGCGCCAGGAACCGCCGGGTGGAGATCGAACTGATCCCCCTGGTTGAAGAGCAGTAAGGCCCAAGGGCGAACGGCAACCACCCTGCCCGTATGTAAAAGGCCCCACCTTGGTGGGGCTTTTTCATTACGGCCGCTTCCTGACATAGCGGCCCGGCGCCGGCTCTATACCCGGCGGCAGTGGCCGGGCCGGCACCAGCTTGGAGTCCAGTGCCGCCAGCCATTGGTACCAGTCCGGCCACCAGGAGCCATCCTGCTTGTCCGTGGCGGCCAGGTTTTCGTCCAGGATCCGGTAGCCGTACTTCTGCCGGGCCGGCGGGTTGATCACCCCGGCCACATGGCCGGAGCTGCTCAGCACCCGGCGCACGGACGAAGAACCCAGCAGCCTGGCCGAGTCCATGGCACCGTGCCAGGGCACGATATGGTCCTTCTCGGTGGCCAGCACATAGGCCGGCACCTTGATCCGCGACAGATCCAGGCGCTGGCCGCCCAGGCGCCAGGCGCCGGGCTCGGCCAGCAGGTTGTCCCTGTAGGTGCCACCCAGGTAGTCCCGGTAGAAACGGGCCGGCAGGTGGGTGGCGTCCGAGTTCCAGGCCAGCAGATCGAAGGCCGGCGGCTTCTCGCCCAGCAGGTACTGCTGCACATAGGCGGGCCAGTACAGCTCCTTTTCCCTGAGCAGGGAAAAGCCCAGTGCCATCATGCGTCCGTCCATGAGGCCGTGGCTGTCCACCACCTCCAACAGGCCGTCGATGAGCGCCGGCGACAACAGCATGCCGGGCTCGCCGGGGTCGCTGAAATCCAGCAAGGTGGTCATCAGGCTCAGGCTGGCCAGGCGCTTGGTCCCCCTGGCGGCCTGCCAGGCGGCGGCCATGGCCAGCAGGGTACCGCCGACGCAATAGCCCACCCCGTGCAGCTGCTTGCTGCCGGCCAGATCCCTGACCCAGCCGCTGGCCTCCACCACCGACAGCACATAGTCTTCCATGCCCTTGTCGCGCAGGGCGCTGTCGGGATTGACCCAGGACATCAGGTAGACGGTGAAGCCGGCATCCACCAGGTGGCGGATAAAGGAATTCTCGGGCCGCAGATCCAGCACGTAGTACTTGTTGATGCAGGGCGGCACCATGAGGATGGGCGTCTGCCGCACCTGCTCGGTGCTGGGCGCGTACTGGATCAGCTGGAAGAGCGGCGTTTCCCTGACCACCTGGCCTTGGGTGCTGGCCAGATCCCGGCCCAGCTCGAAGGCACCAAGGTCACCCAGGGGCACGTTCAGGCCCAGGGGGCTGTCCCTGAGATCGCTGCACAGCTTTTCGAAGCCCCGCAGCAGGTTCTGGCCGTCTTCCTTGAGGGTCCGCTCCATCACCTTGGGGTTGGCCCATGCCTGATGCTGGGGATCCCAGAGCTGCAGGTATTGCCGTACCCAGAAGGCAAACTGGCGCTTTTCCGTCTCGTCCAGCCCTTCCAGGGCCTCTATGCCGCGCAGCCAATACTGCTGCAGCAGCTGATGGCTCTGGCCCAGGTACTGGCCGAAGCCGGCCTGGAAGTCGCCCTGGCCCAGGCTTTCCATGCTCTGGTTCCACAGCTGCATCTGCCCCTGCCACCAGTCGCCGGCGGCGCCCCAGAAGGCCTGGGGTTCGTCGGCGCAGGCCTGCAGCCATTTCTGGGTCATCTGGAAGAGCGGTGCCAGGCACCGCTCCCAGGGGTTTTCAGCCATCATCTCAGGCCTTTTCCTCTTGCTTGGCGAGTTCGACGAAGATGCCGTTGAAGTCCTTACGGAAGCTCTCGGACAGCGCCATCATGGCCTTGCAGTCCTGCAGGAAGCGGCGGTTCAGCTCGGCCAGCTGGCTCATCTGGGCCTGGCCCAGTTCGGCCATGTCGCCCTTGGCGGAAGCCTCGTTGAGCTTCTTCATGAAGCTGTACTGCTGCTCGGCGTAATGGCCCATGGCGTTGATCTGGTGGCTGGTCAGCTTCTCCATGTTGCTGACCAGGACCTCGTTGATACGGGCCATGGGCTTCATCATTTCCTGCTGCTGGGCGTTGGCTTGACGGATCCATTCCTGGAACATGGGATTCTCCTAATAGTGCATGTGTTGGCCGCCATTGGCGGAGATGTTGGAACCTGTGATGAAGCCGGCCTGGCGGTCGGCCAGGAAGTCGACGATGCGGGCGATCTCCGCCGGCTCGCCAAGGCGGCCCACCGGGATCTGCTTGATGATCATGGCGCGGATCTCCGCCGGCACCTGCATCACCATGTCGGTGGCGATATAGCCGGGGGAAATGGTGTTGACGGTGATGCCCTTGCGGGCCAGCTCCTGGGCCAGGGACATGGTCAGGCCATGGAGGCCGGCCTTGGTGGCGGCATAGTTGGTCTGGCCCAGCTGGCCCTTCTCGCCGTTGACCGAGCTGATGTTGATGATGCGGCCGTACTCCCGCTCCAGCATCAGCGGCACCACGGCCCGGCACAGGTTGAAGGCGCCGGTGAGGTTGGTGTCGACCACGTCCTGCCAGTCCTTGGGGTCCATCTTGCGCAGGGTGCCGTCGCGGGTGATGCCGGCATTGTTGACCAGCACGGCGATGGGCCCCAGCTCCTGTTCGATGACGGCCATGGCGCTCTGGACGCCGTCCAGATCGCGGATGTCGGCGTGGTAACCCCTGAGATCCAGGTCCTGCTCGGCCATCCTTTCGGCCCAGACCCTGGCCTTCTCGGAGGGACGGCACAGGGCGGCAACCCGGTAACCGCTGTCGTGCAGCTGCTGGCAGATGGCGGTACCTATGCCGCCGTTGGCGCCGGTGATCACGGCAACCTGTTTGGAGTCCATTTGACGCTTTCCTTTGCTCTGATGACTTAGGAAAGCCTGGCCAACCAGTGTTACAAGTGATTGAAATTTTTAAGAAGAAAAAAAGCTGGCTCAGGCATGACGACGACACGGCCACCAGACTTGAGTAAAAGCTCAGCTTTTGAAAACCGGCCATAGAAAGCGCCGCTACCGGCCGCCATGGACGGCTGCCACCAAACATAAAAAAGCCCCGCGACAGCGGGGCTTTTCAGAACATTCGGCTCGTACTTACAACGCCTTCTCGTGCATCTCCTGCACCGAGATGACGTTGTCACGGTCGGACACCGTCTGGGACATGCAGGTGGCGAAGGCGGCGTTCATGGTGGTGGTGTAGTTCACCTTCTCCGCCAGGGCGCCACGGCGCAGTACCTTGGAGTCCTCGATGGCCTGGCGGCCCTCGGTGGTGTTGACGATGTAGCTGTACTCGCCGTTCTTGATGCGGTCGAGGATATGGGGACGACCCTCGTGCACCTTGTTCACCAGGCGCGGGTTGATGCCGGCCTCGCCCAGGGCCACGGCGGTGCCGTGGGTGGCGTCCAGCTCGTAGCCCAGCTCGATGAGGCGGGAGGCCAGATCCACGGCCCTGGCCTTGTCGGCGTTGCGCACCGACAGCAGCGCCCGGCCGCCCTTGGGCGCGGTCTTGGCGGCGCCCAGCTGGGCCTTGCCGTAGGCCTCGGCGAAGGTGGCGCCCACGCCCATGACCTCACCCGTGCTGCGCATCTCCGGCCCCAGCAGGGGGTCGACGCCGGGGAACTTGGCGAAGGGCAGCACCGGCTCCTTGACGCTGTAGTAGGGCGGGATCACTTCCTGTGTCACGCCCTGCTCGGCCAGGGACTGGCCGGCCATGACCCGGGCGGCGATCTTGGCCAGGGGCAGGCCGGTGGCCTTGGAGACGAAGGGCACGGTACGGGAGGCGCGGGGGTTGACCTCGATGAGGTAGATTTCGTCGTCCTTCACCGCGAACTGGATGTTCATCAGGCCGATGACGTTGAGCTCGTAGGCCAGCTTGCGGGCCTGCTCACGCATGCGCTCCTGCACGTCCTGGCTCAGGGTGTAGGGCGGCAGGGAGCAGCCGGAGTCGCCGGAGTGCACGCCGGCCTGCTCGATGTGCTCCATGATGCCGCCGATCAGCACGTCCTTGCCGTCGCAGATGGCGTCCACGTCCACTTCCACGGCGTCGTCCAGGAAGCGGTCCAGCAGCACCGGGCTGTCGTTGGAGACCTTCACCGCCTCGTTGAGGTAGCGCCTGAGGTCGTTCTCGTCGTAGACGATTTCCATGGCGCGGCCGCCCAGCACGTAGGAGGGACGCACCACCAGCGGGAAGCCGATCTCCCGGGACTGGGCAATGGCCTCTTCCATGGTGGTGACGGTGGCGTTCTTGGGCTGTTTCAGGCCCAGGCGCTCCACGGCCTGCTGGAAGCGCTCGCGGTCCTCGGAGCGGTCGATGGCGTCCGGGCTGGTGCCGATGATGGGCACGCCGGCCGCTTCCAGGTCGCGGGCCAGTTTCAGCGGCGTCTGGCCGCCGTACTGGACGATGACGCCCTTGGGCTGCTCGACGCGGACGATTTCCAGCACGTCCTCCAGGGTCACCGGCTCGAAATAGAGGCGGTCGGAGGTGTCGTAGTCGGTGGACACCGTCTCGGGGTTGCAGTTGACCATGATGGTCTCGTAACCGTCTTCGCGCATGGCCAGGGCCGCGTGCACGCAGCAGTAGTCGAACTCGATGCCCTGGCCGATGCGGTTCGGGCCACCGCCGATGACCATGATCTTGTCCTTGGCGGACGGCTGGGCCTCGCACTCCTCGTCGTAGCTGGAGTACATGTAGGCGGTGGAGGTGGAGAATTCCGCCGCACAGGTATCGACCCGCTTGTAGACCGGGAAGATGGCGTTGTTGTGGCGGATCTTGCGCACCTCGGACTCGGATACGCCGAGGATGGCGGCCAGGCGGGCGTCAGAGAAGCCCTTGCGCTTGAGGCCACGCAGGAAGTCGGCGTCCAGGCCGGCCAGGCCGCGCTCGGCCACCTCTTTCTCCAGCTTGACGATGTCCTCGATCTGCACCAGGAACCAGGGGTCGATGTTGGTGAGGTTGAAGACGCCGTCCACGCTCATGCCGGCCCTGAAGGCATCGGCCAGGTACCAGATGCGCTCGGCACCGGCTTCCTTGAGCTCCCGGCGCAGGATGGACAGCGCCTCGGGGTCGTCCAGATCCAGGATGGGATCGAAGCCGGTGGCACCCACTTCCAGGCCGCGCAGGGCCTTCTGCAGGGACTCCTGCTGGTTACGGCCCATGGCCATGACCTCGCCCACGGACTTCATCTGGGTGGTCAGGCGATCGTTGGCGCCGGCGAACTTCTCGAAGTTGAAGCGCGGGATCTTGGTGACCACGTAGTCGATGGACGGCTCGAAGGAGGCCGGGGTGGCGCCGCCGGTGATGTCGTTCATCAGCTCGTCCAGCGTATAGCCGACCGCCAGCTTGGCCGCCACCTTGGCGATGGGGAAGCCGGTGGCCTTGGAGGCCAGGGCGGAGGAGCGGGACACCCGCGGGTTCATCTCGATGACCACCAGGCGGCCGGTCTTGGGGCAGACGCCGAACTGGACGTTGGAGCCGCCGGTCTCGACACCGATCTCGCGCAGCACCGCCAGGGAGGCGTTACGCATGATCTGGTATTCCTTGTCGGTCAGGGTCTGGGCCGGCGCCACCGTGATGGAGTCACCGGTGTGGATGCCCATGGGATCCAGGTTTTCGATGGAACAGACGATGATGGCGTTGTCGTTCTTGTCGCGCACCACCTCCATCTCGTATTCCTTCCAGCCGATGAGGCTCTCGTCGATGAGCAGCTCATTGGTGGGGCTGAGATCCAGGCCGCGGCGGCAGATCTCTTCGAATTCTTCCTTGTTGTAGGCGATACCGCCGCCGGTGCCGCCCATGGTGAAGCTGGGACGGATGATACAGGGCAGGCCGATGTCGTCCAGCACGTCCTCGCAGTCTTCCCAGGAATGGGCGATGCGGGCGCGGGGCACTTCCAGGTTGATGTTGGCCATGGCCTCCACGAAGCGCTCGCGGTCCTCGGCCTTGTCGATGGCGTCGGCGGTGGCGCCGATCATCTCCACGCCGTACTTGTCCAGCACGCCGTGCTTGTTCAGATCCAGGGCGCAGTTCAGCGCGGTCTGGCCACCCATGGTGGGCAGCACGGCGTCCGGGCGCTCCTTCTCGATGATCTTGGCCACCACTTCCCAGTGGATGGGCTCGATGTAGGTGGCGTCGGCGATCTCCGGATCGGTCATGATGGTGGCCGGGTTGGAGTTGACCAGGATCACCCGGTAACCCTCTTCCTTCAGGGCCTTGCAGGCCTGGGTGCCGGAGTAGTCGAATTCACAGGCCTGGCCGATGACGATGGGGCCGGCGCCCAGGATCAGGATGCTTTTCAGATCGTTACGTTTTGGCATGACTTATCCCCGCTCAGACATCAGCTCGATGAAATGGTCGAAAAGAGGCGCCGCGTCGTGCGGACCCGGGCTGGCTTCCGGGTGCCCCTGGAAGGAGAACGCCGGTTTGTCGGTGCGGTGGATGCCCTGCAGGCTGGCGTCGAACAGCGACTTGTGGGTGGCGCGCAGGTTGGCCGGCAGGCTGTCCTCGTCCACGGCGAAACCGTGGTTCTGGGCGGTGATCATCACCACGTCCCGGTCCAGATCCTTGACCGGGTGGTTGCCGCCGTGGTGGCCGAACTTCATCTTCACGGTCTTGGCGCCACTGGCCAGGGCCAGCAGCTGGTGCCCCAGGCAGATGCCGAATACGGGGATATCGGTTTCCAGGAAGGCCTGGATGGCCTCGATGGCGTAGGTGCAGGGCTCGGGGTCGCCGGGACCGTTGGACAGGAAGATGCCGTCCGGATTCATGGCCAGCACGGTGCTGGCCGGGGTCTCGGCCGGCACCACGGTCAGCTTGCAGCCGCGGTCGGCCAGCATGCGCAGTATGTTGCGCTTGACGCCGAAGTCGTAGGCCACCACGTGGTACTTGAAGTGGTCGTCGCCATAGACCTTGTGGCCTTCGCCCAGCTGCCAGCTGCCGGCGGTCCAGCTGTAGGCTTCCTTGGTGCAGACCACCTTGGCCAGATCCATGCCCTTGAGGCCGGGGAAGTCGCGGATCAGCGCCTCGGCGTCGGCCACGTTGGCGTCGCCCGTGATGATACAGCCGTTCTGGGCGCCCTTCTCACGGAGGATGCGGGTCAGCTTGCGGGTATCGATGTCGGCGATGGCCACGATGTTGTTGGCCTTGAGGTAGTCCGACAGGGACTGGGTATTACGGAAATTGGAGGCAACCAGGGGAAGGTCGCGGATCACCAGGCCCTTGGCCCAGATGGTGGAGGATTCTTCGTCTTCGGCGTTGGTGCCGGTATTGCCAATGTGGGGATAGGTGAGAGTAACAATCTGTTGAGAATAGGAAGGATCGGTGAGAATTTCTTGATAACCCGTCATAGACGTATTAAAAACCACTTCACCGACCGTCTTTCCCGGTGCGCCGATCGACGTACCTTTGAAGACGGTTCCATCCCCAAGAACCAAGAGTGCTGGCTGACTCAAGACAACCTCCATAGAGTTAGAAACCGAGAAAAATCAGTAACTTACCACTAGGACGCAGGGCCTTTCGGCTTCACGAAACCCAAATTCTGGCAAATTGACGGTAATATACAGCAACCCAGGCTCGGGATCCAGCCCTTTCTAGGCAAACGCTTTCCCAAAGAAATCCACAAAAAAGGCCCTGTTTTCGGCCGTTTTCCCTGTCTTTCCCGGCCTTTCGGCAGGGTGTTCATCCATAACCGCTAAAGCGCCCTTTCCCCGCCCTTGACATTCCATTAACCTGGGTTGTTTTTTGACCACTCTCTTGCATGAAAAATGGATAACGGATTTCGCTTGTATTACCTGGGCATGCTGCTGCCCGGCTTCAAAAGGGCGGAGGTGGAAAAGGCCCTGCAGGACAGGCTCAGGTTCAGCGCCGCCCAGGCCACCGAACTGCTCAAGGGCCCCAAGGCGGTGCAGAAGAACATCACCAGGGACAAGGCCGAGCGCCTGGCCGCCAGCCTGGAGTCACTGGGCCTGGCAGTGAAGGTGATGGCCCCGGACGAGGTGCTGCCCCAGGAGCTCGATGCCCCCTTCCAGGCCCCCATGGCCCCCGTCGCCAGCCAGGCCAAATACGGCCTGGGCCTGCTGACCACCGGCACGGCGGTGCTGTTGCTGCCGCTGCTGTACCTGCTGCTGGTGGTGTCGCTGGTGGCCACCAGCCTGTGGCTGACGCTGCGCGGCCATACCCTGTTCGACTGGGATGGCCTGTTCGTTTTCAAGGCGGTATTCCTGGTCGGCCTGATCCTCACCACAGTCCTGCTCAGCCTGTTCATGCTCAAGCCCTGGCTGGTCCACCATGGCGAGCCCCAGTACAAGGCCCTCAAGGAACTGGAGCATCCACTGCTGTTTAGGCTGGTCCACAACCTCTGCGATCACATGGGTGTGCCCCACCCGGTGGAGATCCGGGTCGACTGCGAGGTCAATGCCTCGGCCGGCTTCCACCAGGGCCTGCACGGCTACCGCCACAACGAGCTGGTGCTGACCTTGGGCCTGCCCCTGGTCAGCGGCATGACGGTCACCCAGCTGACCGAGGTCCTGGCCCACGAGTTCGGCCATTTCGCCCAGCGCCGGGGCATGCTGCTCTATTACCTGATCAACAAGGTCAACGGCTGGTTCGCCGACTGCGCCTTCCGGGAGGACGACTGGGACCAGCGCCTTGGCCACTGGAGCCAGGACGACGACCACGGCTGGCTGGCGATACCCCTGCAGATGGCCAGGCTCGGCATCGGCCTCAACCGCGCTCTGATGAAGGGGCTGTACCTGGCCAGCCACGGCCTGAGCCAGTTCCTGTCCAGGCAGATGGAATACGACGCCGACAGCCACGCCAGCCGCATCTGCGGCAGCGCCCTGGCCAAGCCCAACGCCCTGCTGCTGCGGGAGCTGTCCCTGGCCGCCGCCCGCAGCCACCAGCTCAACCACCAGGCCTGGGCCAACAAGGTGCTGCTGGAAGACTTCCCCGCCGCCGTGGTGCGCAACCACCAGCTGCTCAGCGATGACGACAGGGCCGACATCCTGGTGGCCATGGAAAAGCGCCAGACCCGCACCTGGGACTCCCACCCGGCGGACCTGGACAGGGTCCGCCATGCCGAGGCCCTGGCCGAACCCGGCTATTTCCGCCTGGACAAGCCGGCCGCCGGCCTGTTCCAGGACTACGCCAGGCTGTGCCGCTTCGTCACCGCCCTGGACTACGCGCTCTGGGGCCACAGGGACATCGGCAAGCTGACCCGGCCCAACGACTGGGTGTTCAGCCTCTGCGAAAGCCAGGACAGGGACGACCAGCGCCTGGCCCGCTACCACCGCGGCCTCTACCACCCTGCCCTGCTGCCGGATCCGGCCGAGCCGCTGCCGGACGAGCTCAAGGGCCTGGACGCCAGGGCCCTGGCCGAGCGCATGGACAAGCGCCAGGCCTGGCTGGAAGAGAGCCGCGACAACTACCTGCAGCGCCTGGACGGCTACCGGCACGCCCATGTGGGCAGCCTGGCCCTGGAGGTGGGGTTCGACGTGGATCACAGCGAATTCGAGCTGTTCTCGCGGGATCTCGGCAGGCACCGCCAGCAGTTCGAGCGCTGGCGCAGCGAGCTTCGGGACGCGGCCAGGCCGCTCAGGGAGGGTAACCAGTTGCTGGTGGCCAAGCTGCGCCAGGATCTGCGCCACTGCCAGGGCGACGACCGCCAGCGGGCCCTGGCCCATCTCAAGGCGTTGAAGGGCTTCAAGGATCTGGAGCCGGCCCTGCACGAGCTGGAGCTGGGCCGCCACCTGCTGCGGTCCCTGGCCCAGTGGGACAGCAGCGCCGGCTCACAAGAAAAATTCCAGCATGCCTACCTGAGGCTGAGGGAAGCCGCCACCGGCGACCTGAACGGCCTGCTCAGGCAGGCGGACGCCCTGCCGACGGCGGCCCTGGACGGCAAGCTGCTGGCCTTCATCCAGGGCTGGATGAACGAACCGCAGCAGCCCCTGGAAACGCTGAAGGAAGAGGCCTTCCTTCAGCATCTGGAGGCGGCCACCTGGGCCGTGCGCCACCAATACCAGCGGCACCTGGCCGCCCTGGTGTCCCTGCTCAGCGCGGCGAAAGCCTCAGCACCGCCGAGCCCAGCGGTGGCAGCCGCAGGCTGAGCTCCCCCTGGCCGCCACTCACCGCCAGGGTGGCGGCCGGCCCGGCCAGCAGCGGCTCAAGGGCATGGGCGCCGTCGGCCAGCCGCCAGCGGCCGACCAGCTCCGCCGGCAGCGCCAGCGTCAGTTCCAGCGCCTGGTCGACAGCGAAGTTGCTGGCCACCAGCAGCCGCTGCTCACCCTGCCAGCGGGCAAAGGCAAAGGCCTTGCCCTCGGCCTTCAGCACCGCCATCTCCCCGGCCAGGGCCGGCTCGGTGGCGGCCAGGTTCAGCAACTGCCGGTAAAAGGCCTGGAGCGCCTTCTCCCGGCCGCTGAGCAGGGTGCCGTCGAAGGCGCCGCTGTTCATCCAGCGCTGGTGATGGGGCACGCCCACATAGTCGAAGATGCTGGTGCGGCTCGGGGCGCCGAAGCCGCCGTTCTCGGCGCCGGGCTCGCCCACGTCCTGGCCGAAGTAGAGCATCACGGGTCCCCGGCCCGCCAGGGCGCTGACCACCATGGCCGGCCTGGCCCTGTCGGCGTCACCGGCAAATTCCGGGCTGGCGATGCGCTGCTCGTCGTGGTTTTCCAAAAAGCGCAGCATGTGGCGGTCGATGTCGGCCAGGGAGTCCAGTATGGACGCCAGCGGCTCGGTGCCGGCCTTGCCTTCGATGACGGCCCTCAGGCTGTCATAGGTGCCCACCTTGTCGTAGAGGTAATCCATCTTGCCGAGGTGGATGTAGTCCCGGTAGCGGCTGGGATCGTAGATCTCGGCCAGCAGCAGGGCCTCGGGGTTGCGGTCCTTGATGGCGCTGTTCAGGTAGCTCCAGAAGGCCACCGGCACCATGCCGGCCATGTCGTAACGGAAGCCGTCCACCCCCTTGTCCAGCCAGTACAGGGCGATGTCGCGGAACTTGCGCCAGCTGTCCGGTACCACCTTGTCCCGCCAGAAATCGGCATGGGCCTCAGAGTCCTGTTCCGCCAGGCCGGCAGGCAGGGCCGGGAAATCATGGCTGCCGTCCGGGCGCACCCCGTAGTTGACCTTGACCGTCTCGTACCAGTCGTGAAAACCCGGCTGGGCCAGGCGGGCGCCGTTGCCGGTCCATTTGGCCGGCGACTCGGCGAATTCACCGTCGACCAGGGGATGGGCCTCGCCGCCCAGGGGCCGGTAGCCGTTTTCCGGCTCCGGCACCTGAAAGTCCTGGCCCGGCACATAGTAGAAGTTGTTGTCCCTGGCATAGGCGACGCTGGTGTCGTCATGGGCACCGAAGTCCCGCTCGGGGAACACCAGGGAGTGGTAGTTGCGGGCCACGTGGTTGGGGACTATGTCGATGACCACCTTCATGCCGTGGTCATGGGTGCGGGCGATCAGGGCCTCGAACTCGGCCAGGCGCCTGGCCGGATCCAGGGCCAGATCCGGGTTGACGTTGTAGTAGTCCTTGACCGCGTAGGGTGAGCCGGCCCGGCCCTTGACCACGTCCGGATCGTCCTTGCTGATGCCATGGGCGCTGTAGTCGGTGGCGGTGGCGTGGTGCAGCACCCCCGTGTACCAGATGTGGGTGGTGCCCAGGGCCTTGATGGCGGCCAGGGCCCTGTCGTCGAAGTCGGCGAACTTGCCGACGCCGTTTTCCGCCAGGGTGCCCCAGGGCTTGTTGGTGCCGTTCTTGTTGCCAAACAGGCGGGTGAACACCTGGTAGAGCACCGGCTTGATCGGCTGCGGGGCGCTGGCCTTGGGCTCGGGGGCCTTGGGGGCCTCCCGGGCCGGCTCGTCGCCGCAGCCGGCCAGGGTCAATGACAGGGAGAGCGGCAGCAGCGCCGCCTTGAAGGCGTTATTCATGGGGCAACTCCAGTTGCAGGTTCAGGGGCTGGTGATCCCAGTCAAATTCCAGGGTCAGGGTCTGGCCGTCATGGCTGAAGGGGACGGCGCTGCCGTCCAGCAGCACCCGCTCGGGCCTGGCCAGGTGATGGACCACCAGGCGGATCCGGCGCTCTTTTGGCATGCCGGCATAGCCGGGACCGCCGCGGCTCAAGCGGATGCCGAGGGCCTTGGCGCTCTGGCTGGCGGCAAAGTCGAGGCGCTCAAAGGCCTGCTCCGGGGCATGGAAGCGGCGGCCATCGTCCTCGTAGAGCTGGCCGCTGGCCTCAAGGACGCTCTGGTCGGCCCAGTAATGCAGTTCCAGCACATCGCTGCGGTAGTGGTCGGTGCTGGTGACCGGCTCGGCCATGGCCACGAAGGCCCCGGCCCTGACCAGCACCGGCAGCCGGTCGAGGCTGGTGGCCCGGGTGGCCAGGGCGCCGTCGAAGCGCTGGCCGCTCTCAAGATCGAACCAGACGCCACCGGGCAGGCGGGTGCTGACGGTCTTGGCGCCGGGCTCGGTGACCGGGGTCACCAGGAAGGCGTCGCCCCAGAGGAAGCTGTCCTTCTCGTCGAACCAGGCCACATCGTCGGTGGCCTGCAACAGGGAGCGCATCAGCGGCCGGCCGGTCAGGCTGTTCTCATAGGCCAGGCTGTAGTTGTAGGGCAGCAGCCGGTAGCGCAGCTCAAGCAGGGACCTGGCCCTGTCCTGGACGGCCTGGTCGTGGAACACCGGCTCAGAGGGGATCTGCTCCTGGCCGTGGGGCCGGAACAGCGGCTGGAACACCCCCAGCTGCAGCCAGCGCAGGTAGAGCTCGGCATCAAAGGCCTCGCCGCCGGCAAAGCCGCCCAGATCCGAGTGGATGTAACCCAGCCCCAGGGCACTCATCTGCAGGCCCAGCTCCACCTGGGGCTTGAGGCCGCCCCAGGAGCGGCTGACGTCACCTGTCCAGGGCATCATGCCGAAGCGCTGGGAGCCGGCGAAGCCGGCCCGCATCAGGATGAAGGGCCTTTGCTCCGGGGCCGCCTCACGGTGGCGCTCGAACACCATCTGGGCCCAGCGGTGGCCATAGCCGTTGTGCACCTCATCGGCCGGGCCGGCGGCGTGTACCAGCTCGGCCGGGTGCACCTCGGGCTCGCCAAGGTCGCCCCAGAAACCGGCCACGCCCTGATCCAGCAGGCGCTGGTAGTGCTGCCAGAACCAGTCCCGGCCCCTGGCGTCGAACACGTCCACCAGGCCGGTGTTGCCGAAATAGAAATCGAAGGTGCCGGGCTGGCCCTGGCCATTGGGGGTGATGGCGCCGGCGGCCACCGCCTCGTCCCAACGCTGGGAGCTGGTCAGCACGAAGGGCTCGGTGATCAGCACTGTCTTGACGCCCTGGGCCTTGAAGTCGGCCAGCATCTTTTCGGGCTCGGGAAAGGCGTCCCTGTCCCAGGCCAGGTTGCCCATATGGCCCTTGATGTCCGGGCCGAACCAGAACAGGTCGAGGACGATGGCATCCAGGGGCATATTGGCGTCACGGTAGCGCGCGACCACCTCCCGGGCCTCGGCCTCGCTGTGGTAGCCGAAGCGGGAGGCGAAGCTGCCCAGGGCCCAGCGCGGCGGCAGCGGCTGGCGGCCGGTGAGCTCGCTGTGGTGCTGGGTGAGCTCGCCAAAGCTCCCGCCGGCCACCACCACATAGGCGCGGCGACCGCCGACGGCGCTAAAGCGCAGCTCATCCTGCCTGTCATGGCCCAGATCCAGCTCGCCCTTGGCGGTGTTGTCGAACAGCAGCAGGTACTTGTTGCTGGACAACACCATGGGCAGGCCGAAGTACATCTGGCTGGACCGGGTGCTGTAGCCGTAATGGGCCTTGTTGTACAACGGCAGCTTGTGGCCGCGCCTGTCCATGCCCAGCACCCGCTGGCCGCCCCCCATCAGCTGCTCGCCGTCCTGGAGCCTGAAGCCAAGTTCGACGCCCCGGTCCTTGCCGGCGAAACCGCCGGCCTCCGCCAGCAGCAGGCGCTCGCCCCGGTAATAGCGGATGGCCAGGCTGTCCTTGTCTATCTCGGCGCGAATGCCATCCACGGCGAAGCTGAGGTGGTCGCCCTGGTCGCTGAGCCGGGCCGGCAACGCCCGCTTTGGCGCCACCAGGGCCAGGGAGGCCGGGTTGGCCTGGCCCTGGGGCAGGAATTCCAGCTCCAGGGCATCGGCGCTCCTGGCGCTCAGGCGCAGCTGGCCATCCGGCCTTTCCAGCACCAGGGTATGACCGTCCAGGTGATAGGCGGGGCCATTGAGGGCGCAGCTGAGCAGCAGCGCCAGCAGGGGCAGTAACAGCAAGGTACGTAACAACATCTTCATGGTTCAAGTTCCAGGATCCAGGCCGTCTTGGCCGGTAGGGTCAGGCTATCTTCCAGCGCCAGGCGCCGGCCCGTGGTCACTTCCAGGGCCCGGCCGGCTCCCTGCAGCTGAGCGGCAAAGCGCGCCAGTTCCACTGTCTTCGGCGTCTCGTTCTTGTTCAGGATCACCATCACGTTCTGGGCCTCGTGGCGGCGGAAATAGACGTAGAGGCCGTCATGGGGCACATGGTGAACCAGGCTGCCGTCGTGGATGGCCGTGGCGCCCTTGCGCCAGTTGAGCAGGCGCTTGAGCCAGCCTTGGGCCGCCACCTGCTGCGGAGTCAAACCCGAGCCGCTGAAGGCATTGGCCTGGTCCCCTGGCCAGCCGCCGGGGAAATCGCTGCGGATGAGGCCGTGATCCTCGCCGCCGGGGTTGGCCATCATCAGCTCGGTGCCGTAGAAGAGCTGGGGTATGCCCCTGGTGGTGGCCAGCACGGCCATGGCCATGCGCCACAGCCTGGGATCCTCGCCAAGCTGGCTGGCGATGCGGCTCATGTCGTGGTTGTCGGCGAAGATCACCAGGTTGTGGGGAGCCGGGTAGAGGAAGTCCTGGGCCAGCACCTGGTAGAGGCCGATCAGGCCGCTGCGCCAGCTCTCGGGCTCGGTCAGGGCCCCTACCAGGGCCTCCTGGAGGGGGAAGTCCATCAGCGACGGCAGCTCGGTGCCATAGCCGTCGTGATTGGCCTTGCCCTTCTGCCAGTAGGCCACCAGGGCCGGCACTGTCACCCATTCCTCGCCGACCAGGTTGAGGTTGGGATACTCGGCCAGCAGCCGCCGGCTCCAGCTGGCCAGGAAGGCCTGGTCGGAATAGGACCAGGTGTCGATGCGCAGGCCGCTCAGCCCCAGGGTCTCCAGCCACCAGATGGCATTCTGGATCAGGTACTCGGCCAGCAGCGGGTTGGCCTGGTTGAGGTCGGCCATGGTGGGCACGAACCAGCCGTTGCCGAAGGCCTCGCGATCCGCCGCCACGGCATGGGGATCGACCAAGGTCTCGCGCCTGTGGTTGGTGGTGAGCCCGGCCGGGTGCAGCCAGTCCGAGGCCGGCAGATCCGCCAGCCACCAATGACCGGTGCCGACATGGTTGAGCACCACGTCCATGATCAGCCCCAGGCCCCGCTGCCTGGCCTGGTCGGCCAGCTGCCGGTACAGGCCGTTGCTGCCGAAGCGGGGGTCGACCCGGTAGAAGTCGGTGATCGCATAGCCGTGGTAGCTGTAGCTGGCCATGGCGTTTTCCAGCACCGGGTTGAGCCAGAGCTGGGTCACGCCCAGGGCCGCCAGATGATCCAGGTGGTCGATGACGCCCTGGAGATCGCCGCCATGGCGGCCGCCCGGGGCCTGGCGGTCCGGCAGGTCGTCGTAGCCTTGAACCCTGTCGTTGCCGGGGTCGCCGTTGGCGAAGCGATCCGGGGTGATGAGGTAGATGACGTCCCTGGGCCCGAAGCCCTGGCGCCCGGCCGAGCCTGGCTCCCGGGCCAGCAGCGGGTAGCCGTGTTGCAGGCTTTCACCGTCAAGGCTGAAGCCGAGCTCAAGCTGCCCCGCCCTGGCCTCTGGCCCTATGGCCAGCTCCAGGAACAGGTAGTTGGGGTTGTCGGTACGGCGCACCCCGGCCAGCTGCACGCCCGGGTAAGGTGCCAGGGAAGGCGTGGCGGCACCGATGCCGTCGCCGTGGATCATCAGCTGCAGCCTGGGGTGCTTCATGCCCACCCACCAGTTGGCGGGCTCGACCCTGTCCAGGGTCAGGGCCGACACCGGCGGGCACAAGAGGGCCAGCAGCAACAATGCGGCTCTTAACATCATGAATTGCCTCCACAGGCATGGTCGAGGAAGGCCTGGTGGCCGGGCAGCCTGGCCACTGTCCTGTCCACCAGGGTACGGAGATCGCCCAGGAAGACGGCCAGCTGCTGGTCGCTGATGGCGTCGGCCATGGGATCCCGGTCGGCCGGGATCAGCCCCTGACCCAGCAGCACCTGGTGCCAGGCCACCTCGCTGAACAGCTCGTCCTGCTCCCGAAACACCCGCCCCGAGGCCTGAAACAGCGCCAGCTTGTGGGCCAGGCTGTCGGGTATGGCCATGTCGCGGCGGGCCCGCCAGAAGGCCTCCTCGCGGCGGTTGAGGTGGTAATGGAGGATCACGAAGTCGCGAATGCGCTCGAATTCGATGGCCGACTGGCGGTTGTATTCGTCGATGAGTGCCGGTGCCAGGCCCCGGCGGGGGAAGTGCTTGATCAGACGGGTGATGCCGGACTGGATCAGGTGCAAACTGGTGGACTCCAGGGGCTCCAGGAAGCCGCTGGCCAGGCCCAGGCTGACGCAGTTGCGGTGCCACTGGCGCTTGCGCCGGCCGGTACGGAAACGGATCAGCCTGGGCTCGGCCAGGGGCTCGCCGTCCAGGCCCGCCAGCAGCTGCTCCCTGGCCTCGGCGTCTTGCCAGTGGTCGCTGCAATAGACCAGGCCGTTGCCGGTGCGGTGCTGCAGGGGGATGCGCCATTGCCAGCCCGCTTCCCTGGCCATGGCCCTGGTGTAGGGCTTTGGCTCGCCGCTGGCCGCGGTGGGCACGGCCCAGGCCCGGTCGCAGGGCAGCCAGTGGGACCAGTCCTCGAAACCGGCGCCCAGGGCCCCTTCGATGAGCAGGGCCTGGAAGCCGCTGCAGTCGATGAAGAGATCCCCCTCCAGGCGCTGCCCCGAGGCCAGCACCAGGGCGTCGATGTTGCCGTCCTTCCTCAGCGGCACCTCGACCACCCTGCCCTCGATGCGCCTGACCCCTTGCCCTTCGGCGACGCGGCGCAACATCTGGGCATAGCGCCCGGCGTCGAAATGGTAGGCATGGGTCAGGCCAGGCAGCGGCGTGCCGGGGATCTTGTCCAGGGGCTTAAAACGGCCCTTGCGGGCGGCCTGGCTGTTGAGGGAATAGTCCCAGAAGTCCCCGCCCAGGCCCAGTGCCCTGGCCCGCAGCCAAAGGTGGTGGAAGCGGGTCAGGCCCAGATCCTTGCCGATGTGGCCGAAGGCGTGCATGTAGGACTCCCCCGCCCGGCCCCAGCCCTCGAACTGGATCCCCAGCTTGATGGTGCCCTGGTTCTGGCGCAGGAAGTCCCCCTCGTCCAGGCCCAGCAGCCGGTTGAACAGCATGATGGGGGGTATGGTGGCTTCGCCGACGCCGACGGTGCCGATGTCCTCGGACTCGACCAGGCAGATGTCCAGTTGCCTGCCCATCAGCTTGGCCAGCATGGCCGCCGCCATCCAGCCGGCGCTGCCGCCGCCCAGTATGATCACCCTGTCGATGGTGCTCATCTTCACCTCCTAAAAAAATACCCCTGCAAAACGGCGTTTCACAGGGGTAGTGCTCAGACGCCTGGTGTTAGAACTTGTAGTTCAGGCCAAGCAGGAAGTTGCGACCAAACACCTGGAAGTCGCGCACCTGGCGGTCGTCGCCATGGACGGCGGTGACGAACTCCTCGTCGGTGAGGTTCTGGGCCTGGAAGGTGACGGTCAGGCCATCCAGGGAGTCAATGCCGGATTCGGCAAAGTCGTAGCTGATCTGGGCGTCCCAGACGGTGTCGCCCTGGACCCGGACCGGCTTGCGGGTGAAGGAGATGTCGTACACCTCACCGTTGAAGTCGCTGCGCTTGCGCATGCTGGTGCGCAGCTGGAAGCCGGCCTTCTCGTAGAAGAAGGTGGCGTTGTAGATCCGCCTGGACAGGCCGGGCACCTCGACGTCGACACTGCTGGTGGTGGCGTTGCCCTGGTCGTCGTAGGCGGAGATGTAGTCGAAGGACACGGCGCTGTCGATGAAGGTGGCGCTGAGGATGGCACCGAAGCCTTCCAGGGCGTCGCTGACCAGCTCGCCGGGCAGGGAGGCGGTGAATTCCGCACCCTTGACGTAGCCGCCGTCGGTGTTCTCCCAGGTGCTGACCAGGCCCTGGTTGATGACCGGCACTTCGTTGCCCGGCGGGGTCACGTCGGAGAAGTCGTAGACGCGGGGCACGTTGAACTGCCAGTTGCGCAGGTCCTTGTAGAACAGGGCCGCGGCCACATAACCCTGGGAACTGAAGTAGTTCTCATAGGTGAGGTCGAACTGGTTGGCGATATAGGGGCGAAGCTGTGGGTTGCCGCCGCCACCGCCCCAGGGGGAGGTGAACACGGTGGCGTTGGGGTTGTTGGCCATGGAATTGAAGCCGTAGCCGAAGCTGGCGTTCATGCGATCCATGCGCGAGCGGGCCAGGGTACGGGAGGCGCCCAGGCGTACCCACTGGCTGTCGGCCACCTCGAAGCTCAGGTTCAGGCTGGGCAGGTACTCGGTGTAGCTGTCGCCACGCTCGACCTGCTGCACCTCGACCTTGCCGTCCACCGTGGTGGCGGCGTTACCCACGGAGCTCTGGTCGGTGTGTACCATCTGCAGGCCCAGGTTGCCTCGTACCGGCAGGTCGAACCACATGGCGTCGATGTTGGCCTTCACATAGGCGGTGGTGACCTTCTCCTGCACGCGCCAGGAGTTGACGGCACGGCCGGTGGCGGTATCGCCTTCGCTGGTGACGATGTAGTTGCCGTCGTCGAAGAAGGCCTTGGCGTCGTAGCTGAGCATGTCACCCATGCCGATGAAGGCCAGGGAGGTGTCGCCGACCCGGTACTGCTCGGGCACGGCCAGCATGGCCGGGTAGTCCTTGAGGGTCAGGAAGAAGCCGTTGTCGCGGCGCTCCTTCTCGCGATCGCTGTAATGGGCGCCGAACTCGATGCTGGAGAAGGTGTCATGGTCCAGGAAGCGCTCGGCGCTCAGGCGCAGGGCGCTCAGCTCGTCGTCCACTTCCGGCCGGTTCAGGAAGCCGTCCTGGTCGTCGTCGGCACCGTGCAGCGGGTTGCCGCCACCCCAGCTCAGGGGGCCGCCCATCAGGATCAGGTCGGCGTCGCTGTAGTCCAGCTCGGGGTCGAACATGACGCCACGGGCGCCCTCGTTGAGGGTGAAGCCGATGTTGTCGGCCTGGCCGTTGGCGTTGCCGCGGCCGGTGCCGGCATAGGACTCCAGGCTGAAGATCTCGCGCTCGACCTTGGAGTAGCTGGCGTCGCCTGCCAGCAGCCAGTCGTCGCCCAGGTTGTACTCGAGGTTGAGGCCGAAGGAATTGAGCTCGGCGTCACGCGCCTCAAAATCGTTGCGCACCACAGGGCGCACGCCCTCGATAAGGCCGCGGGTGACGAAGTCGCCCTGGCTCTCCAGTATGGCCACGTTGTCGGCGAAGCTGTCGCCGTCCCAGACGCCCCACTGGGCCGGGATCTCGATGCCGCGCAGGATCTTCTCGTCCTTGAAGTCGATGTACAGGGCGTCCAGGGTCAGGTGCAGATCCTCTGTGGGGGCCAGCTCCAGCACACCCATGAAGGTATCGCGGGTCAGCTCGCTGGAGCGCACGAAGGGCTTGGCGCCACCCAGGATGAACTGGCCGTCGGCGGTCTGGGGGTAGCCCCAGGCGTTCCAGCGCTCTTCGTTGTTGGGGGACTCCATATGGGCCACGGCCAGGGCCAGGCCGACGCGGTCGTCGGCGAACTGGTCGATGTAGGCCAGGCTGGAGCGCCAGCCGGTGTCTTCGCCGTCGGCATTGAGCTTGCCGATGTCGTTGTGCTCGCCGCGCAGGGACAGGGACAGGCTCTGGTCACCCTGCTTGAGGGGGCGAACGGTCTGCAGGTCTATGGTGCCGCCAATGCCCTGGCTGGTCAGGGAGGCATCCGGGGTCTTGTAGACCACCACAGCGTTCATGATCTCGGACGGGTAGAGATCCATCTCCACGCCCCTGTTGTCGCCGATGGAGACCTGCTCCCGGCCGTTCAGGGTGGTGGTGCTGAAATCCTCACCCAGGCCGCGGATGGAGATGGAGCTGGCACGGCCGTCCAGGCGCTGGGCGGCCAGGCCGGGCAGGCGGGCAATGGATTCGGCGATACTGGAATCGGGCAGCTTGCCGATGTCTTCGGCGGAGATGGCCTCCACCACGGAGGTATTGGTCTGCTTCAGGGCCTGGGAACGCTGCAGACTGGCGCGGAAGCCGGTGACCTCGATGACCTCGACGTTCTCTTCCTCGCGCTTCTTGTCGGCCTTCTTATCGGCGTCCTGGGCCTGAGCCGGCTGGGCCGCGTCTTCCTGTGCAAAGGTTTGCGCCGGCAGCGTGACCATGGTCATGCCGGTCGCCGCCAGTGCCAGAGACAGCAGGCTGGGCTTGAAGTGTGCCATCCGAATACCCCCAAAGTTGTCAGTGTTGTTAGGCGGCTTTTGTTAAATTTTCTCGTTTACGTAATGGGAAGCCACGACCCGGATCGGATGGTACTGAATAGGTTTTTGGCGCCACAATGCATTGCATACGTATTCAAAGGGGCAATGTAAAATTCCTGTAACCCAGATCACCCTTTTCGTACCGATCAAAAAGGCCAGGCGGGGGCCTGGCCAAAGCTTGGAGTTGACGCGAAGGTTAACCTCAGCGCAGCCCCAGCACATCCTTCATGTCGTAGAAGCCGGGCTCCCGGCCAGTCAGCCAGAGGGCGGCGCGCACGGCGCCGGTGGCGAAGGTGTCCCTGTGGTGGGCCCTGTGGCTCAGCTCCAGGCGCTCGCCGTCGCCGGCGTAGAGGACGGTGTGCTCGCCGATGATGTCGCCGCCGCGCACAGTGGCAAAGCCGATGGTCTCCCTGTCCCGCTCGCCGGTGATGCCTTCGCGGCCATAGACGGCGCATTGCCCAAGGTCACGGCCCAGGGCCTTGGCGGCGGCCTGGCCCAGGGCCAGGGCGGTGCCTGAGGGGGCATCCTTCTTGTGCCTGTGGTGGGCCTCGATGATCTCCACGTCGACGCTGTCCCCCAGCACCTGGGCGGCCAGCTCCACCAGCCCCAGCAGCAGGTTGACGCCGACACTCATGTTGGGGGCGAACACCAGCGGAATGCGCTCGGCGGCGGCGCGCAGCTCGGCCTGCTGTGCCTCGCTCAGGCCCGTGGTGCCCACCACCAGGGCCAGGCCCAGGTCGGCGCAGTCCCGGGCGATGACAGGGCTGTGCTCCGGGGAGGTGAAGTCCACCACCAGATCCACCCGACCCGCCACCGCCGCCAGGGAGTCGCTGAGCGGCACGCCCAGGGCCTCGAGGCCCACCACCAGGCCGGCATCCTGGCCCAGCAACGGATGGCCGGGACGGACCAGGGCGGCGCCCAGCTCGGCGCCCTCGGCATCGGCCAGGGCCTTGATCAGGGCCCGGCCCATGCGGCCGTTGGCGCCCAAGACAGCTACTTTGATCATCACTTGCTCCAGGCCGCCTCAGCGGCGGCGTTTCTTGCTGCGGCTCTGCCACCACAGGTAAATACCGGATCCGGCCAGGAAGATCAGCGCCAGGGCCATCAGATCCATCACCAGCACCCCGGACAGGCCAAGCAGGCGGCCGCTGTGCAGATCCAGCAGCAACCGCTCCACGGTGATGCCGGTGGGCAGGGATAGGCCCGCCAGCAGCCGGGCCGGCGCCGGACTCGGCGACTGCCAGTGGGCCTGGCGTTCGGTCTCGGCCAGGCTCAGGCTATCCAGGTCCAGCAGCCAGTGCCTGCCCTGGGCCCAGAGGGCGATATCGCCGCCGGCCCGGCCCAGGGCCTGCACCGGCACCGGCAGGCCGAAGTTGGCGTCCAGCTCGTCCAGCAGCACCGGCACATCGCCAAGGCGGTAGAGAAAGAGGCGATCTTCGCAGGCCAGCACCAGTTGGCCGTCCTTAAGCTGGGCGCCCTTGAGGGCGTGGCACTGGCCCAGGGGCCGGCCGTCCAGGTAAAGCTGCTCTGTGCCGGCCTGCAGCAACCAGTGGCCGCCGGCCTCGAAGGCGCTGATCTCGGGCGCCTGGATGCCGTAGAGATGGCGGCTGACAAGGCCGTGGCCCAGCTCGCTGTCGGCCAGCCCCAGGCGCTCGGTATGGTTGAGGGCCAGGCCGGTGACGGCGAAGAGCAGCGCAAAGAGCGCCGCCACCAGGCCGGTGCGGCGGTGCCAGCGCCAGAACAGGCGCTTCAGTTGGCCGTTGGAGGGGTTTCGCTTGCTGATGGGAAAGCCTTCTCGTGCAGGTACAGGGCCAGGGTGGCCACCCGGGTCACGGCGCTGACCGACAGGGTGGCACCCGTGATGCCGTCTATGTTGTCGCTCAGTTTACGATTTTTTTCCGCGGCAACAAGGGACAGGCCCCTGAACTGATCGGTAAAGAAGGGGTAGCGCACTTCGCCGCCCCGGCTCTCCCGGAACTCGAGGATCTGCACCGAGTCGATACGGCCGCCGTCCACCACCACCCCTATGGTGATGGGCTGCTCCTTGCCGATCTCGTCGAAGATCCAGGCGCTGCGCCGCTCGGCGCGCCAGTAGCGGACCCGCAGGCGGCTGAACCTGTGGTCGAGGATGCGCTCCATCTCGGGGCGCCAGTCGTCCTGGATCCACAGGGTATCGGCCTGGTGGCTCTGGCCGGCGAAGGCCCTGTCCAGGAACTGGGGCAGGGTCAGGTAACGGCCCTTCTGGGCCCAGGCGCCACCGGCCGCCAGGGCCAGGCATAACAACAGAACGGTACGCATGGGACTCCTCATCGAAAAAAAGGGCGCCACGGCGCCCTTTTCGTTATCAGCCTAAGGTACCAGACCTTAGAAGGACCAGCCCACACCCAGGTTGAAGGCATCGGCCTTGCCGGCGCCGCGCTGGTTGGCAACGTCGGCCTTCAGGACCACGTTGTCGGCCAGCCAGTAGTTGATACCGTAGTCGAACTGGCGGGTCTCGGTGTCGGCGCTGTTGCCGGCGTTGTTGTCCCAGGCGCTTTCGCGAACGAACAGGCCCAGCTTGTCGGTGACCTTGTAGGCGCCTTCGACGTACCAGCCTTCCTGCTCGTCACGGCCGGCGTCTTCGAAGCTCAGGCCGTCGATGTCCCACTTGGCCCACAGGCCGGTGAACTTGAAGGCGTCGAACTGGTAGACGGCATGGGCTTCATAGAGCATGGCGTCGTTCTGGCCGAACAGATCCTGGGTCACGTCTTCCTGGTACTGGACGGTGGCGGCCAGCTCCAGGCCCTGGATACCGGTGTACTTGATGCGACCGGTGTAGGCGAAGTCCTCGGCGTTGGCCTTGGCGGACTTCTGGCGACCGCCGCGGATCTTGCCGGCGTCGTCGGTGGCCAGGCCGGAGTGCACGGCCAGGTTATAGCTCAGGCCGGGGGCCAGCTCGCCCTTGACCTGGACACCGGTTTCCCACCAGGTGGCGGGGATGATGTTCTTCTCGACGTTGTTGCGCTCAACACCGTAGAAGGTGTCCGGCTCGTGGGTTTCGTTGATGATGCCGACCGGGATCAGGAACTGACCGATCTGGGCGCTGTGGTTCTGGGCGAAGTCGTACTCGATGTAGGCCTGCTCCAGCTCAACCTCGCCGGGCTTGCCTTCGCCGGACAGGGAGTGCTCAAGCTCCAGCTCGGAGAAGAAACGCAGCTTGTCGTTGAACTCGTGGCCAACGAACAGCACGAAGCGGTGGGCGTCGACCTGGTCGGTCTTGCCGGAATCGCTGTCGAAGTGGTTGTAGTGGTGCTCACCATAGCCACCCAGGCTGGTCTTGTTGTACCAGGCGCCATCGTTGGCGGCGTAGGAGCCGGTGCCCTTCTCCAGGGCGTCGGCGGTGGCCTCGACCTTGGCGTCGGTCTTCTCGACCTTGGCTTCGGTTTCACCCAGCTGACCCTTCAGGCGCTGGATCTCGGCCTGCTGGGCCTGGACCAGCTCGTAGAGTTCTTCCAGAGTCGGGGTTTTGGCTTGTACACCTGTTGCGGCGGTGGCAACGGCGGCAGCGAGCAGCGCCTTCTTGAACATGGTTCTCTCCAAAAAAGATCGTTATGTGTTCTTGGACGGGGCGCATATTAATCTAATTGAGAATGGTTCGCCATACGCTTCTTTAATCTTTTACCGGTTTGACTTGATCCCGATCATGCCCGGCCAATAAAAAAGGTTCATCGCGGATCTCCGGGGAAGGCGGCTTTTATCTTCAGGAAGAAGTACTCCAGATCCCGATAGCCATAAGCCATCCGCTTCATCAGTTTGATTTTGTTGTTCATCCCCTCCAGCCGGCAGGTATGGAGGGGATAGCTGGCGGAAGCGACTATCCCTGGCAAGTAGGGTTTTAGCTTACGGGCGAACTGCAACAGCGGCGCGATGCCACTTTCCTCCACCTGCTGCCACCAGAGCCGCCATTGGCGATGGGCCGTTTGCTCATCGCGGCAGTACCACAGCGCCTTCAACTGCTCCTTGAGCACGTAGACCACCATCAGATCACGGTTGGCGGCCAGCAAGGCTTCGAGGCGGCCACGTTCCTTGTCATTGAGATTGCCCTCGTTTTTGAGCAACACCCAGCGGCTACGCTTGATATGACGGCGGGCCTGCTGCTCGGTGCCCTGGGCCTTGGCACAGTCGAGCCGCACCCGGTCAATCACCTCCCGGCCATACTTGGCCACCACATGGAACAGGTCGTAGACCACCCTGGCGTTGGGGCAATGCGCCTGCACCTCCAGATCGAAGGCGGTGTTCATGTCCATCGCCACGGCCTCGATCTGCTGACAGCGTTCGCCTAGCCGCTCGAAGAAGGGCCGGATGCTGCGGCGACTGCGTCCCTCGCCTATCCACAACACCTGGTGGGTATCCGCATCGGCGATGACGGTGGCGTAGCGGTGGCCCTTGAACAGGGCGAACTCATCCATGACCAGTCGTCGCAACCGGGACCAGTCGGGCTCGGTGACCTGCCGCTGCAGGCGGCGCTTGTCGATGGCCTTCACGGTGTGCCAGTGCAGCCCCAGCAGTTCACCGACCTGCTTGACCGGCAGTAACGCCAGTAGGCGTTCGGCGTAGCGTTCCAGACGGCAGCTCAAACGGGCGAAGGGACGCAGCCAGGAGATGTGTTCGGTCCCTCGGCCGCACTGATGGCAGTTAAGCCGTCGCACCGGCACCTTGAGGGTCACGGTATGGTCCATCAGTGCGCGATCGGCGACCGTTCTCCAGGTGGTGTCGTGGACGGCTTGGGCCAGCTTGCCGCAACGACAGCAGGGCGGGCGATTGGGGCTGAGGTGAATGGTGAGATGTTGGTCGTGTTGCTCTATGTGGTCGGGGCTAAAGCCTTCCCACAGCTCGAACGGAAGGGTAAGCTGCGACATCGAAAACGGCTGGTTGGTTAGTGTCTTTGTTTGGCGACATCACAATAACCTATCCAGCCGTTTTCACATCTATTCCCCGCTAATGTGCGAAGAACCATAAAAAAGCGGCCCCAGGGCCGCTTTCGCTACTCATCCGACGTTTCAGGCCGCCCTGTGGTCGTCGGGCGCCAGGGCCTCGCCCTTGCCCTCGCGGGCCAGGGCCTGCTCCAGCTCCCGGGTCACCGCCTCGGGCGAACGGGTACCCCTGGCCAGCCAGGCGTACATCACCGGTGTCACCAGCAGGGTGAAGAAGGTGGCCATGAGGATGCCGGCCAGCACCACCACGCCGATCACGTAGCGGGTCTCGGCGCCGGCACCGGTGGCCAGCACCAGGGGCACGGCGCCGGCGGCGGTGGTGATGCCGGTCATCAGGATCGGCCGCAGCCGCTGGGCCGAGGCCTCCAGCAACGACTCGATGAAGTCCCTGCCCTCGTCGCGGAGCTGGTTGGCGAACTCGACGATGAGGATGCCGTTCTTGGCCGCCAGGCCGATCAGCATGATGATGCCGATCTGGCTGTAGATGTTGAGGGTCTGATTGGTCAGGTGCAGGCCCAGCAGGGCCCCGGCCATGGCCAGGGGCACCGACAGCATGATCACCAGCGGGTGCACATAGCTCTCGAACTGGGCCGCCAGCACCAGGAACACCACCCCCAGGGCCAGGGCGAAGATGAAGTACACCGACTCGCCGGATTCCTTGTAGTCCAGGGAGGGGCCCTTGTAGCTCACCGCCGCCTCGGCGGGCAGCTCACGGGCCACCAGATCGTCCAGGTAGGCCAGGGCCTCGCCCAGGCTGTAGCCGTCGGCCAGGTTGGCCTCTATGGTGATGGCCCGCATCCTGTTGTAGCGGTTGAGGTTGGACGCATCGGCCACCTCGCGCAGGGTCACCAGGGCCGACAGCGGGATCAGCTGGCCGCTCTGGTCGGCGCGCACATAGATGCCGCCGATATCCTGGGGCGAGCGCTGCTTGTCCCGTTCCCCTTCCAGGATCACGTCGTATTCCTCACCGCCGCGGATGTAGGTGGTCACCACCCGCGAGCCCAGCATGGATTCCAGGGTCCGGCCTATGGTGTTCATGGACACGCCGAGGTCGGCGGCCCTGTCCAGATCCACGTCCAGCTTCAGCTGCGGCTTGGTTTCCTTGTAGTCGTCGTCCAGGCCCACCAGGCCGGGGTTCTCGGCGGCCTTGGCCATGACGATGTCCCGCCACTGGCGCAGCGACTCATAGTCTGGGCCACCCAGCACGAACTGCACCGGCTTGCCGGTGCCGCGGCCGAAGGCGCTGCGAACCACGGCAAAGGAGCGGATGCCGCTGAGATCACCCAGCTTGGCGCGGATCTCGTTGGTGATCTCGAACACCGAACGGCGCTCGGACCAGTCCTTGAGGGCGAAGATGCCCATGCCGGTGTTGAAGGCCTGGACCCCGCCCCAGCCCCTCGGCGCGATCAGGATCATCCGGTGCAGCTCGCCGTCCTCGCCGGTCATGGGCAGCAGGCGCCGTTCTATCTCGTCCATGTACTGTTCCATGTACTGGTAGGAGGCGCCCTCGGGACCGTTGACGAACATGAAGAAGGAGCCGCGGTCCTCGGGGGGCGAGAACTCGCTGGGGATCTGCTGGTTGAGCCAGGCGCTGCCGCCCAGGCCACCGAGGATCATGGCCACCACGTAGAAGGGGTGCCTGATCAGCCGGGCCAGCAGACGCTTGTAGAGGCCGGCCAGCCTGCCCAGCTTGTCGTCCACCCAGGCGGTCATGCCGGTGTGGCCCTCGTGCTCGGTGAGCAGCTTGGAGCACATCATGGGCGACAGCGTCAGGGCGACGATGGAGGAGAAGATCACCGCCGCCGCCATGGCCACCGAGAACTCGGTGAACAGCTTGCCCAGATCCCCTTCCAGGAAGGTGATGGGCAGGAACACCGAGATCAGCACCGCCGTGGTGGCGACGACCGCGAAGGACACCTGGCGGGCGCCCAGGAAGGCCGCCACCAGGGGCTTCTCCCCTTCCTCGATGCGCCTGTGGATGTTCTCCAGCATGACGATGGCGTCGTCCACCACCATGCCGATGGCCAGGATCATCGCCAGCAGGGTCAAGAGGTTGATGGTGAAGCCCAGGGCATAGAGCACGATGAAGGCGCCCATCAACGACACCGGCAGCGCCAGGGCCGGGATCAGCATGGCCCGCACCGAGCCCAGGAACAGGTAGATGACGATCACCACCAGGCCCATGGCGATGAACAGGGTCTGGTAGACCTCCTCCACCGAGCGCTCGATGAAGACGGATGAGTCGTAGCCGACGATAAGCTCCATGCCCTCGGGCAGGCTGGCCTTGATCTGCGCCACCAGGGCCTTGGCCTGGCGGGCCACCTCCAGGGTGTTGGCGGTGGAGGTCTTGCCGATGCCCAGGCCAATCATGTTCTCGCCGTTGCCGCGAAACAGCTTGCGGTCGTCCTCGGCGCTTTCCTCCACCCGGGCCACGTCGGCCAGGCGCACCAGGTAGCCGTCGGCGCCGGTGCCGATCACCAGGGCGGCGAAGTCCTCGGCGCTCTGGTACTGGCGCTCCAGGCGCAACGAGAAGAAGCGCTCCAGGGACTCCATGCCGCCGGCGGGCAGCTCGACGTTCTCGCTGCGCAGGGCCGATTCCACGTCGGCCACGGTCAGGCCGCGGGCCGCCAGGGCCTGGCGGTCCAGCCAGATGCGCATGGCGCTGCGCTGCTCGCCGCCGATGCGCACCCGGGCCACCCCGTCCAGGGTGGAGAAGCGGTCCACCAAGTAGCGGTCGGCATAGTCGGTAAGCTCGCGCACCGACATGCGCTGGGACATCAGGTTCAGCCACATGATGGTGTCGTCGTCGGAGCCGGCCTTGGACACCTCGGGCGGATCCGCCTCCTCGGGCAGGTTGCCCAGGGCCCGGGAGATCTTGTCGCGCACGTCGTTGGTGGCGGCGTCGATGTCGCGGCTGATGTCGAACTCGATGTTGATGCTGGAGCGGCCGTCCTGGCTGGAGGAGCCGATATGGCGGATGCCCTCGATGCCGGAGATGCGGTCCTCCAGCACCTGGGTGATGCGCGACTCCACCACCGCCGCCGAGGCGCCCCGGTAGGCGGTGGAGATGGACACCACAGGCGGATCGATATTGGGGTATTCCCGCAGCGGCAGCTTGCCGAAGGCCACCAGGCCGAAGGCGATGATCAGCAGCGAGATGACCGACGCCAGCACCGGCCGCCGGACCGACAGGTCGGTGATGATCACGCCTCACCTCCGGGGATGTCGGCGGCCTTGGTCACCACCTTGGCGCCGGGGCGCACCTTGAGCAGGCCGCGGGTGATGATCTGTTCGCCCTCGTCGAGGCCGGCGGTGATCTCCACCAGCCCGGGCAGGCGCAGGCCGGTCTGCACCGGGCGCTGCTCCACCTGGGCATCCCCGTTGACCACATAGACGTAGGACTGCTCCTTGATCAGGAACACCGCCGCCTCCGGCACCGCCAGGGCCTGGCGGGCCTCACGCACCAGGCGCACCGTCATCAGCATGCCGGGCCTGAGCCTGCCGTCGGCGTTGTCGAGGATGGCGCGGATGCTGGCGGAGCGGGACACCGGATCTACCCGCGGCGCTATGGAGCTGACCACACCTTCGAAGCTGCCGCCGGCGGCGTCGCTGTGGGCATGGATGGTCTTGCCCGGCGCCAGCAGCCCCAGGTAACGCTCCGGTACCTGGAAGTCGAGCTTGATCCGGTGCAGGTCGTCCAGGGTGGTCACCACAGTGCCCTGGCTGACCAGGGAGCCGGGGCTGACCTGGCGAAAGCCCAGCACGCCGGCAAAGGGGGCGCGGATGAAGCGGTCGGCCAGCTTGGCCTCGGCCTGGGCCAGCTCGGCCCGGGCCAGGTCGATGGCGCTCTGCAGCCGATCCAGCTCGGAGGCCGGCACCGTTTTGTTGCGTACCAGGGCCTGGATGCGCTTATATTCGCGCTGCTGCTCCTTGAGATCCACCTGGGCGGCCGTGACCTCGGCCTCTTCCTCGCCGTGCTCCAGGGTCACCAGCAACTGGCCGGCCTGGGCGGTATCGCCGTCCTGGAAATGGACCCTGGCCACCCGGTCGCTGACGCTGGCGGTCAGCTGGACGGCCTCGTTGGCCTGGGCCGTGCCCAGGGCCTCTACCTCGTCGCTGAGCAGCTGCTGCCGGACCTCGGTGGTCACCACGGACACCGGGCCCCGGGCCGCCCTGCCCTGCTGCTGCCCTTGGCCGGGCCAGAAATACCAGGCGGCACCTGCGGCCACCATCAGGGCCAGTGCCAGGGATACGACTCTGCTTGTCATGGACTCGCTCATTCCTTTTATCGGAGATGGCTGCACTATACGCAGCTAATGTGGCATGAGGGCACAGGATACGCCGTGGCGACAACCGCCTGCGACAATCCGCCGGCAACTTTACCCTTGTTTACGAATTGTAAAATACGGACGTTTAGCCGTCTAAACGTTGACACGTTCAGACCGATACCTTAGCCTTCCCCGCTCTGCGCCGATTTGCCCCTGGCTTGCGGGCGCAGCAAACAAATGCCGCTAAACCAAGCTCCGAGGATGTACCCATGTCAAAACCCCAAGCCAATGCCCTGGCCCTGCTGCCCCTGCTGGCCTTCCTGGCCCTGTTCCTGGGCGTGGGCGCCTACCTGACCAGCCAGGGCGTGGACTACGCCTTCTACCAGCTGCCGGCCCCGGTGGCGGTGCTGCCGGCCCTGATCCTGGCGGTGCTGCTGTCCCGTGACAGCCTCAACAGGACGGTCGAACAGTTCCTGGCCGGCTGCGGCCACAGCAACATCATGGCCATGTGCCTGATCTACCTGCTGGCCGGCGCCTTTGCCGCCGTGGCCAAGGCCACCGGCGGCGTCGACGCCACCGTCAACCTGGGCCTGAGCCTGATCCCCGCCGAGCTGCTGCTGCCCGGCCTGTTCGTGATCGCCGCCTTTATCGCCACCGCCATGGGCACCTCCATGGGCACCATAGCCGCCCTGGCGCCGGTGGCCCTGGGCCTGGCCCAGGAGGCGGATCTGTCCCTGGCCCTGACCGCCGGCGCCCTGCTGTCCGGCGCCATGTTCGGCGACAACCTGTCCATCATCTCCGACACCACCATCGCCGCCACCCGCAGCCAGGGCTGCGAGATGAAGGACAAGTTCCGCGCCAACGTGCGCCTGGCCCTGCCCGCCGCCATCCTGACCCTGATCTGGCTGGCCTTCGCCGGCGAGGGCGCCGCCGAGATCGCCGCGCGCGAGGTGCAGCTGCTGCCGGTGCTGCCCTACCTGAGTATCCTGGTGCTGGCCGTGGCCGGGGTGAACGTGTTCGTGGTGCTGCTGCTGGGCATTGCCTTTGCGGGCCTGGTGGGCCTGGCCGGCGACTACCAGCTGGCCAGCTTCGCCAAGGACATCTACGCCGGCTTCACCGGCATGCAGGAGATCTTCATACTGTCGCTGCTGATGGGCGGCCTGGGCGCCCTGATGGAGCGCCAGGGCGGCCTGGCCTGGCTGGCCCAGAAGCTGGGCCGCGGCGCCGGCTCCCGCCGGGGCGGCGAGCTGGCCATCGCCGGCCTGGTGGCCAGCACCAACGCCTGCACCGCCAACAACACCGTGTCCATCATCGTCACAGGTAGCGTGGCCAGGGAGCTGGCCGAGCAGCAGGGCATCGAGGCCAAGCGCAGCGCCTCGCTGCTGGACATCTTCGCCTGCGTCAGCCAGGGCCTGCTGCCCTGGGGCGCCCAGGCGCTGCTGCTGGGCTCCAGCTTCGCCATCTCGCCCCTGGCGGCGGTCAGCCACAGCGGCTATGTGCTGGTGCTGGCGACCCTGGCCCTGGCCTCCATCGTCCTGGCCAGGAGCCAGGCGCCCCAGGTGGCCACCGCCTGAGCGCCCTGGATTGAAAAAGCCCGCAAAATGCGGGCTTTTTTGTCGCTACTGATACCAAGCTGATACTGATCCGCACGCCATCGCCTTCTTACACTGAACGGGCACCGACCAGGTGTCATATCGGAACAGTCAAGGAGAAAAAGGATGCACCCAGCAGAATCCGTACTGCCCCCCATCAAGGTGAGAGTGGGCGAGCCCGTCGTCATCCAGCTGGAAGACAACCCGTCCACCGGCTTCAATGTCTGCCTGACCGACATGCCCCGCGGCCTGGCCCTGGCGGAAGACACCCATATCCCCGGCCAGGCCCTGCCCGGCATGGTCGGCGTCCCCGGCACCCGCCGCTTCACCTTCATCGCCCTGGAGCCGGGCGAAGGCAACCTGATGTTCAGGCAGGTCAAGTACACCCATCCCCAGCCCACCATCGCCGAGCCGACGCCGATGGAAAACCGCTTCGTGATCATCGAGCCCTGACCGGCCCTGACAGTAAAAAGCCCGCCTGATGGCGGGCTTTTTTGTCAGCGGCAGTTGGGCTTGGGGCTGGCCGCCCGGTAGCTGGGCAGCACCTTGGGAATGCCGGCCTGCAGCTTGCCGATGCGGGTGCCGGGGCTGGGGTGGGTGGACAGGAATTCCACCGGGGCACCGCTGCCCTGCCTGGCCATGTTCCGCCACAGCGCCACCGAGGCATTGGGATCGAAGCCGGCCTTGGCCATCAGCTCCAGGCCGATGGCGTCCGCCTCGGATTCATGGGTACGGGAAAAGGGCAGCAGCACCCCGACCTGGGCACCCACGCCCAGGCCGGCCATCCACAGATCGCGGTTCTGCACCCCGGCCATGCCCAGGGCGGCATCGCCCAGGGCCATGCCCACCTGGGTCAGCTGGTTCTGGCTGAGCCGCTCGTTGGAATGGTTGGCCAGCACATGGCCCACCTCGTGGCCGATGACGGCGGCCAGCTGGTCCTGGTTCTCGGCCACCTGCAAGAGCCCGGTGTAGACACCGATCTTCTTGCCCGGCAGGGCAAAGGCGTTCACCGACTTGGACTCGAACAGCACCACTTCCCAGCTGCCCTGCTGCTCCCTGGGCAGCACGCGGGTGATGGCGCCGGCCACGCACTGCACATAGGCGTTCTGGCGGCGGTCCGTGCTGATCTTTTCCTTCTGCTTCAGCTCTTCGAAGGAGCGGGCGCCCATCTGGGCCACCTGGCTGTTGTCCAGCAGCAGGATCTGATCCCGACCGGTGGGGCTCTGGGCACAACCGGCCAGGGCGGCGGCCATGGCCAGGGCGAGCAGTTTCTTCATCACGTTGTCCTCCAAGACATTTTCCCTATTGTTTCCCCTGGGCCGCCTCGGCGCAAGGCGCAGTGCGCTGTTGAATGGCCCCCGGCATGCCTTAAGATGAAAGCGCCCAAAGAGGAGGTTCCCATGAGCCAAGCCGCCGCCTGGCAGATACGCCCCATGACCCGCGACGACAACGCCGCCATGGCCCGGGTGATCCGCACTGTTTCCGCCGAGTACGGCCTGACCGCCGACAAGGGCTATGGGGTATCGGATCCCAACCTGGATCGGCTGTTCGAATGTTACCAGGGCCAGGGTTCGGCCTATTGGGTGATCCTGGGCCCGGACGGGCGGCTGCTGGGCGGGGGCGGCCTGGCGCCCCTGGCCGGGGGCGAGGCCGACACCTGCGAACTGCAGAAAATGTATTTCCTGGCCGAGCTCAGGGGCCTGGGCCTCGGCAAACGCCTGGCCCTGAAGGCCCTGGCCTTCGCCCGGGCGCAGGGCTACCGCCGCTGTTACCTGGAGACCACCGCCGCCCTCGGCGAGGCACTGGTCCTTTACCAGAAGCTGGGCTTTAAACGCCTGCCGGGGCCTTTGGGCAACACCGGCCACGGCGACTGCGAGATCTGTATGGCGCTGGATCTCTAGGGCTTATCCAGCCAGGCGGCGGCACCGGTCAAGGCCGAATGGGTCTCTATGGCGAGATGAATGGGGATCTGGCCCAGGTAGCCGCCCATGATGCCCTTGTGGGTGAAGGCATTGACGAAGTCGCTGTCCAGGAAGAAGGCCAGGAAGCGCGGCAGTATGCCGCCGCCCAGGTACAGACCACCCCGGGCGCCCTGGGCCAGGGCGATGTCCGAGGCCACCGAGCCCAGCCATTGGCAGAACAGGCTCAGGGTCTCATGGCAGCAGGGCTCGCCGTCCAGGGCCTGCTCGCTGATGTCGGCGGCGCTTAAGGCCTTGGGGATTTCGCCCCGCACCCTGGCCACGGCCCTGTAGAGGTTGGGCAGGCCGGTGCCGGACAGCACCGACTCGGCGGACACGAAGCCCAACTCCTCGGCCAGCACCGCCAGCACCTGGCGCTGGCGCTCGGTGACCGGCGCCAGGGCCATGTGCCCCCCCTCGCAGCCGATGGCGGACCAGCCGTCCTTGTGCGGCACCAGGCAGGCCACCCCCAGGCCGGTGCCCGGCCCCAGCACCGCCAGGGGCGCGCCCGCTACCGGCTCGCCGCCGCGTACCTCCACCAGGGCCTCGGGCGGCAGCAGCGGTATGGCGTTGGCATAGGCCACGAAGTCGTTGATCACGGCCAGCCGCGCCAGGCCCAGCTGCTGCTGCAGGGCCCGGATGGAGAAGCGCCAGCCCAGGTTGGTCAGGTACACCTGATCGCCGCCGACCGGACCGGCCACGGCCAGGCAGGCCTGTTTCGGCTGAAATGGCGCCACCTGGGCCAGGTAATGGGCCACCAGGGCCTGGATGTCGGCGAAGTCGCCGCTGGGGTAGCGCTGCTGGTGCTCGATGCGGTAATGGCCATCCTCGAAGCCGGTGACCAGGCCAAAACGGGCGTTGGTGCCACCGATGTCGGCGACCACATAGGGAGCTGCAATGTCTGCCATAGCTACTGCGTCATTCCTGGGTTGTCATTGTGTGGTAATTTAGCACCTGTCTTCCAGCAACCGGGAAAGCCAGGTCCATGCGAAACAAAGGCAGGGCAACCTCCTTCGACATTGCCCATCTGGCTGGGGTTTCCCAGTCCACCGTCTCCCGCGCCCTGCGCGGCAGCCCCCTGGTCAACGCCGAGACCCGGGCCCGGATCCAGGCCATCGCCCGGGAGCTCAACTACAAGGTCGACAAGAACGCCTCCAGCCTGCGGACCCAGCACACCGGCACCCTGGCGCTGCTGTTGTTCGAGGATCCGACCCCGGACGAGTCCCAGATCAATCCCTTCTTCCTGTCCATGCTGGGCGCCATCACCCGCGCCTGCGCCCGCCAGGGCTACGATCTGCTGGTCTCCTTCCAGCAGCTCAGCGACGACTGGCACGCCGACTACGAGGACAGCAAGAAGGCCGACGGCATCATCCTTTTGGGCTACGGCGACTACCTGGCATACCAGGCCAAGCTGGACAAGCTGCTGGCCCAGGGCACCCACTTCGTGCGCTGGGGCGCCGTGCTGCCCGGCCAGCAGGGCCTGTCCATCGGCTGCGACAACCTCCAGGGCGGCCGCGACATCACCGGCCACCTGCTGTCCTTAAGCCGCCGCCGCATCGCCTTCCTCGGCACCGCCGACGACCATTACCCCGAATTCTTGGACCGCTACCTTGGCTACCGCCAGGCCCTGGAGCAGGCCGGCCTCGAGGCCGATGGCGGGTTGCGCTTCGATGCCCTGTCCTCCGAGGAAGACGGCCACAGCGCCGCCTGCGCCCTGCTGGACAGCGGCCAGCCCTTCGACGCCCTGTTCGGCGCCAGCGATCTCATCGCCCTGGGCGCCATCCGCGCCCTCAACGAGCGCGGCCTCAGGGTGCCCCAGGACGTGGCCGTGGTGGGCTTCGACGACATCCAGATGGCCGCCTTCGCCAACCCGGCCCTGACCACGGTGCGCCAGAACACCGCCAAGGCCGGCGAGATGCTGGTCAACACCCTCATCGAGCAGATCCGCGGCCAGGACGCGGTCAGCGCCACCATCGCCGCCGAGCCGGTCATTCGCCGTTCCTGCGGCGCGGCCGGCTGACCCGGCCGCTTATTCGCCGCTGGTGCTGTATACCTAGCCGGCCGCTTACTTGTTGCTGGTGCGGTGCGCCTTATTAATCATCAGCCGCGCCAGCCGGGCCCTGAGCCCGGGGTTTTGTACCTGGCCGTCCTTGAGCAGCACCACCACGCCGTGGGCCGGCACCTGGGTGCGGTAGGGCCCTGAAATCCTTACCTTCTTGCCGGTAAAGGCATCCCGCCAGGTGCCGGACTCCAGATACTGATCCACGCCCATGGTCACGGCCCGGTCACCCTTGTTGAGCAGCACCAGGGCCTGCTGGGCCCGCTCGCCCTGCTGGTAGACCCGCAGGAAGGCGGCCTGGTCGCCGTTCAGCCTCAGGTTCAGCTGCAGGCCCTTCTGCAGGGCGATGGCACCGGCCCGGACATTGGCGATGCGCTTCAGGGCCTGGTAGATGGGGCTTTGGGGGGCGGCGTCGAGGCGCTCTTGGCCGAAATAGTTACGGTTGCCCTGGTGCTCGCCGCGGCCGCGCATGAAGCCCACCTCGGAGCCGTAATAGAGCACAGGTATGCCCCTGGCCGTGAACAGCCAGTTGTGGGCGTCGATAAAGCCTTCATCGCTGGCGGCCATGCGCGCCATGTCGTGGTTGTCGTAGAAGGTGGTCAGCTCATAGGGGTTGGCGTAGGGCCCCCCCTCCAGGTGCAGGGGCTCGGCCAGGGCCTCGAAGCCGGCGCCCTTGGCGAACACCTGATCCATGGCCTGCTTGAGGGGGAAGTCCAGCACGCTGATGGCGCCGTTTTCCGGATGGGTGTGTTTGGCGATTTCCGCCGCATCGTAGCTGTAGCTCTCGGCGAACATGTAGAAGCCGGGATAGCGGGCGCGAATGCGCTCGGCAAAGTCATGCCAGAAGGCGTTGGACACATGCTTGATGGTGTCGATGCGAAAGGCGTCGGCGCCCCTGTCTATCCACTGGCCATAGGCGCCCACGAAGTAGTCCAGCACCTGGGGGCTGTTATCCGCCAGGTTGGACAGCTGCACCAGATCCTTTTCCTTGTAGAAGAAGTCGTGCAGGGGGTTGTCCGGGCTCAGCGCTTCCGGGGCCAGGTTCTGGTGGTCCGCCACCAGCTCGCCATCGGGCCCGTAGATCTCGCCGAACTTGGGCTGGTCCTTTGCCATGGTGAAGGACGGCGAACCGTGGTTGACGACGATATCCAGCACCGTCTTCAGGCCCCTGGCCTTCATGGCCTGGGTGAAGGCGGCGAAATCCAGGCCGGGGCTCGGCAGGTGCTCGTCTTCCCGGTAGAAGTTCACCCCCCAGTAGCCGTGGTAGCCGGTCTTGCCCCGGTCGGTAAAGGCGCTGCCCCAGCTGACCGGCTCGCCGCCCGAAAAGGCCTGGTCCGGGTTGTCCACTATGGGGGTCAGCCAGACGGCGCCGAAGCCGAGCTCGCGGAGGTAGTCGGCGTTGTCGAGGATGCCCTTGAAGTCACCGCCCAGGTAGCCGATGTTGGCCCGCTCGCCATCCGGGCCCATCACAGGCACGTCGAAGGTGGGGTACTGGCCGCCCTGGTCGCGGTGATCATTGCCCGGATCGCCGTTGACGAAGCGGTCGGTAAGCAGGAAATAGATGGCGTTTTCCGCCATGGGCTCTGTGGTGCCGTAGTAATCGGCGCCCTGGAGCGGGCCGGCGGCCAGCAGCGCCAGGGCGGAAAAAGCAGACTTGTTCATGGCCGTTCCTTTAGTTGCTGGCGGCCAGTTCGCCGTTCACCTGTGGCTCGGCCACCCGCAGCACGCACAGGCCGCTGAGGATCAGGCTGACGCCGCCGATCAGCAGCGCATAGATGGGCTGGTTGGCGAAGAAGCTCTTGAGCAGGAAGCCCAGCAGGGTGGCCGCCAGCAGCTGGGGGATGACGATGAAGAAGTTGAAGATGCCCATGTAGGTGCCCATCTTCTTGGCCGGCACCGAGTCGGACAGCAGCGCATAGGGCAGCGACAGTATGGAGGCCCAGGCAAAGCCCACCCCCAGCATGGACAGCAGCAGCCAGTCGGGGTCACGGATCACCAGGAAGGACAGCAGGCCGGCGCCGCCCAGGCAGACGTTGATCAGGTGGCTGAGGCGCAGCCCCAGGCGGTTGACCATCAGCGGGATCACCATGGCCGCCAGGGCGGCGAAGCCGTTATAGGCGGCGAACAGCACCCCCACCCAGTTGGCGCCCTCGTTGAAGGCGGCGGAGCTGGTGTCGGTGCTGCCGAAATGGACCTGGGCCACGGCGGCCGTGGTGTAGATCCACATGGCGAACAGGGCGAACCAGGAGAAGAACTGCACCACCGCCAGGCGCCGCATGGCCAGGGGCATGGTATAGAGATCGGCCATGATGGTGCCGACCATGGAGCGGCTCTCGCGCTTGGCCAGCACCAGCAGCAGGGCGCCGTACAGGCCCAGGCCAGCGGCCAGCAGGTAGAGCTGCTTGTCGAGCTGGAAATGCCAGTTGAGCACGCCGCCGGCCAGGCCCAGGGCCAGCCAGCCCAGGCCGCTGCGCTGGGCCTGGTGCCTGTCCATGGGCTGCTGGGTGTCGGCCTCGTCGAGGCTGTCGTCGAATTGCGCCAGCTGCGCCGGCGGATATTCACGGGTGGACAGCACCGTCCAGCCCACCGCCAGCAGCAGCACCAGGCCGCCGGCGTAGAAGGCGTAGCGGACGGTGTCGGGAATGGCACCCGGCTCGGCGGTGTTGGCCACCCCGAACTGGGTCAGGATCCAGGGCAGCATGGAGGCCACCACGGCGCCGATACCGATGAAAAAGCTCTGCAGCGTATAGCCGAGCGGCCGCTGCTTCGGCGGCAGCTGGTCGCCCACGAAGGCCCTGAAGGGCTCCATGGAGATGTTGATGGAGGCGTCCATGATCCACAGCACCCCGGCCGCCACCCACAGCGCCGGCGAGTGGGGCATCACAAAGAGCGCCAATGTGGTCAGCACGGCGCCAACCAGGAAATAGGGGCGGCGGCGGCCAAGGCGGGTCCAGGTACGGTCGCTGAGGTAGCCCACTATGGGCTGGACGATGAGCCCGGTCAGGGGCGCCGCTATCCAGAGCACGGGGATCTCGTCCATGTCCGCGCCCAGGGTCTGGAAGATGCGGCTGACGTTGGCGTTTTGCAGCGCGAAGCCGAACTGGATCCCCAAAAAGCCGAAACACATGTTCCAGATCTGCCAGAACGAAAGCCGAGGTTTAGTGGTCATGTAGCTGTTCCCCAAGACGACAGTTTGGGCCAGGGGGCCCGCCTGTTCTGTTACGGCGACTTAACGGCTGCGTCAACAGCACGCCGCCTTTCTTTACGTTGACGCAATGGTAGGCACGGCCCATTTACCACCACAATCGACTGCATACGTATTCAAGGGGCCAGGGTCACAGACTGGCCATAAAAGTGCAAAACCCCAAGGGCCCCGGCAACTTGGTTTTTTGCCAGGCCGTTAACCCCGTCGCCTTTTCGCCCATGCATACGTATGCAGGGTGGTTGTCCGCCCGACTGACCCTCACGTAAGCTGCCAGCACAAAAACGAGGCCCCCCAGGGGCCAGGCACATTACAGAAAATCGGGGTTGGGCATGAGTCAGACACCCTGGTGGCGCGGCGCCGTCATCTACCAGATCTATCCACGCAGCTTTCTCGACAGCAACGGCGACGGGGTCGGTGATCTGCCCGGCATCATCGACAGGCTGGACTACATCGCCTCCCTGGGCGTGGACGCCATCTGGATCTCCCCCTTCTTCAAGTCGCCCATGGCCGACTTCGGCTACGACATCGCCGATTACCGGGACGTGGATCCCCTGTTCGGCAAGCTGGACGACTTCGATCGCTTGCTGGCCGGCGCCCATGCGCGCGGCATCAAGGTGATGATCGACCAGGTGCTGTCCCACACCTCGGTGGAACACGCCTGGTTCCAGGAAAGCCGCCAGAGCAAGGACAACCCCAAGGCCGACTGGTACGTCTGGGCCGACGCCAAGGACGACGGCAGCCCGCCCAACAACTGGCTGTCCATCTTCGGCGGCGTGGCCTGGCAGTGGGAGCCGCGGCGCTGCCAATACTACCTGCACAACTTCCTGACCGACCAGCCGGATCTGAACTTCCACAACCCAGAGGTGCAGCAGGCCACCTTGGACAACGTCCGCTTCTGGCTGGACAGGGGCGTGGACGGCTTCCGCCTGGACGCCATCAACTTCTGCTACCACGACGCCCAGCTCAGGGACAACCCGCCCAAGCCGGTGGAGCAGCGGGTCGGCCGCGGCTTCAGCCCGGACAACCCCTATGCCTTCCAGTACCACTGGTACAACAACACCCAGCCGGAGAACCTGGCCTTCCTGGAACAGCTGCGGGCACTGATCGACCGGTACCCGGGCGCCGCCACCCTGGGCGAGATCTCCTCGGAAGACTCCCTGGCCACCATGGCCGAATACACCCAAGGCAAGCGCCTGCACATGGGCTACAGCTTCGAGCTGCTCACCGACGACTTCAGCGCCGGCTATATCCGCGGCACAGTGGAGAACCTGGAAGCCAAGATGACCCAGGGCTGGCCCTGCTGGGCCATCGCCAACCACGACGTGCAGCGGGTGGTAACCCGCTGGGGTGGCGAAAGCCCACCGGCCCACATGGCCAACATGCTCACCGCCATGGTCAGCTCGCTGCGCGGCTCGGTGTGCATCTACCAGGGCGAGGAACTGGGCCTGACCGAGGCCGAGGTGGCCTTCGAGGATCTCCAGGATCCCTACGGCATCACCTTCTGGCCCAACTTCAAGGGCCGGGACGGCTGCCGCACCCCCATGCCCTGGGGCCAGGGCGAGCACGGCGACTTCAGCACCAGCAAGCCCTGGCTGCCGGTGCCGGATGAGCACAAGGCGGCCAGCGTGGCGGTGCAGGAGAGCCAGGCCGACTCGCCGCTCAAGGGCTTTCGCACCTTCATGGCCTGGCGCAGGCAGCACCCGGCCCTGGTGCTGGGCGACATCCGCTTCCTGGATACCCAAGAGCCGGTGCTGGCCTTTGTGCGCGAACATGAAGGAGAGCGGATCCTGGCGGTGTTCAACCTCAGCAACCAGGTGGTGGACATCGAGCTGCCCGTCGAAGGTGCCCTCCGGCCCCTGGCCGGACACGGCCTGCTGGAAGGGCTCATCGACGGCAAGGCCCTGCGCCTGCCCGACTACGGCGTCTTCTACGCCGAGCTGGACTGACCAAAAGCCGCCTGCGGGCGGCTTTTTTCATGGCCGGCTTGCCTGGGGATGCGGTCGCCCCGACAATGGGATCAGCCCGACAACATCCAGGTAAGCCATGTCCTTCAAAAGCCGCCACTACCTGCTGCTGGCCCTGCTGGCCCTGGCCGCCCTGCCGCTGCTGCTCACCTGGCGCACCGGCGATGACGGCCCCAAGGAGCAGGCAGTGGCACCAGCCGAGAGCCAGGAGGCCTCCCCGGTGGAGGTGCAACAAGCCCCTGAACAGGGCGAAGGGCAGCCGGTGGGCAAGCCTTCCTGCCTGCCGGCGGAGCAGTACCGGGCCTTCCTGGCCGTGCCCGCCAACAGGGCCGTCATCGAGGACTGGCTGTGGCAGCTGGGCCTCTACCTGCCGGCCAGGGTGGCGGGCAGCGACCAACGGCTCTACGAGCAGCACCCCCACTTTGGCTTCAGCCTGGAAACCATCGAAGCCCTGGCCGAGCAGGACGACCCGGACGCCCTACAGACCCTGGGACTGCTCCGCCGCTGGCAGGCCTTCGGCAAGGCGCTGCCTCAGCCGCTGCTGGCGGTGTACGCCGATGACGCCTTCAGCATGGTCGTGGAAAAGGGGATTGACGCCGAGCGCTTCAGCCGGAGCAATGAACTGCTGCTGCGCGCCGCCGCCCTGGGCCGGGTGGAGGCCCTGGGCGAGATCGCCTTCAACCATTACTACCGCCACCTGCTGCTGAAGGCGACAAACCCACACGACGTCGCCGCACTGGCCGAGGCCAAACGCCGGCAGCTCGCCTACGACAGGCTGCGCCAGGTGCTGGTCCCCGAGCTGCACCAGCTGTTCGCCATGGCCCCAGATGCCGAGCTGGCGGCCGAGGTCGAGAAACTGGCGGCCAGGCTGGCCGCCGAGCTGAGGGCGGAGATGGCCGCCAAAGGCACCGTGCTGCCCAGGCCGCCCGGGGAATACCTGATCTACCAGGCCGGGCCCTGCCGCGAATAAAGGCTCATCACAACTCTTCGGCCAGGGCGGCCTTGAGCAGGGCCATGGCCTCGTCGATGTCCTCCAGGGCGATGGGGCCAAGGCCCAGCAACAGGTGGCGGGGGCGAGCCCCTTGGGCCAGGCCGAAAGGCCCGCTGTGGCTGACATTGACTCCCGCTTGCCTGGCCCTGGCCACCAGGGCGTCCAGATCCAGCCCGGGCTCGGCCAGCAGCGCCATGTGCACCCCGGCCAGCAAGGGCACGGGGGCAAGCCAGGGGCAGTCGGCCAGGGCCCGACACACCGCCTGGTGCTTGGCCCGGTAGAGACGATTCATGGCCCTGATATGACGCCTCAGGGCCCCCTGGCGGATAAAATCGGCCAGGGCCGCCTGGGCCACCAGGGGGCTGTGCAGATCCGCCGCCTGGCGGGCCAGCACCAGAGGCTGCACCAGCCAGTCCGGCACGATCAGAAAGCCCAGCCGCAGATCCCCGAACATGCACTTGGAAAAGGTGCCGACGTAGAGCACCCGGCCGTCCTTATCCAGGGTCTGCAAGGCGTCTATGGGCTGGCCGCTCAGTTGGAACTCGGCATCGTAGTCGTCTTCGATGATCAAAAAATCCTGCTGCCTGGCCTTTTGCAGCAGGGCCAGGCGGCGGCTCGCCGACATGGCGACCGTGGTGGGGAACTGGTGGGAAGGGGTGACATAGACCAGATCAACCCCCTCGGGCAGGGCCTCCACCACCAGGCCCTGGTCGTCTACCGGTACCTCCACCACCCTGGCCCCTGCCGCCAGGAAGGCCCGGCGGGCCATGGGATAGCCGGGAGACTCCATGGCCACCAGGGTGCGGCCCGGCTCGATAAGGCAGCCGCCGATCAGGCTGAAGCCCTGCTGGGCGCCGCTGCACACCAGCACCTGCCCCGGGGTGCAGGACACGGCCCTGGACTGGGACACGAAAGAGGCGATAAGGGTGCGCAGGGGCGGGTAACCGGCCCAGTCCATCTCCAGGCCCTGGGTTTCGAACTGGCGCAGGGCCCTGGCCTGGCAACGGCGCCAGTGGTCGAAGGGAAAGCGGGACAGATCGGCGGCCCCCAGGGCAAAGTCGTAACGCAGCGGCGCTGCCGGCGGCGCGAACAGGGGCAGCCCGCTCCAGAGCCCCTTGAGCCAGTGGCCCGCCTCGGGCCGCCCCGGCTCCTGGCTGGGCGGCAGGGCCAGGTCGTTGACCTGGGTGCCGCTGCCAGGCTTGGTGCGCAGCAGCCCCTCGCTGGCCAGCTGCTCGTAGACCTGCATCACCGTATTGCGCGACACGCCCAGCCGTGCCGCCAGCTGGCGGCTGGAGGGCAGCAGGGTGCCGGCCTTGAGGCGCCCCTCGAAGATGGCCTGGCTCAGCTGCCGCTGCAGCTGCACCCGCAGCGGTTCGGGCCCCTGGCGGTCCAGGTGCAGATTCAGGCCAAAAACTGGATCCATGAAATTATCCTTCATTGGCACTCTCAGGGTACCAATATAAATGCGATCCTTCGGTCATCCCAAACCGAAACGAGGACATTCCCATGGTGATCTGGCAACGCCTCCTGACCGCCCTCTGCCTGCTGTGCAGTGCAGCGGCCCTGGCCCAGGACAACGCCTACCGGCATATCCCCCTCAAGCGCTTCAACGACCAGGCCCCCGTGACCCTGGCCAGCCTGCCCCAGGGCAAGCCCCTTTACCTGAAGTTCTGGGCCAGCTGGTGCCAGCCCTGCCTGGAGCAGATGCCGCACTTCGAGCACGCCTACCAGCGCTACCAGGACAAGCTCAACGTACTGGCCCTGAACATCAACATCAACGAGTCCAGGGACGCCATCGACAAGGTGGTGGAACGCTATGGGCTCCATATTCCCATCTGGCTCGACAATGAAGGGGCCCTGGGCGTCGCCCTGGGGCTGGTGGGCACCCCCTATCATGTGCTGATCAATGCCCAGGGCCAGGTGGTCTACAGCACCCACGAGGCCGACGCCGAGCTGGATCGCCAGCTGGCGTTGCTGGCCGAGGGCAAGGCCCAGCCGTCCCTGGCCACCGCCGGCCTGGATCACGGCCAGGCCAGCCAGCAGCTGGCCCCCTGGCTGCAAGGGGAAAAGCTGCTGTTCTTTACCGCCACCTGGTGCGACTGGTACCTGGCGGACAGCAGGCCAGCCATGGCCCAGCGCTGCACCCGGGCCCAGCAAGGCCTCAACGCCCTGACGGCGGCCCTGCCCAACCGCCCCTGGCAGGTGCTGGTCAACCACCTTTGGACGGACCAGGCGGCGGTGCAGGAATTCAGGGACAAGTACCAGCTGCGCCAGCCCATCCAGATAGACGAGATGGGCCTGCTGTTCCACCACTTCGCCATCCGCGACATCCCCACCCTGCTCTGGGTCAAGGACGGCCAGGTGCTGGCCAGGATCACCGACTTTGACGACCGGGCGGCCCTGGTCAAGCAGCTGAGCGCCGCCAAGCCGGATTTCCTGCCGGTGGATAAGGCCTTTGCCCTGAGCAGCAAGCGCGACGGCGACCAGCTGGTGCTGACCTGGGACATCGCCGATGGCTACTACCTCTACCAGGATCAGCTCCAGCTGAGCGCCGGGGGCCGGCCCCTGGCCATTAGCTACCCCGAGGCCCTGACTCACCAAGACCCTTACTTCGGCACCAGCCGCATCTACCGCCGGCAGCTGCGCCTCAAGGTGCCCCTGGCCCGGGATCTGCAGCTGAAGGTGCGCTTCAGGGGCTGCGCCGACGCCGGCCTTTGCTACCCCCCCGCCAGTCGCACCCTGCCCTGACCGCCTTTGCCAGGCAGAGCCCCGCCAAGGCGGGGCTCTGCCTGGACCATGGGCATCAGGGCCCTTCGCCGCTGTCGCCTCACCAAGCCCGAAGCGGTGGAAAGAAGCAAAGCTCGATGGGCCAGCCACCTCAAGGCGTCTGGCCGATCCCGGGAGCAGCTCATCGTCGAGCCGTATCCCCATGAGACACCGGAGGTCCTGGCACTGCCGGTTTGCCCGAGCCGGCTGCAAGAGGAAACACCACCATGAAAGCACTCTGGATCACATTGCTGTTGTTGCTGGGCCCGCTGCCGCCGGTCCAGGCCGCCAACCCGCTGCTGGCCAACCCGCTGCTGCAGAGCGAAGAGTCCGAAATCCTGCCCGTAGCTCCGGTGGCCATGACCGTCACGGCACCGGCCGCCGGCCAATCCTCCGGCGCCGCCCAGAGCGAGCAGGATCGCCTGGCCGGCATGCTGGCCGGCTCCAGCCTGGCCCTGACCCTGGCCGCCTTCTTCGGCGCCGGCCTGCTGATCGCCTTCACCCCCTGTGTCTTCCCCATGTACCCCATACTCACCGGCATCATCGCCGGGGCCGGCAGCAAGCTGAGCACCGGCCGGGCCTTCAGCCTCTCCTTCCTCTACGTGCAGGGCATGGCCATCACCTATACCGCCCTTGGCCTGGTGGTGGCCAGCGCCGGCGCCCAGGTCCAGGCCGCCTTCCAGCACCCGGCCATACTGGTGGCGCTGTCGCTGCTGTTCGTGGTGCTGGCGGCGGCCATGTTCGGCCTGTTCAACCTGCAGCTGCCCTCCGGCCTCCAGGAACGCCTCAACGCCATCTCCAACAAGCAAAAGGGCGGCTCCATGGCCGGCGTGCTGGTGATGGGGGTGATCTCCGGCCTGGTGGCCAGCCCCTGTACCACGGCGCCTTTGACCGGCGCCCTGCTCTATGTGGCCCAGAGCGGCGACATGGTGCTGGGCGGCCTGGCCCTCTATGCCCTGTCCATGGGCATGGGCCTGCCGCTGCTGCTGCTGGGCACCTCCGGCGGCAAGCTGCTGCCAAGGGCCGGCGCCTGGATGGAGACCATCAAGCACCTGTTCGGCTTCATGCTGCTGGCGGTGCCGGTGCTGCTGCTGGGCCGGCTGCTCCCCGAGTGGAGCGAAAACCTGCTGTGGGCGGCGCTGCTGCTGGTCGCCTTCAGCTACCTGGCCCAGGCCAACAGCACCAGCCGGGGCGGCTTCTGGAAGGGGGCCCGCACCCTGGCGATCTTCCTGGGCCTGTTCAGCGGCGCCGTGCTGGGCTACCGCACCCTGTTCCCCCCTGCCGCCGTGCAGCAGGCCGAGCAACACGGCCAGTTCCAGAAGGTCCGCAACCTGGCCGAGATGCAGCAGGTGATCGCCGCCGCCAGTGCCCAGGGCAAGCCGGTGATGGTGGACTTCTATGCCGACTGGTGCGTGGCCTGCAAGGAATTCGAGAAGTACACCTTCACCGACCCCAGGGTGCAGGCCCGCTTCAAGGACATGGTGCTGGTGCAGACCGACGTCACCGACAACACCGAGCAGGACATCGAAATGATGAACCACTATCAGGTGCTGGGCCTGCCCACCCTGCTGTTCTTCGACGGCCAGGGCCAGGAGCTGAAGACGCTGCGGGTAACCGGCTTCCAGAAGGCGGACCGCTTCCTGGAGACCCTGGCCAGGCTCTGACAGAGCTGGCCACATAAAAAAGGCGCCCAAGAGGGCGCCTTTTTCATTCCGTCAGCCTCAGCTGGACAGGTCGTCGAAGAAGCGTTTCACGCCGTCGAAGAAGCCTTCCGCCTTGGGCTTGTGGCGCTTGGCGGATTCACCGGTGAGGCTCTGCTCCAACTTCTCCAGCAGCTCGCGCTGCTCGTCGGTGAGCTTGACCGGGGTCTCGACCACCACCTTGACCAGCAGATCGCCCAGGGCGCCGCTGCGCACCGACTGCACGCCCTTGCCGCGCAGGCGGAACATGCGGCCGGTCTGGGTCTCCGGCTGGATCTTCAGCTTGACCCGGCCGTCCAGGGTCGGCACCTCGATCTCGCCACCCAGGGCGGCGGTGGTGAAGCTGATCGGCACCTCGCAGTAGAGGTTGTTGCCGTCGCGGACGAAGATCGGGTGGTCCTTGACGTGCACCTGCACATAGAGATCGCCGGCGGGGGCGCCGAACTGGCCCGCTTCCCCTTCGCCGCCCAGGCGGATGCGGTCGCCGGTGTCCACCCCGGCGGGGATCTTGACGTTGAGGGTCTTGGTCTTCTGCTTGCGGCCCTGGCCGTGGCAGTCGCTGCAGGGCTCGTCTATGGTCTTGCCCTTGCCGTGACAGACCGGACAGGTCTGCTGCACCGCAAAGAAGCCCTGGCGCATCTGCACCTGACCCTGGCCGTGGCAGGTGCCACAGGTGGTGGCGCTGGTGCCGGGCTTGGCGCCGGAGCCGTCGCAGGTATCGCAGTGCACATAGGTGGGCACCTTGATCTCCTTGGAGACGCCCTTGACGGCCTCCTCCAGGCTCAGCTCCATGTTGTAGCGCAGGTCGGCGCCACGGGCCTGGCGATGGCCACCACCGCGGCGGCCGCCACCAAAGATGTCGCCGAAGACGTCGCCGAAGATGTCGTTGAAGTCGGCACCACCGCCGAAGCCACCGGCGCCACCGCCCATGTTGGGATCGATGCCGGCATGGCCGTAGCGGTCGTAGGCAGCCTTCTTGTCGGGATCGGTGAGCACCTCATAGGCGGCCTTGACCTCCTTGAAGGTGGCCTCGGCCTCGGCGTCACCCGGGTTGCGGTCCGGGTGGTACTTCATGGCGAGCTTCTTGTAGGCGCGCTTGATGGTGCGCTCGTCGGCGCCCTTGTCCACGCCCAGTACTTCGTATAAATCGCGCTTCGACATAGTGTCCTATCCGGTTAAACGACCAAGGGGCGCCGAGGGCGCCCCAACCTAAGAGGTTGCCCTCTTACTTCTTGTCGTCTTTGACCTCTTCGAACTCGGCGTCGACCACGTCGTCACCACCCTGCTGCTGGTCGGCCTGCTCGGCAGAGCCTGCGGCCTGCTCCTGCTGCATCTTCTGCTGCAGGATTTCCATCAGCTTGCCGGAGGCTTCGATCAGGGCCAGCTGCTTGGCTTCGATCTCGGCCTTGTCGTCGCCCTTGAGGGCGGTTTCCAGCTCGCTGGCCGCGGCTTCGATCTTCTGCTTGTCGTCCTCGCCCAGGGCCTCGCCGGCTTCCTCGACCTGCTTGCGGGTACCGTGCAGCAGGGCGTCGGCCTGGTTGCGGGTGGCCACCAGCTCCTCGAATTTCTTGTCCTCGGCGGCATGGGCCTCGGCGTCGCGCACCATCTTTTCGACTTCCTCGTCGGACAGGCCGGAGTTGGCCTTGATGGTGATCTTCTGTTCCTGGCCGGTGTTCTTGTCCTTGGCGGACACGTGCAGGATGCCGTCGGCGTCGATGTCGAAGGTCACCTCGATCTGGGGCATGCCGCGCGGGGCGGGCTGAATGCCTTCCAGGTTGAACTGGCCCAGGGACTTGTTGTCGGCGCTGCGCTTGCGCTCACCCTGCAGCACGTGCACGGTCACCGCGGACTGGTTGTCCTCGGCGGTGGAGAACACCTGGCTCTGCTTGGTGGGGATGGTGGTGTTCTTCTCGATGAGCTTGGTCATCACGCCACCCATGGTTTCGATCCCCAGGGACAGCGGGGTCACGTCCAGCAGCAGCACGTCCTTGACGTCACCGGCCAGGACGCCGCCCTGTACGGCGGCACCGGCGGCCACGGCTTCGTCGGGGTTGACGTCCTTGCGGGGCTCCTTGCCGAAGAAGTCGGTCACGGCCTGCTGCACCATGGGCATGCGGGTCTGGCCACCGACCAGGATCACCTCGTCGATGTCGGAGGCGCTCAGGCCGGCATCAGCCAGGGCCACCTTGCAGGGCTCCATGGAGCGCACGACCAGATCTTCCACCAGGGATTCCAGCTTGGAGCGGGTCACCTTGATGTTCATGTGCTTGGGACCGCTGGCGTCGGCGGTGATGTACGGCAGGTTGACGTCGGTCTGCTGGGCGGAAGACAGCTCGCACTTGGCCTTCTCGGCGGCTTCCTTGAGGCGCTGTAGGGCCAGCTGGTCGTTGGTCAGGTCAACGCCCTGCTCCTTCTTGAACTCGTCAACCAGGTAGTTGATCAGGCGGTTGTCGAAGTCCTCACCACCCAGGTGGGTGTCACCATTGGTGGCCAGCACCTCGAAGGTGTGCTCGCCGTCCATCTCGTCGATTTCGATGATGGAGATGTCGAAGGTACCGCCACCGAGATCGTAGACGGCGATCTTCTGGTCGCCCTTCTTCTTGTCCAGGCCGTAGGCCAGGGCCGCGGCGGTAGGCTCGTTGATGATGCGCTTGACCTCGAGACCGGCGATCTTGCCGGCATCCTTGGTGGCCTGGCGCTGGGCGTCGTTGAAGTAGGCCGGCACCGTGATGACGGCTGCGGTCACGGGCTCGCCCAGGTAGTCCTCGGCGGACTTCTTCATCTTCTTCAGCACTTCGGCGGAGATCTGCGGCGGCGCCAGCTTGTTGCCCTTGGCTTCGACCCAGGCGTCGCCGTTGTCGGCCTGGATGATGGAGAACGGCATGATCTTCACGTCGCGCTGCACTTCTTCGTCGGTGAAGCGGCGGCCGATCAGGCGCTTGATGGCGAACAGGGTGTTCTTGGGATTGGTCACGGCCTGGCGCTTGGCGGACTGGCCAACCAGGGTCTCACCTTCTTCCGTATAGGCGATGATGGAAGGGGTGGTGCGGGCACCCTCGGCATTTTCGATAACGCGCGCCTTGTCGCCATCCATGATGGCCACACAGGAGTTGGTGGTACCCAGGTCAATACCGATGATCTTACCCATGTTACGTCTCCAAAATTCTCTGGTTTGGACTCTTATCGGCTCATATGAGGGCGCTTTTGGGGTTTTCAAGCCCCTGAGCCGAATTGCCTTTGCCTTGCTAGATGGGGTGACCCCCAGGGCATTTCAAGGGCCAAAAATGAAAAAAACCCGGCGTTTGCCGGGTTTTTCGCCAATGGGCCGGCTCAGCCCTGGCTGACCATGACCATGGCCGGGCGCACCAGGCGGCCGTTGAGGCTGTAGCCCTTCTGCATCACGGCGATGACGGTGTTGGCCGGGTGCTCTTCGCTCGGCTGCATGGCCATGGCCTGGTGCAGCTCCGGGTTGAAGGGTTGGCCGGCGGGATCGATCTGCTCGACGCCATACTTCTGGACGGTATCCAGGAAGGATTTCAGGGTCAGCTCCAGGCCTTCGACCATGGCCTTGCCGGCCTCGTCTTCCTTGCTGGACAGTTCCAGGGCCCGCTCCAGGGAATCGATCACCGGCAGCAGGTCGGCGGCGAATTTCTCCAGGGCGAACTTGTGGGCCTTTTCCACGTCCTGGGCGGCGCGGCGGCGGATGTTCTCCACCTCGGCGCGGGCACGCAGCATTTCCTCGTTCTGGGCCTGCACTTCCGCCTCCAGGCGGGCCACATCGGCGGCCAGATCCACGTCCATCTCGGTGTGGGACTCGGTTTCCTGAACGTCCTGCTCGGTGTTCAGTTGGGCTTCCTGTTCTTCGACCTTCTGCTTGTCGGTCATCAATCTGTCTCCAAGGTACGGCTGAATGCTGCCTATTATGGGGGCGCCCCGGCCAGTTTCAAGGCCTGCCATTGGCGGGTATACTGCCAGGGAGAATGCCATGGAAGCTGCCCATGAAACGCCCCTTCGAGACCATCGCCCTGATCGGCAAACCCCACCACGACGGCGCCAACCAGACCCTGACCGCCCTGTACGGCTTCCTGAGGGACCAGGGCTACAACCTGCTGGTGGAGCAGAAGACCGCCGAGCAGCTGGATATCGACTCCGACCACATCCGGGATCTGGTGGCCATAGGCCGCGAGGCGGACCTGGCCATAGTGGTGGGCGGCGACGGCAACATGCTGGGGGCGGCCCGGGTGCTGGCCCGCTACAAGGTGGCGGTGATCGGCGTCAACCGCGGCAACCTGGGCTTCTTGACCGATCTGGATCCCGACAACTTCCAGGCCCCCCTGGCCGAGGTGCTGGCCGGCAAGTACCAGACCGAGCACCGCTTCCTGCTGGAGGCGGAGGTGCGCCGCCACGGCCGGATCCAGGCCTCCAACAGCGCCGTCAACGAAGTGGTACTGCACCCGGGCAAGGTGGCGCACATGATCGAGTTCTCGGTCAGCATCGACGAGCAGTTCGTCTATTCCCAGCGTTCCGACGGCCTGATCGTCTCCACCCCCACCGGCTCCACCGCCTATTCCCTGTCCAGCGGCGGCCCCATCATCCACCCCAGGATGGACGCCATAGTGCTGGTGCCCATGTTCCCCCATACCCTGTCCAGCCGGCCCATAGTGGTGGAGGGCAACAGCCTGATCACCCTGGTGGTGACCTCCGAGACCGAGGAGTTGCAACTGTCCTGCGACGGCCAGATCTCGCTGTCGGTGCACAGCGGCGACGAGGTGCGGATCCAGAAGAGCGCCCTGCCCCTGAAGCTGATCCACCCGCCCGGCTACGACTACTACCACGTGCTGCGCAGCAAGCTGGGCTGGAGCTCCAGGCTTTTTTGACAACGGCCTCTTTACTGTATAAAAAAACAGCCTATACTGGATGCCAATACAGTATCGAGGCTTGGCCATGCTCACACAGCTCACCGTCAGCAACTTTGCCATCGTCCGTTTCCTGGAACTGGATTTCCACGGCGGCTTGACCAGCATCACGGGTGAAACCGGTGCCGGTAAGTCCATCGCCATAGACGCCCTGGGGCTTTGCCTGGGCGACAGGGCCGAAGGCGCCATGGTCAGGCCAGGCGCCGACAAGGCCGAGGTCTCGGCCCGCTTCTCGCTGGCCGCCCTGCCCCAGGCCAGGGCCTGGCTGCAAGGCCAGGAGCTGGATGAGGAAGACGACTGTATCATCCGCCGCACCGTCACCAGCGAGGGCCGCTCCCGGGCCTATATCAACGGCCAGCCGGTGCCGGTATCCCAGCTCAAGCAGCTGGGCGCCCTGCTGGTGAACATCCACGGCCAGCACGCCCACCATGCCCTGCTGAAAAGCGACACCCAGCTCAAGCTGCTGGACGGCTATGCCGGCCACCAGGAGCTGCTGGAAGCGGTACGCCAGAGCTGGCGCAGCCTCAAGGCCACCCAGGAAGAGCTTGACGGCCTGCGCGCCAGCGAGGCCCAGCGCGAGGCCCGCCGCCAGCTGCTGGAATACCAGGTGGAGGAGCTGGACCAGTTCGCCCTGGAAGAGGGCGAATACCAGCAGATAGAGGAAGAACACCATCGCCAGGCCAATGCCGCCAACCTGATCCAGGGCTCCGGGCTGTGCCTGGACATGCTCAGCCAGAACGACGAGGTCAATGCCGCCGATCTGCTGCGCCAGGTGCTGGACCGCCTTTACCCGCTCAGGGACACCGACGAGGCCCTGGCGCCCGTGGTGGATCTGCTGCTGGAGGCCCAGGTACAGCTGGACGAGGCGGCCTCGGAGCTGGAGCGCTACCAGCAGCGCCTGGAGATCGACCCCGAGCGCTTCCAGGAGCTGGAGTCACGCATGGGCAAGGCCATCGAGCTGGCCCGCAAGCACAAGGTGCCACCGGCCCGGCTGCCCGAACAGCACCAGCGGCTGGCCGACGAGCTCAAGGCCCTGTCCGATGACCACCAGCGCCTGGATGAACTGGAAACGGAGCTGGAAAAGTGCCGTGGGCACTACCACCAGCAGGCCCTGAAGCTGAGCCAGAGCCGCATCCGACACGGCAAGGCCCTGGCCAAGGCCACCCAGGCGGCGGTGCGGGAGCTGGCCCTGCCCCACGCGGTATTTGCCATCAAGGTCGAGCACCAGCAGGAGGCCGCGCCCTCGCCCCTGGGCCTGGATAGGATCAGCTTCGAGGTCACCACCAACCCGGGCCAGCCCCTGGCCCCCATGGCCAAGGTGGTGTCCGGCGGCGAGCTGTCGCGCATCGGCCTGGCCCTGCAGGTGCTGACCGCCCAGCAGAGCAACACCCCCACCCTGATCTTCGACGAGGTGGACGTGGGCATCTCAGGCCCCACCGCCCTGGTGGTGGGCAAGCTGCTGCGCCGCCTGGGGGAAAAGACCCAGGTGATGTGCGTAACCCACCTGCCCCAGGTGGCGGGCCAAGGCCACCAGCAGATGTTCGTGCAGAAGGAAACCAAGGCCGGCCAGACCGAGACCCTCATGCAGGCCCTGGATCAGGAGCAGCGCATCACCGAGCTGGCCCGTTTGCTGGGCGGCGATGCCATCAGCGAAGCCAGCCGCGCCAATGCCAGGGAACTTTTGTCCCTGTAGGGGCTCTGTTGCTGCATGACCATGGCCGGGTTAGACTGCCCGGCAGAACGCAACAAGAGACGGAACAGAAGAATGCGCAAGCTGTTGATGGTACTGGGACTGGGCATGGCCCTGAGCGGTTGTGGCCTGATCTACAAGATTGACGTGGCCCAGGGCAACTACCTGGAGCAGGAACAGATCGACAAGCTCAGGGCCGGCATGACCAAGGAACAGGTACAGTTTGTGCTGGGCACGCCCCTGCTCAGGGACAGCTTCGACGCCAACACCTGGTACTACAAGTACGCCTTTCGCAGCGGCAAGGGCAAGCTGACCGAGAAGGAGCTCAAGGCCCGCTTCGACGACAGCGGCAAGCTGCTCAGCCTGGAAGGCGAGGACTTCGAACTGCCCACCGGCTTCACCGGCAACTGAGCCGCTCCGCGACAAGAAACGCCGCCTGTTGAGGCGGCGTTTTTTTTTAGTCGTCCTTGGCCCGCAGGGGATTGGGGCGGCCTCCCGTGGTCTTGTCGGCCCGGCCTTCCTCCTTGGCCCGCTCGGCCCGGCGGCGGCGGGCCTCCTTGGGATCGGCCAGCAGTGGCCGGTAGATCTCGATACGGTCGCCGTCCCTGACCTTGTCGCTGAGCTTGCAGGCCCGGGACCAGATCCCGACATCGTTCTTGTCCAGGTCTATCTCGGGAAAGCGGCCCAGGATGCCGCTGCGCTCGATGACCTCCTGCACCCTGGCCCCCTCGGCCACCTTCAGGGCCAGCAGGGCCTGGCGGTCCGGCAGCGCGAACACCACTTCCACGGTGATCAGCTTCTCAGTCACCATACACCTCCCTGGCCCTTTGGCTGAAGGCGCCCACCATGGCCTTGGTGAGCTGTTCGAAGATGCCGCCGAAGGCCATCGCCACCAGCGGCGAGCTGAAGGCAAAATCCAGCTCCAGCTGTACCGTGCAGCCGCCGCCCTTGGGCAGGAAGTGCCAGCAGCCCCTGAGGTAACGGAAGGGTCCGTTGACCAGCTCCATGTCGATTCGCTCGTCGGCCACCAGGCTGTTGCGGGTGGTAAAGGCCTTGCGGATGGGCCCCTTGGCCACCTCGACGGTGGCGGTCATGGCCTTGTCGCTCCGGTTCAAGACCCGGGTGGCCACACAGCCCGGCAGGAAGGCCGGATAAGACGGCACGTCATTGACCAGGGCATACATCTGCGCTGGGGAATAAGGTACGTCGGCCTGACGTCTGATCACCGGCATGGCGGCTCCTGAAGTGGCTTTGGGGCGCATTTTATCACTTGTCGCCAGGCCTGGCACCACGGCAAAATGCCATGCAAATGATTCCCTTATCCGTATAATGCGCCCCATGACCAAGAAGAAAGCGCTTAAAGGGGGCGACAACACCATCGCCCTCAACAAACGTGCCCGCCACGACTACTTCATCGAAGAAACCTTCGAGGCCGGTCTGAGCCTGCAGGGCTGGGAAGTCAAATCCCTGCGCGCCGGCAAGGGCAATATCTCCGAAAGCTATGTGATCCTGAAAAACGGCGAGGCCTTCCTGGTCGGCGCCCAGATCCAGCCCCTGAGCGCCGCCTCCACCCATGTGGTGGCCGATCCCACCCGCACCCGCAAGCTGCTGCTCAACAAGCGCGAGCTGGAGCGCCTCTACGGCCAGGTGGAGCAAAAGGGCAAGACGGTGGTCGCCCTCAAGCTGTACTGGAGCCGGGCCTGGGTGAAGGCCTCCATCGGCATCGCCACCGGCAAGAAGTCCCACGACAAGCGTGCCGACATCAAGGACAGGGACTGGCAGCGGGAAAAAGCCCGGGTCATGAAGCGCGGCTGACGGGCGGGGCCGCCCCTTCTTGGCTAATCTTTTCAGGTGAATAGGCTCACTTAGGGAAGATCATGGCCAGGTCCGGGCGGCCACAGCTGGGAAAGCGCCTCCTCCTCTACATCCTGTTGCTGTTCCCCCTGCCGGTGCTGTTGCAGGCCCTGGCCGGCTACCAGTTGCTGGACGGCCACCTGGACAAGGAGCTGGAGGCCGAGCTGGCCAGGACGGAGCGCCAGGTCAGTGAGCGCTTCGCCATCTTCGATGCCCTGATGGACGGCATGGAGGCCGAACTCAACGCCCGTTTCGCCCGGGATCTGCCGGCCCTCACCGACGCCCTGCTCGCCGAGCCCCAGCCCCTTCACGAGATCCCCCCCAAACGCCTGACCGAGCTGGCCGAACGCTTCGGCTTCCACCATGTCTACGTGATCCGCCGCGACACCCAGGTGGTGAACACCAACTTCGCGCCGGATCTGCACTTCCGCCTGGCCGATGTCTCAGACGCCCTGGCCGACCACCTGGAAGGCATCTACGGCAGTGGCCGGGTGTTCACCGATCGCATCGGCATTTCCGACCAGACCGGCATCATCAAGAAATACGCCTACTTCAGCCCCCCAGGTGCCGACTACATCATCGAGATCGACCTGGATTTCAAGGTCTACCTCAGTCAGCGCTATGGCGCCGATCTGGCCGATTTCCTGTTTCGCGACCTGTTCGAAAAGCTGCTCGATGGCGAGGCCATACTCCAGGATCTGGGCCTGCACCTGATCCTGGACGACAAGGTGTTCCGCTTCGCCGGCAACGACTTCATCCTGCCCCAGTCGCTGTTGGCCAGGCTGCAGGAAGGCGCAAGCGTCCGCCAGCACCAGGGCGATCGGCTGTTCCATTACCAGCCCATCGCCCTCACCCGTACCCGCTTCCAGAATTCCGACTACATGGTGCTGTCATCCAGCTATGACCTGGACGGCCTGGTGCAGATCAGGCGCAACCTGCTGCTGAGCACCGCTTTCGTCCTGATCGTCAGCCTGCTGCTGGGCCTGAAGGTGGCCCGGCACCTGTCACGCCACCACCTTGGCGCCCCCCTCACCGACATGGGCAAGGCCCTGAAGGGCTACCTCAGCGGCCGCAGCTGGCGTCCCCTGGAGCAGGGCAGCAGCCAGGAGGCCAACGAACTGGCCCAGGATCTCAATGCCCTGATCGCCCTCTGTGAAGAGCGGCTGGCCCGTGGCCAGGTTCAGCTGGAGGAGGCCGCCGAGGAATGCCACCGCCGCAACCAGGCCCTGCGCCAGCTGGAGAAACGCCTGCAGCTCTTCCACCAGGTGGCCGGCGAAGGCTTCTTCGATTTCCGCTTCGATCAGCCCCTCTACTACCAGTCCCAGCAGCACCGGGCCCTGCTCCATTTCGCCCCCGATGCCCATGTCAGCCTGCTGGACTGGCTGCGCCGCCTGCCGACGGCCACCCGGCGCCAGTTCATGGCGGCCCTGCACCGCCTCAAGCACGAAAGCGGCCCCCAGCAACTCACCTACCAGTGCCAGGACGACCAGGGCGCCCGTTTCTGGCTGCACAGCACCCTGGCGGCCCAGGTCGAAGGGGGCCGGCTGGTACGGCTCTACGGCTGCAGCCGCCCGGCCGACGGTGAGGTGGAAATGCAGGAGCACTATCAGCTCCTGCAGTGTGCCTTCGATGGCCGCGAGGGTATCGCCGTCTTTGACGATCAGGGCCTGTTGCGTCAGCACAACCCGGCCTTTGCCCGGGCCCTGGTGATGGGGGATATCCAGCTGATGCAGAGCGATGCCAGCAGCCTGGCCGAGCAGTGCCGGCTGGATCTGGCCCCCCTCCAGGCCCGCCTGGAAAAACAGGGCCAATGCAGCTGGGAAGGGGGACTGAGGCGGGCCGATGGCCAGCCCTTCCCCTGTCAGCTCAGGATCCGCCGCCTCGAGCTGGCCCAAGGCAGTGGCCACCGCTATGTGGTGCACCTGTGGGATATGTCCCTGCGGGAGCAGCGCCAACCCAGGCAGAGCGAAAGCGCCTGAAAGCGGCTTTTGTCCCCGACCCGGCGGCCACTTTTGGATATACTAGGCGCCGCCACGGAACCACTACCTGGGAGCCTCCCTTGAAAAAATTCGTCAGCCTGCTGACCTTCTGCCTGGCCGCCTTCGCCGCCCAGGCCGAGACCTTTGTGTTCACCGCCATCCCCGACCAGGACGAGCGCCAGCTCAACGAGCGCTTCGGCAAGGTCGCCTCCTACCTCAGCCAGGAGCTGGGCGTGGAGGTGAAATACGTGCCGGTGAAGAGCTACCCGGCCGCCGTCAGCGCCTTTCGCAACGACCAGGTGCAGCTGGCCTGGTTCGGCGGCCTGACCGGCGTCCAGGCCCGCCAGCTGGTGCCCGGCAGCCAAGCCATCGCCCAGGGCGTGGAAGACACCGCCTTCAAGAGCTACTTCATCGCCCATGCCGACACCGGTCTCGAGGCCGGCGACGCCTTCCCCAAGGCCATGGCCGGCAAGAGCTTCACCTTCGGCTCCAAGGGCTCCACCTCGGGCCGGCTGATGCCGGAATTCTACCTGCGCCAGCAGTTCGGCCAGGCCCCGGAGCAGATCTTTTCCCGGGTCGGCTTCTCCGGTGACCATTCCCGGACCATCGCCCTGGTCCAGTCCGGCGCCTACCAGCTCGGTGCCGTCAACTACGCGGTCTGGGACGCCGAGCTGGCCGCCGGCAAGATTGACCCCAGCAAGGTCAGGGTGATCTGGACCACCCCCAGCTACCCGGACTACCAGTGGACCATCCGCGGCGACGTGGACGCACGCTTCGGCCCGGGCTTCACCGCCAGGGTCAAGCAGGCACTGCTGGCCATGACAGCGCCCGAACTGCTGGCCGCCTTCCCCCGCAGCGGCTTCATTCCCGCCAGCAACCACGACTACAGCCCCATCCAGGAGACCGCCGTGGCCATCGGCATCATGGATCCCCAGCAATGACCCTGGAGGCCGGCCTCTTTCGCCTGCACCGGGCCGAGCTGGGTTACCAGGGCCAGGCCGTGCTTGAAGATCTGACCCTGGAGCTGGCCGCCGGTGAAAAGGTGGCCCTGCTGGGCCAGTCCGGCACCGGCAAGTCCACCCTGCTGCGCCAACTGCGCCAGCAGCGGCCGGAGCAGGTGGCCTGGTGCCCCCAGCAACCCGGCCTGGTACCCATGCTGTCGGCCTTCCACAACATCTACATGGGCCGGTTGCACCGCTATCCCTTCTGGTTCAACCTGGCCAACCTGATCCGCCCCCTGGCCGGCCCCAGGGCCGAGATCGCCGCCCTGGCCGACGAACTGGCCCTGGGCCACCGGCTCTGGCACAGGGCGGAGCGGCTCTCCGGCGGCCAGCAGAGCCGGGTCAGTCTGGGCCGGGCCCTGTACCAGCAGCGCCCGGTGTTCCTGGGCGACGAGCCGGTGTCGGCCCTGGACGAACAGCAGGCCGACCGGTTGCTGGCCCTCATCTGCCAACGCCACCAGACGGTAGTGCTGGCCCTGCACGATGTGGAGCTGGCGCTGCGCCACTGTGACCGCATCATCGGCCTCAAGCAGGGACGGATCGCCCTGGACGGCCCCAGCGGCGACTTCAGCGCCCAGCAGTTGCTGACCCTCTACGCCTGATGCCCGCATCCCGCACCGGCCGCTCCCCCTCCATGGTCAATACCAGTGTCCTGTTCCTGGTGCTGGCCCTGCTGTGCCTGCCCTGGGCCGACCTGCACGTTTCCACCCAGGATCCCTGGCTGGAGCTGGGCCGGCTGGGCCAGGGCCTGCTCAGCCCGACCCTGCCCTCCCCCGGCCTGCTGTTCCAGGCCCTGGCCAACACCCTGGCCTTCGCCCTGCAGGGGGTGGCCCTGGGCGTGGCCCTGGGGCTGGCCCTGGCCCTGGCTTACCGGCGCGGCTGGGTAAGGCGCCTGGCGGCCGGGCTGCGGGCCATCCACGAGCTGTTCTGGGCCCTGCTGTTCATCCAGCTGGTGGGCCTGTCGGCCCCGGCCGGGGTACTGGCCATCGCCCTGCCCTATGCCGGCACCTTCGCCAAGATCTACGGCGAGCTGTTCGAGGAGGCCGATCCCGCCCCCAGGGCGGCCCTGCCCCCTGGGGGCGGCGGCCTGTCCCTGGCCCTGTTCACCACTGTGCCCCAGAGCCTGCGGCACATGGCCAGCTACACCGCCTACCGCCTGGAGTGCGGCATCCGCAGCTCGGCGGTGCTGGGCTTCATCGGCCTGCCGACCCTGGGCTACCACCTGGAGTCCCTGCTGCGCCAGGGCCACTACGGCGAAGGCGCCAGCTACTTCTACGCCCTGCTGCTGATCATCGCCACCCTGAGATGGTGGCTGAGGCCGGCCCTGGTGCCCCTCTACCTGCTGGCGGCGCTCTGCTGGCTGCCGCCCGTGGCCGAACTCAACTGGACCCTGGTGGCCAACTTCATCGGCCACGATCTGGTGCCGGCACCGCTGCGCAGCGGCACCGAGCTGCTGCCCTGGCTGGCCGAACTCTGGCGGCATCAGCTCTGGCCTGGCCTGGCCAATACCCTGGTGCTGTCGCTGCTGGCGCTGCTGGCCACCGGCCTGCTGGCCCTGGCCTGGTTCCCCACCATCAGCCGCCACTTCGGCGGCCCGGCCCGGCGCAGTGCCAGCCACTTCCTGCTGGTGCTGATGCGCTCCCTGCCCGAATACCTGCTGGCCTTCGTCGGCATGCTGCTGTGGGGGCCCAGCATGCTGCCGGCCATCCTGGCCCTGGGGCTGCACAATGGCGCCATCATCGCCCACCTGGTGGGCCGCCATGCCGACGCCCTAAAGCTTCGCGAGGACGCCGCCACCGGCCTCAACCGCTACTGCTTCGAGGTGCTGCCCAGGCTGTACCGTTCCTTTCTGGCCTACAGCCTGTACCGCTTCGAGACCATCATCCGCGAAACCGCCATCCTTGGCATGCTGGGGATCCCCACCCTGGGCTTCTTCATCGACTCGGCCTTCGCCGAGTTCCGTTTCGACCGCGCCCTGGTGCTGCTGCTGGCCGCGGCGACCCTCAACATCGGTGTCGACGCCCTGGCCCGGTGGCTGCGCCGGCGCCTGCACCTCCACAGCCAGGCCGAGGCCCTGTAGCCCCCTTTCCCCGGAATAAACGGGCCTTGCCGTTGTCCAACTTTGTTGGCAGGGAGAGGGCGACGACACCATCCGACCGCGGGTCGTATGGAGGTGCCTCGTGTTTGCTGTCGAGAGGGGGCACTGTCTTGCCGGCCAGCTGCTGCTCTGGACGCTGCTGCTGGCCCCGCCCGTGCTGGAATGGCTCGATGCCGAACCCCTCGAGCCCGCCACCGCAGGCGCCCTGTCCGGCCAGGGCCGTCACTGGCACCAGCTGCTGAGCCGCTACCGGCACCTGGACGAACGCCAGCTGCTCGCCGCCGTCAACAATGCCATCAACGGCTTTGCCTATTACGAGGACTGGCAGAACTGGAGCCGCTGGGATCACTGGGCCACGCCCCTGGAATTCCTGGAGGCCGGCGGTGGCGATTGCGAGGATTTCAGCATCGCCAAGTATTTTGCCCTGCGCGCCCTGGGCATTCCCGTCGAGCGGCTGCGCCTGCTCTACGTCAAGGTCAGCGGCGCCGGCCGCGCCCATATGGTGCTGGCCTACTACCAGCAGCCGGATGCCGTGCCGCTGCTGCTGGACAACCTCACCGACGCCATAGTCCCCGCCGACCAGAGGCCGGATCTGCTGCCCGTGTACACCTTCAACAGCCGGGGCTACTGGCTGGCCGACCGCCGCGGCCGGGGTATCAGGGTCGGCAACAGCGCCCGGCTCAGCCGCTGGGCGGAGCTGCAGCGCCGCTACCGCCGCCAGCAACGGCTCTGATCGGGACTGTTGCCAGGCGGCGCCAGATAGGGCACAACATGGGTAAGGATCTCAACACAAGGATGTTTCGTGTCCGCCATCATCCAGGTCGAGAATCTCGACAAAGTCTACGGCTCCGGCTTCCAGGCCCTAAAGGGCGTCAACCTGACCATCAACAAGGGCGAGCTCTTCGCCCTGCTGGGTCCCAACGGCGCCGGCAAGACCACCCTGATCAGCATCATCTGCGGCATCGTCAACCCCAGCGCCGGCGACGTGCGGGTGGACGGCCAGCACATCATCCACGACTACAAGGCGGCCCGGCGCCGCATCGGCCTGGTGCCCCAGGAGATCAGCACCGACGCCTTCGAGTCGGTGTGGGCCACGGTCAATTTCAGCCGCGGCCTGTTCGGCAAGGCGCCGGATCCGGCCTACATAGAGCGGCTGCTCAGGGATCTGTCGCTCTGGGACAAGAAGGACGCCCGCATCATGACCCTGTCCGGGGGCATGAAGCGGCGGGTGATGATCGCCAAGGCGCTGTCCCACGAGCCGGACATCCTGTTCCTGGACGAGCCCACCGCCGGGGTCGACGTGGAGCTGCGCAAGGACATGTGGGCCATGGTCAAGGGCCTGCAACAGCGCGGGGTGACCATCATCCTCACCACCCACTACATCGAGGAGGCCGAGGAAATGGCCGAGCGGGTGGGGGTGATCAACAGGGGCGAGTTGATCCTGGTGGAAGACAAGCACCAGCTGATGGAAAAGCTGGGCCGCAAGGAGCTGCGCCTGACCCTGCAGCAGCCCCTGGCCGAGCTGCCGGCCGATCTGGCCGACTACCGGCTGGCCCTGTCCGACGACGGCCTGGAGCTGGCCTACCAGTTCGACGCCCAGCACGAGGATACCGGCATCGCCGAGCTGCTCAGGCGCCTGGACAGGCACGGCATCGACTTCAAGGATCTGCGCTCCAGCCAGAGCTCCCTGGAGGAGATCTTCGTCAGCCTGGTCAAGGGAAGCAGGGCATGAACAGCCACGAGAGCAAGGCCAGCTACCGTTTCGAGGCGGCTGTGACCGCCACAAGACAAGCCCAGGAGGTGGCATGAACATCCACGGCATCAAGGCCATCTACCGTTTCGAGATGGCTCGTACCGGCCGCACCCTGATGCAGAGCATCGCCGCGCCGGTGCTGTCCACCACCCTCTATTTCGTGGTGTTCGGCGCCGCCATCGGCTCGCGGATGATAGCCATAGACGGCATCAGCTACGGCGCCTTCATCATCCCCGGCCTGGTGATGCTGTCGCTGCTGAGTCAGAGCATTTCCAACGCCGCCTTCGGCATCTACATGCCGCGCTTCTCCGGCACCATCTACGAGGTGCTCTCGGCGCCCATCTCGCCGCTGGAGATCCTGATAGGCTATGTGGGAGCGGCCACCACCAAGTCGCTGATCCTGGGTCTTATCATCCTGGCCACGGCCAGGCTGTTCGTACCCTTCGAGATAGCCCACCCCGGCTGGATGCTGGCCTTTTTGCTGCTTACCGCCCTCACCTTCAGCCTGTTCGGCTTCATCATCGGCCTCTGGGCCGACGGCTTTGAGAAGCTGCAGATCATCCCGCTGCTGGTGATCACCCCCCTCACCTTCCTGGGCGGCACCTTCTACTCCATCTCCATGCTGCCGCCCTTCTGGCAGCAGGTGACCCTGTTCAACCCCGTGGTGTACCTGATCAGCGCCTTCCGCTGGAGCTTCTACGGGGTGGCGGACGTCAACCTGGCCCTGAGCCTGGGCATGGTGCTGCTGTTCCTGGTGCTGTGCCTTGTCCTGCTGTGGTGGATCTTCCGCACCGGCTACCGGCTCAAGCAATGAAAAAAGGCCACCTCATGGTGGCCTTTTGACTCATTCCACCGGCTCGGGAGCCGGCGCCTCCTTGGCGCTGAGGCTGTCGGCGCTGGCCCGGGCCAGACGGTCGAAATCGCCGCTGGCCAGGGTGAAGGCGCCCCGGTGATCGCCGCGTTCGACGAAGTGGCTGTCGCCGGCCCGGCTGAAGCGGTAGTGCCACTGCTGGTCGCCGCGGTTGACGGTCAGCTCCCCGGCCGACTCGGCGCCGGCGGGTAGCTCGGGCTGCCAGCCGCTGACCCTCAGGCCACGCAGCTTGCCGACCAGGGCCTGGATGGCGGTGGCGTCACCCTGGCCGTCGCCGGCCAGGGTCCACTGCTCGTCCCGGTGCTCCAGGGCGAAATCGCCGCCCTGGATCCGTGTCAGCCGATCCAGGGCCAGCAGGCCCTTGTCCAGCCAGTCCTCGGCCGCCAGCGGCCACTGGTAGGCGCTGATCTCGCCCTGGTAGACGGCGTCGCTGCCGGCCAGGCGCACATGGCTGAGGCGAAAGGCCGGCGAGCTGCCCAGCAGCAACACCAGCTCGTCGTTGCCGGCCTTGAAGCTCAGCCGGCGCTCGTAGCCCTCCTCGGCCACCTTGAAGCGCCCATGGCTGGCGGCGGTGCTGGCCACCGGCCAGCCGGCCTCCAGGGCCAGGGCCTGATCCAGGGCCCGCTCCAGCTTGCGCTCGTTGACCGGCAGCTGGCCCAGCCCGGGCAGCCGCCAGCGGCCGTCCTCGCGGACCAGGGTCAGGCTGCCGTCCGGCCCGGACAGGGTCAGGCTGTCCAGGCGGCTGCGCTCCAGGGTCAGCAGGGGGCCGGCCTGCTGCTGGTGGCGTTCGCTGCGATCATGGCCCCACAGGGCGGCGGCCAGGCCCAGCTGCAACAGCAGCAGGACGGCCAGTAGCTTGGATAGCTTGCTCATTTTGCCTCCTTCAGTTGGCCAGCAGGGCCTGGTAGGCCGCGTTTCGGCGTTGCCGGCGCCAGCGCTGCAGCAGCGCCAGGGCCGCCAGCAACAGCGCCGCCAGGCCGTAGTTCAGGTATTCCCAGAACAGCTGCTGGTCATGTTCCATGGGCACCAGGGTGCGGTTGAAGTGGCCGCGGCTGCGGATCTGCATCAGGCCGCCGTCGTCCAGGGCCCAGTCGACGCTGTTGGCCAGCAGCTGCAGGCTGTTGAGGTAGCGGTTGCCGTCCACGGCGCCGGCCAGCTGCAGCACCTGATCGCGCAGGAAGTCGTTGGACGCGAACAGGATCAGCCGCGCCGAGGCCGGCGACTTCTGGATCACGGCGCCGAAGCGGCCCGGCTCCTGGTCGTCCTCGGCGGCCTCGTCCTCGGCCGCCTTGGCCAGCAGCGGCGATGCCTTGCCAGCGAAATAGGACTGGAAGCGGCCCTGCATCACCAGGGCCAGGGTCCGGCTGGCCTGTTCGCCCTCGGGGGCGAAGCCGGCGGCGCCGGGCAGCACGTCCAGGGACGGCGACAGCCAGGCCTGGGGCAGCTGGGCGGTGATCGGGTGCTGCTCGTTGAGGCCGGCGCCACGCACGTCGACGAAATAGGGGTAGTCGAGCATGCGGATCTCGCGCAGCTGGAAGCCGCCCAAATCCCGGGTCACCGGGATGGGGAAGGCGCCGCTTTGGGGATCCAGCACCAGCTGCTCCTCCATGGTCAGGCCGTGGTGGGCCAGCCAGTCGGCAAGGCCGGCGTCATGGCGGCCCATGGCCAGGCTGCGCCCGCCCAGCTCGGCGCTGAACGGCGAGGTGGCGGCGATGACGGTGCCGCCCTTCATCAGGAACTGATCCACGGCGAACAGGGCCTTGTCGTCCAGCTGCTCGGGAGCGACCAGCACCAGGATGTCGGCCTCGCCGCCGACGACGCCGTCATCGATGTCCTCCCGCACCACGTTGAGTTCGGTGCCGAGCAGGGCCTCCAGCTCGTTGAAGCCGCCGCCATAGCCGCCCGGGGCGACCAGGGCCACCGTCTTGGTGAAGCCGCTGGCGAAGCGCTTGATGGCCGCCTCCAGGTTGCGCTCGAAGCCCTCGCGGCTGAGATCCCCCAGCGGCAGCTGCACCACCTGCTCGTCCCGGGCCAGGGTCAGGTAGTAGTAGAAGCCCTCGCGGCTGAGCAGATCCTGGGTCAGGGGCTGGAAGCCGTAGTCTTCGGCCAGCCGCCTGGCCAGGGCGCCGTCGCCGGCCTCGGGGTCGACGAAGTCCACCTTGAGGCGGCCGCCGGAGCGGGCCTGGTAGTCGTCGAGCACCGCCCGGATCGCGTCGCTGAAGGCCACCAGCGGCTCCGGCAGCCGGGCCTCGGGAGAGACGTAGGCGGTGAAGGCCAGCTCGCCCTTGACGGTGTCGAACAGGTTGCCGCCCCCCTGGTAGCTGCGCAGCACCTTGCGGATGGCCTGGGTCAGATCGTACTCGGGGTTGCGCAGCTGCACGTCCAGCTCCCCTTCGCCCCTGGCCTTGACCTCGATGAGATCCCGAAAGCCCAGCAGCTGGTGCTCGTCGCCGTACTGGACCAGCACATTGAAGTAGGAGCTGACGATGGACGCCTGGTAGCGGTCGGCCACCTGGAAGGGTACCGGCTCTATGCCGTAGCGGCGGTTGGCCTCCTCCTCCAGCTCGGGCGACCGGGCCGGATCCACCAGCTCCAGGCGCACCTGGCCGCCGCCGGCCACCTGGTACTCGCGCAGCAGATCCTGGAGCCTCGGCACCAGGGGCGCCAGCAGCGGGTGGGTCTGGCTGCTGAAGTAGCCGCGGATCAACAGCGGCTCGCGCAGCTGCTTGAGGTAGCCCCGGGTGGCCTCGGACAGGGAGTAGAGCCGCCCCTCGGTCAGATCCAGGCGCAGCCCCGGCAGCTGCCCCAGCCAGAGGTTGGCGCCCAGCAGGTTGGCCAGCAGCAGGGCGGTGACGCCGTGCCAGAGCCGGTGCCGCCCGCAGCCCTGCTGGCTCCACCTGGCCTTCTCCAGTACCAAGGTGTTGAGCACCAGGAACAGGGCGGTGAGGCTCAGGTAGTAATAGAGATCGCCAAGGTCGATGACGCCGCGGGCGATGGCCTCGAAGCGCGAGCCGGTACCCAGGGCCCGCAGCCATTGGCCGGCCTCGATGCCCACCAGCTCGGTGAGCAGCGGCGAGCCCAGCAGGTAGAGGCCGCCGCAGAGGGCGCTGGCGGTGATCAGGCTGACGATCTGGTTGTCGCTGCGGGCGGACACGAACAGGCCCACCGCCAGGTAGCAGGCGCCCAGCAGCAGGGTGGCCAGGTAGCCGGCCCAGACCGGGCCCCAGTCGAGATCCCCCAGCATGGCCACGGTCAGCGGCAGCGGCAGGGTGATCACCAGCGCCACCGCCAGCAGCAGCAGGCAGCCCAGGAACTTGCCCAGCACGAAACACCACAGCGGCACCGGCTGGGTCAGCACGTGCTCCAGGGTGCCGGTGCGGCGCTCCTCGCTCCACAGCCGCATGGTCAGGGCGCTGGCCAGGAAGATCAGCAGCACCGGCATCCATTCGAACAGGGGCCGCACGTCGGCGATATTGCGGGCGAAGAAGGCCTCGCCCCAGAAGAAGGCGAACAGGGTCACGGCCGCGAAACAGGCCAGGAACAGGTAGGCCACGGGCGAGGCGAAGAACTGCTGCGCCTCCTTGGCGGCCACCCGCATCAGCCAGGGCCAGGGGGATTGCTTAGGCTGCATCCTTCACCTCCTCCGTCCGGTTGACTTCCCGCAGCAGGCTTTCGAGGTCACGCTTGACCGGCGCCAGCCGGTAGAGGGCGGCGCCGGCCTCGGCCACCAGGGCGGCGGCAGCGGCGCAGAGCGATTGCTGCGAGGCGCCCTCGGCCAGCACCAGCCGGTAGCCGTTGTCGCCCAGGGCCCGCACCTCGGCCACGCCGGCCAGGCTGGCCAGGCGCTGGGCGGCCTGGGGCAAGTCGCTGGCCAGCTCCACCTCGTTGGCCAGGCGCAGCCGCTCCAGGCGCTCGTCCACGGCCAGGCGGCCGTTACGGATGATCAGCACCCTGTCGCACAGCGCCTCCACCTCCTGCATGATGTGGGTGGACAGGATCACGGTGGCGTCCCGGGACAGGCGGCGCACCAGGCGGCGCATGTGCTCGGTCTGGGCCGGATCCAGGCCGTTGGTGGGCTCGTCCAGGATCAGCAGCTTGGGCTCGGCCAGGATGGCCTGGGCCACGCCCACCCGCTGCTTGTAGCCCCGGGACAGGGTGTGGATGGGGGCCAGCAGCCTGTCGCCGATATCGGTGGCGGCCAGGGCCTTGCGGATGGCGGCCTGCTTGGGCTGCCCTTCCAGGCCCTTGAGGGTGGCGGCGTAATCCAGGTAGTCGGCCACCGTCATGTCCGGGTAGACGGGCAGGCTCTCCGGCAGGTAACCCAGCTGCCGCTGCACCGCCTTGGGATCCTCGGCCAGGTCGATGCCGCCCAGGCGGATCCGGCCCTGGTCCGGTTCCAGATAGCCGCTGAGCATCTTCATGATGGTGGTCTTGCCGGCGCCGTTGTGGCCCAGCAGACCGACGATCTCACCCCTTTGGATGGTGAAATCGACCCCGTCCACGGCCAGCTGTTGGCCGTAGCGTCGGGTCAGTTGTTTGACTTCCAGCATGATGTCCTCCAAATGTGATGGGCAGGTGGGCGCGCTATCCCACCCTGGGCTGACGACGCGGCGGGCGGGGAGGAGGACGGGCCACGGCCTGGCGCCTGTTCATCGAATAAAACATTGTTCTCACGTCCTGTCGCAACAGAAACAACTAAATTAAAAACAAGGCATTACGCGAATTGCCAGGAAAGATAATAGGGACGCTTGCACCAGATTCAAGAGCGGGCAAGATCACCGATTCAGGTTCGAAGTGGAGGCCGGAATGCGCTGGATACGGATACTGCTGCTGTGCTGCCTGCCGGCCTGGGGGGCGCCCTACCCCCTGCCCGAGACAGGGGATCTCATCGGCGCCCCCGGCGCCTACCTGGTCAAGCCAGGTGACCACTTCGAGGCCATCGCCCGGGACCACGATCTCAGCGTGCTCAACCTGATCGCCGCCAACCCAGGTGTCGACCCGCTGCTGCCGGCGCCAGGCAGCTGGCTGGTGCTGCCCAGCCAGACGCTGCTGCCCCAGGGCCCCAGGGACGGCATCATCATCAACCTGGCCGAACTGCGCCTCTACCTGTTCGAACAGGATCAGGTGCAGGTTTACCCCATCGGCATCGGCCGCATCGGCCGCAGCACGCCGCTGGGCCGTACCCGCATCGTCGCCAAGCATGCCGAGCCCAGCTGGACCCCCACGGACGGCATCCGCGAAGCCTACCTGGAGGCCGGCATCACTCTGCCGGAGGTGGTGCCGCCCGGCCCGGACAACCCCCTTGGCCCCTTTGCCCTGCGTTTGGGGCTCGGCATGGGTGAATACCTGATCCACGGCACCAACCGCCAGGCGGGGGTGGGCACCCGCATCAGCTCCGGCTGCATCCGGCTCAGAAACCCGGACATCGGCGAGCTGTTCGAGCGGGTCGAGGCCGGCACCCTGGTGCAGATCCTCGATCAGCCGGTCAAGCTTGGCCATGGCCCGGACGGCCGTCTCTACCTGGAGGTGCACGAGCCCCTGAGCCGGGGCGAGCCGGGCCGGGACAAGCTGCTGACGCTGTCACCCAAGCAGCTCAGGCTGCTGGCCGCCGAGGGAGTCGATCAGGCCCTGGTGCGCCGCCTGCTGCTACAGCAGCGCGGCCTGCCGGTGCCCGTTTCCCCCTGAAAACGCAAAAGGGGCTCCTGCTGGAGCCCCTTGGTCTGGGATGGTTGGGTTACTTGGAATAGCGCGAACCCGACATGGCGTCGATACGCTGGTTGGCACGCATGGCCTCGGCCTTGGCCTCCTCGGCGGCGGCCTTGGCGTCCATGATGCCCCTGTTCATGGCGCCGTGGTCGGCGCTCAGGGCATCCACCTTGCTGGAAAGCTGATCGACCTTGTTGGACAGGGTCTCGACCTGGCGTTCCAGATCGGTGTTGGCACAGCCGCCCAGTACCGCAGTGGCCAGGACCAGGGCGCCCAGTGTCAGTTGCTTTTTCATATCCGCTCCTCTGATTGACAATGGCGACTGCAAACTGCCACAAGTTCCTGTAAGCACAGCTAAGTTTGGCACAGTTCACAAATTCTGCCGGGTGCGGGCTAACGCTGGCCGCTCAGGGCCGAGGCCGGCACCCGGGCCAGCAGGGCGCCGCCGGCCAGGAACAGGAAGATCAGCGCCAGCATCGAATAGCGCACGTCGCCGAACCAGGTGCCGAACAGGCCGAACAGGGGCGGGCCTATCAGCACCGCGAACTTGCCCATCAGGTTGTAGAAACCGAAGAACTCGCCGCTCATCCCGGCCGGGATCAGCCGCGCGAAACAGGAGCGGCTCAGGGCCTGGACCCCGCCCTGCACCAGGCCCACCAGCACCGCCATCACGAAAAACTCCCAGGGAGCGCTGATGAAGGCGGCCCAGATGCACACCAACACATAGACGAAAAGGCCGATGTAGATGCCGCGCCTGGGGCCGATGCGCTCGCCAAGGTAGCCAAAGGCGATGGCGGCCGGAAAGCCCACGAACTGCACCAGCAGCAGCGCCAGGATCAGGGTCGAGCGCTCGAAGCCCAGGGCCCGGCCGTAGGCCACCGCCATGCGCACCACGGTGTCGACGCCGTCGATGTACAGCCAGTAGGCCAGCAGGAAGAGGCCGGCGCTGCGGTAGCGGCGCAGCTGCTTGAGGGTGCTGAACACCTGGCCCAGGCTGCCGCGCCACAGCCCCTGCTCGGACGCCTGCAACGCCTTGGGCTCGCGCACCCAGAGCGCCAGGGGGATGGTGAACAGCGCCCACCACAGCGCGGTGACCCAGAACGAGCCCAGCACCGCCTGGGTGCCGCTTGCCAGGCCCAGCCAGTGGGGGTTCAGGGCCGCCAGCACGCAGCCCAGGTACAGCAGGCCGCCGCCCAGGTAGCCCAGGCCGAAGCCCAGGCCGGACACGAAATGCCACTTCGACTGGGGGGCCACGCTCATCAGCAGGGCATCGTAGAAGAGGTTGGCGCCCATAAAGCCGATGGTGGCCAGCACGAACAGGCCAGAGGCCCAGGCCCAGTCCCCCTGGCCCACGCTGGCCAGGCCGGCGGTGGCCACCATGCCGGCGCCGGCGAACAGCAGCAACAGCTTCTTCTTGGCGCCGGCCTGGTCGGCCAGGGCGCCGATAAAGGGGGCGATCAGGGCGATGACCAGGGAGGCGGCGGCATTGGTCCAGCCCAGGCGCAGGTTGGCCTCCGTCACCGACACCCCCTGGTTCCAGAAATCCTGGTAAAGGAGCGGGAAGAAACCCGCCAGCACCACTGTGGCGAAAGCGGAGTTGGCCCAGTCGTAAAAGGCCCAGCTCCATACGGCCCGGCGATCGCCCTTGTTGTCGGCCATGGGCTTCCTCAAAAAAGTGTTTTGGAAACAGCAGTGTGGCAGCAAATGGCGGCACAAGAGATCGGAGGGGTTAGGACGGCACCGCCTGGAAAGGGCTGCTGTCCGGCGGACCGTCGGCATTGAGCCAGAGCGGCTTGCCGGTGGCCGGCAGGGCAATGAGCGCCGAGCAGAGGGTGCCGAAGCCCACCGAGCTGGTCACCTGCATCGCGTCCGGCCTGATGTGAAAGCGAGCCGGATCCGGCGGCAGCCGGCCCGGTTCGGCCAGCAGCCCCTGCCAGGCCCGCCAGTCGCCCCGGCCAGGCTCCGGCACGGGCGCGGCCCGAAAGCGCGGCAGGTTGGCGGCCAGGCGGGGGCTGTTCTCGACGTCGTTGAGGTCATGGGCGGTCAGCATGGACAGGCCCTCCGGCACGGCCCGGGCCTTGATGGCCCCCTGGCCCAGGCCCCTGAGCCAGTAGGCGCCATGGCGGTCGGCCAGCAGCAGGTTGAAGGGCCGATAGCCGCCGCCGTCGAGGGCCGTAAGAGCCCGGACGGCAGCGTCGGCGCTGTCATGGGCCAGGGCCTTCAGCGGCAGCTCGCCCCGGGAGCGCTTGCCCCTGGCCGGCCCCAGGGAGCCGGGCCGGTTCAGCACAGTGGCCACCAGGCCCTGGTCGTTGAGCCCGAGCCAGGTACCGCCGCCCAGCACATCCAGGCCGGCGGTCACGCCCGGCAGCCCGGGCCAATGCCGCCCCGGCGGCCGCCAGGGGCGGTCGGCCATCTCGTCTCTGTTGGCGCCGAGCAGCACCGGCCAATCATGGCCGGGCCGGCGCAGGATCACGACGGTGCACATGGGGTCAGCTAAGCCTCAAGGGTTGCTGCTGTCAATGCTTTGTCAAACAACCAGGATTAGAGGCCATCCACCCTTGGCTTGCGAAAGACGTCTCCAAGAACCACTTTTAGTCTTGTGCCCAATTATCAGTGACATGGAGGTCCACATGAACATCGAGTTGAACCCGCATGGTCAACCGAGCAGCTTTGGTATCAACTTCCGAAATAACCGTCGCAAGGCGTTCGATACACTGAAAGGTCTTCTAAAAGGTATTACAGCTGATAAGAAGCTCAACAATGCCGAACTCGCTTACCTCACCACTTGGCTCGCCGATGCCTGGGCCATTCGAAACCATAAGACAACCGCCTGTGTAGCCGAGCGCATCGATAACATTGTCTCAGACAGGGTTATCGATGATGAGGAACGAAGTGAGCTACTTTACCTATGCACTGCCATTGCCGAGAACCCCGTTTGGCTGGATGTTGAGTTGGGATGCGACGAACACCAAGTGGATGAGCTGGTAGGCATTGCCTGCGGCATATTGGCAGACGGCATCGTCAACGATCAGGAGATCCGGGCCTTAGATCGCTGGTTCAGGATGAATCCGGCAGCTTGCCAGCGCTGGCCAGGCAGTGAGCTGGCCAGTACCTTACGCATGATTCTCGCCGATGGTGTCATCACCGAGGACGAGCGCAGTACATTGACCCTCATGCTGGAGGACCTGACCGGAAATCCAATGGAACACGGTGCCGTCTCTGGGCTCTCAAGCGGTATGCCGCTGGATCATGACGCCGAGTTGGACTTTAACGGCACCGCTTTTTGCTTTACCGGACGATTCCAGTTTGGCACCAGATCAAAGTGCGAGGAAGCCGTACGCCTTCGCGGTGGCACCATAATGACAGGGATAAAACGCGACTTGGACTACTTGGTCGTAGGGCTGCACGGCTCGAGGGACTGGCGTCACACTACCTTCGGAAACAAAATCTTAAAGGCTGTTGATTACCGGGAAAAACATGGTAGGCCGCTGGCGATCGTCAGTGAAGACCTTTGGGTACACCAGCTATAGCAGCATTGGCGTTCGATATCAGGAAATAGGGACGTTCAGTGGCGCTATCTCTGGCACTTATTCTGCGCAATATGCCAATCGGTTATCCTGCCGATTGGTGAGCCCATGGGGATTATGTGAATTGTCGGAAAAAGGAGGAAGCCACTCACCGGGGGGATTTATTCGGCGCGTCCCTGCGCCTCACCCGCTCGCTGCGCTCGGGGCCGGCCTGCGGCCGTTCCGGTTTGCTCCCGGCAAACCGGTGAACCCATGGGGGTTCGGCACCCGCCGGGCTCTTCGTCAAAGGCCAAAAACGACAAAAGCCACCCAAGATCGGGAATGAAATACGCCGGGGGGGGTTTATTCGGCGCGTCCCTGCGCCTCACCCGCTCGCTACGCTCGGGGCCGGCCTGCGGCCGTTCCGGTTTGCTCCCGGCAAACCGGTGAACCCATAGGTATGTCACTTTTCGGAGAAAGCCAACCGCCGGGGGATTTGACTCGGACCTTCCCTGGTCCTCGCCCCTACGGGGTCGCCTGCGGCGCTCCAAAATGGCTGTCCTGCCATTTTGTGACCCCGAGGGGGTTCGGCACCCACCGGGCTCACCGTCTAGCGCAAACAAAAACGCCTCCCGGTTGGGAGGCGTTTTTGTTTGCGTTTGGTGGAGCCGGGGGGATTTGAACCCCCGTCCGTTGACCCTACGCCGTCGGTACTACATGCTTAGCCGTCTCTTTTAGTTAACTGCGTTGAGCGCCGAGGGGCAGGCTATCAAGCAGCGAGCCTGATTGGTTTTAACGCTTTGGCTCCAGGCAAAGCCGCCACGCGATCCTGTCAGGTTTGACCTTCCTGATCCAAAGCCGACAGGCGGGCTAAGGGGGAAGGGCTCTCTACTGCTTATTAGGCAGCGAGTGCGTAGTTTTCGTCGTTTGCGACTATTTGTTTGCGGTTTTTTTACGAGGCCAACCGCACCTCGGCATGCACCTTGGGTTTCGTGATCCCCGTCGAATCCTAATCGGCCCCAAGTACGACTGCCATTCTACGCCATAGCGGCAGTTAAAAAAAGCCCGGGCAAGTGGCCCGGGTCTGAATTGGCAGATTTCGACTACTTGCTGAAAACCTTAACGAAAGTCGCCGGCTTGGAAGGCGCCTCGGCCAAGGTCTGACTGCTAACTTACCCGTAACACCAGGCCGCGTCAACTTTTTGACGGTCGTTTATCGCAGCTGAGCGCGTCCTGTCCCGGGCTGCCCTTGCACGGGCCCCAAGCCTGGGATAGAAAGAGACGGCAATGTCTTGAAAGGAATAACAATGATGCGCAAGTATGCCCTGGCGGCCGCCCTCGCCGCCCCCCTGCTGGCCAGTCCCCTGGCCCAGGCCTTCGACGACAAGGACGAAGCCATCGACTACCGCCGCTCCGTGTTCTCCCTGGTTGCCAAGCACTTCGGTGAGATGGCCGCCATGGTCAAGGGCAAGAAGGACTTCAACGCCGAGGAGTTCCAGTACCGGGCCGAGAGCCTCAAGGCCCTGTCCCACATGCCCCTGGAAGGCTTCCTGTACCCGGGCGCCGATAAGGGCGACACCAAGGCCAGGGCCGAGGTGTGGGAAAACACCGAGGAGTTCAAAAAGCGCCTGAGCGGCTTCCAGGCCGATACGGTGGCGCTGCTGGACAAGGCCAAGAGCGGCGATCTGAACGCCATCAAGCCGGCCTTCGTGGCTGCGGCCAAGAACTGCAAGGCCTGCCACAAGGACTTCAAGAACCGCTGATGGCGGTCAAGATGAAAAAGGCGCCCCAGGGCGCCTTTTTTTGTCAGCCGATATGGCGGCCCCACCACAGGTAGAGGCCACCCCAGGCCAGCAGCACCAAGCTCCAGGCCAGCAGCACGTTGCCCAGTGCCGGGCTGCGTTCGGCGGCCTTGCGACCGGTGATCATGGCGCCGATCAGGTTCTCGCCCCTGAACTGGTGGGCCAGGGCCGCCAGCACGTGCAGGGCAACCAGCCCCAGCAGCAGGTTGAAGTTGAGCTCATGGAGCTCGGTGAGCCAGGCCGAGGTTTCCTCGCTGACCAGGCCATAGAGAGGCCCCTCGGTGAGCACCTCGTCGCTGGCAAAGAGGCCCGTGCCCAGCTGCCCCCCCAGCAGTAGCAGCAGCACGGCTACCATCCAGCCGGCCAGGGGGTTGTGGCCATCACTGCCCTGTTGCCGCTCGCCCCGCACATAGGCGAGCACGGCCCTGGGGCCGCGAACGAAATGGCCAAAGCGGGCGTTTTCCGAGCCCAGCAGCCCCCAGGCCAGCCGCCCCAGCCACAGCCCCAGCAGCGCCAGGGCGCTGTACTGGTGCCAGTCCATCAGGCCCTGCTCGGCGCTGTACCAGCACAGCCCCAACAGGGCCACCTGGGCCCAGTGATAAGTCCTGACAAAGCCGTCCCAGACTTTAACGCTCATCCGTCATCCCTCCGACATCAAAATGTAACATTCTGAATTACATAAATTTTTAATAAATCTGCAATGCCCTTCCCTTTTAATGGCCCCGCCTTTTTACCACAACTTGCATCTTCATCCTTGCCCGGCAAGGACAGTTCAAAAGGAATGACAATGAAACACTCTGCGCTCTACCACGGCATCTGCGCCGCCCTGTTCGGCGCCAGCCTGGGTGCCCAGGCCGCCGTGCTGCCCGCCCACCAGACCGCCAGCCCCTGGTTCACCGAGGGCGCCGCCCTGGCCGCCGACAAGGCCAGTGCCCAGGCCCCCGCCACCAAGGCCAAGAACGTGATCCTGTTCGTCGGCGACGGCATGGGCATCTCCACCCTGACCGCCGCCCGCATCCTGGAAGGCCAGCAGAGCAACCCCGACGGCGGCGAAGAGCACCTGCTGTCCTTCGAGAAATTCCCCCACACCGCCCTGGTCAAGACCTACAACACCAACCAGCAGACCCCGGACTCCGCCGGCACCATGACCGCCATGGTCACCGGCGTCAAGTCCAAGGCCGGCTTCATCTCCGTGACCCAGGACGCCCTGCGCGGCGACTGCCAGAGTGCCCGGGGCCAGGAGCTGATCACCGCCCTGGAACTGGCCGAACAGAAGGGCCTGGCCACCGGTGTGGTCTCCACCGCCCGCCTGACCCACGCCACCCCGGCCGCCACCTACGCCCATGTACCGGAGCGCGGCTGGGAGCACGACGGCCAGCTGCCCGCCGAAGCCAAGCAGCTGGGCTGCACCGACATCGCCGCCCAACTCATTGACTTCCCCCATGGCGACGGCATCGACGTGGCCCTGGGCGGCGGCCGCCGCAACTTCATCCCAGCCGAAGTCACCGACGGCGAAGGCAAGTCCGGCAGACGCACCGATGGCCGCGACCTGACCGCCGAGTGGGCCAGCCGTGACGGCGCCGCCTATGTCTGGGATCAGGCCGGCTTCGACGCCATCGACCCGGCCGGTACCGACAAGCTGCTGGGCCTGTTCAACAGCTCCCACATGGAATACGAGGCCGACCGCGCCGACGACACCGCCGGCGAGCCCTCCCTGACCGAGATGACCACCAAGGCCATGGATCTGCTGGCCAGGAACAACAACGGCTACTTCCTGACCGTGGAAGCCGGCCGCATCGACCATGGCCACCACGCCGGCAATGCCCACCGCGCCCTGACCGACGCCGTGGAATTCGCCAGGGCCGTCCAGGCCGCCGTCGACAAGGCCGGTGACGACACCCTGATCCTGGTCACCGCCGACCACAGCCACGTGCTGACCATCGGCGGCTATCCCCGCCGCGGCAACCCCATCCTGGGCCTGGTCGAGAACCAGGACGGCAGCCTGTCCCTGGCCGCCGACGGCAAGCCCTACACCACCCTGGGCTACCAGAACGGCCCCGGCGCCGTGGACGGCGAGCGCGCCGACCTGAGCGAGGTGGACACCCAAGACAAGGACTTCATGCAGCAGGCCCTGGTGCCCATGAGCTCCGAAACCCACGCCGGCGAAGACATCAGCCTGCACGCCAAGGGCCCCGGCGCCCAGCTGGTGCAGGGCGCCATCGAGCAGAACGTCGTCTTCCACGTCATCAACCAAGCCCTGGAACTGGGCGGCACCTCTTACTGATTTGCGGAGTAGAACATGAACAAGAACCTCATTGCCCTGAGCATGGCCGCCGTCTTGGGCCTGGCGGCCTGTGACAACGACACCGCCACCAGCACCCCGGCCGAGCCCGACAAGCCCACGGTGCCCGAGCAGCCCGCCGGCGACTTCACCCTGGCCAACCAATGGTTCAACGACGGCCAGCTGGTGGTCACCGACAACGCCGCCCGGGTCGCCGAGCTGGCCAAGGGCTCCGCCAAGAACGTCATCCTGTTCGTGGGCGACGGCATGGGCGTGTCCACCATCACCGCCGCCCGCATCTTCGAGGGCCAGAAGCTCGGCTACAGCGGCGAGGAGCACAAGCTGAGCTTCGAGACCCTGCCCTATGTGGGCTTCGCCAAGACCTACAACACCGACGCCCAGACCCCGGACTCCGCCGGCACCATGACCGCCATGATGACCGGCGTCAAGACCGACGCCGGCATCATCAATGTGGCCGAAGCGGTCGAACGCGGCGACTGCAGCACCGTGGCCGGCCACGAGCTGGTCAGCGCCCTGCAACTGGCCGAAGAGGCCGGCATGAGCACCGGCGTGGTGTCCACCGCCCGCCTGACCCACGCCACCCCGGCCGCCACCTATGCCGTGGCCCCGGATCGCAACTGGGAGAACGACACCAAGCTGCCCGCCGAAGCGACCGGCTGCAAGGACATCGCCAGCCAGCTGATCGACTTCAACTACGGCAACGGCATCGAAGTGGCCCTGGGCGGCGGCCGCCGCGAATTTCTCCCCAGCACCGTCACCGACGGCGAGGGCAAGGCCGGCAAGCGCGGCGACGGCCGTGACCTGACCGCCGAATGGACCACCAAGTACGACAACGCCGCCTACGTCTGGGACAAGGCCGGCTTCGACGCCATAGACGCCGCCAGCACCGACCACCTGCTGGGCCTGTTCAACAGCTCCCACATGCAGTACAGCACCGACATCCGTGACGACGTGGCCGGCGAGCCGACCCTGGCCGAGATGACCAAGAAGTCCCTGGAGATCCTGTCCAGGAACGACAAGGGCTACTTCCTGATGGTCGAGGCCGGTCGCATCGACCACGCCCACCACGCCGGCAACGCCTACCGCGCCATGGAAGACACCCTGTCCCTGGCCGAGGCCGTCAAGGTGGCCATGGACAACACCAGCGCCGAGGACACCCTGATCATCGTCACCGCCGACCACGGCCACGTGATGACCATTGCCGGCTACCCGACCCGCGGCAACCCCATCCTGGGCCTGGTCCAGGGTAACGACGGTCGCGGCGAGCCGGTCTCGGGCCCGGCCCTGGACGCCAACGGCATGCCCTACACCGCCGTCGGCTACTACAACGGCATGGGCTTTGCCGAGTTTGGCGCCGGCGACAACCGCTACGGCATGGACATCGACGTGGGCCGCAAGGATCTGCACGGCGTCAACGTCCAGCACCCGGACTTCCACCAGGAAGCGCTGATCCCCAAGGACAGCGAGAGCCACGCCGGTGAAGACGTGGCGGTGTTCGCCCGCGGCCCCGGCGCCGCCCTGGTGCAGGGCACCAACGAGCAGAGCCTGGTCTTCCACGTGATGAACCACGCCGCCGATCTGGTCGGCCGCGCCGAAGCCACCACCAAGTAAGACCCCAGTCAGTACCCCGGGCGGCAGGACAGCTCCTGCCGCCTTGTTGTAGGAGAGCCACCATGAAAACCCTGTTGCTGTCGTTTTCCCTGCTAAGCGCCCAGGCCCTGGCCTGCCTGCAGAGCCCGGCCGACGGCCTGCACTATCGCATCAGCCAGCACGGCCAGAGCCAGGACATCTACCTGTGGGTGGAAGAGGATCGCAAGGTCCGCTACCGGCCCGACCAACAACAGGTGGAGGTCTGGCAGCGCCAAAACAGCCGCCTGGAGCTGGACAAGCACTTCCTGGATTCCGGCAAGACCCTCAGCTACTACCAGGGCGATCTGCGCACCCTGGGCCTGCCTCTGGACTGGCCGTCCCAGGGCAGCCCGGTGTCGCCGGCCCTGCTCGAGGGCCTGGCCGGTGAGAGCCACGAGGATGTGCACTGCCAGAAAGCCAGCCGCTACCAGAAGGGCCAGGCGGAGCTGATCTGGCTCAGCGACTGGCAGCTGCCGGCCAGCCTCAGCCAGGGCGACTACCGGCTGGAGCTGGTCGGCCAGGCCGGGCTGGATCTCAAGGCCCTGGAGCGGCGCTGGCGGGGCTTCGAGCAGATCGACTTCGCCGATATCGGCGACATGGAAGGCGATCCGGTGATCGGCAAGCTGATCAAGCAGGGCTTCGTGGAGCACGGCGACCACCACTGAGGGTGCGACAATCTGCCACATGGGCAGGCCCCCTGCCCCTTCATACAATACCGCCAGGCAATTTACCTGGCGGTATTTTTATGAAAATTAGACACTTATCTCTGTGCATCCTGCTTGCCTGCCCGGCCCTGGCCGAGGAGGATATCGAGGTCATCAGCGTCACCGAGACCCGGCCGGCCCGGGATCTGGCCCCGGACAGCAGCGACCTGCTGGAAAAGGCCCCCGGCGCCGCCCTGCCCGAAAACGGCCGCCTCACCAAGCTGGCCGGCTACCGCGGCCTGTTCGGCAACCGCATCGGCGTCAACCTCAGCGGCCTGGAGCTGCTCACCGCCGGCCCCAATGCCATGGACAGCCGCCTGTCCCAGGTGCCCAGCTCGGAAATCGCCGAGCTGCGCCTGCACGATGGCCCGGCGCCCCTGTCCGCCGGCATCCAGACCCTGGGTGGCGCCATCGCCCTGGAGCGGCTGATGGCCGACACGGGCGCCGGCCTCATCGGCAACCTGGCCCTGGGCCTTAACGGCGGCGACCGCCACCGCCAGGGCAGCGCCGCCCTCAACCTGGGCAACGGCAGCCAGGGCCTGCGCCTGTCCGGCCAGTGGCAGAAGGGCGGCGATCGCGACAGCGCCTTCGGCGCCCTGCCCCAGCAATACGAGCGCAGCCACGGCCGCCTGAATCTGCGCCACCAGGGCGAGCAGGAACTGTGGCTGGACTACCAGTACCAGGACACCCAAGATGCCACCACCCCGGCCCTGCCCATGGACATCAACTACATCCATGCCCATCTCTGGCAGGCCGGCTGGCAGGCCGGACCCTGGTCGCTGGTGGCCAGCCACCAGCAGACCGATCACCTGATGGACAATTTCAGCCAGCGTCCGGCCGCCATGATGAGCCGCCAGACCCTGGCCAGGGGCCGCGCCAACGCCGCCCGCCTGGCCTGGCAGCAACAGCACTGGCTGCTGGCCCTGGACTGGCAGCAGAGCCGCCACGACGCCACCGTCACCGATCCCAACAACCCCATGTTCCTGGTGGATACCTTCAACGATGTCAGCCAGGACTTCCTCAGCGCCCTGGCCGAGTACGACAACGGCGACTGGCTGCTGGGGCTGCGGGCCAGCCACCACCAGGGCGACGCCGAGCGGCCCCGCCATGCCATGGCGGCCATGATGCCGGCCATCGCCACCCTGCTGGATCGCTTCGACAAGGCCAATCAGGACGACAGCTTCTGGGAGGCCTATGCTCGCAAGGCCTGGCAGCTCGGCGACGACTGGGAAGGCCAGCTGACCCTGGCCCGCAAGGTCAAGGTGCCGGACTACCAGGCCCGTTACCTCTGGCTGCCCATGCAGGCCTCCGGCGGCCTGGCCGACGGCCGCACCTATGTGGGCAACCCGGAACTGGCTCCCGAGACCGCGCTGCAGCTGGACGCCGGCCTGAGCTGGCTGGGCGCGGACAGCACGGTGGAGCTGGGCGTCTTCGCCAACCAGGTGGACGACTACATCCAGGGCCTGCCCTGCACCGACATGGCCATCAAGATGGCGGCGGCCATGATGAACGACGATGAGCCGCTGTGCTTTGCCAACACCGACGCCCTGCTCTGGGGCCTGGAGCTGACCGCCGAGACCGCCCTTGCCGACAACCTGATGCTGTCGGGCCACTACAGCCTGGTGCGGGCCAGGGACAGGGACAACGACGCCTGGCTATACCGGGTGGCGCCGGATCAGGCCCGCCTGGCCCTGACCGGCCAGCAGCATGGCTGGCAGTGGCAACTGCAGGGCTGGCTGGTGGCCAGCCAGGACAGGGTCAACCGCCTGAACGGCGAGACCCGCTCCCCCGGTTTCGGGGTCTGGTCCCTGAGCCTGGACTGGCCAAGCGCCTGGGGCCAGTGGCACCTGGCCCTGGACAACCTCCTGGACAAGGGCTACCGGCCACACCTGAACGGCGTCAGCCGCATCGACAGTAAGGCCGCCGCCAAGGGTCAGCGCCTGCCGGAGCCCGGCCGCAGCCTGGGGCTGAGCTGGCGTTACGCCTTCTGACGCAAGCCGACGACACTTCGCAGAAGATGTTTGCCCCACCCACAGGTGGGGCTTTTTTATTCAGGCCAGGATGATTGAGCGGCCAGAGAACTGCGGGAATAGATGACTCAGGCTCGCACCGGATGCTTGGCCAGTTTGCGTTGCCAAGGAAGGCGCCGGGCGTAGCCAAGCGCCAGCTGGCGGCAAAGGGGCCCTCAGCTTCTGACCGGATGCTTGGCCAGTTTGCGTTGCAGGGTACGCCTGTGCATGCCCAGGGCCCGGGCCGTGGCCGAGACGTTGCCGTCGTTTTCCGCCAGCACCTGCTGGATGTGCTCCCATTCCAGGCGCTGGGGCGACAGGTGCCGCTCGGCCCCGGGCTCGGCCTCCAGGGCCTCGCCGCCGATCTTCTGCAACAGCGTGGCCAAGTCCAGGGGCTTGGGCAGGTAGTCGTCGGCGCCGGCCTTGATGGCGGCCACGGCGGTGGCGATGGAGGCAAAGCCGGTGATCATCAGCACGCGCGCCTCGGGCAGCAGCGCCCTCAGCGGCGCCACCAGGCCCAGGCTGGTGCCTTCGGCCAGCTTCAGATCCAGCAGCACCACCTGGGGCCTGAGCCGCTCGGCGGTGGCCAGCAGGGTCTCGCCGCTGGCCAGGTGGGTGACGCCGTAGCCCTGGCGCCCCAGCACCCTGGCCAGGGTGGCGGCCAGGGCGGCGTCGTCTTCCAACAGTAACAGCTTCAGCTCAGACACAGGCTCACCTCCACCCGGTGTTGTCCCTGCACCTCGGCCAGGGACAACCGCCCCCCCAGCCGCTCCAGGCTGGCGTGGGCCAGGAACAGCCCCAGGCCCAGGCCGCCCTTGTCGGACTCCCTGGGCCTGTCCAGGGCCAGCTCCGGGCCCAGGCCCTGGCCCTGGTCGAGGATGTGCAGCAGCAGCTTGCCGTCCCCTTGCCGGCACCTGATCTCTATGGGCCGGCCGCCGCCGGCGTGGGCGCTGTTGTCCAGCAGGTTCAGCAGCGCCGGCACCAGGCTGGCGTCGCCCCTGATGCGGATGTCGCCTGCGTCCGGCAGCCACAGCGGGATCCCGGGCCTGAGCAGCTGCCACTGCCTGTCGAGCTGTTCGAACAGCTCGGCCAGGGCCATGGGATGGGGATGCTCGGCCTGGTCGGCAGCGGCGCGGATCCCAAGCAGGGCCTGCTGGCAGCGCTCCAGGGCGGTGCGGATCTCGACCAGGCGGGGATCGGCGGACTCCAGGGCCAGCTCGTCCACGCTCAGCCTGGCCACCGACAGTGGCGTGGACAGCTGGTGGGCGGCCAGGGCCGCCTGGCCCGCCACCGCCATCACCCGCTCGCTCCTGAGCTGCTCTTCCCGCAGCTCGGCCAGGTGCTGGCGCTGGCGGCTGAGCTGGGCGCCCATGCGGCCGGCAAAGAACAGCAGCAGCACCAGGGTCAGCAGGCCGTTGGCCCACATGCCCCAGTAGTGGCCGCCCTGGTGCCACTGGTGGGACTCGGGCAACAGCATCAGGCCGCTGTAGCCCAGGGCCGCCGCCAGCCCCGCCAGCAGCGCCGGGCGGCCCGGCATCAGCAGCACGGTGATCACCACCGGCAGCAGGTAGAGGCTGACGAAGGGGTTGGCCCTGGCCCCGGACAGGGCAAAGAGCAACGTCAGGGCGGCAATGTCCAGCAGCAGCCCCGGCAGCAGGTGGCGACGGCGCAGGGCCGGCAGCAGGTTGAGGCTGATGGCCAGCCAATGGCCCAGCCAGCAGGCCAGCAGCAGCGGATAGTCGAAGTCGAGGCCGGCGAAACGGATCCAGGCCAGCATGGCGCCTTCGCTCAGCCACAGGGCGTAGCGCAGCGACAGCAATTGCCTGGTCAGGGAGGGGGACAGGGGATTTTCGGGTAACAGGGGCAAGGTGAAATCCTCTCAACTATGCCTGAGGGAAAGCTTTCCCGGCAAGGGTTTGATCGCGGCTTTTCCGGCTTTCTCACACAAAAAACAGCTTGCCGACCTGGCCGTGAAAAAGGTTGATCTGGATCACACCTTTTTCTGTCCGGACGGGAGTAATGTGAAGTCGAGGCTAGAGAAAAGCAATATGCGGAGGTCCCCATGCCTGTTGAAATCACCAGCAAAACATTCACCGTTACCGCTCCCCTGAAAGACCGCATCCAAAGCCGATTCGATAAGCTGAAAAAGCTGCAAGTGCCCCTAATCAACCCCCATGTCATCGTCAAGAAGGAAGGAGACCAGTTCCATATCGAAGCCACTGTCGGCATTCCCCAGGGGGATCTGTTCGCCGAGGCCCAGCACGAGGACATGTACACCGCCGTCAACAACCTGGGCCAGAAGCTGGAGCGCCAGCTGAAGAGCCAGAAGGAAAAGCCGGTGGCCCACCGCGCCGCCCGCAGCGGCAAGGAGACCCTGCGCCAGCTGGCCGCGGTCTGATTGACCCAGCCGGACAAGAAAACAGGGCCGAAAGGCCCTGTTTTTTTATGCCCGTGGCTCAGGCCTGCTGCTGGGCCGGGTTCAGTTCCTGGGGCAGCAGGTCGAGGCGGGACGGCCGGCCGATAAGGTTGCCCTGGGCGAAGTCCACCCCCAGCTCCCTGAGGATGGGCAGCAGCCGCTCGTCGTCCACGAACTCCGCCACCACCGGCAGCGACAAGGAATGGCAGACGGTGGCCAGGGCCTGGACCATGGCCCGGTCGCGCTGGTTGCCGGCCAGATCCCGGATCAAGGAGCCGTCGATCTTCACGTAGTCCACCGGCAGGTTCTGCAGATAGCGGAAGGAGGAAAAGCCGGTGCCGAAGTCATCCAGGGCGAAGCGGATGCCCAGCTTCTGCAGGCTGGCCATGAAGCGCCTGGCCCTGGGCAGGCTGTCGATGGCCACCGACTCGGTGATCTCCACGCACAGGCAGCGCCCAGGCACGCCGGCCTCCAGCAGCCACTGGCTGATCTGCCTGGCCAGCAGCGGATCGGTCATGGACTCCCCGGACAGGTTCACGGCCAGGATCAACCTGTCCCAGCAGTCCCGGTGCTGGCCGAGCCAGTCGATGACCGACTTGAGCACCCAGCGGTCCAGCTGCTTCATCAGCTTGAAGCGTTCCGCCGCCGCCAGGAAGCGCCCGGGGCTGACCAGGGTGCCGTCGTCGGCCACCATGCGCACCAGCACCTCGGCCTTGAAGGGGCCCATGGGGTGCTTCAGGGACATCAGCGGCTGGTAGAAGAGCAGGAAGTCGTCCACGGCCAGGGCCCGGGACACCTTCTGGGCCCACTGGCTGGCCTGCTGGCGGTTGTCGATGCCGGGCAAGTCCTCCTGGTAGCGCTGCCAGGCCAGCTCGGTTTCACTGGCGTGGTGGCAGGCCACGTCGGCCCGGCGCAGCAGCTCCCAGGGATCCAGCTCCGGCTCCAGCTCCGCCACCCCGGCGATCAGATCCAGGCGAATGGCGCTGTCCTGCCACAGGCAGGGCAGCTCGCCCAGCCTGGTCAGCAGCTCCTCGAGCCTGGCCTGCCAGTTGTCGGCCTTGTCCAGCAGCAGCCAGAACACGTCGCCGCCGCCGCGGGCGGCCAGTTCGCCATGGTGAAGGGCCTCCTGCAGCGTCTTGCCCAGGGTCTGCAGCAACACGTCGCCGGCGGCGAAGCCGATGGTGTCGTTGAACAGGCGGAAGTGGTGGACGTTGAGCTGCACCAGCAGGCCCAGGGGCTTTTCCTCGCAGCGCCGGGTCAGCAGCTGCACGAAGCGCTGGCGGTTGTAGAGGCCGGTGAGGGGATCGCGGCGGATGTACTGGCGCAGGCGGCGGTTTTCCTTTTGCAGCCGGCTGTCGGCCCGCAGCAGCAGCCAGTAATGGCCCCTGAGCTGGAAGCCGAACAGATCCAGGCCGCCGGCCTGCCACTGGCCCTGGCTGGCGCCGGACGCCTGCCAGCTCTTGAGCTCGGCGTAGGGCCAGCGCAGGCTGTCCAGGGAGATCAGGTTGCGGCCCATGACCTCCTCAGGCTTCACCGCCAGCAGCCGCGCCGCCTGGCCGTCCAGGGCCTCGATGCAGAAGTCCTTGTCCAGTTTCAGCCAGCCTTCTTCGGCCTGGACCTTGAGCTGGCTGAGGGCCCTGTCCTTTTCCTCCAGCTGCAGGTGGCGCTGCACCAGGGTCGGCAGCGAGTCCTTGTGGGTCAGGGCCAGCCAGCTGTGGATATAGGCATGGCTCTGCCAGGCCATCCAGGGGATGCAGACGGCCACCAGGGCCAGCAGGATCCAGGGTTGGGACAGCGGCGCCAGCCAGCCCTGGTACCAACACAGGGCTGCCAGGATCGCCAGCAGGACGGGAAGGGAGAACAACCGCAGCCAAAGGCCCATAACAATACCCAGCGCAATGAGTGGAATGTGGTCAAATCAATGGTTATCTTGGCTATCCGAGCCCGGCCCAGCACAGGAACAACCCCCATGTGGTACAGATGGCCCATTGCCTTTGTTATCGTCAGCGTCCTTTCCGTTTACGCGCTCCTGCAAAGCAGCACCGCCACCCTGGCGGGGCGCCTGTCCCTGCCCGGCCTGGAAAAGCCGGTTCGGATAGACAGGGACCAGCTGGGGGTGCCCCTGATCCTGGCCGAAAACGAAACCGATATGGCCAGGGCTCTAGGTTTTTTACACGGCCAGGAGCGCTTTTTCCAGATGGACCTGCTGCGCCGCTCCGCCGCCGGCGAGCTGGCCGCCCTGTTCGGCGAAAAAGCCCTGGAGCACGACCGGGATCTACGCCGCCACCGCTTCCGGGCCCGTGCCAGGCAGAACTGGCAGCGGCTCGACCGGGCACAACAGGCGCTGCTGCAATCCTACGTGGCCGGAGTTAACGCCGGCCTGAACGAACTGGCCAGCAGACCCTTCGAATACTGGCTGCTGCGACAGCAGCCCCAGGCCTGGACGGTGGAGGACTCCCTGCTGGTTATCTACGCCATGTACCTGGATCTCCAGGGCACCCTGGAGGCCAGGGAGTGGAGCCTGGCCTACCTCAACCAGCACTGGCCCGCCGAGCTGGTCGACTTCCTCACCCCGGGCGGTGGCACCCTGGACGCCCCCCTGGACGGCAGCAGGCTGCAACTCAAGGCCATGCCGGCCCTGGCCTGGCCCGCCGAGCTGCTGCCGGCCGGCGAGGTGACCATAAAAGACAGCGATCTGCTGCCCGGCTCCAACGCCTGGGCGGTGTCCGGCCGCCTCACCGAGGACGGGCGGGCCCTGCTGGCCAACGACATGCACCTGACCCTGAGGGTGCCCAATATCTGGTACCGCATCAGTGCCCGGGTTGGCCGCCAGCTCAGGGCCGGCCTGACCCTGCCCGGCGCCCCGGCCCTGGTCAGCGGCAGCAACGGCCACCTGGCCTGGGGCTTCACCAACGCCTATGGCGACTTTTCCGATCTGGTGGCCCTGGAGCTGGACGAGCAGGGCCATTATCGGACAGCGGACGGGTCGGAGCCCTTGACCAAGATCACCGAAACCATCCAGGTGGCCGGCACAGAGCCCGTTACCCTCACCGTCGAGGAGAGCCGCTGGGGCCCGGTGATGGGCACCCTGCCCGACGGCCGCCCCTATGCCCAGCTGTGGACCGCCCACCAGGAAGATGGCGTCAACCTCAAGCTGCTGGAGCTGGTGCACTGCCTGGACGTGTCCTGCGCCCTGGCGCTGGCCCCCCAGATGGGCATTCCCACCCAGAATCTGGTGCTGGCCGACCGCCGCGGCAACCTGGCCTGGATCCCGGCCGGCCCCCTGCCCCAGCGCAGCGGCTACGACGGCCTGGCACCGGTGTCCCTGGCCGACGGCGACAAGACCTTTGCCCTGCGCCTGCCGGCCAGCGCCTACCCCCGCCGTCTCAACCCGGCCACGGGACGGATCTGGAGTGCCAACCAGCGCATGCTGGGCGGCGCCGAGCTGGAGCGCATCGGCGACGGCGGCTACGCCCTTGGCGCCCGGGCCGGGCAGATCCGCGATCGCCTCTACGCCAGGGACAGCTTCGACGAACAGGACTTCTTCGCCATTCAGCATGACGACGGCGTGCCCCTTTACCAGTACTGGGCCACCCGGCTGGATGCCGAGCTGAGCCTGCTGCCGCCCTCGGCGGATGTGGTCAAGGCCAGGCGACTGGTGTCCAGCTGGCAGCAACGGGCCAGCCTGGAAGAGAGGGCCTTTCCGCTGATCAAGGGCTTTCGCCAGGCCCTGATGAAGCGGCTCTTTGCGCCCCTGTTCGGCCTGACCAAGACCGAGCCCAGGTTCGATCCCTCGCCTCTGGACAACCAGCTGGAATACCCGCTGCGCCAGTTGCTCAATGCCAGGCCCGACAGCATGCTGCCCCCCGGCTACCAGAGCTGGGACGATCTGCTCAGCGAGCTCACCGCCCGCCTGGTGGCCGATCACGCCCAGGCCAACTGGCCGACCTGGGGGGAGCAGAACCTCAGCGCCATCCGTCATCCCCTGAGCGCCGCCCTGCCCCCTTGGCTCGGCCGCTACCTGGACGCCCCGGCCGCCCCCCAATCCGGCGACGCCCACGCCCCCCATGTCAGCGGTGCCCGCTTCGGCGCCTCGGGACGGCTGGTGGTGGTCCCGGGCCGGGAGGAAAACGCCATACTGGTGATGCCGGGCGGCCAGAGCGGCCACCCCCTCAGCCCCTATTACCTGGCCGGCCACGACGCCTGGCTGGAGGGCAGTCCCCAGCCGCTGCTGGCCGGCCAGGCCAAGTGGCGCCTGGAACTGCAGCCCGCAAGTGATCATTAGGGGAGCGGCCGTTGTGATGGGGCAAGGGCTTTGACAGAATAAGCAACAAATCACTAACAAAGATGAGTAAGGGATCCACCATGACCACCCCCGACGCCGACGCCACGGCCGGCAACCCCGCCCAGAACGGCTCCGACATCGATGGCCTCAAGGCGCTTTTTTCGCTGCTGGCCGGTGCCGTCATCATCGCCGGTTTCGCCCTGGCCAAGTACTTCCTGGACGCCGTTCCCGAGTGGCTGATCCTGGCCCTGATGGGGGTGGGCTCCCTCACCCTGCTGCTCGCCCATGGCTGGAAGGCGACCACGGCCTTTGTCGGCCTTGCCTTTGCCGTCTTTTCGCTGCTGCCCAGCAACGAGGATCCCATGGCCGTCTGGCACGAGCGGATCCAGCAGCCCCGGGTCGGTGATTACTATCCCCTGGATATCTTCGTGCTGAGGGACCAGGCGGCACCGGACGACAATCGCTTCGTCATCCACAAGGTCATCGCCTTCGATCAGGACAGCATCACCTTCACCGAGTCGACCAGGCGCTACCATGGCGACACCGTCAACCAGCTGCTGAAGTCCAAGAAGATTGCCCAGGTCGAGATGCACCCGGGCGAGGTTTCCCTGAGCAAGGCCCGCCTCGGCGAGCTGCTGGACCAGCACAGCCTGGGCGGCGTGTTTCGCCTGGAAAAATGACGGCCCCGGCCGGGGCTGATTAAACGGCAGATATGAAAAAGGCCCGCACTAGGCGGGCCTTTTCGAGCTTATACAGCGAGCCATTACTTGCTGGACAGCTTTTCCTTGATGCGCGCGGCTTTACCGGTGCGGCTGCGCAGGTAGTACAGCTTGGCACGACGGACGTCACCACGACGCTTGACGGTAATGGAAGCTACCAGCGGGCTGTGGGTCTGGAAGACACGCTCAACACCTTCGCCGTTGGAGATCTTGCGAACGGTGAAAGCGGAGTGCAGGCCACGGTTACGCTTGGCGATAACTACGCCTTCGAAAGCCTGCAGACGCTCTTTGTCGCCTTCCTTAACACGCACTTGCACAACTACAGTGTCACCGGGACCGAAGGCCGGTACGTCCTGCTTCAGCTGTGCATCTTCGATTTCTTTGATGATCAGGTTTTTCATGGTTTTACCCTAGTAGTAACTGAGACTTAACTGTTGTCCGCCTCGCGGACGTATTCAGCAAGAAGCTTTTCTTGCTCGTCAGTCAGAGCTAGGTTTTCCAGCAGATCCGGTCGCCTCTGCCAGGTTCTACCCAGCGCCTGTTTCAGGCGCCATTGGCGAATCGCTTCATGGTCGCCGCCTGTGAGCACATCCGGTACCTTCATGCCGTCCAGCTCTTCCGGCCGCGTATAGTGGGGACAGTCAAGCAGCCCCTGGGCGAAAGAATCCTCTTCGGCAGAGAGTTCATGACCCAGCACCCCTGGCACCAGCCGGGACACCGCATCAATCAGTACCATGGCGGGGAGTTCACCGCCGCTCAGCACGTAATCGCCGATGGACCACTCTTCGTCCACCAGGCTTTCGATGACGCGCTCGTCGATACCTTCGTACCGACCACAGACCAGCACCAGCTTTTCAGCCCTGGCCAGCTTCCGGACGCCTTGTTGGTCCAGCTTCCTTCCCTGAGGGGAAAGATAGACCACCTTAGCCTGTGCGCCTGCCGCCGCCTTGGCTGCAGCAATGGCGTCTTTCAATGGCTGCACCTTCATCAGCATGCCGGGACCACCGCCGTAAGGCCTGTCGTCCACCGTCTGATGCCGGTCGTGCGTGAAATCGCGGGGATTCCAGCACTGCAGCGTCAAGGTCCCGTTGTTGATTGCCCTGCCGGTGACGCCGTGTTCGGTCAATGCCCGAAACATCTCCGGAAACAGGGTGATGACCCCAAGCCACATATTAGAAGCTCGGATCCCAGTCCACCTCGATGATGCCGGCTTCGGCGTCCACCTTGGTAATGAACTGGCTGGTCACGAACGGGATCAGCCGTTGAGATTTGCCAAAGGCATCGCGTCCGTTGGACTTGACCACCAGCACGTCGTTGGAACCGGTTTCCATCAGGCTGTCCACCACACCCATGTCGTAACCCTGGGTGTTGATGACCTTCAGGCCGATCAGATCGCGCCAGTAGAATTCGTCCTCGGGCAGCGCCGGCAGCTGCTCCGCCGCCACGGCAATTTCTTGCCCGGTCAGCAGTTCCGCGCCATTGCGGTCCTCGATACCCTCAAGGAGCACAACCAGCCCCTTGTTGTGTCGGCGCCATTTGGCGACGACCATCTCTTTAAACACCCCGTCACGGCCAATGTACCAGGGCGAGTAGGCAAAAATGCCTTCTGCGTCGTCGGTAAAAGTCTGAACCTTGAGCCAACCGCGAATGCCGTAAGGGGCGCCGAGCCGGCCGACAATGAGCTTGTCCATATTCAACTCCTACCTACCGACCAAAGACTTAGGCCTGGGCCTTCTTGGCGTCTTTGACCAGCTTGGCGACACGCTCGGACAGGGTAGCGCCCTGGGAAACCCAGTGGTCTACACGGTCCAGGTTGACGCGCAGAGTTTCTTCCTGACCGGAAGCCAGGGGGTTGAAGAAGCCTACTTTCTCGATGAAACGACCATCGCGAGAGAAGCGGCTGTCAGCAACAACTACTTGGTAGAAGGGACGCTTCTTAGCGCCGCCACGTGCCAAACGAATGGTAACCATACCGTCCTCTTGGTTAATGCAAGTGAATGGCGGGTCCAATGGACCCATGCTGTAAAGCCCGGCAATTTTACTCGGATCTGCCGGCATTGCAAGAATAAGCACCGGCGGGCTGTCAAGGCACCGACTGCCAGGATTGGCCTGCCTTTTTGCGGTAAATGGCGGGGGGCTGTACAGCAAGGCGACCAGAAGTCGGACGCGGGATAAGGAAAAGCCGGGCTGGGCCCGGCTTTTGGTGGCGAGTTACATCCGGGGCATGCCGCCCGGCGGCATCATGCCCTTCATGGCCTTCATCATCTTGGCCATGCCGCCCTTGCCGGACATCTTCTTCATCATCTTCTGCATCTGGGTGAACTGCTTGAGCAGCTTGTTCACCTCGTGTACCTCGGTGCCGGAGCCGGCGGCGATGCGGCGCTTGCGGGAGCCCTTGATGATGTCGGGGCGCTGGCGCTCGGCCGGGGTCATGGAGTTGATGATGGCCTCCATGCGGCTGGTCAGCTTGTCATCCACCTGGCCCTTGATCTGTTCGGACATCTGGCCCATGCCGGGCAGCTTGTCCAGCAGCCCCATCATGCCGCCCATGTTCTTCATCTGCTGCAGCTGGTCGCGGAAGTCTTCCAGGTCGAAGCCCTTGCCCTTCTTCATCTTCTCGGCCAGCTTCTGGGCCTGGTCCTTGTCGACCTTGCGCTCCACCTCCTCGATGAGGGACAGCACGTCGCCCATGCCGAGGATGCGGCTGGCGACCCGATCCGGATGGAAGGGCTCCAGGGCATCGGTCTTCTCGCCCATGCCCAGGAACTTGATGGGCTTGCCGGTGATATGGCGGATGGACAGGGCGGCACCGCCACGGGCGTCACCGTCCACCTTGGTGAGGATGACACCGGTCAGCGGCAGGGCGTCGTGGAAGGCCTTGGCGGTGTTGGCGGCATCCTGGCCGGTCATGGCGTCGACCACGAACAGGGTCTCAACCGGCTGGACGGTGGCATGCAGGCGCTGGATCTCCGCCATCATGTCGCTGTCCACGTGCAGGCGGCCGGCGGTATCCACCAGCAGCACGTCGAAGAACTGCTTGCGGGCATGGTCGATGGCCGCCTCGGCGATGGCCACCGGATCCTGGCTGGCATCCGAGGGGAAGAAGGCGACGTCGATGTCGTTGGCCAGGGTCTCCAGCTGCTTGATGGCGGCCGGGCGATAGACGTCGGCACTGACCACCAGCACCTTCTTCTTTTCGCGCTCCTTGAGGAACTTGGCCAGCTTGCCCACAGAGGTGGTCTTACCGGCACCCTGCAGGCCCGCCATCAGCACCACGGCCGGCGGGGTGGCGTTGAGGTTGAGGCCCTCGTTGGCCTCGCCCATGGCCTTTTCCAGCTCTTCGCGGACGATCTTGATGAACACCTGGCCCGGGGTCAGGGACTTGGTCACCTCGACGCCCACGGCCCTTTCCTTGACGGCGGCCACGAACTCGCGGACCACCGGCAGTGCCACGTCGGCTTCCAGCAGCGCCATGCGCACTTCGCGCAGGGTTTCCTTAATATTGTCTTCGGTCAGCCGGCCACGCCCACTGATGTTTTTGAGGGTGCGTGTCAGTCTGTCGCTGAGATTCTCGAACATCGGCCAAGGCCTCGAATTTACGTTGTTGCCGCCAGTATACCCAGATTGCCGGCCGTCTTTAAGCACAGCTATTCACATCTGGCCACAAGTCCACATAGAATGGCGGCGACAGTCCATTGACAGGAAGCATCAATGCTGACGCCTCTGCTTGCCCTTATCGCCGCCACCGGCTATGGCCTGGCCAGTATCCTGGCCGCACGACGTTTGCTGCATCACGAAGGCCCATCCAAGCCCCTGACCCTGGGCCTGGGCTATCTGGCGGCCATGGCCCACCTTGCCATGCTGGTGGTGCAGGTGGGGGCCGGTGACGGCCAGAACCTGGGCCTGATGAACGTGGCCTCCATGTCCTCCTGGGTGGTGGTGATGTTCCTGACCACGGCCGCCATCCGCCTGCCGGTGCTGCAGCTGCTGCCCCTGGTGCACGGCTTCGCGGCCATGGTGGTGCTCTTTGCCTGGCTGCTGCCGGTACCCTGGGTGCTGCACCTGGCCAACGAACCCCAGGTGGTGGTCCATATCACCCTGAGCCTGATGGCCTATGCCCTGATGGTGGTGGCGGCCCTGTACGGGCTGGAGCTGGCCTTCATCAACTACCAGCTCAAGCACAAGAAGCTCACCGCCCTGCCCGCCTTCCTGCCGCCCTTGATGACGGTGGAGCGGCAGCTGTTCCAGCTGATGCTGCTGGGACTGCTGGTGCTGAGCCTGGCGCTGGGCAGCGGTTTTTTGTTCCTGGAGGGCATGTTCGAAAAGGCCCAGTTGCACAAGACGGTGCTGTCACTGCTGGCCTGGTTCCTCTACGGCACGGCGCTGGTGATGCATTACCGCAGTGGCTGGCGCGGCCGCGGCGCGGTCTGGGTCAGCCTGGCCGGCCTGGGGCTGCTGACGCTGGCGTATTTCGGCAGCCGGTTCGTCCAGGAAGTACTGCTTAGCAGTTGACCCTGGCTGCTAATTCCTGCAGCAGCCGGTTCGTCCAGGAAGTAATGTTGAGCTGACGCTGGCCCTGTTTCGGACAGCAGCCGTTTTGTTCAGGAAGTACTGCTTAGCAGTTGACCCTGGCTGCTAATTCCTGCAGCAGCCGGTTCGTCCAGGAAGTATTGTTGAGCTGACGCTGGCCCTATCTCGGGGCAGCAGCCGTTTTGTTCAGGAAGTACTGCTTAGCAGTTGACCCTGGCTGCTAATTCCTGCAGCAGCCGGTTCGTCCAGGAAGTATTGTTGAGCTGACGCTGGCCCTATCTCGGGGCAGCAGCCGTTTTGTTCAGGAAGTACTGCTTAGCCGTTGACCCTGGCCCTGTTTCGGACAGCAGCCGTTTCATTCAAGGGCTCTTGCCGAGCAGCCCTGGCGGCTTATTTCCCGGCGACAAGGGCCTGGGAAAAGATGCCCGGGAAACCAAGGCTCCCGGTTGGCTTTTTGTCACAGAATCCTTGACGCAACAGCAGCAATTCCGTAGTAAAATGGGCGTTCACTTGGTAATACAGGACGCCCTTCTTGGACGACATATCCACGAGTACCTTATTCGTCGTACTCATCACCCTGCTGTTTGTCTCCGCATTTTTCTCCAGTTCCGAAACCGGCATGATGTCGCTGAACCGCTACCGGCTGCGCCATCTGGTCAAGGAAGGTCACAGGGGCGCCAGGAACGCCTCCCGCCTGCTGGAACGTCCTGATCGCCTTATCGGCCTGATCCTTATCGGCAACAACCTGGTCAATATCGCCGCCTCGGCCATCGCCACCATCATCGGCCTGCGCCTCTTTGGCGAGTGGGGCGTGGCGGTGGCCACCTTCAGCCTGACCCTGGTGGTGCTGCTGTTCGCCGAGGTCACCCCCAAGACCCTGGCCGCCCTTTACCCGGAGCGCATCGCCTTCCCGGCCGGCTATATCCTCAAGGGCCTGCTGCGCCTCTTTTATCCGCTGGTGTGGGCCGTCAACATGATTTCCAACGGCCTGCTGGCGCTGCTGCGCATCAAGCCGGAAGACGGCGTCGGCGACGCCCTGAGTTCGGAGGAGCTGCGTACCGTGGTGGCCGAGGCCGGCGCCATGATCCCCCATCGCCACAAGGACATGCTGGTCTCCATCCTGGATCTGGAGAACGTCACAGTGGAAGACGTGATGACCCCCAGGGCCGAGATCAAGGGCATCGACATCAACGACGACTGGCCCAAGATCGTCAAGCAGCTGACCCATTCCCAGCACACCCGCCTGCTGCTGTACCGGGACAACATCGACGACGCCGTCGGCTTCGTGCACATGCGCGACGCCCTCAGGCTGCTGTCCAAGAACCAGTTCACCAAGGCCACCCTGCTGAGGGCGGTACGGGACATCTATTTCATTCCCGAGGGCACGCCGCTCAATACCCAGCTGCTCAAGTTCCAGCGCAACAAGGAGCGCATCGGCCTGGTGGTGGACGAGTACGGCGACATCCAGGGCCTGGTGACCCTGGAGGACATCCTCGAGGAGATCGTCGGCGACTTCACCACCGACATGACGCCGGCCCCCCACGAGGAGATCTGGCCCCAGCAGGACGGCTCCTTCCTGGTGGAAGGCTCCATCTCGGTGCGCGAACTCAACAAGGAAATGGACTGGCATTTCCCCACCGACGGTCCCAAGACCCTCAACGGCCTGATCCTCGAGCACCTGGAGGAGATCCCCGAGGCCAACATCTCCATCCGCTTGGCCGGCTACCCGGTGGAGATCGTCGAGGTGAAGGACAACATGGTCAAGACGGCCCGGGTGCTGCCCCAGCTGTACAAGGCTTCATGACAAAAGGCGCCCAAGGGCGCCTTTTCTCTTACTCTGAAACCAACCCCGGCTAGAACCAGCCGCTATCCAGATCGTCCCTGCGGGCCTTGTCTTGTTGGGACTATGACAGGGCCCCGGCGCCTCATTCCTCCGGGCTAGAACCAGCCGGTATCCAGATCGTCCTTGCAGGCCTTGTATTGCTGCCGATAACGCCAGGCCCTGTCCTTGATCTTCAACGCCACCTTCTTCAGCCAGGGCTTGCGCTCGTAGCTCTTACGGCGAAAGCCGCCCCAGCCCTCGTGGTAGTTCAGGTACTGGTTGTAGGGATCCCATTTGGAGACGCCATTGAGCTTCTGGGACTGGCTCATGAACCAGCCCATGAAATCCATGGCGTCGTCAAAATCGTCCCGGTCCGCCCCCCAGTTGCCGGTGGCCTTGATGTAGTCGTCCCAGGTGCCGGTCTTGGCCTGGCTGTAGCCGTAGGCGGAGCTGACCCTGCCCCAGGGGATGAAGCCCAGCAGATAGTCCCGGGGCGGCAGGGCGTCATGCTTGAAGCTGGACTCCTGGTAGAGGATGGCCATGGGCACGTGCAGCGGCACACCCCACTTCTCTTCCATGTCCAGGGCGGCCTCGTGCCAGTCTTCCTTTTCCTGGAAGATGGCGCAGAGGTTGTCGGGGTCGGCCGGGGGTGAGGTGCTGCAGCCGGCCAGGAAAAGGGGGGCGGTGACCAAGGCCAGGGCCTTGAACTTCCCTGCATTGAGAAAAACTCGCAAAAAAAATCTCCTTGGCGATTGAACTATGGCTCGGCCCCTGGGGTCCATATTATCGCAAGCAGCAAACTTTTCATGTTTCATCCCCTGAAACGGGAAGCCCCCCAAAGGCTTCCCGCTTTTTTTGTCTCTTTCCGGCCTACTGGGCCGTATAGCCGCCGTCCAGGCTGACCAGGCTGCCGGTCATGAAGGCGGCCCTGGGGCTGGCCAGAAAGGCCACCAGCTCGGCCACGTCACGGGCGCTGCCAAGGCGGTTCAGGGGCTGCAGCGCCGCTTCCTCGGCGTGGACCTCGGCCGGCTCGCGGCCGCTTTGCTGGCAGTAGCGGGCAATGGCGTGCTGGTAGAGGGGGGTGTCTATGGTGCCGGCGCAGATGCAGTTGACCCGCACCCCGTCCGCGGCCAGATCCAGGGCCAGGGACTTGGTGAGCTGGCCAATGGCACCCTTGCTGAGGCCATAGGCGGCGCTGCCGCGCTTGCCCACCAGGCTCTGATCGGAGCCGATGAAGACGATGCTGCCCCTGGCCGCCTTCAGGGCCGGCAGGCAGTACTGGCTCAGGAAGAAGGGCGCCTTGAGGTTGATGCCAATCACCTCGTCGAACAACGCCTCCGAGGTGTCGGCCAGGCTGGCGCTGCGGTGGATGCCGGCGTTGTTGAGCAGCAGGTCGATTTGGGGGATGGCCTTGACCACGGCCGCCACCGCGTCCAGTTCGGTGAGATCCAGCCGGTGGTGACGGTAGTGGCGATGCTCCAGGCCGCCAGGCAGCCGATCCAGGCCCACCACCTCATAGCCCTCGGCCAACAGCAGTTCGGCGCTGGCCAGGCCGATGCCCTGGCTGGCGCCGGTGATCAGGGCCCTTTTCATGCTTGCTCCCCCACCCGGTCGAAATAGCGATCCAGGAAATCGTCGAAGCTCAGCTCGTCGGCCGCTTCCAGGCGCTGCTGGGCGGTCAGGGACTCGATGGCCGCCCTGGCCAGGGCGGCATCGTCCAGGTAGCGGCTGTGGTAGCCGTCCCTGAGCTGCTGCTGGTAGCGACCGGCCAGGACCAGTCCCAGGGCGCCGTTGTCGCCGTCGCCCAGGTCCCGGAGCAGGCGGGCCGAGGGGGTCAGATCCGGATCGGCCATCTTGGCCTGCTGCACCTTGAGGCTGTCGGCAAAGGCGTGGCCCTGTTCACCGTCCATGACCCTGGCCAGGGTCTCCCAGACCGGCAGCATCTCGGCGAACCAGTGCCGCAGGGAGATGGCCTGGCCGCTACGGCTCAGCATCAGGCCGGGCCTGCGCCCTTCCAATACCGCCTTGGTGAAGTTGTCGTGGCTCTCCTGCCAGTCCCGCTCGCTCATGGGCGGCGACGGCAGCAGCAGGCAGCCGAGCAGGAACAGATCCAGGAAACGCACGGTGTCGGCATCGATACCCAGCGGCGAGAAGGGATCCACATCCAGGGCCCGTACCTCCACGTACTGGATACCGGCCCGCTCCAGGGCGTCGGTGGGCTTTTCGCCGCTGGCGGTGACCCGCTTGGGGCGGATCGGCGCATAGAGTTCGTTTTCGATCTGCAGCAGGTTGGTGCTGAGCTGGCGGTACTGGCCATTCACCTTGAGGCCGATGGCCTGGTATTCCTTCGACGGCGTCTGGATGGCGTGACGCAGGTCACGGATATAGTCCGCCAGGTGGTCGTGGCTGATCCGCAGCGACGCCTGGGCCTTGTTGGTATAGCCGAGATCCGACATCCGCAGGGAGGTGGCATGGGGCAGCACCAGGGTGCCCCGGCCCTGGTGCTTGAAGGGCAGGTGGTGCTCGTCCCCGCCCAGGAAGGAGCCGCACAGGGCCGGCGAGGCGCCGAACAGGTAAGGCAGCATCCACACCTGGCGGCGGAAGTTGCGCAGCAGGCCCATGTAGCCCTCGGAGGCATCGCCATGGGGCCAATGGTCCCAGAAGGCCTCGGGCAGGGAGAAGTTGTAGTGGACGCCGGAAATGAGCTGCATCATGGCGCCATAGCGGTGCTTGAGGCCCTGGCGGTAGGTGTGCTTCATGCGGCCGATATTGGAGCTGCCGTAGTCGGCCAGGGGGATGCTGTCCTCGTCGCTCACAAAGCAGGGCATGGACAGCGGCCAGAGCCGCTCCTCGCCCAGCTGGCGGGCGGCAAAGCCGTGGATGTCGCCCAGGGAGCCCAGCAGCTCTTCGACGCTGTGGGTCACCGGGGTGATGAATTCCAGCAGGTTTTCCGCGAAATCCGTGGTGATGTAGTCATGGGTGAGGGCCGAGCCCAGCTTTCTGGGGTGGGGCGTCATGGCCATCTGGCCGTCGGCATTGACCCGCAGCGCCTCGCGCTCGATGCCACGTCTGGGCTGGGCCAACAGGGGGAGTGCATCCAGGGCCGCCAGTTCATCCAGGCGACGTTGCAGTTCGTGCAGCAAAAAAACCTTCCCGTGATCTCTGCCGAGGGCTTGTCCCAATCTAAGAAGTCTCGGGAGCCAATGCAATCCTCGTAGAACCAAGGCGCCTAGCCTACTGCGAGGCGGGCGCGGATTCAAAGCTTTCTCGACGGCCCGTCGCGGCGACCGGTTTGATAACCCCCAGGGGCCAAGGCGCTAACGGCATTGAAACCAAAGGCAAACAAGTCCATGGCTTTGGTTCTTAGCTTATGCAGGAAGCGAATTGCAGTGAGGCCGGTCCGGTCCTTACAATCCTCCTTTACCTTCTTTGCTGGTGTAACAGATGCTCAAACTCTGGAACCGATTCCCGCTCTGGCAGAAAGTATTGGCCGGCTTCGCCCTGGGCGTGCTGGCCGGCGTGCTGCTGGGCGAACAGGCCGACTACCTCAAGCCCCTGGGCGACGCCTTCATCCGCCTGATCAAGATGCTGGTGGTGCCGCTGATCTTCTGCGCCATCGTCATGGCGGTCACCTCCATGCATGACGGCGCCAAGCTCAAGCGCCTGGGCCTGAAGACCATAGGGCTGTTCCTGACCACCGCCCTGATCGCTTCGGTGCTTGGCATCCTTGTCGGCAACCTGTTCGATTTCGGCTTCACCGAACAACTGGTGAAAGGCGAGGCCACGCAGAAGGTGATCCCCTCGGTGAGCCAGGTATTCCTGGAGATGATCCCGGTCAACCCCATAGCGGCCATGGCCGAGGGCAAGATCCTGCAGCTGATCGTCTTCGCCGCCTTCGTGGGCGTGGCCATCAATGTGGTGGGTGAAAAGGCCGAAGGGCTCAAGAAGGCCATCCACGGCGGTGCCGAGGTAATGTTCCAGATCACCCGCTATGTGATCCAGCTGACCCCCATAGGGGTGTTCGGCCTGATGGCCTGGGTGGTGGGCGCCTACGGCCTGTCCGCCCTGCTGCCCCTGGCCAAGTTCGTGGCCGCCATCTACCTGGCCTGCCTTTTCCATATCATCGTCGTCTATGGCGGCCTGGTGAAGCTGGCCGGCTTCAGCCCCATCAAGTTCTTCAAGGCGGTATTCCCCGCCCAGCTGGTGGCCTTCACCACCGCCTCCAGCTACGGCACCCTGCCGGTGACCACCAAGGTGGTGACCGAGAACCTGGGCGTGTCCCCCAAGTACGCCAGCTTCTCCCTGCCGCTCGGCGCCACCATCAACATGGACGGCTGCGGCGGCATCTACCCGGCCATTTCCGCCATCTTCATCGCCCATATCTATGGCGTGCCCCTGGAGCTGCTGGACTACGTGCTGATCGCCCTGACCGCCACCCTGGCCTCGGTCGGCACGGCAGGGGTGCCCGGTACCGCCATGGTGATGCTGACCGTGACCCTCAACGCGGTGGGCCTGCCCCTGGAAGGCATCGCCTATATCGCCGCCATCGACCGGGTGCTGGACATGATGCGCACCGCCACCAATGTCACCGGCGACATGATGGTGTCTCTGGTGGTGGGCAAGAGCGAAGGCCTTCAGGAGGGGGAGATCCTCACCAATGGCGACGCCGAGCCGGCCGAGAGCCAGGCCAGCTGAGCCGTGCAATCCAGAAAAAGGGCGCCTCGGGCGCCCTTTTTTAATGCCCGCAGAAGCGCCACAGGCCGAAGCCAGCCCCCCAGGCAGGCATCCCCTGCCCTTTCTCTGGTTAACGCCTTAGAGGGGGGCTGAAGAGGCGGTACTACAAGCCGCTGGGCGAAGCTCGAAATGCAAGCACAGCTTGCATGCAGCTGAGCTGCGACAAATCTGTCTGGAACAGATTTGAACATCGGAGCAAAGCGACGATGGCCCAAAGGGCGAAGGCCTGGGACGGCCTGAGTAACCCGGGATGGCCGAGCCGGGCGAAGCTCGAAGTGCAAGCACAGCTTGCATGCAGCTGAGCGCGAGGCCCAGGATGGCCGAGCCGGAATGAACCACCAGGGATGGTAACCATCTCCCAGCCCGATACGACTGCAACTAAACGCCAGACACTGGAAACGTAAGATCACCTATCCCCAGGCAAAGCAGCAAAGCCGGCCCCAAAAAGCAAAAAGCCACCCGAAGGTGGCTTTTCAAGGGTGGCGCGTCCGGGAGGATTCGAACCTCCGACCGCCTGGTTCGTAGCCAGGTACTCTATCCAGCTGAGCTACGGACGCGTTGTTATTTTTGGGCCAATGGCCGTTTTTGAATAATGGCGCGCTCGGGAGGGTGAGCCTCGAAGCCAAAAGCATTGCTTTTGGCGCTGGCGAACGCGAAGTCTGGATGACTGAGCCGGAATGAACCGCCAGGGATGGCCGTGACTCTTTCCCTATCAATCCAGTATTTCAATAATGGCGCGCTCGGGAGGATTCGAACCTCCGACCGCCTGGTTCGTAGCCAGGTACTCTATCCAGCTGAGCTACGAGCGCGCAGTTCTTTAGGCCAGAGGCCGTTTTAATATGGCGCGTCCGGGAGGATTCGAACCTCCGACCGCCTGGTTCGTAGCCAGGTACTCTATCCAGCTGAGCTACGGACGCGTTGTTCTGAGACAAAAAAACGCTTACCGTAAGTAAGCGTCCTTTCGAAAATATGGCGCGCTCGGGAGGATTCGAACCTCCGACCGCCTGGTTCGTAGCCAGGTACTCTATCCAGCTGAGCTACGAGCGCGTTGTCAATGGCGGTGAGGGAGGGATTCGAACCCTCGATGGGCTTTTGACCCATACTCCCTTAGCAGGGGAGCGCCTTCAGCCACTCGGCCACCTCACCGTTGACGGATGCGAATATTACCGGATTGAGAGGGCAAGTCAAACACTTTCCCTCCGTTTTTAACCGGTTGCACAGCCTTTGACCAAGAGGTACAAAAAAGCGGCAATCATCGAAATGAATTGCCGCTTCTGCCGGTTTCTACCTGAACTCAGTAGTTACCTTCCACGTCACCCTCGCCCTTCTCGGACTGGATACGCTGGTAGATCTCTTCACGGTGTACAGACACCTCTTTCGGCGCATTCACGCCGATCCGTACCTGATTACCCTTCACACCCAGTACGGTGACGGTGACTTCGTCACCGATCATCAGGGTCTCACCGACACGACGAGTCAGAATCAACATCGCTACGCTCCTTGCAACCAAAGCCGCTTTTTTTGCTTAGTTTTGAACTTAGTATAGGGTCAACCCCGTGCCGCTCAAGCAGGTTGGCCCTTACCTTCTTCCAAGAGCCCGCCCTCGACCTGATCCAGCGCAAAGGCCTGATGCAGGGAACGGACGCAGAGTTCCATGTACTTTTCATCCACCACCACGGAGATCTTGATCTCCGAAGTGGATATCAGCTGGATGTTGATACCCTCATCACCCAGTACACGGAACATCTTGCTGGCCACGCCAGCATGGCTCTTCATGCCGACACCGACGATGCTGACCTTGGCGATGTTGGCGTCGCCAAGGACGGCGCCGGCGCCGACCGCTTTGGCGCTCGCCTGGACCAGGGCCTTGGCCCTTTCGTAGTCCTGGCGATGCACCGTAAAGGAAAAATCACTACGCCCTTCGTCCGCCACCGACTGGACTATCATGTCCACCTCGATGCCGGCTTCGGAGATGGGCTCCAGCAGGGCTGCCGCCATGTCTGGTTTCTCCGGTACGGCCGTTACCGTCAACCTGGCTTCATCCAGATTGTAGGCAATTCCTGAAACCAAAGGATGTTCCATATCAAGCCCTTCGTAGGTGATCAGGGTTCCTTCACCCTCGTTGAAGCTGGACAGTACCCGCAGGGGCACGTTGTATTTTCCAGCATACTCCACGGAGCGGATTTGCAACACCTTGGCGCCCAGGCTGGACAGTTCCAGCATCTCCTCGAAGGTGATGCTGTCCATCTTCCTGGCCCTGGGTTCGATGCGCGGGTCCGTGGTGTAGACACCGTCCACGTCCGTGTAGATCTGGCATTCGTCGGCCTTGAGGGCGGCCGCCACGGCCACCGCCGTGGTATCGGAGCCGCCCCGGCCCAAAGTGGTTATGGCGTTTTCCTGGCTGCGCCCCTGGAAACCGGCGATGACCACCACCTGGCCCTTGGCCAGGGCGGCGCGGATGGCGTCGGTCTGTACTTCGCTGATGCGGGCGCGGCCGTGGCGGCCGTCGGTGCGGATCTGCACCTGGTCGCCGGTCATGGACAGGGCCGGCTGCCCCATGCGGTTGAGGGCCATGGCCAGCAGGGCAATGGTCACCTGCTCGCCGGTGGCCAGCAGCACGTCCAGCTCCCGGGGCTCCGGCTTGTCGCTGATGGTGCTGGCCATGTCGATGAGGCGGTTGGTCTCGCCCGCCATGGCCGAGACCACCACCACCACCTCATGGCCGGCCTGCCGGCTTTGGATGATGCGCTTGGCCACCGCCTCGATACGCTCCAGGGAGCCTACCGAGGTGCCGCCAAACTTCTGCACATATAAGGCCACTATCGCTCCCTGTCAGAGGCGTTCCTGTACCCAGTCCTTCACGGACGCCAGGGCCTGGGGCAGGGCCTCGGGCTGGCTGCCGCCGGCCTGGGCCATGTCGGGGCGGCCACCGCCCTTGCCGCCCACCTGCTGGGCGACCATGTTCACCAGCTCGCCGGCCTTGACCTTGCCGATCAGTGACTTGGAAACACCGGCGATGAGGCTGACCTTGTTGTCGCCGGGGATGGCCAGCACGATGACGGCATCGTCCAGCTTCTGCTTGAGCTGGTCCATCAGGTCGCGCAGGCCCTTGGGATCGGCGCCCTTGAGCTCGGCCACCAGCAGCCTGGCGCCGCCGATGTCCTCGGCCTGGTCCACCAGGGCGCTGCCGGCCTGGGAGGCCAGCTTGGCGTTGGCCTGCTCCAGCTGCTTCTCCAGCTCCTTGACCGCCTTCTGCTGCTGATTGATGCGCTCGGGCAGGCCGGCCACGTCGGTCTTGAGGGAGGAAGCCAGCTGGCCCAGCATGGCTTCACGCTCTTCCAGCCAGGCCATGGCGCCGGCGCCGGTCACCGCCTCGATGCGGCGCACGCCGGCGGCGATGCCGCCTTCGGAGATGATCTTGAACAGGCCGATGTCGCCGGTGCGCTCGACGTGGGTACCGCCACAGAGTTCGATGGAGAAATCACCCATGTCCACGACGCGCACGTCATCGTCGTACTTCTCGCCAAACAGCGCCATGGCGCCGGCGCTCTTGGCCTGGTCCAGGTTCATCAGGCGGGTACCGACGGCGTGGTTGGCGCGGACCTCGGCGTTGACCAGGCGCTCCACCTCACGCAGCTCCTCGGCCTTGACGCCTTCGAAGTGGGAAAAGTCGAAACGCAGCCGGTCGGCCTGGACCAGGGAGCCCTTCTGGGTCACGTGCTCGCCCAGCACCTTGCGCAGGGCGGCGTGCAGCAGGTGGGTGGCGGAGTGGTTGAGGCGGATGGCGTCGCGACGGGCCTGGTCCACCAGGGCCTTGGCCTGGTCGCCGACCTTGACGGTGCCGCTGATCACCTCACCGTGGTGCAGGAAGGCGCTGCCGACCTTGGTGGTGTCCTTGACGGCGATCTCGAAGCCGTCGCCGAGAATGCGGCCGGTGTCGCCCACCTGGCCGCCGGATTCGGCGTAGAAGGGGGTCTTGGCCAGGGCCAGGGCAATGCCCTGGCCGGCACTGGCGCTGCCCTGCTGCTGGCCGTCCACGAACAGGGCGGTGACGGTGGCGCTGTCTTCAACCTGGTCGTAGCCGCTGAAGTCGGTGCTCTCGTCCAGGCGGATCTGGTTGTTGTAGTCCATGCCGAAGCTGGAGGCCTGCTTGGCGCGCTGGCGCTGCTCGTTCATGGCCGCCTCGAAGCCGGCGTGGTCTATGGTGAGCATGCGCTCACGGGCCACGTCGGCGGTCAGGTCGGCCGGGAAGCCGTAGGTGTCGTAGAGCTTGAACACCAGCTCGCCGGGCAGCACGTCACCTTCGAGCTCTTCCAGGGCTTCGTCCAGCAGCTTGAGGCCACGCTCCAGGGTCTTGCGGAACTGTTCTTCCTCCAGCAGCAGGGCCTTCTCAATGATGGCCTGCTTCTCGGCCAGCTCAGGGTAGGCAGCGCCCATGACCGCCACCAGGCTGGCCACCAGCCTGTAAAAGAAGGGTTCACCGGCACCCAGTTGGGCACCGTGGCGCACGGCGCGGCGCACGATGCGGCGCAGCACGTAGCCGCGGCCCTCGTTGGAGGGCATGACGCCGTCGGCGATCAGGAAGGCGCAGGAGCGGATATGGTCGGCGATGACGCGCAGGGACTTGTTTTCCAGGTCGTCGCTGCCCACGGCCAGGGCGGCGTCCTTGATCAGGGTCTGGAAGATGTCGATCTCATAGTTGGAGTGCACGCCCTGCATGATGGCGGCGATGCGCTCCAGGCCCATGCCGGTATCCACGGCCGGCTTGGGCAGCGGCTCCATGGTGCCATCGCCGTGGCGGTTGTACTGCATGAAGACGATGTTCCAGATCTCGATGTAACGATCGCCGTCCTCGTCCGGGCTGCCCGGAGGGCCACCGAAGATGTCTTCGCCGTGATCAAAGAAGATCTCGGTGCAGGGACCGCAGGGACCGGTATCGCCCATAGCCCAGAAGTTGTCGGAGGCGTAGGGGGCACCCTTGTTGTCGCCGATGCGGACGATGCGCTCGGTGGGCACGCCCATCTTCTGGTGCCAGATGTCGTAGGCCTCGTCGTCGCTTTCGTAGACGGTCACCCACAGCTTTTCCCTGGGTAGCTTGAGGCTTTCGGTGATGAATTCCCAGGCATAGGCAATGGCGTCTTCCTTGAAGTAGTCGCCAAAGCTGAAGTTGCCCAGCATCTCGAAGAAGGTGTGGTGACGGGCGGTATAGCCGACGTTTTCCAGGTCGTTATGCTTGCCGCCGGCACGAACGCAGCGCTGAGAGCTGGTGGCCCTGGTGTAGGCCCGCTTTTCGGCACCCAGGAAACAGTCCTTGAAGGGCACCATGCCGGCATTGGTAAACAGCAGGGTGGGATCGTTGCCCGGGATCAGGGAACTGGACGGGACCACCTGGTGGCCCTTGCTCTCGAAATACGCCAGGAAGGCGTCACGAATATCAGCGCTGGTCATGCTCATCAAAATTGCCTTAGTGTCACTTCTAGTCGCACTGACCACTGGCCTGTGTCAGCACTTCCATGATCTGTTCGTTGGTGAATCCCCGGTAACTGAGGTAGCGGGCGCGCTTGGCCCAGTCCTTGCGGTCACCAATGGCCGTGTCGGAAAACCGCTTATTATAGGCTTGTTGTGCCAGCTCAAACCAGTCCGGCTCGGACTCGGCCAGTACCTGGCGCTGGATGGCCTCGGGGATCCCCTTCTGGGTCAGCTCGGCCATCACCCGCATTGGGCCATAGCCTTTTCCCAGCAGGCGCCGCAGGGCGCTTTCGGCATAACGGTAATGGTCCAGCCAGCCATGCGCAAGCAGCTTCTCAAGGAGGGGCTGAATTTCAGATGAAGAAAAGCCCCGACGAGCCAGTTTGTTGGCAAGCTCGCGGGGGCTGTGTTCGCGAAGGGAGAGCAGGCGAAGGGCCGCCTGCTCGATATCGTCCTGACTCAGATCTCTTCTCCGGCCTCTTCCAGCTGGGCCTCTTCACCCTGGGGCTGGGATTGGGGCATCAGCATCTCGCGGAGCTTGGCTTCCAGCTCGGCGGCCACGTCCAGGTTTTCCTTCAGGAAGCGCACGGCGTTGGCCTTACCCTGGCCTATCTTGTCGCCCTGGTAGGCGTACCAGGCGCCGGACTTGTCGACCAGCTTGTTGGCCACGCCCAGGTCGATGAGCTCGGCTTCCTTGCTGGTGCCCTGGCCGTAGAGGATCTGGAATTCGGCCTGCTTGAACGGCGGCGCCACCTTGTTCTTGACCACCTTGACCCGGGTCTCGTTACCCACCACTTCGTCGCCGTCCTTGATGGCACCGATGCGGCGAATGTCCAGGCGTACGGAGGAATAGAACTTGAGGGCGTTACCGCCTGTGGTGGTCTCGGGGTTGCCAAACATGACACCGATCTTCATGCGGATCTGGTTGATGAAGATACACAGGGTGTTGGACTTCTTGATGTTGGCGGTGAGCTTGCGCAGGGCCTGGGACATCAGGCGCGCCTGCAGGCCCACGTGGGAGTCGCCCATCTCGCCTTCGATCTCGGCCTTGGGGGTCAGGGCGGCGACGGAGTCGACGATGACCACGTCCACGGCGCCGCTGCGCACCAGCATGTCGCAGATCTCCAGGGCCTGCTCGCCGGTATCGGGCTGGGACACCAGCAGCTCGTCCACGTTCACGCCCAGCTTACGGGCATAGACGGGATCCAGGGCGTGTTCGGCATCCACGAAGGCACAGGTCTTGCCGGCCTTCTGGGCTTCGGCGATGACCTGCAGGGTCAGGGTGGTCTTACCGGAGGATTCGGGACCGTAGATCTCGACGATACGGCCGAACGGCAGGCCGCCGATGCCCAGGGCGATATCCAGGGTCAGGGAACCGGTGGAGACCGATTCGATGTCCAGCACGGATGCGTCACCCAGGCGCATGATGGATCCCTTGCCAAATTGACGTTCGATCTGACCCAGGGCCGCGGTAAGGGCCTTCTGTTTGTTGTCGTCCATAGCTGCTCCACGATGTCCGGTCCAACCGGAGACTGAGTAATAAGGAATTGAGGTCAAGTATACTGTATGACCGTACAGTATCAAGCCCTGTTTAAGGCAGGGCTTTCCAGCAGGCCCTGCAGGGCCGCCGCCGTGGCCTGCTGGCGCACCGCCTGGCGGTCGCCGTCGAAGACCAGCTTGCGGCTGGTCACCCCCTGCTCGCTGGCCCAGGCCAACCAGACGGTGCCCACCGGCTTGTCGGCGCTGCCGCCGTCCGGGCCGGCGATACCGCTGATGGCCACGGCCAGATCGGCGCCGGCGGCCTCAAGTGCGCCCCTGGCCATCTGCTCCACCACCGCCTGGCTGACGGCACCGTCCCGGGCCAGGCTCTGATCGCTGACCCCGAGCCGGCGCAGCTTGGCGGCATTGGCATAGGTGACGAAGGCTTCGTCGAACCAGCTGGAGCTGCCCGCCACCGAGGTGATGGCCGCCGCCACCAGGCCACCGGTGCAGGACTCGGCGGTGGTCACCCTCTTGCCCAGGGCCTTCAGGCGCACGCCCAGTTCACTGGCCAAATCCTCGACGGCCGGGGCCTTCTCATGCATACGGAAAATACTCGTTCTGGTAGACTGTCTGGCTTGTGATTTCCATTATGCAGACAGCCCAGATGACCTCGCAACCCATCGAAAGCCATACCCCCATGATGCAGCAATATCTGCGCATCAAGGCCCAGCACCCCGACGTGCTGCTGTTCTATCGCATGGGCGATTTCTACGAGCTTTTCTACGACGACGCCAAGCGCGCCGCCGAGCTGCTGGACATCTCCCTGACCGCCCGCGGCCAGAGCGGCGGCAGCAAGATCCCCATGGCCGGGGTGCCCTACCATGCGGTGGAAGGTTACCTGGCCCGCCTGGTGGAGCTGGGCCAGTCGGTGGCCATCTGCGAACAGATAGGCGATCCCGCCACCGCCAAGGGGCCGGTGGAACGCAAGGTGGTGCGCATCGTCACCCCAGGCACCCTCTCCGACGAGGCCCTGCTCAAGGAGCGCCGCGACAACCTGCTGGCGGCCCTGTTCGAGCGCAAGGGCCGCTACGGCTACGCCACCCTGGACGTGGCCTCGGGCCGCTTCGTGGTCAGCGAGCCCGCCGATCTGGAAGCCCTCAGGGCCGAGCTGCAACGCACCAACCCGGCCGAGCTGCTCTACCCGGAAGACTATGACGCCAGCCAGCTGGGCGACCGTGCCGGCATCCGCCGCCGGCCCCAGTGGGAGTTCGACCTCGACACCGCCCAGCGCACCCTCACCGGCCAGTTCGGTACCCAGGATCTGGTGGGCTTCGGGGTCCAGGACGCCAGGCTGGGCCTGTGCGCCGCCGGCTGCCTGCTGCAGTATTTGAAGGACACCCAGCGCACCGCCCTGCCCCATATCCGCGGCATCAAGATGGAAACCGAAGACGACGCCGTGGTGCTGGACGCCGCCACCAGGCGCAACCTGGAGCTGACCGTCAGCCTGTCCGGCCAGACCGAGAACACCCTGGCGGCGGTGCTGGACAAGTGCGCCACCGCCATGGGCTCGCGGCTGCTGCAGCGCTGGATCCACAGGCCGCTGCGCTGCCTGGACACCATCAACGGCCGCCTGGATACCATCGGTGCCTTGCAGGATGCGGCCCTGGCCGAGCCGCTTCGGGACGGCCTCAGGCAGGTGGGCGACATAGAGCGGGTACTGGCGCGGGTAGCCCTGCGCTCGGCCCGGCCCAGGGACATGGTCAGGCTCAGGAACGCCCTTGGCACCCTGCCGCTGCTGCAGGATCTGCTGGCCGAAGCCAACAGCGCACGCCTGGCCGCCCTGGCCCGGGATCTCAGCCCCCTGCCACAGCTCCACGAGCTGCTGGAGCGGGCCATCATCGACAATCCGCCGGTCATCATCCGCGACGGCGGCGTGATCAAGGCCGGCTACCACGCCGAGCTGGACGAATACCGCGCCCTGGCCAAGGGCGCCACCGACTTCCTGGAACGCATCGAACTGCGGGAGCGGGAGCGCACCGGCCTGTCCACCCTCAAGGTGGGTTACAACAAGGTGCACGGCTATTTCATCGAGATCTCCCGGGCCCAGGCCGGCAACGCCCCCCTGGAGTACATGCGCCGCCAGACGTTGAAGAACACCGAGCGCTACATCATCCCCGAACTCAAGGAATACGAGGACAAGGTGCTGACCAGTCAGGGCAAGGCCCTGGCCCTGGAGAAGCAGCTCTATGAGGCGCTGTTCGACGCCATCCACCCGCACCTGGACGAGCTGCTGCGCATGGCCGCCGCCGCCGCCGAGCTGGACGTGCTGAACACCCTCTGCGAGCGGGCCGAATCCCTGGGCTACTGTCGTCCGGAGCTGGTGGCCGAGGCCGGCATCCGCATCGACGGCGGCCGCCACCCTGTGGTGGAGCAGGTACTGGACGAGCCCTTCATCGCCAACCCTGTGGCCCTGAGCCCAGAGCGGCGCATGCTGGTGGTGACAGGCCCCAACATGGGCGGCAAGTCCACCTACATGCGCCAGACGGCGCTGATCACCCTGATGGCGCACATGGGCAGTTTCGTGCCGGCCGAGGCGGCCCGCATCGGCCTGGTAGACAGGATCTTCACCCGCATCGGCGCCGCCGACGATCTCGCCTCGGGCCGCTCCACCTTCATGGTGGAGATGACCGAGACCGCCACCATTTTGCACAACGCCACCCCCGCCAGCCTGGTGCTGATGGACGAGATCGGCCGCGGCACCTCCACCTACGACGGCCTGTCCCTGGCCTGGTCCTGCGCCGTGGAGCTGGCCGAACGTTGCCGCAGCCTGACCCTGTTCGCCACCCACTATTTCGAGCTGACCGCCCTGGCCGAGCAGCTGGACGGTGTCGACAACGTGCACCTGGACGCGGTGGAGCACGAGGACAGCGTCACCTTCATGCATGCGGTGCAGAGCGGCCCGGCCTCGCGCAGCTACGGCCTGCAGGTGGCGCTGCTGGCCGGGGTGCCCAAGGCGGTGGTGAGCCGGGCCCGCCACAAGCTGCAGGAGCTGGAGAGCCAAGGAGCGGCCGCCGAGGCGCCGCTGGCAAGGGAAGAAAAAACAGAAAGCCAGCTGTCGCTGGCTCTCAATGAGGATCCCGAGGTGATCACCAGGCTCAAGGCCATCGATCCCGATGATCTCAGTCCCAGGCAGGCCCTGGCACTGCTGTTCGAACTCAAGGCCAGCCTCTAGGGGCCGAGCCCCGGCTCAGTCGGTAAAGAGCGCCTCGGAGTTCAGGCCTTCCTGGGCCAGGCGCTCGCGCAACCGGCGCAGCGCCTCCACCTGGATCTGCCGGACCCGCTCCCGGGTCAGGCCGATCTCCCGGCCCACGTCTTCCAGGGTGGCCGGCTCGTAGCCCAGCAGGCCGAAGCGCCTGGCCAGCACTTCCCGCTGCTTGGAATTGAGTTCGTCCAGCCATTTCACCAGGCTCTTGCGGATGTCGGTGTCCTGCAGCTCCCCTTCCGGTCCCATTTCCTTTTCGTCGGCGATGACGTCCAGCAGCGCCTTGTCGGAATCACCGCCGATGGGGGTGTCCACCGAACTGATGCGCTCGTTCAGGCGCAGCATCTTGGCCACGTCGTCCACCGGCTTGTCCAGGCTGGTGGCGATCTCCTCCACGGTCGGCTCGTGGTCCAGCTTGTGGGACAGTTCACGGGCGGTACGCAGGTAGACGTTCAGTTCCTTGACCACATGGATGGGCAGGCGGATGGTGCGGGTCTGGTTCATGATGGCCCGCTCTATGGTCTGGCGGATCCACCAGGTGGCATAGGTGGAAAAACGGAAGCCGCGTTCGGGATCGAACTTTTCCACGGCGCGGATCAGGCCGAGGTTGCCTTCTTCGATGAGGTCCAGCAGCGCCAGCCCCCTGTTGTTGTAGCGGCGGGCTATCTTCACCACCAGGCGCAGGTTGCTCTCGATCATGCGCTTGCGGGAAGCTTCGCAGCCCTTGAGGGCCTTGCGGGAATAGAATTTTTCTTCGTCTGCCGTCAGCAGTGGCGAAAAGCCGATCTCGCTGAGGTACAGCTGGGTGGCATCGAGACTCTTCTGGAAGTCTTCGCTGGTGATCTCCTCGTCCTTGGCGGGGCTGCGCTTGGCTTTCCCCTGCTCCCTGACATCCACTTCCGATTCCGTTACGGCTTTTTTGGCGTTTTTCCGGGCCATAGTCATGCCTCCCATATATGGTGGTGGACCCACGTTGTTGCTCAGTTCTGCGCTAGACTCCCTAGTTATTGGATTATTATTTTTTTAACTTTTTCAGTGGGTTAATTGCGGTTCCGCGATAACGTATCTCGAAATGTAGCTTGACGGTCTCGCTATCGGAATCACCCACACGGGCTATTATTTGACCCGCCTTGACCCACTGTTGTTCTTTGACCTGCAGGCTGTCGTTATGGGCATAGGCACTGAGGTAATCGTCATCGTGCTTGATGATGACCAGGCGCCCGTACCCCCGCAGGGCACTACCGGCATAAACGACCTTGCCGGCGGCGGTGGCGCGAACCGGCGTTCCCCTGGGGGCACTGATATCGATGCCCTTGTTGCCGTCCTGGCGGTGGGAAAAACCGGCGATCAGCTTGCCCTGGACGGGCCATCGCCACTGCCTGGTAACACTGCTGCCAACGGCCGGCTGGCTGTTAACATTTTTGTTACCTTTGCTTTGACCATACGCCCTGGTTGTTTTCTGTTCAACCTTTTTAGGTGACCGGCTCTGAGTGCTCGGACCAGATGAGGTGGGCGGCTTTTTTGCCACCTTAGGGGCCGTCCATGACAGCCTGATGATCTGGCCGGGAAAGATGCGATAGGGGGCGGCTATGCCGTTGCGCTTGGCCAGCTGCCGGTAGTCCTGGCCGGAGCGAAAGGCGATGGAATAGAGGGTGTCGCCCTTTTTGACCCGGTAGCTGTTGCCCTTGATGGGCTCGTAGTTGACTACCCGGGCCAGGGGCTTGTTGGAGGACAGGGAGCTCACCGGCGCCGGCCGGTCGGCACTGCAACCGGCCAGCAGCACAAGGAACGCCAGCAGAGCTCCCCGCATCGGCCGTTACCTCAGCAACAGGTAGAGCACCAGGGCCAGCACTATCGTGGCCCAGCCCAGCCAGTCGATGATGTGCCTGAGCCTGGCTTCCATGCGAGCGCCGCCAGCCTTCATCAGCCCGGCCACCAGGTAGAAGCGGGCCGCCCTGCCCACCAGGGACATCAGCATGAAGGGCAGCAGCATCATCTGCATCAGGCCGGCGGTGACGGTGAACACCTTATAGGGCAGCGGCGAGAAGCCCGCCAGCAGGATCACCCAGATGCCGTAGTCGGCAAACCAGGCCTGGGTCCTGGCCAGCTTGTCTTCATAGCCGGCCCATTGGATCAGCGGCATGACCACGGGCTCGAACAGCAGCCAGCCCAGGGCATAGCCGAACAGGCCACCCAGCACCGAGGTGAGGGTGGCGATCAGGGCGTAGCGCCAGGCCTGCTGGGGCTTGGCCAGGGCCATGGGTGCCAGCATCACGTCGACGGGCACCGGCCATATCACCGATTCGGCGAAGCTCATGGTGCCCAGGAACACACTGGCCCTGGGATGGCGGGCCCAGAGCATGACCCTGTCGTAGAGGGCTGAAAAGATCCTCACTGCAAATCCCCTTTCACCAAGGGCACGAAGCGTACCCATTCCATGTCCTGTTCCACAAAGCGATCGCCCTGGCGCTGGATCAGCTTCAGTACCTGCCGGTCGGTGCCCACGGGCACCACCAGCACGCCGCCGTCGGCCAGCTGTTCCAGCAGCGCCACCGGCAGCTCCGCCGGCGCCGCCGTCACCAGGATGCCGTCGAAGGGAGCCTGGCTGCGCCAGCCCTTCCAGCCGTCGCCGTGCTTCATCTTGACGTTGTGCAGATCCAGCTGCAGCAGCCGGCGCCTGGCCTGGTACTGCAGGGATTTTATCCGCTCGACGCTGAATACCTGCTCACAGAGCCTGGCCAGCACCGCCGTCTGGTAGCCGGAGCCGGTGCCTATCTCCAGCACCTTGCGGCAGGGCCCCAGCGACAGCAGCAGCTCGGTCATGCGCGCCACTATGTAGGGCTGGGAGATGGTCTGGCCCTCGCCTATGGGCAGGGCGGTGTTCTCGTAGGCCTTGTGAACCAGGATCTCGTCCACGAACAGCTGGCGCGGCACCTCGGCCAGGGCCTTGAGCACCTGCTGGTCGCGGATCCCTTCCCGTTGCAACTGGTCTATCAGACGGCCCACTTGGCCGGTGGTTTTGATGGCCATGACTCCACTCAAGGTTTGATTTTGTCTATCCAGCCCGCCAGGGGCGCCAGCATGCGGTGGGCGGTGAGATCGATCTGCAGCGGCGTCACCGACACCTTGCCCTGGTTGATGGCGTCGAAATCGGTGCCCGGGCCGGCGTCGGCGCCGCTGCCCGGCGGGCCCAGCCAGTAGATGGAACGGCCGGCCGGATCCCTGGTGTTGATCATGGACTCGGCCCGGTGCCGGTAGCCGAGCCGGGTCACCTGTACGCCGCTCAGCTCGTCCCTGGGCAGATCCGGCACATTGATGTTGAGGATGTGCATGGGCGGCAGCGGATGGTGGGGCAGCTCGCGGATGATGCTGGTGGCCACCTCGGCGGCGGTATCGTAGTGGTTGAGGGCGCGGCCGACCAGGCTCACCGCCACGGCGGGCAGGCCCAGGTGGCGCCCTTCGGTGGCCGCCGCCACGGTGCCGGAGTAGAGCACGTCGTCGCCCAGGTTGGCGCCGGCGTTGATGCCGGCCACCACCAGATCCGGCTGCCAGTCGTCCCAGAGGCCGTTGATGGCCAGGTGCACGCAGTCGGTGGGGGTGCCCTTGACGGCATGGAAGCCGTTTTCCAGCTGCTGTACCCGCAGCGGGTTCTCCAACGTCAGGGAGTTGGAGGCGCCACTGCAGTTGCGATCCGGCGCCACCACCCTGACTTCGCCCAGGGCCGCCAGGGCCCTGGCCATGGCCGCTATGCCCGGAGCATGGACCCCGTCGTCGTTACTGAGCAGTATCCGCATCCTTCACCTCGGCTCGGAAATGGTCCTGATAACATACCAGCTCTCTGAGCACGCTGGTGGCAAAGGCGCCGGAGGGCAGGCTGAAGCTCAGCTGCAGCTCGTCACCCGCCAGCTGCCAGTTCATGTCCGCCGGGTAGAGCCACAGCGGCCGCCGGTCCATGTCGGCGCCAATGGCCTCCAGGCCGGCCATGAATTCCGCCTGATCGGCCAGGGCCTGGCGTTCCCAGTCGGCGGCCTCGCCTTCGGCGCCCGGTTCGCCCTGGCCCCACAGCGGCGCGCTCAGGTTGAGATCCCGCTCGGCCAGGCGCCGCTGCAGCTCGGCCAGCTCCTCGGCCTTGGCCACGAAACGGCTGCGCGAGCCGGCCAGCATCAGGCAGTCGCCGGGCCGGACGGTCCTGTGCAGGCCCTGTTCGATGCGCCTGGACACCACCTGGTTGAACAGCCAGGAGCGGGCGGCGGAGATGGCCATGGACTGGCGGTTCTTGCGCATGGGCTGGCCGTCCACCAGCTGGCGGAACAGTTCCAGGTTGTGGTTATCGAAGCCGAAGCGCTGCTCGCCAAAGTAATTGGGCACGCCCTGGGCCTGGATCAGCGCCAGGCGCTCTGCCAGCGCCTCGGCATCCGCCAGCTCCCTGACCTTGAGGATAAAGCCGTTGGCCCTGTGGCTGCCGGGCCTGAGCTTGCGGTTGTGCTTGTGCACCTGCAGGATGCGCAGCTGTTCGCTTTCGAGGCCGCTGAGATCCGGCGCCGCCTTGCCGGGCAGCCACAGCGACAACCACTGGCGGGTGACGCCGTGCTTGTCCTTGAGGCCGCTGTGGCCCACCTGGCGCTGGGGGATGCCGGCGGCCTTGGCCAGCAGGCGGATCACGTCCTGGCTGTTCAGGCCCTGCTTCTCGATCTCCACCCAGAGGTGCTCGCCCTCGCCGCTCAGTTCGAAGCCCAGCTCCTCGGTGACCACGAAGTCCTGCCACTGGCTGCGGATAACGCCTTTGGCCTTGGGCTTGCCATGTGCGTACGCCCAGTTCATGCCAGGGCCTCCAGCAGCACCACGGCGTGCACGGCGATGCCCTCCTCGCGGCCCACGAAGCCGAGCCGCTCTGTGGTGGTGGCCTTGACGTTGACCGCCTCCACAGCGCCCTGCAGGTCCTCGGCAATGACGGCGCGCATGGCCTCGATATGGGGGGCCATCTTCGGCGCCTGGGCCGCTATGGTCACGTCCAGGTTGCCGAGCCGGTAGCCGCGCTCGCTGACCAGGCTTACCACCTGGCGCAGCAGATCCCGGGAGTCGGCCCCTTTCCACTTGGGATCCGTATCCGGGAAGTGGCGGCCTATGTCGCCCAGGCCCACGGCGCCCAGCAGGGCGTCGCAGACCGCGTGCAGCACCACGTCGCCGTCGGAATGGGCCAGCAGGCCCTGGTGATGGGGAAGGGTGACGCCCCCCAGGATCAGCGGCTTGTCGCCGCCGAACTTGTGCACGTCGAAACCGTGACCTATGCGCATCATGCTATGCCTTCTCTTTCCTGGGCGGCCAGCAGGTACTCTGCCAGGGCCAGATCCCGGGGATTGGTGATCTTGATGTTGTCTTCCCGGCCGGCCACCAGCGCCACCTTGTGGCCCTGGCGTTCCATGGCCGAGGCCTCGTCGGTGATGGCGGCACCGTCGGCCAGGCCCTGCTCCAAGGCCTGGCGCAGGGCGGCGGTGGGGAAGCACTGGGGGGTGAAGGCCCGCCATAGCCTTTCCCTGGGTACGGTGCCGTCGATGCTGCCGGTCTCGTCCGCCAGCTTCATGGTGTCCACCACCGGCGCCGCCAGTATGGCGCCCCGGCCCTGGCGGGCCTGGTCCATGAGCAGGACCAGATCGGTATTGGTGACCAGCGGCCGGGCAGCGTCGTGGACCATGACCCAGGGATAGGCCTGCTCATCCAGGGCCTTGAGGCCGGCCAACACCGAATGGGCCCGTTCGGCGCCGCCCCGAACCTTGAGAATACGGGGGTCCCTGGCCAGCGGCAGCGCCTCGAACCAGGGGTCGTCCTCGCCCAGGGCCACCACCACCAGGCCCACCTCTTCGCAGGCCAGCAGCCGCGCCAGGGTCCGCCCCAGGATCGGCTGGCCGTCCAGCAGCAAATACTGTTTGGGAATGTCCTGGCCCATGCGGCGCCCTACCCCGGCGGCAGGCACCACCACGGCCAGTTTCTGTGTCTTGTTCATGCTTAATTGGTCTGGGCCGGAATGACGCGGTAGAAGGTCTCGCCTTCACGGATCATGCCCAGCTCCTTGCGGGCCCGTTCTTCCAGGGCGGCCGTGGCCGAGCGCAGATCCTGCACTTCCACGTACATCAGCTGGTTACGCTTGCGAAGCTCGGCGTTCTGGGCCTGGACCCGCTTGATGTCGGCCTTGAGCTGCAGGTGTTCCTGGACACTGTTGTCGCCCCACCAGAGGCGGTACTGCAACAGCCCCAGCAGGACCAGCAACAGCAGAGTGAAGATGCGCATTCTGCCCCCTGTGCTTTTGGAGCCCTATTATGGTGGCAGAGCCGGGCAATTGGAATGCCCGGCCGCCCACCCAGAGCAGGCCGTTACTCGCCACCCACGTCCTTGCCGCGCTGGCTGGCCGGCCTGGCCATGCAGCGCCGGTACCAGTCCATCAGCTGCGGATAGTTGTCCAGGCCAAGATGGTCGGCGGCGTCGTAATAGCGGATCAGGCAATCCACCCAGGGGAAGGTGGCGATGTCGGCGATGGTGAAGTCGTCGTCCATGATGAACTTGCGGCCTGCCAGGCGCTGTTCCACTACCCCCAGCAGCCGCCTGGCCTCGTTGCCGTAGCGGGCCTTGGGATAAGGGTGGTTGCACCTGTCGCCGGCGTATTTATGGAAATGGCCGAACTGGCCGAACATGGGACCGATGCCGGCCATCTGGAACATCAGCCACTGGATGCACTGGATGCGCCGGGCCGGCTCGGCGGGCAGCAGCCTACCGGTCTTCTCGGCCAGGTACAGCAGGATGGCGCCGGACTCGAACAGGGTCAGGGGCTCGCCGTCGGGGCCGTCGGGATCCACTATGGCCGGGATCTTGTTGTTGGGGTTGATGGCCAGGAACTCGGGCAGGAACTGCTCATCACGGCCGATGTCCACCCGGTGCACCTCGTAGGGAATGCCCAGCTCCTCCAGGGCGATGGAGACCTTCTGACCATTGGGGGTGGGCAGGGTGTAGAGCTGCAGCAACTGCGGGTGCTGGCTGGTCCATCTTTGACTCACGCGTTCTCTCCTTGTGGCACTTTGAATACGGCTCTGTCTCGTCCCTGGGCCTTGGCCTCGTAGAGGGCGGCGTCGGCCCGGCTCAGTATGGCGCGCCTGTTGCTGTCCTGGGCCAGGGTCACCCCGACGCTGACCGTCAGCCAGGGCCCCTGGGGCGAACAGGGGTGCAGCATCTGGGCATTGCGCACCTTGGCGACCAGGGCCTCGCCCCAGGCCTCGGCCTCCTCGAAACTCTCCACGGGCTGCCAGGCCACGAACTCCTCGCCACCGTAGCGGGCCAGGTGCTGGTGGCCGTCATCGCTGAGCAGCTTGGCCAGGCTGGCCAGGCACTGGTCCCCGGCCAGGTGGCCGGCCTCGTCGTTGTAGGCCTTGAAGTGGTCCACGTCGATGATGGCCAGGGCAAAGGGCGCGCCCTGGTCGATCAGGGTATCCAAATGGCGCTCGAACCTGTACCTGTTGTCGATGCCGGTCAGGGCGTCGGTCTCGGCCATGTGCCGCAGGCGCTTGGTCTGGTCATGTACCGCCTCCACCAGCTGGTCGTGCTGCACCGAGGCCACGCCCCCCACCACCAGCGCCATGCCCAGGTAGATGCCGTGGTTGAGCCATTGGTCGCTGAAGCCCTCGGCCATCATGACCAGCCCCAGCTGGCAAAGGATCACGATCAGCGCCGCCGCCAGCTTCTGGGGCCAGTGCAGGGTGGTGACGAAGAAGCCGAACAGCAGCAGGATGAACTGGCCGTTGAAGCTCAGCACCGGCAATTGGTGGAAGGCCGGCAGCACCGTGATGATGGCGGTGCCCAGGCCTACCAGCACCCAGCACCACCATTGCTGGCGGCGGAACTGGTGCTCGGACAGGGTGTGCAGGCTGGCGAAAAACAGCGACAGCAGCGGCAGCCATTGCAGCACGAAGCGGCAGCTGAGCAGCCACTGCAGCAGGGGGTGGGACCAGCCCAGCCAGACGATATCCCAGACCGTGAACACCGCCAGCACCAGCAGCGCCAGGCCGATCAGCACCCGCCTGGCGGGCCAGGAGGGTTGCATCACTGTGGGCGCGGCTAAGGTCATGATCCTGCTCCCCGATTCGGTCATGCTCTCACTATAGAGCCCTTCGCAAGTAATTGCTTTAATTAGTGTTCTTGTACCTGGCCAGGCGTTTCGCGATGGCCTCCCGCCATTGCCGGGTAACGCGGCCGTCCGCCGGGCAGCCGGTGGTGCCCATCCACACCTTCACCGGCCCCTGCAGGCCCTGGATGGTCTGGGTCACGGCGCAGCTGCCGTCCGGGTTGATGTGCAGCTCCATGTCGCCGCCCATGGCGATGACCTGGCTTTCCCGGCGCTTGCGCTTGGGCCTGGGCAGCACCTCTGGGCCGCGCTCCTGCTCCTGCAGCCATTGGCTCTGGGCCTGGCCCTGGATGCGTTCAAGGCTCTGCCGCAACCGGCTCTGCAGGTCGCCCTGGCCGGGCTCGGGCGCCTCCCGGCCGGGCAGGCTGATGCGCGGCATCTTGTCCGGCACAGGCTCCCGGCTGGCGCCGCCCGGCTCCGCACTGGCCGGCTGGCTCTCGCCGGCGGGGGACTGTTCACCTGTCTGGGTCGGGGCCTGCTCGGTGGGCTGTTCGGCGCCGCTGGCCTGGCTGGACTCGGCCACCGGCTCGGGCGGCGGATGATAGAGCCGGGCCTTCAGGGACGGCGGCCGGAACTCGGGGGCCTTGGGCAGGGTCCAGTGCCGGCCCAGGCCCCACAGCAGCAGCAGGTGCACCACCACGGCAACCGCCAGCCAGGGCCAATAAGCCCCTGGCTTTTCAATAGCTTGCTTTAAGGTGAGCAGTTCCTGGCTGTGCATGGAGTCTATAGAGCCGCAAAAGGAGGCGTGGTTCCCATAAAAAAAGCCGCCAGAGTTGGCGGCTTTCCATTCTACCAAGCTTTCGGGTTCTTAGCCCTGGCCTTTGATCTCCACCAGGCCGCGGTATAGGGCGGCCTCGCCCAGCTGCTCTTCGATGCGCAGCAGCTGGTTGTACTTGGCGATGCGGTCGGAGCGGCACAGGGAGCCGGTCTTGATCTGGCCGGCGGCAGTGCCCACGGCCAGATCGGCGATGGTGGCATCCTCGGTCTCGCCACTGCGGTGGGAGATGACGGCGGTATAGCCGGCGTCCTTGGCCATGCGGATGGCTTCCAGGGTCTCGGTCAGGGAGCCGATCTGGTTGAACTTGATCAGGATGCTGTTGCCGATGCCCTTGTCGATGCCTTCCTTGAGGATCTTGGTGTTGGTCACGAACAGGTCGTCACCCACCAGCTGCACCTTGGTACCCAGCTTGTCGGTCAGCACCTTCCAGCCGTCCCAGTCGGACTCGTCCAGGCCGTCTTCGATGGAGACGATGGGGTACTGGGCGCTCAGCTCGGCCAGGTAGTCGGCGAAGCCTTCGGAATCGAAGGACTTGTCCTCGCCGGCCAGCACGTACTTGCCGTCCTTGTAGAACTCGGAGGCGGCGCAGTCCAGGGCCAGGGTCACGTCCTTGCCAAGCTGGTAGCCGGCATCGGCAACGGCCTGCTTGATCACGGCCAGGGCGTCGGCGTTGGAGGCCAGGTTGGGGGCGAAGCCGCCTTCGTCACCCACGGCGGTGTTCAGGCCCTGGGCCTGCAGCACCTTCTTGAGGGCGTGGAAGATCTCGGCGCCCATGCGCAGGGCCTCGCGGAAGGAGGGAGCGGACACCGGCTGGACCATGAACTCCTGGATGTCGACGTTGTTGTCGGCGTGCTCGCCGCCGTTGAGGATGTTCATCATCGGCACCGGCATGGAGTACTGGCCGGCGGTGCCGTTCAGTTCGGCGATCCAGGCGTACAGGGGCTTGTTCTGGCTGGCGGCGGCGGCCTTGGCGTTGGCCAGGGACACGGCCAGGATGGCATTGGCGCCAAGCTTGGCCTTGTTTTCGGTGCCGTCCAGCTCGATCATCAGGCGGTCCAGGGCTTCCTGCTCCAGGGCGTTCTTGCCCACCAGGGCCTCGGCGATGGGACCATTGATGTTGGCAACGGCGGTCAGCACGCCCTTGCCCAGGTAGCGGCTCTTGTCACCATCGCGCAGCTCCAGGGCTTCGCGGGTACCGGTGGAGGCGCCGCTGGGGGCGCAAGCCATACCCACACTGCCGTCGGCCAGGTGTACTTCAGCTTCAACGGTGGGGTTACCGCGGGAGTCCATCACCTCGCGGCCAATGATCTTGACAATCTCTGCCATGGTCTTGCTTTCCTCTTGAACAAAAAAGAGCCGCACCTCAGGGGCGCGGCTCGAACCGTTAGTCTTGTTGCTTCTGGCCTTCCCAGGCCGCCTTCACGAAGCCGCCGAACAGGGGATGGCCGTCCCGGGGCGTGGAGGTGAATTCCGGGTGGAACTGGCCGGCCACGAACCAGGGATGGTCGGGCAGCTCGATGATCTCCACCAGCTTCTTGTCGGCGGACAGACCGGCGAACACCAGGCCCGCCTTCTCCAGCTGGTCGCGGTACTTGTTGTTGACCTCGTAGCGGTGGCGGTGGCGCTCGTAGACGGTGTCGTTGCCGTACAGCTCGCGGGCCTTGGTGCCGGGCACCAGGTGGCAGAGCTGGGCACCCAGGCGCATGGTGCCGCCAAGGTCGGCGTCTTCGCTGCGCTTTTCCACTTCGCCGGCTTCGTCCACCCATTCGGTGATCAGGCCCACCACGGGGTGCTTGGCGTCTTTCTGGAATTCGGTGCTGTGGGCGCCTTCCAGGCCGGCCACATGGCGGGCGAATTCGATCAGCGCCACCTGCATGCCCAGGCAGATGCCCAGGTAGGGGATCTTGTTCTCGCGGGCATATTGGGCAGCCAGCACCTTGCCTTCCACGCCGCGCTCACCGAAGCCACCGGGAACCAGGATGCCGTCGACGCCGGCCAGCAGCTCGGTGCCCTTGGTCTCGATGTCCTGGGAGTCGATGTACTTGATGTGCACGGCAACGCGGTTGCTCAGGCCGGCATGCTTGAGGGCCTCGTTGACGGACTTGTAGGCGTCCGGCAGCTCCACGTACTTGCCGACCATGGCGATGGTGACCTCGCCCTGGGAGTTGGCTTCCTGGTAGATGACCTGTTCCCATTCGGACAGGTCCGCTTCCGGGGCGCTCAGGCCGAAGCGCTTGACCACCAGCTCGTCCAGGCCCTGGGACTTCAGCAGCGCCGGGATCTTGTAGATGGAATCCACGTCCTTGAGGCTGATGACGGCCCTTTCTTCCACGTTGGTGAACAGGGCGATCTTGGAGCGCTCGGAGGCCGGCAGGGCGGCGCGGTCGGTACGGCACACCAGGATGTCCGGCTGGATACCGATGGAGCGCAGCTCCTTGACGGAATGCTGGGTCGGCTTGGTCTTGACCTCGCCGGAGGCGCCCAGGTAGGGCACCAGGGTCAGGTGCATGTACATGGCGCGGTCGCGGCCCAGCTCGGTGCCCAGCTGGCGGATGGCTTCCAGGAAGGGTTGCGACTCGATGTCACCCACGGTGCCGCCGATCTCGACGATGGCCACGTCATGGCCCTCGGCGCCCTTGATCACGCGTTCCTTGATCTCGTTGGTGATGTGGGGGATCACCTGGATGGTGGCGCCCAGGTAGTCACCACGGCGCTCCTTGCGCAGCACGTCGGCGTAGATGCGGCCGGTGGTGAAGTTGTTGCGCTTGGTCATCTTGGTGCGGATGAAGCGCTCGTAGTGGCCCAGGTCGAGGTCGGTCTCGGCGCCGTCTTCGGTCACGAAGACCTCGCCGTGCTGGTAAGGGCTCATGGTGCCCGGATCCACGTTGATGTAGGGATCCAGCTTCATCATGGTCACCTTGAGGCCGCGTGCCTCGAGGATGGCCGCCAGTGATGCCGCAGCAATACCCTTACCCAAGGAGGATACGACACCCCCCGTCACAAAGATGTAATTAGTCGTCATGCAAAACCTGAACGCGTTGAGGATGGGAAGAACTCAGGACGGGAAGGCATTATAGATGAAAAGCTCGCCGCCGGACAATGAAAAAGGCCCCGTTGCGGGGCCTTTTCGTCACTCTTTTTCGGTTGCCTTGACCGCCTCCCAGTGGGCGTCCAGGGCGGCCAGATCCAGCTCGCTCATCTGCTGGCCGGCCTCGAACACCCGCCGCTCTATGCCGCGAAAGCGCCGCTCGAACTTCTGGTTGGCGCGCCTGAGGGCGCTTTCCGGATCCACCCTGAGATGGCGATTGAGGTTGACCACCGCAAAGAGCAGGTCGCCCAGCTCCTCCTCCAGGGCCTCCCGGGAGACGCCCTGCTCCACCTCCTGTTTGACCTCGTCTATCTCCTCGTGGATCTTGGCTAGCACGGGTGCCAGCTCGGCCCAATCGAAGCCGGTGCGGGCGGCGCGCTTTTGCAGCTTGGCGGCCCGGGTCAGGGCCGGCAGCGCCAGGGGCACGTCGTCCAGGGCCGAGGGCAGTTCGCTCAGGCCCTTCTCCCTGCGCTCCTCGGACTTGATGGCCTCCCAGTTGGACAGCACCTCGGTCTCGTCGCCGACTTCCAGCTCGCCAAACACATGGGGATGGCGGCGCTCCAGCTTGTCGGACACGGCGCTGGCGATGGCGTCGAAGTCGAAGGCGCCCTCCTCCTCGCCAAGGCGGGCGTAGAAGATCACCTGGAACAGGAGATCGCCCAGCTCCTCCTTGATGTCACTGCGGTCGCCGCGCTCGATGGCGTCGGCCACCTCGTAGGCCTCCTCCAGGGTGTGGGGCACTATGGTCTGGAAGCTTTGCTGCAGATCCCAGGGGCAGCCGCCCTCGGGATCCCTGAGTCTGGCCATAATGGCCTTGAGCCTGTCTATGGGGGTCATTACTTCTGGGTGATCCTCTTGGCTTCGAACACGTCCGGCAGCTGGCCGATGCGGGCCAGCACCTTGCCCAGCAGCTCCAGGCGGGAGATCTCCAGATCCAGCTCCACCGTGCTGGCGTTGGAGGTCCTGTCGATATGGCTGCGCATGGACTGCACGCTGACCTTCTCGTTGGCCAGTATGGTGGTGATGTCGCGCAGCAGGCCGGTACGGTCGGCGGCCACCACCCGGATGCTGATCTGGTAGCCGTGGCCGGGGTCGGCGCCCCAGTCGATTTCCACCACCCTTTCCATGTGCTGCTTGGCCAGGTTGACCAGCTGCTCGCAGTCGGCCCTGTGCACCGAGATGCCCTTGCCCTGGGTGATGTAGCCGATGATGTCGTCACCGGGCACCGGCTGGCAGCAGCCGGCGATATGGGTGAGCAGGTTGCCCACCCCCTGCACCACGAAGGGGCTCTTGCCGGCCTTGCGGTTGGCCGACGATTTCTGGGCGATCAGCTCGGCGATGGCCTCTTCGTCGGACTTTTCGGTCTTGAAGTGGTGACCCTGCAGGTAGTTGAGCACCTGGTTGAGCCGCACGTCACCGCCACCGATGGCGGTGAGCAGGTCGTCCAGGTTGGTCATGTTGAAGCGTTCCACCGCCGGGGCGGCGTCGTGCAGGGTCAGGCCCAGGCGCTCCAGCTCCCGCTCCAGGATCTCCCGGCCGGCGGCCAGGTTCTTGTCGCGGTCCTGGAGCTTGAACCAGTGCTGGATCTTGGCCCTGGCCCGGCCGGAGCGCACGAAGCCCAGGTGCGGGTTGAGCCAGTCACGGCTGGGGTTGGGCTCCTTGCCGGTGAGGATCTCCACCTGGTCGCCGGTCTGCAGCTGGTAGGTGAAGGGCACGATGCGCCCGGAGATCTTGGCGCCGATGCAGCGGTGGCCAACCATGGAATGGATGTGGTAGGCGAAATCCAGCGGCGTGGCGCCGGCGGGCATGTCGATGACGTCGCCCTTGGGGGTGAACACGTAGACCCGGTCTTCCACCACCTGGTTCTTGAGTTCCTCCACCAGATCGCCGGCGTCGGCCATCTCCTCCTGCCACAGCAGGATCTTCCTGAGCCAGGCCACCTTGTCTTCCAGGGCCCTTTCCTTGGAGCCCTTGCCCCCTTCCTTGTAGGCCCAGTGGGCGGCCACGCCCAGCTCGGCGTTGTCGTGCATCTGCTGGGTGCGGATCTGGATCTCCACCGTCTTGCCCTTGGGGCCCACCACCACGGTGTGGATGGACTGGTAACCGTTGGGCTTGGGGTTGGCCACGTAGTCGTCGAATTCGTTGGGGATGTGGCGGAACTGGGTGTGCACCACCCCCAGGGCGCCGTAGCAGTCCTGGAGACGCTCCACTATGATGCGCACCGCCCGCACGTCGAACAGCTCGTCGAAGGACAGCTGCTTGTTCTGCATCTTCTTCCAGATGGAATAAATGTGCTTGGGACGGCCGTAGACCTGGGCCTGGATACCCTCGGCCTTCAGGGCCTGGTTCAGGCCGGCCACGAAATCCTGGATGTACTCCTCCCTGTCCACCCGGCGCTCATCCAGCAGCCTGGCGATGCGCTTGTAGGTGTCGGGATGCAGGTAGCGAAAGGCCAGATCCTCCAGCTCCCACTTGAGCTGGCCGATGCCGAGGCGGTTGGCCAGGGGCGCATAGAGGTTGGCGGCGTCCTTGGCCACCAGCACCCGGGTCTCCTCGTCGGCGTTCTTGACCTCGCGAAGCTCGCAGATGGCGTCCGAAAGCTTGATGACCACGGCGCGCACGTCGTTGACCATGCTCAGCACCATGCGCCTGACCCTGTCCACCTGGGCGGCGGAGCTGGCGGCATTGTGCAGGGTGCGGATGGCGTCCATGTCCAGCACCGAATTCAGCAGCGCGGCTATGGCCTCGCCGAAGTCCTCCGTGACCAGCTCGCGGTCGATGAGCTTGTTCTGGTAGGGCCTATAGAGGATGGCGGCCACGAAGGTGTCGCCGTCCATGCTGAGGGTGTCGAGGATCTCCACCAGCTCCAGGCCGGCGTCCAGCATCGGCTCGGCCTCATCCAGGGCCTTGACCGCGGCGATGGCCTTGTTCATCAGGCCCTGGTGGCGCTCGGAGAGCTTCAGCTCCGCCAGCCACTCGTCTTGGGATGCCCGGGATTTCAGGTGGTCGCGCACCGAGACCATATCACCTCCTCAGCAGGGCCATGGTTTCCACATGGCCGGTCTGCGGGAACATGTCCATCAGCCCCAGCCTGTCCAGGCGATAGCCGCCTTGGGCCAGCAGGGCCGCGTCCCGCACAAAGGTCGAAGGGTTACAGGATACATAGAGGATGCGGCCCGGGCCAGTGCCGGCGGGCAGGCTCGCCAGGCGCTGGCAGAGGGCGGCGGCGCCGGGGCGGGCCGGATCCAGCAGCACGGCGTCGAAGGGCTCGCGCAGCAGCAGCTCCAGGGCCTGCTCGTCGTCCAAATCGGCGGTGACGAAGCGGCAGTTGCCCAGGCCGTTGGCCTCGGCGTTGGCGCCGGCCCTGTCGGTCATGGCCTTGACCCCCTCGGCGCCCACCAGCGCCTTGCAGCGCCTGGCCAGGGGCAGCGAGAAGTTGCCCAGGCCGCAGAAGGCGTCGAGGATGCGCTCATGCTCGCTTGGGGCCAGCCATGCCAGGGCCTGGGCCACCATCTGCTCGTTGACGGCGGCGTTGACCTGGATGAACTCGCTGCCGCTCAGGCCCAGCTCGAGGCCGTCCAGTTCATAGCCCAGCTGAATAGGTTCACGGGGCCAGAGCTGCTCCAGGCCCTGGTGCTGCAGCAGCAGTACCAGCTCCTGGTCGGCGGCCCAGACTCGCAGCTGCTCGATGTCGCCCCCGGGCAGGCTGTCGGTGATGCGCAGCAGCGCCACCCTATACGGCGGCAGGGCCATCAGCTCCAGGTGGCCCAGGCTCTTCTTGGCCTTGAGGGATTTGACCAGCGGCAGCAGGGTCGGCAGCAGCTCGGACAACGCCGGCTCGGCGATGGCGCAGTGCTGGATGGGCACCAGCTTGTGGCTGCCGCGCTCGCGCAGTCCCACCAGGCCGTTCTTGATGGCCAGGCGCAGGGTGCGGCGGTAGCCATAGGGGGCGCTCACCAGCGGCGGGCACAGCGTCTCGGCGGCCAGGCCCTGCTTGGCCAGCTCCCGCACCAGGGCCTGGGACTTCAGGGCCAGCTGCTCGGCGCCGGCCAGGTGCTGGAGCTGGCAGCCGCCGCAGTGGCCGAAATACTCGCAGGGCGGTTCAATGCGGTGGGGGCTGGCCTCGAGCACCTTGATCACCTCGCCCTTGGCCACCTTCTTGCCGGCATCCTGCACGCGGGCCAGCACCGTCTCGCCCGGCAGGGCGCCGCGCACGAAGCAGACCCGGCCCTGATGGCGGGCCACGCCCTGGCCTTCCAGATCCAGGGCGGTCACGTCGAGCCGCACCTGCTTGGGGGCGGATTTGGCTTTGGCGGGTTTGTAAAAGCGGGCCATGGCATTCCTTGGGAAACGTTAGAGGCTGTGCCATTATACCGACGAGACAAGGGATACTGTGCCGTTGATATGACCAAATTCGGCCTTAGAGGCTGGGTTCTTACCCTGACGCTGGCCCCGACCATACTGATCGGCATACTGCTGGGCGGTTATTTCACCCTGCAGCGCTATCAGGAGGTGATGGATCACCTCCAGGATCAGGGCCTGGCCATCATAGAGCCGCTGACCATCGCATCAGAGCAGGGCCTGGCCCTGGAAGACCGGGAGCACCTCAAGCGCCTGGTCAGCGCCGTGCATCGGCGCCACGCCAACATCGTCCGCAACATCGCCATCTATGGCCGCGACAACAAGCCGCTGGTGTCGTCCACCTTCCACCGCGACTTCGCCAAGATGCGCCTGGCCGACGGCCAGCCCATACCCCAGGTGCCCGCCTTCGAAAAGCACGGCGAGCTGCTGCTGCTGCGGGCACCTGTCATCGCCGACACCAGCTTCTATTCCAGCTACCGGGACCGGATAGACCCCGACGACCCGCTGCTGGGCTATGTATCGGTGCAGCTGATCCCCGACGCCACCGTGCTGGAGCAGCACGACGCCCTGTTCAGCGCCATCCTGATCATCTTCGTCGGCGTCGGCATCCACCTGCTGTTCACCTGGCGCCTGCTCAAGCATGTGACCGACCCCATCACCAGCATGGTGAGCGCCGTGGACCGCATCCGCGAGGGCAAGCTGGACACCCGGGTCCAGGGCACCCTGCTGGGCGAGCTGGACATCCTCAAGAACGGCATCAACGCCATGGCCAAGTCCCTGGACGAATACCATGCCGACATGCAGCACAACATCGATCAGGCCACCTACGATCTGCGCATGACCCTGGAGCAGATCGAGATCCAGAACATCGAGATGGACAAGGCCCGCAAGCGCGCCCAGCAGGCCAGCCAGGTCAAGTCCGAGTTCCTGGCCAACATGAGCCACGAGCTGCGCACGCCCCTGAACGGGGTGCTGGGCTTCACCCGCCAGCTGATGAAGACCCAGCTCACCCCCAGCCAGTCCGACTACCTGGTCACCATAGAGCGCTCGGCCCAGCACCTGCTGGCCATCATCAACGACATCCTCGACTTCTCCAAGCTGGAGTCCGGCAAGCTGGTGCTGGACGAGCACCCCTACTCCTTCCACGATCTGGTCTCGGACGTGGCGGAGATGCTGGGCGGCAACGCCCGCGACAAGGGCCTGGAGATGAGTCTGACGCTGCCTCAGGACACTCCGGATGCCCTGGTGGGAGACGGCCTGCGCCTTAAGCAGGTGCTCACCAACCTCATCGGCAACGCCGTCAAGTTCACCCAGGAAGGGGGCGTGGAGATCAGCGTCAACCACGGCCAGTACGATCAGGGCGGGCGCGAATTCCTGCGCATCCTGGTCAGCGACACCGGCGTCGGCATCAGCCCCGAGCAGCAGCGCAGCCTGTTCCAGGCCTTCAGCCAGGCCGACGCCTCCATCAGCCGCCGCTACGGCGGCACCGGCCTGGGCCTGGTGATCTCGCGCACCCTCATCGAGCAGATGGGCGGCGAAATAGGCCTGGAGAGCGAGTCCGGCAAGGGCTCCACCTTCTGGGTGCAGCTGCCCATCAAGCACGCCGACATGAGCTTCCACGATCCCCTGGATCTGGCCCCCCTCAAGGACAAGACCCTGGTGCTGCTGCACCCCAGCGAGCGCACCCGCAAGCTGATGACCACCCTGGTCGGCCACTGGCCCATCACCCTCAAGTCCAGCGACGACGCCAGCCTGCTGCCCCAGGGCGACTACCTGCTGCTGGATCAGATCGAGAGCTACGGCGACCAGCTTGACGCCATACTGGCCACCGTGCCCGAGCAGCAGAAGGTCATCGCCCTGTGCAACCACCCGGATCCAGTGGTGCGGGAACAGCTGCTGGCCAACCACGTCAGCGTCTGCCTGATCAAGCCGCTGCTGGTGCCGCGCCTGTACCAGGCCCTGACCGACCAGGAACCGGAAAAGCCCCGCCAGCAGCTGGCGCCGCCCCAGCTGGCGCCCGTGCCCGCCGTCGGCCAGGGGCTGCTGCCGAAGATCCTGGTGGTGGACGACAACGCCCCCAACCTCAAGCTGATGGAGGCCCTGCTCACCGAGCTGGGCTGCCACGTCAGCTGCGCCGACGACGGCCACAAGGCCGTGGCGCTGGCCGGCCAGCAGGCCTTCGACCTCATCTTCATGGACATCCAGATGCCGGGCATGGACGGGGTCACCGCCACCGGCCATATCCGCAGCCAGCTGGCCGACAAGGCGCCGCCGATCATCGCCGTCACCGCCCACGCCATGGCCGGCGAAAAGGAGAAGCTGCTGGCCGGCGGCATGGACGATTACCTGACCAAGCCCATAGACGAGCTGACCCTCAAGGCGCTGCTGAACAAGTGGCTCAGGCCCAAGGGCAACCCGGTGCTGGACTGGGAGCAGGCGCTGACCCAGGCCGGCGGCCGCGAACAGCTGGCCAGGGAGATGCTGGCCATGCTGCTGGACAGCCTGCCGGGCGCCCGCGCCGCCATCGAGACCGCCCTGGCCGAGGGCCGGGACGACGAGCTGCTGGCGCAGATCCACAAGCTCAACGGCGCCCTGGCCTACACCGGCGCCAAGACCATGAAGCAGCTTGGCCTGGGCATAGAAACGGCCCTCAAGCAGGGCCAGCGTGGCCAGGAGGTGGAGCCGGAGGTGTTCGAGCTTTTGGATGAGATGGATAAGTTGTTTGATGTTGCGACGGAGCAGGGGCTGGCCAGTTGAACAGGGCCTTGCCCCTGTGACCCCTCTGGATGTTGTATTTGCGCTGGGAAGCCTTTTTAGAAGCGAAAGGACGATGCAAAGCTGCTTTCTTCGAGTTTCCCCTGCGGGGGGCGTGACTTTTGAGGGACCAAAAGTCACCAAAAGTCCTCCCCCTCTCGTGCGGCCTCCGGCTGCCTTCGCCTCCGGTCGCTTGCCGCTGGCCATGACTGACGCGCTCCCAGCGCGGCAGTCATTCCCTCGGCGTCCCTGCCTCGGGCCAGCTCACGCTCCCTGCGGCTCAGCGCACTCAAAGGGGACCGACTTGGCCGCTACGCGGCCATTAGATTGTTGGGATTCGTTCCTCATCCAGGCCTTGAGTTGGGCTTTCAACCGAGTACTTATCAGCTCGGTTATCCTAGCTCTAACGTTTGAGAGTAATATACTACTGGTCTCCCCTAGAGCTAGGAGCGACTTTATGTCCCATGCTCTACAACCCCCATTACGGAGGAGAAATGACCACTGCACAACCGTTGTAGCAATGATACAGTTCATAATATTTTCGAAACATCATTAAAAGTTATTAGATGTGTGAATAAAACCAAATCGCAACGTATCAAGCTTTCTTTTATTACCGTATTATTCAGATCTAGCTTAAAAGGAAATCTTCGTGATTACTGACTTTCATATAAAGAACTTTAAAGCTTGGGAAGATATAAAGATTTCACTGGGAAAAGTCACAGGCATCTTCGGCAGCAACAGTTCAGGAAAAAGTAGCTTTATTCAATTCCTGTTAATGTTAAAACAAACCAAAAACAACCCAGACCGAAACATTGTCATTGATTTTGGCGGCGTCAATAAAATTGTTGATCTAGGAACTTATTACGACGTAATTTTTAGACATGAAGAGAAAAGATGTCTAGAATGGTCTTTTACTTGGAGTTTTGAAGAGAAAATTAGGGTTTCTGACCCTATGAAGAGTTCTAAAAGCACTCTTTTTGAAGGCAACAAGCTTTCCATTTCATGTTCAACCGGCTTTGTAAACTCCCTCCTTGAAGTAAAAGAATTATCATACAACTTTGATGGCAACAGTTTCATCATTGAACGAGAAAAAGAGGAAGGCCGAGACTTCAACCTGGTCGCGCGAGGTGATAACCGGGGCTTTAGATTTGTAAGAACACAAGGTAGAAGTTGGAAGCTTCCTGGCCCTGTAAAAAATTATTTGTACCCCGACCAAGCTAAAACATACTTTCAAAATGCCGATTTCTTAAGTTCATTTGAGGCTTCTTATGAAGCTCTTATGGATAAAATATATTACCTAGGGCCATTAAGAGAACATCCCAAAAGACAATACCAATGGTCAGGGTCTAGTCCCGAGGGAGTTGGCTATCGTGGTGAAAACGCAATAGATGCGATACTTGCTGCAACTAGGAAAGGTGAAACAAGGAATTTCGGTGGACGAACACATTATAAGCCATTTCAGGAGATGATAGCTCACTGGCTTAAGGAAATGGGCTTAATTCACTCTTTTGAAGTAAAGGAGATTGCTCCAAACACTAATCTTTATCGAACCCTTGTGAGAAAAGAAGCTGGATCAGCGGAGACGGCGCTAACTGATGTAGGCTTTGGAGTCTCACAAGTTTTGCCTGTTTTAGTTCTTTTGTACTACGTACCAAAAAACAGCATTGTTTTACTTGAGCAGCCTGAGATCCATCTTCACCCATCAGTTCAATCACATTTGGCAGATCTAATCTTAACCGTTTCCAAAACAAGAAATGTACAGATTATCGTTGAAAGCCACAGCGAACATTTCATTCGGCGTTTACAGCGGCGCATCGCAGAAGATCAGTTTGAGTGTTCTGATATTGAGCTATATTTTTTCTCCACCCATAGAGGTAAAGCCAAATATGAGAACCTTAAGATCAATCCATATGGCTCCATACTGAATTGGCCAGATAATTTTTTTGGTGATGAAATGTCAGAAATTGCAGAAACAAGGCGAGCCTCTCTTATTAAACAAATGAGAGAGACTGATAAAAATGACTGATAGGGGGAAGTTAGTAGTAGACTGCAATGTCACCATTGTCGCCAATCAAAAAAGCGAACATGCCTCAATTAAATGTACATTGGCATGCATTAACTTCTTAGAAAGATGTCGCAGCTTAAACTTGGCCTTGGATTCAGCCGGATTAATTATGAGAGAATATAGCTCCCATCTAAATTACTCAGGCTCTCCTGGTGTAGGAGACATGTTTTTCAAGTATCTTCACGACAATCAGTTTTGCCAAGAAAGAATTTCATTAGTTGATTTAACTCCCATCGAAGATGAAAGCCGAACTTTTGAAGAGCTGCCTAAAAATGAACTTGACCCGTCAGATAGAAAATACTTAGCAACAGCTTTAATTTCCAGATCTGAAATTGTAAATGCAACAGATAGCGATTGGGCGGAGCAGAAAGCTTTAACTGATGATTTGGGAGTGAACGTTATTCAACTATGTGAGGAATGCAAGCCCGCGTAGGGCGCAATAAACGAAGTGCATTGCGCCGAATTCAATGAGAACGGCCCTTGCAGACAAGTCCGTAGGTTGGGATGAGGCACGAATCCCAACCTACGGGCTGTCAAGCGATACGGTATTTTGCCAAAAAGATCTCGATAAATTCTGCTTTTAACTTCTGCCCCTGCTTCTTTGGTACCGGTCCACGAACGATGGGTGGCCAAAAAAATGTACCAGAAAACATAGACCAAAATGCCTCTGCGGCAAGTTCTGGATCGCCAACGTTTAATTTACCATCGTCAGTTGCATCAACTAGCCCGCGTAGGGCGCAATAAACGAAGTGCATTGCGCCGAATGAATGGCCGTGAAGCGGCCAAGTTTGCCCGTTGAGAGTCGCCGAGCGGCGCAAGGCGTGAGGCAATTGGAGGATGGATGCCAACAAAGGCGCTGCTGAGCTGAGGCGAATCAGCGCCGGTTGCCGGTAAGCCTTCCAGAGCGAGGGTAACGACTCGAACCGGGCCGTGAATGAGTCAAGGACATGGGTAACAAAAAAGGAATTAAATACATCCGGCGAACCGGGTGTTACCTATGCCTCTGAACTTTCCTGTTACCCATGTAGGTGAACTTTCCCTGGGCTCCGACGCTCGCAGCGACCGCTACAATCTCTCCTTGAGAAACTCCAAGAACAACTTGGTCTTCAGCGGCATGAAGTCCGCCTTGGGGTAGAAGGCCCAGATCTGGCGCCTGACGCTGCGCACCTGGGGCAGCACAGGTCGCAACAGGCCCTGCTCGACATAGGCACGCAGGAACACCTCCGAGGCGAAGACGATGCCCATGCCGGACAGCCCCGCCTGTAGCAGCGCTTCGACGTTGTCGGTGACCAGGCCAAAGTTGTCCAGGGGAATGGAAAACCCTTCCTCCATTTCCACCATGCCGTCCCGTTTCTGGTAGCTGGCGATGATGAAGCGGTGCGCCTCCAGATCTTCCGGGCCGCGGATCGGCGGCCGGCTGGCCAGGTAGTCCGGCGAGGCCCACATCTGCAGGTGGTAGTCCCGCAGCGGCAGGCCCCTGTGGTAGGGGGAGTCGAAGTCGTCGCGCTTGCGGCAGATCACCAGATCATGGTCCAGATCCGGCTGGGTGCCGGGCGGCAGGGTGTCGAGCTGGAAGCGGATCCCGGGGTGGCGGGCCATGAAGGCCTTGATGTGGGGCATCAGCAGCACGCTGCCCACCGACACCGGCGCCGCCAGGCGCAGGGTGCCCAGGGGCTCGCGGCCGCTGGCGCGGGTATCCGCCACCATGGCCTCGAACTGCTTGAGCAGGCTGCGGGCATGCTGCAGGTAGGTCTGGCCCTCCTCGGTGAGGCTGACCCTGCGGGTGGTGCGGATGAACAACGTCACCCCCAGGCGGCCCTCCAGCCAGTCGATGCGCTTGGAAACGGCCGAGGGCGAGGTGGCCAGGGCCTGGGCGGCGGCGGTGAAGCTGCCCTGCTCCACCACCTGGCAGAAGCTGCGGGTGGCGGTGAGCCAATCCATGCTTTTTCCTCACAGGAAAGAGTAGTTTCCAATCATCCTATTTTTGTTCCCAGCAGAAGACAATAAGCTGTCCCCCGTTACCACAGGAGGAGGACCGCCATGCGCTTGCTGCTTGCCATTCTGCTGCTTTCCGGAGCCCAGCTCGGTACCTCCATCTACCTGCCGGCCCTGCCGGCCATCGCCGCCGATCTGGCCATAGACAGGGCCCTGGCCCAGCAGTTGATCACCCTCTATTTCCTTGGCTTCGGCCTGTCGCAGCTGCTGTTCGGCTCCCTGTCCGACGCCCTGGGCCGCTGGCGGGTGTTTCTCTGGGGTCAGGGGCTGTTCGTGTTGGGCACCCTAGCCTGCCTGGTCCTGGCCGACTCCGCCTGGGGCCTGGGCTTTGGGCGCCTGCTGCAGGGCCTGGGCGCCGGCGCGCCCCATGTGCTGGCCCGGGCCATCCTTTCCGACGGCTACCGGGGCCGCCGCCTGCAAGGGGCCCTGGCCAACCTGGCCGTGGCCGCCGGCGTACTGCCCATCTTCGCGCCCCTGCTGGGCGGGCTGATCAGCGAATGGCAGGGCTGGCGGCCGCTGTTCGCCTATTCCGCCGCCTACCTTGCCCTGGTGCTGGTCATCGGCGCCCGGCTGCTGCCCAGGGACGGCGCCACCGGCCCCTGGAGCCCGGCCCACATGGCCCGCACCTACGGGCAGCTCATCCAGAGCCGCACCTTCCTGACCCTGGGCCTGTACCGCTGGCTGCCCTACATGCTGATGGTCACCTCCTTCACCTTCTATCCCTTCGCCCTGCAGCAGGATCTGGGGCTGGCCGCCGACGACTATGGCCGCGCCATGATGATCCCCGCCGCCGGCCTTATCGCCGGCAGCCTGCTGGCCAAGTTGGCCTTGCGGCGCTTCTCCACCCTGGCCAGCATAGGCCTGTTCGCCCCGCTCATTGCCCTGGGCGGCCTGCTGCTGACGACGGTGCCCATGACGGTGCCCCTGGCCCTGGCCGCCTGCTGCTGCCTGACCCTGGCCCTGGGCGGCCTGTTCCCGGCCTGCCTGCAGCTGATGCTGGCGCCCTTTCGCCACCAGGCCGGCAGCGCCGTGGCCCTGTCGGGGGCGGTGGAAATGTTCCTGTTCACCACAACGGCCCAGCTCGCCAACCGCTACCTGATCGAGGATCTGGCCGATCTGGGCGGCCTCTACCTGGCCGTGGCGGCCATCTACCTGGGCCACTGGGTCCTGGATCTGGCCCGCCAGCGCCGCATAAGCGCCCTGGCCGTCGGCCACTAAAGCCCCACCACGCCAAGGAGGCAAGATGACGGTCCACATCCGCCAGGCCAGCCTCGCCGACTACCCGGCCCTCGGCTTCAAACTGGAACCCCAGCCCCGGGAGGCGGGCGGCATCCCCTACGCCGACAAGCACGACCGCCGGGGCGGCAAGCGGGTGCTGTTGCTGAAAGGGTTCCAGGGCCCATGGCGGCGGCTAAGCTAAGGGCAGGCTCTTCAGGCGAAACCACCATGGCCGACCCCATTCCCCTTACCCATATCGACCAGCCCGTTACCGACAGCGCTGGCAACGGCGACGGCTTCCAATACCGCTACCGCCGCCTGGGCCCCGAGCTGGGCCTGGCTAAGCTCGGCTGCAGCCTCTATGTGGTGCCGCCGGGCAAGAAGGCCTTTCCCTACCACGGCCACAGGGCCATAGAGGAGCTGTTCCTGATCCTGGCCGGCAGCGGCACCCTGAGATACCAGGGGCAGGAAAGGCCGGTCAGGGCCGGCGACCTGATCGCCGCGCCCCTGGGCAAGGCCCACCAGCTGCTCAATACCTCCAGTGAGGATCTGAGCTACCTGGCCATCTCCAACATGGCGCCCCTGGATCTGGTGCTGTACCCGGACTCCAACAAGCTGCTGGCCTACTCGGAGCTGGACGACGACGCCATCCGCCATATCAGCCGCCTGGACGACACCAGGGACTACTACGATGGCGAGGGCTAGGCTGTCAGGGCCGCACAGGCCAAAACTTTCCACCATGGAAAATTAAAACTTGCCAGACTGGAAAGTCCGTACTAGATTACTTTCCATACCGGAAAGCAAGGCGTTCAACGCTTTCCATTTCAACAGGCAAGGAGACAGGCAGATGAACAAGGACAAGCACCAGATCAGCGCTGAGGATGCCCAGGCGGCACTGGCCTCGGTAAGGCAAGGCCACCAGCAGGGGCTGTCGCTGTTCCGCCCGCCCTGGTGGCTGAATGGGCTCAGCTCGCTACTGGTCGGCTTCGTCACCATCGCCACCGCCCTGAGCGGCAACAGCAGTGCCTGGACCTTCACCGCCATCGTCACCGCCATGGTGCTGGTTGCCCTGGTCCTGGCCTGGAGTCTCTACCTGCGCGCCGCCGGCTGCCGCCCCAGGAGATCCGCCGCCGGTAGCCGCAACAGCTACCTGAACGTTGCCATCGGCCTGGCCACGGCCCTGGCCATAGTGCTGGGCAAGACGCTGTACGAGGGCGGCATCATCTGGGCACCTTATGGGCTTGCCGTCCTGCTCACCCTCGCCAATGCCTTCATGCTGCACAAGCTGCCCACCGGCGACTGGTCCGCCAGGGGTAAGGCGCAATGAGTGACGCCCGCTTCGACAACCTGATCCACGCCCCCAACAGGCTGCAGATCTGCGCCCTGCTGGAGGCGGCGGCCGAGCTGGAGTTCATGGTGCTGCGGGAGCAGCTGGGGGTCAGCGACTCGGTGCTGTCCAAGCACGTCAAGGCCCTGGAAGAGGCCGGCTACCTGAGCAGCCACAAGCGCCCCTTCCATGGCCGGCCCAGGACCTGGATAGCGCTGACCCCCAAGGGCCGCCAGGCCTACCTGGCTCATGTCGAGGAGCTGAAACGGATAGTGGGGCTGGGCTAGCCAGGAAAGCTGGCGCAAAGGGGCTATAACAGTGCCATGGACGCTATCCAAGCCCTATCCCGTTACCTCAACGGCAACCTCTGGCAGGGCCTCAGGACCCCGCCCACCGAAGCTGCCGGGCTTGCTGCCCTGTTGGCCCTGGCCTTTGCCGCCCTGGCCCTGCCGCTCGGCTGGGCCTGGGGCCAGTTCGGCTGGGGCCTGCCAGAGCACCTGCCCTGGTACCTGCCCCTGGCGCTGCTGGTGCTGCCGGTGTTGCTGGAGGAAGCGGTCTTCAGGGGTCTGCTGCTGCCGCTGTCGCTGGCCAAGGCACCGCTCTCGACCAAGGCCAGGTGGATCCTGGCCAGCGCCCTCCTGTTCACCGCCTGGCACCCGCTCAACGCCTGGCTGGTCAATGTCACGGCCCGGCCCTTTTTCTACGATCCCGCCTTTCTGTTCATCGTCTTCCTGCTGGGCCTTGGCACCGGCACCGCCTACGTGCAGAGCCGCTCGTTGTGGACCTCCATCCTGATGCACTGGCTGACGGTGCTGGTGTGGGTGCTGCTGCTGGGCGGCCATAGCCTGGTGCTGCAGGCGGTGTCCTGAGCACCTCGCCCCTTTTTGTCGGCGACCTGAGCCCTTAACTGCCCATCACCGGTAACAATTTAGCTTGACATAAAGATAACTCGACACCAGACTGGCCATATGTCTTCATCTGAAGATAACTAATCCCAAGCAAAGGAGACTGCCATGTCCATCACCGCCCTGCTGGAGAGTCGTACCTCGGTCGGCCGTTATGATCCCGAGCACCGGCTCGACGAACAAAGCATCCGCGAGCTGGTGCGCCTGGCCACCCTGGCGCCCTCCGCCTACAACATGCAGAACTGGCGTTTTATCGCCGTGCAGAGCCCCGAGGCCAAGGAAAAGTTGAAGGCGGCGGCCTACGGCCAGTCCCAGGTGGTGGATGCGGCCGTGACCTTCATCCTCTGCGGCACCCTCAGGGCCTACGAGGGCATGGCCGAGGCGCTGCAACCGTCCGTCGACGCCGGCATCCTCAGCCCCGAACTGATGGACGGCTGGATCACCACCGCCGCCACCGGCCACCAGGGCAACCCCCAGCTGCAGCGGGACGAGGCCCTGCGCTCCGCCTCCCTGGCGGCCATGACCCTGATGCTGGCCGCCCAGGGCATGGGGTTGGCCACCGGGCCCATGAGCGGCTTCGACGCAGGCGCCCTGGCCGAGGCCTTCGGCCTGGACGAAACCCAGGTGCCGGTGATGCTGATCGCCGTCGGCAGGCCCCAGGCAAACAACTGGCCCCAGAAGCCGCGCCTGCCGGTGGACAGGGTGCTGAGCTTTGCCTGACACGAAAAAGGCGGCCCTGGGGCCGCCTTCTTGCTGGCTGGGAGTCAGGACTCCAGGATCACCGTGGCCATGGCCAGGGCCTTCTCGTCGGACAGGGCCAGGTGGCAGCGGCTCACCCCCATGGCCCGGGCCAGCTCCAGGGCCCGGCCGCTGAGGCTCAGCAGCGGCTTGCCGGCCTGATCGTTGCGCACTTCGAAATCCTGGAAGGACACGCCGTCGGCAATGCCGGTGCCCAGGGCCTTGGCGGCGGCCTCCTTGGCCGCCCAGCGCTTGGCCAGGAACGACAGCGGCCTGCCCCGCTGCTGGTACTGTTCGTTCTCGAACGGGGTCAGCAGCCGCCGGGCAAAGCGCTCGGCCGAGCGCTCGAAGCGGTCGATGCGGACCACGTCGTTGCCCAGCCCCAGGATCATCGCGCCGCCACCATCAGCGCCTTCATGTCGCGCACCGCCTTGTCCAGGCCGTCGAAGGCGGCCCGGGCGATGATGGCGTGACCGATGTTGAGCTCGTGGATCTCGGGGATGGCGGCGATGGGCTGCACATTGTGGTAGTGCAGGCCGTGGCCGGCGTTGACCACAAGCCCCTCGCGGTCGGCCAGGTTGACCCCGGCCTGGATCCGCGCCAGCTCCTGGAGCTGGGCCTGGCCGCTGCTGTCGGCATAACCGCCCGTGTGGATCTCGATGTAGGGGGCGCACTGGGCGGCGGCCTCTATCTGACGGGGATCGGCGTCGATGAACAGCGACACCAGGATGCCGGCGTCGGCCAGGCGGGCGCAGGCGTCCTTGACCCTGTCCAGCTGGCCGGCCACTTCCAGGCCCCCCTCTGTGGTCAGCTCCTCGCGCTTTTCCGGCACCAGGCAGACGAACTGCGGCTTCACCTGCTCGGCGATGGCCAGCATCTCGTCGGTGATGGCCATCTCCAGGTTCATGCGGGTGCCTATGGTGTCCCTGAGGGCGAACACATCGCGGTCGGTGATGTGGCGGCGATCCTCGCGCAGGTGCACGGTGATGCCGTCGGCGCCGGCCCGCTCGGCCACGAAGGCGGCCTCCACCGGATCCGGGTAACGGGTGCCGCGGGCGTTGCGCAGTGTGGCGATATGGTCGATGTTGACGCCGAGATAGATGGGGTTCATGGCTTGCCTCCTGCCAGCCTGAAGAGCTCCCGGCTCTTCAGGGGTTTGTCTCCAAGATGGGGTGATAACAGCATACGACACAGGCCCTTGGCGGCCCTGAGCACCTCGCTGCGGTGCCAATGGCCCTGGGCCAGGGCCAGCACCTCGGCGCCCAGGAAGGGGCCGCTGGGCTGGGCCACCAGGCCGGCGTCCGCCACCAGGGTGTAGCGGCCGTCCTCGGCCAGGGGGGCGCCTTGGGCGTCCCGCCACAGGTCGATGCCGTAGCCGAGCCGGTGCAGCAGGCTCAGCTCGAAGCGGCGCAGCACCGGCTCCACCGGCTCGGTCAAAAGGGCGGCCAGGGTCTGTTCGTAAAGGGTGAAGAGCCCCTCGGCCTCGGTGTCCCGGGCCAGGAGGCGGATAAGGATCTCGTTGAGGTAGAAGCCGGCATAAAGAGCGGTGCCGGCCAGGGGCCAGTGGCGGCGCACCTCCAGCTGGCGGGCGGACTTGAGCTCGCCCTTGCCGGCCAGGCTCAGTTCCAGGCGCACGAAGGGCTGCATGGCGGCGCGCTTGTCGCTCTTCTTGGCGGCCATGCCCCGCACCACCACCCCGACCCTGCTGTCGTTATCGAGCAGCAGCTCGGCCAGGGCGGCATCGTCCTGGTAGGGACGGCGGTGCAGCACATAGGCTGCCAGGGCCATTTAGTCGTCTCCGTAGCCCAGGCTGCGCAGGGCCCGTTCGTCGTCGGCCCAGCCGGACTTGACCTTGACCCACAGCTCCAGGTGCACCGGGTAGTTGAACAGGCGCAGCATGTCCTGGCGGGCGTCGGTGCCGATGCGCTTGAGGCGCTCGCCCTTGTTGCCGATGACCATCTTCTTCTGGCCTTCCCGCTCCACCAGGATCAGGCCGTTGATCAGGAAGCGACCGCCCTCTTCCTTGAAGCGTTCGATCTCGACGGTGACGGAGTACGGCACCTCGTCGCCCAGGTTGCGCATCAGCTTCTCGCGGATGATCTCCGCGGCCATGAAGCGGGAGCTGCGATCGGTGATGTAGTCGTCGGGGAAGATGTGCTCGCACACGCCGATGCGCTTCTCCACTTCCTCGCGCAGGGCCTCCACCTGGTCGCCCTTCTCGGCGCTGATGGGCACTATGGCGGCGAAATCGAACTGCTCGGACAGCCATTTAAGGTGCGGCAGCAGATCCTGGCGCTTGGCGATGTTGTCTATCTTGTTCACCGCCAGGATCACCGGCTTGTTCAGGCCCTTGAGCTTTTCCAGCACCATGGCGTCGTCGCTGGTCCAGTGGGTGCCTTCCACCACGAACACCGCCACCTCCACGTCGCCCAGGGAGGAGCTGGCCGCCCGGTTCATCAGGCGGTTGATGGCCCGCTTCTCGTCCTGGTGCAGGCCGGGGGTGTCCACGTAGATCACCTGCAGCTCGTCGCGGGTGTCGATGCCGACGATGCGGTGACGGGTGGTCTGGGCCTTCTTGGAGGTGATGGACACCTTCTGACCCAGGAGCTGGTTCAGCAGGGTGGATTTGCCCACATTGGGGCGGCCGACGATGGCCACAAAACCGCAGCGCTGCTCAGTCATTTTTCAGTTGCTCCAGGGCTTGTTCGGCGGCGGCCTGCTCTGCCTTGCGGCGGCTGGAGCCGATGCCGATCATGGGGTTGGCCAGGCCTTCGACCTGGCAGGACACGGTGAAAGTCTGATTGTGGGCCTCGCCCTCGACCTTTTCCACCACGTAGCCGGGCAGGGGCAGGCGGCGGCCCTGCAGGTATTCCTGCAGCCGGGTCTTGGGATCCTTCTGGGCCACGCCGGGCTGGATGGCCTTGAGGCGCTCGGCGTACCAGCTGAGGATCATCTCCCTGGCCTTTTCCAGGCCGGCGTCCAGGTAGATGGCGCCTATGATGGCCTCCACGGCGTCGGCCAGGATGGATTCACGGCGAAAGCCGCCGCTCTTGAGTTCACCCGGGCCCAGGCGCAGGAAGTCGCCCAGGGCGAATTCCTTGCCCAGTTCGGCCAGGGTCTTGCCCCGCACCAGGGTGGCGCGCATGCGCGACATGTCCCCTTCGTTCACCTTGGGAAACTGGTGATAGAGGGCGTCGGCGATCACGAAGCTGAGGATGGAGTCGCCCAGGTATTCCAGGCGTTCGTTGTGCTGGCCGCCGGCGCTCCTGTGGGTCAGGGCCTGCTTGATCAGGGCCTGGCTCTCGAAGCGGTAGCCCAGGCGGCGGTATAAGGTGTCCAATGGGTTTGTCATCAGCCTATAAAAAACCTCGGGGTGGCCCTTGGCCACCCCTGAAAAATCATTCGATACGACCCAGTCGGTCCAGTCGTACCCCGGTGGGGACCCAGTTTGGCAGCCAGTGCTCCGGGTCCCTGTCACGCTCGAAGCTCATCCAGATGAACACCGCCTTGCCGACCAGGTTCTCCTTGGGCACGAAGCCCCAGAAGCGGGAGTCCCGGGAGTTGTCGCGGTTGTCGCCCACCATGAAGTAGTGGTCCTCGGGCACCAGCCATTCATCGCGGCGGGTGCCGCGCTGGCGGTAGAAGTCGCCGGTGCGGTCCGGGTAGGCGGGGTTGACCAGGATGTCGTGCTCCACCTCGCCGAGCTGTTCCACGTAGCGGTCCAGCGGGAAGGGGCCGTGGTAGTACTGGGCCTCCTGGCTGGGGGTGAGCGGCACCGACATCAGCTCCGGGCAGGGCTCGGCGGCGCAGGCCGGCTTGATGTAGAGCTGCTTGTCGCGGTAGATGACCCTGTCACCGGGCAGGCCTATGACCCGCTTGATGTAGTCCTGGCTCGGATCTTCCGGGTACTTGAACACGGCGATGTCGCCGCGCTCGGGGCTGCCGGTTTCGACCAGCTGCTTGCGCCAGACCGGATCCTTGATGCCGTAGGCGTACTTCTCCACCAGGATGAAGTCGCCCACCAGCAGGGTCGGCATCATGGAGCCGGTGGGGATCTGGAAGGGCTCGTAGAGGAAGGAGCGCAATACCAGCACCACGGCGATCACCGGGAAGATGCCCCTGGCCTGCTCGACCAGGCCGGACTCGGCCAGGATCCTGTTCCTGGTGTCCTGGTCCAGCTCGCCACCGGCGGCGGCCAGGGCGCTGTCCAGCGCCCGGCGGCGCCTGGGCGCCCAGAACACCCGGTCCGCCAGCCAGATCAGGCCGGAGCCCAGGGTGATGACCACCAGTAGAATGGAGAAGTATTGCGCCATGTGATTTCCTTTACTTGCCTACCTTGAGGATGGCCAGGAAGGCCTCCTGGGGCACCTCCACGTTGCCAAGCGCCTTCATGCGCTTCTTGCCCTCTTTCTGCTTCTGCAGCAGCTTCTTCTTTCGGGACACGTCGCCACCATAGCACTTGGCGGTCACGTCCTTGCGCAGCGCCTTGACCGTGGAGCGGGCGATGATGTGGTTGCCGATGGCGGCCTGGATGGCGATATCGAACATCTGGCGCGGGATCAGCTCGCGCATCTTCTCCACCAGCTCACGGCCACGGTACTGGGCGTTTTCCTTGTGGGTGATGATGGCCAGGGCGTCGACCCGGTCGCCGTTGATCAGCACGTCCAGGCGGCACATGTCGGCGGCCTCGAAGCGCTTGAAGTTGTAGTCCAGGGAGGCGTAGCCGCGGCTGGTGGACTTGAGGCGGTCGAAGAAGTCCAGCACCACCTCGGCCATGGGCAGCTCATAGGTCAGGGCCACCTGGTTGCCGTGGTAGGCCATGTTGACCTGGACGCCACGCTTCTCGACACAGAGGGTGATGACGTTGCCCAGGTAGTCCTTGGGCACCAGGATGTGGGCCTCGACGATGGGCTCGCGGATCTCCTCGATGTTCTGCACCGGCGGCAGATCGGAGGGGTTGTCCACCTGCTCGGTCTCGCCGGCGGTGGTGACCACCTCGTAGACCACGGTCGGCGCCGTGGTGATCAAGTCCAGGTTGTATTCCCGCTCCAGGCGCTCCTGGATGATCTCCATGTGCAGCATGCCCAGGAAGCCCAGGCGGAAGCCGAAGCCGAGGGCGGTGGAGGTCTCCGGCTCGTAGAACAGCGAGGCGTCGTTCAGGGCCAGCTTGCCCAGGGCGTCGCGGAAGGCCTCGTAGTCGTCTGAGCTGATCGGGAACAGGCCGGCGTAGACCTGGGGCTTGACCTTCTTGAAGCCCGGCAGCGGCGCTTCGCAGCCGTGCTTGGCCAGGGTCAGGGTGTCGCCCACGGGGGCGCCGTGGATGTCCTTGATGCCGCAGACCACCCAGCCCACCTCGCCACACTTGAGGCCGTCGGTGTCCTTCTGCTTGGGGGTGAAGATGCCGATGCGATCGATGCCCCACACCTGGCCGGTGCTCATGACCTTGATCTTGTCGTTCTTCTTCAGCTGGCCGTTCTTGATCCGCACCAGGGAGACGACGCCCAGGTAGGGGTCGAACCAGGAGTCGATGATCAGGGCCTGGGGGGCCGCGTCCGGATCACCTTGTGGCGGCGGTATGTCGGAAACGATCTTCTCCAGCACCTCGTCGATGCCGACGCCGGTCTTGGCGGAGCAGCGCACCGCGTCCATGGCGTCGATGCCGACGATGTCCTCGATCTCCTCGGCGACCCGGATCGGATCGGCCTGGGGCAGGTCGATCTTGTTCAGTACCGGCACCACTTCCAGATCCATATCGATGGCGGTGTAGCAGTTGGCCAGGGTCTGGGCTTCAACGCCCTGCCCGGCGTCCACCACCAGGAGCGCACCCTCACAGGCGGCCAGGGATCGGGATACCTCGTAGGAGAAATCCACGTGGCCGGGGGTGTCGATGAAATTGAGCTGGTAAGTGTTACCGTCCTGGGCCTTGTAGTCGAGGGTGACGCTCTGGGCCTTGATGGTAATGCCGCGCTCGCGTTCCAGGTCCATGGAGTCCAGGACCTGCTGCTGCATTTCCCTGTCGCTCAGGCCGCCACACACCTGGATCAGGCGATCCGAGAGGGTGGATTTGCCGTGGTCGATGTGGGCAATGATGGAAAAGTTACGAATGTGCTTCATGGAACTCGTGCTGCTAAGGGCGACACTCAGTGTCGTAAATGCCAGCGATTTTACTTGAACGCAGGGGGTGGCGTCATCACCTCAATGCGTTTACCGGCCGGACCGAGCACCGAAACCAGTTGCGGCTCACGCACCAGGGACGGCGCCAGGCGCCGGGCCAGGGCAAAGGCACCCCAGCCGCTCAGCACCACCACCGGCAGCAGGTAGAGCTCGGGCAGGGCCAGTATTTTCAGGAAGGGCGCCACCAGCAGCAGCGCCAGCAGCACCGCCAGGATCGGCATCAGGTACACCAGCAGCGCCCCCTTGATCAGGCTGTCCTCGGGGATGCCGAGCCGCACCCAGTCGCCCTTGACGACGGGTTCGTCGGTATGGAAGGTCAGGCTTTCCAGCTTGCCGGCCAGGGCCTTGCTCACCTGGCCGGTGCCGCAGTCGTCGGCGGCCTGGCAGCCGTCGCAGCTGGACTGGCGCAACACCGCCACCGTCACGGCCCGGCCCTTGACGGCCACCACCTCGGCATCGCGGATGATCATGGCCTGGTGTTCAGGCGAACCTGGTTGGCCACCCGCTCCAGGGTCTCGGCCGGCACAGTGCCCACCACCATGACCTCGATGCCGCCGTGGTTGATGCCCACCAGGTTGTAGAGGCCCTGCTGCATCATGCGCAGCTCCTGGTTCGGCGCGGCCGGGTTGATGTAGATGGCGATGTCGGCCAGGCCGTCGGAGTACAGCAGGTAGTCCACCGCCTCGCCCAGGTGCGGCAGGCGGTGATGGTTGCCGACCACGCCGATGAAGCCAGGCGGCAGCCAGGTGACCTCACCCAGCTGCTGCAGCGGCAGGTTGCCGGTATTGCTGGAGGGGGCAGGAAAGTTGGCCTGGGCGATGGCGTTCATGTTGCCGGAGGCCTCCTCCATGGCTTCCATGGCCACCACCATCAGCTGCTCCACCACCTCGCCCTGGAGGTTGAGGCGATCGGAGCGCAGCAGCAGGCCGGAATCCCGGTCTATCCACACCAGGTAACCGTGGCGGTGGTCGTCCTTGGGCACCACCCGCACCAGCTGGGCGGCACGGCCGGCGATGCGGGAGCGACCGGCCAGCACGAAGCGGTAATGCTCGGCCAGCTGGCTCGGGCTCTGCAGGAAGGCCTCGGGAATGGGGCCACGGATGGAGTCGGACTGGTAGGAATAGGGGGGATGCTCAAGATCCAGCAGGGTCACCACCTGGCCCTTGCGGACGATCTCCCGGGGCGGCCCGTTCAGGAACACCAGGTGTTCCAGCTCCTGGTCGTCCACCCGGCCGTGTTCGTAGCGAAAGGGCTGGACACGGCCGTTCTGGACCTTGACCAGGGACAGCACATAGTTGCTGTTGGCCAGTTGTTCGGAAAGACGCTGGAGCCACTGATGGGCCTGGGCTTCGGCGGCTTCGGCGGCCTGGGCGGCCACCGGCGGCGTATCGGGCTGGGCGGGCTCGGCCGCGCCCAGCGCCATGGCCAGAAGGGCGACTGCTATCACTTAAGGCGTCTCTTGCTGCTCTTGCTGTTCGTCATTGATGCGCAGCTGCTGGGCATGGTCCTGCAGGTAGGCATTGACCCGGCGCTGCTGCTCGGCCTGGCTGAGGCGGCCCTGGGCCTGGGGCCTGGCCTCCAGGCTCACCGGGGCGGCGCCGCCGATGGCCGGCAGTGTGGTCAGCACAGGCGTGGGCTGGTTCAGCTCGGGATTGCCCTCGACGCCGTATTGCTGGACACCGAAGATGGCCACGGCGGTGACAGAGGCGGCCACGGCGAACTGGGCGGCACTGCGGCCCCAGTTGCCCAGCCAGCCAAAGCGGCTGCTGGCGTCTATGACCTCGCCCTGCTGCTCGGGTTGCTGAGCTTCTGCCTGGGGCTGGGCCTTGCCGGCCTGGGGGGCCAGCAGGGTCGGCTCCGATTCCAGCGCCTGGGCCACCCTGGCACTGATGTCCAGGTCGACCTGCTGGGGCAGGTCCCCTCTCAGGGCGTCGCCAATCAGGCTGTAGCGCTGCCAGCGATCCGCCAGCTCACCGTCCTCTTTCAGCTTTGCCAGCAGGCCATCGTCCAGATGGGATTCACTGTCCAGCAGTGCCGATAGGGTTTCGTTTATCTTGTCAGCCATGTCGTTACCTTCACAGCGCTAGGTGCGCCCAAGCAATGGTTGCAGTTTCTTGTCGATGGCTTCCCTGGCCCGGAAGATGCGCGAGCGCACCGTTCCCACTGGGCAATCCATCACTGTGGCGATCTCTTCGTAGCTCATGCCTTCCATTTCCCTCAGGGTAATGGCCGAACGCAGGTCATCCGGCAGGGCTTCGATGGCGTCGAACACCACTTTCTTGATCTCGTCCGACAGCAGCAGGTGCTCGGGGGTGTCCACCGCCTTCAGCGCTTCGCTGCCGTCGTAATATTCCGCCTCGCTGGCGTCCACGTCGCTGGCCGGCGGCCGGCGACCCTGGGCAACCAGATAGTTCTTGGCACTGTTGACGGCGATCCGGTACAGCCAGGTGTAGAAGGCGCTCTCGCCACGGAAGTTGGGCAAGGCGCGGTAAGCCTTGATGAAGGCCTCCTGCACCACGTCGCTGACGTCGCCGGGGTTTTTCACATAGCGGCTGACCAGGTTGGCCAACTTGTGCTGGTATTTGCCTACCAGCAGGTTGAAGGCCTGCTTGTCGCCGCGCTGCACCCGTCTCACCAGCGCCAGATCGTTCTCCGCCTTTTGCTCGCTCATCCGAGCCTGTTCTCCCAACATGCTTTTCTCGTACTTTTGTTCGTGACTCGGGGCAAAGGCATCTTCTGTGACAGGACCCATTTTGAGAAGTTCACACCGGGGTCAAGATTTTTGACTCCCGTCCCCGATGGCGAGATACTGCGCCGCATTGAATCACTTGCTCCTCTGGTCATCATACTGTATGCGAGCAGACACTGACCATCTCTGTGACGTCCTGGTCATCGGCAGCGGCGCCGCCGGCCTGACCCTGGCCCTGAAGCTGGCCGACCACGCCAAGGTAACGGTGCTGGCCAAGGGCCCCCTCAAGGAAGGCTCCACCTTCTATGCTCAGGGGGGCATCGCCGCCGTCTTCGACGAAGCGGACAGCGTCGACTTCCATGTCCAGGACACCCTGGTGGCCGGCGGCGGCATCTGTGACGAAGGCGCGGTGCGCTTTACCGCCAGCCATGCCAAGGAGGCCCTGGAGTGGCTGATCGGCCTGGGCGTGCCCTTCGACAAGGAGCCGGGCGAAGACCGCTACCACCTGACCCGGGAAGGGGGCCATTCCCACCGCCGCATCCTGCACGCCGCCGACGCCACCGGCCGGGCCGTGCAGCTGACCCTGGTGGATTCGGTCAAGGCCCACCCCAACATCAGCCTGCTGGAAGCCCACAACGCCGTGGATCTGCTCACCGGCCATAAGTTCGGCCTGGACAGCCAGCGCTGCTTCGGCGCCTATGTGTGGAACCGCCACAAGGCCCGGGTGGAAAGGGTGCGGGCCAAGGCGGTGGTGCTGGCCACCGGCGGCGCCTCCAAGGTCTACCAGTACAGCTCCAACCCGGACGTGGCCTCGGGCGACGGCATCGCCATGGCCTGGCGGGCCGGCTGCCGGGTGGCCAACATGGAGTTCAACCAGTTCCACCCCACCTGCCTCTACCATCCCCAGGCCAGGAATTTTCTGGTCACCGAGGCCCTGCGCGGCGAAGGCGCCGTGCTGCGCCGTCCCGACGGCAGCCGCTTCATGGACCAGCATCACGAGCTGGCCGAGCTGGCGCCCCGGGACGTGGTGGCCCGCGCCATCGACCACGAGATGAAGAAGCTGGGCGCCGACTGCGTCTTCCTGGACATCAGCCACAAGCCGGCGGAGTTCGTGCGCAAGCACTTCCCCACCATCTACCAGAAGCTCAAGGGCCTGGGCATCGACATCACCCGCGAGCCCATCCCTGTGGTGCCGGCCGCCCACTACACCTGCGGCGGGGTGATGACCGACCTGGACGGCCAGACCGACCTGGACGGCCTCTATGCGGTGGGCGAAGTGGCCTATACCGGCCTGCATGGCGCCAACCGCATGGCCTCCAACTCGCTGCTGGAATGCCTGGTGTTCGGGGCCGCCGCCGCCGACAAGATCATCAAGGAGCTTGGCACCCTGGGCGAGCCACCGCTGGCGCCGGCCTGGGACGAATCCAAGGTCACCGACTCCGACGAGGAGGTGGTGATCGCCCACAACTGGCACGAGCTCAGGCTGTTCATGTGGGACTACGTGGGCATAGTGCGCACCACCAAGCGCCTGGAGCGGGCGCTGCGGCGGGTGGAGCTGCTCAAGCAGGAGATCCAGGAGTACTACACCCACTTCAGGGTCAGCAACAACCTGCTGGAGCTGCGCAACCTGGTCACGGTCGCCGAGCTGATCATCCGCTCCGCCCTCAAGCGCAAGGAGTCCCGGGGGCTGCACTTCACCCTGGATCACCCCCAGCAGCTGGAGAATTCCGGCCCCACCGTGCTCAAGCCGGGCGATTTCTGAACAGGGCGGCACTGGCCGCCCTTTTTCATGGCCGGCTTCTCAGGCAGCGGTGCAGGCGCCGCCAGTCGCTGGCGGACAGCTCCGGCTCGAAGAGCCAATACCAGCGCTTGTGCAGCCTCAGCATCACCAGCCTGGGGGTCAGCAGCGCCGGGCTGGCCCTGCCCCGGTACTGGCTGTCGCCGGCACTCAGCCGCAGCTCGCCGCTTTCGCTTAGCCACAACAGCTCCGGCGGTGCCGGCAGGGGCACCCAGCACAGCAGCAGCCAGGCCGGCAGGGCCCACCAGGATGAAAGAAAGAAGAAGAGGGGAAGGAGACAGGCCAGGCACAGCCAGCGCAGCCGCTGGCGGCCCGGCCAGGGAGTCACTCTGAGGTTATGACTGGATACGGGCGTGGACACGGTCGACGATATGCTTGACCATGGCGGCCAGCTCGGGATCCTGGCACTGCTCGTGGCCCATGATCCAGGCAAACAGCTCCGGATCGTCGCATGCCAGCAGGCGTTCGAAGACCTTTTTCTGGTCCTCGGGCAGGTCGTCGTAGGCTTCTTCCACGAAGGGCTCGAACAGCACGTCCAGCTCCAACATGCCGCGGCGGCAGGCCCACTTCAGCCTGGCCTTGTGTACCGGATCAGTCATCAAAGAATACTCCTCGCCGTTGTGGCGCCAAGTCTACCTCAGCTCTTGGGCCTTGTCGCCACCAGGAGTATGATGGCGGCAAGTTCCAAGGAGGACCCCATGACTCAGCATTGGCAACCCCTCATTCAAGACCGCCATCTCGCTCCCCTCAGCGGCCAGCAGCAGCCGGCCCAGCTGGCCCTGATCCCCATCGACAGCCTGGGCCTGGTGCGCCTGAGCGGCCCGGACGCCACCAGCTTCCTGCAGGGCCAGGTGACCCTGGACGTCACCAGGCTGGACGACCGCCATGCCCGCCTCGGCGCCCATTGCGACGCCAAGGGCAAGATGCAGGGCCTGTTCCGGGCCTTCAAACAGGGCGACGACCTACTGCTGCTGCAGGACAAAGGCGCCGTGGCCCAGCAACTGCCGGCCCTGGCCAAGTACGCCGTCTTCTCCAAGGTCGAACTGACGGATGCCAGCGACACGCTGCTGATGCTGGGCGTGACCGGCGACGGCGCCGAGGCCTGGCTCGGCGACAAGCTGGGCGCCTGCCCCCAGGGCCATAACCAGACGGCGCCGCTGGACGGCGGCCTGGTGCTGCGCCTGGACAGCCCCTTCCCCCGCTACCTGGTGCTGCTGAGCGCCGACGCCATGGCCGCCCTGGTCAAGGACGCCGATGCCCTCTGGCTGGAAAGCGGCGCCTGGGTGGGCCTGGACATCCTGGCCGCCGAGCCCAGCCTGCCGGCCCCCCTGCAGGGGGAATACGTGCCCCAGCAGCTCAACCTGCAGCTGCTGGACGGTATCGCCTTCGACAAGGGCTGCTACGCCGGCCAGGAAGTGGTGGCGCGCATGCACTACAGGGGCGGCAACAAGCGGGCCATGTGGCACCTGGCGGGCAGCGCCGATAAGGCCCCCCAAGCCGGCGACGCCCTGGAGCTGAGCCTGGGCGACAACTTCCGCCCCGGCGGCGTGGTGGTGGCCAGCTACCGCTTCGGCGATGGCAGCCTGCACCTGCTGGCGGTGTGCCGCAACGATCTGGAGGGCGACGAGCGCTTCCGGGTCAAGGGCGATGAGCACAGCGCGCTGCAGCTGGCACCCATGCCCTATGCAATAACCAGCGACTGACAAGGCGCCCCCAGGGGCGCCTTTTTCAATGGAGCGGCCGGCCGCAGCCCTTCATGGCCTGCCCGGCCAGCCTTATCGTCACCTTGGTCTCGAAACGCTGGCCGCTCATGTCATCAACGCAGGGCCCCGGCGCCAGGGTCACGTCGAGGCGCTGGCCCTTGAACAGGCTCTGGTCGCCGAATTCCCGCACCTCGGCGCTGTCCTCGATACGGGTATTGCCGTAATCGGTCACCAGCAGCAGTCGGTTGCCCTGGATCTCCAGTACCCAGCCGGGTTCGTTGCCGACGGCGCGAAAATCCATGCCGCTCAGCTTGCTCTGCTCCCAGGGCGCTTCCGCAACCTGCTCCCGGCAATGGCGCCGCCCCGTCGGGGTTTCCAGCCTGGCCTCCTGGCCCTTGGACCAGAAGAACACGCCCCCTTCCCCGCTCATCCTGACCCCGGACGCGGCCGGCTCGGCCTGCATTTCCAGGGACAAACCAGGGGCAAACAGCCAGCCGCCGCCGTCCCGCAACTCCAGCACCACCCGCTCACCCTCGCAGTCGTAAACCCGGACCTTGAAGGGCGCCTCCCGCTCCGGCAAGGGCAACCGCGGCTCGGGGACCGGCTCGGCCGGCACCGCCGAGGCGCCGTCCCGTGACTCGGGCGCCTCGGGCTCGGAACAGGCGGCCAGCAGCAGGCAGCCCAGCGTCATCAGCATCTTGTTCATGGATCGCTCCCCAAAACGGCAAAGGCCAGCCTGGGCCAGGCGCGCCAACGGCCCCCGAACCCTGGCAGCTTTTGTTGACGGCCGGCCCCGGCGTTCATCCGGCAGCCAGCAACTAAGCTTCTGTTAGAGTAAGAAAAAACTGAGGAGACTGCCTGTGAAAAGGATCCTGATCGTCGGCGGTGGCGCCGGAGGACTGGAGCTGGCCTGCCGCCTGGGCCGCCAGCTTGGACGGCGCGGCGAGGCGGAGGTCTGGCTTATCGACCAGAGCCGCCAGCATGTCTGGAAACCCCTGCTGCACGAGGTGGCCACCGGCGCCTTCAACCCGGAGCTGGGCGGCGCCGACTACCTGCTGCTGGCCAGGCTCAACCACTTCCAGTTCCTGCAGGGACGGATGACCGAGCTGGACAGCGACAACAAGCAGATCCAGCTGGCCGCCAGCCGCGACGACAAGGGCCGTTACCTGTCCGGCGCCACCCACCTCGACTACGACCTGCTGGTGCTGGCCCTGGGCAGCCAGAGCGCCGACTTCGGGGTGCCCGGCGTGGCCGAGCATGCCTTCTTCCTGGATGCACCGGATCAGGCAATACGTTTCCACCAGCACCTGCTGGCCAAGGTCCAGGGCCGCCAGCTTAAGGCCGACCAGCAGCCGCTGCGGGTCACCATAGTAGGGGCCGGCGCCACCGGCGTGGAGCTGTCCGCCGAGCTGGTCAGCGCCGCACAGCAGCTGCGCCACTACGGCGCCAGCCGGCTGGATCTGGCCATCAGCCTGCTGGAGGCGGGGCCAAGGATCCTGCCGGCACTGAAGGAGCGTATCAGCCAGAAGGCGGCCCGGGAGCTGGCCGGCATGGACATCCACATTCGCACCAGCGCCAAGGTGATCCGGGCCGACAAGGACGGCTTCGTGCTGGAGGGCGAGGAAAAGGTCGACGCCGATCTGCTGGTCTGGGCCGCCGGCATCAAGGGCGCCGACTGGCTGCAGCAGCTGGGCCTGGAATGCAACAAGCGCAACCAGCTGGTGGTGGACGAGCAGCTGCGTTCGCTGAGCGACGAGCACATCTATGCCCTGGGCGACTGCTGCGACGCCGCCCCGCCCCGGGCCCAGGCCGCCCACCAACAGGCCAACTTCCTGGCCCGCCACCTGGCCGCCCTGGCCCGCGGCCAAAGCAGCAATGCCAGCTTCCAGTACCGGGACCAGGGCTCGCTGGTATCCCTGGCCGAGGACGGCGCCGTCGGCGGCCTGATGGGCAGCCTGTCCAAGGGCACCTTCTTCGTGGAGGGACACCTGGCCAAGCTGATGTACGTGTCCCTCTACCGCAAGCACCAGCTGGCCCTGTTCGGCTTCTGGCGCACCCTGGGCCTGTGGCTGGCGGACAGGGTCAACCGCTGGTTCCGGCCCAGGCTCAAGCTGCACTGAGCCTGCTTTTGTGGCACAAAGGGTTTTCCAGGCAGCCGGGAATGGCTGCCTTTCGCCACAAGGAACCCCCATGTTGAAACGACTCATTCCCCTGGCGCTGCTGCCGATGCTGGCCGCCTGCGCCCAGACCCCGCCAGACAAGCCCGACTACCTCACCTATGTCAGCCAGGGCCAGCAGTTGCCGCTGCCGCCCCTGGAAAGCATCGACGGCCAGTCCCTGGATCTGGCCCTGTCCAGCAAGCGCAAGCTGGTGATCCTATTCGCCACCTGGTGCCACGACTCCCAGCGCACCATCCGCGACCTGATGGCCTCCGAGCTGGCCCGGGATGACGATCTCCAGATCGTCGGCATAGGCCGGGAGGAAAGCCCCGACGCCCTGGCCAGGTTCGCCAAGGAATTCGGTACCAACTTCCCGCTGGTGGCCGATCCGGACCGCAGCCTCTACGGCCGCTTCGCCAATGCCGGCATCCCCAGGCTGATCCTGGTGGACGAACACAACCAGGTGGTCAAGACCCTGATCGGCGAAAAGCCCGGTGTGCTCAGCGAGGTCCGCTGGCAGTAGGCTGCATCGCGGCGCCATTTGTGGCATAAAGGCGGCAGTTTGACTCTGCCGCCCGTGAGCCATGAAACTGACCCTGCTCGACATGACCGTTTTCGGCCACCAGCTCAGGCTGGAGGCCGACATCTATGGCAAGGAATACGTCTATCTCAACGACCAGCTGGTCAGCGAGAAGCGCAACCTCACTTCCACCGCCAGCAGCCATCCCTTCGCCTTCGGCGAGGGGGACTGGCAGCTGGAATTCAAGCTGGACTGGCGAATGACCCAGCTTGACTACCGTATCCAGCGCGGCGACGAGCAGACCCAGGGCCAGCTGCTGCTGCCGCCGGATCTGAGCCAGTCCCTGGGCAACGCCAGGGCGCAGCAGGCGCCGGCCCGGCGCAGCGGCCTGATCGGCTGGGCGGCCCTGGGCTTCAAGCTGTTCAAGTCCGCCAAGGTCATCAAGGTGGCCCTGGCCGGGGCCAGCTTCGCCAGCTACGCGTACCTGTTCAACTGGCAGATGGCGGTGATCCTGCTGGCGATACTGGTGTTCCACGAATATGGCCACCTCAAGGCCATGCACCGCTTCGGCATCAAGACCAAGGGCATCTTCCTGATCCCCTTCTTTGGCGGCGCCGCCGTGGCCTCGGAGCGCTTTCGCACCCAGTGGCAGGAGGTCTACGTGGCCCTGGCCGGCCCCAGCTTCGGCATGGCCATGTGCCTGGCGGCCTACGGCCTCTATCTGCTGACCGGCTCGGCCTTTATCGGCGCCGTGGCCTCCCTGGCGGCCTTCCTGAACCTGTTCAACCTGCTGCCCATACATCCCCTGGACGGCGGCCGGGTGCTCAAGGCCATCATGGCCTCCACCCAGAGCAGGCTGGCCTTCTGGGCGGTGATGGCTTGCTCGGCGGCGGGCTTTGCGGCGTCGCTGACCTTCGGCCTCAGCCTGCTGGCCATACTGCTGGTGGTGGGGGTGCTGGATCTGCTGGGCGAACGCAAGCACCCGGGCCGGCAGCTGCCCATGAACGGCTACGCCATGCTGGTGTCCCTGGCCTGGTACCTGGCGGTGGCCCTGCCGCTGCTGGCCATCATCTTCGCCATGGCCGGCAGCGGCCTGCCCGGCACCGAGATCCCCCATTTGATACTGACGTCCTGACATAGAGGCGGCCTCAGGGGCGCTTTTTGTGTGACATGAGGCCCGTGCTGGCCCACGGGGAGCAACAACATGGATAGAGATGCCGCCAGAGCGCACCTGCTCGGCCTGCCTGAGGCCGTGGAGGACCATCCCTTCGGGCCTGATGTGGCCGTCTTCAAGGTCGGCGGCAAGATGTTCGCCACCCTGGCCCTGGGCAAGGGCAACGAAAAAGGCACGGACGGCAAGATGGCCGGGCACTGGTGCATGAACCTCAAGTGCGAGCCCAACCAGGCCGACATGCTGCGCAGCCACTTCCCCGCCATCATCCCCGGCTACCACATGAGCAAGAGCCACTGGAACACGGTGATCCTGGACGGCTCCATCCCCGAAGGCGAAGTCCGGCGCCTGATGGAGCAGTCCTATGACCTTATCGTCGCCAGCCTGAGAAAGGCCGAACGGGAGCGGCTGGCGCGCCACCGTCGCTGACGTTGCCCAAGCAGGACCGGGCCGCTTTTTTTGTAAATAGCTGTGCCCGGCCCGCCCTGGCCTGTCCTGGTTTCACCGTGTTTTTCAATGCCCTGGGCTGAGCGCTGAAAAACCGTCATCACAGCCAGTTACACTTCAGCGCCACCAGCGCCGCCAGGCCGTTCAGACTTGTCTCCAGGGCCCGTCCCCGACGGGCCGATCGTAAGGAGCCCAAGATGAACATGCTGCCACTGGGCCTGGCCGCCGCCCTGCTTGCCACCACCAGCCAGGCCACCATCTACCAGGCCGCCGACAACAGCATCGCCACCCGTATCTGCATGGACGCCGCCGCCAACAAGCCGGCCCGCATGCTGCGCACCGCCGATGACATCAGCTACGGCTACAGCCTGATCGCCAACAGGATCAGCTGCAACGGCCTGCCCATAGGCCGCTTTGCCCAGGCCGCCGGCAGCGACAGGGTGGCCCGGCAACTGCTGCCGCGCAGCCACCAGAGGACCTGGGTGGAAATCCACGATATCGGCGCCGTTATCAAGGTCAGTGGCCGCCTCTAGGCTGCGGCCATGGCCAGGGCTGCCATTCTTAAGGCATATGCCTTGAGGATGGCCCATGCCGACCCTTTTCCTGAGCGGTGATCTCATGCTGGGGCGGGGCATTGATCAGATCCTGCCCCAGCCCTGCCCGCCCGAACTCTTCGAGCCCTGGGTCAGGGATGCCCGCGACTATGTGCGCCTGATGACCGACCAGAAGGGGCCGCTGCCGACGCCGGTGGCACCCGACTACCCCTGGGGCTTCGCCCTGGAGGTGCTGGACAGACTCGGGCCACAGCTGCGCCTGGTCAACCTGGAAACGGCCGTCACCTGCTCAGCCAACCCCTGGCCCGGCAAGGGCATCCACTACCGGCTCAGCCCGCAAAACGCCGCCGTGCTCGGCGCCGCCGCCCTGGACGGCTGCATCCTGGCCAACAACCACGTGCTGGATTGGGGCCGCCCCGGCCTTACCGAGACGTTGTTGGTACTGAAGGGGCTGGGGATCCAGGCCATAGGCGCCGGCAGAGACGATAGGGCGGCCCGGGCCCCGGCCATCTTCCCCCTGCCCTCTGGCCGGCTGCTGGCCTTCGGCTGCGGCCATGGCTCCAGCGGGATCCCCAGGGACTGGTCGGCCACGGGCGACAGGGCCGGCGTCTGGTACCTGGACAAGCTGGGGCAGGGGGAGCTGGACGAGATAGCCGCCGCCATCCAGGCCTGGCGACGGCCTGGCGATCGGGTGCTGGTGTCCATCCACTGGGGCGGCAACTGGGGCTTTGCCGTGCCTGCCGAGCAGAAGGCCTTTGCCCGTGCCCTGGTGGAGCTGGGGGTGGATCTGGTCCATGGCCACTCCAGCCACCATGTGAAGGGCCTGGAGATATACAAAGGCAGGCTGATCCTCTACGGCGCCGGCGATCTCATCAACGACTACGAGGGCATAGCAGCCAGGGCCGGCTACCGGGACGACCTGAGCTTTTTGTACCTGCCGACCCTGGCCGACGACGGTGCCCTGGCCTCGCTGCTGCTGGTGCCCACCCGCCTGGAGCAATTCCGGCTGGTGCCGCCGGCACCGGATGAGGTCGCCGAACTCGGGGCCATACTGGCAAGGGAAAGCCGGCTGGCCTTCACCACCACCCAGGAGGGCTGGCTCAGGCTGGCCTGAAGGAGGCACCATGGAACACTGCTACGGCCGCTTGCTGGATCACGTGCACCTCAAGGTGGCGGACCTTGAGAGCAGCCGCCGCTTCTACCGGGCCGTGCTGGCTGCCCTGGGCAAATCCCTCAGCGGCAACGACCAGGCCTGCTGGTGCGACGAACTGTACCTGGATCAAGGGCCGGCCAGCCGGGTGCATTTGGCCTTCCAGGCCCAGAGCCATGAACAGGTCAGGGCCTTCTACCGGGCGGCCCTGGCCGCCGGCGGCACCAGCAATGGCGAACCGGGCGAGCGCCCTTACCACCCTGGCTATTTCGCCGCCTTCGTGCGGGATCCGGACGGCAACAATGTCGAGGCCGTCTACCACGGCCCCAGCGAACGCTCCGCCGAAGCGGTCTGGGTGCACAGATCCTAGCCCCGGCCCTGGCGCCGCAGGCGCCTGTCCACCCACCAGCGGTACCAGCGCGACACCAGGGGGCGAATGCCGGGCAGGCCGATGATTGCGCCCAGGGGCCTCAGCCACCATACGTAGCGGAACAGCAGCATGTAGGCGTCCAGCTCGATATGAAGCCGGCCCTGCTGGTCGCGCACGTGCAGCTCCCGCAGGGCCCGGCTGGGCTCCAGGCCCAGGGCCTTCAGTTCCTGGTCGCGGTCGGTGATGTCCAGCCACTGCACCGGCGCCTGGGGGGCCCAGCGCTCGAAGTTGGCCCTGTCCCGCCGGCAGCGGGGGCAGGCGCCGTCGTAGAAAACCGTCAGCTTGTTCATGGATCCTTGGGCCCTGCCCGACGTACAAAAGTTCGCCGCTTTGTTGCTAAGGGCTGCCCCGCCCTGTAGTCTGCGCGCTCTTTTGATTTTTGCGCGAGGGCTCCGCCTTGATCACCACGGCCAACATCACCATGCAGTTCGGCGCCAAGCCGCTCTTTGAGAACATCTCCGTCAAGTTCGGCGACGGCAACCGCTATGGCCTCATCGGTGCCAACGGCTGTGGCAAGTCCACCTTCATGAAGATCCTCTCCGGCGAGCTGGAGCCCTCCGCCGGCAACGTCAGCCTGGAGCCCAACGTGCGCATGGCCAAGCTGGGCCAGGACCAGTTCGCCTACGAGGAATTCACCGTCATCGACACCGTGATCATGGGCCACAGGGAGCTGTGGGCGGTGAAGGAAGAGCGCGACGCCATCTACGCCCAGGCCGAGATGAGCGAGGAAGACGGCATGAAGGTGGCGGATCTGGAGACCCAGTTCGCCGAGATGGACGGCTACTCCGCCGAGGCCCGCGCCGGCGAACTGCTGCTGGGCCTGGGCATCCCCGAGGAGCAGCACTTCGGCCTGATGAGCGCCGTGGCCCCGGGCTGGAAGCTGCGGGTGCTGCTGGCCCAGGTGCTGTTCTCCGATCCGGACATCATGCTGCTGGACGAGCCCACCAACAACCTGGACATCCACACCATCCACTGGCTGGAGCAGGTGCTGAACGCCCGCAACTGCACCATGATCATCATCTCCCACGACCGCCACTTCCTGAACTCGGTCTGCACCCACATGGCGGATCTGGACTATGGCGAGCTGCGACTGTTCCCCGGCAACTACGACGAGTACATGACCGCCGCCACCCAGGCCAGGGAGCGCCTGCTGGCCGACAACGCCAAGAAGAAGGCCCAGATAGCCGAGCTGCAGACCTTCGTCAGCCGCTTCAGCGCCAACGCCTCCAAGGCCCGCCAGGCCACCAGCCGCCAGAAGCAGATCGACAAGATCAAGCTGGAGGAGGTCAAGCCCTCCAGCCGCCAGAACCCCTTCATCCGCTTCGAGCAGGAAAAGCCCCTGTACCGCCAGGCCCTGGAGGTGGAGAGCCTGGCCCAGGGTTATGACGGCGAACTGCTGTTCCAGGACTTCAAGCTGCGGGTGGACGTGGGCGAGCGCATCGCCATCATCGGCCCCAACGGCATCGGCAAGACCACCCTGCTGCACACCCTGGCCGGCGCCATGGCGCCCAAGGGCGGTAGCATCAAGTGGTCGGAAAACGCCAACATCGGCTACTACGCCCAGGACCACGCCAACGAGTTCGACAGCGACAAGAACCTCTACGACTGGCTGGACGACTTCAAGCAGGAAGGAGACGACGAGCAGGTGGTGCGCGGCATGCTGGGCCGGATGCTGTTCAGCCAGCACGAGATCAAGAAGGGCGTGAAGGTGATCTCCGGCGGCGAGCAGGGCCGGATGCTGTTCGCCCGGCTGATGCTGCAAAAGCCCAACATCCTGCTGATGGACGAGCCCACCAACCACATGGACATGGAATCCATCGAATCGCTGAACCTGGCGCTGGAGAACTACAAGGGCACATTGCTGTTCGTCAGCCACGACCGCCAGTTCGTCAGCTCCCTGGCCACCCGCATCATCGAACTGACCCCCACCGGCATCAACGACTACCTCGGGACCTACGACGACTACCTCAAATCCCAAGGTGTTGAGGGGTGAAGCCCGAAGTCCAAGCACTGCTTGGACGCGGCTGAACGCCAGCACACAGGACGTGCTGGCCGGCCCCAAGCTCCATGGATGGCTGGCAACACCGTAGCGAAATCGGTGGGTTACGCTGCGCTAACCCACCCTACAACGCAGGCGAACGCCGGTACACAGGATGTACCGGCCGGAAGGAATCACCAGGGATGGTTACCACCTCCAAAGGCTAAATCGGTGGGTTACGCTGCGCTAACCCACCCTACAACGCGGCTGAACGCCAGCACAGAGGGAAACCCGTCCAGAAAAGGCCCTCCGGCCCTTTCACCTGCCAACCCTGACAACCACCTAAACGACACGGCCGCACAACTTGCCGCCCCTGGTCAGCCCTGGCTACCCTGGCGCTTTTGCCAAGCCGCCCAACGCCATGGAACTGTCCACACTGCTGCCCTTCCCCGCCTACTGGTTGTCGACCCTGGTGCCGCCCCTGCTGCTGACCCTCTATTGGCTGCGCCGGCAAAGGCATCGCCGGTCACAGCCCTACCGGCTGCAGAGCCCCTACCTGAGCCAGGCCCAGTTGCGCCTGATGGCCGCCTTGCGGCCGGTGCTCAAGGACGACCAGCTGCTGCTGGCCAGGGTCCCACTCGACCAGCTGGTCAAGGCCGACAAGGCGCTGCCTGAAAAGGCGCAGCGCCGGGCCACGGCGCGCCTGGGCAGGCTGGAGCTGGATCTGCTGCTGCTCGATGCCACCGCCAAGCCCCTGGCCGCCATCTGTCTGGAGGGCCAGGGCGACCGGGAGTTCATCGGCCGATGCCTCGCGGCCCTGGAGCTGCCCCTGATCAGCTTCCCCGACAAGCAGCAATACCAGGCCGATGGCCTGCGCCGGCGCCTCAAGGCCGCCCTCAATCCCCACCCGGAGCTGCCCCACTTCGCGGCCCTGCGCAACGACCCCGGCCCCGGGCTCAATGACGGCCTCACCGCCCTAGTGCCGGCCGCCGACGAGGAGATAGAGGTGCCGGTACTGGCGGAGAAGATCTGCGCCAGGTGCGGCGACACCATGAACCGGCGCATTGCACAGAAGGGCAAGCTGCAGGGCCGGGCCTTCTGGGCCTGCAACCGCTATCCCCATTGTCGCCACCTGGAGCTGGAAACGCTGCCGAAGTCGGCCTGAGCCAGGCCCGTCAACATAGGCGGCGCCTTGGCACTGGCTGGGCTTCCCGGCCAGGCAAATCCCTTGCCCTCGGCCATACTTGTTGCAAAGCAACCACTTGGCCGAGGACAACATGCAAGCCGCCCATGGACTGACCATCAAGCTGGACCGCCACGACGACCAGATCTTCCTGTTCATGAAGATCCACGGGGAAGTGAACCACCAGGACTTCGAGCCCCTGCTGGCCGACATAGAGAAGTTGATAGAGGAAGCCGAGCACCCGCAACTGGACGTGCTGGTGGACATGATCGATTTCGCCGGTTTCGACGCCAGGGCCGCCTGGGACGACATCCAGTTCAGCCGCAAGCATGCCAAGGAATTCCACAAGGTGGCCGTGGTCGGCACCACCACCTGGGAGAAATGGCTGACCAAGGTGGGCAGCTGGTTTATCGACGGCGAGAGCCGCTACTTCGAAAGCATGGACGAGGCCAGGGCCTGGCTGAAGGCCTGACCTCGCCCAATCGCCATCAGCGCGCCACGGTCCGGCTAAGATGGGCCAGGGCCGCCTTGAGCGCCGGATCCTCGCCCTCGGCATCGGTGTCCGCCGGTATGCTCAGGTGCGGCGGCTGGTAGTCTTCCCGGAAGCGGCCGTCCACATGGTAGATACGCTCGAAGCCCAGCTCGACGCGGATCCGGGTCCCATCCAGGATCACCGACTTGATCCCCCCCAGCAGATCGGCCATGGGCGCGCCGAACACTTCGGCGCCCAGGGCCTCCATGCCGATGGTCATGCCCTCGCCCATGCTGCCGGTCCAGCGCCCGGCCAGCACCACGACCGGCTTGCCGTAATAAGGCTGGCTCGGCTGGACAAAGGCCTGGCGCAGCGGCGCCTTGTGGTAGGGCAGGCCGGGCTCCTGAACCCGGTAGGCCTGGTAGGGACGCCGCTCGGTGACGAAGTGGCCAAGGATGGGTTCGGCCACGCCGGTGTTGCCGCCGCTGGGGGTGTTGCGCAGATCCAGGAGCAGGGCGTCGGTATCGGCCAGCTCGGCAAGGGCGGCGCTGAAGGCGGCGGCGGTGTCGTCCCGGCCCAGGCTGTTGTTGAAGCGGATATGGCCCAGCTTGCCATGGCGCTTGTAGGACAGCGGCGCCCCGTCCCGAAACTGGTTGATGGCCTGGTAGCTGGCCGCCAGCTCGTGGCTAAGCTTGGCGCCGTTTCGCTCGATCACCAGGGTCCGCCCCTGGTTGCGGCGCCCACCCAGGGCCACGTTGAGGCCGTACAGCAGCTGGCTTGGCGCCAGCTCGTCAGGCTTGCGGCCGAACACGGCGGCGGCGGCCTGGGCCGCCGGCACACCGTCCACGGCCAGGATCTGGTCGCCGGGGCGAATGCCGGCCTCAAGGGCGGCCGAACCGCCCTTGACGTCCTCCACCACAAAGCGGCCCTGCTCAGCCCTGGCCCAGATGTCGGAGCCGGTGGGCATGACGCTGTAATCCCGTTCATCGTAGGGCCCCACGTTCAGGTGCGGATCCTGGAAGTGCTTGGTCAGCTGCTGCATCAGGTCCACCAGTTCCTGCTCGTCCTTGGCCGCCTGGGCTTTGGGCGCAAAACGGGCCAGCAGGGCGTCCAGATCGGCCCTTTCCTGGTAGGCGTATTCTTCCTTGAGCAGCGTGGAGAAGGCCTGCCAGGCCTCGGCCGGGGTGGCGGGCTGCTGGCCCTTGGACCAGAGCAGGCCGCTGCCGGTGGCCAGGGCAAGGGCCGCCAGGGCCAGGGTGGTTTTTTTCATCTGTCGTGTCCCTACGCCTTGCGTTAGTGGAAGGTAAAAAATGAGCTCCATCATAGGGATGGAGGATTTTCATCTCAAGGAAGGGAAGGCTAAGAGTCGGTCTTCTTTGTAACAAAAGGTGGTGAACCGGGCCGGCTAGAACAGCCCCAGCTGGCCGTCCACCAGGCTGTCGAAGTCCAGCCCCACGAAGGGCAGTATGGCCTCGGCCACCGGCTTGAGCTGCTTGTCGATGTAGTGCTGGTAGTCGATGGCGGCGCTCTGGTAGTCCACCGGCTCGGGACCCTTGAGGGTGATCAGGTAGCGGATCCAGCCCTTGTTCTGGTAGCGCGGCGCCAGGCCCTGCTCGCGGCGGCGTTCGTCGGCCAGGCGCGCCGCCCGCACCTGGGGCGGCACGTTCTTCACGTACTGGTCCAGCCTGCGCCTGAGCCGCTTGCGGTACACCAGCTGCTCGTCCAGCTCCCCGGCCCGGGTGCGCTCGACGATGTCGCGGATGTAGTCGCAGGGATCCTCGCCGTGGAACACCATGGCGTAGAGCCGGGTCTGGAACGCCTTGGCCAGGGCGGTCCAATCGCTGCGCACCGTTTCCAGGCCCTTGAACACCAGCTGCTCCTGGCCGTCCTTGACCACCAGGCCGGCGTAGCGTTTCTTGGAGCCGGCCTCGGAGCCGCGGATGGTGGGCATCAGGAAGCGCCGGTAATGGGTCTCGAACTCCAGCTCCAGCAGGCAGTCCAGAGCCAGCTCCTCCCTGAGCCTGTGCTGCCAGCGCTGGTTGATCTCGGCGGCCAGGGCCTTTCCGATGGCGTCCGCCTCATCCGCGCTGGGCTGGCCGCTCAGCCACACGAAGGTGGAGTCGGTGTCGCCGTAGATCACCTGGTGGCCCAGCTCCTCTATCCAGCTTGCCGTCTGCTGCATGATCTCGTGGCCGCGCAACGTGATGGAGCTGGCCAGGCGGGTGTCGTAGAAGCGGCAGCCCCCCGAGCCCAGCACCCCGTAGAAGGAATTCATGATGATCTTGATGGCCTGGGAGCGGGCCGCGTCCTTCTGCTGCTTGGCGATGTCCCGCTGGGCCCAGAGATCGGCAATGATGGCCGGCAGGAAGTGCTTGTCGCGGGAGAAGCGGCCGCCGCGAAAGCCGGGTATGGCGTCCTCTTCGCGCAGCCCTTCGATCAGGCCCATGGGATCGATTTTGAAGGTGCGAATGATGCTGGGGTAGAGGCTCTTGAAGTCCAGCACCAGCACGTTGTCGTAGAGGCCGGGCCGCGGATCCATCACGTAGCCGCCGGGGCTGGCCAGGCCGCCGCCGGCGGGCAGGTTGGGGGCCACATAGCCGGCCCGGTGCAGCCGGGGCAGGTAGAGATTGGTGAAGGCCGCCACCGAGCCGCCGCTGCGGTCCAGCTCCAGGCCGGTGAGCTGAGCCCGCAGCCGCAGGTAGTCCAGCAGCCTGGTGTGCTCGAAGATGTCCCACACCAGCTTGCTGTCCTCCAGGTTGTAGGCGGCCAGCTTGGGCTTGTTGTGGCGGAAGTCGTGCTCGATGGCGGCCAGGCGGTTGTCCACGTCCTCGGTGGCCTTGCCCCGTCCCAGCAGGGCCTGGGCGACGAATTCCAGGCTGAAGCTTTCGAAGTGGTAGGTGGCGCTCTTGAGGCCGTCGATGCCATCCAGCACCACCCGCCCCGGCAGGGTCAAAAAGCCCTGGCCGCCTTCGCGGCCTTCCCGGAAGGTCGCCGTGCCCCCGCCCCTACCCAGCTTCAGGCGCAGGCCGAGCCGCTCGGCCCGCTGCAGCAGCAGCCGGAAGTCGAAAGCCACCACCGACCAGCCGATGATGACGTCCGGATCCAGGGCCTGCAGCTGGGCCTCCAGGGCCTGCAGCAGGGCCCGCTCGTCGGCCAGCCAGTGGATCTCCAGCTCGGCGGGCTCGGGCTCGCCCACCATCAGCACCCTGGCCAGGCCCTGGCCGTACAGGCCCACCGAATAGAGCTCGCCCTTGGCCGAGCACTCGATGTCCAGGGACACCACCTTGAAGTCCGGGGTTACCTCGGCGCCCTTGAGGCGCACCTGACTGTATTCGAGATAGCCCTCGCGCTGCCTGGCCTGGCCCTGGAACTGAACGCCGCCCCGGGCAAAGCGCTCCATAAGAAAACGGTCGTGGAGGCGAAGATCCCCTTCCAGCACCTCTATGCCACGGTTCTGCAGCAGCGCCTGGGCCCGGCGGTGGGCGTCTATGGTGGGGAAATAGAGCATGGCCACAGGCTCTAACCCGAAGTCCCGGAAGCCCAGCTCCCGCCACTGGTGGGGCACCGGCGCCAGGGCCTCCTGCACCTGCTTGCGGTCGCTTGTCCTGACCATAAACACCGGCCGCTCACCCTCGATCACCAGCTTGGCCGGCCCCTGGTCGGTGGCCAGCCAGTAGTGGATCCGGGTGTTGTCGCCCTGGTCGAAGCTGTGGCGGCTGAGCAGGAAGCCTTGTGGCAAGGTGGGACTCCGTTTGGGGGTTGCCCCAAGCATACTGGATAAAAACACAGATGACGATAGCGCAAGTGGCTGCCTGGCTTGCGCTTTATACTTAGGTGAATGCACCACAGGGGCAGCCCATGCCGAAACGCGCGGCCTTCATCCTGCTGATGTTCCTGGCGCTGCCGGCCCTGGCCGGCCCAAGGGTGCTGCTGCTCAATTCCTACCATCCCCAGTACATCTGGACCGCCGAGCTGACCCAGGGCGTGCGTGACGGCCTGGCCGGCCGGGTGGCCGGCGAGGATCTCCATATCGAGTACATGGACGCCCGCCGCTTCACCGACGACCGGCGCCAGCTGGCCCTGCTTACCGAGCTGCTGGCCTACAAGTACCGGGCCATGACGCCGGATCTGGTGATCAGCTCCGACGACGCCGCCTTCAACCTGTTGCTGGCGCAGGGCCAGCACCTGTTCGGCGATACCCCCGTGGTGTTTGGCGGCGTCAACGCCTTCGAGCCACGAAGCCTCCAGGGCAGAGCCAACTTCGCCGGCATCCTGGAGGGCATGGCCATTGAGGAAAACCTGGCGCTGATCATGCGCCTGCAGCCGGACGTGAAACGCATCGTGCTGCTGGGCGATAAGACCGGCTTCGGCGCCCAGATGGTGGCCCGGGCCAGGGCGCTTGCCGACCAATGGCAAGGCGCCACCCTGGAGATCTGGGACGACTACGCCCTGGCCGGGCTGCAGCAGCGCCTGACCGGGCTGGACGGGCAGAGCGCGGTGATGCTGCTGGCCATCCACCAGGACAACCAGGGCCGCTACTTTTCCTACGAGCGGGATCTGCCCGCCCTGAGCCAGGCCAGCCCGGCCCCCTTCTACGGCATGTGGGGGCCGCTGCTGATCGGCACCGGCGTGCTCGGTGGCCAGATGAATGACCCTTACCTGCACGGCAGGGCCCTGGCGGCCATGGCCCTGGCCATTCTTGACGGCGCAGAGCCCGCCGCACTGGGGGTGCGTCCCAAGAGCCGCTTCCTGCCCCGCTTCGACTACCGGCAGCTGCAGCGTTTCGGCATCAGCCTGGATCGGCTGCCGCCGGACAGCCGCATCGATCACAGGCCCGAATCCTTCTACCAGCTGCACAAGGACGTGGTGCTGGGCGCCGCCCTGCTCTTCGTGGCCCTGCTCTTCTACCTGCTGGTGCTGCTGCGCAACGTTCGCCGCCGCCGGCAGGCCGAGGCCGACCTGCGCCAGCTCAATGCCGAGCTGGAGATGACGGTGGCCGAGCGCACCCGCCACCTGGCCGAGCAGAACGAGGCCCTGCAGCAGCTGACCCTGAGGCTGGACGTGATGGCCAACACCGACGCCCTCACCGAACTGCCCAACAGGCGGGCCGGCAGCAAGCTGCTGGAAGGCCTGCTGGAGCGCCATCGCCGCGCCAAGAGCCCCTTCTCGCTGGCGCTGCTGGATCTGGATCACTTCAAGAGCATCAACGACCGCTTCGGCCACGACGGCGGCGACACCGTGCTGGTGGCCACGGCCCATTGCCTGCGGGAAGCCCTGCGCACCGGCGACCACCTGTGCCGCTGGGGCGGCGAGGAGTTCCTGCTGCTGATGCCGGGCGAAGACAGAGTCGCGGCCCTGAGCGTCTGCGAGCGGCTGCGCCTGGCCGTCAGCGAACTGGCCCTGCCGGACTTCCCGCCGCTGACCACCAGCATAGGCGTGGCCAGCCTCAGCCATGGGCAAGCGCCCGGCGAGCTGCTCAAGGAGGCGGATCAGGCCCTCTACCAGGCCAAGGCCCATGGCCGCAACCTGGTCGTTCATTTCCAGCAGGGCGACTAATCTCAAGAAAAGCCACGCCAAGGAGCCGACCATGCGTCTGGTGCTGATGCTGCTGTCCCTGCTGCCCTTTAGCCTGTTGGCCAAGCCGGCCCCGCTGCCGGATCTGCTGGAGCTGAAGGCCTGGTCCGTGCCCTGGGGCGGCCGGCCCCGGGATCCGGCGGTGGCGCCGGACGGCAGCCTCTGGTTCTGCGGCCAGGCCGGCAACTATATCGGCCGCCTGGAGCCGGGCAGCGGCGACCTCAAGCGCTTCCCCCTGCCCAAGGGTACCCATCCCCACAACCTGATCGTCGCCCCCGACGGCGCCGTCTGGTACGCCGGCAACCGCAGCGCCAGCATTGGCCGGCTGGATCCCAAAAGCGGCGCCATCGACTCCCATCCCATGCCCAGGGGGCTGGTGGATCCCCACACCCTGATCTGGGACGGCGCCGGCCACATCTGGTTCAGCGCCCAGTGGAGCAACGCCCTTGGCCACCTCAACACCGCCAGCGGCCAGGTGCAGGTGTTCAAGGTGCCGCTGCCCAGGGCCAGGCCCTACGGCATCAAGCTCGGCAAGGACGGCAACCCCTGGGCCGTGCTGCTGGGCAGCAACCACCTGGCCACCGTGCGCGACGGCAGGCTGAGCCTGGTTGAAATTCCAAGGAAGGAGGCCAGACCCAGGCGTCTGGAAATCACCCAGGACGGCGCCCTCTGGTATGTGGATTACGCCGGCGGCGTTCTGGGCCGCCATGACCCGGGCGACGGCAGCTTCCGGGAATGGCCCATGCCGGGCGGAAGGGGCAGCCACCCCTACGGCACCGCCCTGGATGACAGCGGCCGAGTCTGGATAGCCGAGACCGGCGTCACCCCCAACCGCCTGGTGGCCTTCGACACCAAAACCCTGAGGTTCGTCAGCCGCTCCAAGGTGCCCGGCGGCGGCTCGGTCAGGCACATGTTTTTCGACCCCAGGGGCAAGGCGTTCTGGTTCGGGGTGGATACCGGCTATGTAGTCAGGGCTCGGCCCAGGTAGCGCCGGCGCGGCAGCCGGTAGCCGACCTCGCCGTCCGGATGCACCTGGCCCCGCTGCCAGCCCTGGGCCTGGTAGAAGCGGTCGGCCCTGGTGTCGGCGTCGGTGGACAACACCACGGCCTCGGCGCCCCGTTCGAACAGCCAGTTTGTGGCCAGTTCCAGCAGGCGCCTGCCCATGCCCCTCCCCTCCTGACCGGGCAGCACGAACAGCGCCCAGATGCTGTTGTCGGCGCTGGCGGCATAGGAAAAGCCCAGCACCTGGCCGCCTTCCTCCGCCACCCAACCCCGGCCCAGCCGCTCCAGGTAGTCTTCATACATCAGGGTGGTGACCTTGGCCGGATCCGAGAGCACGTTCTCGGTCACGGCCAGGCGGATGGCACTCATCTGGGGAATATCGGCGGCGGTGGCCTGGCGGTAGTGGATCATGGGCGACTCGATACGGTGTGGGTGCTCTAGCTTACAACCCTCGACGCCCTACGGAACAGATATGTCGAGCTAACCTGCCTTTTTCAGCTTGGTCTAACGGTTATGGGCTGCGCTCTTCGAGATCCCCTGCGGCGGGCGACCTCGAAGAACCCAATTCAAACTCCACAAAGCAACTCAGAAAAAGGCGCAGCCCCAAAGGGCATCAGCCAACACCAGTCAGTTTCTTGATCACCCTGGCCACCGCCACGAAGCCAAAGGTCGCCGTGACCACGGTGGAAGCCCCGAACCCGGACGAGCAGTCCATCTTCATGCTGCCCTCGGCGTGCTTGGCGGCGCACACGCTGCCGTCGGCCTGGGGATAGCGCAACTGCTCGTCGGAGAAGACGCAGTCCACCCCGAACTTGCGGGCCGGGTTCTTGGAAAAGCCATGGTCCCGGCGCAGCCGCTCCTTGAGCTTGCGGGCCAGGGGATCCTGGATGGTCTTGGTGAGATCCCGGACCTGGATGCGGGTGGGATCGATCTGGCCACCGGCGCCACCTATGGTGATGATGCGGATCTTATGGCGCTTGCAGTGGGCGATCATGGCCGCCTTGGCGGCAATGGAATCGGTGGCGTCCACCACCATGTCCATGTCCTTGGTGAACAGCTCGGCGACATTGTCCGGGGTCACGAAGTCGTCCACCTCGACGACCTGGCAGTCCGGGTTGATGTCGCGGACACGCTCGGCCATGGCCTCGACCTTGGGTCGGCCTATGGTGCTGGTGAGGGCGTGGATCTGGCGGTTGGCGTTGGTGACGCAGACGTCATCCATGTCGATCAGGGTGATCCTGCCGACCCCGGAGCGGGCCAGGGCTTCCGCCACCCAGGTGCCGACGCCACCGATACCGGCCACGGCCACGTGGCTGTCCTTGAGAGTCTGGGCGGCCTGGGGGCCGTAGAGGCGGATGATGCCGCCGAACCGGGTCTCGAAATCGCTCATGTGCACTCACCTTCCACTTGGGAGGCGCATTCTAGTCACAGGTACCGGGCCAGATCCAGACCGAAGCGGCGCGGATCCTCGGCGGCCTCTATCCGATCCGGCATCACCGCCAGATCCAGCTCCTGGGCCGGCAGGTGGCAGCGCATGCGGCTGTGGTAGATCACCTTGACCCTGGGAGTCAGGGGATCCTTGCCCTGGGCCAGCACCACCGCCAGCCGCCCCGAGGCCAGCCGTACCAGGCTGCCCACCGGGTAGATGCCCATGCAGCGCACGAACTGCTGCACCAGGGCCTTGTCGAAGTGGCTGCCGCTAAGCTCCATCAGCATCTTCAATGCCTGGGTGGGGGCCATGCCGGCCTTGTAGACCCGCTCGGCGGTCATGGCGTCGTACACGTCCACTATGGCGATCATGCGATCAAAGCTGGACAGCCGCTCGGCGCCCAGGCCATGGGGGTAGCCCTTGCCGTCCAGGCGCTCGTGGTGGTTGGCCACTACCTCGATGACGGCCTGGGGAAAGTCCGGCTGGCTTTCGAGGATGGCCCGGGAATGCACCACGTGGGACTTCATCTCCTCGAACTCGGCGTCGGTCAGCTTGCCCGGCTTCATCAGCACGCTCTCGCGCACCTTGATCTTGCCGATGTCGTGGAGCAGGCCGGCGATGGCCAGTTGATCCACCAGCTCGGCATCCAGGCCCAGGTGGCGGGCGAACAGCGCCATCAGGATACAGACGTTGAGGGAATGCTCCATCAGGTAGGCGTCTTTCTCGCGGATGCGGGTCAGGCAGGATAGGGCATCGGGGTTCTCGAACACCCCCTTGATGAAGGCCCGGGCATGGCGCTTGGCCTCGACAACGTCCGGGGCCTTGCCCAGCTTCACGTCCTCGTAGAGGCGGCCCATCATGCCCCTGGCCTCCTGGTAGAGGGCCCTGGCCTGATCCTGGCTGATGGGGGGCTTTTGTGCCTTGGCCTTGGCCGCTTGCGGTGGCTGACGGGTACGGCTGGGGTCGATATAGACGGTGGTGGCGCCGGAGGCCTTGAGCGCCGCCAGCACCTGGGGCGATTCCAGATAGCCGGATTGCTTCACCAGCAGCCTGTCCTGGCCACCGATGGCGGTGACATACATGCCCAGTTGCAACTGCGCCAAGGGCAGCTGCTGCCAGCCCGCTTCTTCCATGGCACCTCCTCGTCATGTGCCCCCATTCTAGCCGCGGGCGGCGGCTTCAGGAAGTCAGGCGCTCGGCCAGGGCCTCGGCGTTGCGCCCGGCCAGGGCATAGATGCTGAGCTGGGGGTTGGCGCCGACGCTGCTGGGAAAGAGGCTGCCGTCGTTGACGAACAGACCCGGCACCTGGAAATGGCGGCCCAGGCCGTCGCACAGCCCCTTGGCCGGATCGGTGGCCATGGCGCAGCCGCCCATGACGTGGGCGCTGCTCACCGCCAGCTTGTGGGGGACCATGGCCAGCTGCTCGAGCTGGAACAGGGCCTCGGCGCCGGGCAGGGGCTCGGCGTCCTGGTGCAGCGGCCAGATGGCCTTGGCGCCGGCGGCGATCTGGATATGGAGCATCTGCCTGAGTACGCCCCGGAAGTAGGCGAAATGGCGCTCGTGCAGGGGGTAGTCCAGCACCGGCTGCTGGTCGTCGTCCAGTTCGACCTGGCCGCCGGGCCAGTCCTGGCTGAAGCCGTCCCGCACCAGGGCCAGCATGGCGCTGGTGTGGGTCAGGTCGCCGATGAGCCGTTTGTGGCGCTCACCGTGGGCCCGGTGCAGGGCCGCCGCCAGCATGGGCTGCAGCGGCATGGCCTCCAGCTTGTAGCCGATGTGGTCCTGCTGCCACTGGAAGTGGTCGCTGTGGATGGACTGGGGCGCGCCGTGATAGGGCGCTATCTCCTCGTCGAAACGGGCGAAGCTCATCAGCACCGGGTGCAGGAAGGTGCCACGGCCGGTATGGCCGGCGTCGTCCTCAAGGCCGGAGCGCAGCAGCAGCGCCGGCGAGCCTATGGCACCGGCACTGAGCACCAGGGTCGAGCAGCGCACATGGAAGGGCCTGCCGTCGCTGTCATGGCAGGCCAGGCCGGCCACCCTGCCCCCCTCCAGTTCGATGCGCCAGGCCCTGGCGCCATAAACGAGGGCCGCACCCTGGTCCAGGGCCCTGGGGATGTGAGTGACCAGCATGGACAACTTGGCGTTGGTGGGACAGCCCTGGCCGCAATAGCCCAGGTTCCAGCAGCCCCTGACGTTGCGGGCGATCACCCCGGTGGGGATGCCGAGCCGCTCACAGCCCAGGGCCAGCCTGGCGTTGTTGCCGTTGGGCGGCAGCCGCCAGGGGCTGATGTTGAGGTCTTTTTCCATCACCTCGAACCAGCGCTCCAGGCCGTCCAGGGCCAGGCCCTGGGCCCGCCAGTGGGCCAGGGTCCGCTCCGGGGTCCGGAAGCTGGAGGTCCAGTTGACCAGGGTGGAGCCGCCCACGGCCCGGCCCTGCAGTATGGCAATGGCGCCATCCCGGGTCTGGCGCGCGGCGCCGTCCTGGTAGAGCTCGGCGTAGGACCAGCCTTCGTCCATGTTGAAGTCGTTGGAGGAGCGCAGCGGCCCCTCCTCCAGCAGCAGCACCTTGAGGCCGGTGCGGCTGAGGCGCTCGGCGGTGATGGCGCCGCCGGCGCCACTGCCCACCACCACCACGTCGGCGTCCAGCACCTGGCCGACATGGGCGTGGCCTGGGCTCACCGCCCAGCCGTTGGCGATGCCCTGGGCTATGGGATCAGGAATAGTCATTGGGCCTGGTGATCAGTTGCTCGGGAAAGAGGGGGCCGGGATAGCCCAGCTGTTGCTGCAAGGCCGGGGCGGTGAAGGCGGCCAGGGTGATCAGCTGCACCAGGGCGTTGTAGGCCTGGCGGGCCGGCCTCAGCCAGTGCCGCCTGAGCCCGTCCAGGGCCTGGCTGCGCTCCTGGATGCCGGCATCCGGCCAGGGCCGCCACAGGCCGCACAACGGGCCGACCAGCCAGGGACTGGCCAGAAGATCAAGCAGCTGACTCAGCTGGCGCCGCTCCCTTTTGGGCAGCGCCAGCAGCTTGGCTTCCAGCTTGGCCAGCACCAGCTCCGGATCGTGCCGGTAGTGCGACAGCACCGCCGGGATCCAGGCCCGCCACAGAGCCCTTTGCTCCGCCGTCCAGGCCCCGTCCGGTAGCCTGGGCGAGCAGCCCAGCAAGGCCAGCGCCGCGCTGGTGCCCAGGCTCAGCTTGAGGAAGGCCCGCCTGTCCATGTCAGCGCAGTTGCCAGGCGCTGAGCAGCTTCAGCAGCCTGCCCTTGTAGGGCGGGTAGACCAGAGCGGTGCTGGACAGCCGGCCCTTGCGCACCAGGCTGCGGGCATGGCTGAAGGTCAGGAAGCCCTCGTGGCCGTGGTACTGGCCCATGCCGGAATGGCCGACGCCGCCGAAGGGCAGATCGTCCACCGCCACATGGAGCAGGGTCTCGTTGACGCAGACGCCGCCGGCGCGGATCCGGCCCAGCAGCCGCCGCTCCGTCTTGCCGTCGTGGCTGAACAGGTACAGGGCCAGGGGCTTGGGCCTGTCCTGGACGAAGGCGACGGCCTCGTCCAGGTCGTCGTACTCGATGACCGGCAGCAGCGGCCCGAAGATCTCCTCCTGCATCACCGCCAGGTGGCTGGGCGGGTTGAGCAGCAGCTGCAGGCCCAGGCGCCGATGCAGCTCGTCGCCCTCGCCTGCACCCAGGATCGCCACCCCGGCCTCCGAAGCCTGGGCCAGGTAGCCCTGCAGCCGGCCGTACTGGCGGCCGTTGATGATGGAGCTGTAGTCGTTGTTGTGGCGCCAGTCGGGGTAGCGGGCCTGGAACCGGGCCAGCATCGCCTCGGCGAAGGCCCTGGCCTTGCCCCTGGGCAGCAGCACGTAGTCCGGGGCCACGCAGGTCTGGCCGGCGTTGAAGGCCTTGCCGAACAGGATGCGGGACGCCGCCCGCTCCAGGGGCATGTCCGGAGCGACGATCACCGGCGACTTGCCGCCCAGCTCCAGGGTCACCGGGGTGAGGTGTTCGGAGGCGGCGCGCATCACCTGGTGGCCGATGGCGGTGGCGCCGGTAAAGAGCAGGTGATCGAAGGGCAGCTTGGAAAAGGCCACCGCGGTCTTGGCGTCCCCTTCCACCACGGATACCAGCTCGGGCTCGAAATGCTCGCCGATCAGCCTGGCCAGCAGGGCCGAGGTGGCCGGGGTGTGTTCGGACAGCTTCAGCAAGACGTGGTTGCCGGCGGCCAGGGCCGCGGTCAGGGGGCCCATGGCCAGGAACAGCGGATAGTTCCAGGGCGCCATGATGCCCACCACCCCCAGGGGCTGGTACTGGACCTGGGCCGAGCCGGGCTGCAGGTGCAGGCCCAGGCTGCGGCGGCTGGGGCGCAGCCACTGTCCCAGGTGGGCCAGGGCATGGTTGATGCCGGCCACGGACGGCATCAGCTCGCCAAGCAGGGTTTCGTTGCGGCTGCGCATGCCGTAGTCGGCGTTGATGGCCTCGATCAGGGCCTCCTGGTTGGCCAGCAGCAGCTTCTTGAGGGTCTTGAGGCGCTGGCGGCGCACCTTCAGGCTGGGCCAGGGCGCCTCCCGGAAGGCCCTCTGGCTGCGTTCCAGCAGGGCGGCCAGTTCGGTATTGCCGCCGGCCTGCTTGGGGAAAGGGGTAACCTGGGATGGCATCTGCGCCTCCTTTAAATGACCACGGGTCAGTTATACCCCCTGATCCCGCCTTTGTCACCTGGGCTTGGGCCAGAGCCCCATGGGGGCCTGGCGGTGTACCCGTTCGCTGAACAGGCCCAGGCATTCCTCGTCTTCTTCCTGCATCAGGCAGGGGGTCAGAAACAGCAGATCCCGATCCACCCAGTAGATGGCGTTCTGCTCCAGCTTGTGGCCCAGGGCCAGGGCCTGATCCCGATGCATCAGCACCGCCCAGGATTTTTCCTGGTGCTGGAAGTCGGGTGAACAGCCCCACAGGGGACGGGAGCGGAAACCGGCGGTTTCCAGTTCCAGGCGCAGCCGGCTGTCGCGGCTCAGGTTGGCGGCCGGTGACAAAATGCGGCCTTGGGGGTTGTGGGCGGTGATAATGGCAAAAGAAAGGCGCCGGGAAAGGGGCTGGGGCATGAGAAACACGGTGTTTCGATAATGTTCCCAAACGGACATGCCGCATTTTTCCTCTGCTGCAGGGCTAGCTTGAGTGTAGGCCCCAAGCCGGGGCAAAAGCCATACCCTGACTTGGGTTGTTAGTGAGCTGTTAAGTGCAGTATACTTGCGCGCCCCACTTGCAGGGGCGCATTTTTGACCAACGCGGTCACTTAACCGCCTGTTTTTTCATGTGCCGCATGAACTAAATGTTGGACTCTGTGCCTAAAAGTCAGCTTTAGGTTACAGCCGCTGATTTTAAGGGTTCATCATCATCACAGGACGGAGTTGCTAGAATTCAGGGAAGTAGCAACAAGTGCGCTCTTCTGCACGAAGTCGATGCGAATTTTGTCGAGATTAACTTAGGTATTGCCCATGCAAACCCCGCACATCCTCATTGTCGAAGACGAGACAGTGACCCGCACCACCCTCAAAGGCCTGTTCGAGGCCGAGGGCTATGTGGTGCATGAAGCCAGCGACGGAGAAGAGATGCACTCGGCCCTGGCCAACAACCCCATCAACCTGGTGATCATGGATATCAACCTGCCCGGCAAGAACGGCTTGCTGCTGGCCCGGGAGATCCGCGAGCACCGCGACATGGGCCTGATCTTCCTGACCGGCCGTGACAACGAGGTGGACAAGATCCTCGGCCTGGAGATCGGTGCCGACGACTACATCACCAAGCCGTTCAACCCCCGCGAGCTGACCATACGTGCCCGCAACCTGCTGGGTCGCACCCTGTCCACCGGCAAGAGCGAAGAGGCCGCCCAGGTCGAGCGCTACAAGTTCAACGGCTGGACCCTGGAAGTGAACAGCCGCTCCCTGCTGAGCCCCAAGGGCGAGAGCTTCAAGCTGCCCCGCAGCGAGTTCCGCGCCCTGCAGCACTTCATCGAGAACCCGGGCAAGATCCTGACCCGCGCCGACCTGCTCAAGCAGATGACCGGCCGCGAGCTCAAGCCCCACGACCGCACCGTGGACGTGACCATCCGCCGCATCCGCAAGCACTTCGAGAGCGTGCCGGAGACCCCGGAGATCATCGCCACCATCCACGGCGAAGGTTACCGCTTCTGCGGCGAGCTGGAAGCCGCCGAATAAGAAAAGGCCCCAACCGGGGCCTTTTTGCTGTCCAGCCCCGGCCGGGGCCTTGTCATTGCTGCCTGAGCCACTGCTCCAGGTAGTCCAGATCCGCCCGCCAGTTCTGGCCGATCTCCTCCACCCAGTCCTGGATGTTCTCGGCCCAGGCCGGCAGCTCGCTGTGCTGGGCCTGGTTGGCCAGCTGCTGGATGCGCTTGAGGCCGATGGCGCCGGCGGCGCCCTTGATCTTGTGGGCCTCACAACTGGTGCCCTTGACGTCCTCGGCGGTGAGGTTGGACTCCAGTATCGACATGTATTCCGGCATCTGTTCCCTGAACAGCCGGGCGGACTGCAGCAGGATGTCCGGGCCCACCGCCTCCAGGTACTGGCTGAGCATCTCCACGTCCAGCAGCTGATCCTGCTCCGGATCCTCGCCGTTGTCGGGCACCAGCTGGTAGCCGCCGCCGGGGCCGCCGAAGAACTCGTCGACGATCAGCCGCAGCGACTCCACCGACAGCGGCTTGGAGATGGCGTCGTCCATGCCGTTCTCCAGGTACTCATCCTTGTCGCTGATGACGTTGGCGGTCAGGGCCACGATCGGCAGCTCCTGGCAGTCGTCCCGCTCGCGCAGGGCGATGGCCACGTCGAAGCCGGTCATGTCCGGCAGCTGGATGTCCAGCAGCACCAGATCGAAGGCCTGGGCCGCCACGGCATCCAGGGCCGCCTGGCCGGTCATGGCCACCGTCACCCTGTGGCCCAGCTTCTCCAGCAGCGAGCGGGCCACGGTGACGTTGAGCTCGATGTCCTCCACCAGCAGGATGTCCAGGCTGGGGCTTTCCTGCTCCTGTGGTTCGGGCTCCTGGCCGTCGGCCGGCGGCAGGCTCAGGCACAGGGTGAACACCGAGCCCTGGCCGGGCTCCGAGCTCACCGCCAGGGAGCCGCCCATGGCCTCCACCAGGGTCCTGGACACCGCCAGGCCGATGCCGGTGCCGGTGGCGTGCTTACGGCCACCGCCCTCGGTCTGGTAATACATGGCGAAGATCTTGTCCTGCTCGGCCTTGGGGATGCCGATGCCGGTGTCGAACACCTCGAAACGGGCCTCGATCTGGCCCTGCTCGCCCGGGCTCAGCTGCACCCGGATCCCCACCCGGCCCTGATCGGTGAACTTGACGGCGTTGCCGAGCAGGTTCCACAGCACCTGGCGGGTACGGGTGCCGTCGATATGGACCTGCTCCGGCAGCTCGCCGTCGATGCTGAACACGCAATCCAGGCCCTTCTGGCCCGCCAGCAGCTCGGCCAGGTTCTGCAGATCGGCCAGGAACTCGGGGAAATTCACCCTTTCCGGCACTATGGCCAGGCGGCGCCTGTCCATCTTGTCCATGTCGATGATGTCGTTGAAGATGTTGCCCAGGGTCACCGAGGACACATAGATGGTGTTGACGAAGGAGCGCTGCTCCTCGGTCAGCTCGGTGTCCCTGAGCATCCGCGCCAGGCCCACCACCCCGTTCAGCGGCGTGCGCAGCTCGTGGCTGATGGTGGCGATGAACTGGGTCTTTTCCCTGGCCGCCTTTTCCAGGGCGTCGGCGGCCTTCTTGCGCTCGGTGATGTCGCGGCCGAAGCCCAGCAGGCCCAGGCGCTTGCCGGAGGCGGAGAAGAAGGGCACCTTGCGCATCTCGAACAGGGCCTTGCGGCCGTCCGGGTATTCCAGCCATTGCTCGTAGGTGATGTGCTGGTTGGTTTCAAAGACGTGCTTGTCGGTCTCGATGGCCATCAGCGCCACCTCGTCCGGGTAGACCTCGAAGGGGGACAGGCCGATCAGCTCCTGCTCGGACTTGCCGGTGACCTCCTCCACGGCCCTGTTGCAGCCGTAGAAGATGCCCTTCTCGTTGCGGAAATAGATCATGTCCGGCGAGGAATTGATGAAGGAGCGCAGCAGCGCGGTCTGCTCGGCCAGGGACTCCTGGGTCTTCTTGCGCTCCACCACCTCCAGGCTGAGCCTGTCTATGGCCTCCTGGCGGGCCTGCTCGGCCTTCTTGCGCTCCTCTATCTCGAAGTTGAGCTGGTCCACCTTGTCCTTGAGGCTCTCGTTGAGCACCTTGTCCTGGGCCCGCATCTGCTCCAGCTGTTCCACCAGCTGGCGCAGCTCCTGGCGGCTCTTGTCCAGCTGGCTGATCATCTCCAGGAAGAAATAGAGGATCCAGGGCGCCGTCAGCAAGGTCAGCAGTATGGGGGTGAAGATATCCAGCACGGTGACGGTGCCGTGCAGCAGGATGCGGGTGGTGCTGTTGCCGATCAGCGACAGCATCAGGATCAGGCTGACCAGGGCGATACTGAAGCGCACCGTGCCCAGGCGGGTCAGGATCTCGATAAACGTCTGGGCCCAGATCTTCATCATGGGGAGAGGGGTCCTTGTCCAGGGATTGTCCTATTGTCGCCGCTCGCCGGGCGCCGGGCAACGCCTGCCAGGATGAGGCGCCGCCACAAATGTGTTATAAAGCCACACCTCGTCGCCCGGGGCGACCTGCGCTGTAGTCAAACGGAGTCATCAATGCCAGCCAAGATGCCGGATATCGCCAACCACACCAAGGCGCAAACCGAAGGCCGCCTGGACTGGGTCGGCATGGGCGAGATCGCCCAGCCCCTTTGTGTTCGCACCGATGCCGATGCGGCACGTCCCGTCAGTGCCAAGGTGGAAGCCTTCGTCAACCTGATTGACGTCTCTGCCAAGGGCATCCATATGTCCCGCCTCTACCTGCTGCTGGAAGAGCTGGCCGCCGGCGAGGGCCTGGGCCTGTCCGCCCTGCAAACACTGCTGGAAGGCTTCGTGGCAAGCCACCAGGACATCAGCGACAGCGCCAGGGTCTGCTTCCGTTTCGACTACCACCTCAAGCGCGATTCCCTGCTCAGCGGCAAATCCGGCTGGAAGGCCTACCCTGTGGCCGTCACCGGCGAGCTGGTCGAGGGCCGTTTTGAGGCCGAGCTGGCCGTGGAAGTGCCCTATTCCTCCACCTGCCCCTGCTCCGCCGCCCTGGCCCGCCAGCTGATCCAGGCCGCCTTCGAGGACCGCTTCGGCGCCAGCGAGGCGGTATCCATGGCCGAGGTGCACCAGTGGCTGGGCACCACAGAAGGCATAGTGGCCACCCCCCATTCCCAGCGCTCCATCGCCGAGGTACGGGTCAAACTGGCCGAGGTCGACGAGCTGCCGGTCAAGGCCCTGGTGGACCATATCGAGGACACCCTCAAGACCCCGGTCCAGGCCGCCGTCAAGCGCGAGGACGAACAGGAATTCGCCCGCCTCAACGGCCAGAACCTGATGTTCGTGGAGGACGCCGCCCGCCGGATCCAGCACGCCCTGAACAACCTGGCCGGCATCAGCGACTTCCAGGTCAGGGTCAACCACCTGGAGAGCCTCCATGCCCACGACGCCGTGGCCGTGACCACCAAGGGCGTCCCCGGCGGCTATCGCCCCTGAGCCCCTGAATCCGGCTCGAGAAACGGCGCTTCGGCGCCGTTTTTTATGGAATCTTTATTAGAGCCCATGCTCGACCAATATTTGACCAGACCCCGTTTTTGTGGCTAATCTGGGCTGCTCGCAACAACGCTTTAACGCTAATTATGCTGATTTGCCGCATAAATAGCAGTGGAGGTGCAGCATGCTTGAAGGACACGACAACTGCGGTTTCGGCCTCATCGCCCACACCCAGGGCCAGGAGAGTCATCGCCTGATCCGCCTGGCCATGCAGGGCCTGGGCCGGCTCCAGCACAGGGGCGGTGTCGCCGCCGACGGCAAGACAGGTGACGGCTGCGGCCTGCTGCTGCGCCTGCCCGTTGATTTCTTCCGTACCCTGGCCGCCGAGCAGGACTGGCGCCTGTCCCGGCGCTTTGCCGTCGGCATGCTGTTCCTGCCCCGGGATCCGGACCGGGCCGCCCAGGTCCGCCAGTTGCTGGAAAAGGAGCTGGAGGTGGAGACCCTGTCCATCGCCGGCTGGCGACCGGTGCCGGTGGACGAAAGCGTACTGGGCCCCATCGCCCACGGCTGCCGGCCCCGTATCGAGCAGGTGCTGGTCAATGCCCCGCCGGGCTGGCGCAAGCGGGAGCTGGAGCGGCGGCTGTTTATGGCCCGCCGGCGGCTCGAAAAGCGGCTCACCGATCAGGGCTTGGACGCCTACGTGGTGTCGCTGTCCTGCCTGGTCATCGTCTACAAGGCCCTGGTGCTGGCCGCGGATCTGCCCCGCTTCTACCCGGATCTGGCCGACCTGCGCCTGACCAGCTCCATCTGCCTGTTCCACCAGCGCTTCTCCACCAATACCCTGCCGCGCTGGCCCCTGGCCCAGCCCTTTCGCTACCTGGCCCACAACGGCGAGATCAACACCATCGCCGGCAACCGCCACTGGGCCCGGGCCAGGGCCTACAAGCTGGCCTCGCCGCTGCTGCCGGATCTGCCCCAGGCCAGGCCCTTCATTTGCGAGGACGGCTCCGACTCCCAGTCCATGGACAACATGCTGGAGCTGCTGCTGGCCGGCGGCATGGATCTGTTCCGGGCCATGCGCCTGATCATGCCACCGGCCTGGGAGCAGGACGGCACCCTCAGCGACGAGCGCAAGGCCTTCTTCGAATTCAACTCCATGCACATGGAGCCCTGGGACGGCCCGGCCGGGGTGGTGATGTGCGACGGCCGCTTCGCCGCCTGCCAGCTGGACCGCAACGGCCTGCGTCCGGCCCGCTGGGTGCAGACCGACGACGGCCTGTTCACCCTGGCCTCGGAGGTAGGGATCTGGGACTACGCCGCCGACGAGGTGGTGGCCAAGGGCCGGGTCGGCCCCGGCCAGCTGCTGGCCGTGGACAGCTACAGCGGCCGGATCTGGCAGTCGGACGCCATAGACGACGAGCTGGGCGCCCGCCATCCCTACCGGGACTGGCTGGAAAGATCCCACCAGGAGCTGGTGCCCTTCGAGGCCCTGCCCGCCAGCCAGGCCGGCCAGCGCGACTTCGGCGACGACCGGCTCAGGCGCTACCAGAAGCATTTCGGGCTGAGCCGGGAGGAGCTCCATGAGGTGCTGCTGGTGCTGGGCCGGGACGGCAAGGAGCCCATCGGCTCCATGGGCGACGACACTCCCCTGGCGGTGCTGTCAAACCAGCCCCGCAGCCTCTACGACTACTTCCGCCAGCGCTTCGCCCAGGTCACCAACCCGCCCATGGATCCGCTGCGCGAAGCCTTCGTGATGTCGCTGACCACCTGCATCGGCCGCGAGCACAACGTCTTCTGCGAGACCGCGGGCCTCGGCCGGCGGGTGCAGTTCGCCTCGCCGGTGCTGCTCTACTCGGATCTGCGCCAGCTGCAGAACCTGGATCAGGCCCACTTCAAGAGTCACCGGCTGTCCCTGGCCTTCCCGGACGACCAGCCCATGGACCAGGCCATCACGGCGCTTTGCGATCAGGCCGAGCGGGCCGCCCGCCAGGGCGCCGTGCTGCTGGTGCTCACCGATCGCGACATAGACCAGGACAGGCTGCAGATCCCGGCGCCCCTGGCCGTGGGCGCCGTGCAGCAGCGCCTGGTGACCAGGGAGCTGCGCTGCGACACCAACATCCTGGTGGAATCCGCCACCGTACGCGACGCCCACCACTTCGCGGTGCTGCTGGGCCTGGGCGCCACCGCCGTCTATCCCTACCTGGCCTTCGAGAGCCTGGCGGCCCTGGCCGACGGCGGCCACCTGGAGGCCGACGCCAAGACGGTGCTGCTCAACTACCGCAACGGCATCGACGCCGGCCTGCGCAAGATCCTCTCCAAGATGGGCATCAGCACCATCGCCAGCTACCGGGGCTCGGCCCTGTTCGATCAACTGGGCCTGGCCGAGGAGATCAGCGCCCTGTGCTTCCCGCGCCTGACCAGCCCCATCGGCGGCGACGGCTTCGATGCCCTTAGTGCCCAGCAGCGGCAATGGCGGGATCAGGCCGGCCTGCCCGGCCCCCTGCCGCTGGGCGGCCTGCTCAAGTTCATGCCCGGCGGTGAGTTCCACGCCTGGCAGCCCCAGGTGGTGCAGCTGCTGCAGGAAGCGGTACAAAGCCCGAGCCCCGAGGCCTGGCAGGGCTACAGCGACCAGGTCCACGCCAGACCGGTGACCTACCTGCGCGATCTGCTGAGCGTCCAAAGCGATCGCCCGCCCATTTCCCTGGAAGAGGTGGAGCCGGCCGAGGCCCTCTACCCCCGCTTCGACACCGCCGCCATGTCCATCGGCGCCCTCTCCCCCGAGGCCCACCAGGCCCTGGCCAGGGCCATGAACACCCTGGGCGGCCGCTCCAACAGCGGCGAGGGCGGTGAGGCCCCCGCCCGGCGCCGCTCTGAGGCCCGCTCCAAGATCCGCCAAATCGCCTCCGGCCGCTTCGGGGTCACCCCGGAATACCTGGCCACCGCCGAGGTGCTGCAGATCAAGATGGCCCAGGGTGCCAAGCCCGGCGAGGGCGGCCAGCTGCCCGGCCACAAGGTCACCGCCGAAATCGCCGCGCTGCGCCACGCCACGGTCGGCACCACGCTGATCTCGCCGCCGCCCCACCATGACATCTACTCCATCGAGGATCTGGCCCAGCTGATCTTCGACTTGCGGGCCGTCAACCCCAGGGCCAGCATCAGCGTCAAGCTGGTGGCGGTGCAGGGGGTGGGCACCATCGCCTGTGGCGTGGCCAAGGCCGGCGCCGATCACATCACCCTGTCCGGCTACGACGGCGGCACCGGCGCCAGCCCGCTCAGTTCCATCAAGTACGCCGGCTCGCCCTGGGAGCTGGGCCTGGCCGAAAGCCATCAGGCGCTGATCCGCGAGGGCCTGCGCGACCAGGTAACGCTGCAGGTGGACGGCGGCCTCAAGACCGGCCGCGACGTCATCAAGGCGGCCCTGCTCGGCGCCGACAGCTTCGGCTTCGGCACCGCCCCCATGGTGGCCCTGGGTTGCCGCTACCTGCGCATCTGCCACCTCAACAACTGCGCCACCGGCGTCGCCACCCAGGACCAGCGCCTGCGCCGGGATCACTTCCTGGGCGTCCAGGAGCAGGTCCAGCACTTCTTCCAGATGCTGGCCCAGGAGGTGCGCCAGCAGCTGGCCGAGCTGGGCGTGGCCTCGCTGGCCAAGCTCAGGGGCAAGGCCCACTGGCTCAGGCCCCGCGGCGAGCTGGACCTGAGCCGGCTCACCACCCGGGCCCAGGGGCCGGACTTTCCCATAGTCCGCCACCGGCCTGAGCCCGGCCTCAATGCCGCCATCCTGGCCGATGCCGAAGCGGCCGGGGCCGGCCGCCAGCCCTGGCTGGCCCACTACCCCATCAACAACACCGACAGGGCCGTGCCCGCCGCCCTGGCCGGCAGGCTGGCCCTGGACTTCGGCGATACCGGCTCGCCCCAGCCCATCCACCTTAATTTCCGGGGCCAGGCCGGCCAGAGCTTCGGCGCCTTCCTGGTGCCGGGCATGGAGGTGCGACTGACCGGCGACGCCAACGACTACGTGGCCAAGGGCATGGCCGGCGGCACCCTGGTGCTGCAGCCCCCCGGCGGCAGCCGCTTCGAGGCCAGCCAGAGCCTGATCATGGGCAACACCTGCCTGTTCGGCGCCACTGGCGGCCAGCTCTTTGCCGCCGGCCAGGCCGGGGAGCGCTTCGCGGTGCGCAACAGCGGCGCCACCGCCGTGGTGGAGGGCCTCGGCGACCACGGCTGCGAATACATGACCGCCGGCCTGGTGATGGTGCTGGGCGCCACCGGCCGCAACTTCGGCGCCGGCATGACCGGCGGCCTGGCCCTGGTGCTGGATCTGGATCCCCTCTACCTGAGCGCCGAGCCGCTGCAGGTCAAGGGCGCCGGCCAGGTGGCGGGGGCCAGCGTGCTGATCAAGCGGCTGCTGCAGAGCCACCTGGAGCACAGCCGGTCGGCCCAGGCCCTGGCCCTGCTGGACGACTGGCCCGCCAGCCTGGCCCGTTTCAGCCTGGTCGGCCCCAAGGGCCAGGCCATGAGCCGTTACCTGCCCAGCGCCGAGGAGGTGGTATGAAAGATCCCCTGCATTACCTGAACACCGAGCGCCAAACCGGCCCCGTCACCCCGGCCGAGCAGCGACGCCGGGATTTTCGCGAGCCCCAGGCCGCCCAGGGCGGCGACGACCGCAAGGCCCAGGCCGGCCGTTGCCTGGACTGCGGCGTACCCTACTGCCAGTGGCAGTGCCCGCTGCACAACGCCATTCCCCGCTGGCTGGAACTGGCCCGCCAGGGCCACGACCGCGAGGCCGGCGAGCTCTGCCACCAGAGCAACCCCCTGCCGGAGGTGTGCGGCCGGGTCTGTCCCCAGGACAGGCTCTGCGAAAAGGCCTGCACCCTGGAGGGCACCGGCTTTGGCGCCGTCACCATTGGCCAGATCGAAAGGGATCTGGCCGACAGGCTGCTCGACGGCGGCTGGTTCCCTGACTTGAGCCAGGTGCCCCAGCGGCCGCAAAGGGTGGCGGTGATCGGCGCCGGTCCGGCCGGCATCGGCTGTGCCGATAGGCTGCGCCGGGCCGGGGTGCAGGTAACCCTGTTCGACAGGGAGGCCGAGATCGGCGGCCTGCTCAGCTACGGCATCCCCGGCTTCAAGCTGGAAAAGTCGGTGATCCGCCGCCGCAGGAAGGTGCTGGAGGCCATGGGCGTGCAGTTGCGCCTGGGCCAGGCCCTGGGCGAACAGCTCCATCTGGCCGAGCTGGTCTTGGACTTCGATGCCGTCTTCCTGGGCCTGGGCGCGCCCAGGCCGGTGTCGGCGGATCTGCCCGGCCAAAGCCTGCCCGGGGTGCTCCAGGCCAGCGACTACCTGCGCGACCAGGACATCGCCCTGATGAAGGAGCAGGCCCCGCACCTGGACCAGGCCGGCAAGATGGTGCTGGTGCTGGGCGGCGGCGACACCGCCATGGACTGCGTGCGCACCGCCCTCCGCCAGGGCGCCGCCAGGGTGACCCTGGTCTATCGCCGCGACCGGGACGCCATGCCCGGCTCCCCCCGGGAGCTGCGCTACGCCGAAGAAGAGGGGGTCGAGCTGCGCTTTTTGGCCCAGCCGCTGGCGATCCTGGGTGAGGACCGGGTGACCGGGGTCGAGCTGCAACGGACGGTGCTGGGCGAAGCCGATGCCCAGGGCCGGCGCCGGCCAGAGCCGGTAACCGACGGCCGCTTCACCTTGGCCTGCGACACCCTGATCCAGGCCTTCGGCTTCAAGGTGGCGCCGGTGCCCGGCCTGGCCGAACTGGGGGTGCTGACCGACGAGCATGGCCGGGTGCTGGCCCCGGGCGGGCGTACCAGCCACCCCAAGGTGTTCGCCGGCGGCGATCTGGTGCTGGGGGCGGATCTGGTGGTCACCGCCCTGGCCCAGGGCATGCGGGGCGCCCAGGCGATTTTGGCCAGCCTGGGCGTTAACGGCGACCACAGCCTCATGTATCATGAGGCGGTCTAACCATCTGCCAAGAGAACAGCCATGAAAATCGGCATCATCGGCGCCATGGAACAGGAAGTGGCGCTCCTGAAGAGTCGTATCGACAACTGCCAGACCGAGGTGGTCGCCGGCTGCGAGATCTACACCGGCCAGCTTGACGGCGTCGAAGTGGTGCTGATGCGCTCCGGCATCGGCAAGGTTGCCGCCGCCGTGGCCACCACCATCATGGTGGAACGCTTCGCCCCCGACTGCGTCATCAACACCGGTTCCGCCGGCGGCTTCGATCCCGAGCTCAACGTCGGCGACGTGGTGATTTCCAGCGAGGTCCGCTACCACGACGTGGACGTGACCGCCTTCGGCTACGAGCTGGGCCAGGTGCCGCGCATGCCGGCCGCCTTCAAGCCCCACCCGGTCCTGGTGGCAGCAGCCCAGGCCAGCATTGAGGAGCTGGGCGACCTGACCTGCAAGGCCGGCCTGATCACCACCGGCGACATCTTCATGTCCGACCCGGAACGGGTCGAGAAGACCCGCGCCGCCTTCCCCGGCATGGCCGCCGTGGAAATGGAAGCGGCCGCCATCGCCCAGGCCTGCCACCAGTTCGAGGTGCCCTTCGTGGTGATCCGGGCCCTGTCCGACATCGCCGGCAAGGAATCCCCCACCTCCTTCGAGAGCTTCCTGGAAACCGCCGGTCGCCACTCCGCCGAGATGGTGATGGCCATCGCCCGTCGCCTCAAAGGCAGTGAACTGGCCTGAGCTGCTGGCCCCCTGGGCGGCCTGGCTGGCCGCCCTGCTGCTGCCGCTGACGCCGCCCTGGCAAGTCTGGCGGCAGCTGGCCGAGGGCCTCGCCGCCAAGGTCAACAGGCCAAACCGCAGTCCCTACCAGCGCCGGCTGGCCGGGATCCTGGCCTGGGCACTGCTGTGGCTGCCGTTTTCGGCCCTGGTCTGGCTGCTGGGCGCCCTGGCCCAGCTTGACTGGCTGCTGGGGGCCTTCTGGCTCTACCTGGCCCTGAGCGATGGCCGCCAGGCCGGGCTCAGGGCCCTGGTCCAGGCCCTGGCCGGCGGCCAGCACCAGTACGCCAAGACGCTGCTGGCCGGCCAGCTCAAGCGCGACACCGACCGTCTCTCCCCCCTGGGCCTGGCCAAGGCCGGCATCCACTGGCAGCTGCGCCTGCTCAGCGACCAGCTGCTGCTGGTGACCATCGCCGTACTGGTCGACCCGGCCCTGGCCCTGGTCCTGCGCCTGGCCCTGGAGCTGGGCGAGGCCTGGCACCCGGCCCGCCCCGGCCTGGGCCCCTTCGGCAACCTGGCCGCGACCCTGGCCGCCGCCCTGCGCCAGCTGGCGACGCCCCTGGTACAGCTGTGGCTGGTGCTGCCGCTGTCGCCCGGGGCCCTGGCCGGCCCCGGCCGGCCCTGGCTGCTGGCCGCCACCGGCCGGGCCCTGGACTGCGAGCTGGGCGGCCCCGTGCTGCTGGCCGGTCGCCGCCAGTTCCGGCCCAGGGTCGGCGGCCGGGCCGCCCCTTCGGGCCAGCACCTGGTCCGGCTCAACCGCATGGCCGCCCTCAGCCTGCCGCTGTGGCTGCTGGTACTGACCCTGGCCAGGGCCAGCTGGCAATGGCTGGGCTGGCAGTAAAGACGGCCGGGGAGTAAACTGGAGGCCCCATCCGAGCAGCCTGATTTAAGGAGCAAAGCCATGCGTCAGCTGATCCTTGCCGTCGCCCTGCTGGCCCCCGCCGCCTGGGCCGTGGAAGACATCGATGCCCAGACCCTGCTGTCCCAGCCCCAGGCCGAACGCCTGATCCTGGACGTGCGTACCCCAGAGGAGTTCGCCGACGGCCATGTGCCGAACGCCGTCAACATCTCCCACACCGAGCTGGAAGGCCGCCTGGCCGAGGTGCTGGCCTACCAGGACAAGCCGGTGGTGGTGTACTGCCGCTCCGGCCGCCGCGCCGGCATCGCCGCCGACATCCTGGAAAAGGCCGGCTTCAGCCAGGTCCAGCACCTGGTCGGCGATTGGAAGGGCTGGCAGGCCGAGCAGCTGCCGGTAAGCAAAGAGGACTGACATGGGCCTGACCCTGACCACGCCGGCGGTGCTGTTCCCGGCGATTTCGCTGTTGCTGCTGGCCTACTCCAACCGCTTTTTGCACCTGGCCAGCCTGATCCGCTCCATGCACGACAAGGCCCATGACGAGCGGATCCGCCGCCAGATAGACAACTTCCGCATTCGCATCAAGCTCATCAAGCGCATGCAGGAGACCGGCGCCATGAGCTTCCTGTTCTGCGTCTTCACCATGCTGGCCCTCTATGTGGGCTGGTCCCAGCTGGGCTGGTGGCTGTTCGGGCTGTCGCTGCTGCTGCTGATCTACTCGCTGTGGCTGTCGGTGCGGGAGATCCACATCTCGGTCAAGGCCCTGGACATCCACCTGGATGAGCTGAGCTGATGGCGACCTGGTTCTATTGGCTGGATCTGTTCGGGGTGGTGGTGTTCGCCCTGTCCGGGGTGCTGATGGCCGGCCGGCTGCGCCTGGATCCCTTCGGGGTGCTGGTGCTGGCCACGGTCACCGCCATCGGCGGCGGCACCATCCGCGACGTGCTGATCGGCGCCCGGCCCCTGTTCTGGATAGCGGATCCCACCTATCTCTGGGTGATCCTGGCCACGGTGGCGGCCTCCATCATGCTGCTGGATCACTTCGCCCGCACCACCGAGTGGCTGAGCGGCCGCCTCACCAGCCGCGGCCTGTCGCCGCGTACCATACTGCTGTGGGCCGACGCCTTCGGCCTGGCCCTGTTCACGGTGCTGGGCACCCAGAAGGCGCTCAGCTTCGACAGCCCGGCCATAGTGGCGGTGGGCATGGGCCTGCTGACCGGGGTGGCCGGCGGCATGATCCGCGATCTGCTGGGGGGCGCCATGCCGCTGATCCTGCAGCGGGAGATCTACGCCACCGCCGCCATCGCCGGCGCCAGCACCCAGGTGGTGCTGCTTTCCTTTGGGCTGCCGTCCCTGGCCGCGCTCTGGGCCGGCCTGGCCACCACCCTGCTGCTGCGCCTGGCCGCCATCAAATGGCACCTGTCCCTGCCGCCCTTCGACCTGAACCGCCAGCCATGAGAACACTGCTGTATCCCTTGCTGCTGCTGTTGCTGGCCCTGCCCGCCCGGGCCCAGGACGCCCTCAACCTGGCCCGGGACTATCTGCAGGCCTATACCGCCATGGATTACGGCCGCCTGGAAACCTTCTACCACTTCGATGCCCGCTTCGAAGACCCCGGTGCCGACGTCCAGGGCAACGGCCAGTACCTGAGTGGCCGCAAGGCGATCATGGCCTTCCTGCGCCAGTCCCAGCAGGGGGTGGCCCAGATCCGCTTCGTGGAAGACCAGCACCTGGTCATCGGCAACTGGGTGGTGTTCATCGGCGAATACCATTACCTGGTATCCGGGCCCCAGTTCGGCCTGGACGCCCAGCCGGTATGGCTGGTGATCAAGGGCATCACCGAGCTCAAGGTGGACACAGGCTCGGGCCAGGTGCGGGTGCACCGGGACATGCTGGACTACGAGTCCATGCCCGAACAGCTGCAATGAAAAAGGCGCCCGCTGGGCGCCTTTTTTCTGGGACCATCGGCCTCAGGCGACGGTGATCCGGGCGAACTTGCGCTTGCCCACCTGGAACACGGCGGTGGTGCCGACAGCCACCACCAGGCGGGTGTCGGTGACCTTGTCGCCGTCCTGCTTGACCGCGCCCTGCTTGATCATGCGCATGCCTTCGGAGGTGGAGCCCACCAGGCCGGCGTCCTTGAGCAGGTTGGCGATGGCCAGGCCTTCGCCCTCGGCCTTGAGTTCCACTTCCGGCATCTCGTCGGGGATGGCGTTCTTCTGGAAACGCTGGATGAAGTCCTGGTGCGCCGCCTCGGCATCGTCCTCGCTGTGGAAGCGGGCGATGATCTCCTTGGCCAGCAGGATCTTGATGTCGCGGGGATTGGCGCCGCCCTGGATGTCGTCCTTGAACTGCTGGATCTCGCTCATGGGGCGGAAGGACAGCAGCTCGAAGTAGCGCCACATCAGATCGTCGGACAGGCTCATGATCTTGCCGAACATCTCGGTGGGGGCTTCGTTGATGCCGATGTAGTTGCCGGCGGACTTGGACATCTTCTTGACGCCGTCCAGGCCTTCCAGCAGCGGCAGCATGATCACCGTCTGGGGATCCTGGCCTTCGGCCTTCTGCAGCTCGCGACCCATCAGCAGGTTGAACTTCTGGTCGGTGCCGCCCAGCTCCACGTCGGCCTCAAGGGCCACCGAATCGTAGCCCTGCAGCAGCGGGTACATGAACTCGTGGATGGCGATGGGCTGGTTGGCGCCATAGCGCTTCTTGAAGTCGTCCCGCTCCAGCATCCGGGCCACGGTCTGGCTGGCCGCCAGGCGCAGCATGCCGGCGGCGCCCAGGCCCTCCAGCCACTCGGAGTTGAAGACGATGCGGGTCTTGGCGGGATCGAGGATCTTGAACACCTGTTCCTTGTAGGTCTCGGCGTTGCGGATCACGTCTTCCTGGGTCAGCGGCGGCCTGGTGCTGTTCTTGCCGGTGGGATCGCCGATCATGCCGGTGAAGTCACCGATCAGGAAGATGACCTCGTGGCCCAGCTCCTGGAACTGGCGCAGCTTGTTGAGGATCACGGTATGACCGAGGTGGATATCCGGTGCCGTGGGATCGGCGCCCAGCTTGATCTTCAGAGGGCGCCCCTCCTTCAGCTTGGCTACCAGTTCTTCCTCTACCAGGATTTCATCCACGCCGCGCTTGATCAGCGCCAGGGCGTCCTGGATATCGCTCATGGTCTTTTTCCTCAAATTGCGAGCCGGTCGACAGGCCGTATAGTGTACTTGAATGGCATGAGGCATTAAAAGTCGATAGACTGAGGGGAAAGTGTGCAATTTCTCCAAAGCGCGTTCGTTCTCAAAGCCTTACTGTTATTGAATTTAAGACCATGCTGCATTATTACCGCGCATTGCCCAAAACCCACAAAGTTCTGGTCAGCAGCCTGACCGGGCTGCTGGTGCTGATGTTGCTGCTGCCCTCGGAAGAGGCGGTGGCCACCCGCGCCCATGACGATGGCACCCGCCTGCAGGTGGGCCAGCGTTATCCCCTTTCCGTCGAAATGCGGAGCCTGCAGAGCGCCGAGCTCACCGAGCAGGACCATGCCCCGGATCTGCGCTGGCAGACCCTGAAGGTGAAAAGCGGCGACAGCCTGGCCAAACTGTTCCAGCGCGCCGGTTTCAGCGCCAGGACCCTGCACCAGCTGATGCAGGACGGCGGCCAGGACGCCAAGACCCTGACCCTGCTCAAACCCGGCGAGGAGCTGCGTTTTGCCAGCAACGGCCAGGGCGAGCTGCTGGCGCTGAGCTATGACAAGAGCAAGACCCAGACCCTGAACGTGGTCAAGGAAGGCGAGGCCTTCGTGCTCAAGGTGGACGAAAAGGCGGTGGAAAGCCGCGAGTACTTCGCCAGCGGCACCATCAGCTCCAGCTTCTGGAACGCCGGCATCGAGGCGGGCCTGAGCCCCAACATCATCGATGGCATAGCCGACGTGCTCGGCTACGACATCGACTTCGCCCTGGAGCTGCGCAAGGGCGACAGCTTCAGCGTGCTCTACGAAAAGGACTATATCGACGGCGACTTCGCCGGCGACGGCGCCATACTGGCGGTGGAGTTCGTCAACCAGGGCGAGGTGTTCCGGGCCGTGCGCCACAGCGACGGCAACTATTACACCCCGGCCGGCAAATCCATGCGCAAGGCCTTCCTGCGCTCGCCGGTGAGCTACAAGTACATCAGCTCCAGCTTCAACCCGCGGCGCCTGCACCCGGTCACCGGCCGGGTCCGTCCCCACAACGGCATCGACTACGCCGCCCGCACCGGTACCCCGGTCAAGTCCTCGGGTGACGGCCGGGTGATCCGTTCCGGCTACACCAAGCTGAACGGCAACTATGTGTTCATCCAGCACGGCAACAACTACGTCACCAAGTACCTGCACCTGCACAGGCGCAAGGTCAAGACCGGCCAGCGGGTCAAGCAGGGCCAGCTGATCGGTACCGTGGGTGCCACCGGCCGGGTCACGGGTCCGCACCTGCACTACGAATTCCTGGTCAATGGCCGCCATCGCAACCCCAGGACCGTCAAGCTGCCCGAGGCCACTCCGGTGCCGAAGAAAGAGCTGGCCGCCTTCAAGGCCGCCGCCAGCGAAGTGTTCGCCCGCCTGGACGGTCACAAGCGCGTGCTGCTGGCCATGAACTGATGCGCTACATCGGCCTGATGTGCGGCACCAGCATGGACGGCATAGACGCCGTCCTGGTCCGCTTCGAAGACGGCCTCCAGCTGGAGGCCTGCCATCTCGAACCCCTGCCCCCCACACTCTGCGAACAACTGCACGGCCTCTGCCAGAGCGGTGGCGATCACCTGGAGGCGGTGATGGCCGCCAGCCTGGCCTTCGCCAACGCCTCGGCCGATGCCGTCAAGGCGCTGCTGGCCAAGACCGGCCTGGCTCCCGACCAGATCCGCGCCATCGGCAGCCACGGCCAGACCATCAGGCACAGGCCGGAGCTGGGCTATTCGGTGCAGATCGGCGACGCCGCTACCCTGGCGGCCCGTACCGGCATAGACGTGGTCTCCAACTTCCGCATGAAGGATCTGGCCCTGGGCGGCCAGGGCGCGCCCCTGGTACCGGCCTTCCACCAGGCGGTGCTGCCGGGCGCCCGGGCGGTGCTCAACATCGGCGGCATCGCCAACCTGACCTGGCTGGGCGAGCCGGTGCTGGGCTTCGATACCGGCCCCGGCAACACCCTGATGGACGCCTGGTGCCGCCGGCACCTGGACAGGCCCTTCGACGAAGGCGGCCAATTCGCCGCCTCCGGCCGGGTGTTGCCCGAGCTGCTGCAGCGGCTCTTGGCCGAGCCCTACTTCCAGCGCCCCTGGCCCAAGAGCACCGGCCGGGAACTGTTCCACCTGGACTGGCTGCAGAGCCAGCTGGACGGCAGCGAAGCGCCCCGGGACGTCCAGGCCACCTTGCTGGCCCTGACAGTGGAAAGCATCGCCCTGCACCTGGAGCGCCTGGCCGCCCGCGGCCAGGTACTGGTGTGCGGCGGCGGCGCCCGCAACCCGGTGCTGATGACGGCCCTGGCCCAGCGGCTGCCGGCCCTGGCCTGGGACAGCACCGACAGCCAGGGTGTGCCCGGCGACTGGCTGGAGGCCATGGCCTTTGCCTGGCTGGCCAAGCGCTTCATGGACGGCCTGCCTGGCAACCTGCCGGCGGTGACCGGCGCCGGACGGGCGGCGGTGCTGGGCCAGCTGACCCCGGCCGGCTAGGCCACCTTGACCTTGCGCACGGGCGTGCCAGTGCCAGCTGGACGCAAAGTGGCCAATAAGGTAAAAAGGCATATCAAATAACAAAACCAATAAAAAAGCCTAGTTTTGCTGCCGCCTAATCGCCTGCTCCGCCTCCTGTTGCTGCCCTGCCTGCTGTCGGCCTGGCTGGCAACGCCCTCCGCCCTGGCCAGGGGGCCGAGCTTCGACGAGCTTTTCCATGGCCAGGACGTGGTCATGCTGCTGATCGATCCGGACAGCGGCGCCATAGCCGACGCCAACCCGGCCGCGGCCCGCTTCTACGGCTACAGCCAGGACCAGCTCAGGTCCATGACCATCCAGGACATCAACACCCTGACCCCGGAGCAGACGGCCCGGGAGAGGCAGCGTGCCGCCCGGGAGGGGCGAAGCTATTTCCTGTTCCGCCATCGCCTGGCCAACGGCCAGGTGCGCATGGTGGAAAGCCATGTCCGCCCCTATGACTTCGACGGCCGCACCCTGCTGCTGTCGCAGATCCACGCCATCACCCCCCGTCCCGGCGAGCTGGGCCATTACCAGCAGCGGCTGGAGATCCTGCTCGACAACCAGAAGGCGCAACTGGAACAGTCCCGGCTGCAACTGCTGTGGCTGCTGGCCCTGGCCCTGGTGCTGCAGGGCGGCTGGATAGGCTACCTGCTGCTGGACCGGCAACGGCGCCGCCGGCTCCAGCATCGCCTCAACAATGCCGTCGCCACCCTGGCCAACATCATGGACTCGGCCACCGAGGTGGCCATCATCGCCACCGACAAGGACGGCAACATCACCGCCTTCAACCACGGCGCCGAGGCCCTCACCGGCTACAGCGCCGACGAGATCCGTGGCCAGCAGCCAGGCCGCTTCATGGTCGAGGAGGAGATAGCCCAGCGCGCCGCCGAGCTGAGCCAGAGCCTGGGCAAGACGGTGGAAGGCTTCCAGGCCTTCGTGGAAATGCCCCTGCGCCAGGGCGCCGAGCGCCGGGAGTGGACCTTGGTGCGCAAGGATGGCCGCCAGATGCCGGTGTCCCTGGTGATCACCGTGATCCGCGACGATACCGGCGGTTTCCACGGCTACCTGGGCATGGCCACCGACATCACCGAACTCAAGCAGGCCCAGGCCGAGCTGGTGGCCAGCGAGGAGCGGCTGCGCACCATCTTCGAGATCCTGCCGGTGGGGATCTTCCTCACCGACAGGGACGGCCAGATCCTCGACTGCAACAGCGCCTCGGAACAGATGCTGGGGCTCAGCCACCGGGAGCACCTGCGGCGCCGCCATGACGATCCCGACTGGCACATCTACCGCCCCGACGGCAGCCCCATGCCCAAGCACGAGCTGGCCGGGGTCCGGGCCCTGGCCGAACAGCAGCCGGTCAGGGACATGCTGATGGAGGTGCGCAAGCCGGACGACAGCGCCTGGATCAGTGTCAGCGCCACGCCCCTGGATCACCCCCGCTACGGCCTGGTGGTGTCCTACGTGGACGTGACCGAGCAGCACCTGGCCAACGCCCGGCTGCAGCTGGCCGCCAGCGTTTTCACCCATGCCCGGGAAGGCATCATCATTGCCGACGCCAGGGGCACCATCATCGACGTCAACGACGCCTTCACCCGCATCACCGGCTACCAGCGTCACGAGGCCCTGGGCCGCAACGCCCGCATGCTCAAGTCCGGCCGCCAATCGCCGCAGTTCTACAAGGAGATGTGGCGCGCCCTGGTCGACCACGGCCACTGGCACGGCGAGATCTGGAACAGGCGCAAGAACGGCGAGCTCTACGTGGAGATGCTCACCATCAGCGCCGTGCTCGACGACGCCGGCCGCACCCGCCATTACGTGGCCCTGTTCACCGACATCACCTTGCTCAAGGAGCACCAGAAGCACCTGGAGCACGTGGCCCACTACGACGCCCTGACCGGCCTGCCCAACCGCATGCTGCTGGCCAAGCGACTGCGCCAGGCCGTGGCCCGCAGCGACCGCACCGGCCGGCCCATGGCGGTGGTGTACCTGGATCTGGACGGTTTCAAGGCCATCAACGACAGCCATGGCCACCACGTGGGCGACGAGATGCTGGTGGCCCTGTCCCGGAAGATGCGCCAGGCCCTGCGCGACAGCGACGTGCTGTCGCGGATCGGCGGCGACGAGTTCGTGGCGGTACTACCGGACCTCGGCCAGCCCCGGGACTGCGAGCCGGTGCTGAACCGGCTGCTGCAGGCCCTGTCGGCGCCGGTGCAGGTATCCGGGCAGATGATGCAGGTGTCGGGCAGCCTGGGCGTGACCCTCTACCCCACCGACGCCGTGGATACCGAGAAGCTGGTGCGCCACGCCGACCAGGCCATGTACCAGGCCAAGCAGGCCGGCAAGAACCGCTACCACTTCTTCGACGTGGCGCAGGACGTGGCCATCAAGGCCCTGGGCGAAAGCCTGGCCGACATCCGCCAGGCCCTGGACGGCGGCCAGCTGGTGCTGCACTACCAGCCCAAGGTCAACATGCGTACCGGCGCCCTGGTCGGGGTCGAGGCGCTGCTGCGCTGGCAGCACCCCAGCCGCGGCCTGCTGCCCCCCAGCGAATTCCTGCCCCTGGTGGCGGAGCGCCGGCTCGGCGCCGACATCGACCAGTGGGTGCTGGGCCAGACCCTGGCCCAGCTCCACGCCTGGCAGCAGCGGGGATTGTGCCTGCCGGTCAGCGTCAACGTGGGCGCGCAGTTGCTGCAGCGGGATGACTTCCTGGACGGCCTCAAGGCGCAGCTGGCCCGTTACCCCGGCTTGCCCAGGGGCAGCCTGGAGCTGGAGGTGCTGGAGACCAGCGCCCTGGAGGACATGGGCCATACCGCCGAGCTGATGCAGGCCTGCCAGGCCCTGGGGGTCCATTTCGCCCTGGACGACTTCGGCACCGGCTATTCATCGCTGACCTACTTCCGGCACCTGCCGGCGGACCAGCTCAAGATCGACCGCAGCTTCGTGCGGGACATGCTCGAGGATCCGGAAGATCTGGCCATAGTGGACGGCGTCATCGGCCTGGCCTCGGCCTTTCGCCGCCAGGTGGTGGCCGAAGGGGTGGAGAGCCTGGCCCACGGCCGGGCACTGCTGTCGCTGGGCTGCGAGCTGGGCCAGGGCCACGGCATCGCCAGGCCCATGCCGGCGAGCGAGCTGCCGGGCTGGGCGGCCCAGTGGCACCCGGATCCCAGCTGGCTGGCTCAGCAGCCCAGCCGCCGGGAGAAGGACAGGCTCTTCGTGCAGGTGGAATACCGGGCCCTGCTCAGGCGCCTGGAGGCCCACCTGGACGGCGATCAGCCGCAGCCGCCGGACTTGGCCGAGCACGACCACCGCTTCCAGGCCTGGCTGGCCGAGGCCGGCTGGGATGGGGAAGCACTGGCGGTTGCCGCCCAGCTGCATCAACAGCTGCACGAACTGGCCCAGCGCCTGCTGACCAACCCCACCGAGCAGCGCCCCAGGGCCAGGCTGAAGGAGCTGGGCGGGCAGTTGCTCGAACGGCTTGAACGGCTGCGCGAGCAGGAGGCCCCCGCCCTGCGGGCTTGACCGGCGCTGGCGGCGCCGCCGCCCTTTGCCTTATTATCCCGGGCGGATGTTCCAGGAGGAAAAATGAACGCCATGTCGCTGTCCGTGACCCGATTCCAGGCCAGGCTCAAGGCCATAGATTCCAGCAAGACCTTTCAGGCCGTCGTCATCTCGGTGATCCTGCTGTCGGCGCTGCTGGTGGGAGTGAAGACCCACAAGCTGCCGGAGAATTTCATCACCGCCCTGATGGTGATGGATCTGGCGGTAACCGTGTTTTTTGCGGTGGAGATCCTGATCCGCTACCTGGCAAGCTCCGGCCCCAGGGCCTTCTTCAAGAACGGCTGGAATGTCTTCGACACCACCATCGTCATCGGCAGCCTGGTCCCCGCCGGCGGCTCTGGGGTGCTGCTGGCGCGGCTGCTGCGGGTATTTCGGGTGCTGCGGCTGGTGTCCATGGTGCCGGAGCTGCGGCTGCTGATTAACGCCCTGATGAAGGCCATCCCCCGCATGGGCTACATCGCCCTGCTGATGTTCGTGATCTTCTACATCTACGCCGCCGTGGGCAGCATCCTCTTCGCCGAGATCAACGAGGAACTTTGGGGCAACGTGTCCATCTCCATGCTGACCCTGTTCCGCATCGCCACCTTCGAGGACTGGACTGACGTGATGTACGAAACCATGGCCGTGCATCCCAGCAGCTGGATCTACTACCTCAGCTTCATCTTCCTTACCGCCTTCGTGTTCCTGAACATGATGGTGGGCACCGTGCTGGACGTGATGGGCAAGGAGCACGAGGCCATGCGCGCCGAGGCCCACGGCGAAAGCCAGGAGGGCGGCGAACCGGCCAGCCGCGCCCAGATAGAGGCCCTGGAGCAGGAGCTGAAGGAAATCAAGGCGCTGCTGCAAGCACAGCGGGCCGGCTGAGGGTCATGCGCAGCTATGGCCGCCCTTGGGCGGCCACGCTCAAACCAGACAGCCGCCGCAAAATCCCCAATCCAATCAGATCCTTGACCACTGCTGGCTCAGGCCGGCCAGATGTACCAGGCCGAAGGTGAGGCAGATGGCCGAACTCCACAGCCAGAAGGCCTGGCCCTGCTCCATGGGCTGGGTCATCAGGTAGAAGCCACCCAGGCCGCGGACGAGATAGACGCCGGTGATGGCCACCAGGGCGATGCGCAGCAGCGGCGGCCGGCCAATGAGCCCGGCGCCGGCGAAGGCGTACAGGGACCACAGCCCCAGCACCGTTGCTATGCCGGACGTGACCAGGGTCGGCGTCAAACTGCCCTGCTCAGCTAGGGTCGCCATCTTCTCCCCGGCCCCGAAGAAGCGGTACCAGGGCGCACCGAACCAGATGCAGCCCAGGTGCAGTAGTGCCGCCAGGGCGCTGAGCACGCCGCCGGCCAGCAGGTAGGGGTTCACGGTCATGGGCAAGGTCCTTTTCGTTGCGTCGCTTCTGGTTACAGCGGCTTGTGGGAATAGCGGCGCATCAGGCCGAAGCCGGCCAGGATGACAAGGCCGGGCGCCAGCTCTGTGGCCGGCCACCCGACGCCTCAATGGCGAGCTGCGGCGGCAAGCGACGATGTGATCAGCCCTTCGAATACATCCTGCTGGCCGGCCGGCAACAGCTGCCTGTGGATGGCCTTGCGCTTGTCGACGCCGTGCAGGCGCTCGGCCACCCAGCCGGTCAGGTAGAAGGTCGACAGGCAGCCGCCGGCGGTGGCGATGTTGCCTTCCACCACCAGGGCCTGGTCCAGGACCTCGCCGCCCAGCTCCTCCAGGTGCGCCTTGGCGTCCGGGTGGGTGGTCATCTTGAGCCCGTCGAGCAGGCCCAGGTGATGGAGAATGAAGGAGCCTGCGCAGATGGAGCCAAGCAGCTGCCGGCTCGGATCGAGCGCCAGGGCGGACATGAACTCCCGGTCGGCCAGGGCCGCCGGCAAGCCCTGATAACCGCTGCACAGCAGCACCACGTCCGCCTCGGCCACCTCACGGACATGGCCGTCGGTCTGCACGGTAGAACCCAGGGAGGATCTGTGCTCGCGCTTGGTGCCGAGAACCCTGACGGTCCAGCCGTCCTTGCCACGACCGAGAATGTCGCGCATGAGATAGAAATCGACGTCGGTGAATTCGTCGAAGATGACAATGGCTATTTGATACATCAACTACATCCTTGCATTGAATGGACAGGCCACCAGGCAGTATTGACGCCGGCCTGGAGGCATCGTCGGTGGTAACCAGGCGCCTTAACGTGCCGCGCCTTCGCGGCCAAGCCCGGCGCCTGTCAGTTGCTCAGTTGCGGGCCAGGAGCGCCAGCCAGCTGTCGGGCTCGGAAACAATGAACTGGTAGCGGCTGCCGTCATCCAGCTCGATCTCGATACCTTCCGAGGTCAGCGGCAGCACCCCGCCGCCCTTGCCCCAGCAGCGCTCGGCCCGGATGATGGCGGCACGCGCCAGGGCGTAGGGCCCCAGCCCCAGCTGCTTGTTGAAGGGCTCGAAGTGCAGGCTGCCCGCCGTCAGCCACAGCTTGCCGTCCGCCCGCACCGCGCCCTTCTGGACGCTGACATGGCTTGAGGCTTCGATGGTTTCTTGGCTAAGGGTCTGGTCCTGTTCCATGGTGGCAACTCCTTCTTGGCCTATTGCAGGTCCTGCCATATCCCATCATAGGGCGGGATAGTTCACAGACATGGGTGACACATTAGTTCAGCAACATGGGTAACACCAAGTCCGCTTCTTTTTCTTAGTCAAACAGGATCAAGAGGTTACCTTCATCGAGTTCCCCTGGGGGGCATGACATTCTTGCTCGCCCAAGAAAGTCACCATGCCCTGCACGTATTTCGTCCCATGGAGGGCTGAAGTCACTAGGCCTCGGGCTTATGGCACACCACTTCGATATTGTGGCCATCCGGACCTATGACAAAGGCGGCATAGTAGTTCTCGTGGTAGTGCGGGCGCAGGCCAGGCGCACCATGATCCTTGCCGCCCGCCTCCAGCGCCGCACGATGGAAGGCGTCGACCTGCCGGCGATCCTCGGCCACGAACGCCAAATGCAGATGGGCCGGCTTCTCCTCGCTTTGGAACAGGATCAGCGAGACTTCGTCGTTCTGGCGGACCATTTCGACACCGTAGGATGGCTCTCCCTCGCCACAAACAACGACGCCAAGCGGTTCGAGGGCCTTGAGGAAGAAGGCCTTGCTTGCAGCAAAGTCGCTGACGCCGAATTTTACGTGGTCGAACATGGGTTCTCCTGGATTCTCTATGCCCGGACGAGGCCTAACGCCGTAGCCACTGTCCTCCGGGGATCTGTCATTGCCGGGAAGAAAAACAGCCCTGATATCGGCACGCTAGCATGGCACCGCCACTCGTACAAATTACAACCAGCTCAATTACGTGCGACAGCCTGGATCGCCCGTAGTGCATCGCAGGATGAAGGTGAGCCTTGAGGCATTGATGGCGACTTGGGGAAAATACGGCGCCATGCCCTTCGGCAATTGTCCCCTATGGGCCAATTGCGTTGATAAAGCCATCCCTGTCGCCGACATGCACCACAAACTCCCGAGCGCAGAAGGTACCCGCATAGCGAACCCGCACGCCCCAGGGTGTTTTCGAACAGGAAATCAGCCGGTTCTTTTCGAATTCCCAACCGAGCCCAAACAGTTCGGGCAGGGTGAAGACACTAAACGGGAAATGCATGCGGGCGATCACCCAATCTTGAATGACTCTCACCCACATGCAGTTTCGCCCTACGACAATGAGGCCTCTGCAGTAGGCCGGATAAGCGCTCACCCACTTGGACTCGAATACGGTAGGCCCCGAACTTGGGCAAAGAATTGGATACCCCAACGACAGCCGCACGAGGACTGAACAGCCGACTAACGCGAGGATAGCCAGTAGCGATGCCATACGAAGAGCAAGCTTACCTTCAAAAACGAAGGCGTCGATGACACCTGAAAAAACTCAGGGCAGTTTCCTCCCAACCGACGAGCTGAGAGACACCATGATTAAAGTGGTTCTCACCCCATTTATACGATTGCCTAACCAATCATCAAGGACCCAACAGTTATATTTACGAACGCAATGTTTTCTTGCTAAAAGGCGACCGAAAATTACCACTCAAAGTAGTAAAAGATAGAGTTATAGAAACACCAGTGCAAAGGTAATAAAGCTGCACAATGAAAATCTCTAATTCACTATACGCAGCTACGCCTTCAAACAATGAGACTAATAACCCGACAAAACTTAAAGCTGCAAATATATTCCTGGCAATCAAGTTATAACTTAGCATTACCAGAGCTGCAAGCTGTAAAGGACCGACAATCGACAATTTGAACCAATGCTGTATTTGTGAGTTGAAGCCATGCCACTCCATTGCACTCATAATGTCGCCACTATACTCCCAGCCTCCTGTCATATAATTCAGGAAAAAACTAGAAGACAAAAGAACAAGGGTTGATATCTTAAAGATTATTTCAGCTTTCATCCAAAGTCCATTTAGAAAAAATAACGCTTTGCCAAGGGGCAATTGACTGCTGACTATACTTGCGCGAAGCGCCAAGCCAACAGTTAATTTTCCCAGTGAGTTTGCGAATGATGTTCACCCGATAAAACGGACACGTGTTGTTGTTAAGCGGCTTGCTCATACTGTATCGGCGATACGTAATCGAGGCTACTGTGCAGCCGCACCTTGTTGTAAAAACTCCGGATGTAGTGGCCGACCTGGTGACGTAACGCATCCACGGTGGCGAAATGGCTGCCGTGTATCAACTCGGCTTTCAGTGTCTTGAAGAATGATTCCACTTCCGCATTGTCGGTGCATTGTCCTGGCCGGTTCATGCTATGGCGAATGCGGTACCTACTCAGCCATTGCTGCATGGCCAACGCCCTGAATTCGATGCCCCTGTCGGTGTGCAGTATCAATCCCGGCCTTGGCTTTCTCTGCTTCAGAGCCTGATACAGAGCCGCTGTTGTCAGTTTGGCATTGAGCTTTTCATGCAGCGCCCAACCGACGATTTTCCGCGACCACAGGTCCACTATCACCGCCAGGAAGACATGCCGACGATCAAAACGGATGTAGGTAACATCGCTGGACCACTGCTGGTTTGGCCCGGTCGGCTTGTCGCTTTCCAGCCGATGGTTGGGCAACACCTTCAGCTCGGCACGACGTTTGGTCATGCGCCGGTAAACCTGCTCGACGCGGGCTTTAAGGCCAGCTTCGCGCATTAACCTAGCTACCCGTTTGGCTCCCACCCTGGTGCCTTCCTGGCGCAGGGCGCGATGGATTTTTGGGCTGCCGTAGCGGCATTTGGCCTGCTTAAACGGCGTTGTTGATCAAATCAGTCTCTGGACGGCCCAACCCCCAAGGCCGCCAGGCCCTTAGCCGACCTGCTGGCGTTCGGGCATACCCAGTCCTATGACTTTGTTCATCACCTTCACCCCGGCCAGGGCTTCGGCAACCTGGCCGTTGTAGTCGCGCAGGCTCAGCTTTGGGCCAATCAGCTGCTTGTAGCGGGACATCGCCGTTTCTGCCAGGGAACGCCGGTGATAGCCACTGCGACTTTTCCATTCATCAAGGCGACCGGCCTTGAGCGCCGCCACCGCTTCGTTTCTGGGATGGCCATCCTCCCAGAACCCTGCTGTCTTGCGCGGTGGAATAACAGCCCTGGCGCCCTTTCTCATTACCAGCCGATGGCACCCCTTGCTGTCGTAGGCACCGTCGGCACTGACTCGTTCGATGCGACGGCGAAGCGGGTTCAGCAGGAACGGCAACACTTCGTTGTCGCCGACCTTATCCAGGCTGACTTCGGCGGCAACGACGGCATGACTGTCGGCATCCACCGCCAGGTGCAGCTTACGCCAGACGCGCCGCTTCTCCTTGCCGTGCTTGCGTGTCTTCCACTCCCCTTCGCCGAACACCTTGAGGCCGGTGGCGTCAATGACCAGGTGGGTCATGTCGCCCTGGCTGCGCCGGCGATAGCGGATAGTCACCGTCTTGGCACGCTTGCTGATACAGCTGTAACTGGGCGAGGACAGCGGCACCTCCATCAGTCGAAACAGGGAGTTGATAAAGCCCTCCAGGGCCCGCAGCGGCAGGTTGAAGAGGCCCTTCAGCATCAGCGCCGTCTCGATGGCGGTATCGCTGTACTCAAAGCCTCGCCCCCGGCCACCGTGGTGCTGCTGGCAGCGCCAATGGCGGATGGCGGCCTCGTCCATCCAGACGGTCAATGACCCCCTGTTGACCAATGCGCGGTTGTACGCTGCCCAGTTGCTGATCTTGTGTCTGGCCTTGCCCATCCGTTGTTTCCCGTGAGTGCGACGCGGATCAGATCACGGCAACACGGAATGGTTCAACGATTTGGGAAACAACGCCTGCTTAAACAGGCGATGGATATCGGCCAACAGCGCCTGGTCCTGCTGCCGGCGCTGGCTTGGTTGCCGTTTGAGCCAGTCGTAGTAGCCACTGCGCGACACCTTGAGCTCCGCGCAAAGCCGTTTAACCGGGAGCAAGGGCTGGTGCCGCCTTATGAAACGATACCTTTGCGCCGTTCCTCCGCCTGGAAACGTTGCCACTTTTTTAGGATGTCGTTCTCCATCTCAAGTTCGGCGATGCGCTTCTTCAGCTGCTTGAGTTCATCCTGCTCTTTGAGCTTGCCCTCGGGCTTGGGGATCTTGTTGGACATGCCGTACTTACCTTCACGAAACTCTTTGCGTCAACGAGACAACATGAAGGGGTGAATGTCCAGTGCCTCGGCCACTTCCTTGACGCTGCGGTGGGCCTCATGACTCCACAACACGGCCTTGACCTTGAATTCAACGCTGTATTGCTGGGTGCGTTTTCCTGTCTTGTAAGCGGGCATCATCAACCTCTTTGGGTGTTAGCGATGCGTGTCCGTTAAAGCGGGTGAGGTCCAGAACGCTCTTGAACGACTTGTTAGGTGGCATGGTTTGGCTAATCAATTTCTACCTCGTGCTCTGCTTCAGACTCGGACTCTTCCTCAGAAGAATCGCCAAACCCAGGGCCGGAGACTCCGCCTCTGAGTATTAACAAGGCCGCAAAGAAGATTGCCGCCAGAAGGAACCCATCCAGGAGCTTAAAGCCAGCAGAAAAGTAAACGATTACGGCAGTTGCTAAGGCAGGGCCGGATCATACTTTGTTCTTTGTTAACGGCAGGGAACTATCTCGCTTGGGCGTGATCCGATCCGCCATGTTACTCTGCCGGCTCCACCCCCATGTCCTTGTTTGACCACTTGACCCTCATCGAAGATACCCGCTCCCCCATCAACCGCCAACACAACCTCGTCGATGTCATCTTCTTGGTGATGTCTGCCATGGCCTCTGGCTGTGAAGGCTGGCTTGATATCGAAGAGTTCGGCCATGAGCACCTGGATTGGCTCCGCCAACACCGGCCATTTGAAGCGGGGATCCCCACCCGCCATTCCATCGCCCGCATCATCAAGGCCGTGGATGCACAATGCCTCGTACTGGCCCTGTTTAGCTGGGTCAATCACTTGCGCCAAGCCAATGGCCGCCAGCTCATCGCCATTGATGGCAAGACCCTGCGCGGGGCGGTCAATCAACAAGGTAAAGAGCAAGCGCTGCACCTGATCTCGGCCTTCGATACCGAGCAGGGTGTCACCCTGTTCCAGCAAGCCACGGCAACCAAAGGAGGAGAGTTGGTTGCGGTGCGAGAGCTGCTGACCATGCTGGATATCCGCGACGCCGTGCTGACCTTTGACGCCTTGCATTGCAACAAGGAAACACTGCACCAGATCAGCAAGCGTAAGGGCGACTACATCGTCCAGGTCAAAGGCAACCAGCCGAGCTTGCGTGAGGCCATAGAAGAGATCTTCCAGCCCTATTGGGATAGCGGTGCAGCGGGACTCCCCCAGCATGAGCAAACGGAACAAGGCCATGGCCGGCAGGAGCGGCGGACGGTGTTCCAGTTGCCGGCCACACTGTCCAAAGAGCTGGCGAAGAAGTGGCCGTCGGCGAAGTCCGTTATCGCGGTAGAGCGGGAGCGCCGCCACCAGGGGCGGACGAGCATCGACACCCATTACTACCTGAGTTCATTGGATATCGACCCAGCGTTTGTGTCAGACGGGATCCGCCAGCACTGGCATATCGAGAACCAGCAGCATTGGGTGCTGGATGTGACCTTCAGGGAAGACTGCAGCCGGATAGGCGACCGGGAGAATGCCAAGAAGATGGCGTTACTACGACGGATCGTGCTGAACCTGCTCCAGCAGCACCCACTGCAGGTCAGCAAGCCGAGCAAGCGGCGGAAGGCGGCCTGGAACGGGAAGTTCAGGTCAGAACTGTTCTTTGGTTAATGGATTTAACAAAGCATAATCCGGCCCTGAGGGGCGAAAACGCGCCAGAACAGGGAGGCTGAACGAGATCAACTGTATGGATATACAATTTCGGTTTGCCCGCTTCCCTGCTGGCCTTGGACAGCCAAGGCGATTAAATCCCTCTATTTCACCAGATTACGAAGAATGCCGTTACCGGGCAACCTCTGCCTTGGATGATGGCCGCGCAGCGGCCACGATCGCCCGTTGAGAGTGCCGAGCGCAGCAGGTGCGATAGGGGCAAACCGGCAGGGATGCCGGTTTAGGGCCTGCCGAACAGGGACGTGAGTCTGGCCCGTGCCCCGGCAAGCACCAGCAAAGCGAGGGGTGAGCGCGTTAAGAAATGGGCCAGTGGCCCATTTTAGCTAGCGAACGCGAGCAGCTTGCCTGCGAGCTGGAACGCCGCAGGCCACTCGAGCCGGGCCGCCCTTCTTTGGTGACTTTCTTGGGCGAGCAAGAAAGTCACGCCCCCGCAGGGGAGTTCGAAGAAAGCAACTCATTGATTCAAAGGAACAAGCAATCCCAACCAGCAAGCTGTTACCCATGTCCCCGAACTTATCCGCTCCCCATGTATGTGACCCCTCTGCACAGACACCAACCGCCAGCCAATAAAAAAGGCCGCCGCAGCGACCTTCTCAATAAGCAGGTGACAAGGCCGCTCAGGCCTTGGGACGCATATGGGGGAACAGCAGTACGTCGCGGATGGAGGGGCTGTCGGTGAACAGCATCACCAGGCGGTCGATGCCGATACCCTCGCCGGCGGTGGGCGCCATGCCGTGCTCCAGGGCGGTGATGTAGTCGGCGTCGTAGAACATGGCCTCGTCGTCACCGGCTTCCTTGGCCTCCACCTGGGCGCGGAAGCGCTCGGCCTGGTCCTCGGCGTCGTTGAGCTCGGAGAAGCCGTTGGCCAGCTCGCGGCCGCCCACGAAGAACTCGAAGCGGTCGGTGACGAAGGGGTTGTCGTCGTTGCGGCGGGCCAGGGGGCTCACCTCGGCCGGGTAGGCGGTGATGAAGGTGGGCTGGATCAGCTGCTCTTCGGCGGTTTCCTCGAAGATGTAGGTCTGCAGCTTGCCGAGGCCGTCGGTCTTGTTGACCTTGACGCCCAGCTTCTCGCAGATGGCCTTGGCGCTGTCGAAGTCGGTGACGTCCGCTTCGGTCAGCTGGGGGTTGTACTTGAGGATGGCCTCGACCATGGTCAGGCGCTCGAAGGGCTTGCCGAAGTCGTAGTCCACGCCCTGGCTGTGGAAGGCGCTGGTGCCCAGCACTTCCTCGGTAACGGTGCGCAGCATGGCTTCGGTGAAGTCCATCAGGTCGTGGTAGTCCGCGTAGGCCCAGTAGAATTCCAGCATGGTGAATTCCGGGTTGTGGCGGGTGGACAGGCCTTCGTTACGGAAGTTGCGGTTGATCTCGAACACCTTCTCGAAACCGCCCACCACCAGGCGCTTGAGGTACAGCTCGGGCGCGATGCGCAGGAACAGCTGCATGTCCAGGGCGTTGTGGTGGGTGGTGAAGGGACGCGCCGAGGCGCCGCCGGGGATGGTCTGCATCATCGGCGTTTCCACTTCCAGGAACTCGTTGCCGGTCAGGAAGCGGCGGATGGAGTCGATGATCTTGGAGCGCACGATAAAGGTGTTGCGGGACTCTTCGTTGGCGATCAGATCCAGGTAGCGCTGGCGATAGCGGGTTTCCTGGTCGGACAGGCCGTGGAACTTGTCCGGCAGCGGGCGCAGCGCCTTGGTCAGCAGCTGGATGTCGTCCACCTGTACCGACAGCTCGCCGGTGTTGGTCTTGAACAGCACGCCCTCGGCGCCGATGATGTCGCCCAGATCCCACTTCTTGAACTCGTCGTTGTAGAAGCCTTCGGGCAGGTTGTCGCGGGCCACGTAGACCTGGATACGGCCGCTGCCGTCCTGGATGGTGGCGAAGCTGGCCTTACCCATGATGCGGCGGGTCATGATGCGACCGGCGATCTTGACGCGAACGGGCTCGCCCTCGGCCAGCGCTTCCTTGGAAAGCTCACCGTATTTGGCCTGCAGATCGGCGGCGTGGCTGTCCTTGCGGAAAGCGTTGGGGAAGGCCTGGCCCTTGGCGCGCAGGGCGTCGAGTTTTTCCTTGCGAACCTTGAGCTGTTCGTTCAGATCCAGTTCCGGGTTTTGACTTTGTTCGGTCATGACTCTCAAACCATTGATAAGGCTAGGGGGGAGTGGCCTCCCCCGGTTTCTCAGAGGCCGGCCTTGAGGCTGGCTTCGATGAAGCGATCCAGGTCGCCGTCCAACACCGCCTGGGTGTTGCGGGTTTCCACGCTGGTGCGCAGATCCTTGATGCGGGAATCATCCAGCACGTAGGAGCGGATCTGGCTGCCCCAGCCGATATCGGACTTGGACTCTTCCAGTTTCTGCTGCTCGGCCATGCGCTTCTGCATCTCCAGCTCGTAGAGCTTGGCCTTCAGCTGCTTCATGGCGTAGTCCTTGTTCTGGTGCTGGGAACGCCCCTGCTGACAGGCCACCACGGTGTTGGTGGGCAGGTGGGTGATCCGCACCGCGGACTCGGTCTTGTTCACGTGCTGACCGCCGGCACCGGAGGAGCGGTACACGTCGATGCGCAGGTCGGCCGGGTTGATCTCGATCTCGACGCTGTCGTCCACCTCGGGGGAGACGAACACCGACGAGAAGGAGGTGTGGCGACGGCCGCCGGAGTCGAAGGGACTCTTGCGCACCAGGCGGTGCACGCCGATCTCGGTGCGCAGCCAGCCGAAGGCGTATTCGCCCTGGACGTGGACGGTGGCGGACTTGATGCCGGCCACTTCGCCCTCGGACAGTTCCACTATCTCGGCCTTGAAGCCGTGGCTCTCGGCCCAGCGCAGGTACATGCGCAGCATCATGTTGGCCCAGTCCTGGGCCTCGGTGCCGCCTGAGCCGGCCTGGATGTCCAGGTAGGCGTTGCTGCCGTCCATCTCGCCGCTGAACATGCGGCGGAATTCCAGGGTGGCGAGCTTGTTTTCCAGCTCGTCCAGCTCGGGCTGGATCTCGTTGAAGGTGTCTTCGTCGTTTTCCTCGACGGCCAGCTCCAGCAGGCCTTCGACGTCCTCGACGCCCTGGTCCAGGGCATCTATGGTGCCCACCACGGCTTCCAGGGCGGCCCGCTCCTTGCCCAGGTTCTGGGCGCGCTCGGGCTCGTTCCAGACGTCGGGCTGTTCCAGCTCGGCGTTTACTTCTTCCAGACGCTCTTTCTTGGCGTCATAGTCAAAGGTACCCCCTCAGGACGTCTGTCCGCTCAGACAGCTCCTGGAGTTTGTTCTTGATCGGGTTTACTTCAAACATTGAATCGGCTCTCGGCGTGCGAAAAGCAAAAGAGGCAGAATTTTAGCCGATCTGCCCGGCCATTCCTAGCAGGGCAGCTCGGCCGTCGGCGGCCGTTCAGGCCGGCTCCAGGTGCTCGATCATCAGCTGCGGACTGAGCTTGCCGCGGAACTCGTTCACGTCCAGCCGGTAGGCCAGTCGCACCCATTGCACGGCGCTGTTGGGCCAGAAGTCGGTATCGACGTTGAAGCAGATGCCGTCTATGTACTGGTCGCTGCCGTCCACCGCCAGCACCAGCTTGAGGTGCTTCTGGCCCACCAGGCGCTGCTGCACTATCTGGAAGTGGCCGTCGAACATCGGCTCGGGAAAGGCCTGGCCCCAGGGGCCGCCACCGCGGATCTGCTGGGCCGTCTCCAGGCACAGCTCATGGGCCGCCAGCTCGCCGTCGGAGAGGATCTTGCCCTCCAGCAGCTCCGGGGTCATGACCCTGTCCACCGTCTCGGCGTAAAGCTCGGCGAAGCGGCCAAAATCCCCCTCGCGGATCGACAGCCCCGCCGCCATGGCGTGGCCGCCGAACTTGAGGATGAGGCCGGGGTGTTTGGTGTCCAGCTCGTCCAGCAGGTCACGCATGTGCAGGCCGGGAATGGAGCGGGCCGAGCCCTTGAGCTCCCCTTCGCTGCCCTGGGCGAAGGCGATCACCGGCCTGTGGTAGCGCTCCTTGATGCGCGCCGCCAGTATGCCGATCACCCCCTGGTGCCAGTCGGGCCGGTACAGGGCGATGCCGGAGGGCACCTCGCCCAGCTCGATGGCCTTGAGCTCCTGCAGGGCCTCGGCCTGCATGCCGGCCTCGATCTCCCGCCTTTCCTTGTTGAACATGTCCAGCTGCGCCGCCATCAGCCGGGCCTGGTGCAGGTCGTCGGTGATCAGCAGGCTGACCCCCACCGACATGTCGTCCAGGCGGCCGGCGGCGTTGAGACGTGGCCCCAAGGCAAAGCCCAGATCCGAGGCCACCATGCGCGCCGGATTGCGGCCGGCCACCTCGCACAGCGCCAGTATGCCTGGCCGGCAGCGGCCGGCGCGGATCCGCGCCAGGCCCTGGTGCACCAGGATGCGGTTGTTGGCGTCCAATGGCACCACGTCGGCCACTGTGCCAAGGGCCACTATGTCCAGCAGCTCGGCCAGGTTGGGCGGCTTGCCGGCAAAGGCGCCGCGGTCGCGCAGCTCGGTCCGCACCGCCAGCATCAGGTAGAAGGCCACCCCCACCCCGGCCAGGGCCTTGGAGGGGAAGCCGCAGTCCGGCAGGTTGGGATTGACGATGGCGTCGGCGGCCGGCAGCTGCTCGCCGGGCAGGTGGTGATCGGTGATCAGCACCTGCATGCCGGCGGCCTTGGCGGCCTCGACGCCGCTGAGGGAGGAGATGCCGTTGTCCACCGTCATCAAGAGATCGCAGCCGCGCTCGGCGGCCACCTGGACGATCTCCGGGCTCAGGCCGTAGCCGTATTCGAAGCGGTTCGGCACCAGGAAGTCGGCATGGGCCGCCCCCAGCATGCGCAGGGCCAGCACCGACAGCGCCGAGCTGGTGGCGCCGTCGGCGTCGAAGTCGCCCACCACCAGGATGCGTTTGTGCTGCCCAATGGCGTCGGCCAGCAGCCGCACCGCCTCGGCTATGCCCTTCATGGCGCCGTAGGGGGCCAGGGCCGTCACCGACTTGTCCAGCTCGCTTTCGCACTTGAGGCCGCGGGCGGCATAGAGGCGGCGCAGCAGCGGCGGCAGGCTGTCGGGCAGCCCGGATTCGTCGCCGGCGGGGCGACGCACTATCTTGGTCTGGGTCATGGATAAGGAAAGGCGGCAATTGCCGCCTTTTTTGCAATGAAAGCTGCGTTCAGTTTATTGGCTTTCCAGGGCCGCCGCCAGTCGCTCCGCCGGCAGGTAGCCGGGCACCAGGGAGCCGTCGTCCAGCACCAGGGCCGGAGTGCCGCTCAGCTGGAACTGGCGCCCCAGGCGGAAGTGGTCGGCCACCGGGCTGTCACAGGCCATGGGCGCCGAGTCGACCGGCTTGCGGTTCTTGGCCAGGGTCATGGCTTCCTTGGGATCCTCGGCGCACCAGACCGCGTCCAGCTTCTTGGAGGAACCGGAGTTGAGGCCGGCACGGGGATAGGCCAGGTAGCGAACGGTGATGCCCTTGTCGTTGTAGTCGGCCATCTCCTTGTGCAGCTTCTGGCAGTAGCCGCAGTCCACGTCGGTGAAGACGGTGACGGTGTGCTTGGGATCCTTGGCCGGGAAGACGATCATGGAGTCCTTGAGCTTCTCGACGCCGGACAGGCGAAGTTCGTTCTTGCGGACCTCGGTGAGGCTCTCGGGGGCGCCGTCCTTCAGGGAGAACAGGTTGCCGGACAGGACATAGTTGCCGTCGGCGGAGGCGTAAAGGACGTTGTTGGCGGCCACCACCTCATAGAGGCCCTTGACCGGGGTTTCGGCTATGGTGTCGACCTGAACGCCCAGGCTGGCTTCCAGCTTCTCCTTGATGGGATCCTCGCCCGCCCAAGCGGCGGTGGAGAGCGCGACCAGGCTGGCAACGATGCCGGCGGTAAACTTTTTCATCTTTGATCCTTGCTGCATATGGCCCTGTTGGCTTAGACCCGGGCAATGTTATAAAAGTTACCGGCTGGCGCGCCCACATGCAATGACGGTGCGATTAACCGCACGGTTTCGCTCAGCCGCGGGGATGATGCTGGCCGTGCAGCTGCTTGAGCCGCTCCCGAGCCACCTGGGTGTAGATCTGGGTGGTGGACAGATCCGAGTGGCCCAGCAACAGCTGCACCACCCTGAGATCGGCGCCGTGGTTGACCAGGTGGGTGGCGAAGGCGTGGCGCAGCACATGGGGCGACAGCCTGTCCTTGTCGATGCCCACCTGCTGGGCATAGAGCTTGATACGGTGCCAGAAGGTCTGGCGGGTCATCATCCTGCCCCGCTGGGAGGGAAAGAGCACGTCGCCGTCCTGGATCAACGCCGGCCGGCCGTACCTGAGGAAGCGCTGCAGCCAGTGCACCGCCTCCTCGCCCATGGGCACGATGCGCTCCTTGCTGCCCTTGCCCAGCACCCGCACCAGGCCCTGGCGCAGGTTGATGCCGTCCCGCTCCAGGGTCACCAGCTCCGACACCCGCAGCCCGGTGGCGTAGAGCAGCTCCAGCATGGCCCGGTCGCGCAGGCCAAGGGGCGTCTCGGTGTCGGGGGCGTCAAGCAGCGCCAGCACCTGGGCCTCGGACAGCGTCTTGGGCAGGGCCCGGCTTATCTTGGGCCTGAGCAGGGGCGTCGTGGGATCTTCGCCGCGGTGCTTCTCCCGCACCAGGTAGCCGTAGAAGCGGCGCAGGGCGGACAGGCAGCGGGCGGTGCTGCTGGCCTTGTAGCCCCGCTCCAGGCGCCAGTCTAGGTAGTGGCGCAGATCGTCGGTGGTCAGGGTCTCCATGGCGAGTCCCCTTTCCCGGCCCCAGGCCGACAGCAGGGCCAGATCCCGGCCATAGCTGCCACGGGTCTGCTCGCTGAGGCCCTCCTCCAGCCACAGCGCCTGCAGGAAATCCTTGACCGCCTCAGTCACGGCCGGCCCCTTCGTGGTTCAGCAGCCACTGCTTGAAGTCCAGCATGGCGCCGCCGGTCTGGCCGGAAAAGCCGCCCATGCCGGAGGCGCTCAGCACCAGGTGGCAGGGCACCACTATGGGGTGGGGATTGTGGCGGCAGGCCTGGCCCAGGGCCCGGGCCACGGTGCCCAGCTCCCTGGCCAGCTCGCCATAGCTGACCGTCTCGCCCCTGGGCAGCTCGGCCAGGCGGGCCCAGACCCGTTGCTGGAAGGCGGTGCCCTGGGCCAGCAGCGGCAGCTCGAAGTCGGCCCGGCCGCTTTGAAGGTAGCGAACAAGCTGGGCCTCGAAGCGCCTGCCAAGGGGCGTCCACTGCACCGTTTCCGGCTCTGGCAGCAGCAGGATCTCGCTCACCTGGCCGGCCAGCTCGCGCATGGCCACCGGGCCGGCCGGCGTCTCCACCCAGGCACTGAGTTTTGTTAAGCTATCGGCACTTTTTCTCATTCTTGGTTATCCATGCGCATCGGTCTTTTCTACGGCTCCACCACCTGTCACACCGAGATCGTGGCAGAAAAAATCCGTGACGTCATCGGCGCCGAACTGGTGACCCTGCATAACATCAAGGACAGCCCGGTCGGCCTGATGGAGGACTACGATCTGCTGATCCTCGGCATTCCCACCTGGGATTTCGGCCAGTTGCAGGAAGACTGGGAGGATCACTGGGAGGCGCTGCTGGAGCTGAACCTGGCCGGCAAGCCGGTGGCCCTGTACGGCATGGGCGACCAGCTCGGCTACGCCGACTGGTTCCTGGACGCCGTGGGCATGCTCCACGAACACCTGAGCGCCCTGGGCGTGCACTTCGTGGGCTACTGGCCCACCGAAGGCTACGATTTCGAGGGCTCCAAGGCCCTCACCGAGGACGGCAAGCAGTTCGTGGGCCTGGCCCTGGACGAAGACAACCAGTGGAAGCAGACCGACGAGCGCCTGCAGGCCTGGTGCGTACAGGTGCTGGAAGAGGCGGCCGAGCTGTTCTGAGCCGGCCAAGGCAAAAGAAAAGGCAGCCCGGGGCTGCCTTTTTTGTCAGGCCAGTTCCGGCTTGACCTGTTCGGCCCGGCGCAGCAGCGCCATCAGGCCCATGGCGCAGGCGCTTGGCACCAGCCAGCCCAGGCCCTGGTCGAACAGGGGCAGCACGCCAAGCCTGGCCCAGAGCGGCTCCAGGGCCTGGATGCCGATCATCTTGACACCATCCAGGGTGGCGAACACGGCCGTCACCGCCAGCACCATCAGCTGGGCGCCGTTGCGGTTGCCCAGCACCGGCTCCAGCAGCTTCAGGGCCACCAGGGCAATGGCGATGGGGTAGATGAAGAACAGCACCGGCACCGAGATGGCGATCAGGGTGGACAGGCCGACGTTGGCCACCAGCGCCGAGCCGGCCGCCACCGCCAGGGCCACCACCTTGTAATTCAGGCACGCGAAGGTATCGGAGAAATACTCGGCGCAGGCGCTGGTCAGGCCCACGGCCGTGGTCAGGCAGGCCAGGGACACCACCGCCGCCAGCAGGTAGAGGCCGACCGGGCCGAACAGCGCGCCGATGTAGGCCACCAGGATGGCGCCGCCGTTGTCCGGATTGGCGGCCACCTCGTGGCTGGTGGCGCCCAGGTAGAACAGCGACACATAGACCAGGGTCAGGCCGGCGGCGGCGATCAGTCCCGCCTTGACCAGATAGCCGAACACCGCCCTGGGTTCGTTGATGCCCTTGTCGTGCAGGGCATGGACTATGACCAGGCCGAACATCAGCGCACCCAGGGTATCCATGGTCATGTAGCCTTCCAGGAAGCCCTTGGTCAGCGGCGCCGTCTGCCAGGCCTCGACGCTGTCACCGACCGGCGCCAGGGGCGCGAAGGCCAGGGTGGCGGCGATCACCAACAGCAGCAGGATCAGCACCGGGGTCACCACCTTGCCAATGAGATCCAGCAGCTTGCCCGGGCGCAGCGCCAGCAGCAGGGTCAGGCCGAAGAAGCCCAGGGTATAGAACGCCAGGCTGGTGTCGTTGGCGTTGTCCAGAAAGGGCACCATGCCCAGTTCAAAGGCCACCAGGCCGGTCCTGGGGGTGGCGAACAGCGGCCCCAGGATCAGGTACAGGGCCACGCACAGGGCCAGGGCCGGGCCCTTGGGCAGTATCCTGGACAGGGACTCCAGGCCGCCGCCGGCCCGGGCCACGGCGATGATGGTCAGCAGCGGCATGCCGACGGCGGTGAGCAGGAAACCGAGGATGGCCGGCAGCAGATCACCGGCAGCCTGTTGGCCGGCCAGGGGCGGGAAGATCATGTTGCCGGCGCCCAGGAAGAAGGCGAAGGTCATAAAACCCAGGCCGAGGACGTCTTGAAAGGAAAGCCTGTTGTTCACGCAATACCTCTTAGCGTGGCGGCCCCCCGGGTTCCTTTCCGACGGGGCGGATTTATTCGAAAGCGAACGCTAAGGGGTACCACAGCCAAGGGCCGCGGCTCAATACGACCAGGGGCGATTTCCTAAAAATGGAGGTAAAAATCGCGGCCGAGCTCAAGAAAATCGTTTGTCCAATTCTGGTCGGATCTGCGCAGGGCCAGGGCGCTCTCTTCCAGGGGACCGGCCAGGCGCGACAGCTGCAGCAGCACCCGCTTCGGCGCCCTGCCCTCAACGGTGCTCACCGCGCAGCGCCGGCGCAGCTGAAAGGCGTCCAGGGCGGCCAGCCAGCGCTGCTGCTCGTCCCAGGGCAGCACCAGGGCCAGCTCGCCGTCCTCGGCCAGCAAACGCTGCGCCGCCTTGGCAAAGTCCGCCGGCGGCAGGGCCAAGAAGTGCCTGGCCGCCGCCCGTTTTTCGCAGGCCAGCTGCTGGCCGGGATGGAAGAAGGGCGGGTTGGACACCAGCAGCCGGTAGGGACCACCCTCGAAGTCCTGGATGGCCCCCTGGTGCACCGCCAGGCGCCCGGCGAAGGGACTGTCGTCGAAGTTGGCCCTGGCCTGGGAGGCGGCGGCGCCGTCCAGCTCCACGGCATCGACGCGGCAGCCCGGGGCGCGCTGGGCCAGCATCAGGGCCACCAGGCCGGAGCCGGTACCCACGTCCAGGATGGCACCCTGGGCCGGCGGCGCCGTCCACAGCCCCAAAAGGACCCCGTCCGTGCCCACTTTCATGGCACAATGCTGGTGGCCGACAAAGAATTGTTTGAATTGAAAACCTTTCGACATAGACGGCGATTGTACCTGCTCTCGGACTTGCCTAAAATCACCGGCCCACCAAGAGGAGCCAACCAATGGGTTTTCGTGAACTGGAGCTGGATCCCAGCCTGCTAACCGCCCTGCAAGAGCTGAATTTCAGCCGTCCCACCGCCATCCAGAGCCAGGCCATACCGGCCGCCATGGACGGCCAGGACGTGCTGGCCTCCAGTCCCACCGGCACCGGCAAGACCGCCGCCTTCCTGCTGCCGCTGTTCCAGCACCTGATCGATCACCCCAGGCGCCGCAAGGGACCGCCCCGGGCCCTGGTACTGACCCCGACCCGGGAGCTGGCCCTGCAGATCGAGCGCGACGCCAAGGCCCTGGGCGGCCACACCCGCATCGGCATCGGCTCGGTGATCGGCGGCATCAACTACCAGATCCACGCAGAACAGCTGGGCGGCGAGGTGGAGCTGGTCATCGCCACCCCGGGCCGGCTGGTGGAATACATCAACTCCGAGGTGTTCGATTGTGGCGCCATCGAGGTGCTGGTGCTGGACGAGGCCGACCGCATGCTGGAGATGGGCTTCCAGAGGGATCTGGAGCTGATCCTCGGCAAGTGCGAGCGCCGCAGCCAGACCCTGCTGTTCTCCGCCACCCTGGAAGGCCCCAACCTGGAAGCCTTTGCCGACAAGGCCCTCACCGAGCCGGTGGAGGTCAGCGCCGAGCCGCCGCGGCGTGAGCGCAAGAAGATCCTCCAGTCCGTCTACTACTGCGACACCCTGGAACACAAGATCCAGCTGCTGCTGCACCACTTGCGCAGCGAGGAGGTCAGCAAGGCGCTGGTGTTCCTGCGCACCCGCGACAAGCTGGCCGAGCTGCGCGACCGGCTCCAGGCCGAGGGCGTCGAGTGCGTCTGGCTGCAGGGGGAAATGCCCCAGGACAGGCGCAACAATGCCGTACGCCGCTTCACCAGTGGCGAGGTGCCGGTACTGCTGGCCACAGACGTGGCCGCCCGGGGCCTGCACATCGAAGACATCAGCCATGTGATCAACTTCGACATGCCCCGCACCGCCGACGTCTACGTGCACCGCATCGGCCGCACCGGCCGGGCCGGCGCCAAGGGCAGCGCCATCAGCCTGGTGGAAGCCCATGACATGGCGCTGCTGGGCAAGATCGAGCGCTACCAGGACGAGCCGCTGAAGAAGCGGGTGGTGGAAGCACTCAGGCCCAAGCACAAGTTCAGCATGCCGGTGAAGAAGAAAAAGCCCAAGGACAAGAAGGCCAAGCCCAACAAAAAGGCCAAGGCGAAGGCGGCGGCCAAGGCCAAGAAGCCCCAGGAAAAACCGGCCAAGGTGCGCCACCGAGACACCAAGAACAAGGGCAAGCCCAAGCGCTGAGGTGCCGGCGCCAACACATCAAACAACAAAGGGCAGCCTCGGCTGCCCTTTTCTGTTCCTGCCGGCCTATTGCCACGCCCCTGCCCAGCAAGGAGAGCTGGCCGGGGTAGCAGCCCCATTCATTAATGGTTTCTTCCTGATTTCTTAACACCAGTCTGTCAAGATCAGGCCGGCCTTAAAGGGGATCTAACCCCATAAAACCAATCACTTAAGGCCTAACAACAAGAAAGGAAACCATGATGAACAAACTGCTTTTGGGACTGACCCTGTCCGCCTGTGCCCTGTCGGTACAGGCCCAGCTTCGCCTGAGCGAAGTGCTCTACGATGCCCCCAACAACGACAGCACCGAGGAATTCGTGGAGCTGTTCAACGCCGGCTGCGCCGAGGTGGACCTCAGCCAGTACAGCCTCAACGACAACGGCGCCAGCTTCGCCCTGACCGGCCTGCTGGCGCCGGGGGCATACCTGACCGTGGCCAGGGACAGCAGCGGCTTCCAGACCCTGTTCGGCCAGAGCCCGGACCTTTCCGGCATGACCCTGGCCCTTGGCAACGGCGGCGATTATGTGCAGCTGAAAAAGGCCGGCAGCCTGGTGGACCAGGTGGCCTGGGAGGGCGGCCTGAGCGGCTGGAACCTTAACGCCAGCAATGTCTCCCTGGTCCGCCAGCGCCTTTCCGCCAGCCCGGACGCAAACGATTGGCTGACCGGCAGCAGCGCCGGCAGCCCCGGCACCGGCCCCCTCAGCGGCGACTGCGGTGGCGGCAGCCCCAGCCAGGCGCTGGCCAACGGCCAGGCGATCACCGGCCTGGCCGCAGGCCAGGGCGAGTCGCTGCACTACCACCTGGACGTGCCGACCGGCCAGGCCAGCCTGGAGGTGGTTGTCGCCGGCGGCAGCGGCGATGCCGATCTCTACCTCAAGCTGGGCGCCGAGGCCGGCACCGGCGACTACGACTGTCGCAGCATCAACGGCGGCAACGACGACAGCTGCACCATCGCCAACCCGGCCCAGGGCCGCTACCATCTGACGCTGTACGGCTACCAGGCCTTCAGCGGCGCCAGCCTGACCGCCAGCTACGGCAGCGGCAGCGACCCACAACTGCCGGCCTACTACGACGGCGCCGTCGGCAAGAGCGGCGCTGCCCTGAGATCGGCCCTGAACCAGATCATCCGCGGCCATGTGCGCTACAGCTACAGCCAGGTCTGGGACCAGCTGGGCTATACGGACGAGGATCCGGCCAACCCCAGCAACGTCATCCTGCTCTACTCCGGCCGCTCCCAGGCCAAGAGCCTCAGGGTGGGCCAGAGCAGCTCCAGCGACGCCTGGAACCGCGAGCACGTCTGGCCCAAGAGCCACGGCTTCCCCTCCAGCGGCCAGCACGCCTATACCGACCTGCACCACCTGAGGCCGGCGGACCTGTCCATCAACTCCGCCCGGGGCAACAAGGACTTCGACATGGGCGGTACGCCCCTGAGCGAGTCCCCCGCCAACAGCACCGACGACGACAGCTTCGAGCCCGCCGACGCCGTCAAGGGCGACGTGGCCCGCATGGCCTTCTACATGGACGTGCGCTACGAGGGCGGCGACAGCTCCGGCACCCCGGATCTGAGCCTGCTGGACAGGGTCGGCACCCAGGTCGGCGAGCCGCTGCTGGGCGATCTCTGCATCCTGCTGGCCTGGCACCGCCAGGATCCGGTTTCCGACTGGGAGCGGCGTCGCAACGAGCGCATCTACGAGCGCCAGCAGAACCGCAACCCCTTCATCGACAACCCGGCCTGGGCCGAGGAGCTCTACGCCGGCCAGTGCCCCTGAAAGGGCTTCGCCTAGAAAACAAAGGGCAGCCAAGGCTGCCCTTTTTCACGGCCTCAGGCCGCCGTCTCCACCACCACCGGCAGCGGCGCCAGGCCGTGAAAGGCCCTGGCCCTGTCGCAGTCCGGATTGGCCTGCCCCTGATAGCCGGAATACTGGAACTCCCGGCAGGGGCTGGGCCTTTGTTCGTAGATGGTGCAGGCGGTGGGGCCGCCAATGTCCCCTTCCAGGGCCACGCAACGGCAGCCCTGGCGGGCTTCGGTGCCCTTCATGCAGCTCAGGTGGTGATTCACCTGGCTGGTCAGCCGGTCGGGGATCTGGCCGCCACCGGCCTCGGCCTCCGCCCAGTAGAAAGACACCCTGAAATAGGCGCAGCAGGCGCCACAGCTTAAGCACGGATTCACCACAGTCATGCAGCTTCACGATTCGCACAAAAGTTGAACTGAGTAAGTCGACCGAACGGTCGGCCCCGCCCCAAGGACAGGGGCGGGCGCCCTTTTTTACTGGATCCGGCCGCTGTCAGGCAAGTCCTGGCGGCGCGGCGCCACAGGCAAAAAGAAAAAGCCCCTTGATGAGGGGCTTTTCGTTACTGTTCGGCGCGGGTGAACACCCAGGTGTCGCCCCTGGAGTCGGCCTCGCTGAAGCGGTAGCCGGCGTAGTCGAAGGCCTTGAGTTCCTCGGCCGTCTTGGGCTGCTTATCGATGATGTAGCGCACCATCAGGCCCCTGGCCTTCTTGGCGTAGAAGCTGATGATCTTGTACTGGCCGTTCTTCTGGTCCTTGAACACCGGGGTGATCAGCCGGCCGTCCAGCTGCCTGGGCTTGACCGCTTTGAAGTACTCGTTGGAGGCCAAGTTGACCAGCACGCTCGAGCCGGCGTCGGCCAGGGCGGCGTTGACCTGGTCGGTGATGATGTCGCCCCAGAACTGGTAGAGATCCTTGCCCCTGGGGTTGGCCAGCCTGGTGCCCATTTCCAGGCGGTAGGGCTGGATCAGATCCAGGGGCCTCAGCAGGCCATAGAGGCCGGAGAGGATGCGCAGGTGCCGCTGGGCATAGTCCAGGGCCGCCTCGTCCAGGCTGGCGGCATCCAGGCCGGTGTAGACGTCGCCGGTGAAGGCCAGCACCGCCTGCTTGGCGTTGTCCGGGGTGAAGGGCCGCTGCCAGCCTTGGAAGCGGGCGGCGTTGAGGCCGGCCAGCTTGTCGGAAATTTTCATCAGCGAGCCGAGATCCAGGGGCGTCAGGGTCCGGCAGACCTCGATCAGCTCGGCCGAATGGTCCAGCAGCGCCGGCTGGCTGTGCCTGGCCACATGGGGCGGGGTCTCGAAGTCCAGGGACTTGGCCGGGGAAATCAGCATCAACATGACAAAGGCTCCTTATCGCGGTCGGCGGCCATGATAACAAAAAAGCGGCCGAAGCCGCTTTCTGCTCAGGCCGCCTTCTGGGCCGCCTTCGCCTTGTCGGGGCTCTCGCAGTCCCAGACGCCGGGCTCCAGCTTGTCCTTGAGCTCCGGGAACTTGCGCACGTCGAAGTACGGCGTCTTGCCCGCCTTCTGCTGGCAGTGGTAGTCCCGGGCCAGCTTGAAGGCCAGGCCGGACAGGGCCAGGATGGCCACCAGGTTGATCACCGCCATCAGGCCCATGGAGGCATCGGCCATGGCCCACACCAGCGGCAGCTCGGACAGGGCGCCGAAGAGCACCATGGCCAGCACCACCATCCGGAACACATTGATGGTCAGGCCCACCTTGTGCCTGGGATCCAGGAACACCAGGTTGGTCTCGGCGTAGGAGTAGTTGGCGATGATGGAGGTGAAGGCGAAGAACAGCAGGGCGATGGCCACGAAGCTGCCGCCCCAGCCGCCCACCTGGGAGCTCAGGGCCGCCTGGGTCAGGGTCACGCCTTCCATGCCGTTGCCGATGTCGACACCGGACATCAGGATGATGGCGGCGGTGGCGGAGCAGATCACCAGGGTGTCGATGAACACGCCCAGCATCTGCACATAGCCCTGGGAGGCCGGGTGACGGGGCGTGGGCGCGGCGGTGGCGGCGGCATTGGGGGCAGAACCCATGCCGGCCTCGTTGGAGAACAGGCCGCGCTTGATGCCGTTCATCATGGCCTGGGCGATGGTGTAGCCCAGGGCGCCGCCGGCCGCTTCCTCAAGGCCGAAGGCGGACTTGACGATCAGGGCGAAGATGGCCGGCAGCTCGGTGATGTTCACCACCACCACCACCAGGGCCACGGCCAGGTAGGCCAGGGCCATCAGCGGCACCAGGATCTCCGCTACCTTGGCGATGGAACGCAGGCCGCCGAAGATCACCAGGGCGGTCACGGCCGCCACGGCCACACCGGACAGCCAGTGCGGCACGGCAAAGGCCTGGTCCATGGCGGCGGCGATGGAGTTGGCCTGGACGGCGTTGAACACCAGGCCGAAGGCCAGGATCAGGCACAGCGAGAAGGCGATGCCCATCCAGCGGGCGCCCAGGCCCCTTTCCATGTAGTAGGCGGGACCGCCACGGAAGTTGCCCTGCTCGTCGCGGATCTTGAACAGCTGGGCCAGGGTGCTTTCCACGAAGCTGGTGGCCATGCCGATGAAGGCGATCAGCCACATCCAGAAGATGGCGCCGGGGCCGCCCAGGGTCAGGGCCACGGCCACGCCGGCCAGGTTGCCGGTACCGACCCGGGCCGCCAGGGAGGTGCACAGGGCCTGGAAGGAGGAAATGCCGCTTTTATCGCCATGGCGGCTGTTCTTCATCACCGAGAACATGTGGCCGAAGTGACGCACCTGGATGAAGCCCAGGCGGATGGTGAAGTAGATGCCCACACCCAGAAGCAGGTAGATGAGAACGGAGCCCCACAGCAGGCCGTTCATCCAGCCTACGGTTGTGTCCAGTACTTGGTGGACGGGCGCCAGCCAGTCTTTGATCTCTTGCATGGCGATCTCTGCCGTTGTCAGCGGGGATTTACCCCATCGAAGGGCGGCAGACTAGCACAGGGGCCTTGTAGTAAAAAACCGTAAAAATGTGCCCTGGATCCCAGAATGCCGGCCTTAGAAGAGACCGTTAAAGATCAGGTTACAAAAACTGATCCCCAGGGCAGCAACTATGGTGGTGGGAAAGTCGCGGATGGCGAAGTCGTCCACCAGCTTGTCGGTGAGCCAGAGCAGGAAGGCATTGATGATCAGCAGGAACAGCCCCAGGCTGAGTACGACCAGCGGCAGCGCCAGGAACACCAGGGCCTTGTAGAGCACGAAGTTGACGATGCCGTACACGGCGGCCACCACCACCGCGGTCCAGAAGCTCTTGAGGTGGATCCCCGGCAACAGCCGCGCCACCACAAAGACCGATAAACTGAGCCAAAACCAGTACCAAAGCATCCCTTTCCTCCACCTGGTGCCTTCCCTATACTCAGCGACAATTCGCTTTTGTCGTCAAGGACGTTTTTATGTGGTTCAAGAACCTGCAACTCTACCGCCTGACCCGCCCCCTGGAGCTGGATGACCGCCTGAACGAGCAACTGGCCGCCTGCCGCTTCAGTCCCTGCTCCAGCCAGGACATCGCCAAGTACGGCTGGGTCAGCCCCCTGACCAGGCGGGAAGAGGGTGAGCTGGTGCACGTGGGTGACGGCAACTACCTGCTCTGCGTACGCCAGGAGGAGAAGATCCTGCCCGGCGGCGTCATCAAGGAGGAGCTGGACGAGAAGGTCCAGGCCATCCAGCTGGAGCAGGGCCGGCCGGTGTCCCGCAAGGAAAAGCAGGCCATGAAGGAGGAGATCGTCACCACCCTGCTGCCGCGGGCCTTCTCCAAGAGCCGCTTCACCTACGCCTATGTCTCCACCAAGCTGCAGCTGGTGATCGTCGACGCCTCCTCCGCCGCCCGCGCCGACGAGGTGCTGGGCCTGCTCAGGAAGTCCATCGGCTCGCTGCCGGTGGCGCCCCTGGCCCTGGCCACCCCGGCCGCCATCACCCTCACCGAGTGGCTGAAGAAGGGCCCCCCTGCCCCCCTGGAGCTGGAAGACGAGGCCGAGCTGAAGTCGCTGCTGGAGGAAGGGGGCGTCATTCGCACCAAGAAGCAGGCCCTGAGCGACAACGAGGTAGACACCCTGCTGGACAACCAGCGCCAGGTCTCCAAGCTGGCCCTGGGCTACCCGGAGCTGGCCTCCTTCCTGCTCCAGGACGACCTGATGATCAAGCGCCTCAAGTTCGCCGACGTGCTGCGTGAGGAGAACGACGACATCGATCCCACCGACAAGGCGGCCCGCTTCGACGCCGACTTCGTGCTGATGACCCGCACGTTGGAGGAGCTGCTGCCCAGGCTTATCGAGCTGCTGGGCGGCGAGGCCGACAACCTGGCCGAGGCGGTCTGACCATGAGCCGCCGGATCTACATGGGCTTCTGGCTGCGACTGGTGGCGGTGCTGGTGGATTCGGTGCTGCTGACCCTGATCACCCTGCCGCTGCTGCTGGCCCTGTACGGCGACCAGCTGCTGCAGGTGGAGCCGGCCCCCCGGGAGCTGGGGCAGCTGTTCCTGGGCCCGGGCCACTTCCTGATCAGCTATGTGCTGCCGATCGTCGTCACCGTGGCGCTATGGCGGCGCTTTGCCGCCACCCCGGGCAAGATGGCCTTCCGGGCCACCATCGTCGACGCCGACAGCGGCCTGCCCCCCAGCACCAGGCAGTGCCTGATCCGCTACCTGGGCTACATCCTCTGCAGCCTCAGCCTGGGCCTGGGCTTCCTCTGGGCCGCCTTCGATCCCCGCAAGCAGGGCTGGCACGACAAGCTGGCCAACACCGTGGTGATCATGCCCTCGGAGCAGGGAGTGGAAGCCCGCATCGGCGGCCCCCTCGAAGAGACTCACCTGGACGCCTGAAAAAGATGTTCCCTCAGGGCGTGAAAAAGCGCGCCCTGGTGACGTCCCGGGTGCCATACCAGGCTCAGGCTGCGCCTGAGATCCAGACCCGGCGTGGCCAGGGCCACCAGCTCGCGCCGCGCCAGCTCCTCGGCCACCACCAACCGCGACAGACAACTCAGTCCAACTCCCGCCCTGACCGACGCCTTGATGGCGTCGTGCTGTGACAACTCCAGTCGCACATTGAGCCTGGGCACCCTGGCCCCCAGCGCCCCTTCGAAAACCTCCCTGGTCCCCGAGCCGGGCTCGCGCAGGATCCAGTGCTGGTCCGCCAGGGCCGCCAGGCTCAGCACCCCTTCTCCGGCCAGGGGATGGCTTGGTGCGGCCACCACCACCAACTCATCATGGCGCCAGATCTGGCTGGCCAGGGCGCTTTCCTCGCATCGGCCCTCGATGAGGCCCAGATCCGCCTCGAAGGACAGCAGCGCCTGCTGGATGTGCCGGCTGTTGTGGATGCTCATCTCCACTCCGGCCTTCGGGTGTTGCCGCCAGAAGGAGGCCAGCAGGCCGGGCATCAGGTTGTTGCCGATGGTGGTGCTGCAGGCCAGACGCAGCTGGCCTGCAAGGACGCTGCCCCCCTCCCCGGCCAGCAACGATCCGGCCTGCTCCAGCAGGGCCTCGGCCGTGGCCAGCAACTGCTGGCCACGGGGGCTGAGCTTGAGGCGCTTGCCCTGGCGGTCGAACAGCTGCCGATCCAGCTGTCGTTCCAGGGTAGCCAGGGCCTGGCTGGTGGCGGACTGACTCAGGCAGAGCGTCTCGGCGGCCAGGCTCACCTGTCCGGTCTTGGCGACGGCCACGAAGATTTCCAACTGACGCAGGGTGATGGGCAAAGGCATATCGGTTTTGAGGATATAAAATTTCAAAACTATTAATTATCTTTATATTAAGACCCCACCTAGCATGACGCCATCCTTTGTCATGGAGTGTTGATCATGCTGCGAGGCCTGCTGTGGTGTCTTGGGCTCAGCCTGGGCGGCTGGTTGGGAAGTGCTTTGCTGGCCGGGGCCCTCAGCCCACTGGTGCTGGCGCTGGTGCTGGGGCTGGTGGTGGGCAACCTCAGGCCACCGGCCGGGGCAGAGGCCGGCCTGGCCTTCGCGGGTAAGCGCCTGCTGCGCCTTGGCGTGATGCTGCTGGGCTGCCAGCTCACCTGGTCCCAGCTCGCCGAGCTGGGCTGGGGCCCGGCGCTGCTGGATCTGTCGGTGGTGGTGCTGATCCTGCTCGCTGGCTACTGGCTTGGCACCCGCTGGCTGGGGCTCGACCGGGAGCTGGTGTTGTTGACCAGCGCCGGCTCGGCCATCTGCGGTGCCGCCGCCGTGCTCGCCACCGAAAGCACCCTGAGGGCCCGCCAGGACAACGCCACCATGGCGGTGGCGACCGTGGTGCTGTTCGGCAGCCTGGGCATGCTGAGCTATCCCCTGCTCTACCCCTGGCTGGGCCTGGACGAATACCACTTCGGCATCTTCACCGGGGCGACCGTGCATGAGGTGGCCCAGGTGGTGGCCATCGGCGAGGCGGTGGGCGAACAGGCGCTGCAACAGGCGGTGCTGGTGAAGCTGATGCGGGTGGGGCTGCTGATCCCCTTCCTGCTGCTGCTCACGGCCTTGGCCCCCCGGGGGGAAGGCCGCCAGGGTCGGATAGCACTGCCCTGGTTCGCCTTTGGCTTCGCCGCCGTGGTGGCGATCAATTCCCTGGGCTGGGTCCCCGGCCAATACAAACCGGCCCTGGCCCTGACCAGCCAGGCCTGCCTGACCATGGCCATGGCGGCCCTGGGCCTGGAGAGCCACTGGCGCCGCCTCAAGGCGCTTGGCCTGAAGCCGCTGCTGCTGGCGGCGGTGCTGTTCGGCCTACTGCTGGGATGGGGCCTGCTGGCGATCAGACTGTTCGGCTAGCCCACTCGCCGGCCAGCTGGGCGTAGAGGTACTCGTCGCCCCAGGCGCCCTTGAACCAGATGTTCTGGATGAAGTGCCCCTCCCGGCGAAAACCGAGCCGCGCCAGCAGCGCCGCCGCCGGGGCATTCCTGGCATCGGTGATGGCCATCACCCTGTGCATCTGCCAGTCGCCAAAGGCCAGCTCCAGCAGCAGGGTCGCCGCCTCCTGGCCATAGCCCCTGCCCTGGCAGGCGGGATCCAGGGTAAAGCCCAGCTCCAGCTGGCGACCGTCTTCCAGGAAGTGCAGGGCCAGATCGCCTACCAGCCGGTCTTCACCGTCGGCAATGGCCACCTGGTACCAGGAATCCGGCAGGCCCAGCTGCAGATCCCGCTGCTGCTCCCAGAAGGCCCTGGCCCTGTCCATGTCGTAGTCGTGCCAGCTCTGGTAACGGGCCACGTCCGGGTTGTTGCGGTAGGCCACGAAGGCCGGCAGGTCGGCCTCACGGAAGGGGCGCAGCCTGAGCCGCGCCCCCTGGATATCGGGGAAATGGGTCGGGATCACAGATCGAAGCTGTCCTTGAGGTCCTGGTAGGCCTGGGCGAACTCGTCCTGTTCGAAGTAATCCGCGCTGGGCAGTATGCCCCTGGCCACGTAGTTCTCGGCCAGGGCATCGGTATCGACGCCGCGGCTGATCAGGTGGCCGCTGGCCAGGGCGCCCAGGCGCACGAAGTCGGCGTAGTTGGGCTGGGAGGGATCATAGTCGGGATCGGCCCAATGCTTGATCACCTCCTGGAATTCCTCGCCGAAACGCCAGTTCTTGATGATGTTCAGGCCCAGGGGCTGCTGCAGGCGTTCCAGCACCTTCTTGAGCAGGTAGGGGCTGGAAACGGCATCCGGCATCTGCTCGGCCTCGGCCAGGATCGGCAGGGTACCGATATTGTGCACCAGGCCGGCCAGCTGGGCACCGTCTACGGTCAGCTCGGCGGGGTTGGCACCGCCCCTGGCCAGGTAGTTCTGCAGCAGCAGGCAGGTGGCGGAGGAGACCTCCACGCTCTGCTCCCACACCGACACCATGACGTCCTCGATGATGGGGTGGTTGCAGATGAACAGCTGCTGCATGGCGGCGGCGGTGACCAGTGAACGGATCTGCTGCATGCCGATGCGGGCCAGGGCCCCCTGGATGGAGTCGACGGCGACGGCACGGCGATAGAGTACCGAGTTGGCCACCTTGATGATGCGGGCGGCCAGGGCCGGATCCTGGCGGATGATGTCCGCCAGCTCGGTCATGGAGACATCGTCCTTGTCGGTGGCGCTGCGAATGCGCAGGGCAACTTCCGGCAGGGTCGGCAGGACCAGGGCGTCCTTCTTGATCTTGTCGATCAGGGATACAAGCAGTGCGTTTTCGTTAGCCATGACTTCTAATTCTGATTCTGTGGAGAGGCTTAGAGACTATAACCCAAGCTTGACCTAGATCGCCTCATCGTCAAACCCGTCCTGCTAGATTTGCGCCCTTTTGAATGCCTTGGGTGCAAAGATGAGAAAGCCCGAACTGCTGTCCCCGGCCGGGACCCTGAAAAACATGGACTATGCCTTCGCCTATGGCGCCGACGCCGTCTATGCCGGTCAGCCCCGCTATTCGCTGCGGGTGCGTAACAACGAGTTCAATCTGGAGCGCCTGGGCCAGGGCATCGGCCGCGCCCATGAGCTGGGCAGGAAACTGTACGTGGTCAGCAACATCCAGCCCCACAACGCCAAGGTCCGCACCTTTTTGAACGACATGGCGCCGGTCATGGAGCTGCAGCCTGACGCGCTGATCATGTCCGATCCGGGCCTGATCATGCTGGTACGCAGGCACTTCCCGGATATGGCCATCCACCTGTCGGTGCAGGCCAATGCCATCAACTATGCCAGCGTGCAGTTCTGGGCCGACCAGGGCATAGAACGGGTGATCCTGTCCCGGGAGCTGTCCCTGGACGAGATCGAGGAGATCCGCCAGCGGTGCCCGGACACCGAGCTGGAGGTGTTCGTGCACGGCGCCCTGTGCATGGCCCACTCCGGCCGCTGCCTGCTGTCCGGCTACATGAACAGGCGCGACCCCAACCAGGGCACCTGCACCAACGCCTGCCGCTGGCAGTACCAGGCCAGGGAGGCGGTGGAGGACGAAACCGGCGACCTGGTGCAAAAGCCCACCGACAGGCTGTTCCTGCTGGAGGAAAACAGCAGGCCAGGGGAAGCCATGGCCGCCGAGGAAGACGAGCACGGCACCTACATCATGAACTCCAAGGATCTGCGCGCCGTGCAGCACGTGGAAAGGCTCAGCCGCATGGGCGTGCACAGCCTGAAGATCGAGGGCCGCACCAAGAGCTTCTACTACTGCGCCCGCACCGCCCAGATCTACCGCAAGGCCATAGACGACGCCGCCGCCGGCCGCCCCTTCGACATCGGCCTGATGAGTCAGCTGGAAAACCTGGCCAACCGCGGCTACACGGAAGGCTTCCTGCGCCGCCATGTCCACGACCAGTACCAGAACTACCTCCAGGGCAGCTCCTTCAGCGACCGCCAGCAGTTCGTCGGCGAGGTGCTGGGCCGCTGTGAGCAGACCGGCATGGCCCTGGTGGACGTGAAGAACCGCTTCGAACTGGGCGACGGCCTGGAGCTGATGACCCCGGGCGGCAACCTGCACTTTCGACTCGAGCAGCTGGAGAACCGCCGCCATGAGCAGATCGACGTGGCTCCCGGCAACGGCCACCAGGTCTATGTGCCGGTGCCGGCCGGCCTTGACCTGGATCACGCCCTGCTGATGCGCAACCTGCACAATGGTGACCATGCGCTGGCCAAGCCGGTCTGAGGAGAAACAAGATGGCACTGAAGATCCTGGAAGACTGCATCAACTGCGACATGTGCGAACCGGAATGCCCCAACGGCGCCATCACCATGGGCGCCGCCGTCTATGAAATCGATCCCGAACGCTGCACCGAATGCCACGGCCACTACGACGAGCCCCAGTGCGTCTCGGTCTGCCCCATCGACTGCATAGAGCCGGATCCGGCCCGGGTGGAATCCGAGGACGAGCTGCTGGCCAGGTTCGAGCGGCTGACCCACTGATTGGCATGGCGGTCTCGCTCCTTTAACATGGGCCTAACCATTGGAAGGATAAGATCTTGTTGAAAAGGCGTTTCCATGGAGAAGATCATGCTGTCGGCGAGCTGGAAATCGACCTGTCCCTGGGCTCGGGGCGGGATCTGATCCGCTTCCTCGACGAGCTGGATCCCGAGCTGTGGCGAGGGGACGATATCCACGATGCCCTCAGCCAGGAGCTCTCGGATCGCTTCCTGGCCGCCGCCCTGGTGTTGACCTTCGATGAGCTCAATCTCAGGGTGGAAGACAGGGGCCTCTTGGACGCGATATTCGAGATGGCCCCCAGGGAGGCCGGCGCCCCGCCGACGCAGCTGCGCCAGCAGGCCATGATGATGGCCAAGGCTTCACCGGAAGACTCCCACCAGGCCTTCGCCGACTTCCTCGGCGGCGACCATGGCCTGGCGCTCAGCCTGGAGGCCAGGCGCCCCATCGCCTTTGCCGAGCTGAACACAGGCCAGTTCGACAACACCAAGTTCGACGAACTCTTCGACGCCGACTGGGATGTCTGGCCCCTCTAAGAAAAAGGCGCCCTGAGGCGCCTTTTTTCATTCCACGCTGACCGTATTGGAGCAGACGCTGCTACCGCTTTCGCAGACCTGATACTGCAGCACGCCGCCCCCCTTGATGCCGGCATCGACATAGCTGCTGTCTGCCGTGGTGGCGATCAGGCTGCCGTTACGCAGCACGTCCACCGCCACGCCGGTGCCGGTCCAACTGAGCTGCACGGTACGCTTGCCCTTGCTCTTGCTGCTGTCGGCACTGAGGCTGATGGCCGCCGCCTCGGTGCTGGCGCCGGCCTCGTTGCCGTAGGCCGAGGCGCCACTGCCGTTGTAGGCCTGCACCCGGTAGTTGTAGAAGGTGGCCGGCTGCAGGCCGCTATCGAGATAGCCGTCGGCATCGACGCTGGCGATGCGCTGCCAGGGGCCGCCGGCGTCGCTGCGCTCGATATGGATGCCGTCATCCGGCGCGGCCCGCTGCCAGGCCAGGGCGATGCTGGCGCTGCCCTGGGCCTGGGCGGTCAAGGCGCCGGGCGCCTGCGGCGGCTCGCCGGCCAGGTTCTGGCTGATCACCAGCAGCTGATCCAGGGCCACGCCGTCGTAGGCGGTGTTGCCCTGGCTGCGATCGGCATCCCGTACCCGGATCCACAGCGGCCCGGCATAGTCCGACAGCAGCGGCAACTCGTAACGGCCGCCAGCCCCCGGGGCCAGGGTCAGCAGCGGCCCGTAGCTGCTGCCGTCCAGGGACAGCTCGAACACGAAGGCCTCCTGCTCCGGCGACGGCAGCACCCTGGCGTCCAGCACCAGGCTGTGCAGGGCGCCCTGGGCCAGGCTGAACTGCCAGGCGTGCTCCGCCAGGCTGGTCCTGCCGCTGGGCCGGCCGCCGGAATGGGTCTCGGTGAGGATCTCTTCCAGGCCGTCGCTCTCGGCCAGATCGGCCAGGCTGCCGCTGAGGCTGCCCCTGGCGGTCTGCTCAGACTGCACGTACTGGTTGAAGCTGGTGGGCAGGGGCTGGGTGTTGGCGGTGGCGACGTTGCTGTAGCCGGAATAGCCGGCGCCGTTGAAGGCCCGCAACCGGTAGCTGTAGCCGGTATCCGGGCTCAGGCCGCCGTCTTCGACGCTGGTCACGTTGGCTGCGGTGCTGGCCACCTGTTGCCAGCTGGTGCCGTCCTCGCTGCGCTCCAGCTCGAAGCCGCTTTCGTTGTCGGACAGGTCCTGCCAGCTCAGGGCCATGGTGGTGCTGGAGCTGGCCAGGGCCGCCAGGGCACCTGGGGCGGCCGGCGGCGAGCCAGCCACGGCGTCCCGCCAGGCGCTGACGGTGCCGATGCTGTTGTTGATGGATCTGGCGTTGTCGGCGCTGTTGCCGGGATCCAGCTCATGGTCGATGCCGGTGGCATAGCCGTTGTAGCTGACGTTGGGATTGGAGAAGAACTGCCGCCTGGTGCAGCCGCCGCTGCAGTTGTAGGCCATGATGGTGCGGAAGAAATCGCTGCTGCTGCCCGCGGTCTGCTTGAAGCCGTAACTGTAGGGAAAGGCGCCGCTGCCGCTGGTGTCTTCACGGCCATGATGAGAGCCCATGTTGTGGCCCAGTTCATGGCCAAAACTGTAGTAACCAGTGGCGCAGCCATGCTCCACCACGCTGAAGCCATGGCTGGCAAAGCTGCTGCTGACGCTGGTCATCAGCCAGGCGATGCCACAGTAGTCGCTGCGCTCGACGAAGAGGCTGACCAGATCGGCGCCATAGGCATCGCGCATGCCGTGCACCTCGTCCAGGTAGCCGTCGCTGGTGCCGGTGAGCCTGTCCAGGTCCGTCCCCATGCCCTCAGCCGCCTCCGTATAGGCCAGCTCGGCGCTGTGCACCAGGTTGAGCTGGGCGTCGATCAGGCTGTTGCCGTAGGCCTGGTTGGTCTCGGCGATGGCCAGCTGGATCAGCGACGCCATGGCGTTGCTGCCGCCCACCGCGGCCCGGGCGGCGGGGGTGTAGACCACCATCACATCGGCGATGGTGCTGCCCTCCAGGGCCAGGGGCGGCTGCCAGTCATCCCCCTGGCCGCCCAGATCCGGCGGCGCCACCGGCTCGAACTCCGGCAGGGGATCACTGCCCGGGACCTGGCGGATCAGATGGCCGCCCCCGGGCAGGGGCCGGATCTGGTAGAGCTCGTCGCCCAGCCTGACCGTGCCGCTCAGGGCGTCACCGACCCGGGCCAGCACCACGTTGGAGTCGGGCTCGCCCTGCAGGCGTCCCAGCCAGATCTGGCCCCGCTCGCCCAGGTCGCGGCGCCCGGTCTGCACCGCAAAGAGCCGCCGGTCGGCAAAGAGATTCAGTTGCAGGCGATCCCGGCCCAGGGCCTGGAGATCAATGCCAACCGCCCTGGCCCGCAATGCCCCGGCCTGCTCCGGCAGCGCTGCCGTGCTGTGGCCGAACAGGGGCCGCTCGGCCCAGGCCGGCATGGCGACCGCCAGCAGCGCCGCCAGCGCCAGAATTGCCCTCATCATGATCCTGTCCCCTCTTGCTTGGCCCAAGCGGGCCCTAAGCCAAAACTTAGCAACAACCCAGGAGCGGGCAGCAAAAATGCCTAGCAACGCCAGCGGGATCACAAAGAAAAAAGGCGCCCTGGGGCGCCTTTGGGGTTACTGGAACACCGCCTTGAGGGGCACCACCTGGATGGACTCGAAGTCCAGGGGGTAGTGGGCGATGATCTTGTCCTCGTCCAGCAGCGCCTGGGGCTTGGCACTGTTGTAGCTCAGGGGCGAGGGCTGGTTGCCGGCCAGGCGGGCCTTGAGGTCGGCGCCGTCCGGGGTCACGAAGGCGAAGCGGATGTCATCCAGCTGCAGCTGCTCGCGCACCACCCGGTTGACGTCGGCCACGGTCAGACCGTCCAGGCCCCGGCGCACATAGTCCAGGAAGTCGTCCATCCGGTAGAAGTCGCTGTCCAGGGCATAACCCAGGCTCTGGCCCTGGCCGGCGGTGCGCTGGGCCACGAAGTTCTTCAGGAAGTTGCGGGTGGCCTGGAAGCTCTCTTCGCTCATGCCCTCGTCGATCAGCTTGTGCAGCTCGTGGAGGGCGGTGCGGGTGGCGAACAGGGCGTCGTTGTTGGAGCGCAGCGGCCTGAGCCAGACCTGGAAAATCTGCTCGGAGCGGCCCAGGTTGGCGTCCGGCTTGGTCTGGTACATGCCGCGGGGGAAGTACTCGATGTAGGCGTAGTCACCGTAGTTCATGCCCCGCTCCTGGCGGATGCGCTGGTACAGCAGGGCGTTGGAACTGCGGTGCTGGCCCAGGTAGGAGCGCGCCAGCCACAGCGCCAGCCAGTCTTGGTCGCCGCGCTTGAGGTCGATGGGGAAGCCGAAGGACACCGCCGTGGCCTGGGTGTCCTTCTCCACCAGGGTGGCATGCCAGCCCCTGAGCTCGGGTGCGGCCGGGATGGCGGCCTGGGCCTGGCCCACCGGCAGCCGGCTCAGGGCCTGCTCCAGGCGGGCCTTGGCGGCGTCGCCCATGCTGCCGGCCAGGCCCAGGGTCAGGTTGGCCTGGCTGAACTGGCTGGCGTAGAAGGTCTTGACGTCGGCCAGGGTCAGGGCGCGCAGGTCGCTGAGGTCGCCCAGGTTGAGGCTGCCGTAGGGGTGGTCCTGATAGAGGTCCAGGTACAGCACTTCCTTGCCCAGCTCCTCGTCGTTGCCGGCCTTGAGGTCGGTTTCTATGGCGTTGATGAGCTGCTTCTTGAGGCGCTCGAAGTCGCTGTCCCGAAAGCCCGGCTCTGTGATCTGAGCGATGAGCAGCGGCAGGTAGGCCTCCAGGTTGTCCTGGTGGACTCGGCCACGCAGGGAGACCATCTCCTTGTCCACCTGGCTGGAAACACCGGCGGCCATGGGGAAGTAGGCCTCCTTGAGGGCCTTGTAGTCCAGCTCCTTGGTGCCGGCGTCGGACAGCATCAGGGCGGTCAGGGCCGCCACGCCGCGCTTGCCCTCGGGTTCGAAGGCCGGGCCTGTGTTGAACAGCAGGTTGATGTCGATGAGCGGCGAGCCGCTGCGCTTGTCGAGCACCTTGATGTGCCTGCCGTTGTCCACGGGCCGGTCGGCCCGGGCCAGCAGGCTGGCCATGCTGAGCTCCCGCTCGAAGCCGGGCACGGCCTCGCCTGCGCTCAGGGTGACGGTGGTGCGGCCGTCATCGACGAAGTAGCGGTTGGCGACGGCCTGGATCTGGACCGGAGTCAGGGCGTCACGGGCCTCGGCCAGGGCGTTGACGACCTCGGGATCGCGCTCGAAGTGCACATAGCGGGCCAATGCGCCGCCGATGGCGGTGTTGGAGTCCAGGCCGGCGGCCTGGCCGTACTTGAGGTTGGCCTTGAGTTCGGCCAGGCGCTTTGCGGAAACCGGCTCGCTCCTAGCCTTGACCAGGGTGCGGGCGATGGCGTCACGGACCTCGGCCAGAGCGGCGACGTCCTTGACGTGGGCGAACAGGGTCATCAGCCCCGGATCCTTGTTGTCCGGGAAATAGCTGAAGAACTGGTCGGCCAGCTGGCGGTTGACCACCACCTCCTGGTAGAAATCGGAGGTATTGGAGAAGTAGAGGGCGTCGATGAGATCCACCGCCGCCTTGTCGCTGCCGCCGAAGGCCGGCCCCTTGAAGGACACCGCCAGCCAGGCGCCCGGGGTGCCGTCCACCTTCAGGTGGCTGTAGCGGGCCCCCTGCTGGGCCGGCTCGACGGGGATCTCGGCCCGGTAGTCGCTACCCTGCCAGTCGCCCCAGTAACGCTTGACCCAGGCCAGGGTCTGGGCCGGGTCCAGGTCGCCGGTGAGCACCAGGGTGGTGTTCTGGGGACCGTACCAGCGCTTGAAGAACCGGGCCGCGTAGTCCATCTGATTGGGCATGTTCTCGATGTCTTCGAAAAAGCCCATGGTGGTGTGCCTGTAGGTGTGGCGGTCGAAGGCGGTGGCCCTGGCCTCGGACAACAGCTTGCGGATGGGGCTGGCGTAGTTCTTGAGGTACTCGCCCTTGACGGTCAGGGCCTCGGTACGGAACTGGCTCTCGGTGTAGCTCAGGTTCTGGAAGCGATCCGCCTCCAGCCTGAGCACCGTCTCCAGGTGTTCCTTGGAAAAATTCAAATGGTAGTTGGTGTAGTCGTCGGTGGTGTAGGCCCTGTTGTCGACCCCGGCGTTCTTGAGGATGTCGTCGTAGACCGCCTGGGGATAGTTGGGGGTGCCCTTGAACATCATGTGCTCGAAGAAGTGGGCGAAGCCGGTCTTGCCGGGCTCCACCTCGTTGCGGGAGCCGGTCTGCACCGGGATCTGCAGGCTGACCACGTTGGGGTGGGCGGTCTTGACCACCAGCACCCGCAGGCCGTTGCCCAGCTCCTCTAGCACATAGTCCTGGCCCCAGACTTGCCCTTCCCGGTACTGCCCCTGGGCCTTGGCCTGGCCCTGGGCCATGACCTGCTGGGCCTGGCTGAAATCGGTGTTGAGGTTGGCGCAGCCGCCGGCGAAAGCCAGGGCCAGGGCCGAGGCGATGACAGAAAGTTGACGCATGTGAAGGACTTCCCTGCAAATCATGGCGATGAGTGTGGCTTCATTATGGGAAAAAGCGCCGACAAGGCCCAGCCTTAACCCAGAATAAAGGCATGGGACTTGCTAACATTTCCCACATTGTCGCCACCGGGCATAAAGCCCCTGATTTTTATGCCGATATAGGGCCACCAGCGCCAAGGAAAGAGTCACAGATGCGCAACAACCTCCCCATAGTCGACGCCGAAGTCCATTTCCCCGAGACCGCCGAGCTGGTCTCCACCACGGACACCAAGGGCATCATCACCTACGTCAACCCGGCCTTCGTCGAAGTGTCCGGTTTCTCCGAATCCGAGCTGCTCGGCCAGCCCCACAACATCGTCCGCCACCCGGACATGCCGCCCCGGGCCTTCCAGGACCTCTGGCAAAAACTCAAGGCCGGCAAGCCCTGGCGCGGCCTGGTCAAGAACCGCTGCAAGGACGGCCGCTACTACTGGGTGGACGCCTATGTGACCCCCATCTTCGAAAACGACAAGTGCGTCGGCTACCAGTCGGTACGCATCAAGCCCAGCCAGCAGCTCAAGGAAAAGGCCGCCAAGGCCTATGGCGACCTCAATGCCGGCAAGGCCTTCAAGCCCAGCACCGACCTCAGCGGCTTCGTCTACGGTGGCCTGCCCATCACCCTGGCCACCCTGGCCGCCTTCTTCCTGGGCGGCTGGCAGACCGCCATGGCCGCCGGCATAGGTGGCACCGCCGCCGCCCTGGGCCTGTTCGCCTGGCTGAGGCCGCTGTGGGTGATGGACGAGCAGGCCGCCAATTTCCACGACCTGCCGCTGTCCAAGAGCATCTATGTGGGCCAGCGCTTCGGCTCCGGCATGCGCTTCGATACCATGATGAACTGGGCCCGCAACATGGCCATCATGGGCCGCACCAAGGACGCCACCTTCTCCCTGGCGGCGGTCTCCGACCAGCTGGTACGCAGCGTCGGCATGGCCAAGCGCCAGGCCAACGAGCAGGGCGACCAGTCCAACCAGATGGCGGTGGCCATCAACGAGCTGACCTCCACCATCGCCGAGATCGCCCGCTCCAGCCAGACCACCTCGGATCACGTCCAGGGCACCCACCAGCAATGCGCCGAGGCCCGCGACGCCCTGCACGGCTCCGCCGAGCGGATCCGGGTGTTGCAGAAAGACGTGGAGGAAGCGGCCCTGGCGGCGATTTCCCTGCAGCAGGAGACCGAGAAGGTCACCAGCATCATGGGCGAGATCGAGGGCATTGCCGACCAGACCAACCTGCTGGCCCTGAACGCCGCCATAGAGGCGGCCCGGGCCGGCGAGCACGGCCGCGGCTTTGCGGTGGTGGCCGACGAGGTGCGGGCGCTGTCGTCCCGCACCCAGCAGTCCGCCGAGGAGATCCGCGATAGCCTGGCCGGCATGGGCCGCATGCTGGACTCCTGGCGGGAGCTGATGGACCGCAATCGCGAGCACGCCGAGAACTGCGTGGTGGGCACCGAGGAAGTGACCATGACCCTGGACGGCATCTTCAATAAGGTGGCGGAGATCAACGATCTGGCGGCCCAGATCGCCACCGCCGCCGAGCAGCAGGGCGCCGTGGCCTCAGAGGTGAACGAGAATATCCACCGCCTCAAGGCGCTGACCGACGACACCGCCAGGGCCATGCTCGAACTGGACGAAAGCGGCCAGCTGCTCAACCAGAGCACCGACCGCATCGCCGGCCTGTCCAACACCTTCATGCACTGAACAGGGCCCCGCTAGGGGCTCAGATCTGCTCCAGCCAGGTCACCGCCTTGCCGAACAGGGTGTCGAACATGTCGAAGTGCTTGCCCCGGCCCAGGCGATAGACCTTGGCCTGGGGGCAGGACAGCCTGAGCAGGGCGCCGTCGTCCGGCGGCACCATGGGATCGTCCTTGATGGACAGGCTGAGCAGCGGCGTGTTCAGGCGCCGCCGCCCCAGCAGTCCCTGGCGCAGCAGGCTCAGCTTGCCCAGGGCCAGGGCCAGCCTGGCCTCGCTGGCGCCATCCACCCCCAGCCTGGATGCCAGGCAATCCCGCATCATGGGCGGCAGCTCCGCCAGCAGCTCCCTGTCCACCAGCGCCTGGTGGCACCAGGGGGCTATGGTGGCCACGGCTCTGAAGGCGGTGTCGTCCAGGAAGGCGGTGCGCACCAGGCCCAGGGCGCCGAGGCGGATGCCCAGGCCGCTGATCCTGTCGCTCTGTACCCAGGGGTGCGCCTTGAGCAGCGCCAGCATGGCCTGCACCGGCCGCTCGGTGCGTTCGCTCATCGGCAGCTCGGCCTGATCGCCGCAACCGTCCATGTCCAGGGTCAGCATGCCCAGGCCCCTGGGCTGCAGGTAGCGGCGGTAGAGGTTGAAGAAATCCAGGGCGCAGAGATCCGGGCCGGCCATCACCACCACCACAGGCACCCGCTCCTCGGATTGGGGCAGGTGCAGCCAGCCCCGGGTGTCCTTGCCGCCCTCTCGGGCCTCCAGGTTTTCCAGGCGGATCCCGGCCAGCTGGCAGGCCGTCCGGTAGTGTTCCCGCATCTGGACCATGGCCTCCCTGGCCAGCACGTCGCCGCGCATATGGGGATAGGCGGCGATGCCGTAGTAGGTCATGGCCTGGATGCTTTCCTCCAGGGCCTGCGCCGGCGCTTCCGCCACCAGTTTCCTGGCCGCGAAGCCGTACACGGCGCCGAGCTGGGACCATTCGTACTGCCAGTTGCCGGGCCGGTAGCCGACCACGGTATCCAGGCGGCTGTCGCAGGTGCGGGCCTGGGTGCTGGCGGCAATCAGCGACAGGCCCCGCTCCACCTCGAGTGGGTCGGCGCCCTGCCAGGCCCACCTGGCCCGGGGCAGCAGGCGGTACCACTTGGGGTGCAAATGGAAAAAGGGGCTGGAAAGGGACGAGCGGCGCTCGTCCCTGGCGTGGCTGTTGGCCAGGGTCGAGGTTTCGTCGGCCTGGGTCTTGTGACGCAGGCGCACGTCTTCCTCGAGCATGTCGTCCATTGGCTGCATGGATACCTCCCTGCTCCAGCCTACTGCATGGGCCCGGAAGGGCAAAGCCCGCCATGGGGCGGGCGGCGGGGTTTACTTCCCGGCCAGGGGCCGGATATAGGCCGGCGCCATGTCCCAGGGCTGCTCTATCCAGGTGTCCTGGGCGATGTCGATGACATAGTCGTCCACCAGCGGCTTGCCCTGGGGCTTGGCGAAGACGGTGACGAACCTGGCCTTGGGGTACATCTGGCGGAGCACCTTGGCGGTTTCGCCGGAGTCCACCAGATCGTCCACCACCAGGTAGCCCTCGCCGTCGCCCACGGCCTCATGGGCGCCCTTGAGCACCTCCAGCTCGCGCTGGTTGTCGTGGTCGTAGGAGGAGATGCAGACGGTGTCGATATGGCGGACGTTCAGCTCCCGGGCCAGGATCAGGGCCGGCATCATGCCGCCCCGGGTCACGGCCAGGATCCCCCGCCACTGGTCGGCCGGCAGCAGGCGCTCGGCCAGCTCACGAGAGGCGGTGTGGAAGGCGTCCCAGCTGACGATGTATTTCTTGGTCATGTTGTTATCCCGCAAAAGCAAACTTGAGGAGGAACAGGGCCGCCACCACCCACACCGCCGGGGTGACTTCCCTGGCCTTGCCGGCCAACACCTTGGCCAGGGCGAAGCTGATGAAGCCGAAGGCGATGCCGTGGGCAATGGAGAAGGTCAGCGGCATCAGCGCCGCCACCACCACCACGGGTACGGCGTCGGAGAGGTCATCCCAATGGATGTTCTTGACGCTGCCCATCATCAACACCGCCACATAGAACAGGGCGCCGGCGGTAGCATAGGCCGGCACCATGCCAGCCAGGGGCGCAAAGAACAGCGCCGCCAGGAACAGCAGGCCGGTGACCACGGCGGTCAGGCCGCTGCGGCCGCCCACGGCGACGCCGGCGGTGCTTTCCACATAGGAGGTGGTGGTGGAGGTACCCAGGGCGGCGCCGGCGATGGTGGCGGAGCTGTCCGCCAGCAGGGCCCTGTTCAGGCGCGGCAGCCGGCCCCTCTCGTCGAGCAGCTCGGCCTTCTGGGCCACCGCCACCAGGGTGCCGGAGGTGTCGAACAGATCCACGAACAGGAAGGCGAACACCACCGACAGCATGCTCAGCTCCAGGGCCGAGGACAAGTCCATCTGCATCAGGGTCGGCAGCACCGACGGCGGCATGGAGGCAATGCCCTGGTACTGGATGTCGCCAAGGAGCAGGCCCAGGCCGGTGACGGCCAGTATGGCCAGCATCACGCCGCCCTTCACGCCGCGGCTGATCAGGCCGACGATCAGGAAGAAGCCCAGTATGGCCAGCTGTACCGGCAGGGAGTGGACATCGCCCAGGGTCACCAGGGTGGCCGGGTGATCAACGACGATGCCGGCATTTTTAAGGGCGATGATCGCCAGAAACAGGCCGATGCCGGCGGCAATGCCGATCTTCAGGGCGCCGGGGATGGAGTTGATGATCCACTCGCGGACCCGAAACAGGCTCAGCAGCAGGAAGAGGCAGCCGGACATGAACACCGCCCCCAGGGCCGCCTGCCAGCTGTAGCCCTGGGTCAGCACCACCGTATAGGTGAAAAAGGCGTTGAGGCCCATGCCGGGGGCCAGGGCGATGGGGTAGTTGGCCACCAGGCCCATGATCAGGCAGCCGAGGGCTGCGGCCAGGCAGGTGGCCACGAAGACGGCGCCCTGATCCATGCCCGCCTGGGCCAGGATGCTGGGGTTGACGAAGATGATGTAGGCCATGGTCAGGAAGGTGGTGATGCCGGCGATCACTTCCTGGCGGGCCGTGGTGCCCAGTTCGTTGAGTTTGAACAGTCTTTCCAGCATGGGAGGGGAGCCAAATAAGGGAACGAATTTGGCGCGCGATTATCCCCCCTGGGAAAACGTTTTGCAAGAAAGGCCAGGGCAACAAAAAGGCCACCGGATGGTGGCCTTTTTGCGGTTATTTCTGCTTGCCTCGCGCCCAGAGGACGGGGTAACGAAATTGCGGTGCCGCCTTGCCGTCAGTGGTCAGGGGAAAGCGGAAGACGCCGTTGTTACCGAAAGGGAAAGTGACCTTGGTCATGATAAGCCTCCAACAATGTTCAGACCGGAGCCGATGCTCCACCTATGCGCCTGATCTCGGTTCCCTGGAGATACCCATCCCCCTTCCCTGGGGTGAGCACGAGGTAATGGGCCTTGCCTCATTACGGGTGCCATTCTAGCCATCGTGTAATTTTATTACAAGCCATTTTGTGACCAAGGCCGCAAAAAGTGCGGGACAACGGCAGATCCAGAAAGTAAATTACATCTCCAGCCTAAAAAAGAGGCGGCTTTCGCCGCCTCTTGTGACAGGGCCAGCCTCAGAGGTAAGTGGCGGCCAGGGTCAGCACCGGCGCCGCCGAGGGCTTGCCGTGCTGCCAGTCGCCCCCTTCGACACCGCTGCCGGCGATGTCGATATGGGTGTAGGGCAGCGGCTTGTCGGCGCTGTTGCCATGCCTGTCGAGGCCAGAGGCGATGGCCAGGAAGGCCATGGGGAACTGGTGACCGCGGCTGGTGACGCTGGACGGCGCATTGTTGCTGGTCAGCACGTCATCGGCCGGGCTGCGGGCACGGACGAAATCGTAGTCTTCGCGGCGCAGGCGGGACAGCTCCACCGGATCGGCCCAGAGATCGCCCTGGTGCATGAAGGTCTCGGCGGTATGCAGGGCCCGGGCCGGGCCGTTTTCCAGCACCGCCGTGTAGGGGCCCATGGCCCGGGCGGCGTGACCGGTGAGGGTGGCGATGGAGAACAGCTCCGGCTCCACCGCCTCCAGGGCGTCCTCACGCAGGTGGGACAGCAGATCCGCCAGCACCAGGCGCCCTTCGGCGTCGGTGTTGCCGATGCGCGAGCGCACCCCGGCATGGCTGGTGACGATCTCGTCCGGCACGAAGCAGTCGGCCCCTATGCTGTTGCGCACCGCCCCTATCTCGGCGATGACCTTCAGGCCCTGGGGCTTAAGCTCGGCCACCGTCTTCATGAAGCCGGCCACGGCGGCGGCGCCGCCCTTGTCGCGGCTCATGCCGGCCATGGCGCCATTGATCTTGAGATCGGCACCGCCGGTGTCATAGGTAATGCCCTTGCCGGCGAACAGCAGGGTCTTCTCTATGGGGCCCTCGCCCACATATTCCAGGCGGATCACGCAGGGCATGTGGCGGTCCACGTCCAGGCTGGCCCTGGCCACGGCCATCAGCAGCGGATAGTCGCGCTTGAGGCGATCCACGTCCGCCAGCACCGACACCTTGACCGGGCTGCCGGCAAAGAGCTGCTCGCAGTATTCGGCGAAGCGCTGGGGCGCCATGCGCTCCGGCTCGGTGCCGCAGAGATCGCGGCCGGCGCGGCGGCCGGCTTCCAGGGCCATCAGGCGGTCGATATCGGCCTGCTCGGAGATGATGCCCAGGCTCTCGACCGGCTCCACCTCGCCCTCCCCTCTCGCCTCGCGGGCCTCCAGGGGCTGCCACAGGGCCTGCCAGAAGCCCAGGGCCGCCACCGCCTCGGCATTGCCATAGCGCTCGTCGTCCGGCATGCCCAGCACCAGCAGGGCGGGATTGCGGCTGCCGGCATCACGGGCCGCCTGGGCGGCCTGCCTGGCGGCGTCGTAGAAGCGGCGCACGTCGTCATAGTCCCTGTCCAGGGGACCGGTGGCGCTGGCGATGATGCGACCACCCGGGGCGGCGGCGTTGGCGATCAGCACGGTGCCGCTGGCAAAGCGCTGGTCCAAGGCCTGGTACTGGGCCAGGGCGTCGGCCAGTTCGGCGGGAAAATCGGCCCTGGGGCCATGGATGAGAATGAGGGCGTCGAAATCGCCGCTCTGGGTGGCGGCGCTCAGGGAATCAAGGCGAACCGGCTTGGCAAAGGCCATGGCAAATCCTTCTTTTGTATTTGTAGGGTGTGGCTCATTATTGGGGCCTTAACGGCCTTCGTCAAAGTCCAGGGGCAGTTGCCGGCTCCTGTTGCCGTCCAGCAGGCCGACGCTGAGCCCCACCAGCCGCACCTTCTTGCCGCCCCCCCGCTCCAGGGCGCCGGCCAGCAGCCCCTCCAGCATGGCCTTGTCCAGCACCGCCGTGCTGTGCTCCATGGTGGTCTGCACGAAATCGCTGAACTTCACTTTCACCCCCAGCTTGTGGATGGGCCTGTCGCCCAGGCGGCGCTTAAGTTCCGGCCAGAGCCTATCGGCCACCGCCATCACCGCCGCCAGCCCGTCCACGTCTTCGCTGAGGGTGGTTTCCACCCCCACCGACTTGCGCACCCGGCTCACCGCCACCGGCCGCTCGTCTATGCCCTGGGCCCGCTCGTGGAGCACGGCGCCGAACTTGCCCAGCTTGTTGAGCAGCCAGTCCAGATCCCGCCGCAGCACGTCCTGGCCGGTCTTCAGGCCCAGCTGGGCCAGCCTGGCCTCGGTGGCCTGGCCGACCCCGGGGATCTTGCGAAGGGGCAGCTTGCGCACGAAATCCGGCACCTGGTCCGGGGTCAGCACGAACAGGCCGTCCGGCTTGTTTTCCTCCGAGGCTATCTTGGCCAGGAACTTGTTGGGGGCCACCCCGGCCGAGGCGGTGAGCCCCAGTTCATCCTTGATCATCTGGCGGATCTGCATGGCAATGAGGGTGGCCGAGCCCTGGCAATGGCGGCTGTCGGTGACATCCAGGTAGGCCTCGTCCAGGGACAGGGGCTCTATCTTGTCGGTGAAGCGGGCGAAGATGTCGCGGATCCGCGCCGAGGTTTCCTTGTAGACCTCCATGCGGCCCGGGATCAGGGTCAGGTTGGGGCACAGGCTCAGGGCCTTGTGGCTGCTCATGGCCGAACGCACCCCGAAGGCCCTGGCCTCGTAGTTGCAGGTGGCGATGACCCCGCGCCGCTGGGGGCTGCCGCCTATGGCCAGGGGAATGCCGCGCAGGGCCGGGTTGTCCCGCATCTCCACGGCGGCATAGAAGCAGTCCATGTCCACATGGATGATCTTGCGCATGACCCCTCCAACTGTATATATAAACAGTATACTAAAGTGGGTGAGGGGTTAGGCAATGAAAATTCGCGGGAGAGATCATGTTCAGTCAAGACAGCCTGGACTTCCTGGCCGCCCTGGCGGCCAATAACGACAGGGACTGGTTCCAGGACCACAAGCAGGACTACGAACGGAGGGTGAAGGCCCCGGCCCTGGCCTTTATCGACGCCATGGCGGCGCCCATGGCCGAGATCGCCCCCCGCTTCGCGGTGGGGCCGCGTTGTCTGATGCGGGTGTACCGCGACACCCGTTTCGCCAGGGACAAGCGCCCCTACAAGACCAATGTGGGTATCCAGTTCCGCCATGATCTGGGCAAGGACGTCCATGCCCCCGGTTACTATGTGCATGTCGAGCCGGGCCAATGCTTCCTGGGCGTGGGCAGCTGGCACCCCGAGAGCCAGGCCCTGCGCAGGATCCGCGACTGCATAGACGACAGCCCCAGGAACTGGCTGCTGGCCAGGGACGACAAGGCCTTTCGCTCCCACTTCCAGCTCAGAGGCGAAAGCCTGGTAAGGCCCCCCAAGGGCTTCGCCGCCGATCACCCCCATCTGGAGGATCTCAAGCGCAAGGACTATATCGCCGTCTGCCCTATCGATGATGACGCCGTGCTGGGCGAAGGCTTCGTGGCCTACTGCGCCGAGCGCTTTCGAAGCGCCGACCGCTGGATGCGTTTCCTTTGCCACGCCATGGAGGCGCCCTTCGAAAAATGACAAGACCGGCATTCGCCGGCCTTATTGCACCTTTCGGGTGAGCCCTTGCTCTTGGTGGCCCAGGCGGCTACTCCTCGTGCATCCAGTGACGCACCTAGTCATAACGGCCAGGCCGGTTTGGCCTATTCCTCGTGCATCCAGTGGCCGAGCTTACCGGCCTTGGTGGCCAGGTAGCTCTCGTTATGGGGGTTGTCACCATGGCGATGCACCACCCGCTCCACCACGTCCAGGCCCAGATCCTCCAGGGCCACCACCTTGCGGGGGTTGTTGGTCATCAGGCGGATCTTCTTGATGCCCAGGCGCTCCAGCATCGGCTTGACCAGGCTGTATTCGCGCTGATCGGCGGCAAAGCCCAGGCGCTCGTTGGCTTCCACGGTATCGGCCCCTTCGTCCTGCAGGCGGTAGGCCTTGATCTTGTTCAACAGGCCGATGCCGCGGCCTTCCTGGCGCAGGTACAGCAGGGCGCCACGGCCCTCGGCGGCGATGGCCCTCAGGGCCGCCTCCAGCTGGGCACCGCAGTCGCAGCGCTGGCTGAACAGGGCGTCACCGGTCAGGCATTCGGAGTGAAGGCGGGTCAGTACCGGCTCACCATCGGCCACGTCGCCCAAGGTCAGCACCACATGCTCCTTGTTGCTCTGCTCGTCGGCAAAGCCGTGCATCTGGAAAACGGCCCAGGGGGTGGGCAGGCGGGAAGATTCCACATAGCGAATAGACAACTGGAGCACTCCTACAACACAACATCGATGGAGCTCTTGGCCCCTTTGCAGGCAGATTTTAATGAGCTCCTAGAAAAAGGATAGGCCTGGAGCGGAAAAACAGTGTTCACAATGGGGATGCAATGGCCACCCCGGCCGTCAGCCCATCTGGACGGGGCCGGTTCGGCCCTTGATGAGGCAGCCGTTCAGGCGACATGGCCTTCAGTGCTGCCTAGGCTCCTGCTTGTCGATGTTCCTGTACTTGCTGCGCATGCTCTTGACCAGCCCCCAGGCCAGCCAGGGCAAGGTGAACCAACCCAGGAAGAACAGCAGCTGGTTGCCGGGTATGGCCACCACCCAGGCGCTGGTGAACAGGGTCACCAGCACCACGAACAGGCCGGGCTGATCGTCCGGATGGCGCTTCTGGCAGCCCCGGTACAGGGGGAAGACCCAGAAGGTGAAGAACAGGAAGCGGATCGCCAGCAGTATCAACGCAATACCCTCTCAGCAATGACGGTGTCAGGAGCAATGGCCGAAGGCCCATATTAGCCAAAGGCTATCTTCGTGCAGTCGGGGGGATCTTGCCAAGGCAGGCGCCATTGCAGGCGGGGGGCTGTTGCCAAAGCCGGGAAGGCCCCTGGTCAGCCGTCATGGGGCCGGTAGCGGCTGCGCAGCGCCTTGACCAGCCCCCAGGCCAACCAGGGCAGCGTGAACCAGCCCAGCAGGAACCCCAGGCCCGTGCCCGGCTGGCCCGACACCCAGGCCAGGGTGAAGAGGATCACCAGGGTCACAAACCCCAGGGGGCTGTCGTCGGGATGGCGCTTCTGGCAGCCCCGGTAGATGGGAAACAGCCAGAGGGTGAAGAAACAGAACCGTAATACCAGCCAAATCATGATGCAGGTCCCTTGCCATATTCGGCGCCGCCCTGGCGCCACCGTTCATGTTACCGAGCCGTTACTTGGGGAAATACCAGAACGGCAGCTCCAGGGGCTTGTCCAGGAAGTGGTACTGGAAGCCGAGCAGATGCCGGCCCCGGGCCAGGTCGGGCCTGTCCAGGTAGGCCTGGATCCCCTTGGTGCCACTTGGCTGGTGGCGGTGGAAATGCCAGTCCAGGGGCACGGGCTGGCCGTCCAGGCTCACCGTCAGCACCTTGTTGATGCAGTTGGCGTCTTCGGGTGACTGGGGGCGCTTGGCGCAGGCCTTCTCCAGCTGCCCGTTCAGGCTGGCGGTCATCGGTACGAACAGGGTCACCGGCATGCTCTGGTAGCGCTGCTGGTCGATCAGGGTCTGGAAAACCAGGCCCTTGCTCCCGGCCTTGGGGGCATAGCCGGCGCTAAAACCGAAGAAGTCCTCCTTGTTCAACTTGACGGTCTCGGTGCCATGGTAGAAAGCGCCACCGGCCAGCAGGCCCCGAAAGGCGATGACGCCGGCCAGCATCAGGAAGAAGGCGCCGGTGATGAGGCGCTGGTTCCTGTTGCGCCTCATGTTGAGCACCACATGCTCGTAGAAGGCATAGCCGGACAGCAGCCGGAAGGCCCGGTAGATGGGATAGAAGGCGCGACTGACCCAATGGAAGCGACTGTTGCTGAACAGGCCGCCACTGAAGACGTCGGCCAGGAACAGCAGCGCCAGGACATCGAAGAGGTATACGGTGTATTTCGCCAGAGCCCCGGCGCCCAGCAGAGTCAGGCCATGGGTCAAGGACGCGGACTCCAGCACCAGCAGCACCACCGAGGCGATGTAGCAGACATAGAGCAGGGCCACCGAAAACAGCTGGCTGCCGACCTTGTCCACCTTGATCAAGTGTTGCTCCGACTGGCGCAGCTGCCTGTTCTGGAGCAGGTTCTGCCTGCGGAAACGGCTGAATTCAAAGCGACCCAGGCCGGGCTCCCGCGCCGACAGCAGGCCGATCAGGGCGACCCAGTAGGCCCGGAACACCAGGTTCAACGACAGGAAAGACACCAGCACGAACAGGGACATGGCGAACAGCGCCACCAGGAACAGGGAGCTGGCCAGCTTCAGGTAGTCGTCAATGACGATATGATAGGCAACCCAGTGGTAGGCGTTGCCGACCTGATCCAGCGCCTGCACCATGAGCACCAGCGCAAAGCCCGAGATCAGCAGCTCCATCTCCCAGCTGCGCTCGTAGAGATCCTTAATCCATTTCCTGTTTTGCGACGACATGCCTGACTACCCTGGCGTTGTTGGGAAGGGCCCCGGGCCCTTCAGTCGATATAGCGGTCCTTCCTCTGGCGCTTCTCGGTGAGGTATTCCCGGCGAATGAGCGCCACGGCCACCACCACCACCTCGATCAGCGCGGCGCTGAGGGTGAGCTTGAAGAAGACTTCGCCGTCCAGCGGCTGGTACCAGAGCTGGGCCAGGGCCATCAGGCCCCAGAGCACCAGGATCACTACGGAGATAATGGCGGCCAAACGCATATCAGGCGTCCCTTTCCATCAGCACCACATAGGCCTCGCGCTTCCAGAACAGCAGCATGCGGCGCTGGTCCTTCTCCATGGTCACCACGCGCCAGCCCTGGCGGGCATTTTCGTTGAGGAACTCGGAAAAGCGCTCGGGATCGATCTTGGACTGGCCCAGGAACAATGAACCCAACATCCCTTCTTGGTAGATAACGGCCTTGTACTCTTTCATTGCTTACCTTGTTGATGCATTTAGGAAATTTCTAAAAACGAGGCGATATTAACACCCAGGGGCCGCCTCGTTCCAAGTTTTGTGGCCACAAAAAAGCCGCTCGTTGAGCGGCTTTTTTATTTACCTTGGCCGGCTTAGCGCAGCTGGCCCTTGAGCACCTTGCGGTAGGCCTCCAGCAGCTTGCCGTGGCCCAGGGTGGGGGCGGCGGCGTCCAAAGGCTGCAGACCGGGGAAGCGGGCTTCACCTGACACCAGGGCCAGGGCCAGTTCGACGGCGGCCTCGCCATGGTAGGCCACCAGGGCGCGGCGGTAATGGGCCATGTCCACCTCGGCCAGGCTCAGCTCCAGCACCGCGTGCAGGGCACGCAGGCTGGCCCTTTCGTGGGCTTCCAGGTGGCCGGAGGCCAGCACCGAGCCCAGCACCTCGAAGGCCTCTTCGTGCTCGCCCAGGGCCAGCAGCAGCCACAGCTTCAGCTCGCCGATGCGCAGCCGTGCCCAGGGGGTGCCCTTGTCGCCGACGATGCCGGCCCATTCCAGCACCCGCAGCTGGTCGTTGGCGCCCACGGACTCCAGCAGGCTGAGCAGGGCTTCCAGCTGCTCCTCACCGGCGTCCGCCAGGTTGAACAGGGTCTGGCGGTGGGCCAGGGCCTGGTTGTTGTTGTGCCAGATCATCTCGTCGGGCAGGTAGATGTCGGAGAAGCCCGGCACCAGGATGCGACAGGCATAGGCGCCCAGCTTCTGGTACTCGGCAACATAAACCTGGTGACCTTCCTCGTGCAGCAGCTCGATCAACGCCTGGCGCTCGAACTTGTTGTCGTGCTCATCGTCCCAGTCGGCAAAGGCGTAGTCCGGCTCATCGGACAGCAGCGCCCAGCTCACGTAACCGCTGGAGTCGATGAAATGCAGCTCCAGGTTGTGGGGATCCTCCACCTGCTCCATGTCGGTGGTGGGGGCCGGGAAGCCTTCCAGCTCGTCCAGGGCGCGGCCCTGCAGCAGCTCGGTCAGGGCCCGCTCCAGGGCCACGCCGAACTTGGGATGGGCGCCGAAGGAGGCGTAGACGCCGCCGTCCGGGTGCAGCAGGGTCACGCACATCACCGGATAGCGGCCGCCCAGGGAGGCGTCCAGGGCGCGCAGGGTAAAGCCGCTCTCCTCCAGGGAGGCCATGCCCTCGGCTATTTTGGGGTAGCGGGCCAGCACCTCGGCCGGCACCTCCGGCAAGGTGATGGCGTCCACCAGGATGCGGTTCTTGATGGCGCGCTCGAAGATCTCGGACAGGCCCTGCACCTGGGCCTCTTCGCGGTTGTTGCCGGCGCTCATGCCGTTGGACACGAAGATGTTGCCGATCAGGTTCACCGGCACGTACACGGTCTGGCCGTCGCTCTGGCGCACGTAAGGCAGGGCGCAGATGCCGTTGCCGGTGCCGCCGCCGTTCATGTCGGCCAGATCGGCCGGGGCCGGCTTGCCGTCGTCCAGGTAGATGGCCTTGAAGTGCTCGTCCAGCAGGTCTTCGGGCCAATCCTGGCTGGGCTCGAACCAGCGCTCGTCGGCCTGGTGCACATGACCGAACTCCGCCAGCATGGGGTCGAGCATGAAGTCGGCCCACAGGTAGCGGGTGGAGATCCGCTCGATCAGCTCGCCGTAGGCGGAGGCCAGGGCCGCGTCGCGGCTGGCGCCCTTGCCGTTGGAGAACACCTGGGGGCAGTCGCGATCACGGATATGCACGGACCAGATGTGGGGAGCCGGGTTCAACCAGCGGGCCTCTTCGATATGGAAGCCCAGGCCTTCGATGGCGTTGCGCAGGTTGACGATGGAGTCTTCCAGGGCCGCGTCCTTGCCGGGGATAAAGGTCTTGGTCATGAGTGTCACCAATTCGGGGGCCGACGTGGCCCGGACAAAACGGCGCATATAGTAGCACAAGGGCGTTTCCCAAAGCCCATTGGTCCTGGCTAAAATGGCGGCAGTTTGCCACCACAACCCCGCTTTCATGGACAGAACCCGCCGCCTCATCCGCTTCTACCAGCAGTGCTACCAGGCCGACAGCCGCGAGCTGCAACTGAGCGATCTGCTCAAGCTCAAGGACGAGCAGCTGTTCGTCCTCGGCGGCGAGGAACACCTGGCCAGCGGCTTCCTGGCCCGCGCGCCCCTGCCCCTGGCCCAGTTCGAGGCCCTGGACAAGGGGGTCAGGCTCTACCAGCGGGAGCGGCAGCTGGTGTACGGCCTGCTGCCGGTGTGCGGCCGCCTGCCCGCCAGCGGCCTGAACAACAGCCGCCGCCTCTGTGCCCCCTTGCTGTACTGCGACGCCGAGCTGGAACGGGACGAGGACGGCTTCGTGGCCCTCGGTGGCGGCTTCCAGGCCAACCTGCCTCTGCTGCGGCTGCTGCTGGACGAGGACGGCGGCGAGGCCCTGGCGACCTTCCCGGTGCCGGGCGCCCGGCTGGGCGCCAGCGAGGTCAGCGCCATCCGCCAATGGCTGGCCCGTCACGCCGGCCTCGACCAGAGCGACGAGCTGGGCTGGTGGCCAAGGCTCTGCGACGAGGCGCGGCTCAAGTCCGCCTGCCGCAGGCACAGCCTCAGCGTGCAATGCGCCGCCCTGGTGGCCCTGGTGGAAAGGCCCAGGGGCGCCCGAGGCGTGCTGCACGAACTGGAGCTGCTGCAGCAGGACGCCCTGCCGCAAACGGCGCTGGATGCCCTGCTCGGCCAGCCCGGGCCAGTGCAGGCCGGTCGCACCACCCCCGAGCTGCTGCCCGGCCTGCTCAGCCAGGCCCAGCGCCAGGCCCTGGCCAACGCCGCCGCGCTGGGGCTGTCGGCCATCTCCGGCCCGCCCGGCACCGGCAAGAGCTACAGCATCGCCGCCATGGCCGTGGACCGCATGCTCCAGGGCCAGTCGGTGCTGCTGGTCTCCAAGACCGAGCAGGCGGTGGACGTGCTGGCCCACAAGCTAAAGACAGATTTCGGCATAGTGGAAGGCGTGATCCGCGGCGGCGACCACGGCCAGCAGCGCCAGCTCAAGGCCGACCTGGACAGCCTGCTGGCCGAAGGCCCCCTGCCCCCAAGCGTCGAGGCCTCGGCCAGGGCCAGCCGCCGTCAGCTGCGTGAACACCTGGCCCGGCAGCGCAAGCACAGCCGTATTCTGGACGCCCAGCTCGCCGCCGCCCAGCGCCGCGGCGAGCGCCTGGCCCGCCTGGAAAGCGGCCGGGGCAGCCTAGCCGACAAGCTGCTGATGCCGCTGCTGCAGCGCCTGGCACCGCAGCAGTCGCTGCTGGCCGCCATGGAGCAGCTGCGCGGCCACACCCGGGCCCAGCTTAGGGCCGCCCGGGACCATGTCCAGCGCCAGCGCTTCGAGCAGCTGCAGTGGGTGCTGGACAACAAACGCCAGACCCTGCTGCAGTTCCAGAAGGCCCTGCGCGCCCGCCGCTCCAGCGCCCAGCAGCAGTATTTCGAGGCCCTGGAGGACGACGCCCTGCTCAAGGCCTTCCCGCTCTGGCTGTGCAGCCTGGAGGCCCTGCACAAGGTGCTGCCCCTCAAGGCTGGCCAGTTCGATCTGGTGATCATCGACGAGGCCAGCCAGTGCGATCTGGCCTCCTGCCTGCCGGCCCTGTACCGGGCCAGGCGGGCCGTAGTGGTGGGCGACAGCAAGCAGCTCAGGCATGTTTCCTTCCTGTCCAGGGACAAGGAGCAGCAGCTGGCCCAGGAGGGCGGCCTGACGGACGCGCCGCCCCTGGGCTACCGGGATCACAGCCTGCTGGACGCGGCCCTGGCCGCCCTGCCCAGCCAGCAGGCGGTCACCGCCCTGGACGAGCATTTTCGCTCCCGCCCGGAGCTGATCCGCTTCAGCAACCGTCACTTCTACCGGGACCGCCTGAAGATCATGCAGGACAGGCCGGCCCTGACCGACTTCGCCCTCAAGCTGCACCGCCAGCATGGCCGCCGCCACGCCAGGGGCCATAACGAGCAGGAGGCGGACGCCGTGCTGACCCGGGTGCTGGACCATGTCGAGCGCTACGCCGGGGCCGGAGCCAAGCCCAGCATCGGTGTCTGCTCGCCGTTTCGGGCCCAGGTGGCGCACCTGGAGAAGCGCCTGCTCCAGGCCCTGGACGGCCAGGCCATCGAGGAATTCCGGCTGCGCATCGCCACCCCCTACGGCTTCCAAGGCGAGGAGCGGGATCTGATGCTGCTGAGCTTCGCAGTGGACGAGCAGAGCGGCCGCGCCGCCGCCTACCTCAACCGCGAAGACATGTTCAACGTGGCGGTGACCAGGGCCAAGGAGCGGCTGGAGATCTTCCACTCCCTCGATCCCGAGCAGCTGCCCCAGGGCAACCTGCTGCGCCGTTACCTGGAGTTCGACCACGGCCAGACCAGGGAAGACGTCGGCGCTCCCCACTGTGCCTTTGCCGACCAGGTGCGCGAGGCCCTGGCCGGGCTCGGCATCCACTGCTGGCAAGGCTTTCCCATGGCCGGGCGGGAGCTGGATCTGGTCTGCCGCCTGGGCGACCGGCACCTGGCCATCGATCTGGTGGGCTATCCCGGCTACTGGCATCAGGCCTTCGATCTGGATTACTACCAGCTGCTGCACCGGGCCGGCCTGGCCCTGGTGCCCCTCAGCTACGAGCGCTGGCAACGCCGCCCCGGCGACTGCCTGGCGGAGATCCGCGCCCTGCTAACGGCGCCCTGACGCCCTTGCGCTGGGCGGACCAGCGATATACGATTTATATATGTTTTATATACCCCGTTTATCATGGGCATACTGAAAATTTCCGACCAGCTCCACGACGAGGTGCGCAGCGCCAGCCGCGCCCTCAGCCGCTCCATCAACGCCCAGGCCGAGCACTGGATCCGCCTCGGCCGCCTCTGCGAGCTCAACCCCACCCTGACCGGGGTGGAACTGATGCACCAGCTGCTCGCTGCCGCCCAACAAGGAGAGCCCGAAGATGGCCAATATCAAGATGCCTGAGCAGATCGAACGGATGCGCAACGCCGGCAGGCTGGCCGCCTCTGTGCTGGAGCACCTGATCCCCCTGGCCAAGCCCGGCGTCACCACCCTGGAACTGAGCCTGGAAGCGGAGCGCTTTATCATCGAGGAGCTGAAAGCCAGGCCCGCCACCAAGGGCCAGTATGGCTTCCCCCACGCCATGACCACCGCCATCAACCAGGTGGTCTGCCATGGCATCCCCAGGGCCGAAGACCTGCTCCAGGACGGCGACATCGTCAATCTGGACGTGACGGTGGAAAAGGACGGCTACATCTGCGATACCAGCCGGATGTTCCTCATCGGCCAGATCGCTCCCGAGGCCAAACGCCTGGTGGACGTAACCCAGGAGTGCCTGTGGCGCGCCATGGCCGAGATCAAGCCAGGCGCCCGCCTGGGTGACATAGGCCACGCCATCGAAAGCCACGCCAGCCGGGCCGGCTTTTCCGTGGTCACCGAATACTGCGGCCACGGCATCGGCCGGGAGATGCACGAAGCGCCCCAGGTGCTGCACTACGGCAAGCCGGGCCGCGGTCTGAAACTCAAGCCCGGCATGACCTTCACCATCGAGCCGATGATCAACGCCGGCAAGGCCGGCACCAAGGAGCTCAAGGACGGCTGGACGGTAGTGACCCGCGACGGCAGCCTGTCCGCCCAATGGGAGCATACGGTGCTGGTCACCGAGACCGGGGTGGAGGTGCTGACGCTCAGGGAAGAGGAAAGGGAGCTGGTGCAGCGGTACCTGGGGGCTTAAGCCACAGAGCCCAGTCAGGCCCTGTTTAGCCGGCGGGGCCTAAAAACGATAAAAAGAACAAGGAACGTATATGAAAAAGGCGCTGCTCCCCCTGGCCATACTGGCCCTGATCGGGCTCTGGAGAGCCCTGCCCTACGAGCTGCAAAACCCGGTGGCCGATATCTGGCTGACCCTGGCCTGCTGGATACTGTCAGCCCTGGCCCTGCTCAGGCTGGTGATGGTGATCCCATACAAGGACGTCAGGGGCGTTGCCTTCGTCTTTCTCGCCGTGATCCTCATCCCTTGGATTATCGTCATCCCTTTTGTCGCCATGGCTGCCATACAGAGCCTTTCACTGGGTTACTACCCGGTAGAAATGCCTCTTGATGCGATCTCCGACGGCACTTCACGGTATCGCCTCTATCAGACCAACTATGGCGCCACTACGGATTTTGGCCTTTCGCTGAGGGAAGAAACCCTGCTGCCCCTGGGGCTGATGCGCAGCAAAAAACTCTACTATCGCGACCATAGCCGTACCGGCTCGCTGAAGTTTGGCGGCGAGCGGCTGCAGCTGACCATAGATCCCTATGGCAAGCTCAAGGAGCCGCTCTATGTCTGGGTGGATCTGGGTACGGGTAAGCATTGTGAAACCACTGAGCCGGTTCCCTGCCTGTAAGGCCATCCTTGGGGGGCACCTCGTGCAGCTTATAGGGCTCAGTTAATACGTTGGGATTCGTACCACATCCCATATACGCAATAAGCTAAGTGCATTGCGCCAGATTTAATGGCCGCGCAGCGGCCAAGTCAGGCCCCTTTGAAGGCGCTGAGTTGGAACGAGCGTGAGCTGGCCCGAGGCATGGACGCCGAGGGAGTGCCTGCCGCGCCGGGAGCGCGTCAGGCACGGTCAGCGGTAAGCGAGTGGAAACGAAGGTAGCCGCAGGCCGCCCGAGCAGGGGAGCGCTCTTTGCCTACTTTCTGTCGCCACAGAAAGTAGGGCCCCGCGCAGCGGACCTCGAAGAAAACAGCCCTCCAGTGCAATGGAACGCGAACCAACGACAGGCTATGCATTCGGCGGGTTACACAACGCCCATCCTACAAAGCCAAAAGGCATAACCCTCTGTGCCACAGACACAAAAAACCCCGGCATCGCCAGGGTTTTTTCCAATCTCAACCGAGAAATAACCTCAGAGAATCCGGTTCTCCTTCCAGACCGCTTCCTGGGCCTTGCGCTTGGCTTCGGCCTTGGCCATCTTCTTCTTGCGGTTGTCGCAGGGCTCGGGGCAGTCGCAGGCCTTGTCGACGCCGATGCTGCCCAGGCCGCCGCAGGAGCCGGAGATGGCCTTCTTCTGGAAGATGTAGCCCACGGCCATGGCCAGGATCACCACCAGGAACAGACCGAAGGTCAGCAGCAGGGTTGTCATTGTGGCGCCTCCACCAGGTACTTCTCGAAGGCGGTAGTGTACCGCTCTTTGAAGCCCTCGTCAGTCTTGATGACCATAAAGACGGCAAGTTGTTCCCGCTCGGCCAGGGCCCAGCCGGCTTCCTCGCCCAGCACGTTGATGGCGGTGGCCAGGCCGTCCGCGGTCATGGCGCTGGGGTGGATCACCGTCACCGAGGCCAGGCGGTGGTCTATGGGCCTGCCGGTGGCCGGGTTGATGGTGTGGCTGTAGCGCACGCCATCTTCCTCGTAGTAGTTGCGGTAGTCGCCACTGGTGGCCAGGCCGTTGTCACCGGGCGCCAGCACCTCCTGGATGGCGCGCTGGCCACTGGGGTCCGGCTTCTCGATGGCGATGCGCCAGGGCTGGCCGTCCGGCTTCTTGCCGGCGGTACGCAGCTCGCCGCCGATCTCCACCATGTAGCTGGTCACCCCCAGGGTCTCCAGGTAGTCGGCCAGCACGTCCACGCCCCAGCCCTTGGCGATGGAGCTGAGATCCACGTACAGGTCGGCCGTGGCCTTTTGCAGGCTGCGCTCGCCGACGCTGAGCTTGTCCTGCCCCACCCTGGCGCGGATGGCGGTCAGCTGCTCGGCGCTGGGCACGCTTTGCGGGCGCTGGTCCGGGCCGAAGCCCCAGAGGTTGACCAGGGGACCGACGGTGACGTCGTACTGGCCCTGGCTGAGCTCACCGATGCGCAGCGCCTCGCGCACCACCACGGCGGTGGCGGCGCTGACCTCGAAGGGTTCGGTGCTGCGGCTGGCGTTGAAGCGGCTCAGCTCGGAGTCGGGCCTGTAGGTGGACATCTGGTCGTTGACCAGCTCCAGGCGCCTGTCCAGCTCGGCCTTGAGGTCGTCCGGCAGGCTCACCTGGTCGGTGCTGACCAGCTTGACGTGGTAACTGGTGCCCATGGTGCGGCCCTGCAGGGCCAGCAGCTCGGGCTCGCTTGAACAGGCGCTAATGAAAATGGCCAGCCCGAAGGCCAGCCATTTGCTTACTTGCTTGAAACTCATCAGGTTTTAGCCACCGAAGTCGTCCAGCAGGATGTTCTCGTCCTCGACGCCCAGATCCTTGAGCATCTTGATGACGGAGGCGTTCATGATCGGCGGACCACACATGTAGAACTCACAGTCCTCGGGGGCCTCGTGGTCCTTCAGGTGGTTCTCGTAAACCACGTTGTGGATGAAGCCGGTGTAGCCGTCCCAGTTGTCTTCCGGCTGGGGATCGGACAGGGCCACATGCCACTCGAAGTTCTCGTTTTCCGCGGCCAGCATGTCGAAATCTTCCACGTAGAACATTTCGCGCTTGGAGCGGGCGCCGTACCAGAAGGTGATCTTGCGCTTGGAGTTCAGGCGACGCAGCTGATCGAAGATGTGGCTGCGCATCGGGGCCATGCCGGCACCACCGCCGATGAAGACCATCTCGGCTTCGGTTTCCTTGGCGAAGAACTCGCCGAAGGGACCGGAGATGGTGACCTTGTCGCCCGCCTTCAGGGACCAGATGTAGGAAGACATCTTGCCGCAGGGCAGGCTCAGGTTGTTGGGCGGCGGCGTGGCGATACGGACGTTGAGCATGATGATGCCCTTCTCGTCCGGGTAGTTCGCCATGGAGTAGGCACGGATGGTAGTGTCATCCACCTTGGACTCCAGGTTGAAGAAGCCGAAGCGCTCCCAGTCCGGACGGTACTCTTCCGGGATATCGAAGTCCTTGTACTTGACGTGGTGCGGCGGAGCCTCGATCTGGATGTAGCCACCGGCGCGGAAGGGTACGTCCTCGCCTTCGGGGATGCCCAGCTTGAGCTCCTTGATGAAAGTGGCCTTGTTATCGTTGGAGATAACGGTGCACTCCCACTGCTTGACGCCGAATACCTCTTCGGGCAGTTCGATCTTCATGTCCTGCTTCACAGCCACCTGGCAGGCCAGGCGGCAGCCCTCGCGGGCCTCGCGCTTGGAGATGTGGGACAGTTCGGTGGGCAGGATCTCGCCGCCACCTTCCTTGACCTTCACCTCACACTGGCCGCAGGAGCCACCACCGCCACAGGCGGAGGAAACGAAGATACCGTTCTCTGCCAGGGCACCCAGCAGCTTGCCACCGGCGGAAGACGTGATGGCCTTGTCCGGATCGTTGTTGATGAGGATGGTCACGTCACCGCTGGCGACCAGCTTGGTGCGGGCGGCCACGATAACGGCCACCAGCGCCAGCACGATCAGGGTGAACATCACCACGCCGAGAATAATAGTCTGATAGTCCATCGACTTATCCTTTACGTTTTGGGCACGTCAGGCGTGCTTACAACTGAACCCCTGAGAAAGACATGAAACCCAGCGCCATCAGGCCGGCGGTCAGGAAGGTGGCACCCAGGCCACGCATACCGGCCGGCATGTCGGCGTACTTCAGCTTCTCGCGAATACCGGCCAGCAGCACGATGGCCAGGGCCCAGCCCACACCGGAGCCGAAGCCAAAGACCACGGACTCGGCGAAGTTGTATTCACGCTCGACCATGAAGGCCACGCCACCGAAGATGGCGCAGTTCACGGTGATCAGCGGCAGGAAGATACCCAGGGCGTTGTACAGGGCCGGGAAGTACTTATCCAGCACCATTTCCAGGATCTGCACCAGGGCCGCGATGACGCCGATGAAGGTGATGAACTTCAGGAAGCTCAGGTCGACACCGGCGATCAGGGCGTCCGGCGCCAGGATGTTGGCGTAGACGATCTGGTTGACGGGTACGGAGATGGTCAGTACCACGATAACGGCGACACCCAGGCCAAAGGAGGTGGCGACCTTCTTGGACACGGCCAGGAAGGTACACATGCCCAGGAAGAAGGCCAGTGCCATGTTTTCGATGAAGATGGCCCGCACCAGCAGGCTCAGATAATGTTCCATCTTGCCTTACTCCTTAGGTTCAACCTGTTCCGGACGATAGGTCCGCAGCAGCCAGATCAGGCCGGCGATGATAAAGAAGGCACTCGGCGGCAGCAGCAGCAGGCCGTTGGACTGGTACCAGCCACCATTTTGCACCAGCGGCAGCACTTCGATGCCGAACAGGGTGCCGGTGCCGAACAGCTCGCGGATGAAGCCAACGGCCATCAGCATGGCGGAGTAGCCCAGACCGTTGCCGATACCGTCCATGAAGGACATCAGCGGCGGGCTCTTCATGGCGTAGGCTTCGGCGCGACCCATGACGATGCAGTTGGTGATGATCAGGCCAACGAACACCGAGAGCTCCTTGGAGATCTCGTAGGCGTAGGCCTTGAGCACCTGGTCAACCACGATTACCAGGGAGGCGATGATGGCCATCTGCACGATGATCCGCACGCTGTTGGGAATGTGGTTGCGGATCAGCGAGATGAACAGGTTGGAGAAGGCCGTTACCGTGGTCAGTGCCAGCGACATAACGAAGGCCTTGTCCAGGCGGCCGGTGACCGCCAGGGCCGAACAGATACCCAGCACCTGCAGGGCAATGGGGTTGTTGGCCAGAATGGGTCCAAGGAGGACCTTCTTCATTTCCTTGGTATCAGCCATTGTTCAATTCTCCATTGCGGACCTTGGTCAGGTACGGACCGAAGCCCATATCGCTCAACCAGAAATCGAAGGTGTACTGGACACCGTTGGAGGTCAGGGTGGCACCGCTCAGACCGTCGATCTCGTGGGCGCTGCCCTGGGGGGCCACACCCTTGACGACCTTGATGGCGATGTCGCCGTTCTCGTCAAACAGCTTCTTGCCTTCCCACAGGGCGCGCCACTTGGGGTTGGTGATCTCACCACCCAGGCCGGGGGTTTCACCCTGGTCGTAGTAGGTCAGGCCGACAATGGTGTTGGCGTCGGGCTGGACCGCCACGAAGGCGTACATCATGGACCACAGGCCATAGCCGTGCATGGGCAGCACCACTGAGGTGACCTCGCCCTGCTCGTTCCTGGCCAGGTACACGGCGGCGTAGTTGGAACGGCGCTTGATGGAGGCCAGATCCTGGTCGCCGCTCAGCTTCAGGTTGGTCTCAGGGGTCTTGGCGGCCTTGCGCTGATCGAAGTCGCTGGCCTTTTCCAGGCCCAGGGTCTCGGGAGCCACATAATCGCCGGTCTTGATGTCGATGATGCGGGTGTCGATCTGCTTGGCGAACAGCTCACGCACTTCCTTGCCGGACATGCCGGGCTGCAGCATGTGGGCCGCTTCCAGGATGTTGCGCTGCTTGTCGAGCTGCTTGTTGATTTCCTGGGTGGGCTTGAGGGCCACGGCGGCGGCGGACACCACCACGGAGCACACCAGGCTCACGCCCAGCACCACGGCCAGGGTTTTGCCGAGGGATTCTTTGTTAGACATTGCGCGCAACCCTCCGCTTGATGTTGGCTTGGACAACAAAGTGGTCGAACAGAGGAGCAAAGAGGTTGGCAAAGAGGATTGCCAGCATCATGCCCTCGGGGAAGGCCGGGTTGACCACACGGATCAGCACCACCATGACACCGATCAGGATGCCGTAGGCCCACTTGCCCTTGTCGGTGAAGGAGGCGGAGACCGGGTCGGTGGCCATGAACATCATGCCGAAGGCGAAACCGCCCAGCACCAGGTGCCAGTACCAGGGCATGGCGAACATGGCGTTGCTGTCGGAACCGATGGCGTTGAACAGGTAGCTGGTGGCCACCATGCCCAGGAAGGTACCCAGCACGATGCGCAGGGAGGCGATACGCAGGAAGATGATCGCCAGGCCGCCGATCAGGATGGCCAGGGTGGAGGTTTCACCCATGGAACCGGCGATGGTGCCGTAGAAGGCATCCCACCAGGCCGCGTTGAAGGCGTAGTCCAGGGTGCCGGCAGCGGCTTGGCTCAGGTGGGTGGCACCGGAGAAGCCGTCGACGGCGGTCCAGACGGCGTCGCCGGACATCTGCGCCGGGTAGGCGAAGAACAGGAAGGCACGACCAGCCAGGGCCGGGTTCAGGAAGTTACGGCCGGTTCCGCCGAACACTTCCTTGGCGAACACCACGCCGAAGGTGATACCCAGGGCCGCCTGCCACAGGGGCACGGTGGCGGGCAGGATCAGGGCGAACAGCACCGAGGTCACGAAGAAGCCTTCGTTCACTTCGTGCTTGCGGATGGAGGCAAACAGCACTTCCCAGAAGCCACCGACCACGAACACGGTCAGGTAGATGGGCAGGAAGAAGCAGGCGCCGTACCACATCAGGGTGCCCCAACCGGCATCGGCGGTCAGGCTGCCGCCCAGGGCCTGGAACAGGCCGACCTGCCAGGCTTCGCCCAGCTGGTGACCGGCTTCGATGGCGCCTTGGGCCTGCAGGCCGATGTTGTACATGCCAAAGAACATGGCCGGGAAGGTGGCCAGCCACACCATGATCATGATGCGCTTGAGGTCGATGGCGTCACGAACGTGGGCACCCTTCTTGGTGACCAGGCCGGGAGTGTACAGAATGGTGGCCGCGGCCTCGTAGAGGGCGTACCACTTTTCGTATTTGCCGCCTTGCTCGAACTGCGGCTCGATACGCTCGAGGAAGTTTTTCAGACTCATCATTAACCTTCCTGCTCGATCTTGGTCAGACACTGACGCAGCACCGGACCGTACTCGTACTTGCCGGGGCACACATAGGTGCACAGCGCCAGATCTTCTTCGTCCAGTTCCAGCACACCCAGTTGCTGGGCGCTGTCGGTGTCACCGGACAGGATGTCGCGCAGCAGCAGGGTCGGCAGGATATCCAGCGGCATGATGCGCTCGTAGTTGCCGATCGGCACCATGGCACGGGAGGAACCGTTGGTGGTGGTAGTCATGTTGAACAGCTTCTTGCCGAAGTGGCCCAGGTAGGCGCGGGTGACGGAGTGCTTGTCAGCGCCCGGCATGGCCCAACCCATGAAGTGTTTCTCACGACCTTCCGCCAGCACGGACACCTGCACGTGGTAACGACCCAGGAAGCCGTGTACGCCGTGGGCGGTGTTGCCGGACAGCACGGAACCGGAGACGATGCGGTTCTCGCCGTCGGCCAGCTCGCCGGCGGTCAGCTCGGCCAGGGAGGCACCCAGCTGGGTACGGACCAGGCGCGGCTTCTTGACGGCGGGACCGGCCAGGGACACGACGCGATCGACGCTCAGCTTGCCCTCAACGAACAGCTTGCCGAAGGCGATCACGTCCTGGTAGCCGATATGCCACACGGACTTGCTGGCGGACACGCCATCCAGGAAGTGGATGTGGGTACCGACCAGGCCGGCCGGATGAGGACCGGCGAATTCGTGGGTTTCGACGCGGGCGATGTCGCTGCCGGGGATGGCGGCGCCGCCGGCCTTACAGACGAAGATCTTGCCTTCGGTCAGCAGGGACAGGATGGTCAGGCCCTGCTGGAAAGCGGCTTCCTGGCCCTTGATCACCACGGCCGGATCCGCTGCCAGCGGATTGGTGTCCATGGCGGTCACGAAGATGGACCGGGGCGCGGCGTCGATGGCCGGGATCTTGGAGTAGGGGCGGGTCCGCAGGGCGGTCCAGAGACCGGACTCCACCAGCTGGTCGACGACCTGCTTGCGGTCCAGCTCGGCCAGCTTGGCGGCGTCGACGGCGTTGAAGGTGATTTCTTCGTTGCCTTCGACCTCGATAACGACGGACTGCAGCACCCGGCGGGCACCACGGTTGATCGCTACCACCTTACCGGCGGCCGGGGCGGTGAACTTCACGCCCGGGTTTTTCTTGTCTTCGAAAATGGCCTGGCCTTTCTTGACGGTGTCACCCTCGCGAACGAACATGGTCGGGCGCATGCCCACATATTCTTCGCCGAGAACGGCAACTGTCTTTACGGCGTGGCCATCATGGATCTTCTGCTCAGGAGTTCCGCTGATGGGAACGTCCAATCCTTTTTTGATGGTAATCATACGCACTTGCAACACAGTTATTGGGAATCTGTATGCTGGACCGCCACCTGATTCCCGGTGTCAGGCAGCGACCGAGAAAAGCGTTTTCTTTATAGGGACGTTGTCTCGCCCACGGTTTTCAAGCGGCGCATTTTAACACCCCTTGCCCCGCACTTACCACGGCTATTGCCCCACATCATGGAACTTTTGTGAAAATGACCGCTACACCGGGAAATGCCGGGGTGGAGCGGCCAAAAAAACAGGCGGCATCGCTGCCGCCTGTAGAGTCTAGTCGCTACCCCTTCAGTCGAGGGACACATAGGCCTTTTCGGCTATGGCGTGGTACTCCTCCACCCCTTGCTGGAAGGTCTTATAGGACTGGTAGACCTTGTCCATCATGGCATCCTTGGCCGCCTCTTCGGCGATGACCTGGGCACTGACCTTGCGCAGCTCCGCCAGCACCTCGGGCGGGAAGGGACGGATCTCGACGCCCTTTTCCTTCAGCGCGTGCAGGGCCTCGATGTTGCGGGCCGTGTACTCGTCCAGCATGTCCTGGTTGGTGGCCCGGGCGGCGCTGCGCACTATGGCCTGCAGATCCGCCGGCAGGGCCTGGAAGGCGGCCTTGTTGACCAGTAACTCCAGGGAGGTACCTGGTTCGTGCCAGCCGGGATAGTAGTAGTAGCTGGCGGCCTGGTGCAGGCCGAAAGCCAGGTCGTTGTAAGGACCCACCCACTCGGTGGCGTCTATGGCGCCGGTCTGCAGGGCGGTGAACAGCTCGGAGCCGGGCAGGGTCACGGGCACGCCACCCAGGCGCGCCAGCACCTCGCCGCCCAGGCCGGGCAGGCGCATCTTCAGCCCCTTGAGATCCGCCAGGCTGTTGATCTCCTTGTTGAACCAGCCGCCCATCTGGGTGCCGGTATTGCCACCGGCCAACGGCAGTATGCCGAAGGGGGCATAGGCCTCCTCCCAGAGTGCCATGCCGCCACCGTAATGGAGCCAGCCGTTGAGCTGCTGGGCGGTCATGCCGAAGGGAATGGAGGTGAAGAACTGGGAGGCGGGCACCTGGCCCTTCCAGTAATAGGAGGCGGCATGGCCCATCTGCACAGTGCCGGTGGAGACGGCGTCGAAGACCTCGAAGCTGGGTACCAGCTCCCCTGCCCCGTAGACGGTGATCTTGAGACGGCCGGCGCTCATCTGCTCCACCTGGCGGGCGAAGCGCTCCGGCGCCACCCCCAGGCCGGGGAAGTTCTTGGGCCAGGCGGTGACCAGCTTCCACTCATAGTGCTGCTGCGCCTCGGCCGCCTTGCCCGGCTGGGATCCGTTCTGCTCCCCACAGCCGGCCAGGGCCAGCACGGCCAGCATCCATCCCTTGAAAAGACGCCTCATAACTCCTCCTGTTGATAAAACCGGGCCGACAGGGCCAGGTACATTCCGCCAATCACACGTCTCATAGAGCCGCCTATTGATACAGCCGGCTTGACACCCAAGCTGCCGGGGCCAGCATCTGGGCCAGCCAATAACATGTCTCATAGAGCCGCCTATTGATAAAGCTGGCCTGGCACCCAAGCCGCCGGGGCCAGCATCTGGGCCAGCCAATAACATGTCTCATAAAGCCGCCTATTGATAAAGCTGGCTTGGCAGCCAGGTCGCCAGGGCCGGCACCAGGGCCAGGATCGCCATCAGCCCCAGCTGGATGGCCACGAAGGGCAGTACGCCACGGTACAGGGCGCCGGTACTGATGGCGTCCGGGGCCGCGCCGCGCAGGTAAAAGAGCGCAAAACCAAAGGGTGGGGTCAGGAAGGAGGTCTGCAGGTTGACCGCCAGCATGACCCCCAGCCAGATCGGATCTACGCCCATGGCCAGCAGCGGCGGCGCCACCAGCGGCACCACCACGAAGGTGATTTCGATGAAATCGAGCAAAAAGCCCAGCAGGAACACCACCAGCATCACCATCAGGATGGCGCCCCACTGGCCGCCGGGCAGATCGCTGAGCAGGCCGTGCAGCCAGGTCTCGCCGCCCAGGCCGCGGAATACCAAGCCAAACACCGAGGCCGCCAGCAGGATCAGGAACACCATGGCGGTGACCCGCACCGTCTCGGCACCGATGTCCCTGGCCACGGCCAGGCTGAGCCGCCCCTGCAGGGCCGCCAGCAACAGGGCCCCGAAGGCACCGACGGCGGCGGCCTCGGTGGGCGTGGCCAGGCCGCCGAGTATGGAACCCAGTACCGCCAGGATCAGCACCAGGGGCGCCACCAGCGCCACCAGGAACTCCCGCCACTGGCCCCGGTCGGCCCGGCCGTTGGACTTGGGCAGCCAGTGCGGTTTCAGCCACACCAGTACCAGCAGAAACAGCAGGTAGAGACCGACCAGGCACAGGCCCGGGATCAGGGCGCCTGCGAAGAGCTCGCCCACCGACACCGTCTTGGGACTGAATATGCCCAGGCTGAGCTGGGCCTGTTGGTAGGCGGCCGACAGCACGTCCCCCAGCAGCACCAGCACGATGGACGGCGGGATGATCTGCCCCAGGGTACCGGTGGCACAGAGGGTGCCGGCGGACAGGCTGGGCTTGTAGCCGGCCTTGTTCATGGCCGGCAGGGCCAGCAGCCCCAGGGTGACGACGGTGGCGCCAACGATACCTGTGCTGGCCGCCAGCAGCGTCCCCACCAGCACCACGGCGAAGGCCATGCCGCCGCGCAGGCCGCCGAACAGCCGGGCCAGGGCCTCAAGCAGCTTCTCGGCCACCTGGGAACGCTCCAGGGTGATCCCCATCAGCACGAACAGCGGCACCGCCATCAGGGTGACATTGTTGAAGACCCCGTACATGCGGTTGGGCAGGGCCTGGAGAAAGACAGGATCGAAGAAGCCGAACAGGCTGCCCGCCAGGGCGAACAGCAACGCCACCCCGGCCAGGGTAAAGGCCACCGGGAAACCGGCCAGCAGCACCAGGAAGGTCACGACGAACAGGGCCAGCGCCATCAGTGCCTCCGCCACAGCCGGACCAGCTCGGCCAGCCCCTGCAGGCTCAGCAGCAGCCACATCAGCGGCATCAGCGTCTTCTGGACGAATACCAGCGGCAGGCCACCGGCCTCGGCTGAGCCTTCCAGGCTCAGCCAGGAGCGCCAGGCGTAGGCGCCACACAGCCACAGCAGGAGCAGGGACACCGGCAACAGCAACAGCAGTATGCCCAGCATGTTGACCCAGCGGCGCTGCTCGGTGGAGAAATGGCGATAGAGCACGTCGACCCGGACATGACCATCCTGGGCCAGGGTCTGGGCGACGCCGAAGGCGATGACGGCGCCGTGCAGGTAGAGAATGGATTCCTGGAGGGCGATGGAGCCGGTCTTGAAGGCATAACGCATCACCACCACCAGCACCGTCAGAAACACCATGGCCAGGGCCAGCCATGAAGCCGCCCTGGCCAATCTGTCATTGAGAACTGCCACCATCACCCTGCTTACTCCCGGATACAAGCAAACCCGAAAGTAAACAGAATGTTGTCAATTTGCAATCAGCTTGCAGTCAGGCGAGAGCCGCCCATGCAGTTGGGAGAGGCCGGCACATCACCGTAGTACTGCTGCCACTCTTCCGGGGTGTAGGTATGGATGGACAGGGCATGCACGGGGCCGGCCAGCTCGTCGGACAGGCTCTGATTGACGGCCCTGTGGCGACTGACCAGGCGCTGGTCGATGAAGTCGGCGGACACCACGACGACCTTGAAATGGGTTTCCGAGTCCTTGGGCACGGCGTGCATGTGGGACTCGTTGATCACTTCCAGGTGTTGGGGATTGAAGGTCACGTTCAATTTGTCTTCGATACGGCTCTTAACGGACATGGGCATACTCCTGCACTCATTTGCCTACTGCGGCCTGGGCCGCACTTTTACGCTTAGTTCCTTAAGCTTGCAAGGGGTTGACCCACCTAAAGGTCAGACTCAGCCTGGCCTCCTTGACCCGGCGCCGCCTGGGCACCTCGTGCTGCCAATGCTGCTGCAGCCGCCCCGCCATCAGCAACAGGCTGGTGTGGGGAAGGGCCAGGGTAAACCTGTCGTCACCGCCCTTGTGGCGAAAGCGCAGATCCCGCTCCGCACCCAGGCTCAGCATGGCGATGGCCGGGGTCGGCCCCAGCTCCGGCTCGTCGTCGCTGTGCCAGCCCATGGCGTCCTGGCCGTCCCGGTACCAATTCACCAGCACCGAGTTGAACCTGAGCTGAAGTCGCTGGCCCAGCCCCCTGGCCAACGCCAGGAGACAGGGATGCCAGGGCAGTGGTGACAACCGCCTGCCAGAGTAAGTATAGGTAGCCTGCGGGTCACCGACCCAGGATTGCAGACGCGGGATGGCCACCACCTTGCCAAACAGGCGGATTTTCGGCTGCGACCAGCTCAGTTCCCGCTGCAGCAGCGCCATCAGCTCGTGGCCGTCCGACGCCGTCATCACCGAGGGCCAGAGCCACAGTTCCCGCTCGGACAGCGCCGGGTGAACAGGGGCCTGGCTTGTGTCAAAATGCGGCCCTTGCCAGTTTGGGAGCGAATTCAGTTGCACCTGCCTACCTCACATCTTGGATCCCTGGACCGCTTCCCGCCCAGGGACAATGACCCCCTGCAGGCCTGGGACGCGGCCGACCTGTATCTGCTGAGCAGTGTGACAGCAGCCGGCCTGGATCCGCAAAGGCCGGTGCTGATCCTCAACGACCATTTCGGCGCCCTGACCACGGCCCTGGCCGACTTCCCGGTCACCAGCGTTTCCGACTCCCAGATCAGCCACCTGGCCATGGCCCACAACCTGGCCAAGCTGGGCCTCAGCGGCCCGACCATGGTCGACAACCTGGCCGACTGGCCACAGCGGCCGCAGCTGGTGCTGATCCAGCTGCCCAAGCAGCTGTCCTTGCTGGAATACCAGCTGGCCATGCTCAAGCCGCTGCTGGCCGACGACAGCCTGGTACTGGCCGCAGGCCGCGACAGGGACATCCCGGAGCGGGCCGAGAAGATGCTGGCCAAATACATCGGCGCCACCGACCGCTGCCTGGGCTGGAAGAAGTGCCGGCTCTTTGTCAGCCAAAGGGACGACAAGGCGCCATTGCCCATGCCCAGGCCCCAGAGCTGGCCGCTGGAAGGCACCGCCTTTACTTTGACCAACCATGCCAATGTCTTCTCCCGCCAGAGCCTGGACATTGGCGCCCGGCTGATGCTGGAGCACCTGCCCCAGGGCCATTTCGGCCGGGTCATCGACCTCGGCTGCGGCAACGGCGTGCTGGCCCTCGGCCTTGCCGCCCGCTACCCGGACTGCCACTACACCCTGGTGGACGAGTCCCATTTCGCCGTGGCCTCGGCCCGGGACAACTTTGCCGCCAACCTGCCGGACGTTGCCGTCGAGTGCATCGCCAACGACTGCCTGAGCGGCTTCAAGGCCAAGTCGGCGGATCTGGTGCTGTGTAACCCGCCCTTCCACCAGCAACAGGCGGTCACCGATCACATCGCCTGGCAGATGATGAAGGACGCCCACCGGGTGCTGCGGGTCGGCGGCGAGCTGCGCCTGGTCGGCAACCGCCACCTGGGCTACCACCTAAAGCTCAAGCGCCTGTTTGGCGGTTGCACCGTGGTGGCCAGCAACCGTAAATTCGTGATCCTCAGTGCCAAGAAAAGGAAATAACCATGCGCCTGTTACTGCCCCTGGTAATGCTGCTGTCCGGCTGCGCCACCGCGCCCCAGACCACCTGGCTGGATCCCGCCAAGGTGGCGGTGAGCCGGGCCGTGACCACCTCCCCGGTCTGGCTGCGCTTCGAGGACGGCCGCAGTGAGCCTGCCGTGCTGCACCTGCCCGACGCCAAGGTTACCGGCGACGCCCGATTGATCGCCCGTCTCGGCGACAGGCTGCGCCAGGGCCTGATCGACAAGGGCTATGTGCTGACGCCCCAGGGCGGCACCCAGCTCACCGTGACCCTCAAACGCCTGGAAAGCCGCGTCGACGCCGGCACCTTCAAGCACGAGGCCAGGCAGCTGGTGGTGCTGGAAGCCCTCGCCAGCCGCGACGGCCGCACCCTGACCCGCACCTTTACCAGCCGCGGCCAGTTCGAGGCGCCGCTGGGCGTTGACGTGGGCCGCCTGGAGGCGGAACTGAACCGGGTGCTGGAGCAGAGCCTCGGCAGCCTGGTCAACGACCCCGAGCTGGCCGCCTTTTTCCACCCCTGAACATGGACTAAGCTCGGATCATAACGACGCACCGCACAAGGAAGACAATGCGGCTGATCGCCTGTCTCTATGATCCCAGGGGGCAGCTGAGCCTGGACCACCCACTGGTCCGCCTGCTGCTCCCGGCCTATCGCCAGAGCTGCCCCCACGGCGGTCACTGGCTGCGCCGGCAATGGCTGGTCCTGTACGACAGGGCCGAAGACTTCCAGCTGCTGGACGACGACAGCTTTGGCCTGGTACTGGGCCATCCCCTGCTCTACCCCGACCGCCAGGCCAGCCTGGCCCTGCTGCACGGCTCACCCTACCGCTGGCTGGACCGCTGCCGCGGCCACTTCGCCCTGCTCCAGGGCCTGTCATCCAGCGGCCACCTGCTGGCCGCCACCGATCCCCTGGGCCTGGTGCCCCTCTACCGCCTGGAACACCAGGGCTGCCAGCTGCTCAGCAACGACCTCGGCTGGCTGTCGCGACTGCCGCTGCCCCTGGCCGTGGACAGCGATGCCCTGCTGGACTGGCTCAGCCTGGGCTTCCCCCTGGGCGAGGGCAGCGGCTACCAGGGGGTGCGCACCCTGGGCGGCGGCCGCTACTGGGTGCTCAAGGGCCGCGGCGCCCAGACCTATCACTACCGCAACTGGGCCGGGGTGCCGGCGCCGCTCACGGCGCTGGCCCCCCAGGCCCTCAGGACCCCCCACTTCGGCGAAGCCCAGCTGGATTGGGGCCTGCCGAAACGCCAGGAGCAGGAGCGGCCCTGGCGCTTCCAGCCCGGTGAGCGCTGGGCCGAGGTGCTCTTTAGCGAACCGCGGGCCGCACTGGCCCGCCAGCAGGACAGGTACAACGCCGACTGGGCGCCCCTGGCCGAGCTGGCCAGGGGCAATGCCCTGTTCCGCCTCGGCCATGATCTGCGCTGGCACTGGCAGGGCCAGGCCCGCCGGCAGCGGCTGGACCTGCCGGATCTGGCCCTGCCCGGCCTGGACGGCCAGCTGCTTGCCAGCCTGCCGACGCTCAACCTGCCGCCGCCGCGCTATCCCGGCCTGCAGCCCCGCCATCGGCTCTGCCGGCAGGGACTGGGCCTGTGGCAACAGCACGGGCACGACTGGTCCCTTGCCAGGCAACTTTTTGGTACCCTGCTGGGTCAGACCCATAGTGCCCGGGGCCTTCAGGCCAGACTGCTCTACCGGCAATGGCAGCAACAGTGCCCCGGCTAGGATCCACAACAACAATTCAGGGAGAACCTCATGCGCACCTGGCTCAGCGCCCTACTGCTGCTGGTGACCTTCGCCGGCACCGCCGGCGAACTCGACATCCAGAAAGACAACCTCTTCCCCCGCGTGCAGTTCAGCACCAACATGGGCAACGTCATCGTTGAACTGGACCGCACCCGGGCCCCACTCACGGTCGACAATTTCCTCGGCTACGTGGCCAAGGGTCACTACGACAACACCCAGTTCCACCGGGTCATCAAGGATTTCGTGGTCCAGGGCGGCGGCTATGATCTCAAGTTCAACGAGCGTCCCACCGACAAGCCCATCGTCAACGAATCCGGCAACGGCCTGTCCAACCGCACCGGCACCATTGCCATGGCACGCACCGACGATCCCCATTCCGCCACCAGCCAGTTCTACTTCAACGTGGCCGACAACGATCGCCTGGATCCCAACCCGCGCCGCTGGGGCTACGCCGTGTTCGGCGAAGTGGTGGAAGGCCTGGAGGTGCTGATGCAGATCGCCCAGCTGCCCACCGAGGTGCGCGGTGAATTCGCCGATGTGCCAGCGGCCCCCATCATCCTCAAGGAGGCCAAGCTGCTGCCCGAGGGCTGAGCCATACTTAGCTCATGGGCAAGCAATTTCATGAGCAGCACGCCACCATCAATGCCTTTTTGGACGCCGAGATCCCGACCCTGCTGGCACTGGCGGAAGGCGTGCTTCACTACCGCATAGACGACCAGGGTCTGCAGGCCGCGCTCTGGGATCTGCTGGAGCACTGGCAGAGCCTGGGCACCAAGGAAGGCGAGCCCCAGCACGAACGGGAGCGGGTCTTCTGGCTGCTGGTGGGACTGATGAGCCGCCACAAGCCCTACCGACTGCGCGGCCACTGGGCCACCAAGAGCATCCTGCTGCAGGGCATGGGCTACCTGAGGGGGGACTCCGCCCAGGCCCCCACAGGCCCTGCCCCCCGTCCCTGAACCAAGCTGAACCCCGGCCATCGGGCGCTGCCGATGCCCTTGCAGGCTCGGCCCCGACAAGGCACTCTGGTGACCTTGCTACCGCCCATTCCCGAACGCGCAAGGACAGTCCCTTTTGACAAGCCAATCCTGGTGGCAGCTGCTGTTGCAGCGCCGTTTCTTCCTTTGCATCCTGACCGGCTTCGCCTCCGGCCTGCCGCTTTTCTTCCTGTTCCAGCTGATCCCGGGCTGGCTTCGTGACCAGAACGTGGATCTGGCCACCATAGGCCTGCTGTCGCTGGTGCAGTTCCCCTACACCTGGAAGTTCCTCTGGTCGCCGCTGATGGACAGGTTCGAGCTGCCGCTGCTGGGCCTGCGCCGGGGCTGGATGCTGCTGACCCAGCTGGGCCTGCTGCTGGCCATGGCCAGTTTCGCCTTCACCGACCCCGCCCAGGGGCTGAAACCCATCATAGTGGCGGCGGTGCTGGTGGCGGTGTTTTCCGCCTCCCAGGACATCGTCATCGACGCCTTCCGCCGGGAGATCCTCGAAGACAACGAACTGGGCCTGGGCAACTCCATCCACATCAACGCCTATCGCCTGGCCGGCCTGGTGCCGGGCTCGTTGTCGCTGATCCTGGCCGACCACCTGCCCTGGTCCAGCGTCTTCCTGATCACTGCCGCCTTCATGTCGGTGGGCCTGCTGCTGACCTGTATGGCCGACGAACCCCAACACCAGCGCCACCCGCAAACCATGGAGCAGGCCATAGTGGCGCCCTTCGTGGAGTTCTTCTCCCGCGGCGGCGTCCGCCAGGCGCTGCTGGTGCTCGGCTTCATGGTGCTCTACAAGCTGGGCGACAACATGGCCACGGCCCTGCAGACCCCCTTCTACCTGGACATGGGCTACAGCAAGTCGGAGATCGGCCTGGTGGCCAAGCATGCCGCGCTCTGGCCCGTGGTCGTCGGCAGCCTGGTGGGGGGCCTGGTAATGCTCAGGATCGGCATCAACCGTTCCCTGTGGCTGTTCGGCCTGGTGCAGATGGCCAGTATCTTCGGTTATGCCCTGCTGGCCTCCCTGCCCGCGGAGCAGCGCGATCTCTGGTGGCTGGGGGCCGTGGTGGCCTTCGAGTATTTCGGGGTCGGCCTGGGCGCCGCCGCCCTGACCGCCTTCATCGCCCGGGAGGCCAGCAAGACCTACCTGGCCACCCAGCTGGCCCTGCTCACGGCGCTGACCGCCGTGCCCAGGGTGCTGGCCAATGCCGGCACCGGCTTTATGGTGGAGGCCATGGGCTGGGTCGATTTCTACCTGGTGTGCGCCGCCGTGGCCATTCCCGGCATGCTGATGCTGCCCTGGGTGGCCCCCTGGCACAGGACCTCGGACTGATCTGCCAGCTGTTCACCCTTGAACAAGGCGGGGGCCGCTAGTTTACAATGGCCCTGACGTTGAACGGAGAACCTATGCGGGCCCTGCTTTTTTCCACCCGAACCTACCAGACCCTGCTGGCCATGGCGGTGATGACCATCGCCCTGCTGGCCGTGACCAAGGCCAGCTATCCCACCCCGGGTGGCGACAAGAGCATGCATGCCCTGGCCTTCTTCGTGCTGGCCCTGCTCAGCTACGGTGCCTGGCGTCGGCCGCTGTGGCCCCAATGGCTGGGCCTGGCCGCCTACGGCGCCCTGATCGAGGCCATGCAGTGGCTGCTGCCCTACCGCCAGGCCTCCTGGCTGGACTGGCTGGCCGATCTGGCCGGCATCGCCATCTTCCACCTGCTGCTGGCACTGGTGCTGTGGCTACGCCGGTCACCGTCCTAGGCAACGGCGCCATCGGCAGCCTCTGTGCCGGCCGCCTGGCCAGGCACGGCCACCCGGTCACCCTGCTGGGGCGCTACGGCCCCGTCGCCGAGGTGCGACTCGATGGCGACACCATCACCCTGAAACCGGGCCAGGCGCCGGCACTGCTGCTGGTCTGCGTCAAGGCCTACCAGGTCGAGACGGCCCTGGCGCCACTGCTGCCAGCCCTGCCTGCTGACATCCCCATAGTGCTGATGCACAACGGCCTCGGCCCCCACCTGTGGGTCCAGGCCAACTGCCCCAATCCCCTGGTGCTGGCCAGTACCACCCACGGTGCCCTCAAGGACGAGCTGGGCGTTCACCACACCGGCTGGGGCCAGTGCTGGTACGGCAGTGCCGGCGCCAGGCCAAACCCGGCCCAGCAGGCCCAGATCCACAACCTGCTCAACATCGCCCAGCCGCAGGCTCTGCCCTTCGACAACGTCTTCGAACCCCTGTGGTGGAAGCTGGCCATCAACGCCCTAATCAACCCGCTGACCGCCCGCGACGGGGTGCGCAACGGCGAGCTTTGCCAGGCCAGCTACCGCACCGAGCTCGAGGCCCTGGCCGGCGAGCTGGCACCGGTGATGCAGGCCGAAGGCATAGACGCCAGCACCGAGGCCATCCTGGCCAGGACCCTGCAGGTGGCCAGGCAGACCGCCGCCAACCAGTCGTCGATGCTCAGGGACCGCCTGGCCGGTCGCCCCACCGAAATCGCCTTCATCAACGGTTATATTTGTGACAGGGCCGAGCAAAGGGGACTGGATGCCCCGAGGCATCGGCAGCTGGTGGTGGCAATAGAGGCGCTGTGCCCATGACGATTCTGGTAACCGTTGCCGACGGCAGCGAAGAGATGGAAGTGATCACCCTGGTGGACGTGTTGCGCCGGGCCGATCTGGAGGTGACCCTGGCCAGCCTGGACGAACGCCAGGTGACCTGCGCCCGGGGCAGCCGGCTGGTGGCGGACGCCACCTTCGAGGAAATAGCCGAGTTCCAGTTCGAGCTGATCGCCCTGCCCGGTGGCCTGGGTGGGGCCGAGCGCCAGGGCCAGCATCAGGGCCTGGTCGGCATGCTCAGGGGCCACCAGGCCGAGGGCCGCTGGATAGGCGCCATCTGCGCCGCCCCAGCCCTGTCCCTGGCCGCCAACGGCCTGATCCCGGCCAAGGCCAAGATCACCGGCCATCCCGGCTTTCACAACCTGCTCGGCGACTACAGGCTCAAGGCCGGCGCCGCCGTGGTCCGCGATGACCAGCACAGGCTGATCACCAGCCAGGGGCCGGGCACGGCCCTGGCCTTTGCCCTGGCCCTGGTGGAGCTGCTGCTGGGCAAGGAGAAGGCGCAGCGGGTGGCCGCGCCCATGGTGCTGCTTTAGGGGCGGAACACCTTGACGTTGGCAAAGCCCTGTTCGGCCAGGTACAGGGCCTGCAGCTTGCTCATCACGCCGCGGTCGCAGTAGAGGAAGTAGGTCTTGTCCTGGGGCAGATCGCCGAAGCGGGTGCCCAGCTTGTAGAAGGGCAGGTGCTGCACCTCGGCGCCTTCCAGCTCCAGGGGCGCTTCTTCTTCCTCGTCGGCGCTGCGGATGTCCAGGATCACGGCCTCGGCCGGCACCTGGCTCACCGTCTCCACTTCCACCACCTGCTGGTCGGTTTCCCGCTCGATGTCGCGGATATCGAAGATCTGTGACTGCTCCAGGGCCCGGTCCAGCACCGAATAATCGAACTTGTCTTCTTCCGCCTCGATCTTCGACAGCACCGCCTTGACGGTGGGCTTCTTGGAGATGACACCGCAGTATTCCGGCATGGTACGGGCGAAATCGCCGGTGCCGATGGCGTCGGCGATGTCGATGATCTCCTGCTTGTCGTAGGACACCAGCGGCCTGAGGATCAGGGTGTCGGTGACCCTGTCGATGACATTGAGGTTGGTCAGGGTCTGGCTGGACACCTGGCCCAGGGCCTCGCCGGTGACGATGGCCTGGATCCCCATGCGCTCGGCCACCCGGGCGCCGGCCCGCATCATCATGCGCTTGAGGATCACGCCCATCTGGCCGTCGTCCACCTTCTCCAGGATCTCCGCCACCACCCCTTCGAAGGGCACGGCGATCAGCTTGACCCTGTGGGAGGCGCCGAACCTGTCCCAGAGGTGGTAGGCCACCTGCTTGACGCCGATCTCGTGGGCGCTGCCGCCCAGGTTGAAGAAGCAGTAATGGGTGCGGGAGCCGCGCTTGATGGTCATGTAGCTGGACACCCCGGAGTCGAAACCGCCGGAGATCAGCGACAGCACGTCTTCCTGGGTCTTGATGGGGAAGCCACCCAGGCCGGCATGGCGGCGGGAAACCAGGTACAGCTTGTCCCTGTCGATCTCCAGCTCCACGGTAACATCGGGCTTCTTGAGCTTGACGCCGCCGGTGGGGTTGTTCTGGTTGAGGCCGCCGCCCACGTAGCGCTCCACGTCGATGGAGGTGAACTCGTGCTTGCCGCTGCGCTTGCAGCGCACGCAGAAGCTCTTGCCGGCCAGCTTGTCGCCCCACTGGGCCTGGACGGCGCGGTAGATGTCTTCCATGTCCTCGAAGGCATGCTCGGCCACTTCCAGCACGGCGCAGACGCCTGGGGTGTGGGTGAGCTTTTCCAGCACCGCCTCCAGATCGGCGTCGTCCGGGGCCCGCACCTCCAGCTTGTCCCAGAACCTGTCCACCTTGATGCCCTCGCCGACCCGCTTGAGCACGTTGCGCAGGTTGGACTCCAGCAACTTGATAAAGCGCAGCCGTACCGACTTGCTCTTGATGGTGATTTCGGGATGGAGCTTGATGATGAACTTCACGGGCCTGCCTGTCTTGGTAAAAAAGCGAGCGGATTATACAGCGCCCCGCCCGCCCTTGCATGTTCAGTTCTGCAGGGCCGGCACTTCCTCACTGTACTTGGGCTTGCCCTGCATGATGGCGATCTCCACCCGCCTGTTCAGGCGCCGGTTGGCGGCCGAGTCGTTGGCCACCAGCGGCTGGGTGTCGGCCAGGCCGCGCACCACCAGGCGGTTGGGGTCGAAACCGGGCACCGACAGCATCTCGTGGCCCACGGCCACGGCCCGTTCGGCGCTGAGCTCCCAGTTGGAGCGGTACAGCTCGGAGTAGACCTTGAGATCGTCGGTGTGGCCCGACACCGTCACCACCCCCGGTACCGTGGTCAGCAGCCTGGCCACGGACTGGATCACCGGCTTGAACCTGGGCTGCAGGAAGGCGCTGCCGCTGGGGAAGGCGCCCTTCTCGCGGATGCGGATGATGATCTGCTGGCCCAGGGCCTCCAGCTCGATGGCCCCTTCCAGGATCTCGTTTTCGAGCTGGTCGGCCATCTGCCTGGCCAGCTCGTTGAGCTGTTGCTGCTGCTCGGTGGGGATCTCCTCGGTCTGGGCCTCGCCGGTGGCCGAGGTCTCGCCGCCGCGCTTGGCGCCCCGCTGTTCGTTGACGCCGCCGGCGTAGTCCTCTTCCCCCTCCTGGAATTCCAGCATCTGCTGGGTCAGCTCCATGGTCTGCTGCTGGATGGTTTCGATGGGGGTGGGCTCGGGCCGGCCCGGCCTGAATTCCTGGGCGATCACCGAGGTGCCCTTGGGGATGTCCTTGACCTCGATGCGGTTCTGCACGCCGAAGGCGTACTTCATGGAGCCGGCGATCTGCTTGAACTTGAGCACGTCCATTTCCGAGAAGGACAGCAGCAGCACGAAGAAGCACATCAGCAGCGACATCAGATCGGCAAAGGTGCCCATCCAGGGTGGCAGGCCGGGGGGCGGGCATTTGCATTTTTCTTCCACGGCCGGCCCCTTATTCGTCCGTGGTCTTCACCTGGCGCTTGGACTCGGCCAGGTAGTTCTTGAGCATGGCGTCTATGACCCTGGGATTCTGGCCTTCCTGGATGCAGAGCACGGCGTCGAGGATCAGCTTGCGGTTGCGCATTTCCTCCGCCATGCGCAGGTTGAGCTTGTCGGCGATGGGAATGGCCACCATGTTGGCAAGCATGGCGCCGTAGAGGGTGGTCAGCAGCGCCACCGACATGGCCGGGCCTATGGCCTTGGGGTCGTCCATATTGGACAGCATGGCCACCAGGCCGATCAGGGTACCTATCATGCCCATGGCCGGGGCCACGTCGCCCAGGGCCTTGAAGACGTTGGCGCCCAGCTCGTGGCGTTCCGTGGTCTGGTGGATGTCCTTCTCCAGGTTGGAACGCACCACGTCGGCGTCGTGGCCGTCCACCAGCAGGTCCACGCCCTTTTGCAGGAAGGGGTTCTTGATCTCGGCCTCTTCCAGGGCCAGGAAGCCGCCCTTGCGGGCCGCATCGGCCATTTCCACCGCCTTTTCGATGATGTCCTCGGGCTTGTCCAGCTTGAACATGAAGGCCTTGCTGGCGACCTTGGCGGCCCCGAAGAACTGGCCCACGTTGAACTTCATCAGTACCACCAACAGGGAACCGCCGAAGACGATCAGGATGGAGTTGGTGTCCACGAAGATGACGGGGTCGCCGCCGTTGACCATCGCCATGATCACGAAGCCGAAGGCGCCAATCAGTCCGATCAGTGTTGCCAGATCCACTCAATCTCTCCCAGAAGCTGCTGCATTACCCAGTACTTTATCGACGGGCTATTGTCTCCGCCGCCTTCCTTCCGGGCAATAGCATGGTTTGATTTGTCGACACGCAAACAGTACCTTGTGCGCCATCGATCACAGTTGATCCGGCGCGGCCTTCCCTGTTATCGGCGGTATAGGCCAAGACCTGAGCATCTTTCATGCCAAGAGAGTCACTATGGCCAAGAAACAACCGGAAAAGATGACCTTCGAGGAAAACCTGGCCGAGCTGGAAACCATAGTCCAGCAGCTGGAGCAGGGCGAGCTGAGCCTGGACGAGGCCCTCAAGCAGTTCGAACGCGGCATCAGCCTGGCAAGGGCCGGCGAAGGCAAGCTCAAGAGCGCCGAGCAGAAGGTACAGGTACTGCTGGGCCAAGGCGAACAGGGCCAGCTGGCCCCCTTCGAGGACGAGCAGCCATGAGCCTGCAGGCCGCCCTGGGCGGCAACAGACAGCGCATCGACGACTACCTGGCCGCCCTGCTCGACCAGCAGCCGGCCCTGGCGCCCCGGCTGCTGGCCGCCATGCGCCACGGCGTGCTGCTGGGCGGCAAGCGGGTGCGCCCCTTCCTGGTCTACGCCACCGGCGAGCTGCTGGGCATCGCCCCCGAGCGCCTGGATCCCGTCGCCGCCGCCATCGAGTGCATCCACGCCTATTCGCTGATCCACGACGACCTGCCGGCCATGGACAACGACGAGCTGCGCCGCGGCCAGCCCACCGTCCATGTGGCCTTCGACGAGGCCACAGCGGTGCTGGCCGGCGATGCGTTGCAGAGCCTGGCCTTTGCCGAGCTGGCCAAGGTGGAGCTGGCCAGCGCCGCCGCCACCCGGGAGCTGTTCCTGCTGCTGGCCCAGGCCGCCGGCCTGCCCGGCATGTGCGGCGGCCAGGCCATGGACATGGCCGCCACCGGCGCGCCCGTGGATCTGGCCGGCCTGGAGGCCATCCACAACCACAAGACCGGCGCCCTGATTAAGGCGGCGGTCATGTTACCCTGCCTATTGTCGGACGAGATCACCGCCGAGCAGAAGGCCAGGCTGGCCCGCTACGCCGATTGCATCGGTCTGGCCTTCCAGGTCCAGGACGATATCCTCGACGTCACCGCCGACACCCAGGTGCTTGGCAAGACCCAGGGCAAGGACGAACGCGACCACAAGGCCACCTATCCGTCCCTGCTGGGCCTGGACCGGGCCAGGGTCAAGGCGGCCACCCTAGTGGAAGAAGCCCTGTCCAGCCTGGATGCCTTGCCCTACAATAGCGACAAACTGGCCGACCTGGCCCGCTACATCATCGCCAGGGAACTCTAGACAGGGCCCGAAAACACTAAGATGACCAAAGAAAAGAACGATTACCCCCTGCTGGCGACCATCGACTCGCCCCAGGATCTGCGCCAGCTGCCCCAGGAGCGCCTCAACGAGGTCGCCGTGGAGCTGCGCCATTTCTTGCTGAATTCAGTGAGCCGCTCCAGCGGCCACCTGGCTTCCGGGCTGGGCACGGTGGAGCTGACCGTGGCCCTGCACTATGTCTACCAGACCCCCTTCGACCGGCTGATCTGGGACGTGGGCCACCAGGCCTATCCCCACAAGATCCTCACCGGCCGCCGTGGCCAGATGCACAGCATCCGCCAGAAGGGCGGCCTGCACCCCTTCCCCTGGCGGGAAGAGAGCGAATATGACGTGCTGTCGGTGGGCCATTCCTCCACCTCCATCTCCGCCGCATTGGGCATGGCCATCGCCGCCGAGAAGGAAGACGCCGGCCGCAAGGTGGTGGCGGTGATCGGCGACGGCGCCATGACCGCCGGCATGGCCTTCGAGGCCATGAACCACGCCGGCGACATCCACAAGGACATGGTGGTGGTGCTCAACGACAACGAGATGTCCATCTCCGAGAACGTCGGGGCGCTGAACAAGCACATGGCCCGGCTGCTGTCCGGCAGCCTCTACACCTCCATCCGCGAAGGCGGCAAGAAGGTACTGTCCGGCCTGCCGCCCATCAAGGAGCTGGCCCGCCGCGCCGAGGAGCACCTCAAGGGCATGGTGGTACCCGGCACCCTGTTCGAGGAGCTGGGTTTCAACTACATAGGCCCCATCGACGGTCACGACGTGGAAGCCCTGGTGGACACCCTGCGCAACATGCGCAACCTCAAGGGGCCGCAGCTGCTGCACGTGATGACCAAGAAGGGCAAGGGCTACGAGCCCGCCGAGAAGGATCCCATCGGCTACCACGGCGTGCCCAGGTTCGACCCCAGCCAGGATTGCCTGCCCAAGTCCCAGGGCGGCAAGCCCAGTTTCTCGACCATCTTCGGCGACTGGCTGTGCGACACCGCCGCCAGGGACGACAAGCTGATGGCCATCACCCCGGCCATGCGCGAAGGCTCCGGTATGGTGCGCTTCAGCCAGCAATACCCCAACCAGTACTTCGACGCCGCCATCGCCGAACAGCACGCGGTGACCCTGGCCGCCGGCTTCGCCATCGAGGGCCTGAGGCCGGTGGTGGCCATCTACTCCAGCTTCCTGCAGCGGGCCTATGACCAGCTGATCCACGACGTGGCCATCATGAAGCTGCCGGTGTTGTTCGCCATCGACCGCGCCGGCGTGGTCGGCGCCGACGGTCCCACCCACCAGGGCGCCTTCGATCTCAGCTACCTGCGCTGCGTGCCCAACCTGGTGATCATGGCCCCCAGCGACGAGAACGAGTGCCGCAACATGCTGCACACCGGCCACCAGCTCGATGTACCCGCGGCGGTGCGCTACCCCCGCGGCAGCGCCACCGGCGCCGAGCTGGACGCCGAGCCCCAGTTGCTGGCCATCGGCAAGGGCCTGGTGCGCCGCCGCGGCCAGAAGGTGGCCATACTGGCCTTCGGCACCCTGCTGAGCGCCGCCCTGGAGGCCGGCGAGGCCCTGGACGCCACCGTGGCCGACATGCGCTTCGTCAAGCCGCTGGACGAGCAGCTCATCCGCGAGCTGGCCGACAGCCATGATCTGCTGGTCACCGTGGAAGACAACGTCATCAAGGGCGGCGCCGGCGCCGGCGTGGGCGAGTTCCTGATGGCCGAGGGCCTGCTCAAGCCCCTGCTGATGCTGGGCCTGCCCGATGAGTTCATCAAGCACGGCAGCCAGAGCGAGATCCTCAGCGAGCTGGGCCTGGACGGCGCCGGCATCGAAGCCCGTATCCGCGCCCGGCTGGCGTAAGGCCTTAGGCAGCAAAAAGCCCTGGCATTGCAGGATGAGCCTCGAAGCAGGAGCACTGCTCCTGCGCAGGCGAATGCGAGGCCGAGGATGGCCGAGCCGGAAGGAACCACCAGGGAGGGTTGCAGCCTCATGATGAAAAAGCCTCGCAATAGCGAGGCTTTTTTATTTCGCTCAGGCCAGCCAGGCGGCCAGGGCCTGGAGACTGGCCAGGGAAAAGAGCCCCGCCAGCACGTCGTCGAGCATGATGCCGAAGCCGCCGTGGACCTTGCGGTCGCACCAGCGGATGGGCCAGGGCTTGAGGATGTCGAAGAAGCGGAAGATGACGAAGCCGGCCAGGAGCCATTGCCAGCCCTGGGGGGCCAGGAACAGGGTGATCAGCATGCCCACCACTTCGTCCCAGACGATGGCCGGATGGTCGTGGACGCCCATGTCGCGGCTGGCCCGCTCGCAGATGTAGACCCCCAGCACCATGGCCAGCAGCGTCAGGCCCAGGTAGGCCGGCCAGGGCAGGTGCATCATCAGCAGGTAGAGGGGGATGGCGGCCAGGCTGCCGAAGGTGCCCGGCGCCTTGGGGGCCAGGCCAGACCCGAAACCCAGGGCCAGGAAGTGCCAGGGATTGGACAGCCTGAGCCTAGTCTTCGGATCCATGGTTCCCCCAGCTGTGCTCGTAGCCCTTGAGATCCAGTTCCACCGGCTGGCCATGGTTGAGGAAGCTGATACCCTTGCCGCCACGCAACTGGCCGATGCAGCTGTGCTTGACGCCGCTGTGGGCCAGCAGGGTGTCCAGGGCACCCTTCTGGGCCTCGGGTATGGTGAACAGCAGTTCGTAGTCGTCGCCGGCGGCCAGGGCGTATTCCAGGGCCTTGTCCAGTGGCACCGTGCCGACCATGGCCTGGCTCAGGGGGATCTTCTCCAGGAACAGATTGGCGCCGCAGCCGGAGGCATCGAGCACATGGCCCAGATCGCTGGCCAGGCCGTCTGAGAGATCGATGGCGCTGGTGGCCACGCCGCGCAGGCACTGGCCCGCCAGCAGCCTGGGGGTGGGGTAGTAATGGCGGTTGAGCAGGTATTCCCGGTGGTCCGCGGTGGCTTCCTCCCGGCCCTCGATCAGGGCCAGGCCCAGGCCGGCATCACCCAGGGTGCCGGTCACGTACAGCCAGTCGCCGGGTTTGGCGCCGCCGCGGGTCAGCTGCTTGTCCTGGGGCACTGTGCCCTGGGCGGTGATGGTGATGCTGAGGGGGCCCCGGGTGGTGTCACCGCCGACCAGGGCCACGCCGTAGTATTCGCACAGCTCCACCACGCCTGCGGAGAACTCCGCCAGCCACTGTTCGTCGGCCTCTGGCAGGGTAATGGCCAGGGACAGCCAGGCCGGATCGGCGCCCATGGCGGCCAGATCGGACAGGTTCACCACCACAGCCCTGTGGCCTATGGCCCGGGGCGGCGCATCGTGGTGGAAGTGCACCCCGGCCACCAGGGTGTCTGTGGTCACCGCCAGCAGGTTCTGCTCCGGCATCTTCAGCAGGGCGCAGTCGTCGCCTATGCCCAGCACCACGTCCTTGCGCTGGTGGCCACGGCCCTTGAAATACTGGTCGATCAGCGAAAATTCACGGGTCGGCATCAACAAAAAGCCAGCAATGACTGCTGGCCCTCCTTACTATCCAGTGGCATCTCGGCCCTGTTATTTGGCGTTGCGCACGTACTTGTCGAGCACACCGTTGACGAACTTGTGGCTGTCCTCGGCGGCGAAGGTCTTGGCCAGTTCGATGGCCTCGTTGATCACCACCTTGTAGGGGACATCCTTGCGCTTGGTCAGCTCGTACATGCCTAAACGCAGTACCGCCTTCTCAACGTGATCCACCTCTTCCAGGGGGCGGGTCACGTACTGGCTCAGAATGGCGTCCAGTTCGTCCTTGCACTGGGCGACACCGGTCAGCAGGTTGCGGAAGTAGTCCACATCGACATCGTTCATGTCCTGCTCGGTCAGGAACTGATGCTCGATGTTGCTGACGTGGTCATTGGTCATCTGCCACTGATACAGGGCCTGGACCGCGTAACGACGTGCCTTGCGACGAAAAGCCGGTTTCACCTTATTCTCCCAGTTCATCCAGTACGTTGACCATCTCCAGGGCGGACAGGGCCGCCTCGGCGCCCTTGTTGCCGGCCTTGGTGCCGGCACGCTCGATGGCCTGCTCGATGGTGTCTGTGGTCAGTACGCCAAAGGCCACGGGAATGTCGTATTCCATGGCCACCTGCGCCAGCCCCTTGTTGCACTCGCTGCACACGTAATCGAAGTGCGGGGTGCCGCCACGGATCACCGCGCCCAGCGAGATGATGGCGTCATAGCGCTTGGTTGCGGCAACGCGCTTGGCGGCCAGGGGCAGTTCAACGGCACCGGGGACACGCACTATGGTGATGTTGTCTTCGCCGACCTGGCCGTGGCGCTTGAGGGCGTCAACGGCGCCGTCCACCAGGGAGTCGACGATGAAGCTGTTGAAGCGCGACACCACCAGGGCGAATTTGCGTTTCGGGGCGGAAAAGCCGCCTTCGATGACTTTCATGGGTATCCCCTAGCCTATGAAAAAACGGCGCTATGGTAGCACAGCGCCTGGGAGTCGCCTACTTATTCGCAGACGTATTCCACCACCTCGAGACCGAAGCCGCCGAGGGCGTGGTAACGCTTGTCGGCACTGCTCAACAGGCGCATGCGGCGCACGCCCAGATCGGCCAGGATCTGGGAGCCGATGCCGACCCGGCGGCTGGTGCCGAGCCAGGGGGCACGGGGCGGCTCCTCGCCCTTGTCCTGGGCGGCGAAGTGCTTGAGCTTGTTGATGAGATCCTCGTCGGTCTCCTCCGAGCCCAGCAGCACCAGCACGCCGCCCTCCTGGTTGATGCGCTCCATGGCCTTGTACAGGGGCCAGCTGCGGCTGAAACTGCGGTCGGACAGCAGCAGATCGGTGAGGCGGTTATGCAGGTGCACCCGCACCAGGGTAGGCTCCTCGGCGCTGACCTCGCCCTTCTGCAGCGCGAAGTGCAGGCGGCCGTCTATGGTGTCGCGGTAGCTGATCAGCTCGAACTCGCCGACGGCGGTGGGCAGCCGGCACTGGCTGATGCGCTCTATGGTGGTCTCGTTATGGGAGCGGTACTCGATGAGGTCGGCGATGGTGCCCACCTTGATGCCGTGCTTCTCGCCGAACTCCTCCAGCTGGGGGCGGCGGGCCATGGTGCCGTCCTCGTTGAGGATCTCGACGATCACCGAAGACGGCTCGAAACCGGCCAGGCGGGCCAGATCGCAGCCGGCCTCGGTGTGGCCGGCGCGGGTCAGCACGCCGCCTTCCTGGGCCTGGATGGGGAAGATGTGGCCGGGCTGGACCAGATCGGCGGCCTTGGCGTCCTTGGCCACGGCCACGCGCACGGTGTGGGCGCGGTCGGCGGCGCTGATGCCGGTGGTGACGCCCTCGGCGGCCTCGATGGACTGGGTGAAGGCGGTGCCGAAGCGGGCGTTGTTGTCCCTGGCCATCAGCGGCAGGTTGAGGCGCTGGCAGCGCTCCTGGGTCAGGGTCAGGCAGATCAGGCCGCGGCCATGGGTGGCCATGAAGTTGATGGCCTCGGGGGTAATGCACTCGGCGGCCATGATCAGGTCGCCTTCGTTCTCCCGGTCCTCGTCATCCATGAGGATGACCATCTTGCCGGCGCGGATGTCTTCGATGATGTCTTCGATAGGGGACAGAGCCATGTTGTTAACCTTTTAGAAAGCCGCTTTTGGCCAGCAGGTCCATCGAGACGCCGCCGGCCTTGTCTTGAGTTGCCGCGCCCATCAGGCGCTCCAGGTACCGGGCCAGGATATCCACTTCCAGGTTGACCAGGCGCCCGGGCTGCCAGTGGTCGATGGTGGTCTCCAGTGCCGTATGGGGCACTATGGTCAGTTTGAATCTGTCGCCGTCGACGGCATTCACCGTCAGGCTGATGCCATCTGTGGTCACCGAGCCTTTCTCGGCAATATAGCGGCCCAGCGCCACCGGCGCCTCAAGCCAGAATTCGATGGCCTTGCCGAGGCTGTCCCGGCTCACCACCCTGGCTAGGCCGTCCACGTGCCCCGAGACGATATGGCCGCCGAAACGGCTCTGGGGCTGCATGGCCTTCTCCAGGTTGACCCTGTCGCCGGCACGGTAGTGGTTGAAGCCGGTGCGCTTGAGGGTCTCGCCGGAGACGTCGGCGCTGTAGCCGTCGCCGTGCAGTTCGGTAACGGTCAGGCAGACGCCGTTGGTGGCGATGGAGTCGCCCAGCTTGACGTCGGCCAGATCCAGCTTGCCGCTGTGGATGCGCACCTGGCAGTCGTCGCCCTGGCGCTTGAGGGTGGCGATGGTGCCCACCGCTTCGATAATGCCGGTAAACATCAGGCCTCCGGTGTCAGTGTCAGGCGCAGATCCTGCCCTACCGGGCGCACATCGGCAATGCGCACCCGGGGCACCTGCGCCATGTGGTCAAAGGCCGGCAGGGCCAAAAGGCCCCGGCTGTCCAGGCCCATCAGCTTGGGGGCCTGGTACAGCACCAGCTCGTCCCAGAGCCCGGCGGCGATAAAGGCGCCGGCAAGCGAGGCGCCGGCCTCCACCAGCACCGAGTTGATCTGGCGCCTGGCAAGCTCCGCCAGCAGCGCCTCCGGGCCGCCGGCCAGGGCCAGCTTCTCGACGCCATCCGGGAAGTGGCGCGGATCCTTGCTGTCGCTCACCACCAGGGTCGGCAGCTCATGGGCGAAGAAGGGGTTGTCGGGGCTCAGCCGCTGGCGCCTGTCCAGCACCACCCGCAGCGGCTGGCGCGGGGTCTTGAGGGGATAAGGGTCCGGGAACTGCGCGGCGCGCACGTTCAGGGCCGGCTCATCCGCCAGCACGGTGCCGCTGCCGGTGACAATGGCGCCACTGAGCGCCCGCAGCCGCTGCACGTCGGCCCTGGCCTCGGCACCGGTGATCCACTTGGACCGGCCGTTGGCCAGCGCCGTGCAGCCGTCCAGGCTGGCCGCCAGCTTGATGCGCACGAAGGGGCGGCCCTTTTCCATGCGGGTCAAAAAGCCGGGGTTCAGGGCCCGGGCATCGGCCGCCAGCAGGCCATGGGCGGTCTCTATGCCGGCGGCCTCGAGCATCTTCAGGCCGCGGCCGGCCACCTGGGGGTTGGGGTCGACCATGGCCGCCACCACCCGGGCCACGCCGGCGTCGATCAGGCCCTGGGCACAGGGCGGGGTGCGGCCGTGGTGGGAGCAGGGCTCCAGGGTCACGTAGGCGGTGGCGCCCTTGGCCCTGTCGCCCGCCTGGCGCAGGGCATGGACCTCGGCGTGGGGACCGCCGGCCTGGATGTGCCAGCCCTCCCCCACCAGTTTGCCGTCCCTGACCAGCACGCAGCCCACGGCCGGGTTGGGTTCCACCGTGTAGCGGCCCTTCTGGGCCAGGTGGATGGCCCTGGCCATCCAGTGATGATCGTCTTGGCTGAACATCAGTCTTCCAGGCGGGCGATGGCCTCGCCGAATTCCCGCACGTCTTCGAAGCTGCGGTACACGGAGGCGAAGCGGATGTAGGCGACCTTGTCCAGGCCCTTGAGGGCGTCCATGACCAGCTCGCCGATCATGGTCGAGGGTACCTCGCGCTCGCCGGTGGCGCGCAGGGTGCTCTGGATCTTGTTGATGGCCTGTTCGACCTTGTCGGCGGACACCGGGCGCTTCTCCAGGGCGCGGTGGATGCCGCTGCGCAGCTTATCCTCGTCGAAGGGCTCGCGGATGCCGCTGTGCTTGACCACCTTGGGCATGACCAGTTCGGCGCTCTCGAAGGTGGTGAAGCGTTCATGGCAGTGCAGGCATTCGCGGCGGCGGCGTACCTGGTGGCCGTCGGCCACCAGGCGGGAGTCGATGACCTTGGTGTCGGCGGCGGCACAAAAGGGGCAGTGCATCTGGGCTCCTAAAACAAAGCAGGCCGCTTACGCGGCCTGCCTAGAATACCGGAATCGGCTCAACAGGTTAACCGTAAACCGGGAAGCGGCGGCACAGCTCGACCACCTCACCCTTGACCCGCTCGACCACGGACTCGTCGCCCATGTTGTCCAGCACGTCGCAGATCCAGTTGGCCACCTGCCTGGCCTCTTCCACCTGGAAGCCGCGCATGGTCATGGCCGGGGTGCCCAGGCGCAGACCGGAGGTCACGAAGGGGGAACGGGGATCGTTGGGCACGGAGTTCTTGTTGACGGTGATGTTGGCGCGGCCCAGGGCGGCATCGGCGTCCTTACCCGTGATGTCCTTGTCGATGAGATCGACCAGGAACAGGTGGTTCTGGGTGCCGCCGGAGACGATCTTGTAGCCGCGCTCCTGCATCACGGCGACCATGGCCTTGGCGTTGTCCAGCACGCGCTGCTGGTAGGCCTTGAACTCGGGGCTCAGGGCTTCCTTGAAGGCCACGGCCTTGGCGGCGATGACGTGCATCAGCGGGCCGCCCTGGCTGCCCGGGAAGACGGCGGAGTTCAGCTTCTTGTAGATGTCCTCGTCGCCGCAGGCGGACAGGATCAGGCCACCACGGGGACCGGCCAGGGTCTTGTGGGTGGTGGTGGTGACCACGTGGGCGTGGGGCAGCGGGTTGGGGTACAGGCCGGCGGCGATCAGGCCCGCCACGTGGGCCATGTCCACGAACAGGTAGGCGCCCACTTCGTCGGCGATGGCGCGGAACTTGGCCCAGTCGATGACGCCGGAATAGGCGGAGAAGCCGGCGATGATCATCTTCGGCTGGTGCTCCTTGGCCAGGGCACGCACCTCTTCGTAATCTATTTCACCGGTCTCTTCGTTGATGCCGTACTGAACGGCGTTGTAGTTCTTGCCGGAGAAGTTGGGCGCGGCGCCGTGGGTCAGGTGGCCGCCGTGGGCCAGGCTCATGCCCAGCACGGTGTCGCCGGGCTTGACCAGGGCCAGGAACACGGCGTTGTTGGCCTGGGAACCGGAATGGGGCTGGACGTTGGCGTAGTCGGCGCCGAACAGCTCCTTGGCGCGGGCGATGGCCAGATCTTCGGCCACGTCCACGTATTCACAGCCGCCGTAGTAGCGCTTGTGGGGATAGCCTTCGGCGTACTTGTTGGTCAGCTGAGAACCCTGGGCGGCCATGACACGGGCGCTGGTGTAGTTCTCGGAAGCGATCAGTTCGATGTGCTCTTCCTGGCGACGCACCTCGTCGCTCATGGCGTTCCACAGCTCGTGATCGAATTCGGCAAGGGTCATTTTAGAGTCCAGCATGGTGTCTCCCAGTCATGCGCCCGATGTGGGCCCGGTAATAAAGGCGGCGCCATTTTATCCGAAAACGCAATCGCTTTCCTATGCTCTTGCACATCTCTTGGCACTGGCCTGTGTGAACGCTTGCGATACAATAGGCGCCAACTCAACCTGAGCGAGCATTACACATGGCACAGTACATCTACACCATGAGCCGTGTAAGCAAGGTGGTGCCCCCCAAGAAATACATCTTGAAGGACATCTCCCTCTGCTTCTTCCCCGGCGCCAAGATCGGCGTCCTGGGTCTGAACGGCGCCGGTAAATCCACCCTGTTGCGCATCATGGCCGGCATCGACACCGAAATCGATGGCGAAGCCCGTGCCCAGGCCGGCATCAATGTGGGCTACCTGCCCCAGGAGCCGCAGCTGGATCCAAGCAAGGACGTGCGCGGCAACATCGAAGAGGCCGTGGCCGACGTGGTCGAGGCCCTCAAGCGCCTGGACGAGGTCTATGCCGCCTATGCCGATCCGGACGCCGACTTCGACGCCCTGGCCAAGGAGCAGGGCGAGCTGGAGAACCTGATCCAGGCCAAAGACGGCCACAACCTGGACAACACCCTGGAGCGCGCCGCCGAGGCCCTGCGCCTGCCGCCCTGGGACGCCGACGTCACCAAGCTGTCCGGTGGTGAACGCCGCCGCGTGGCCCTGTGCCGCCTGCTGCTGTCCCGCCCCGACATGCTGCTGCTGGACGAACCCACCAACCACCTGGACGCCGAGTCCGTGGCCTGGCTGGAGCGCTTCCTCAAGGACTACACCGGCACCGTGGTGGCCATCACCCACGACCGTTACTTCCTCGACAACGTGGCCGGCTGGATCCTGGAACTGGACCGCGGCGAAGGCATCCCCTGGGAAGGCAACTATTCCTCCTGGCTGGAGCAGAAGGAAAAGCGCCTGGCCCAGGAAGAAAAGTCCGAGGCCGCCCGCCAGAAGTCCATCCAGAAGGAACTGGAATGGGTGCGCCAGAACCCCAAGGGTCGCCAGTCCAAGTCCAAGGCCCGCATGGCCCGCTTCGAAGAGCTGCAGAACCAGGACTTCCAGAAGCGCAACGAGACCAACGAACTGTTCATCCCGCCGGGCCCCCGCCTGGGCGACAAGGTGGTGGAGGTCAGCAACCTCACCAAGAGCTATGGCGACCGGGTGCTCATCGACGATCTGAGCTTCTCCATTCCCAAGGGCGCCATCGTCGGCATCATCGGCCCCAACGGTGCCGGTAAGTCCACCCTGTTCCGCATGCTGAGCGGCCAGGAGCAGCCGGATTCCGGCACCATAGAGCTGGGCGAATCCGTGCAGCTGGCCAGCGTCGACCAGTTCCGCGACGCCATGGACGGCAACAAGACCGTCTGGGAAGAGGTTTCCGGCGGCCAGGACATCATGCGCATCGGCAACATGGAGATCCCCAGCCGTGCCTACGTGGGCCGCTTCAACTTCCGCGGCGCCGACCAGCAGAAGCGGGTCGGCGAGCTGTCCGGTGGTGAGCGTGGCCGCCTGCACATGGCCAAGCTGCTCCAGGCCGGCGGCAACCTGCTGCTGCTGGACGAACCCACCAACGACCTGGACGTGGAAACCCTGCGCGCCCTGGAAAACGCCCTGCTGGACTTCGCCGGCTGCGCCATGGTCATTTCCCACGACCGCTGGTTCCTGGACAGGGTCGCCACCCACATCCTGGATTACCGGGACGAGGGCCAGGTGAACTTCTACGAAGGCAACTACACCGACTACGAAGCCTACATGAAGGACAAGTACGGTGCCGACGCCATGGAGCCCCACCGCATCAAGTACAAGAAAATGGCCTGATGCCAGTAAAGCCGCCCACCGGGCGGCTTTTTTGTGGGAGGTCTATAGTGAGAGAAACCCCTTGGAGACCCAAAGGTGGAAAGACGTCGTTTTACCCGCATTCTCTTCCAGGCACCCGTCATGCTCTGCCGTGGCGAACGCTGCTGGGACATGAAGCTGGTGGATCTGTCCCTGCAGGGGGCCCTGGTCAGGGGCCCGGTCTCGGCCGAACTCCGCAATGGCCTGCCCCTACGGTTCATCATGCAGTTACCCCAAAGCGATACCCATATCCTGATGCAGAGCCGGGTGGCCTACAGCACCAATGAGCTCCTGGGCCTGGAGTGCCTGAGCCTGGACATGGAAAGCGCCGGCCACCTCAAGAGCCTGGTGGCCCTGAACGTGGGCTCCACCGCCCTGCTCTACCGGGAGCTGGCCCAGCTGGGCGAGCTCGACGACGACGAGCTGGAGGAAAGCATAGAGGGCCTATGGTGAAGACCGCAGAACGGCGGCGCTTCGAGCGCATTCCCTTCGAGCATGCCGCCACCCTGAAACTGGGCAGCGAACAGTGGCCCACCGAGGTGCAGGATCTGTCCCTGAAGGGAGCCCTGGTGGTTCGCCCCATCGGCTGGCCCGGCCAGATAGGCCAGAGCTGCAAGCTGGACATCCCCCTCGGCAAGGACGAGAAGGCCATCCAGATGAAATGCATCATAGTGGGCATGCGCGAGGACAGGCTGCACCTGCTGGTGACCTACCAGGATCTCGACTCGGTCAGCCGCCTCAAGCGGCTGGTGGAGCTGAACCTGGGTGAAGCCGAACTGCTGGAACGGGATCTGGGCAACCTGATCGACAGCGCCGACTGACATTCGCCGGCAGCCAGCCGTTAGAGAATGGCCTCCAGGGCCTCCGACAGCATGCTGACGCCGATCACTTCCATGCCCTCGGGGGCTTGCTTGGGGCCCATTACAGCGCCCGGCCAAGCTGCCCGCCTTACCCCTCAGAGCCTGCCTTAACCCTCAGAGAATGGCCTCCAGGGCTTCCGACAGCATGCTGACGCCAATCACTTCCATGCCCTCAGGGGCTTTCTTGGGCATATTGGCCTTGGGCAGGATGGCCTTCTTGAAACCGTGCTTGGCTGCCTCGTTGAGGCGCTCGCTACCGGACGGCACAGGCCGGATCTCCCCGGCCAGGCCCACTTCCCCGAACACCACCAGCTCCCGGCTCAGGCTCTGGTTCTTGAAGCTGGAGACCATGGCCAGCAGCAGCGCCAGATCGGCACTGGTCTCGGCCACCCGCACCCCGCCCACCACGTTGACGAAGACGTCCTGGTCCGCCATCTGCACGCCGCCGTGGCGGTGCATCACCGCCAGCAGCATGGCCAGGCGGTTCTGCTCCAGGCCCACCGCCACCCGGCGCGGGTTGGCCAGCTGGGAATAGTCCACCAGGGCCTGCAGCTCCACCAGCAGCGGCCGGGTTCCTTCCCAGATCACCATCACGGTGGAGCCGGGCGCCTGCTCTTCGGCCCGTTGCAGGAAGATGGCGGAGGGGTTGGAGACCTCCTTGAGGCCCTGGCCGGTCATGGCGAACACGCCCAGCTCGTTGACGGCGCCGAAACGGTTCTTGTGGCCCCTCAGGGTGCGGAAGCGGGAGTCGGCGTCGCCGTCCAGCATCACCGAGCAGTCGATGCAGTGTTCCAGCACCTTGGGGCCGGCCAGGGTGCCGTCCTTGGTGACATGGCCGACCATGATCACCGCCACCCCGTTCTGCTTGGCGAAGCGGGTCAGCCAGGCCGCCGACTCACGGACCTGGGACACCGAGCCCGGCGCCGACTGGATCTCGGCCATGTGCATGACCTGGATGGAGTCGATGACCATCACCTTGGGCTTGTCGCGCTCGGCCTGGGCGGTGATGGCCTCCACCGAGGTCTCCGCCATCACCCTGAGCTTGTCGGTGGGCAGGCCAAGGCGATGGGCGCGCATGGCCACCTGCTGCAGGGATTCCTCGCCCGTGACATAGAGGGTGGGCATGCGTTCGGCCAGGGAGCACATGGTCTGCAGCAGCAGGGTGCTCTTGCCGGCACCGGGGTTGCCGCCGATGAGGATGGCGCTGCCCGGCACTATGCCGCCGCCCAGCACCCGGTCCAGCTCGCCGAAGCCGCTGTGGATGCGCGGCAGCTCGGCCAGATCCACCTGATCCAGGGTCATCACCGCCTTGTCGGCCTGGCCGGCATAGCCGGCGAAACGCCCCTCGCGGCCACTGCTGGCCGGGGCCAGGCGCATCTCGGAGATGGTGTTCCAGGCGCCGCATTCGCTGCACTGGCCCTGCCAGCGCGGGAAGTCGGCACCACAATCACTGCAGACGTAGGCGGTCTTACGTTTGGCCATGGCAAATTCAGCAAAAGCGGATAAAAAGGCCCTCCAGTGTACTCGACAGGCCCTGGCGGTCGCCACATAATGGGGCAAATCCCTGTTTTTATTGAAGCCGTGTTTGAGCCTCGCCCCGAATACAAGGATCTCTCCGAACACCCGCTGATCGGCCAGCTCAGGTCCATGGTCGGCGAGCCGGACTTCGACACCCTGTTCAACCAGCTCACCGCCGACGAAGACAACAACGCCCGCTTCCTGCTGCGCATGGAGCTGAGGCGGGTGGCCGCCCCCTGCCAGCGGGTCATCGACCTGCGCCAGAAGGGCTTCAAGGATGCCGAGCCGCTGGACATGGACGGCGTGCTGCACCACCTGGACGCCGGCGCCAGGCGCATCTTCGAGCAGGGCCTGCGGGAGTTCAACGGCCGCTACACCATCGCCACCTACGAAGACGTGATGCGCTATGCCGAGCAGCAGCGCCGGGAGCGCCAGGAAGGCCGGACGGTGGAAGAGGACGAGACCCACTGGCTGAACCTGGTGCGTTTCGGCACCTCGGTGGACAGGGCCTCCGAACGGCTGCACTTCGTCAGTGCCGTCACCCTGGCGGCGGCCGACGGCCAGCGCCTGGCGGCCATGACCAAGGATCTCTCGGTCCAGGGCCTGCGCCTGAAGCTGGAGGCCCCGGCCGAGCTTGCTCCCCAGGCGCTGCTGGAGGTGCACTGGGACGGCCTCAACGGCGAGGGCAACCACTGGCCCCCCCTGCGTTACCGGGTGATGGAGCAGCAACACCGGGAGCTGCGCCTGGCCCGGGTCGATGCCGATCCGGCCATGGACGAGCACCTGCACTCCCTGGTGGCCGAGCGCCAGCGCCGCTACAAGCTGGACGTCAAGCACCTGCTGGAAACCACCCGCAGCCGCGGCTTCGAACAGCTAGTGCTGGGCCAAAGCGCCATGTTGCCGCTCTTTTTCGGCGGCGAGCCGGGCCAATGGCAGCTCCGCCAGTCCCTGATCACCACCCACAACAGGGCCCTGGTGGAACGCTTTCGGGACGGCGACGACAGCCTGCTGCCGGAGCTGGTCAACAGCGACCTCATCCAGCGTCTCTTCGACCGGCCGGAAGAAGACAGGGAGCTGTTCCTGCTGGCCTTCAGCCATTACCAGCAGGGCAAGCGTTTCCTGTTTGCCGCCGATCTGGAACGGCTCCAGGGCGATGGCCTGCTGGAGCTGTTCCTGCACTTCGGGGCCCACAAGCCCCAGTGGCATCTCTACAAGCTGAGCCTGTTCGAGGTGGACGGCCTCAACCTGACGCAACTGGATGCCGATCCCCTCACCGAGGACCAGGAACTGCAGCTGAGCGAGCTGAAGGGGGATCCCGTCTCCCAGGATCTCCAGGCCATACGCCTGGTGGCCATATTGAGGGACATCAGCCAACCGCGGCTCAAGGACTACCTGCAGGAGCCTGCCCGGGGCGATCCCAACAGCCTGGTCCGCTATCGCCTGGACCACCCCAGGCCCCTGCCCACGGTCGCCATGCGCTTTTCCGACATGCGCATCGAACCCAGGTACAGCTACCGGAGCCAAGTGGAAGTGACCCTGGACGGCCAGCGCTACGAGGGCGTCACCCGCGATATCTCGGTACAGGGCCTGTGTGTGGTGCTGAATAGCCCCCTGCCCAGATCCCCCGGGGAAGTGGATATTGCCCTGCCCAAGCTGCAGCGCCTCACCGACAGGTTCAACCTGATGCGCCTGCCCTACCAGGTGGTGCACCACGACGGCAACGAACACCGCCTGCACCTGATGGTGGCGGATCTGGGCCATACCCACCCGGCCAAGCGCTTCTTCAGCGCCCTGATCGCCGCCAACGAGGACAAACTGAGGATCATCGAGGAGCCCCAGAGCCGTTTCGCCCTGGCCCGGGGCCTGCGCCAGCTGCTGGTCTCGGCCGGCCTGCCGCCCTGCCTGTTCGTCCAGAAGCGCGAAGGCAAGCTGAGCCCCAATTGGCTGGGCCTGCCGGTCAGCTCATTGCCGCTGCCGCTGCTGCTGAACCGGCTCAGCCAGGCCGACCAGGGCCGCATCGACCTGGAGGAGCTGCTGCCCTGGCAACAGTTCCGGACCCTGCTCAGGGAATGGAAGAAGGCCGGCGTGGCGCAGGCGGACAACAACAAGCAACTGCTGCTGGTGGCGCTCGGCAAGGACGGCATGCCGGTGCTGACCCGGCTGCAAAGCCAGCTGCCCGGGGAGGAGCTGATCGCCTTCCTGGAGCAGGCCGGTCACAAGGGCGGCTGGCAGGCCTGGCTGCTGGAGCCCAGCCGCATCGGCAAGCCGGACATGCACTTCATCCAGAAGGAACTCAACACCATCAGCCGCCAGGCCCTGCACAGGGCCAAGCTGCTGGAAGAGGATTTGTGGAACACCCTGGCGGTGGTGGAGATCACCGAGGTGAGTGCGGCCCTGGCCTGTGTTCTGGGCCTGGCGCCGCCCCGCTGAGCCAGTCGGCCACCTGAGCGAACAGCCCATCCAGCCCAGGTCCCACCAGCATGTCCAGGTGGCCGAAATCCTTCTCGAAACCCTGCTTGCGGCCCAGCACCGTAATGGGCCCGGCGGCCCCCATCTCGGCGCGGAAGTCGGCCACGTCGCCCGGGTGGCCCAGCACCCTGTCCCTGGCGCCGGCGATGAACCAGCTCCTTGGCCAATCCACCCGAGCGGCACCGGCGCCGTAGTCAAAGCCGTCCTGGGGATCCACCCAGGGCCCGGGCTTGACCCAGGCCACGGAGGACAACAGGGACTCGACGGTCTCGGAGTCGGCGCCGATGCGCAGTTGCCTGGCCGGCAGGTAGCCGTGCTTGCGCACCCAGTAGGGGCCCAACCTTTTCCAGACCAGCTCCACCTTGAGCAGGCGCTCCCAGCTCCAGCGACGGATGCAGCGCTTGCTGCCGAAAAAGGTCAGGCTGGCCACCTGCTCGGCCAGTCCGGGGAAGCGGGCCAGGCAGGAGGCCATCAGCACCCCACCCCAGGAATGGGCCAGCCAGTGCACCTTTTGGCCGGGGTGGCGCTCGCGAATGAAGGCCTGCATGGCCGGCAGTTCGGCGACAATGGCGTCGGTCTGGCCGTAGTCGTGGCCGGCCTCAATGGCCGGCAGGCTCAGGCCCCGGCCACGCAGCTCCGCTACATAGACCTGGAAGCCCCGGCCGGCCAGGAAGGGCCCCAGGCCCTTGCCGGACTCGGAATAGAACACCTTGCCGTTGCTGATGGCGCCGTGCAGCATCAACACCACTGGGCCGCTGCCGTCCTCGGGCCCCATGTGGCGCAGGTGCAGCCTGTGATCGCCGCGGTCGATATAGAGTGACCGCTGCGTCATGACCCGGACGCCTCCAGCAGCGCCAGCACCGCATGCATGTCGTGGCCGAGGATGGCACCCCTGGCGGCCAGCTCCACCTTGGGCTTGCCCCGGTAGGCGATGCCAAGGCCGGCCTCGGCCAGCATGGGCAGATCATTGGCGCCGTCGCCCAGGGCCAGCACCTGGGAGGGGGCAAGCCCAGCCTTGTCCCGGACCCGCTTCAGCACCTCCAGCTTGTACTGGCCGTCGACGATGGGCCCCAGCACCTGGCCGGTCAGCTTGCCGTCGATCAGCTCCAGCACATTGGCCTCGGCCAGATCCAGGCCCAGCCTGTCCTGGATCTGGTGGGCAAAGAAGGTGAAACCGCCGGACACCAGCACCGTCAGCCAGCCGGCCTGCTGAACCCTGGCCACCAGCTCGGGGATCCCCGGCGTGAACCTCAAGCTGTCGGCCACCGAATCCAGCACTGTGGCGGGCGTGCCTTCCAGCCTGGCCACCCGCTCACGCAGGCTCTGGGCAAAATCCAGCTCGCCGCGCATGGCCGCCGCCGTCACCTGGGCCACCGCCTCGCCGCAGCCGGCCAGCTCCGCCACCTCGTCGATGCACTCGCCGGTGATGGCGGTGGAGTCCATGTCCATGATCAGCAGGCCGGGTTCGCTTAAGGAGGGAAAGGGCCCGGGCACCAGCTCGACACCCAGCTGCCGGCACAGTCCCAGGTAGACCTCCTTGTCGGGGGCCTGGCTCAGCGCCAGCTCGTAGCAGCCATCGTGGCGCCAGCTCAACCGCTGCCACTGGAAGGGAGCCAGCAGGGTGTTGAGCTGGGGCCAGGTCAGCTCGGGACCAAAGAGTCGCCAATGCTGGCTGGGGGGGGCTGACTTGAGACCCTCGGCCGCCACCAGCTCCCAGCCGGTCTCGGCCAGGGCGTCGCTGCCGACCAGGGCCGGTCCCAGTGTTGAGGGATACCAGTGGCGCTCCCCCAGCGGCAGGGCCTGTTGCAGCAGGTTCAGCGGCTGCTCGGACCGGGGTACAAAAAATTGCTTATCGTTCATGGCTTTCCCTATTGTCAGGCGACCCTATGGGGCTATGATAGCGCCATGACCGAAAAGGAAACTAGCCATTTTCCCCAGCGCAGGCGCCGCTGGCTGAAGCTGTTGTCGGCGCTGCTGGCGCTGAGCCTGGTGGCCCTTGTCATGGTGCTGTGGCGCCAGATAGGCCATGCCGGCCTGACCCTGGAAAGGCAGCAGATCAGCGTCATGGCCCGGGCCCTGACCTCCCAGGCCGCCTATGCCGCCGGCCAGCTGATGAGCGAGGAAAACAGCGCCGCCCTGGCCGGCCTGGCGGAACAGCTGGCCCAGGCGCCGCAGATCCTCGACGCCGCCATCTATGACGGTAACGGCGCCGCCCTGGCCAAGGCCGGCGCCAAGCGGCCGGTGCTGGCCCTGCTTACCGAGGAGGCCGGGCTGATCCCCTATGTTTCGGAGATAAACCACGACGGCCAGGTGGTGGGCTACCTGCGCATTACCCTCAGTGAAGACGAGATTGTCGGCGACGCCCGTCACTTCCGGCAACATGCCCTGGAGCGGTTGCGGCTGATGCTGCTGCTGGCCGGCCTGGCCGGGTTGCTGCTGGCGCAGCTATTGCGGCGCCATTAAAAAAGGCGCCCAGAGGCGCCTTTTTTATCGAGGGGGCAAGACTCAGGCCTTGTCACCCAGCAGCACGGACTCCAACGCCACTTCGATCATGTCGTTGAAGGTGAGCTGGCGCTCCTCCGGGGTGGTCTGCTCGCCGGTGCGGATATGGTCGGAAACGGTGACGATACAGACCGCCTTGGCACCGAATTCCGCGGCCACGCCGTACAGGCCGGCGGCTTCCATCTCCACGCCCAGTACGCCGTGCTTTTCCATCACGTCGAACAGGTCGGTTTCCGGGCTGTAGAACAGATCGGCGGAGAAGATGTTACCGACCCGGACCGGCACGCCCTTGGCGTTGGCGGCCTCGGCGGCGTTACGGACCAGATCGAAGTCGGCCAGGGCGGCGAAATCGTGGCCCTTGAAGCGGGTGCGGTTGACCTTGGAGTCGGTACTGGCACCCATGCCGATGATGACGTCACGCAGTTTGACGTCGGTGCTGATGGCACCGCAGGAGCCGACCCGGATCAGGGTCTTGACGCCATATTCGGTGATCAGCTCCTTGGCATAGATGGACACGGAGGGGATACCCATGCCGTGGCCCATGACGGAAATCCTGCGGCCCTTGTAGCTGCCGGTGTAACCCAGCATGTTACGGACGTTGGTGATTTCCTTGACGTCTTCCAGGAAGGTTTCGGCGATGTATTGGGCGCGCAGGGGGTCACCCGGCATCAGCACCACATCGGCGAATTCTCCTGGCTGCGCATTGATGTGCGGAGTCGCCATTTTGATTTTCCTCTATCTCAAAAGCATGTTTTTTTATTGTGGGATCAGGCCAGGAAATTCCGACCGTAATCCATGGCACTGAGGCCAAAATAGTGCGCCAGCGACTGACCGATATCGGCAAAGGTATCGCGGCGACCGAGATCGCCGGCCGGCACCTTCTTACCGTAGACCAGCACCGGGATATGTTCCCTGGTGTGATCCGAACCCGGCCAGGTGGGATCGCAGCCATGATCCGAGGTCAGGATCACCAGGTCGTCTTCCTCGAGGATGTCCAGCAGCTCGGGCAGGCGCTGGTCGAAGTATTCCAGGGCGGCGGCGTACCCGGTAGGGTTGCGCCTGTGGCCATAGCTGGAATCGAAGTCCACGAAGTTGGTGAAGACGATGCTGTTGTCGCCGGCCGCCTTGATCTCGGCCAGGGTGGTATCGAAGAGATCTTCCAGGCCGGTGGCCTTGACCTTCTTGGTGATACCACAGTGGGCGTAGATGTCGGCTATCTTGCCCACGGACACCACCTCACCGCCCTTTTCCTCCACCAGCTTTTGCAGCACGGTCGCCGACGGCGGCTCGATGCTGTAATCGCGGCGGTTGCCGGTCCGGGCGAAGTCGCTGGCGTCCTTGCCCGCAAAGGGACGGGCGATGACGCGGCCGATATTGTAATCCATCAGCTCTTCACGGGCGATTTCACACAGCTCGTAGAGCTTGTCCAGGCCGAAGCTGTCCTCATGGCAGGCGATCTGGAACACGGAGTCGGCGGAGGTGTAGAAGATCGGCTTGCCGGTCTTCATGTGCTCCTCGCCCAGCTCGGCGATGATGGTGGTGCCGGAGGCGTGGCAGTTGCCCAGGTAGCCGGGCAGGTCGGCCCGCGCCACCAGGCGGTCGAGCAGCTCCTTGGGGAAGGAGTTGGTCCTGTCGTTGAAGTAGCCCCAATCGAACAGCACCGGCACGCCGGCGATCTCCCAGTGACCGGACGGGGTGTCCTTGCCGGAAGACAGCTCGGCGGCATGGCCATAGGCGCCGATGACCCGCTCGGGCAGGGTCACGCCCGCGGCCACCTGGCCGGTACTGCCCTGGTGGGCATGGAACAGGCCCAGGCTGGCCAGGTTGGGCAGGTTCAGGGGGCCGCTGCGGCCCTCTTCGCCCTTGCCTTCGGCACACCACTTGGCAATGGAGCCCAGGGTGTCGGCGCCCACGTCGCCGAACTTGTCGGCATCCTCGGTGGCACCTATGCCAAAGGAGTCCAACATCAGAATGATTGCGCGTTTCATGGCGCCTCCTACTGCAGTTCGCCCAGGCGTACCACTTCGTACACCTCGGGGTTGTGAGGCAGGGCCTCGTCATTGATGGTGATGGCCCGCTTCACGGCCAGCTCTGCCACGGCCAGGCCCGCTTCGTCCCTGGCGTGAATCACGGCCAGGGGACGCTCGCCATCGGCCCGCTCGCCCAGGCGGATGATACTGTTTAGACCCACGCTGTGGTCTATGGTGTCATCGGCCCGGCGGCGACCGCCGCCCAGCGCCACCACCGCAAGCCCCAGGGCACGGGTATCCATGGCGGTGACCACCCCTTCCCTGTCAGCATAAACGGCCCGGCTCAGCGGCGCCTTCGGCAAATAGCGATCGGCCTGTTCGACAAAATCGCTAGGCCCGCCGAGGCCCGCCACCATGCGGCCGAACAGCTCGGCGGCCTTGCCGTTGTCCAGCACCTGCTGCAGCCTGGCCCTGGCCTCGGCTTGATCAGCGGCCAGGCCGCCCAGCAGCAGCATCTCGGCGCACAGGGACAAGGTCACCTGGTGCAGGCGCGGGTTGCGGTAACGGCCGGTCAGGTAATCCACCGCTTCACGCACCTCCAGGGCGTTGCCGGCGCTGGAGGCCAGCACCTGGTTCATGTCGGTGAGCAGCGCCGTGGTGGGGGTGCCGGCGCCACTGGCCACCTGGACGATGGACCGGGCCAGGGCCTTGGAGTCTTCAAAGGTCGGCATAAAGGCACCGGAGCCCACCTTGACGTCCATGACCAGGCCGTCCAGGCCGCAGGCCAGTTTCTTGGACAGGATGGAGGCGGTGATCAGGGCGATGGACTCCACCGTGGCGGTGATGTCGCGGGTGGCGTAGAAACGCTTGTCCGCCGGCGCCAGGGAGCCGGTCTGGCCGATGATGGCCACGCCCACCTCCTTGACCAGGGAGCGGAAGGTGGCGTTGTCCGGGGTGATGTTGTAGCCGGGAATGGACTCCAGCTTGTCCAGGGTGCCGCCGGTATGGCCCAGGCCACGACCGGAGATCATGGGCACGTGGCCGCCGCAGGCGGCGACCATGGCCCCCAGCATCAGCGACACCACGTCGCCGACACCGCCGGTGGAATGCTTGTCCAGCACCGGGCCGGTCAGGTCAAGATCGTCCCAGTTCAGCACGTCACCGCTGTCACGCATGGCCGAGGTCAGGGCGATGCGCTCGTCCATGGTCATGTCGTTGAAGTACACGGCCATGGCGAAGGCGGCGATCTGCCCTTCGGAGACGCTGCCGTCCTTGATGCCGGCGACAAAGGCCTGGATCTCGGCCTGGCTCAGGGCCAGGCCGTCGCGCTTGTGGCGAATGATTTCCTGTGGAAGCAACATCAGTAGCCCCCCTGTTCGCCCGACTGCGCCTCCACACCCAGGGTGCTTAACAGGTTGCCCAGCAGGCTGGAGGCCCCGAAGCGGAAGTGAGCCTGGCTCAGCCAGCCGGGGCCCATGATGCGCTCGGCCAGGGCCAGGTACTGGGCCGCCTCTTCTGTGGTACGCACGCCGCCTGCCGGTTTGAAGCTGACGTCCTTGCCGGACTCCTTGATGGCGGTGAGCATGATCTCGGCCGCTTCCAAAGTGGCATTGACCGGCACCTTGCCGGTGGAGGTCTTGATGAAGTCGGCACCGGCGGCGATGCTGATGTCGGAGGCCTTGCGGATCAGCGCCGGCTCCTTGAGCTCGCCGCTTTCGATGATCACCTTGAGGGTCACCTCGCCACAGGCTGCCTTGCAGGCCTTGACCAGCTCGAAGCCCACCTCCTCGTTACCGGCCATCAGGGCGCGGTAGGGGAACACCACGTCCACCTCGTCGGCGCCATAGGCGATGGCCGCCCGGGTTTCGGCGACGGCGATCTCGATGTCGTCGTTGCCGTGGGGAAAGTTGGTGACGGTGGCGATCTTCACCTCGCCTTCCACGCCCAGGCTGCGCAGGGTCTTGCGGGCGATGGGAATGAAGCGAGGGTAGATGCAGATGGCGGCGGTGTTGCCGACCGGGGTGACGGCCTGGTCACAAAGCGCAATGACCTTCTCGTCGGTGTCATTGTCGTTGAGCGTGGTCAGATCCATCAGTTGCAGGGCCTGCAGTGCGGCGGTCTTGCTATCAATCATGGGTAATTCCCCTGTATCCCTTTGCTACAGCAGTATAGGCAGGCCAACAAGCCACCCAGCCAAACAATGGCGGCGTATCAGCTCGTGCCTTGATGTTGCCGATAATGTTGGACCCGGGCGTTCAGCCAGGAAGGCGGGCGCCGGGCCGGGGAGCGGACTTGGTTCCGTGAAGATAGGACAGAATGGCGAAAAATCCTTTTTCCCGCGTAAAACAAAAAAGCTGCTCCGAAGAGCAGCTTTTAGTATGCCAGAGTGCGCTTAGAAGTTGTACTTCACGCTGTAGATAACGGCATCGTGGTAGTCGGGCGTACCCAGCTTGTGATCGGCGTAGCGGTACTGCAGACCCAGGGTCAGGGCGTCGGTAGCGTTCCACCAGACGGAAACGGCACCGTTGTGGGAGGTGGACTTGCCGTTGGTCGGGAAGAAGGTGTCACCCATGTTGAAGCCCTGGTATTCCTTCTTACGCTTGAACTCGAACTCGTGCCAGTTGATCACGGACAGCTTCTGGCCACCCAGTTCGAAGTTGTAACCGGCAACCCAGCCGGCCATGCCGCCGTTGGAACCGATATCAACCTGGTTGTGGTAGCCGATGAAGGGCTTGGCCCAGAAACCCCAGTCGGTGTTCACGTCGTAGGAGAAGCCCAGAACGCGGTTTTGGTCGGTGAAACCGGACTCGGAAAAGTTGTAGACGTGGCCGTACAGGTTCCAGTTGGACTCGCCCAGGTTGACGTGGATGATGCCCTTGGTGGCGGTACGCTGATGACGAGGCTTGTCGTTGACGCTGCGGCCCGGGTTTTCCCAGTCGAAGAAGCCGTACACTTCACCCCAGGTGAAACCGGCGCCACCTTCGGCTTCGATATAGACGAAATCGGACTTGTAGCCAACACCGATGTCGTTCCAGCGAGAACGCTCTTCGGCCTTATCGGTCCAGTCCAGGTAGTTCACGGAGACGTTGGCGAAGCCGTAGATTTGTTCGGCGGAGGCAGGGGCGGCCAGGGCAGCACCGGCCAGCGCTACGGCAGCAGCGAGCTTGTTCAGTTTCATCATCATCATCCTGTTTATTTTTTAGGTTTGGTTCCCGGCCCTGTGAAAACCGGTCAAAAGCGCGCAAATTAAAGGCAATTACGGCCCTTTGCGCAAGCGTTTTTTTACAGAAATTTGAAGGTAGCTCAAATTTTTAGGGAACTTACCTCAAGACAGCAGGCGACGGGCGATTTCTTCAAACAGCATGGCCCCCAGGTAGATACCCACTATGCCCAGGATCCCAGACAAAACGGGGGGTGCCGGGATGGGCAGCTTGAGCCAGGCGAAGAGAAATCCCACCACCAGGCCGGTTCCAAGGGCCAACAGCCATTCCTGCCACATAAGTCCTCCACAAACAAAAAAGGTGCCACAGACAACTGTGGCACCTTTTGGCAGTGATATCGAGCTGGCTTACAGGGCAGCCAGGGCGATGAAGAGACCGGCCAGGGTCGCGGACATCAGGTTGGACAGGGAGCCGGCGATAACGGCCTTGATACCCATGCGAGCGATGTCGTGACGGCGGTTCGGCGCCATACCACCCAGGCCACCCAGCAGGATAGCGATGGAGGAGAAGTTGGCGAAACCACAGAGGGCGAAGGTGATGATGGCCTGAGTCTGGGCAGACAGCTCACCGGCCTTGCCGACGAAATCGATGTAGGCAACGAATTCGTTCACGACCAGCTTCTGGCCGATGAAGGAGCCGGCAGTGAAGGCTTCTTCCCAGGGAACACCGATCAGGAAGGCCAGGGGCATGAACACATAACCCAGGATCATCTGCAGGGACAGCTCGGGCATGCCGAACCAGCCGCCGATGCCGCCGATCATGCCGTTCAGCAGGGCGATCAGGCCGATGAAGGCCAGCAGCATGGCGCCCACGTTCAGGGCCAGGTGCAGACCGGAGGAAGCGCCGGCAGCGGCAGCGTCGATGACGTTGGCGGGCTGATCTTCGCTCTCGTCGGAAACCTGCTCCAGGGAGTCGTTGGCCTTCTCGGTTTCCGGCTTGATGATCTTGGCCATCAGCAGACCACCGGGGGCGGCCATGAAGGAGGCGGCGATCAGGTACTTCAGCTCAACACCCAGGGAGGCGTAACCGGCCAGTACGGAACCGGCAACGGAAGCCAGGCCGCCAACCATGATGGCGAACAGCTCGGACTGGGTCATCTTGCCGATGAAGGGACGCACCACCAGGGGGGCTTCGGTCTGGCCAACGAAAATGTTGGCGGTAGCAGACATGGACTCGGGACGGGAAGTACCCAGGGCCTTCTGCAGGGCGCCACCGATGATGTTGATGATCCACTGCATGATGCCCAGGTAGTACAGGACAGCAATCAGGGAAGAGAAGAAGACGATAACGGGCAGCACCTTCAGGGCGAAGATGAAGCCGCCGCCACCGAAGACTTCGAACATCTTACCGGACACCAGGCCACCGAACAGGAAGCTGATACCGGCGTTGGAGGCGTCGATCACGGACTGCACACCGCCGGAAACGGCCTGCAGCACGTCCTTACCTACGGGAACGTACAGAACGAAGGCAGCGAAGGCCGCCTGGATAGCAAAGGCACCGCTGACGGTGCGGATGTTGATCGCCTTACGGTTGTCGGACAACGCGACGGCGATGGCCAGCAGGGTGATGATCCCTACAAAACCCATCAAAATACTCATGGAGCCACCATTCCTCTATATAGATTTTGTTTGTTATGAGTCTGTTACTGACGAACAGATCAGCGCAGCATTATACCCAAAGGCGCCTTTTTGCCCACTCCCCGGTGCAGAAAATTATTGAGGTAGCTCCCGTTTTCACAGGGAAAAGAGGGTTTTGGTGTTCTCAAGCAGTATTTCTGCCAGCTCTGGTTCAGGGATGTCCCGAACCCGGGCCAGGTGGCTGAGGATCAGCGGCAGGTGGCCCGGATTGTTGTGGGAGGCGGCCACCCCTTCCGGCAGCATGTCGGGGGCATCGGTCTCCAGCACCAGCTTGTCGAGTGGCGCGGTGGCCATGGCCCTGCGGCTCTTGTGGGCGCTGGCCCGGGTGATGACACCGCCCACCCCCAGATAAAGGCCGCGCCTGGTCAGCATCAGCGCCTGCTCGGCACTGCCGGAAAAGCCATGTACCACCCCGGTCTTGAGCGGATGCCCCTTCAGCAGCTGCCAGAGCCTGTCGTGGCTACCCACGGAGTGGAAGATCACCGGCAGTTCCAGGGCCGCCGCCAGATCCAGCTGCGGCCTGAGCCAGGCCTCCTGCTCGGCCAGGACCGGCCCCTTGTGCTTGTCGAGGCCGCATTCACCTATGGCCACCAGCTCGGTGCGGTGGCGGTGGGCAAAGTCGCTCAATGCCTGGAGGCTGGCTTCCCGGTCGCCCAGGCAATACCAGGGATGGATGCCGGCGGCGGCGTGCACGCCCGGGTGGGAGCGGGCCAGCGCCAGCGGCCGCGCCAGATGCTTGATGCTGACGCCAGGCACCACAAAGGCCTGGACACCCTGCACCTGCCAGTTCGCCATAGCGCCGGCCCTGTCTTCGTCGAAGACCGGAAAGTCCAGGTGGCAGTGGGAATCGATGAGCTTCATGCCCTTAGCCTAACAAAAACCCCGCCGATGGCGGGGTTTGCGGTCAGTGTTCGCGGGTCTTGCGGAACTGGATATCCGGGTAGCGTTCCATGGCCAGGTTGAGGTTGACCATGGTGGGGGCGATATAGGTGAGGTTGTCGCCGCCATCCAGGGCCAGGTTGCTGGACACCTTGCGCTGGAAATCGTCCAGCTTCCTGGCGTCATCGCAGTCCACCCAGCGGGCCGTGGCCACGTTGACCGGCTCGTAGATGGCCTCCACCTTGTATTCGGCCTTGAGGCGGGCCACCACCACGTCGAACTGCAGCACGCCGACGGCGCCGACGATGAGGTCGTTGTTGTCCAGGGGACGGAATACCTGCACGGCGCCCTCCTCGGACAGCTGCACCAGGCCCTTGACCAGCTGCTTCTGCTTGAGCGGATCCTTGAGGCGGATGCGGCGGAACAGTTCGGGGGCAAAGTTGGGGATGCCGGTGAACTTCATCTTCTCGCCCTGGGTGAAGGTGTCACCGATCTGAATGGTACCGTGGTTGTGCAGGCCAATGATGTCGCCCGGGTAGGCCTCTTCCACCGCCTTGCGGTCACCGGCCATGAAGGTCAGGGCGTCGGAAATGGTGACGTCCTTGCCGATACGCACCTGGTGCATCTTCATGCCCTTCTGGTACTTGCCAGAGACGATGCGCATGAAGGCCACCCGGTCGCGGTGCTTGGGATCCATGTTGGCCTGGATCTTGAACACGAAGCCGCTCAGGGCCTGGTCCTCGGCGGTAACTTCGCGGCTGTCGGTCTGGCGGGGCTGGGGCTTGGGGGCCCAGTCGGTCAGGCCGTCCAGCATGTGGTCGACACCGAAGTTACCCAGGGCGGTACCCCAGTAGACCGGGGTCAGTTCGCCCTTGAGGAAGGCGTCCAGCTCGAACTCGTTGGAGGCGCCAACGACCAGCTCCAGCTCCTCGCGCAGCTGTTCGGCGTAGTCGCTGCCCACCACGGTATCCAGCTCAGGATTGTCCAGGCCCTTGATGACCCGCTTTTCCTGGATGGTGTGGCCCTGGCCGCTCTGGTAGAGGATCACTTCGTCGTTGAGCAGGTGGTAGACGCCCTTGAAGGCCTTGCCGCAGCCGATGGGCCAGGTGATGGGGGCACAGCGGATCTTGAGCACGTCTTCCACTTCATCCATCAGCTCCATGGGGTCGCGGATCTCACGGTCCAGCTTGTTCATGAAGGTGATGATGGGGGTGTCGCGCAGCCGGGTGACCTCCATCAGCTTGATGGTCCTGTCCTCGACACCTTTGGCGGAGTCGATGACCATCAGGCAGGAATCCACCGCGGTCAGGGTCCGGTAGGTGTCTTCGGAGAAGTCTTCGTGACCTGGGGTATCCAGCAGGTTGACCAGGCAGTCGCCATAGGGGAACTGCATCACCGAGGTGGTCACGGAGATGCCCCGCTCCTTCTCCATCTCCATCCAGTCGGACTTGGCATGCTGGCCAGAGCCGCGGCCCTTGACGGTACCGGCCTTCTGCAGGGCATTACCGAACAGCAGTACCTTCTCGGTAATGGTGGTCTTACCCGCATCGGGGTGGGAGATGATGGCGAAGGTACGACGCTTGGCGACCTCGGATTGAATTGACATGCTGGCTTCACCTGATCCAAAAACAGCCGGGGATTATACCTGCTCAAAGGCCAGGCGCATAACCAGAGCGTCTTCCCGCTCCCGCCCGGACCGGTAATAGTCCTTGCGGCGGTCGAGCAGCTCGAAACCCACCTTCTCATAAAGCGCGATGGCGGCGGTATTGGAAGCGCGCACCTCCAGAAAGAGCGCCTGGTCGCCCTGGCCTTTGCAATCGGCGATAAGGTCGTTCAAAAGCAGCTGGCCCAGGCCCCTGCCCCGCTGGGACGGCAGCACGCAGATATTGAACAGGGTGCTCTCATCCAGGATACGCTGGCTGATGCAAAAACCCAGCAACTGCCCCTGCTCCTCAAACATCCGCACCCGGTAGCCGGGACCAAGGCAACTGGCCAGTTGCCCCTCGCTCCAGGGAAAGGGATGACAGGTCAGCTCCACCTCGAGCAGCCGAGGCAGATCGGACTCAGTGGCGGTACTGATCATAAAAGGGCACCAGGGCCTGCCAGAGCAGGCGCTTGTTGGCGGCATTGCCGATGCAATGGGCGGGATCCAGCTGGATGTCGCCCTCAGGGCCCCATTGCACGCCAGGGCCATTGGTACGCAGGGGCAGCGACAAGGCCTCAGCCACCGCTTCACAGAATGACCTGGTGTCGTCAGTGAGGGGATAAGACAGAACCAGGCCAGGTTCCTGAACCTGATTCTTGGGGGTGTAGGACACCAGGCCCAGCTCATCCAGATAGTTCGCCATGGCAGCTCCACAGGTCGATTGAGATGCCATTATCACCAAAGCCGGAAGGGGTTACAAAGCCCGGTACCTCCCTGGCAGGCCTTGATGTCCCAATGACCGGCGTCCAACCCACACAGAGGGGCCCGAACCGCTAGAGAAGACATGACAAAAAATGCACTACCTGCTGGGCTACGGACAGCATGGACAAGGTTGAAAAAGCCGGGGAAACCGCAGACCCAACTCGCTTTGAGACCGGCGGTGGGGATATTAGGGTAGGCGGCACGGTCAGCTGAGGTAAATCGGTGTGCTTTGACTATGGTCTTAGCATCACGCCAAAAAGGAAGATGATGATGATAAGAAGAGGACTCGTATGGGGCCTGTTTTTCACGTTGGTTCTAAGCACGCTCAGCGCCAATGCCCAAACCCAAGATGATGCCGATATCAAGCTGCTTTTTCGGCACTACATGACCAAGTACAACCACTTCCTGCAAACCAGTGAGCTGAAGGCCACTCCAGCCCTTTATGGCGATACGGTGATGCTGATGTCCAACAGCGTACCGCCTCGCACCCTGACCGGCGAACTCATGAACGAACAAGTCACGAAGTTCCTAACACGGCTGAAACAACAAGGCATCAGCAGGGTCGAGTGGGAAAGCACGAATATCAAGCGGCTCAGCCCCAACCTTGCAATTGCCAGCAATGTGGCGGCGCGTTACAGACGTGATGGCAGCCTGTTTAACCGCGTGGGCGCCACCTACTATGTCTACAAACAGCAAGGGCAATGGCGAATTTCCGCCTTTGCCATCCATGACCCAGGCAATGTACTTTCAATGACGAAGGGGTAACACCGCCCTCACCTAGAGCGAGAGTTCCGTGCGGCACGCCAGATCAAAGCGACAAATGCAAAAAAGCCACCCAGTGGGTGGCTTTTTTGTCGTTATCTGGCAGGGGCGGAGGGACTCGAACCCCCAACTTTCGGTTTTGGAGACCGACGCTCTACCAATTGAACTACGCCCCTAACGACGGAGGCCATTATAGCCATAACGGCCTCGAGGTAAAGCCCTTTTCGGCCTAGAGTCGTTCGATTGCCGGGATTTTATCCAGGCCGAAAAGCAAGGGAGCATCAGCCCCCCTTGCTGGTCAGAAAACCAGATGGGCCACCAGGGCGATGACCGGCAGGGTCACCAAGGTCCTCAGGATAAAGATGACGAACAGCTCCCATAGCTTGACCGGGATCTTGCTGCCCAGCATCAAGGCACCCACTTCCGACATGTAGATCAACTGGGTGACGGACAGGGCCGCGATAACGAAACGGGTCATCTCGTTGTCGATAGAGCTGGCCAGGATCGCCGGGATGAACATGTCGGCAAAGCCGACCATCACGGTTTCGGAGGCGGCCGCCGCCTCCGGGATCTGCAGCAGCTCCAGGTAAGGCACGAAGGGTAACCCTAACCAGCTGAACAGCGGCGTGTGTTCGGCGATGACCAGGGCGATGGTACCAATGGCCATGACCACGGGCAGCACAGCAAAGACCATGTCGGCGGCATTCTTGACGCCGTCCACCGCTACCTTGCCCAGGCTATCAACCTGGCCGGCACGGGCCAGGGCCTTGCGGTAGCCGAAGGCCACAACAGATTCATTCTCGGGCAGCTCGTCCTTGGTATGGTTACGCTCGGTGCCACAGATGAACTTGTCCTGCTTGCGGCTCAGCGGCGGCAGGCGGGGCACTATGATGGCGGCAACGATACCGGCCAGGCAGACGGCGCCATAGAAAGGCACGAACAGATGCTCCAGCTTCACCTGGGCCAGGACGACCAGGCTGAAGGTAATGGAAACGGCAGAGAAGGTAGTGCCAATGACGGCCGCCTCTCTCTGGGTGTAGAAGCGCTGTTCGTACTGCTTGCTGGTCATCAGGATGCCGACGCTGCCGTCACCCAGCCAGGAGGCAAAACAGTCGATGGCACTGCGACCGGGCAGGCCGAAGATGGGCCGCATCACCTTGGTCAACAGGGCGCCGAAAAACTCCAGCAGGCCGAAGTTCACCAGCAACGGCAGCAACAGGCCGGCGAAGATGAATACGGAGAGCAGCACCGGCATCAGGTCGTTCAATACCAGGCCCCCGGTGGCATCACTGCGCAACGCCTCCGGCCCCATACCGAAATACACCAGCACCACGAAGACAGCGCCCAGCACCCGTGCCAGCAGCCACATCGGCGATACGTCCAGGAGCTCTTTCAGGAAAGCGTTGTTACTGATCCAGGCAGGCTTGAACAGCCTAGTCAGCAGGGAAGCGATGGCGGTCACGGCAATAATGACGGTAACGATGGCCGTCATGCTGTCGCTCAGGAGCGCCTGCAGGCTCTTGGCCAGCACCGCGATCGGAATGGTGATATCACCCTGGTAGGTGACGGGGGTCATGAACAGCAGCACGCCGATCAGCGACGGCAGCAAGAACATCAACAGGTTGCGTTTGGAAGCCAGCGGCCGGTTGAGTACGGTCTCGTTAGACATAAACTTCAGTCCCAAATTAACGGCTCTCAGTGGTCAGATCTGTTTGCATAATGATTCAGAGAGCATAGAAGTGCATGCAGGTTACCTGCTAAAGGCAGGCCCGGAAACGCCTGAAAATGCGGGATTGGGCAAGCAGTGAACCAGATCTCAATCTGAGCAACTGGCCATTGACCGGGCTCACCGCGCTCTTCAAGAAAGGCTAAACAAATGACAACCGGACGTTAAGCAAAGGTGTGATTTGATACCTTGTAGTGACATAGTCATTTGGGTCACCTTAGAAGCGGTAGCCCAGGGTGAGGCCAAGGATATCGATGTGGGTACTGTCCACATAGTAGACCCGGTAGGCCAGCCCCAGGGACCAATGCTCTGAGAGGTGATATTGCGCCCCGACACCGAAGAGCCAATCGGTGCCGTTGTGACTCTCGCTTCGGCGGGAAAACGGCTCAGCTTCGACCTTAAGCACCGCGCTGTAGTCAGCATCCCAGCGCAGCAGCCCAAGCCGCGCCGACAGGCTCAGGTGCTGAGACAGGGGCCACTGGTAGCTGGTGGCAAGTGTAAATCCCTCGGCGGTATCCGGGTGACTGAAGGCCACCTTGTCCAGAAACCCAGGTACGTCCAGCTGAGAAAGCTGATCGGTGAAGGTCAGGCTGACCTGGCCCAGGTCCACATACCCCAGCTCCAGAGCCAGGCCGCTATCAAAGCGGTATCCCACCTCCAGCCAGTAGCTGTCATCCTTGGCGTCGAAGTCGGTAACAACTGCCGTCTCTGACACCCTGGCAAGCTCTGCCGCCACCTCGTGCCGCTCAATGCTGGATTCTCCCTGGCCAGCACCAACCTGCAGGTAGATAGGCTTAAGATCGAAGGCGGCAGCCGAGAAGCTCACAACCAACAGAGGCAGCAGAACAGCGATGCGGCGACCAAGGCGGTACAGTGCCGTTACCAGGGACAAGGCCAGCAGGAGACCAAAGCTGCCGCCTCCCGAACCAGATGTGGTCACCTCGGCTTCTTGCATCAGTGGCTGACCAACACCACCAGGATCATGGACCACACCATTGGCCTGGCCATCGGCATCATTGGCACCGCCATCCTGGATGGTCAGTTGCACACACCAGTCTCCTTCGGTCAGGCCATCCCGGTATTGCTCAGATCCTGGAGCCGGGCAGTAGCCTTGTTCTCCCAAGGCTGAACTCAGCTTGTTGCCGGTATCCTCGACAAAGTTCTGCCAGCCAATTGCCGGCAGGTACTTGCGGTAAATGGCCCGGTCCGGTATCGGCTCGCGCTGGGGCAACACCACATTCACACTTTGCCCCGCCTCGGGCAGCTCGGCGGCAATGAAATCGAAATAGCCACCCACGTTAGGCACCTCGTCCTTGATTATCTGGACGTATTCAAAATCGTCGCTGCTGACCTCTGCGCCGTCATGGGCTCCAGCCAAGGCCAGTTCGCCCAGAGTCAGCTTGACGCCGGCATCGGCCTCGATGATATAGGCATCCGTGACCCCGCCTCGTTCCGGCAGCACGTGCCTCTCGATCATATTGTCCAGGTAGTTAGGAATGCCGTCACTATCGCTGTCACCCAGGCCTTCCTGCTGGTCATTGATACCGTCACCGTCGCTGTCGGTTGCACTATCCAGCTCTGGCGACGTAGCAACCACCTTCAGCATCAGGCTCACATCAGCACTCAAGGCCGGCTCGCCGTCATCGGTCACCACCACCTGGAAGCTGTGCAGGCCGACTTCCAGCAGACCGGCATCCAGGACCAGGCTCAAGCTGTCTTCACTGATTTCAGCACTGACTCCCTCCGGGAGCAGCCATTGGATGTCATGAACGTCACCGTTATCCTGGATATCCACCACCAGCTCGACCAGGCCACCGTCCTGATACACTGTGGTCACCAACTCATGCTCCTGCTGCGCCACCAGGCTCAGTTCCGGGGCCAGGTTACCTTCAACGATACGGGTGACCTGATTTTTCTTGATCCCCCAGTTTTGCTCACCAACAAAGCTCAGCTCGACATGCTCCTCGCCTTCAGGCTCAGCGTCGGCCAGGGTCGTAAAGGATACCGTGACCTCCACGCCGGCCTCGATGGTTACAGAGCCGCTGACCAGATCATGATCCTGCGCGTCAGCACTACCGGCCACCTGGTAGTCGACCATCACGGGGTATACCGGAGAATTGCCGTTCAGCACCACTTTGAAGGCCGCCTCCTGGCCTTCGCTGACCACCCCATCCTTGCCGAATGAAATGGTGGGATAGATATCCACGACCTGTTCGGCACGACCAACATTACCGGCGGCATCGGTGGCAATCCAGGTGATCACGTGACGGCCCGGACGCAGCTTCAATCCATCGCTCGGCACCCCCTTGGCACTGACGACCAGAGCAACATCCTGACCCGGATCCTTGGCGCTGGCCGTGCCCTGCTTCAGCATGTTCAGGTCGACATGGGTAAACAACGCCTGAGCGTCAATCCGCAAATCTGCTGGTGCCACGACCACCGGGGCCACGTCGTCAACATTGGGGTCCAGCCCCGCCTGGAATTCCTCCAGGTTGCTCAAGCCATCGCCATCGCTGTCCTGATCGCCGTCGGCGGGATCCAGGGGATCCAAGCCATGCTGCTGCTCCCAATCATCACTCATGCCATCACCGTCATCGTCCAAGTCGGTAACGTCAGGGATGCCATCCACATCACTATCCAGCAGTACACTGAGCTGAAAGCTGGTAGCGGCAGTGCTGCCACTGCCGTCATCGGCCGTAATCCAGATGATGCTTTCTGCCACATCGTCTGCCTCCGGGATACCAGTGATGCTTAGCCCGTCGAAGCTAGCCCAGCCGGGAAGACCACTGAGGCTGTAGCTCAGAGCATCGTTCTCTGCATCACTAAAGGCATTAGCGGGAATGACGAAATCGACACTCATTCCCGTGGTCATGACCTGATCGCTGATACCAGCGCTCACCATTGGGGCGTCATTCTGGGGTGTTATGACGATGCGGTAATCTGTGTACTCCGGGGTTCGTCCCCCGTATTGGTCATCCACATAGAAGTGGAAGCCGTCTTCCGTAGTTTCGCTGCCATCATGCTGATATTCGAGCACGTTTTCGTCCTCGATATCCTGCTGGGAGAAGCTGCTCCCTATGGCCAAAGGCTGGCCATCCTTTAGCAGGCTGCCATGTTCCGGCAGTCTGGTCAGTGTAAAGGTCACATCCGCATAGTGCTGCTCAGCGTCCATGAAGTGCAGATCGTCATGGACGAAGAACCGCTTTTCTCCTTCGTTAATGGCGAAGTCATGCCAATGGTGCTTCATCGGCATGGTATTGGTGCCGGTTACCGTCACTTCAAAGGTTTGACTGGCTTGGGTTCCGACTTTGTCCGTTGCTGTCAGTTCGACGGTATAAGTGCCGATGTCATACCAGCTCTGGGTGAAGGTGAAATTGATAGTGGCACCATTGAAGGAGATGAAGGCCGGCAGAGCGGCGCCTCCTGCCAAGGTCGCACTGTAGCTAAGCTGCTCATCCTGTCCTTGGTCGATGTCCTGGTCGCCGAAAGCGTTAGGGTTGACGCCATAGGTCCCGGGTCCATCGAGAATGTCCATGTGCTGTGCCTCTAGAGGCAGAACTGCAACAGGCACATCATTGCTGTTGAGCACGGTCAGGTTGAATGCCGTGGCCGCACTGTCACCAGCCGTGTCTGTGGCCGTTAAGGTAACAGTGTAAACACCTGGTGTTGTTGCAGTACCCAGCAAGCTCTGGCTGGCGCTGTCAAAGCTGACCCCCGCCGGCAGACCGGTAACGGCCAAAGTGAAGTCCTGCCCCTCGTTGTCACGGAAGACCGTCCCTAATGCCAAAGGTGGCATGGCCACATCTTCACTGATGCTGGTATCGGCAGGCTGCTCATCGACTATAGGGGCACTGTTGGGGTTGACGATCAATTGGAAACTGGCCGTGGCTACCCCCCATTTCCATCATCGGCTTTGATGATCACCTCATGGGTACCCACTGCCATGGTAGAGCCACTGAAGCTAAGGGTGGCGTCATCAAAGAGGATGCCTGAAGGCAGGCCACTGGCCTCATAATTGAGGCTATCACCATCGGCATCGGTAAAATATCCATTGGGTACCGAGAAGCTGACGACAGAACCTTCATAGGTGGTCTGGTTGCTGAGCATGCCATTGGCCACGGGGGAATTATTGTTGTTGCTGCCCACCGTCACCGTCGTCGTAAACAGGTTGGAGCGCTCCGATGGATCAGAAATAACCAGGGTGGCATTGCGAGTGCCATATTCTGGCGGCGTGGAGGCACTGAATTGCAGGGCTCGGATCAGCGCCTGGACGGCGGCCAGGGTGGCATCCCCGGTAGTGAAGTTCACCTTAAAGGCCTTGTCGACACCGGTATCGTTAACGTCGACGGCACCAATAAGCCGGCCCTCGAAATAAACATTACTGCCGTCTAGGCGAAGCTGCCCGATGCCGTCACCCTCGCTGAGGAATGTCAGAGTGCTGGCATCGCCATCAACCTGGCCGACATCCACTCGCATGAAGCCACCGTTGAGGTCACTGTCATCGGGGTCGCTGACCAGGGCATCACGCCCTACGTCCATAAAGGTGCTGCCGCCATTGACGGAGTAGGCTCCATCACCAGGGTAATAAGTCACCAGAGGGCCCAGGGGGTCGGCCACCACAAAGTTGATGGTCAGATAGCTCTTCACACGCCCCGTCGCCTTGACCTCAAAGTTGATGGCATAGGTCCCGGGCAGCATGCTGGCAGCATTAAAGGTGTAATCTGTTCCGTTGGCCTCTCTGGTCAGCGCCAAATCACCATTGCTGTTGCGTACGTTGCCGATATTGGAGCTGGTGATGTTGTTGCCAGAAATGGAAAAGTTGAACGGGGTGTCGGGGTCCACCAGCACCGTTTTGGTATCGCCTGGGATATTGTCAGACAGAGTGAAATCGACCGTTGGAGCCTTGTTCTGCAGATAGAGGATCAGGTCCACATGGGTCTTGGAAAGAACACTATCGGCATTATTGAGATCCTCGACCACAAAGCCAGCCGAATAGAGGCCTGTCTGCATGGTACCGGAGCCGGTCCAAGTGATCAGACCGGTATTGGCATCTATGCCGATGTTGGGCGCATTAATACTGCTGCCTCCTCCCAACTCCTCCAAGTTGGCTAGGCGATAGCGCAGCTTGTCCCCATTTGGGTCCACCACATATAACTGATAGGTCCAGTTGGTCTCGACAGTGACGCCGTCGGCCTGCAACTGAGGCACCTCCAAGATGATGGGCAGTTCGATGCCCGGAGCCTGGTTACCGGCACCGGTATTAACCAGCGTCTGTATGTTCCAACTGCCGTTGGCATTATTAATGAGGTTGCCGATACGGGCGCCACCTGAATAGTACACCTTGTGAAGCAGAGTCGGATCCACATCCAGGGCCTTGAATGTGCCGGAAACCAAGGTGTAAGAGGCATTGGCATCATCCGGATCTTCGATATGCTGAGTAATGGGCACACCGTCGGACTGGATCACCAGACCGGTGTCGGATTGCAGATTGGGTGTATTCTGACCGTTCAGCCGCCAGGCGGTATTGACGAAGAACTTGACGTCGTCTTTGGCACCATCGCCATCCAGATCGGCCGGCTGCCACTTGACGCTGCCACCTCGAAAGTGGGACAGGCTGGCTTGGTAACGCTTCAACCCCCCTTGGCTTGCAAAGAGCTGGCTGTCGACCTGACCATACTGGTATTCCAGCTCCCAATCACCACCAAGGCTTTCGGCACCGGTCAGATCGGTAGAGGCCGCCACATCGGCCCCCAACTTGTTGCTCAGGGCCTGGACGAAGGATTCACCCATGCTGCCAGCCGCCAGTTCACAGCCATAAATCATGATATCGGCGCCCTGAGCCAGGCTCGCGCGGATCCCCGCAATCGCCCTATTTTGTCTCAGACTCTGCTCGGTAATGGCACCCGCCCCCAGAAACAAGGTGCCCGGGCTGCCATGGGCCAGGATATGCAAACTCTGGATAGCGCTGACACCGCTCAGGGCCTTCTCCAGCTGCGCCAGGCCATCCGATCCCTCGTCTATCCTGATCACCCGCATCCCAGTGGATGCCGCCTTGATCAGCATCTCGGCATCTTTAACCCCGGCATCCACTACCAAAACTCGGCTCCAGTCCTGGGGCACGTCGACAGCGACCTTTGTGGCCGTAATGGCAGCTACAGGAACAGGAGTGACGAGGGCCAGACTGGCCGCCAAACCCATAGTTGAGACAATAGAGGTGCGCATCCTTGACCTTGAATCTTCCTTGATGGGGTGATTCAAGTTTAGAGGCAGGCAGTCAATTCACAACGATATAAACCAATCTTTTTAGGCAACGAGGTGTCAGCCAAGTAAATATTTAATCCATTTGCTTGCCGACGCATTCGAAGGCAGCCCCACAGGCCACTGTCGTTAACCATGCCTGGTGACGGGTGCCGGCTCGGCCATCCGGGGCCTGACAGCCAGGCAGTTCTTTTAAGCTGGAACCGTTGCATATGCTACATAGGACAAAATCGCTGGGCGAAGATCGAAGTGAAAGCACGGCTTTCACGCAGCTGAGCGCCGGGACACAGGATGTGCCGGCCGGAATGAGTTACCAGGGATGGGTGGCAACTCAAGACAATAAGGCGCCTTCGGTGGGTTACGCTACGCTAACCAACCCTACGCTGCTGAGCCGTTGCATATCTTGCATGGGACAAAATCGCTGGGCGAAGCTCGAAGTGAAAGCACCGCTTTCACGCAGCTGAGCGCCGGTACACAGGAGGTGCCGGCCGGAATGAGCTCCCAGGGATGGGTGGCAACTCAGGGCAAGAAGGTGCAGGCCAGGTGGCGTAATAACCGTCCCTGGTGACGGGTGCCGGCTCGGCCATCCGGGGCCTCGCGTTCAGCCGCACCCAAGCCGTGCTTGGGTTTCGGGCTTCACCCAACTCCACATGGGGTAGGAAGCCGCTGCGCGGCACTTTCTTCATTCCCATGTGAGAAGTAGTGCCGTCAGGCGCTGTAAACGCAAAAAGCCACCCCTACGGGTGGCTTTCTACGTTTAATAGGTGCTTGGCAGTGACCTACTCTCACATGGGAACCCCCACACTACCATCGGCGCTACTGCGTTTCACTGCTGAGTTCGGGATGGGATCAGGTGGTTCCACAGCGCTATTGCCGCCAAGCAAATTCGTTTCTTAACCCGCCTTGCGGCCAGTTAAGTCAATTCGGTAAAAGCTGATAACTCTGTAATCTAAGTCACTCTCTCTGAGTGCCCGACCGCCATGGATGGCGGAAGTGCAGAAGATTGTCTGGAACAATCTCTGCCTACAAAACCCTTTGGGTGTTGTATGGTTAAGCCTCACGGGCAATTAGTACTGGTTAGCTACATGCGTCGCCGCACTTCCACACCCAGCCTATCAACGTTGTAGTCTTCAACGACCCTTTAGGAGACTCGAAGTCTCAGGGATGACTCATCTTGAGGCTCGCTTCCCGCTTAGATGCTTTCAGCGGTTATCGATTCCGAACTTAGCTACCGGGCAGTGCCACTGGCGTGACAACCCGAACACCAGAGGTTCGTCCACTCCGGTCCTCTCGTACTAGGAGCAGCCCCTCTCAATCATCCAACGCCCACGGCAGATAGGGACCGAACTGTCTCACGACGTTCTGAACCCAGCTCGCGTACCACTTTAAATGGCGAACAGCCATACCCTTGGGACCGACTTCAGCCCCAGGATGTGATGAGCCGACATCGAGGTGCCAAACACCGCCGTCGATATGAACTCTTGGGCGGTATCAGCCTGTTATCCCCGGAGTACCTTTTATCCGTTGAGCGATGGCCCTTCCATTCAGAACCACCGGATCACTATGACCTACTTTCGTATCTGCTCGACGTGTCTGTCTCGCAGTTAAGCTGGCTTATGCCATTGCACTAACCTCCTGATGTCCGACCAGGATTAGCCAACCTTCGTGCTCCTCCGTTACGCTTTGGGAGGAGACCGCCCCAGTCAAACTACCCACCAGACACTGTCCCTAACCCAGATAATGGGCCGAGGTTAGAACATCAAACATACAAGGGTGGTATTTCAAGGATGGCTCCACGATAACTGGCGTTACCGCTTCAAAGCCTCCCACCTATCCTACACATGTAGGCTCAATGTTCAGTGTCAAGCTGTAGTAAAGGTTCACGGGGTCTTTCCGTCTAGCCGCGGGTACACTGCATCTTCACAGCGATTTCAATTTCACTGAGTCTCGGGTGGAGACAGCGTGGCCATGGTTACACCATTCGTGCAGGTCGGAACTTACCCGACAAGGAATTTCGCTACCTTAGGACCGTTATAGTTACGGCCGCCGTTTACCGGGGCTTCGATCAAGAGCTTCGCTTGCGCTAACCCCATCAATTAACCTTCCGGCACCGGGCAGGTGTCACACCCTATACGTCCTCTTTCGAGTTTGCAGAGTGCTGTGTTTTTGATAAACAGTCCCAGCCACCTGGTCACTGCGGCTGCCGTCAGCTTAGAGAGCAAGTCTCATCACCAACAACAGCGTACCTTCTCCCGAAGTTACGGTACTATTTTGCCTAGTTCCTTCACCCGAGTTCTCTCAAGCGCCTTAGTATTCTCTACCTGACCACCAGTGTTGGTTTGGGGTACGGTTTCTTTTCATCTGAAGCTTAGAGGCTTTTCCTGGAAGCATGGCATCAACAACTTCGTTGCCGTAGCAACTCGTCTCGTGTCTCGACCTTAGGGACCCGGATTTGCCTAAGTCCCCAGCCTACGCACTTTCACCAGGACGACCGACGCCTGGCTTGCTTAGCCTTCTCCGTCCCCCCATCGCAATGAAAAGAAGTACAGAAATATTAATCTGTTTCCCATCGACTACGGCTTTCGCCCTCGCCTTAGGGGCCGACTCACCCTGCCCCGATTAACGTTGGACAGGAACCCTTGGTCTTCCGGCGAGCGGGTTTTTCACCCGCTTTAACGTTACTCATGTCAGCATTCGCACTTCTGATACCTCCAGCATGCCTCCCGACACACCTTCAACGGCTTACAGAACGCTCCCCTACCCAGCATACCTAAATATGCTGCCGCAGCTTCGGTGCATAGCTTAGCCCCGTTACATCTTCCGCGCAGACCGACTCGACTAGTGAGCTATTACGCTTTCTTTAAAGGGTGGCTGCTTCTAAGCCAACCTCCTAGCTGTCTAAGCCTTTCCACATCGTTTCCCACTTAGCTATGACTTGGGGACCTTAGCTGGCGGTCTGGGTTGTTTCCCTCTCCACGATGGACGTTAGCACCCACCGTGTGTCTCCCGGATAGTACTTTGCGGTATTCGGAGTTTGCATGGGTTTGGTAAGTCGGGATGACCCCCTAGCCCAAACAGTGCTCTACCCCCGCAAGTATTCGTCCGAGGCGCTACCTAAATAGCTTTCGGGGAGAACCAGCTATCTCCCGGTTTGATTGGCCTTTCACCCCTAATCACAGGTCATCCCCTAATTTTGCAACATTAGTGGGTTCGGTCCTCCAGTTGATGTTACTCAACCTTCAACCTGCCCATGACTAGATCACCGGGTTTCGGGTCTATGCCTTGCGACTGGACGCCCAGTTAAGACTCGGTTTCCCTACGGCTCCCCTATTCGGTTAACCTCGCCACAAAACATAAGTCGCTGACCCATTATACAAAAGGTACGCAGTCACCCCGAAGGGCTCCTACTGCTTGTACGTACACGGTTTCAGGTTCTATTTCACTCCCCTCGCCGGGGTTCTTTTCGCCTTTCCCTCACGGTACTGGTTCACTATCGGTCAGTTGGGAGTATTTAGCCTTAGAGGATGGTCCCCCTATCTTCAGTCAAGATACCACGTGTCCCGACCTACTCATCGTTTGCAACGACATCTGCCATTTCGTGTACGGGGCTATCACCCTGTATCGCGGAACTTTCCAGAACCTTCCACTATGACAGACGCTGATACACAAACTGGGCTCTTTCCCGTTCGCTCGCCGCTACTGAGGAAATCTCGGTTGATTTCTTTTCCTCGGGGTACTTAGATGTTTCAGTTCTCCCGGTTCGCCTCTGCACCCTATGTATTCAGATACAGATACCCAAGTTACCTTGGGTGGGTTTCCCCATTCGGAAATCATTGGCTCAAGCGGTTCTTATCACCTCACCAATGCTTATCGCAGATTAGCACGTCCTTCATCGCCTCCAACTGCCAAGGCATCCACCGTGTACGCTTAGTCACTTAACCATACAACCCCGAAGGGTTTCGCTGACGCGAACCATTTTCCGAAGAAAATGCCGTATGTTGACTAACACCTGGTTTTCGCCGGACACTCATCAAGTAGAGAGTGACTCGTTTAAATTTGCAGTGTTATCAGCTTTCCGAATTGTTAAAGAGCATGGCTAAAAAAAGCCAAAGGTAAATCGTGAGATTTAGCTTTGGCCTCTCGAGCGAGAGTGGCGTCCCCTAGGGGATTCGAACCCCTGTTACCGCCGTGAAAGGGCGGTGTCCTAGGCCTCTAGACGAAGGGGACACATATGGTGGAGCTAAGCGGGATCGAACCGCTGACCTCCTGCGTGCAAAGCAGGCGCTCTCCCAGCTGAGCTATAGCCCCGAATAGTGTGGTGGGTCTGAGTGGACTTGAACCACCGACCTCACCCTTATCAGGGGTGCGCTCTAACCAGCTGAGCTACAGACCCACACCGCAATTCGCTCTAAAACCATCTGACCAAGCAATCTGTGTGGACACTTCGAGACGTGTCATCCCTAAAGGTAAGGAGGTGATCCAGCCGCAGGTTCCCCTACGGCTACCTTGTTACGACTTCACCCCAGTCATGAACCACACCGTGGTAAACGCCCTCCCGAAGGTTAAGCTATCTACTTCTGGTGCAGCCCACTCCCATGGTGTGACGGGCGGTGTGTACAAGGCCCGGGAACGTATTCACCGTAGCATTCTGATCTACGATTACTAGCGATTCCGACTTCATGGAGTCGAGTTGCAGACTCCAATCCGGACTACGACGGACTTTATGGGATTCGCTTACCATCGCTGGTTCGCCGCCCTTTGTATCCGCCATTGTAGCACGTGTGTAGCCCTGCCCGTAAGGGCCATGATGACTTGACGTCGTCCCCACCTTCCTCCGGTTTATCACCGGCAGTCTCCTTAGAGTTCCCGACCGAATCGCTGGCAACTAAGGATAAGGGTTGCGCTCGTTGCGGGACTTAACCCAACATTTCACAACACGAGCTGACGACAGCCATGCAGCACCTGTCTCAGCGTTCCCGAAGGCACCAAGGTATCTCTACCAAGTTCGCTGGATGTCAAGGGCAGGTAAGGTTCTTCGCGTTGCATCGAATTAAACCACATGCTCCACCGCTTGTGCGGGCCCCCGTCAATTCATTTGAGTTTTAACCTTGCGGCCGTACTCCCCAGGCGGTCTACTTAACGCGTTAGCTCCGAAACCCACGTCTCAAGGACACAGACTTCAAGTAGACATCGTTTACGGCGTGGACTACCAGGGTATCTAATCCTGTTTGCTCCCCACGCTTTCGTGCATGAGCGTCAGTCTTTGTCCAGGTGGCCGCCTTCGCCACTGGTATTCCTTCAGATCTCTACGCATTTCACCGCTACACCTGAAATTCTACCACCCTCTACAAGACTCTAGCTTGCCAGTTCTAAATGCAGTTCCCAGGTTGAGCCCGGGGCTTTCACATCTAGCTTAACAAGCCGCCTGCGCACGCTTTACGCCCAGTAATTCCGATTAACGCTCGCACCCTCCGTATTACCGCGGCTGCTGGCACGGAGTTAGCCGGTGCTTCTTCTGCGAGTAACGTCACAGATGAGCCGTATTAAGACTCACCCTTTCCTCCTCGCTGAAAGTGCTTTACAACCCGAAGGCCTTCTTCACACACGCGGCATGGCTGCATCAGGGTTTCCCCCATTGTGCAATATTCCCCACTGCTGCCTCCCGTAGGAGTCTGGGCCGTGTCTCAGTCCCAGTGTGGCTGATCATCCTCTCAAACCAGCTAGGGATCGTCGCCTTGGTAGGCCGTTACCCCACCAACTAGCTAATCCCATGTAGGCGCATCCGGTAGCGAGAGGTCCGAAGATCCCCCCCTTTGGTCCGTAGACGTTATGCGGTATTAGCCATCGTTTCCAATGGTTATCCCCCACTCCCGGGTAGCTTCCTACACATTACTCACCCGTCCGCCGCTCGCCGCCCATGTCTTCCCCCGAAGGTTCCGTCATGTCGCTGCCGCTCGACTTGCATGTGTTAGGCCTGCCGCCAGCGTTCAATCTGAGCCATGATCAAACTCTTCAATTAAAAGTTTGTGCTCAATGAATTGCTGAAGTGTTTGAACACTTCGAGTTCATTGAAAATTCGTTTTTGGGAATTTTCACAACCTCGAGTGCCCACACAGATTGCTTGGTCACATTGTTAAAGAACGTTCGCTTCTTCTCGAAGCGGGAGCCGCATTCTACCGACTCCGGATTTTCTGTCAAGCCCTTTGTTTCGGTCTTTTCAGAATCGCTTCCAAAGTAATGGCGCCTTGCCTTTCCTCCCGAAGCGAGGCGCCATTCTACGTAGATACGGCGGGGTGTCAAACGCTTTTCGATAAGCGGCGTTCAACCGCTCACTTCTTGCTCACCGGCCGATAGTAGGTCGCCCTGACACCACCGTAGGACAGCGCCGGCATCTTCCTGGCCTGCTCTTCATTGAAGCCGGCCGCGCTGGGGTTTTGCTCGGTGAAACGGTTGATGTCTTCCATGTCGAGCATCTCACCCTGTTGCGGCTGAACCTTATAGAAGGTGGCCTTAACTCCGGATTGACTGTAGACCGCGGGCTGCTGCGCTGCCACCAGGGGCAGTGCTGCGATCAGGGCTGCGAAAGCAAGGGTCTTCATGAGGCCTCCTGTGGCTACCTCTACTGTCTCTTCTGATCATAAGACAGGAACTGGCGGCAAAGGCTTCTCATAAAAAAAGGGCCTAAAGGCCCTTTCTTTATTCTTTCGGCTTATCAGCGCCGTCTTCCGGTGACTGGAAGTCGGCGTCCTGCTCGTCTTCATCACCGACCACATGCTCTATCTTGAGCTTCTTGACCGAGCGGATGGTAATGATGGGGCCGGACAGGGCATAGAGGCTGAAGATGGTGAACAGGATCAGGGCCGGCTCTATGGATACCACCACCAGCACCGCCAGTACGATGAGGATGGCCAGGAAGGACACCTTACCCTTCCAGTCCACTTCCTTGAAGGACGGGTAGCGGAAGTTGGACACCATCAGCAGACCGGCGACCAGGGTGATCAAGGCCACCAGCCAGGAGATGCTGCTGCCTTCAATGCCGTATTCGCTGCCCAGCCAGACCATGCCGGCCACGATGGCGGCAGCGGCGGGGCTGGCCAAGCCCTGGAAATAGCGCTTGTCGGCCACCCCGACCTGGGTGTTGAAACGGGCCAGGCGCAGGGCGGCCGCGGCGGCAAAGACAAAGGCCGCCAGCCAGCCAATCTTGCCAAGACCGGACAAGGCCCAGTTGTAGGAAACCAAGGCAGGGGCTATACCAAAGGAAACCATATCTGCCATTGAATCATATTCGGCACCAAAGGCACTCTGAGTATTGGTAAGGCGGGCAATACGCCCGTCCAGGCCGTCAAAGAGCATGGCGATAAAGACCGCAACGGCCGCTGCCGTGAAGTGGCCCTGCATGGAAGCGACAACGGCATAGAAGCCAGAGAACAGCCCCGCAGTGGTAAAAAGGTTAGGCAGCAGATAAATCCCTTTGCTTCGGGCGGCCTCTGCCATCTTGTGTTCGCTCATAAGGTGTTAACTCACTTGGCAAAGATGCAAGAATCGGTTAGCTAAGATAACACAGCGTCAAAGCTCCTCCCAAGGGAGGGTAAAACGGGATATATGAATATGGTAAAGCTTAGCCCCTGGTGGCTGCTGATACTGCCTCTGGCGGCAGCGGCCGCAGACAAGGAAAAGGAAAACGTGGTTTACCGCTGGACAGATGCCCAGGGCAATGTCCACTTCTCACAGACTCCGCCTCAGAACCAGCATGCCCAGCCCATGGTGGTCAATGCGCCCAAGCCCAGCAGCACGGCTGTGCAGGAACAACAGGCCGCTGCCACCGAGGAGGAAGCCCAAAGCCCACTGGAGAAAATGACCGCTCGCATCGAGGCGGAGTGCCAAAGGGCCAAGGACAACCTGGCGACCCTGAAAACCTACGACCGGGTGAGGGTCAAGGATGAACAGGGTAACTTCACCCTGTTGGTGGGAGAAGAAAAGCAGCAGCAGATCGACGAGCACGAGAGGCTGGTCGAAGCAATGTGCAATAAGAAAGGGGGCTGAGCCCCCTTTCCCTTATTGGCCAATGGCCAAGCTGTCCTGATCGACATCGACCCTGATGGGCTTGCCCGGTACCAACTCGCCCTTGAGGATGGCGTTGGCCAGGGCATTTTCCAGCTGGTTCTGGATGGCCCGTTTGAGCGGCCTGGCACCAAATACCGGGTCGAAGCCCGCTTCCGCCAGCTTGTCCAACGCCGCATCGCTGAGTGCCAGTTCAAAGTCCCGCTCCGCCAGCCTGGCCTTGAGGCCCTGCAGCTGGATCTGGGCTATCTCGCGGATCACCTCGCTTGAGAGCGGGTGGAACACCACGGTATCGTCGATGCGGTTGATGAACTCGGGACGGAAGTGGTGCCCCACCACGTCCATGACCAGAGCCTTCATGGCCTCGTATTCCTTCTCACCGGCATGTTCCTGGATGCGGTCCGAGCCCAGGTTGGAGGTCATGATCACCACGGTATTGCGAAAATCCACTGTCCTGCCCTGGCCGTCGGTGAGGCGACCGTCATCCAGCACCTGCAACAGGATGTTGAATACATCCGGATGGGCCTTTTCCACCTCGTCCAGCAGGATCACCGAATAGGGGCGACGACGAACCGCTTCGGTGAGGTAACCCCCTTCCTCATAGCCCACGTAGCCAGGAGGCGCCCCCACCAGGCGGGCCACGGAATGCTTCTCCATGAATTCCGACATGTCGATACGGACCATGGCATCGTCACTGTCGAACAGGAATGAGGCCAGGGCCTTGCACAGTTCGGTCTTACCGACGCCGGTTGGCCCCAGGAACAGGAAAGAGCCGATGGGACGCTGGGGGTCGGACAGGCCGGCGCGGCTGCGACGGATGGCATTGGCCACGGCTCCGACCGCCTCTTGCTGCCCCACGACCCGCTGGTGCAGCTGCTCTTCCATCTTCAGCAGCTTGTCACGTTCCCCTTCCAGCATCTTGGCCACCGGAATGCCGGTGGCCTTGGAAACCACCTCGGCGATCTCGCTATCGCTGACCTTGTGCTTGAGCAGGCGCATTTCCTGCATTTCGGCCTGGGCAGCCAGATCCAGCTGTTTCTCCAGCTCGGGGATGCGCCCGTACTGCAGCTCGGACATGCGCTCATAGTTGGCGGCGCGACGGGCGATCTCCAGCTCCTGGCGGGCCTGCTCCAGCTCCCCCTTGATGTGCTGGGTACCCGACAGGGCGGCCTTTTCGGTATTCCAGACCTCTTCCAGCTCCTTGAAGCGTGTCTCCAGTTCAGACAGCTCGTCCTGCAGTCCATCCAGGCGCTTCTTGGAGGCCTCGTCTGATTCCTTGGCGAGCGCCTGCTTTTCCAGCTTCAACTGGATCATGCGCCTTTCCAGTCGATCCAGTTCCTCGGGCTTGGAGTCTATCTGCATGCGGATGCTGGAAGCGGCCTCGTCGATGAGATCGATGGCCTTGTCCGGCAACTGGCGGTCGCTGATGTAGCGGTGCGACAGGGTGGCGGCCGCGACTATGGCAGGATCGGTGATCTCAACGCTGTGGTGCAGCTCGTAGCGCTCCTTGAGGCCACGCAGTATGGCGATGGTGTCTTCCACGCTGGGCTCATCCACCAGCACCTTCTGGAAACGACGCTCAAGGGCGGCATCCTTTTCGATGTACTGGCGGTATTCGTCCAGGGTAGTGGCGCCGATACAGTGCAGTTCGCCCCGGGCCAGGGCCGGCTTGAGCATGTTGCCGGCGTCCATGGCGCCTTCGGCCTTGCCGGCACCAACCATGGTGTGCAGCTCATCGATGAAGAGGATCACCCTGCCCTCTTCCTTGGCCAGTTCGTTGAGCACCGCCTTGAGGCGTTCTTCGAACTCACCGCGGTACTTGGCGCCGGCCAGCAGGGCGCCAAGGTCCAGGGATAGCACCCGCTTGTCCTTGAGCCCTTCCGGTACTTCACCATTGATGATGCGCTGGGCCAGGCCCTCGACGATGGCGGTCTTACCGACGCCGGGTTCACCGATCAGCACCGGGTTGTTCTTGGTGCGGCGCTGCAGCACCTGGATGGCCCTACGGATCTCCTCGTCACGGCCGATGACCGGATCCAGCTTGCTCTGCTCGGCCCGCTCGGTGAGGTCGATGGTATAGCGTTCCAGCGCCTGGCGCGTTTCTTCGGCATTGGCATCCTCGACCTTCTGGCCGCCACGCAGGCTGTCGATGGCCTTTTCCAGGCGTTCCTTGCTGGCGCCATGCTTTTTCAGCAGCTGACCCAGCTCACTCTGGTCGTCCAGGGCCGCCAGCACGAAAAGTTCGGAGGAGATGAACTTGTCCTTGCGCTTTTGAGCCAGCTTGTCGCAGAGGTTGAGCAGGTTGCCCAGGGCCCTGGAAACCTGGACATCGCCTCCAGTGCCTTCGACCTGGGGCTGGCGCTCAAGGATCTGACCCAGCTCCGAGCGAAAGCCGTGGAACTCGATCCCGCATTGGCTCAACAGAGGCTTGACGGAGCTGCCATCCTGATTCAGCAGCGCCGTCATCAGGTGGGCAGGTTCAATGAACTGGTGATCCCTGCCCAGTGCCAGGGACTGGGCGTCGGACAAGGCCAGTTGAAACTTGCTGGTGAATCGCTCCGGATGCATGTCAGCTCCTCCACAATGATGCTTGGGATCTATGTGGGAGCAGTGCGGCCGACTTTCAAGGTCAGGCCTTGCGCCAGATCAACGAAGCCATTCTTCCGGTAGGGGCCTGACGGCGATGGGAATAAAAGCGCTGGGGCTGTGAATAGGTACAGAGTCCGGACAGGTGAATACGGGCAACACCCAGCTCGTGCATCTGCCTCTGGGCCAAGCCTGGAAGATCGCAAAGGAAACGCTCTTGTCGAGGCTGAAAACACTCATCAGCACCCGCCATGGCAGCCAGGAAGGCCTCTCGCACTTCGCTGCCCACCTCGAAGGCGGACGGGCCTATGGCAGGTCCAACCCAGGCAATAAGCTCCCCAGGGGAGACGCCCATCCGGGCAATGGCCCGGGGCAGGATACCGGCAGCCAGCCCCCGCCAGCCGGCGTGGACGGCAGCCACCTTTTGGCCATTTTCACTGGCCAGCAGTACCGGCAGGCAGTCCGCCGTCATGACCGTCATGGCCTCGCCGACCCGATCTGTCCAGCAGCCATCGGCGGACAGACCTGGCCGTGCCGGTCGATACAGCACCTCGGTACCATGGACCTGGTCAAGCCAGGCCGGCTCAGCGGGCAGGCCGCAGCGGTGCTGCAATACCCGCCTGTTGTAGTCGACCCGGGAGGGCACATCTCCCACATGGCGGCCCAGGTTGAAACCAGCAAAGCTTCCCTGACTGACGCCCTGCTCACGATTACTGAAACAGGCCGCCACATTGGCCGGGAAGATCCCTTCTATCCATTCAAGACTCATGCAGCTTCTGATCGCGCCTCAATACCTCGTAAAGGTGGACCATATCCGCCGGTATCGGCGCTTCCCAGGTCATCTCCTCGCCGCTGATGGGGTGATGCAGACGCAGCATGGCCGCATGCAGGGCCTGACGACGGAACTGCTGCAGGGCTTCACGGGTTGTCTCGTCGGCCCCCGCCATCAAGCGAACCCTGGCCGCATAGAGCGGATCGCCTTGGAGCGGATGACCCAGGTGCGCCATATGGACGCGGATCTGGTGGGTACGCCCCGTTTCCAGGCGCAGCCGCAGCCTGGTATGGGAGCGGAACTTTTCCGCCACCCGATAATGGGTGACCGCGGGCTTGCCCCCTTCTACCACGGCCATATGGGTCCGCTTGGTGGGGTGGCGGCCGATGGGCGCCTCGACGGTGCCTCCGGCGGTCATGATGCCTATGGCCAGGGCCTCGTACTCACGGGTAATGTCCCTGGCCTGTAGTGCCGAAACGAGATGGGTCTGGGCCGCCAGCGTTTTCGCCACCACCATCAGGCCGGTGGTGTCCTTATCCAGCCGGTGGACGATACCGGCCCGAGGTACCAGGGCTATCTCGGGGCAATGGTGCAGCAAAGCGTTGAGCAGGGTGCCGTCGGCATTGCCGGCCCCGGGATGCACCACCAAGCCCGCCTGCTTGTTGATGACCAGGATGTCGTCGTCTTCATGGACGATGTCGAGTGCCATCTCCTGGGGCTCCCAGCGATCCTCCGATTCCACTTCGGCTTTCAGTTCAATGACTTCGGTTCCCAGGATCTTGTGCCTGGGCTTGTCCACTACCTCACCGTCCAGGCACACGTGACCGGCCTGGATCCACTCTTTCAGCCTGGAGCGGGAATAATCGGGGAACAAATTCGCCAGAACTTGATCCAACCTCTGCCCCAGATGCTGCTGATCGGCCTGGGCTTTTAATTCAATAACATCACGCATGATTGGACTCTTTGTCGCCCCTGTGACATTCAGGGGGAGTGGGTTAGAATGCGCCAAAGACATCCATTTTACCTCGCATTGGGCTTCAGCGCTTGATGATAGCGGGACAAGGGACACGGAATTACAAAATGATGAGAAGTATCAAAGGAATACGTCAGTCTGCCACCCTGCTGGCCTGTGCCGTACTCATGGCCGGCTGTGCCGGTGGTGGCAGCCAACAGCCCCCCATTCCCCAAAGCACGCCCCAGAAGCTGTTCGAGCAGGCGCAAGGCTCCTTGGCCAGCGGTAACGTCAACCGGGCGGTGGAAGTGCTGGAGGCCATGGATTCCCGTTACCCCTTCGGTCCCTACTCCCACCAGGTCCAGCTGAATCTGATCTACGCCTACTACAAACAGGGCGATCATGCCTCAGCCGTGGCTGTTGTTGACAGGTTCACCCGCCTGAACCCCCAACACCCGCATCTGGATTACGCCTACTACATGCGTGGCCTGAACCACATGGCCATGGACAGCAACTTTTTCCAGGAGCTGTTGTGGGTTGATCGTTCAGACCGTGACCCCACCGCTTCCCGGCAGGCCTTCGAAGACTTTGCCCGCCTCATCAAGAAATTTCCGTCTTCCAAGTACGCGGGCGACGCACAAAAGCGCATGCAGTTCCTGAAGAACAGGCTGGCCAATTACGAGCTGGCCGTGGCCCGTTATTACATCAAGCGCAAGGCCTGGGTGGCCGTTGCCAACCGCGCCCAGCACATCGTCGAGAATTACCAGGGCACGCCTGCCATGGAAAAGGCCCTGGAGTTGCTGGTGCAAAGCTACGAAGAACTGGGCATAGACGAACTCAAGGAAAACGCCTTGAAAGTGCTCAGGGAAAACTACCCCAACAACAGCCTGGTGCTGTAACGAAAAAAGGCGACCTAAGGTCGCCTTTTTCAATTCGTATAAAGAGCTTAGATGGCGTCTTCGTTTTCCTCGCCGGTCCGGATACGGATCACCCTTTCCACGTCGCTGACAAAGATCTTGCCGTCACCTATCTTGCCGGTCTGAGCTGTCTGCATGATGGCTTCCAGGCAGCGCTCCACATCCTCGTCCTGAACGATGAGATCGATCTTCACCTTGGGCAGGAAATCGACCATGTACTCGGCGCCACGATAGAGCTCGGTATGGCCCTTCTGGCGCCCAAAGCCCTTCACCTCGGTTACCGTCATGCCGTTGACCCCGACTTCGGCCAGGGCTTCGCGCACATCATCCAACTTGAACGGTTTTATTACGGCTTCGATCTTCTTCATGTGTCAGGGCATTGTCACCAGAAAGTTGCCATAGGATAACGTCCATTGTGCTTCATTGCACTCACTGACCTTACTTGTTGGGGCACGTAGGCGATGCCGGTTGGGTCAGGCGAGTATCAATGGCAACCATGCATTGGCCCGTCACAGACGCTCCTGATATGGCGATGGCCAGCGGGGTACTGTTGGGATCATTGGCCGGATAATAGATGCTGAAGTCGTTGTTCGCGGCCTGTACCTCTATGGTTCCTGTCCATGCATCAGTGAAACCCTCACAGGTGAAGGACGGCGTATTCTTGCCATTGGGCACGGTGATGGAGCAATCCACATTGGTATCAACACTGCCGCTGCTGTCCAGGGCCTTGACGGTCAGGCTGTTGCTCAGGGTATCTTCGCCACAGGCAACCTGGGTCTTGACGTTCTTGTTGTCCAACCCCTCCTCCAAACAATAGAGCAGGCCCGAAACGGTATAGGTGGTGATCCCGCCAGGCAGGCTGACCACTACGCTGTCTGACAGCCGCTCATTGGCGTCCTTAGCGTCTATTGGCATGCTCGCCGTCAGCCCCGTGTTGGATTTCCTCAGCCTGGCGGTGACTTCGGCGCTGACATTGTCTGCCGACACCTCCACCAACCCACGACTGTAGGTTCCGTAATAGCCGCTGGTGGGGTCGGATATGGTCGAGACATCTTCGCTGCTGACGGTAATGCCATCGCTCTCGATGGTTTCCTTCCAGTCCGCCAGCAGGGTCACATTGACCTCATAGAATGGAACCATGGCGGGCCAGGTGGAAGCACCACCAGAGATGGCGCTAGTCACCGTAGTCAGATCGGTCGCACTTAGGCGATCTACGTAAATAGCCCTGGCCATAAACTGGAAGGTGCCGGTCCGATTCAAGGTGACGGTGCCCGCATCGGCACCATTTTCTCTTAGCACCGACTTGGACGGCGCTGCCGAGCCCGTGACATGGGCCTGCACCACATCAAGCACATAATCCTGGTAGGTGGCCAAGTTGGTGGAGTCGTTCAGCCAGCCCTGGCGCATGATGACAAGATCCACCAGCTGCCAGTCCTGCATCACCTCGTAAAATCCATCGATCCGCTGCAAGCGGCAGGCTTCCATATAGGGATCTGAACTGTCAGACGTTATCGTCGTGAAGTCGGATTCACTGTAGTCGGAAAAAGCGTCATAACTGGAGCCATCAAAGCTGTAGTGCCCATGGGGCGTCAAGCTCGCTTCATCCGCCTGTGGCCGGTAGGGATCGAAGATATGGCTCAGGTCTGTTGGGCTGTCTTCATCATGATGTTCGAAGCAGCACTTGCTGCACATTTCCGGAACTTCGTTGCTTGCCCCTTTATCCCCCACAGACTTATCTGCCGTTCCCCCCTCCTGGATATCAAGCTCACCGTCGGTCAACACCGCCACATGGGGACGTTGGGCGGACGTGGTTCCGTTATATGAACACTCGCAATTCAAGGTCAGGTAGTCTTCCCTGACCAAGGTGCCACTCTGGTCGTCATAGGTTACGGTATCGAACTTGACGATATTAAAGTTGCCCTGCTGGGAGATTTCCGGCACAGGTTTACTGGTCTCCCGCCGGTCTCCGTTGCCGTCTATGGTTGTATCCAGCTCTACGGCAATCACATCAGGAGCGGCTCCAGGCGTATATGGCACCTGGGGGCCATCGCCCGGGGGATCGGGATTGATAAAGAGGTCGACATCCGCAGTTGAACTTGACGACAGTGAAGTCGAAATACTGAGGCTATCACTGCCATCAGGGCCCTCCCAGGACACGGTCACCTGGACCACTTTCTGATCCGAATAGGGCGCGCCACTTGGCGCTGTGCTGGACCAGGTCGGAGTGCCATCTTCATCATAGTAGTAGTCTGATACTGTCCAACTGCGGCTGTAGGCGAGGCCATCGAAGGTAACGGAATCCGAACCGGTCACAACATCGCTGTAGTTGGAGGTCCCCCCTACGGCCGCATCGAAGCGGCGGAATTCCTCCAGCTTTTCCTCGGCCAGTTGCATCGCGATGTTTTGGGCAATGCTGCTATCGCTGGATCGTAAAAACGCCTTCTGCAGCGCCATTAGGCCAACAACACCTATGCCGACCACTACGATGGCAACAAGGACCTCGATAAGCCCAAATCCCCTTTGCCCCTTTTCGCTGTTCATTACCAATCCCTCCAACTTCCTGGCAGACGGGTGATGCGCTGAAAACTGGCACTTATCGCGATGTTGGATAAGGCCAGTTCGTCATAACGGACACCGAAGTTACCATTGGAAATTTCCACATCATGGTTGGCTACCAAGGAGCCGTTCATGGCCGCCGTGCCGTTGGCCTTGAAGTCCGTTTCCACCGCCGGATCGGTGTGGAAACTAAAGATAATGCCGTAGAAGTCATAGCTGGCGTTCAGGGTGAGATCACCGTCTACGACAAGCAAAATCACCGGACTTTCCTGGGTGCCCAGGTCGGTCTTCAAATCGCAGGGGCCCTCCACCACGATAAGTCCGTAGGACTGGTTGGTTAGGCCCGCACAACTCGTCAAAATCTGGGTCGCCTCATTCTTTATTCGAGACCATTCACCCGATGGAATGCCAAAAACATGGGCAAACAGGTCGTCGGGAAAATCAGGATCAGCGTCGAGAACATCTATGCCAGCGTTGTCCTTGGAAGAATAGGTTGCAACGGTACAGTCTCCGTCGTCCCATTCTCCCTGGCCGCAGGTCTTGACACTACCTGATAAGTCCACCGGCGTATCCATCCATATGGAAACGGGCACCCCCCTACCCCCGGCATTGGGATTGGCGGCCACACTGAAAGAGCCACCGACCACCATGCTTCCCCCCACCGTCAATGGGGCCGCAGGCCCGGTCGCCACTATGGGCCTGATCAGCAAGGTCTGCCTGTGGACCTGGGTAGAGGTGCCATCCAATGACTGGCCCGTGGAAGTGAGGTCGACCACGGGATATGTCAGGCTTTCTCCTGCCGGCGACGTGAAGGCATAGGTGCCCTCCACAGCTGCCACGGAAAAGGTGTGAGATGCGCCAGATACACTACCACTGGCCAAGGTAAAGCTCATGCCGCCGATCTGTGGGTTGCCCCGCACCTGACCGATGCCATACTCAAGGCCGCTTTCAGCCGCCTCGAAAGCCTGCTGGTAACGGACCTCGTTGCTGATGATCCTCTGCTCCATGACCTTGTTCTTGGCGGTGAATACACTAACGGCGATCACCAGGATCATCAGGATGATGACGACCGTCAGGGTGACAAAGCCCCGGCTGCGTTCATATATCGTCATTGCGTAGCCTCACCGTACGAGATATTGCCATCTGCAGGTCCGGTGCCGTGGCATGGGCGCCGGAAATGGCAATATCGATGGAGCGAATGTTGGTCCCGGCGGCACCGGACACATAGGTGAAGGTCAGACCGTTGATAATGACCTCGCCGTCGTAGCTGATCGCTTCCCATGTGCTGGCATTATCACAACCATTTTCCGGCGATGCCCCCCATGAGGTGGCAACCTGAATTTGATTGCCGTTGAGGCGATAGCCCCTGATCTCGTCGCTATCGATGTCACGGTTACCATCGCCATCAGCATCAAAGCGGACAACGATGCAATTTTGAGCTGCATTGATGTCCCTGCTGGCCTTGAATGCAAAAGGGCAATCAGTTTCATAATTCGACGAGCAAGCAGCCCTTGCCAAAGCAGACAGGGCGTCGCCATCATAGCCGGCCCGCCTCAGATCGGAGGCGATCAGCCCAGAAATAGCGTTGAGATCATTGCGCAGCTGACTCATCTTGGCGGAAACGGAACTGGCACCGACGGTGGCAGAAAAAAGGGTTGTGGCCGCCAGTATCACCACCAGCCCCAAGGTCATGGCCACCAGCAGTTCAACCAAGGTCATGCCCCGGGAATTAGGCTTCATGTTTCCCCCTAGCCACAGCTGCAGCTGCTGCCGTCATAGTCACAGGTCCTGACCCGACCCATGGCGCTGACCTTGATACAGATAGCCTCATTGGCGTCGTCCACCAGGCTGACCTTGACATTGCCGCTAGCCAGCTGACCATTACGTGCCTTGACCGTCATCTTGTTCTGGGAGCCGCCATAGGATGACGAGAAAGACAATGTCGGGAAGTCGGTTCCGACAAAGGCGCGAACCACATCGCTGTCTACCAGCGGACACTTATCCGCGATATCACCACAGTCACAGTTTGAGCCGTTGGTAATGGCGGCATCCGTAACACCGGCACACCAGCCGCCAGTGGTGCTGAAAAAGAAGGTCAGGTCCTGGTTAAGTCGGATCGACTCGCTCTTGGCATAGAGGATCTGCATGCGCAGCTCTTCGGCCGCATTGTTGAGGTTGCGCTGATCGGCGACGGCGGTGAAGGAAGGCACGGCAATGCCAACCAAGACCGCCAGCACCACCAGTGTGATCATCAGCTCAAGGAGGGTAAATCCTTTTGACTTTGCCATTGTCCGCTTAGCACCTGTCCATTTGTTAATTTATAGTAAACACACAAAGTATAGATTGGGAACAGGAAGCGTCAGGATGGGAAAGCAGACAGGCGTCACATTGCTGGAATTGATGTTGGTGGTGGTCATACTGGGCATACTGGCGGTGGTAGCCTACCCCTCCTACCAGAATTACCTGATTGAAAGCAGGCGCAGTGCCGCCCAGGGCGAATTGATGAAGATGCAGCTGGCCATGGAAGCCTACCGGGTCAAGAACACCGGCTATGCCGCCGACCTGACCACCCTGGGTTATACGGTCGGTGATCCCGGCGACTACTACAGCTTTGCCGTTTCCGGCGCCACCAACACCTACAGCGTTACCGCCAGCGCCAAGTCGGGCACCTCCCAAAGCGGCGACAGCGGCTGTACTTCCATGTCGCTAAACCAGAACGACAGCAAGACCCCGACCAGCTGCTGGAATAAGTAGATTGCCTTACGGCCTCTTGCTAGCATGGCTCAGCCCATAACTACATAAAAGAGGCCAAAAAATGAGGGAAAGAGGCTTTACCCTGGTGGAGCTGCTGGTGGCGCTTGTGGTGGCCGGCATCCTGCTCACCATCAGCTATCCATCCATGAGAAGCTTTTTTGTGGACAACAAACTGGCCACAGAAGCCAGCCAGCTCCACAAGGGGTTCTCAACAGCCCGGCTCTACGCCATCAATTACCAGAAACGGGTCACCGTTTGCCCGTTGAAGGACAACAGCTGTGACAAGACACAATGGTCCGGCACCATCACCGCCTTCGTCGACGAAGGGGTTACCGGCAAGTTGGACGGGGATGATCTGACCCTGGCGATTGTCGATCCGATCAGTGGCAACGCCAAGCGGTTGTATTCACAGGACCGGGTCACCTTCGACGTGGACGGCACCCTGATCGTTACGGCGGCCACGGTCACCATCTGTGAGGGCAGCGACAGCAATCTCTACCACGGCGTCAGCCTGGCCCGCAGCGGCCGCAGCAAGGTCCTGGACGATAATGCCAGGACCTCACTGAGCTGTAATTAAAGGGGAGAGTTCCCTTCGAGCTTGCGTGCGGCCTTGGATTTGAACTCCTTGTCCGCACGCGCACATTCAAACACCTCCAGTATCTGGCGCTGCTCAGTCGCCGCCATACGCTTGAACTGCAAGGTGATTTCCAACTTCTCCGGCTCGCCGCGGGAACGCAGCTGCAGGATCTGCTCCTTGGTGTTGTCCAGCAGCACATGACACTTTATCGCCTTCATTGGCGCCGCCTGGGCCACGCCAGTGGCGGCCAGCAGCAGCGCTGCCAGGTAATTCTTACCAACAACCATTACTGTCTCCCCCGGATTTATTCTTGGATGTCTTGCTGCCCGCATGGGTGATCATCAGCTTGGCACAATCGCCGTCCAGCTTCTGCTGGTCGCTACCCGCCGCCGCCGTCAGGGTCATGGTGCCGGCACTGGCCGTGGCTGAAATGCTGAAGTGCCCTTCCGCCACGCTGAGGGGATTGGCCGCCTCACCCAGCTTGGTCAGGTCCCCTGCATAGCTGCGGTGGTCCAGATAGTACTGCTCCTGCAGGTTGACCAGGCGGACCAGCTCCGCCTGGGCCTGGGCGCGCCTGGACTTGGCCAGGTGCGCCGTGTAGGACGGGTATGCCACGGCGGCGATGATGCCGACAATGGCCACGGTGATCATCAGCTCCATCAGGGTAAAACCACGTTGCTTCATGATCACCGCCCTACGAAGTAATAGACGCGGCTGGCGTTCATGCCGATACCCACCTCGTGGGAACCTTTATTAACGGCTTCGCCGTCAACCACTATGGTGTCACCGCTGTCGCCGGCGATGATGCGGATCACGCTGTTGCCGTTCTCATCCACACCGGCATGGATCACCGGCGTGTCGGGCACACGCTCGGGGATCTCGGATACCCACCAGTCATAGACCTGCTTACCCCTGTGCATGTCCACGGCGTAGAGGCGGCCCATGCCGGGCACCACACAGGACTGCACGTTGTCGCTATCATCCAGCACGGAGTCGACGGGCGGGGTGAAGGTGGTGAAGTAGATGGTGCCGTTCAGCACCAAGGGCGTAGACAGGGATTTCTCGCCGTCGTTGCTGAAGTCCATATACCAGCCGCGGGCGTCGCCCAGCTGGACCTCGATGGCAGCCTGCTGCGACTCGGACAGGGAACTGTCGTCGAAGGGACGGCCGGTCATGTCGAACAGGTTATTCAACCTGATGGCATCGGGCACGGCATCACCCTGCCAGCTCTGGGTGACGATATTGGTATCCCTGAGCATGAACATCATGTCGAGGGTACCTTTGGTAAGCGGCTTAGCCCTGTTGCCGGAGCCTACCACTATGGCATCGAAGGGCTGGCGGTCCTGCACCGTGTACTGGCTGACGATATTACCGCTCTCGTCGCGCTGGGTGATGGTGGCGGTTCGGTTGAAGATGGTCTGCACCACGGACGGCGCCGTGAACAGGCGGCGGTCGATACGCACATCGTTGCCATCGGCATCGCTGACCACGCCCAGATCGGCAAACTTGTGCACAGTCCAGGGCTTGGTGCCGTCATTCGGGGTGGCCGAGGGCATGTCCACACGCCAGACGTTACCGCCCAGATCTGTTGCATAGAGACGGTCGGTGATGCCGTCCTGGTCGGAGTCCAGGGTGGCGATCTTGCCCGGAATACTGTCGGTCAGGGGCGCATAGGTATTGGTAGCCGTGGTCTCGGCATTGGTGGCGCTCCATACCAGGGCCCCGGTGGCGGCATCCACTATGTAGATGGCCTTGCCGCTGGGCACGCCACCGGAATCGGACTTGGAGGTATGGGTATAGTCGTAAAAGGTATCGTCGTAACCGCCACCGAAGATCAGCACTGGGCCGTCATGGCCAGGCACCTTGGTGATCACCGGCTGCGACCAGCTCTGAGCCAGCTCGGTCATGCCGGTGGAGCTGTCATCGATGCGCCACATGAATTTGGGGTTGGAGGCCTTGTCGGTGATATCCAGGGCATAGTAGGCATTGCCGCCACGGCGCTGGCCCATGAACAACCATACCTTGTCGGTCTGGGTATCGATGTTGCCGTCGTCATTGTGGTCGTAGATATAGGCAACGGGGCTGCCGTCCATGCTGTAGATCTTGTTGGACTTCACCGAGCCGTTGTTGAGGCGGGACTTGGTGATGGTGTCCAGCTCCTCGTAGGGATAGAAGACCCAGTTCTCGTCTACGCTGCTGCCGTTGTCGTCGAACATGTGCACGGCGCCATGGTTGGTGCCCACCACCAGGCGCACGTCCTGGTTGTCGGCGCTGCCGCCATAGCTGATGGCCAGCGGCTTGGAGTGCAGGGGATCGCCCATCACGTCCTCACGGGCATCGTCGGTAACCAGGTCTTCGTCATCGTCATCGGGGTCCTTGCCGATAGCCCAGGCAATGGTCTCTGCCACCAGGGTTTCCGCCTGGGCCGCCGCCAGTGTCGGGTCCGTCTCTGTCACGGCCAGGCCCAGGTGCAACAGCAGGTCGTCCATGGAGCCGGCCTTTTCCACCAGCAGATCCCGGGTCAGGGGCTGTGCCGACAGGCCGGGGGCCTTGTTGGTCACCACGGTGCGGCTGCCCACCTTGGAGATGAGCATCTCGTTGATACCGCCGGCCCGGGAGTCGTCACCGTCCACGGCGCTGCTCCAATAGGTCCTTGCGGTGCCCTTGATGTTGCCGTTTTCGTCTATGGCGCCCTTACCGCTGGCATCGCGCAGGATACCCTTGTCGTCGATGATCAGCTTCTTGATGTTGCCTCGCCAGCGCGGCGCCATCAGGGGATGGAACATGGCGTAATAGACGGAGTCCAGGCTGCGGGTGCGGTCAAAGTTGTTGGCGGCAATGGACGGCGAGGTAAAGGACGAGGAGTCGTCATAGATATCCTCGAAAATGTCCTGGAGCTGGTTCAACAGCGAGGTGGCATCGTTGGCCGTCTTGTACTTACCGCCGCCGTTTTCGGCGGCCGCGGTCAGCACCGCATCGGCGGCACTCTGTTCGTCCTGCTGCAAGCCAAAGCCTATGGTAAAGGTCCTGGCCCGCTGGTTACCGGGCAGGTCCGGGCGCAGGTCGGTTTCCTCGTCGAACATCCACTTGGTCAGGGTGGGCAGATAAGAGGTCTTGTCACCCTTCTTACGCACCTTTTCACCGTCACTGCCGAAGTCGAAATCATAACCGGCAAAGGAGAAGGGCTCACCACCGGTCAGCGCCGCAATTTCGTCATTGGCGGCGGTGTCGATGGTGGGTTCGCCATCGGTGATGATGATGATATTGACCATCCCCTGGCAGGCCACGTAGGGGGAGTCGTAGTTGCTGCCGTCAAGCGCATTGGCGTCCGCATCCGGGGTCAGGCCCTTGACGTTCTGATCCTTGAACATCGGCGTTTCCCCCTTGAGGTAACGCAGCACCTCGTAGGTAGTCTCGCAGATGGGGGTATAGGTCTCGGCCCTCAGGTCATCGACAATGCTGATCACCTTGTTGTTGGACAGGTTCTCGATATCGGTCAGGCTCTGGATCTCGGCAACGATACGGCCGCCGGAGTCCGTCAGCAGGTTGTCCTTCTTGCCGTTGTCGTTGAACACCGCCAGGCCAAAGTCGAGGCCGGGGTTGGTGGCCACCAGCTCCTTGATGACCATCTTGGCGGATTCCATCAGGGTACCGCCGCTGATGGCGTTGTTCTGCTCCAGCTTTTCGATCACGGACGGATCCAGCTCGCTGATGGGATCCCTGCCCTGGGCGATCTGTTCGTCTATGTAGGCCCGGGCGGCCATGTAGTGGAGGTAGTTCGGGGTGAACAGGGTGACGACGGCGTCCTGCTTGTCGAAGAGGGCCCGGGCTTCCTCGGTGTAAGCACCGAAGTAACTGGATTTATCGCCATTCTTGTGCACCGCCACGGCATCGACCAGGGGGTAGCCATCGCCGAGCCCGGTCGCGTAGTGGGTGCCGCTGTTGCCCGAGCGCCTGTAGTCGAAGTCGTCCAGGCAGTCGATGACATCATCCTGGCCACGGCCGGCACCGCTGGCCCGTCTGTCCAGCTGTACCCAGGTATTAATCCTGTTTTTACCCTTGCCCGAGGCATAGGCCATCAACACCTTGCCGGTGTAGTAGCCGAACTGGGCCAGGGCGCCATAGCTGGACTCGCAGGCGTTGAAGTAGTCTTCGAAACGCTGGTTCTTCAGGCCGCTGATGTTGTCCAGGTCGAACAGGTCCGGCAGCTCCGAGTTGTACTGGATGTCGTCGGCCAGGGCGTAATAGAGGCTGGGCTTGGCATTGTCGTCCTTGTACCTGTTGCTGCCGCCCAGCATGTACTTGCCCAGGTCTTCGTTGTAGTCGATGTTGGGCGAAAAGGCCCCCAGGGTCCTGACGGTACTGCCGTCCTCATTGACGGTGGTCGCCAGCATGGACGAGGAGTTGTCGAAGACAATCATCACCTGCTGGCGAACTTCGTTGCCGCTGGGGATATAGGTGTAAAGCTCGATATCCTGCGCCTGGGCGCCGTTGGTGGTGGCCAGCCAGGGCAAGGCCATGGCCAGGCCAAAAGCCAATCTTGTCGTTTTCATTGTCATTCCCCTCAAGAACCCGTCTTGCCGATAACGGGCTGTTCTACCCCATAGGTCGAGGCTATGCGTCCGGCATTCTTACGGCCGTATTCCACGGGCGCCGTGGTCTCCAGATGGCGGCAGGCAAAGGCAGACGTATCGTTGCCCTTCTCCTTGCGACCACAGCTGGTCTCCGCCTTCAAGGTGGTCAAGGTCGGCTGGGCGCCGCTGGCGGCCCAGCTCAGGCCTCCCGTGCCATAGTTGGGCTCGGGCGAGATAAAGACCTGGTTGGTGCTCGCATGGAGTATGGTGTTGTCGAGCATGCCGTTGGATTGCTGCAGGGCTTCGGTGCGCTCCGCCGCCGAGCCGGCCATGCGCGCATCCATGGTGCTGTTGGCCACCAGGGAGATCCCCAGTACGGCCAGGATCACCAGGAAGATCAACGCCACGAAGAGCACCAGGCCTTGTTGTTTTTGCTTCATCTTATATGCCTCCAGCATTGCGCCAGGTGGCGAACTGCGGGTTGGCCAACTGAACGGTGGAACTGAGCAGGAAACGGCGATAGTGATCGCCATTGCCGCTGATGGTGGTGCCGCCCAGTTGGTAGCTGATGCCGCTGTTGTCGTAGTCCGCATCGGCCATACCGGCGCGGGCCAGTACGTAGATACGGGCCGAAACGATGGCGCGGCCGCTGGCGCCGTCCCAGTCGGCACTGGTCATGGCATCACCGTCGACAAAGTAATCGGCCACGCCGTCCAGGCTGGTGTCGACGCCGAACTCGATGCGGAAGGCTTCGATGCCCTCCACCAGTACCTCGCTGTTCATGGCCAGCCCCGAACCTGAAGTGGCCAGATAGCGGCGCTTCAGCGACGGCACACTGGTGCCATTGCGGGTCTCGTTGCCGATGTAATAGAGGTGATGGCCGTAACGCCAGTAGCGGCCGTTGGCAATGGGCGGCGTGGGCACGGTGCCGCTCTGGTTCCACAGGAAGCTGGCCTGCACGGCGTTGGCCAACAGGTACACATGGTCGTTACGGAAGCTGTCGACTCCGGACTCTAGGGCCGGGCCATAGGCACGTTTGATCTGCAGGGCCGTGGAGCCGTCCACCGCATCGGTGAGGCACCCCGGCAGGGACGCCTTGGTACCGGTGAACCACAGCAGGCGGAAGGTGCCCGCCACGACATTGGCCGGCAGGCTGCCGTTGTTGTTGCCGCTGCCGCTGCATTCGTTGCTGACCGTTACCGAGCCCACCGGGCTGGTGTTGGCGGGGACCAGGGCCTGGCCGCTGATATCGCCCATGAAGCCGACGTGGCTAACTTCATCTCTCAACACCTGCATGGCAATACGGGCATTTTCCTGCAGTTCACCGGCCTGTTCTGTGGACTTGGCACCGCGCTTGGACGCCACGAAGACGGCCGAGATGGCCAGGGCCATGACCAGCCCCAGGGTCATGGCGATCATCAGCTCGATGAGGGAGAAACCGTTGTGCTTTTTCATAGGATCACGCTGGAAACTGAAACCAGGCGACGCTTGTCGCTTGCGGTACCACAGGAGGAAGCGGCATCGGCGTCACCGATACCATGGATGCCCTGCCAACTCACCACCACTGTGATGGCGTTGGCGGAAACGGTGACACAGCCCACGGCGTTGCCCAGCACGGCAACATTCTGGGTGTTTTCCTTGGTGTCGGCCCCCATCAGTTGCTGGTGCCACTGGAACTGGTCCCATTGGCGCAGGGCGGCCGGGCTGCAATAGGAAGAAGAAGAACATTTGTCGGCGGCGGACACCGTTTGGCCGCTACCATAGTTGGCCGCGTAGTTGGCCAGTTCGGACGGGTTGCTTCTGACCCGCTCCAGCAGATCGTTGGCCAGGTTGACGGCCTGGGTCCGTTCCAGGGCGCCGTAGCTGCCTCTTTTGGCGGTCAGCTGCATGGCAACGGTGCCCAGGATACCGGTAGTGAGGATGACCAGGGCAACCAGCACCTCCATTAAGGAGAAGCCCCCCTGGGCGTGGGAATGCACCTTCTTCAAAACAAATCCCTCAAGTAACAGCAACAACTTTGTAATGGAGTTATGAGGGAGGCAATGTAGCAGAGAAGGAGGAAAAGATTAAACGGCAAACGCTCCCGGCGTCCCTGCCGGGTTGCTTAGTTTTTCACCTAAGTTCAGCGGGCACCGCGAAAACAATGTTTTCTTCGCGGCCCTGGGTCTCCACGACCTCTTCCCCGCCCCAGTCGCGCAGGCGCTGGATCACGGCCTGCACCAGCACCTCGGGCGCCGAGGCGCCGGCGGTGACGCCAACGGCATCGACCCCGTCCAGCCAGTCCTGCTGGATGCAGTCGGCGCCGTCGATGAGGTAGGCGCGGGCGCCGACCTTTTCGGCCAGCTCGCGCAGGCGGTTGGAGTTGGAGCTGTTACGGGCTCCCACCACCAGCACCACCTGGGCCTGGTGGGCCAGGGCCCGGACCGCGTCCTGGCGGTTCTGGGTGGCGTAGCAGATGTCGTCCTTGCGCGGGCCCTCGATATCCGGGAAATGTTCACGCAGGGCGTCGATGACGTCGGCGGTGTCGTCCACGGACAAGGTGGTCTGGGTCACGAAACAGAGGTTGTCCGGATCCTTGACCTTGAGGCTGGCCACGTCCTCGGGGGACTCCACCAGGTAGATGCCGCCCTCGGGGTTGTCGTACTGGCCCATGGTGCCTTCCACCTCGGGGTGGCCGGCATGGCCGATCAGCACCGCCTCCATACCCTTGCGGCTGGCGCGGCTGACCTCCATGTGCACCTTGGTGACCAGGGGACAGGTGGCATCGAAGACCTTGAGGCCGCGGCGCTTGGCTTCCTCGCGCACCACCTGGGACACGCCGTGGGCGCTGAAGATGACGATCTTGTCGTCCGGCACCTCGTCCAGCTCATCCACGAAGATGGCGCCGCGGTTGCGCAGGCCGTCCACCACGTACTTGTTGTGGACCACTTCATGGCGCACATAGATGGGGGCGCCGAAGATCTCCAGGGCCCGCTCCACTATGCTGATGGCCCGGTCGACGCCGGCGCAGAAGCCGCGGGGGTTGGCTAGCAAGACTTTCATATGGCCTCAGTTATGCACTTCCAGGATTTCCACCTCGAAGGTGACTTCCTGGCCCGCCAGGGGATGGTTGAAGTCCACGGTCACGGAGGCGTCGGTGACGCTGCGGATGATGCCGGGGATCTCGGAGCCGTCGGGCTGGGCGAACAGCATGATGGCGCCCTCTTCTGGCGCCTCTTCGGTGAACCTGCTGCGCTCCAGGTGGTAGATGTTGTCCGGGTTGGACGGGCCGAAGGCGTCTTCCGGGGCCAGGGTGAAGCTGGCCTCTTCGCCTTCGCTCAGGCCCAGCAGGCACTTCTCGAAGTTCTCGGTGACATTGCCGTCGCCCATGCGGAACTTGGCCGGCTTGCCGGACACCTTGGTGGAATCGGCGGCGGAGCCGTCGGACAGCTTGATGGTGAAGTGCATCACCACTTCACTCTGGGAATCGATCTGCTTGCTCATTGGCTCTCACTCTTGTCACTGCGAAAGGATGCCAGGATCAACAGGGCCGCCCCGACGCAGATGGCGGAGTCGGCGATATTGAAGGCCGGCCAGTGCCAGCTGCCCACGTAGAAGTCGAGGAAGTCGACCACATAGCCGTGCACCAGGCGATCATGGAGGTTGCCCAGGGCACCGCCCAGGATCAGCGCCGCCGCCGGCCCCTGCAGCCGGTCGCTGGCCGGCAGGCGGCGCAGCCACAGCAGCAGGAACAGGCTGACGCCGACGGCGATGGCGGTGAAGAACCAGCGCTGCCAGCCGCCCTCGTCACTCAGGAAGCTGAAGGCCGCCCCGTAGTTGCGTACGTAGACGAAATCGAAAAAGGGCAGCAGGTTGACCCGCTCATAGAGGCTGAAGTTCCCCAGCACCCAGTACTTGCTGCCCAGATCCAGGACGATGGCCAGCAGCGCCAGCCACAGCCAGCGCAGTCCGCTTTGTTTCATCGGCATCATACGAAGCGTCGCTCTTCGCCGTCGCCATCCACGTTGCTGACGCAGCGGCCGCACAGCTCGGGATGGGCCTCGATGGCGCCCACGTCCTCGCGCACGTGCCAGCAGCGGTCGCACTTGTGGCCGCTGGCCTTGGTCACCAGCAGGCTCAGGCCGTCGATCTCGGTGGCCTGGGCCTCGGCGCTCTCGCCGGCCACCACAGTAGCGCCGGAGGTGAGCAGGGCAAAGCGCAGCTCGTCGCCCAGATCCTGCAGGCGGCCGGCCAGGCCGGGCTCACAATACAGGGTCACCGAGGCTTCCAGGGAGCCGCCCAGCTCACCGTTCTTGCGGGCCTGCTCCAGGGCCTTGTTGACCTCGTCACGCACCGCCAGCAGCTCCAGCCAGAAGGCGTCACTGAACTGGGCCTCGCCCTCCAGGGCCTTGAGGCCGTCGAACCATTCTGCGGTGAACACGAAGGTATCGCGCCTGCCCGGCAGCACTTCCCAGGCTTCCTGGGCGGTGAAGGACAGCACCGGCGCCATCCAGCGCACCAGGGCCTCGCAGATGAGGTACATGGCGCTCTGGCAGGAACGGCGGGCGTGGCTGTCGCCCTTGGCGGTGTACTGGCGATCCTTGATCACGTCCAGGTAGAAGCTGCCCAGCTCGATGGAGCAGAAGTGCATCAGTTTCTGGTAGACGACGTGGAACTGGTACTCGTCGTAGGCCTTGACGATCTCCTGCTGGTACTGGGCGGCGCGGCTGACCATCCAGCGATCCAGGGCCACCATGTCCTCCAGGGCCACCATGTTCTCGGGTTCGAAGCCGTTGAGGTTGGCCAGCAGGAAGCGGGTGGTGTTGCGGATGCGGCGGTAGGCGTCGGCGCTGCGCTTGAGGATCTCGTCGGAGACGGTCATCTCGGCGGTGTAGTTGCTGGAGGCCACCCACAGGCGCAGGATGTCGGCGCCCAGCTTGCCCACCACCTGCTGGGGGGACACCACGTTGCCCAGGGACTTGGACATCTTGCGGCCCTGGCCGTCCACGGTGAAGCCGTGGGTCAGCACCTGGCGGTAGGGGGCACGGTCCTGGATGGCCATGGAGGTCAGCAGCGAGGACTGGAACCAGCCGCGGTGCTGGTCGGAGCCTTCCAGGTAGAGATCGGCCGGGCTCTGCAGCTGCTCGCGGGCGTCCAGCACGCAGGCGTGGGTGACGCCGGAGTCGAACCAGACGTCCAGGGTGTCCTTGACCTTGACGTACTGCTCGGCATCACTGCCCAGCAGCTCGGCGGCATCCAGGTCGAACCAGGCCTGGATCCCCTGCGCTTCCACCTTCTTGGCCACGGCCTCGATCAGCTCCGGGGTCCTGGGATGCAGGGCATTGGTGTCCTTGTCGATGAACAGGGCGATGGGCACGCCCCAGGTGCGCTGGCGGGAGATGCACCAGTCCGGGCGGTTCTCGACCATCTTCTCGATGCGGTTCTGGCCCCACTCCGGGATCCACTGCACGCCCTTGATGGCGTCCAGGGCGCCGGCGCGCAGCGCCTGCTTGTCCATGGACACGAACCACTGGGGGGTGGCACGGAAGATGATGGGGGTCTTATGACGCCAGCAATGCGGATAGGAGTGACGGTAGGCCTCGTGGTGCAGCAGCTTGCCCTGCACCTTGAGCTCTTCCACCACCGCATCGTTGGCCTTGAACACGTGCTGGCCGGCGAACTTGGGGGTGTCCGGCAGGTAGACGCCGTTGGCGCCAACCGGGTTGTAGATCTCCAGGCCGTACTGCTGGCTGACCGCGAAGTCCTCCTGGCCGTGGCCACCGGCGGTGTGCACGCAGCCGGTACCGCTGTCGGTGGTGACGTGCTCGCCCAGCACCAGGGGTACCTGGATGTCGTAGAAGGGATGCTGGACCTTGGCCAGTTCCAGGCTATCTCCTTTCGCGTAGCCCAGGTTGTGGAAGTGCTCGATGCCGGCGCGGTCCATGACGGTCTTGACCAGATCGGCGGCCAGGATCAGGCGCTGGGGCTGTTCCCCTTCCACCTGCACCAGGGCGTAGTCCAGCTTGGCGTTCAGGGCCACGGCGCGGTTGGCGGGCAGGGTCCAGGGGGTGGTGGTCCAGATCACCACGGACACCGGGCCCTTGCCGCTGTGGCCTTCTGCACAGTCGAACTTGCTCACCAGGGCCTGTTCGTCGACGGCGCTGAACAGCACGTCGATGGAGGGCGAGGTCTTGTCCTCGTACTCCACTTCGGCCTCGGCCAGGGCGGAGCCGCAGTCGGTACACCAGTGCACCGGCTTGAAGCCGGCCTGCAGGTGGCCGTTGTCGGCGATTTTGCCGAGGGCACGGATGATGTTGGCCTCGAACTTAAAGTCCATGGTCAGGTAGGGGTTGTCCCACTCGCCGAACACGCCCAGGCGCTTGAAGTCGTTGCGCTGGCCGTCGACCTGGCTCAGGGCGTAATCGCGGCAGGCCTGGCGGAACTCGGCATCGCTGACCTTGTGGCCGGCCTTGCCGACCTTCTTCTCCACCTTCAGCTCGATGGGCAGACCGTGGCAGTCCCAACCCGGCACATAGGGGGCGTCGAAGCCGGACAGGGTCTTGCTCTTGATGATGATGTCTTTGAGGATCTTGTTGACGGAGTGACCAATGTGGATGTCGCCGTTGGCGTACGGAGGGCCGTCGTGGAGGATAAAGCTCTTGCGTCCCTTGCGGGCGGCCCGGATCTGGCCGTAGAGATCGGCCTCATACCAGGCGTCGAGCATCTTCGGCTCCCGCTGGGCCAGGTTGCCGCGCATGGGGAAGACCGTATCCGGCAGGTTCAACGTGGCTTTGTAGTCACTCATTGGTCAATGTCACTCAAACTTGTTTGGGGTCTGCAAAGTATGCTCGGGCAGCGGCTTCATCTCGGGCGATCTGCGCCCTCAGTTCGTCCAGTGAAGCAAAGCGCTGCTCGGCGCGAAGTTTCTTTCTTAACACGACTTCCAGCTGGCAGCCATAAAGGTCGCCCTGGAAATCCAGCAAATGCACCTCCAGCACCGGCACAGTGCCGTCCACGGTCGGCTTCCTGCCGATGTTGGCAATGCCGGCCAGCGGCTTGCCTGCCACCCCCAGCACCTCCACCGCATAGACGCCGGATACCGGGCTCACCCTGCGCTTGAGGGGCAGGTTGACGGTGGGGAAGCCGATGGTGCGGCCGCGCTTGGCGCCGTGGTGGACCCGGCCGCTAATGCTGTAGGGGCGGCCCAGCATGGTCTCGGCCGAGGCCAGATCGTCGGCGGCCAGGGCCTGGCGGATCAACGTGGACGACACCCTGTCCTGGTGCAGGCAGAAGCTGTGGGTGCCCACCACCTCGAAGCCATGTTGCCGGCCGGCGGCCTTGAGCATGGCGAAGTCGCCGCGGCGGTCGCGGCCGAAGCGGAAGTCGTCGCCCACCACCAGAAACTTCACCCCCAGGCGCTCGACCAGCTGCTCGCGGATGAAGGACTCCGGCTCCAGGGCGGCGAAGTGGGGGCTGAAGGGCTCCACCAGCAGCCGTTCCAGGCCCAGGCCTTCGAAGGCGTGGAACTTGTCACGCAGGCGGCTGAGCCGGGCCGGCGCCTTGTCGCCCAGGAACAGCTCCAGGGGCTGGGGCTCGAAGACCATGACGGTGGCCGGCAAGCCCAGCTCGCTGGCCTTGGCCTTGAGTTGCCGCAGCACTTCCTGGTGGCCCAGGTGGACACCGTCGAAATTGCCGATGGTCAGCACGCAACCGTGATGTTCGGGCCGGACATTGTAGAGTCCGCGGATCAGTTCCATGGGCTTCGCTTAATCAATGCACTGCTTGCGAAATCGTCGGATTATACCTGAGCGGGCCCCCATCAGGTAGCCCCGCTCAGGAGGCAGAGCGCAGCTGGTGCGGCCTGAAGCCCAGCAATAGCAGGCCGGCCAGGTAGGTCAGGCCGCCGGCGCCGATGAGGCCGGCCAGCCACAGGGCCCGCGTGGTGATGGCCATCTCGGCCCAGGCCGCCAGGGGCGGGCAAAGCCACAGCAGCACCGCCACCATGGCGGCGCAGGCCCCCAGCACCCGGCCCAGGGCCAGGGCGGTCTTGGCGCAGGGCCGGTAGATGTGCTTGTCCCACAGCCCCTTGGCCAGCAGGCCGGCATTGATGTAGGCGGAAATGGCGGTGGCGGCGGCCAGGCCGATGTAGCCCAGCCTTTCACCCAGGCTGATGGCCAGTATGGCGTTGAACACCATGTTGGCGACCATGGCGATGATGCCGATGCGTACCGGGGTCCTGGTGTCCTGGCGGGCATAATAGCCTGGTGCCAGCACCTTGATCAGCATGAAGGCCAGCAGGCCGGTGGCGTAGGCCCAGAGCGCATAGCTGGCCGACACCACGGCGCTGACGTCGAAGGCGCCGTGCTGGAACAGCACCATCAGCATGGGCGCCGCCAGCACCATCAGGCCGGCGCTGGCCGGCAGCCCCAGCAGCAGCACCATGCGCACCCCCCAGTCCATGGTGTGGGCGAAGCCCTCCTGCTCCTGACCGGCATGCCTGTGGCTGAGGGCCGGCAGGATCACGGTGGCGATGGCGATGCCGAACAGGCCCAGGGGGAATTCCAGCAGCCGGTCGGCATAGTAGAGCCAGGAGATGGAGCCGCCGATCAGCCAGGAGGCGATAAAGGTGTCGAACAGCAGGTTGATCTGGCTCACCGAGACCCCGAACAGGGCCGGGAGCATCAGGGTGCGGATCCGCCTGACGCCGTCGTCCATCCAGCCCCAGCGGGGCCTGACCAGCACCCCGGCCTTATATAGGAAGGGGATCTGGAACAGGAACTGGATCAGGCCGCCCAGGAACACGCCCCAGGCCAGGCCGATCTCCGGCTGCGCCAGGGTCGGCGCCAGGTAGAGGGCGCAGCCGATGATGGCGACGTTGAGGAAGACCGGCGTGAAGGCCGCCACCGCGAAGCGGCCCAGGGTGTTGAGGATGGCACCGCTGAGGGCGGTCAATGTGATGAACCAGAGATAGGGAAAGGTGATCTTCAGCATCAGCGCCGCCAGCTCGAACTTGGCGCCGTCCGGCCTGTCATTGAGCCAGTCCACGAACCAGCCGGTACCGAACAGCAGCGCCACCACCGGCGACCCTATCACCCCGACCAGGGTCACCATGGTGATGATCACCCCCAGGGTGCCGGACACCTTGGCGATCAGCAGCTTCATGGCCTCGTCGCCCTGGTTCTTCTTGACGTCCGCCAGCACCGGCACAAAAGCCTGGGCGAAGGCGCCCTCGGCAAAGAGGCGACGCAGGAAGTTGGGGATCTTCTGGGCGAAGAAGTAGACGTCGGCGGCGTTGCCGGCCCCCATCAGGTTGGCGATCACCACGTCCCTGGCCAGCCCGAGCACGCGGGAAACCAGGGTCATCAGGCTGACAATTGCGCTGGATTTGAGGAGTTTACTGGACAACGAAAAATTCCCGGTGAAAAAAGTGCCAGTTCGACTGTCGAGGCCGATGCAAGTCTGGTAGAATGCGCGCCATCTTATCCCTGTAAGACCATGGATGCCAGCCGACAACTGGCGGCGCGATTTTGTTCAATTCCATTGACAAATCCCGCCAATGAAGGCATATTCCGTGGCCTTTTGGTATTGAACCTCTATACGTTTTAGGAGTTAGACCTTGGCTAACATCAAGTCTGCGAAGAAGCGTGCGATCCAGGCAGAGAAGCGCCGCCAGCATAACGCGAGCCGCCGCTCCATGCTGCGCACCTACCTGAAGAAAGTTAACGCTGCCCTGGTTGCCGGTGACAAAGCTGCTGCCCAAGAAGCCTTCACCAAAGCCCAGCCGATCATCGATCGCATGGCTACCAAAGGCCTGATCCACGCGAACAAAGCTGCCCGTCACAAGGCTCGCCTGAACGCGCAAATCAAAGCCCTGTAAGAGTTCGCTCTTGCACATAAAAAAACCGGCATATGCCGGTTTTTTTATTGCCTTTATTTGTCGTAGAGGCGGTCGAGCAGGTCGATCAGTTCGGCGGCTTCATCGCTGGCCAGCGAATAATAGACCGTCTGTGCTTCCTTTCGGGTCTTCACCAGGCCGTCGCGGCGGAGCCAAGCCAGGTGCTGGGACAAGGCGGACTGGCTGAGCCGCATCTGCTCGTTCAGCTCACCCACCGACTGCTCGCCATTTTGCAGATGGCGCAGAATAAAGAGACGCCTTTCATTGGCCATGGCCTTGAGCAGAGTCACCGCCGGTTCGGTCCGCTCTGCCACGGGTGATGCTAGGTACGTCATGAAGAATGTCTCCCTTCGCAAAGCTAACGCAGAAAGCCCGCGGTCCGTCGCCTCCATGGCAGACAGTCGCGAGCATCGTGGTAAGTTAACCCCCCGTCACCTGAAGATTGACTGAACTAATACAGGGAATGGCAAAAATGAAAGGTACCCTCAAGGCCTGCCTGGGCCTGTTGCTGGCGCTGCCGGCCTGGGCCGGACTGCAGCAAAGCGATCTGGACACCGCCAAGGCACTGCGCGATCAGGCCCTGGCCGGCAACATCGCCTACGACACAGTGGAATCCCTGACCGTGGAGGTGGGCCCCCGCCTGGCCGGCAGCGAAGGGGACCGCAAGGCCGTGGCCTGGGCGGTGGACAAGCTCCAGCGGCTGGGCTTCGACAGGGTCTACACCGAAGAGCTGGCCATTCCCACCTGGCGTCGGGGCCATATCCACGCCGAGATCAGCGCCCCCTACCGCCAGCACCTGGTGATCACCGCCCTGGGCGGCAGCGTCGGCACCGGTGAAAAGGGCCTGGCCGGCGACATCGCCTTCTTCGAGACCCTGGACGAGCTGAAGGCGGCCGATCCCAAGGCGGTCGAGGGCAAAATCGTCTTCATCAACAAGCGCATGGAAAGGGCCCAGACCGGCTTCCAGTACGGCAAGACGGTGGCCGGCCGCTCCAAGGGCGCCATAGAGGCGGCCAAAAAGGGCGCCCAGGCCATACTGATCCGCTCCGTGGGCACGGGCCCGCACCGCTTCGCCCACACCGGCACCATGAAATATGAAGAAGGGGTGCCGCGCATCCCCGCCGCCGCCGTGGCGGTGCCCGACGCCAACCTGGTCGAAGCCATGCACAGGCGCGGCAAGACGGTTTCCGTGCATCTGGAGATGACCGCAGAGCCGGGCCCCCAGGGCAAGACCCACAACGTCATCGCCGAGCTGACCGGCAGCGAGAAACCCGAGGAAGTGGTGCTGATCGGCGCCCACCTGGATTCCTGGGACAACGGCCCAGGCGCCTTGGATGACGGCGCCGGCGTCGGCATCATGGTGGCGGCGGGCAAGCTCATCGAGCAGCTGCCCCAGCGTCCCAAGCGTACCATACGGGTGGTGCTGTACGGCGCCGAGGAGATCGGCCTCTACGGCGGCCATGCCTATGCCGAGCGGCACCGGGAAGAGCTGGCCAAGCACGTGCTGGCCGGCGAGTCCGACTTCGGTGCCGGCGCCATCTACCGCCTGGACACCAACTTCGGCCCCGAAGGCCGGGCGCTGGCCAAGGCCCTGTTCGAGGTGCTTGAGCCCATGGGCGTTGCGGCCGGCAACAACGAGGCCGGTGGCGGCCCGGACGTATCCATGCTGCCGGAGCTGGGCGTACCGGTGGTGTCGCCCCGCCAGGACGGCACCTACTACTTCGACTACCACCACACCCCGGACGACACCCTCAACAAGATAGTCCCCGAGGAGCTGAATCAGAACGTGGCCACCTGGACGGTGATCGCCTACCTGGCGGCCCAGTACGACGGCAGCCTCAGGCCGGTCAAGGTCAAATAACGGTCACCTCGGCGTCAAGGCCCTGTCATCCACCGGGCCTAGTCTGATCTCCCGAGCCAATCGGGGGACCACCATGAGCCACTTCAACTACCGCACCGTCTTCCTGTCCGATCTGCACCTGGGCAGCCGCGACTGCCAGGCCGACTACCTGCTGTCGCTGCTCAAGCACATCAAACCCGAAAGCCTCTACCTGCTTGGCGACGTGGTGGATCTCTGGGCCATGGGCCGCAAGGGCCTCTGGCCCCACAGCCACTCCCAGGTGCTGTTCGAGCTGGAGCGCCTGGCCCGCCAGGGCACCAGGGTGGTCTATGTACCCGGCAACCACGACGCCGCCCTGCGCCGCTTCTGCGGCTTCGGCCTCGACCGCTTCGAGATGCACAGGCGCTGTGAGCACCAATTGCTGGACGGCCGCACCCTGCTGCTGACCCACGGCGACGAGTTCGACGCCGCCGTCTGCCTGGGCGCCTTCGAGGCACAGATAGGCAACCTGGGCTACGACCTGCTGATGTGGCTCAACCGCAGCTGCCAGTTCCTGCGCCGTCGCCTGGGCCTGCCCTACTGGTCCCTGGCCACCTTCATCAAGAAGCGGGTCGGCAAGGCCCAGGCCGCCATCGACCGCTACCGGCACGCGGCCCTGCGCGCCGCCCGCCAGGCCGGCTGCGACGGCATCGTCCTTGGCCACATCCACCAGCCCCAGCTGAGCCAGGAGGACGGGCTGCTCTACCTCAACACCGGCGACTGGGTGGAGTCCTGCTCCCTGGTGGCCGAAGGCCTGGACGGCCGCCTGCAGCTGCTGCACTGGAGCGAGCAGCAGCAGGTGCTGGCCTGCACCGACCGCGAGCGCATCATCCGCGCCGCCTGAGCCGGTCACAAAAGCGTCACCGAACTGTGCCCTGGCTGTCATTTGCCGGGGCTACCTTGTGGCGCCAGGTAGACTGCTTGGAAACGCCCATGTTCAGTGTCGAACAGGTCCTAGACCAATACTTTCCCAACGCCCGTTTCCGGGGCGCCCTGGCCCCGGTACTGCGCCACCTGCTGCGCGAGCAGGACTTCCAGGCCTTTGCCCGCGACTATCCCCACCTCAGGGGCTGGGACTTCGTGGAGGCGGTGCTGGATCACTTCGATTTCGGCTACCAGGTCTCGGATCGGGAAAAGGAAAGGATCCCCGCCAGCGGCCGGGTGGTGATCATCGCCAACCACCCCATAGGCTCCTTGGACGGCCTGGCCCTGCTCAAGTGCGTGGGCGAGGTGCGCCGCGACGTCAGGGTGGTGGCCAATGCCCTGCTGGGCGAGCTGGCACCGCTCAAGGGCCTGATGCACCCGGTCAACAACCTGGTGGGCAGGACCAGCCGCGAACAGATGGAGGGGATCAGCAGGCACCTGGAGGACGACGGTGCCCTGATCATCTTCCCCGCCGGCGAGGTTTCCCGGCTCAGGCCCCAGGGGGTGCGCGACACCCACTGGCGTTCCGGTTTCCTGCGCCTGGCCAAGCAGAGCCGGGCGCCGGTGCTGCCGATACTGGTCCAGGCCCGCAACTCCGCCCTCTTCTACGGCACCTCCATGCTCTACAAGCCCCTGGCCACTGTGCTGCTGGTGCGGGAGATGTTCGCCCAGCGCCACAAGCAGGCGACCCTGCGCATCGGCGAGCTGATCCCCCTGCAGAGCTTCGAGGGCAGCCAGCTGCCGCTGCGCACCCAGATCAAGCTGTTCAAGAAGCACCTCTACCGCCTGGGCAGCCAGAAACGGCCCCTGTTCAAGACCGAAACCGCCATCGCCCCCAGGGAGGATCGCCAGGCCATACTGGATGTCCTCAGTGGCTGCGAGGCCCTGGGCCGGACCCCGGACGGCATGGCCATCTACCTCTACCGCCATGAGGGCGACAGCGCCCTGATGCGCGAGATAGGCCGGCTGCGGGAGCTGGCCTTTCGCGCCGTCGGCGAAGGCACGGGCCGGCGCCGGGACATGGACAGGTTCGACAGCCATTACCTGCACCTGGTGCTCTGGGATCCCGGCCGCCTGGAGGTGGCCGGCGCCTACCGCCTGGCCGACAGCCGCGCGGTGCTGGCCGAGCAGGGCAAGGACGGCCTCTACAGCCACAGCCTGTTCAACTTCGGCGCCGACATGGACGAGATACTGGATCAGGGCCTGGAGCTGGGCCGCAGCTTCGTGCAGCCGGCCTATTGGGGCAAGCGGGCCCTGGACTACCTCTGGGTCGGCATAGGCGCCTTCCTGGCCCGCCACCCCAGGTACCGTTACCTGTTCGGCCCCGTGTCCCTGTCCGCCCAATTCCCGCCGGCGGCCCGGGATCTGATGGTCTATTTCTACCAGCTCTATTTCGGCAGCCAGGACGGCCGCACCAGGCACCGCCGCCCCTACCTGCTGGCGGCCCAGACCCTAGCAGATCTCACCGCCACCTTCAGCGGCGATGACTACAAGGCCGACTTCGTGCTGCTCAAGGACAAGCTGGCTGGCATGGGCGTCAACATCCCCACCCTCTACAAGCAGTATTCGGAGCTCTGCGAGCCCGGCGGCGTGCAGTTTCTCGACTTCGGCACCGACCCGGATTTCGGCGACTGCATCGACGGCATGGTGCTGGTGGACACCCACAGGCTCAAGGCCCAGAAGAAGGCCCGTTATATCGACCGCCATAAGGCGCCATAGCAAAAACAGCAAAGGAGAAGGCGGCCCAGGGGCCGCCTTTTTCATGGCGATGGCCTAGAGGGAGGCCAGCAGCCGCCGGTAGATGGCCACCAGCCGGTCCATTTCCGCCACCGGCACCCGCTCGTTGGCCTGGTGGATGGAGCCGTTGGGCAGGCCCAGCTCGATGACCTCGCAGCCGGCAGCGGCGAAGAAGCGGCCGTCCGAGGCGCCGCCGGCGGTGGACAGCACCGGGAAACGCTGCAGCTCGGCAAAGCTTGCCCGCTCCACCAGGGTCAGGAAGTTGGGCTGGGTAGCGGAAAACTGGCTGAGGTAGGGCTCGCAGGGCCGGCTCCAGTCCAGCTCGTAGGGCCAGCCAAGGGCATCGGCCAGGGCGCGGATCCGCTCGTCGATGCGCCCGTGGCTGTAGCGGTGGGAGTAACGCAGGTTGAACCTGAGGGTGACCTTGCTCGGGGTGACATTGTCGACCCAGTCACCGTGCTCCAGGCCGGTGAGGTGGAAGCCGGTGCCGGGAAAATCGCTGCAGCCGCCATCCCATTCCAGGGCCGCCAGCCGCTGCCCCAGCACCATGGCCTGGTGCAACACATTGTCCCGGCCCGGCTGGTAGGCCACATGGCCGGCCCTGCCGGTCAGGGTCAGGGCGCCGGAGATGGCGCCGCGCCGCCCCACCCTCAGGGTGTCGCCGCTGCGCTCCCGGGCGGTGGGCTCGCCGATCAGCACCCAGGGCGGCAGCTCGCCGCGCCCGGCCAGGCGCTCGGCGATGAGCCTGGAGCCGTGCTCCGCCTCCCCTTCCTCGTCCGAGGTCAGCAGCACCATCAAGCCGGGCAGCCGGTGGCCGTCGCCCAGGGCCAGCTCGGTGGCGGCGAGGAAGGCGGCGATGCCCCCCTTCATGTCGGCGATGCCGCGGCCGATGTAGTGGCCTTCGGCCTCGGTCAGGGCGAAGGGCTCATGACGCCAGCCGCGGCCGGCCGGTACCACGTCGGTATGGCCGGAAAAGGCCAGGCGCCCCTGGCCGGGACGCCTGGCGATCAGGTTGGACACCCCTTCACACTGGAAGCGCTCTATGGCGAAGCCGAGCCGGCCCAGCTCGGCGGCCAGGTAGTCCTGGCAGCCGGCATCATTTGGGGTCACGGAGGCACGGTCCAGCAGGGCCTCAAGATGGGCCCGGACCAGGCTGGCCGGGCTGGGACTGTGGTGCAGGGCAACGGACATGGCGCTGTGCTCCCTTGGGCTTTTCCCCCATGACAGCACGGCCAGTTGACACTTTAATGATCGAAGCTCTGGAACTGCAGGCCGCGGCTGGCCAGGCTGCACAAGCGCACCACCGCCGGGTGCTGGATCATGCGCTCGGCGAAGACCGCGTAGTAGCTTTCCCTGATATCCCGGGTTTCGCCCAGGCAATGGACCCGGAAGCGTTCGGCGAACTGGGCGTTGTTGACCCCGGGGGCCACGAAGACGCCGTCGCCGGCCACCCCGAAGGCCAGCATCAACCCGGAGTCGTCGAATTCGCCGGCGATGCGGGGGTTGAGGCCCTGCTCGTCCAGCCAGCTCTTGAGCTGGCGGCCCACCGCCGTCTTGCGCCCCGGCATCAGCAGATCCGCCCCGTCCAGGCAGGCCGGGAAGGGCCCGTCCAGGGGCCTGCGGCTGAAGAAGGCCAGCGGGTATTCCCCCAGGGCCTTGGAATGCAGGCCGGGCTCGGCCGCCGAGTCTATGGGGCAGTCGGAGAGGATCATGTCCAGCTTGTGGCTGCGCAGCTCATCCAGCAGCAGCTCGTGGCGGGATTCGAAGCAGCTGAAGCTGATCTCCACCCCGGGCGGCGAGGCCTCCCTGAGCAGCAGCGCCACCACCCACTTGGACAGGGCATCGGCCACCCCCACGTCGAAACGCACCTCCTCCAGCTTCTGGTAGTCCAGGGCGTCCAGCAGCTCGTAGCTGAGGTTGTACATCTGGTCGGCATAGCGGTAGACCAGGCGGCCCAGCTCCGTGGTGTCCAGGCGCCGGCCCCTCTTGGTCAGCAGCGGCCCCATGCGCCCTTCCAGCAGCTTGAGCTGGCCGGACACCGTCTGGGGGGTGATGCACAGCGCCTCGGCGGCGGCCGCCAGGGAGCCCTTGCGGACCACCATCCAAAAGTAATAGAGGTGGTTGTAGTTGAGGTGGGCCATCAGGGCTGGCAGCTGAAGGTTTGCCTGAGGTGCTCCAGCAGCTGCTGCCGGGAGGCGATCCTGTCCTTGGCGATCTCCTGTTGCAGCTCCGCCAGCAGCGCCTCGCGCTGGGGTGTCTGCTGCTCGCAGAGCCTGGCACGCACGTGCTCGAGGCGCCCGCCCATGCGCTGCCGCTTGGCCCTGGACACATAGCGGGAATCTTGCGGTGCGCTTTCAGCGGCCTGCAGCTTGGCGCCGTCTATCACCCCGATCAGGTAATCGTGGCAGCGCTGGCCCTGGGCCTGGCCCAGGCAGTATTCCTCGAAATGGGACAGGGGCTGCTCTTCGGCCACCACCGCCAGTGGCGCCAGCAGGGCCAGTGTCATCAATGCCGTTTTCATGGATGCTCCTTGTCCAGGTTGCGTTTCATCAGGTAGAAGCCCAGCACCGCCGACAACGTCGAGCCGGCCAGGATGCCGATGCGGGAATAGGTGTCGTAGATCACCTCCTCGTGCTCGTAGGCCAGGGAGGCGATGAACATGGACATGGTGAAGCCGATGCCGCACAGCACCGCCAGGGCCAGGATCTGGGTCCAGTTGGTGCCCTGGGGCAGCTTGGCCAGGCCCAGCTTCACGGCCAGCCAGGTAAAGCTGAACACGCCCAGGGGCTTACCCAGCAGCAGCCCCAGCATGATGCCGAGCGGCAGGGGCGAGACGGCACTGGCCAGGCTGAGGCCGGCCAGGGACACGCCGGCATTGGCCAGGGCGAACACCGGCAGGATCAGCCACTCGGTGGCGCCTTTCAGGCGGTGTTCCAGGCGATGGCCCACCGGCTTCTTGCCGACCCAGAGCGGGATGGTGAAACCGATCACCACACCGGCCAGGGTGGCGTGCACGCCGGACTTGAGCACGCTGGCCCAGAGCACCATGCCCACCAGCAGGTAGGGGGTCAGCCTGGCCACCTGCAGCCGGTTCATCACCACCAGTACCAGGGTCGAGGCGGCGGCCACCGCCAGGCTGATCACCGACAGATCGGCGGTATAGAAGAAGGCGATGATGACGATGACACCGACGTCATCGATGATGGCCAGGGCCAGCAGGAACACCTTCAGGGTCGCGGGCACCCGTTTGCCCAGCAGCGCCAGGATACCCAGGGCAAAGGCGATGTCGGTGGCGGCCGGGATGGCCCAGCCCTGGCGGTTGACCGGATCGGCGTGGTTGACGCTGAGGAACACCAGCGCCGGCACCAGCATGCCGCCGATGGCGGCGATCACCGGCAGCAGCGCCTTGTGGGGATTGGACAGGGAGCCGTGCAGCAGCTCGTACTTCACCTCCAGGCCGATCATCAGGAAGAACACCGCCATCAGGCCGTCGTTGATCCAGGCCAGCAGCGGCTTGTCGATGGCGAAGTCGCCCAGCACCACAGCCACCCTGGTGTGCAGGAATTCGTCGTAGAAGCCGGACAGGGAGGAGTTGGCCAGCATCAGGGCCAACAGGGCCGCCAGCACCAGCAGGGTGCCGCCCCTGGTGTCGGGCTGGAAGAGGTAGTTCAGCTGGTGTCTCATCTTTTCCCTACTACAGCTCAGAAGTTCACTCAGGTTAGACAAGGCAAAGTGTAGAAAAAATCCCTTTCTAGCGATGGTTAAACTCGGCTTTCTCGAACTTTTAAGAAAGATTCATCACTTCGACACGGCAATGTCATCTTTTTCTGATCTAAATCGTCTCTTGTAAAAAAACTGACATATACAAAGGGCATCATGCGCGCACATCGCTAACCCGAGACCTTGTTATGTCAGACAGTCTGACCCAGAACCCGGCCGTAGAGGCCGCCAACACCGCCGAAAAGGCCTGGCTCACCACCCTGAAGATCACCGCCCTGGTGTATCTGCTGCTGCTGGCGGTAGGCATGATCGGCAGCGGCTTCAAATGGGCCAGCGGCGGCCATGCCGAGGAGCTGTTCGCCTTTGCCGCCAACCCCTTCCTGGCGCTGATGATCGGCATAGTGGCCACCGCCCTGGTGCAGTCCTCCTCCACCGTCACCTCCATCATAGTGGGCCTGGTGGCCGGCGGCCTGCCGGTGACCACCGCCATCCCCATGATCATGGGCGCCAACATCGGCACCACCGTCACCAACACCCTGGTGAGCCTGGGCCATGTCCGCGAGAAGGAGGCCTTCAAGCGCGCCTTCTCCGCCGCCACCATCCATGACTTCTTCAACCTGCTGGCGGTGATCATCTTCCTGCCCCTGGAGCTGGCCTTCGGCCTGCTGGAGAAGCTGAGCGGTTGGCTGGTGGCCCCCCTGAACACCGACGCCAGCCTGTCGCTGAAGGAATTCAACTTCATCAAGCCCATCACCAAGCCGGTGATCGGCGAGGCCAAGGGCGTGCTGGCGGCCATCCCCGAGCCCTTCGGCGCCGTGCTGATGATCCTGGCGGGCATATTCATCATCTTCTTCGCCATCACCGCCCTGGGCCGGGTGCTGAAGCAGTCCCTGACCGGCCGTGCCAAGGAGCTGCTACACAGGGCCATCGGCAAGGGCCCCTTGTCCGGCATCGCCTCCGGCACCCTGGTCACCGTGCTGGTGCAGTCCTCCTCCACCACCACCAGCCTGGTGGTGCCCCTGGTGGGCTCCAACACCCTGAAGGTGAAGGACATCTATCCCTTCACCCTGGGCGCCAACATAGGTACCTGCGTGACCGCCCTGCTGGCCGCCACCGCCGCCAGCGGCGACTTCGCCGCCTTCGCCCTGCAGATAGCCCTGGTGCACCTGCTCTACAACGGCCTGGGCGTGCTGCTGATCTACGGCCTGCCCTTCCTGCGCAACCTGCCCCTCAAGGGCGCCGAGGCCCTGGGCGAGCTGGCCAGCACCCGGGTGCCCCTGGCCATCGGCTATGTGCTGGCGGCCTTCTTCCTGCTGCCCGGGGCGCTGATCTTCCTGTCCCAGTAACCCCTGCCAGGCACGAAAAAGCCGCCCCTTTGGGCGGCTTTTCTATTACACGGCCACCGGGGCCTTGATATGGGGGTGGGGATCGTAATCGAGGATCTCGAAGTCCTCGAAGCGGTAATCGAACAGGCTGTCCGGCCTGCGCTTGATGGCCAGCCTGGGCAGGGGCCTGGGCTCCCGGGCCAGCTGCAGCCTGGCCTGCTCCAGGTGGTTGGCATAGAGGTGCACGTCGCCGCCGGTCCAGACGAAGTCACCCACCTCCAGGCCGCACTGCTGGGCCACCATGTGGGTCAACAGGGCATAGCTGGCGATGTTGAAGGGCAGGCCCAGGAAGACGTCGCAGCTGCGCTGGTAGAGCTGGCAGGACAGCTTGCCGTCGGCCACGTAGAACTGGAAGAAGGCGTGGCAGGGGGCCAGGGCCATCTTGTCCAGCTCGGCCACGTTCCAGGCCGAGACGATCAGGCGCCGCGAGTCCGGGTTGGTCCTGATCTGCTCCATGACCTGGCTGAGCTGGTCGATATGGTGGCCGTCCGGGGTCGGCCAGCTGCGCCACTGGGCGCCGTAGACGGGGCCCAGATCGCCCTTGTCGTCGGCCCATTCGTCCCAGATGCTGACGCCGTTCTCCTTCAGGTAGGCGATGTTGGTGTCGCCGCTCAGGAACCACAGCAGCTCGTGGATGATGGATCTCAGGTGGCACTTCTTGGTGGTGACCAGGGGAAAGCCCTGGCTGAGGTCGAAGCGCATCTGGTGGCCGAACAGGGACAGGGTGCCGGTGCCGGTCCTGTCGTCCTTCTGGGTGCCCTCGGTGAGGATCTTGTCCATTAATTCCAGGTAAGCCTTCACGCCCTCTTCTCCCCTTGCTTGTAACTCCAGAACATCAGTGCCATGCCGCCCAGGATCATCGGCAGGCTGAGCAGTTGCCCCATGGTGATGACGCCGCCCAGCAGGCCCAGGTGGGCATCGGGCTCACGGACGAATTCCACCAGGGAGCGGAAGCCGCCGTAGCCGATCAGGAACAGGCCGCCCACGGCGCCCCTGGGCCTGGGCTTGGCCGAGAACCACCACAGCACCATGAACAGCACCAGGCCTTCCAGCAGCGCTTCATACAGCTGGCTGGGGTGGCGCGGCAGCGGCCCGCCGGTGGGGAAGACGATGCCCCAGGGCAGATCCGTGGTGCGCCCCCAAAGCTCGCCGTTGATGAAGTTGCCGATGCGGCCGAAGCCCAGGCCGACCGGCACCAGGGGCGCCACGAAATCGGCGATGGTCAGGAAGCTGCGCCGGCTCTTGCGGCCGAACCAGGCCATGGCCAGGATCACCCCCAGCAGGCCGCCGTGGAAGGACATGCCGCCCTGGTCGATGCGCAGCAGGTAGAGGGGGTTGGCCAGGAAGAGATCGAAGTGGTAGAAGAGCACATAGCCGATGCGGCCACCCAGGATCACCCCCAGGAAGCCATAGAAGAGCAGATCGCTGACGTCGTCCTTGCTCCAGCCGGAGTTCGGCCTGGCGGCGCGGCCATTGGCCAGCCAGATGGCGGCAACGAAGCCCAGCAGGTACATCAGGCCGTACCAGCGTACCGCCAGCGGCCCTATGCTGAAGATCACCGGATCGATGTCCGGGAAGATGATGGGTGTGGTCATGCAAGTCCTCAGTTCAGCAACATTTCCAGCCCCACCGCCAGCAGCAGCAGGGCAAAAAGCTTACGCATCAAAGGCGCCGGGATCCGGCTCAGCAGCCTGACCCCCACCTGGGCCATCACGAAGGCCCCGGGCAGCAGCGCCAGCAACGCCGGCAGGTAGATGTAGCCCAGGCTGCCTTCCGGCAGGCCGGGCTGGCCGGCACCGAGCCAGGCATAGCTCAGGGAGCCGGACAGGGCCACGGCCAGGGTGTTGACGGCGGCGGTGGCCACGGCGGCGGTCAGCGCCACGCCCAGCCAGGTCAGCAGCGGCACCATCAGCACGCCCCCCCCTATGCCCAGCAGCGACGACAGGGTGCCCACCGCCATGCCCAGCCCCAGGGCCCAGGGCAGCGCCAGCTCGGTGCGGCCCTCGCCCTTGGGCACCTTGCTCCAGATCATGCGGGCGGCGGAGAAGAACAGGAAGGCGGCAAAAAGCCGTTTCAGCCAGAACGGGCTGAGCAGGGCCGCCACCTGGGCGCCCAGCAGGCCGCCCAGGATCATGCCAGGCACCAGGTAGCGGGCCACCTTCCAGGGGATATTGCCGCGCCTGTGGTGGGCCCACATGGAGGAGCTGCCGGTGAAGCAGATGGTGGCCAGGGAGGTGGCCAGGGCCATGGGCATCACCAGTTCTTCCTGGACCCCGGCCAGGGGCAGCAGCCAGGCCAGGGCCGGCACTATCACCAGGCCACCGCCTATGCCCAGCAGCCCGGACAAGAGCCCGGCCAGGGCCCCCAACAACAGACAGGCAATGATGATCAACGACAAGGGCCGGTCCCCAGCTTCATAAAGGGCGTCATGTTAGCCTAACGCCCTCCCCTCAACCAGCCGGACAGGCCCACCGCCACCAGCCGTTCACGAAGCAGCCAGCAGAGCCGGTCGGCATCGGCGGCCGCCAGCAGCTCGGCCCTGCCCTCGGCCAGCTCCGCCAGGGACAGCTTGCCGACCAGGTGCTTGGCCTTGGCCACCTGGCTGGTGTTCATGGAAAAGCGCCGGTAGCCCAGGCTCAGCAGCAGCACCAGCCCCAGCACCTCGCCGGCCAGCTCGCCACAGACCGCCAGCTCCAGATCCAGCTCGGCGCACTGGCGGCTGATCTGGTGCAGGACCTGGACCACGGCGGGATGGAAGGGGTCGAACAGCTCCGCCACCCTGGCGTTGTTGCGATCCACCGCCAGCAGGTACTGGGTCAGATCATTGGTGCCCACGGACACGAACTGCACCCGCTCGGCCAGCTGCGGCAGCTGGTAGAGGATGGCCGGCACCTCCAGCATCACCCCCACGTCGGGCAGCTCGAAGGCCTGGCCCAGCTCCTCCTGGAGCTCGTGGTGGGCCTGGCGCAGCAGGCGCAGGGCCTCGTCCACCTCGGCCACGGACGACACCATGGGCAGCATCAGCCGAAGGTTGCCCAGCTGCTGGTGGGCCCTGAGCATGGCCCTGAGCTGGATCAGGAACACGTCCGGCTGATCCAGGGTGATGCGGATGCCGCGCCAGCCCAGGAAAGGGTTGGCCTCCTCTATGGGCATGTAGGGCAGGGTCTTGTCACCACCTATGTCCAGGGTGCGCAGGGTCACCGGCTTGCCTTGGTAGGCGGCCAGCACATGGCGATAGATACGGAACTGCTCCGCTTCGCCGGGCAGGCGGCTGCCCAGCATGAAGGGTACCTCGGTGCGGTACAGGCCGACCCCGTCCACCCCCAGGTTGGAGGCGATATCGGCATCGGCGGACAGGCCGGCGTTGAGCATCACTGTGACCGCCTCGCCATCCAGGCTCAGGGCCGGGCCGGCCATGTCGCCCAGGGCCTCGGTCAACAGCTTTTCTTCCTCCACCAGGCGCTCGAATTCGCGGATCAGGCTGGGCTCGGGATCGAAATAACAGCGGCCGGCGTAGCCGTCCAGGATCAGCGCCCGGCCCTGGACCAGGCTCAGCGGCAGGGAGCCCACCCCCATGACCGCGGGAATGCCCATGGCCCTGGCCAGGATGGCGGCGTGGGAGTGACCGGAGCCGCGCCGGGACAGTATGCCCTTGAGCTGGGCCCTGGGCACCTCGGCCAGCATGGCGGCGGTGACCTCGTCGGCCACCAGCACCAGCTCGCCATCGCCGGCGGCCGGCGCCGCCTGTTCGCCCTGCAACACGCTCAGCAAACGGTTGCCCAGATCGCGCAGATCGGCGCCCCGCTCCCGCAGGTAGGCGTCCTCCATGGCTTCGAACCGGCCCATGGCCTCCCCCAGCACCAGCTTGAGGGCCCACTCGGCGCTGACGCCGCTGCGGATCTGCTGGTGCACCGGCTCGCCCAGGCTGGCCGGCGCCAGCAACTGCAGGTACAGCTCGAAGATGGCCCTGGCCTCGGCCGGCAGCGACGACAGGCTGTCGATCAGGGCCTGGAGCTGGGCCCTGGTGTCGGCCACGGCCAGGTCGAAGCGCGCCAGCTCGGCCTGGCTGTCTTCCACCTGGGCAAAGGTGATCTCGTCCAGGCTCTGGCTGCCCAGGCGGACCCAGGCCCTGGCGATGGCCACCCCGGGGGCGCCGGGCTGGCCCTTGACGCTGCGCCGCCAGCCGGAGCTGGCCTCCAGCAGCCGGGAGCGCTCCTCCACATTGGCCAGTACCGGGGCCAGCTGGCTGGCCAGGGTCATCAGGGCCGCCTCTTCCTCGGCGGCGAAGACACGGGGCTGGCGCTGCTGGACGGTGAGCACGCCCAGCACCCGGCGCCGGAAGATGATGGGCACGCCCAAAAAGGAATGGAAGGGTTCTTCACCCAGGCCGGTGATCAACTTGAAGGCGGGGTGGTGTTGGGCGTCGCCAAGGTTGAGGGGCTCTTCCCTGGTGGCCACCAGGCCGACCAGGCCCTCGCCATAGGCCAGGGTGCAGATCTCGCCCTGGGGCAGGCTCAACCCCTGGGTGGACACCAGTTGCAGCACCCTGTCCTCGTCGTCGGCCAGGTAGATGGAGCAGACTTCGGTTTGGAAAAGTTCGCAGGTGGCCTCGACCAGCCAGGCCATGGCCTCGTTCAGGCTCGCAGCCCGGTTGACCTTCTGAACGATCGCCTGCAAGCCGGTCAGCATGCCTAGCCCCTGCGCCGCTCGTTACGTTGGAAAGGCATGGCGGTGGCGGCAAATTCCTTCATCATCCGCCGGTAGACGTCCCGCTTGAAGGACACCACCTGGCGTACCGGATACCAGTAGCTGACCCAGCGCCAGTCGTCGAATTCGGGGTGGCCGGTGGCCCTGAAGTTGACCGCCGATTCCGGCCCAACCAGCTGCAACAGGAACCACTTCTGTTTCTGACCGATACACACCGGGTTTTGGTCCCGGCGTACCATCCTCTTGGGTAATCGATACCGCAACCAGTGTCGGCTGACCGCCAGGATCTTCACATCCTTTTTGTGCAGTCCCACTTCTTCCCAAAGCTCCCGATACATGGCCTGCTCCGGCGACTCGCCGTCATGGATGCCACCTTGGGGAAACTGCCATGAATGCTGGCCATGGCGACGGGCCCAGAATACCTGGCCCTTCTGATTGCAGATCACGATACCGACATTGGGCCTGAAGCCGTCACTGTCGATCACCACTGCCTCGATGCAATTCGAATCTTCATTGGATTGTTCCATATATGGGGAAGTGCGGCAAACCCTTAAATCCGGGGAAAATTTCCCCATACAGTTGATAAGTTAGACGATCAGTAGAACTTATAAACAGCACTAGGCATTTCGCTTGAGCCTGCTTGGGAAAATTACTCACACCACTTGTGCATAAAGCTGTGCATCCTTTTGTATAGATCCGTGGATGCGTCCACAGCGCTAGCAAGGCGATCGTCACGGCAAGACATGAAAAAACACTTTTCCCTTTACTTTCAATGGATAATAAAAACAAAAAACGCACAGGATCCCTATTGACAGTCCAGGGATCCTGGCAAGACTTTGTGGAGCGCTGTGGAAAAGTGTCCCTGTTCAAAAGGTAAACAGCGGACTTTTATCCACAAAGCCTGGCCATTATCACCCCGAAAGGCGGCCAGAAAGCGGCCAGGATCCTGTATGGATCCCCAGTTTCCTGCACCGGGATCGCAGTTATCCCTGCACTCTGTGCATAACCGTGTGGAGCACTGGACCGAACCATGAGGAAAAGGCTTGGCCCGCTGGTGAAAGCGATCAGAAATGAAGAAAGTTTTCCTTATTTTACAGCAGGTTATTACTGAAGATTGTTTCTCACCTTGTTCACAGGTGGCTTTCGATTGAGGCTGGTGTTTTTTTCATCACTGCAATTTGCCGGCCGGCCACTATACAATGCCCCCCATGCCGAGCATTCCCTGCACCACCAGACCACAGTCCCTGGACGAACTCCAGGACAGGGCCAGAGCCCTGTCCGGCTTCACCCTGGCCGAACTGGCCGATCGGGCCGGCCTTTCCGTACCCAAGGATCTGAAGCGGGAAAAGGGTTGGATGGGGCTGCTGCTGGAGCATTTCCTGGGGGCCCAGGCCGGCTCCAGGCCCGAGCCGGACTTTCCCGAGCTGGGCGTCGAGCTCAAGACCCTGCCCATCGATCGCCAGGGCCGTCCCCTGGAGAGCACCTTCGTTGCCGTGGCCCCCTACGAGGGCTGGCAGGGCGTACAATGGCAGGGTTCCCATGTCCGCGCCAAGCTGGCCCGGGTGCTGTGGATCCCGATCCTGGCCGAGCGCAGCCTGGCCCCTGCCGAAAGGCTGATCGCCACCCCCATGCTGCACAGCCTGCAACCGGACGAGGAAGCCATACTGCGCCGGGACTGGGAAGAACTGGTGGAGCTGCTGGCCCTGGGCCGCTTCGACGAGATCAGCGCCCACAAGGGCCAATACCTGCAACTGCGCCCCAAGGCCGCCAACGGCCGTGTCAAGACCTTGGCCCGCAACAGCGAAGGGGAGCTGGTGGCCGTCCAGCCCAAGGGCTTCTACCTGCGCAGCCTCTATACCAGCCGGTTGCTCAGCCAGCATTTTGGCCTTGCCTGACGGGGCTCGTTTGATAATAATTCTCACTAACACTTGTTGTGAGAAGACGTCATGCCGATCCCCAACTGGGCCAGGATAGCCCTGCTGACGATGGCCGCCCTGGTGCTGGCCTCCAGCCACTTCGACAGTCGCCAGCCGGTCCATTGGCTCGGCCTGTTCTTTGTCTTTGCCGCCCTGGCTCCCCTGGTCATCAGGCCGACAGCCTCTGCCCGGGTTGGGCGCTGACGCAAAGAAAGTCCTGCAAAAGCGGGTTATGCTCAGTACATAAAGACACTGATTTTACTTAGGGGTGCTTTATGGCCAGGGTCGCTATCGTGGGGGCAGGTCTGGCAGGATTGAGTGCAGGTCGGCTCCTGCACGGCCAGGGCCACCAGGTTTCACTGTTCGAGAAGAGCCGCGGAACCGGCGGCCGCATGGTTTCCCGGCGCACCCCCTGGGGCAGCTTCGATCTGGGCGCCCAGTACTTCACCGCCCGCCACCCCCGCTTTATCGACGAACTGGGCAACTGGCAGGCACTGGGCATCGCCGGCGAATGGCACATGACCCCCTACCAGCTGTCCCTGGATCAGCTTCACCCCTCCCCCGATGTCACCAGCCGCTTCGTGGGCCAACCCCATATGAGCGTCATCACCCGTCGCCTGGCCGACAGCCTGGAGGTGCATTTCAACGAGCAGATCGTCGCCTGCCACGTCCGCGATCAGCGCTGGTGGCTGGAAACTGTGCAGGGCGAGGCCAGGGGTCCCTTCGATGGCCTGCTGGTCACCACCCCGGCCCAGCAGTCGGTGCCCCTGCTCCAGGCCAGCCCGCGCCTGGCGCTGGCGGCTCGCCAGGTAAAGATGCTGCCCTGCTGGGCGGTGGGCCTGGCCTTCGCCGAACCCCTGGATACCATCATCAAGGCCGCCTTCGTCACCGACGATTGCCTGGAGTGGCTGGCCGAAGACTCCTCCAAACCCCAGCGCATGAGCCACCCGCAATGCTGGGTGCTGCACGCCACCTCGGAATGGAGCCGGGAATTCATGGAGGCCGAACCGGAGGACGTGGTCAGCATGCTCGGCGAGCGCTTCTTCGAGCTGCTGCGCCTGACCCCGACCGAGCCGATGGCCGGCTTCGCCCACAGATGGCGCTTCGCCAGGCCGGCCGAATCTCACGGCAGCCGGATCCTGTTCGATACCTCGTTGAAACTGGGCGCCGGCGGTGACTGGAGCCACGGCGGCCGCATGGAAGGTGCCTACCTGGCCGGCCTGGATCTGGCCGAGCGCATGCTGCAACAGCTTGATTGAGAAAGGAAACTGGAGCGGGCGAAGGGAATCGAACCCTCGTATGCAGCTTGGGAAGCTGCCGTTCTACCATTGAACTACGCCCGCGCAAGACCCGATTATAGGGCCTGACCGAATTAAGAAAAGCACTTTATTGGCAACCACTTAGTTTCTGACGGCCAGCACGGCTGGCCTTGGACAAGGAGTCACAGATGGCCTTTGATTTTTCCGGACACGCCGTTTTCGTCATGGGCGGCACCAGCGGTATCAACCTCGGCATCGCCAAAGGCTTTGCCGCTGCCGGCGCCCGGGTCGCCGTGGCCAGTCGCTCCCAGGACAAGGTGGACGCGGCCGTGGCCGAACTCAAGGCCCTGGGCAGCGACGCCTTCGGCTACAGTGTCGACGTGCGCGAGGCCGAGGCGGTGGCCAAGGTGTTCGGGCAGGCCGCGGAGCGCTTCGGCTCCCCCATCCAGGTGCTGGTCAGCGGCGCCGCCGGCAACTTCCCGGCCAGCGCCAAGGCCATGTCGGCCAACGCCTTCAAGTCGGTAGTGGACATCGATCTGCTGGGCACCTTCCACGTGATGAAGGGAGCCTACCCGCACCTGGCCCGCCCGGGCTGCATCATCAATATCTCCGCTCCCCAGGCCTATGTGCCCATGGCGCTGCAGAGCCATGTCTGCGCCGCCAAGGCCGGTGTCGACATGATCACCCGCACCCTGGCCATGGAATGGGGGCCTGAGGGGATCCGCGTCAACTCGCTGGTGCCCGGTCCCATAGCCGGTACCGAAGGCATGAAGCGACTGGCGCCCACGGCGCAGCTGACCGACATGGTGGCCGACTCGGTGCCGCTGAAGCGAAACGGCAGCCCCGAGGATCTGGCCAATGCCGCCCTCTTCCTGGCCTCGCCCCTGGCCTCCTACATCAGCGGTGTGGTGCTGCCGGTGGACGGGGGCTGGTCCCTGGCCGGGGTGTCCACCGCCATGGACGGCCTGGCCAGGATGCTGGCCGTCCAGAAATGAAGGAGGCGCCCTTGGGCGCCTCTGTTACTTCAGGTTTTCGATGGCCTGGCCGACCTGGTAGCCCTCGTCGGTGACTATGGTTTCCAGGGTCCGGATACGCTCTTCCATCCTGACCACCTGGGCACGAAGCTGGGTCAGCTCGTCATCGTTGGCGGCCTGGCTGGTCAGGCGCATTTCTTCCATCTTGTGCTTGCGGCTGGCGATGTTATTGAAGGTGATGAACGCGAACACGATCAACACGATCAAGACCACCATCATTGTTCCATCCATCCTGGTGCTTCCTTAATCAGAGTCGTTGCAGGGCCAAGTCCCCCCAGCCTAGCAGAATGCCGTCCTTGAAGATCAGCGGCGTGCACTCGTCCCTGGTGGTCATGCCGTCACCATGGCGGCGCTGGGTGCGGTAATAGAGCACCCGGTGGCCGTCCGCCAGCAGGTTGTCGAAATCCGGGGTGCCCAGGCGGGTCTGGACCTGATCCAGGGCCAGGCCGGGCATGAAGCCGCCGATGGCCTCCCTGTTGCGCTCTTCCCGGTTTTCCTGGCTGTGCTGAACATAGTCGCCGTCGTGGTCGCCACCTACGTGGAAGACACAGGCGCTCAGGGGCAGGCACAGGGCCAGGGCAAGCCATTGCTTTTTCATGGTTTTCTCCTTTTGGTCGTAATGCCCCTATTCAGGCAAATACCAGGCCAAAAGACAAAAACACTTATGAAACAAGATATTAACGCTTATGTCTGGCTCAACGGTGGCGAGCTACGCCAGCCATTGGCGAAAAAGGCAAAAAAAACCCCATCTTCGATGGGGTAACGAAGGGATCCATTTTCAGGAAAGGGAACCCCGAGAGAGACTGATGATGGCAACGGCTCTTGGCCAAGGGAAGGTAGACAACGCGAGGATAAGGCCACTTTCCCTGTGACGAAGAAGCTCCATGGTCGTGACGACCTGACTCCATACTGACCAAGGGTCAACCCCTTGTCAAACAAAAAACCCCCGCGGGCGCGGGGGTTTTTATCAGCTTATCAGGCGCTTAGTCCTGATAGGCTTCCATGGGCACACAGGCGCAGAACAGGTTGCGGTCACCGTAGACATCGTCGATGCGGTTGACGGTGGGCCAGAACTTGTTCTGGCGAACGGCTTCCACCGGGAACACCGCGGTGGCCCTGTCGTAGGCCCGCTCCCAGGCGGCGTCCATGACGTCGTCCTGGGTGTGGGGGGCGTTGACCAGGGGGTTGTCGTCCAGGGTCCACTCGCCGCTGGCCACCTTGTCGATCTCGGTGCGAATGGCCAGCAGGGCCTCGATCATGCGATCCATCTCCGCCTTGGACTCGGACTCGGTGGGCTCGATCATCAGGGTGCCGGCCACCGGGAAGGACATGGTCGGGGAGTGGAAGCCGTAGTCCATCAGGCGCTTGGCCACGTCCAGCTCGGAGATACCGGTCTCCTCCTTGAGCGGGCGCAGGTCGACGATGCACTCGTGGGCGATGCGACCGTTGCGACCCGTGTAGAGGATCGGGAAGCGCTCGGCCAGGCGGGTAGCCATGTAGTTGGCGTTGACGATGGCGTACTTGGTGGCGTCCCTCAGGCCGGCGGAGCCCATCATGGCGATGTACATCCAGGAGATGGGCAGGATGCCGGCGCTGCCGTAGGGAGCGGCGGACACGGCGCCCATCTCGGCCTGGGAGCCCTCTATGGTCACCACCGGGTGGTTGGGCATGAAGGGCGCCAGGTGGCTCTTCACGCCGATGGGACCCATGCCGGGACCGCCGCCACCGTGGGGGATGCAGAAGGTCTTGTGCAGGTTGAGGTGGGACACGTCGGAGCCGATAAAGCCCGGGGAGGTCAGGCCGACCTGGGCATTCATGTTGGCACCGTCCATGTACACCTGGCCACCGTGCTGGTGGACGATGTCGCAGATCTCACGCACCGTCTCTTCATAGACGCCGTGGGTGGACGGATAGGTGATCATGATGCAGGCCAGGTTGTCGGCCACTTCCGCGGCCTTGGCGCGCAGATCGTCCATGTCCACGTTGCCCTGCTTGTCGCAGGCCACCACCACCACCTTGTAGCTGGCCATCTGGGCCGAGGCCGGGTTGGTGCCGTGGGCGGAGCTGGGGATCAGGCAGATGTTGCGGTGACCCTCGCCACGGGATTCGTGGTATTTGCGGATGGCCAGCAGGCCGGCGTATTCGCCCTGGGCGCCGGAGTTGGGCTGCATGCAGACGGCGTCGTAGCCGGTGATGTCGACCAGCCAGTCGCCCAGCCCGGAGATCATCTCGTGGTAGCCCTGGGCCTGATCCGCCGGGCAGAAGGGGTGCAGCTCGGCGAACTCGGGCCAGCTCACCGGGATCATCTCGGCGGTGGCGTTGAGCTTCATGGTGCAGGAGCCCAGGGTGATCATGGAGTGGTTCAGGGCCAGATCCTTGTTCTCGAGGCGCTTGATGTAACGCAGCATCTCGGTTTCGGAGTGGTACTGGTTGAACACCTCGTGGGTGAGGATGGCGTCGTCGCGCAGCAGGTGCGCGGGGATGGACTCGATCTCACCCTGCTGGATGCGCACATCCAGGGCATCCAGGTCCAGGCCGTGCTCCTCGCCGACCAGGATGTCGAACAGCTCGACCAGGTCGGCCCTGGTGGTGGCCTCGGACAGGCTGATACCCACGGCACCGTCCAGGTCGGCACGCAGGTTCACGCCCTTGGCCTGGGCCTTGGCGATGACGGCGGCCTTGTCGGCCACTTCCACGGTCAGGGTATCGAACCAATGGCTGTTGCGGATGGCCAGGCCCTTGTCCTTGAGGCCCAGGGCCAGGATGTCGGTGAGGCGGTGCACCCGGCCGGCGATGCGCTTGAGGCCTTCGGGACCGTGGTAGACGGCATAGAAGGAGGCCATGTTGGCCAGCAGCACCTGGGCGGTACAGATGTTGGAGTTGGCCTTTTCACGACGGATGTGCTGCTCGCGGGTCTGCATGGCCATGCGCAGGGCCGGCTTGCCGCGGCTGTCCTTGGACACGCCGATGATGCGGCCGGGCATGGAGCGCTTGTAGGCGTCGCGGGTGGCGAAGAAGGCGGCGTGGGGGCCACCGTAGCCCATGGGCACACCGAAGCGCTGGGCAGAGCCGAGCACCACGTCGGCGCCCAGGTGGCCGGGCGCCTTGAGCAGCACCAGCGACAGTATGTCGGCGGCCACGGCCACTATGCCCTTCTGGCCCTGGACGGCGGCGATCAGATCATTGAGATCCCGCACCTCGCCGGTGCTGTCCGGGTACTGGAACAGGGCACCGAACAGATCCAGGCCCTCGGCCTTTTCCGGGGCCGCGACCAGGGTCTCGAAGCCGAAGGCCTCGGCGCGGGTCTGCACCACGTTGATGGTCTGGGGATGGCAGTTTTCGTCGATGAAGAAGGTGTTGGCCTTCTTGTTCTTGGACACCCGCTTGGCCAGGGCCATGGCCTCGGCGGCGGCGGTGGCTTCGTCCAGCAGCGAGGCGGAGGCCAGATCCAGACCGGTCAGGTCCAGGGTCAGCTGCTGGAAGTTGAGGATGGCCTCCAGGCGGCCCTGGGCGATTTCCGGCTGGTAGGGGGTGTAGGCGGTGTACCAGCCCGGGTTTTCCAGCACGTTACGCTGGATCACGCCCGGCACCAGGGTCGGGTGGTAGCCCATGCCGATGTAGGACTTGAAGATCTTGTTCTTGCCGGCCACGGACTTGAGGTAGGCCAGGGTCTCTTCTTCGGTACGGGCCGGGCCTATGTTGAGGCCCTCGGGCAGGCGGATGCTTGCCGGTACGGTTTCTTCGATAAGGGCGTCGACGGAGTCGGTGCCCAGCACCTCCAGCATGGCCTCGGTCTCGGCGGCGTCTGGGCCGATGTGGCGATCGATGAAGGCGTTGTGGTATTCGAGCTCGGACAGGGAACGGTTGTCGGACATGGTTACTTCCTCGCTAAACAAAGCCCCGACGCTGACGCCGGGGCTTTGTACACACTGAACAGGGCTTATTCTTCTTCGATGACGGCCTGGTAGCCTTCGGCGTCGAGCAGGTCTTCCAGCTCGCCTTCGTCACTGGCCTTGACGCGGAACAGCCAGCCGTCGCCATAGGGGTCGGAGTTGACGGTCTCGGGGGCGTCTTCCAGGGCCTCATTGACGGCAACGATCTCGCCGGTCAGCGGGGTGTAGACGTCGGAGGCGGCCTTGACGGACTCGGCCACGGCCACGTCGTCGCCGGCGTTCACTTCACTGCCCACTTCCGGCAGCTCAACGAACACCATGTCACCCAGCAGCTCTTGGGCGTGTTCGGTGATACCGACGGTGTAGGTGCCGTCACCTTCCTTGCGAACCCATTCGTGGGAGGAGGCGTACTTCAGCTCGTTGGGGATGTTGCTCATTGTTTTTTCCGTTCCTTCAATTTGGGCCTAAAACGGGTGACTCAGTTAGGTTAGCAGACCTTTTTGCCGTTACGCACAAAGGCCGGTTTGACGACTTTCACGTCCACCAGCTTCTTGCGCATCTCCACCTGGGCGGTGTCGAAGTCGCCGGCCGGGACGCGGGCCAGGGCGATGGAATGACCCAGGGTCGGCGAGAAGGTGCCGGAGGTAATGACGCCTTCACCGGCTGCGGTGATGACCTTGAGGCCGTGGCGCAGCACGCCCTTTTCTTCCATCACCAGGCCCACCAGCTGTTCGGTACCGTCGGCCTTGTGCTGTTCGAGAGCGGCGCGGCCGATAAAGTCGCGCTCGGCCGGTTCCCAGGCAATGGTCCAGCCCATGTTGGCGGCCAGGGGAGAGACACTCTCGTCCATGTCCTGGCCGTACAGGTTCATGCCCGCTTCCAGGCGCAGGGTGTCGCGGGCACCCAGGCCGCACGGCTTGACGCCCGCTTCGACCAGGGCGTTCCACAGCGCAATCGCTTGCTCCTGGGGCACGGAAATTTCGTAGCCGGCCTCACCGGTATAGCCGGTAGTGGCGATGAAGAGCTCGCCGGCCTGGACGCCGAAGAAGGGCTTCATGCCGTCCACGGCGGCCTTCTGCTCGTCGCTGAACACGGCGGCGGCCTTCTCTTTGGCCTTGGGGCCCTGGACGGCGATCATGGCCAGGTCGTCACGCTCGGTGACGCTGACGCCATGGGCTTCGGCGTGCTGGCGGATCCAGGCCAGATCCTTTTCGCGGGTGGCGGAGTTGACCACCAGGCGGAAGAAGTCTTCGGTCAGGAAGTAGACGATGAGATCGTCGATGACACCGCCCTGCTCGTTGAGCATGCCGGTGTACAGGGCCTTGCCGGGCACCTGCAGCTTGGCTACGTCGTTGGCCAGCAGGTGACGCAGGAAATCACGGGTCTTGTCGCCCTTGAGGTCCACCACCGTCATGTGGGAGACATCGAACATGCCGGCGTCGCCCCGCACGGCGTGGTGTTCCTCGATCTGGGAGCCGTAGTTGATCGGCATTTCCCAGCCGTGGAAGTCCACCATCTTGGCGCCACAGGCCAGGTGGGCGTCGAAGAGCACGGTTTTGTTGGTCATGATAATTCCCTTGTCTTGGTCGCCGCCGGGGCGGCGTTTCCGGGGAGGCCGCAGGGGCCCTGACTGGGTGGGAATTATACAGTCTGAGGCGGCTTTGAGAAAGCCGCCGGGGATCATGAAAAAATCTTATGCGAAGATGCCAGCTTGTCCAGCTCGGCAAGGGCAGCCTTACCCCTTGCTTCATCGATAAAAAGCCGTTTCAGCGGCGGCAGCCTGTCGACCCCGGAAAGCCCCAGCCTTCTTGCAAATTTGACTAATGGATTGCCGCTGACGAAACCGTTTTTCAGGGCGCCCATGGCGGCCAATACGGCCAGGGCATCGGTCTTGCGCTCGCGGCCGTAGGGGGCCAGCACCTTGAGGCTGCCCGGATCCTTATCCAGCGCCCGCGCCGACAGCAGGTGGGAGGCCAGGGCGATGGCATCCTTGAAGCCCAGGTTCACCCCCTGCCCCGCCAGCGGATGTATGGTGTGGGCGGCGTCCCCGACCAGGGCGATGCGCTCCTGGACGAAGTCCCGAGCGAAACGGGCCCTGAGCGGGAAGCACTGGCGTTTGGACAGGACCCGGGTCGCGCCCAGGCGGTTGTCGAAGGCCAGGCGCAGACGCTGGTTGAAGCCGTCGTCGTCCAGGGCCATCAGCGCCTTGGCTTCTTCCGGCGTGGTGGACCAGACGATGGAGCACTGATCCTGCTGCCACAGCGGCAGCAAGGCCAAAGGTCCTAGGGGCTTGAAGACTTGCCAGGCGGTGTGCTGGTGCGGTTCCTGGGTCTGCACCGTGGCCACCAGGGCGTGGTGGCCATAGTCGCGGAAGCTGACGGGCATGTCGGCCAGCTCACGGACCCGGGAATGGGCACCGTCGGCGCCCACCAGCAGCCTGGCACTGACAAGCTGGCCATTGTCCAACGTGGCCAGCAGATGCTGTTCGGAGCGGGCGAAGCTGGCCAGGCTGGCCGGGCAGATCAGGCTGACATTGGCCTCAAGGCGCAGTTGCCGCCACAGGGCCAGCTGGATCTGGCGATTCTCGACGATGTGGCCAAGGAGGTCCGCCTGGATCTCGGCAGCACTGAAATGGATGGCGGCGCTGCTGTCCTGCTCCCACACATGCATGTCGGCGTAGGGGCCGGTACGTTCGATATGCTGCCAGGCGCCAAGCCCCTCCAGCAGGGCACGGGAAGCGTCGGAGATGGCGCTGACCCTGGTATCGGCAATGGCGTCGAAGTCGCTGCTGGGCTCTACACCGTCCACCAGGGTGACGCGGAGCCCGCCCCTGGCCAGCATCAGCGCCAGGGCGGCACCGACCATGCCGGCACCGTTGATCAGCACATCGGTTTCATTCAGTTGCATCAGTCTCTCCAGGTTCCCTGCCGCCAGGCAGCACCCAATTGCATACCGGCACTGTTAATGAGTACATCGGTTTCATTCAGTTGCATCGGCTTCTCCAGCTCCCCTGCCGGCACCCGGCAGCGGCCACCAGCGCATCGGTTTCATTCAATTGCATCAGCTTCTCCATCCCAGCATCTGCCAGGCCAGCTTTTCCTTGAGGGCGGGCAGGTGGTGCAGGGCCGACAGCCCCAGGTTGCGGCCCAACTTGAGGCCGGCCCAGTCGTTGGCGAACAGGGACACCAGGCCGTCTGTGGTGCCTATGGTGCGGCGCAGATCGGGCTCGCGCCTGGCCTGCCACCTGGCCAGGGCCTGGTAATGGCCGGGATCGTCCTGGTCCCTGAGGCAGGCCAGCAGATCCACCAGATCCCGAAGGCCCAGGTTGAAGCCTTGGCCGGCGATGGGGTGCAGGCTGTGGGCGGCATTACCGAGGATCACCGAGCGGTGGCCGCGGATCTGATCGGCGGTGATCAGCTTCAAGGGATAAGCGTGGCGCAGGCCCACCGCTTCTATGGCGCCCAGGCGCCAGCCGAAGCGGCGCTGCAGCTCCCGGGCGAACTGGTCGCTGTGCAGGGCCAGCAATTGTTCCTGTTCTTCTGGGCGTACGCACAGCACCAGGTTCATCCGGCCTTCGGTCATCGGCAGCAGCGCCAGGGGACCGGTCGGGGTGAAGCGTTCATAGGCCCAGCCGTCATGGGGCTGGCTGGTCTGTATGTTGGCGATGATGGCGGTCTGGTGATAGTCCTGAACCTGGTGGCCTATGCCCAGCCTGGCCCGGCCCGGGGAATTGCCCCCTTCCGCCACCACCAGCAAGCGGCAATGAAGGCGAGTGCCGCTCTTAAGGGTCAATGCGTGGCCGTCGCTACCCTGCTCCACCGCCTCCAGGCTGTCCGGGCAGTGCCAGCGTACCCCGCTGTCGCCCAGGCGCTTGTGCAGCAGAGCCCCCATGTCCCTGACCGCCAGCACCTGGCCCAGGGCATCGACCCGGTAGTCCTGGCGGTGCAGTTGGGCCTGGCCGAAGCCGCCGCGCTCGGAAACATGGATATGGTGGATGGGCTGGGCCAGCTTGGCCAGTTCGGGCCACAGGGCCAGCTCTTTTAACGCCTCGACGGAGCCCGCCGACAGGGCGATGACCCTGTCGTCGAAGCTGGGCTGGAGTTCATCCCGGGGCGGCACCAGCTCGACCACGTCGACGGTCCAGTCGGGGTGCTGGCGGCTCAGGCCCCAGGCCAGGGTCGCCCCCACCATGCCGCCCCCCAGGATCACGACATCAGTATCTCTGTGCGCCATTGTCTCGCTTTCCGACCGTCGGCCTCAGTGCAGGGTCTTCTGGGACGCCTTGGGCTGGCGGCCCAGGCTGTTGAAGACCAGCATGGCCACCACCCGCAGGTATTCCTCCACTTCCATGAAGGCGGCCTCGGTTTCCTCGTCTTCGTCCACGTCGTCGGAGAGGTTGGCGATCTCGGCCAGATCCGCCAGGGCTTCTTCCACGTCGGCGGAGACCTTGCTGCCGCCGGCCTGAACGCCGTAGGCGGCCAGGAAGCCCTGGGCCCACTGGGTCAGGGCCCGGGTGCGTTCGGCCAGGGTCGCCTCTTCCTCGGGCAACAGCAGCTCCAGGGCGAATTCGGCGGACGCCAGCTGCTGGCGGATCTGCTCATAACAGAGGCTCAGTTGTTCCAGCACCGGCGCCGCCAGCGGCTGGCTGTTGTTGACCAGATCCTGGACCAGGCCCTGGTAGCCCTTGGCGTCCATGTCCAGGCCACAGGCCTGCAGGCCGGTGAGGATGCCGTGCAGTTCGGCCGGGGTGGTGGTGAGCTGGTGGCTTTCCAGCAGATCCATCAGCTCGCCATAGGAGGCAAGATTGGCGGTTTGGCTCATATTCATATTCTCGAAAGCGCTTTGGCGCTATCCTAACACAGCCTGAAATGCCAAGGGCTTGATCCAGTCCGGGGCAATCTTTATAGTCGCGGCCCTCGTTTGCCAAGGGCCCGACCGCTATCACCAGCAGGAGAAATGGATGACAGCCGATGCCGTCGACATCGTGATACTGGGACGCCGCCACCATGTGGCCTGTCCCCCAGGTCAGGAAGATGCCCTGCGCACCGCTGCCGCCAATCTGGAGAGCCGCCTGCTGGATCTGCGCAGCAAGGCCGACCTGCAAAATCGTGAGCAACTGCTAACCCTGGTGGCCTTGAATCTCAGCCATGAATTGCTGCTTGCCGAGGGGCGCGGCCGTGAGTATGCTGAAGCCATGGATCGCAAGATCAAGGTCCTGCAGGACACCATAGAGCAGGCCCTGATCGGCAAAACAACCGAATAAGTCCCTGGAGTGTGCGTCAGCGGGTTAAGTCCCTGAGCCGATATCCATACCTAAGGGTGTTTTCCTCGCCGCTACTGAGCAGGCTCAGCCTGTACTGAGAAGCCTACGGTGGCGATCAAGCACCCGCCTTGAACCTCAGGGTTCAAGGGCAGCGCCTGCAACGGCACTTCGGGGCACCTTTCCCATGGATCACCGCCAACAGCTCCGCCAACTGACCCGGCAACGACGCCGCCAACTCTCGATGAGCCAGCAAAGGGACGCGGCCCGGGCCGTGGCCAGACAGGTGCTGTCCCTTCCGGAAGTACAGCGGGCCAACACCCTGGCCCTGTACCTGGCCAACGACGGCGAGCTGGATCCGGCGCCGCTGCAGAGCGCCCTGGGCGAGCGGCAAAAGCGCTGCTGCCTGCCGGTGCTGCACCCCTTCAAAAAGGGCCACCTGCTGTTCCTCGAACATGCCCCCCATGGCGAGCTGACCTTCAACCGCTTCAACATTCCCGAGCCGCCCCTGGATGTGACCAGGATCTGGCCACTGGCCACACTGGACGTGATCCTCACCCCCCTGGTGGCCTTCGATGATGCCGGCAACCGCCTGGGCATGGGCGGCGGCTTCTACGACCGCACCCTGGCCAGTTACCAGGGCCATATCATCGGCCTGGCCCACGACTGCCAGCAGGTGGATGCGGTGCCGGTGGAAGCCTGGGATCAGCCGCTGGAAATCATTGTCACCCCGGGCGGGGTCAAACGTTTCCGGCGCTGATATAATGGCGCCCAATACCCATCAGAGAGCAATGTCATGACCCAGGACGAATTGAAGAAGGCGGTCGGTTGGGCCGCCCTGGAGTACGTTGAGGAAGGCAGCATCGTCGGCGTTGGCACGGGTTCCACCGTCAACCACTTCATCGACGCCCTGGCCACCCGCAAGCACGACATCGAAGGCGCGGTGTCCTCCTCCGAGGCGTCCACCGAGAAGCTCAAGGCCCTGGGCATCGAGGTGTTCGACCTCAACAGCGTCTCCGAGCTGTCCGTCTATGTGGACGGCGCCGACGAGATCAACCCCCACAAGCACATGATCAAGGGCGGTGGCGCCGCCCTGACCCGGGAGAAGATCGTCGCCGCCGTCGCCAAGCAATTCGTCTGCATAGTGGACCAGAGCAAGCAGGTCGAGGTGCTGGGCCAATTCCCGCTGCCGGTGGAAGTGATCCCCATGGCCCGCTCCTACGTGGCCAGGGAGCTGGTCAAGCTGGGCGGCGATCCGGTCTGGCGTGAAGGTGTGGTCACCGACAACGGCAACCTGATCCTGGATGTACACAACCTGGCCATCACCGATCCGGTAGCCCTGGAAACCCGCATCAACGCCATAGTGGGCGTGGTCACCAACGGCCTCTTCGCCGCCCGCGGCGCCGATACCGTGCTGGTGGGCAGCCCCGAAGGCGTCCAGACTCTGTCGTGACACCAGGGCAGGCTTGACCTGCCCTTGGCACCGATGATACGAAAACGTTTTCTAGAGCAATAACTCAAGGGCGCGCCATGAACCAGTTTTCCCTCGACAAAGACAAGATCCGTTTCCTGCTGCTTGAAGGGGTTCACCAGAGCGCCCTGGAGAGCCTGCGCTCCCAGGGCTACAGCAACATCGAGTACCTCAAGACCTCCCTGCCCGAAGACGAGCTCAAGGCCAAGATCGCCGATGCCCATTTCGTGGGCATCCGCTCCCGCACCCAGCTCACCGAGGAGATCGTCGCCGCCGCCGACAGGCTCTGCGCCGTGGGCTGCTTCTGCATCGGCACCAACCAGGTGAACCTGGAAGCCTGTGAGAAGCGCGGCATCCCGGTCTTCAACGCGCCCTTCTCCAACACCAGATCCGTGGCCGAGCTGGTGCTGGGGGAAATTCTGCTGCTGCTTAGGGGCATACCCGCCAAGAGCGCCGCCGCCCACCGAGGCGTCTGGCTCAAGACCGCCAACAGCAGCTTCGAGGCCAGGGGCAAGACCCTGGGCATCATCGGCTATGGCCATATCGGCACCCAGCTGGGAGTGCTGGCCGAGACCATCGGCATGAAGGTACGCTTCTACGATATCGAAACCAAGCTGGCCCTGGGCAACGCCCAGCAGGTGAACAGCATGGGCGAGCTGCTGGCCCAGAGCGACGTGGTGTCCCTGCACGTGCCCGAGACGCCCCAGACCCGGATGATGATGGGCCAGGCCGAGCTGGAACAGATGAAGTCCGGCAGCATCCTCATCAACGCCTCCCGTGGCACGGTGGTGGACATCGACGCCCTGGCCATGGCCCTGGACCAGAAGCACCTGGCCGGCGCCGCCATCGACGTCTTCCCGGAAGAGCCCAAGTCCAACGAAGACGAGTTCCGTTCGCCGCTGCAAGGCTTCGACAACGTGATCCTCACCCCCCATGTGGGTGGCTCCACCCAGGAGGCCCAGGCCAACATCGGTGTGGAAGTGGCCCAGAAACTGGCCAAGTACTCCGACAACGGCTCCACCCTGTCGGCGGTCAACTTCCCCGAGGTCAGCCTGCCGGCCCACGAGGGCAGCTCTCGCCTGCTGCACGTCCACCACAACCAGCCCGGGGTGCTGACCCGCATCAACCAGGCCTTTGCCGAGCGCGGCATCAACATCGCCGCCCAGTACCTGCAGACCTCCAAGCACATCGGCTACGTGGTCATGGACGTGGATACCGGCCAGGCCGAGGAGGCCCTGGAGCAGCTCAAGAGCATAGAGCACACCATAAGGGTACGGCTGCTGCACTGAGCCTGAGGCAGAGAAAAAGCCGGCATCAGCCGGCTTTTTTTTTTATCGGTCGAATTCGGGCTCGGCCCCATAGGGCCTGGAACCATCCCGGTTCCTGAGCAGCCTCAGCGACCACATGTAGTCCCGCAGGCAGAGCCGGATCAGTTCTTCATAGGCCTGGTTCATGGCCGTTGCCGAGGCAAGCTCCTCCTGGGGCACCTGTTCCAGGGCCGGCAGGACATGCAGCACGAAACGGGCCTGCTCGGCGTCATAGCCGCAGATCACCGGCAACACCTTGGCCTTGGCCGCCCGGCTCAGCCGGCCCAGGGTCGGCAGGGTACACTTTTCGGTGGCGAAGAAGGGGGCGAACACCGAATTCTCCAAGCCATGATCCTCGTCGGCCACGTAGAAACAGGGCTGGCCGCCGCGGATGCTCTTGACCATGGCGCACATGCCGGAGCCACGCTCGAACTGGCTACCGCCGCCACGGATGCGCTGGCGGTACATCATGTAGTCGTATACGTCATTGCCGGTGGGCTTGAAGATGTTGCACAGCGGCACGCCATTGAGGATCAGCTTCTTGGCCGCCCAGTCCAGGGCAAAGGTATGGGGCGTCAGGAAAATGAGCGGACCTCGGTTGGCCAGCACCGCTTCCAGGTTTTCATGGCCGCGGATCTCGACCCGGGACTGGATATGCTCGAAGCTGCGCCAGCTGAGCTCCCCCAGGGACAACACCGTCTGGCAGAAGGCCTGGACATTGCCAACGAACAGTTGTTCCGCCTCATCCCTGGTCATTTCCGGGAAACAGGCCTTGAGGTTGGTCAGCAGTATTCGCCGGCGCTTTTTCAACAGCCGGCTGCCGGCCAGCCAGCGGCCAAGGGCCCGGGCCAGGCGGTCGCGCGGACGTACCGGTACCAAGGCGAAGCACCACAACAGGGCGATCAATAACCAGATGCCCCAGTGACGGGGATGTAGCAAGCCGAGACAGAATTTTTGATGGTAACAATAAGGGCTCGTTGTCATTTTGTGTCGTATAGGTTGCGGCCCAGCCGGGCATTTGACCTCAAGGGCCTGCCAAGCTCAACCGTTTTTACCCCCAAGGCCTGAATTCGTGAGGGGGATCTCACTGCTCCGATGACTGAGGTGGATGGATAAAGCCCTGGTAGCCATCCAACCCCATCTGGCTCAGCAACGCCAGTTCATCTTCGCTTTCCACCTTGGTGGCGATGACCTGGATCCCCAGGCCCTTGGCGATGCGCACCAGGGCCCGGACCACTTCCTGCTGCTCTAGGTGCTCCCTGTCATAACAGGCCAGGCTCTGATCCAGCTTGATGTGGTCCGGGGCCAGCTGGTGCAGGTAGCTGAGGGACTTGAGTTGACGCCCGACATGGTCGACACCAAAGCCGATATGGCGTCGCTTCAGCTCCCGCACCAACAGCTGGCTGGCGTCCGGCTCGGCCAGCACCAGATCTTCACTGAGCTCCACGCCGATATGGATATCCAGAGGCAGCTGATCCAGCTGGGCCAGCATATCCGCCGGTTCCCGCAGTGAGTCCAGGGACAGGTTGAGCACATGCTCCCGTTCGACGGACATCAGCCCCTGGTCTGCCAGGGAGCGCAGTATGACCAGATCAAACTCCCGGCCAAGGCCGAACTGCTCGATAAAGGGCAGGAAGACCCCGGCGGCAAACTGCTGCCCATTCAACGCCAGGGACGCCAGCCATTCCCGGTGCAGCTCCTGATGGTCCTGCAGGCTGCAGGCCGGATGGAACTGGAGCTGGAAGTCGCGGCTGCTGATGGCCTGGCTGAGGGCCTCCTTCCAGGTGCTCTGGCAGAGGTGCCCGTCCCTGGCCTCATCAAAGACATGGACATGGGGCTCCTGCTGCCAGGCGACATGCAGGGCATTGTCCGCTTCGGCCAGCAGCTCGGACACCGACACCTGGCCGCCACCACAGACCAGCGCCAGGGCCCAGCTGTCCGCGTCCTGGTGGTGGGACAGGGTCACAGATGCCAACACTTGGCGCAGCTGCTCGAACCAGGCGGCAAGCTCGCTGCCAGTCAGGGAGGCACGCAGTACCGCGAATTCGGTTTCCCCCAGCCTGGCCACCAGGTTGCGGCCGCCTGCAAGGCACTGCCCCTGCAGACGCTCGGCAATTTCCCTGACCACGGCGTCCCGATCGGCGAAGCCCTCCTGGCGGTACAGGCTGGACAGCCAGCGCAGATCGGCGATGCAAAGGCCGCCGACACCACCTTCGGCCAGCCAGGCCTTGAGATGAAGACGCAGTTGGGTACCGTTGGCCAGCCCGGACACGGCATCCACCTGGGTGCTCAACCTCAGCGCCCGGATCTGCTGGTCCTGGCTTTCGAACATGGACTTGAGGCGGGCGCTCATGTCGTTGATGGCCACCACCACCTGCTTGAGTTCCGCCGTTCTGGGCAGGGTCAGCGCTTCGTCGAAGCGGCGCTGGCTGATGCGCCTGGCCTGTCTGGCCACCTGCTTCAGGGGCTTCATCAGGTAGCGAAGCCCCCGCCAGACCAGCAACAGCACCACCAGGTACAGCAGCCCCAGGGTCCACAGCAGGTGCAGGCCGGTACGCCACAGCTCCTGGTAGGCGACACCGGGATGGGCCTCTATGGTCAGGGTGGCCAGCTGCAGCCAACCGCTGGTCAGCACCTGCTCCTGTTTCACTGTAGGAAACAGCGGCAGGGCCAGGAACCAGTCCGGCACGTCGAAGACCTGGAGGGCGTTTTCCTTGACCAGCCTTTGGCCATCCTTGTGCCAGACCAGGGTCATTCGCCTGTAATAGCCACCATCAAAGACCGATTGCAGGACGGTATCGACCCCGGCCTTGTCGTCCTGCTTCAGGTAGGGCGACAGCGACAGGCCCAGGGCGGTGGCGGCATTCTGGACATCGTTTTCCATCTCCCGCGCCAGGGCCTCCCTGGAGGTGGTCAGTTCGATGCTGTATACCGCGACCAGAATGGCCAGGAAGCTGGCATTGAGCAGCAGCAGTATTTGCCTGTACAGGGTCATGGCGATGTCTCCAAAGAGATGAGCGGCCTGTTGAAGTTCTGGATCCGGTAACGCCTGTTGAGCTCGCTCCACAGTTTCAGGCGGTCGCTTTCCCCCACCAGGGCCCCGCGGCCCTTTTCCTTGCTGAGCCAAAGCCGCTTGCCGTTGAAGGAATAGATGGGATCCAGATCGCTGCGGCGATCGGCGCTCTTGATGTCGGTATCCAGGTTGTCGAGGATCAGGGGGTAGGCATCGTCCCTGGGGTAGTAGGCCAACACCATGTGGTATTGGTTCAGGCGCAGGGCCTTGACGTAGGTCAGCCGCATCTTGTCCTGGGGAATACCCAGCTCCAGCAGGCTGAAGTATTTGGCAATGCTGAAATCCTCGCAGTCACCGCCATTGACGCCGATGAACTCCAACGGCGTCGCCCAATAGTCCCGCTTGCCCCACAGCAGGCTGTCGTCGGTAAACACCAGCTGGTTGAAGAAGTCGTTGACCGCGGTCAGCTTGTCCAGATCGGACCGGGCCTTCCCCTCGCTCAGCAGGGCCTGCCAGGCCTCCAGGCGCTGGCCGGCGGCCTGGCCATAGGTGGCGATGAGCTGCGGTTTGACGGCGTTGAAATCGAAGCTCCCCTGGCCCGCCAACAGCAGGCAGGGTAGACCCAATGCCCAGAACCAGACCGTCTTCACACCATCATCTCGGTCACCGCATTGATCGACAGTGTAGATGCTCCCCCGCAAGTCGTACGCCCTAGCTCTTGGCCCTGTTATCGTTCTTGCGAGGCCCCGAGCACGGGGCCAAGCGGGTGCTCCAGTCCCCATTTCTGGCCGGTAATGACAGCCACCACGGTCAGCATGCCCTGCCCTCTTTCAAGCGCTGGAGCACGGCCTGTTTGGGCCCTTCCACTACCAGCCGCCCCTGGTTGTGAGTCACTATGCTCAGCTGAGCAGCAGGATCTGGGGCATGGGATAGCGACGCAACCCACTGACGGACAGCCTGAGCAGCCTGGTCCTGTAGCCGGCCCTGGCTGCCACCCCGGGCAAAAACTCAGGAGACAAGCCGGCATCACCCAGTGGCACCCCGGCCGTCAAGGCCTGCTGCGACAAAGGCCTGCCATCCCTTGCCAGGATCCACAACAGGCAGTCCAGCAGGGTGTCCGGCGTTTCCGCCTGGTTGACGGACCACTCCTTCACCCTGCCGACTGTCATGGCGCCTCCTAGACCAGATGCTCTACATCCATCGACAGCGGCGCCACCTCCGGCCCGATGCCGGCCGTACTTGTGCTGACACCATCGACGATCAGCAGGCCGTCCTCCAGTAAGCCACTGATGATGTCGCTATCGCCATCTCCGTAGATGGCCTGCAAATCAACATCTTGGTAGACAAAACCCTGGTCGGCACCTGAGCCGTCTCCCTGGGCATCCACCGCCATCAGGGTGTCGTCGCCCACCACGGCAAAGTCCAGGTACTGGTCGAGATTACCGGCGCTCTCGCCTTGCAGCAGATCCGACAGATCCAGGGGTTCCGCCAGGGAAACGACCGTCAGGCCGGCATCGTCCTCGGCGGACATCCGCGACATCTGCTCGTAGAGGGCGGCCAGATCGTTGTCGGGCTCGTCTATGGTGATGGTGAAATCGGAGCCGGCACTGTCACCATCGCCATCAACCACATCCACATGGAAGTTCAAGCTCTGATCATCCGGCAGGATCTCATTGGAGGTGGTTGCCCCCAGCAGGCGAACATCGGTGACGCCGACATTGTCTATCTGGACACCATAAAAACCGCTGAAACCATCCGGGGTATCCAGGGATACCGTCTCACCATCGCTGACCAGATGCTCCACATAGATGGGTTGGTTATTCCCATCCAGCAAGGGATCACCATTTTCATCCAGGAAGGTGAATCGGATGACCGCATCGGGGCTGTTGTTACCCTTAAGCTGGAAGGTAAAGGAGGCCTGATCAATTTCCTTGGCAACATCCGGATGGGTTGCATCGTCCTGGTCACCGGAATCCGGTAAACCATCATTGTTGCCATCGGCATTGCCGTCGAAGAAGTCGACAAAGAGCGTTTGACCACTGCTGAGGAAATTGTTGTCCACCCCTATGCCGGGCACGCTGGAGTTGACCGTGCTGCCGGCTGTGGTGGTAAAGCGAATGTCCGTTTCCAGCGCCACCGGATCCGACGAGTTTTTGGAGAGCAGGATATCCTCTGCCCACAGCTCCGCCTGGTTGCCGCCATTGGCGTCGGTAAAGTCTGACGACTCGGGAATACTGGGATTAGGCGTGACCAGGTTGAATTCATAGGTGCCATCGACCTTCATAAACAGGGTAAAGAAGGTCTCGGTGCCCTGCTCCGTCTGGAACTCGACCGTCAGCATTTCTCCCTGGTAGTTGCCATTACCGTCGTAGATATCCTCCCTGCTGGTCAGGGTGCCTTCCCCCAGATCATCGAGCAGGGTGACATTGATGCCGGCCGGTGAATCCACCGTATTGACCGGATCGGTACTGAAATCATCGGCGCCGCTGTCGACTGTCCAGTTCCGGGTATAAAGGCCGACCAGGTTATCGACCTGGGTATCCCCAACCTGCAGCTCCGGCAGATCGTCGGTCACGGTGACCGCGACGGTGCCGCTGGCATTGTCGCCGTCCGCCTCCAAGGCCTGCACCTCGATACCGCTGATGCTCAGGCTATCCACGCTGAGATCATGGGGCAGGTTGTCCAGCAGCTGGGCGGTCACCGTTACCTCGCCGCTGGCACCGGCGGCAATGGCACTGCCGACCAGGCTCAGCACCAGTATGGGGCTGCCGCTCAGGCTGCCGATCAGGTTACCACTGCCGTCCGTGCTCCAGGTCAGGCTGCCGTCCAGGCCACTGACGCTGATGCCGGCCGTGCTGCCGAAGGCAAAGCCGGTGATGTCGTCGCTGCCGGCGGTGAAGCTCAGGGTACCGGCGTCGCTGTCGGTGTTGCTTCCTTCGGTATCGGCATCGTCCACGACCAGGCTCAGGCTGTCACCGCCAAGTGGATCGGCGCCGTCAGCAATATTGATGGTGTGGCTGGCACTGTCGATATCGCCATCGCCGTCGGTGGCCTCCAACGTGAAGCCGATGCTGTCGGCGGCGCCGTTGCCGGGCTCGAAGGTCCAGGTGCCGTTGGCCAGCACCGTCAATATGCCACTGCCGGTGTCGATGGCCTCACCCAGGCCATAGCTGCTGCCGTCGTACCAGACCAGGGTGCCGGCACCATCGGCCCCCTCGTTCAGGCTCCAGGTACCCGCCACGGTAGCGCCACCTTCGATGGCCATGGTGGGGCCGGACAGGGTCACACCCGGCAGATCGTCGACGATCTCGATGTCCAGGCTGGCGTTGGCACTGGAGCCGTCGTCGTCGGTGACCACCACCGCCAGGCTGTCCACATAGCTGCCGTCGCTGGCGCCGGCCTGGCTGTCGTTGTCGACGTTGTCGTCCAGGGTGTAGCTGTAGGCGATTTCGCCGCCGTTGGCGTCTCCCACGAAGCCGGTCAGCACCAGGGTGCCGTAGGCGGTGGTGATGCTCACCGGGTTGTTGCCCAGGTCCTGCAGCTCGGCCAGGGTCAGTGTGGTGCCGCCGATGTTGATGCTGGCCAGGCCGTCTGCCGCCGTGAAGGTAAAGCTGCCGCTCTGGGTCAGGGCGCCGTTGTCAGGTGCCGAGCCGTCCGTCAGGTTGGCTTCAAGCACCGTCTGCTCGGAGCCGTCCAGGCCGCCCAGGGTCACGCCGTCGTCGGCACCATGGATGGTGATGGTCAGGGTGGCCGTGCTCTGATCACCATCGGCATCGGCCATGGCGTAACCGATGTCGAAGCTCAGGCTATCGCCGGCGCCTAGGGCCTGCACCGCCGCCGCATTGTTATCCAGCTCGAAGCTGTAGCTGCCGTCGCCATTCAGCACCAGGGTGCCGTACGGGGCCAGCGCCTGGATGGCCGCCGCCGCATCGTTCCAGTCCACGAACACCGCGTCCTGGTCGGCACCGGCCTGGTCGTTGTCCAGCACCTGGCCGTCGATGAGGTTGTTGGCATCGTCTTCGGTGACGCTGTTGGCGTCGTCCTGGGCCGTGGGCACATCGTCGATGATGGTGATGTCCAGGCTGGCGTTGGCGCTGGAGCCGTCGTCGTCGGTGACCACCACCGCCAGGCTGTCCACATAGCTGCCGTCGCTGGCACCGGCCTGGCTGTCGTTGTCGACGTTGTCGTCCAAGGTGTAGCTGTAGGCGATTTCGCCGCCGCTGGCGTCTCCCACGAAGCCGGTCAGCACCAGGGTGCCGTAGGCGGTGGTGATGCTCACCGGGTTGTTGCCCAGGTCCTGCAGCTCGGCCAGGGTCAGTGTGGTGCCGCCGATGTTGATGCTGGCCAGGCCGTCCGCCGCCGTGAAGGTAAAGCTGCCGCTCTGGGTCAGGGCGCCGTTATCAGGTGCCGAGCCGTCCGCCAGGTTGGCTTCAAGCACCGTCTGCTCGGAGCCGTCCAGGCCGCCCAGGGTCACGCCGTCGTCGGCGCCATGGATGGTGATGATCAGGGTGGCCGTGCTCTGATCGCCATCGGCATCGGCCATGGCGTAGCCGATGTCGAAGCTCAGGCTCTCGCCGGCACCCATCGCCTGCACCGCCGCCGCATTGTTATCCAGCTCGAAGCTGTAGCTGCCATCGCCATTCAGCACCAGGGTGCCGTAGGGGGCCAGCGCCTGGATGGCCGCCGCCGCGTCGCTCCAGTCCACGAACACCGCGTCCTGGTCGGCACCGGCCTGGTCGTTGTCCAGCACCTGGCCATCGATGAGGTTGTTGGCATCGTCTTCGGTGACGCTGTTGGCATCATCCTGGGCCATGGGCTCGTCGTCGACGATGGTGATGTCCAGGCTGGCGTTGGCGCTGGAGCCGTCGTCATCGGTGACCACCACCGCCAGGCTGTCCACATAGCTGCCGTCGCTGGCACCGGCCTGGCTGTCGTTGTCGACGTTGTCGTCCAGGGTGTAGCCGTAGGCGATTTCGCCGCCGCTGGCGTCTCCCACGAAGCCGGTCAGCACCAGGGTGCCGTAGGCGGTGGTGATACTCACCGGGTTGTTGCCCAGGTCCTGCAGCTCGGCCAGGGTCAGTGTGGTGCCGCCGATGTTGATGCTGGCCAGGCCGTCCGCCGCCGTGAAGGTAAAGCTGCCGCTCTGGGTCAGGGCGCCGTTGTCAGGTGCCGAGCCGTCCGCCAGGTTGGCTTCAAGCACCGTCTGCTCGGGGCCGTCCAGGCCGCCCAGGGTCACGCCGTCGTCGGCGCCATGGATGGTGATGGTCAGGGTGGCCGTGCTCTGATCGCCATCGGCATCGGCCATGGCGTAACCGATGTCGAAGCTCAGGCTATCGCCGGCGCCCAGGGCCTGCACCGCCGCCGCATTGTTATCCAGCTCGAAGCTGTAGCTGCCGTCGCCATTCAGCACCAGGGTGCCGTAGGGGGCCAGCGCCTGGATGGCCGCCGCCGCGTCGCTCCAGTCCACGAACACCGCGTCCTGGTCGGCACCGGCCTGGTCGTTGTCCAGCACCTGGCCATCGATGAGGTTGTTGGCATCGTCTTCGGTGACGCTGTTGGCATCATCCTGGGCCATGGCGACATCGTCAACGACGGTGACCGACACTGTTCCAGATACGGGATCGCCATCCACGTCACTGCCAATGACGATGCCGGAGACGGTGATCTCATTGTTGCCATCAGCATCCGGATGAGGGAAGGCGTCCAGCAGCTGCGCGGTCACCGTGACGTTGCCGGTCTCGCCAGGGGCAATCTCGGACCAGTCGATGGCCAGCACAATGGCCGCTTCACCATTGATGAGGCCAATCATGGACTGGCCGTCGGCACTCAACTGCCAGGTGAGATCGGCGATGAAATCGCCGTTGACATCAACGGTGATGCTTTCCGGTGTCATGAAGTGGAAGTCGCCCAGGGCATCGGAGCCTGCGGTAAAGAAGAGGTCGCCCTGGGCGGCATCTTCGATCTCGGCTTCCTGAACGGTCAATGCCAGCTGGCTGCCCCCCGTGGGATCGCTACCGTCATGGATACGAATAAGGTGACTGTCACTGGCCAAGTCACCGTCAGCGTCGGTAGCCAGCACCGAAAATTCCATGGCGATCTGGTTGCTGTTATCCAGCCCCAGAGCCGCCTCAAAATACCAGCTGCCGTCAGCCAGTACCGTCAGGGTACCGACGCCCGTATCTATGGCCTCACCCAGGGCATAACTATTGCCGCCAAACAGCACGGTCAGGGTGCTGCCATCGGCGCCCTGATCCAGTGCCCAGCTGCCGGTTACTCCCTCCCCTTCGACGACCTCGGTTGCCCCATCCAGGGTCACGTCCGGTGTATCGTCAATGACGGTCACCGAAACGGTGCCCGAAACCGCATCGCCATCCACGTCTGTGCCGATGACAATGCCGGAGACGGCAATCTCGTTATTGCCGCCACCTTCGGGATGGGGGAAGGCATCCAGCAACTGCGCAGCCACGCTCACGTGCCCGGTTTCACCCGGCGCTATGTCAGACCAGGTGATGGTCAGGATGATGGCCGCTTCGCCATTGATGAGGCCGGTCATGGTCTGGCCGTCTTCGCTCAGCACCCAGGTGAGGTCGGTGATCAGATCGCCACTGACATCTATGGCGATGTTTTCCGGGGCCATGAAATGGAAGTCGCTCAGGGTGTCCGAGCCGGCGGTAAAGAAAAGATCCCCCTGGGCGGCATCCTCGATCTCAGCCTCGTCCACGACCAGCTGCAACTGGTTTCCACCTGAGGGATCCGTGCCGTCATGAATGCGAATGAGGTGGCCATCACGGGCGATGTCACCATCGCCGTCCGTGGTCAGCAGTTCAAACGCCACGGCTACCTGATTGCTGTTGTCCAGGTCATTGGTGGCGGTAAAGGTCCAGGAGCCATCTGCCAGTACGGTCAAGAGGCCTACGCCGGTGTCGATAACCTCGCCCAGGCCAAACTCGCTGCCGTTCCAGAGCACGGTGACCTCGGCACCGTCTGCGCCGGCCACCAGCTCCCAGGTGCCGGAAATGCTTTGTTGCTCCAGCACGTCGCCTTCACCGGCCAGACCTATGCTGGGCATATCGTCGAGGATCTGGACGACCAGCTGGTCCGAAGCCGTGGAACCATTGCTGTCCGAAAGCAGCACCGTCAGCGTTTCAAAAACACTGTCACTGCCGGCATCGTGCAAGGCATTGTCGGACAGCTGGTACTGGTAACTGACCTCACCGCTGGCCGGGTCGAAAGCCACTATGGTGACGGTGCCGCTGGGCGTGGCGATAGTCCCTCCCAGGAACACGCCATCGGCGATGACGGTGACACCACCTATGACCAGATCGTCCAGGCCATCGGGAGTCTGGATGTTGAAGGAGCCACTGCCCACCAGGGCACCGGCATCGGGAGAGCTGCCCTCGGGAAGGTGCGCTTCATTGGCACTGAGTTCCCCGCCTTGAGCGGCGGGGGTGAGCCCGGAAATGGTTACGGGGTTGTCGTTCTCGATGAACTGGTCTTCAACCCGTGGTGCCTGTCCTGCGCCGCCTTGGGTGGGATCCGTATCGTAGCCGGCCGCGGCTATGGTTTCGTCGCCGGTGCGGCCAACTTCAACGAAGCCACCGCCTTCATTGCCGGCCGGCGCTCCCGCCGCCGGTGCCGGACCGGCCGCTGCCGCTTCAAAAAGCTGGGTGGGATCAACGCCCTGCAAAATGGCCGCCTGCAGCTCGGCCTGCTCCGACTCGCTTGTCAGGGAGGACTCTGAGCCAGGAGCCGTTATCGTTTCGACAACACCGGTCGCCACCATGCCCAGATCCGGGCTGCTGGCATAGTGGAGGCTGCCGCCATCCTCATACTCAAGCTCAATACTGGCGCCGTCGGCCAACAGCAGGACATCGCCCGCTTCGACCCTGGTGCCTGATAAGAGCAATTCCTTGGTACCTTCCTGCGTCCTTACCCAGACATCGCCGTCCAGGATCACCAGTTTTCCACCGGCATTGACCGTTAGCTCTTGCATACGTCACCCCTCGTTGATGAGGCGCACTTACCCAAAATCGAAACAGAATAAGCAAGAGGCGGGACGTTATAGTGTGGTGTTGTTGAGTCGCTCGCCTTTATCCCCTGGGCGGGCCCAGTAGATAAAGCCTAGTCAATGAATGGATGCCGCTAGGCATGAAAAAGCCGGCTTTTGCCGGCTTTGCCTAGAAAGTGTAGAGAAGTGTGAGGGACGTCTCGGTGTCGGTCTTGTCGGTATCGGCCGGCACCTTGGAGGTGTGCTTGACCTTGTAGGCCACCTTCATGGCCAGGTTGCCCATCACGCTGGCCTGCACCGAGGTGATGGACTCGGTGATGACGTTGTTGTCCTCAAGGCCGATCTCGGATTGGATCTCCTGCTTGAACAGGGCGGTTTTGGACAGGTGGTATTCAAAACGGCCTGACAGGCGGGCGATGTACTCTTCTTCGCTGTCTTCACCCGCTTCATTGACCATTTCCAGCTTGTTGAAGCGGTAACCCAGGCCGCCAGCCAGTTCCAGGAAGTTCTTGTCCTGCTTCCATACCCGGCTACCGTAACCGGTCGCGGCCACGGCCTGGAAGTCGAAACCGGAGAAGCGATCCTTCTCGTAGGAACCGCGCACGAACCAGAAGTCCTTGTCATTGAACTTGTAGTCACCCTGGGCGGCAGCGCGGTATTTCTCGGCCGTGGTCTGCTCTTCCTTCTCGGAATTGAAGTACTCCACCAGGTAGTTGTTACGCCAGTTCTCCATATCATGGGTGACGTCGATGCGGCCCTTGATATTGGTTTCATTGGTGTTGCCCGAGGTGATCAGGGCGCCCAGCTCGGCTTCCCCTTCCCAGCTCTTGGCTTCTTCTTCGGCCATCACGGGCACGGCCACCAACGCCAGCACGGGCAGGCAGTACGTCAATTTCATTGTTTTCTCCCATGGAAAAGCGGCCCCAAGGGCCGCCAAAATCAACCTGGAACTCAAAAAGCGAGTTCAAAAGGAGCTATTTTACCGTTCAACGGCTCGATTAACAGCAGGCGATCCTGGTTGGTATCCGCCACCAGTAGCCGCTCCCCCAGCCGGGCCAGGCCACCGGGTTCATTGAGGGCATTGTCCGGCAGGGGCACAGTGCTGATCTGTCCTTTTTCCAAATCGAGCCGCCTCAGGCCGTGGTTGTAGGTATCGGCCACATACAGGGTGCTTTTATCCCACCACAGCACCCCCAGGGCATGTTGCAGCAGCGCCTTGGCGAAGGGGCCGTCCTTGTGGCCGAAGTCGAACAGGCCCTGCCCCACCAGGGTCTTGACCCTTTTGCCGTTCAAGTCGAGCTCCCTAATGGCCGAGGCCTCGGAGTCGGCCACCCACAGGCGCTCGCCGTGCAGCGCCAGGCCTGACGGCTGGTTGAAGGCACTGGCCTCGAAGCTGCCATCCTCCAGCGCTTCCCGGCCGGTACCGGCCAGTACCTCGAGTCGTTTCCTCTTGAGATCGAGCCGCCAGATCTGGTGGCTGCCGGCCATGGCGATGGCCAGGCTGTGCTCGTCCAGTGCGACCAGATCCCAGGGCGAGCGGATGGCCGTGCCCTGGGCCGGGCCGCCTTGATAGGGATAGCCCCCCAACTGGCCGGTACCGGCCACGGTAGTCACCTGCTTGTTCCTGAGGTCGATACGGCGAACAAGGTGGTTGCCGGTGTCGGCCACGTAGAGGGACTGGCCAAGGAAGGCCAGTCCCTGGGGATCGCGGAAGCAGCTGACTTCAAAGCCGCCGTCCTCGGCACAGGCCTCGCCGCTGCCGATGATGGCCTGCACCTGCCCCTGGTGATCGGCCAGGACGATGCGATGATGGCCGGTGTCGGCCACCGCCACCCGCTTGTCGCTGACCGCCACCTTGCCCGGCGCTGCCAGGCCCTGCTCGGCCAGCTCCAGGGGCTTGAGCGGCAGTGGTGTTTCATCGAGCCTGCCCTTGAACTCTTCAAGCAGGGCCGCCACCACCTGATCCAGCAGCTGGTACCTGCCCTCTCCCGAGGTCTTGCCCACCACCCGGCCGGCGGGATCTATGACCACGAAACTGGGCCAGGCCCGCACCCCGTACTGGCGCCACTGGCTGAAGGCCACGTCGTTGGCCACGGCATGGTCGATGTCGTAGCGGGCGACGATGCGCTGCAAGGTCTTGAGGCGTTTCTCGTTGTCGAACTTGGGGGAATGAATGGAGATCACCGCCAACCTGTGGCCGTATTTCTGCTCCAGCTTCTTCAGATCCGGCAACACGTGCATGCAGTTGACGCAGCCGTAGGTCCAGAAGTCCAGGATCACCACCTTGCCCCTCAGCCCCTCCAGGGTCAGGGGCTGGGTCACGTTCAGCCATTGCAGCTCGGGGCCGAAGGGCACGGCCCGCTCCCGGTAGGCACCATTGGCTGCGAACATCACCACTCCCAGGGCCAGCAAGGCCCACTTCATCCAGCTTTTCATAGGCCCTCCAGGCAGTCTGTTAACAGGACCGGGCCGGCGGGCTTTCCTTGCTCAGGGCGCAAAAAAAGAGGTTCATCGCGGATCTCCGGGGAAGGCGGCTTTTATCTTCAGGAAGAAGTACTCCAGATCCCGATAGCCATAAGCCATCCGCTTCATCAGTTTGATTTTGTTGTTCATCCCCTCCAGCCGGCAGGTATGGAGGGGATAGCTGGCGGAAGCGACTATCCCTGGCAAGTAGGGTTTTAGCTTACGGGCGAACTGCAACAGCGGCGCGATGCCACTTTCCTCCACCTGCTGCCACCAGAGCCGCCATTGGCGATGGGCCGTTTGCTCATCGCGGCAGTACCACAGCGCCTTCAACTGCTCCTTGAGCACGTAGACCACCATCAGATCACGGTTGGCGGCCAGCAAGGCTTCGAGGCGGCCACGTTCCTTGTCATTGAGATTGCCCTCGTTTTTGAGCAACACCCAGCGGCTACGCTTGATATGACGGCGGGCCTGCTGCTCGGTGCCCTGGGCCTTGGCACAGTCGAGCCGCACCCGGTCAATCACCTCCCGGCCATACTTGGCCACCACATGGAACAGGTCGTAGACCACCCTGGCGTTGGGGCAATGCGCCTGCACCTCCAGATCGAAGGCGGTGTTCATGTCCATCGCCACGGCCTCGATCTGCTGACAGCGTTCGCCTAGCCGCTCGAAGAAGGGCCGGATGCTGCGGCGACTGCGTCCCTCGCCTATCCACAACACCTGGTGGGTATCCGCATCGGCGATGACGGTGGCGTAGCGGTGGCCCTTGAACAGGGCGAACTCATCCATGACCAGTCGTCGCAACCGGGACCAGTCGGGCTCGGTGACCTGCCGCTGCAGGCGGCGCTTGTCGATGGCCTTCACGGTGTGCCAGTGCAGCCCCAGCAGTTCACCGACCTGCTTGACCGGCAGTAACGCCAGTAGGCGTTCGGCGTAGCGTTCCAGACGGCAGCTCAAACGGGCGAAGGGACGCAGCCAGGAGATGTGTTCGGTCCCTCGGCCGCACTGATGGCAGTTAAGCCGTCGCACCGGCACCTTGAGGGTCACGGTATGGTCCATCAGTGCGCGATCGGCGACCGTTCTCCAGGTGGTGTCGTGGACGGCTTGGGCCAGCTTGCCGCAACGACAGCAGGGCGGGCGATTGGGGCTGAGGTGAATGGTGAGATGTTGGTCGTGTTGCTCTATGTGGTCGGGGCTAAAGCCTTCCCACAGCTCGAACGGAAGGGTAAGCTGCGACATCGAAAACGGCTGGTTGGTTAGTGTCTTTGTTTGGCGACATCACAATAACCTATCCAGCCGTTTTCACATCTATTCCCCGCTAATGTGCGAAGAACCAAAAAAGAAAGGGAGCCCTAAGGCTCCCTTTCTCAAGCAAAGCGCCTGGCTTATTTGACCTTGGGGGTCAGCTCGCCCTTGGCGTACAGCTCGGCCATGGCATCCAGGGAGATGGGCTGGATCTTGCCGGCCTGGCCGACGCAGCCAAAGGCCTCGTAGCGGGCGATGACGATATCGCGCATGGCGTCGGTGCTGGCCTTGAGGAACTTGCGGGGGTCGAAGTTGCTGGTGTTCTGGGCCAGGTGACGACGCACGGCACCGGTAGACGCCAGGCGCAGGTCGGTGTCGATGTTGACCTTGCGCACGCCGTGCTTGATGCCTTCGACGATCTCCTCCACGGGCACACCGTAGGTTTCCGGGATCTCGCCGCCAAAGTCGTTGATCACCTTCAGCCATTCCTGGGGCACGGAGGAAGAGCCGTGCATGACCAGGTGGGTGTCGGGGATACGGGCGTGGATCTCCTTGATGCGGTCGATGCGCAGCACGTCGCCGGTGGGCTGCTTGGAGAACTTGTAGGCGCCGTGGCTGGTGCCGATGGCGATGGCCAGGGCGTCCACCTGGGTCAGCTTGACGAACTCCGCCGCCTCTTCAGGGTCGGTCAGCAGCTGGTCGTGGTCCAGCACGCCCTCGGCGCCGATGCCATCTTCCTCGCCGGCCTGGCCGGTTTCCAGGGAGCCCAGGCAGCCCAGCTCACCTTCCACGGACACGCCGCAGGCGTGGGCCATCTCGACGGCGCGACGGGTCACTTCGACGTTGTAGTCCCAGTCGGCCGGGGTCTTGCCGTCGTCCTTCAGGGAGCCGTCCATCATCACCGAGCTGAAGCCCAGCTGGATGGAACGCTGGCAGACGGCGGGGCTGGTGCCGTGATCCTGGTGCATGACCACCGGGATGTGCGGGAATTCCTCGATGGCGGCCAGGATCAGGTGGCGCAGGAAGGGGGCGCCGGCATAGCTGCGGGCACCGGCGGAGGCCTGCACGATAACGGGGGCGTTACAGTGGTCAGCCGCTTCCATGATGGCGCGCATCTGCTCCAGGTTGTTGACGTTGAAGGCGGGGATGCCGTAGCTGTTCTCTGCAGCGTGATCCAGCATCTGGCGCATGGAAATCAGGGCCATGGGTATCGTCTCCGTAGGGTAGCTTGGGTGGGCGCCGTCCCGCGCCCGTAAACGTTTCGCTTAGTGTACCAGAAAGGGCCGCCGTCACTTAAGTGAGGGCGGCCTCCTTGTTCAGCCGTTGGCGCGCTCTTCCAGCATGGCCACCGCCGGCAGTACCTTGCCTTCCACGAACTCCAGGAAGGCGCCACCGCCGGTGGAGATGTAGGAGACATCGGCCTTGACGCCGTACTTGTCGATGGCGGCCAGGGTGTCGCCGCCACCGGCGATGGAGAAGGCCTCGGACTCGGCGATGGCCTTGGCCAGCACCTCGGTGCCCTTGCCGAACTGGTCGAACTCGAACACCCCCACCGGGCCGTTCCAGAGGATGGTCTTTGCGGACTTCAGCAGCTCGGCCAGGGCGGCGGCGCTGTCGGGACCGATATCCAGGATCATCTCGTTCTCGGCCACCTCGTCGGCGCTCTTGACCACCGCCTCGGCGGTTTCGGCGAACTCGGTGGCCACCACCACATCGCTGGGCAGGGGAATGGACACCTTGTCCATCAACGCACGGGCCGTGGAGATCAGATCCGCTTCGTGGAGGCTGTTGCCCATGGGCTTGCCGGCCGCGGCCAGGAAGGTGTTGGCGATGCCGCCGCCGACGATGATCTGATCACAGATCCCGGACAGGGAGTTGAGCACGTCCAGCTTGGTGGACACCTTGGAGCCGGCGACGATGGCCACCAGCGGGCGCTGGGGCGCCTTGAGGGCCTTGCCCAGGGCGTCCAGCTCGGCGGCCAGCAGCGGGCCGGCGCAGGCCACGGGGGCGAACTTGGCCACGCCGTGGGTGGAGGCCTGGGCCCGGTGGGCGGTGCCGAAGGCGTCCATCACGAAGACATCGCAGAGGGCCGCCAGCTTCCGGGCCAGGGCGTCGTCGTTCTTCTTCTCGCCGACGTTGAAGCGGACGTTCTCGAACAGCACCACCTCACCTTCGGCCACCTCGACGCCGTCCAGGTAGTCGCGCACCAGGCGCACCGGCGCGTCCAGCAGGCCATTCAGGTATTCGGCCACCGGCGCCAGGGAGGCGGCCTGGTCGAATTCGCCCTCGCTGGGGCGGCCCAGGTGGGACATCACCATCACCCTGGCGCCCTTTTCCAGGGCCAGCTTGATGGTAGGCAGGGCCGCCTGGATGCGGGCGTCGGAGCTGACCTTGCCGTCCTTGACCGGCACGTTGAGATCTTCGCGGATCAGCACCTTCTTGCCTTGCAGATCCAGGTCCATCATCTTGATTACCGACATGGTGTTTCCTCGTAGTGTCTTGAGTCTTTTCGGGGCTTGGGCCCCTTCTAGGTATTCATTTGCCCAGCCAGGCCAGGCTGGTGTCCAGCATGCGATTGGCAAAGCCCCATTCGTTGTCGAACCACAGCAGCAGCTTGACCATGCGCCCGTCCGTGACCCGGGTCTGGGTACCGTCCACCACCACCGAATGGGCATTGTGGTTGTGGTCGATGGAGACCAGCGGCTGGCAGTCGTATTCCATGATGCCCCGGTAAGGGCCCTGAGCGGCCTCCCGCAGCACGGCGTTGACCTGGGCCGCATCCACATCCGTGCTCATGGCCAGGGACAGATCCAGTGCCGACACGTTCAGGGTCGGTACCCGCACCGAGATGGCCTCGAACTTGTCCATGAACTTGGGCAGCACCCGGCCCACGCCGCGGCCCAGCTGGGTATCCACCGGCACCATGGAATGGCTCATGGCCCTACTCAGGCGCAGATTGGGCTGGTAGGCGTCCAGCACCTGCTGGTCGTTCATGGCGGCGTGGATGGAGGTGATCAGGCCGTGTTCGACGCCAAAGGCCTCGTCCAGCAGCTTGATCACCGGCACCAGGCAATTGGTGGTGCAGGAGGCGTTGGAGACCACCTTCAGATCCGGGCTCAGCCGCCGGTGGTTGATGCCGTAGACGATGACATCGTCGACGCCGTCGTCGGCCGGATTGGAGATCAGCACATGGCGGGCGCCGGCCCGCAGGTGGGCCTCCGCCTGCATGCGGCTGCGAATGACGCCGGTGCATTCCAGCACCAGATCCACCTCACCCCAGGGCAGGCGCTGTGGGTCGGGCTCGCTGAGCAGGCGGATGGGATGGCCGTCCAGCCACAGGCAGTCCCCCTCCAGGCGGACATCGGCGTTCAAACGGCCATGGGTGGAATCGAACTTGAGCAGGTGGGCAACGGCGTCGAAGTCGGCCAGCTCGTTGATGGCCACCACCTCCAGTTGCGACCAGAGCCCCCGTTCGTGAAGTGCGCGCAGTACTGCTCGGCCAATGCGCCCAAAGCCGTTGATGGCTACCTTCATGCCACTCCTTGTGAATGTAAAAAAAGGGGCAGGCCTTGGCCTGCCCCCTGGGGTTTAGAACAGGCCTTCGGCCACCTGCACCACGTTGTCGACGGTGAAGCCGAAGTGCTTGAACAGGTCGCCGGCCGGGGCGGACTCACCGAAGGAGTGCATGCCGACCACGGCGCCGTTCAGGCCAACGTACTTGTACCAGTAGTCGGCGATGAGGGCTTCCACGGCCACGCGGCGGGTGACAGCAGAAGGCAGCACGGCCTCCTTGTACTCGGCGCTCTGGGCATCGAACACGTCGGTGCTGGGCATGGACACCACCCGCACCTGGCGCCCCTTGGCGTTCAGCTCGTCGGCGGCGGCCAGGGCCAGCTCCACTTCGGAGCCGGTGGCGATCAGGATCAGCTCCGGGGTACCGGCGCAATCCTTGAGCACATAACCACCCTTGCGCACGTCGGCCAGCTGCTGGGCGCTGCGCGGCAGGCAGGGCAGGCCCTGGCGGCTGAAGATCAGGGAGGTGGGGCCGTCGTTACGCTCCACGGCGTGCTGCCAGGCCACGGCGCTCTCGACGGTGTCGGCGGGACGCCAGGTGGACATGTTGGGAGTCAGGCGCAGGTTGGCCACCTGCTCCACCGGCTGGTGGGTGGGGCCGTCTTCGCCCAGGCCGATGGAATCGTGGGTGTAGACGAAGATGCTGCGCTGCTTCATCAGGGCGGCCATGCGCACGGCGTTGCGGGCGTATTCCATGAACATCAGGAAGGTGCCGCCATAGGGAATGAAACCGCCGTGCAGGGCGATGCCGTTCATGATGGCGCTCATGCCGAACTCGCGGACACCGTAGTGCAGGTAGTTGCCGGAGGCATCGTCATGGCTGACCGCCTTGGAGCCGGACCACATGGTCAGGTTGGAGGGGGCCAGGTCGGCGGAGCCACCCATCAGCTCGGACAGCAGCGGGCCGAAGGCGTTCAGCACGTTCTGGGACGCCTTGCGGGTGGCGACCTTCTCGGCCTTGTCCTGGCACTCCTGAACATAGGCGGCGGCCTTGTCGCTGAAGTCGGCGGGCAGTTCACCCTTCATGCGGCGCACGAACTCGGCGGCCAGCTCGGGGTGGGCGGCCTGGTAGGCCTCGAACTTGGCGTTCCAGTCGCTCTCCAGGGCAGCGCCCTTGGCCTTGGCGTCCCAGCCGGCCTGGATGTCGGCGGGGATCTCGAAGGGACCGTGCTCCCAGCCCAGGAACTCGCGGGCGGCCTTGATCTCGTCGTCGCCCAGGGGCGCGCCGTGGCAGTCGTGGCTGCCGGCCTTGTTGGGGCTGCCGAAGCCGATGATGGTCTTGGTGATGATCAGGGTCGGGCGGCTCAGGTCGCCACGGGCCTCTTCGATGGCGGCCTTGATGGCGTCGGCGTCGTGGCCGTCCACGTCGCGGATCACCTGCCAGCCGTAGGCATCGAAGCGCTTGGCGGTATCGTCGGTGAACCAGCCCTCGATGTGGCCGTCGATGGAGATGCCGTTGTCGTCATAGAAGGCGACCAGCTTGCCCAGGCCCAGGGTGCCAGCCAGGGAGCAGGCCTCGTGGGAGATGCCTTCCATCAGGCAGCCGTCGCCCAGGAAGCAGTAGGTGAAGTGGTCGACGATGTCGTGGCCGTCACGGTTGAACTGGGCGGCCAAGCTCTTTTCGGCGATGGCCATGCCCACGGCATTGGTGATGCCCTGGCCCAGGGGGCCCGTGGTGGTCTCGATGCCGGGCGCATAGCCGTACTCGGGGTGGCCCGGGGTCCTGGAATGCATCTGGCGGAAGTGCTTGAGGTCCTCGATGGACAGGTCATAGCCGCTCAGGTGCAGCAGGGAGTAGATCAGCATGGAGCCGTGGCCGTTGGACAGCACGAAGCGGTCACGGTCGAACCAGTCGGGGTTCTGGGGGTTGTGCTGGAGGTAGTCATTCCACAGCACTTCGGCAATATCGGCCATGCCCATGGGGGCACCCGGGTGACCGGAATTGGCTTTCTGAACCGCATCCATGGACAGGGCACGGATGGCGTTGGCAAGCTGGCGACGGGACGGCATTGCTGTCTCCTATAAGAGTGAGGACCCAAAAAAGCGCGCTTATTTTCGCCCAAAGGACTGCCAGGGGCAAATGCCGGCGCCGCCTATGCAGGGGGCGTCACATGGTCTTTAATGGGTTACGGCAGGGGCGGAGATTTTTTGCACAGAAGTACTAGCGTCCAGACGTCTAAAGCTTTAGAATCCCCGCCCTAATTTCTGAGCATGGTGCGCAAGAATCGGTCACCATGCTTTTCTTGCCAACATTTCAATGAGTTGAGTGGGAAATGACCAGACGTCTTTTTACCTCCGAGTCCGTATCCGAAGGCCATCCCGATAAGATCGCCGACCAGATCTCCGACGCCGTCCTGGATGCCATCCTGGAACAGGATCCGAGGGCCCGTGTTGCCTGTGAAACCTACGTCAAGACCGGCATGGTCATCGTCGGTGGCGAGATCAGCACCTCCGCCTGGGTCGATATCGAAGATCTGGCCCGTAAGACCGTTCGCGAGATCGGCTACACCAGCTCCGAGATGGGCTTCGACGGCGACAGCTGTGCTGTTCTGAACGCCATCGGCAAGCAGTCCCCGGACATCGCCATGGGCGTCGACCGCGCCGACCCCAGTGAGCAGGGCGCCGGCGACCAAGGCCTGATGTTCGGCTACGCGTCCAACGAGACCGACGTGCTGATGCCGGCCCCCATCACCTATGCCCACCGTCTGGTCAAGCGTCAGGCCTACATCCGCAAGAGCCACGAGCTGGACTGGCTGCGCCCGGACGCCAAGTCCCAGGTGACCTTCGTCTACGAGAACGGCATCCCCGTGGCCATCGACGCCGTGGTGCTGTCCACCCAGCACAACCCGGACATCGATCAGGAAACCCTGCGCGAAGCGGTGATGGAGCACATCATCAAGCCGGTACTGCCGGCCGAGATGCTGACCAGGGACACCAAGTACTTCATCAACCCCACAGGCCAGTTCATCATCGGTGGCCCCATGGGCGACTGCGGCCTGACCGGCCGTAAGATCATCGTCGACACCTACGGCGGCATGGCCCGTCACGGTGGCGGTGCCTTCTCCGGTAAGGATCCGTCCAAGGTCGACCGCTCCGCCGCCTACGCCGCCCGCTATGTGGCCAAGAACATCGTTGCCGCCGGCCTGGCCGACCGCTGCGAGATCCAGGTCTCCTACGCCATCGGCGTGGCCGAGCCCACCTCCATCTCCGTGGAGACCTTCGGCACCGGCAAGATCGAGGAAGAGCGCATCGACCAGCTGGTCCGCGAGCACTTCGACCTGCGCCCCTATGGCCTGATCGAGATGCTGGACCTGAACAGGCCCATCTACAAGCCGACCGCCGCCTATGGTCACTTCGGCCGCGAGGAATTCCCCTGGGAGAAGACCGACAAGGCCGAAGAGCTGCGCGCCGCCGCTGGCCTCAAGTAAGGCCAACCGGCAGAATAAGGGGAGCTTAGGCTCCCCTTTTTATTTCATGCAGCAACTTATCGAGGCCGTCGAGGCCGCCTTTGCCAGGGCCGAGGCACATTTCGGCAAGCCCTTTCCCCGCCCGGCCGTGACCCTGGATCTGCGCGGCCGCGCCGCCGGCCAGGCCCACCACGGCAAGGGCCAGCTGCGCTTCAACGCCAGCCTGTACCGGGAAAACCGCGCCGCCTTCCTCCAGGAGGTGGTTCCCCACGAGGTGGTCCACTGGCTGGTGTGGCACCATCACGACACCCGCTGCCGCCCCCACGGCCGGGAATGGCAGGCCATGATGAGCCAGGTGTTCGGGCTGGCACCGAGGCGCACCCATGACTTCGCGGTGCGGGAAGACAGCTTTGCCTACCGCTGCCTCTGCATGGAACACCGGCTGACGGTGCGCCGCCACAACAAGGTGCAGCGGGGCCAGGCCCAGTACCGCTGCAAGGGCTGTGGCGCCACCCTGGTGCCGGCATGACCAAGCCGCCTTGAGGCGGCTTTTTTCATTTCAGCTGGGCGGCATGGAAGCGCAGGTGATCTTCCATGAAGGTGGCCACGAAGAAGTAGGAATGGTTGTAGCCGGCTCGCTTGTGCAGCACCAGCTCCGAACCCGAGCTGTCGGCGGCGCTGACCAGCTCATCCACCAACAGCTGCTCGTCCAGGAAGGGGTCGTCCATGCCCACATCCACCCGGATCGGCCAGGGCGCCTTGGCGTCCGCCAGCAGGGTAGCGGCATCATAGGACTCCCAGTCCGCCAGGTTGTCGCCCAGGTAGGCGGCAAAGGCCTTCTTGCCCCAGGGGCAACTGAGCGGATTGCTGATGGGGGCCAGGGCCGACACGGATCTGTAGCAGTGGCGATTCCTCAGGGCGATGACCAGGGCGCCGTGGCCGCCCATGGAGTGGCCACTGATGCCGCGCTTGCCGGACAGGCCCAGGCGGCCTTCCACCAGCTCCGGCAGCTCCCGGCTCACATAATCATACATGCGGTAGTGCTCGGCCCAGGGCGCCTGGGTAGCGTTGACATAGAAGCCGGCGCCCAGGCCCAGATCATCGGCCTGGTCGTCGGCCACACCCTCGCCCCTGGGGCTGGTGTCCGGCACCACCAGAGCCAGGCCCAGCTCGGCGGCGATGCGCTGGGCACCGGCCTTGTGAACGAAGTTCTCATCGGTGCAGGTCAGACCCGACAGCCAGTACAGCACAGGAGTTTCCTTGCAGGCCCCGGGCGGCAGGAACACCGACAGGGTCATGTCGCAGTTCAGGGTCTTGGCCCTGTGGCGGTAGCGGCGCTGCTCGCCGCCGAAGGCCAGGTGTTTTTCGATCAGTTCCATATCGTCCTCGGTACAGGTTCAGCGAGCTGACTCTCCTGCCTTCGTGCATCCGCTCTAAGACGGTGTTGATGCCTTCAAGGCCCATGGCCTTTGCTCGCCGTCAGGCATTTGCTAAGTGTGGCCCATGGAATTCCTGTTTGGTGGAACAAGACAGCTTCACCCTCAACTGGGCCTGGCCTTGCCAAAACGCCTGTGCGTCTTGAGCCGCCCCGCCCCTTGGCGGAAAATAGCCCCCATAAGAGATTCATAAGGCCCAGACATGAGCCGTGCGCTAATTGGAATGCTGGTGGCATTTTGCCTGCCGGCCATGGCCGCTGACAGCTTCAGCGCCGCCAAGCGGGATGCCAGGCGCATCTACGCCGACCACAACAGCAGTTTCTACTGCGGCTGCGCGATCAGCTGGCAGGGCAAGAAAGGGGTGCCCGATCTGGCCAGCTGCGGCTACCAGGTCCGCAAGCAGCAGAGGCGGGCCAACCGCATCGAGTGGGAACACGTAGTGCCGGCCTGGGAGTTCGGCCATCAACGCCAATGCTGGCAAATGGGCGGGCGCAAGGCCTGCAAGAAGGACCTGGCCTTCACCCGCATGGAAGGGGATCTGCATAACCTGGTGCCGGCCGTCGGCGAGGTCAACGGCGACAGATCCAATTTCCGCTTCGTGGAAAGCCGGGACAAGCCGTTCCAGTATGGCCAGTGTCCCATGGTGGTGGATTTCAAGGGCCGCCGCGCCACGCCGCCGCAAAGGGCCAAGGGCGCCATAGCCCGCACCTATTTTTACATGAGCGACAGGCACGGCCTGAAGCTCGCCGGGCAGCAGCGCAAACTCTTCGAAGCCTGGCACAGGCTGTATCCCGTTACCGCCTGGGAGTGCGAACGCAACCAGCGTATTCGTGCCATCCAGGGCAACGACAACCCTCACGTCACCAGAGCCTGCCTGCAGCTGGCCAACAAGGAGCACTGATGCGGATCCCCAGAATATACGAGCCCCAGTCCCTGCCCCTGAGCCAGGAAGTGACCTTGGGAGAAGACGGTGCCAACCATGTGGGCCGAGTGCTGCGCATGCAGCCGGGCCAGGCGCTGGTGCTGTTCAACGGTGACGGCCACGACTACCGGGGCGAGATCACCCAGGCCAGCAAGAAAACGGTGAGGGTGCGCCTGGACGACAGGCAGCACAAGGACAACGAGTCGCCGCTGGCCCTGCATCTGGGCCAGGTGATCTCCCGGGGTGAGCGCATGGAGTTCGTGATCCAGAAATCCGTGGAGCTGGGCGTGGCCAGCATCACGCCGCTGTTTTCCGAGCGCTGCGGTGTCAAGCTCAGCGGCGAGCGCCTGGATAAGAAGGTAGGCCAATGGCAGAAAATCGCCATCGCCGCCTGCGAGCAGAGCGGCCGGGCCAGGGTGCCCCAGGTGAGAGCCGCCATGGCGCTGGATACCTGGTGCGGCGAGGACTTCGAGGGCGTGCGCCTGACCCTGAGCCCCCACGCCGAGCACAGCATCCAGACCCTGCCCGGTGAATTCACCGCCGCCCGACTGTTGATCGGCCCGGAGGGCGGCTTCACTGATGAAGAGGTGGCCCTGGCTGCCCAAATGGGCTTCGAAGATGTACTCTTGGGGCCTCGGGTGCTGCGCACCGAGACCGCTGCCCTGACCGCCATTACCGCCCTGCAGCTTCGCTACGGCGACCTGGGCTAACAAGGAGTTGCCATGAAAGTCGGCATCATCATGGACCCCATAGGGGCCATCAACATCAAGAAGGACACCACCTTCGCCATGGCCCTGGAGGCCCAGCGCCGGGGCCACGAGCTCTACTACATGGAGATGGCCGATCTGTCCATGGACGGCGGCACCCCCCTGGGCCGCATGGCCAGGCTGCACGTGCAGGAAGACCACGAACACTGGTTCCGGCTGGAAGAGGCGGCGGAACAGCCCCTGGCGGCGCTGGACATGATCCTGATGCGCAAGGATCCCCCCTTCGACACCGAATACATTTACGCCACCTACCTGCTGGAGCGGGCCGAGGAGGCCGGGGTCAGGGTGGTCAACAAGCCCAGATCCTTACGCGATTGCAACGAGAAGCTGTTCACCGCCTGGTTCCCGGAGCTGACGCCGCCGACCCTGGTCACCAGCCGCGACGGTGCCCTGCGGGCCTTCCACCAGAAGCACGGCGATGTCATCTTCAAGCCCCTGGACGGCATGGGCGGCGCCTCCATCTTCCGGCTCCGTGAGGACGAACCCAACCTGGGGGTCATCATCGAGACCCTGACCCATCACGGCAAGCGCTACTGCATGGCCCAGAAGTTCATGCCGGAGATCACCGACGGCGACAAGCGGGTGCTGGTGGTGGGCGGCAAGCCGGTGGAATACTGTCTGGCCCGCATTCCCCAGGGCGGCGAGACCCGCGGCAACCTGGCCGCCGGCGGCCGCGGCGAGGTACGGCCGCTATCTGAAACGGACAGGGCCATCGCCGAGCGGGTCGGTCCCGAACTGGTGAAACGGGGTCTCTATTTCGTGGGGCTGGACATCATCGGCGACAGGCTCACCGAGATCAACGTCACCTCCCCCACCTGCGTCCGCGAGATCGAAGGCGAAACCGGCATCAACATCTGTGCCCGCCTTTTCGACACTCTGGAACGGCAATAAGCAAGGCCGGGCGGCTTTCAAAGCCGCCTGCCTAGCTGCCATAATTAGGTAAAATCCCTTATCGGCCTGGTCTATGCGGAGTTTGCAGAACCATTTCCTGATCGCCACCCCCAGCATGGCGGATCCCTACTTTGCCCGTACCGTCACCTACCTGTGCGAGCACAACGACGAGGGCGCCATGGGCCTGATCGTCAACCAGCCCGTTGACGTCACCATCACCGAAATGCTCAAGCAGCTGGAGCTGGTGGAAGGCGAGCCGGAAAGCCTGCGGGGCCGCTGCGTCTACTCGGGCGGGCCGGTAAACCCGGAGCGGGGTTTTGTGCTGCACAGTCCCAAGCGCGGCTATAACGCCAGCCTCAGCCTCAACAGCCAGCTGATGATCACCACCTCTGTGGATATCCTCAGCGCCCTGGGCGCCGAGATGGGCCCGGAGCGCTTCCTGGTCACCCTGGGTTACGCCGGCTGGGAAGCCGGCCAGCTGGAAAAGGAACTGACCGATAATACCTGGCTGGTGGTGCCCGCCGATGAGGAGCTCACCGCCAAGCTGCTCTTCGACACCCCGCCGTCAAAACGCTGGGAAGTGGCCTGTGCAAGGCTCGGCTTCGATATCTGGCAACTCTCTTCCGACGTAGGACACGCCTGATGACAACAAGAACCATATTGGCCTTCGATCACGGGGCCAAAAGCATCGGCGTGGCCGTCGGCCAGGAGGTCACCGCCAGCGCCTCCCCCCTGAGCGCCATCAAGGCCAGCGACGGCCAGCCCAACTGGGACCTTCTGGCCGGGCTGCTCCGCGAGTGGCAGCCGGATCTGCTGGTGGTGGGCCTGCCACTGAACATGGACGGCAGCGAGCAGCACACCACGGCCGCGGCCCGCAAGTTCGCCAACCGTCTCCATGGCCGTTTCGGGCTGCCGGTCGAGACCCAGGACGAGCGGCTGACCACGGCCGCCGCCAAGGAGTGGCTGTTCGAACATGGCGGCTTCCAGGCCCTGGACAAGGGCAAGATCGACTCGGTCTCCGCCTGCCTGATCCTCGAGTCCTGGTTCGAGCATCAATACCAATAAGAAAGCCGCCCCAGGGGCGGCTTTTTCATAAGGCTTACAGCTTAGTCACCCAGGGTGACGTTTTCAAGGGAGGCCGAGGAGCCGGCCTCACCCTTGCTGAGCTTGATCATCAGGCGCAGATCATTGGGCGAATCGGCATAGTGCAGGGCATCGGCATAGGTGATGACACCCTTGCTGTAAAGCTCGAAGATGGCCTGGTCAAAGGTCCTCATGCCCAGCTCGTTGGAGCGCTCCATGGTGTCCTTGAGCAGGTGCAGTTCGTTCTTGCGGATCTGCTCGCTGACCAGGGGCGAGTTGAGCAGCACCTCCACCGCCACGGCCCGGCCGCTGCCGTCCTTCTTGGGTATGAGCTGCTGGGCCACCACGCCCTTGAGGTTCAGGGACATGTCGAACAGGAATTGCTCCCGCTTGTCCTTGGGACACAGATGCAGCACCCGCTCCAGGGCCTGGTTGGCGTTGTTGGCGTGCAGGGTCGCCATGCAGAGGTGGCCCGTCTCGGCGAAGGCCAGGGCGAACTCCATGGTTTCTATGGTGCGGATCTCACCAAGCAGGATCACGTCCGGCGCCTGGCGCAGGGTGTTCTTGAGCGCCACGTCGAAGGAGTCGCAATCGATGCCCACCTCCCGCTGGGTGATGATGGACTTGCGGTGTTCGTGGACGAATTCGATGGGGTCCTCGATGGTGATGATGTGGCCACGGGCATTTTCGTTGCGATAGCCCACCATGGATGCCAGCGAGGTGGACTTACCCGTACCGGTGGCGCCCACCATCAGCACCAGGCCACGCTTGGTCATGGCCAGATCCTTGAGGATCGGCGGCAGAGAGAGCTCCTCGACCGTGGGGATCTCGGTCTGGATGCGGCGCAGCACCATGCCGGCCGCTTCCCGCTGTACAAAGGCAGACACCCGGAAGCGCCCTATGCCGCGGGCGTTGATGGCAAAGTTGCAGTCGTTTTGCTGGGCAAACTCCGCCTTCTGTTTGTCGTTCATGATGCTTTCGACCATGGCCTTGGCCTCGGCCAGGCCCAGCCGCTGGTCGGTGACCGGCCGGATCTCGCCGTTGACCTTGATGGAAGGCGGCAGGCCGGCCGTGATAAAGAGGTCCGAAGCTTCCAGCTCGGCCATGCGATGCAGCAGACTCTTCATATCCATGGGCTTTTCCTTTAGAAAGCGCTCTTATCCACCGCCTTGTGGCGGGCATCCAGGCGATTGACCAGGCCCCGGTTGACCAGCTCCTTCAGGCACTGGTCCAGGGTCTGCATGCCGTGGGACATACCGGTCTGGATGGCGGAATACATCTGGGCCACCTTGTCCTCGCGGATCAGGTTGCGGATGGCCGGGGTGCCGATCATGATCTCGTGGGCGGCGATACGGCCACCGCCGGTCTTCTTGAGCAGGGTCTGAGAGATAACCGCCTGCAGGGATTCCGACAACATGGAACGGACCATGGATTTCTCGCCGGCCGGGAAGACGTCGATGATACGGTCGATGGTCTTGGCCGCGGAGCTGGTGTGCAGGGTACCGAACACCAGGTGACCGGTTTCGGCCGCGGTCAGGGCCAGGCGGATGGTTTCCAGATCCCGCATCTCACCCACCAGGATCACGTCGGGGTCTTCACGCAGCGCCGAACGCAGGGCGGCGGCAAAGCTGTGGGTGTCGCGGTGCACTTCCCGCTGGTTGATCAGGCACTTCTTGTTTTCGTGGACGAATTCGATGGGGTCTTCGATGGTCAGGATGTGATCGTTCCTGTTGTCGTTGACGTGGTCGATCATGCCCGCCAGGGTGGTGGACTTACCGGAACCCGTGGGCCCGGTGACCAGCACCAGGCCCCTGGGCTTGGTGACGATATCCTTGAAGATGGCAGGGGCGCCCAGATCCTCCAGGCTCAGCACCTTGGAGGGGATGGTCCTGAACACGGCCGCGGAGCCGCGGCTCTGGTTGTAGGCGTTAACCCTGAAACGGGCCACGCCGGGCACCTCGAAGGAGAAATCCACTTCCAGGTGCTCTTCATATTCCTTGCGCTGCTTGTCATTCATGATGTCATAAATGAGCGAGTGCACTTCCTTATGTTCCAGGGACGGCAGGTTGATACGGCGGACATCACCATCGACCCGGATCATGGGTGGAACACCAGCGGAAAGGTGTAAATCGGACGCGTTGTGCTTGACGCTAAAGGCCAACAGTTCGGTAATATCCATGACTCTTCTTATGTCTCCAACGTGCGGGCCACTCAATGACAACAATAGCAGAACGCTTGCAAGCGGCCAGAAGGCGCATCTGTGACGCCGCCCTGAGCGCCGGTCGTGACCCGGATAGCATTCAATTACTGGCGGTCAGCAAGACCAAACCCCTAGCGGATATTTATGCCGCCTATGACGCCGGCCAGAGGGCCTTCGGCGAAAACTACGTGCAGGAAGCCGTAGACAAGATAGCAGCCTTCAAACGCCCGGACGTGCAATGGCATCTCATTGGCCCCCTCCAGTCCAACAAGACCCGCATCGTGGCCGAGCACTTCGATTGGGTGCAAAGCCTTGACAGGGAAAGGATTGCCATTCGCCTGGACGAACAACGCCCGGCTCACCTTAACCCTATCCAGATCTGCATACAAGTGAACGTCAGCGGCGAAACCAGCAAGTCTGGACTTGCTCTGGACCAGGTCGAAAAGCTGGCCCAAAAGGTCGACGAACTGCCCAACCTGACCCTGAGGGGCCTGATGGCCATCCCCAAGGCCGATGACGATCCCGACCGGCAGAGGGCCGCCTTCGCCACCCTGCGTCATGCCTATGAAAAGCTGAAGCGACAGTATGAAACCGTGGATACCCTGTCCATGGGGATGAGCAATGACCTCGAAGCCGCTATCATGGAGGGCGCCACTCTGGTCCGATTGGGCACCGCCATCTTCGGTGCCCGCCAAACAAAAGGGTGAACATGGAACACAAAGCGATCGCATTCATAGGTGCCGGCAACATGGCCGGCGCCATCATGGGTGGCCTGGTGGGCGCCGGCTACCCCAAGCAGCTCATCACCGCCAGCAACCCTTCCCCAGGTAAACTGGACAAGCTCGCCACCGAGCTGGGCATCAACACCACCCAGGACAACCTGGCCGCCGTCGAGCAGGCCGAGGTCGTCGTGCTGGGCGTCAAGCCCCAGGTCATGCAGAAGGTCGTCGAGGAGCTCAAGCACCTCAACGACGGCAAGCGCCTGTTCATCTCCATCGCCGCCGGGGTCACCCTGGACCATTTCGAGACCTGGTTCGGCGCCAAGGTGCCGCTGATCCGCACCATGCCCAACACCCCCAGCCTGCTGGGCCTGGGCGTCACCGGCCTCTATGCCGGCCCGGGCACCAACGAGGCGGACAGCTCCTTTGCCGACAAGCTGATGCGCTCCGTGGGCAAGACCGCCTGGGTCAAGAGCGAGGCCGAACTGGATCACATCATCGCCGTGGCCGGCTCCGCCCCCGCCTATTTCTTCCTGTTCATGGAAGCCATGGAAGCCAAGGCCATCGAGCTGGGCTTCGACCCCGGCACGGCCCGGGAGCTGGTGCAGCAGACCGCCCGCGGCGCCGGTGAAATGGTCCGGCGCAGCGACATGCCCATCCGCGAACTGCGCCGCCAGGTGACCTCGCCCGGCGGCACCACCGCCAAGGCCATTGAACACTTCAAGGACGCCGACCTGGCCGGCATGGTGGCCGGTGCCATGGACGCTGCCATCGCCCGTGCCAAGGAAATGGCCAAGGAGCTCTGATGAACGCCTTCGTGTTTCTGGTCAAGACGCTGTTCGACCTCTACATCATGGTGGTGCTGCTGCGGATCTGGCTGCAGTGGGCCAGGGCCGACTTCTACAATCCCTTCAGCCAGTTCGTGGTCAAGGCCACCCAGCCGGTGCTGAAGCCGCTCAGGCGCGTCATCCCGGCCCTGGGGCCCATAGACACCGCCTCGGTGCTGTTCGCCCTGGTCCTGACCATGGCCAAGATCGTCGCCATCACCCTTATCGCCGGCGGTGGCCTGCCGCCCTGGCTGCCACTGCTGATCACCACGCCCCTGGCACTGATCCAGAACATCTTCGATCTGGTGCTGTACGTGGTCATCGCCGGGGTGATCCTGTCCTGGGTCATGCAGGGCTATAACCCCATCGCCATGGCCATAGGCCAGCTGACCGAGCCCCTGCTCAGGCCCATCCGGCGCCTGCTGCCCAACCTGGGCGGCCTGGATTTCTCGCCCATGGTGCTGCTGCTGGGGCTTTACTTCCTGAAGCTGCTGATCGCCGATATGACGGGTATCCACTTTGGCTGAGGCGGTGCAAATGGAGGACGGGGATCTCGTCCTCCAGCTCTATGTCCAGCCCAAGGCCAGCCGCGATGCCTTCATGGGCCTGCACGGCGATGAACTCAAGCTGGCCATCACGGCCCCGCCCGTGGACGGCAAGGCCAATGCCCATATCCAGAAGTTTCTGGCCAAGCAGTGCAAGGTTGCCAAGGGACAGGTCTGCATAGAGAAGGGGGAGCTGGGCCGGCACAAGCGGATCCGGGTCAAGGCGCCGTCACAAGTTCCCGAGGCAATCAATCACTTATTGAACGAAACGCCCTAGCGGTCCAGACGGTCTTATCCATACTTAGAGGAAAAATCAGACAAGGAGACAACCATGGGTGCCTTTACCCGACGTCTGCTGATGACATTGGCGGTGGCCTTTGCCTTTGTCGGCGGCCTCAATGCCGAACAGATGATCAGCTCCGGCCACTACCAGGTCCACTACCAGGCCCTGGCCACCACCTTCCTTCCCCCGGAAGTGGCCGCCAACTACGGCATCAAGCGCAGCCGCTACACCGGCCTGCTCAATGTGTCGGTGCTGGACCAGGCCCAGGATGGCAAGCCGGCCACGGCCGCCACCCTCAAGGGGGTAGCCCGCAACCTGCTGGGACACCGCATCGAGCTGGACTTCAAGGAGATCCGCGAAGGTCAGGCCATCTATTATATTGCCGAGGTACCCCACTCCAACGAGGAGACCTACCGCTTCGATATCCAGATCGCCACCCAGGACAGCACCATCAACCTCAAGTTCGAGCACAAGTTCTACGTGGACTGATGTGCTATCATGGCGCCCCCTGAAGGAGGCGCCATGACCAAGATTGTTCTCGCCACCGGCAACGCCGGTAAAGTCCGGGAGCTGGCAGCCCTGCTGGCCCCGCTCAACCTGGATGTATCCGCCCAAAGCGATTTCGACGTGCCCGAAGCCGAGGAAACCGGCACCACCTTCGTTGAAAACGCCATCATCAAGGCCCGCAACGCGGCCCGGGTAACAGGCCTGCCGGCCATCGCCGACGATTCCGGCCTGGTGGTGGACGCCCTTGGCGGCGCCCCCGGCATCTACTCTTCCCGCTTTGCCGGCGTTGATGCTAGCGATGCCGACAATATCGACAAGCTGCTGGCCGAGCTGGCCGACGTGCCGGAAGCGGCCCGTAGCGCCCGCTTCGTCTGCACCCTGGTCTACCTGCGCCACGCCGACGACCCCACCCCCATCATCTGCCAGGGCAGCTGGGAAGGCCATATCACCAGGGAGCGCAGCGGCCGTGAGGGCTTCGGCTATGACCCGGTGTTCTTCGCCCCGGAGGTGAACAAGACCGCCGCCGAACTCAGCAAGGATGAGAAAAACCAGCTCAGCCACAGGGGCAAGGCCCTGAGCATGCTGGTCGGGGAGCTCAAGGCCTGATGCTGACCTTGCCGCCCCTGTCGCTTTACGTGCACATTCCCTGGTGCGTGCAGAAGTGCCCCTATTGCGACTTCAACTCCCATGCCCTCAGGGGCGGCATACCGGAAGAGGACTATGTGGAGGCCCTGTTGGCAGACCTGCAGGCGGATCTGCACCACGTGCAGGGCCGGCAGCTGCACAGCATCTTCATCGGTGGCGGCACCCCCAGCCTGTTTTCCGCCGAGGCCATCGCCAGGCTGCTCCGGGGCATAGCGGCGCGCATTCCCTTTGCCGACGATATCGAGATCACCCTGGAAGCCAACCCGGGCACCGTAGAGGCGGACAAGTTCGCCGGCTTTGCCCGGGCCGGGGTCAATCGCCTGTCCATCGGCGTGCAGAGCCTGCAGCCGGACAAGCTGGCGGCCCTGGGCCGCATCCATGGCCCGGCCGAGGCCATCCGCGCCGCCGAGCTGGCCCATGGCTGCGGCGTCAACAGCTTCAACCTGGATCTGATGCATGGCCTGCCCGGCCAGAGCCTGGATGATGCCCTGTCTGATCTGCGCCGGGCCATCGCCTGCAACCCCCAGCACCTGTCCTGGTACCAGCTCACCATAGAGCCCAATACCCTGTTCGCTTCCAAACCGCCGGTGCTGCCGGAGGACGAAACCCTCTGGGCCATCCAGGAGGCCGGCCACGCCCTGTTGCTGGAGGCGGGCTACCGTCAGTACGAGATTTCCGCCTATGCCAAGCCCGGCTTCGAGGCCCGCCACAACCTCAACTACTGGCATTTCGGCGATTACCTGGGCATCGGCTGTGGCGCCCATGGCAAGATCAGCCATCCCCTGAGCGGCCGGATCTACCGGACCGTCAAGGTCAAGCATCCCAAGGGCTACCTGGATCCCGACCAGCCCTATCTGTTCGACTGCAGCCAGGTGGAGCTTGAGGACAGGCCTTTCGAATACTTCATGAACCGGCTGCGGCTGTTCCGGCCGGTGCCCAAGGCCGAGTTTTCCGCCCGCACCGGACTGGCCCCGCAGCAGGTTCAGGCCTTCCTGGCCGATGCCGTACGCTTGGGGCTGATCGGTGAAGACGACAGCGCCTGGCGCGTCACCGAACAGGGCCACCGCTACCTCAACCAGCTGCTGGCCATGCTACTGGACGCCGATTAGCGGCGACGAGCAAGGTTCCCGCCCGGGGCCACTGTGGTTACCATGGAAAAAAACAGACTCCAAGGTAGCCACCATGACACTACGCCAATCCGCCCTGGCCCTCGCCCTCACCGCCGCCCTGGCCGGCTGTGCCCAGCACGGCCAAGCCCCCGAGGGACAAGGCGCCCCTGTAGCGCAGCAGGCCGAAGCCAACGCCCTGGCCAGCCGGCTCTTCGATACTTATTTCGAACAGGAAGCCGCCCACAGCCCCATGATGCTGACCGGCCTGGGCCGCAAGGACAGGTATGACGAATGGGACGACCTGTCCGCCGAAGCCCACCAGGCCGGCATCGACCGGGCCAGGGCCATGCTGGCCAGGCTCGAGGCCCTGGACGAGGGCCTGCTCGACGACCAGAACAGGCTCAGCCTGACGCTGCTGCGCCAGGATCTGGAAGACAGCATCCGAGACAGCCGCTGGCGCGAGCACGGCTACCCGGTCAACCAGATGTATGGCTGGCACTCCATGCCGGTGGCCTTCCTGATCAACCAGCACCGCATCGACAGCGAGTCCGACGCCTGGGCCTATATCCAGCGCCTGCGCCGGCTGCCCGCGCTGCTGGCCCAGGTGGAAACCCAGCTCAGCGAGCGTGCCGACAAGGGCATCATTGCCCCGGCCTTCGTCTTCGAACACGTGCTTCGCGACATCGACAACATCACCGGCGGCCGCCCCTTCGACGATGCCGACAAGGCCTCGACCCTGCTGGCCGACTTCCACGGCAAGGTGGAAAAGGCCGGGCTGGCCAACGGCGAGCAACTGGTCAACGAGGCCAGCGAAGCCCTGCGCACCCAGGTGGCGCCGGCCTATGCCGCCCTCAAGAAGACGGTCCAGGCCGTAGCCGCCAGGGCCGACAGTCGCGACGGCGCCTGGAAGCTGCCGGACGGCGACGCTTACTACCAGGCCCGCCTCAGGGAAATGACCACCACCGAGCTGAGCGCAGAGCAGATCCACCGGCTGGGCCTGGAGCAGGTCGAGCGTATCCACGGCGAGATGAAGGCCATCAAGGACAAGGTGGGCTTCAAGGGCGATCTCAAGGCCTTCTTCGAATTCATGCGCAGCGACGATCGCTTCTACTACCCCAACACCGAAGCCGGCCGCCAGCGCTACCTGAAGGAAGCCACTGCCCTGATCGACAACATGAAGGGCCGCCTGGACGAGCTGTTCGGGGTCAAGCCCAGGGCCGATCTGGTGGTCAAGGCGGTGGAAGCCTTCCGTGAGCGCAGCGCCGGCAAGGCCTTCTACCAGCAGCCGGCCCCGGACGGCTCCCGTCCCGGCTACTACTACGCCAACCTCTACAACATGAAGGACATGCCCATCTACCAGATGGAGGCCCTGGCCTACCACGAGGGCATTCCCGGCCACCACATGCAGATCGCCATCGCCCAGGAGCTGCAGGGCATCCCCAAATTCCGCCGCTTCGGTGGCTACACCGCCTATATCGAGGGCTGGGGCCTGTATTCCGAGGAGATCCCCAAGGAGATCGGCCTCTACCAGGATCCCTACTCCGATTTCGGCCGCCTGGCCATGGAGCTGTGGCGGGCCTGCCGCCTGGTGGTGGACACCGGCATCCACGCCAAGAAGTGGAGCCGCGAGCAGGCCATCCGCTACCTGCTGGACAACACCCCCAACCCGGAAGGTGACGCCGTCAAGGCCATAGAGCGCTATATCGTCATGCCGGGCCAGGCCACCGCCTATATGGTCGGCAAGCTGCATATCAAGCAGCTCAGGGCCAAGGCCGAAGCCGAGCTCGGCGATGATTTCGACATCCGCGCCTTCCACGACGTGATACTGGCCAAGGGCCCGCTGCCGCTTAACGTGCTCAGCCGGCAGGTAGAGGACTGGATCGCCGCCGTTAAGGGTTGATTCAGCTCCTTTTTACCGGGACACTAAGGGCGCTCCAGAAGGAGCGCTTTTTTCTAACAGAAGGAGTTTGTTATGCCTGGAACAGGACAAACAGGAAACCAAGGCGGTGGTAACGGCGGCGGTACCGACGAAACCGATAAGAAGTAACAACTGATGTTAGACGGCCTCGGTCCCTACGACGTTATCGCTCTGTTCAATCAGTCCGCTGTGCTGTTGATAGCGGCGGCCTTTGCGTTTGCCAGGACTGGGCGCCGTCTTGTTGGCATCATACTGCTCAACTACCTTATCTACTTCCTCGGCACCTGGTTGATGACCACACAGGTAGGCTCCCACCTGTATACCAATCCCCCTGGCAGCCTCTATTACGTGGTTCAGGCCGCCCGCGAGGTCATCATCTTCGCCTTTCTGCTGGATGCCCTCATTCAGGATCGCCATAGCAGGCGGGGTTACCTCTGCTACCTCCTCGTCATCCTGATCTCGATGACCGCCAATGTTTCCCTGTCCATTGCCGTCATCACGGAAGACCCGGATACAGCCATTGCCGCAGGCAACGGCTTCCGCCTGGTGCACTTCTATATCATGCAGGCCATCCCCCTGTGCGAGGTACTGATCGCCTGGCTGGCCAGCGACAACTTCCTTTCAAGACGGCTAGTTCCCAACAGAGCAAACAGAGTACAGGCATGACCTCGCTGTTCATCGAATTTTTCAAGCTGGGGCTGATCGCCTTCGGCGGCCCCGCGGCCCATATCGGCTACTTCCAACAGACCTTCGTCCACAAGCTGGGCTGGCTGAGCCAGAAACGTTTTGCCGAGCTGATGGCCCTGTGCCAGCTGCTGCCCGGCCCCACCTCCAGCCAGGTGGGCATGGCCATAGGCCGGGAAAGAGCCGGCTGGCCCGGCGCCCTGTTGGCCTTCGTCGCCTTTACCCTGCCCTCGGCGGCGCTGATGATCGGCGCCGGCCTCGGCCTGGGCTGGCTGCTGGACTGGTCCTACAGTGGTGGCGTGATCCACGGCCTCAAGCTGCTGGCGGTGCTGGTGGTGGGACAGGCGGTATGGACCATGGCCAGGAGCCTGCTGCCGGACCGTGCCACCAGGACCCTGGCCCTGGTGATCCTGGCGCTGCTGCTCCTGCTGGCAAACGGTGGCCAACTCTGGCTGCTACTGGCCGCCGCCGTCTTCGGCGCCATCGCCCTGCGGCCACTGCCGGACGACGTCGAGGAACAGCCAGGCGTCACCGGTGGCCTTTGGCGCCTGCCCACGGCCATTGGCCTGCTGACCCTGCTCAGCCTGCTGCCCTGGCAGGGCCTCGGGGAGCTGGTACGTACCGGCAGCCTGGTATTTGGCGGCGGCCATGTGGTGCTGCCGCTGCTGGAAGAAACCGAACTGGTGCGCGGCGGCATGAGCGAGCAGGGCTTTTTGGCCGGCTATGGCCTGGCCCAGGCCATGCCCGGCCCCCTGTTCAGTTTTGCCGGCTTTATCGGTGCCGGCTCCACCCTGGGCCCTGGCGGCATCCAAGGCGGTCTGTTGGCACTGGCGGCCATCTATCTGCCGTCCTTCGTGCTGCTGTGGGGGGTATTGCCCACCTGGCAACGCCTTCGCCACCTGAACTGGCTGCAGGGTGCCATTCGCGGCGCCAATGCCGCCGTGATCGCCATACTGGCAGCCATCTTTTATGACCCGCTCTGGACCAGCTCGGTCACGGATCCCAAAAGCGGCGCCCTGCTGGTGCTGGGCGCCGCCTTGATGCTGGTGTGGCGTTTGCCGGTGTGGGCCATGGTGGCCCTGGCCGTTACTGCTGGTGCTCTGTTTCTTTGAGGCTGATAAGGTCCAGCTCCCAGCCGGGGATGCTGGCACGCAGGGCCTCTTCCTGATCGTTTAGGGCCACAAAGCGGGTGCAGAGCGCCTCGGCCTTTTCCTCCAGGAACTGGCCTTCCCGCTCGGCCCGCTCCTCGATGAGTTCGGCCTTGGCCTCCATCTCGGCGGCCCAGGCTTCCATGCGCTCTTCGAAGCTGCCCTCGCCATTCATCATGGCCTGGCCCATCACCATCAGCACCGAGCCCAGGGAGGAAGTGACGGTTTCCTCGATCTGCTGTTCAAACTCCTCGTCGAAGAAGTTTTCCATCTCCTCTTCCCAGTCGCCGGCCTTGAGCTGCCAGTAGTCACCGTCCTGGAACACCTGCTCGCGCACCTTGTCGCCGGCCTGCTCCAGGGTCTGCTGCAGTTGCTGACCGAATTCCACGCCCAGTATTTCGGTAAGCACTTCCCCGCTGATCTCGCCGGCAAACTTCAGCGCCTCGGCGGTCAGCTCGCCTATGTCACCCACACCCTGGTGCAGATCACGGGTGAAGTTGTCCAGCTGTTGCCGCTGCTGGCGGCTCAGCTCAACCTCGTCACCGTCGATATGGAGATGGCCGTCGATGTAGCTCATCAGCGGCTTTTGCTGGTCGGTGATGAAGAAGCTGCTCTCGCCAACCTTGAGATCGTGCTCCAACTCCAGGTTGCAGTCGTTGTCAACGGAGACGTGGGCGAAGGCGCTGCTGCTGAGCAGGACGGACAGGGCGATAAGGGACTTTTTCATGGGGCTCTCCATGGCGATTAAGTTGATACCCCTTAGCCGTAACAAGGCCCGTGCCAACTTAAAAATAGCTTTATAATCAATAGGAAGGCATTCGACGCGACATCCAACTTGGTTTTTCTCACCAACAAGTGGTGAAAAAAAACGGAGGCCGATGCCTCCGCTTGTGCTTATTCAACTCGTTCGAACTTGAGGTCCCAGACCCCGTGGCCCAGCCTGTGGCCGCGCTGCTCGAACTTGGTCAGGGGCCGCTCCTTTGGGCGCGGCACATAGTCGCCGCTGGGCGACTGGTTCCTGTAACCAGGCGCTGCCGACATCACTTCCAGCATGTGTTCGGCATAGTTTTCCCAGTCGGTGGCCATATGGAAGACACCGCCGATCTTGAGCTTCTTGCGGATGGCCTCCACGAAGTGGGGCTGGACTATGCGGCGCTTGTGGTGGCGCTTCTTGTGCCAGGGATCGGGGAAGAACAGCTGCACTGTGCTGAGGCTGCCGTCGGCAATGCAGTCTTCCAATACTTCCACGGCGTCGTGTTCGAACACCCTCAGGTTGGAGACCCCGGCTTCTTCCGCCGCCATCAGGCAGGCGCCAACACCGGGCTTGTGCACCTCGATGCCGATGAAGTCCTTCTCGGGGGCGGCGGCGGCCATCTCCACCAGGCTCTTGCCCATGCCGAAACCGATTTCCAGCACCACGGGCGCCTGCCGGCCAAAGACCTTGTCCAGATCCAGCATGCCCATGCCATGCTCCAGACCCATGGTCGGCCAGTGCAGCTCCAGCGCCCGTTCCTGGCCCTTGGTCAGACGGCCCTCACGGCGGACGAAGCTACGGATCTTGCGCAGGTATTTTTCACCCGTGTTTTCGGTGTTGTGCTGGTCGCTCATGGCTCTTTCTGGGTCTCCAATGGTGAAGGGCTGGGCATTATCGCTACAATAGACCCCCTTTGCCAGATCTGAAGCCCCGTACATCATGAGCCAGTCCTTTTCCGACAAAGTGGTGCTCTGGTATCACCAGTATGGCCGCAAGACCCTGCCCTGGCAGCACGACAAGACCCCCTACCGGGTCTGGGTGTCGGAGATCATGCTGCAGCAGACCCAGGTGGCGACGGTGATCCCCTATTACCAACGCTTTATGGCCCGCTTTCCGGATGTCACCGCCCTGGCCGACGCCCCCCAGGACGAGGTGCTGCATCACTGGACGGGGCTGGGCTACTACGCCCGGGCCAGGAACCTGCACAAGGCCGCCCAGGTGATCCGAGACCGTTACCAGGGCCGCTTTCCCACCGGCCTGGACGAGGTCCAGGCCCTGCCCGGCATCGGCCGTTCCACGGCCGGCGCCATACTGTCGCTGTCGTTGGGCCAGCCCCACCCCATCCTGGACGGCAACGTCAAAAGGGTGCTGGCCCGCAGCTTCGCCGTGCCGGGCTGGCCCGGGCAGAAGAAGGTCCAGGACGAACTCTGGGCGCTGACCGAGTCGGTCACCCCCAAGGACGAGATCCAGGCCTTCAACCAGGCCATGATGGATCTGGGCGCCATGATCTGCACCCGCAGCAAGCCGCTGTGCGAGCAGTGCCCGCTGGAAGACGACTGCCTGGCCAGGGCCCAGGGCAATCCCCAGGATTACCCGGGCAAGAAGCCCAAGAAGACGCTGCCGGTCAGGGAAAGCACCCTGCTGCTGCTGAAGAACGACGACAGGGTACTGCTCTACCAGCGGCCGCCGACCGGGCTCTGGGGGGGGCTCTGGTGTTTTCCCGAGGCCAAGGAGGACATATCCGGACAGCTGCAGGCCCTGGGCCTGGCCTCGCTGGGCGAGACCGAACTCGACACCTTCCGGCACACCTTCAGCCATTTCCACCTGGAGATCAGCCCGCTTTTGATCGAGGTCGAAACCAGTGGCACGCGCCTCATGGAAGGGGCCGGGGAGCTCTGGTATAACTTGTCCCAACCGCAGACCGTGGGCCTGGCAGCGCCTACGGAGAAATTGCTATCTCAGCTGGCAGCCAAGGAGCCGATATGAGCCGTACCGTACATTGCGTCTTCCTCGACAAAGAAGCCGAGGGCCTGGACTTTCAACTCTATCCCGGTGAACTGGGCAAGCGCATCTTCGACAGCATCTCCAAGGAAGCCTGGGCCCAGTGGCAGTCCAAGCAGACCATGCTGATCAACGAAAAGAAGCTGAACATGATGGATCCCGAGCACCGCAAATTCCTGGAGGAGCAGATGGTGGCCTTCCTGTTCGAGAAGAAGGACGTGGAAATAGAGGGTTATACCCCGCCCGAGGCCTGAGTTGCTCAGGCTTTGAGCAAACAGTTCACTTCGGTGGAAACGGCTGTTGACTTGCCCAGGGAAAAACTATTTAATTAGCGCCCGTCGCCCAGATAGCTCAGTTGGTAGAGCAGGGGATTGAAAATCCCCGTGTCCGTGGTTCGATTCCGCGTCTGGGCACCATTTTTGCCGGCTTAGCTCAGTTGGTAGAGCAACTGACTTGTAATCAGTAGGTCACCAGTTCGACTCCGGTAGCCGGCACCATGCCCCGATAGCTCAGTTGGTAGAGCAGCGGATTGAAAATCCGCGTGTCGCTGGTTCGACTCCGGCTCGGGGCACCATATCCTAAGCCCCCGTTTTTACGGGGGTTTTTCTTTTTCTGAGTCCCTGTCTTCCGCCCGTTCTTGGCCGCGCCGCACCCTCCCCCACTGCGATTTTCACCCCGCCAACTTGTCCGACCTGTAGCCCCGAAAACCTCTAGAGTAATTACTCTGTAGAATATCCTGTAGAATATAATCGCCCTTTGGGCACGAAAAAGCCGCCCGAAGGCGGCCTGTCGTATGCAGCGAAAGTGAATGGTTATGCTATTGCGACGGCTCCTCCCAGGGCAGCAGCGGGTCAATATTCCAGGTGGTGTAGATCTTGAACCCCTCCGGCCCGGCGTCCAGGTGGACGGCGAAGATCGGCCGCCCGTCCCAGGAGTAAGTATCTTCCTGGTGCAGGTGCTCCGGCCCGTTGGCGTAACGGTGGCTCGCCACCGACACCCGCTGCTTGGCGGCAGCGATCTCCTCTTTTGTGCTCACCGGCACCTTGGCCAAGTTCACCAGGAAATGGGCGATGTTGTCCTGGGCGAGGTTGGTCTTAACGCGAGTCAGCCAAACGGCCGTGCTCTCGGTCAGGTGGGTGCGGTACTTCTTGCCCTCCACATCCACCTCGTATATCTCCGGCCACTCGTCCACGCAGACCCCGGGGGGCCCGCATTCGTAGCCTGCGCGTTTCTCAGTCACGGTTCATCTCTGCACTTGCCTTCAAGTGAGATTAGATGGACTTACCGGCCCTTGCCCTGTTTTGCACCGGGCACCTCCAGCACCAGGGGCTTATGGCCCAGATGCTCGCAGAACCTCAGCAGACCCGATTTGGGCAACACCAGGGTCACCGTGTTGACCAGGGGGTGGCACTGGAACTCCTCGGCCTGCCAAATCTCCTCATCCAGCCACAGCTCAACCTGCCGGGCGCTGTCGTTGACCAGGGCCAGCAGCGATACAGAGCCGGGCTTGACCCCCAGGTACTTCTCCAGCCGCTCGTTGGAAGCGAAGCCCAGCCGCGAAATGCCCAGCTGCCTGGACAGCGCCTTGAGATCCACCGCCTTGTCATGGCGGGTCAGCAGCAGGAAGTGGCGACGGCCGTAGTTGTCACGCAGAAACAGGTTCTTGAGCCTGGTGCCGGACCTTTGCAGGCCCAGGCGGTCGGCCTCAAGGCAGTCATGCAGAGGCTGGTGCTCGTAGCGCTTGTAGGGGATCCCCAGGCGCTCTAGGAGGGATTCAATCACTTCAACGTTTCGAACGGCGGTTTGCCCCTACCCTACCCCAGGGCAGCTAGGCACTGAAGGCCTATTCCTTCTTTTTGCTGAAGGCCTGCATCAACTCCATGGGCAGCGGGAAGATGATGGTGGAGTTGTTCTCACCGGAGATCTCGGTGAGGGTCTGCAGGTAGCGGAGCTGGATGGCCTGGGGCTGTTTGGCCAGGGTTTCGGCGGCCTCAAGCAGCTTGCGGGAGGCCTCCAGTTCGCCATTGGCATGGATCACCTTAGCCCGCCTGACCCGCTCCGCCTCGGCCTGGCGGGCGATGGCGCGGATCATGGAATCATCCAGGTCCACGTGCTTGATCTCCACAGTGCTGACCTTGATGCCCCAGACATCGGTGCTGTTGTCGAGGATCCGCTGCAGGTCGGCATTCAGGGTCTCACGCTCCGCCAGCAGCTCGTCCAGCTCGTGCTGACCCAGCACCGAGCGCAGCGTGGTCTGGGCCAGCTGGCTGGTGGCCTCCAGGTAGTTTTCCACGTTGATGATGGCCTTCTGGGGGTCGATGACCCGGAAGTAGAGCACCGCATTGACCTTGATGGTGACGTTGTCCCTGGAGATCACGTCCTGGGTGGGCACGTCCATGGTGACGGTGCGCAGATCAACCCGCACGATCTGCTGCACGAAGGGCACCACTATGATGAGGCCGGGCCCCTTGACCTTGTAGAAGCGTCCCAGCAGGAAGATCACGCCCCGCTCGTATTCCCGCAGAATGCGGAACATGCTCATGATCAGGCTGACCACGAAGATGATCAGCAATAGGGGAAAATAACCAACGGGGATCATGACAAACCCTCCTCATTATTCTTGGCGCTCACGTTCAGGGTCAGCCCCTGAACACCCTCTATCCTGACCTTCTGCCCCGCCTGCAGCGGGACCGGAGAGCTGGCCAGCCAGCGCTCCCCGTTCATGAATACGGTCACCTGGCCGTCCTGGCTTTCCAGCACCACGGCCTCGCCCCCGACCAAGGATTCCAGGCCGGACACGGCCGCCCTGCGCCGCTGCCTGAGCAGCATGCGCACCACGATAAGCAGGAACAGCAGGGAGGTGACCGCAAAGGCGGCAATCAAGGGCCAGGCCACGCGATAAGCCTGGTCCGGGCTGTCGAACAGCAGTATCGAACCCAGCAGGAAGGCGATCAGCCCCCCGGCCCCCAGTATCCCGAAACTGGGCACCATGGCTTCGGCCAGCAGCAGCGCCAACCCGACCAGGATCAGGGCCAGGCCCGCATAGCTGATGGGCAGCATCTGGAAGGCCAGCAGCGCCAGCAGCAGGCAGATGGTGCCTATGGTGCCGGACACCCCGAACCCCGGGCTATAGAACTCCAGGATCAGCCCATAGATGCCGATCAGCATCAGTATGTAGGCAATGTTGGGATCCGTGATGGCAATGATGAAACGCTCCCGCCAGTCCGGCTCCCTGTCGGACGCCACCAGCCCCTGGCTCTGCAGCTGCCTGCTGCCGTCCGGCAGTTCCACTTCCAGGCCATCGAGCTGGGCCAGCAGGTCGCCTTCATCCCTGGCCAGGATCTCGATGACCTTTTGCTCCAAGGCCTCGGCGGCGGTCAGGGTGGCGGCATTGCGCACCGCCTCCTCCGCCCATTCCACGTTGCGGCCACGCAGCTCGGCCAGCGAGCGTATATAGGAGATGGCGTCGTTGAGCTGCTTGCGGGCCAGGGTCTTCTGGTTCTCGCTTTCCTTCTGCTCCTCCCCGCCCTGGCCCGGGCTGCCGATCTGCACCGGACTGGCCGCTCCCAGATGGGTGGCCGGGGCCATGGCCGCCACATGGCTGGCGTAGATCATGAAGGTGCCGGCAGAGGCGGCCCTGGCTCCCTGGGGCGACACATAGATGACGATGGGTACCCTTGAGGCGAGGATGGCCTGGTTGATGTCGTGGGTCGCCGAGTAGAGGCCGCCCGGGGTGTCCAGGGCAACCAGCAGGAACTCGGGCGGCTCGGCCTGGGCGGCCGCTTCATCGATCTGGTTGATCAGGTAGTTGGCCGTGCCGGGACCTATGGCCCCCTTGATCTCCAGCCGCCAATAGCTGCCCTGGGCCCAGCATTGGCCGGCCAGTAACAGCAGCAGGAGGAGGCGGAGGCTTTTCAGCACGGCAACTGTCCACGGGAGTTGGTCCTAATAGCTTAGTTGATCCCGGAAAAGGCCATGGCATTAGCAACTTGTCAGGCAGCGGGGCTGCCCCTTTATCCGGCCGTCTTTGGCGTCCTGGCCAGGCGCGCCATAGCCAGTTCGAGCCCCTGGCGCGGCTTTTTTGCTTTGCTTCCCGAGCCCCCTTTGCCATCCTGCAAGTAAAGGAGCTGCAGTAAAGAGCACAGCATGGACACCTTCAGCAACCACAGTATCCATCCGGACAACCTGCCCCAGGCCGCCCTGGTCGAGGGTAATGCCGTCGATCCCAGGCTGGCGAAGCTGATGCAGGCCCCGCTGCTGCCCTTGATGGTTGCCGTCCCCGTGGCGGTGCTGCTGTTTACCCGCAACGCCCTGGCACTGTCCTGGCTGCAGGCCTTGCCCTGGTCGTTGCTGGCCCTGGTGCTGGTCCTAGCCATGGGCCGCTACCGCTGGCTCTGGGCCAGGCGGTTCCGCTATGCGCTGCGGGAGCACGACACCATGATCTGGTTCGGGCTCTGGTGGCGCCACCACAAGGTGGTGCCCAACTGCCGCCTCCAGCACCTGGCCATCGAGCAGGGCCCCCTGGAAAGGTATTTTGGCCTCAGCACCCTCAAGGGCTACAGCGCCGGCAGTGCCAGCGCCGAACTGCGCATCCCCGGCCTGACCCCGCAACAGGCCCAGGCCCTCAGGCAGCAGCTGCTGCTGAAGGTGGAGAGCTGACATGGCCTGGCAGCGGCTATCCCCCTGGGGCCTGGGCGTGGTATTCCTGGGGCAGTTGCGGCTGATGGTCCAGGCCCTGCCGGGGTTCATCGCCGCCGGCCTCTACGGGCCATGGGATCTCGGCACCCTGGGCCTGTGGGGATTGTCGGCTGGCCTGCCGCTGATGCTGGCCAGCAGCATCCTTGGCTGGTGGCTGTTCCGGTTCCGGCTGGACGGCAACAGGCTGCTGATCCGCAAGGGGCTGCTGTTCCGCGCCCACCTGGACATTCCCGCCAGCCGCATCCAGAACATCCAGATCAGCCAGCCGCTCTACCTGCGTCCCCTGTCCCTCTATAACCTGGAAGTCGAGACCGCCGGCGCCAAGGGCAAGGAAGCCACGCTGGTGGCCCTGCCCCTGGACCAGGCCAACCGCCTGAAACGGCAGCTGCTGGAAGGGGCAACGGCGCCCGTTCAGCAGGAGGCTTCCGCTCCCATGCTCAGCCGTAGTCTTGGGGATCTGGTCATTCACGGCATCTGCCATAACCACCTGGCCTGGCTGCTGGTGGTATTGGCACCCTTCTGGGACTACATCGACTGGAGCGGGATGACCATTTTCCGCCTGGATGATAGCCGCTTCTCCCCGGCCATGACGGCACTGGCGGTGGCCGGCTTCCTGCTGGCGTTGTTCCTCGTCTTCACCCTGCTGTCGGTGCTGGGCGCCGTGGTTCGCTACCACCCCTATGCCCTGCATCGGCATGACGGCATGCTCAGGCTCAGCGGCGGCCTGCTGACCCGGCACCAGGCCAGCCTCAAGCTCAGGCGACTACAGATCATCCGCCTCAGGTACAACCTGCTGTGCCGGCTGTTTGGGCGCTGGACCCTGGAGCTGGTCCAGGTCAAGGACGATCACCAGCAGGAGCAGGACGCCAGGGCCTCCATGGTGCTGCCGGCCCTCGAATACCAGCAGCTGCCCCATTACATGTCGTTGCTTGGCCATCGCCACCAGGTGCCGGAGGAGGCACGTGCCATCGACAGCCGCTACCTTTCCCGGACCGCCCTGCTGTGGCTGCTGCCCGCCCTGCCGACCCTGGCCACCCTGATGCAGATCACCGGCGGCAGCCAGCCCCTGCTGCTGTTGCCCCTGCTTTGGCTACTGGTGTGGCTGCGCTGGCGTCATTGGGGTTACCACCAGGAGGGACGGGATCTGTGGATCCGCAGCGGCCTGTTCGGTACCACCTGGACCCTTATCCCCGGCCCCAAGGTCCAGGCCGTACGCCTCAGCCAGTCCCCGGGGCAGATGAAACATGATCTGGCCAGTTTGCAGCTAAGCCTGGCCAGCGGTACCTTGACGCTGCCCTATATACCACTGAGGGTGGCCCAGCAGATCAGGGACAGGCTGATCTATGAGGCCGAGCGCCACCCCCACGACTGGTTGTGATCACAGATGAAGACACTGACCCTCAAGGCCGACCGCCTCTTTGACGGCGATACCTTTCTCGACAGCCCCTGCCTGACCCTGGTCGACGGCCGGATCCTCTCCCTTGGCACGGAGGACGGCGACGAGATCCTGCATCTTGACGGCACCCTGGCGCCGGGCTTTATCGACATCCAGGTCAACGGCGGCGGCGATCGGCTCTTCAACAACGAACCCAGCCTGGCCACCCTGGGGGCCATGGTCCAGGCCCATGGCCGCTTCGGCACCACCGCCATGCTGCCGACCCTGATCACCGATGACCTGGACAAGATGACCAGGGCCGCCGATACGGTCGCCCTGGCCCTGGAAGATGGCATGCCGGGGATCCTGGGCATTCATTTCGAAGGTCCCCACCTCAGCCAGCCCAAGCGCGGCATCCACCAGGCCAGGCATATCCGCCCCCTGAGCGACAGGGAAATGGCCCTTTATTGCCGCCAGGATCTGGGCATCCGCCTGGTGACCCTGGCCCCGGAGCAGGTGCCGCCGCAGCAGATAGCCGCACTGGTGGCGGCCGGCGCCATCGTCTGCCTGGGCCACTCCGACTGCAGCTTCGAACAGGCCAATGCCGCCCTGGAGGCAGGCGCAACCGGCTTTACCCATTTGTTCAACGCCATGTCGCCCTTTGGCTCCCGGGAGCCCGGCATGGTCGGCGCCGCCCTGGCCCACGACGGGGCCGCCTGCGGCCTGATCCTGGATGGCCACCATGTCCACCCCGCCGCCGCCAGGGTCGCCCTCAAGGCCCTTGGCGAGCAGCGGCTGTTGCTGGTCACCGACGCCATGCAGGCCGTCGGCAGCAAGGCCAGGGAATTCCCCTATTTCGATGAAGTTCTGCACCTGGACGGCGACAGGCTCAGCAACCAGGAAGGCCGCCTGGCCGGCTCGGCCCTGAACATGGCCCAGGCGGTGGCCAATGCCCGTACCTGGCTGGGGGTCGGCGAGGAAGGCGCGCTGCGCATGGCGTCCCGCTGGCCGGCACGTTTTCTGGGCCTGGAGGGCCGCAAGGGCATGCTCAGGGCCGGCATGGACGCCGATCTGGTGCTGCTGGATCGGCAGGGCCGGGTCAAAGGCACCTGGCTTTGCGGCCGGACACCCTAGGCCTGGTTGCCGACCTTGCCGGCGAGAATGGGCAGGCTGGAGATGTTGCCGCTCAGCAGCCGGATCAGGCTGGTTTCGTCCATGGGCTTGCCCAGCAGGTAACCCTGGGCCAGATCACAGTCAAACGCCTTGAGCAGCCGCAGCTGGGCCTGGGTTTCCACCCCTTCGGCGACGACGGTGGCGCCCAGGTTATGAAGCAGCTCGATAAGGCTGGTGACTATCTTGCTGCTCGTGTCGTCCTGGCCCAGGGTAGCGACGAAGGAACGATCGATCTTGACCACATCGAAGGGCAGCTGGCGCAGGTAGCTCAGGGAGGAATAGCCGGTACCGAAATCATCTATGGCCACCCTGACCCCTGTGGCCTTGATGGCATTGAGGGCATCTATGGCCGGCCCGAACCGGCCGATGAAGCTGGTCTCCGTCACCTCCAGCTCCAGTTGCCCTGGCAGCAGGCCGTGGCGGCGTAACGCCGTGTCGATGAAGGCCGGCAGGCTGGCGTCCAGGAACTGCCGTGGCGACAGGTTTACGGCCATATGGCAGCCGTGCAGGCCCCCGGCCTCCAGCCTGGCCAGCATGGACAGGGCTTCTTCTATGGTCCAGAAGCCCAGCTCCACTATCCGCTCGGACTGCTCCAGGGCCGGAATGAAGTTGCCCGGCGACACTATGCCCTGTTTGGGGTGGCGCCAGCGGATCAAGGCCTCGAAGCCATGCAGCTCACCATTGCTCAGCTGGTACTGGGGTTGCAGGTAGAGCATGAACTGCTGTTCGCTGAAGGCCGCGTCCAGATCGTGATCCAGGCTGATACGGGCGTTGAGCCGCTCTTCCATGTCCCGGTTGAAGTAGCTGATGCTGGCCTTGCTGGCCTTGGCGTGATGCAGGGCCATGTCGGCCCGCTTGAGCAGCTCCCCGGGCGACATCTCCGGCCCCTCCGCCACGGCGATGCCCAGGGTCACGTTGATGCCGTACAGGCGTTCCCCCAGTTGTACCGGCTCCTTGACGATCTCCCTGAGCCGGCGGCTGAGTTCATCGAGCTCGCTGCTCTCCCGGCATTGCTTCAGTACCACGAAATCGTCGCCGGCGAACCGGCCGATCAGTTCTTCCTGCTGACCGACATGGGAGAGTCGCTGGGCCAGGATCTGCAGCAGCCTGTCTCCCTGCTCATGGCCAAGGGAGTCATTGACCTGCTTGAAGTCATTGATGTCCATAAACACCAGTGCCAGCTTTTCTTCTGCCGGCAGGTGTTCCAGCCGGCGGTAAAGCTCGGAGTCGATCAGGCTGCGACTGGCCAGGCCGGTCAGGGGATCGAACTTGATGTGGTGCTCAAGCTCGCTGGTACGCTGCTGCACCTGCCGGTCCAGCTCCACCAGCCGCCTGGCCAGCTCGAACTCCGCCTCTTCCAGCAGATCCAGCTCGTCACAGAGCAATTGAGGCTGCCGCTGCTGGCCCGCCAGCGCCTCTGGGTGATGGGCCAGGGAAGGCAACACCTTGGCCTGCTGGCTGAGGCGGGCCGCCATGCGCCAGGCCAGCCACAGCAACCATGAACAGGAAAAGATCCCCAGGGCCAGGCCCAGCCAGGTGAGCTTGGCCTTGTAGGCCCTGGACGCGGCGATCTGCTGGTTGACGTCCATGGCGATCAGCAGACCTCCCTGCTCCAGGCTGGGCAGGGGATGCCACCACACCAGCCATTGCCGTCCCTCGAAGCCATAAAGCCTGCCTTCGAGCAGCTGCTGGGGAAGCCAGTCCCTGGACAGGGCCATCATCAAGCGCATCACCTGGGGGTTGGGCGTGCCCGAGCGGAACGACAGGTTCCAGAGCTGGGGGTGGCGCAGGCTGTTGAGGCTGGCCCGGGAGTGGTTGGGGGCCAGCAGCAGCAGATCCACCGGCAGGGTCTGGTGGAGATCGCTGAGCAGCGGCGCCAGGGATTCGGTGATGGTCAGGGTGCCGGGCTGGCCCGAGCGGCTCAGCACCGGAACCGCCACCGTCAGCATGCACAGCTGTCGGCATTGCAGCGACGCCCTGGGCTCAGGGGGAAAGCCGAGCTCCAGCTTATCCAGTTGGCCGGCTTCGAACAGCAGCCGCCCCCGGGCATCCTGCAGCCTTACCCCCAGCCAACTCCAGGTCAGGCGCAGGCTCTGCCAACTCTGTTCGAGCTGATTGGCCAGGGCATCGAGATCGTCGCCCCTGAGCAACAGGTTCAGAGCTTCCACCTGTTCCGCCGCCACCGTCACCCTGCCATCCAGGGATTGGCTGTAGACCCGTTCCACTGTCCCCATGATATGGGACTGGTACTGGCTCATGATCCTGTCGCTGTGCTCCTGGCTGAGCCAGTTCTGGCCCAGCAGCATCACCAGCAGGAACAGGGCCAGCAGCACGAACAGCTTGGCCCTGAGGCTGAGAAAAAGGGTGCGGGGTTTCTTCATGCTAGAAGGCATAGATCAGCTGAACCGCCCCCATCTGCCAGTTCTCTTCCAGGCCCCTGGCATCCAGTCGCACCAGGGGCGGGATCCAGGTCACCCCATCCACCCAGTGGTACTCGGCCCTGAGTTGCCAATTGGCGTTGAACTGCCAGTTCAGGCCCAGGGTGTAGTCCTTGGTCTGGTCGTAGTTGGCGGCACTGACGGAGGTATCCATGTTGATGTAGTCGAAGCGCCCAAAGACGGACAACCGCGGTGAGATGATGCGCCTGAGCTGGATATAACCCAGCTCGGCATCGACCTCGCTGGGCACCACGGCCGGAAATACCCGCCAGGCCCTGAAATGGCGCTTCATCAGCTCCAGGGTCAGCTCCCACTGCTCCCTGCTGTAGATCATGGAGCCGGTCAGGAATTCCATCTTGACGTTACCGTCGCTCAAGGGCCCGGGGGGGCTTGCTTTATGATCGAAATCACCGGCCAGCCAGCTCAGCTTGAATTCGAACTGCTGCCCCGGTGTCTGCCAATCCAACAGCCAATAACGGCTGGAGTTGGCCTTCAGCTCCCGGGAATTGAGATCGCCGAATATGGTCCTTTCGGCATTGTCGCTTATCGGCGGCTTACCATAGGCGAAGCTAAGCGCCATACGTCCCAGCTCGGTGTTGGCGCCATAGCCCAGGCTGATACCGTCCAGCCCAAGGGACATGGATCTGAGCCCATCCGGATAGACCGACTGGGGCATGAAGATGCCGGGACGGGCCACGGGCGTGTCCTGGAAGGCGGAATAAAGCCAGGCCTGGTTCTTGATCCGCCCCAGCTGCAGCGCCAGCTCGCCTTCCCCCAGTTGCGGCCGCCAATCCAAAAACAGGTAGTCCAGCTTGAAGCCCTGGTCGTAGTTGTCGCCGGCCTGGCGATACAGCACCTGGCCGGCCAGGCGGGTACGGTTGCCCAGATCCTGGGCCAGGCTCAGGCCCAGCTCGGTATATTCGCCAGACCAGCCGCTGTCCTGGTCGAAAAAGCCGTTGTCACTGGTGTAGACCAGCCCCTGACCCGCAAAGCCATGCCATTCGGTGGCGGACAGCGACCAAGCCAGGCTAGTCAACAGACACCAGCACCACCTGGCTTGGGATCTCTTCCATTTGTACATATCCGATAGCCCCTTTGGTCCTGCCGACCGTATTGACCATTTCTTCCCTGCTACTGACCCTGATGGGTGCCCGGCCTATGCCGGAATAGATGCGCCGCCGCCATACCCTTTCCAACTGGTAGGGGAACAACGACAGAACCTCCTGGCAGAAGCGCCTGTGCCATTCATGCTCCTTGTCCATGACCACCAGGGTGACGGGCGTACCGTCCGGCCAGTAGGGGATCTGGGAGGAGAACAGCAGGCGCAACTGCTGGGGGGGGAGGTTGATTTCGCCAAGGTCGGGATGCGCGATCACCCTGACGTCGGCCAGGGCGGCCGAACTCACGAAAAGAAGGAGAAATATCAAGGTTTTCTGAAGCAATCCCAGCCGCATGATCCATCCCTGGCCCGTTTCCTTCCAAAGTATAGACAGCGCCCCGTGGTATACTCGCCGGTCCATCGAAAAAGGTGTAATGAGATGCTGGAAAACCCCAGCCAGTTGCTGCTGCGCAACCTGGCGATCTTTGAGGAAGGCCCGCTGCTGATCAGCCAGGCCCCCCGTGATGAACTGGCCGCCACCCTGGTGTCGGAAGGCCTGAAGCCGCTGATGCACCACAGCGACTACCTGGCCTACCAGGGCTCACGGCGCCACCTGGGCGACAATGCCCAGTTTGCGCCCGTGCCTGCCGGCCAGGCCAGGCACGGGGTGCTGTTCATTCCCAAGGCCAAGGAAGAACTGCGCATGCAGCTGGCCGCCCTGGCGGCCTGTGTCGGCAAGGGCGGCAATCTCTATGTCATCGGCGAGAACAAGGGCGGCATCAAGTCGGCCGCCAAGCTCCTCGAACCCTATGGCCAGGTGGAGAAGCTCGACAGCGCCCGCCACTGCAGCCTGTTCGTGGTGACGCTCAGCGAACAGCCGGCTCCCTTTGTTCTCAACGACTGGCAGCACCAGCACGAGATCGAAGTGGCCGGTGAAAGCCTGATCATCTGCAGCCTGCCCGGGGTATTCAGCCATGGCGAGCTGGACCAGGGTACCCGGCTGCTCCTGGAGCACCTGCCCAGGGTCAAGGCCCAGGGCCGCATCCTCGACTTCGGCTGTGGCGCCGGCGTCATAGGCGCCTACCTGGCCAGGAAGGCTCCCCAGGCCCAGGTGGAAATGCTGGACGTGTCGGCCCTGGCCATCGCCGCCAGCCACGCCACCCTGGCCGCCAACGGCCTGGACAATGCCAAGGTGCAGCCCGGCAGCGGCCTGGGCGATCTGCACGGCCGTTTCCACCAGATCATCACCAACCCGCCCTTCCACACCGGCGTCGGCACCGACTATTCCGCCACCGAATCCCTGCTGCGCGAGGCGCCGGCCCGGCTGGTGCAGGGCGGCGACCTGGTGGTGGTGGCCAACAGCTTCCTCAGGTACGAGCCGATCATGGCGGCCGGCTTCGGCAAGGTGGAAAGGCTGGCCGACGACAGGAAATTCCGTGTCTACTGCTGCCGCGGCAGCGGCCGTTGAAAAAAGGCTTGACCTGGCCGGCAAAGTCTATAGAATTCGCCCTCACACGCAGATGTGGCGGAATTGGTAGACGCGCTAGCTTCAGGTGTTAGTGAGCTTTGCTCGTGGGAGTTCAAGTCTCCCCATCTGCACCATACATAGAAAACCCGGCTTAGGCCGGGTTTTTGCTTTTCTGGCCATTTCATGGGCGCATTGCTCACGGAATCGGCAAACGACGCAAGAGATGAAAAAAGCGGTTGACGACGCCGCGCCAATCCGTAGAATGCCACGCCGTACCGAGGATGAATCTTCTTCCGACGTATGATGCAGATGTGGCGGAATTGGTAGACGCGCTAGCTTCAGGTGTTAGTGAGCTTTGCTCGTGGGAGTTCAAGTCTCCCCATCTGCACCAACACAATTAGGGAAAGTGGCCGAAGGCGGCTTTCAAAAAAGACTTGCAGATGTGGCGGAATTGGTAGACGCGCTAGCTTCAGGTGTTAGTGAGCTTTGCTCGTGGGAGTTCAAGTCTCCCCATCTGCACCATACGGATAAAGGCCGGGTTTTATACCCGGCCTTTTTTCGTCTAAGCTGCGGCCATGGAGCAGCTTGAATTCTTCGACATCCCCTCCCCCTGTAGAGGCGTCTGCCAGGCCGACAGCCGCGGCTACTGCCTGGGTTGCCTGCGCTCCCGGGAAGAACGCTTCCACTGGCACCAGCTCAGCAACGCCCAGAAACGCAAGGTGATCCAGCTCTGCGAGCAGCGCCGCAAGCGGCGCGCCCAGAAGGCGGCCCAGCAGGGCTGAGTCCCTTACAGGTTTTCCTCGGCGAACGAGGCCAGCCTGCTGCGCACCACCCCGTCCAGGAACACATTGGCACTGCCGGGAAAGTCCTTGAAGCGCTCCACTATGTAGGTCAGGCCGGAGGTCACCGGACTCAGGTAGGCCGAGTCTATCTGGGACAGGTTGCCGGAGCAGATCATCTTGGTACCCTCGCCACAGCGGGTCAGTATGGTCTTGAGCTGGCCGGCGGTGAGGTTCTGGCTCTCGTCTATGATGACGATGGCGTTCTGGATGGAGCGGCCACGCATGAAGTTCACCGATTTGAACTGGATGTTGGCCTTCTCCATGATGTATTCCAGGCTGCCGTGGGGATTGGAGTCCGAACCGTGCAGCACCTCCAGGGTGTCGGTGATGGCCGCCAGCCAGGGCAGCATCTTCTCTTCCTCTGTGCCGGGCAAAAAACCGATGCTTTCGGCGATCTCCGGGGTATTGCGGGTGACGATCACCTTGTCGTAGAGGCCCCGCTCTATGACCATCTCCAGGGCGGCGGCCATGGCCAGCAGCGTCTTGCCGGAGCCGGCCGGGCCGGTGAGGATCGTCAGATCGATGCCGGGATCCAGCAGGGCATGGAGCGCCAGGCCCTGGTAGATGTTCTTGGGCGAAATTCCCCAGGCGTGCTGGGCCATCAGCCGATCCCGGCCCAGATCCAGCAGCTTGACGTGCTTGTCGTCGTGCTCCACCACCCGGGCGGCGAAATCCGGGCTGGCGTCCAGCAGGTATTCATTGGTGAAGATGTTCTCCAGCACCCCGGCCCCCACCGTCTGGTAGGTGTCCCTGCCGTCCGACTCGGTCTGCACCTTCTCCACCCGGCTCCAGAACTCCCCGTCCATCTCCAGGTAGCCCTTGGCCAGGAAGCGGATGTCGTCGATGAGCTGGTCGGTGCGATAGTCCTCCACCCGCCTCAGGCCGGCCCCCTTGGCCTTGAGACGCATGTTGATGTCCTTGGTGACCAGCACCACCTTGTTGGGCGCCTTTTCCTTCTGCAGGTGCAGCGCCACGTTGATGATGCGGTTGTCGTTCTCGCTGCCCGGCACATGGGCCAGGTCCATTTCCAGTTCGTGGTCGGGGAAGATGGTGATGGAGCCCCTGTTGCCCTCGGTGTCCGCCGAGGGCAGCTCGACCCCGGTGAGGATGTCCTCCGGGCTGGCATCCCTGAAGACGTCGTCCAGGGTACGGATGGCGATCCGCGCGTCCCGGGAAATGTCGGTGCGCCTGTCCTTGATGGTGTCCAGTTCTTCAAGGACGGTCATGGGGATGACCAGGTCGTGTTCGTCGAAGGAATAGATGGCGTGGGGTTCGTGGAGCAGGATATTGGTGTCGAGGATATAAATCTTTTTCTCGTCCGGGGCCATAGGTCACTCCCTAACTAATTGTAATAATGGCGCTTTATGTCCGACTGACACTCTAAGCTTAGACCCATTACATCTCGGTGACATTGATCCAACACCAAGGCTTTTGCCAGCCCCTATGCTCTTGGGTAACATACCCCGCCTTTTTCCCGAGCCGATGGAGCCGTAGTCAATGCCATTTGCCCTTGGTCAGCGCTGGATAGCCGATGCCGAATCCGATCTGGGTCTCGGCACCCTGGTGGCGCTGGATGCCAGAACCGTGTCCCTGTTGTTTCCCGCCTGCGGTGAAAACCGCGTCTATACCCGCCAGGATGCGCCCATCACCCGAGTGCGTTTCAATCCCGGCGACAGGGTGACCAGCCACGAGGACTGGCAACTGACCGTGGAAGAGATCGAGGAGCAGGATGGCCTGGTCAGCTACGTCGGCATTCGCGAAGACACCCAGGAAAGGCTCAGCCTCAGGGAAACCTTCCTGTCCCACGTCATCAGCATCAACAAGCCCCAGGATCGCCTCTTTGCCGGCCAGGTAGACCGCAACGACTGGTTCACCCTGCGCTACCAGACCCTGGAACAGCAGAGCAGGCTGAGCCAGAGCCCGTTGCGGGGACTGGTCGGCCAGCGCGCCGATCTGATCCCCCATCAGCTGCACATCGCCAACGAGGTGGGCCGGCGCATGAATCCGCGGGTGCTGCTGGCCGATGAAGTGGGCCTGGGCAAGACGGTGGAAGCGGGCATGATCATTCACCAGCAGCTGCTGGCCGGCCGTGCCAGCCGCGTGCTGCTGCTGGTGCCGGACAGCCTGATGCACCAATGGCTGGTGGAAATGCTGCGCCGCTTCAACCTGCGCTTCGCACTGTTCGACGAGGAACGCCTCCAGGAAGCCAGCCTGGACGTGGACAACCCCTTCGACACCGAACAGCTGGTGCTGATCAGCCTGGATCTCATCGCCAAGCGCAAGCAGCGTTTCGAGCAGGTGCTGGAAGCGGACTGGGACATGCTGGTGGTCGACGAGGCCCACCACCTGGCGTGGCACCCGGACAAACCCAGCCGCGAATACCAGGTGGTGGAGGCCCTGGCCGAAGAGGTGCCCTCTGTGCTGCTGCTGACCGCCACCCCGGATCAGCTGGGCCACGAGAGCCACTTTGCCCGCCTGCGCCTGCTGGATCCGGAGCGCTTCCACGACTACGAGAGCTTCAAGGCCGAGGAGCAGGACTACCGCCAGCTGGCCGAGGCCGCGGCCCGCATCCTGGCCGGCGAGGCCCTGACCGACGAGGACAAAACCATCATCGCCGCCCAGGGCGATGATCTGGCCGAACTGGCCGGGCAGCTGGACGATCCGGCCTGCCGCGACCAACTGGTGGCGGCCCTGATCGACCGCCACGGCACCAGCCGGGTGCTGCTGCGCAACACCAGGGCGGCCGTACCCGGCTTCCCGGGCCGCGCCCTGCACGAGGTGCCCCTGGCCATGCCCGAGGCCTACGGCACCGCCATCAAGGTGTCGCGGATGATGGCCGGCCGCAAGGGCACCGAGGAGCAGGCCAGGGAACTGCTCTACCCGGAGCGCATCTATCAGGACTTCGAAGGCAGTGAAGAGGCCTCCTGGTGCCAGCACGATCCCCGCGCCCTGTGGCTGCTGGACTTCCTGGCCGGACACAGGGACGAAAAGGTGGTGCTGATCTGCGCCCAGGCCAGCCAGGCCCTGGCCCTGGCCGAGTTCCTGCGCAGCCGCGAGGCCGTCAACACCGCCGTCTTCCACGAGGGCATGAGCATAGTGGAGAGGGACAGGGCCGCTGCCTACTTCGCCGACAGCGAAGACGGCGCCCAGATCCTGCTCTGCTCCGAGATCGGTTCCGAAGGCCGCAACTTCCAGTTCGCCCGCCATCTGGTGCTGTTCGACCTGCCCCTGAACCCGGATCTGCTGGAGCAGCGCATCGGCCGCCTGGACCGCATCGGCCAGAAGTTCGAGGTGGCCATCCATGTGCCTCACTTCCAGGACTCCGCCCAGGCCATGCTGCTGGCCTGGTACCACCAGGGCCTGAACGCCTTCGAAAGCACCTGCCCCGCCGGCAGCCAGCTGTTCGACGAATTCGGCGAGCGCCTGCTGGCCTGCCTGGCCAGCCAGGAACAGGCCGACCTGGCCGAACTGACCGCCGAGACCGCCCAGCGCCGGCAGGCCCTGGAGGCGGACCTGGAATCCGGCCGCGACCGCCTGCTGGAGCTGGCCTCCGGTGGCCGTGGCCGTGGCGAGTCCCTGGTCCAGGCCATCGCCGAGCAGGACTTCAGCCACCACCTGCCCACCTACCTGCTGCAGCTGCTGGACGTGTTCGGCGTCGACCAGGAAGACCTGGACGATGAAACCCTGCTGCTGAGGCCTTCGGAGCACATGCTCAGCCCCCTGCCGGGCCTGGAGGAAGACGGCCAGCTGGCCACCTTTGGCCGCGAGCGGGCCCTGAGCAGGGACGACATCCAGTTCCTGAGCTGGGATCACCCCCTGGTCACCGGCACCATGGAAGCGGTGCTGTCCGGCGACATGGGCAATGCCGCCGTGGCCCTGCTGAAGAACAAGGCCCTGCCCGCCGGCACCCTGTTCGTGGAGCTGGTCTACATCAGCGAACACCAGGCGCCCAAGCACCTGCAGCTGGACCGCTTCCTGCCGCCGACCCCCATCCGCCTGCTGCTGGACAAGAATGGCAAGGATCTGTCCGCCAATGTGCCCTTCGATCAGTTCAACCGCCAGCTGACGCCCCTCAAGCGCCATACCGCCGCCAAGCTGGCCTCCGCCTCCCAGGCCGCCGTCCATGGCCTGATCAGCCAGGCCGAATCCGGGCTGGCCGGGCGCCAGGCCGAGCTGATCGCCCGGGCCAGGGAGACCGCCGGCCAGGTGCTGGACGGTGATCTGGCCCGCCTGGAGGCCCTCAAGGCCGTCAACGCCAGCATCCGCGACGACGAGCTGGAGGAGCTCAGGGCCCACAAGAGCGCCATCCTGACCCAGATCGACCGCGCCCAGCTGAAGCTGGACATGGTCCGGTTGATCGTGGTGGTCAACGAGTAAAAAAAAGGGAGGCGCAGGCCTCCCTTTCCTTTTCCCGCTTAGCGCTGGCTTTGCTTGATGAGCTGGTAGGCGGCCTGGATGGCCTGGGCCCGCTCCTTGGCCAGCACCTGCATCTCGGGCGGCAGCCCCTTGGCCACCAGCTTGTCGGGATGGTGTTCGGCCATGGCCTTGCGGTAGGCGCGGCGGACCGCCGTCCACTCGGCACCGGTTTCCAGACCGAGGATCTGGTAGGCGTCGTTGAGCTTGGCCACCCGGGATTCGCGGGGTTCCCGCTTGAAATGGCGGCCGGCCTGGGCCTCACGGATCAGCACCTTGAGCAGCTTGCTGCCCAGCCCCAGCCCCTTGGCGATGCGTTCCAGCACGTCCCATTCGGCCGGGTGCAGCTGGCCGTCGGCCAGGGCCACCTGCAGCTGGATCTCGATAAAGAGCCGCTGCAGATCCCGTTGCCTGCCCAGCTGTTCGCGCAGGCTGAGCACGGCCGCGTCCAGGGGGAAGCCGGCCAGCTTGCCCTCCCGGAAGGCGGCCTTGGCCGCCTCCCTGGCCTTGCCGGAGAGCTTCAGCCTGTCCATCAGGGCCGTGGCGGCCTGGATCTCCGCCTCCACCACCTGGCCCTTGGCCTTGGCCAGATGACCCATGACCGCGAAGGTGGTGTGGAAGAACAGCTGCTGGCGCCCCACCTCGTCGAGCCTGTGCCAGTAGCGGCCGAAGCCGCCGCCCTGGAAATCCCGCCTCAGGGCCTTGTCGAACCACCAGCCGGCCAGGAAGCCCAGCAGCGCCCCCGGCACCCTGGCGAAGGCCAGGCCGATCAACAGGCCAAGCAACCTGCCCCACCAGTTCATGCTTGCCCTCGCAGCTGGCGGTCCAGGGCCGCCAGGCGCTGTGGCGTGCCCACATCCAGCCAATAGCCCTGGTGATGCAGGCCGTGCAGCCGGCCCGCCTTGGCCCACTGCCTGAGCAGCGGCCCCAGGGCGCCGTGGCCCTGGGGCAGGTTGGCAAACCAGGCCAGGGGCAGCCGGGCCAGGCCGGCATAGGTCAGGCGCCGGCCCGCCTCGGCAATGCGGCCGTCGGCAAGGGCGAAATCGCCACCCGGGTTATGGTCCGGGTTGTCTACCAGCACCAGGGTGCCGGACGGCGCCGCCAGCAGCCGCTCCAGGGGCAGATCGCAATAGATGTCGCCGTTGACCAGCAGGAAGTCGCCCTCTCCCAGCAGCGGCAACGCCCTGCGGATGCCGCCGGCGGTTTCCAGGGCCTGGCCCTCGTGGGAGTAATGGATGCTCACCCCGAAGCGGCTGCCGTCACCCAGCACAGCGGGCAACTGCTCGCCCAGCCAGGCGGTGTTGATGACCACCTCGCGGACACCGGCTGCGGCCAGGCGCTGAAGGTGATACTGGATCAGCGGCCGGCCGCCGGCCTCGAGCAGGGGTTTTGGGGTGTGGTCGGTCAGTGGCCGCATGCGCTCGCCACGGCCGGCGGCCAGGATCATGGCCTTCATGCATTGGCCTCCAGCCAGTCGGCGAAGTCGGCAAATTCCGGGTAGCGGCGGGCCGTTTCGAGCAGCTTGTCCCGGGTCGGTGCCAGGCTGTCCAGGTAGCGTGACTTGCCGTCCTGGTAATGAAGACGGCAGAAGATACCGAGGATCTTCAGCTGCCTGAGCATGGCGGTCAGATCCAGCCAGCGCTTGAACAGCGCCTCATCGTCGGTGAAGGCCTGCTCGGCAAAGGCCTGGGCGATGAGGGCCTGCTCCTCGGCCGTGCTCAGGCTGACATAGCTGTCCCTGAGCAGGGAGGCGGCGTCATAGGTCAGGGGCGCCAGCAGCAGGTCCTGGAAATCGATGACCACCAGCTCGTCACCGTGGCAGAGCAGGTTGCGGCCATGGTAATCCCTGTGGCTGGGCACCTGGGGCTGGGAGAAGAAATTGTCGTAGAGGCGCTCGAACAGCGGCTGCAGCAGGGTTTGTGGAACGGTGACTCCGAGGTGGCGCGCCAGGTACCAGTCCTCGAACAGCTGGCGCTTGCGCGTCACGAAGGCCAGATCCGCCCTGGGCAGCTCGGCCTGCACGGCACGGATCTTCGGCAGCAGCCCCATGGCCTGGCGGTACCAGGGCAGCCGTTCGTCGGCGGTCAGTGAGCTGAGCAGGCGGTCGCCATAGTCGGGAATGAGCATGAAGCCGCGCTCTGCATCCAGGGCCAGGGGCCTTGGCACCGGCACGCCGGCCCCGGCCAGGGCCAGGCCAAGGCGGTCAAAGTCGAGCAGTTCCTTGGCCGGATTGCTGCAATGCACCGCCAGCAAGGGCTCTGGGGCATTCAGCAGGCGGAAGTAGCTGCGACCACCGGCATCGCCGGACAGCGGCTGCCATGCCAGGGTTGGGAGTTGCAAATGTCCCTGGATCCAGGAACCCAGGGCCTGAAAATGCGTCTGTGTCATACCGGCCGCACTATAGCCCAATAGCCCGAGAGGTAAAATTGCTTTATCATCCAAGGCCAGAGAAGAAGCGGTATAGAAGCCGCAGCATGAGTGAGAATCAGATGGGAAAAAGCGCCTCCAAGGTCCGCCGGCTGCTGGTCTTCTCGACCGTGGCAGCGGCCGTAGGCCAGGCCCTTGCCGCTGAGCCCCAGTGTCCCCAGACAACAGCCCCTACGGTCGCCAGGAATGCCGACCTGAGCCAGGCGCCGATCCAGGCCTCGGCCGAGCGTGCCGACATCCAGGGGCGGGAAAGCGCCGTTCTGGAAGGGAACGTGGAGATCCGCCAGGGCAACCGCCTGCTCAAGGCCGACAAGGCCGAACTGGACAATGTCCGGGGCTCCCTCAAGGCCCATGGCCAGGTCAGTTTCGAAGACGGCCGCCTCAAGGTCAGCAGCCAGGGCCTGGAAGCCGATACCCGCAGCAACAAGGCCGAGATAAAGGAAGCCCGCTACCAGATGCAGGGCCAGCTGGGCCATGGCGCCGCCAAGCGGCTGAGCCTGAGCGAACAGCAGGGCTTCGTCCTCGAGGGCGGCAGCTTTACCACCTGCCCGGCCGAGGACATGGCCTGGGAGCTGCGCGCCAGCGAGATCAAGGTCGAGCCGGACCAGGGCTGGGGCTCCGCCAGGGGCGCCCAGTTCCGCATCTATGACGTGCCGGTCTTCTATGTGCCCTACATGACCTTCCCGGTCACGGACCAGCGCAAATCCGGCCTGCTCTACCCGACCCTGGGCTCCAGCGACAAGAGCGGCCTGGAATACGCCCAGCCCGTCTACTGGAACATCGCTCCCAACCTGGATCTGACCTTCACCCCCAGGTACATGAGCAAGCGCGGCCTGCAGCTCAACAACGAATTCCGCTACCTGTTCGGCAGCGATGCCGGCGAGCTGACCCTGGAATACCTGGACAGCGACAGCGAATACGTCGGCGAGGACAAGCAGCGCTACCTGGCCAGCTGGCAGCACAGCGGCCGGGTCGGCGAACAGTGGCGCTACCATGCCGACGTCACCACCCTCAGCGACGACGCCTACTTCGTCGATCTGGATTCCCCCAAGGGCTCCGCCACCGACACCCAGATCACCCGCAGCGGCCAGGTGGCCTACTTTTCGGATAACTGGCAGTTCAGCGCCCAGGTGCGCGACTTCGAGGTGCTGGGCGATTTCGTCGAGCCCTACCGCCAGGTACCCCAGCTGAGCCTGGGCTACCGGCAACCGGATTTCTGGCAGGGCCTGCACTTCGACTTCTACAGCGAAGCCGTGGCCTTCGACAACAAGGACGCCAGCAGGCCCACCGCCAACCGGGTGCACCTGGAGCCCGGCATCAGCCTGCCCCTGGTGACCACGGCCGGCTCCCTGACCACAGAGTTGAAGCTGTACCAGACCTTCTACGACCAGGACGACCCCAATGGCCAGCTGGCCGACTCGGTGTCACGGACCCTGCCGCAGCTGCGCGTCCATGGCCAGCTCAACTTCGAGCGCGACTTCGCATGGGACCAGCGGGCCTACAGCCAGACCCTGGAGCCCCAGCTCCAGTACCTGTTCATTCCCAAGGACAACCAGGACGATATCGGCCTCTACGACACCACCCTGCTGCGGGAGGATTACCACGGCCTGTTCCGCCCCAGGCGCTTCTCGGGCCTGGACAGGATCACCGATGCCAACCAGATCACCCTGGGCGTCACCAGCCGCATCCTGGACAGCAAGCAGCGGGAAAGGCTCAGGGCCTCCCTGGGCCAGATCATCTACCTCAAGCAGGCCGATGTGGGCCTGACCCAGGACTCGGGCCAGGTGGAGCGTTCCCGCTCGGCCCTGGCCGGCGAACTGGATCTGCGCATCGACCGGAACTGGGGCCTGTCCAGCGCCCTGCTCTACGACACCGACATCAACAGCACCAGGCGTGGGAACTTCACCCTGGACTACAGGGTCAGTGATAACAGGTTGCTGCAGTTCACCCACCGTTACGTGAAGGACATCAGCGACGACGAAAGCATCGACCAGGCCGGCCTGAGAGCCGCCTGGCAACTGGATAACCAATGGCAGCTCTTCGCCTCCCATTTCGAAGATCTGCGCCTGCACCGAACGGCCGAGACCTATGCCGGAGTGCAGTATGACGCCTGCTGTTTCGCCCTGCGTTTGACCGCCAGCCGTCGCCTCAACCCCATACTGTCCGCCGAACCCGAGTTCGCCGGCCAGTCGACCTATGACACCGGCTTCAGCCTGCAGGTCATCATCAAGGGCATGGGCGGCAATCCCACCACTGGCGAGCAATTGTTAAGCAAAGGCGTTTTCAGCTATCGTGAGCCCTATTACCTGAGCAATTGATTGCCATGAAAATGAAGAATCTGATGAATGCCCTGCTGCTGGGCAGCGCCCTGACCATGACCGGCGTCCAGGCCGAACCTGTCCTGCTGGACAAGGTCGCCGCCGTGGTCGACCGGGGCGTGATCCTGGAGTCCGATGTCCGGGAACTGCTGAACAACATCAAGCGCAGTGCCGAGCAGGCCAAGCAGCCGCTGCCCTCCGAGAGCGTGCTGCGCACCCAGGCCCTGGACCGGCTGATCATGGAACAGCTGCAGCTGCAGATGGCCCAGCGTATCGGCCTGAAGATATCCGATGCCCAGCTGGACCAGACGGTACGCAACATCGCCGCCGACCAGGGCCTGACCCTGGAGCAGCTCAAGCGCGCCATCGAGAAGGACGGCGGCAACTATGCCCGCTACCGCGAGAACGTCCGTACCGAGCTGACCCTGGGTGAGGTGCGCCGCATCGCCGTCGGTCGTCGCATCCAGATCTCCCCCCAGGAGGTCGAGGCCATGGTCGCCCAGCTCAACGAGCAGGGCGCCGAGAACCTGGAATACCGCCTTGGCCACATCCTGATCCAGCTGCCCTCAGGTGCCGACTCCAAGGCCCTCAACGAGACCCGGGAGCGGGCCGAGAAGGTGCTGAAGCGCCTTGAGGACGGCGAGGACTTCGCCCGCCTGGCCATCCTGTCTTCCAGCGGCGCCAAGGCCCTGGAAGGGGGCGACCTGGGCTGGGTCAACGCCAACGAGGTGCCGACCCTGTTCGCCGACGCCCTCAAGGGCGCCAAGCAGGGCCAGATCATTGGGCCGCTGCGTTCCGGCGCCGGCTTCCATATCGTCAAGGTCAGCGACATGCGCGGCCTGGAAACGGTCGAGGTACAGGAGATCAACGCCCGCCACATCCTGATCAAGCCCTCCATCATCGTCAGCGACGATAAGGCCAGGGAGACCCTGGAAGAGCTGGCCGGGCAGATCAAGAGCGGCGAGATGAGCTTCGAGGAGGCCGCCAGGGAGCATTCCGAAGATCCGGGCTCGGCCCGCAAGGGCGGCGAGCTGGGCTGGTCCGATCCCAACATCTATGTGCCCGCCTTCAGGGACGCCCTGGCCAGGCTGCAGCCGGGCGAATACGCCGCCCCCTTCCGCTCCGTGCACGGCTGGCACCTGGTGCAGCTGATCGACCGCCGCACCACGGATGCCACCGACAAGGCCACCCAGGACAGGGCCTACCGCTTGCTGTTCAACCGCAAGTTCAACGAAGAGGCCATGGCCTGGTTGAGGGAGCTGCGTAACCAGGCCTATATCGACCTGCTGGAAGACGACGCCTGATGACACTGCGCATCGCCCTGACGCCGGGAGAGCCGGCGGGCATTGGCCCCGATCTGGCCATTGCCATAGCCCAGCAGGACTGGGACGCGGAGATCGTCGTCTGCGCCGACGAAAAAATGCTGACGGAAAGGGCCAGGCAACTGGCCCTTCCCCTTTCTTTGCGGCCCTATGATCCGGACCAGCCCCCCAGGCCGCAGCAGGCCGGCACCCTGACCCTGGCACCCTTCCAGACGGCGGTACCCGTGGTGCCGGGCAGCCTGGACGAGGCCAATGCCGGCTATGTGCTGGACACCCTGACCTTTGCCTGCCGGGGCAACATCAACGGCGACTTCGCCGCCGTGGTCACCGGACCGGTGCACAAGGGCATCATCAACCAGGCCGGCCATGCCTTCTCCGGCCACACCGAGTTCTTTGCCCAGCTGGCCGGCACCCCGGACGTGGTGATGATGCTGGCCACCGCCGGCCTGCGGGTGGCGCTGGTCACCACCCACATCCCCCTGGCCTATGTGGCCAAGGCCATCACCCCGGAGCGCCTGACCAAGGTGCTGAGGGTGCTGCACCGGGATCTGGTGGAAAAGTTCGATATCCCGGCGCCGCGCATCTATGTCTGCGGCCTCAACCCCCATGCCGGCGAAGGCGGCCACCTGGGCCGGGAGGAGCTGGACGTCATAGATCCGACCCTGGACGCCCTGCGCGGCGAAGGCATGGATCTGGTCGGCACCCTGCCCGCCGATACCTTGTTCCAGCCCAAGTACCTGGACGACGCCGACGCCGTGCTGGCCATGTACCACGACCAGGGCCTGCCGGTACTGAAACACAAGGGCTTCGGCGCCTCGGTCAACATCACCCTGGGGCTGCCCTTTATCCGTACTTCCGTGGACCACGGAACCGCCTTAGAATTGGCCGGTTCAGGCCAGGCCGACGCCGGCAGCCTGACACTCGCCGTATCCCAAGCCATCTCCCTCGCGGTCAGTAAAAAACATGAGTGACAAGGTTCATATGGGCCACAGGGCCCGCAAGCGCTTCGGCCAGAATTTCCTCCACGACCCGGCGGTGATCCGCCAGATCGTTTCCGCCATAGATCCCCGCCCGGAAGACGTCCTGGTGGAAATAGGTCCCGGCCTCGGCGCCCTCACCGAGCCGGTGCTGGAGCTGGCCGGCCACCTCAACGTGGTCGAGCTGGACCGGGATCTGGCCGACAGGCTCAAGAGCAACCCGCGGCTCAGCGTCCACCAGGGCGACGCACTGGAGTTCGACTTCAACCGGCTCATCGAGGCCGGCAAGCCGTTCAAGGTATTCGGCAACCTGCCCTACAACGTCTCCACGCCGCTGATCTTCCACCTGCTCCAGCACACCGACCAGATCACCCACATGCATTTCATGCTGCAAAAGGAAGTGGTGCAGCGCATGGCGGCCGGTCCCGGCAGCAAGCAGTACGGCCGCCTGTCGGTGATGACCCAGTACCACTGCCAGGTGATCCCGGTGCTGGAGGTGGGCCCGGGCGCCTTCAAGCCGGCCCCCAAGGTGGACTCGGCCGTGGTACGGCTGATCCCCCACCAGCAGAAGCCCTTCGTGGCCAGGGACGAGAAACGCCTCAACCAGGTGCTGCTGGAAGCCTTCAACCAGCGCCGCAAGACCATCCGCAACTGCTTCAAGAACCACTTCAGCGCCGAGGATCTCGAGGCCCTGGGCCTGAGCCCTACCGCCCGCCCCGAGCAGCTCAGCCTGGAGCAGTTCGTGCTGTTGGCCAATACCCTGGCCGACAAGATGGAGCGCGGTGCATGAGCCAGAAGCTGCACATCCAGGTGGTCACCCACTACCTGGATGACAGGTCCATCCCGGAAGAGGACAAGTACGTCTTCGCCTATACGGTCACCATCCGCAACCTGGGCACCGAGTCGGCCACCCTGCGCAACCGCCACTGGCTGATCACCGACGGCAACGGCAAGACCACCGAGGTCAATGGTGCCGGCGTGGTCGGCAAGGAGCCCAGCATCGCCGCCGGGGCCGAATTCAGCTATACCTCGGGCGCCGTACTGGAGAGCCCGGTGGGCACCATGGAAGGCTATTACGAGATGGAAGACGAAGCCGGCGAACGCTTTCGCACCCCCATCCCCATCTTCCGCCTGGCCGTGCCCAACGTGGTGAACTGATGGCCAACTATGTGGTTGGCGATATCCAGGGCTGCTTCGCGGAGCTGGAGAGGCTGCTGGCCCTGGTGGATTTCAGTCCTTCCCGGGACAAGCTCTGGGCGGTCGGTGATCTGGTCGCCAGGGGCCCGGAGTCGCTCAGGGTACTGGAACTGTTCATGGCCCTGGAAGGCGCCGCCGCCGTCAGCCTGGGCAACCACGACCTGCACCTGCTGGCCATATTGACCGGCCTCAAGCGGGCCAAGGCCGGCGATCGCCTGGATGCCATACTGGCCAGCCCCAGGCGTGCGGCCATCCAGCACTGGCTTCGCCACCAGCCCCTGGCGCTCTGGGACGAATCCCATCAGGTGCTGATCTCCCATGCCGGGCTGCCGCCGGGCTGGTCCCCTACCGACTGCCTGCAGCGCAGTGACGAAGTCGCCGAGGTGCTGCGCGGCCCACACTGGCAGGCTTTGCTGGCCGGCATGTACGGCAATGAGCCGGCCCTGTGGCAGGATGACCTCGAGGGCCAGCCAAGGCTGCGCCACATCATCAATGCCCTGACCCGGATGCGTTTTTGTCACCGGGACGGGCGCCTGGAGCTGACCCGCAAGGGCTCACCCGGCGGCGACGACCTGCTGCCCTGGTACGCCCTCCATGGCCGGCTGCCCTTCACCATCGCCTTTGGCCACTGGGCCGCCCTGGAAGGCCGTGCCGACCACCCCCAGGTTCGGGCCCTGGATACCGGCTGCGTCTGGGGCAAGGGCCTGACCCTGTGGCAGATGGAAAACGACCAGCGCTTTTTCCAGCCCAGCCTGAATTCGGCTAAATAATGGCGCTCCCCTGCCGATAACGGGTTTACAACCCAGGTTAGACAGCCTGTTACAACAACAATGCAAGGTTTAACATGGGCCCGTTGCTTGCATGCAATGTTCCCATCACAGCTGTTCTAGGGAGTAGCCAATGAATCTCACGGTAGCCAAGCGGATCGTCTTTGGCTTTGTGATCATCACCTTACTGCTGATCGTCAACGGCAGTATTTCACTTTCCAGCTTTACCAAGGTCGAACAGAGCACCCAGCGGGCCACCGAGCTGGCCATGAATGCCCTGGTCAGCTCCAGCCGGCTGCAGCAGCAGGCCAGCACTCTGGCCGAAGAGGGCCTGGCCGCCTTCTACAGCGGCGACACCAGCGAAATCGAGGCCCATAAGAAGCGCATCCTGATCCTGGAGCAGGACTTCCGGGAAACCCTTGCCGGCTTCGACCAGCTGGCCAAGGCCGAGCCCCAGCTTGCCGCCCCGGCCAAGGCGGTGTCCGCCACTTTCCAGTCACTGGAAGGGCAGCTTGGCCAACTTCTTGACGCCAAACTCAAGGCCCAGGCGCTGCGCAAGCAGCTGCAGGGCCAGTTGTCGGAGATAGAGGATCTGACCGACGATACCAGCACCTACCTGCTGGATCTCTACGACAGCGGCATCGAGTCCGGCCCCCAGGCCACCGCCAACAAGGTGGAAACGGCCCTGCTGTCCCTGGGCAGTACCAGCGTCGACTACGTCAAGTCGGAGACGGCCACCAAGGCCGAGACCATCAGTGGCGAGCTGAGCTTTATCCTGGGCGACATCAAGACCAATCTCGACTTCCTGAGCCGCCAGCTGGGCGACAACGACTACCTGCCCGATATCCGTGACGGCATCGAGAAACTGGATGCCCTGATCCTGACCGGTTCCGACAGCCTGGTCGGCGGTCATCAGGCCGAGCTGGCCGAGCTGGCCCGGGCCAGGACCGCCCTGGAGACCGAGCGCCAGAACATGGCCACCCTGGGCCAGCAGCTGGACGCCCTGCAGCAGGCCGCCAAGGACATCGCCAGCGATTCCCGCCAGCAGATCAACGACAGCGTCAGCTCCGCCAACAGCGTCACCACCCTGGTGATCATCGTCTCGGTGCTGGTGGCCAGTGCCATCGCCTGGTGGGTGGTGCGCTCCATCACCGTGCCCCTGGACAGAGTCAACCGCATGCTGAACGTCATTGCCTCCGGCGATCTCAGCAAGCGCCTGGACGACAGCGCCCAGGACGAGTTCGGCCTGCTGGCCCGCAACACCAACAGCCTGATCAACAGCCTGCGTTCCCTGATCGAGGGCATTTCCCAGGGCTCAACCCAACTGGCCGCCAGCGCCGAGCAGACCTCGGCCATCACCGCCCAGACCCGGGAGTCCATCCAGCAGCAGAAGGGCCAGGTGCACCAGGTGGCCACCGCCACCACCGAAATGTCCGCCAGCGCCGATCAGGTTACCCATGCCGCCGCCGAGACCCTGGAGTCGGTGCGCCGGGCCGATACCGAAGCGGAGCGGGTACGCCAGCTTTCCGCCGACAACAAAAGCACCATCCAGCAGCTGGCCGCCGAGGTGGAGGCCGCCTCCCAGGTCATCAACAAGCTGCATCAGGACAGCGCCAACATCGGCTCCATCCTGGACGTGATCCGCGGCATCGCCGAGCAGACCAACCTGCTGGCCCTCAACGCCGCCATCGAGGCGGCCCGGGCCGGCGAGCAGGGCCGCGGCTTCGCCGTGGTGGCAGACGAGGTCAGGACCCTGGCGTCCCGTACCCAGCAGTCCACCCAGGAGATCCAGGCCATGATCGAAGCCCTCCAGGCCGGCGCCGAGCAGGCCGTGGCCGCCATGGAGCAGGGGCAGTTCCAGGCCGAGAGCTGCGTGAACAAGTCGGAACAGGCCGATCTGGCCCTGTCCCACATCACCGAGGCGGTCCACGATGCCAGGGACAAGAGCGAGCACATCGCCCAGGCCGCCCAGGAGCAGGGCGTGGTGGCCCAGGAGATCAGCGCCAACCTGGACGGTATCGTTGGCATTGCCGAGGAGACCACCGAAGGGGCCGAACAGACCGCCGCCTCCAGCGAGCAGGTCGCCAGGCTCGCCGAGGAGCTGCAGCAGTCGGTGCAGCGATTCAGGCTGAGCTGAGCCTCAGCAAAGGGCGCCTTGGCGCCCATACAAAAAAGGCGGCCATTGGCCGCCTTTTTTAATCCTGATACGCAAGGTGATCAGTTGATACGATCCTTGATGGCCGCCGCGGTAGCGGAACCGGCAAAACCATTGGCCTCGGCCCAGGCCAGCACGGTCTGGCCGTCAGCCTCGGGCTCGGCCAGGGTGGAGCCGGGGATCTTCTTGGCCATGAACTCGCCCACGTCGTCGGCACTGGCGGTCATGGCGAAACGCAGCAGGCTTTCGCCGTTGCATTTGACGCCGTCATAGAGGTTGCGCAGGCGGACACCGGAGTCCTTCAGTTTTGAGCGGAGACGGTTCTTGTCGTTGGCAGCAACATAATCACAGATGCTGGCGACCAGCTGTTCGGCATTGGCATGGGCGGGAGCGGGTTGCCAAGCAACGCCGACCAGCATAGCCACAGCGGCAATTTTCATTGTTTTCATGGGACAACCTTTCTGGAACAAAGATAGCAAGTAGCACATGCCATCCTAACAAGCCGCTTACCCGCACTCAATCGGTCTGCGCTAAAGTGCCTTGGCCCATGCGTTCAAAGGTGATAAAGGTCAAATTGTAACCGTTGCGGTCGTCGGCGTGATGCTCACTTCGTTCCAGCTCCCGCCAGCTACCGGCCGACTGCCAGTCGGGAAAACGGGTGTCGCCGTCGAGGTCGGCATCGATCAAGGTCAGGTACAGGCGCTGGGCCCTGGGCAGCAGCTGCTGGTAGATCTGGCCGCCGCCGATCACCATCACCTCCGCCACGCCGCTGCAGCTTGCCAGGGCCGCTTCCACGCTGGTGAAGGTCTCCACCCCCTCGATATGCAGATCGGGCTGCCGACTCACCACCAGGTTGCGCCTGCCCGGCAATGGCCGGCCTATGCTGGCAAAGGTCTTGCGGCCCATCAGCACCGGCTTGCCCAGGGTCACGGCCTTGAAGTGTTTGAGATCGGCCGGCAGGTGCCAGGGCATCTGGTTGTCCTTGCCGATGATGCGGTCATGGGCCATGGCGGCCACCAGGGAGAGGATCATATGCTGCGTTCTGTGGTCACAAGTGAGCGCAGCTTAACAAAAAAAGCCGCGCTGGGCAGCGCGGCTTCTGGGAGCGAGATCAGGGCTGGTAGATGATTTCCACATCGTGGTCATCATCGTCGTCATCCCAGTCATCGTCATCATCGTCGTCGTGCTCTTCGGCCAGCTGCTCCTGGTGGTAGTCATCCCACTTGAAGCTGACTTCCTTGGCTTCTTCCTGCTGGGCTTCCTCTTCCTTGGGCAGGCTGTCCAGGAACTGCATCAGCTCGTTGCAGAGCTCGTCGGTGCCCTGCTTGTTGAAGGCGGAGATCTGGAACACAGGCCCCTCGTAACCCAGGGCATCCTGGATCTCGTGGCAGCGTTCCTCCAGCTCCTCCTCGAGCATGAGGTCGATCTTGTTGAACACCAGCCAGCGCGGCTTTTCGGCCAGCTTCGGCGAGTACTTCTGCAGCTCGTCGAGGATGATCAGGGCGTTTTCCACCGGATCCGAGCCGTCGAAGGGCTCGACGTCGATGAAGTGCAGCAGCACCCGGCAGCGCTCCAGGTGGCGCAGGAACTGGAAGCCCAGACCGGCACCTTCGGCGGCCCCTTCGATCAGGCCGGGGATGTCGGCCAGCACGAAGCTGCTCTGGGGACCTGGCCTGACCACGCCCAGGTTGGGCACCAGGGTGGTGAAGGGGTAATCCGCCACCTTGGGCTTGGCCGCCGACACCGAGCGGATGAAGGTGGACTTGCCGGCATTGGGCATGCCCAACAGGCCCACGTCGGCCAGCAGCAGCAGCTCCAGCTTGAGGCTGCGCACCTCGCCCGGCGTGCCCAGGGTACGCTTGCGTGGCGCCCTGTTGGTGGAGGACTTGAATCTGGTGTTGCCGAGGCCGTGGTAGCCACCCTTGGCCACCAGCAGGCGCTGGCCGTGCTTGGTGACCTCGCCGACCACTTCGCCGGTCTCTTCGTCTGTGGCGCGGGTACCCACGGGCACGGCCAGGGTCAGATCCTTGCCGCGACGACCGGTACAGTTGCTGGACTTGCCGTTCTCGCCGCGCTCCGCCTTATGAAAGCGCTCGAAGCGGTAGTCGATCAGGGTGTTGAGGTTCTCGTCGGCCTGGATGTAAACATCGCCGCCGTCGCCACCGTCTCCCCCATCCGGGCCACCCTTGGGGATGTACTTCTCCCGGCGGAAGCTGACGATACCGTTACCGCCGTCGCCGGCGTCGACCCGGATGACAGCTTCATCAACAAATTTCATAGTGCAATCGTCTCCTCAAAGGATCCTTAGCATAGGACGGAGCATAACAAAAAGCCCCGCTCTGGGCGGGGCTTTCAAGCGGTGAGCAGCGACTTATTCGGTAACGATGCTCACGAACTTGCGGTTCTTGGGACCCTTCACTTCGAACTTCACTTTGCCATCGGCAGTAGCGAACAGAGTGTGGTCTTTGCCCACGCCTACGTTGTCACCGGCGTGGAACTTGGTGCCACGCTGGCGAACGATGATGTTGCCGGCCAGTACGGATTCACCGCCGTAGCGCTTAACACCCAGGCGTTTGCTTTCGGAATCGCGACCGTTACGAGTAGAACCGGCTGCCTTTTTGTGTGCCATGCTGAGTTACTCCTTACTTAGGCGCTGATGCCAGTGATCTTGACTTCAGTGAACCACTGACGGTGGCCCATCTGCTTGCGAGAGTGCTTACGGCGACGGAACTTGACGATCTTGACCTTCTTGCCACGACCGTGAGCTACGACTTCAGCAGTAACCTTGCTGCCGTCAACGTAAGGGGCGCCAACTTTGACTTCTTCGCCGTTGGCAACCATCAGCACCTTGTCGAAATCGACGGCAGCGCCGGTTTCCAGGTCAAGCTTCTCCAGGCGAACAACATCGCCCTCAGCTACACGGTGTTGCTTACCGCCACTTTGGATAACCGCGTACATGGATAGTTACTCCGTATTCTGTCCGCACCGGCATGAAAACGGGTGCGCTTAAAACCTTACAATAGGGCGCGTATTCTACAGAAGAGGGACTGGCGCGGCAAGTCGATCACCAATAAAAAGTCGAAAAAACGTCCAGCCCGCCAGCATCCGCAGACGGCGCCGGCCAGCCTACCCCGGTCAGGATGTTAACCCCCTTCCCTTTGGTGTAAGATGGCCGCCAATTGCCGTCCAGAATACAGGCCTTGCGCAGCCTTTAGAAGCGAAAGATGGACATCAACCAGATCCGCGAACTCAGCGCCGCCGACATGGCGGCCGTGAACGAAGCCATTTCGGAACAACTGAGTTCCGACGTTGCCCTCATCAACCAGCTTGGTTTCTACATCGTCAATGCCGGCGGCAAGCGGCTGCGCCCCATGCTGGCGGTACTGGCCGCCAGGGCCCTTGGCTATGAAGGTGACAAGCACGTCAAGCTGGCCACCATAGTGGAGTTCATCCACACCGCCACCCTGCTCCACGACGACGTGGTCGACGAATCCACCCTGCGCCGGGGCCGGGAAACCGCCAATGCCCTGTTCGGCAACCAGGCCTCGGTACTGGTGGGCGACTTCCTCTATACCCGAGCCTTCCAGATGATGGTGGATCTGGACTCCATGAAGGTGATGCGGATCCTGGCCGATGCCACCAATGTCATCGCCGAAGGGGAAGTAATGCAGCTGATGAACTGCAACGACCCCGACACCACCGAAGCGCGCTACCTGGACGTCATCTACTGCAAGACGGCCAAGCTGTTCGAGGCCGCCACCCGCCTGGCGGCCGTCATCAATGGCAACGACGAGACCATCGAGCAGGGCCTGCAGGACTACGGCATGTACCTGGGCACCGCCTTCCAGCTCATCGACGATCTGCTCGACTACGATGCCGATGCCGCCGAGCTGGGCAAGAACCTGGGCGACGACCTGGCCGAGGGCAAACCGACCCTGCCGCTGCTGCACGCCATGAGCCATGGCAGTGAAGAGCAGGCGGCGCTGATCCGCAGCGCCATCGAGAAAGGCGACGGTCGCGAGCTGCTGGAGCCCATCCTGGCCGCCATGCAGCAGCACGGCTCCCTGGACTACACCTACCGGCGGGCCGTGGAAGAGTCCGAGAAGGCCATTGCCGCCCTGGCGGTGCTGCCGGACAGCCCCTACAAGGAGGCCCTGGCCGCCCTGGCCCGTATCGCCGTGGAAAGGCGCAGCTAGTCTCGAAGAAAAAGACGAAAAGGAGCCTGAAGGCTCCTTTTTTCATGGCACAAAAAAGGCGCCGCAAGGCGCCTTTTCCGGACTCGTCCCACCTTAGGCGTTGACGAATTCCTCACCGATGGTGATGTCCTTCTTCAGGGTGTCCAGCATGCCGCTGAGGGCATCGGCTTCGAAGGCGGAGATGTCGCCGTAGGACAGCACTTCTTCGACACCCTTCTTGCCTAGGCGCACAGGCTGGGCGAAGAAGCGGGCGTGCTCGGAGCCGCCTTCCACATAGGCGCACTCGACAACACCTTCTTCACCGCTCAGGGCGCGGACCAGGTTCAGGCCGAAACGGGCCGCGGCCTGACCCATGGACAGGGTAGCGGAGCCGCCACCGGCCTTGGCTTCAACAACCTCGGTACCGGCATTCTGGATGCGGTGGGTCAGGGAGGCGATTTCCTCGTCGGAGAAATCCAGGCCCAGCTGGCTCAGCAGCGGCAGTATGGTCACGCCGGAGTGGCCGCCGATGACGTTGATCTTGACGTCGGCCGGGTTCAGGCCCTTGGCTTCGGCAACGAAGGTTTCGGCGCGGATCACGTCCAGGGTGGTCACACCGAACAGGCGGTTCTTGTCGTAAACGCCCTTGGCCTTCAGGGTCTCGGCGGCGATGGCGACGGTGGTGTTGACCGGGTTGGTGATGATACCAATCATGGCCTTGGGGCAGTGGTCGGCGATGCCTTCCACCAGGGTACGGACGATACCGGCGTTGACGTTGAACAGGTCAGCGCGGTCCATGCCCGGCTTGCGGGGTACACCGGCGGGGATCAGCACCACGTCGGCACCGGTCAGGGCGGCCTGCAGGTCGTCCTTGCCGAAACCTTTCACCTTGACGGCGGTGGGGATGTGGCTCAGGTCGACGGCAACACCGGGGACAACCGGGGCGACATCATAGAGGGCCAGTTCGGAACCAGCGGGCAGCTGGGTCTTGAGCAGCAGGGACAGGGCCTGACCGATACCACCGGCGGCGCCAAGAACGGCTACTTTCATTGCATTTTCTCCCATGTAGTGGACCTGTTCAGGTTCGCGCAGCACCTTACTGGATCGGTCGTTAAAAAACAATCAGCGCCAGGTGGAAGGGTCTTGAAGGGGATGTAAATCAATGGCCGGGCATGTAGCGCTCGAGGATGCGCTCCAGCTCACCGGACGCCTCCAGGGCATCCAGTCCGTCGTTGACCAGTTCCAACAGCGCCTCGTTGTCCTGATTGACGGCAATGCCCATGCCGCGCCCGAAGTGACGCAGGCTGCGCACCTTGTTGCCGACGATGCGCAGCTGCTGGCCGCCCCGGTTCTCGAGCCAGGCGGTGGCCACCAGGCGGTCGGCGAAGACGGCGCTGATCCGGCCCTGCTTCAATGCCTGCAGGGCGTCGCTGTAGGTCTCGAAGTGAATGATGTTCCACTTTTTCTCGGCGATGAGGTAGGCCATGTGGCTGGAGCCGTTCTGCACCCCTATGTCGCCGCCCAGGGCCGAGGCGGTGGGCAGCTTGGCCAGGGTCACATAGACCGCCTCGTTGCGGTAATAGGGATCGGAAAAGGCCACCTGGGCGCGGCGCTCAGAGGTGATGTCCAGGGCGGCAATGGCCATGTCCACCCGGCCCTCTTCCACGTCATCCAGCAGGCTGTCGAAGGGCCTGTCCTGGATGTCGCAGATCCTTTTGATCTGCCGGCACAGGGCTCGGGCGATCTCGATGTCGATGCCCACCACCTGGCCGTCTTGGGCCACATAGGCAAAAGGCCTATAGGTGGTTTCAGTGGCAACGATCAGGGCCTTGGGCTCGACCTTGGCAAGGGCGGAGCCACAATACAGCAGGCCGGCGACGGCACTGAACAGCAGGGCAGCGGCTTTAGGCAAGTCGAATTCACTCCGTTTTAACATTCTCGGCAGACCATGGCCCCCAAGGGGGGACCTCATGGTAAGATCCCGGAACCAGAACGACAATAATGATGAATGAGATCCCAAAGGACAAGGCATGGCTAACCCTACCCAGGAAGCACTGGTCAAAGCATTCAAGCAACTGCTCAAGGAAGAAAGCTGCGGTTCCCAAAGCGAGATCGTCAAGGCCCTGCAGGCCCAGGGCTTCGACAACATCAGCCAATCCAAGGTCTCGCGGATGCTGACCAAGTTCGGCGCCGTGCGTACCCGCAACGCCCGCCAGGAGATGGTCTACTGCCTGCCCCCGGAGCTTGGCGTGCCCACCGCCTCCAGCCAGCTCAAGCAGCTGGTGCTGGACATAGACCACAACGAGTCGGTGGTGGTGATCAAGACCAGTCCCGGCTCTGCCCAGCTCATTGCCCGCCTGCTGGACTCCTTCACCAAGGCCGACGGTATCCTCGGCACCATAGCAGGTGACGACACCATACTGGTGGCCCCCACCAAGGTCTCCCAGCTGGACAAGACCCTGCAGATGCTGCAGGAGCTGTTCCGCTGAAAAGGGGCCATCGGCCCCTTTTTCTCAACTGCGCTTGAGGGTGACGAACTCCGGGTAAGCGTCTATGCCGCAGTCGCTCTTGTCCATGCCGGCCAGCTCGTCCTCCTCGCTGACCCGGATCCCGAAACTCTTCTTCAGCCCCCACCAGGCCGCCAGCGAACTCAGGAACACCCAGCCGCCGATGGCCAGCAGGCCCAGCACCTGCACCCGCAGGCTGGCCTCGTCGTTGCTGAGTGGCACCAGCAGCACGCCCAGGGCGCCGCAGACACCGTGCACCGAAATGGCGCCGACCGGATCGTCGATGCGCAGCCGGTCGATGAAGGTGATGGCCGGCACCACCAGCAGGCCTGCCAGGGCGCCTATGGCCGCCGCCCCCAGCAGGCTGGGCGACAGCGGATCGGCGGTGATGGCCACCAGGGCCCCCAGGGCACCGTTGAGGATCATGGTCAGATCCGCCTTGCCCCAACGCAGCTTGCAGTAGGCCATGGCCGCCAGCACCCCGGCCGCCGCCGCCGAGTTGGTGTTGACGAAGATGGTCGCCACGGCACTGGCGTCTTCCCGGCTGGCCAAGGCCAGCTGGGAACCGCCGTTGAAGCCCAGCCAGCCCATCCACAGGATCAGGGTGCCCAGGGCCGCCAGCGGCATGTTGGAACCCGGTATGGGGTAGATGCGGCCGTCGCGGCCGTACTTGCCCTTGCGGGGCCCCAGCAGCAACACCCCGGCCAGGGCGGCGCTGGCCCCGGCCAGGTGCACTATGGCACTGCCGGCAAAGTCCACGAAACCCAGTTTGGCCAGGGCGCCGCCGCCCCAGGTCCAGAAACCCTCCACCGGGTACAAGAGCCCGGTCAGGATCAGGCAGAACAGCAGGAAGCTGGACAGCTTCATGCGCTCGGCCACGGCGCCGGAAACGATGGACATGGTGGTGGCCACGAACACCGCCTGGAAGAAGAAGTCCGCTCCCAGGGCGTGGCCGGCGTCGCCCCCCTCCTGCCCCACCCCGGCGAACCAGGCCGGCAGCCAGGCGCCCTCGGCATTGCCCTGGTACATCAGGCCGTAACCCCACAGCAGGTAGGTCAGGCAGGCAATGGCATAGAGGCAGAGGTTCTTGGTGAGGATCTCTGTGGTGTTCTTGGCCCGCACCATGCCGGCCTCCAGCATGGTGAAGCCGGCGGCCATCCACATGACCAGGGCGCCGCAGACCAGCAGGAAAAAGGTGTTGATGATGTATTCCATGGCGTCTCTCCTCAGATGGCGTCCTGATCCCGTTCACCGGTGCGGATCCGCACCACCGTCTCCAGCTCCTGGACCCAGATCTTGCCGTCGCCGACCCGGCCGGTCTGGGCCGCCTCCTGGATGGCCTCCAGCACGGCATCTGTGTGCTCGGCCTGGACCAGCACATCCAGCTGCACCTTGGGCAGGAAATCGATGCGGTATTCGGCGCCCCGGTAGAGCTCGGTGTGGCCGCGCTGGCGACCGAAGCCGCGCACTTCCGAAATGGTCAGTCCGCTGACCCCCACCTCGCTGAGGGCTTCACGGACGTCGTCCAGCTTGAACGGTTTGATGATGGCGGTGACCCTTTTCATGGCCTGTTCTCCCTGTGGTTTGGGAAAGAACAGACAAGAGCCGTGCCAGAGAAGAGAACCCCTTAAGGTTCAAAGAGTTGAGCTTTCAACTGGATTTAAATTCACGAGATTTGCACAAAGATGCAACACCCGTTGCACTATCTTGGTGCAGCCACGAAGGCCAGCCAGGCCTTGAGCAGGGCCTTGAAGTCGTCACTGCCGCAGAGGCAGCAGAGATCCTCGTCGCTCAAGGACAGATCCGGCTCCATCACCTCCTCGGCCGCCAGGGACAGGCTGCCATGGCGCACCTCCACCTCCTGGCGACTCAGCCACAGCTGCCACTCCCGGCCCGGCACCAGCAGCTCGTCCTGGGGCCCCAGGGCCGCCAGCCGCGCCAGCAGCTGCTCGCCCCTGGCCCGGTCCGGCCCCAGCTCTTCCTCCAGCCAGGCCCCCAGGGCGTGGAAGCCGTATTCCAGGCGCACCCGGAAGCGGCCCTGGTAGCTGTCGTAGCGAAATTCGTGTTCCATAACAAAACCGGTCTGGATGGGGCGGGCATTCTAACCGATCCGGCCGGTCATAAAAAAAGCCCCGGCATTGCCGGGGCTTTTTATTCATTTCAGGCACCAGCCTTAGACGGCCTGCTGCACTATCACTTCGTCGGCCTTGGCAGTGTACTGCGGCAGCTGATCGAAGTTCAGGTAGCGGTAGGTGTCGGCGGCGGTGGCATCCAGCTCACGGGCGTATTCCAGGTACTCGGCCGGGGTCGGCAGCTTGCCAAGGATACCGGCCACGGCCGCCAGTTCGGCGGAGGCCAGGTAGACGTTGGCGCCCTTGCCCAGGCGGTTCGGGAAGTTACGGGTGGAGGTGGACACCACTGTGCTGTTGTCGGCAACGCGGGCCTGGTTACCCATGCACAGGGAGCAGCCGGGGATCTCGATGCGGGCGCCAACGCGGCCGAAGATGCCGTAATAGCCTTCCTCGGTGAGCTGGTCCTTGTCCATCTTGGTCGGCGGGGCGATCCACATGCGGGTGCTGAGGGCACCGGCGAACTTGTCCAGCAGCTTACCGGCGGCGCGGAAGTGACCGATGTTGGTCATGCAGGAGCCGATGAAGACCTCTTCGATCTTGTCGCCGGCCACCTCGGACAGCAGACGGGCGTCGTCCGGGTCGTTGGGGGCGCACAGGATGGGCTCCTTGATCTCGGCCAGGTCGATCTCGATCACCTCAGCATACTCGGCGTCGGCATCGGCTTCCATCAGCTCGGGGTTGGCCAGCCAGGCTTCCATGGCGCTGATGCGGCGCTCTATGGTACGGCGGTCGCCATAGCCTTCGCTGATCATCCACTTCAGCATGACGATGTTGGACTGCAGGTACTCGGTGACCGGCTCCTTGTCCAGCTTGATGGTACAGCCGGCGGCGGAGCGCTCGGCGGTGGCGTCGGCCAGCTCGAAGGCCTGCTCCACCTTCAGGGTCGGCAGACCCTCGATCTCGATGATGCGGCCGGAGAAGGCGTTCTTCTTGCCCTGCTTCTCCACGGTCAGCAGGCCCTGCTGGATGGCGAAGTAGGGAATGGCGTGGACCAGATCACGCAGGGTGATACCGGGCTGCATCTCGCCCTTGAAGCGCACCAGGATGGACTCGGGCATGTCCAGCGGCATGACGCCGGTGGCGGCGGCAAAGGCCACCAGGCCGGAGCCGGCCGGGAAGGAAATACCCAGCGGGAAACGGGTGTGGGAGTCGCCGCCGGTGCCGACGGTGTCGGGCAGCAGCATGCGGTTCAGCCAGGAGTGGATGACGCCGTCACCCGGGCGCAGGGACACGCCGCCGCGGTTCATGATGAAGTCCGGCAGGGTGTGGTGGGTCTGCACGTCCACCGGCTTGGGATAGGCGGCGGTATGGCAGAAGGACTGCATGGTCAGATCGGCGGAGAAGCCCAGGCAGGCCAGATCCTTGAGCTCGTCACGGGTCATGGGACCTGTGGTGTCCTGGGAGCCGACCGTGGTCATCTTGGGCTCGCAGTACTGGCCGGGGCGCACGCCGGTCACGCCACAGGCCTTGCCGACCATCTTCTGGGCCAGGGTGTAGCCCTTGCCGGAATCCTGCACGTCGGCGGGGCGGCGGAACACCTCGGAGTGACCCAGACCCAGGGCCTCGCGGGCCTTGTCGGTCAGGCCGCGGCCGATGATCAGCGGAATACGGCCGCCGGCGCGGACTTCGTCCAGCAGCACGTCGGTCTTGAGTTCGAAGGTGGCCAGCACCTCGTCGGAATCGTGCTTGGTGACCTTGCCTTCATAGGGGTAGACGTCGATGACATCGCCCATGTTGAGCTTGGACACGTCCACTTCGATGGGCAGGGCGCCGGCGTCTTCCATGGTGTTGAAGAAGATGGGGGCTATCTTGCCGCCCAGGCAGACACCGCCGCCGCGCTTGTTGGGCACGAAGGGAATGTCGTCGCCCATGTGCCAGAGCACGGAGTTGGTGGCGGACTTGCGGGAGGAGCCGGTACCGACCACGTCACCCACGTAGGCCAGGGGGAAGCCCTTTTCCTTCAGCTTCTCGATGGTGCTGATGGGGCCGATCTCGCCGTCCTTGTCCGGGTTGATGCCGTCGCGGGACATCTTCAGCATGGCCAGGGCGTGCAGGGGGATGTCGGGGCGGGACCAGGCGTCCTGGGCCGGGGACAGGTCGTCGGTGTTGGTCTCACCGGGCACCTTGAACACGGTCAGGGTCAGCTTGTCGGCCAGGGGGGCGCGGTTGGTGAACCACTCGGCGTTGGCCCAGCTCTCGACGATCTGCTTGGCGCTGGCGTTGCCGGCTTCCATCTTCTCGACCACGTCGTGGAAGGCATCGAACATCAGCAGGGTGTTGGACAGGGCCTTGACCACGATGGGGGCCAGGGTGGCGTCGTCCAGCAGCGCGATCAGCGGTGCGATGTTGTAGCCGCCCTGCATGGTACCCAGCAGCTCGGTGGCTTTTTCCTTGCTCAGGATCGGGGAGCTGGCCTCGCCCTTGGCGATGGCGGCCAGGAAGCCGGCCTTGACATAGGCGGCTTCGTCCACGCCCGGCGGGATGCGGTTGGCGAGCAGATCCAGCAGGAACTCCTCTTCACCGGCGGGCGGGTTCTTGATCAGATCAACCAGCTGTGCGGTTTGCTCGGCGTCGAGAGGCTTGGGAACCACGCCTTCGGCGGCGCGCTCTTCGACATGTTTACGATAGGCTTCTAGCACGACACTATCCTCTTATTGGCTGACGCTCAATGGCTGTGACTGGTTGAGCGCGGCTGATTTTGGTCCGCGCCAGTATAGCGATTTTGTGACCAGATTTAAATTTCCACCAGGGTCGAAAAAGGCCGCCCGAAGGCGGCCTGTTCATTGCCGTTGGCGTATCGAGCCGGCCAGATGGCGCTCAGGCCGGTCAGATACTTATCCGCCTATTTCAGATTTTCTTCCATCAGGCGGTGGATGCGGCGGTACTCGTCCAGCCAGCTGCTGGGCTCGCGAAAGCCGTGGGGCTCCACCGGGTAGATGGCGGTTTCGAACATCGGCTTCTTCAGTTCGATCAGGCGCTGCACCAGGCGTACCGAGTCCTGGAAGAAGACGTTGTCGTCCAACACCCCGCTCATGATCAGCAGCGGCTTTTCCAGGCCCTCGGCCAGGTAGAGGGGCGAGCTGCGCTCGAAGCCCAGGGGATCCACCTGGGGCCTGTTGAGGATGTTGCTGGTGTAGGGCGCGTTGTAGTGGGCCCAGTCGGTGACCGGCCTGAGCGCCGCGCCGGCCTGGAACAGATCCGGGGCCGTGAACAGGCTCATGAAGGTCAGGAAGCCGCCGTAGGAGCCGCCATAGGTGCCGACCTTGCCGGTATCCACGTTGTAGCGCTCGCCCAGGTAGGCAACGCCGTCACGGAGATCCTGCACCTCCGGGGTGCCCATCTGCCGGTAGATGGCGGTGCGCCAGTCGCGGCCGTAGCCCTTGGAGGCGCGGTAGTCCATGTCCATGACCACGTAGCCCTGTTCGGTGAGCAGGGAGTGGAACATGAATTCACGGAAGTAACCGCTCCAGCCCAGGTGGCTGTTCTGCAGGTAGCCGGCGCCATGGTTGAACACCACGGCCGGGTACTTGTCGGCACGCTGGGCGTCGAAGTCCTTGGGCAGGTAGAGCTTGGCGTAGATGGGCTGCTCGGTGTGGCTGGAGGGCACCGCCACCACCTTTGGCGCGGTCCAGGGCGCCTTGGCGAATTCGTCGCTGACGGTATGGGTCAGCTGCCTGGGCTGGCCGCCCTGGGCATCCAACAGGTACAGCTCCGGCGGATTGAGCACCTTGGAGTGGCTCAGCAGCAATTGGTCCTCGGCCGGGCTCAGCACGAAGTCGGTCATGCCGTCCAGGTCGCTCAGAGCCTGGCGCTGGCCGCTGTGCAGGTCCAGCCTGTAGACCTCGTAGATGCCGGGGTGCTTCTCGTTGGCCTTGTAGTAGAGATGGCGGCCATCGCGACTCAGCACCGGTTTGGACACCTCGAAGGCGCCGCGGGTCAGCTGGCGGGCTTGGCCTGCCAGGGGTTTGACGTAGACATGGCTGAAGCCGGACTGCTCGGACAGGTACCAGAGCTTGCCGTCCGGCAGCCAACCGAAGTCGTTGAAGTCGTAGTTGATCCAGGCTTCATCCTGGAGGCGGTGCTGGGTGGTGAGGCTGCCGCTGTCCAGATCGACGGTGACCAGCCATCTGTCCTTGTTGTCCTGGGCCTCCAGCATCACCGCCAGCTTGCCGTCCCGGCTCCACTGCATGGCGGACTGGCGCCAGCCCCAGTCCTGCATCAGCTGGACGGCCCTGGGGCCCTTGAATTCCTCGACCTGGTAGCCGGCCTGGCGGTTCTCTGCCCGCACCTTGGCCAGGGGATCGCTGTTGATGCCCGGCAGCTGCGCCAGCTTGAGGTCACGCATCTCGCGGCTTTGCAGGTCGATAAGGGTGAAACGCTGGGGATTGGGCTGCCAGTCGGCGACCCGCTGGCGCACCTTGCGTACTTCAATTTCGCCCGCCTGGCCCAGGTAGTTGGGCATCACATCGCTGTCGCTACGGGTAGGCTTGTCCTCCTGGGTCACCACCAGCAGGTAGCGGCCGTCATGGGACAGGGCCGATTCCACCAGCTGGCGCTTGTCGCCCAGGTAGAAGGCGTCCGGGTTGGCGGTGGGATCGGCGGCCTTGAGCCTGTCGTCCTCGGCCTTGCCGGCCTTCTGCTTGGCCAGGTTGTTGGCCACCCAGTTGATCAGCCTGTGCTGCTCTTTGGCCACATGGCCCTCGGGATCGGCGATGCCCTTGGGCTGATCCTTGAGCTCGAGCTCCGCCAGCACCGTGCTGAGGCCGCTTTGCAGGTCCAGCTGGTACCAGGCGTTGCCGCGCTGGAAGGCCAGGCGGTTGCCGGTCAGGAAGCTGGGATTGCTATCATGGTCGGCGCCGCCGGTAAGCTGGCGCAGCTGGCCCCGCTCGCTCAGGAACACGTTGCCCTCGTGGGCGTAGGCGAAGCGCTCGCCGGCCTGGTCCCAGGCGCCGTCGGCGCTGATGCGATGGCGCTGCTCGTCGGCCACCTTGACGACGGTGCCGTCCCTGACCGTCATCAGATCATGGAGATGGCTGCCCTCGCGCTGTTGCCAGAAATAGATCCGGCCGTCGGCGCCAAAAAAGGGCTGCTGGGGGCTGCGGGCGATCCACTGGGGATCGCTCATGATTTTCTCCAGGGTCGGATGACCGGAGGCGGTGGCCTGCACGGCCGGCACCTGGATGCTGGCCTTGCCGGCGATCATGGGCTTGGCCGGCGCCGTGCCCTGGGTGCCGGCACAGGCGCTCAGCAGCACCGTCATGGCCAGCGGCAAGATGGCTTTTGTCATTGTTGTCTCCTGCAAAAATAAAACAGCCTCCCGTCTGGGAGGCTGTTTTAACAGTTTTGGCTTACCAGATCTTCACACGCTTATCGGGCGCGATATACATCTCGTCGCCTTCCTTGACGCCGAAGGCTTCGTAGAAGGCCGGCATGTTGGAGACGATACCGTTGGCACGGTACTGGCTCGGAGAGTGGGGATCGGTGTTGAGGCGCTTGCGCAGCTCGGCTTCACGGTACTTGCGGCGCCAGACCTGGGCCCAGCCCATGAAGAAGCGCTGGTCGCCGGTGTAGCCGTCGATGACCGGGGCTTCGCCATCCAGGCTCATGCGGTAGGCGCGGTAGGCCACGGCCAGGCCGCCCAGGTCGCCGATGTTCTCGCCCAGGGTGAACTTGCCGTTGACGTGGGCGTCTTCGAAGGGGAAGTAGCCGTCGTATTGGGCCGCCAGCTGGGAGCCACGCTCCTGGAAGGCCTTGAGGTCGGCTTCGCTCCACCAGTTGCGCAGGTTGCCGTCGCCGTCGAAGTTGGCGCCGGAGTCGTCGAAGCCGTGGCTGATCTCGTGGCCGATGACGGCGCCGATACCACCATAGTTGACGGCGTCATCGGCGTTGAGGTCAAAGAAGGGCGGCTGCAGGATGGCGGCCGGGAAGACGATCTCGTTGACCAGGGGGTTGTAGTAGGCATTGACGGTCTGGGGCGTCATGTGCCATTCGGTGCGGTCAACCGGCTTGCCGATGCGGCCAATCATGTCTTCGAATTCGAAGGCGGCGTAGCGGCGGAAGTTGCCCACCAGATCGCCCTGCTTGATCACCAGGCCGTCGTAGGACTTCCACTTGTCCGGGTAGCCGATCTTGGGCTTGAACTTGGACAGCTTCTCCTTGGCGGCAACCTTGGTCTCGTCGCTCATCCACTCCAGGTTGTCGATGGACACCTCGTAGGCCTTGAGCAGGTTGGTCACCAGGCCTTCCATGCGCTCCTTGGCCTCTGGCTTGAAGTGGCGCTCCACATAGACCTTGCCCACCATCATGCCCAGCACGGAATCGGCGGCGTCAACGGCCTTCTTCCAGCGCGGGGCCTGTGCTTCGGTGCCGCTCAGGGTCTTGCCGTGGAAGTCGAAGTGACGGTCGGCGATGCGCTTGGGCAGCAGCTCACCATAGCCGTCCACCAGGTGGAAGCTCAGGTAGTCCTTCCAGGTATCGACGGAGGTGCCCTTGAAGATCTTGGCGAAGTCTTCGAAGAAGGAGGGCTGGGAGACGATGATCTCGTGGGCCTTGTCCAGCTGGGACGCCTTGGCGTACTGGTCGAAGTAGAAGGGGCCCATCAGCTTGGCCACCTCGGCGGCGCTCATCTTGTTGTAGGTGGCGTTGGGGTTGCGGTTCCTGACCTTGTCCCACTGGGCCTTGGCGATCCGGGTCTCCAGGGCCAGGATGGCCTTGGCCCGCTTTTCGGTGTTGTCGAAGCCGGCGTTGCTCAGCTGGTCGGCGATGTAGGCCACATAGGCGGCGCGCAGCTGCTGGTACTTGTCGTTGTCTTCCAGGTAGTAGTCACGGTTGGGCAGGCCCAGGCCGCTCTGGCCCATGTAGACGCCGTTGACCAGGGAATTCTTGGCATCGGCGTAGACGTAGAAGCCGAAGGGGGCCTTGACGCCCTGGGTGCCCAGCTTGCCGAACAGCGCCGCCACGTCGGCCAGGCCCTCGGCGGACTGGATCATGTCCAGGTCGCCCTGGATGGGCTTGAGGCCCAGCTGCTCGACCTTGTCGGTATTCATGTAGGAGCGGTAGAAGTCGCCGATCATCTGCTCGGCGCTGCCGGCAGGGGCATCCTTGGCGGCCGCTTCCTCGATGATGGTGCGCAGAGCCTGCTGGCTGTCTTCGTACAGCTTGGTGAAGGAGCCGTAGTTGGACTTGTCGGCGGGGATCTGGGTGCGCTCCAGCCACTTGCCGTTGACGTGCTGGTAGAAGTTGTCTCCGGCACGCACACCCTGCTCGATGTTGTTCAGGGCAATACCGGACTGCAGCTGGCTCTGGACCTGTTCTACGTTGTTATCGTTGCTCTGCTGGGCGCAGGCGGCCAGACCCAGTCCCAGGGTGACGGCCAGGGCGACACGGCTCAAATGCTTCATCATTCCTTCCTTCTTGGGGGATTTCCAACAGGCCATGTTAACGACTGATTAAGTCACCGCAAAGGCGAGAGTTTTTCTAAATGTTTCAGCCCACGCTGCGATCCCTTTCCTGGCGCAGCCATTGCTTGAGTTCGGCCATGGGCATGGGCCTGGCGAAGTAATAGCCCTGGACCCGGTAGCAACCCAGGGCCATGCAGTGCTCCAGGTGCTGTTCGGTCTCCACCCCTTCGGCCACCACCCGCAGTCCCAGGTTGCGGGCCATGTCGACGATGGAGCGGACGATGGCGGCATCGGTCTCATCGACACCCAGGTCGCGCACGAAGGACTTGTCCACCTTGAGTTCGTTGACCTTGAACTGCTTGAGGTAGGCCAGGGAGGAATAGCCGGTGCCGAAGTCGTCTACCGCCAGGGAAACCCCCAGCTCATGCAGGGCCAGCAGATGCTCCTTGGCCACCACCACCTCCTGCATCAGGGTGGATTCGGTCAGCTCCAGGGTCAGCAGCTCGGGCGCCAGCCCCGTTTGGTCCAGTATGGTCCTGACCTGCTCCACATAGTCGGGCTGGCGGAAATGCAGGGCCGAGACATTGACCGAGATGGCCACGGGTTGGTCCAGCTCGTCGTTGAGCTGCTTGGCCTGGGCACAGGCCTGGCCCATGACCCAGTTGTCCAGGGCCACGATCTGCCCCGAGTTCTCGGCCACCTTGATGAAACGATCCGGTGGGATGAAGCCTTCCTTGGGATGGTGCCAGCGCACCAGCGCCTCCATGGCCACCACCTTGTCCTGATCCAGCACGTCTACCTGGGGCTGGAAGTAGACCTGCAGCTGGTCCCCGTCCAGGGCCTTGCGCAGCTCGGATTCCAGCCGCACCATCAGCATGGCGTGCTTGGTCCGCTCGTCGGAATAGAACTGGTAGTTGTTCCTGCCCTCTTCCTTGGCATGGTACATGGCCATGTCGGCATTCTTGAGCAGCACCTCCGGCTCGCTGCCGTCGTCCGGGAACAGGCTGATGCCGATGCTGGTGGAGATGTAGAAGTCGCGGCCGAACAGGCTGAACGGCTCCACGAAGCTGGCCAGCAGTCTCTCGCACAGGTGGCTGAGCAGTTCGGCGTCCTCGGCGTCGTGGACGATGATCACGAATTCGTCACCGCCCAGGCGGGCCACCATGTCCTGCTCGCTGACACTGTCGCGCAGCCGGTTGGCCGCCTCCACCAGCAGGGCATCGCCGACATTGTGGCCATAGGAGTCGTTGACGGTCTTGAACCTGTCCAGGTCCATGAACAGCAGCGCCGCCTGGCGGCCCCTGTTGTGGGCATCCTGGATCACCTTCCTCAGCCGCTGCACGAACAGGGCCCGGTTGGGCAGGCCGGTGAGCACGTCGTAGTTGGCCAGGCGCCGCAGCTCGGATTCGGTGCGCTTGCGCTCGGTCATGTCGGAGAACACCGCCACATAGTGGGTGATCAGGTTGTCGCTGCGCATGGCCGACAGGTTGAGCCAGGCCGGGCACTGGCTGCCGTCGGCATTGTGCAGCAGGATCTCGCCGGTCCAGGTGCCCCGGTTCTCCACCTCGGCCCACAGATAGCTGCTGGTGGTGCCGCGCTCGTCCTTGATCAGCACCTTGAAGTCGCAACCGCTGAGCAGATCGCGCTTGAAGCCGGTGATGGTTTCCACCGCCGGGTTGCCGCCACTGATCTTGTGGTCGCTGTCGAGGATCAGCACCCCCTCGGAGGTGGTTTCGAAGGCCCTGGCGAACAGGGTCAGCTCGTCCTCCAGGGCCTTGCGGGCGGAGATGTCGTGGTAGATGCCGGCGATGCGCACCGGCCGGCCCTGGGCGTCCCGCTCCACCACCGAGCCGGTGACGTGATACCAGACGGGCTTGCCGTCCAGGATGATGCGGTATTCCACGTCGTATTGTTCCGCCCTGCCTTCCAGGTGATCCAGCCAGACCTGGTAGATACGCTCCCTGTCGTCCGGGTGTATGGGGATCTCCTCAGGCGCCATGCGCACCACCCCGGGCCGGCCGGCCAGCTTGCCCTTGAGGGAATGCAGGGCGAACTTGTTGTCCCTGGCGTGCCAGTCCCACATGTCGGAGTTACTGCCCAGCAGGGCAAAGCGCAGCCGCTGCTCCGATTCGGCCATGGCCCTGTGGACGCTGCGGATGGCCGACTGCTGGCGCCAGCGGACCCAGGCCAGGATCAGGATCAACCCCAGGCTCAGTGCCGCCACCGCCAGGTAGAACCAGGTGGTTTCGAACCAGGGCGGCGCCACTTCTATGGTCAGCCGCTGGGGCTGGCTGCGCCAGACGCCGCGCTGTTGCGACCAGACCAGCAACTCGTGCCGGCCCGGATGCAGGGCACTGAAGTTGACCGGCTGCTCGCCCAGGATCTCGATGGGTTCACGGTGCACCGGCTTGATCTGGTAGCGGGACAGGGGCTGGCGTGTGGACTCGTAGTCGAAGGAACCCAGGGTCAGCTGCAGCAGGCTGAGATCGCTGGCCAGGGCAATGTCGTCCTCAAACTCCAGGTAGCGGCGCTGGCGACCGTCCTCGAACTGGGCGGTCAGGGCGATGAGGCCGGCCTCGGACGGCGCCTGGGCACGCACCAGCTGTTCCGGCCTGACGCCCAGCAGCCCCTTGGGGGTGCCGATATAGAGCATGCCGTCGCTGCCGACATGGGCTGCCCCCTCGTTGAGTTCATCGTCCGGCAGGCCGTCGTCCTGGAAGAAGCGCTCGGAGCTGCCGCTGTCCAGGTCGACCTTGGCCAGGGAGCTGGGCTGGCCGATGAAGAGCCAGTTCCGGTAACGCTGCAGGAAATAGACGCTGTTGATGTCCATGCCCCAGAGCGGCTCCATCTGTTGGCGCTCGACGACATTGCCGCCGTCGTCCAGGGTCAGCTTGACGACACCGTCATCCTCACGGCCCACCAGCAGCTCCCGCTCGCCGAGCCACAACAGGGCGCTGACCCCGTCCTTGCCGCCGTCGCCCAGACCGACCGGCTCCAGCTGCTGCTCCCTGAGCCGGTACAGCCCCTTGAAGCCGGCCACCCAGATCTGGCCCCCGGGCGAGCGGCTCACCTGCTTGATGCCCTCCAGGTGCCGGCCCTGGCTGTCGAACTGGAAAAACTGCGTTTGCCCGGGTGACTGGCGCAGCAGCCCCCCTTCCAGGCCCACCCAAGTGTCCTCGGCCAGTTTCTTGGCAAAGAACACCGACCCTTCGCCATAGGGCTGATCGGTCAGCAGGCGGGTAAAGCGCTTGTCGGTCTTGTCGAAACGGTACAGGCCCCGCAGGCCCCCCACCAGGAAGTGGCGGTCGTCAAGGGGGGTGACGAGATAGAAACCGTCATTGGAGGTGAAGTCCTTCGGCCGGTACAGGCGGTGTTCGCCCCCCTTGTGGAGCCATTCCAGGCCGGCTTCCGTGGCCAGCCAGCGCTCGTCGCCCTCGGTCCAGATCCCCCAGATCATGTCCGAGCTCAGCGCCGGCTCGGTATGGCGGGTGTAGCGTTCCACCTCACCCAGGGGGTGCTCGGCCAGCATGATCACCCCTTCCCCCTCGGCACCGGCCCAGATCCGCTGCTTGCTGTCCAGCAGCAGCGGCAGCATGCCCTCGGCACCCGTTTCCTGCCAGATCCGCTGGTAGTAGTCGGTCAGCCGGTCCCGGGCCACGTCGTAGTGCAGCACCCCGTAGCGGCCGGTCAGCCAGAGGCCGCCCTGGCCGTCGGCGATGATCTGCCGGAAATAGGTGCCCTCGATGCGGGGCTGGACATCGATGCGATCGGCCAGGATGCTGAGCTGGAACAGGCCGCGGGAGGAGGAGGCCCAGACCCTGTCCCTGTCATCCACGTAGATATCCTTGAGCTGGCCATGACGGGCCTCGTCCCAGCTGAGGTCGATACGGCCCTCGAAGCGCTCGGAATAGAGGCTGATGTTGCGGACCCCCAACAGCAGGATATTGGCGCCGACGGCGGCGCCGGCAAACCAGGTGTCTTCCTGCCTCAGCACCGGCACTTCGCTGGCCTGGTTGAGTTCCAGGTGCAGCCGGTAGACGGGACCCTCGGCGGTCGGCGCCCAGATCCGGCCCAGGTTGTCCCTGAACAGGGTGGTAGCCAGGCCCTTGAAGCCACTCAGCAGGCCGTTTTCGCCGACCTTGTGGAAGCGATCCTCGGCCGGTTCGTACAGGTAGAGGCCGTCGCCAAAGCCCACCAGCAGGCGACCGTCATCCAATGCCTGCAGGGCGTAGACGGCACCGTCCTTTAGGCCGTGCTGGCCCGGCAGGTCGATACGCATGGCAGAGGACTGGGAAAGCCGGAACAGGCCGCTGGCGGTGCCGGCCCAGATGGCGCCGTGCTTGTCCTCGGCCAGCACCTGGACCTGGCCGTCGGTGAGCCCCTGCTGTGCCGTCCATTGGCGAATGCTGTAGTCGTGATGAGCCAGGCTCCGGCCACTGCCTCCCAGCAGCACCAGGCCCAGCATCAGAGTCCGCCAGATCATGTTGTTTCGAAACCCCGGAAACTTGTTAACAAACTGTAACACTCTCTGGCTGGGGCAACCAGATCAGAAATCGGCACCCAGGAAGAAATACAGGCTGTCTTCCTCTGCCGAATTACGCCCGTAGCCCAGGAAAATCGGGCCTATGGGACTGTCTACACCAGCATAGATGCTGCCGGCGGTGATCAGATCCTCATAGTCTATATCGGCACGGCGCTCCCAAACATTACCGGCCTCCAGCGAAAAACCCACAAACACGGGGCTGCGGAAGAAGCCGAAGTCATTTTCCAGCAGCTGGTAGCTGTAGGCCAGGGCACCGAAGCGCATGTGGCTGCCGCTGATGGCCAGTCGGGAATAACCGGACAGGTTGCGAAAACCGCCAAGGTCGAAGGCCTCGATGCTGGCCCTGTCGTCGTTGAAGAAGGAGCCGGCCTTGAGGTGCAGCGACCAGGCGTGGGGCCCGGCCGCCGTGGCGCCGAGCCAGTCCACCAGCATGAAGGAGGAGCTGTCCTCGACACCATCGAAGCGATCCTCGGTCTGGCGCAGCTCCAGCTGCCAGCGCTGGCCGGCGCGGGGGAAGTCCAGGCTGTCCAGGGTATCCCAGTCGAACTGCAGGAAGGGGCCGCTCTGCTGGTAGTGGAGGTTGTCGTCCAAGAGCAGTCCATCGAGATCCTCTATGCTGCCGTCCACGATGCGCCAGCCCCCCTGCAGGCGGGCGCGGTGGCCCAGGTTCATGCCCAGGGCCGCCTTGTAGCTGCTGGTGGTGACGTCCAGTTCGATAAAACCCAGCTCCGGTCCCGTCAGCAGCCGCCTGGGCGCCTTGCGAAACTCGTACTGGCCCAGCCCGAACCAGTCCTGGGAAGCCTGGAAGGGCCAGTACAGCTCGGTCATCAGCCGCTTGACCAGGCCCATCTCGGCCTCGCTGTGCCACTCGGCGCCATAGGACGAGAGGTCGCTGCGGGTATAGGAGGCCCCCAGCTGATAGTTGGAGGTGTCCCGGAAGTTGTCCTCCACCGCCAGGCGGAAGTTGACGAAGCCGGGCCCCCAGGACTTTTCCCGGACCCGGACCCGGAGCAGCCGCCGCCCCTCCTGCTCCACCAGCTCGTAGTCGATGCGTTCGAACAGCTCCGAGGCATAGAGGCGAGCCACCCCGGCGTCGATGCGGTTCTGGTCGAAGCGATCGCCCGCCGCCACCCCCAGCTGGTCCCTGATCCAGGCGTGATCCAGGGGACCGTCGGCGTCGATGATCACGGCGTCTATCAGCGGGCGGCGTTCGTCACCCTGCCGCCGCTGCTGCCAGTGGCCATAGGCCCGGCCATCCAGCGACAGCGCCTGCAGATGGCTCGCGTGCTGCTGCGCCGCCAGCTGGCCGGCAGCGATGGCCTGGCCTATCCGCTTGAAGCCCAGGGTGTCGATGCCGTCCAGGACCGGCGTGAGCAACAGATCTTCGCCGCCCAGCAGCTGTTTCTGGCGCCGCATGTTGTCCAGCACCAGGAAGCGGGACAGCTGGTCCACTATGGTCAGGGCCGAGCCCAGCTCCTTGCGGGTCAAGAAGGGGGAGCTGACGTCCACGGCGATGACGATGTCGGCGCCCATGGCCTTGACCACGCTGATGGGCATGTTGTTGACCACGCCACCGTCCACCAGCAGCAGGCCTTCCAGCTCCACCGGTCGCACTATGCCCGGCACCGCCATGCTGGCCTGCAAGGCCTTGGCCAGGGAGCCGCGGCCCAGCACCACCTCCTCGTGGGTCTCGATATTGGTGGCCAGGGCCCGGAACGGAATGGGCAGCTCATCAAAGCTTTTCAGGTTGGGCATGTCACCCAGGGCGCGGTGGATCAGTGCCGCCATGGCCTGGCCCTGCAGCACGCCCTTGGGCAGCTTCAGTTCGCCCTGGTCGCTGACCCCCAGCTCCACACCCAGCTGGAAGCGATCCCGCTGCTCCTTCCTGCGCAGGCTCTGGTCGGCCCGCTCCGGCCGCTCCCGGTAGCCACGGTCCCAGTCCAGTTGCAGCATCAGCTGCTCTATCTCGTCGGCGCTCTTGCCGCTGGCATAGAGGCCGCCGACGAAGGCGCCCATGCTGGTGCCGGCCACATAGTCCACCGGCACCTTGTTGGCCTCCAGCACCTTGAGCACCCCCACATGGGCGGCGCCGCGGGCACCGCCACCGGCCAGCACCAGGCCGACCCTGGGCCTGTCATCCCCGGCCAGGGCCAGGCTGGGCAGGAGGGTCAGCAGGCAGAGCAGGCAAGATAGCAGCGGCCGGTACATGGCGAGTCCTTGTTGGCGAAAGGGCGAAATCCTAACCAAAGCGAGCATAAACAAAAAGCGGCCCCGGGGCCGCTTTTCATCAAGGATTCAGTTCCTTGGGAACTTACTTCTTCTTTTTCGCCTTGGCGTTGGGCAGGTCGGTGATGGAGCCTTCGTACACCTCGGCAGCCAGGCCCACGGACTCGTGCAGGGTCGGGTGGGCGTGGATGGTCAGGGCGATGTCTTCGGCGTCGCAGCCCATTTCGATGGCCAGGCCGATCTCGCCCAGCAGTTCGCCGGCGTTGCTACCGACGATGGCACCGCCGATGATACGGTCGTTGCTCTTGTCGAAGATCAGCTTGGTCATGCCGTCGGAGGCGTCGGAGGCGATGGCGCGGCCGGAGGCGGCCCAGGGGAAGTTGGCCACTTCGTAGTCGATACCCTGCTCCTTGGCTTCCTTCTCGGTCAGGCCAACCCAGGCCACTTCCGGATCGGTGTAGGCGATGGAGGGGATCACCTTGGGATCGAAGTAGTGCTTCTTGCCGGCGATGACTTCGGCGGCCACATGGCCTTCGTGCACGCCCTTGTGGGCCAGCATGGGCTGACCAACGATGTCGCCGATGGCGAAGATGTTGGGCACGTTGGTGCGCATCTGCTTGTCGACGTTGATGAAGCCACGCTCGTCAACGTTGACGCCGGCCTTGTCGGCATCCAGGTTCTTGCCGTTGGGGGTACGGCCGATGGCCACCAGCACGGCGTCGTAACGCTGCGGCTCGGCGGGGGCCTTCTTGCCTTCCATGGTGACATAGATGCCGTCTTCCTTGGCTTCAACGGCGGTCACCTTGGTTTCCAGCATCAGGTTGAACTTCTTGCTGATCTTCTTGGTGAAGATCTTGACGATATCCTTGTCGGCGGCGGGGATGACCTGGTCGAACATTTCCACCACGTCAATCTCAGAGCCCAGGGCCTTGTAGACGGTACCCATTTCCAGGCCGATGATGCCGCCACCCATGACCAGCAGGCGCTCGGGCACGGTTTCCAGTTTCAGGGCGTCGGTGCTGTCCCAGATGCGCGGATCCTCGTGGGGGATGAAGGGCAGCTGGATGGGACGGGAGCCCGCGGCGATGATGGCGTGCTCGAAGTTGATGGTGGTGGTGCCGTCGGCGCCTTCAACAACCAGGCTGTTGGAGCTGGCGAACTTGCCCAGGCCGTTGACCACCTTGACCTTGCGCATCTTGGCCATGCCGCCCAGACCGCCGGTCAGCTGACCGATGACCTTTTCCTTGTGGGCGCGGACCTTGTCCAGGTCGATCTGCGGCTCACCGAAGGTGACGCCGTGGCTGGCCATGGTCTTGGCTTCGTCGATGACCTTGGCAACGTGCAGCAGGGCCTTGGAAGGGATACAACCCACGTTCAGGCAGACACCGCCCAGGGTGTTGTAACGCTCTACGATAACGGTTTCCAGACCCAGGTCTGCGGCGCGGAAAGCCGCGGAATATCCGGCCGGGCCCGCACCCAGCACAACCACTTGTGCTTTGATTTCGTTGCTCATCATTACCTCGTTATTCTTGCTCGTGCTCCTGCCATCCCTGCCCACTGTGGGCCGCGGCAGAGCAAGTGTACTTGATGTAGAAAAGGGGGCAAAGGCCCCCTCTTGTCTTTACAGGATGATCTGACGCAGATCGCCCAGGATGTTGCTGACGGTGGTCACGAAGCGTGCCCCGTCGGCGCCGTCGATGACCCTGTGGTCATAGCTCAGCGCCAGCGGCAACATCAGGCGCGGCTCGAACTCCTTGCCGTTCCACTTGGGCTTGATGTCGGACTTGGACACGCCCAGGATGGCCACGTCGGGGGCATTGACGATGGGCGTGAACTGGGTGCCACCTATGCCGCCCAGGCTGGAGATGGTGAAGCTGGAGCCCTGCATGTCGGCCGCGGTCAGCTTGCCGCCGCGGGCCTTGGCGGAGATCTCCATCAGCTCCTGGGACAGGTCGTAGACGCCCTTCTTGTTGACGTCGCGCACCACGGGCACCACCAGGCCGTTGGGGGTGTCCACGGCGATACCAATGTTGACGAACTTCTTCATCACCAGGGATTCGCCGTCGTCGCCGAGGGAGCAGTTGAACTTGGGATGCAGTTCCAGGGCCTTGGCCACCGCCTTCATGATGAACACCAGCGGCGTCACCTTGAAGCCCAGCTGCTGCTTGGCCACCACCTCGTTCTGGCTCTTGCGGAAGGCCTCGACCTCGGTGATGTCCGCCTCGTCGAACTGGGTGACGTGGGGGATCTGCACCCAGTTGCGGTGCAGGTTGGGGCCGGAGATCTTCTGGATGCGGCTCATCTTCACCACTTCCACTTCCCCGAACTTGCTCCAGTCCACCTTGGGCCAGTCGATCACGGAGACGTTGCCGCCACCTGCGGTGGCGCCGGCGGCCGCCTTGGGCCTGGCCAGCTCGGCCTTGACGTAGGCCTGGACGTCTTCCTTGAGGATACGGCCCTTGCGACCGGTGCCCTTGACCTGGCTGAGATCGACACCGAACTCGCGGGCCAGGCGGCGCACCGACGGGCTGGCGTGGACGGTACCGGACCTGCCCTTGTCACCGGCAGAAGGGTGATGGGGCACGGGCGGCGGCTTGGGCGTGGACGGCGCCGGGGCGGTCTGGGCCGGCTGGGGCGCGGCGGCGGCGGCCGGTGCCGGGGCAGCAGCGGCCGGGGCTTCGCCCTGGGTCTCGATACGGACGATCAGGGTGCCCTCGGCTATCTTGTCGCCGGTGTCCACCAGGATCTCCTTGACGGTACCGGCGAAGGGCGCCGGCACTTCCATGGCGGCCTTGTCGCCCTCCACGGAGATCAGGCCCTGCTCGGCGGAAATGTTCTCGCCGGCGCCGACCAGGATTTCCACCACTTCCACCTCGCCACCGGCGTCGGGGAGCAGCACGTCCTTGATTTCCACGGCGGCAACCGCGGCCGGGGCAGCGGCAGCTGCCGGCGCGGCGGCAGGCGCTTCCACGGGGGCGCTTTCGGCGGCAGCCACCGCGCCGGTCTCGATCACGGCGATCAGGGCGCCTTCGGAGACCTTGTCACCTGTGGCGACCTTGATCTCGCGGATGGTGCCGGCCAGGGGACTGGGCACTTCCATGGCGGCCTTGTCGCCTTCCACGGACACCAGGCCCTGATCCAGCTCCACCTGGTCGCCCACGGCCACCAGGATCTCCACCACTTCCACTTCGCCGCCGGCGTCCGGCAGCAGGATCTCTTCGAGCTTGCCGGCGACCGCGGGGGCCGCGGCCGGAGCAGCTTCGGCAACCGGCGCGGCGGCAGGCGCTTCGGCCGGCGCGGCTGCTTCGGCGGCGCCCACCTCTATGGTGCCGATGACGTCACCTGTGGACACCTTGTCGCCCACGGCCACGGTCAGGCTCTTGATGGTGCCGGCAAAGGGGGCCGGCACTTCCATGGCGGCCTTGTCCCCTTCCACGGAGATCAGGCCCTGCTCTTCGGCAACTTGCTCACCCTCTGCAACGAGGATTTCGGTGACGTCGACGGCGTCGCCGCCGATGTCGGGCACGATTAGATCACGGATCTCTGCCATGTTTCTCCCCTTAGGCGTACAGCGGGTTCAGCTTGTCGGCATCGATGTCGAAGCGCTTGATGGCTTCGGACACCACGGACTTCTCTAGGGTACCGGCCTTGGCCAGCTCGTACAGGGCCGCGACCACCACGTAGTGGGCGTTGACCTCGAAGTGACGACGCAGGTTGGCACGGCTGTCGGAGCGGCCGAAACCGTCGGTACCCAGCACCCGGTACGGACCCGGTACGAAGGCGCGGATCTGGTCGGCGTAAAGCTTCATGTAGTCGGTGACGGCCACGGCCGGCACGCCCTGGCTCAGGGCCTGGGTGACGAAGGGCACCTTGGCCTCGCCTTCGGGGTGCAGCATGTTGTAGCGCTCGGCGTCGAAGCCGTCGCGGTGCAGCTCGGTGAAGCTGGTCACGGAGAAGACGTCGACGTCGATGCCATAGTCGCTGGCCAGGATCTGGGCCGCTGCCCGGGCCTGCAGCAGTATGGTGCCGGAGCCCATCAGCTGCACTTGGCCTTTGCCCTGGCCCTTGACGCTTTCCAGCTTGTAGATGCCGCGGCGGATACCTTCCTCGGCACCTTCCGGCATGGCCGGCTGCTGGTAGTTCTCGTTCATGACGGTCAGGTAGTAGAAGACGTTCTCCTGCTTGTCGCCGTACATGCGCTCCAGGCCATCCTGGACGATCACCGCCACCTCGTAGCCGTAGGTGGGATCGTAGGAGATGCAGTTGGGGATGGTGGCCGAGATGATGTGGCTGTGGCCGTCCTCGTGCTGCAGGCCCTCGCCGTTGAGGGTGGTACGGCCGGCGGTGCCGCCGATCAGGAAACCGCGGGTCTGCTGGTCGCCGGCGGCCCAGGCCATGTCGCCCACGCGCTGGAAGCCGAACATGGAGTAGTAGACGTAGAAGGGGATCATGGGCTCGCCGTTGGTGCTGTAGCTGGTACCGGCTGCAACCCAGTCGGCCATGGCGCCCAGTTCGTTGATGCCTTCCTGCAGCACCTGGCCCTGCTTGTCTTCCTTGTAGTAGGCCACCTGATCGGCGTCCTGGGGCGTGTACTTCTGGCCTTCACGGCTGTAGATACCCACCTGGCGGAACAGGCCTTCCATACCGAAGGTGCGGGCCTCGTCGGGGATGATCGGCACGATGCGCTTGCCGAGCTGCTTGTCTTTGAGCAGCGCGGTCAGCACCCGCACGAAGGCCATGGTGGTGGAGATCTCGCGCTCGCCGCTGCCCTTGAGGACGTTGTCGAAGGCGTCCAGCTTGGGAATGTCCAGCTCGCCGTTGAAGCGTACCTGGCGCTTGGGCATGGAGCCGTGCAGCTGGGCGCGGCGCTCCATCATGTACTTCACCTCGGGGCTGTCCGGACCCGGGTGGTAGTAAGGCAGCTCGGCCAGCTGGTCGTCGGAGACCGGGATGTTGAAGCGGTCACGGAAGTACTTGATGGCTTCCATGTCCATCTTCTTGACCTGGTGGGCGATGTTCTTGCCTTCACCGGCGTCACCCATGCCGTAGCCCTTGACGGTCTTGGCCAGGATCACAGTGGGGCGGCCCTTGGTGTTCACGGCGCGATGGTAGGCGGCGTACACCTTGTAGGGGTCGTGGCCACCGCGGTTGAGGCGCCAGATGTCGTCGTCGGACATGTTGGCAACCATCTCGGCGGTTTCCGGGTACTTGCCGAAGAACTGCTCGCGGGTGTACTTGCCACCCTTGGCCTTGCAGTTCTGGTATTCGCCGTCGACGGTCTCGTTCATCAGCTGCAGCAGCTTGCCGGAGGTGTCGCTGGCCAGCAGCGGATCCCAGTAGCGGCCCCAGACCACCTTCAGCACTTCCCAGCCGGCGCCGCGGAAGGTGCCTTCCAGCTCCTGGATGATCTTGGAGTTGCCGCGTACCGGGCCGTCCAGGCGCTGCAGATTGCAGTTGATCACGAAGATCAGGTTGTCCAGTTTTTCGCGGGCGGCCATGCCGATGGCGCCCAGGGCTTCCGGCTCGTCACACTCGCCGTCGCCCAGGAAGCAGTACACCTTCTGCTCGGAACAGTCCTTGATGCCACGGTCGGTCAGGTACTTGAGGAAGCGCGCCTGGTAGATGGCGGCGATGGGACCCAGGCCCATGGATACGGTGGGGAACTGCCAGTAGTCCGGCATCAGCTTGGGATGCGGATAGGAAGACAGGCCTTCACCATCCACTTCCTGGCGGAAGCTGTCCATCTGCTCTTCGGTCAGGCGGCCTTCCAGGTAGGAACGGGCATAGACGCCGGGGGCGATATGGCCCTGGAAGTAGATCAGGTCGCCGCCGTCCTTTTCGTTGGGCGCGCGGAAGAAATGGTTGAAGCCCACATCGTAGAGGGTGGCGCTGGAGGCGAAAGAGGAGATGTGACCGCCCAGCTCCAGGTTCTTCTTGGAGGCGCGCAGCACCATGGCCAGGGCATTCCAGCGGATGATGGAGCGGATACGGCGCTCCATGGCCTGGTCGCCCGGCATCTCCGGCTCTTGGCCGGCGGGAATGGTGTTGATATAGGCGGTGGTCGCGTCAAAAGGCAGGTGAGCGCCGTTGCGGCGAGCCTGATCGGCGAGAGACTCCATCAGGAAATGGGCGCGATCGGCACCCTCTTCTTCCATGACGGCCTGGAGGGCGTCCAGCCATTCACGGGTTTCCTGGGGATCCACGTCATGCATGACCTTCTCTGACATGGCGTTTTCCTTCTTCTAGCTCGTTAAATGAAAATGCGGTCGACGCGGTTAACCTTAGTTCAGGCTTACCGGTCGGGCTTGTCTTTGACACGGCGCAGGGAGCGCTGCAGTCGGCTCTGCTCCCGGCGGATGTCCAAAAGGGTTTCTTCCAGGAAGGCCAGGTGCTGCTCACAGGCCTGGCGGGCCTCCTGGGGTTTGCCGGAGACGATGCACTCCAGCAGGGTTCGGCGATGCCCGGCGACCTTCTCCGGCGAGGAGGAACGCTGGTAGAGCATCTCCAGGTTCTGGCGTACGTTTTCTTCCAGCAGCGGCTTCATCACCCGTACCAGGTGCAGGATCACCACGTTGTGGCTGGCCTGGGCCACCGCCTCGTGGAAGCGGCAGATGGCAGCGGCCTCCTGCTCGATGTCGCCATCGTCGTGGGCCTGCTCCACTTCCTCGTGGCTGCGACGGATGCTGTCCAGATCGGCGCTGGTGCCCCGGTCGGCGGCGTAGTAGGCGGACATGGCCTCAAGGGCGTAACGGAACTCCAGCAGATCCAGCTGGGATTCGTCGTGCCCCTGGATCAGGGCAAAGAGGGGCTGGGCCAGGCCACTGTAGAGATCCCGGCTGACATAGGTGCCGCCACCCTGGCGGCGCAGCAGCAGGCCCTTGGCTTCCAGCTTCTGGATGGCTTCCCGCACCGAGGGCCGGGACACCTCGAACTGCTTGGCCAGCTCCCGCTCCGGCGGCAGCTTCTCGCCGGGGGCCAGGGTGCCTTCCAGGATCAGCGTTTCCAGCTGCTCCTGAATGACATCGGCCAATTTGGGCTGTTTGATCCTTTGGTAGCCTGCACGCATTTTGTAAATTGGTAATACCAATTATCAAGAAATTGCACAAACCTTAGCAGATGGAATAAAGCCTGTCCATTTTGGGCGGACAGGCCGTATTGCTATTCGGTTGTAAGGTAGCGTTGACGATACAATTGGTCAGACCAGCCAACCAAAAAGGGTGAGTATCGCCACCAGGGTCAGAAAGAACAGCAGATTGCGCTTAGCCAGGGCCACCAGGCACAGCATGGGCTGGGTACAGCTGGGATCGTCCAGGGATACTTCTTCCGCGGCCAGGGCCACCTGGCCCAGGTAGGCCTCGTTGTCGGCCGCGGGACGCAGCAGGCCATCCAGCCACAACGGCATGGCCCGGGAATAATGGCCCACAAAGGCAAAGCCCATGGCGGTGATACGCACCGGCAGCCAGTCCACTAGCTTCAACAGCCTGGCCGCCGGCCTTTCCTCCACCTCGCTGAGATCGGCCAGGTAGCGCAGCAACAGGTAGGCCAGGGCGCCACCCAGGCCGGCCACCACAAAGAAGAACAGCAATGCGCAGTAATGGCGGTAATTGACCCAGAGCAGGGCCACCAGGGTTCGTTCCTTGCCTTCAAACTGGCGGCTGATGGCCGGTACCTCCAGCGCGGAGGAGGAGAGATCGGCCGATTCCATGTCGCCCCTTTCCAGGGCATTGAGCAGCTTGCGGTACCGGCGGCGTACGGCGCTGGTATCCAGGGCCATGACCAACACAAGGATTTCCAGGGTCCAGGCCAGCCAGCCCGGCAGCAGCCCCAACAGCCAGTTGATGCCGAATACCACCAGCGCCAAGCCGATGACCAGTGCTGGCCATTGCTCGCCCAGTCGCTGCACCTGCCCTGGCAACTTTCGCAGGTAGGTGCTGGCCTGCCACGAGGGGGGCAGCATGAACAGGCGCTCGATAAGCAGAGCCATCACCAGGGTGATCAGCGTCATGACATTGTCTCCAACAAAAATCCGTAAAAGTGTTGCCAGTCAAAGCCCGGGCCGGGGTCCGTCTTGCGAAAGGGCGCTATGGTCTCGTGGGCGGTGATTTGCTCAGGCGATAACGCCCAATGTTCTGCCAGCCAGCATGCCAGCTCCGCAAGGCCACTATATTGCGCGTCGGTGAAGGGCAGATGATCGGCCCCTTCCAGCTCGACACCTATGCTGTTGTCGTTGAGGCCTTGCCTGCCCTGAAAGGAAGAGCGTCCCGCATGCCAGGCGCGGCCGGAGAAAGGCACGAACTGGCACAGTTCGCCGCTGCGCTTGATGAGGATATGGGCGGACACCTCGACGCCGGCCAGCCTTTCAAACCAGGGATGGGCCCGGGGATCCAGGGTGCCGGTGAAGAGCGCTTCGATGGCGCCTGTACCGAAGGCATTGGGGGGCAGGCTGATGTTGTGCAGCACCACCGTATCGACGGCGCAGCCGACCGGCCTTTCGTTGTGATGGGGAGAGTCCAGGCGCCTTGCCTTGGGATACCAGTCCATGACCGCCTAAGCCATTGATGTGATGCCTATACTCTACCACCGCCCGATCCGGCCAGCGACTCTGACCAGCATCCTTAAGGGCTGGTATACTGCCACCTTTACCATCATCGACAGGGCAATCCTATGGATCTGCAAGCTAGCATCAGGGAACAGGTCGCCGCGGCACTGAGCGAAGACCTGGGCGGAACCATCAAGGCAGACAATGACATCACGGCACAACTGGTACCGGCCGACGAAGTCCGCAAGGCCATGGTCATAACCAGAGAAGCCATGGTTTTCTGCGGCAAGGACTGGGTGCTCGAGGTCTTTGCCCAGCTGGGTGGTCAGGTCAGGGTGGAGTTCATGGTGACTGATGGCGACCATGTCAACGCTGGCGACACCCTCTTCACCCTGGAAGGTCCGGCTAGGCTGCTGCTGACCGGCGAGCGCACCGCCCTCAATTTCGTACAGATGCTGTCCGGTACCGCCACCACCACGGCCCGCTACGTGCGGTTGCTGGCCGGCAGCAAGACCCAGCTGCTGGACACCCGCAAGACCGTCCCGGGACATCGCCTGGCCCAGAAATACGCCGTGAAATGCGGCGGCGGTGCCAACCACAGGGTTGGCCTCTTTGATGCCTTCCTGATCAAGGAAAACCATATCCTGGCTGCCGGTGGCATCCAGGAGGCGGTGCAGCAGGCGCACCGGATCGCTCCCGGCAAGCCTGTTGAAGTGGAAGTCGAATCTATTCAAGAACTTGAACAGGCCCTTCAGGCCGGCGCGGATGTCATTATGCTGGATAACTTTCAGGCAAATGCCATGGTCGAGGCCGTTCGCTTGCGAGATGCTACAAAAGCTGACACTAAACTTGAGGTGTCCGGCAACGTCATGGCAGAGGCCCTTAAGAGCATTGCCGAGACGGGCGTGGATTATGTGTCCTCGGGCGCGCTGACCAAGCATGTACAGGCCATCGACCTGTCCATGCGGCTGCTCTGAACTGCCAACATTTTGGCAAATTTGTGATGCATCGCCACTTCCCTTTATAGGGGTAAGCTATTAATAATATAGGGAAGGTCGCGGCCCTTAATTCGCGACCATAACAGTTAAATAATTGTAAAACGAGGGGATCTCTCATGAAGAAGCAACAAGGTTTTACCTTGATCGAACTGATGATCGTGGTTGCGATCGTCGGCATCCTGGCCGCCATCGCCCTGCCGGCCTACCAGACCTACACCAAGAAGGCCAAGTTCTCTGAAGTTGTTTCCGCCACTGGCTCTGTTAAAACTGCTGTTGAAGTCTGTGCTCAGACAGAACAGACCACCAACATTGGTGCAACTTCCTGCGCTGTGCCCACCGCCGGTGCCGCCAATGGCGCACTGGTCAACACCGTGACCTGGACCTCTTCTGCTACCGGTGGCACTATCCTGGCCACAGCGATCAATGGTCAAGGCCTGGCCGGTGAGACTTACTCACTGACCGGTACTATCAACGCCTCTACTTTCGGCGTTACTTGGGTCAAAGGCGGTACCTGCGTCGGTCTGGGTATCTGCTAAGACAAAAAATACGCTTGATAATAAACGGCAGGCCAGGCCTGCCGTTTTTGTATCTGGTAATCCAGCCTTGCCTTATGGCCAGCCCCTCTTGCTATTATGGGGTTAACAGCACCTTAGCATTGCATTCCAATAACAACCGTCAGACGATGCTGATCCACTACATGCACCGCTCGAATAAGAATCTGGCCAGGAGAACATAACCGGCATGTCAGGCTTCCTACCCCTCGCCAAAGGCACCCTGGCGCTGCTGCTCAGGCGCGGCAAGATAGACCAGAGCGTGGCCGAAGAGCTGCTCAAGGACAACAATTCCGGCCTACTGCCGCTGTTCGACGTGCTGAAGAAGTCCGAACTCAGCGCCGCCGACTTCGCCCGCTTCCTGTCGGAGCAATACGGCCTGCCCCTCTTTGACTTGGCCAAGTTCGATATCGACAATATTCCCTCAACACTCATTAATGAGCAGTTGATCAACAAGCATTTCGTTCTGCCGCTGTTCAAGCGCCAGAACCGCATCTTTATCGCCATCGCCGACCCCAGCAACCAGGCGGCGTTGGAGGACTTCCGCTTCAACCTGCGCCTGCCCACAGAGCCCGTGCTGGTGAACGCCGATGAGCTGGCCAAGGCCATAGACAAGCTGCTGGAGAAAAGCGAATCGGCCACCCTGGATGTGGATGTCCAGGACTCCGAGCTGGCAGACCTGGTCGTCGAAGATGAGGACGACAAGGATCAGGATCTGGTCGGCGTTGGCGGCAAGGATGAAGATGCCCCCATCGTCATCTATATCAACAAGATATTGATGGACGCCATCCGCAAGGGGGCGTCGGACCTTCATTTCGAGCCTTACGAAAAGAGCTACCGGGTACGCTTTCGTATCGACGGCATACTCCATGAAGTGGCGGCTCCCCCCGCCGCCTTGTCCGGCCGCTTGGCGGCGCGGATCAAGGTCATGGCCAAGCTGGATATCGCCGAGCGCCGTATCCCCCAGGATGGCCGTATCAAGCTGCGCCTGAGCCGCCGCAAGGCCATCGACTTCCGCGTATCGACCCTGCCGACCCTGTGGGGCGAAAAGATCGTGATGCGTATCCTGGACTCCAGCAGCGCCCAACTGGGCATCGACATGCTGGGTTACGAGCCGGAGCAGAAACGTCTGTATATGGAATCTCTGCAAAAGCCCCAGGGGATGATACTGGTAACGGGCCCTACCGGCTCGGGCAAGACGGTGTCCCTCTATACCGGTCTCAATATCCTCAATACCCAGGAACGTAATATCTCTACCGCCGAAGATCCGGTGGAAATCAACCTGCCCGGCATCAACCAGGTGCAGATTAACATGAAGGCGGGCATGGATTTCGCCTCTGCTCTCAGGGCCTTCCTGCGTCAGGATCCCGACGTCATCATGGTGGGTGAGATACGGGATCTGGAAACCGCCGAGATAGCGATCAAGGCCGCCCAGACGGGTCACCTGGTGCTGTCCACCCTGCACACCAACTCCTCGTCCGAGACCCTGACCCGTCTCATGAACATGGGCGTGCCTTCCTATAACATCGCCTCTTCGGTGACCCTGGTCATCGCCCAGCGGCTGGCTCGGCGCCTTTGCAGCAGTTGCAAGGCCCCCGAACAACTCCCCAAGGACGAGCTGTTACGCCAAGGCTATGCGCCGGCGCAGATCGACGAGGGCTTCACATTGTATAAGCCCGTTGGCTGTAAGGAATGTACCGGGGGTTACAAAGGCAGGGTGGGCATCTATGAAGCCATGCCCATGACCGAAGCCATTGCCAAAATCATCATGGAAGGCGGAAACTCGTTGGATATTGCCGCCCAGGCACAACGGGATGGAATCAAGAACCTGCGCCAATCCGGTCTTGAAAAGGCCCGCCAGGGAGTCACCTCACTGGCGGAGATCAACCGGGTGACCAGTTACTAAGGAGCTGATATGGCTACCGCGACCACTACGGCCAATAAGAGAAAGATACAAGCCGTCAAACTGGAAGTCTTTACCTGGAAAGGCGTCAACCGCCGTGGTGAAAAGGTCCAGGGTGAGATCACCGGCACCAAGATCAACGAGATCAAGGCCCAGCTCAGGGCCCAGGGCATCACGCCCAAGGAGGTCCGTAAAAAGCCCAAGCCGCTGTTTTCCATGGGGCAAAAGGTAGAAGCGGCCGATATCGCCGCCATCACCCGCCAGCTGGCCACCATGCTGGCGTCCGGTGTCCCCTTGGTGCAGTCCCTGGACATCATCTCCAAGGGCAACAAGAAGGATGCGGTACGGGAAATGATGGCCAAGATCAGTGCCGATGTGCAGGGTGGAACCCTGCTGTCGGAGGCCTTGGCCAAGTACCCCATTTACTTTGATGATCTCTATCGCGATCTGGTAGCAGCAGGTGAAAACTCCGGTGCCATGGAAACCATGTTCGACCGCATCGCCACCTACAAGGAGAAGCAGGAAGAGCTGAAGTCAAAGATCAAAAAGGCGCTCTTCTATCCTTCGGCCATCGTCTTCGTTGCCATAGTGGTTACGGCCATCCTGCTGATCTTTGTCGTGCCCCAATTCGAGGACATCTTCCACTCCTTTGGCGCCGAACTGCCTGCCTTTACCCAGCTCTGGATCAAGATCTCCCATGTCGTCCGGGATTCCTGGTATATCGTATTGGCTGTATTGATCGTCGCCGGCCTCATGTTCAGGCAAGCTCACCGCAAATCCCAGGATGTCAGGGACAGAACCGATAGGTTTATGCTTAAGATCCCAATAGTTGGCCCCATACTGCACAAAGCCTCTCTTGCCCGCTTTGCCCGTACCCTGGCCACCACCTTCTCTGCCGGTGTGCCGCTTATCGAAGGTTTGAATTCATCGGCCGGCGCCTCCGGTAATGCCCTCTATCGTGATGCGATTTTGAAGGTGCGCCGCGAGGTGGAAACCGGCATGCAGATGAACGTGGCCATGAGGACCACCGCCGTCTTCCCGGAGATGGTCATACAGATGGTGCTGATCGGCGAAGAATCCGGCTCCATCGATGAGATGATGACCAAGGTTGCCCAAATCTTTGAGCGTGAGGTGGACGATGCCGTCGACGGCCTGATGAGTCTGCTGGAACCTGCCATCATGATCGTTCTCGGCCCGCTCATCGGCGGCCTGGTGGTGGCCATGTACCTGCCCATCTTCCAGCTGGGTCAAGTCGTAGGCTAAAGACAGATGCAGTTAATCGAACTCCTCTCCCGCGAGCCCCTGTGGCTCGCGGCTTTTATTGGCATCCTGGGCCTGCTGGTGGGCAGCTTCCTCAATGTGGTTATCCACCGGCTGCCACTCATGCTGGAAGCGCGCTGGAAAGCGGAAAGCCGCGACCTCTTGGAATTGGAAGCCGAGCCAGAGCAGGCCCCCTTCAACCTGATGACACCCCACAGTCACTGCCCCAAGTGCCAATCACCGGTAAGGTGGTACGACAATATCCCCGTGCTGTCCTGGCTGCTGCTGGCCGGCAAGTGCCGCCATTGCAAGGCCCCCATTGCCATTCGTTATCCCCTGGTGGAGCTCATTACCGGCCTGATGTCGGCGGCGGTGGCCTGGCACTTTGGTGCGACCGTCCTCATGGTCGGCGCCCTGCTGCTGACCTGGTTCCTGGTGGCGCTGACCTTTATCGATGCCGACACCATGCTGTTGCCGGACGACATGACCCTGCCGCTGCTCTGGGGGGGACTTGCCATCAGCCTGGTGGGCGGCCTGGTCACACCGGAGAAGGCCATTTTGGGCGCCATGCTGGGCTACCTGTCGCTCTGGTCCGTTTATTGGGTGTTCAAACTGCTCACCGGCAAGGAAGGCATGGGCTACGGGGATTTCAAGCTGCTGGCTGCCCTTGGTGCCTGGCTTGGCCCGGCCATGCTGCTGCAGATAGTGCTGCTGTCATCCGTGTTCGGCGCCCTCTGGGGCATCATCGCCGCCATCCGCAAGGGCAGCCAACCCATGCCCTTTGGACCTTTCCTGGCCATCGCCGGCTGGGTCGCCCTCATCTGGGGGCCGGCCATTAACGCTTGGTACCTGGGGCTGTTGGGACACTGATGTTTGTCGTAGGCCTGACCGGCGGCATCGGTAGCGGCAAGAGCACTGTGGCGAATGCCTTCCACGAACTCGGCATCGAGCTGGTCGATGCCGATGTGGTGGCCCGCCAGGTGGTCGAACCCGGCACTTCGGCGCTGGCCGCCATCGCTGCCCATTTCGGCAACGCCGTGCTCCAGGCCGATGGCAGCCTGGACCGCAAGGCACTGCGGGAAATTGTCTTTGCCGATGACAAGCAGCGCCTTTGGCTGAACGACCTGCTCCATCCCCTGATCCGTCAGGAAATGCAGCGCCAGCTGCAAGCCGCTCCCAGTCCCTACGTGCTCTTCGTGGTGCCCTTATTGTTCGAGAACGGCCTGGATGGGCTCTGCGATCGCACCTTGGTCATCGATGTGCCGCAAGAGGTCCAGCTGCAGCGGGTACTGGCCAGGGACGACACCAATCCGGAGACCGTCAAGGGCATTCTCCACAGCCAAATGGACCGGGCCGAGCGTCTGGCTCGGGCGGACGATGTGCTCGACAACAGTGGCCAACCCGAGAAGCTGAAAGCCCAGGTTCAGCAATTGCACCAAAGCTACTTGGCGATGGCTAGGCAAAAGGCGCTATCATAAGGCCAATAGCGCCTATCGACTGCCGAGGCTATGGCTGTTACCTACGAATTTCCCCTGTCCGAAAAGCTGCGTACCTACCTGCGACTGGAGGAGGTATTGGAGCGGCTGTTCTGTAAGGACAATCCCCACTTCTTCCAGGCCCTGTTCAATGCCCAGGATGTACTGGAAAGAGGCGAGCTGAGAGCGGATCTGAGCAAGGATCTGGAGCGGCTGATGGAGCGGCTGCAGCTCTGGTCACAAAGGCCGGAGGTGGACGGTCAGCGCCTGCAGCAGATGCATGAGGATCTGCGCTCCCTGAGGCACTGGCTGGCCGCCACCCCAAAACCGGGCCAGGCCTGGCGCGACGACAAGTTTCTCGCCTCGCTGCGCTCCCGCTACGCCGTACCGGGCGGTGACACCAACTTCGATCTGCCCCAGCTGCAATGCTGGCACCAGCGTTCCATCGAGCTGCGCCAGGCGGAGATCTCGGCCTGGCTCGATGTGGTGGCCCCCCTGCAGCAGTCGCTGCAGAGTTTCCTGCATTTCCTGCGTGAGCTGGGCCACAGCGAGTCCGTGCTGGCCAAGAGCGGTTTCTACCAGAATGCCGGTGACCAGCTGGTGCTGGTGCGGATCAGCGGCCTGCCCGTCGATGTCTTTCCCATGGTCAGCGGCCATCGCGGCCGCTACACTGTGCGCCTCATGCGCCTGTGCGATGACGGCGAGCAGCAGGCCGTCACCGAAGACATGGCCTTCAACCAACAGACCTGCGCCTGGTAGGAGGAAACCGATGGAAGTGAAATGCCCTATCTGCGGCAAGTCCGTACCCTGGAACGAAAAAAGCGCCTTCAGGCCCTTCTGCTCCAAACGCTGCCAACTGATCGATCTCGGCGAGTGGGCCAGCGAGGAGCGTCGCATCCCCTCTGAAGAGGAGGCGCCCAGCCAGGAAGAAGCCCCCAAGGGCTACGAGTTCGACTAGCGGCTCAGTGCCTGAACGGCCTCGACTATGGGGCCGTTGGCATCGGGAAAGTCCATTTCGCCCAGCTCGCTGACCCTGATCCAGGCCCCTTCCTGGCCTTCCTTACCGTGGGGCTGCCCCACAAAGCCCCGCACCAGCCACACATCCAGCTTCACCACCTTGTCGCCATAGTCGTGCTCGACCACGGTCAGGGGCTCGGCCGTCACCACGTTGATGCCGATTTCCTCATGGAGCTCCCTGTCCAGGGCCCTCAGCACGTCCTCGCCCTCTTCCACCTTGCCGCCGGGAAACTCCCACTTGCCGCCCTGGTGCTTGTCGTCGGGCCTCTTGGTGAGAAAGACCTCATCACGGCCGTTTTCGATGACGCCGACCGCCACCCAGACCACTTGCTTGCTCATACACTACTCCAAAACAAAGAGGTGGCCAGGCCACCTCTTTTCGGTTTCATTCAGGGCCCTTGTCAGGCCAGCTTACCGTGGCACTGCTTGTACTTCTTGCCGGAGCCACAGGGGCAGGGATCGTTGCGGCCCACCTTGGGGCCGGCACGCATGGCGGTTTCGGCCACCACCTCGCCGCCCACGGGCGCAGACGCCTCGTGCTGGTACTGCTGCTGCACCGGCTCGGCACGGCGGCGCTGCTCTTCCACGGCCGCCACGTCTTCCTCGGCCTGGACCCTGACCTTGCAGAGGATGCTGACCACATCGTGCTTGAGGTTCTCCAGCATCTCGGTGAACAGCTCGAAGGCCTCGCGCTTGTATTCCTGCTTGGGGTTCTTCTGGGCATAGCCACGCAGGTGGATGCCCTGGCGCAGGTGGTCCATGGCCGCCAGGTGTTCCTTCCACAGGCCGTCCAGGGTCTGCAGCATCACCGCCTTTTCGAAATGGCGCAGCACCTGCTCGCCGACGGCGGCTTCCTTGGCCTGATAGGCCTCGTTGATGGCAGCCAGGATCTTCTCGCGCAGGCTGTCCTCGTGGAGCTTGTCGTCTTCGTCCAGCCACTGCTGCAGCGGCAGCTCGATGGCGAAGTCGGCCTTCAGGCGCTCTTCCAGGCCGGGCACGTCCCACATTTCCTCCAGGGACTGGGGCGGGATATAGGCGCTGATGGTCTTGTCGACGACATCGGCGCGAATGGCCTCGATGGTGTCCTGGATGCTGTCGGAGTCCATCAGCTCGTTGCGCTGCTCGTAGATGACCTTGCGCTGGTCGTTGGCCACGTCATCGTATTCCAGCAGCTGCTTACGGATGTCGAAGTTACGGCCCTCCACCTTGCGCTGGGCATTCTCGATGGCGCGGTTGACCCAGGGGTGCTCAATGGCCTCGCCACGCTCCATGCCCAGGCGCTTCATCATGTTGGTGACGCGGTCGGAGGCGAAGATGCGCATCAGGGCATCTTCCATGGACAGGTAGAAGCGGCTGGAGCCGGGGTCGCCCTGGCGGCCGGAACGGCCCCGCAGCTGGTTGTCGATACGGCGTGATTCGTGACGCTCGGTGCCTATGATGTGCAGGCCGCCGGCCTCCAGGACCTGGTCATGGCACTGCTGCCATTGGGCCTTGATGGCGTCGATCTGCTCCTGGCTGGGATTGTCCAGCTTGTCCACCTCGGATTGCCAGTTGCCGCCCAGGATGATATCGGTACCCCGGCCGGCCATGTTGGTGGCGATGGTCACCGCGCCCGGCTTACCGGCCTGGGCGACGATCTCCGCCTCCATGGCGTGGTACTTGGCGTTCAACACCTGGTGGGGGATGCCTTCCTTCTTGAGGTGCCTCGACAGAAGTTCTGAGGATTCGATGGAGATGGTGCCCACCAACGAGGGCCTGCCCTTCTCCCGCTGGCTCTTGATGTCGGTGATGATGGCTTCGAACTTCTCTTCCGTGGTCAGGTAGACCTGGTCGGCCATGTCGTCGCGGATCATCGGCCTGTTGGTGGGGATCACCACGGTTTCCAGGCCATAGATGTGCTGGAATTCGAAGGCTTCGGTATCGGCGGTGCCTGTCATGCCGGCCAGCTTGTCGTAGATGCGGAAGTAGTTCTGGAAGGTGATGGAGGCCAGGGTCTGGTTTTCGTTCTGGATCTTGACCCCTTCCTTGGCTTCCACGGCCTGGTGCAGGCCTTCGGACCAGCGGCGGCCGGGCATGGTACGGCCGGTATGCTCGTCCACTATGACGATCTCATCGTCCTGGACTATATAGTCCACGTCCTTCTGGAACAGGTGGCGGGCGCGCAGGGCGGCGTTGACATGGTGCAGCAGGGTGATGTTGGCGGCGCTGAACAGGGAGTCGTCCTCGTTCAGCAGGCCCTCGCGCTTGAGCATCTCCTCGATGTTCACCTGGCCGCGCTCGGTCAGGTACAGCTGCTTGGCCTTCTCATCTATGGTGAAGTCGCCGTCGCCCTGCTCGCCTTCCTTGTCTTCCTCGGCCTGGCGCACCAGGCTAGGTACCAGGGTGTTGATTTTTGCGTAGAGGGCAGAGCTGTCCTCGGCCTGGCCGGAAATGATCAGCGGGGTACGGGCCTCGTCGATCAGGATGGAGTCCACCTCGTCGATGATGGCGTAGGACAGGGGGCGCTGCACCCGCTCCGCCGGGCCGAAGGCCATGTTGTCGCGCAGGTAGTCGAAGCCGAATTCGTTGTTGGTACCGTAGGTGATGTCGGCGGCGTAGGCCTCCTTCTTCTCCATCTGGCCCATGCCGGGCACGTTGACGCCCACGCTCAGTCCCAGGAATTCGAACAGCGGCCGGTTCCACTCGGCGTCACGCTTGGCCAGGTAGTCGTTCACGGTGATCACGTGCACGCCCTTGCCGGTCAGGGCGTTCAGGTAGGCCGGCAGGGTCGCGGTCAGGGTCTTACCTTCACCGGTACGCATCTCGGCGATCTTGCCGGACTGCAGCACCATGCCGCCGATCAGCTGCACGTCGAAGTGACGCATGCCGAAGATGCGCTTGGAGGCTTCACGCACCACGGCAAAGGCTTCTACCAGGATGTCATCCAGGGTCTCGCCCTTTTCCAGGCGAGCGCGGAACTCATCGGTCTTGGCCTTGATCTCCTCGTCGGAGGCCGCTTCGAAGCTGGGCTCCAGGGCGTTGATCTGGGCGACAACCTTGCTGAGTTTCTTGATGGTGCGGTCATTGCGACTGCCGATGATTTTGGTAAGAAGCTGTGTGAACATAATCCTGATCTGTACTTTATTTATCCGGCGTGCAGTGCCGGCTATTATTCCCTAATCCACGCCTTTGGGGTAGACAAAATGCTTAGGGTCCTGGGGCTTACCCTGGTGACGCACCTCGAAGTGCACATGGGGGCCCGTCGCTCTGCCACTGGAGCCAACCCGGGCGATGATCTGGCCCTTTTCGACCCGCTCCCCCGCCTTGACCTCCAGGCCGCTGTTATGGCCGTAACGGGTGGTGACCCCGTCACCGTGTTCCAACTCCACCAGCAGGCCGTAGCCCTTGTAGCGGCCGGCGTAGGTAACCACGCCACTGGCACTGGCCAGCACGGGCGTGCCTTGGTCGGCAGCCAGATCCAGGCCGGCATGAAAACGGCGCCGGCCGTTGAAAGGATCCTGTCGATAGCCGAAGGCGGACGCCTGCCTGCCCTCGGGCAGCGGCGATGCCGTCGGCTCGCTCTGAGAAGCTATCTGGTGGCGTCCCAACAGTTTTTCAAGGGTCTGGTAACGATTTTCCAACAGTGCCAGGCCATTGGCGTCGCTCAGCTCCTGTTCCGGCAGGGGCCCAAGCCCCATGCGCCGGGACAGCAACTCGGCCCGGGTTCTAAGCGCCACTAGCCTGGCCTCGGCCTCGCCGAGACGGGCCGACATCCATTGCCAGCGGCTGGCATCCGGCAGAGCCACGCCCTCCCCCGGCATTGCCGTCTGCGCCTTGGCTCCGGCACCGCCGGGCAGGCTGAGCAGCAGCATCAGCAACGACAGCAGCAAGGCCGCCAGCAACCAGGCCGGCAACGACCATTGCCGGGAGCGCCCCGCTCGTTCGATAATGAAGGTGACTTTCATCAGAAGCGACTTGCCATGTCATCACACCCGGACTCATTGAAGGATCTGGCCCAACGCCCCGGCTCCGGTGTCGCCGATCTGCAGCAGCGGGCCCTGCTGCTCAGGCGCCTGAACCAGGCCTATGCCAAGCTGGTGGGTGAGCCCCTGGCCAGTCAGAGCCGGGTGGCCAACCTGCGCCAGGGTACCCTGGTCATCGAAGTGGCCAGCGCCGCCTGGCTGACCCGTCTGCGCTATCAGCGCGAGGAACTGCTCAGCCAGTTTCGCCAGCAAATTCATCCAAGCCTAACCAGCCTGGACCTGCGGATCAACCCGGCCGCCGCCCGGCGACCCGGTAGCCCTGAACAGCGGGATGTGCTGACCACCCCCATCCAGGGCCAGGACAGCCTCAAGGAAAACCGCCGTAGAATCAGCAGTGAAGCGGCGGCCAGGCTCAAGGAGCTGGCTGCAGACGCCCCGCCGGGACTGAAAGAGAAGCTGGAAAGGCTGGCGGCGCTCAGTGAGCGCCGCCGGACAGACGATAAGGAGTGATCAGGCCAGGCTGGTGCCCGGCATCAGGTAGGAAATGGGCGAGGCCTGGCCTTCTTCTTCGAAGGTGACCTTTTCCCAGGCGGCCTCGTTGGCCAGCAGGGCCCGCACCAGCATGTTGTTCAGGCCGTGGCCCGACTTGAAGGAGCGGAACTCACCGATGATGGAGTGGCCGGCCAGGTAGAGATCGCCCACCGCATCCAGCAGCTTGTGCTTGACGAACTCGTCGTCGTAGCGCAGCCCTTCGTTGTTGAGGATGCGGTACTCGTCCAGGACGATGGCGTTCTCCATGCTGCCGCCCAGGGCCAGGTTGTTGGCGCGCAGGTATTCGATGTCCCGCATGAAGCCGAAGGTCCGGGCCCGGCTCACTTCCTTGACGAAGGAAGAGGTGGAGAAGTCCATCACCAGATGCTGGTTGCGTCCCTCGAAGGCCGGATGGTCGAAGTCGATGGCCACGTCCATCTTGAAGCCCTTGTAGGGGCGGAACTCGGCCCACTTGTCGCCATCCTCCACCCGGATCACGTCCTTGATCCGGATGAATTCCTTGGCGGCAGCCTGCTCTTCGATACCCGCCGACTGGAGCAGGAACACGAAGGGACTGGCGCTGCCGTCCATGATCGGGATCTCAGGGGCATCCACCTCGATGATGAGGTTGTCGATGCCCATGGCGGCCAGGGCGGCACTGAGATGCTCTATGGTCGCCACCTTGTGGCCCTGCTCGCTGTGCAGGCAGGTGCAGAGCATGGTGTCGCCCACCAGCTCACCCTTGGCCGGGATGTCCACCACGGGGTCGAGATCGACCCGGCGGAAGACGATGCCGGTGTTCACGGGCGCAGGACGCAGCACCAGGGTAACCTTGTTACCGCTGTGCAGACCGACGCCTGTGGCGCGAATGGCGCTCTTCAAGGTGCGTTGCCGGATCATGGATCGCTTTGCCTCGCTTCAATGGGACCCAAATGGTCCTACCTGTACAAAAAGGAGCCGCATTTTAGCACGACACCTTCATGGTCGCAAAAGCCGCGCTCAGTCGGCCTGGCGGCGCAGGAACGCCGGGATATCCAGGTAGTCGAGATCGGCGTTGCTCTTGCGGGCCGGTTGGGCGGCTGCCTGGGGCTTCTCTTCCAGTTGGACCTTGCTCTCGGGCTGAGGTGCCGGTACGGCGTTGCCGGTGGGCATCTCGACGCTGGGCTTGGCCTCGACCTTGGGCTCCGGCTCGCGCTTGGGCTGCACCAGGGTGATCTCCGGCTTGGCCTTCTCGCCGCCGATACCGGTGGCCACCACTGTGACCCGCACTTCGTTGGCCATTTCGGGATCGATGGAGGTACCCACCACGACTGTGGCGTTCTCGCTGGCAAAGCCCTGCACGGCGGCACCCACGGTCTCGAACTCCTCGATGGTCAGATCCAGGCCGGCGGTGATGTTGACCAGGATGCCCTTGGCACCTGCCAGATCCACGTCTTCCAGCAGCGGGCTGGAGATGGCGGCCTCGGCGGCCTCCTGGGCGCGGTCTTCGCCGGAGGCGATACCTGAACCCATCATCGCCTTGCCCATCTCGCTCATGACGGTGCGCACGTCGGCAAAGTCGACGTTGATCAGGCCCGGGTGGGTGATCAGCTCGGCGATGCCCTTGACCGCGCCCAGCAGCACGTCGTTGGCGGCCTTGAAGGCGTCCAGCAGGCTGGTGGACTTGCCCAGCACCTTGAGCAGCTTCTCGTTGGGGATGGTGATCAGCGAGTCGACGTTCTGCTCCAGGTAGTTGATACCTTCCTGGGCATAGGCCATGCGCTTCTTGCCTTCGAAGGGGAAGGGCTTGGTGACCACGGCCACGGTCAGGATACCCAGCTCCTTGGCGATCTCCGCCACCACGGGCGCGGCGCCGGTACCTGTGCCACCGCCCATGCCGGCGGCGATGAAGACCATGTCGGCCCCATCCAGCACCTCGCGCAGCTGCTCGCGGTCCTCTTCGGCACTGCGGCGGCCGATCTCCGGGTTGGCGCCGGCACCCAGGCCCTTGGTCACGTTGGCACCCAGTTGTACCGTGACATGGGCCTTGGAGCTCTTCAGCGCCTGGGCATCGGTGTTGGCCGCAATGAACTCAACACCCTCTATGGTCTGCTCCACCATGTGCTGGACGGCGTTACCACCGCCGCCACCGACACCGATGACCTTGATGACGGCCTCATCGGAATGGCCTTCAACGAATTCAAACATGTTAAACCTCTCCAGTCGTCTGCCTGTTTATCCCTAAAACTCACCTTTGAACCAACCCTGGACCTTGGCCCAAAGGCTGCTGACGCCTTCCCCGACGCCACGCTCCGGCCGCCGGACGACACTGTCATCCTTGCCGTAGTGCAACAAGCCGACGGCTGTGGCAAAGCGGGGATCTGCGACATAGTCTGCCAGCCCTTTGGCCGGCAAGGGTGCGCCCAGGCGCACCGGCATCTGGAAGATGTCTTCAGCGAACTGAATGGCACCTTCCATCTGTGCTGTGCCACCGGTCAGTACGATACCGGCGGCGATCTGTTCTTCCAAGCCGCTCTTGCGCAATTCTTCCTGCACCAGCTCGAACAGCTCCTGGTAGCGGGGCTCCACCACCTCCGCCAGGGTATGGCGGCTCATGGAGCGGGACGGCCGTCCGCCCACGGACGGCACCTCGATGTTCTCTTCCTTGCTGACCAGGTTCTTGATGGCGCAGGCGTAGCGGGTCTTGATCTCCTCGGCATGGCTCAGCGGCGTGCGGAAGATCTTGGCGATGTCCGAGGTGACCTGGTTGCCGGCGGCGGGGATCACCGCCGTGTGGCGAATGGCGCCATTGGTGTAGACGGTCATGTCCATGGTGCCGGCGCCCATGTCCACCACGCACACCCCCAGCTCCTTTTCGTCGTCGGTGAGCACCGCGTAGCTGGAGGCCAGGGCCGTGAAGATAAGCGAGTCCACCTTCAGGCCGCAGCGTTCCACGCACTTGATAATGTTGCGGGCCATGTCGTTGGCGCAGGTGACCAGGTGCACGTTGGCGGTCAGGCGCACGCCGCTCATGCCGATGGGGCTCTTGATGCCTTCCTGGTAGTCGATGCCGAATTCCTGGGGCAGCACGTGCAGGATGCGGCGGCCTTCCGGGATCTGCACCGACTTGGCGGTGTGGATCACGGCGTCCACGTCGTCCTGGGAAACCTCGGCGTCATTGATGGGCACCATGCCGGATTCGTTCTGGCAACGCACATGGCGGCCGGAAATGGCCAGGTAGACGGCGCTGATCTGGCAGTCCGCCATCATCTCCGCCTCGTCCACGGCGCGCTGCACGGACTGGGCCACGGAGTCCAGGTCGTTGACGCCGCCCTTGTCCATGCCCCGGGAGGCATGGCTGCCCACGCCGAGGATGTTGAGCTCGCCGTCAGGCAGCACCTCGCCCACCACGGCCACGATCTTGGCGGTGCCGATGTCCAGTCCGACGATTAATTTTCTATCCGTTGCCTTGGTCATGGAGCTTCAGCTCTCAGCGTCTTGTTGTTCTTCCTGCCAGCCTACCGCGAATCCGGTGTCATAGCGCAGATCCAGGTAGGCCGGTTGCCTCTGCTCCCCCTGCACATAGGGGAAGCTGTCGATAAAACGTTGCACCCGTCTCAGGGTGTCTTCCCGCCCCAGGATCAGCCTGGGGCCGTTGCCCAGCTCCAGCTCCCAGCTCTGGCGGTTGCTGAGCCGGGCCGCCTGGATGGCAAAGCCGGCATCGCCCAGCAGTTGCCCGAGCTTGCGGTAGCCCTCCAGGGCCTCCCGGGCGTCCAGGTCCTGGCCATAGAGCCGGGCCAGGGCCTGTTCCTGCTCGCTCTGGGGCGCCTCGAAGATCTCGCCCTGCAGGTTGAGCAGCCTGTTGTCGTTCCACTTGGCCACCGCCTGCTGCTCCACCAGGTAGATCTGCAGCTTGCGGGGCCAGGCCTTGCGCACCGAGACCTGGTAGATCCAGGGCAGGGCCTCCAGGCGCCGCTGCACCTCGTTCACATCCAGGCTGAAAAAGCTGCCCAGGGGCCTTTCCAGCAGCACGGCGCGTATCTGCTCGGCCGGGGTATGGGGGTGCAGTCCCTGCACCTCGACCACCTCCAGCGGCAGGCGTCCCTCGTCCTGCATGGTCCGCCAGAGCCAGGCGCCACCGGCCACGAAGGCCGCCAGCACCAGCCCCAGAAAGCTCACCCCGAACCACCAGCCGACCCGGCTCTGCACCCGGTGCTCCTCAGACCGCCGTGGCCAGGATGCGGCAGACCAGGGCCGGGAAGTCGATACCCACCGCCTTGGCCGCCTTGGGCACCAGGCTGGTCTCGGTCATGCCCGGCACCGTGTTCACCTCCAGCAGCTGGAAGTTGCCGTGCTCGTCGCGCATGGCGTCGACCCGGCCCCAGCCACCGGCACCCACGGCCTTGAAGGCCTTGAGGGCCAGGGCCTGCAGCCGCCGTTCGTCTTCTTCGCCGAGTCCGCAGGGGATCAGGTACTGGGTGGTCTTGGACTGGTACTTGGCTTCGTAGTCGTAGAAGCCCTTGGCCGGGACCATGCGGATCACCGGCAGCACCTGGTCGTCCAGGATGGCAACGGTGAACTCGGGGCCGTCGATCCAGCGCTCCACCAGCACCACCTCGTCCAGCTCGAAGGCCGCGTCCAGGGCCGCCTTCAGCTCGCCCAGGGTATCGGCGCGGCTCATGCCGATGCTGGAGCCTTCCCGTGACGGCTTGACCATCACCGAGCCGGCCATTATATCGGCGCCAAGCTGTTCATTAAACCGGCCTTTTTCAATGACCCAGGCCTGGGCCGTGGGCAGGCCCAGGGCCTGCCAGATCTGCTTGGTGCGGACCTTGTCCATGGCCAGGGCCGAGCCCAGCACGCCACTGCCGGTATAGGGCAGGCCCATCCACTCCAGGGCGCCCTGGATGGTGCCGTCCTCGCCGCCACGGCCATGGAGGGCGATGAAGATCCGTTCGAAGCCCTCGGCCTTGAGTTCGGACAGCGGCCGCTCGGCCGGATCGAAACCGTGGGCGTCGACGCCGGCCTGCCTGAGCCCCTTCAGCACGGCCTTGCCCGACATCAGGGACACTTCCCGTTCGGCGGAGTTCCCGCCCAGCAGTACCGCGACCTTGCCAAATTCCATCATCGGGCTTCACCTCCGATCAGGCCCTTGGCCACCAGTTGCTTGGCCAGGGTGCCCACATTGCCGGCGCCCTGGGTGATCACCAGATCGCCCTCCCCGGCCACCTCGGCCAGCACCCTGGGCACGTCGTCCAGGCTGGACACGAATACCGGTTCCAGCTTGGAGCGGCCGCGGATGGTGCGGCACAGGGAGCGGCTGTCGGCACCGGCGATGGGCTGCTCGCCGGCGGCGTACACTTCCAGCATCACCAGCTTGTCCACCTGGCTGAGCACCTCGGCGAAGTCCTCGTAGAGATCCCGGGTGCGGCTGTACCTGTGGGGCTGGAACACCATTACCAGGCGTTTGTCGGGCCAGCCGGCCCGGGCCGCCGCTATGGTCACCGCCACCTCGGAGGGGTGGTGGCCGTAGTCGTCCACCAGCATGATCTTGCCCTTGGGGGTGTCGAACTCACCGTAATGCTGGAAGCGGCGGCCGATGCCCTCGAAGCGCTGCAGGGCGGCCAGTATGGCCTGGTCGTCCAGGCCCAGATCGGTGGCCACGGCAATGGCGGCCAGGGCGTTCTGGGCATTGTGGCGACCGGGCAGGTTCAGGGTCACGGTCAGCGGCGCCCTGTCCCTGCGCTCCACCACGAAACGGCTCTGGTTGCCGCTCTGGCTGAAGTCGCGACCACGCACGTCGGCGCCCTCGTCAAAGCCGTAGGTCAGCACCTGGCGGCCAAGGCCCTGGCTCAGCGCCTTGACCACCGGGCAGTCCACGCAGAGCACGGCCAGGCCATAGAAAGGCAGGTTGTGGAGGAACTCCACGAAGGTGGCCTTGAGCTTCTCGAAGTCGCCGCCGTAGGTCTCCATGTGGTCCGGCTCGATATTGGTGACCACCGCCATCAGCGGCTGCAGGTGCAGGAAGGAAGCGTCGGACTCGTCCGCCTCGGCCACCAGGTAGGGGCTCTGGCCCAGGCGGGCATTGGAGCCATGGCTGTTGAGCTTGCCGCCGATCACGAAGGTCGGATCCAGGCCGCCTTCGAACAGCAGGCTGGAGATCAGGCTGGTGGTGGTGGTCTTGCCGTGGGTCCCGGCCACGGCGATGCCGCGGCGAAAACGCATCAGCTCCGCCAGCATCTCGGCCCGGCGGACCACCGGGATGCGCTGGCGCTGGGCTTCCTGGATCTCGGGGTTGTCGGCACCGATGGCGGTGGACACCACCACCACGGAGGCGCCGGCGACGTTGTCGGCCCCATGCTGGTGCCAGATGGTGGCGCCCAGGCCGGCCAGACGCTCGGTGACGGCGTTGTTGCTGAGGTCTGAGCCGGTGATCTGGTAGCCCTCGCCAAGGAGTACTTCGGCGATACCGCCCATGCCGGCGCCACCTATGCCGACAAAATGGATCCGCTCTACCCGGCGCATTGGCCCTGTTCTGGTCATACTGCTGTTCTCTTTCGCTTGTGCCCGGCCAGATCGCGCAGGATCTGGGCCACCGCCTCGGTGGCGTCCGGCCGGGCCTGTTGCCGGGCCGCCCTGGCCATTTCCACCAGGCGGTCCGGATCTTCGTTCAATTCGTCGAGCAGGGAGGCAACCCTGTCGGCCGTGAAACCGTCCTGGGGCAGCAGCAGGGCCGCGCCCTTGTCGGACAGGTAACGGGCATTCCTGGTCTGGTGATCGTCCACCGCATGGGGCAGCGGCACCAGGATCGCCGGCAGGCCAACGGCCGCCAGCTCGGACACGGTCAGGGCGCCGGCCCGGCAGATCACCAGATCCGCCCAGGCCAGGGCCTGATCCATGTCGTGGATGAATTCACTGACCCTGGGCGCCAGGCCCAGGCGGTGATAGGCCGCCTCGACCTCGGCTTCCCGGCCCTTGCCGGTCTGGTGCCAGATTTCCAGCTCCGCCCCTGCCTGGGCAAAGGCCTGGGGCAGCACCTGGTTGAACACCTGGGCGCCCAGGCTGCCGCCCGTGATCAGCACCCGGCAGGGGCCCTGGTGAGCGGCCTTTTCAACCTCGGCCAGGGAGCGGCGGATGGGGTTGCCCACCACCTGGGCCCCGGCAAAGGCGCCGGGAAAGGCCTGCAGCACCCTGCTGGCAAGCCTGGCCAGCAGCCTGTTGGTCATGCCGGCGCTGGCGTTCTGCTCATGGATCACCAGCGGCAGTCCCATCAGCCGCGCCGCCACGCCACCGGGGCCGGCGGCAAAGCCGCCCATGCCCAGCACCACGTCCGGCCTGGTTTCCTTGAATACCCTGCGGGCCTGCCAGATGGCCTTGGCCAGCTTGAAGGGGGTCACCAGCAGCCGCTTGAGGCCGTTGCCGCGCACCCCCTGGATATCGATGAAGTGCAGGGGGATCTCGTAACGGGGCACCAGCTCCGCCTCCATCCTGCTGGGGGTGCCCAGCCAGTGGATGGTCCAGCCCTCGGCCTGCAGCAGCTGGGCCACGGCCAGGGCCGGAAAGATATGGCCGCCGGTGCCACCGGCCATCACCATCAGGGTCTTGTTCTTGCTCATGGCCGCCCTCCCCTGGCCTGGCATGCCGGTGTCAGGCGCCCCGGGGCCAACGGCAGGTACTTCAGGCTTGTCATGGCAGTCATCCTCGTCCTCCCCTGGCCTGGCATGCCGGTGCCAGGCGCCCCGGGGCCAACGGCAGGTACTTCAGGCTTGTCATGGCAGTCATCCTCGTCCTCCCCTGGCCTGGCATGCCGGTGCCAGGCGCCCCGGGGCCAACGGCAGGTACTTCAGGCTTGTCATGGCAGTCATCCTCGCCCTCCCCTGGCCTGGGTCGCAGCCAGGCGCCCCTCGAAATCGATCCGCACCACCACCATCAGGGCAATGGTCATGATCCACAGGCTGGAGCCACCATGGCTCACCAGCGGCAACGTCAGGCCCTTGGTGGGGAAGGCCCCGGATGCCACGCCGACGTTGACCGCGGTCTGGAAGGCGACCCAGATGGCGATGGCATAGGCGAAGAAACCCTCGAAGAAGCGCTCCTGCTCCATGGCCTGGCGGCCGATCTTCAGGGTCCTGAGCACCAGCCAGAAATAGATGCACAGCAGCAGCGCCACCGTCAAGAAACCCAGCTCCTCGGCGATGACGGCGACGATGAAATCGGTGTGGGCCTCGGGCAGGAATTCCATCTTCTGGATGGAGTTGCCCAGACCCTCGCCGAACCAGCCACCACGGCCGAAGGCCATCAGCGACTGGGTCAGCTGGTAGCCGGTGCCGAAGGGATCCTGCCAGGGATCCATGAAGGCGGTGATCCTTTTCATGCGGTATTCGGAGGTGACCACCAGGCCCACCAGCGCCACCAGGCCGGCGACGATCATGGCGGCGAACTGCCACAGCTTGGCGCCGGCCAGGAACAGCAGCCCCAGGGTGGTCACCAGCATCACCACCACGGTGCCCAGATCGGGCTGGGCCAGCAACAGCAGGGCCATGAAGAAGAACACCCCCAGGGGTTTGATAAAGCCCTTGAGGTTCTCCCTGACCTCCTGGTGGCGGCGCACCAGGTAACCGGCCAGGTAGGCGAACAGGAACAGCTTGGCCGGTTCGGCGGCCTGCAGGTTCATGAATCCAAGGCGGATCCAGCGGGTGGCGCCGTTGACGTTGTGGCCCACCAGCAGCACCGCGATCAACAGCCCCAGGGCGGCCAGCAACAGCCAGCCGTTGTAGGTGGACCATACCTTCATGGGGGTCTGCAGGGTGATGAAAGCCAGCACGAAGGCGCCCAGCAGGAAGATGCCGGCACGCAGGGTGAAGTAGAAGGGGTTGCCGGTCAGGCGGCTGGCCTCGGGCATGGACGCCGAGGCGATCATCACCCAGCCGAAGGCCATCAGCCCCAGGATCACCGCCAGCAGGGTCCGGTCGTAGAGGGGGGCCTGGGCCGGCTCGGCGGGCCAGAAGCGATCACGCAGGGTGGCGATCATGGCAATGCCTCCACCAGCTCCCGAAAGCGCTGGCCGCGCGCTTCGAAGCTCTTGAACTGATCCAGGCTGGCGCAGGCCGGCGACAGCAGCACCAGATCGCCGGGCTTGGCCAGCCTGGCGGCCAGAGCCACGGCGGCGTCCAGGGAGTCCACCAACTCGGCCTTGTCGGTCAGGGCCGCCAGCGCAGCGCCGTCCTTGCCGAAGGCGATCAGCCGGCGCACCTTGTCCAGGCGCCCGGCCAGGGGACTGAGATCGGCCCCCTTGGCGTCACCCCCGGCCAACAGCAGGATCTGGCCGTCGTGGCCGGCAAAGCCGTCCAGGGCCGCCTCGGTGGAGCCCAGGTTGGTGGCCTTGGAATCATTGACCCAGGTGACGCCGCCCCTGTCGGCCACCCACTCGCAGCGGTGGGGCAGGCCCTGGTAGCCCTTGAGCGCCGCCAGCATGGCGTCCAGGGGCAGGCCGGCGGCCTCGCCCAAGGCCAGGGCCGCCAGGGTGTTGGCCTGGTTGTGGCGGCCGAGGATCCTGAGCTCGGATACCGGCAACAGCAGCCGTTCGCCCTTGGCCAGGTGGCCATCGCGGATGCCGTACTGGCCCGCTTCCGGCACGTCCAGGCCGAAGCTGGTGCCGCCCCGGGGCGGCCTGGTGGCCAGATCGTCCCTGTTGTAGACGGCGGTTTCGCAGCCCTTGAAGATACGCAGCTTGGCGTCGCGGTAGTCGGCCATGCCCTGGTAGCGGTCCAGGTGATCCGGGCTCAGGTTCAGAAGCGTCGCCGCCCGGCAGTGCAGGCTGTGGGTGGTCTCCAGCTGGAAGCTGGACAGCTCCAGCACGTAGAGCTCTGCGTCCTCCGGCAGGGCCAGCACGGGCACCCCTATGTTGCCGCCCACGGCCACCTTGACGCCGGCGGCCCTGGCCATCTCTCCCACCAGGCTGGTGACGGTGCTCTTGCCGTTGGAGCCGGTGATGGCGATGACGGGCGCCCTGGCATGGCGGGCAAAGAGCTCCACGTCCCCTATCACCTCGACGCCGGCGGCCATGGCCGCGGCGATGGCCGGGGTCTTGAGGGAGAGGCCGGGGCTGAGCACTATCTGTTGGCAGTCCTTGAGCAACTCTTCATCCAGGGGACCGCAGCGGCAGGGCACTCCGGCCGGCAGCTCGGCCAGACCGGGAGGCTGGGCACGGGTATCCAGGGCCACCACTTCGGTGCCCCGCTCGTGCAGCCACCTGATGGTGGCCACGCCGCTGATACCCAGTCCAACCACCGCGGTCTTGTTCATCAGCGCACCTTCAGGGTTGCCAGGCCGACCAGCACCAGGATCAGCGAGATGATCCAGAAGCGGACGATCACCCGCGGCTCTGGCCAGCCCTTGAGCTCATAGTGGTGGTGGATGGGCGCCATGCGGAAGATACGCTGGCCGCGCAGCTTGTAGGAGCCCACCTGCAGGATCACCGACAGGGTCTCGATGACGAAGACGCCGCCCATGATCACCAGCAGGAATTCCTGGCGCACCAGCACCGCGACTATGCCCAGGGCGCCGCCCAGGGCCAGGGAGCCCACGTCGCCCATGAACACCTGGGCCGGATAGGTGTTGAACCACAGGAAGCCAAGGCCCGCCCCCACCAGGGCGGTACAGAAGATCACCAGCTCCGAGGCCAGGGGCACATGGGGGATATGCAGGTAGTCGGCGAAATTGACGTTGCCGGTCACATAGGCGATGAAGGCGAAGGCGCCGGCCACCATCACGGTGGGCATGATGGCCAGGCCGTCCAGGCCGTCGGTGAGGTTGACGGCATTGGAGGTGCCCACCACCACGAAATAGGTCAGCAGCAGATACCAGAGGCCGAGCTGGGGCATGATCTCCTTGAAGAAGGGCACCACCAGCTGGGTCTCGTTGGGGGATTGGCTGCTCCAGAACAGGAAGGCGGCGGTGCCCAGGGCCACCACCGACTGCCAGAAGTACTTCCAGCGGGCGATCAGGCCCTTGGTGTCCTTGCGCACCACCTTGCGGTAGTCGTCCACGAAGCCGATGGCGCCGTAGCTGAGCAGCACGAACAGCACCACCCAGACGTACCTGTTGGCCAGATCCGCCCACAACAGGGTCGAAATGGCCACCGAGGCCAGGATCATCACCCCGCCCATGGTGGGGGTACCGGACTTGGACAGGTGCGACTCGGGCCCCTCCTCGCGGATCACCTGACCCATCTGCAACTGGCGCAGGCGCTTGATCAGGCGCGGGCCCATGTACACGGACAGCAGCAGCGAGGTGAGTACCGCCAGGATCGACCTGAACGTCAGATAGGAAAAGACGTTGAAGCCGGACACATACTGGGTCAGATACTCTGCCAGCCAAACTAACATGCAACTACCTCCGGGCGCGCCAGGGGTCCGGCGGCCACCTTTTCTACTACTGCTTCCATCCGCGCGCTGCGGGCACCCTTGACCAGGATGCTGATGGGCTGTTGTTCGTCGGCCAGCAGGGCTTCCAGCCTGGTGACCAGGGTTTCTTTGTCGTCGAAGTGACCGGCGCCAAGACCGAAGGCGTCGCTGGCCGCCTGGCTCAGCACGCCCTGGGTCAGCAGGTTGTCGATGCCCTTTTCCTTGGCATAGCGGCCCAGCTCGGCATGGTAATGGCGGGCCTTCTCGCCCAGCTCGCCGAGGTCGCCGAGCACCAGCACCCGCCGGCCGCCGTAGCCGGCCAGCAGATCTATGGCCGCCATCACGGCCCCCACAGAGGCGTTGTAGGTGTCGTCGATAAGGCGGCCGCGCTCACCCAGGGGCAGCACATTGAGCCGGCCCGGCACCGGTTTGACGGTGGCCAGGCCGCTGGCGATCAGCGCCGGCGTTACCCCCAGGGCATGGGCCATGGCGGCGGCGGCCAGGGCATTGGCCACGTTGTGGCGCCCCGGCAAGGGCAAAGAGACTGCCACAGATTGCTGCTTCAGCACCAGCTTAAATTGGCTGCAGCCGTCGTCCCTTGTGAGTACTTGCTCAGCGCGGATATCGGCATCCGGGCGCTGGCCGAAGGTGAGCACCTCCCGGTCCTGCAGCCGGCCCAGCCAGTCCTGGGCGAAATCGTCGTCCAGGTTGACCACGGCGATACCGTCCCGGTCCAGGGCGCCGTAGATCTCGCCCTTGGCCCTGGCCACCCCGCTCAGGGTACCGAAGCCCTCCAGGTGGGCGGCTGCCACGTTGTTGACCAGGGCCACCCTGGGCCGCACCAGGGCGGCGGTGTAGGCGATTTCCCCTTCGTGGTTGGCGCCCAGCTCCATCACAGCGAAGCGGTGCTCCGGCTCCAGGCGCAGCAGGGTCAGGGGCACGCCGATATCGTTGTTGAAGTTACCGGCGGTGTAGAGCACCGGCGCCTGCTGGCCGAGGATGGCGGCCAACATCTCCTTGACGGTGGTCTTGCCGCAGGAGCCGGTCAGGGCCGCCACGGTCGGCGCCACCCGGTCACGCACGTACTGGCCCAGCAGGCCCAGGGCCAGGCGGGTGTCCTGAACCCGGATCTGCGGCAGGGCGCTGTCCACGTCTTTGCTCACCAGCAGGGCGGCGGCGCCGGCGGCTTGCACCTGGTCGATGAAGTCGTGGGCGTCGAAGCGTTCCCCCACCAGGGCCACGAACAGCTCGCCCCCCTTGAGGGTGCGGCCGTCGGTGCTGACGGCGGTAATGGACTTGTCGTCACCGCTCAGGGTGCCGCCCAGGGCCTGGGCTATCTCGGACAGGGTCAGTGTCAGCATGTTGTCCCCTCGGCCAGCGCCAGCTGGACCTCGTCAATGTCACTGAACGGCAACCGCTCGCCGGCGATCTCCTGGTAATCCTCATGGCCCTTGCCGGCGATGAGCACCACGTCGTCGGGACCGGCCTCGGCAATGGCCTTCCTGATGGCCAGGCGCCGATCCGGCTCAACGGTCATGGCCTCACCATAACGGCAGCCGGCCAACATTTGCTGAATGATGGTCTCAACCGCCTCGCTTCTGGGGTTGTCGGCGGTGATCAGGCCTTGATCGGCCTGCCGCTCCACCACGGCGGCCATTTCCGGGCGCTTGCCCGGATCACGGTCGCCACCACAGCCGAACAGGCACCAAAGCCGGCCCCGGCAGTGGGGCCTGAGCGCGGCCAGGGCCTGGGCCAGGGCGTCCGGGGTGTGGGCGTAGTCCACCACCACCATGGGCTTGCCGGGGGCGGTGAAGGTTTGCATGCGCCCGTCCACCGACCTGAGGGTGGAGGCGGCGGCGGCCAGGTGGCCCAGGGGCAGGCCCAGCTCCAGGCCGGCGGCCATGGCCGCCAGCAGGTTGTAGAGATTGAAGCGGCCCACCAGGGGCGAGGTGATCACCGCCTCGCCATAGCTGCCGGCCACGTCGGCGGTGACGCCGCCCAGGTGGAAGCGGATGTTCTCAAGCCACAGGCGGTGCTCGGCGACCTCGGCGGGGATGGGGGCGAGGCTGTAGGCCACCACCTTCTGGTCGCCCTTGCGTTCACGGATCCAGGCCTCGCCTATGGGGTCGTCCAGGTTGATGATGGCCGCATCCAGGCTGGGCCAGTCCAGCAGCTGGGCCTTGGCGGCGGCATAGGCGCCCATGGTGCCGTGGTAGTCCAGGTGATCCCGGCTCAGGTTGGTGAAGATGGCCAGCCTGAAGGGCACGGCGCTGACCCGGCCCTGGCTCAGGGCATGGGAGGACACCTCCATGGCCGCCACCTGGCAGCCCTGGCGGTCGAGCTCGGCCAGGGTGGCGGCGACGCCGATGGCGTCCGGGGTGGTGTTGAGGCTGGGAGTCAGTTGGCCCCAGCGCCCCCAGCCCAGGGTGCCGATGATGCCGGCGGGGATCTGCTGGGCCTCGCAGAGTTGGGCCAGCAGCTGGCTGGTGGTGGTCTTGCCGTTGGTGCCGGTGACGCCGACCGCCTTCAGGGCCGGCTCGCCGTAAAAGCGCAGCGCCAGGGCCGACAGCCGCCGGCGCAGGTCGGGAATGCGCACCTCGGGCACGGCGCCATGGTGGATGACCCCGGCCTCGCCTTCGCTGATCACGGCGCCGACCCCCTGCCCGAGGGCGGCATTGATGAAGTCGCGGCCGTCCAGCCGGTGGCCGGGAATGGCCACGAAGGCGGTGCCGGGGCCGGCCTTACGGGAGTCCAGCACCAGTTCGCTGACGGTGATGTCGCTATCCAGCTGGCACCAGGGGGCCAGCAGGGCCTTCAGGTTCCGCTCAGCCATGGTTGTCCTCCTTGGTGGTCTTGGCCACCTTCATTTCCGGGGTCGCCGCGTCCGGCGGCACGTTGAGGAGCTGCAGGCTGCCGCCCATGACGGCGGAGAATACCGGCGCCGCCACCTGGGAGCCGTAATAAAGCTCGCCACCGGGCTCGTTGATCATCACCACTATGGCCAGCCTGGGATCGGACACCGGCGCCACGCCGGCAAAGCTGGCCACGTAGTCGTCGCCGTAGCCGCCGGCCACCGCCTTGCGGCTGGTGCCGGTCTTGCCGGCGACCCGGTAACCGGCCACGGCGGCCTTCTTGCCGGAGCCGTCGGTGATCACGGTTTCCATCATGGTCAGCACCCGGTTGGCCACCTCGGGGTCTATGACCTGCTCGGCGGGCAGTTCGACGCCATTCTTGATGATGGACAGGGGCCGGCGCTTGCCGTTGTTGCCCAGCAAGGCGTAGGCCCGGGCCAGCTGCACCGGGGTCACCGACAGGCCATAGCCGAAGGACAGGGTGGCCAGCTCGAAATCGGACCAGCGGCTGCGGGTATCGTGGAAGATGCCGCTGCTCTCGCCCACCAGGCCCAGGCCGGTGTCGGAGCCGAAGCCGAAGTCGGCGAAGGTGCCGAGCAGCTGGTCCTTGCTGATGGACAGGGCCAGCTTGGCCACGCCCATGTTGGAGGAGGTCTGCAGTATGGTGGCCAGATCGAGCCGGCCCCGGTTGCGGGGATCCTTGACGATACTGCCGCCCAGGCGCATCCAGCCGGGGCTGGTGTCCACCCGTTCGTCGAAGCTGACGCTACCATGCTCCAGCGCGCCCACTACCGCCAGCGGTTTCACCGTCGAACCGGGTTCGAAAGTGTCGGTAATGGCGCGGTTACGGAGCTGGTAGGCTTTGACGTTGGCCCTGTTGTTGGGGTTGTAGGAGGGCACATTGGCCATGGCCAACACTTCCCCGCTGCGGACATCGACGACCACAACGGAGCCGCTGGTGGCTTCATAGTAGCGCACGGCCTTTTTCAACTCACGGTAGGCCAGCGACTGGATGCGCTGGTCCAAAGTCAGGGTAATGTCCTGGGGCTTTTCCGGTGCCTGCAGCTGGCCCAGGGATTCGACCACCCGGCCCAGGCCGTCCCGGCGCACCTTGCGCTTGCCGTTGGTGCCGGTGAGCAGCTCGTCATAGGTCCGCTCTATGCCTTCCAGGCCATGGTCGTCGATGTTGGTGAAGCCGATGACGTGGGCGTCCACCTCGCCGGTGGGATAGTAGCGCTTGGATTCGCGCTTGAGGCCGACCCCGGGGATCTTCAGCTTGCGGATGTAGTCCGCCATCACCGGCGTCACCTGCCGCTGCAGGTAGACGAAGCGGCGGTTGGGATCCTCGCTGACCTTGGCCACCAGCTCGTCGCGATCCGCTCCCAGCACATCGGCCAGGGCCTGCCAGCGGCGCATGTCGCTGAGTCCGCCGCGCTTGTTGACCACCTTGGGATCGGCATAGACCGCCTGCACCGGCACCGAGATGGCCAGCTCCTTGCCGTGGCGATCGGTGATGATGCCCCTGGGCACCTGGGTGGAGGTGACCCGTACCGAGCGCAGATCCCCTTCCTGGCGCAGCCGGTCCGGCTCCACCACCTGGATGTAGGCGGCCCTGGCCATCAAGGCGAAAAAGACCAGCCCCATCGCCGCGATGGCGAAGAGGTGGCGCCAGTTGATCACCCCTGGCTTGGTCTGTTTGCGCGCCTGTCTGCTCATTGCAGTGCGATCACCTTCTCGTCATTGGGCAGCGCCCGCGTCATGTTGAGCTGCTTGCGGGCCAGCTCCTCGACCCGGCTGTGTTCGGCCAGGGCGCCCTCCTCGAGGTTGAGGTTGCGCCATTCCACATCCAGCTGTTCCCGCTCCACCCGCAGCCGTTCCCGTTCGGCGGTCTGCAGCCTGTTGTGGTGGGCCAGGTAGACCACGGCGAAGGCGGAAATCACCACCGCCAAAAACAGCAAAAGCAGCCCCTTGGACTGCCATAACTCCTCTGCCATAACCCGGGTCAGTTTCGGCTGGCGATCACGCATCGGGCTCCCCCGTGCGCATGGCTATCCTCAGCACCGAGCTGCGGGCCCTGGGGTTGGCCTGGGTCTCGGCCTCGCTGGGGAAGATGGGCTTGCCCAGGGACTTGAGCTTCTGGTGGCGACGGATCTGGTCCTCTGTCACCGGCAGGCCGGGGGGCAGCTCGGGGCCCTTTTCCTGGGCACGGATGAACTGCTTGACCAGGCGGTCTTCCAAGGAGTGGAAGCTGATCACCGCCAGGCGGCCGCCCGGGGCCAGCACCTTGAGGGCGGCCTCCAGGGCCGTCTTCACCTCGTCCAGTTCGCTGTTCACATAGATGCGGATGGCCTGGAAGGAGCGGGTGGCCGGGTGCTTGTGCTTTTCCTTGCTGGGGGCGGCCTTGGCGATGAGGTCGGCCAGCTCGCCGGTACGGGCCAGGGGCGCCTCCTGGCGGCGCGCCACTATGGCCCGGGCGATGCGGCGGCTGTAGCGCTCCTCGCCGAAGGTCTTGAGCACCCAGGCGATGTCCTGCTCGTCGGCCCGGTTCAGCCAGTCGGCGGCGCTTTCGCCGCTGTGGGGATCCATGCGCATGTCCAGGGGGCCGTCGCGCAGGAAGCTGAAGCCCCGCTCGGCATCATCCAGCTGCGGCGAAGAAACCCCCAGATCCAGCAGTATGCCGTCCACCTGGCCCAGCAGTTCATGCTGCTCGGCATAGCCTTCCAGGCCGGAGAAGGGCCCCCGAACCATGGTGAACCTGGGGTCTTCCTGCTCCAGGGCCTGGCCCACGGCCACGGCCTGGGGGTCGCGGTCGATGCCGAACAGGCGGCCCTGCTCGCCAAGCACCTTGAGGATGGCCCGGGAGTGGCCGCCACGGCCGAAGGTGCCATCGATATAGGTGCCGTCCGGCTTGATGGCCAGGGCATCGATGGATTCTTGCAGCAAGACGCTGAGGTGTTCGGCCTGTTGGTTCAAAGCGAAAATTCCTGTAGTGCTTCGGTGAGTCCGGGCTCCTGGCCCAGGGCGTCCAGATCCGAGGCGATCTGGCTTTGCCAGGCGCTGTCGGACCAAATCTCGAATTTGTTCAGCTGCCCCACCAGCATGGTGTTCTTGTCGAGGCCGGCGTGGCTTCTCAACACGCCGGACAGCAAGATCCGCCCCTGCTTGTCCATGTCCAGCTCGGTGGCATAGCCCAGCAGCAGTCGCTGCAGGCGCCGTTCGGCCGGGATCATGGAGGACAGGCGGCTCAGTTTGCGTTCAATGATTTCCCATTCCGGCAAGGGGTAGAGCAGCAGGCAGGGCTGGTTGATATCAATGGTGCACACCAGCTGGCCGTCACAGTCGGCCAACAGCTGGTCACGATAGCGGCGAGGGATCGCCAGGCGCCCCTTGGTATCGAGGCTGACTTCGCTTGCACCACGAAACATGCGTTTTCTTCCTTGCGGCAATCAAAATTAACCACAAAACCCCACAATTTCCCACAGTGCCAAGTCTAGGGGCTGCTCTCGATCCTTGTCAAGGCAGGCCAAATCCAGCCGCGACGGGCCCTGCACGGCCATGACCACAGTAAAAAAGGGCCTTTATTCAGGGGCTTGGAGTAAGTGACCACTTCGATGGTGGCGATTGCCGAAGATTGAAAAGACAACGTCGGTTAAGGCAAGCGTCAAAAAAGCAGAAAGCCACCCAGAGAATGGTCCTGATTAACAAATCAGGTGGAACGGGGTCAGAGCAGGGCGATCTGAACGCAAGCGCCCTGGACGGTAATACAGCCATCATGGCCATGCAAGGCGCTCAAGATCGGCCAGGTTGGTGAAGCGATGACCCGGAACGCGGCGTTGAACAACAGGCCTCGGGCAGGCCGGTCAATGAAATGCCCTGCAGACCCCAACAGGGTTGGGGTCTGTCGGCCTAAGAAATGGATTGATCAACAAGGCCGGTTTAAGCAGAGATATCGTTCGATTCAGACCAGATGCGCAGCTCGTCCAAGATGTGAAGCGCAGAGCGACCAAACTCGGTCAGCTCGTAGGTCACCGCTATCGGACGGGTATTGACAACCTTGCGTAACACCATGCCCTGTGCTTCCAGCTCCTTAAGGCGCTGATCGATTATTTTCTTGCTGGCACCGCCCAGCATCCTTGTTAAGTCATTGAATCTTACTGGCTCATCCTTGAGGTGATAGATAATCGAGCCTGTCCACTTACCCCCGATCAGCCTCATTCCTTTCTCAATGGCGCAAGGCTCCATACAGGCATTCAAAACTTTTTTTCGCCCCTTACTGTCTGTTTTCACAACGCTTTTCAAGATAACACCTCCGTTCGCCCGCAGGTAACCAAAAGTATACTAGTTGATTGCGGGCCACAGGTTACTATTATAAACCACATTGTTCGGAATGAATACCTTGGTAAAGCTCAACTCGCGGAGTGATATCTATGAAAAACGTTCTAATTATCAATGCACACCAGTACTACCCGTTCTCTGAGGGCAAGCTTAACGCGGCTCTGGTCGATAAAGCCATTACCCACCTGGAGGCTAAAGGCTATCAAACCCGCGTCGTAACCATGGAGCAGGCATTCGACGTAGAGAAAGAGCTGGAAAATCATCGGTGGGCAGATGTTGTTCTTCTGCAAACACCGATTAACTGGATGGGTGTGCCTTGGTCATTCAAAAAGTATATGGATGAAATTTACACCGCGGGCATGGGCGGCGTCCTGTGTAACGGTGATGGTCGCCACCAAGATAACCCTAAGGCCAACTACGGCAGAGGCGGCACCCTGACAGGCACCAAGTACATGATGTCACTGACCTTCAATGCCCCGGCGGAATCGTTCGACGATGCAAGCGAGTTTTTCGATGGCAAGAGTGTTGACGATTTGCTCTTCCCCATGCACATGAACTTCAAGTTCTTTGGCATGAAGGCGATGCCGACCTTCGCTTGTTTTGATGTGATGAAAAATGCCGATATCGATAATGACTTCGCGCGCTTTGAAAAGCACCTGAACAGCCACTTTTAAGGAGCCGTTATGCCTAACGAACTGATATACACCAACAAACTGCATCCGGGCAGTGTGTTTCCGAAGATATCAGCAACACTTTTGAACGGAGAGCAGGCAGTGCTCGGCAAACCGGCAAACGGGGCCGACTGGCAACTGGTTGTTGTTTACCGGGGCCGCCACTGCCCCCTGTGCACGCGTTACCTTAATAACCTGGAGCAGTTTAAGGCAGAATTGCTTAACACCGGTGTCGATATTATTGCGGTATCCGGCGACAGCAAAGCACAGCTGCAGGAGCACCTGGCCCAGCTGGACATTTCCTTCCCCCTCGCCTATGGCCTGACCCTGGAGCAGATGAAAGAACTGGGTGTGTATATTTCAGATCCCCGTTCACCACAGGAAACGGATCACCCCTTTGCAGAGCCGGCACTTTTTGTCGTCAATGCCGAAGGCAGAATTCAGGTGATGGATATTTCAAATAACCCCTTTGTCAGGCCGGAGCTCTCGGCACTGGTTAGCGGCCTCGGCTGGATCCGCGACCCGGGCAATAACTACCCGATCCGCGGCATGCATAAATAAGGAGACAAGTTATGAGCACAGGAAGACGAGTCATGCTGGGCCTGGTGAGTACCTTGCTGTGCTCATCTTATGCCCTTAGCAAAGAGGCCGAACACGCGCACCTTGCCTCGCCCGATAAATACGAGGTCTTGCTGGAAAACGAGCAGGTACTGGTCTTACGCATGACCTTACACCCGGGTGAGCATGACAACTGGCACAAGCACAATGCTGAGACCGTGTATTTTGAGCGCGGCGGCAAGGCCCGTATCAAAACAGCCGACAACGAGCAGCTTGAGCTGGAGATCCCCGATGGCTACACCATGTGGCACGACCAATGGGAGCACCAGGTTTTTAACCTGGGTGAGACCACCATTACCGCCATCATAGTTGAGCGTAAATAAGGTGCCCTGCCTCAATGAAAACAACCGTCACACAAGCCATCAATGAAAGTCCATAAACGACAGAGGTGAAAACATGTTTACCTATTATGAAACGGATACCGCCCCTGAAGAATCCAAGCCCTTGATGCAAGAGTCCCTGGCCAGCTTCGGCATGCTGCCTAATTTACATAAGGTACTGGCGGAAGCGCCGATCACTTACAAGGCGTATAACGAGACTTTCTCATCGTTCATGCAAGCGAGTACCCTGTCACCGGTAGAGCAACAGGTAGTCTTTATGACCGCCAACTTTGAAAACAACTGCCACTACTGCGTTCCAGGTCATACCTGGGTGATGAAAGCCGCGAAAATGCCCGATGAGGTGATAGAGGCTCTCAGAGAAGGAACGCAACTGCCCGATACCAAGTTGCAGGCTCTTCACGATTTCACCAAGGCCCTGCTGGATAACCGTGGCCATATCGGCGATGAAAAACTTAATGCCTTTTTATCCGCCGGCTATACAAAGCGCCAGGCACTGGAAGTGCTGACCGGTTTAGCGGCAAAGCTGATCTCCAACTTTACCAACGCTCTGGCACACACCGAAGTAGACGAGCCAATGAAGCCCTTTAGCTGGACACATCCGTCATTACGGTAAGGGGGCAGCCATGTTCTCAACCCTGTATCAATCCCATAACCGCCACGCGACCTGGTTGGAGCTGTTTTTCGACCTGGTGTTCGTGGCCGTTATCGGTGTTATTACCCATGATCTTGCCCACACCCACCACGGCCACATCAGTGTTGAGCAGCTGCTCCGCTTTCCCTTGGTGTTTATCCCGGTTTGGTGGATCTGGATGACACATACCCTGTATGCCAACCGCTTTGATACCGACAGCCGCGAGCACAGGTTGATCAGCCTAACCATCATGGGGTTGCTTATCGTGCTTTCGACCTTTGCTCAAACCAGCCTCGGTGAGGATTTTGCACTCTTTGTTGTGCTGTACTGTGTGATCAGAGCTATTTTGATGGCCGGCTACCTGCACGTACATTCTACCAAGGGCGAGCAGGTGGTGTTTGCAAGGGACATGGCACTTTCAATTGGCATAGGCTCACTGATCTCGTTAGGCAGCCTGCTGCTTGAGGGTGTCGCCAAATTTGCCGTGTTTTACGCAGGCGTGCTCATCGACATGATCTGGCAGGTGTCGCTGCGCCATAAAACCGCCAATGTGCCGGTCGATCGGGCACACCTGGTGGAGCGCTCCGGCCTATTGGCGATTATTATTCTCGGTGAGTCGATAATTGCCATGGTTGCTTCACTCTCTGATGTGAATTGGCAAGTCACCACCGTCATAGGCGCCATTGCTGGCTTTGCACTGATCGGGGCCATTTGGTGGGTATATTTTGACAGCTTCCATATGCTTGAAAAAGCAGCACGGATAAAAACTGCTAATGCCTTTATCTACAGCCACTTGCTTTTGTGCATGGGCTTGCTGTTGCTCGCAAACTTGATACGCCATGCGATTTTGTCAGACTTAGATCAATCGACCTATGGCTTGCTGGCAATCACCGGCCTGGTGTTTTTTTACCTCGGCAAGCAGATACCCTACTGGTATGCCTTCCCGCCCTGGAGGAAAGCCATTATTGGCAACACCTTGGTTTGTATCGCATTGACCGTGATAAGTACCCAGCTGCCGAGCATTCAGTGGTCATTGGTTGGAATGATGGTGGCCATCATGGTGTACGTGTATCTGACTCACAAGCGCATCTTGAGCGTTTCGGTCGATGACTATATGGAAGACCATGCCGCACATGCCAACTAAGCGGGTATGCAGGCTGCTGGAAAAGTACCTGACAGCAACTGCTTCAAAACCCCAGGTGTCCAACATCACCCCCCTCTTGGCAGGGGTAACCAACGACAACTTCCTTGTTACCTTAAGCAATAAAGAGCGCTGGGTACTGAAGCTGGCGAAGGGGTATATAAAAAACGGGCTTGCGAAGGAGGCCCACGCCTATTCCCTTGTCCGCAATACAAGCCTGGGCATAGACAACCTATTTGACAAAGGCCAGGGTGAACGCGACGGCCTGTTGATAAAATACATTGCCGGGCGCACAGACACCGCTTGGAGTGAGACTTTGTTAACCGAACTTGCACAGGTACTAAGCACAGTCCACCAAGTAAATTCGCAATACGGGGGCAATCTGCTCAAACCTAAGGCAACCATACTTAACCCGGCAAATACACTGGAGCAAGCCTGGCGCTATTTTTGTCGCCGCCAAGAAGCTGAAGATCCCAGACTGCTCGACATTAAAGCCCGGGTGACGAACATATTAAACGCACATCAAGCGGCCTTTACCGACATTTCACACTTCTCGCTGGTGCATGGCGATCTGCATCCGGGCAATATCATTACACATCCGGTACAGGGTCTGAAGTTGATTGACTGGGAGCGGGCTCATTTTGGCGATCCCGCGTTTGATTTAGTCTTGATAAATTGGCACGGGAATGGCCCGGTCATCGACCGTTCTATTCAGCAGCAGGTTGTCAAACTCTATGCAGGTGACGGCGCCAGTAAAACCACGCTGCCACTGCGCGTATGTTGCTGGAGTCTATACCGACTCTTTACTGATCACTTGTTTCTCTTACGCTTTGGTCTTGTAACGAGTAAAAGCGAGCAATTTTTTGAAGAAACAGAGCAGCTGCTCGACATGATTTAGGTGGAGTATGACAAGAAAAGGACGTTGTTTCCCGAATCCTTGAACCATTCCGCATCGAGGTGATCCTAGGGACACTGATATGGATGGCCCTCCAGGCTGACGCTGCACCTAAAAACAAAAAACCACCCTTCGGTGGCTTCCTGCAATGAAATAGGTCCGCGGAGCCGGCCTGTAAGCCGGGTTCTGTCGTTGAACGGCCATTCGTCTAGGCCTGCGATCGCTCGCAGGCTCAAGCAACCTACCCGCCCCCAGCGCGGGCCACGCCTCAGGGGGCCTATTTGGTCTTGCTCCGGGTGGAGTTTACCGTGCCGCGAACTGTTGCCAGCCGCGCGGTGCGCTCTTACCGCACCCTTTCACCCTTACCTGTGCGCCGTTGCAAGCAACGGGCCATCGGCGGTCTGCTCTCTGTTGCACTGGTCGTAGGCTCGCGCCCCCCAGGTGTTACCTGGCACCCTGCCCTATGGAGCCCGGACTTTCCTCCCCTCGCCTAAGCGAGCAGCGACCGTCCGGCCGACTCCGCGGAGGCGCAGTATAGCGCCGTGCTCAGTCCTGCTCCAGTCCCAGTTTGTAAAGCTGGTTCTTTTTGACCCCGAAGGCGTCGGCAACCAGGGCCGCCGCCTTCTTGCGGGGCAGCTCCTCGACCAGGGCCTCGAACAAGGCGATCGCCTCGGCCGGCAGGCTGTCGTCCTTGGGGGCCGGCGCCACCATCAGCACCATTTCGCCCTTCTGGCGGTTGTCGTCCTCGCGAAGCCAGTCGATGAGGGCGGCGACCCGATCGCCGTGGATGGTCTCGAAGGTCTTGGTCAGCTCCCGGGCCAGCACCACGTGGCGGTCCTGTCCCATCACCTCAAGGATGGCGGCCAGGGTATCGAGGATGCGCCGGGGCGACTCGTAGAACACCAGGGTGCGGGGCTCGCCGGCCAGGGCGGCCAGCTGGTCGTGACGGGCCCCGGCCTTGGCCGGCAGGAAGCCTTCGAAGGCGAATCTGTCGGTGGGCAGGCCGGCGGCGGACAGGGCGGTGATGGCGGCGCAGGGCCCGGGCAGCGGCACCACCTGGATGCCCGCCTCCCGGCACTGGTTGACCAGGGCATAGCCGGGGTCGGAGATGAGCGGCGTACCGGCGTCGCTGACCAGGGCGATGCTCTGGCCGGCCTGGAGCTTGCCGATCAGCAGGCCCGCCTTCTGTTTCTCATTGTGGTCGTGCAGGGCGAAGGTGGGGGTCTTGATCTGGAAGTGGTGCAGCAGCTGGCCGGTATGGCGGGTATCCTCGGCGGCGATCAGGTCGACGGACGCCAGGGTATCCAGGGCACGCTGGGTGATGTCGCCCAGGTTGCCCAGGGGCGTTGGCACTATGTACAGGACACCATGAATATCAGCCATCTAGCGGGGCTCCTTGGTTTGTTTCGCCACTGCCCGTCGAATACACTAGGGCCAGTTGAAAGCGAAGACAGTGATCGCAAATGGCAAGGATTCTAGCACGAGCCGCCCTGCTGCTGGCGTCGGCTATGTTATTGAGCAGCTGTGCCGGACCGGGACGGCAGGTCGACTGGAGCCAGCGCCTGGCCGCTCCCGTGGTCGACAGGCCCGCCAGTTACCTGGAAAAGGCCAAGACCGCGGAAGGCGAAAGCCAGCTGCTGTGGCAGCTCCAGGCCGGCCGCGCCTATGCCCAGGCCGGCGACTGGGACCAGGCCGCCCACGTGGCGCGATTCCTGGCCGGCAAGCTGCAGTCACCGGCCGGCCGGGCCGCCCTGGATCTGTTGTCGGCCCGCCTGGCCATCCAGGACAGGGACATGGGCGCTGCCCTGGCCCTGCTGGACAGGTCCATGCCCAGGGCCTTTGCCGAGCAGCGCCTGCGCCTGCTCAGCCGCATCGCCGAGCTGGAAGGCGACAACGCCGCCCTGCTGCCCCAGCTCAAGGCCCTGGCCGAGCAGGTGCGGGATCCGGTGGAAAAGGCCCGCCTGGTGGACAGGATCTGGCAGGGCCTGGGTCAGGTGGACGTGGCCGAGCTGGGCCCCGAATGGCACGACTGGCAACAACTCCATGAGCTGGCCCAGCGCCTGCGCGGCCCCGCCCTGCAGGAAGCCATCGAGGCCTGGCAGCAGCAGAACCCCCTGGCCCTGCCGGCCCGCTTCCTGCCCAAGCCCCTGGCGCTGCTGACCCAGGTCCAGGATTACCAGCCCACCAGCGTGGCGGTACTGCTGCCGCTGACCGGCAGCTACGCGGCCCAGGGCCAGGCCATTCGCGACGGCCTGGTGTCCGCCTACCTGGACAGCGGTGCCCCCTACCAGCTGCGCATCTATGACAGCAGCCAGGACGTGCTGGCGGCCTGGCAACAGGCCCAGAGCGAAGGCGCCGAGCTGCTGATAGGCCCGCTGCTGAGAGCCAATGTCACCCGACTGCAGCGGGAAGGCCAGGTGCAGGTGCCCTGGCTGGCCCTGAACCGGGTGTTCAGGCCCGGCCAGGCCGACAGCTATTTCTTCGCCCTGGCCCCGGAAGACGAAGCCGAGCAGGCCGCCGAGAAGGCCGTGGCCATGGGCGCCAAGGCGCCGCTGCTGCTGGGCCTGGACAGCCCTGTCAACCAGCGCCAGGTGCAGGCCTTTATCCAGCGCTGGCGCAGCTACGGCCACCAGGAGCCGGTGGAAGTGGTGATGCTGCCCAACAGCGATCGACTCCAGGACGCCATCCGCCAGGCCCTGCACCTGCCCGATTCCCAGGCACGCATTCGCCAGATGCAGTCCCTGCTGGGCCGGGAGCTGGAAGCCGAGGCCCGCAGCCGCCGGGATCTGGACTTCGTCTACCTGGTCGCCTCCGGCCGCGAGGTGGGGCTGATCAAGCCCTTCATCGACGTCAGCATCAGCCCCTTCGCCGAGCCCCTGCCGCTGTTCACCTCCTCCCGCAGCCAGCCGGTCATCAACGACCAGGCGGCCATGCGGGATCTGCGCGGCCTCAGCTATTCCGAGTTGCCGCTGCTGAGTGCCGAGCACGGCCCGGCCCTGACCCTGCGCCAGAGCCTGGAAAGGGAGCATCCCCAGTGGCCCAAGGAGCTGGAGCGGCTGTTCGCCCTGGGCTATGATGCCGCCCGCATCCTGCCCCGCCTGGCCAGCCTGCGCCTGCTGGGCGGCACGCCCATCGAAGGGGTGTCGGGCCGGCTGCACATCGACGAAAACGGCATAGTGCACCGCCGCCTGAACTGGATGCGGATCGGCCCCAGCCAGATCCGCCTGGAAGAACATGTGGTTCCCCCTCAGCAAGACGGCCAAGGGCCGTCACTATGAGCGCCGGGCCCAGGCCTGGCTGCAGCAGCAGGGCCTGATCCCGGTGGCCAGCAACGTCCGCTTCAAGGGCGGCGAGCTGGATCTGGTCATGAAGGACGGCGACTGCTGGGTCTTCATCGAGGTCAAGTACCGGCGGGACAAGGCCTTCGGGGGGGCTGCCGGCGCCCTGAGCCGGGCCCAGCAACAACGGCTGCTCAAGGCGGCCAGCCGCTACCTGTCGGCCAGGGGGCTCAACCTGTGGGACAGCCCCTGCCGCTTTGATGTGATTTGCTTTGACGGCAGCGAAGAGCCGGACTGGATCCGCTCCGCCTTCGCCGCCAGCCTTTAGGAGACAGCATGCTGGACCGTATCAAGGACAGCTTTACCGAGAGCATTCAAACCAAGATCGCCGCCAGCGAGGCGCTGCCGGAAGCCATAGAGCGGGCCGCGCTGATGCTGGTGCACTGCCTGCTGGGCGGCAACAAGATCCTGCTGTGCGGCAACGGCGGCTCGGCCCTCCATGCCCAGCATTTCGCCACCGCCCTCACCCACAGGTTCGAAGCCGAGCGGCCCAGCCTGCCGGCCCTGGCCCTGGGCGCCGAGGTGTCGACCCTGACCGCCGTGGCCAACGACGACCACTTCGCGGAGATCTTCTGCAAGCAGGTCAGGGCCCTGGGCCAGTCCGGCGACGTGCTGCTGGCCATCTCCACCTCGGGCAACTCCCGCAACGTCATCAAGGCCATGGAGGCTGCCCTGACCCGGGACATGACCATAGTGGCGCTGACCGGCATGGATGGCGGCGAAATGGCCGGCCTGCTGGGCCCCAACGATGCCGAGATCCGCGTGCCCGGCTACCGCACCGCCCGCATCCAGGAGGTGCACCTGCTGGTGCTGCACTGCCTGGGCGATCTCATCGACAACGCCTTGTTTCCTCAGGAGGGATGACCATGAACCATAAATTGATCCTGAGCGGCCTGCTGGCGACCTGCCTGCTGCTGGAAGGGTGTGCCGCCGCCGTGGTGGCCGGTGCCGCCGGCACCGCCGTGGTGGCCAACGACAGGCGCACCGTGGGCGCCCAGCTGGACGACGAAAGCATCGAGCTGAAGATCTCCGGACTCATCGCCGGCGACCCCACGCTGCGCAAGCAGACCCACATCACCGCCGTCAGCATGGACGGCGAGGTGCTGCTGGTGGGCCAGGCCCCGGGCGAACAGCTGCGCAGCCAGATCCTCAACGGCGTGCGCACCATTCCCGGCGTGCGCAAGATCCATAACCAGATCCGCCTGATGACCCCCACTCGCATGGGCACCCGCACCCACGACACCTGGCTCACCTCGGTGATCAAGGGCAAGCTCCTGGCCGCCGGCGATCTGGACAGCTCGGCGGTGAAGGTGGTCACCGAGAACTCGGAAGTCTTCCTGATGGGCCTGGTCAACCGCCAGGAGGCGGAGCTGGCCACCGAGATCGCCCGTAACGTCAGTGGCGTCACCAAGGTGGTGAAGGTATTCCAGTACCAGTAACGGCGCGCGGCATAAAAAAACGGCGCCAAGAGCGCCGTTTTTTTATTTGACCACCTTCAGGAAGGGGGCCTTCTTGCCCGGCTTGGGCGGCTCGGGATCGTCGTCCGGGCCATCGCCCTCCAGGCTGACCATGCCTTCGCGCAGGGCCTCGTAGTAGGGCTCGTCCTCGAACAGGGTGCCGGCACCGTTTTCACGGGCGTAGATGGCCATCACCGCCGGCATGGGCACCCGGATCTGCCTGGGCACGCCGCCGAAACGGGCATTGAAGCTCACCTCGGCATTGCCCAGCTGCAGGTTGCCCACGGCGTGGGGGGCGATGTTGAGGACGATCTGGCCGTCCTTGACATGCTCCTGGGGCACTTCCACCCCGGGCTGGGAGGCGTCCACCACCAGGTAGGGGGTGAGCTCGTTGTCCAGCAGCCACTCGTAGAAGGCCCTCAGCAGGTAGGGCCTGTGGGCGCTGAGCAGGCGCTCGTCAGCCATGGTGCATGTCCCGTTCGGCTTCGGTCAGGGAGGCCTGGAAGGCTTCGCGTTCGAAGATACGGGCCATGTAGGCGCGCACTTCCTTGGCACCACGGCCGGACAGCTCGACGCCCAGGACGGGCAGGCGCCACAGCAGCGGGGCCAGCACGCAGTCCATCAGGCCGAATTCTTCACTCATGAAGAAAGGCGTTTCGCCGAACAGGGGCGCCAGGGCCAGCAGGTTCTCCTTGAGCTCCTGACGGGCTTCGGCGGCCTTGTCGCCTTTCTCGATGCGCTCGGCAAGTAGGTACCAGTCCTGCTGGATCCGGTACATGGTCAGGCGGGCGGTACCACGGGTGACCGGGTAGACGGGCATCAACGGCGGATGGGGGAAGCGCTCATCCAGGTACTCGTTGATGATCTCGGCCCGGTACAGGGTCAGCTCGCGATCAACCAGGGTCGGCAAGGTGACATAGGGGTTCAGCTCGACCAGATCTTCCGGCGGGTTGGCCAGATCGACTTCGACGATGTCGACACTGACACCTTTCTCGGCCAGCACGATGCGGACCTGGTGACTGTACATGTCGCTGGCACCGCAGAAGAGGGTCATCACTGAGCGTTTGTTGGCTGCCACAGCCATACTTGCCTCCAGAAAATTCAGTTACTGCGTAAACGCAAAACAGCAATGGGAGCCGAAGCCCCCATTGCTGCGGACAGATCTTAGTGTACGTCTTTCCAGTACTCTTTCTTCAAGAAGTAGGCGAAGACGAAGAAGATGGCCAGGAACAGCAGCACCTTCCAGCCGAGGCTTTCGGACTCGAGGCGCATGGGCTCACCTGTGTACTCCAGGAAGTTGACCAGATCCAGCACGGCCTTGTCGTACTCTTCCTCGGACAGCTCACCGGTACCGTCGGCCTTGATGCCCACATAGACCTCTTTTTCCTCGCCGTCGACCAGGCGGGTTTCGTAGGTCTTGTGGGGCACGCCCTGCAGCTCCTGCAGTACGTGGGGCATGCCCACGTCCGGGAAGACGGCGTTGTTCACGCCCCAGGGACGGCTCTCGTCCACATAGAAGGAGCGCAGGTAGGTGTAGATCCAGTCGGCACCGCGCACCCGGGCCACCAGGGTCAGATCCGGCGGTACCTTGCCGAACCACTTGGCCGCCTTGTCCTGGGGCATGGCGTTGGTCATGTGGCTGCCGATCTTGACGTCGTTGAACATCAGGTTTTCCTGCATCAGGTCAACCGGAATGCCCAGGTCGTCGGCGGTGCGCTGGTAGCGCTGGTACTGCATCTGGTGACAGCCGAAGCAGTAGTTCATGAACAGCTTGGCGCCCCGCTGCAGGGAGGCCTTGTCGCTCAGGTCATACTCGGCCTTGTCCAGGTGGACATTGCCACCGGCGGCCAGGGTCAGGGTCGGCAGCAGGGCCAGGAATGCGATCAGTAGGCGTTTCATTTGAATGTCACCCTCTCCGGTACCGGTTTGGTCTTCTCGTTCTTGCTGTACAGCCACAGGAAGACGAAGAACATGAAGTACAGCACAGTGGTGATCTGGGACAGCACTATGATGCCCGGGGTGGCCGGGATGCCGCCGGTGTAGCCCAGGATCAGGAAGCTGATCACGAACTGTGCGATGTTCAGCTTGTGCCAGCCGCTGCGATAGCGGATGGACTTGACCTTGCAGCGGTCAATCCAGGGCAGCAGGAACAGCACTATGATGGAGGCGAACATGGCGATGACGCCGCCCAGCTTGTTCGGTACCGCCTTCAGGATCGCGTAGAAGGGGGTGAAGTACCAGACCGGGAAGATGTGTTCGGGGGTGGTCAGGGGATCGGCCGCCTCGAAGTTCGGATGCTCCAGGAACTTGCCGCCCATTTCCGGGGCGAAGAAGATCACGTAGCAGAACAGGATCAGGAAGCCGGCCACGCCCACGATGTCCTTGACGGAGTAGTAGGGGTGGAAAGGAATGGCATCCTTGGGCCAACCGTTCTCGTCCTTGTTCTTCTTGATCTCGATGCCGTCGGGGTTGTTGGAACCCACGTGGTGCAGCGCCACGATGTGCAGGAACACCAGCACCACCAGTACCAGCGGCAGGGCGATGACGTGCAGGGCGAAGAAACGGTTCAGGGTGGCACCGGAGACCACGTAGTCACCGCGGATCCACAGGGTCAGGTCGTCGCCGATGACCGGGATGGCCCCAAACAGCGAGATGATGACCTGAGCGCCCCAGTAGGACATCTGGCCCCAGGGCAGCAGGTAGCCCATGAAGGCTTCGGCCATCAGCACCAGGAAGATCAGCATGCCGAAGATCCACAGCAGCTCACGGGGCTTCTGGTAGGAGCCGTAGATGAGGCCGCGGTACATGTGCAGGTAGACCACGATGAAGAAGGCGGAGGCACCGGTTGAGTGCATGTAGCGCAGCAGCCAGCCGTAGTCCACGTCACGCATGATGTATTCGATGGACGCGAAGGCGCCCTCGGCGGACGGGTTGTAGTTCATGGTCAGCCAGATGCCGGTGAGGATCTGGTTGACCAGCACCAGCAGCGCCAGGGAGCCGAAGAAATACCAGAAGTTGAAGTTCTTCGGAGCGGGATATTTGCCGACGTGCTTATCCCAGGTGGCGGTCATGGGAATGCGTTCGTCGATCCAGGCGATCAGCTTGTTCATCAGGCAGCTCCTTTGTCCACGCCCACCAGGATGGTGGTGTCATCCACGTATTGATGGGGCGGGATGACCAGGTTCAGGCCCGCGGGTACGTTCTGGAAGACGCGGCCGGCCATGTCGAACTTGGAACCGTGGCAGGGGCAGAAGAAACCGTAGTCCACACCTTCCACCTGCTCGGCGAAGTCGCCCTTGCGGTAGGTCGGAGAGCAGCCCAGGTGGGTACAGAGGCCAACGGCCACCAGGAAATCGGGCTTGATGGAACGGGTCGGGTTCTGGGCGTAGTCGGGCTGTTGCGGCTCGGCGGACTGGGGGTCCTTGAGCTGGTCGTCATGACCACTCAGCTCTTCGAGGATCTTGCCGCGGCGGTTGACGATCCAGACCGGCTTGCCTCGCCACTCGACACGGATCAGCTGACCCGGCTCTACTTTGCTGATGTCCACTTCCACCGGCGCACCGGCGGCCTTGGCTTTGGCACTGGGATTCCAGGAAGCGATGAAGGGCACGGCAGCAAAGCCGGCACCGACCGCTCCCACCGCAGCGGTGGACCAGGTCAGAAACCGGCGACGACCGGAATCTACAGGCGCATTGCTCATCCAATTCTCTCCAGTTGTGGAACGATCGCCGCAGGTTATGGTTATGGTTGCGGCCTTCGGTTCACAGGATCGACCCTTCTTTTCCGCCGAGGCGAAGAGGGTCTGAGATCAAGTTACAAAATCGCCAAGATCATAAAGAAAAGCCCCTTTGAACACAAGGTAAAAGGGGGCCGTCTCGGCGTGCAGTAGACAATAAAAAAGCCCGGCAGTGCCGGGCTTTGACATAGAACAATAAGCGTGAAATTAACGCTTGGAGAACTGGGGACGACGACGGGCTTTGCGCAGACCCACTTTCTTACGCTCGACTTGACGAGCGTCGCGGGTAACGTAGCCGGCCTTGCGCAGATCACCGCGCAGGGACTCATCGTAGGCCATCAGGGCACGGGTGATACCGTGACGGATGGCACCGGCTTGACCGGAGATACCACCGCCAACGACGGTGATGTTCAGGTCCAGCTTGTCGGTCATTTCGACCAGTTCCAGGGGCTGACGAACCACCATGCGAGCGGTTTCACGACCGAAGTACTCTTCGATGGAACGCTTGTTGATGGTGATGTTGCCACTGCCCGGCTTGATGAAAACGCGGGCGGTAGAGCTCTTGCGGCGGCCAGTGCCGTAGTATTGATTGTCTGCCATAGCTGCTATTCCGTATTAAATGTCCAGAACCTGAGGTTGTTGCGCTGCGTGCTTGTGATCGCCGCCGGCGTAAACCTTCATCTTACGGAACATCGCACGACCCAGCGGGCCTTTCGGCAGCATGCCCTTGACCGCAGACTCGATGATGCGCTCGGGAGCGCGCTCTTGCAGCTTGGCGAAGTTCATGGACTTCAGGCCGCCCGGATAACCGGAGTGAGCGTGATACATCTTGTCTTGAGCTTTGTTACCGGTAACGGCGACCTTCTCGGCGTTGATAACGATGATGTAATCACCGGTGTCAACGTGAGGAGTGTATTCCGGCTTGTGCTTGCCGCGCAGACGACGAGCTACTTCAGTGGCCAGGCGACCCAGGGTCTTGCCTTCAGCGTCCACGACGTACCAGTCACGCTTTACGGTTTCTGGTTTTGCAGTGAAAGTTTTCATTAATCACCCAAATTCGAGATTGTTACATTCGAGGTGCGGCACCGCCACACCATGCACATAAACCCGGTCCAGTATCCCTTCGAATACCGACTCGGCTGCATTATCTTCCGCCTTATCGGCAGGATGTAACGTGGGGGCTGCGCGGATTATACGCACCTTGCCCGCAAAGATCACGTCCGATTTTCAACCATGCTCAGGGCTTGTGGGGCCGGGCCAGGTAATCGTGGGACTGCATCTCCTGGAGCCGGCTCAAACAGCGCTGGAATTCGAACTGCAGCCGCTCGCCGGCGTAGAGCTGTTCCATGCTCACCTCGGCGGCCATGATCAGCTTGACGCCGCGCTCGTAGAACTCGTCGACCATGGCGATGAAGCGCCGGGCCACGTCTTCCATGGCCGCGGTCATCTGCACCACGTCACAGACCAGCACCGAGTGGTAGACCCGGGCCAGCTCCATGTAGTCGGCCTGGCTGCGGGGGCCGTCGCAGAGCTGGCGGAAATCGATGAGCAGCACCCCCTCCGCCTCGCGCCGGGCCAGGATGTGGCGCCCTTCCACGGCCAGTTCCAGGTTCTCGCGCCTGGGCTCCACCGACAGCTTGTCGAAGTAGTCGTTGAGGTTGGCCAGGGCCCTGTCGTCCAGGGGATGGTGGTAGATCTCGGCCTGCTCCAGGGTGCGCAGGCGATAATCGATACCGGAGTCGACGTTGACCACCTCGCAGTTGGCCTTGATCAGGGCGATGGCCGGCAGGAAGCGGGCCCGCTGCAGGCCGTTCTTGTAGAGATCGTCCGGCACTATGTTGGAGGTGGCCACCAGCACCACGCCGCGGGCGAACAGGTACTGGAACAGGGTCCCCAGCAGCATGGCGTCGGTGATGTCGGAAACGAAAAACTCGTCGAAGCAGATGATGTCGGTCTCGCCGGCCAGCTTGTCGGCGATCTTCTCCAGGGGATCCACCTGGCCCTTGAGGCCCTTCAGCTCCTGGTGCACCCGGTGCATGAAGCGATGGAAGTGGCAGCGCAGCTTGCGTTCGGTGGGCAGGGCCTCGAAGAAAGTGTCCACCAGGTAGGTCTTGCCCCGGCCGACCCCGCCCCAGAAATAGAGGCCCTTGACCAGCTGTGGCTTCTGGCCGGTCAGGCGGCGCAGTATGGCGCCCAGGCCGGACGGCTTGGCCTGGTCGCGCTGGCAGAAATCCTCGTAGAGACGCTGCAGGTGCTTGACCGCGGCCTCCTGGGCCGCGTCGTGGAGGAAGTCGTCGCGCTGGAGGTCAGCCTGATAGCGCTGCCAGGGGGTGTTACCGCTCATCTCTATGCCCGAATCTTGAACCAGTGCCGAAAATCACGGCCGGCATGGTACCACGGCCACCTCGGCCCGGTGTATATTGAGGAAAACGGACAACCACAAGCGAGAGAACAGCATGTCCTATCTGAGCGTCTTGATTGCCCTGGTGTTGGGCATGGTCATCGGCCTGGTCATAGCCCGGGTCTTTGGCGGCCAGAAGCTGGGTGAAGATCAGCTCAAGCACGAGCTGGAACAGACCCGCCTGGAGCTGGAACAGTACAAGCAGGATGTGAACGATCACTTCGAGCAGACCGCCGAAATGCTCAAGCACCTGGCCAGGGACTACGACAAGCTCACCGCCCACCTTTCCCAGAGCGCCACCAGCCTGCTCAGCGTCGATGCCGACTTCATCAAGTTGGGTTCCAGCAACGACGAGGCCGAGGAAGCTCCCGAACTGCTCGAAAACGCCCCCCGCGACTACGCCAACGAGCGTCACGGTCTCATCAAGTAATTCAGGCACCGGAACTTTTTCCGGTGTCTTTCAGTCAGTTGATTAGCCTGGACTGATGTTTTTCTTGAAGGAGAGTCAGCGTAAATGAAATCCAAGTCTTTTTCTGTCGCCGCCCTCACCGCTGCCCTGCTGGGGTCCAGCCTGTTGTTCACTGCGCCCAATGCCAGCGCCGCCCTGCCCCTGGCCGTAGAGGGCCAGAAGCTGCCCAGCCTGGCCCCCATGCTGGAAAGGGTCACCCCGGCCGTGGTGAGCATCAGCGTCGCCGGCACCCATGTGCAGCGCCAGCGGGTGCCGGACGCCTTCCGTTTCTTCTTTGGTCCCAATGTTCCCCGGGAGCAGCTCAGGGAACAGCCCTTCCAGGGCCTGGGCTCGGGCGTCATCATCGACGCCCGTGAAGGCTACGTGGTCACCAACGCCCATGTGGTGGACGACGCCGACAAGATCGAAGTCACCCTGTCCGACGGCCGCACCTTCGAGGCCAAGAAGATAGGTGCCGATGAAGGGGCCGATATCGCCCTGCTGCAGATCGAGGCCAAGGATCTCACCGCCATCAGCAAGGCCGACTCCGACGAGGTCAGGGTCGGTGACTTCGCCGTGGCCATCGGCAATCCCCTGGGCCTGGGCCAGACCGTCACCTCCGGCATCGTTTCCGCCCTGGGCCGCAGCGGCCTGAACGTGGAGAATTTCGAGGACTTCATCCAGACCGACGCCGCCATCAACAGGGGCAACTCCGGCGGTGCCCTGGTCAACCTCAAGGGTGAACTGATCGGCATCAACACCGCCATCATAGGCCCCAACGGCGGCAACATCGGCATCGGCTTCGCCATCCCCGCCAACATGATGTCCAATCTGGTCGAGCAGATCATCGACCATGGCGAGGTGCGCCGCGGCTACTTGGGCATCACCGGCGACGTGCTCACCAGCGAACTGGCCGAAACCATGGGCTTCGACTCCAACCAGGGCGCCTTCGTGGCCCAGGTCATGGAAGATTCCGCCGCCGAGGCCGCCGGCATCAAGGCCGGCGACATCATCACCCACGTCAACGGCAAGCGTATCAAGAGCTTCCTGGAGCTAAGGGCCAAGGTCGCCACTCTGGGTGAAGGCGCCAAGTTGAAGATCGGCCTGTTCCGCGATGGCGACCAGGAGACGGTCACCGTCACCCTCAAGGGCCGTGCCGACGTGGCCCGGACCGCCGAAGGCCTGCACCCCAAGCTGGAAGGTGCGGTGCTGGAAAGCGCCAAGCGCCGTGAAGACGGTGCCGAAGGGGTCAAGGTGGTCAACGTGGCGCCCCGCTCCCCGGCGGCCATCAGCGGCCTGGAGGAAGGCGACATCATCCTGGCCGTGAACCGCAAGCGTGTCGAGGATCTCGGCGAGCTGGAAGACGTGCTGGACGACGCCGACGGCGTGCTGGCCCTGAACATCAAGCGCGGCCGCCACACCCTCTTCCTGGTGATCCGCTAACTGCCTATCCAGCTTGAAAAAGCGGGCCTCTGGCCCGCTTTTTTATGGCCGAAATTCCATGCTATGCTCGGGGCTTTCACCTGCTGGAGAGCCTCCTTGCCTGGCCTGCTGAAAGACACCCTCAAGGCCGTACTGTTCGGCCTGCTCATCGCCGCCCTGCTGCTGACGCTTTTTCCCGAGCTGCGCAGCCCGGCCCAACAGCGCCATAGCGTCTTTCGGGAAGAGGCCAACCTGCCGGCCCTGCTCAGTTTCTCCAATGCCGTGCGCCGCGCCGCCCCGGCCGTGGTCAATATCTACAGCCTGAGCATCCAGAGCGGCACCAACCTCTACAGTCGCCAGCCCAATGTGCGGCCGGAAGGCTTGGGCTCCGGGGTGATCATGACCCCCCAGGGCCATGTGCTCACCAACTACCATGTCATCGACGGCGCCGACCAGATAGTGGTGGCGCTCCAGGACGGCCGGGTGCTGTTTCCCGAGCTGATCGGCACCGATCCGGCCACCGATCTGGCGGTGCTGGCCATAGACGCCGAGAACCTGCCGGTGATCCCCCAGGACGCCAGCCTCCAACCCCAGGTGGGCGACGTGGTGCTGGCCATCGGCAATCCCTACAACATCGGCCAGACCATCACCCAGGGTATCGTCTCCGCCACCGGCCGGGCCGGCATGAGTTCCACCGGTTACCAGGACTTCCTGCAGACCGATGCCGCCATCAACGCCGGCAACTCCGGCGGCGCCCTGGTCAACTCCAACGGCGTGCTGGTGGGCATCAACACCGCCCTGTTCCACATCAACCAACGGGTGGAGGTGCCGGGCATTTCCTTCGCCATCCCCTATCAGCTGGCCGCCAAGGTGCTCAAGCAGCTGGTCACCCAGGGCCGGGTGATCCGCGGCTACCTGGGGGTCAGCTACCGCTTTGAGCGCAGTGCCGTCATCGTCGGTGACAGGGGCGTGGAGATCAGTGCCGTGGAGCCGGGCTCGCCGGCCCAGCAGGCCGGGATCCTGGTCGGGGATCTGCTGGTGGCCATCAACGGCGAGCGGGTCCGCAACGGCCAGCACGCCAAGGACGTCTTTGCCGAGACCAGGCCCGGCACCCGCATCACAGTGACGGTGATACGAAACCGGCAGCCTTTGCAGCTGCCGGTGATAGTGGGTGAGCTGCCGCCTAGGCTGCCCTAGCGCCGAACAGCTTGGGGGCGTTGACGTAGATGCTCGTGATAGTGGGTGAGCTGCCGCCTAGGCTGCCCTAGCTGATACGGCGAATGCTGCCGCCCAGGCGGGCGAACTTGTCTTCGATGCACTCATAGCCACGGTCGATGTGGTAGATGCGATCCACCACCGTCTCGCCCTCGGCGATCAGGCCGGCGATGACCAGGCTGGCGGAGGCGCGCAGATCGGTGGCCATGACCTGGGCCCCGGACAGACTTTCCACACCCTTGACGTGGGCGGTGTTGCCGTCCAGGTCGATTTCCGCACCCATGCGGTTCAGCTCCGGCACGTGCATGAAGCGGTTCTCGAAGATGGTTTCCTTGATGCGGGCGCTGCCCTCGGCCACGGCGTTGAGCAGGGTGAACTGGGCCTGCATGTCGGTGGGGAAGGCCGGATAGGGAGCCGTGGTGATGTCCACCGCCTTGGGCCTGCGCCCTTCCATGTCCAGCTTGATCCAATCCGGGCCCGTCTCGACCTTGGCACCGGCTTCCTCCAGCTTCACCAGCACCGCGTCCAGCAGCTTGGGATCGGTATCCTGGCAGGTGACGCTGCCACGGCTGACCGCCGCCGCCACCAGGAAGGTGCCGGTTTCGATGCGGTCCGGCTGTACCCGGTACTCGCCGCCATTAAGGCGCTCGACACCCTCGATGACCAGGGTGGAGGTGCCGGCCCCGCTGATCCTGGCGCCCAGGGCGTTGAGGAAGTTGGCCAGATCCACCACCTCGGGCTCGCGGGCGGCATTTTCGATGACGGTGCGCCCCTCGGCCAGCACGGCGGCGGCCATCAGGTTCTCGGTGCCGGTCACGGACACCATGTCCATGAGGATGTGGGCACCCTGCAGGCGACCGTCCTTGCGGGCCTTGATATAGCCGTGCTCGACGACGATCTCAGCGCCCATCAGCTCCAGGCCGTGGATGTGCAGGTTGACCGGTCGGGCACCAATGGCGCAGCCGCCGGGCAGGGACACTTCGGCCTTGCCGTGCTTGGCCAGCAGGGGGCCCAGGGCCAGGATGGAGGCCCGCATGGTCTTGACCAGCTCATAGGGGGCGACATGCTGGTCCACGGTAGTGGGATCCACCTCTATGGTCATGTTGTCGCCCAGGGTGATGCCGGCACCGAGCCGGCCCAGCAGGGCCATGGTGGTAGTGACATCGTTGAGATGGGGAATGTTCTTCAGCACCACGGGGCCGTCGGCCACCAGGGTTGCAAAGAGAATGGGCAGGGCAGCGTTCTTGGCGCCACTGATGGTGACGTCACCGTGCAGGGGCTGCCCCCCGGTGATCAGCAATTTATCCATGGGAAGTCCGCTTTAGCCGGGCATGACCAGCTTTTTGTCTCTGGCCCATTCGGCGGGCGTGTAGGCTTTGATGGTGATGGCGTGCAGGGTGCCGTCGGCGATTTGGTCGGTCAGGGGACCGAACACCAGCTGCTGGCGCTTGACCGGGCGCTGGCCATCGAAGACGGCGCCCACGGCGATGATGTTGAAATGGGAGCCGTCACTCTGGACGTAGACTTCCTCAAGCTCCAGTGCCTGCTTGAGCAGGGCTTCGATCTCTTGATTGTTCATAGTGCTCTATTCGGCAAAGGGGAGAATTTCCAGCAGATCGCCCAATTCTGCCAGCTTTCTGAGGCGCTGCGAAGCCCCGGCCAGGATCAGTCCGGGATTGTCCTCCCACAGCTGGACCAGCATGGCCAGGCCGGCGGTGTCCACCTGCTCGAGGTCGTCGAGGACCACCCTGTCGATGGTCCCGTACTGCCGCAGCCCCTGCCAGAGCTGGGGCACGGTATGGCGGGACAGCTCCCCCGCCAGGGTCAGCACCGGCGCCTGCCAGTGGATGTTCAGCTCGGCCATGTCAGGAGCTCTGCTCGCCGCCGGCCTTGGCTTCCTTCTTGAAGACGATGTCGCTGGCCGCCTTCTCGTTGAGCATGGTGATCACCGTCTCCACCCCTTTCTGGCGGATCAGGCCTTCCAGCTCGGCACGCTTGGAGGACAGCAGGCTGATACCCTCGGCCACCATGTCGTACACGCCCCACTGGCCGGTCTTGGAGTTGCGGCGGGCCTTGAAGGCGATCTCCACCTCGGGGGCCTTGGGATCCAGGATCAGCGCCTTGATGACGGCGATGTTGGAGTCACCGTTCTGGCCGCGGTTGGCGAACTTCACTTCCTGCTCGTCATAGAGGGTGAAGGCCTGAGCATAGGTGGTGACCAGGTAGCCCCTGAAGGCCACCACGAAGCGATCCCTGTCTTCCTTGGAGATGTTGCGGTAGTTCTTGCCCATCACCTTGTAGGCGGCGTACTTGTAGTCCACATAGGGCAGCAGCTCTTCCTCCACCACCAGCTTGAGCAGATTGGGGTTGGCGCGGATGTCGTTGCGGCTGGCCTTGAGGCGGGCAAAGGCGATCTGGGCCGCTTCCTCCACCATGGTGTAGGGGTTGCTGCGGTCGATCTTGCTGTCGGCCTGGGCCGGCAGTACCACGGTGACCAGGGCCAACAGAGCGATAAGGGTGCGTTTCAGCATGACGATGTCCTCTTAGTCGTTGGACTGGCCGAACAGGAACTGGCCAATCAGTTCCTCCAGCACCAGTGCCGACTTGGTGTCTTCAATGTAATCACCATCCTGCAGGATAGCGATTGACTCATCCATGAACCCGGGTTGCAGGCCGATGTACTGTTCCCCCAGCAGGCCGGAGGTCAGGATGGCCACCGACGAGGTCTCGGGGAAGGCGTTGTATTCCTGGCTGACCTGCAGGGCGACCACGGGGGTGAAGTCTTCGGGATCCAGGCGGATGCTTTCTACCCGACCGACCACGACGCCACCCACTTTCACCGGTGAACGCACCTTGAGGCCGCCGACATTGTCGAACTTGGCCAGCAGCCGATAGCTGTCACCGTCAGCACCCACGCTGCCGTTGGCCACGCGCAGGCTCAGGGCCAGCATGGCGGCGACACCCAGGGCGATGAACAGGCCCACCAGCAGTTCGATCCGACGATTCGCTTGCATACTTTAGTTTCCAAACATCAAAGCGGTGAGAATGAAATCCAGGCCCAGCACGGCCAGGGAGGAGTGCACCACCGTCTGGGTGGTGGCACGGCTTATTCCTTCCGAGTTGGGCACGGCATCATAGCCGTTGAAGACGGCGATCCAGGTCACCACGAAGGCGAACACCAGGCTCTTGATCAGGCCGTTGAGCAGATCGTCGCTGACGTCCACGGCCGCCTGCATCACCGACCAGAAGGTGCCCTCGTCCACGCCCAGCCAGTCGACCCCGACCAGCTTGCCGCCCCAGATGCCCACGGCACTGAAGATGGCCACCAGCAGGGGCATGGAGATGACGCCGGCCCAGAAGCGGGGGGCGATCACCCGGCGCAGCGGATCCACGGCCATCATCTCCAGGCTGGACAGCTGTTCGGTAGCCTTCATCAGGCCTATCTCGGCGGTCAGGGCCGAGCCGGCCCGGCCGGCGAACAGCAGCGCCGTCACCACAGGGCCCAACTCACGGAGTATGCTCAGCGCCACCATGGGCCCCAGCGAGGCCTCGGCGCCGTAGTCCACCAGTATGGTATAGCCCTGCAGGCCCATCACCATGCCGATAAAGAGGCCGGAGACCATGATGATCAGCAGCGACAGCACGCCGACCACATAGAGCTGCTTCACCAGCAGCGAAAAGCCGTTGCGCTGGGGCTTGCCGAAGATGGCCGACAGCAGCATCAGCAGGGCGCGGCCCAGGGAGCGGGTGCCCTCTATGGTGGTGGCGCCGAGGCGAACCAGAGCGTCCGTCATGCCCTGCCCTCCAAGTCGTGGCGGTATTCCCGGGCCGGGAAATGGAAGCGAACCGGGCCATCCGGCTCACCCTTGAGAAACTGCTGCAGCATGTCGGAATCGCTGTCCCTGAGCTGTTGCGGGGTGCCCTGGCCTATGACCTGCTTGTCGGCGACCACATAGACGTAGTCGGCGATGGACAGCACCTCCTCCACGTCGTGGGAGACCACCACGCTGGTCAGGCCAAGGGCGTCGTTGAGGCGGCGGATCAGCTTGACGATGACGCCCATGGAGATGGGATCCTGGCCGGCGAAAGGCTCGTCGAACATGATCAGGTCCGGGTCCAGGGCGATGGCCCTGGCCAGGGCGGCACGGCGGGCCATGCCACCGGACAGCTCGGACGGCATCAGATCCCGGGCCCCCCTCAGGCCCACCGCCTCCAGCTTCATCAGCACCACCTTGCGGATGATGTCCTCGCTGAGGTCGGTGTGCTCGCGCAGGGGGAAGGCCACGTTGTCGAACACCGTCATGTCGGTGAACAGGGCGCCGCTCTGGAACAGCATGCTCATGCGCTCGCGCACCTTGAACAGCTCGCCACGCTTGAGGCTGGGGATTTCCTGACCATCAAAGCGGATGCTGCCGCTGTCGGGCCTGAGCTGGCCGCCGATCAGGCGCAGCAGGGTGGTCTTGCCTATACCGCTGGGGCCCATGATGGCCGTCACCTTGCCGGTGGGGATGGCAAGGCTGATGTTGTCATAGATGACCCTGTCGCCACGGCGGAAGGTCATGTTCTCAATTTCAACCAGTGGCGCACCACTCATCATGTGCCGTCCTGAATGCTTCGGGATGGGCATTTTACGAAAGCCCGCTCCCATAAGACAATGCGAATAAATGCAACATATTATGTAGCCAGGCAGAATAATCGTCCTTTGCTGAATTTGATGTGAACTGGTCCCTGCCCTTGGTTCAGGGCGCGGCGCTGGTTACACTTGGCGCCTGGCATCCATTTTGACTCCGATCCATGCTACTGACCGTCCTTATCCTGTTGCTGAGTTTTGCCGTGGTGGTCTGGTCCGCAGACCGCTTTGTCTTTGGCGCCGCCGCCCTGGCCCGCAACCTTGGCATCTCCCCCCTGCTCATCGGTCTGACCATCGTAGCCATGGGTTCCTCGGCACCTGAGATGATGGTGGCCGCGGCCGCCTCCTGGAACGGCAACACCGACACCGCCGTCGGCAACGTGATCGGCTCCAACATCACCAACATCGCCCTGGTGCTGGGCCTGGTGGCCATCATCCGGCCCCTGTCCATCCACTCCGGCACCCTGCGCCGGGAGATGCCACTGCTGCTGCTGGTTACCCTGCTGGCCGGCTGGATCCTCTACGACGGCTTCCTGGGCCATATGGAAGGGGTATTGCTGGCGGTACTGTTCTTTGCCGTCATCGGCGGTATCGCCTGGTACACCCTCAAGAACGGCGACCCCAGCGATCCACTGGTGGAAGAAGAAGTGGAAGAGGTCCCGGAAGGGGTCAAGACACCTGTGGCCCTGTTCTGGCTGGTGCTGGGCATGGCGCTGCTGCCGCTGAGCTCCGACTACCTGGTGGGCGCGGCCATCGACATCGCCCATGCCCTGGGCGTTTCCGATCTGGTGATCGGCCTGACCATCATCGCCATCGGCACCAGCCTGCCTGAGCTGGCCGCCTCCGTGGCCGGTGTCATGAAGAAGGCCGATGACCTGGCCCTGGGCAACATCATCGGCTCCAACCTGTTCAACATACTGGCGGTCATGGCCCTGCCCGGCCTGATCCTGCCCTCCCAGCTGGATCCGGCCGTCATGGCCCGCGACTATCCCTGGATGCTGGCCATCACCCTGGCGCTGCTGGTCCTGGCCTACAAGCCCAAGTCCGGCGGGGTGCGCAGCATCGGCCGGCTCGCCGGCGTCGGCCTGCTGCTGGCCTTTGTCGTCTATCAATTCACGCTTTTTTATAATCAGGCCGGTTAAGGAAGGAATAGCCACAGATGTCCAAGCCGTCTTTCATCCAGTGGGGCCGCGAGGTCCTGGATATCGAGAAAAAGGCCATCGAAGGCCTCCATGATCACCTCAACGGCCAGTTCGAGGCGGCCTGCCAGCTGCTGTTCGACTGCCAGGGCAAGGTCATCGTCTCCGGCATGGGCAAGTCCGGCCACATCGGCCGCAAGATCGCCGCCACCCTGGCCTCCACCGGCACCTCCGCCTTCTTCGTCCACCCCGGCGAAGCCAGCCACGGCGACCTGGGCATGATCCGCGAAAGCGACGTGGTGCTGGCCATCTCCAATTCCGGCGAGACCCATGAGCTGCTGACCCTGCTGCCGGTGTTCAAGCGCCTGGGCATCAAGCTGGTGGCCATGACCGGCAACCCGGACTCCAGCCTGGCCCGCTTCGCCGACGTGCACCTGTGCATCGCCGTCGAACAGGAGGCCTGCCCCCTGAACCTGGCGCCCACCGCCTCCACCACCGCCACCCTGGCCATGGGCGACGCTCTGGCGGTGGCCCTGCTCAACGCCAGGGACTTCACCGCCGACGACTTCGCCCTGTCCCACCCGGGCGGCAGCCTGGGCAAGCGCCTGCTGCTGAAGATAGAGGACCTGATGCACGGCGGCGACGCCCTGCCGGTGGTTCCCCGTGGCGTCGGCCTCAAGGAGGCGCTGCTGGAGATGACCCGCAAGGGCCTGGGCATGACCGCCGTGGTCGACGACGCCGGCACCCTGGTGGGCGTCTTTACCGACGGCGACCTGCGCCGGGTCCTGGACATGGAAAGGGACATCCACCAGACCCACATCGACGAGGTCATGACCCAGGGCCCCATCACCATCAAGGCCGACATCCTCGCCGCCGAGGCCCTGCACCTGATGGAGGAGCGCAAGATAGGCGGCCTCCTGGTCGTCGATGACAACAACGCCCCCATAGGGGCCCTGAACTTCCAGGATCTGCTCAAGGCGGGGGTCTACTGATGCGGGAAATGCTCTACGGCCCCATGGACGACGCCCTGGTCGCCCGCTTCGCGGGCATCAGGCTGCTGGTCTGCGACGTCGACGGCGTCTTCTCCGACGGCCGCATCTACCTGGGTAACGACGGCGAGGAGCTCAAGGCCTTCCACACCCGTGACGGTTTCGGCGTCAAGGCCCTGCGCGCCGTCGGCATCGAAGTGGCGGTGATCACCGGCCGCAACTCCCAGATCGTGGCGGACCGCTTCGCCCAGCTGGGCGTGCCCCACGTCTACCAGGGCCAGCACGACAAGCGCTGCGCCTTCCTGGAGCTGCTTGACAAGCTGGGCCTCAAGGAAAGCCAGAGCGCCTACCTAGGTGACGACATTCCCGACTTGCAGCTGATCCGGCTGGCCGGCCTGGGCCTGGCGGTCAGCGATGCCCATCCCCTGGTGAGCCAGGCCGCCGATTACGTCACCCGCCTGCCCGGCGGCTTCGGCGCGGTGCGCGAGGTCTGCGATCTGCTGCTGCAGAGCCAGGGCCACAGCCTGACCCCGGATGGAGCCAGCCTGTGAGCCGCGCCACCTTCTTCATCATACTGCTGTTCGGCGCCGCCCTGCTGCTGGCCTTCTGGCCCGGCAAGGACAAGGACGGCGGCAGGGCGGTGCCGACGGTGGAGGATCTCCAGCCGGACGGCATCGCCCAGGATCTGGTGGTCAGCCAGTACGACGACCAGGGCCGGCTGGCGAACCGGGTCAAGGCCACCACCATGGTCCACTATGGCCAGCTGGAAGAAACCTTCCTGGAAGAGCCCGAGTACGAGCTCTTCGACGAGGGGGCCACCAGCCCCTGGCGGATCCAGGCCCGCAAGGGTAAGGTGAGCCAAAACCGCCTGGTGACCCTGGAAGACGATGTTATTATCTCCAGCCAGGATCCGAACCAGCAGATCCAGCGCATCGAAACGGGCCTCCTGCAGATGGATCTGGACGCCAAGACCCTCAGCAGCGACGACTGGGTCACCATCTCCGGCCCCCGTTTCGTGATGCGCGGCAAGGGCATGACCGCCGAACTGAATGGCCAGAAGGTTCGCCTTCTCGATCAGGTAACTGCAACCTATGAATAAGACTTTCCAATACCTCGCCCTCTTCGCTTCCCTGCTGGGCCCGATGCTGGCCCAGGCCGGCGAGGATGATTTCAGGCAAAAGATCGCCGTCAATGCCCAGAACTGGGACGCCGACGGCAAGCGCCAGCGTCTGATCTACCGGGGCAAGGTGGACATCCGCCAGGGCAGCCTGCATATCCAGGCCGACAGCGCCGAGGTCATCAACCGGGAAGACACCAAGATCTTCATTACCAAGGGCCAGCCCGCCCGCTTCCAGCAGCGACTGGACAGCGGCGAACTGGTCAGGGCCCAGGCCAACACCATCACCTATGACAACCAGAAGCGGCTGCTGGTGATGGAGGGCGACGCCCAGATCGAGCAGCAGGGCAGCCTGGCCAAGGGCGACAGGATCCAGTACGACCTCAATGCCCAGCGGCTGATCGCCGAGGCCAAGGGCGAAGACGCCAGGGTCACCACCATCTTCGACCCGGCGCCGCAGCCCGAACAGCCGGAGCCGGAACAAGAGCAACAAGAGCCGGAGCAGGAAGAACAGGAGGGCGGCAACTGATGGCCACCCTCCATGCCGAGCACCTGGCCAAGAGCTACAAGCGCCGCCAGGTGGTCAAGGACGTCAGCCTCAAGGTCGAAACCGGTCAGATCGTCGGTCTGCTGGGCCCCAACGGCGCCGGCAAGACCACCACCTTCTACATGGTGGTGGGCCTGGTGCTGGCCGACAAGGGCGCCATCCGCATCGACGACAGGGATCTCAGCCTGGCCCCCATGCACGAGCGGGCGCGGGCCGGCATCGGCTACCTGCCCCAGGAAGCCTCCATCTTCCGCAAGCTCAGCGTCTACGACAACATCATGGCGGTGCTGCAGACCCGCAAGGATCTGGACAAGGCCGGCCGGGAAGACGCCCTGGAGGCCCTGCTCGACGAATTCCACGTCACCCACCTGCGCGACAGCCTGGGGGCCGCCCTGTCCGGCGGCGAACGGCGCCGGGTGGAGATCGCCCGGGCCCTGGCCGCCAACCCGGATTTCATCCTGCTGGACGAGCCCTTTGCCGGCGTGGACCCCATCTCGGTGATCGACATCAAGAAGATCATCGAGCACCTGCGCGATCGTGGCCTCGGGGTGCTGATCACCGACCACAACGTGCGGGAAACCCTGTCGGTGTGCGAGCACGCCTATATCGTCAGCCACGGCGAGCTGATCGCCAGCGGCGATCCCAAGTCCGTGCTTGACAACCAGCAGGTCCGGGACGTCTATTTGGGTGACCAGTTCCAGCTATAGTCAATAAGAGGTGGCACCGAGAAGCCACCCTGGAGGAAAGCGCACAGCGTGATGAAGCCAACACTGCAACTGCGCGTCGGGCAGCAACTGACCATGACCCCCCAGCTGCAACAGGCCATTCGCCTGCTGCAGCTGTCGTCCCTGGAGTTGCAGCAGGAGATCCAGGAAGCCCTGGACAGCAACCCCCTGCTGGAAGAGCACCAGGATGAGGAACAGGACACCGCCAGGGACAGCGCAGAGGCCTCCCACAGCGAGGCCGATGGCCAGGAAAAGGACAGCGCCGAGGCCATGAACGACCAGGCGCTCAAGGACGACCTGCCCGTGGACACCACCTGGGATGAGGTCTATTCCGCCGGCGTTTCCGGCTCGGCCGGACCGGCCGACGACGACAACCTCTACCAGGGCGAGACCAGCGACAGCATCCAGGACCACCTGCTCTGGCAGATGCGCCTGACCCCCTTCAGCGACACCGATCTGGCCATCGCCACCGCCATCATCGACGCCATAGACGAGGCCGGTTACCTGCGCCAGAGTTGCGAGGAGATCCTCGACAGCCTGTCCATAGACGATGTGTCCCTGGAAGAGGTCGAGGCCGTCCTCAAACGCATCCAGCACTTCGATCCCATCGGCGTCGCCGCCCGCGACCTCAAGGAGTGCCTGCTGATCCAGCTGGGCCAGTTCACCGCCGAGACGCCCTGGCTCAGGGAGGCCAGGTGCCTGGTCAGCGACCATATCGATCTGCTGGGCAACAGGGACTACCGCACCCTGATGCGCCAGACCAAGCTCAAGGAAGAAGGGCTGCGCGAGGCGCTGCGGCTGATCCAGAGCCTCAATCCCAGGCCGGGCCACAGCATCCAGCAGGAAGAGGCCCAGTACGTGATACCGGACGTGACCGTGGCCAAGAAGGCCGGACGCTGGACGGTGGAACTCAACCCGGACAGCCTGCCCAAGGTGCGCATCAACGAACAGTATGCGGCCATGAGCCGGCAGGCCCGCAACCAGTCCGACAGCCAGTTCATCCGCTCCCATCTCCAGGAGGCCAAGTGGTTCCTGAAGAGCCTGGAGAGCCGCAACGAGACACTGTTGAAAGTGGCCCGTTGCATAGTACAGTTCCAGCAGGGCTTCTTCGAATACGGGGATGAGGCCATGAAACCCATGGTCCTCAACGACATCGCCGAAGCCGTGGATATGCACGAGTCGACCATCTCCAGGGTGACCACACAGAAGTACATGCACACCCCCAGGGGGATCTTCGAACTCAAGTACTTCTTCTCAAGCCATGTCAGCACCGAAGACGGCGGCGAATGTTCCTCGACGGCCATTCGCGCCTTCATCAAGAAGCTGGTGGCGGCGGAGAATCCAGCCAAGCCATTGAGCGACAGCAAGATGGCCGAGTTGCTGGCCCAGCAGGGCATCAAGGTGGCCAGGCGCACCATCGCCAAGTACCGCGAGGCCATGGCCATCCCGCCCTCCAACCAACGCAAGAGTCTCTTATAGGCTCAAGCCAAGAAGGACGACGCTATGCAAATCAACCTGACAGGTCACCATATCGAGATCACGGACCCCATCCGCGACTACGTCAACGACAAGTTTGCCAAACTGGAACGGCACTTCGATCACATCAGCAACGTGCACGTCATCCTCAATGTGGAAAAACTCAGGCAGATCGCCGAAGCCAAGCTGAATGTCAGCGGCGGCGAGATCTTTGCCAACGCCGAACACCAGGACATGTATGCCGCCATCGACGGCCTGATCGACAAGCTCGACAGGCAGATCATCAAGCACAAAGAAAAGATGAAGCAGTTCTAAGACATGGAACTCACCGCCATACTGGCACCGGAGTCGGTCAGCATGCTGGCGCCCGGTGCCAGCAAGAAAAAGGTCCTGGAGGTCATCAGCGAACTGGCCTCCAGGCAGTGCCCCCAGATCGATGCCGCCGCCGCCTTCGATTCCATGCTGGCCCGGGAACGCCTGGGCAGCACCGGCATCGGCAACGGCATCGCCCTGCCCCATGGCCGCCTGGCCGGCACCGACAAGACGGTGGCGGTGGCCATCAAGCTGGCCCAGCCCATCGACTTCGGCGCCATCGACAACCAGCCGGTGGATCTGCTGATCGCCCTGCTGGTGCCACAGGAGCAGTGCCAGAGCCATCTCAGCACCCTGGCCAGCATTGCCCGCCGCCTTTCCGAAAAGGAAACCGTGCGCCGGCTACGCCATGCCGCCGATGACACCGAACTCTACCAGATCCTGACCGAGGCCAACCCATGAAGCTGGTCATCGTCAGCGGCACCTCGGGTGCCGGCAAGTCCGTGGCCCTTCGGGTGCTGGAAGACCTGGGCTACTACTGCGTCGACAACCTGCCGCTGCCGCTGTTGCAGGCGCTGATCGAGAGCCTGCGCGGCCAGGTGGAACAGGTGGCGGTTTCCATCGACATCCGCAACCTGCCCGAGGATGTCACCGGCCTGGACGAGGAGCTGGAGTGGATCCCCAGCGACCTCAAGAGCACCATCATCTACCTGGATGCCGACGAACAGGTGCTGCTGAAGCGCTTTTCCGAGACGCGGCGCCTGCATCCCCTGTCCCGTGGCAGCAGGTGCAGCCTGGAAGACGCCCTCAGGCTTGAGCGCCAACGCCTCGAGCCATTGGCGGAGAAGGCCCAGCTGCGCATCGACAGCTCCAGCCTGTCCATCCACCAACTGGCGGAGCTCGTCCGCGAGCGGGTGCTGGGCAAGAAGGAAGGGCCGCTGATCCTGGTGTTCGAATCCTTCGGCTTCAAGCACGGCATCCCCAAGGACGCCGACTATGTCTTCGACGTCCGCTTCCTGCCCAACCCCCATTGGGTACCGGAGCTCAAGCCGCTCACCGGCCAGGACAAGCCGGTGCAGGACTTCCTGGCCGCCGAGCCCGAGGTCACTCGCCTGGTGATGCAGCTGGACGGCTTCCTGGACAGCTGGCTGCCGCACCTGGAGCGCAACAACAGGGCCTATGTGACGGTGGCCATCGGCTGCACCGGCGGCCAGCACAGGTCCGTCTATGTCGCCGAACAGCTGGCGGCCCGTTTCGACACCAAGGGCAAGGACGTGCAGCTGCGCCACCGCGAGCTGCAGCACTGATGCGCCACAGCCGTACCCTGATCCTCAAGAACAGGCTCGGCCTGCACGCCCGGGCCGCCACGGCCCTGGTGCAGCTCTGCCACCAGTTCCGGGCCGAGATCCGCCTGGAAGCCAACGGCCGCCAGGCCGACGCCAACTCGGTGCTGGCGCTGCTGCTGCTGGAAGGCAGCCAGGGCCTGCCGGTGACCGTGCACTGCAGCGGCGACCAGGCCCATGAAGCCCTGGAAGCCGTCTGCGGCCTTATCGACGCCGGCTTCGACGAAGACTAAGCCCCTCTTTTAGTTAAAGAATTGGGTTACAATCAAGAAACCCCTGCCCCCGAGTAGCGCCATGGTCGAAGAGAGCAAAGCCCCCGCCTTCGAAGCCGTCAGTTCCGCCCTGTCCAGCGGCATGTTCGTGCACGTGCGGGAAATGCTCCATTCCATGGATCCGGCCGACGTGGCCCACCTGCTGGAATCCAGCCCACCCAAGTCCAGGGCCGTGCTCTGGCAGCTGGTGGATCCGGAGCAGGAAGGGGACATCCTCGACGAACTGTCGGAAGAGGTGCAGCGGGGCATCCTCCGGCTGATGGATCCCGAGAAGGTGGCGGCCGCCACCGAGGGCATGGAGACCGACGACCTGGCCTACGTGCTGCGGGGCCTGCCCGATGCCGCCTACCGGCGGGTGCTCAAGGCCATGGACCGCCAGGACAGGGCCCGCCTGGAGAAGGCCCTGGCCTACCCGGACGGCACCGCCGGCGCCATCATGAACACCGACACCATCACCCTGAGGCCGGACGTGACCCTGGACGTGGTGCTGCGCTACCTGCGCCGCCGCGGCTCCCTGCCGGAAGGCACCGACAGCCTCTATGTGGTCAACCGCCACGACCGCCTGATCGGCGAGATCCGTCTGGCCAACCTGGTCACCGCCGATCCCGCCGAAACCGTCAAGGCGGTGATGGACGAGGAGCCGGATCCCATCAACGCCGACATGGCCGAGAACGATGTGGCCCAGCTGTTCGAACGCTACGACTGGTACTCCGCCCCCGTGGTGGACGACGACGGCCGGCTGCTGGGCCGGATCACCGTCGATGACGTCATGGACATCGTCCGCGAGGACGCCAGCCACTCCATGATGAGCCTGGCCGGCCTGGACGACGAGGAAGACACCTTCGCCCCCGTCATCAAGAGCACCCGCCGCCGCACCCTCTGGCTGGGGGTGAACCTGCTCACCGCCCTGGCGGCGGCCGCCGTGTCCAACCTGTTCGAGGCCACCCTGGCGCAGCTGGCCACCCTGGCGGTGCTGATGACCATAGTGCCGTCCATGGGCGGCATCGCCGGCTCCCAGACCCTGACCCTGGTGATCCGCGGCATGGCCCTGGGCCACGTGGGCCCCTCCAACAGCCGCTGGCTGTTTTCCAAGGAGCTGGCCATAGGCCTGCTCAACGGCCTGATCTGGGCGGTGCTCATCGCCCTGGTGGTGGCGCTCTGGAAGGGCAACTGGTATCTGGCGTTGATCATCGCCTTCGCCATGGGCATCAACCTGGTGGCCGCCGCCGTGACCGGGGTACTGGTGCCCATTGGCATGAAGAAGCTCAACATCGATCCGGCCCTGGCCGGCGGCGTGGTGCTGACCACGGTTACCGACGTGGTGGGGCTGTTCGCCTTCCTGGGCTCGGCCACCCTCATGCTCAACTAAAAAGGGGCCCAAGGGCCCCTTTCGTTTCACTGCGATGCCGGCTCAGCTGCCGGCCACCGTCATCTTGTCGATCAGCACAGAGCCGGTGTGGATGCCGGCACGGCGCTCCTGGTCGGAGCCGATGGCCTGGATCCCCGCCAGCATCTCCTTGAGGTTGCCGGCTATGGTGATCTCGTGGACCGGGTACTGGATCTTGCCGTTTTCCACCCAGAAGCCGGCGGCACCGCGGGAATAGTCGCCGGTGACCATGTTGACGCCCTGGCCCATCAGCTCGGTGACCACCAGGCCCTTGTCCAGGCGGCGCACCATGGCGTCGAAGTCGTCGCCATTGCCGTCCACGAACCAGTTGTAGATGCCACCGGCATGGCCGGTGGTGGCAAGGCCGAGCTTGCGCGCCGAATAGCTGGTCAGCAGGTAGGTTTCCAGCACACCGCCCCTGACGATGTCGCGGGCCCTGGTGATCACCCCTTCGCTGTCGAAGGGTGAACTGGCCAGGCCAACCGGCAACAGCGGATCCTCGTGGATGTTGACGAAGTCCGGCAGTATGGCCTTGCCCAGGTGATCGCAGAGGAAGCTGGCCTTGCGGTACAGGCTGCCGCCGCTGATGGCGCCCACCAGGTGGCCCCAGAGGCCGGTGGCCACGTCGGCGGCGAACAGCACCGGCACCTGCATGGTGCCGAGCTTGCGGGCGCCCAGGCGGGCCAGGGTCTTGTCGGCGGCCTTGAGCCCCAGGGTCCTGGCGTCGTCCAGGTCGCCCAGGCGGCGGGCCAGGCTATAGTCGTAGTCGCGCTCCATCTGCTCGCCATCCTGGGCGATGACCACGCAGGACAGGCTGTGGCGGCTGGAGGGGTAGGCACCGATCATGCCGTGGCTGTTGCCGTAGACCTTGAAGCCGGCGTGGCTGTTGAAGCTGGCACCTTCGGAATTGACGATGCGCTTGTCGGCGGCCAGGGCCGCCTGCTCGCACTCCCTGGCCAGGGCGATGGCCTGCTCGGCATCCAGGTCGGCGGGGTGGCAGAGATCCAGATCCGGGTAATCGAAAGCCATCAACTCGCGATCGGCCAGGCCCGAGGCCTGGTCCTCGCCGGTCAGGCGGGCGATGCGATCGGCGGCGGCCACCGCCTCGCGGATGGCCTCCGGACGCAGATCCGAGGTCGACGCCGAGCCCTTGCTGCGGCCCCGGTACAGGGTCACGCCCAGGGCGCCGTCCTTGTTGAACTCGACGTTCTCCACCTCGCCCAGGCGGGTGGACACGCTGAGGCCGGCCTGGCGGGAAATGGCCATCTCGGCGCCGCTGGCACCCAGCTCGGCGGCGCAATCCAGGCCAAAGCGGACCAGTTTCTGGACCTCGGCCATCTCCTTTTCGATCTGCACTTTATCGGTCACGGTATGCCAATTTCGTTGTTCATCGGTTTGGGCAAAGGATATCACAGCGGGGGGCCGCCTTAGGGGCGCCAAGCTGGTATCATTGGGAAAACTTTTCCGACCGTGCGATGCCATGAGCGACTTCGAGAAAGACGACGAAGAAATCATCTACGTATCCAAGAGCGAACTGAAGCGCGACAGCGAAGCCCTGCAGGATCTGGGCAATGAGCTGATCGAACTCACTGCCAGCCAGCTCAAGACCATCCCCCTGGACGAGGATCTGCTGGAGGCCATCGAGCTGGCCCAGCGCATCCGCAAGAAGCACGAGGCCTTCCGCCGCCAGCGCCAGTACATCGGCAAGCTGATGCGTGCACGGGATCCCGAGCCCATCCAGCAGGCCCTTGACAAGATCAAGAACCGCCATGCCCTGGAAAACGCCAAGCTGCACCTGGTGGAGCAGTGGCGCGACAAGCTGGTGGACGGCGACAACGCCCAACTCCAGGCCTTCATCGAGCAGTATCCCCAGGTGGAGATCCAGCGCCTGCGCCAGCTGGTCCGCCAGACCAAGAAGGAGAAGGCTGCCAACAAGGCACCCAAGTCCTACCGGGAGCTGTTCCAGCTGCTCAAGGGCATCCTGACCGACTGAGAAAAGGCCCGGCACTGCCGGGCCTTTTGTTGGCGACTAGACTTAAGTGATAGGAGCACTCGTTTAAGGAGGCCCTATGGACGTCAACAAACTGCACGAAGGCATGCTCTGCGCCACCCGCCAGGGCTGCGGCTGGGTGGTCAGCGTGGACAGGGAGCACCGCAAGCTGCGCCTGCAGGACCAGTTCGACAAGCACGAGTTCGAGGTGGATTTCTCCGCCGTGCTGGAAGATCCCCAGGTACACAACCCCGAAGATGGTTACTACTGACCCTATCGGTTTTTATATATACGAAAGGGGCATTCCGCCCCTTTCTATTTTTATTATTACCTTGGAAATGTAAGACTAAAGCTAGTGCTAGCTCTCATTATTTTTGGGAGTGCAGACATTATTCGTACAATCCATGTCTATTATCTTACAGCCACTGCAAGACGTATCGGGAATATCCCCAGAAATCGAAATACCCAGTGATGCAGCATAGACCAAAAAGTTTTCAAGATTCTGGCGGTCATAGAAGCCCAACCCCATCCTCTCATACCCTTTCTGATCATTCTTAATGGGATTACCATCCGCATCAGTTCTTGTGCCATCTATAGGTTTAAGCGTAAATTCGGTAGACGAAAGCAAGGTAACTTGAAAGTACTCATAGGAGCCATCGGAATAAACAACCTTTATGGCTTTGAGATGATCTGGAACCTTAATCGAGCTCCCTGCGATTTGAGTAGCTCCTACCCAGTCACTCACTTCTGCGATGGCTTTTTCCAACGCGCTCCTGATGCGTCTTTCGGAGCTCACAAAAGTTGTAAGGTAATTTATATAATAATCGTATTGCGCCGTCTGGTAAGCGTTATTCGGTAGAGCACGGGTGTAGCCGTTATAATACACGGTATCCGACTCTCCAATCTTTATTGCCCCTATCACCGCAAACTCATCCAAGGCGTCCAAAATACCATTAAAGGAATTCTTGAGCACCTCTGGAGTATTGACTGGCTGCGTGAAAACCTTATATCGCCCCAGCTCAGGATCCCAAGCCTTGACTACTTGAAATGTATCGATGCGCCTCTTCGTCAGATCAAAGACCGTCACATCGTCTCTATTCACATTAGTCGTCGAGGCAATAAAATTTCTTGCAACTGAGGCTGGTGAACTGCAGTTTTCACACTGCAGGCTGATGTCGGCATTGGCAAAAAAAGGCAGCATCAGGGCAGATGCCACTAGGGACTTAATTTTCATTTGGTTCCTTCCAAAAACAAAAAGATCGAACTCCTGTACAGGAGTGTGCTGGATCTTACCCCCCCCCCAAACAAGAAACACAACAGCAACACTTTGAAAACAACGTAAGCACTAAACCGTGCTGGAAGACCCCCAGGTACACAACCCCGAAGATGGTTACTACTGACAAAAAGCCCGGCTGAGCCGGGCTTTTTGTTATTCGGTGCCGCCTATGGTGATGGCGTCTATCTTCAGGGTCGGCTGGCCGACCCCCACCGGCACCGACTGGCCGTCCTTGCCGCAGACGCCGACGCCGGGATCCAGCCTGCTGTCGTTGCCGATCATGGAGATCCGCTGCATCACCTCCGGCCCGGAGCCGATCAGGGTGGCGCCGCGGATGGGGGTGGTGATGCGGCCCTTCTCGATCAAATAGGCCTCGGAGGCCGAGAACACGAACTTGCCGCTGGTGATGTCCACCTGGCCGCCACCGAAGTTGGGGGCGTAGATGCCCCTGTCCACCGAGGCGATGATTTCCTCGGGATCATGGCTGCCGCTGCTCATAAAGGTATTGGTCATGCGCGGCATGGGCAGGTGGGCATAGGACTCGCGGCGGCCGTTGCCGGTGGGCGCCATGCCCATCAGGCGGGCATTGAGCTTGTCCTGCATATAGCCCTTGAGGATGCCGTCCTCGATCAGCACCGTCTCCCCGGTCGGGGTGCCTTCGTCGTCCACCGTCAGTGAGCCGCGGCGCTCGGCGATGCTGCCGTCGTCCACCACGGTGACGCCCTTGGCGGCCACCCGTTCGCCGATGCGACCGGCAAAGGCGGAGGTGCCGCGGCGGTTGAAGTCTCCTTCCAGGCCATGGCCCACGGCCTCGTGCAGCAGCACGCCGGGCCAGCCGGCCCCCAGCACCACCGGCAGCTCGCCGGCCGGGGCCGGCGCCGCGTCCAGGTTGGTCATGGCCATGCGCACCGCCTCCCGGGCATAACCCAGGGCCCGCTTGCCACCGTCCACCACCTGGGTGAAGTAGTCGTAGCCGAAACGGCCGCCGCCGCCGGCACTGCCGCGCTCACGGCGGCCGTCCTTGTCCACCAGCACGGTGCAGTTGCAGCGCACCATGGGCCTGATGTCACTGGCCAGGGTGCCGTCGCTGGCCATCACCAGTACCTCTTCGTAGACCCCGGCCAGGGAGACGATCACCTGGCTGACGTGGCTGTCCAGGCGCCTGGCCTCGGCGTCCACTTCCTTGAGCAGGGCCAGCTTGTCGGCCTCGCTAAGGCTGCCAAGGGGATCCAGGGCGCTGTACAGGGGTTTGGCGGCAACGGCGCCGGCCACCTTGATGCGGCCCTCGCCACCGCTGCCGGCAATGCTGCGGGCGGCATCGGCGGCCTGGTTCAGGGCCTCCAGGCTGATCTCCTCCGCGTAGGAGAAACCGGTCTTTTCGCCGCTGCAGGCGCGTACGCCCACGCCGCGTTCGATGTTGAAACTGCCTTCCTTGACGATGCCGTCTTCCAGCACCCAGGCCTCGTGGCTGGAGGCCTGGAAATAGAGATCGGAATAATCCACCTGGTGCCGGTGAATGCGGCCCAGTACCTGTTCCAGTTCAATCGGCGACAGCCCGGCGGGGGCCAGAATGCGGTCGGCCACCTGCTGAAAATGACTCATGAATGCTCCTTGATGTCGGGCGGTGTCAGGGTGAATCTGCGGTGCTTGTCCACCGGCATGGCCTGGCGGATCTGCCCGGCCAGGCGCTCATCCAGGCTGGTGCTCAACTGGCCTGGCCCCAGTCCCAGCTCCGCCACTACCTCGCCCCAGGGGTTGACGATCATCGAGTGGCCCCAGGTTTCCCGGCCGTTGGCATGGCTGCCGCCCTGGTTGGCGCCCAGCAGCCAGCACTGGCCTTCGATGGCCCTGGCCCGGCACAGCACCTCCCAGTGGGCCTGGCCGGTCTTGGCGGTGAAGGCCGCCGGCAGCACCAGGATGTCCACCTGGGCCTGGCGGTAGAAGGCGAAGAGCTCGGCAAAGCGGATATCATAACAGACCGCCATGCCCAGGCGGCCAAAGGGCGTGTCGACCACGGTGGGGGCATGGCCCGGCACCGTGGTGGCCGATTCGGCATAGGTGCCGGTGTTGTCGGCGACCTTGACATCGAACAGGTGCATCTTGTCGAAGCGGGCGCGGATCTGGCCCTGGTCGTCGAACAGCAGCGAGGCGGCGAAGAAACGGTCCGGATCGGCGCTCTGGATGGGCAGGGTGCCGCTGACCAGCCAGAGCCCGTGGCGCCTGGCCATGTCCGCCAGGCGTTTCTGGATGGGGCCCTCGCCAAAGGGCTCGGCAATGGCCAGCTGGGCCCTGTCCTTGCCGCCGAAGCAGGCAAAGCATTCCGGCAACACCACCAGCCGCGGCTCCCTGGGCATGGCCGACAGCTGCTGCTCCACGAAGTCCAGGTTGGCATTGACGTCCGGTACGGACACCATCTGCAGCACCGTCAGTTCACTCATCTTTCTCCTCCTGCTGGTGTTGCGCTTGCGGCTCCCCTTCTTCCTGCTGGGGTTCCGGCGGCGGCTCGGGCAGGGCCACGGCATCCTTCTTGCGGCTGACTTCCTCCATGATGGGCGCCGACAGGGGACCGTGCAGCTTGAAGCGGATCTCGGTGACCACGTCGATGACGGGACCGAAGATCTTGGTCAGAGCATAGACGGCCACCCCGGTAATGGGCGTCACGGCGAAGGCGGCCAGCACCGGCAGGTTGCCGGTGACATTGGGATAGAAGCGGATGTCGTAGGCCAGGGTATTGGCGTTGAAGTCGGTCCAGCCCTGGGCCTCCATGTCGCCGGCCACGCCGTCCATGCGCATCTTCTCGGAGCGCAGCAGGCCGTTGCTGAGCACCCCTTCGGCCTCGATCTTGTCGTAGTGCAGCCCCTCGTCGAACAGATCGCTGAAATCCAGGGCCAGCTTGCGGCGCAGGGAGTCGAAACTGAACACCGTCAGCAGCCTGGCGCCCTGGTCGGACACATCGGCCACATAGCCCTTGCCCAGCTCCACCTTGACGGTGCCGGCCGCCATGGTCAGATCGAAATCATAGGGGGCCCCGGGCCAGCTCAGACTGGCCTGGCCCTTAGCCCTGGATTCCTTGAGGGAGGCGCCGAAGCCCAGCTGCTGCAGGTAGTCATCGACGTTGCCGGCCTCGAGCCGGAAGGCCATGTGGCTTTCACCATCGGCAAGCCAGCCGCCCTTGGCCTCTATCCGCCCGGCCGGCAGCTGCTGTTTCACCTTGTCCAGCACCATGTCGCCGCCCTTGTGCACGGCCTCGGCCGTGACCTCCCCCAGGTTGACGCCCAGCACCCGGCAATCGCCACAGTACAGCTTGAACGGCGGTATGTCGGTGGGCTGCAGCGGTTCGCCACCCTCGCCCTGGCTGGGCTGCCACTGCTCCAGGGCCAGGCGGCTCAGGTTGACCAGCACCGGCTCACGGCCCCAGTCCAGCGGCAGCCAGAATTCGCCGCCCAGCTCCTTGGCGGCGGCCTTGACGTGCCAGCTGCGGCCATCCGGCGTAGCGGTGAGGGTTACGTCGTTGAGGGTCTGATCCAGGGCCAGCAGCCGCTCGCTCTCCAGGCGCACCTCGGTCAGGGGCGGGAAGCTGCCCTGGCCTGAGCCCAGTCTCGGCAGCAGCGCCTCCACCCATTCCTGGGCCTCCAGCACCTGGACGGTGGCGGCCAGGCGCCCTTCCCCTGCCACAGTCTCCGGCAACCTGGCCTGCTGTACCGCCAGGGTCCAGTCCGCCACCTGGCCGTCCTTGAGGTGGGCCAGGGCCCTGGCCCTGTTGCCCAGCTCGGCGGTCAGGGTCTGGCCCAGCTCGTCGCCCTTGACCCGCACCGCCAGGGGCCAGCTTTCCAGGGCCTCCTTGCGGGCCGGATAGGGATACTGGCTGGCCAGGCCCTTGAGGCTGGAGTCCAGGGCCAGCTCCATGGTGAAACCCTGCTCCCTGAGCAGCAGATCCAGACTGCCTTGCCAGTCGCTGCTGCCGGACAGCAGCTCGGTCTGGGGCAGCTGCAGCCTCTTTGGCATCAGCTGGCCGGCCAGATCCAGCTTCACCTGGTAGCCTTGCTTCCGCTGGTCGCTGGTCAGGGATATCGCCAGGGGCTGGCCGTACAATTCGGCGCGGATGCCCTTGGCGCTGAGGCGGGCGCCGTCGAAGCTCAGCTTGCCGCTGACCTTCTCCAGCGGGAAGGCCAGCGCCTGCACCTGGTTGTCCTTGAGACGGGCGCTGCCCTTGATACCGGGCTTGCCGCCGGTCAGGGGGATATCCAGCTGCACCGCGCCGCTCACGGGCCCGGTGAGCACCAGTTCGGTCAGGGCCTGGCCGACCCCGATCAGGGGCGAGGCCCGCATCAGCTTAGAAACGGCCTGGCCCGTGGTGTTGGCGCTGGCGTCGATCAGCAGCCTGGCATCGCGCCCCAGGTTGGGGATCTCGGCACTCAGGGCCGCCATGGGCACCTCCAGCAGCCGGCCCCGGTGGCCCGTGACCTGCATGGCGGCGTTCTCGAAACGGGCGGTCAGGCTGGCGTCCCTGAGGGTAGGCCAGTGTTCGTCGAAGGCGAAGGCCAGCTCATCGAGCCTGGCCTCGGCCAGGAACAGCCCCTCGCCGCCGCCGTAGGGGAAGTCGGCAAAGGCGCCCTGCCAGAGCACCTGGCCCCGGCCCTGGCCCGCGACCAGGGCCCGGGCCAGGTAACCCGTCACCTGCTCGGGCATGACACTCAGGGGCAGGTAGCGATAGGCCCTGGCCACGTCCAGGTGGCTCACTTCGGCATAGAGGCCCATGCCGGGCCGCTCGCCCAGGGCCAGGTTGCCCCGGGCGACGAGGCCGAGCTCGTCGTTGGCGATGGCCAGGGCCCGGCTGCCCAGATGCCAGTCCTGGCCCTGGCGCCACAGCTGCACGTCGCCGTCCAGGCGGGAGATGGTCACCGGCTCGGCCAGGTGCGGCCCGGGACTGAGCTGCAGGGCCTGGTCATCGAAGCGCACCAGGCCCCTGTCCTTGGCCCAGCTGGCCCTGAACGACAGGCCCTCGAGGCCGGGCATGGCACCGACCGGGCCCAGGCGGAGATCCGCCAGGCGCAGATCCAGCGCCAGCTGTTCAGGACTGCTGCCGGCCAGGTAGAGATCACTGAGCCGGGCATCGGGGGAGGCCTGTTGCAGCCAGGCCTTGAGCGGCTCTGGCAGCGGCCGCCACAACGACAGCACCGGCACCAGGGGGGCAAGCGCCAGCTCCTCGATGTAGAGCAGCATGTCGTCGCCCTGGCGCCTAAGCTGCAGCTGCCCCAGTTGCCAGGGCTGATCGTCGGTGAGCAGCCGGCTGCGGCGGCTGTCCAGCTGCCAGCCCTGTTCCTGGCGGCTCAGGCCCAGTACCAGATCCGGCACGGCCAGGCGGTGGCCGGCGAAACTGGCCTGGGAGTCACGGATCTGCAGCTGGCCGCCGGTGAGCTGGCCCTGTTCGAAGTCCACCCAGAGCCGGGCGTTGAGGCTGCCCTGATCCAGGGCCAGGGTGTCGCCCAGGAAGGTGTTGATCCAGGGATCCAGGTGCAGGCCCTGGCCGTCCAGGAAGAAGCGGCCGTCCAGTTCCGAAAGCCGGTCTTCCAGGCCGTAGAGATCGATGATGAAGCGGGCCTGCTGGTTGCCGTATTCCTTGACTCGGCCGGTGCCCACCCCCTGGTGGCGGTAGAGACCGTTGAGCCAGGCGGCCTGGTCGATGACCAGGGTGCGCGGGCCGAAGCGGCTGGGCAGGGTGAGCTCGGCCTCCCGCAGCCTGACCCTGCCCAGCTGGCTCAAGAACAGCCGCTCCAGGGCCGCCAGGCCGTCACCACCGCCCCGGTCACCCTTTGTGCCCTGGGGCCAGCGGCTCAGGGAGAGGCGCAGGCCGTCCACTTCCACCGCGGCCAGCCTGGGCTCCAGGTTGAGCAGGCTGGACCAGAACCTCAGCTGCAGCTGGACCTTGTTGGCGCTGAGGTCCAGCAGCTCGCCGTCGGCCAGGGTCAGATCGGTGATCTCGATGGCCGGCCCCAGGCCGACCCAGCTGCCCCGCAGACTGGAGGCCTGGACCGGCAGGCCGGTCTCGGCCTGGATCCAGCCCAGCAGCTGCGGGCGGACCTGGTCCAGCCTGGTGATGGCGATGCGGGCGACGGATATGGCCAGGGCGGTCAGCACCAGGGTCAGTGCCAACAGCAGCCAGGTTTTACGGGCCAGCCAGCCCAGCCATCTCGTCAACAGACCCACTACATCATCACCACGTCGAACTGATCCTGGTTGTAGAGGGGTTCGCTCTGGATCTTCACCTGCTTGCCCATGAACACCTCCAGCTCGGCCAGGGCGTGGGACTCGTCGTCGCTGAGCGCCTCGGCCACCTTGGGCGAGGCGTAGACGGTGAACTGGTCCGCCTCGTAGGCGCGGTTGACCCTCATGATCTCCCTCAGCACCTCGAAGCAGACGGTCTCCACCGTCTTCAATTGGCCACGGCCCTTACAGGAAGGACACTCGCCACAGAGGATGTGTTCCAGGCTTTCGCGGGTACGCTTGCGGGTCATCTCCACCAGGCCCAGCTGCGAGAAGCCGTTGATGTTGGTCTTGGCCCTGTCCCGGGCCAGGGCCTGCTCCAGGCTCTGCAGCACCCGGCGCTTGTGGTCATCATCGGTCATGTCGATGAAGTCGATGATGATGATGCCGCCCAGGTTGCGCAGCCGGAGCTGGCGGGCGATGGCCTGGGTGGCCTCGATATTGGTGTTGAAGATGGTCTCTTCCAGGTTGCGCCTGCCCACGAAGGCGCCGGTGTTGATGTCGATGGTGGTCATGGCCTCGGTCTGATCGATGATCAGGTAGCCACCGGACTTGAGTTCCACCTTGCGATCCAGGGCCCGCTGGATCTCGTTCTCGACGTCGAAGAGGTCGAAGATGGGCCTTTCGCCGGGATAGTACTCCAGCACCGCCCCCAGCTCGGGGGCGAACTCGGCGCAGAATTCCTTGAGGCTCTCGAAGGTCAGCCTGGAGTCGACCCGGATCCGGTCCAGCTCGGTGCCCACGAAGTCGCGGATCACCCTGTGGGCCAGGGACAGTTCCTCGTAGAGCATGGTCTTGCTCTTGTTGCGCTTGCGCCTTTCGGCCACCTTGGCCCAGACCCGGCGCAGGAAGGCGGCATCTTCCTTGAGCTCCCGCTCGCCGGCGTTCTCGGCGGCGGTACGGACGATAAAGCCGCCGGACTCGTCGCAATAGGGCTCCACCAGCTCCTTGAGGCGGTTGCGCTCCTCCTCGCCCTCGATGCGCTGGGACACCCCCACATGGCTGGCGCCGGGCATGAACACCAGGTAGCGGGACGGCAGGGTGATGTCGGTGGTGAGGCGGGCGCCCTTGGTGCCCAGGGGATCCTTGACCACCTGCACCATGATGTCCTGACCCTCGTGGACCAGGCGGGCGATGTCGCCGGCCTGGAAGGGCTTGAGATCCTCGTCGTCCAGGCCTTCGCCGGGGGGCACTATGTCGGAGGCGTGCAGGAAGGCGGCCTTGTCGAGGCCGATGTCCACGAAGGCGGCCTGCATGCCCGGCAGCACCCGGCTGACCTTGCCCTTGTAGATGTTGCCCACCAGGCCACGCTTGGCGGCCCGCTCTATGTGCACCTCCTGGAGGATGCCGCTCTCGACCAGGGCGACACGGGTTTCGCTGGGGGTGACGTTGATCAGTAGTTCAGCGCTCACGCGGGATCCTTAACGACAAAGCGACGCAGCAACTGCTCCGTCTCCATCAAAGGTAAGCCTACCACGGCGAAATAACTGCCGCTGAGGTGGCTGACGAAGCGGCCGCCCAGGCCCTGGATGCCGTAGGCACCGGCCTTGTCGGCGGGCTCGCCGCTGTCCCAGTAGGCCTGGATCTCCTCCTCAAACAGGGGCCGGAAGCTGACCTCGCTGGTCACCACCTGGCTGAGGGTGTGGCGGCCGTCCGAGAAGGCGATGGCGGTGTGGATCTGGTGGCGGCGGCCGGAGAGCCGGCGCAGCATGGCCTTGGCGTCGGCCTCGTCCCTGGGCTTGAGCAGCAGCTCGCCGTCCAGCACCCCCAGGGTATCGGAGCCCAGCACCGGGCGCGGCTCGGGGGCGATGGCGGCGCCGGCCTCGGCCTTGCGCCTGGCCAGCCGTTCCACCAGGGCCAGGGGGGGCTCGCCGGGCAGCGGCGTTTCGTCCACATCAATGGACAGGGTGGCGAACGCCAGGCCCAGCTGCGCCAGCAGCTCCCGGCGCCTGGGGGACTGGGAAGCGAGATAGATGGGCGGCAATGTCTTCATGGTCAGCGAATGCGAAAGCGTCGACGGATCTTGCGAAGCACCGGGAAGCACCACAGCCACATCAGGCCGCTGGTCAGCACCGGCCAGAAATAGCCCGGCGGCAGCTGCACCCTGTTGGTGATGTGCTCCACCCAGTACACCAGCAGCAGCTTGGCGCAAATCAGGAACATCACGATCAGCCCCTGCTGCCACACCGAATAGGTACGTATCTTCTGGAAATTCAGGGCCACCAGGTAGGCGATGATGGCCAGGGCCAAGGCATGGACGCCCAGGGTGGAGCCCAGCAGCACGTCCAGCACCAGGCCGACCAGCCAGGCGATGCCGACGTTGATCTTGTGGGGGGTGGCCATGATCCAGTAGATCAGCACCAGGCTGACCCAGTCGGGCCGGAACACGTCCAGCTTCAGCGGCATGGGCAGCATGGCCAGCACCAGCGCCACCATGATGGTCAGCGGCAGGATCAGGCGGTTCATTGGCTATCCTCCACCGGCGCCGCCGGGGCGTCCGCCGGCCACAGCAGCAGCAGGTAGCGGATCCGGTCCAGCTCGGCGATGGGCTTGGCCAGCACCCGGGCAAAGGGCTTGCCCTCGTCGGACAGCACCGAGGTGACCCTGGCCACCGGGTAGCCCTCGGGGAAGCGGCCACCCAGGCCACTGGACAGCAGCAGATCGCCGGGCCTGATATCGGAACGGTGCGGCACATGGTTGAGGCTGAGTTCGTCGAGCTGGCCGGTACCGGAGGCCACCGAGCGGATGCCGTTGCGGGCCACCCGCACCGGGATGGCGTGGGTGGCATCGGCCACCAGCAGCACCCGGCTGGTGGTAGGACCGACGTTGACCACCTGGCCGATGACGCCCTGGGCATCGATGACCGGCTGGCCCTCATAGACGCCGCTGACGGCGCCCTTGTCGACCAGCAGTTCCAGGCTGAAGGGGTTGGAGTCCACCGCCATCACCTCGGCCACCATCTTGCGGGCCTCCTGGCGTACCGGCGAGCCCAGCAGCTGGCGCAGCTTGGCGTTTTCCTCTTCCAGGAAGGTCTGGCGCTGCAGGCGCTCGGACAGTCCCAGCAGCTTGGACTTGAGTTCCTGGTTCTCGGCCTGGAGCCTGGCCCTGGTATTGAATTCCTCGCTGCCCCAGCGCAGCAGGTTGGTGGGGGCGCTGGCCAGGTACTGGACCGGGCTGACCAGGGAATTGAGGTACAGGCGGGCGCGGTCGAAGCCATGCATGCCGCGGTCCACGAAGATGATCAACGCGGACAGTATCACCAGCAGCAGCAGGCGCAGCTGCAGGGAGGGGCCTTGGACGAATATCTGCTTCATCTGAGCAAAAGGGCGCCTTTCAGCGCCCCCTCTGTCATTCTTCCGCGAAGATATCGCCGCCGTGCATGTCGATCATCTCCAGCGCCTTGCCGCCGCCCCGGGCCACGCAGGTCAGGGGATCGTCGGCCAGCACCACGGGGATGCCGGTCTCTTCCATCAGCAGGCGATCCAGATCCTTGAGCAGGCTGCCACCGCCGGTGAGCACCATGCCGCGCTCGGAAATGTCGGAGGCCAGCTCCGGCGGACACTGTTCCAGGGCCACCATGACGGCGCTGACGATGCCGGTGAGGGGCTCCTGCAGGGCCTCGAGGATCTCGTTGGAGTTGAGGGTGAAGCTGCGCGGCACGCCCTCGGCCAGGTTGCGGCCGCGGACCTCGATTTCCTTGACCTCGTCGCCCGGGTAGGCGGCGCCGATCTCGTGCTTGATGCGCTCGGCGGTGGCTTCGCCGATCAGGGAGCCGTAGTTGCGGCGCACATAGTTGATGATGGCCTCGTCGAAGCGGTCACCACCGATACGCACCGAGGAGGAGTAGACCACGCCGTTCAGGGAGATGACGGCCACCTCTGTGGTGCCGCCACCGATATCGACCACCATGGAGCCGGTGGCCTCGGAGACCGGCAGGCCGGCACCTATGGCGGCGGCCATGGGCTCTTCAATGAGGTACACCTCGCGGGCGCCGGCACCCAGGGCGGATTCACGGATGGCGCGGCGTTCCACCTGGGTGGCGCCCACCGGCACGCACACCAGCACGCGGGGGCTGGGGCGCAGGAAATTATTCTCGTGGACCTGCTTGATGAAGTACTGGAGCATCTTCTCGGTGACGTAGAAGTCGGCGATGACACCGTCCTTCATGGGCCTGATGGCCTTGATGTTGCCGGGGGTCCGGCCCAGCATCTGCTTGGCGGCATGGCCAACGGCAGCCACGCTCTTGGGACCGCCGGAGCGCTCCTGGCGGATGGCCACGACTGACGGTTCATTCAACACTATGCCTTTTTCACGGACATAGATCAGCGTGTTGGCGGTACCCAGGTCAATGGAGAGATCGTTGGAGAAAATACCACGGAGTACTTTGAACATTGCAGGGGCCAATCCTGTTCTAGTTATGCAGTCGAAAAGCTAATCGGCTAACTTTACCAACGGCTTGGGTTATCCACAAGCAAGCCGGCACCACAAAGGTGCGGCGTTTATCAAGGGTTTGGGCATTGCTGCTCAATTACCCGTTTCCCGCCACCAGATGATGCGATCATTGCCACGGAAGGCCGGCCCGAAGATGACGGTGCCCCGCTGCCGGGCATCCGGGGCGCCGTCACCGTCCCTGTCCCAGCCCAGCCAGGGGATCTGGCCGTAATCCAGCTCGTAATAAAGCAGGCCGCTGTCACCGGGCGCGGTGAAGGACAGCCCCAGCACGCCGTCCGCGGCCAGGGCCGGATCCAGGGTCGCCGTGGTGCTGCCGCTGCCCACCGGCAGGCCGGCATTGCCTGCCAGGGGATTGTTGTCGCCATCGAAAAAGGTCAGCCAGGGCAGCTGCAGCGCCGTGCAGTTGTCGAGTGCGTTGACCGCAAAGCCGCTGCCGTCGAAATCTTCCACCGCCAGCGGCAGGGCAAGCCCGGCATCGGCCTGGCCCTGGCCGTCCACCGCCAGCAGCCGGCCATGGCGCAGCCTGGTGCCGCCAAGCCGTTGGTGGGAGCCGCCGCCGGCGCCGTAGTCCAGGCCGTCGGCGGGGTTGCTGTCCTTGGCGCCAGCCAGCAGATCCTCGCCATTGGGACCACTGATGGCCAGGCCAATGGCCAGGTTGTCGAAGGGGCCGTCCGGGGCGGCGCCCCGGGCAAAGGTGAGCTGGAGGGGCGTTTCCGCCGCCATGACACCGTTTTGCCAGGCCAGCACCCCCTGGCTCAGGGCCAGGCGGCCGCTGAGATCCACGCCGTCGTTGCCGTTTTCCGCCGAGAAATCCAGGTGGCCGGCATCCAGCAGCGGCCAGCCCAGGGCCTCGTAGCCGCTGCCGTGGTAGTTGCCGACCCTGGTCCCGGCCTGGTTGTTGGCCTGCAGCTGCAGCTCCAGGTCGAAGGGCTGATCCTGGTAGCTGAAGTCGCCCGCCAGGCAGGCGGCCGCCGGGCTGCCGCTGGCAACAAAATGATGGGGATAGAAACGGCCCAGGGCCAGGGCCAGGCTGGGGATGCCATTGCCGGCCTGCAGGAAGTCGATACCCGGGGTGCTGATCTCGACCGCGCCCACCTCCGAATAACTTGTGCCGAGCCAGGCCTGGCCGCCGCCGAAACCACCGGCGAAACCGGCCGGGCCGAAGCTGCCGGCGGCGCAGCCGCTGCAGCTGGGCAGGAAGGCGCCGGCCAGGAACTCGCCGGCCCCGTTGAAACGTAGCGAACTGGCCACGGCAGCCAGCCCGGCTGAGTCATCGGGCACGCCATCGTCATTGCCATCCTGGCCGGCATCCCAGCGCAGGGCCCGGACCAACACCTCGAAGTCGGCGCCGGCAGCCACGAAAGGCGCGCTGCCCCCCGAGTTGTCGACAGTGCCGCTGCGGGCCAGCTCCGGCCTGAGCAGCCAGGGGGAGAACACCAGGGAGCCGCCGCCCACCAGCTCGCTGCCGCTGCCGTCCGGCGGCGCCCCCAGGCCTGCATCGTCCCTGAAGGCCAGCTCCAGCCGGCCGGACTCGGCATAAAAGCCAGCCAGGGGCTCGCTGACACCGTCCTGGAAGCTGACGCTCAGGGTCACGGCATTGCCCTCCCCCTGGGCCAGGGCGGTGCCGGCCAGGCTGGGCACCTCGGTGGTGGCCGCCAGGGCATCGCTCTGGGCAAACCAGGCCCGCAACGTCTTGGCGCCGCTGTAGCCGGCGACGGGCCTACAGCCGAGGGCGTCCGGATCCGGGCCCACCGCCTCCAGCACCAGGGAGAAGGGATGGGATGCGATCTGGCTCGCCCTGCCCCAGGGTGGGCTGGAGGGCGTTGCCAGCAGGCCAAAGGGCCTGAAGGTGACGCCGTCGGACACCAGGCTGCCGTCCACCTCGGCGCTCAGGGCCAGCTCGGCGGCCTCTTTGGTGGCGAAGGCCAGGGTGACGGCGCCGTTGTCCGCCGCCACCATCTGGTAGCCGGCCTGGCCGTCGTCGGGGGTGCCGTTGTCCAGCTGGCCCTGGCCGCTGATCAGGGCCCAGTCGCCCCTGCCGCTGCTGGCCGCCAGGGCGATGGGGCCCTCATAGGGGCTGTCGGCCAGGCCGTCGCCATCGCTGTCCAGGCCGGCAGTCAGGGAGACCTGCTGGGCCTGGCAGGTCAGGGCATGGTCGCCGGCGTTCAGGCCCAGCAGCAGGGTGCCGGCACCTTGGTCGCAGAAGCCGTCCGGCTCCAGCTGCTCCAGGGCGTCGCCATCGTAGACGATATTGTCCTGGCCGGCCGGATCGCTGATGGCACCGGCCGTGGTCACGGCACCTGTGATATGGGCCTGGCCACGCAAATCCACAAACTGGCGGGCGTAGATGAAGGCATGGATGGTCGCCTTGCTCTTCACCTCGAAGGTGCCGTCCACGTAGATCAACAGGTTGGCGGGACTGCCACTGGCATTGAGGAAGACATTGTTGTTAAGCACCAGGTTGCCGTTGATGAAGATGCGGGTGGTGGTGCCGTTGGTGGTGAGCTCGTAGTTGCCCAATTCGCCGCCGGTGAAGAAATGGTTGCCGGTGGCGAAGGACTCACTGGTGAAGTCTTTGTTCTTGAAATTACGGTTCCAGAATTGGCTGTAGTTGCCTGGCGGCAGCACCGGCTCCACAGGGCTGCCGGCCGTGCCTTCGGTCGATGGTGGCCACAGCAGCGAACATTGGGCGGCCCAGAGCTGGGCCGGCAACAGGAGCAGAAGCAAAAACAGCAGCCAAGGCATCAGTCCAGCTCCCTTGCCGTCACGGTCAGGGCGCGGCTGGCGGTCACCTCGCCGGCGTTGCAGCTAGCGCTGGCGGTCAGTTCAAAGAGGCCGGGACCGCCGGCGCCGTCCAGGCGGCGACAGGCGATGACGGCGTCGCAGCGCTCCAGGCCCCGGCCCTGGTAGTCGGGGGCCGAGGTGGCCACGGCGCCGCAGCCGGCGGCGGAGGCGTTGAGGGGAAACAGCTGGGCCAGGGCGGCATCCAGGCTGGAGGCGGCCATCTGCCTGGCCTCCTGGCCCAGCACCTCCTGGGCCAGGCTCTGGCCGCCGGTGCCCAGGATGCGCAGCAGCGCCGAGCCCAGGGCCAGCATCATCACCATCAGGGCCACCACCACCAGCAGGCTGGCGCCCCTCTGCCTAGCGGCTGTTGGGTATGGCAACGCCATGATAGAGCTCCATGCTTTCGTCCTTTTCGCCAAGCCGCAGGCGGATCTGCACCCTGGCCCTGGCTTGATCATAGGTAAAGAGGGGCTGGCCGCTCAGCGGGGTAAGGCCCGAGGCCAGCACCACGGAGGACCAGCCCTCCCCCTGTCGCAGCGCCACGGCGGGCTCGGCCTCGGACACCGGCACCCCGCGCATCACCAGCAGCCTGTCTCCCTGCAGGCAGAAGGCCTGCCAGTCGCCGTACACGAAGGCACGCCGGCCCGGTGAGGGCGAGGGGAACTGGTGGGCTCCCGCCAGGGCCAGCAGGCGGCGGCCATCGCCATCCGGGGCGGCAATGGCGTCGATGGCGGCGTTGGCGGCGCTGGACGGGAAATAGTCCCGGGCCCGCAGGGGGGCCTGGGCGAAGCGGAGCGGATTGATCACCAGGCGGTCGCCCGCCGCCGCCACATAGGCCGCGTCCGGATCCCATACCGCCAGCTGGTCACCGGCCGCCGCCGGGGCAATGGGCGCCGCATCGTAGGCCAGCGCCTGACGGATGGGCACGAATTCCAGGCAGCGGCCGTCGCTGCTGAGCCTGAGTGAATTCGGTGCGGCCAGGCGCAGCTCGCGGCCGAGCCGCTCGGCCAGGAAGCGGCTGCGATCCACCAGCAGGCTGCGGTCCCTGTTGTCGGCATAGATGCCGGCGCCAAGGCGCAGGAAGGCGGATACTCCCAGGCCGACGATGGCCAGCACCACCAGCACCGCCACCAGCTCCACCAGGGTAAAGCCTCGGCTGCTCATCAGTAGTTGCTCCGATAGCGGGCGAAGGTCAGGGTATCGCCGCCGGGCAGACTCAGCGCCAGCCGCACCAGCTTGTGGGGGCCGACGGCGTTGTCGTCGACCCCGTCGCCGTTGCCGTCGTAGACGACCTGGATGCCGACCTGGATCTGGCCGTAGTCGGCCGGCAGATCGCTCAGCAGGCTTGTGGCCTGGCCGCCGAAGCCGTGGAAATCGTCCAGGTCGTCGAAAAGGGCGGGCAGGCTTTCGCCGGCATCCGGCCCCAGGTCCACCGGTGCCGTGCAGCTGGTGCCGGCCTCGTCGCAGCGGATACGGCCGCCTTCGCCGCTGTTCTCGTCAAAGGGATACTGACCCAGCTCGTCGAGGATACGCCCGGCCAGCTCGGCGCCGCGGACCTGCCAGAGCAGTTGCGCGCCCTGGTCGGCGCGGGGGAAGAGCATCACCAGCACCACCGTCATGGCCACGGCCAGGGCGGCAATGGCGACCACCAATTCGATCAACGTAAAGCCGGCCGCGCTCGGGCGGCCATGGCGAGCCTTATGCCGTTCAACCGGGCAGAGGCCCCTAGCAGTCATGGATCCAGCCCTCGCTGTTGATGCACAGGGCCTGGCTGGCGTCGGCGCCCTGCAAACGAACCTGGCAGGTGCCGGTACAGCTGGGCCGGCCCAGGCCGTCGAAGCGGATCAGCCCCGGCGCCTGGCTGCCCGACAGGGCGAAGGTGACGCCATCCCCGACCAGGGTGGCGGGATGGTCGAGCAGGGCGTCGCTGCCCCCCAGGGTGGCGCCCGGGCAGTCGGCATTGCCGCTGGCCAGGGAGGCCAGGGCCACGCAGTCGGCATGGACGGCCAGGGCGATGCTGTCGGCGGTGTTCTGCATGGCCGCCAGCTGGGCCCAGCTCAATACCGAGCCCAGCTGGGCCTTGCGCAGATCCGGAGCCAGGCTCTGGCGGCTGACCATGCGCCCGCCCACGGCCAGCGCCAGTATGGCGACGATGAGCAGCACCGCCACCAGTTCCACCAATGTAAAGCCCCTTGCCCTGGCCATTATCGAAAAAGGGGCCGAAGCCCCTTGTTGCCCTTAGCAGTCGGCGGCATCGACCGTGATGGTCGGTGCGGCGTTGGAGGCCGCTTCGTTGTAGACGATGCGGCACTTCTTGGCCGAGGCGTCGGTGCCGTCATCCTGGGCACCGGTGTCGTGGATGGTAACCTTGGCCGCGGCTTCGGTACAGGTGATGTTGTCGGTGCTGATGTCGGTGCCGTCGGCGTTCTGCAGATCCACCAGCTCACAGACCTTTTCCGCTTCCGGGTAACCGTTGACGAAGTTGACGGTTATACCCTCGATGGCCGCGGAGGCGGCCGGGGACACCAGGAACTTGGCGTGGGCCAGGTTGGAGGCGCCCTTGACGCCACCCAGGATGCCCTGCATGGCCGATTTGCGGGCATCGGACTGCAGATCGATGAACTTGGGCACGGCGGTGACCGCCAGTATGCCCAGGATGATGATGACCACCACCAGTTCGATCAGGGTGAAACCGGACTGCTTTTTCATAACTACTCCATCTAATTGTTTTATAAGTTATTGTCGGTTCTGGTTGAAGATGATGACCCTACCGGTTCGCGGCTGATAGGTAAAGCTGTTGCCGACGCCGTCGTTGTTGAAGTCGCCGGCGGCGGGCAGGGAACTCTTGTTGAGGGTGGCGATCAGGTAATAGACGCAGAGATCGCCGTTGCCGTCGTCGTCCAGGCTGCGCACCAGGTAACGGTTGTTGTCGATGCTGTCGTCGTCGGTGGCGGTGGTGGCCCGGGGCGGGCTCTGCAGTATGCTGTCCATCACCGCCAGGCAGGCGGCGGCATCCATGGCGACGTCATGGGCAGCGGACAGGCCCACCGGGTAGCCGGTATTGCCGTCCACCCAGATGGTGGTGTTGTCCACCACCACAGAGGTGTTGGAGCCGTTATCGTTGGTGCGGGGCCGGCCATCCAGTTCCCAGGCGGCCCGCACCAGGCCCACGGCGGCGGCAAAGCCGCCGGCCACCCCTTCGACGGTGGCGTCCTCGGCATCCTCGGTCACGTTCAGGAACCGCGGCAGGGCGGTGGCCGCCAGCAGGCCCAGGATCACGATGACGATGACCAGTTCGATAAGTGAAAAGCCTTGTGCGCGTTTCATGCGCCTCTCCCTCTAGATCATGAATCCGTTGTCACCCGGCCGGAGCCCGGCCAGTAGCTAAAACCCCAAGCACCAAGACGATAATGGCACAGCCTGTCGCCCCGGGGGCCAGGCCTCTCGGTAATGGCGATGGGCGTGGCCAGCAGCCTGGGTCGGCCATCCAGCAGCAGCCGCCAGAGCGCCTCGCAGTCCCCCTCGGGGGGCTGGGGCCAGCCCAGGCGGTTGACCCCGATATCCTTGCCCCGCCAGCTCAGCTGCGCCGGGCGCCCCTGCTGCTGCCACTGCAAGCGCACCAGGGCCACCGCCTCGGCGAAGGCCTGGCGGGCCCGCGCCAGGGCCGCCTCCTCCAGGATTGGCTGCTGCCGGGACAGCCGCTGCAGCAGCACGGCGCCGAAGGTCAGCATCAGGGCCACGCTGATGATAAGAATATACAGCTTTTTCAAGCGGTAAGGGGGTTTCATCAGCGCCCTTTGTAGGCCCCCATCAGATCCCACATGGGCAGGAAGATGCCCAGGGCCAGGATCAGCACCATCACCGCCACCAGGGCGATCAGGATCGGCTCGATGCGGGCGGTCAGGGTTTCCAGGTCGTAGTCCACTTCCCGTTCGTAGAATTCACCGGCCTCGGCCAGCATCTCGTCCAGGCTGCCGGTCTCCTCGCCCACCGCCATCATCTGCAGCACCAGGGGCGTGAACAGCTGGCTGTGGTTGGCGGTGCGCAGCAGGCTCTCGCCGCTCTCTATGCCCTGGCGCATGCCGGTGATGCGGCCCTTCATGTGCAGGTTGTCCACGGCGTCAGCCACCAGGGTCAGGGCCTGGGGCAGCGGCACGCCGGCATCGAGCATCATCGACAGGCTGCGGCAGAACCGCGCCAGCAGGGCCCGCTCTATGATGGAGCCCATGGCCGGCAGGTGCAGCTTCCATCTGCTCCACCTGAGCTGGCCGTGCTCGCTCTGCTGCCAGCGCCACCAGCCCAGCCCCCCGGCCAGCACCAGCAGCACCAGCAGGTACCAGTACTGGGTGAAGGCGTTGGACATGCCGATCAGCAGCTGGGTCGGCCAGGGCAGCTCGGCGTTGAAGCGGGCGAAGACGCCGGCGAAGGTGGGGATCACGAAGATGTTGACCACCACCAGCGCCACCATTATGGCCGCCACCACGAAGCTGGGATAACGCACCGCCGTCCTGACCCGGCGCCGGGTTTCCTGCTCCTGGCTGAGGTGTTCCGCCAGCTGCAGGAAGGCCTGATCCAGGCGGCCGGTGTTCTCGCCCACGTGCACTATGCTCACCAGCAGCCTGGTGAAGATCCGCGGGTGCCGGCTCATGGCCGTGGACAGGTTGCGGCCGGCCTCCAGCTGCCCGGCCACGTCGAACAGGGCATCCCTGAGCAGCTGGTTGCGGGAGGTCTCGGCCAGGCCGGAGATGGCGCGCAATATGGGGATCCCGGCCTTGGTCAGGGAGTACATCTGGCGGCAGAAGATCAGCAGATCCTCGAGCCTGGCGCGCCTCTCCCAGCCCAGCTGCCAGCTCTGGCCCTTGGCGCGGACCTGGGTGGGCATGATGCGCCTGGCGTAGAGCTGTTCGGTGGCCGCCTCCAGGCTGGCCGCCTCCAGCTCGCCCTGGACCAGGCGGCCGTCCTGCTCCCGGCCCTGGTAGCGATAGCTGCCCATCAGCCGGCCTCATCCCGTTCGTCCTGGCGATCCACCAGGCGCAGCACCTCGCTCACCGAGGTGGTGCCGTCCAGGGTGTACTCCATGGCCGCCTTGGCCAGGGGCACATAGCCGGCAGCGGCCTGGGCGGCGGCGGCAAAGGCCTCGGGATCCTCCCGGCGCAGGGCCTCCACCATGGGAGCGTCCAGCTCCAGCAGCTCGAAGATACCGATCCGGCCCCGATAGCCGGTGTGGTTGCAGCTCTGGCAACCGCGGCCGCGATAAAAGCGCTGGCCGGCCAGGGGGCGGCCCCAGAGCCGCTCCAGCAGCACCAGATCCTGGGGATCGGCGCTCACCTCCTCCCGGCATTGTTGACAGAGGCGCCTGACCAGGCGCTGGGCCAGCACCGCCCGCAGGGCGCTGGCCACCATGTAGCCGGCGGCGCCCATGTCGATCAGGCGCAGGGCGCAGGTGACGGCGTCGTTGGTGTGCAGGGTCGACAACACCAGGTGACCGGTGATGGCGCCGCGCATGCCGATCTCCACCGTCTCCTCGTCGCGCATCTCGCCGACCATGAGGATGTCGGGGTCGTGGCGCAATGTGGTGCGCAGCACCTTGGAGAAGCCCAGGTCGATCTTGTGGTTGACCTGCACCTGGTTGATGCGCGGCAGCCGGTATTCCACCGGATCCTCAACCGTGATGATCTTCTTGCTGGCCCGGTTCAGCTCCGACAGGGCGCCGTAGAGGGTGGTGGTCTTGCCCGAGCCGGTGGGGCCCGTCACCAGGATCATGCCGTGGGGCCGCTTCAGGGCGCGGCGGAAACGGGGCAGCAACTGGGCCGGCATGCCGGTTTCCTCCAGGGTCAGCAGGCCGGCGGACTGATCCAGCAGACGCATGACCACCGCCTCGCCGTACTGCACCGGCATGGTGGCCATACGCACGTCTATGCTGTGGCCCTTGACCTGGATGTGGAAACGGCCGTCCTGGGGCAGGCGCTTCTCGGAGATGTCCATGCCCGCCATCAGCTTCAGGCGCAGCACCAGGGCCGAGGCCACCCGGGCCTCGTTGAGCACCGTCTCCTGGAGTTCACCGTCCACCCGCTGGCGCAGCCGCAGCAGGTTTTGTTCCGGTTCTATGTGGATATCCGAGGCCCGCATCTGCACCGCGTCCTCGAACAGGGACTGCAGCAGCCGCGCCACGGTGGCGGCGCCCTCCCCTTCCTCCAGGGCCAGGGCCCCGAAGTCGAAATCCTCGGTGGCCTCGTATTCCTCCTCCAGCTGGGAGGCATAGGAGGCGATCTCCTGGGTGCGGCGGTAGAGGATGTCGAAGGCGTTGAGCAGCTGCCGCTCCTCCACCACCGCCAGCCGCAGCGCCTTGGGCGCCAGGGCCCGCTCCAGGGCGTCCAGGGCGTTGAGATCGGCCGGATCGCTCATGCCCACCAGGGCGCTGTGGCCGTCCGCCTCCAGCACCAGGGCCCGGTGCCGCCTGGCCAGCACCTCGGACAGCAGGGCCGCCGCCTCCGGGGCGATGCGCCGCTCGGCAATGTCCAGGTAGGGAATGTTGAGCTGTTGGGACAGGAAGCGCTGCAGTTGCCTTTCCTCCAGGTGCCCCAGATCAACCAGGGTACGGCCCAGCTTGCGGCCCATCTCCTGCTGGGCCTTTAGGGCCTCCTGGAGCTGGGCTTCGCTGATGATGCCTTCGGAGACCAGCAGATCCCCCAGGCGCATGCGTAATTGGGGTTTTACCATTCAGTCTTCTCCCAGGGCGGCCAGCCTGTCACTGGCGTAGCGCCGGCCCTGTTGTGACAGCCCCTGGGCCGCCAGGGCCTGGCGGTAGGCCAGCACGGCCTGTTGGCTGTCGCCCCGACCTTCCTCGCTCAGGGCCAGGGCCAGCCACAAGCGGCCCTGGTCGGGGTTCTGGCGCAGCAGGGCCAGGTAAGTGTCGCGGGCATCCTGCCAGTGTCCCAGCTCACGGGCCAGGCCGGCCTTGAGCAGGAAGTAGTCCGGCAGGGCTTTCAGTTCCGGCAGGAGCTGGCCCAGCAATTGGTAGGCCGGTTCGGCCCGGCCCGCCGCCACCATCAGCCTGGCCAGGGCCAGGCGCAGTGCATGGGCTTGGGGATCCAGGGCCAGGCCGGCCTCCAGCAGGTCCGCCGCCTCGTCCGTGCGATTCTGTTCGCCCAGCAGCCGGGCCAGGGCCAGGCGGGCGTCCTGGTGAGCGGCCTGCAGGGCCAGGGCCAAGCGCCAGGCCTGCTCGGCCTCGCCGCTCCGGCCCTCCTGGCGTTTCAGCAGCCCCAGCCGGTATTGCTGCTGGGCTTCCTGCTCCCTGGTGAGGGTGCGGCTGGCCAGGGTCAATGTGGTCTTGCTCTTGGGCTTTTCCGCCGCCACGGCGGGCTCGTCGGCTCGGTCCGGTGTGGGACTGGCCGCCGGGGCCGGCGCCTGCGTCACCACTTCGATCCGCTCCGGCTCGGGTTCCTTTCCGCCATCGGCCGCCGGCTCGGGCTCAGGTGGTTGTGCGGTCGGCTGGACTGATACGGTCGCGGCCGGCGCCACCTTGGTGACCATCGCCGTTTCCGGAGCCTCTGCCTGGGGCTGGAGGGCCGGAGCCTGGCTGGCGTGGCTCCAGAGGTAAAGCGCCAGGGCCACCGGCAGCAGCACCAGCAGCCAGGGCCAGCGCCTGGCCGGTGCGGCCGGCAGCGGCTGGGCAACTTGGGCCGGGGCGGCGCCGCGCCGTTCCAGATCCTTCATCATCTGGTTGAGTACGCTCATCCCCTTACCCCCGGCAGTGCCAGCCAGCCCTGGCGGGCATGTTCGGTATCCCTGACGGCCCCCCGCACCTGCCGCCAGCCGACCCGGCCCAGCCCCTGGCCGTAGGCCAGCAGCATGGCCTTGTGGGCCAGGATGTTGATCAGCCGTGGGATGCCCCGGCTGGCTCGGGCCAGCGCCCCCAGGGCCCGGGGGCTGAACAGCGGCGCCTCGCGGCCGGCCCGGGCCAGGCGGAAGGCCACATAGTGGCCGACCTCGGCCCGGCTCAGGGGCCGCAGCCGGTAGCCGAAGGTGATGCGCTGCCGCAGCTGACGCAGGTCGTGGCTGGCCAGCCGGCCATCCAGCTCCGGCTGGCCGAACAGCACCACCTGCAGTAGCTTGCGGCTCTCTGTCTCCAGGTTGGTGAGCAGGCGCAGCGCCTCCAGGCTTTCCCTGGGCAGGGCCTGGGCCTCGTCCAGGATCACCACCACCTTGTAGCCGTTGGCAGCCAGGCCCAGCAGCTGCCGCTGCAGCAACTGGGCCAGCTGCTGCTGGTCGATGTTGGCGGAGCACTTCAGGCCCAGCTCGGTGGCCAGGGCCCAGCGCAGCGCCAGGGGATCCAGCTGGGGATCCGGCAGCCAGGCCAGCTTGTAGTCGTCGCCCAGGGTGTTGAGCAGTTGCCGGCACAGCAACGTCTTGCCGGTGCCCACCTCGCCGGTGACCTTGATGAAGCCCTCCCCTTCGCCCAGCGCCAGGCGCAGCACTTCCATGGCCTCCCGGTGCGGCGGCAGCTCACAGAAGAAGTGGGTGCCCGGGGTCAGGCCGAAGGGCTTCTGGTCCAGGGCGAAGTGGGCCTCGTACATCAGCGCTCCCCGGCGTCCGGGTACCAGCGGTTGAGCAGATCCTTGGAGCGCTGCAGCTCCTGCTGCCAGCCCTGGCCGCCGACCACGGTCGGCTTGAGCAGGATCACCAGCTCGGTCTTCTGCTGCAGATCCCGGCGGCTGGTGAACAGCTCGCCCAGCAGGGGGATGTCACCCAGCAGCGGCGTCTTGGAGCTCTGCTGGCGGGAATGGGTCTTCATCAGGCCGCCGATCACCACCACGTCGCCGCTGCGGGCCCTGACCACGGTGTCGGACTCGCGAATGGCGCTCTGGGCCAGGGGCAGCTCGAAGCTGCTGTCGTCCAGGGACACCACCTTGGTCTGCTCCTGGACGTCGATCACCGAGGGATGCACGTGCAGGGTGACGCTGCCATCCCTACTGACCTGGGGAGTCACATCCAGGGCGATGCCGGAGAAGAAGGGAGTCAGCTCGATGTCCGGGCTGGTGGTGGTGGCGTTGCCGGTGACGGTGGTGGTGGAGATGTCGGTGACAAAAAACTCGTCGGTGCCCACCTTGATCACCGCCTTCTGGTTGTTGGTGGCGGTGATGCGGGGGCTGGACAGCACCTGGACGTCGCCCTGGGTGTCCAGCAGGGTGATCACCGAGCGGAAGTCGGCATTGTCGAAGGTCAGGGAGCTGACCCCGCCCAGGGCCGAGCTCAGGCTGTTGCCGATGAGGCCGGCGCTGGTGGTGAGGCTGAGGCTGGTGCTGGTACGGCCGTCGAAGATGGCCTTCTGCCAGTCGATGCCCTGCTGGTAGTCGTCGTCCAGCACCACCTCGACGATCTTGGCTTCCAGGATCACCTGGCGCTGCAGCTGCTGCACCGTCTGGCTGAGGAAGTCCTCCACCGCCCTAAGTTCGGCCGGGTTGGCCCGCACCGTCACCAGGCCGGCCTGGGGATTGACGATCACCGCCTTGCCGTCGCCCGGCCCCACCAGGGACCAGAGCAGGCCTTCCAGCCCCTCCCAGAAGTCGTTCTCGCTGCGGGACTCGATGCGGGTGCCGGAATTGATGTCGTTGTTGAGCTGCTGGTTCAGCTGCGACGTGCCGGCCACGTCGGAGAAGTTGAGGCTGTTGTTGCCGCTGCTGCCGCCGCCGTTGTTGTTGCTCAACCGGCCGGAGGAGATGGAGGTCAGCGACAGGCCCTGGCGCTTCATGACCAGGTAATCCACCGGGAAGGTTTCGGTGCGCATGCCGGCCGGGAACACCCGGATCATATTGCCGCCGGTGCGGATATCGAAGCCGTACAGCTCCTCCAGCACTTCCAGCACCTCCGGCAGGCTGACGTTGCGCAGGTTCAGGGTCACCTTGCCGCTGACCTGGGGATGCAGCACCAGGGAATAGGGGCTGTCCGCCACCAGACCGCCAAGCAGGTCGCCGATGTCGCTGTCCCTGGCGCTGACATCGAAGCGGGCCAGGGCCGGCTCGTCCTGGGGCGGCGCCATGGGCGCCAGCAGCTCCCGGGCCAGGGCCGGCGGCAGCGGCTGGGGCTTGGCCGGTTGCTTGGCCTCGGCCAGGGATTCGCTGAGGCTGGCCTGGATCTCGCCCACCTCCTGGCGGGTACGAGCCTGCTGGGGGCTCTGACAGCCCAGCAGCAGGGCCGGCAGCAAGGCAAGCAGGCCATGGTACAGCTTGTTGTTACTCATCTTGACCACAGCGGCTTCCCTCGCAGGTTGTTGGTTTCTTGCTCTTGGTATCGAACAGCGTCAGTTGCCAGCGGCTGTGGCCGTTGGCCAGGGTGACGCTGTTGCTGGCGATGGCCAGCACCCGTACCCGGCCCAGGCGGTCGCCCACCTTGAGCGCCTGGCCGTTGATCACGGCCCGGTCGCCGATGATGGCGCTCAGCTTCAGCTGCGCCGCCTTGGCGCTACCGGCTGGGGCCTGGCCGCTGGGCCGGGTCGGATCCGGCAGCTGTTCGGCCAGGGCCAGGGCGCTAAACGCCCAGATAATGGCGGCTGGTGCCCAGGGTATAGACATGGATCTCGGTCTCTCCGTCTTGGCCCTGCTCGAAGGTCAGGGACTGCCAGAACAGCTGCCAGGGCAGCTGCTCCGAGCGCTGCAGGAAGGTCAGCAGCGGCAGGTAGCCCCCCTTGAGGGTCAGGGTCAGGGGATGGCGGTACAGGTTCAGGTCGCTGCCGCCGTCGTCGGGCAGGCTCAGCAGGGGCTCGGGCGGCAGGGACTTCAGGGACTGCAGCTGCAGTCCCGGGGTCTTGGCCAGCAGCGACTCCAGCATGGGCGCCATGGCCTGCACCGGCACCAGGGCCCTGGTGCGCTGCTGCAGCTGTTGCTGCTGGTCGTTTCGGCTCTGCTTCAGCTCGGCAATGGCCAGGCGCAGCTCGGCCACGGGATCCCGGGCCAGCCGGCTTTCCAGCATGGTCCGGGTGCGGGCCAGCTCCTCGACGCGGCTTAGCTGGCGCGCCAGGGCCTGGCGCTCCTTGGCCAGGCCGGCCAGCTTGGGCTCCAGCCAGCTCAGGCCCAGCACGCCGCCCAGCAGGATCAGCCCGGCCAGCATCACCAGGCCTCGCTCCCTCAGGGACAGGGCGCCCAGCCAGTCAGTGAATTTCTGCATTTCCACCTCCCGCATCCAGCCGGAAATGCACCTGGTCACCCTGGCGTTCCAGGGTCAGGGCGCCAAAACGCCTGGGCGCCAGCACCGGCTGGGATTCGAAGCCCTGCACCCAGGCCGGGATGGCGTCGGGCTGGTAGGCGGCGCCGCGCAGGGCCAGCTGCCGGCCCTCCAGGTGGAGGCCGGTCAGCCAGACCCCGGGCCTGTGGGCCCTGGCCAGGGCCTCCAGCACCGGGCTGAAGCGGGTTCCGTCGCCCAGCTGCAGCTTGTCCAGCTCGCCCAGCAGCAGCCGGCCCCGGGCCACGTCGGCCTCCAGGCGCGTCTTCTGATCGGCCAGGGCCGGGGGAATGCGCTGCTTGTCCAGCTCACGGTTGATGCGGGCGATCTGGTCGTTGATGTCGGCCTCGCGGGCGGCCAGCGCCGCCTTGCGCTGCTCCAGCTGCTGCTGTTGCCACTGGGCCCAGCCCAGGCCGGCCACCAGCAGCAGCGCCGCCAGCAGCCAACTGCCCAGCACGGTTCGCGCCGACAGCCGCTGTGGTGGCGGCAGCAGATCCGCCGTCATCAGGTTGATATCGTGCTTCATGATGCCCCCCTGGCGGCGGCCTGGGCCATCCATTGGGCGAGATCGCCCTGGCTGGGGGCGAAGGGGGCCACCGGGATGGCGAAGTTGCGACCGATGCGCCGGCTCAGGCCCTGGTCGTCTTCGCGCAGGGCCAGCTGGATGCTCTGGCAGGGCGGCTGGCGCAGCTGGCTCTCCACGTAATCCAGGGAGCGCTGGATATCCAGGCTGAGGCGCTCGGCCACATAGTCCAGCTCCTCATCCTCCAGCTCGGCCAGGTCGCCGTAACCCTGCAGCCAGCGGGAGAACAGCAGCCTGCCCTGGCCATAGACCGCCAGCAGCACTTCCTGCTCGGGGTTGCGCAGCAGCAGCAGCTGGGGCCGGTCGCCGGCCGGCAGCAGCCGGGCTATGGTGAGCTCTTCGCAGCCGATGGACTGGATCTGCCGCTGGCCCTGGCTCAGGGCGCTGGCCAGGGCACCAAGCAGGCTGCGGGAGGCGCAGACCACATTGACCCTGCTGCTGCCCATGGGCTGCACCGGCGGCTCATAGTGGTCCATCTGGATATCCTGGGCGGGCAGGGGCAGGCTGTCCTTGACCTGCCAGAACAGGGCGTCGCGCAGCGCCTGGCCTTCGGCCTGGGGTTTGTCGAGACTGAGGTGGTGAAGCTGGCTGTGGGGCAGCACCAGGTGCAGGCTTGCCTTCTCCGGCAGCTTGGCCAGCAGGCGCTTGCAGGCCCTGGGCCAGTCCTCGACGCCCTCGCACGGCAGCGCCAGCCCCCGGCTGCCATCGGCATTGGCGGTCTGGATCTGCTTTGCATAGAATGCCACGCCTATGGTGGCCTGGTTGTCCTTGCGCGAAAAGAGGCCCATCTATGACCCTGTCGTTATCATTATTTTGCACCCCGCAACTTTGCCTAGAATAGCATGCTCTTGTACTGGTGATTCAATGCCTTACGGCCAACTAATGCTGCCCTCGCCGCTCCAGAGGCTACTGCACCCGGAACTGGCCCGGCGCGGCGTGACCCTGAGGGTCAAGCGCGACGACCTGATCCACCCGCTGGTGTCCGGCAACAAGTGGCGCAAGCTCAAGTACAGCCTGGCCCGGGCCAGGGAGGATGGCCGGGCCGGCATCCTCAGCTTCGGCGGCGCCTTTTCCAACCACCTGCACGCCCTGGCCGCCGCCTGCGAAGGCGCCGGCCTAGCCTGCCACGGCGTGGTCCGCGGCGAGCCCGCCTACGCCGACAACCCCACCCTGAGCGCCTGCCGGGCCAGGGGCATGGGCCTGAGTTTCGTCGGCCGGGAGCAGTACCGGCAGCGCCGGGAGCCGGACTGGCTGGCCCAGTGGCAGGCACGCTTTCCCGACCACTTGCTGGTACCCGAGGGGGGCTCCAATGCCCTGGCGCTGCGCGGGGTGGCGGAGCTGCTGGACGAGCTGCCCGAGTGGCGGGAGATCTGGCTGCCGGTGGGCTCGGGCGGCACCCTGGCCGGGCTGGTACAGGGCGCCGGGGGCCACGGTCGGCTGCTGGGGGTGCCCGTGGTCAGGGACGATCTGCAGGCCAGGGTGAGCGCCCTGTTGGAGCTGGATCCCGGCAACTGGTCGCTGCTGTGGGGTCACGAAGGCCCCGGCTATGGCCGTTTCGACGCTGGGCTCAGGGCGCAGATCCTCTGGCTGGAACGGGAGCTGGCCATTCCCCTGGAGCCCATCTACAGCGGCAAGCTGTTTGCCGCCTTCTGGCAGCGGCTGCTGGCCGGCGAGCTGGACGGCAAGGACATCATCCTGGTCCACACCGGCGGCCTGCAGGGCCTGGCCGGCCTGCGCAGCAGGGGGCTCTGGCCCTAGGATTCCAGCAGCGCCTGGGGACCCCGCCCGAACAGGGGCCCGTCGCCGCCGTCCACGCCGAGCCGGCTCAGCATGTTGCGCTCCTCGTCGGTGCCGATGCCCTGGGCCAGCACCAGCCCGTCCACCGCCAGCACCGCCCGCACCAGGCCCTGCACCACCAGCTGGTTGCCGGCGTGGCGCTCGATATGGCGCACCAGGCTGCCGTGCAGCTTGATGGAGGACACCGGTATGGCGGCCACATAGTCGGTGTCGGTGACCACCTGGCCGACCCGCTCCACCTGGATCCCCAGGCCCAGGCTGCGCAGCTCCCTGAGCAGGCCTATCAGGCCGTCACCAAACTGGACCACCTCGAACTCGGTGACCGCCAGGGTCAGGCTGGGCAGCATGTCGCGATGCTCGGCCAGGGCCTCCTTGAGCCAGGCAAAGAAGTCGCGGTTCATCAGGGCGTCGACGCAGATCCTGTGGGTCAGCCGCCAGCCCTTGCAGCGGATCCTGGCCAGGGCGTCCAGCAGCCGCGCCATGGACTGCCGCTCCAGGGCCAGATCCTGGCCCACCTTGACGGCCATGGGCATGAAGATGGACTCGTCTATCTCGAAGCCGTCCTTGTCGCGGATCTGGGAGCGCACCCGCCAGTGGTGCAGATCGCCGTCCAGCTGGTACACCGGCAGCCGCAGGATCTGCAGCTGCCTGCGGGCCACTACCTGCTCCAGCAGGGCCCGCCAGCGCACGCTGCCCTGCTCGGCGATGGGCGCCCCCTCGGCCTCGTAGGCCATGACGCCGTTGGCGCCCTGGACCTGGGCGGCGCGCAGGGCCATTTCCGCCTGCTCCAGCAGGGCCAGGGCGTCGTCGCCGGTGCGGTACAGCACCCAGCCCAGGTGGCACCAGTCCTCCCTGGACATGGCCGCCTCCCGGGGCAGGCGCTCAATGAGCTTCAGCAGCTTGAGGGTGAATTGCTGCCCTTCCCTTGGCCCCATCTGCGGCAGCAGCAGTGCGAAGTCGTCCTCGTCCAGGCGCGCCATCAGGCTGTCAGGCCATTGCTGCAGCTGGGCATCCAGCTGGCCGATGAACAGCTGCAACCAGTTCAGACGCTGGCGCTCATCCAGCCTTTCCAGGCCACGCAGTTCCAGGATCACCAGGCAGCCGAAACCATTGCCCTCCACCTCCTGCAGCCAGGCGGCCAGGCGCTGCTCGAAGAAGGACCTGTTGCCGATACCGGTCTCGGCATCCAGCAGGGTGGACTGGCGGATAAAGTGGTCGAAACGGGATTGCTGCTGTTCCAGGAAGCTGACCCTGTCCCTGAGGGTGTCCAGGGCCTGGGCCACCTCCGGCAGCTGCTGAGTTTCGTCCTGGGCCAGCACCTGGGCGGCGCGGCGACGCAGCCCCTGCAGCTGCTGCGCCAGGACCAGCTCCCGGCGCTCGCGGTAGAAATACAGCCAGCCCAGCCAGGCCAGGGTCGACAGCATCACCACCAGGGCCGGGAGCGCCGCCAGGGGCGTCGGCTCGGGCTGCCACAGGCACAGCAACAGCCAGCCCAGACCGACCAGGTGCAGCACCAGGGCCGCCAGGACCCCCTTGCCGTTTGCCATCCACTGCATTCCTTGCTCCTAGAAAAGACAAAAGGCAGCCAATGGCTGCCTTTTCAGTGGGTCAGAACGGGATATCGTCGTCGAAATCCATGGGCGGTTCCATGGGATCGCCGTAGCCGCCCTGGGGCTTGTTCTGCTGGGGGGCCGGCTGAGGCTTGGGCTGGAAGCCGCCCTGCTGCTGCCCGCCCTGCTGGCCACCGTAGCCACCCTGGCCGCCCTGCTGGCCGCCGTAGCCGCCCTGGCCACCCTGCTGGCCGCCGAAGCCGCCCTGCTGCTGGGCCGGCTTGGGCTGGAAGCCACCCTGGCCGCCGCCCTGGCCACCGCTACGGGAGTCCAGCATCTGCATCTCGTTGGCAACGATCTCTGTGGTGTAGCGATCCTGACCGTCCTGGCCCTGCCACTTGCGGGTCTGCAGGCGACCTTCGATATAGACCTTGGAGCCCTTGCGCAGGTACTCGCCGGCGATCTCGGCCAGGCGACGGTACATGACGATGCGGTGCCATTCGGTCTGCTCTTTCTGCTCACCTGTCTGCTTGTCCTTCCAGCTTTCGCTGGTGGCGACGGTGAAATTGGCAACGGCATTGCCGTTGGGCATGTAGCGGACTTCCGGGTCCTGGCCCAGGTTGCCCACTATGATGACTTTGTTGACTCCACGACTGGCCATTTCTGCTCCTGTCAGGCGTTTGCCAGGACGGCTTTCGCCTTCGCTAACTCAAATTCTTGCGTATTCACTTTCAAATAGATGGCGGCTTCCGCGGTCACCACATTGACCTCCAGAACCCCCGGCACGGCTGCCAATCCCCGGATCAGCGCCGCCTCGTCGGTGAACGCCTGCTCGACGCTCAGGGAGACGGACTTCAGGTTGCTGGGGTGGCGCATGCCACGGCTGGCCAGCAGCCAGATCAGCACCAGGCCGGCGGCCAGGATAAAGACGCCGTCGATATCCGCATACTCTGCCATGGTCCCCGCCAGGGTGCCACCGAAAAAGGCGCCCAGAAACTGTGCCGACGAGTAGATGCCCATGGCGCTGCCCTTGTCGCCGGCCGGGGCGATACGGGCGATCAGCGCCGGCAGGGTCGCCTCCAGGTAATTGAAGGCCATGAAGAACAGCCCCAGGGCCAGTACCAGGCCCCACAGCTGGGCCTGCAGCCACCAGGCCGCGGCCAGGGCCGCCAGCATGATCACCAGGGCCAGCTGCACCATCTGCCGCGACCAGTGCTTCTTCTCGGCCAGGATGATCATGGGGATCATGGCGAAGAAGGCCGCCACCACCACCGGGAAGTACAGCATCCAGTGGTCCCGTGACACCAGCCCGGCCTGAACCAGCAGCCCGGGCACCACCACGAACAGCGCCGTGAGCATGAAGTGCAGCAGGAAGATGCCAAGATCCAGGCGCAGCAGCTGGCCGTTACCGAGCAGGGCACCGAGCCGGTTCAGGGCCGGCAGGGTATCGCCCCTGGGGGCATGATGGCTGACCGAGGGCACGGCCCAGGCGATCACCGCCATGCCGGCCAGGGCCAGGACGGCGGTCAGCCAGAACAGGCCGCTCAGCCCCACCAGATCCGCCACCACCGGGCCGGTCACCATGGCCAGGGCAAAGGACAGGCCGATGCAGACGCCGATGATGCCCATCACCTTGGGCCGCTGTTCGTCGCGGCTGAGATCCGCCGCCAGGGCCAGGATCGCCGAGGCCACGGCGCCGGCCCCCTGCAGCACCCGCCCGGCCACCACGCCGTAGACGCTGTCCGCCAGCGCCGCCACCACAGAGCCGACGGCAAAGAGCGCCAGGCCGGCCAGGATCACCCTGCGGCGCCCGAAGCGATCCGAGAGCATGCCCATGGGGATCTGCAGCAGCGCCTGGGTCAGGCCGTAGGCCCCTATGGCCAGGCCCACCCAGAGCGGCGAATAGCCGACCAGCTCCCTGCCATAGAGGGCGAACACCGGCATGATCATGAACAGTCCCAGCATCCGCAGCGAAAACACGGAAGCCAGGGTCAGTGCGGCTCGTTTTTCAGTCTTGGTCAGGCCTGTAGTGCGCATTGCAGGAAGCGGTCTTGGTCGGGGGCGCCATGATAGCACAGCCATTGGGTACGGCCATTGGCTGTGCGATACTGGGTCGTTTATTCCTCGGCAAGGCGCATCATGGACAAGATCTCGGTTCGCGGGGCCCGTACCCATAACCTGAAGAACATCAGCCTGGAGATCCCCAGGGACAAGCTCATCGTCATCACCGGCCTGTCCGGCTCCGGCAAGTCATCCCTGGCCTTCGACACCCTCTACGCCGAGGGCCAGCGCCGCTACGTGGAATCCCTGTCCGCCTATGCGCGCCAGTTCCTGTCGCTGATGGAAAAGCCGGACGTGGACCATATCGAGGGCCTGTCCCCGGCCATCTCCATCGAGCAGAAGTCCACCTCCCACAACCCCAGATCGACGGTCGGCACCATCACCGAGATCTACGACTACCTGCGCCTGCTGTTCGCCCGGGTCGGCGAGCCCCGCTGCCCCACCCATGACGTGACCCTGGCCGCCCAGACCGTCAGCCAGATGGTGGACAAGGTGCTGGAGCAGCCCGAGGGCAGCCGGCTGATGCTGCTGGCGCCCGTGGTGCGCGAGCGCAAGGGCGAACACGCCAAGCTGCTGGAGAACCTGGCCGGCCAGGGCTACATCCGCGCCATGATCGACGGCGAGGTCTGCGATCTGTCCGATCCGCCGACCCTGGAGCTGCACAAGAAGCACAACATCGACGTGGTGGTAGACCGCTTCAAGGTTCGCGAGGATCTGGCCCAGCGCCTGGCGGAGAGCTTCGAGACCGCCCTGGAGCTGTCCGGCGGCACCGCCCGGGTGGTGGCCATGGACGGCGACGAGTTGGAGCTGATCTTCAGCGCCAACTTCGCCTGCCCCCACTGCGGCTATTCCATGAGCGAGCTGGAGCCGCGCCTGTTCTCCTTCAACAACCCGGCCGGCGCCTGCAGCAGCTGTGACGGCCTGGGGGTGCAGCAGTATTTCGACCCGGAAAAGGTGATCATCAACGACGAGCTGAGCCTGTCCGGTGGCGCCATCCGCGGTTGGGACAAGCGCAACTTCTACTACTTCCAGATGCTCAAGTCGTTGGCCGAGCAGTTCGAGTTCAGCCTGGACGCCCCCTTCGAATCCCTGGCCGCCAAGCACCAGGACCTGATCCTGTACGGTTCCGGCAAGCAGGAAGTGGCCTTCAAGTACGTCAACGACCGTGGCGACGTGGTCACCCGCAAGCATGCCTTCGAGGGGGTGATCCCCAACATGGAGCGCCGCTACCGGGAGACCGAATCCAGCGCCGTGCGCGAGGAGCTGGCCAAGTACCTGGCCAACCAGTCCTGCCCCAGCTGCCACGGCAGCCGCCTGCGCGAGGAAGCCCGCCACGTGTTCGTGGGCGAAAGCACCCTGCCCCAGATCACCGAGCTGTCCATCGGCGAGGCCGGCCAGTTCTTCGAAGGCCTTGAGCTCAGCGGCCAGAAGGCCCGGATCGCCGAGAAGGTGCTCAAGGAGATCGGCGACCGCCTGCAGTTCCTGGTCAACGTCGGCCTGGACTACCTGAGCCTGTCCCGCAGCGCCGACACCCTGTCCGGCGGCGAGGCCCAGCGCATCCGCCTGGCCTCCCAGATCGGCGCCGGCCTGGTGGGGGTCATGTACGTGCTGGACGAGCCCAGCATCGGCCTGCACCAGCGCGACAACGAACGGCTGCTGGCCACCCTCAACCACCTGCGCGACCTCGGCAATACGGTGCTGGTGGTGGAGCACGACGAGGACGCCATCCGCGCCGCCGACCACGTCATCGACATCGGCCCCGGCGCCGGCGTCCACGGCGGCCAGGTGGTGGCCCAGGGCACCCCGGATCAGGTGAAGGCCAATCCCGAGTCCCTGACCGGCCAGTACCTGAGCGGCAAGAAGGCCATAGCGGTGCCCGCCGAGCGCACCCCGGTCGGCGACCAGTTCATCGAACTCAGGGGCGCCAGGGGCAACAACCTCAAGAACGTCAACCTGCAGATCCCGGTGGGCCTGCTGACCTGCGTCACCGGCGTATCCGGCTCCGGCAAGTCGACGTTAATCAACGACACCCTCTACCGCCTGGCCCACCATCAGCTCAACGGCGCCAGCACCGGCGAGCCGGCATCCCACGACGAGATCCTCGGCCTGGATCACTGCGACAAGGTGGTGGACATCGACCAGAGCCCCATCGGCCGCACCCCGCGCTCCAACCCGGCCACCTACACCGGCATCTTCACCCCCATCCGGGAGCTGTTCGCCGGCACCCAGGAGGCCCGGGCCAGGGGCTACAAGGTGGGTCGCTTCAGCTTCAACGTCCGTGGCGGCCGCTGCGAGGCCTGCCAGGGCGACGGCGTGATCAAGGTGGAGATGCACTTCCTGCCCGACGTCTACGTGCCCTGCGACCAGTGCAAGGGCCAGCGCTACAACAGGGAGACCCTGGAGGTCACCTACAAGGGCAAGAACATCCACGAGGTGCTGGAAATGACGGTAGAGGAGGCCCGCGACTTCTTCGACGCCGTGCCGGCCATCCGCCGCAAGCTGCAGACCCTGATGGACGTGGGCCTGTCATACATCCGCCTGGGCCAGGCCGCCACCACCCTGTCCGGGGGCGAGGCCCAGCGGGTCAAGCTGGCCAGGGAGCTGTCCAAGCGCGACACCGGCAAGACCCTGTACATACTGGACGAGCCCACCACGGGCCTGCACTTCGCCGACATCCAGCTGCTGCTGGACGTGCTGCACCGGCTGCGCGACCACGGCAACACCATAGTGGTCATCGAACACAACCTGGACGTGATCAAGACCGCCGACTGGATAGTGGATCTGGGGCCGGAAGGGGGCAGCGGCGGCGGCCAGATCCTCACCGCCGGCACCCCGGAGCAGGTGGCGCAGCACCCCGGCTCCCACACCGCCCGCTTCCTGGGGCCCATGCTGAAGTAAAAAAAGGCGCCGCAAGGCGCCTTTTCACTTTCGCGAGTGGGAATTTAGAAGCGGTAGCTGCCCTGGACGCCCCAGCCGAAGCCGCTGACGCCTTCGGTCTTCTCCACGCCGACCTTGATGTTGGCGTTGGGATTGAACCAGTAGCTGGTGTTGGCGAAATAGCTGGTGTCCAGGCGGCCGTTGGCCAGGAAGGCCTCGGCCTCGTTGTCGGCATCCACCAGGGCCAGGCCGCCGCCAACGGACCACTGCTTGTTGAGGTAGTAGTCGCCGGAGGCGTCGATGACGAAGACGTCATCGCCGAAGTCCATGTCGGTGTTGCTGATGTCGCCCTTGAGCATCAGGCCGGTCTGGCCGGCCAGCGGCAGGTAATGCTCGATGCGGGCACCCAGGGTGTCGGCATCGAAATGGTCCTGGTCCAGGCGCTGGTAGTAACCCAGCAGCAGGGTGTTGTCGTCCAGGTATTTACCCCCTTCCAGGCGGTACCGATCGATATCCTTGCCGAAGTCCGGGTCCAGATTGTGGTACTGGCCGCCCAGCACCCAGCCGCCGGCATTGATGAAGCGACCGCCGATGCCATAGCTGTCGACGAAGTCGCTGAAGGCGGCGTCGGCCTCGACATAGGACTGCTGGCTCAGGAAGCCGTTGAGGTCATAGGGGCCGTTGTCGGTGTTGACCGGGTTCAGGTAATGCTTGAAGCCCAGGCTCCAGGTTTCCACGTCGTCGAACTTGGAATGATCGCTGAAACCGGCGGACACCTCGTTCTGCACGGTGGCAGCATTGGCACCCAGGCTGAAAATGCCCAGGGCCAGGGGGAGCATGACTTTTTTCATCGCAGCACTCCTTGTAGCGCTATAAAGTACGCCTACACCCTACTCCCGCTTTTTTCATCCCGACAACGGTAACCGGCATGCTGATTTAGGTTGGCTTCAGCATTAAAAAGGCTCGACTTTCCACCTTTACAAAAGGCAAACATTTAAGGGGGCCTTGGCCCGCTGTTTTTAAGGGCCCAGGGCGGCCAGGGCGGCCGCAAGAAACTACTTTGTAACAAAAGATTTGACAGCCCCTGCTAATTGCGGGATTACTGAAATGGACAATGAAAAGCAGGAGGCTTTATGGCAAGACATGTCTTTTCCATCCTGATCGCCATCGCCGTGACCCTGGGACTGGTCTATTTTATGACCACGCTGGTAGGCGAACCCACGGCCCCGGCCAAGCCCCCTGAAGTGGAAAAAGCCCAGGCGATACCACTGCCCCAACCGGAAAAGCCCAAGCCGGAACCCCAGGAGCCCAAGCCGCAGCCCACCCCGGCCAGCACCATGCCCGCCATGAGCCTGGAGGTACCGGAAGCCACCGGCGGCCCGGTGGTGACGGCCGGCACCCAGGTGAGCCTGGAGCCGGTGGCGCTGACCCTGGAAAGGCCGGAGCTGGGCCCCATGAGCCTCGGCCAGGGTGAGCAGGACGCCAGCCCGCTGGTGCGTATCGATCCCCAGTATCCGCCGGAAGCGGCCCGGGACGGTGTGGAAGGCTGGGTCAAGCTCGGCTACAGCGTCACCGAGGCCGGCACCGTGGCCGACATCCAGGTGCTGGACGCCGAGCCCAGGCGCACCTTCGACAGGGCCGCGGTGCGGGCCCTGAAGAAATGGCGCTTCCAGCCCAAGCTGGTGGACGGCAAGCCGGTGAGCCAGCCCGGCCAGCAGGTGGTGCTGGACTTCAAGCTGGAAAAAGCAGAGTAACAGGCCATGAAAAAAGGCGCTCCGGGGCGCCTTTTTCGTTCCATCCTCTGGCCGTTTAGAAGCGGTAGCTGCCGGTCAGGTTCCAGCCGAAGCCGTCCTGATCTTCGCTGTCGGTCACGGACAGACTGAGATTGGCCTGGCTGTTGAACCAGTAGGAACTGTTCAGGCCCCAGGCAAAGTCTTTACTGCCATCATTCCAGGAAACACCGGCGCCAACCGAGAAATGGCGGGCGAAATAATAATCCCCACCAAGACTGTAACTCCAAATATCGTCATCGATGAAGTCACTGTCGCTATTGGTGATCCCGGCATTAATCAATAGTCCCTCGGAGCCGGCAACGGGAAGCAGATGGGTCAGGCCCAATGCATAATGCTTGCTGGTGTCGGAGTCGTTGAAGTCAAAGCTAACCAGAGTGCCTTCGGCGATGTATTTGCCCAGACCCAGGCTGTAGAAGTCGTCACTGGAGCCGTGATCCGGATCAATAACGGCGTAGCCACCGGAAAAGACCCAGTCGCTGTCGGTGACGAAACGCCCGCCGATGGAATACCCCTCGCCGAAGTCCGAGGTGGTGAAGCCGCCGTTTAGCCAGGAGGCGTGGGACAGGAAGGGGATCAGCTCATAGGGGTCTTTATCGTTGGACTGGGCGTCCAGGTAATAACGGTAACCCAGATCCCAGATACCGTCGGAAGAGATCTCGGTGTGGTCGCGGTAACCCAACGAGACTTCCTGCTGGAAACTGTCTGCTGCGGTAGTAGAGAAGGCGGCCAGCACGGCCAATGACAATATGGCTTTTTTCATAGTGAATTCCTTTTCTAAACAGTGTCGCTGCGCAGTTTATGTCCCGAATTTCGCCTTGCGCAACAAAAATGCTACATGGCTACATTCATGTTCAGATTTCATTTGGTTACCGACAACCGGATCCAGTCTCATGCATTCAAAAAGGCGCCGGGGGCGCCTCTTTCTTTCGCTTTTCTAGCCGCTTAGAAACGGTAGCTGCCCAGGACGCCCCAGCCGATACCAAGGAAGCCCAAGCCGTAGCTGGCCTCGAAGACCCAGTCGCTGGCAGTGACGAAGCGGCCGCCCAGGTTATAGGCTCGCCGCCGTCGGCGAAGAAGAAATTACCTTCCATCCAGGAGGGGGAGCAGTGTTTATCGCTGGACTGGCTATCCAGGTAATAGCGCAGTCTAGGCCCCAGATGTCGATATCGAATTCGCTGTAGCCGTGCTGGAAGCTCTCGCAGCGGGGAAGATGCGGCCAGCACGGCCATTCAACAATCATTCAACCATATGAATGGAAAGCTGTTCTTTTAGCTCAGCCGTTAATGGCTTCGACTTCTTCAGTCCATGGTCGAAATGCACCATGGCCGTTTCACCCACCACGCAGCATTTTCCGTCCTGCCAGGCCTCCTGGCGGATCTTGAAGGAGCTGTTGCCGATATGGCTGATGCCGGTGCGGATCGCCACTTCCCGGCCGTATTGCAGTTCGGCCTGGAACTGGATGTTGTAGCCGGCAACGATCAGGTGCCAGTCCTTAACGTCAAGATCCGGCGTGAAGAGCCGGAACAGCGGCTCCCTGGCCTGTTCGAACCAGATGGCCGGTACCGTGTTGTTGATATGGCCCAGGGCATCGGTCTCCTGGAAACGGGGCATGAGTCTGAGGGTCCACATGGTCTTTTGCCTTGTTACTGCCTAATTCGAAAGCAAAAGCCTACTGTTCGCACACAAAAAAACCAATAGCCCCTTTACCCTGGCCCCGGCACTCGCCTAGTCTCTGCCATTGGCACTTTAGGGTAACGACTCCCATGCAGGATCTTGCGTTTGCGCTCTCTCTTATCGCCGTCATCTCGCTGGCCTCGCAATGGCTGGCCTGGCGCCTGAAGCTACCGGCCATCCTGCTGCTGCTGTGCGCCGGCATTGGACTGGGTCCCGTGACCGGCATCATCAACCCGGACGAACTGCTGGGCTCGGTGCTGTTCCCCCTGGTATCCCTGGCGGTGGCGGTGATCCTGTTCGAGGGCGCCCTGACCCTGAGGTTCAACGAGATCCGCGGCCTGGTCAAGGTGGTGCGCAACCTGGTGACCATAGGCCTGCTGGCCACCTTCGTGGTGCTGGCCACGGCCGCCTACCTGCTGCTGGACATCTCCCTGGAAGTGGCGCTGCTGTTCGGTGCCGTCATGGTGGTAACGGGCCCGACCGTGGTCACCCCCCTGCTCAGGACCATCAGGCCCAGGGCCGAGCTGGACAGGGTGCTGCGCTGGGAGGGCATCATCATCGACCCCCTGGGCGCCATCTTCGCGGTACTGATGTTCGAGTTCGTGCTGCTGCAGGCCACCGAAGAGGCCTTCGTCCATACCCTGCTCACCCTGGGCAAGACGTTGCTGCTGGGCACCGTGCTGGGCCTGGGGGCCGGCGTGGCCATGGCCACCACACTGCGCAAGGAATGGCTGCCCCTGTACCTGCGCAAGTTCGGCGGCCTGGCCTTCATGCTGATGGCCTACGCCTTCTCGGAGCAGATCCAGCACGAATCCGGCCTGCTGACCGTGACCGTCATGGGCATCTACCTGGGCAACAAGAAGGATCTGGATATCGACGATATCCTGGAGTTCAAGGAGGATCTGTCGGTCATACTGCTGTCGGCCCTGTTCATCCTGCTGGCCGCCCGCCTCAACTTCGCCGAGCTGGCCGCCATCGGCTGGCCGCTGATCGTGCTGCTGCTGGTGGTGCAGTTCATCGCCCGGCCCCTCTGTGTCTGGCTGTCCACCCTGGGCACCCCCCTGGGCTTTCGTGACAAGCTGTTCCTGTCCTGGATCGCCCCCAGGGGCATAGTGGCCGCGGCGGTCAGCGCCCTGTTCGCCCTGCGCCTGCAGGAGGCCCAGGTGACCGACGCCGATCTGCTGGTGCCCCTGGCCTTCTCGGTGATCATCATGACGGTGGTGCTGCAGAGCCTGACCGCCGGCCCCATGGCCAGGGCCCTGGGTGTGGTCCGCGACGCCCCCCGCGGCGTGCTCATCATCGGCGCCAACACCTTGGCCAGGACCATAGCCCAGGCCCTGAAGAAGGTGGAGGTGCCGGTGTTGCTGGCCGATCCGGTCTGGGAAAACTACCGCCTGGCCCGCATGGAGGGGCTGGACGTCTACTACGGCAACCCCCAGTCAGAGCATGCCGAAGCCCTGCTGGACTTTTCCGCCATCCGCCAGGTCTATGCCCTGTCACCGAACCGGCACCAGAATGCCAACGCCATCGCCCACTTCGCCTACCTGTTCGGCTCAGGCAAGGTGTTCTCCATCCGCTCCAGCCAGGGCAAGGGCTTTGCCAACCAGGAAAGCGCCAGCTTCCGGGCCCGGCAGATCCTGTTCCCGGAGGACTGCACCTTCACCAAGCTCAACAGCCTGCTTAACCAGGGCTGGCAGGTGCGCGCCACCAAGCTGAAGGAGGCCTTCAGCTGGGAGGATTACCTTCAGAAGCAGGGTGAGGTGATCCCGCTGTTCATCATCGACAAGAAGGGCTACCTGAACCCCATCACCAGCAAGGAGCGCATTGCCGAACCGGAGGAGACCATCATCGCCCTGATCCCGGCCTCGGAAAAGGACGTGACGGCCGCCTGACGGCAACCCAAACTCCAACCATAAAGGCGCCATCAGGCGCCTTTATTCTATCTAACCAGGGCTGTTCATAGTCATCGGTCTAACCGCCGCTCACTCACTCTTGGCGCAGCCCTGGCCGAATACCAGCACCGCTTTCACGAGCTGAGCGTAGACACAGAAGACGTGGCGGCCGGGATGAGACTCCAGGGTGAGCCTCGACAAAATCGCCGGGAGCGATTTTGAACATCGGAGCGCAGCGACGATAGCCCGCGGGGCGAGGGCCAGGAAGGCCCGAGTAACTGGGAGCACGGCTCCTGCGCAGGCGAACGCGACAAACTTGTCGGGAACAAGTTTGAACATCGGAGCGTTAGCGACGATAGCCCGTAGGGCGAGGCTCGAAGTGAAAGCACCGCTTTCACGCAGCTGAGCGCCGGCACACAGGACGTGCCGGCCGGGATGAGCTCCCAGGGATGGGTGGCAACTCAAGACAATAAGGCGCCTTCGGTGGGTTACGCTACGCTAACCCACCCTACGCAGCTGGGGCTACTGGTGACCTTCACATGGGACAAAATCGCTGGGCGAAGCTCGAAGTGAAAGCACCGCTTTCACGCAGCTGAGCGCCGGTACACAGGAGGTGCCGGCCGGAATGAGCTCCCAGGGATGGGTGGCAACTCAAGACAATAAGGCGCCTTTGGTGGGTTACGCTACGCTAACCCACCCTACGCAGCTTCATTCCCATGTGAGCGCCGCCATTGTCAGATGCCCAATACGAAAAAACCCCAGCTCTTTCGAGCTGGGGCTGTTTCGTATTAGGTGCTTGGCAGTGACCTACTCTCACATGGGAACCCCCACACTACCATCGGCGCTACTGCGTTTCACTGCTGAGTTCGGGATGGGATCAGGTGGTTCCACAGCGCTATTGCCGCCAAGCAAATTCGTTTCTTAACCCGCCTTGCGGCCAGTTAAGTCAATTCGGTAAAAGCTGATAACTCTGTAATCTAAGTCACTCTCTCTGAGTGCCCGACCGCCATGGATGGCGGAAGTGCAGAAGATTGTCTGGAACAATCTCTGCCTACAAAACCCTTTGGGTGTTGTATGGTTAAGCCTCACGGGCAATTAGTACTGGTTAGCTACATGCGTCGCCGCACTTCCACACCCAGCCTATCAACGTTGTAGTCTTCAACGACCCTTTAGGAGACTCGAAGTCTCAGGGATGACTCATCTTGAGGCTCGCTTCCCGCTTAGATGCTTTCAGCGGTTATCGATTCCGAACTTAGCTACCGGGCAGTGCCACTGGCGTGACAACCCGAACACCAGAGGTTCGTCCACTCCGGTCCTCTCGTACTAGGAGCAGCCCCTCTCAATCATCCAACGCCCACGGCAGATAGGGACCGAACTGTCTCACGACGTTCTGAACCCAGCTCGCGTACCACTTTAAATGGCGAACAGCCATACCCTTGGGACCGACTTCAGCCCCAGGATGTGATGAGCCGACATCGAGGTGCCAAACACCGCCGTCGATATGAACTCTTGGGCGGTATCAGCCTGTTATCCCCGGAGTACCTTTTATCCGTTGAGCGATGGCCCTTCCATTCAGAACCACCGGATCACTATGACCTACTTTCGTATCTGCTCGACGTGTCTGTCTCGCAGTTAAGCTGGCTTATGCCATTGCACTAACCTCCTGATGTCCGACCAGGATTAGCCAACCTTCGTGCTCCTCCGTTACGCTTTGGGAGGAGACCGCCCCAGTCAAACTACCCACCAGACACTGTCCCTAACCCAGATAATGGGCCGAGGTTAGAACATCAAACATACAAGGGTGGTATTTCAAGGATGGCTCCACGATAACTGGCGTTACCGCTTCAAAGCCTCCCACCTATCCTACACATGTAGGCTCAATGTTCAGTGTCAAGCTGTAGTAAAGGTTCACGGGGTCTTTCCGTCTAGCCGCGGGTACACTGCATCTTCACAGCGATTTCAATTTCACTGAGTCTCGGGTGGAGACAGCGTGGCCATGGTTACACCATTCGTGCAGGTCGGAACTTACCCGACAAGGAATTTCGCTACCTTAGGACCGTTATAGTTACGGCCGCCGTTTACCGGGGCTTCGATCAAGAGCTTCGCTTGCGCTAACCCCATCAATTAACCTTCCGGCACCGGGCAGGTGTCACACCCTATACGTCCTCTTTCGAGTTTGCAGAGTGCTGTGTTTTTGATAAACAGTCCCAGCCACCTGGTCACTGCGGCTGCCGTCAGCTTAGAGAGCAAGTCTCATCACCAACAACAGCGTACCTTCTCCCGAAGTTACGGTACTATTTTGCCTAGTTCCTTCACCCGAGTTCTCTCAAGCGCCTTAGTATTCTCTACCTGACCACCAGTGTTGGTTTGGGGTACGGTTTCTTTTCATCTGAAGCTTAGAGGCTTTTCCTGGAAGCATGGCATCAACAACTTCGTTGCCGTAGCAACTCGTCTCGTGTCTCGACCTTAGGGACCCGGATTTGCCTAAGTCCCCAGCCTACGCACTTTCACCAGGACGACCGACGCCTGGCTTGCTTAGCCTTCTCCGTCCCCCCATCGCAATGAAAAGAAGTACAGAAATATTAATCTGTTTCCCATCGACTACGGCTTTCGCCCTCGCCTTAGGGGCCGACTCACCCTGCCCCGATTAACGTTGGACAGGAACCCTTGGTCTTCCGGCGAGCGGGTTTTTCACCCGCTTTAACGTTACTCATGTCAGCATTCGCACTTCTGATACCTCCAGCATGCCTCCCGACACACCTTCAACGGCTTACAGAACGCTCCCCTACCCAGCATACCTAAATATGCTGCCGCAGCTTCGGTGCATAGCTTAGCCCCGTTACATCTTCCGCGCAGACCGACTCGACTAGTGAGCTATTACGCTTTCTTTAAAGGGTGGCTGCTTCTAAGCCAACCTCCTAGCTGTCTAAGCCTTTCCACATCGTTTCCCACTTAGCTATGACTTGGGGACCTTAGCTGGCGGTCTGGGTTGTTTCCCTCTCCACGATGGACGTTAGCACCCACCGTGTGTCTCCCGGATAGTACTTTGCGGTATTCGGAGTTTGCATGGGTTTGGTAAGTCGGGATGACCCCCTAGCCCAAACAGTGCTCTACCCCCGCAAGTATTCGTCCGAGGCGCTACCTAAATAGCTTTCGGGGAGAACCAGCTATCTCCCGGTTTGATTGGCCTTTCACCCCTAATCACAGGTCATCCCCTAATTTTGCAACATTAGTGGGTTCGGTCCTCCAGTTGATGTTACTCAACCTTCAACCTGCCCATGACTAGATCACCGGGTTTCGGGTCTATGCCTTGCGACTGGACGCCCAGTTAAGACTCGGTTTCCCTACGGCTCCCCTATTCGGTTAACCTCGCCACAAAACATAAGTCGCTGACCCATTATACAAAAGGTACGCAGTCACCCCGAAGGGCTCCTACTGCTTGTACGTACACGGTTTCAGGTTCTATTTCACTCCCCTCGCCGGGGTTCTTTTCGCCTTTCCCTCACGGTACTGGTTCACTATCGGTCAGTTGGGAGTATTTAGCCTTAGAGGATGGTCCCCCTATCTTCAGTCAAGATACCACGTGTCCCGACCTACTCATCGTTTGCAACGACATCTGCCATTTCGTGTACGGGGCTATCACCCTGTATCGCGGAACTTTCCAGAACCTTCCACTATGACAGACGCTGATACACAAACTGGGCTCTTTCCCGTTCGCTCGCCGCTACTGAGGAAATCTCGGTTGATTTCTTTTCCTCGGGGTACTTAGATGTTTCAGTTCTCCCGGTTCGCCTCTGCACCCTATGTATTCAGATACAGATACCCAAGTTACCTTGGGTGGGTTTCCCCATTCGGAAATCATTGGCTCAAGCGGTTCTTATCACCTCACCAATGCTTATCGCAGATTAGCACGTCCTTCATCGCCTCCAACTGCCAAGGCATCCACCGTGTACGCTTAGTCACTTAACCATACAACCCCGAAGGGTTTCGCTGACGCGAACCATTTTCCGAAGAAAATGCCGTATGTTGACTAACACCTGGTTTTCGCCGGACACTCATCAAGTAGAGAGTGACTCGTTTAAATTTGCAGTGTTATCAGCTTTCCGAATTGTTAAAGAACCATGAAAGCCAGCGCTAAGGCTGGCTTCCAAGCAATCTGTGTGGACACTTCGAGACGTGTCATCCCTAAAGGTAAGGAGGTGATCCAGCCGCAGGTTCCCCTACGGCTACCTTGTTACGACTTCACCCCAGTCATGAACCACACCGTGGTAAACGCCCTCCCGAAGGTTAAGCTATCTACTTCTGGTGCAGCCCACTCCCATGGTGTGACGGGCGGTGTGTACAAGGCCCGGGAACGTATTCACCGTAGCATTCTGATCTACGATTACTAGCGATTCCGACTTCATGGAGTCGAGTTGCAGACTCCAATCCGGACTACGACGGACTTTATGGGATTCGCTTACCATCGCTGGTTCGCCGCCCTTTGTATCCGCCATTGTAGCACGTGTGTAGCCCTGCCCGTAAGGGCCATGATGACTTGACGTCGTCCCCACCTTCCTCCGGTTTATCACCGGCAGTCTCCTTAGAGTTCCCGACCGAATCGCTGGCAACTAAGGATAAGGGTTGCGCTCGTTGCGGGACTTAACCCAACATTTCACAACACGAGCTGACGACAGCCATGCAGCACCTGTCTCAGCGTTCCCGAAGGCACCAAGGTATCTCTACCAAGTTCGCTGGATGTCAAGGGCAGGTAAGGTTCTTCGCGTTGCATCGAATTAAACCACATGCTCCACCGCTTGTGCGGGCCCCCGTCAATTCATTTGAGTTTTAACCTTGCGGCCGTACTCCCCAGGCGGTCTACTTAACGCGTTAGCTCCGAAACCCACGTCTCAAGGACACAGACTTCAAGTAGACATCGTTTACGGCGTGGACTACCAGGGTATCTAATCCTGTTTGCTCCCCACGCTTTCGTGCATGAGCGTCAGTCTTTGTCCAGGTGGCCGCCTTCGCCACTGGTATTCCTTCAGATCTCTACGCATTTCACCGCTACACCTGAAATTCTACCACCCTCTACAAGACTCTAGCTTGCCAGTTCTAAATGCAGTTCCCAGGTTGAGCCCGGGGCTTTCACATCTAGCTTAACAAGCCGCCTGCGCACGCTTTACGCCCAGTAATTCCGATTAACGCTCGCACCCTCCGTATTACCGCGGCTGCTGGCACGGAGTTAGCCGGTGCTTCTTCTGCGAGTAACGTCACAGATGAGCCGTATTAAGACTCACCCTTTCCTCCTCGCTGAAAGTGCTTTACAACCCGAAGGCCTTCTTCACACACGCGGCATGGCTGCATCAGGGTTTCCCCCATTGTGCAATATTCCCCACTGCTGCCTCCCGTAGGAGTCTGGGCCGTGTCTCAGTCCCAGTGTGGCTGATCATCCTCTCAAACCAGCTAGGGATCGTCGCCTTGGTAGGCCGTTACCCCACCAACTAGCTAATCCCATGTAGGCGCATCCGGTAGCGAGAGGTCCGAAGATCCCCCCCTTTGGTCCGTAGACGTTATGCGGTATTAGCCATCGTTTCCAATGGTTATCCCCCACTCCCGGGTAGCTTCCTACACATTACTCACCCGTCCGCCGCTCGCCGCCCATGTCTTCCCCCGAAGGTTCCGTCATGTCGCTGCCGCTCGACTTGCATGTGTTAGGCCTGCCGCCAGCGTTCAATCTGAGCCATGATCAAACTCTTCAATTAAAAGTTTGTGCTCAATGAATTGCTGAAGTGTTTGAACACTTCGAGTTCATTGAAAATTCGTTTTTGGGAATTTTCACAACCTCGAGTGCCCACACAGATTGCTTGGTCACATTGTTAAAGAACGTTCGCTTCTTCTCGAAGCGGGAGCCGCATTCTACCGACTCCGGATTTTCTGTCAAGCCCTTTGTTTCGGTCTTTTCAGAAAACTTGAGTTTTCAGCGCTTAGCGCCTTATCTCTCAAGCGGGCCGCCATTTTACTCAGTCTTCGTTGTGGGTCAAGGCCTTTTTTCGAGGTCTTTTCCGCGAAGCCGTTCGGTGGCGACAGGGGCGGCATTATAGGGATCCTGCCCTGGATCACAAGATCTTTTTTGCGATCTGGCAAAAAAGCCCAAAACAGCTTATTAGGTAATCAGTTGAACTCATTTTTTAACCAAGACTCATAATAATGACAACGATAAGAGGGGATCACCATGAAGGCGACAGTAGCCGGCGCCTTGCTGTTCAGCAGCTCTTTACTGTTTGGTGCACCATGCCACGCCAATAATTCCCTGGCCAACCTGCTCAACAGCCAGGTCACCCACCAGCAGAGTATCGGCAAGGGCGTCCGCCTGGTGCTTGAAAACTACCCGGGCGCCGCCGATGAGATCCTGCAGCTGGCCTTTCGCCAGTATCCCGACCATATCGAGGAGATCGTTCGAAGTGCCGCCGCCATTAATCCGGCAATGTCGGTGTTGGCGGTGGAATATGCTCTGCAGCAGCCCAGCGTAAGTGCCGCCGCCATCGTCAAGGCCGCCATGGCCGGCGATTCCGCCTGTGCCGACATGGTGATCACCGAAGCGGTAAGCGAGTCGCCGGAGGACTTCCAGGACATAGTAGCAGTGGCCATCTCCAGCGAACCACTGGAAGTGGACAGCATAGTACAGACGGCGGCAGAGGCGGACCCCAGCCAACTCAGCGCCCTACTCTACCTGGTGGAGAAACTGGTGCCGGAGCAGCTGGATGCGATCATGGAAAGCCTGGCGGCCATGTTTCCGGACAGACAGGCCGAGCTGGCAGAGGTAAAGGAAGAAAATGAGCAGCAATAAAAAAGCCGGGCAGAGCCCGGCTTTTTAGTACTTGCAAATCGCTTATTCAGCAGCGGCTTCTTCAGCGGCTTCTTCCGCAACGGGGCGGTCAACCAGCTCTACAAAAGCCATGGGGGCGTTATCGCCGGCACGGAAACCGCACTTCAGGATGCGCAGGTAACCACCGGGGCGTTCTTGGTAACGCGGACCCAGTTCGTTGAACAGTTTGCCAACAACCTCGTTGTCACGGGTGCGGGCGAAGGCCAGACGACGGTTAGCAACGGTGTCGTTCTTGGCCAGGGTGATCAACGGCTCAACCACGCGGCGCAGCTCTTTCGCTTTCGGCAGGGTCGTCTTGATAACTTCATGACGAACCAGGGAGCTAGCCATGTTGCGGAACATGGCCTGGCGGTGGCTGCTGTTGCGATTTAGTTGACGACCACTCTTACGATGGCGCATGGGTGTTTCCTTATAACTAAATCAGTTGAACTTGCGACCTGGCTTAGTCTTTATCGACCAAGCTAGCGGGCGGCCAGTTCTCCAGGCGCATGCCCAGAGACAGACCACGGGAGGCCAGCACGTCTTTGATTTCGGTCAGAGACTTCTTACCGAGGTTGGGCGTCTTGAGCAGCTCAACTTCGGTACGCTGTACCAGGTCACCGATGTAGTGGATGGCCTCTGCCTTCAGGCAGTTGGCCGAACGCACTGTCAGTTCCAAATCATCAACAGGACGCAGCAGGATCGGATCGAACTCCGGCTTTTCTTCCTTCTCGACCGGCTCGCTCATATCGCGCAACTCGACGAAGGCTTCCAGTTGCTCGGCCAGGATGGTGGCGGAGCGACGGATGGCTTCTTCGGGGTCGAGTGTGCCGTTGGTTTCCATATCGATAACCAGCTTGTCGAGGTCAGTACGCTGCTCGACACGGGCACGCTCCACGTTGTAGGCGATACGCTCTACGGGAGAGAAGGAAGCGTCTACCAGCAGTCGGCCGATAGGACGCTCGTCATCTTCATTGTTCAGACGAGAGGAAGCCGGGACGTAACCACGACCACGCTCAACCTTGACGCGCATGCTGATATCAGCATCGCCGGTCAGCGTACAGATGTGGTGTTCAGGGTTCATGATTTCCACATCACCGTCAGTGGTGATGTCACCAGCCACAACCGGGCCAGCGCCACTCTTGGTCAGCGTCAGAACAGCTTCGTCTTTACCGTGCAGGACCACTGCCAAACCTTTCAGGTTCAGCAGGATCTCGATGACGTCTTCCTGTACACCTTCCTTGCTCGAATACTCGTGCAATACACCGTCGATCTCCACTTCGGTCACGGCGGCGCCGGGCATGGAAGACAGGAGAATGCGACGCAGCGCATTGCCGAGGGTGTGGCCAAAACCGCGCTCTAGCGGCTCGAGCGTCACCTTCGCGCGAGTCGGGCTGATGCTTTCGATATCCACCAGCCTCGGCTTCAGAAAATCAGTTACAGAACCCTGCATATAGTCCTCTCTATTGCGTTAAGCCTTACTTGGAGTAAAGCTCGACGATCAGCTGTTCGTTGATGTCGGCAGACAGATCAGCACGCTCAGGAACGCGCTTGTAGACGCCTTCCATCTTATCTTTGTCAACTTCCAGCCAGGTCGGCTTTTCGCGCTGGTCAGCCAGCTCCAGGGCAGCTTTTACACGGGCCTGTTTCTTGGCTTTTTCGCGAATAGCGACAACGTCGTTAACGGACACTTGGAAGGAAGGAATGTTCACAACCTTGCCGTTGACTACGATAGCCTTGTGGCTAACGAGCTGACGAGCTTCGGCGCGGGTAGCACCAAAACCCATACGGTAAACTACGTTGTCCAGGCGACCTTCCAGCAGCTGCAGCAGGTTCTCACCGGTGTTGCCTTTGCGGCGGGCCGCTTCTTTGTAGTAAGAGCGGAACTGCTTCTCCAGAACACCGTAGATACGACGAACTTTCTGCTTTTCGCGCAGTTGCACACCGTAGTCGGACAGGCGGCCCTTGCGGGCACCGTGCTGACCCGGGGCTTGGTCAATCTTGCACTTGGAATCAATCGCACGCACACCGCTCTTCAGGAAGAGATCGGTACCTTCGCGGCGGCTGAGTTTGAGCTTAGGACCCAAATATCTTGCCATCTTTCTTCTCCACTATCCTCTGGAAGCGTTATACGCGACGCTTCTTCGGCGGACGACAACCGTTGTGCGGAATCGGCGTAACGTCAGTGATGTTGGTGATACGGAAACCGGCGGCGTTGAGCGCGCGGATCGCGGACTCACGGCCCGGACCGGGACCTTTCACGTTCACTTCCAGGTTCTTCACACCGTATTCAGCGGCAACGGTACCAGCGCGCTCGGCAGCAACCTGGGCTGCGAACGGGGTGGACTTACGGGAGCCACGGAAACCAGAGCCACCAGCGGTAGCCCAAGACAGGGCGTTACCCTGACGGTCTGTGATGGTTACGATAGTGTTGTTGAAAGAAGCATGTACGTGGGCGATGCCGTCAGCAACCTGCTTCTTTACGCGCTTGCGGGCGCGAGTCGGAGTTTTAGCCATCGTTTACCTACCCAATTATTTCTTAATCGGTTTACGAGGACCCTTACGGGTACGCGCATTGGTTTTAGTGCGCTGACCACGTACGGGCAGACTGCGACGGTGGCGCAGGCCACGGAAACAACCCAGGTCCATCAGACGTTTGATGTTCAGGGTGATTTCACGACGCAGGTCACCTTCAACGGTAAACTTGCCTACTTCGTCACGAAGCTTGTCGATCTGAGCCTCATCCAGTTCACGGATTTTGGTGCTCTCAGCAATACCGGCCGCGGCACAAATGGCCTTGGCACGGGTACGCCCGACACCATAAATGGCAGTCAGAGCGATAACAGCATGCTTATGCTCGGGAATGTTAATGCCGGCTATACGGGCCATTAACAGCACTCCTCTAACTATGTGGCTATCTGAGAAAGCCCGTAAGGATACCTAACAGACAGCCAATTTACAATCAAGCTGGCCTGAATCGGCCAGCCCCCAAATCTTAGCCTTGCCTTTGCTTGTGCTTCGGCTCGCTGCAGATCACGCGAACAACGCCGTGGCGTTTGATGACCTTGCAGTTGCGGCAGATTTTCTTAACGGATGCACGAACTTTCATTGCTTACTCCGTATGCTCCGGAACCAAGGACCCGGGCTTAACGCCCGTAACCCTTGAGGTTCGCTTTTTTCAGCACAGAATCATACTGATGTGTCATCAGGTGAGTCTGTACCTGCGCCATAAAGTCCATGATGACCACTACGATGATCAGCAGCGAAGTGCCGCCAAAGTAGAACTGGGCGTTGAAGGCCACCATCATGAACTCAGGAATCAAACAAACAAGAGTGATATACAGCGCGCCAGCCAGAGTCAGGCGGGTCATCACCTTGTCAATGTATCGGGCAGTCTGTTCGCCCGGGCGGATACCCGGAATGAACGCGCCACTCTTCTTCAGGTTGTCTGCCGTCTCACGCGGGTTGAACACCAGCGCGGTATAGAAGAAACAGAAGAAGATGATCGCAGCTGCATACAGCATCACGTACAGCGGCTGACCCGGAGACAGGGCCAGGGCTATTTCCTGCAGCCAGGACAGGGCCTGGTTCTCACCGAACCACTGCGCCACTGTACCCGGGACCAGGATGATGCTGGAGGCGAAAATCGGCGGAATTACCCCGGCCATGTTCACTTTCAGCGGCAGGTGGGTGCTTTGGGCAGCAAAGACGCGACGTCCCTGCTGACGCTTGGCGTAGTTGACGACGATACGGCGCTGGCCGCGTTCGACGAAGACCACTCCAAAGGTCACAACCACCATGATGACCGCGATCAGCAATACGACCAGGAAGTTCAAATCCCCTTGACGCCATTGCTCAGCCGTCTGGCCGATAGCCGGGGCCAGGCCCGCGACGATACCGGCGAAGATCAGTATGGAGATACCGTTACCGATACCCCTTTCGGTAATCTGCTCACCCAACCACATCAGGAACATGGTACCGGTGACCAGGCTCACCACGGCCGTGAAGTAGAAGCCGAAGCCGGGAGACAGTACGAGACCATCAACCATGTTCGGCAGACCGGTGGCGATACCGATAGACTGAACCAATGCCAGCAGCAGCGTACCCCAGCGCGTGTACTGACTGATCTTGCGGCGACCCGCCTCACCTTCCTTTTTCAGTTCGGCAAGGGCGGGGTGCACCACGGTCAGCAGCTGCACGATGATCGACGCCGAGATGTACGGCATGATCCCCAGTGCAAACACAGAGGCACGCTCAAGGGCACCACCGCTGAACATGTTGAACATGGCAACGATGGTGTCCTTTTGCTGAGCAAACAGATCGGCGAGGACGGCAGCGTCAATACCAGGAATGGGGACGAAGGATCCCGCCCGGAACACGATGATGGCTCCGAGCACGAAGAGCAGCCGGCTTTTCAGCTCAGACCACCCGCCTTGTGCCTTGTTTTTTTCCAGTCCTGGTTTAGCCATTGCCTATTATTCCTCGATCTTGCCGCCTGCAGCTTCGATAGCCGCACGAGCACCTTTGGTGACACGCAGGCCGCGTACTGTTACTGGACGCTCAATGCTACCAGACAGAACCACTTTGGCGAATTCAATATTGCGGGTGATGACGTTAGCTTCCTTCAGCGTGTTCAGGTCAACTACGTCACCTTCCACCTTGGCCAGTTCGGACAGGCGCACTTCAGCAGTCACCAGGGACTTGCGAGAAGTGAAACCGAACTTGGGCAGACGACGCTGCAGGGGCATTTGACCGCCCTCGAAACCAGCGCGTACTTTACCGCCGCTACGGCTCTTCTGACCTTTGTGACCACGGCCACCGGTCTTACCCAGACCGGAACCGATACCACGACCAACGCGCTTGGGAGCGCTCTTGGAGCCAGCAGCCGGGGAAAGCGTATTCAGTTTCATCTGATTAACCCTCCACCTTCACCATGTATTGAACCTGGTTGATCATACCGCGAACCATCGGAGTGTCCTCCAGCTCCACGGTGTGACCGATGCGACGCAGGCCCAGACCACGCAGGGTGGCTTTGTGCTTCGGCAGACGGCCGATAGAGCTACGAACCTGAGTTACTTTAACAGTCTTCTTTGCCATGGTGCTTTACCCCAGAATTTCTTCGACGGTCAGACCACGTTTGGCTGCTACCTGCTCGGGCGACTTCATGCCGGTGAGGGCATCGATGGTCGCACGTACCACGTTGATCGGGTTGGTAGAACCGTACGCTTTAGACAGTACGTTCTGAACACCAGCTACTTCGAGGACGGCACGCATGGCGCCACCGGCGATGATACCGGTACCTTCGGAAGCGGGCTGCATGTAAACACGAGAACCGGAATGACGGCCCTTGATCGGATGATGCAGGGTGTTGCCATTCAGTTGAACGGTTTGCATGTTACGACGGGCTTGTTCCATAGCCTTTTGAATGGCAGCAGGAACTTCGCGAGCCTTACCGTAACCGAAACCTACGCGGCCGTTACCATCACCGACTACAGTCAGCGCGGTGAAGGAGAAGATACGACCGCCCTTCACAACTTTGGATACACGGTTAACGCTGATCAGCTTCTCGATCAGGTCACCGTTCTGCTTTTCTACGTTCGCCATGAGCTACTCCTAGAATTGAAGACCGGCTTCGCGTGCAGCGTCCGCGAGGGCGGCTACACGACCGTGGTATTGGAAACCGGAACGATCGAAGGCTACGACTTTCACACCCTTTTCCAGGGCGCGCTCAGCGATAACCTTGCCTACCAGCTTGGCGGCTTCGACGTTACCAGTGGACTTAACCTGCTCGGCCAGCGCTTTTTCTACAGTAGAAGCAGCGGCGATAACTTCAGAACCGTTGGCAGCGATGAGCTGCGCATAGATGTGGCGCGGCGTACGGTGTACCACCAGACGATTCGCACCCAGCTCTTGGATCTTCTTGCGTGCGCGAGTAGCGCGACGCAGACGAGATGCTTTCTTGTCCATAGTGTTACCTTACTTCTTCTTCGCCTCTTTGCGCATGACGTGCTCGTCAGCGTAACGTACACCTTTGCCTTTGTACGGCTCGGGCGGACGATAGCCACGGATCTTGGCAGCCACTTGGCCAACCATTTGCTTGTCAGCGCCTTTGATAACGATTTCGGTTTGGCTCGGGCATTCGGCGGTCACACCTTCCGGCAGCTCGAAGTCTACCGGGTGGGAGAAACCGAGGGCCAGGTTCAGCTTTTTGCCTTGTACCTGGGCACGATAACCAACACCGATGAGTTGCAGCTTCTTCTCGAAGCCGTCAGTAACACCGATAACCATGTTGTTTACCAAGGCACGAGCAGTACCGGCTTGAGCGATTTCGCTCGCGCCTTCGGTCAGACCGAAGGTCAGCTGGCTGTCTTCCTGGTTTACGGCGACGGCGTCATTCAGGACGCGAGTCAGGCTACCGTTTTTACCTTTTACTGTGATTTCCTGGCCGTTGAGTTTTACCTCTACGCCGGCAGGAATAACCACAGGTGCTTTAGCGACACGAGACATTATTCCTACCTCCTTACGCTACGTAGCAGATGATCTCACCGCCCATGCCCGCTTTACGCGCAGCACGGTCGGTCATCACGCCTTTGGACGTAGAGACGATAGCGACACCCAGGCCACCCATCACCTTCGGCAGCTCATCTTTCTTTTTGTAGATGCGCAGGCCGGGACGGCTAACACGTTGGATGCTCTCAACAACCGGCTTACCCTCGAAATACTTCAGGGTAACTTCCAGCTCAGGTTTAACGTCGCCGCTTACGTTGTAATCAGCGATAAAACCTTCTTCTTTCAGCGTCTTGGCAATAGCCACTTTCAGCTTGGAAGAAGGCATGACGACCGCTACCTTACGGGCTTCTTGACCGTTGCGGATGCGGGTCAGCATGTCAGCAATAGGATCTTGCATGCTCATAGTGCTTCACTCCCGTGACTGTGGCTTACCAGCTGGCCTTCTTGAGACCAGGAATTTCACCGCGCATGGCCGCTTCGCGGACCTTGATCCGGCTCAGACCGAATTTGCGCAGATAGGCGTGCGGACGACCCGTGATGTTACAGCGGTTACGCTGACGGCTACGGGAAGAGTCACGCGGCAGAGTCTGCAGCTTGAGCACAGCGTTCCAACGATCTTCTTCAGAAGCGTTGACGTCGTTGATGATTGCCTTCAGGGCCGCACGCTTTTCAGCGTACTTCGCAGCCAGTTTGGCGCGCTTGGCCTCGCGGGCCTTCATGGATTGCTTTGCCATAACCCTACACCTTACTTTTTGAACGGGAAGTTAAAGGCAGCCAGCAGAGCACGACCTTCCTCGTCGGTGCGAGCGGTAGTGGTGATGGTGATGTCCATACCACGTACGCGATCGACCTTGTCGTAATCGATCTCGGGGAAGATGATTTGCTCGCGAACGCCCATGCTGTAGTTACCACGACCGTCGAAAGATTTCGGGTTCAGGCCGCGGAAGTCACGGATACGCGGGATAGCGATGGAAACCAGTCGCTCAAAGAATTCCCACATACGTTCGCCGCGCAGGGTTACTTTACAACCAATGGGGTAGCCGTCACGGATTTTGAAGCCCGCAACAGACTTGCGCGCCTTGGTGATCAGCGGCTTCTGACCAGAGATAGCAGCCAGATCCGCCGCAGCGTTCTCCAGCAGCTTCTTGTCAGCTACAGCTTCACCAACACCCATGTTCAGGGTGATTTTCTCAATCCGAGGGACTTGCATGACTGTCTTGTAGCCGAACTGCTCGAGCAGCTCTTTTACTACAGTCTCTTTGTAGTAATCATGCAGTTTCGCCATCGTTTACTCCGAATCTCAGTTGATTACTTCGTTGGTGGACTTGAAGAAACGAACTTTCTTGCCGTCTTCAATCCGGAAACCTACTCGGTCCGCCTTACCAGTCTGCGGGTTGTAGATAGCCACATTGGAAGCCTCGATAGCTGCTTCTTTCTCAATGATGCCACCTTGTACACCCAGGTAAGGGTTGGGCTTCTGGTGCTTCTTGACGATGTTAACGCCTTCAACGATCAGCTTGCCGGTGGACAGGACTTTGGTGACTTTGCCACGCTTGCCCTTGTCTTTACCTGCCAGCACGATCACTTCATCGTCACGACGAATTTTTGCTGCCATGGTTTCTCCTTACAGTACTTCCGGCGCCAGGGAGATGATCTTCATGAACTTCTCAGAACGAAGCTCACGAGTCACCGGGCCAAAAATACGGGTACCGATCGGCTGGCTGTTGGCATTCAACAGCACGGCCGCGTTACGGTCGAAACGGATGACAGAACCGTCCGGACGACGCACACCTTTCTTGGTCCGCACCACCACAGCGTTGACTACATCACCTTTCTTAACCTTACCGCGCGGAATGGCTTCCTTGACGGTAACTTTGATGATGTCGCCTACACCTGCATAGCGGCGGTGAGAACCACCCAGAACCTTAATACACATTACGCTGCGAGCGCCGCTGTTATCAGCAACGTCGAGCATAGTTTGCATTTGGATCATGTTAGTGCTCCGCTAAGTTTAACTACGACCCAAAATCGGGCCACCTTTGGCTGCCTAATAGCAAAGGCGCGACAGTTTAACACCATCGGGGCCTGCTTGTGTAGCCATTTGTCCAATAAAAATACAATGGCCCCGCAAGCGGGGCCATTGAGTCCTTTTCAAGCGCTTGGGCTAAGGATTAAACCTTGGCCGGACGCTCAACGATTTCAACCAGGGTCCAAGACTTTTTCTTGGACAGCGGACGGCACTCACGGATGGTGACGACATCGCCGGTTTGAACTTCGTTGTTTTCGTCGTGTACGTGCAGCTTGGTGGTACGCTTGATGAACTTGCCGTAGATCGGGTGCTTAACGAAGCGCTCGATAGCTACAACGAAGGACTTGTCCATCTTGTCGCTGACCACACGGCCCTGCAGAGTACGAACTGTCTTCTCGGTCATTACGCACCTGCCTTCTCGTTGAGAACAGTCTTAACGCGTGCGATGTTGCGACGCACCTTCTTGAGCTCGTGAGTCTGGTTCATCTGACCCGTGGCTGCTTGCATGCGCAGGTTGAATTGCTCACGCAGCAGGTTCAGCAGTTCAGCGTTCAGCTCTTCTACACTCTTCTGTTTCAGTTCAGTCGCTTTCATCACAACACCGTCCGAGTAACAAAGGTGGTCTTAAACGGCAGCTTGGCGGACGCCAGGGCGAACGCTTCGCGAGCCAGTTCTTCGGGAACACCGTCCATCTCGTACAGGACTTTACCGGGCTTGATTTGGGCGACCCAGTATTCGACGCCACCCTTACCTTTACCCATACGTACTTCAAGCGGCTTCTCGGTGATCGGCTTGTCGGGGAAGACACGGATCCAGATCTTACCTTGACGCTTGATGTGACGGGTCATCGCACGACGGGCCGCCTCGATTTGACGGGCAGTCATGCGACCACGGCCTACGGCCTTCAGGCCAAAGGAGCCGAAGCTCACTTTGTTACCAGAGGTCGCAACACCGCGGTTGCGCAGTTTGTGCTGCTTGCGGAATTTAGTACGTTTCGGTTGCAACATCGCTGGACCTCCTTACTTGCCACCTTTGCCTTTCTTCTTCGGCTCAGGCTTTTCAGCTACCGGCATACCGCCCAGGACTTCACCTTTGAAGACCCAAACTTTGATACCGATGACACCGTAAGTGGTGTGAGCTTCGGAAGTGGCGTAATCGATGTCAGCGCGCAGGGTGTGCAGGGGCACACGACCTTCGCGGTACCATTCGGTACGGGCGATTTCAGCACCGCCCAGACGGCCGCTGACTTCTACCTTGATACCCTTGGCACCCAGACGCATGGCGTTCTGTACGGCGCGCTTCATGGCGCGACGGAACATAACGCGGCGCTCCAGCTGACCGCCGATGTTATCGGCTACCAGCTTGGCGTCCAGCTCCGGCTTGCGTACTTCAGAAATGTTGATCTGAGCAGGTACGCCAGCAATTTTCGCAACCGCTTTACGCAGCTTCTCGACGTCTTCGCCTTTCTTGCCGATCACGACACCGGGACGAGCGGTGTGGATGGTGATGCGGATAGATTTGGCCGGACGCTCGATAACGATGCGAGAAACGGACGCATTCTTCAGTTCCTTGGTCAGGAACTCACGCACTTGGTGGTCGCTGTACAGGTTGTCAGCAAAGTTCTTGGTATCCGCGTACCAGGTCGCGTTCCAGGGTTTAACGATGCCCAGGCGAATACCATTAGGATGTACTTTCTGTCCCATTGTTTATCTCCCGGCTGTCATTAACGCTCAGCGACAACCACAGTGATGTGGCTGGTACGCTTGAGGATACGGTCGGCACGGCCTTTGGCGCGCGGCATGATGCGCTTCATGGTCGGACCTTCGTCGACGAAGACTTTGGATACCTTCAGCTCGTCAATGTCGAGACCGTGATTGTGCTCGGCATTGGCGATGGCGGATTCCAGAACCTTCTTGACCAGATCGGCTGCTTTCTTATTGCTGAAAGTCAGCAGCTCAACAGCCTTGGCCACCGGCAGACCGCGAACCTGATCAGCAACCAGGCGAGCCTTCTGCGCAGAGGTACGTGCAAAACGATGTTTAGCGATAGCTTCCATCTTTTACTCCTTAACGCTTCTTGGCTTTCTTGTCCGCGGCGTGACCACGGTAAGTACGGGTCGGCGCGAACTCGCCCAGCTTGTGACCGATCATTTCGTCGGTAACGTATACCGGAACGTGCTGACGACCATTATGGACAGCGATGGTCAATCCGATCATGTCGGGAATGATCATTGAGCGACGGGACCAGGTCTTAACCGGCTTTTTATCCCCGCTTTCCACCGCTTTCTCTACCTTCTTCAGCAAGTGCAGGTCAATAAACGGACCTTTCTTGAGAGAACGTGGCATGGTGATTCCTCTAAATTCGGTTACTTCTTGCTACGACTGCGCACGATGAACTTATCGGTACGCTTGTTCTTACGGGTCTTAGCACCTTTGGTCGGCTTACCCCACGGGGACACCGGATGGCGACCACCGGAAGTACGACCTTCACCACCACCGTGCGGGTGATCAACCGGGTTCATGGCAACACCACGAACGGTCGGACGAACACCGCGCCAGCGAGAGGCACCGGCTTTACCCAGTTGACGCAGCATGTGCTCGGCGTTACCTACCTCACCCAGGGTGGCGCGGCAGTCAGCCAGAACCTTGCGCATCTCACCGCTGCGCAGACGCAGGGTGATGTAAGCACCGTCGCGAGCAACGATCTGAGCGTAGGTACCAGCGGAACGAGCCATCTGAGCACCCTTACCCGGCTTCAGTTCAATCGCGTGAACGGTAGAACCGAGGGGGATGTTACGCATCGGCAGGGTGTTACCTGCTTTGATCGGAGCGTCTACGCCGCTTTGGATCTTGTCGCCAGCTGTCAGGCCCTTGGGAGCCAGGATGTAGCGACGCTCACCGTCAGCGTACAGAACCAGCGCGATGTTGGCGCTGCGGTTCGGATCGTATTCCAGGCGCTCAACGGTGGCAGGAATGCCGTCCTTGTTGCGCTTGAAGTCGATGATCCGGTAATGCTGCTTGTGACCACCACCGATGTGACGGGTAGTGATGCGGCCAGCGTTGTTACGACCGCCAGACTTGGACTTCTTGTCCAGCAGGGCAGCGAACGGTTTGCCTTTGTGCAGCTCCGCGTTGACCACTTTAACGACGTGGCGACGACCCGGAGATGTCGGCTTGCACTTAACAATAGCCATAACTCAGAATCCTCCCCTATTACTCTGCGCCGCCGGCGAAGTCGATGTCCTGACCAGCCTTGAGCGTGACGTAGGCTTTTTTCCAGTCGCTGCGACGGCCGATACGGGCGCCGTGACGCTTGGTCTTGCCTTTCATGTTCAGGGTGCGAACAGTGTCGACTTCAACTTCGAACAGCTTTTCCACGGCAGCTTTAACTTCTGCCTTGGTAGCGTCGGTGGCAACCTTGAAGACAACAGTGTTGGCCTTCTCGGCAACCATGGTGCTCTTTTCAGAGACGTGAGGGGCCAGGACGACTTTCAGAATGCGTTCTTCACGGATCATGCCAGCATCTCCTCGATCTGCTTCACTGCACCGGCGGTCATCAGCACCTTGTCAAAGGCGATGAGGGAAACCGGGTCGATGCCAGCGACGTCGCGCACATCAACCTTGTACAGGTTGCGAGCGGCCAGGAACAGGTTCTCGTCAACTTCTTCAGTGACGATCAGAACATCGTTCAGCTCCAGCTCTTTCAGCTTGGCAGCCAGTTCCTTGGTTTTCGGGGCTTCAACACCGAAGTTTTCCACGACCAGCAGACGCTCCTGACGAACCAGTTCGGACAGGATGCTCTTGATGGCACCGCGGTACATCTTCTTGTTTACTTTCTGCTCAAAGTTTTGAGGCTTGGCAGCAAAGGAAACACCACCGGAGCGCCAGATGGGGCTGCGGATGGTACCGGCACGGGCGCGGCCAGTGCCTTTCTGACGGAAGGGCTTCTTGCCACCGCCAGAGACTTCGGAGCGGGTCTTCTGAGCACGGGTACCTTGACGGGCAGCAGCGGCGTAGGCCACGACTACCTGGTGTACCAGAGCTTCGTTGAACTCACGCCCAAAGGTAGCTTCGGAAACTTCAAGAGCGCCTTGCGCGTCTTTCAATACCAATTCCATCACTAATCTCCTCAGACGTTACGCTTTCACAGCGGGTTTAACGATGAGGTCACCACCGGTAGCGCCGGGTACGGCACCTTTTACCAGCAGCAGGCCGCGCTCGGCGTCTACGCGAACCAGTTCCAGGTTCTGGGTAGTCACGCGCTCGGCACCCATGTGACCGGCCATCTTCTTGCCCTTGAATACCTTACCCGGGGATTGGTTCTGACCAATGGAGCCCGGAGCGCGGTGGGACAGGGAGTTACCGTGAGTAGCGTCCTGAGTGCGGAAGTTCCAACGCTTAACAGCACCAGCGAAGCCTTTACCTTTGGAGGTACCGGTTACGTCAACCTTCTTGACGTCATCGAACAGGCTCACAGTCAGCTCAGCGCCAACTTGCAGCTCTTCACCTTCGCCATCAGCCAGACGGAATTCCCACATGCCACGGCCGGCTTCTACGCCTGCTTTGGCAAATTGGCCCGCTTCCGGCTTGGTGACGCGGTTAGCCTTCTTGGTGCCAGTGGTTACCTGGATGGCACGGTAGCCATCGGTGTCCATGTCGCGGACCTGGGTAACGCGGTTGGCTTCTACTTGAATAACGGTTACGGGGATGGAAACGCCGTCTTCGGTGAAGACGCGGGTCATCCCAACTTTTTGACCGACTAGACCAATAGTCATTGTTAACCTCTAAGACTGTTTCTCAGTGTTCTATACGCAGAGGATCAACCGAGGCTGATCTGTACGTCGACGCCAGCGGCCAGATCGAGGCGCATCAGGGCGTCAACAGTCTTGTCAGTGGGTTCTACGATATCCACCAGACGTTTGTGAGTACGGATCTCATATTGGTCACGCGCGTCTTTGTTGACGTGCGGGGAGATCAGTACAGTGAAACGCTCCTTGCGCGTCGGCAGCGGGATGGGACCGCGTACCTGGGCACCGGTGCGCTTCGCAGTTTCTACGATTTCCGCAGTGGACTGATCGATCAGGCGGTGATCAAAGGCCTTAAGGCGGATACGGATACGCTGACTAGCCATTTCCTAGAGCTCCAGTAAAGAACTAAAGAACATAGATAAAAAAAACCGCCTCTACCATCACCCTTAGGGCAAGGAGAGGAGTCTTTCTATTACCTTCGGCCCCCGATTGGGGCCACTGTATTGGTGAGCGGCTGCTCACTCATATCAGCAAGAGCAATGCTTTCACGAGGAAAGCCCGGCAATTATACGCAACTGGCCGGGCCTTGCAAGCGGCTGTGCAAAATAGCGGCAATAAAAAAGGGCGCCGAAGCGCCCTTCTTCAATCATGGAGTAAGGGATTACTCGATGATCTTGGCTACAACACCAGCGCCAACGGTACGGCCGCCTTCGCGGATAGCGAAGCGCAGGCCTTCGTCCATGGCGATCGGCGCGATCAGCTCGACCTTCATCTGGATGTTGTCGCCCGGCATTACCATCTCAACGCCTTCCGGCAGCTCGATGGTACCGGTGATGTCGGTGGTACGGAAGTAGAACTGCGGACGGTAGCCCTTGAAGAACGGGGTGTGACGGCCACCTTCGTCCTTGGACAGTACGTATACTTCGGACTCGAACTTGGTGTGCGGGTTGATGGAGCCCGGCTTGGCCAGAACCTGACCACGCTCGACTTCGTCACGCTTGGTACCACGCAGCAGAACACCTACGTTCTCACCAGCACGGCCTTCGTCCAGCAGCTTGCGGAACATTTCTACGCCGGTACAGGTGGTCTTGGTGGTCTCTTTGATACCAACGATTTCGATTTCGTCACCAACGTTGATGATACCGCGCTCTACACGACCGGTTACTACGGTACCACGGCCGGAGATGGAGAAGACGTCTTCGATGGGCAGCAGGAACGGCTGATCGATGGCACGCTCCGGCTCGGGGATGTAGTTGTCCAGGGCTTCGCCCAGTTCTACAACCTTGGCTTCCCACTCGGCGTCGCCTTCCAGGGCCTTCAGGGCAGAACCCTTGATGACCGGCAGGTCGTCGCCCGGGAAGTCGTAGGCGGACAGCAGTTCGCGAACTTCCATCTCAACCAGTTCTTGCAGCTCTTCGTCGTCTACCATGTCGCACTTGTTCATGAAGACGATGATGTAGGGAACGCCTACCTGACGGGCCAGCAGGATGTGCTCGCGAGTCTGGGGCATCGGGCCGTCGGTAGCGGCAACAACCAGGATGGCGCCGTCCATCTGAGCAGCACCGGTGATCATGTTCTTAACGTAGTCGGCGTGACCCGGGCAGTCTACGTGGGCGTAGTGACGGGTCGGGGTGTCGTACTCTACGTGAGAAGTCGCGATGGTGATACCACGGGCCTTTTCTTCCGGAGCGTTGTCGATCTGGTCGAACGCCTTGGCGGCACCACCGTAGGTCTTGGCCAGAACGGTAGTGATGGCAGCGGTCAGGGTAGTTTTACCGTGGTCAACGTGGCCGATGGTACCAACGTTAACGTGCGGTTTCGTACGTTCAAATTTTTCTTTAGACACAGCTAAATCCTTCTTAACAAAGGCCCCGCCCTGCTTTCAGGACGGGGTGATATTGAAATTACTTGGCGCTACGAGCTTCGATTACTTCTTTAGCAATGTTGCTCGGGCACTCAACGTACTTATCGAACTCCATGGAGTAGGAAGCACGACCTTGGGTAGCGGAACGCAGGTCGGTGGCGTAGCCGAACATTTCGGACAGCGGCACCTTGGCACGGACGATCTTGCCGGACGGGCCATCTTCCATACCTTCTACCAGGCCACGACGACGGTTGATGTCGCCGATAACGTCACCCATGTACTCTTCCGGAGTCTCCACTTCGACCTTCATGACCGGCTCGAGCAGGACGGGGTTGGCCTTCACGAAGCCAGCCTTGAAGCCCATGGACGCAGCGATCTTGAACGCCATTTCGTTGGAGTCAACGTCGTGGTAGGAACCGTCGAACAGAGTGACCTTCATGTCTTCGATGGGGAAGCCGGCGATAACACCGTTAGCCATCTGCTCTTGGATACCCTTGTCAACGGCCGGGATGTATTCCTTCGGAACCACACCACCAACGATTTCGTTGACGAATTCGTAGCCTTTGCCTTCCTCGACCGGCTCCATGCGCAGCCAGACGTGACCGAACTGACCACGACCACCGGACTGACGTACGAACTTACCTTCGATTTCGACAGACTGGCGGATGGTTTCGCGGTAGGACACCTGAGGCGCACCGATGTTGGCTTCAACCTTGAACTCGCGCTTCATGCGGTCAACGATGATTTCCAGGTGCAGCTCGCCCATACCGGCGATGATGGTCTGGCCGGACTCTTCGTCGGTCCAGACGCGGAAGGAGGGATCTTCCTGAGCCAGGCGGCCCAGAGCGATACCCATCTTCTCCTGGTCGGCCTTGGTCTTCGGCTCAACGGCTACGGAGATAACCGGCTCAGGGAACTCCATGCGCTCCAGGATGATCGGGTGATCGAGGTCACACAGGGTTTCACCTGTGGTGACGTCTTTCAGGCCGATACCGGCAGCGATGTCACCGGCGCGAACTTCCTTGATCTCTTCACGCTTGTTGGAGTGCATCTGAACGATACGACCCATGCGCTCCTTCTTGCCTTTGGTGGCGTTCAGGATGGAGTCACCGGAGTTAACCACACCGGAGTACACGCGGAAGAAGGTCAGGGAGCCGACGAAGGGGTCGGTGGCAATCTTGAACGCCAGGGCCGCGAAGGGCTCGTTGTCGTCAGACTTGCGGGTAGACTCGGTACCGTCCGGCAGTTCGCCCTTGATGGCGGGAACTTCGGTCGGGGCCGGCAGGAAGTCGATGACGGCGTCCAGCATGGCCTGTACACCCTTGTTCTTGAACGCAGAACCACAGGTACACAGGATGATCTCGGTGCTCAGTACGCGAGCACGCAGACCGGCCTTGATTTCCTCTTCGGTGAGCTCTTCACCGCCGAGGTATTTTTCCATCAGCTCTTCGTTGGCTTCGGCAGCGGCTTCGATCATGTTCATGCGCCACTCTTCGGCCTCGTCCAGCATGTCGGCCGGAATGTCTTCATAGGTGAAGGAAGCACCCATGTCAGACTCATTCCAGTTGATGGCCTTCATCTTGATCAGGTCGATAACGCCCTTGAAGTCTTCTTCGGCGCCGATAGCCAGCTGGATCGGAACCGGAGTGGCCTTCAGGCGGGTCTTGATCTGCTCGACCACGCGCAGGAAGTTGGCACCGGTACGGTCCATCTTGTTAACGAAGGCGATACGCGGAACACCGTACTTGTTGGCCTGGCGCCATACGGTTTCGGACTGGGGCTGTACACCACCAACGGCACAGTAAACCATCACGGCACCGTCCAGTACACGCATGGAACGCTCTACCTCGATGGTAAAGTCAACGTGTCCGGGAGTGTCGATGATGTTGATGCGGTGCTCGGGGAACTGCTGACCCATGCCGCTCCAGAAGGCGGTAGTGGCAGCAGAAGTGATGGTGATACCACGCTCCTGCTCCTGTTCCATCCAGTCCATGGTGGCTGCACCATCATGAACCTCACCGATCTTGTGAGAGATACCGGTGTAGAACAGGATACGCTCGGTGGTGGTCGTCTTACCGGCATCGATGTGAGCGCTGATACCGATATTGCGGTAGCGCTCGATAGGAGTTTTACGAGCCACGATAGCTTTCCTCTGTTATCGATTCCTTGGGCAATGCCCATGGTTTGATGGCTCCACGGGGGAGCCATCCAATAGGCATTACCAACGGTAGTGAGCGAATGCCTTGTTCGCTTCGGCCATGCGGTGCACGTCTTCACGCTTCTTAACCGCAGTGCCTTTGTTCTCAGCGGCGTCCAGCATTTCACCGGCCAGGCGCTGAGCCATAGATTTTTCACCGCGCTTACGGGCAGCTTCCACCAACCAGCGCATGGCCAGGGTGTTGCGACGCACCGGACGGACTTCAACCGGAACCTGGTAAGTAGAACCACCTACGCGGCGGGACTTAACTTCCACGGCCGGACGAACGTTGTCCAGAGCGGCTTCGAATACTTCCAGATGCTCCTTGCCGGCTTTTTCGGCAACGATATCCAGGGCACCGTAAACGATCTTTTCAGCAGTAGATTTCTTACCGTCAACCATTACTACGTTGACGAATTTGGCAAGAACTTCAGATCCGAACTTGGGGTCCGGCAGGATCTTGCGCTGACCAATAACGCGACGTCTTGGCATGATTCGATTCTCCGATTTGCTTCAGGTAGTACCCAAAACTCAACAAACAAAATTTAGCTTGGCCTTACTTAACGGAGAAACCATTAAGCCTTGGGACGCTTGGCGCCGTACTTGGAACGACCTTGCTTACGATCTTTGACACCGGCGCAGTCCAGGGTGCCGCGAACGGTGTGGTAACGAACACCGGGCAGGTCCTTTACACGACCGCCACGGATCAGGATCACGGAGTGCTCCTGCAGGTTGTGACCTTCACCACCAATGTAGGAGGTGACTTCAAAACCGTTGGTCAGGCGAACACGGCACACTTTACGCAGTGCAGAGTTCGGCTTCTTGGGGGTAGTGGTGTATACACGGGTGCATACGCCACGCTTTTGGGGACAAGCTTCCAGTGCCGGCACGTTGCTCTTGGCAACCTGACGGACACGCGGCTTGCGTACCAGCTGGTTAATAGTAGCCATTAGGTTGCTAACTCCTGGTTAGTTGCCTTTCGTAATCTACGGTGAAAAATCAGCCCATAACAGGGCCGCGGCATTGTAGTTGCCGCTCAAAAAAGTGTCAAGACAACACAGGCTGCCCAACATAGGGGCAGCCTGTGACAAGCTCATGACAGCTTTTTACTCTTCGCCAAGATCCGCATTGAGCAGGTTGCTCAGTGCCTTCTCGGCATCGTCCGCGGTCATCTGCGGCTCGGCCGGGGCAACACCCCTGCCGCGCGCACGATCCTGGTGGTAGGAGTAACCCGTACCGGCCGGGATCAGACGACCCACGATAACGTTCTCTTTCAGACCGCGCAGATCGTCGGACTTGCCGGATACGGCAGCCTCGGTCAGTACGCGGGTGGTCTCCTGGAAGGAGGCCGCGGAGATGAAGGACTCGGTCGCCAGGGACGCCTTGGTGATACCCAACAGCTGACGCTCGAAGCTGGCCGGCTGCTTGCCAGCGGCCTCGAGTTCACGGTTGGCGATCTTGACGCGCGCCACTTCCGCCGTTTCGCCTTCCAGGAACTCGGAGTCCCCGGCACTGGTGATGGTGCACTTGCGCAGCATCTGGCGAACGATGGTTTCGATGTGCTTGTCGTTGATCTTAACGCCCTGCAGACGATAAACGTCCTGCACCTCGTTGACGATGTAGCGGGCCACCGCCTCGATACCGCGCAGGCGCAGGATATCGTGGGGCGCTTCCGGACCGTCGGCGATGACTTCACCACGCTCCACCTGCTCACCCTCGAAGACGTTGAGCTGACGCCATTTCGGGATCATCTCCTCGTAAGGCGTGCCCTCGGCCGGGGTGATCACCAGGCGGCGCTTGCCCTTGGTTTCCTTGCCGAAGGAAATGGTACCGGTGATTTCCGCCAGGATGGCCGGCTCCTTCGGCTTACGGGCCTCGAACAGGTCGGCAACCCGGGGCAGACCACCGGTGATGTCGCGGGTCTTGGAGGTTTCCTGCGGGATACGGGCGACCGCATCACCGACGCTCACCTCGGCACCGTCGTCCAGGTTGACGATGGCATTACCGGGCAGGAAGTACTGGGCCGGAATGTCGGTGCCGGCGATGTTGACGTCGTTGCCGGCCTCGTCGACCAGCTTCACCATCGGACGCATTTCCTTACCGGCGGACGGACGCTGGGACGCTTCCAGCACCACTATGCTGGACAGGCCGGTCAGCTCGTCGGTCTGGCGGCTCATGGTGACGCCTTCGACCATGTCGACGAACTTGATGCGACCCTTCACCTCGGTGATGATCGGGTGGGTGTGCGGATCCCAGTTGGCAACGATGTCACCGCCATTGACGGCTTCGTTGTCCAGCTTGGACAGCACGGCGCCGTAAGGCACCTTGTAGCGCTCGCGCTCACGGCCCTGGTCGTCGATGATGGACAGTTCGGCGGAGCGGGACGTGATGACCAGCTTGCCGTCGCTGTTCTCAACGGTCTTGGCGTTGTGCAGCTTGATGGAACCGTTGTTCTTGGCCTGTACGGAGTTCTCGGCGGTGGCTCGAGAGGCGGCACCACCGATGTGGAAGGTCCGCATGGTCAGCTGGGTGCCGGGTTCACCGATGGACTGGGCGGCAACAACACCGATGGCTTCGCCTTCGTTGATGATGTGGCCACGGGCCAGGTCACGGCCGTAACAGTGGGCACAGACGCCGAAGTCGGTGTCACAGGAGATGACGGAACGCACCTTGACCTGATCCACGGAGTGGGACTCCAGCAGATCCACCTTGGCTTCGTCGAGCAGGGTGTTGCGGGTCAGCAGCACCTCTTCGGTGCCGGGGATCATCACGTCTTCACAGACCACGCGACCCAGCACGCGCTCACGCAGCGGCTCGACCACGTCGCCGCCTTCGATCAGCGGGGTCATCCACAGACCTTCGTGGGTACCACAGTCGGACTCGGTGATCACCAGATCCTGGGCCACGTCGACCAGACGACGGGTCAGGTAACCGGAGTTCGCGGTCTTCAGTGCGGTATCCGCCAGACCCTTACGAGCACCGTGGGTGGAGATGAAGTACTGCAGTACGTTCAGACCTTCACGGAAGTTCGCGGTGATGGGGGTCTCGATGATGGAGCCGTCGGGCTTGGCCATCAGGCCACGCATACCGGCCAGCTGACGGATCTGAGCCGCGCTACCCCGGGCGCCGGAGTCGGCCATCATGTAGATGGAGTTGAAGGACGGCTGGGTCTCTTCCTCACCATCGCGGTTGATGACGGTCTCGGAGGACAGGTTGGTCATCATGGCCTTGGACACACGCTCGTTGGCGGTGGACCAGATATCGATAACCTTGTTGTAGCGCTCGCCGGCGGTCACCAGACCGGAGGCAAACTGCTCCTGGATCTCGGCCACTTCCGCCTCGGCTTCGGCGATGATCTCGGCCTTCTCGGCGGGGATCTCCATGTCGTCGATACCGACGGAGGCGCCGGCCAGGGTGGCGTAGTTGAAGCCGGTGTACATCAGCTGATCGGCGAAGACCACGGAGTCCTTCAGGCCCAGGCGACGGTAACAGGCGTTCAGCAGACGGGAGATCTGCTTCTTGCCCATGGCCTGGTTAATCAGCTCGAAGGGCATGCCCTTGGGCATGACCAGGCTGAGGATGGCACGGCCGATGGTGGTGTCGGTCAGCTCGATGCGCTCGACGTACTCGCCGCTTTCATCCTGATCCCAGTGGCTGATACGCACCTTGACGCGGGCGTGCAGGTCCACCAGGCCGGCGCGGTACAGCTTCTCGGCTTCCTTGGGGTTGCGCAGGGCCATGCCCTCGCCCTTGGCGTTGATGCGATCGCGGGTCATGTAGTACAGACCCAATACCACGTCCTGAGAAGGCGTGATAACAGGCTCACCGTTGGCCGGGGACAGGATGTTGTTGGTGGACATCATCAGGGCACGGGCTTCGAGCTGGGCTTCCAGGGTCAGCGGCACGTGCACCGCCATCTGGTCACCATCGAAGTCGGCGTTATAGGCGGCACAGACCAGCGGGTGCAGCTGGATGGCCTTACCCTCGATCAGCACGGGCTCGAAAGCCTGGATACCCAGACGGTGCAGGGTCGGGGCACGGTTCAGCAGCACCGGGTGTTCGCGGATCACTTCGTCCAGAACGTCCCACACCTCAGGCACTTCACGCTCGACCATCTTCTTGGCGGCCTTGATGGTGGTGGCCAGGCCACGCACTTCCAGCTTGCCGTAGATGAAGGGCTTGAACAGCTCCAAGGCCATCTTCTTGGGCAGGCCGCACTGGTGCAGACGCAGGGTCGGACCCACGGTGATAACGGAACGACCGGAGTAGTCGACACGCTTACCGAGCAGGTTCTGACGGAAACGGCCCTGCTTACCCTTGATCATGTCGGCCAGGGACTTCAGCGGGCGGCGGTTGGAGCCGGTGATGGCACGACCACGACGGCCGTTGTCCAGCAGCGCGTCCACGGCCTCCTGCAGCATGCGCTTTTCGTTACGCACGATGATGTCGGGAGCGGCCAGATCCAGCAGGCGCTTGAGACGGTTGTTACGGTTGATCACCCGGCGGTACAGATCGTTCAGGTCGGAGGTCGCGAAGCGGCCACCTTCCAGGGGGACCAGGGGGCGCAGATCCGGCGGCAGCACCGGCAGCACCTGCATGATCATCCATTCCGGCTTGTTGCCGGACTTGAAGAAGGCTTCCATCAGCTTCAGGCGCTTGGTGACCTTCTTGCGCTTGGTCTCGGAGGTGATGGAGGGCAGCTCCTCACGCATCTCGTTGATCTCTTTCTCGAGTTCGATGCGCTTGAGCAGCTCCATGACGGCCTCGGCACCCATGCGGGCGTCGAACTCGTCACCCCATTGCTCCAGGGCGTCCAGGTACTGGTCCTCGGTGAGCATCTCACCTTTTTCCATGTTGGTCATACCGGGATCGATGACCACGTAGGATTCGAAGTACAGGACCCGCTCGATGTCGCGCAGGGTCATGTCCATGAGCAGGCCGATACGGCTGGGCAGGGACTTCAGGAACCAGATGTGAGCGACCGGGCTGGCCAGCTCGATGTGGCCCATGCGCTCACGACGGACCTTGGTCAGGGTGACTTCAACGCCACACTTCTCACAGATCACACCACGGTGCTTGAGGCGCTTGTACTTACCGCACAGGCACTCGTAATCCTTGACCGGGCCAAAGATACGGGCACAGAACAGGCCGTCACGCTCCGGCTTGAAGGTACGGTAGTTGATGGTCTCCGGCTTCTTCACTTCACCGAAGGACCAGGAGCGAATCATGTCAGGAGAAGCAAGAGCGATTCGAATGGCATCGAATTCCTCGGTCTTGTTCTGCTGCTTAAGAAACTTGAGTAGGTCTTTCACGCTTTTCTCCCATCGGAGTTTAACCCAGGGGGGCGCACGGCCCCCCTAACCTGCGATTCACTTCGGCCTTTCGGCTTAGCCTTCGTCCAGCTCGATGTTGATACCCAGGGAGCGGATTTCCTTCAGCAGTACGTTGAAGGACTCGGGCATGCCCGGCTCCATGTGGTAGTCACCGTCCACGATGTTCTTGTACATCTTGGTCCGGCCGTTCACGTCATCGGACTTGACGGTCAGCATTTCCTGCAGGGTGTAAGCGGCGCCGTAGGCCTCCAGGGCCCAGACTTCCATCTCACCGAAACGCTGGCCACCGAACTGCGCCTTACCGCCCAGCGGCTGCTGGGTAACCAGGCTGTAGGAGCCGGTGGAACGGGCGTGCATCTTGTCGTCGACCAGGTGGTTCAGCTTCAGCATGTACATGTAACCGACGGTTACATCACGCTCGAAGCGGTTACCGGTGCGGCCGTCGAACAGGGTGATCTGGCCGGAGGTCGGCAGGTCGCCCAGGGTCAGCAGCTCCTTGATGGTCTTCTCGGCAGCACCATCGAACACCGGGGTGGCGATGGGCAGGCCGGCCTTGAGGTTCTGGGCCAGGCGCATCACCTCGTGGTCGGTGAAGCTGTCGATGTCGACGTTCTGGCGGTGGTTGCCCAGGGCGTAGACCTTCTTCAGGAACTCGCGCATTTCGGCGATCTCACGCTGCTCCTGGAGCATGACGTTGATCTTGTCACCGATACCCTTGGCGGCCAGGCCCAGGTGGGTTTCCAGGATCTGACCGATGTTCATACGGGACGGTACACCCAGCGGGTTCAGGACGATGTCGACCGGACGACCGCTCTCGTCGTGAGGCATGTCCTCCACGGGCACGATGGTGGAGATAACACCCTTGTTACCGTGGCGACCGGCCATCTTGTCACCGGGCTGCAGGCGACGCTTGACGGCCAGGTAGACCTTGACGATTTTCAGCACGCCGGGTTGCAGATCGTCACCCTGGGTGATCTTGCCGCGCTTGATCTCGAACTTCTTGTCGAAGTCGGCTTTGATCTCGACCAGCTGCTCGGCGATCTTCTCCAGCTCGACCTGCTTGGCTTCGTCGTCGATGGACTGCTCCAGCCACTTCTCCTTGGCCAGCTTGTCCAGCTTGGCTTCGGTATAGCCGGAGGACAGCAGCAGGTTGCGGGCACGGCTGTAGATACCGGCCTCGAGGATCTGGAACTCCTCGGTCAGGTCCTTCTTGGCCTGCTTGAGCTGCATTTCCTCGATTTCGAGGGCACGCTTGTCCTTCTCGACGCCGTCACGGGTGAACACCTGCACGTCGATGACGGTACCGTAGGTGGAACCGGGGACGCGCAGAGAGGTGTCCTTCACGTCGGACGCCTTCTCACCGAAGATGGCGCGCAGCAGCTTCTCTTCCGGGGTCAGCTGGGTTTCACCCTTGGGGGTGACCTTACCGACCAGGATGTCGCCGGGCTTCACTTCGGCGCCGATGTAGACGATACCGGACTCGTCCAGCTTGGACAGGGCGGCTTCACCCACGTTGGGGATGTCGGCGGTGATCTCTTCGGCACCCAGCTTGGTGTCGCGAGCCACGCAGGACAGTTCCTGGATGTGGATGGTGGTGAAACGGTCTTCCTGAGCAACACGCTCGGAGATGAGGATGGAGTCCTCGAAGTTGTAACCGTTCCAGGGCATGAAGGCCACGCGCATGTTCTGACCGAGGGCCAGATCGCCCAGGTCGGTGGACGGGCCGTCGGCCAGTACGTCACCACGAACGATGGGATCGCCAACATTGACCACCGGCTTCTGGTTGATGCAGGTGTTCTGGTTGGAACGGGTGTACTTGATCAGGTTGTAGATGTCGATGCCCGCTTCACCGGCCAGCATCTCTTCTTCGTTGACCTTGATCACGATGCGGGAGGCGTCGACATAGTCGACAACACCGCCACGCTTGGCCACGGCACAAACGCCGGAGTCCACGGCTACGGTGCGCTCCATGCCGGTACCCACCAGCGGCTTGTCGGCCTTCAGGGTCGGTACGGCCTGACGCTGCATGTTCGAGCCCATCAGGGCGCGGTTGGCATCGTCGTGCTCCAGGAAGGGGATCAGGGAGGCGGCCACGGACACGATCTGCTGCGGGCTGACGTCCATGAACTGGATGTCAGAGGCGCTCATGTAGGTGGATTCGCCCTTGTGACGGCAGGGAACCAGCTCGTCCTTCAGGCGGCCTTCGTCGTCGATGTCGGCATTGGCCTGGGCGATGACGTACTGGCCTTCCTCGATGGCGGACAGGTACAGCACCTCGTCGGTCACCTGGCCGTTCTCCACCTTGCGGTACGGGGTTTCCAGGAAACCGTACTCGTTGGTGCGGGAGAAACTGGACAGGGAGTTGATCAGACCGATGTTCGGACCTTCAGGGGTCTCGATGGGGCACAGGCGACCGTAGTGGGTCGGGTGTACGTCTCGAACCTCGAAGCCGGCACGCTCACGGGTCAGACCGCCGGGGCCCAAAGCGGAGATACGGCGCTTGTGGGTCACCTCGGACAGCGGGTTGTTCTGGTCCATGAACTGGGACAGCTGGGAAGAGCCGAAGAACTCCTTGACCGCGGCACTGATCGGCTTGGCGTTGATCAGGTCCTGGGGCATCAGGCCGTCCAGGTCACCCAGGGACAGGCGCTCGCGCACGGCGCGCTCGACGCGGACCAGGCCGACGCGGAACTGGTTCTCGGCCATTTCGCCTACGGAGCGGATGCGGCGGTTGCCCAGGTGGTCGATATCGTCGACTTCACCACGACCGTTGCGGATCTCGATCAGCGTCTTCATGACCGAGATGATGTCGTCTTTGTCCAGAACGCCGGTGCCGTCGTTGTCGTCACGGCCCACACGGCGGTTGAACTTCATGCGACCGACGGTGGACAGGTCGTAGCGCTCTTCGGAGAAGAACAGGTTGTCGAACAGGGCCTCGGCCGCTTCGCGGGTCGGCGGCTCGCCCGGACGCATCATGCGGTAGATCTCGACCAGGGCTTCCAGGCGGGAGCTGGTCGGATCGATGCGCAGGGTCTCGGACATGAAGGGGCCCTGATCGAGATCGTTGAAGTACAGGGTCTCGATGGACTTGTAGCCGGCTTGGGACAGTTGAGCCAGCAGCTCCAGGGAAAGTTCCTGGTTGGCGCTGGCGACCACTTCACCTGTGGCTTCATCAACGTAGTCGCGAGCCAGGACCTTGCCGATGATGTACTCGGTGGGGACTTCCAGCTTGGTCATGCCCTCCTTTTCCATCGTACGGATGTGGCGGGCGGTGACACGGCGGCCCTTCTCGACCAGCACGTCGCCATTGGGCATCTTGATGTCGAAGATGGCGGTGTCGCCACGCAGGCGCTCCGGCACCAGATCCATCATCAGCTTGTCTTTCTTGATCTCGAAGTTCACCTTCTCGAAGAAGATGTCGAGGATCTCTTCGGTGCCGAAGTCGAGGGCACGCAGGATGATGGACGCCGGCAGCTTACGGCGGCGGTCGATACGGACGAACAGGTTGTCCTTGGGATCGAATTCGAAGTCCAGCCAGGAACCGCGGTAAGGGATAACGCGAGCGTTATAGAGCACCTTACCGGAGGAATGGGTCTTGCCGCGGTCGTGATCGAAGAACACGCCTGGGCTACGGTGCAGCTGAGAAACAATAACTCGTTCGGTACCGTTGATGACGAAGGTACCGTTGTCGGTCATGAGCGGGATCTCGCCCATGTAGACCTCTTGCTCGCGGATATCCTTGACGGTACCCGGAGCCGCTTCCTTATCAAAAAGGACCAGGCGCAGCTTCACGCGCAGGGGCGCGGAGAAGGTGACACCACGGATTTGACATTCCTGAACATCAAAGACAGGCTCACCCAAGCGGTAGCTGACATATTGCAGTTCAGAGTTGCCGGAATAGCTCTTGATGGGGAATACAGAGCGGAAGGCGGCTTCCAAGCCGTTCTGACCGTCCGGATCCACATCGATGAACTTGGTGAAGGAATCCAACTGAATGGACAGCAGGAAAGGCACGTCCAACACCTGGGGACGTTTGCCAAAGTCCTTACGAATGCGTTTTTTCTCTGTGTAAGAGTAAACCATGGGGTTCCTCAGCTCGCGAAAGTGTGACCCACTCTGTCCGACTGGGACAGTCTCAGCGCTGCGCCGTTTTGTCTTTGGCAGGGCCTAGGCTCTGCCGGAAAAGGCAAAATAAACGGCGCGAAATTTTGCCAATTCCTACAGCGCGAAAAGGCCGGTGGTCATAAAACCACCAGCCTCTTGCCCGTTTCCGGGCAGTAACCTTACTAGAAGATTACTTGATCTCAACAGAAGCACCAGCTTCTTCAAGCTGCTTCTTGAGCTCTTCGGCTTCCTCTTTGGAAACGCCTTCTTTGATGGTGGCCGGAGCGGACTCAACCAGATCCTTGGCTTCTTTCAGGCCCAGACCGGTAGCGCCACGAACGGCTTTGATGGAAGCAACCTTGTTGCCACCAGCAGCGGCCAGGATGACGTCGAATTCGGTCTTCTCTTCAGCAGCAGCGCCGCCTTCAGCACCACCGGCTACAACAGCAGCAGCAGCGGTAACACCGAACTTCTCTTCCATGGCTTCAATCAGCTCAACCACTTCCATTACGGACATAGCGGCTACGGCTTCGAGGATTTGATCTTTAGTTACGGACATGACTCAATTCCTAGTAAAAAATTGACTTTCTAAGCAGCAAAATCGAAGACCGACTTAGGCTGCTTCTTGCTCTTTCTGATCGCGAAGAGCAGCCAGAGTACGAACCAGCTTGCCAGCGGCGGCTTCTTTCATGGTAGCCATCAGCTTGGCGATTGCTTCGTCGTAGGTCGGCAGCTTAGCGAGTCGGTCAATATCAGCGGCCGGGATGAACTCACCCTCGTAGGCAGCGCCTTTGACCTCAAAATTGTCGTTTCCTTTGGCGAAGTCTTTGAACAGACGCGCCGCGGCACCGGGGTGCTCGTTGGAGAACGCAATCAGGGTCGGACCAACGAAGACATCGTTCAGGCACGCGTAGTCGGTGCCTTCTACTGCGCGACGCATGAGGGTGTTACGCACAACCTTCATGTAGATGCCGTTTTCACGGGCAGTCTTACGCAGTTCAGTCATCGCTGCCACAGTAACGCCGCGAGAATCGGCAACTACTGCGGAAAGCGCGCCTTTGGCAGCTTCGTTGACTTCAGCAACAATTGCTTTTTTGTCGTCGAGTCTTAATGCCATTGGCTTACTCCTGGATTACAACACTGGGAATTCCCAGTAGTTAAAACACTCAAGCTAGGCTTGAGGGCCTAACGGTGCCAACATCCAGAAGAGAAGGAATCTCTTTGGGATTGTCACCGTCTGCGTAGGCAAATTTAAACCTTTTCAGGCACCTACGGTCTTGGACGGGGGCTCGGAGGAGCCCCAACCCATACGAAAGCGACAAATCATAGCAGAATTTGCCGCCTTCGCCAATCTTTCCGGATCCCGACCTTACAGGTTGGTTTCCAGAGAAGCTTGGTCGATAGCCACGCCGGCGCCCATGGTGGTGGACAGGCTGACTTTCTTCAGGAATTGACCTTTGGCAGAAGAAGGCTTGGCTTTCTTCAGGGCAACCAGCAGGGCTTCCAGGTTTTCCTTCAGCTTGGCTTCGTCGAAATCCACTTTACCGATGGTGGTGTGGATGATGCCGTTCTTGTCGTTACGGTAACGAACCTGACCGGCCTTGGCGTTTTGAACCGCTTCGGCAACGTTCGGGGTTACGGTGCCAACCTTGGGGTTCGGCATCAGGCCGCGGGGGCCCAGGATCTGACCCAGTTGGCCAACAACGCGCATCGCATCGGGAGTGGCGATAACAACGTCGAAGTCCATGTTGCCGGCTTTAACTTGCTCGGCCAGGTCTTCCATACCAACGATGTCGGCGCCGGCTTCTTTAGCGGCGTCGGCATTGGCACCCTGGGTGAACACGGCAACACGTACGCTGCGGCCAGTACCGTGGGGCAGCACGGTGGCGCCACGAACGTTCTGGTCGGATTTACGAGCGTCGATACCCAGGTTAACGGCCACGTCCACGCTTTCAACGAACTTGGCGGTGGCCAGTTCTTTCAGCAGGGCAACGGCTTCGTTGATGGAGTACTCGCGAGTCGCGTCAACTTTCTCGCGGATGGTGCGCATGCGCTTGGTCAGTTTTGCCATCGTCTTAGTCCTCAACTACCAGGCCCATGGAACGAGCGGAACCGGCGATGGTGCGCACAGCGGCGTCCATATCGGCAGCGGTCAGATCCGGCTCTTTCATCTTGGCGATTTCTTCCAGCTGGGCACGGTTTACGGTACCAACCTTGTCAACGTGCGGCTTGGAGGAACCACTCTTGATACCGGCAGCCTTCTTCAGCAGGAAGGAAGCGGGCGGAGTCTTGGTTTCAAAAGTGAAGGAACGATCGCTGTATACGGTGATAACAACGGGTACCGGAGCACCTTTTTCCAGGGAATCGGTCTTGGCGTTGAAGGCCTTACAGAATTCCATGATGTTAACACCGTGCTGACCCAGGGCGGGACCAACCGGCGGACTCGGGTTAGCCATACCAGCTGCAACCTGCAGCTTGATGTAGGCTTCTACTTTCTTAGCCATGATATACCTCTATTTGGGTTCTAACGCCCCTAAGGGCTCCCCTTGGTTAAACCTTTTCAGGTTCCCTTCACGAAAAAGGGCAGCGAATTTTAGAAAATTTCGCTGCCCTTGCCAAGCGGATTGGGTAAATTTTAGCCCTTTTCCACCTGGCTGAATTCCAGTTCCACCGGCGTGGAGCGGCCAAAGATGAGTACAGACACCTTCAGGCGGCTCTTTTCGTAGTCCACTTCTTCCACGACACCGTTGAAATCGGCGAAAGGACCGTCGATAACACGAACGGCTTCGCCCGGTTCGAACAGGGTCTTCGGCTTCGGCTTGTCGGTGGACTCCTCGAGGCGGTTGAGGATGGCGGCCGCTTCCTTGTCGGTGATGGGCGCCGGCCGATCGGAAGTGCCGCCGATGAAGCCCATGACCCGCGGAACGGAGCGTACCAGGTGCCAGGACTCGTCGTTCATGATCATCTGCACCAGCACATAGCCGGGGAAGAACTTGCGCTCGGACTTGCGCTTCTGGCCGGCACGGATCTCAACCACTTCTTCGGTGGGCACCAGTACTTCGCCAAACAGATCTTCCATGCCGTGCATCTTGATGTGCTCACGCAGGGACTGCGCGACACGGGATTCAAAGCCGGAGAAGGCCTGAACCACATACCATTTCATGTTCTCTTGAGTCATGGAATTTAGATCTCCAGTCCAGTGATCCAGCCAACCAGGCGCAACAGGGCGCCGTCGAGGATCCAAAGCAGCAGACCCACCACGGCGGTGGCCGCCATGATGATCAAGGTAGTGTGGGTGGTCTCCTGGCGGGTCGGCCAGACCACCTTGCGCACCTCGGTACGGGATTCCTTGGCGAAGCCAATGGCTTCCTTACCCTTGCTGGTCATGGCAGCCAGGCCAAAGGCCAGGCCAAAGGCGACAACGGCGACGCCGGCACGCACCGCCAGGTGCACTTCTTCACCGAAGAAGTAGTTCGCCACGACGATACCGGCCAGTATGGCCACTACCACTACCCACAAGAGTGTATCCAGCGCACCATTGCTTTGCTGCTGCTGTTCGGCATTTGCATTCATTTCGACCAACCTATCAACATCTGTCGAATCCGAGGCCCCGCCCTTTGCCGGACCCGGCGGCGGTCAGGGTGCTTCCAATGACCCAGACCAGCCCTGTTCTTCCACAGCTCCCATCGGGAGTGGTGGCTGATGTTACCAGATAAGAATAAAAAATACTTATCTCAATTACTGTTTTGTCTGCCATCTAGGGCAGATAACAGACAAAACAGGGCGCCGAAGCGCCCTGTCTGATATCAAGGAGTAAGGGATTACTCGATGATCTTGGCTACAACACCAGCGCCAACGGTACGGCCGCCTTCGCGGATAGCGAAGCGCAGACCTTCGTCCATGGCGATCGGCGCGATCAGCTCGACCTTCATCTGGATGTTGTCGCCCGGCATTACCATCTCAACGCCTTCCGGCAGCTCGATGGTACCGGTGATGTCGGTGGTACGGAAGTAGAACTGCGGACGGTAGCCCTTGAAGAACGGGGTGTGACGGCCACCTTCGTCCTTGGACAGTACGTATACTTCGGACTCGAACTTGGTGTGCGGGTTGATGGAGCCCGGCTTGGCCAGAACCTGACCACGCTCGACTTCGTCACGCTTGGTACCACGCAGCAGAACACCTACGTTCTCACCAGCACGGCCTTCGTCCAGCAGCTTGCGGAACATTTCTACGCCGGTACAGGTGGTCTTGGTGGTCTCTTTGATACCAACGATTTCGATTTCGTCACCAACGTTGATGATACCGCGCTCTACACGACCGGTTACTACGGTACCACGGCCGGAGATGGAGAAGACGTCTTCGATGGGCAGCAGGAACGGCTGATCGATGGCACGCTCCGGCTCGGGGATGTAGTTGTCCAGGGCTTCGCCCAGTTCTACAACCTTGGCTTCCCACTCGGCGTCGCCTTCCAGGGCCTTCAGGGCAGAACCCTTGATGACCGGCAGGTCGTCGCCCGGGAAGTCGTAGGCGGACAGCAGTTCGCGAACTTCCATCTCAACCAGTTCTTGCAGCTCTTCGTCGTCTACCATGTCGCACTTGTTCATGAAGACGATGATGTAGGGAACGCCTACCTGACGGGCCAGCAGGATGTGCTCGCGAGTCTGGGGCATCGGGCCGTCGGTAGCGGCAACAACCAGGATGGCGCCGTCCATCTGAGCAGCACCGGTGATCATGTTCTTAACGTAGTCGGCGTGACCCGGGCAGTCTACGTGGGCGTAGTGACGGGTCGGGGTGTCGTACTCTACGTGAGAAGTCGCGATGGTGATACCACGGGCCTTTTCTTCCGGAGCGTTGTCGATCTGGTCGAACGCCTTGGCGGAACCACCGTAGGTCTTGGCCAGAACGGTAGTGATGGCAGCGGTCAGAGTAGTTTTACCGTGGTCAACGTGGCCGATGGTGCCCACGTTAACGTGCGGTTTCGTACGTTCAAACTTTTCTTTAGACATGATCGTCCCTCTATCTAAGAGTTTGGTGGGTCCAAAGACCTACCGGTTCTTTGCTTTGCTCAAGAAATATATTATGGCTTGAAAGGCAGAGAGGGAAAAGTGGTGCTGATAGGCAGATTTGAACTGCCGACCTCACCCTTACCAAGGGTGCGCTCTACCAACTGAGCTATATCAGCACACGAGACTGGAGCGGGCAGCGGGAATCGAACCCGCATCATCAGCTTGGAAGGCTGAGGTAATAGCCATTATACGATGCCCGCTAATAAACCCTGAGGCTACCTCAAACCGGAATATGGTGGTGGGGGAAGGATTCGAACCTTCGAAGGCTGAGCCGTCAGATTTACAGTCTGATCCCTTTGGCCACTCGGGAACCCCACCAAATTGTCCTGACGAGTCTTCGGCCATGGGCCCTGGCGTGTCAGTAGCCAGTCGAGTGAGGCGCATTCTAGAGGATGTGCTTGCCCCCCGCAACCTTTTGCAGGGGGCATTTTTGCCTCTGCCGGTCCATTCGGACAGATTTTAAGCAGAACCTCAGCGGGTGGCGTAAACGGCCAGCCCCTCCAGCACCAGTTCTGGCCTTTCGTCCAGTTGCCAGGGCAATGGCCTGGCCAGGTGGCGGCTGCCACCACCGGTCAACACCACCTGCAGTTCCTCGCCAAGACGCGCCTTGGCAAGGGCGATACCCTGGTCGATGATGCCGTGCAGCATGGCCCGGCAGCCCTGGGCCAGGCACAGGCCGGTGTCGTCACCAAAGGCGAGGCTCTGGTCCATGTCGTCCAGGCTCCTGACCTGGGCGGTCTTGGCCAGCACCGATTGGCTCATCAATTGGAAGCCTGGGGCTATCCAGCCGCCCAGGTGACGGCCATCCGATGCCACCAGGTCCAGGGTCACGGCGGTACCTATGTCTACCACCAGACAGGGCCCCTGGTAGCGGCCGTGGGCCGCCACCAAGGCCAGCCAGCGGTCAACGCCAAGGCGGCGACAGTCCTGGTAGGCATTGGTGACACCAAATGCCTTGGACTCGGTGACCACCCGCTGGTAGGCCAAACCCTGGTCCAGGGCGAAGGATTCCAGCTCATGGGTGGCCGCATCCTGGGCCACGGAAGCGAATACCAGTTTCTGGCAGTCCGCCGGCACGGCGTCGGCCAGCTGCTCGGCCAGCTCGCCCAGGGCGAAACGGCCCAAATACTGCCAGCCGTCATCACCGGCCAGGGCTGCCTTCAGGTAGGTATTCCCTACTTCAGCCAAAAGTGCTGTCATAACTCCTCATGGAAAGTTCACCGCCATAGATGCGGTGCAGGCCCTCTCCGTTTTCCAGGATCAGGGCGCCGTCGTCGGCAATGCCGCAGCAGATGCCGCGTTGTTCACTGTTCTCGCTCTTCAGCACCACGGCCTGGCCGCGGAATTGATCAAGGCGGTTCCAGTCCGCCACAAAGGCTTCCAGGCCTTCCCGGGCAAAGGTGGCCATGGCCTCACGCAATGCCTTGCCACAGGCAACCATCAGCGCCGTGCGATCGACGTTGGCACCGGTCAGGCGGCTCAGATCCGTCCAGGGCTGATCAACCTGGCTGCCGATCTCGTCCGGCATGTTGACGTTGATCCCCACCCCGATGATGGCATTGACCGGGCCATTAGCCTGGCCGGCCAGTTCCACCAGGATACCGCCCAGCTTGCGCCCGCCGGCATAGAGGTCGTTGGGCCACTTCAGGCGGATCTGGTCACCACAGTGCTCATTGAGCACCCGGGCGATCACCACCCCGGCCACCAGGCTGAGTCCCTGGACGGCGGCATTATTGCTATCCAGGCGGCACTGCAGACTGAAATAAAGGTGGGCACCAAAGGGGGAGTGCCAGGTATTGCCACGGCGGCCACGGCCCGCCGTCTGGGCCTCGGCGATCACCAGGTCGCCATCACGGGCACCCAGCTCCTTGATGACATCATTGGTGGAGCTCACCTCGGCAAAGACACTGACATTGCCTTCCTGCCCCAGGGATGCAGTGAGTACTTCCTCATCAAGCAGCGAAAGCGGCTTGGAAAGGCGGTACCCCTTGCCCTTGACGCTGAAGATATCCAGTCCAAGCCGGCGCAGTTCCGCCATTCGCTTGGAGATCGAGGCGCGGGAAAGCTTCAGCAGCTCTCCCAGTTCTTCACCGGAGTGAAATCGGCCATCGGCCAGCTGCCGCAGCAGCAGCCTGTTTGCGGGATCTAAGGTTTTCATTGGACGCAATTTCCGAAATCAAAAGGGAATTTCTCCCGAGGCACCAATCAGCCTGACTTCCGGAACCAGATCCACGGCGAACTTGCCGAAGATGTCATCCTTGATGGCCCTAGCCAGAGAGAGCAGTTCGCCGGGCTTGGCGTGACCATGATTCACAAGCACCAGGGCCTGCTTGGCATGGACACCGGCATCGCCCGTGCGATACCCCTTCCAACCTGCCTTGTCGATCAACCAGCCGGCCGGGATTTTTATCCTCTTGTTATCCAGCGGGTAACCGGGCAGATTTGGGTAGCGCGCCTGCAGCGCCTCGTATTCTTCTGTCGTTATGGTTGGATTTTTAAAAAAGCTGCCGGCATTGCCCAGCAAAGCCGGATCCGGTAGCTTGGCGCGCCGAATCGCCACCACGGTATCCCGGATGGCAGAGGCGCTGATGGCCTGGCCTTCGGCAAAAGCCGACTGCAGGGGACCATAGCTGATCTCCGGCTGCCAGTCCTTGCTCAGGGTCAGGCCAATGGCGGTGATGATGGCCTTGCCGGCCAGCTCACCCTTGAAGATGGAGTCGCGGTAGCCAAAACGGCAATCCGAGGCCATGAGCCTGTGAACCTTGCGGTCTTCAAGGGAGAGGAAGTCCACATAGTCACAACGCTGGGCCAGCTCCACGCCATAGGCACCAATATTCTGTATCGGCGCCGCCCCGGCAGAACCGGGGATCAAGGCCAGGTTTTCCAAGCCGGCAAAACCCTGGGCCACAGTCCAGTCAACCAGCGCCGGCCAGGACTCCCCGGCCGCCACATGCAGCTTGTACTCCTTTCCGGTCTCCTGCACCTCAATACCCTTCAAACCGTTGATCAGCACGGTGCCGTCAAAGTCTTCGGTAAAAAGCACGTTGGAGCCGCCGCCAAGGACCAGGGTGGCCTCGGAACTCATGCAGGCATCCACACAGGCCCGCAGCAGATCGGCAAGGGAGGAAGCGATCTCCAGGCGGCGGGTTTGGATATCCAGGGCGAAGCTGTTGAAGTCCTTCAGACTGCTATACTGGCTGACTTTCATCTAGGTACCTTGTTAGAAGGTCCCTCAGTGTACCCAAGGGCTCAAATTGACTCCACCATTGTTCGTTGACGCCTTAGACAAGGCTCAGCATCCCCTGGCCAAGCGCTTCTACAAGGAGGCTGGCTACAAGGCGCCAGTAAGAGGCCACGACAGGGTCTACGTGCTGCGAAAGGGTACCGCCCTGTTGGCCTGTTGCCGATTGGTACCCATTGCCGAGAGCTGGTTGCTGTGCAGCCTGGTGGTGGTGCCTGAACGCCGGGGCCAAGGCCTGGGCGGCCGGTTCCTAGGCCTACTGAGTCCCCTGCTGGCCACGGAAACTGCCTATACCTTTCCCTTTCGTCACCTGAAGGGCTGGTACCAAGAGTGCGGCTTTGTCGAAGTCGCCGAGGCCCCGGGAGCCATACACAACAAGTTCGCAAACTACCGCCGCCAGGGCCGTGACATCGTCATGATGAGATTCACAAACGAAAAAACCCCAGCCTGAGGCTGGGGTTCTTCGATTAGTGGTGCTGATAGGCGGATTTGAACCGCCGACCTCACCCTTACCAAGGGTGCGCTCTACCAACTGAGCTATATCAGCACGTAATTAGGTGCTTGGCAGTGACCTACTCTCACATGGGAACCCCCACACTACCATCGGCGCTACTGCGTTTCACTGCTGAGTTCGGGATGGGATCAGGTGGTTCCACAGCGCTATTGCCGCCAAGCAAATTCGTTTCTTAACCCGCCTTGCGGCCAGTTAAGTCAATTCGGTAAAAGCTGATAACTCTGTAATCTAAGTCACTCTCTCTGAGTGCCCGACCGCCATGGATGGCGGAAGTGCAGAAGATTGTCTGGAACAATCTCTGCCTACAAAACCCTTTGGGTGTTGTATGGTTAAGCCTCACGGGCAATTAGTACTGGTTAGCTACATGCGTCGCCGCACTTCCACACCCAGCCTATCAACGTTGTAGTCTTCAACGACCCTTTAGGAGACTCGAAGTCTCAGGGATGACTCATCTTGAGGCTCGCTTCCCGCTTAGATGCTTTCAGCGGTTATCGATTCCGAACTTAGCTACCGGGCAGTGCCACTGGCGTGACAACCCGAACACCAGAGGTTCGTCCACTCCGGTCCTCTCGTACTAGGAGCAGCCCCTCTCAATCATCCAACGCCCACGGCAGATAGGGACCGAACTGTCTCACGACGTTCTGAACCCAGCTCGCGTACCACTTTAAATGGCGAACAGCCATACCCTTGGGACCGACTTCAGCCCCAGGATGTGATGAGCCGACATCGAGGTGCCAAACACCGCCGTCGATATGAACTCTTGGGCGGTATCAGCCTGTTATCCCCGGAGTACCTTTTATCCGTTGAGCGATGGCCCTTCCATTCAGAACCACCGGATCACTATGACCTACTTTCGTATCTGCTCGACGTGTCTGTCTCGCAGTTAAGCTGGCTTATGCCATTGCACTAACCTCCTGATGTCCGACCAGGATTAGCCAACCTTCGTGCTCCTCCGTTACGCTTTGGGAGGAGACCGCCCCAGTCAAACTACCCACCAGACACTGTCCCTAACCCAGATAATGGGCCGAGGTTAGAACATCAAACATACAAGGGTGGTATTTCAAGGATGGCTCCACGATAACTGGCGTTACCGCTTCAAAGCCTCCCACCTATCCTACACATGTAGGCTCAATGTTCAGTGTCAAGCTGTAGTAAAGGTTCACGGGGTCTTTCCGTCTAGCCGCGGGTACACTGCATCTTCACAGCGATTTCAATTTCACTGAGTCTCGGGTGGAGACAGCGTGGCCATGGTTACACCATTCGTGCAGGTCGGAACTTACCCGACAAGGAATTTCGCTACCTTAGGACCGTTATAGTTACGGCCGCCGTTTACCGGGGCTTCGATCAAGAGCTTCGCTTGCGCTAACCCCATCAATTAACCTTCCGGCACCGGGCAGGTGTCACACCCTATACGTCCTCTTTCGAGTTTGCAGAGTGCTGTGTTTTTGATAAACAGTCCCAGCCACCTGGTCACTGCGGCTGCCGTCAGCTTAGAGAGCAAGTCTCATCACCAACAACAGCGTACCTTCTCCCGAAGTTACGGTACTATTTTGCCTAGTTCCTTCACCCGAGTTCTCTCAAGCGCCTTAGTATTCTCTACCTGACCACCAGTGTTGGTTTGGGGTACGGTTTCTTTTCATCTGAAGCTTAGAGGCTTTTCCTGGAAGCATGGCATCAACAACTTCGTTGCCGTAGCAACTCGTCTCGTGTCTCGACCTTAGGGACCCGGATTTGCCTAAGTCCCCAGCCTACGCACTTTCACCAGGACGACCGACGCCTGGCTTGCTTAGCCTTCTCCGTCCCCCCATCGCAATGAAAAGAAGTACAGAAATATTAATCTGTTTCCCATCGACTACGGCTTTCGCCCTCGCCTTAGGGGCCGACTCACCCTGCCCCGATTAACGTTGGACAGGAACCCTTGGTCTTCCGGCGAGCGGGTTTTTCACCCGCTTTAACGTTACTCATGTCAGCATTCGCACTTCTGATACCTCCAGCATGCCTCCCGACACACCTTCAACGGCTTACAGAACGCTCCCCTACCCAGCATACCTAAATATGCTGCCGCAGCTTCGGTGCATAGCTTAGCCCCGTTACATCTTCCGCGCAGACCGACTCGACTAGTGAGCTATTACGCTTTCTTTAAAGGGTGGCTGCTTCTAAGCCAACCTCCTAGCTGTCTAAGCCTTTCCACATCGTTTCCCACTTAGCTATGACTTGGGGACCTTAGCTGGCGGTCTGGGTTGTTTCCCTCTCCACGATGGACGTTAGCACCCACCGTGTGTCTCCCGGATAGTACTTTGCGGTATTCGGAGTTTGCATGGGTTTGGTAAGTCGGGATGACCCCCTAGCCCAAACAGTGCTCTACCCCCGCAAGTATTCGTCCGAGGCGCTACCTAAATAGCTTTCGGGGAGAACCAGCTATCTCCCGGTTTGATTGGCCTTTCACCCCTAATCACAGGTCATCCCCTAATTTTGCAACATTAGTGGGTTCGGTCCTCCAGTTGATGTTACTCAACCTTCAACCTGCCCATGACTAGATCACCGGGTTTCGGGTCTATGCCTTGCGACTGGACGCCCAGTTAAGACTCGGTTTCCCTACGGCTCCCCTATTCGGTTAACCTCGCCACAAAACATAAGTCGCTGACCCATTATACAAAAGGTACGCAGTCACCCCGAAGGGCTCCTACTGCTTGTACGTACACGGTTTCAGGTTCTATTTCACTCCCCTCGCCGGGGTTCTTTTCGCCTTTCCCTCACGGTACTGGTTCACTATCGGTCAGTTGGGAGTATTTAGCCTTAGAGGATGGTCCCCCTATCTTCAGTCAAGATACCACGTGTCCCGACCTACTCATCGTTTGCAACGACATCTGCCATTTCGTGTACGGGGCTATCACCCTGTATCGCGGAACTTTCCAGAACCTTCCACTATGACAGACGCTGATACACAAACTGGGCTCTTTCCCGTTCGCTCGCCGCTACTGAGGAAATCTCGGTTGATTTCTTTTCCTCGGGGTACTTAGATGTTTCAGTTCTCCCGGTTCGCCTCTGCACCCTATGTATTCAGATACAGATACCCAAGTTACCTTGGGTGGGTTTCCCCATTCGGAAATCATTGGCTCAAGCGGTTCTTATCACCTCACCAATGCTTATCGCAGATTAGCACGTCCTTCATCGCCTCCAACTGCCAAGGCATCCACCGTGTACGCTTAGTCACTTAACCATACAACCCCGAAGGGTTTCGCTGACGCGAACCATTTTCCGAAGAAAATGCCGTATGTTGACTAACACCTGGTTTTCGCCGGACACTCATCAAGTAGAGAGTGACTCGTTTAAATTTGCAGTGTTATCAGCTTTCCGAATTGTTAAAGAGCATGGCTAAAAAAAGCCAAAGGTAAATCGTGAGATTTAGCTTTGGCCTCTCGAGCGAGAGTGGCGTCCCCTAGGGGATTCGAACCCCTGTTACCGCCGTGAAAGGGCGGTGTCCTAGGCCTCTAGACGAAGGGGACACATATGGTGGAGCTAAGCGGGATCGAACCGCTGACCTCCTGCGTGCAAAGCAGGCGCTCTCCCAGCTGAGCTATAGCCCCGAATAGTGTGGTGGGTCTGAGTGGACTTGAACCACCGACCTCACCCTTATCAGGGGTGCGCTCTAACCAGCTGAGCTACAGACCCACACCGCAATTCGCTCTAAAACCATCTGACCAAGCAATCTGTGTGGACACTTCGAGACGTGTCATCCCTAAAGGTAAGGAGGTGATCCAGCCGCAGGTTCCCCTACGGCTACCTTGTTACGACTTCACCCCAGTCATGAACCACACCGTGGTAAACGCCCTCCCGAAGGTTAAGCTATCTACTTCTGGTGCAGCCCACTCCCATGGTGTGACGGGCGGTGTGTACAAGGCCCGGGAACGTATTCACCGTAGCATTCTGATCTACGATTACTAGCGATTCCGACTTCATGGAGTCGAGTTGCAGACTCCAATCCGGACTACGACGGACTTTATGGGATTCGCTTACCATCGCTGGTTCGCCGCCCTTTGTATCCGCCATTGTAGCACGTGTGTAGCCCTGCCCGTAAGGGCCATGATGACTTGACGTCGTCCCCACCTTCCTCCGGTTTATCACCGGCAGTCTCCTTAGAGTTCCCGACCGAATCGCTGGCAACTAAGGATAAGGGTTGCGCTCGTTGCGGGACTTAACCCAACATTTCACAACACGAGCTGACGACAGCCATGCAGCACCTGTCTCAGCGTTCCCGAAGGCACCAAGGTATCTCTACCAAGTTCGCTGGATGTCAAGGGCAGGTAAGGTTCTTCGCGTTGCATCGAATTAAACCACATGCTCCACCGCTTGTGCGGGCCCCCGTCAATTCATTTGAGTTTTAACCTTGCGGCCGTACTCCCCAGGCGGTCTACTTAACGCGTTAGCTCCGAAACCCACGTCTCAAGGACACAGACTTCAAGTAGACATCGTTTACGGCGTGGACTACCAGGGTATCTAATCCTGTTTGCTCCCCACGCTTTCGTGCATGAGCGTCAGTCTTTGTCCAGGTGGCCGCCTTCGCCACTGGTATTCCTTCAGATCTCTACGCATTTCACCGCTACACCTGAAATTCTACCACCCTCTACAAGACTCTAGCTTGCCAGTTCTAAATGCAGTTCCCAGGTTGAGCCCGGGGCTTTCACATCTAGCTTAACAAGCCGCCTGCGCACGCTTTACGCCCAGTAATTCCGATTAACGCTCGCACCCTCCGTATTACCGCGGCTGCTGGCACGGAGTTAGCCGGTGCTTCTTCTGCGAGTAACGTCACAGATGAGCCGTATTAAGACTCACCCTTTCCTCCTCGCTGAAAGTGCTTTACAACCCGAAGGCCTTCTTCACACACGCGGCATGGCTGCATCAGGGTTTCCCCCATTGTGCAATATTCCCCACTGCTGCCTCCCGTAGGAGTCTGGGCCGTGTCTCAGTCCCAGTGTGGCTGATCATCCTCTCAAACCAGCTAGGGATCGTCGCCTTGGTAGGCCGTTACCCCACCAACTAGCTAATCCCATGTAGGCGCATCCGGTAGCGAGAGGTCCGAAGATCCCCCCCTTTGGTCCGTAGACGTTATGCGGTATTAGCCATCGTTTCCAATGGTTATCCCCCACTCCCGGGTAGCTTCCTACACATTACTCACCCGTCCGCCGCTCGCCGCCCATGTCTTCCCCCGAAGGTTCCGTCATGTCGCTGCCGCTCGACTTGCATGTGTTAGGCCTGCCGCCAGCGTTCAATCTGAGCCATGATCAAACTCTTCAATTAAAAGTTTGTGCTCAATGAATTGCTGAAGTGTTTGAACACTTCGAGTTCATTGAAAATTCGTTTTTGGGAATTTTCACAACCTCGAGTGCCCACACAGATTGCTTGGTCACATTGTTAAAGAACGTTCGCTTCTTCTCGAAGCGGGAGCCGCATTCTACCGACTCCGGATTTTCTGTCAAGCCCTTTGTTTCGGCCTTTTCAGAAAGCTTGAGTTTTCAGCGCTTAGCGCCTCATCTCTCAAGCGGGCCGCCATTTTACTCAGTCTTCGTTGTGGGTCAAGGCCTTTTTTCGAGGTCTTTTCCGCGAAGCCGTTCGGTGGCGACAGGGGCGGCATTATAGGGCCGGCATGAGCCGATGCAAGATCAAATTCGCGATCAATGGATCGTTTGGACAAAAAGCCGCCAAAGGGCTTTTGCACCGGGTTGTGAATAAAGTTAACATGAGCTGATATTTATTCACTTTCATGCTCCATTCCCTCACTCTTTAAGAAACTAAGCTCATGAATAAACAAGCTTTTCTCATCGTACTTGCCCTGGCCGTACTCGGCTATTTCCTGCCGGCCCTTATTGAGATCCCCGCCATGACCAGCGCCGTCTGGTTTGCCCTGGGCATTATCATCGGCGGTAGCGTGGCGCTACTGACCTCCGCCAAGGCCCCGGCCACCCGCAGCGAACATATCGATACCGTGACCCTTTATGTAGGTAACCTGCCCTATCGTGCCAACGAGCAGGCGGTACAAAACCTCTTTGCCCGTTACGGCAAGGTGCTGTCGGTACGCCTGATGAAGGACAAGCAGACCGGCCGCCGCCGCGGCTTCGGTTTTGTGGAGATGCTCAAGGAAGATGCCCAGGCCGCCATCAATGAACTCAATGACAGCCAGTTCCAGGATCGGACCCTGAAAGTACGGGAAGCAAAGGAAAGGAAGGATCAGGACAACTGATCCATGGCCAGGGGCAGATGGCGTAGCGCTGCCCCTGGAAAATAACGCCCCTTGAGGGCATCCAGTCCCTGGCTCTCCTTATTACTGTGATAGAGGGCCGCCATTCCTCCTTCTCCTTCTATATCACCGACCAATGCCCTGACCCTGTTGGCGATGGCGGTACCGGAATCCACCAGCTGCACCCTGCTGCCCAGGATCTGGCCTATCTCTTCCCTTAGCAGCGGGAAATGGGTACAGCCCAGCACCACCACATCAGGGCCGCTGTCCAGCCAGGGGCGGAGGACTTCCTCCAGTTTCGCCATCTGCACCCCCTGGCCCCTGAGCTTGCGCTCAGCCTGGGTCACCAGCTCGCTGGAGCCGATCAGGCTGACCTGGCAGTGGGGCGCGAACTCCGCGATCAACTGCCTGGTATAGGGCCGCCGTACCGTGCCCGGCGTGGCCAGCAGGCCGATATGGCCGGTACGGGAGAGGCCGGCCGCCGGCTTGATGGCCGGCACCACGCCGACGATGGGAAAATCGAAGTGCTCGCGCAGCGCCGGCAGCACCAGGGTGGAGGCGGAGTTGCAGGCCACCACCGCCAGCTCGATGTCATGACGGGCGGTCAGGGCCTCGAAGGCGCCCAGCACCCGTCTTACCAACACAGGTTCGGCCAGTTCGCCATAGGGGAAGGCTTCATCATCCATGCAGTAGATGGAGGACAGGCCCGGCAACAGCTGCTGGACCTCCCGCCAGACGGACAGGCCACCGACACCGGAATCAAAGAAGAGAAGCTGCGACATACCGCTGTTGAATTGCTGACTCAGGGCCCCCAGTCTACCTCAGGCTGGACTTTGCCGCCGCCTTGCCTATCATTTGCCCTCCATTTCAGACGATCAGGACAACTCCATGACGCCAGGTGCCGTTTACCCCGAGCAATATGACAGCCAATTGGCAGACAAGGTGGCCCGCCTCAAGGAGATGTTCGCGCCCTTCAATGCGCCCGAGCCGGAAGTGTTCCGCTCCGCCCCCGAGCATTACCGCATGCGGGCCGAGTTCCGGGTCTGGCACGACGGCGACGACCTCTACTACATCATGTTCGACCAGGCCACCAAGGCCAAGATCCGCATCGACAGCTACCCCATGGGCAGCAAGCTGATCAACGAACTGATGCCGGCCGTGCTCAGGGGCGTACGCAACAATGAACTGCTCAGGCGCAAGCTGTTCCAGGTGGAGTTCCTCACCAGCCAGAGCGGCGAGGCCGTGGTGACCCTGCTCTACCACAAGGCATTGGACGAAGCCTGGCAGGTGGAGGCCCGCCAGCTGCGCCATCAGCTTGGCCAAATCGCCAAGGTCGACATCATGGGCCGGGCCAAGAAGCAGAAGATCGTCATGGACAGGGACTTCGTGGTCGAGAAGCTGAACGTCCAGGGCCAAAGCTGGACCTTCCAGCAGGTGGAGAACAGCTTCACCCAGCCCAATGCCGGCATCAACGAGCAGATGCTGGGCTGGGCCCTGGACTGCACCCAGGGCGCCGAGGGCGACATGCTGGAGCTGTACTGCGGCAACGGCAACTTCACCCTGCCCCTGTCCCGCAACTTCCGCAAGGTGCTGGCCACGGAGATCGCCACCAGCTCGGTGGCCAGTGCCCAGTACAACATGCGCGTCAACCAGGTGGACAACGTCACCGTGGCCCGCCTGTCCGCCGAGGAGTTCACCCAGGCCATGCAGGGCGTGCGCGAATTCCGCCGCCTGCGCGGCGTTGACCTCAGCAGCTTCGACTGCCACACCATACTGGTGGATCCGCCCCGGGCCGGCCTGGATCCGGCCACCGAGCAGCTGGTCAACGGCTATGACCGCATCCTCTATATCTCCTGCAACCCGGATACCCTGGTGCACAATCTCCAGACCCTGTGTCAGGACCATGTGGTCAAGCGCCTGGCCCTGTTCGACCAGTTCCCCTATAGCCACCACATGGAATGCGGTGTGCTGCTGGAACGCCAGTGACGACAAGGCCGGTATCACCGGCCTTTAGCTTCAATACACCACCGTTTACTCCAACTTATTGGACTTCATAATCCCAACTCTTTAATCACCTACTTTTTTGCGGCTTCGTCCCCTGTTCGGCCTGTGATGTATGCCGAGCGCAGCACCGCCCAGTGGTAACTTTTTATACAAGCCACGTGACACGTCACGCCAAAAGCTATTACACTTCAGCCAGCTAACTCGTCATTACTATCGGAGGTGCCTATGACCACTGCGGCCAAACACCGTCCGTCGCTAGACAACCTATTTACCCGGCTACGCGCTCTTGATAAGAAGCTCGTTACCAGTAACGCAAAGAAGCAGCTGCTACCTGAATGGTGGGAACCGGGTCTGAAGAAATCACCAAGTGCGGCACAGCAGGCAATTATCAGCATCGCTAGAACGCTGAATTTGGAAATGTCCAGCGTGCTAGATCCCGCTCAAGAGCTTCGTTTAAAGGATTTCAGCTGCCAGTACAAAAAATCCAAAAACACACGTGACGCCGACTTGGCTGTCGCCACTTCAATAATCCACAGTGCTGCGACAACTGCCATTGAAGCAATACGCTCCGACTTTAGACCACTTCCTCCTGCCTCTGAACTGAGGAAGATGCTCCTTGATGACAGTCATCCTTGGGTAGATTTCGAACTGCTGATTGAGGTTTGCTGGAAGCACGGGATTCCCGTTTTGCATATGCCGTCACTTCCAGTTTCCAAAAAGATGGATGCTGTAGTTGTGGACGTTAACGGCCGTCCAGCTATCGCGCTGACCAAAAACCAACAACAATCTAGCTGGTTGCTGTTTCACCTTGCACATGAAATGGGCCACGTTAGCCTTGGTCATCTTCAACCAGGACAAACGTTAATCGATGAAAAGATCAGTGAAGATGAAGTAGGTTCGGATGTGCAAGAACAAGAGGCAGATTTGTACGCCTTAGAGTTGCTAACTGGTAGTTCAACCCGCCGCTACATGTCTGATAGAGGAATGAAGCCACAGCAACTTGCCGATGAAGCAAGGAGGCTAGGCACCGAGTCAATGGTTGCTCCTGGGCATATTGTTTTGAACTGGGCATTTGCTATGCACAGAAGCTCCACTAACTCATCTCGAGCAATCTGGGGAACAGCAAATACCGCACTCAAACATCTGTATCCTAAGCCGAATTGGCGGAACCGACTTCACAAATTGATAGAAGACAACCTTGATGACGAGAAGGTAACTGAAAGCGATATAGACAATCTGTTTCGGCTAACAGGAGTGGATTGTTAGTTGTGGGTTTACTGCTAGATAACGATATTGTCTACAAATTGGCTCAGATGGACATGCTTGATGGAGCTGTCGAGGCCCTTCAAGAGGGTCACGGGGCTATTTACGTTTTGAATACACTTAGATATCAGGTCAACCGTAAGAGAATGCTGAAACGCCTAGGTGAAGAAGCAGTTCAGAGAGTGTTGGCTTTCGTAGACAGTGTATCAAAATGTGAAGTCCCTGCATCGGACGAGCTGCTATTAGCGACTGAGGGAGTCAAAGGGTTAGACCCCGGAGAACTACAGTTACTGCAGGCCTTGATTGATGCCCCAACTAAAAGCCTCATGCTTACAGGAGACAAGAATTTCTTGCGAGCTCTGGCTTCATCTCAGGTTGCGGAGCTGAATACAGAGAGGCTACGAGAACGGTTCATCTGCTTTGAACAGATAGTTATGTTGCTGATTGACACATATGGATTTGAGAGAGTACGCGGTGCGGCAGCATATGCGTTGAACCAAACTGATGGAAAATGGGACGGCACTATGCACATTTGCTTTTCAGGTCGAGAAAACTCCCAAGAAGCAAATGTACGACAAGGCCTCAACTCCAATATTCGAGCACTCATAGCTGAGACTGGGAGCATTCTTTGGACTCATGAAGGCAAACACCCCACCCAAGAAGCTTCAGATACCCTTAGTTGTTCACCATCCTTCACGGATGATGATATAGAGCCACAGCCCTCCCCTTCATAGCTGCGGCTCTACTATAGGCAATTTGCTTTTCAGCCGCCTGGCCCTGTTCGACCAGTTCCCCTATAGCCACCACATGGAATGCGGTGTGCTGCTGGAACGCCAGTGACGACAAGGCCGGTATCACCGGCCTTTTTCATGTCCGTAACAAATTGACATATTATGTCCAGGATAATAAGTTGGTGGCATCATCACCAAAAGGAAAGCGGCCATGTGGGACTTTATTCTGGCCAACGGCAACCTGCCCTTCACCCTGGCCTTTGCGCTGATCCTGGCCATAGGCCTTATCCAAGTGCTGGGCCTGCTGATCGGCCTCAGCGCCGCCGAGGCCCTGGATGACGGCCTGCCCGACCTCGACCTGGACGCCCCCGGCCCCGTGGGCCAGGCCTTCGCCTGGCTCTGTTTCGGCCGCCTGCCTTTCCTGATCTGGCTGCTGCTGTGGCTGCTGACCTTCGCGCTGCTGGGCTGGACCCTGCAATGGCTGGCCCTGGGCCTCATGGGCACCCTGTTGCCGGCCCTGTGGCCGGCCCTGGCCGCCCTGGCGCTGTCACTGCCGCTGCAGCGGCGCCTGTCCCTGGCCCTGCTGCGGGTGCTGCCCACCACCGAGAGTTCGGCGGTCAGCCAGGACGCCCTGATCGGCCTGGCCGGCGAAATCAGCCAGGGCGTCGCCAGCCAACAGCGCCCCGCCGAGGTGGCGGTGGTGGACGCGCACGGCCATAAACATTACGTCATGGCCAGGCCCTATGATGATCTGACGCTGCACCCGGGGGACAAGGTCCTGCTCTTTGCCCTGGAAGACGGCATTTACCTGATCAGCCCCTTCCCGGGCTAAGTACAAGGAAGACCTATGGAAAACATGACCTTTATCCTGACGGTATCCGGCGCCGTGGTCGCCGGCCTGCTGTTCATCGGCCTCATCTTCGCCAAGCTCTATCACCGCGCCTCCAAGGAAGTGGCCTTCGTGCGCACCGGCATGGGCGGCGAAAAGGTGGTCAAGGACGGCGGCACCCTGGTGCTGCCGGTGCTGCAGGAGGTGATCGAAGTCAACATGAACACCCTGCGCCTGGAAGTGCGCCGCGCCAACGAGGCGGCCCTGATCACCCGCGACCGCATGCGGGTGGACGTGACCGCCGAGTTCTACGTGCGGGTGGCCCCGACCGTGGAAGCCATCAGCGTTGCCGCCCAGACCCTGGGTAACAGGACCCTGGAGGTGGACAGCCTCAAGTCGCTGATCGAAGGCAAGTTCGTCGACGTGCTGCGGGCCGTGGCCGCGGAAATGGCCATGGAAGAGCTGCACGAGAAGCGCTCCGACTTCGTGCAGCGGGTGCAGAACAACGTCCGCGTCGACCTGGAAAAGAACGGCCTGGAGCTGGAGTCCGTGTCCCTGACCGGCCTGGACCAGACCGATCCCAAGTATTTCCGGGTCGACAACGCCTTCGACGCCGAGGGTCTGACCCAGCTCACCAAGATCACCGAGTCCCGCCGCAAGCAGCGCAACGACATCGAGCGCGAGACCGAGGTGCAGATCCAGGAGCGCAACCTGGAGACCGAGCAGCGCTCACTGCAAATCAAGCGGGAAAGCGAATACGCCCACCTGCAGCAGGAAAAGGAAGTAGAACTGCGCCGCGCCGAACAGAGCACCGAGCTGGCCAAGGAGCGGGCATCCAAGAACCGCGAGGCGGAGCTGGCCACCATAGAGGCGGAGCGCGCCATCGAGGAAGCCCGTATTGCCAAGGAGCGCGAGGTCGAGGCCCGCGAGATCGAGAAGCGCCGCCAGCTGGAGGAAGCCGAGGTGGTGCGTCGCCGGGAGCTGGAGCTGGCCGAGCAGGAGAAGGCCATCGCCCTGGCCCGCAAATCCGAGGAGGAGTCCGCCGCCCGCGCCCAGGCCTCCGAGGCCGAGGCCAAGTCCGTGGCAGCCCAGGAAAAGGTCCGCACCGTCCAGGAAACCGCCGTCGCCGAGCGTGACAAGCAGATCGAAATCATCGAGGCCAGCAAGGCCGCCGAGATGGATGCGGTGAAGATCCGCGTCGCCGCCGAGACCGAGAAGGCCGCCGCCGAGGACCGCGCCCAGGCGCTGCTGACCGAGGCCAAGGCCCAGGCCGAGCAGGCCGAGATCCAGGCCCAGGCCGAAGCCCAGGCCGAGAAGACCCGCGCCGAGGCCAAGGCCAAGAGCTACGAAGTGGAAGCGGCCGGTAAGCGCGCCCTGCACGAAGCGGACAACACCCTGTCCAGCGAGCAGGTGGAAATGCAGCTGAAGATGGCCCTCTACAAGTACCTGCCGGACATCATCCGCGAATCCGTCAAGCCCATGGAGAACATCGACGGCATCAAGATCGTGCAGATGGACGGCTTCAGCGCCCCCGGCCTGGTCGGTGGCGAGGGCCGCAAGGAAGGCAGCGGCAATGTCGCCGACTCGGTGGCGGACGCGGCCCTGCGTTACCGCAGCCAGGCGCCGCTGGTGGACGCCCTGCTGGAGGAGATCGGCCTCAAGGACGGCATCACCCGCCTCGACAAGCTCAACCCCTGAAAAAGAAAGGCGGCCTGATGGCCGCCTTCTTTGTTCCTACTGGCCATCCTCGGCCGAGGAGCTGAAAAAGCCCAGCTTGTACATCAGCCACAACACCAGCGGCAGTATGCACATCAGCGGCAAGAACACGTCCCCCAGCTCGGGGTATTGCACCCGCAGCATCACCGAATAGGACAGGGCCCCCAGCAGGAAGCTGGCCAGGCTGGCCAGGCGGCTCTCGTCGGTCAGGGGGGCGCTGTCCAGATGCCGGCGCAGCTCGCGGATGGCCAGTACCAGCACCAGCAGCGGGAAGATGCTGAACGGCACCAGGGCATTGGTGAGGGTGGCCAGGCTGGCGTTGGCGGACAGGCCGATCAACGCGGTGAGGGCCAGGGTCCACTTGTCATTCTTCTTGAGCATCCGCCTTGTCTCCCTTTTCCCGTTTCAGGCTCTGTGCGCCCCTGGCGATCAGTTTCAGCTGCACCATGACCCTTTCCGCCAGCTCCTGGCGGGCGCCCTTGGTCATGTCCAGGGCGTTGGCGCCGGCCGAAAAAACCAGGGTCACCATGGCCTCGGACTGGATCCAGGCCTCGTTGGCATCATAGTCGCCGGTCTCGCGCAGATAGTCAGTCAGTTCGGCGATGAAGTGCTGGATCTCCCGGTTGACCGCCTGGCGAAAGGCCGGCGAGGTGCCGGAGCGCTCCCTGAGCAGCAGCCGGAACACGTTGCCGTTGTTGGCCACGAATTCCATGAAGGTCTCCACCGAGGTGCGGATCACCCCGCCCCCCGTGGCGATGCGCTGGCGCGCCTGGCGCATCAGCTGGCGCAGGGTCAGGCCGGCCTCGTCCACCAGGGTCAGGCCAAGCTCGTCCATGTCCTTGAAATGGCGATAGAAGGAGGTGGGCGCCAGGCCCGCCTCCCGGGTCACTTCCCGCAGCGACAGGTTGGAAAAGCTGGTGTCGGCGCTGAGCTGGCTGAGGGCGGCATCTATGATGGCCCTTCTGGTGCGAAACTTCTGCTGTGCTCTCGGACCCATTGCTCCATCCGGTTGTTCTGCTTGCCTTTTATGATACTCCGAATCGCCGCCCTTGTGCGGACCCGCTGTCCCGGTACAGCTGTTCACTCCCTGGCCGCCCGGATCACAGAAATAGGGCGATGCCATTGACAGGGGCTGAGCCCCGCCCTTAAATGAGCGCACACTTGTACGCCGTAATGCGAGTCCTGAATGAAAAAGCCCGCGATCCTCTGGGTCAACACCCTGTTTTTCCTGGTCACCTTCCTGGTGGCGGCCATTGGCGTGCCCTACTGGGCCCTGAGCCATGGTTTCTCCACCGGCCTGCTGGTGGCCTTCGCCCTGGTGTTCGGTTACGCCGGCATGTCCATCACCGCCGGTTACCACCGCCTCTGGTCCCACAAGACCTACCAGGCCCATCCGGCCCTGCGCTGGCTGTTCGCCCTGGGCGGCGCCCTGGCCATTCAGAACTCCATACTGCACTGGTCTTCCGACCACAGGGTTCACCACCGCCATGTGGACAACAACGACATCGACCCCTATTCCGCCGGCCGCGGCTTCTGGTATTCCCATATCGGCTGGATGCTGCGCGAATACCAGGCCGAGCGTTACGACGACTACTCCAACGTCCGCGACCTGCAGAAGGATCCGATCGTGGTCTTCCAGCACAGGCACTACCTGCTGCTGGCCCTGGTGATGAACCTGGTCCTGCCCCTGGCCATCGGCCTGGCCCTGGGTGACGTCATCGGCGCCGTGCTGCTGGTGGGCTTCATGCGCATCGTGCTGACCCACCACACCACCTTCTTCATCAACTCCCTGGCCCACATCTGGGGCAAGCGCACCTATACCGACAAGCACAGCGCCAAGGACAACGGCATCCTTGCCTTCCTGACCTTCGGCGAGGGCTACCACAACTTCCACCACACCTTCGAGAACGACTACCGCAACGGCATCCGTTGGTACCAGTTCGATCCCACTAAGTGGCTGATCCGCGGTGCCCATGCCCTGGGCCTGACCAGCCAGCTGCGCCGTACCCCAGAGGAGCTGATCCTCAAGGCCAAGCTGACCCGCCAGCTGGAGGAAAGCCAGGCCAAGGCCCCGGCCGGTGCCTGCCTCAAGGAGCTGCAGCACCGCTACGAGGAGCTGGTGGCCGCCGCCCAGTCCTACTACCAGCTGCGCAAGCGCTGGCTGCAGATGAAACAGGCCAAGCTGAAAAAAGACGTGGAGGCCCTGGCCCTGCGCGAGCAGCTGGACGAGCTCAAGGCCAGCCTGCGCCAGCAGCTCAGCCACTGGCAGCAGCTCAGGCTGCAACTGGCATGAAGGAAGGGCCGCACCATGCGGCCCTTTTTGTATCCCGGCGCCAAAAAGGCGAACATGGCCGGGTGAGCCACCAGCAGCAGCCGACACCTTGAGCCAGTCCATCCGCATCGCCACCTTCAATATTGCCTTTGACCATGAGGGTCCAGGGCAACTGGCCACCGAACTGCTGGCCGGCCAGTCCCCCCAGGCCCACAGGGTGGCGGAGATCCTGCAGCGCACCAGGCCCGACATGGTGCTGCTCACCGAATTCGACCACGACGGCAGCGGCGCCGAGCATTCCGGCCTGACGGCCTTCCAGGAGCACTTCCTGGACCACCCCCATGGCGACGCCGCGCCCATCCACTACCCCTACCGCTACCTGGTGCCCAGCAACACCGGCCTGGCCGCCGGCATCGATCTGGACGGCGACGGCAAGCTGAGCCTGCCCGGCGACGCCCAGGGCTTTGGCCACTACCACGGCCAGTACGCCATGGCGGTGCTGTCCCGTTACCCGCTGCTGCTGGAGCGGCGGCGCAGCTTCCAGCATTTCCTGTGGCGAAACATGCCGGGCGCCCTGCTGCCGGACGCCGAGCCGGGCTCGGGCAGGGGCGATTTCTATTCGCCAGAGGCCCTGGCGGTGCTGCGGCTGTCCTCCAAGAACCACCTGGATCTGCCGGTGCTGCTGCCCGGTGGCCGGGTGCTGCACCTGTTGGCCCTGCACCCCACCCCGCCGGTGTTCGACGGCCCGGAGCGGCGCAACGCCCGCCGCAACCACGACGAGATCCGCCTCTTTTGCGACTACATAGACGGCGCCGACTACCTGGTGGACGACCAGGGCCAGCGCGGCGGCCTGGCCGGGGACGCCAGCTTCGTGCTGCTGGGGGATCTCAATGCCGATCCCCATGACGGCGACGGCCTCAAGGACGCCATCCGCGCCCTGCTGGCCCATCCCAGGCTCAACACCGAGGCGGCCAGCGGCCGTTGGGTGCCGGCCTCACTGGGGGCCAGCGCCTTTGCCGCCGACAGGGATCACCAGGGCCCGAAAGGCCACTGGACCCACATCTATCCGCTGCGCCTGGATTATGTACTGCCCTCGGCGAACCTCGAGGTCACGGCCAGCGGCGTCTACTGGCCCAAACCCGGCAACACCCAGCGCCACCTGGTGGAGCAGGACGGCGACCAGGGCAAGGGTGCCTCCTCGGATCATCGCCTGGTCTGGGTCGAGATCCAGTACCCCTGACCGGCCTGACTGGCTATCATGGGCGCCATCACGGCTTAACGGACAGATCCATGGCAGACATTCGCTTGACCCAATACAGCCACGGCGCCGGCTGCGGCTGCAAGATCTCCCCCAAGGTGCTGGAGACCATACTGGCCGGCTCCCGCAGCGCCCTGTCCCACCCCGACCTGGTGGTGGGCAACGACTCCCGCGACGACGCCGCCGTCATGGATCTCGGCGACGGCACCGGCATCATCTCCACCACCGACTTCTTCATGCCCATCGTCGACGATCCGGTGGACTTCGGCCGCATCGCCGCCACCAACGCCATCTCCGACATCTACGCCATGGGCGGCCAGCCGCTGATGGCCATCGCCATCCTGGGCTGGCCGGTCAACCAGCTGCCCCCGGAGGTGGCCGGCCAGGTGATTTCCGGCGGCCGCCAGGCCTGCGAGGAGGCCGGCATCCCCCTGGCCGGCGGCCACAGCATAGACGCCCCCGAGCCCATCTTCGGCCTGGCCGTCACCGGCCGGGTACCCCTCAACCGCCTCAAGCGCAACGACAGCGCCAGGGCCGGCCACCGCCTCTACCTCAGCAAGCCGCTGGGCATCGGCATCCTCACCACGGCCGAGAAGAAGGGCCTGCTCGAGGAGCAACACCGCTTTCTGGCCCGGGACACCATGTGCCGGCTCAACAGCCTCGGCCAGCTGGTGGCCGAACTGGACGGCGTCAGCGCCATGACCGATGTCACCGGCTTCGGCCTGGCCGGCCACCTGCTGGAAATGGCCGAAGGCAGCCGGCTGACCGCCCGCCTGAACCTGACGGCGGTGCCGGTGCTGGAGGGCGTCCATCACTACCTGGCCGCCGGCGCCGTGCCGGGCGGCAGCCATCGCAACTTCGAGGCCTATGGCCACAAGCTGCCGGAACTGACCGACGAGGCGCGGCTGCTGCTGTGCGACCCCCAGACCTCCGGCGGCCTGCTGATGGCGGTGGCCCCGGAGCAGGAACAGGCGCTGCTGGCCCTGGCCACAGAGCATGGCCACCGGCTCCACCACATCGGCGAGTTCGCCGACCACGACGGCCAGCTGGTGCGCCTGGCATGAACACCCTGCCCCAGAGCCAGTTCGACGCCCTGTTCCTGGAAAACCGGCCGCTGATGGACGTGCGCGCCCCGGTGGAATTCGCCAAGGGCGCCTTCCCCTGTGCCCACAACAGGCCGCTGATGAACGACAGGGAAAGGGAGCAGGTGGGCACCTGCTACAAGCAGCAGGGCCAGCAGGCGGCCATCGAACTTGGCCATGAGCTGGTCGGCGGCCAGGTAAAGGAAGAGCGGGTGCAGTCCTGGCTGGATTTCGCCAGGGCCCATCCGGATGCGGTGCTGTACTGCTTCCGCGGCGGCATGCGCTCCCAGATAGTGCAGCGCTGGCTGGCCGAGGCCGGCGTCGAGATGCCCTATGTGCAGGGCGGCTACAAGGCCCTGCGCAGCCACCTCATCGAGGTGAACGACCGCGCCGCCCGCCGCCCCATCCACGTGGTGGCCGGCACCACGGGCTCGGGCAAGACAGAGTTCATCCAGCAATTCGCCGAGGCCGTGGATCTGGAGGGCCTGGCCGAGCACCGCGGCTCCGCCTTCGGGCGCCGCCTCAGGGCCCAGCCCAGCCCCATCGACTTCGAGAACCGCCTGGCGGTGGCCCTGCTGGAACAGCAGCGGGCGGGCATAGCGCCGCTGCTGCTGGAGGACGAATCCCGGCTAATAGGCTCCGTAGCCCTGCCGCTGAGCCTGTTCGAGGCCATGCGGGAGGCGCCGCTGTTCGTGCTGGAAGAGGAGTTCGAGGCCAGGGTGGCCCGCATCGAGAAGGACTACATCCTCGACAACCTGGCCGAGAGCCAGGCATCGCTGGGGGAAGAAGCGGGCTTCGAGCACTTTGCCGAGACCCTGCGCGCCAGCATGGGGCGGATCCGCAAGCGCCTGGGCGACCAGCGTTTCCAGCAGCTAAACGGCCTGCTGGAGGAGGCCCTGGCCGCCCAGCAGGGCGGCGACCGGGATGGTCACCGGGAATGGATCCGCATCCTGCTCAGGGACTACTACGACCCCATGTACCACTACCAGCTGGACAAGAAGGCCCACCTGATCCGGGCCAGGGGCGATCACCACGGCCTGGCCCAACAGATCCGCGCTCAGCTGGGCTGACGCCTGGCCCTGGCCACCCCCTGCAGGCTGGTCAGGGCTGCCAGCACCATGGCCCCGGCCAAGGCCGGCTGTGGGGCCTGGGGCAGGGCCAGCACCACCAGGCCGATCACCGAAGCGCCGGCCATCTGCACGAACATCAGCATGGCCGACGCCACCCCGGCCTCCTCGCCGAAGGGGGCCAGGGCATAGCTGGTGGCAGGCCCCAGGGCAAAGGCGAAGCCGGCGCAGGCCAGGGCCACCGGCAGCATGTAGGCCAGCACGGTACTGCCCGCCAGCAGGTAGGCCCCCTGCAGGCTCAGCGCCCCCAGTCCCAGCAGCACCACCGCCGTAGCCAGGCAGTTGACCCGCCCGAAGCGGCGGATCACCTGGTTGGCCAGGTAGCTGGCCGCCATGATCCACAGGCCGTTGATGCCGAACACCAGCGAGAAGGCCACCGGGCTCAGGCCCACCTGGCTGATCAGCACCTGGGGCGCCAGGGACACATAGCTCAGCACCATGCCCATGCCGGCGCCGTTGACCAGGGCGAAGCCCAGGAAACGGCCGTCACCCAGGATGCGGGCGTATTGGCGCAGGGGCAGGCCGCCCTGGACCCTGGTGTTGGCGGGCTTGGTTTCGGGCAGGAAACGGGCCATCACCGCCATCATCGCCAGCGAATAGACCACCAGCAGCCAGAACGGCGCCTGCCAGCCGAACTGCTCGGCCAGCAGCCCCCCCAGCAGGGGCGCCAGGGCCGGCACTATGTTGAGAGTGCCGTTGAGGAAGCTGTAGGCCCGGGCGCTCTCCTCCCCCTCCAGGGTGTCGCGCACCGCCGAGAAGGCCACCACAGAGGTGCCGCACACCGCCAGGCCCTGCAGCAGCCGGGAAAACACGAACAGGGCGCCGCTCTCGGCGCACACCGCCATCAGGGCGCCCGCCAGGTACAGGGCCATGCCGCCCAGGGCCACGGGCCGGCGGCCGAAGCGGTCGCACAAGGGCCCGGCGATCACCTGGCCCAGGCCCATCATCAGCAGGAACAGCGACACCGTCGACTGGATCAGGCTTTCTTCGGCGCCCAGGCCCTGGGCGATGGCAGGAATGGCGGGCAGGTAGATATCGATACCCAGGGGGCTGAACAGCACCAGGCACAGCAGCAACCATTTCAGATGGGGCACGGCAATACTCCAAAGCAGATCCGAGCGCGCATTCTGTCCCAGCCAATATATGAACACTAATGATATATTTTCAGGATATGCATTCCACATAGGAATAGACAATGGAACTCAGCCAACTGGCCAAGTGCGACCTCAACCTGTTGATCAGCCTCCAGGCCCTGCTGGAGCACCAGTCGGTAAGCAAGGCCGCCCAGTCCCTGCACCTGAGCCAGTCGGCCATGTCCAAGACCCTGGGCCGGCTGCGCCAGCTCTTTGGCGATCCTCTGTTCGTGCGCCAGGGCCAGGGGCTCAGGCCCACGGCCCGGGCCGAATCCCTGCGCCCGGCCCTGGCCGAGCTGCTGCCCCGGCTGCAGGGGCTGTTCGAGCCCCTGGCCTTTGATCCCGCCACCAGCAGCCGCAACTTCCGACTCAGCATCATCGACGGCGCCCACAGCATCTTCATGCCCGCCTGGCTGCCGGCCCTGCGCCGAGCCGCCCCCAGGGTGACCCTGGATTGCGGCGAGTGGCAGAAAGACGGCTTCGAACGCCTGGCCAAGGGCGAGCGGGATCTGGCGCTGATGGCCATGGACGAGCCCATGGCGCCCCTGCCGCCGGACTTCCACGCCAAGGTGTTGCTGGAGGACCACTACCTCTGCGTCTGCCATCGCGACAACCCCAGGCTGCAGGGCGGCTGGGATCGGGCCCGCTTCCTCGATTGGCCCCAGGTCAATGTCAGCTGCGAGACCGATCTGGTGCCCTGGCTGCCGGACTCGGTGCTCTGGGAGGCCGGGCTTCGCCGCCCGGTGGTGATGCAGGTGGCTACCCTGCAGGCAGCCCTGCAGGCGGTGCTGGTGTCGGATCTGCTCACCGTGCTGCCGGCCAGCTATGCCAACCGCATGCAGGCCATCCACCCCATCCACTGCCTGCCCCTGCCGGTCGAGCTGCCCCTGACCAAGGCCCCCCTTAAGCAGCTGCTGATCTGGCACCAGCGCCGCCACGACGACATGGGGGTACGCTGGCTGGCGGACTTCATCCTGGCCCAGGTTAAAGGGAGCGAAACCCAGCCGTAACAGCGCCATAACCTCTTATAGCCAGGCGGAATGACCTATAAGAAAAGGGTCCAAGCCGGGCCTATACAGGCACGGAACTTGGCAAAGAAAATACACTCCGAATTCTTTCGCCTGTAGAGGTGTTTATGCGCTTTTCCCTTTTGACCCTGGCCCTTGCCGGCGTCCTGGCCCCCCCATCCTGGGCCGCAGAGAACCAAGACGAGGTTGAAACCATCGAAGTGATCGGCAGCCGCATCGCCCTGCGCACCGCCACCGACAGCGTTTCCCCCATCGACATCATCAGCGGCGAGCAGCTGGCCGCCACCGGCATGACCGAGACCGCCCGGGCCCTGCAGTTCGCCGCCCCCAGCTACCACTTCCCCTTCTCGTCTGTGACCGACGGCTCCGACGCCGTGCGCCCGGCCACCCTGCGCGGCCTGAGCCCGGACCACACCCTGGTGCTGGTCAACGGCAAGCGCCGCCACGGCTCGGCCCTGGTGCACCTGTCCGGCACCGTCGGCAAGGGCAGCTCCAACGTCGACCTGAACGCCATCCCCATGAGCGCCATCAAGCGCATCGAGATCCTGCGTGACGGCGCCTCCGCCCAGTACGGCTCAGACGCCATCGCCGGCGTCATCAACGTGGTGCTCAAGGACGACGCCGAGGGCACCACAGTCGCTGCCCAGGTGGGCCAAACCTACGAAGGCGACGGCGAGCAGTGGAAGGTCGGCCTGAACCAGGGCCTGGAGCTCGGCGACGGCGGCTTCCTGAACCTGTCCTTCGAGGCCCACCACAAGAACAAGACCAACAGGGCCGGCAAGGATCCCCGCCAGCAGTACCCCAAGCTCCCGGACGGCTCCGAGGATCCCCGCGAGGCCACCTTCAACCGCCTCAACCACCATGTGGGCGACGCCGAATACGACAACCTGGGCCTGTTCGCCAACGCCGCCCTGCCGCTCGGTGACGGCGAGCTGTACGGCTTTGCCGGCATCAGTGAGCGCGAGACCCGCTCCGGCGCCTTCTACCGCCGCGCCCTGGACGGCCGCAACGTACCGGAGATCTACCCGGACGGCTTCCTGCCGCAGATCAAGCCGGAGATCCGCGACCAGTCCGTGACCCTGGGCTATGAATTCGCCTTGGGCGAATGGCAGCTGGACGCCTCCGCCGGCACCGGCAAGAATCGCTTCCGCTACGAGGTGGTCAACACCCTCAACGCCTCCCTGGGCCCGACCAGCCCCACCGCCTTCTATGCCGGCACCCTGGCAACCCGCGAGACCAACCTCAATGTGGACGGCTCCCGCTATTTCGAATTCGTCAACGACTCAGAGATCCTGCTGGCCCTAGGCGCCAGCTACCGTGAAAACGGCTACCAGGTCATGGCCGGCGAGGAAGGCTCCCATATCAAGGCCGACTTCCAGGGCAAGCCGGGCGGCAGCCAGGGCTTCGGCGGCTTCACCCCCGAATCCAGCGTCGACGAGGACCGCGACAACCTGGGCCTGTACCTGGAGCTGGAGAACCAGCTCAGCGACGCCTTCTTCTGGTCCGCGGCCCTGCGCCACGAGGACTATTCCGATTTCGGCAGCCACAACGCCTGGAAGCTGGCGGCCCGCTATGAGCTGACCGACAACCTGGCCGTGCGCGCCACCGCCAACAACGGTTTCCGCGCCCCCAGCGTGCAGCAGCTCTACTTCACCAACATCTCCACCCTGTTCGACCCGGATCCGATCACCGGCCAGCTGGTGCCCACCGACAGCGGCACCTTCAACAACCTCAGCCCCCTGGTGCAGTCCCTGGGCGTGGGCGACCTGCAGCCGGAGGAGTCCGACTCCCTGAGCCTGGGCCTGGTCTGGTCCGGCGACAACGGCCTGTCCGTGACCCTGGACGCCTACGACATCCGTATCGACGATCGCATCGTGCTGTCCTCCTCCCTGCGCGCCGACGATGACAGCCTGCCCCAGCAGGTACGGGATCTGATCCGCGCCGGCGGCGCCGAGTCGGCCCGCTTCTTCGTCAATGCCGTGGACACCAAGACCCGTGGCATTGACCTGGTGGCCACCCAGGATCTGGCCCTGGGCGGCTATGGCGACCTCAAGCTCAACCTGGCCTACGGCTACAACAAGACCGAGATCGAGGACATCCAGCTGCCCTCCATCCTGGGCGGCCTGGAAGCCAAGCTGTTCGACGACCGGGAAGTGGTGCGCATGACCCAGGCCCAGCCCCGCCACACCGGCTCCATTGGTCTGACCCACGACAAGGGCGACGTCCAGACCACGGTGCGGGTCAACTACTTCGGCACCTACACCATCGGCTACAGCGCCGAGAACGTGAAGTTCGACGCCAAGTGGGTCACCGACCTGGCGCTGCGCTACCAGGCCACCGAGCAGCTGGCCCTGACCCTGGGCGCCCAGAACCTGTTCAACGAGTACCCGGAGGCCCGCCCCGAAGACAACAACTTCAACGGCATCTTCGTCTACCCGCTGACCAATGCCCCCTTCGGCTTCAACGGCGGTTACTACTACCTGGAAGCCCAGTACCGCTTCTAAGGCGGCAAACGCAAAAAGGCCTCCCAAGGGAGGCCTTTTTTCTGCGTTGATGCTCAATACAGGCTGAAGTCCTGGATGCCGTCCTTGTCGGCCTTGCAGCGGGCGCTGTACTGCCTGCCACCGGCCTCGAACTCCAGCTCCATGGTGCCGGCATCCGGGAAGCGGCTGCCCAGCAGCTGGAAGTCCAGGCCGGCGGCCACCCTGGCCTTGGCCTCCTCGAGACAGAACAGCTTGGTGCTGCTCTTCTGCACCGTGGCGAAGGGGTTGCTGAGCGTCTTGCCGCTGCTGCTGCGCAGCTGGGCCTGGCTGGCCGCCTGCTCCGGGTTCAGCAGGGTCATCCGGATGGCGTAGACACCGGCGCCGATCACCAGCACCACCATCAGCAATTTAGCCAATCCCATGTCCATGTCCCCCAGCGGATTACCTGACAGTAAGCATAGTCCCCATGGTCGGGGTCATGCCGGGGCGGCCCCGGGGTCAGGCCTGGTCGGCGAAGAGCCCTTTCCAGATCGGGCCTGTTCCGCCCAGCACCGCATAGTTGGGGTTGCCCAGATCTTCGCTCCGGTTGAAGGTGAGGGGCTTGAGATCCAGGTCCACCAGCACGCCGCCGGCCTCCCGCACTATGGCCCAGCTGGCGGCGGTGTCCCACTCGCCGGTGGGGCCGATGCGGATATAGGCGTCGGCCCGGCCCTCGGCCACCAGGCAGGACTTGAGGCTGGCGGAGCCGTACGGCAGGGTGGCGAATTCCAGATCCGCCCTCAGCCTGGCCTTGTGGGGATCCAGCAACTGGGCGCGGCTGACGGCGATCACCGGCGGCTGGCCGCAGGGCCGGCACTGGATGGCCTGGCCGTCCCGGTAGGCGCCCTGGCCCTTGACGGCCCAATAGGTGCGTTCCCTGACCGGGGCATGGATCACCCCCAGCACAGGCTCGTTGTCCACCACCAGGGCGATGTTGACGGCGAAGTCCGGCGAGCCGTTGACGAACTCCCGGGTGCCGTCCAGGGGATCCAGCAGCCAGTAGGAGGCCCAGCGGCGCCGCACCTCAAAGGGCACATCGCAGGCTTCTTCCGAGAGGATGGGGATCTGCGGGGTCAGGCGCCGCAGTCCGGCCATCAGCACCTCGTTGGCGGCCAGATCGGCGTTGGTAACCGGGGAATCGTCGGCCTTGGTATGGGTTTCGAGGGCCTCGGAGCCGTACCAGGGCAGTATGGCGTCGCCGGCCTCCTTGGCCAGGGTGATGATGGCGTCCAACAAAGCCTCGGGGTTCATGCTGTTGCCTCGGCGCTCAGCCAGTCTTTGGCCAGCAGCAACGCCGTCAGGCTGCGGGCCTCGGAGAAGTCCTCCCGATAGCTTAGTTCATCCAGCCTGGCCAGCGGCCAGCGCACCACTTCGATGGGTTCCGGCTCGTCCCCCTCCAGCCGGGAGGGATAAAGATCCCGGGCCAGCAACAGGGTCATCTTGGCGTTGAAGTAACCCGGCGCCAGGCTGACCTGGCGCAGCTCCACCCATTCCTTGGCGCCGAAGCCAAGCTCCTCCTGGAGCTCGCGCAGGGCCGCCTCCCGGGGCGTTTCGCCCGGATCGATAAGGCCCTTGGGAAAACCCAGCTCGTAGCTGTGGCTGCCGGCGGCGTATTCCCGGGCCAGCAGCAGCTCGTCGCCCTGGATGGGCACGATCATCACCGCCCCGCGGCCGCTGCCCTTCATGCGCTCGTAGAAACGCTCGGCGCCATTGGTGAATTTCAGGTGCAGCTCTTCCAGCTTGAACAGCCGGCTCTGGGCCACGATGCGGCTGTTGAGGATCTCGGGCAGGTCTCGGGATTTCGTCATGACGGCTACGGCTGGTTAGAATGACCACCCCATTACACCGAAAGCCCGGCCGAGATTCCAGATGCAGCCCGAACATCACCTCAATTGGTCCGAAATCGACACCGTCCTGCTCGACATGGACGGCACCCTGCTGGACCTGCATTTTGACAACCACTTCTGGCTGGACAGGGTCCCGGCCCTGCTGGCCGAAAAGGACGGCATCGGCCTGGAGCAGGCCCGCGCCCGTATCGAGGTCGAGTACGACGCTGTGTTCGGCACCCTCAACTGGTACTGCTACGACTACTGGAGCCAGCGCCTGGGCCTGGATATCGACACCGCCACCCGGGAGATCCAGCACCTGATCAGCCTGCGCGACGACACCCTGCCCTTCCTGGACGCCCTGCGCCAAAGCGGCCGCCGGGTGGTGCTGCTGACCAATGCCCATCCCCAGTCCCTGTCCCTGAAGGTGGAGCGCACCCGGCTCGATGCCCATCTGGATCTGCTCATCTCCACCCACGAATACGGGGTGTCCAAGGAATCCCAGCGGCTCTGGGAGCTGGTGCAGCAGCGGCTCAAGTTCGATCCCGCCCGCACCCTGTTCGTGGACGACTCCCAGCCGATCCTGGAGGCGGCCAGGCGTTTCGGCATCCGCTACCTGCTGGGGGTGAAGAACCCGGACTCGAAGAAGGACGAAAAGGCCTTCGAGGGTTTTGCCGCCACCAACGACTACCGCAGCCTGCTGGAGGCCATAGCGGCGGGTCGCTGAGCAAAAAAGGCGCCGATGGCGCCTTTTTTTGCCTCAGAGCCGGCCCTGGAAACTGATGGGGTAACGGCCGCTGGCATCGGGTTTGGCCACCAGCTTGAAGGCATCCTGGATGGCCTTGGGCTGGTCGGCGGCGGGCTGGGCCGAGCCGCGGACGCTGTAGCGGCCGGCCTCCAGCCGCCCTTCCAGCTCCAGGCCCAGGCGGGCCGGGATGTCCCGGACCACGGCGGTGACGGCGCCGCCGTCACAGCCCAGCCTGGCCTGGATCCGGCCCAGCTCGAAGTTGCCGAACTTGTTGCTGAGGCTGGCCTGGCGCCAGTTGGCCTCGCCGGCAAGCGTTTCGCACCAGGGCTGGCCCTGGCTGGCCTGATCCAGGATCAGGCTGAGCTGGCCGCCCAGTTGCGACGGAATGGGCAGGCGCAGCTGCTGGGCCAGCACGGAGGCCGGCAGGCGCAGGCTGAGGTTTTCGGCCCTGGCCAGGCCGTCGAAGCCCACCGCCACCAGGCCATCCAGCTTGGTGGCGCCCGGCTTGGCGTGCAGCTCCAGGGCCAGTTCGCCGGCCAGCAGCCGGCTCGGCCGCAGCGACCAGCGCAGCCGCTCGAAGGCCAGGCCCTGGGCCTCCAGGCGGCGCACCTCGCCGGACCAGAGACTGCCTGCCACACCGTCAAGGACCAGGCCCCTGGGCAGGGTAACCCTGTCCAGTACCAGGGCCGCCGGCAGCTGGCAGACGAGGGCGAACGCGAAGAACAACAGGCCCAGCAGGGACCACTTCAACCACTTCATCAGGCCCCCACCAGCTCCAGTTTACGCACCTTGACCTTGCCGCTGGCCTCGCCGGCGGCGATATCGGCCTGGCTCACCACCAGGCCCTGCTGCTGCAGCTGGGCCAGCCACAACGTCAGGGCATCGAAGGCCACGTCGTCGACCCACACCGCCACGCCACTGCTGGTGGGCTGGAGCCGGGCTATGGTGATCTGGTGTGCCCGGGCGGCATTGGTGACCCTCTGGGTCAGGCTGCCACCGGCCACCGGCCGGCTGCCGCCCCGGGCCGCCAGCACGGTGGCGCCCTGGTCCCTGAGCCAGTCCAGCTCGTTCTGCTTGGCGTTGACCCGGTTCTGGGCCTGCGCCACCGCCTCGCCGAGCGGCGTCCAGATCCCCCAGTACAGCAGCCCCACCAGGGCCACGGGGGCGGCCAGGGCGATCAACCGCCGCTCCCTGGCCTCGAGATTGTCATACCAGTCTTTGATGTTCATCACCTGCTCCTCAACACCAGGGCACCTGAGACGCCCCCTTCAACGGCGCTCTGGCCACCGGCTTCCACCTCATAGGCGTCGCTGAGCTTGCCCTTGAGGGTTTCGAAGGCGGCGTAATCCTTGCCCACCAGCATCAGCCGCAGCTCGCCACGCCTGTCGTCGAAGCGCAGGCTGTCCGGCCTCATGCCGGGCACGGCCTTGAGTGCCGGGGCCAGGTCGGCCAGCATGGCCAGGAATACCGGCTCGCTGCTGGCGCCGCCCAGGGCCTTGAGCTTCTGGCGCATCTGGGAGCGGACGTTGACGATACGCCTGGTGCCCGGGAACAGGCGCTTGAAGTCGGTCTCGATCTGGGCCTGCAGGGCGGCCTCCTGCTGTTTCAGCTGGTACAGGCTGACGGCCTTGCCGGCCACCGCCACCACCAGCAGGGCGGCGCAGGCCGCGGCCAGGGGCCACCAGGCCTTGAGCTGGCCCTGGCCTTCCTGCTTGACCCCGTAGGGGCCGTGCAGCAGGTTGAGCCGGCTTGCCTCGGCGCCCTTGGCCAGTACCGCCAGGGGCAGTTCGGCGCCCAGGTGGTTGAGGGTGCAGTTGGCGGGCAGGCGCAGCTCGGAATAGGCGTTGACCGGCTGTATGTCCTGGCTGTCCACGGTCAGGCTCTGGATGGCCAGGTTGACCAGTTCGGCCTCGCCGGCCAGGCCCTGGTAGGGGCCGGTGCGCACCAGCAACTCGCCGTCCAGGGCCAGGGCGGACCAGCTGTCCTCGAAATGGGGCAAAGCCAGCATGTCCGGCAGCATGCGGAAGGGCTTGAGGCCGGTCTCGGCCAGCCAGCCCAACCAGGCCTGCATGTGGCCATGGCCGCAGACCAGGGCATGGACCTGCTCTCCCTGGGGGATCAGGGTGAAATGCAGATGTTCGACATCGTCGGCCAGCTGCTCCTCCAGCATGAAGGGCACCGCCTTGAGGAACTGGCGGCCCTTGCCCTGGGCGGGCAGCACGTGGCAGCCCAGGGCCTGGCCGGGCACCAGCACCAGTACTTTGGCGTCGCCGGCCTTGTCGGCCAGCTGGGCCAGTTCGCTGGCCCCGGCCAGGCGGCCGGAGGACAGGATCTCTTCCTCCCTGGCCGAGCGGATCAGCCAGTGGATGGGGTCTTCGGCGTTCATGCCCAGGCGCAATACCAGGGTTTGGCTCACAGGGCTCCTCCCAGACGGCGCGACTGCACCGTCATCTTGTTGTTCTCATCTTGCAGCAGTTCGCTCTCCAGGTAGACCACCCTGTCCTGGTAATGGCCTTGCAGCTGCACCAGGAAGTGATCGCTCTTGACCACCACCGCCTCTATGGCGGCGTTGACGTCCTGGCCCTGGAGGGCGGCCAGGGCCGGCTCGGCGCGGAAATCGGCCACGTCGGCGTAGCCGTCCCTGGGCCGGGACGACAGCAGCGACTCGGCGTCGGCCAGGCTCATGGGCGCCAGCCAGGCGGCCAGCAGCGGCGCCTGCTCTTCGGTCAGGCCGTTGATGTTAAGGGCCCAGTCGTTGCCGGCCAGGGCGCAGACATGGGGGCGGATCTTCTGGTAGATGGCCCCGCTCATGCCGTTGACGGCCCTGAGCTCGGAGGCATCCGCCATCGGGCCGTTGGCGGCCAGGTAGGGATGTTCCCGGCTCTGGTACTCGCTGTCTTCCGCGCCCAGGCTGCTTTGCAGCCGGTCGTCCTCGTCCAGCCAGTCGGCCAGGCCCTGGGCTACCTGCTCGGCCTGGTAGTTGTCCACCTCCAGGTGCTCCAGCAGCGCCTGGAACTGGCCGGCGCGGATGCGCCTGTCGTCGTCATTGCTCACCTGCAGGGCATTGAGGTTGAAGCAGGCCTTGGCATCACGCAACCGGCCCCTGATCTCGCCCCCTTCCACCGGGAAGGCCTGCTCTTCCTGCCAGCCCAGCTCTGGGCCCAGCTGGCCGTCGTTGTCCTTGAGCAGCTCGATCAGCACCTTCTTGGCGTAGGCCTCGCCGCTGATGGCGTACCAGAAGGCCTGGTGCTGGCTGAGCTGGTTGTCGGTGCGGCGGATCCCCAGCCCCAGGCGGCTGCTCATCTCGGCGCCTATGACCACCACCACAGCCACCACCAGCAGCACGGTGATCAGGGCCACGCCCTGCTGCCTGTGCCTCATGACGAGCTGCCCCTGTTGGGATTGTTGGGGCGGCCGCTGCCGGGGTTGTTCTGGCCGTTGCCCTGGCCATTGTTCTGGGCCTGCCGCTCGACCGTGGCCCCCTCGGGCACCATGAAGCGGCGCTCTATCTCGCCGTAGCCGTCCAGGGTCAGCTGCACCGCCAGCAGCCGCGGCAGCACCGGCTTGTCCCAGCTGGTCACCCAGTGTTCGCCGTCGAAGAAGCGGAAGGCCAGCTTGTCCACCCCCTCCAGCAGGCTGAGCCGCTGGGGCTCCTGGCCGTAGTCCGGATCCGGGTACAGGTAGTGCAGCCGCTCCAGCCGGCCTTCGGCCAGCCGGTAGCCAGCCAGCTGCACCTCGGCCCGAGGCAGCATGGCGGCCGGGTTGATCCAGCCCAGGCGGGTAAAGGCGATGGCGCCACCCTCGCTTTCCAGCAGGCCGTCCTGGGACAGCAGCGCCGCCTGCTGGCGCTCGCCGTCCGGGAAGCGGGCCTTGCGGGGGCTGAGCTGCATGAAGTCCCGCTCCATGGTGAAGAAGGCCTGCTGCAGGGCCTTGAGCTGAGCCGTCTTCCGGGCGCTGCTCTCGTCGGATTTGAGCACCTGATCCAGCACCTGGAAGCTGGCCAGGCCGACCATGGCGAAGATGCTGATGGCGATCAGCACCTCCAATAGGGTGAAGCCATGCTGTCGGCCAACGCCTTGGCTGCCGTTGCCAAACACCTCCAATAGGGTGAAGCCCCGCTGGCGACCATCGCCTTGGCTGCCGTTGCCAAACACCTCCAATAGGGTGAAGCCCCGCTGTCGGCCATCGCCTTGGCTGCCGTTGCCAAACACTTCCGGCAGGGTGGAACTACGCCGGCTCATGGCTGCTTCTCCTGGTAGCGGCGCAGCACCGCCAGGGGGGCCTTGAGGTCCGCCGTGCGGCCGACCCTGACCTCGACGGCATAGAAGTTGGCATCCTCGGTCTTGAGGCGCTTGTACTGCCAGTGCCATTCCACCCCGGCCAGGGTCTCGGTGCCCTTGAGGCCGTCCTTCACCTCGCCGAGGTCGGCGTCCACCAGCTTGTTATTGGCCACCCAGTCGGCGAAGGTCTTCTCCTCCAGGTAGCCGAGGCTGGTGATGTTGTTGTTGGCCGCCGACAACACCGCCAGGGCCGCCACCGAGAAGATGGCCAGGGCCACCAGTACCTCCAGCAGGGTAAAACCGCTATGGGAACGGCCCGGGCCACCATCCTTACTGGCCAGCAGGGTAAAACCGCGTACCTTGCGGCCCGGGCCAGCACCCTTCCTGTCCAGCAAGGTAAAGCCGCGCGCCCTTACCATTGCAGCTCCCCCAGATCAGAGGCGCGGCGGTCGTCCACCAGGCTCAGGCCACCCGTGGCCTGGCCCTGGATGCACAGCACCAGCTCCCGGCGCTGCTCGTCTTCGGTGGTCAGGCACAGCTCGAAGGGCAGCAGCTCGCCGCTGGACAGGAAGAACAGGTGCGGGGTGAGCCGCTCGGCCTCGTCGTCAGCGTCTTCCTCGGCAAAGGCGTCCTCCGGGATCAGGCTGGGGCCCAGCTCCAGGCCGTCCAGCTTGATGGCGCCGCGGATGCCCTCGGCCAGGGGCCAGGCGCTGAGCAGGCGATCGCTTTCCAGCTTCTGCCAGCCGTCCTCGGTGAAGCGCATGGGCTCCAGCTGGGGCCTTTTGCCCTGTTTGTCCAGGCGCAGGCCCAGCTCCCGGCCCTGCATCACCGCCTCGTCCCGGAGCAGCTCCAGGCGGGCCAGCCAGGCGCGGGCCTCCTTGTCCAGGCGGTCGGCGGCGGTCTCGCCGCCGAAGTTGATGGCGACCAGGGAGGCGGCGAGGCCAATCAGCATCACCACCACCATGATCTCCAGCAGGGTGAAACCCCGGGCCTGGCGCATCAGCCCTGGAAGTCGCCCAGGTTGAAGTTGCCGATATCGGCGTTCACGCCTTCGCCGCCTTCCTGGCCGTCGGCGCCCAGGGAGTAGAGGTCATAGCCGCTGCGGCTCTGCTCGCCCGGGTTGAGGTAGATGTAGTCGTTGCCCCAGGGGTCCTTGGGCAGGCGCTTGATGTAGCCGCCTTCCTTGTATTTGCGCAGGCCACCCGGATCGCTGACCAGGGCTTCCAGGCCCTGTTCGGTGTCCGGGTAGCGGCTGTTGTCCAGCTTGAACATGTCCAGGGAGGACTCCAGGGCGCGGATGTCGGAGACCACCTTCTGCTGGTCGGCCTGCTCCTTGTTGCCCAGCACATTGGGTACGATCATGGAGGCGAGGATGCCAAGGATCACGATGACCACCATGATCTCCAGCAGGGTGAAGCCGCCCTGGCGGCGCTGTTTGCGGGTACTGACTTTCATAACGACTCCTGTGAAGGCTATCTGCCCACCATGTTGTTGAGTTCCATGATGGGCTGCAAGATGGAGATGACGATAAAGAACACCATGGCGGCCAGCAGTATCACGATCACCGGCCCCAGTATGCCCAGTGAGACAGCGACCTGGTTCTCGAATTCCCGATCCTGGTTGTCGGCGGCCCGCTCCAGCATCTGGGTGAGCTCGCCGGATTTCTCGCCGGAGGCGATCATGTGCAGCATCATGGGCGGGAACAGCCTGGTGTTGGCCAGGGCCTGGCGCAACGAGGTGCCCTCGCGGACCCGGGCGGTGGCGTCGCTCACCGCGTCCTTGACCACCAGGTTGGCCAGCACGTCGCCGGCGATGCGCATGCCTTCCAGCAGCGGCACCGCCGAGGCGCTGCAGATGGACAGGGTGCGGGCGAAGCGGGCGGTGTTGATGCCACGGCTGACCTTGCCGAACACCGGCAGCCTCAGCACCAGGTCATGGACCCGCTTCCGGAACGGCCGCCTGGTCATGGCCCGGCCGAAGGCCAGGAAGGCCAGCACCAGGGCGGCCAGGATCCAAAGGCCGTAGCTCTGCAGGAACTCGGAGGCGGCGATCAGGAAGCGGGTGGAGGCCGGCAGGGTCTGGTTCATGTGCTCGAACTGGGCCACCACCTTGGGCACCACCTGGGTCAGCAGCAGGGTGATGACCCCCACCGCCACCAGGGTCAGCATGATGGGGTAGATCATGGCCTGGCTGATCTTCTGCTTCAGGTACTGGCGCTGCTCCGTATAGTCGGCCAGGCGGTTGAGCACCGTGTCCAGGTGGCCGGACTTTTCGCCGGCGCTGACCATGGCGCAGTAGAGATCGTCGAAGACATGGGGGAACTCCCGCAGCGAGTCGGCCAGGCTGTAGCCTTCCACCACCTTGGAGCGCACCGCCATCAGGATGCGCTGCAGGCGCGGCTTCTCGCTCTGCTCGGCCACCGCCTTGAGGCATTCCTCTATGGGCAGGGCCGACTGTACCAGGGTGGCCAGCTGGCGGGTGATCAGGGCCAGATCCGGCACCGAGATCCGGCCCGCCCTGAACAGCGCGCCACTGCCCTTGGCGGAGGCCTTCTCCTTGGAGACGGTGGCCTCTATGCTCACCGGCATCAGGCCCTTTTCCCGCAGCTGGCTGCGGGCCGCCTTGGCGGTGTCGGCCTCTATGATGCCCTTCCTGTTCTTGCCCTTGGCGTCCAGGGCCAGGTATTCGAAGGCGGCCATCAATCCTCCCGGGTCACGCGCAGCACTTCCTCAAGGGAGGTCTGGCCCAGGCGCACCTTGGAGAAGCCGTCGTCACGGATGGACGGCACCGACTTGCGCACGTGCCGGACTATGGCCTGCTCGCCCTTGCCGTTGTGGATCAGTTCGCGCAGCTGCTCGTCCACCACGATCAGCTCGTGGATGCCGGTGCGGCCCTTGTAGCCGGTATGGTTGCAGTGCTCGCAGCTGCCGGGGTGGTACAGCACCTGTTCTGTGTCCGCGGCCATGCCGAGGATCTCCAGCTCGGCGCTGCTGGCCTGGTAGGGTTGGCGGCAGTGGGGGCAGAGCCTGCGCACCAGGCGCTGGGCCAGCACCCCCAGCAGGGAGCTGGACACCAGGAAGGGTTCTATGCCCATGTCCTCGAGGCGGGTGATGGCGCCGGCGGCGGTGTTGGTGTGCAGGGTGGACAGCACCAGGTGGCCGGTCAGGGAGGCCTGGACGGCGATCTGCGCCGTTTCCAGATCGCGGATCTCGCCCACCATCACCACGTCCGGATCCTGGCGCAGTATGGCCCTAAGGCCCCGGGCGAAGGTCATGTCCACCTTGGGGTTGACCGGGGTCTGGCCTATGCCTTCCAGGTCGTATTCGATGGGGTCTTCCACGGTCAGGATGTTGCGGTCCTTGGAGTTGATCTCGGAAAGACCCGCATAGAGGGTGGTGGACTTGCCCGAGCCGGTGGGGCCTGTGACCAGCAGTATGCCGTGGGGCTTGCGGATGAGGGCGTCGAAGCGCTCCTGCACCCCCGGGGTCATGCCCAGGTCGGTGAGGTTGAGGCGCACGGCGTTCTTGTCCAGCAGGCGCAGCACCACCCGCTCGCCGTGGTTGGACGGCATGGTGGACACCCGCACGTCCACGGCGCGGCCGGCGATGCGCAGGCTGATGCGGCCGTCCTGGGGCACCCGCTTCTCGGCGATATCCAGGCGGGCCATGACCTTGATGCGCGACACCAGCAGGTTGGCCAGCTTGCGGCTGGGACGCAGGATCTCCTTGAGCACGCCGTCGATGCGAAAACGCACCACCAGGGCCTGCTCGAAGGTCTCGATATGCACGTCCGAGGCCCCTTCCTTGATGGCTTCCGACAGCAGCGCGTTGATCAGGCGGATCACCGGCGCGTCGTCGTCGGAGTCCAGCAGATCCTCGGTCTGGGGGAGCTCCTCGGCCAGGGCGTTGAGATCCAGATCCTGGCCGATGTCCTCCATCAGCTGGCGGGCCTCGGAGGAGTTGGCCTGGTAGGCCGCCACCAGCTGCTGTTCGAACTGGTCGCCGGACACCAGCTGTGGCGCCAGCGGCTGGGCCAGGGCCCGGCGGGCCTCCAGGATGGCGGCGGCGCTGGCACCCTGGCGCACGTAGAAGACGCCGTCATGGAGCAGCACCCCCTGGGCCTTGGCAAAGGCGAAGGGCAGCCGGCCGGCGGCCAGCTGCTCGGCCGGGTTTTCCTCCTCCAGGGCGCCCTCGGCCGCCTCCAGCAGCTCTTCCTGGGGCAGCCGCTCAGTCATCGCTGCCTTCCCGGGCCTGGCGCTGGAGGTATTCCTCGAAGCTGGGCGGATGGGCCAGGGCATCGTCCCACTGGGGCAGTACCGGCGGCTCCATGAAGGGCATCAGGGAGATGCCGTCTTCCTGGCGCTGCAGCTGGCCGTCGCGCATGAAGTTGTACTTGCGGTGGCTGAGCCTGGACATGGTCTCGCGGTCGCGGACGATGGACGGGCGGATGAACACCATCAGGTTGCGCTTGCGCTTGGAGGTGGAGGTGGACTTGAACAGGTGGCCCAGCACCGGGATGTCGCCCAGCAGCGGCACCTTGGATTCGGATTCCTGCACGTCCTCGTCGATGAGGCCGCCCAGCACCACGGTATCGCCGTCGCCCACCAGCACCGTGGTGCTCACTTCCCGCTTGTTGAGGGTGATGTCCACGGCGGTGTTGCCGGCGCGGCTGGACACTTCCTGGACGATCTCCAGCTGTACCGAGTCGCCCTCGTTGATCTGGGGGGTGACCTTCAGCTTCACACCCAGCTGCTGGCGTTCGATGGTCTGGAAGGGGTTGGAGTTGTTCTCGCCCGGGGTGGAGCCGGTCAGCAGCGGCACGTCTTCACCGGCCACGAAGTTGGCTTCCTTGTTGTCCAGGGTGGTCACCGACGGCGTGGAGAGGATGTTGGCCTTGGTGTTGGTGGACACCGCCTGGACTATGGCGCCCCAGTCGTTCTTCAGCACGCCCCACATGGCGCCGTTGACCTGGCCCAGCACCTGGGCCAGCAGGGTAAAGTCGCCCCTGGTATCCGGGGTGCTCTGCTCGGTACGGGTGCCGTTGGAGTCGATGGTGACGGTAGTGGTGCCCTTCTGGCCCTCGGCGGCCAGGGCGGCGGCCCCCACCTGGGTCAGGCTGGGGAAGTTGCCGTTGTTGAACTGCTGCAGGCCGTAATCCTCATGGACCCACTGCACACCAAGGTCGGTGCCGTCGCCGTCGAAGATCTCCACTATGATGGCTTCCACATGGACCTGGGCACGGCGGATATCCAGTTGCTTGATGACCCCCTCCAGGGAGCGCATCAGGTCCGGCTGGGCGGTGATCACCAGGGCGTTGGTGTCTTCGTGGGCCTTGATGGAGATGGGCACGGACTGGGCGCTGCGGCTGCGGGCCTGCTGCTGGCCCTGCTGCTCCTCGGCCACTATGGTCTCGGAGACCCCTTCCAGCACCTCCACCAGATCCTCCGCCTTGGCGTACTGCAGGTAGATGACGCGGGTGTTGCCGGTGGTCTGCTGCTCGGAATCCAGGGCCCTGATGGTGCGGATCACCCGGGCCCGGCCCTTGGCCTCGCCGGACACCAGCACCGAGTTGGTGCGCTCGTCGGCCACCACCTTCACCGCCAGGGGATCGCTGCCGGGCTTGTTGCCGGTGCCCTTGTTGAGATCCTCCACTATGGCCACCACCTGGGCGGCGGAGGCGTGCTGCAGCTTGACCACCTGCACGTCCTGGTCGCCGGCCTTGTCGGCGCGGCGCACGATCTGTTCCAGGCGGTCGACGGTGGCGGCGCGGCCGGTGAGGATCAGGATGTTGGAATCGTCGTAGTGGACCACGTTGCCGGCGCCGGCGTTGTCGTTGAGCTGGCGCAGGATCGGCGCCAGCTCGCGCACCGGCACGTTGTGCACCTGCACCACCCGGGTCACCACCTGGTCGGAAGAGGTGCTCTTTTCCTTGGCGTCCAGCACCGGGCTGGGGCCGGTCTTGGCGTCCTTGGCCTTGACCACCTTGAGCACGCCGTTGGGCATCTCGACCACGGCGAAGCCGTACACGTCCAGCACGTTCTGGAAGTAGTCGTAGTACTCGGCGGCCGTCATCTCCTTGTAGGAGCGTACGTCTATCTTGCCGCGTACGGACGGGTCCAGGACTATGGTGCGCTTGAGGATGGAGGACACCGTGGCGATGAACTCGCTGATGTCGGTGTCCTTGAACTGGGCGTTGTAGGTCGGCTCCTCGGCCAGGGCGCCGCCGCTGTACGCCGCCAGCACGGGCGCGCCGGACAGCAGGGCCGTTAGCAGTACGCTTGCCAGTGTGCGCCTATGCTGTTGCTTGATGGCCATTCCTTACATCCTTCATTCTTATCGGTTTTCCAGCGTGACTTCGACGCTGGTGTCGACGCCGTTCCTGTCGATATCCAGGCTCAGGCTGTCCAATGTGTCCAGTTGTCCCAGCACCTCAAGGGCCTGGGCCGGGTCGGTGAGGTCGTAGCCGTTGAGGGCCTTGACCAGATCGCCGCTCTGCAATCCGACCGCCTTGAACAGCTCGGGTTTCCTGCCCGGGGCGATGCGGTAGCCCAGCAGCTCGTCGCCGTCCCGTTCCGGGGTCAGCTGCACCAGATCGGCGATGCTGGTGGGATCGGCCTTGATGTCCGAGATGGCCTGGCGCAGTTCGCGAGGCGCCGGCCTGGTCCTGGAGGCCCCCTTGGCCGGTTGCGACGTGCGCTGCACCGGTCTGTAGTCGACGCCGTCCAGCATCAGGGCCTCGGTGACGCCGCGGTTGGAGACCAGCACCCTGTCTTCGAGGATGCGCTCCAGCCTGGCGCCGGTGCCCTGGATGGTCTCGCCCACCACATAGGTCTGCTGGCGGCCTTGACTTTCGATGATGGCGACCCCACCTAGGCCGTCGGAGGCGGCGACCAGGCCGGCCAGGGTGACCCGCAGCCGGGTCTCGGGGGCATCCAGGTTGGCCACCGGCTCGGGCGGCGCCACCTCGGCCTCGCCGAACAGGTGGTATTGGGTGATACGGCCGGGATCCAGGTCGTTGTCGCTGCGGGCGCTGCCCTGCTTGGGCTGCCACTGGCCGGGCTTAGGCAGCGGCGTCAGCAGCTGCCAGAGCAGGCCGGCGGCCAGCCACAGGGCCAGCAGCACCAGCAGCCAGGTCAGCAGCGAACGCAGGCGGGACAGTGGTAATCGGGCCAGAATGCCCTCGAAAGAGTGCAAAAACGCTTCGGAATTCATCATAATTTGCAGCCCGTTGAATTCGGCTATCCTTGCCTACTACTGGCTGCAGCCCCTCGGTTGTGGCCACCGCCAACGGCACGGCGATAGCCTGAATTGTGTCATTTTCGCGTTTTTATTGTTAACGCAGCTAGTTAAAACCATGGCCAGACAAAAATCAACAGTCAACCCGGGCCCCGAGGCCGCATCGGACAAGGCCGAAGTGCGCCTGGACAAGTGGCTCTGGGCCGCCCGTTTCTACAAGACCAGGGCCCTGGCCCGGGCCCAGATCGAGGGCGGCAAGGTCCACTACAATGGTGCCCGCAGCAAGCCCAGCAAGCTGGTGGAGGTCGGCGCCGTGCTCAGGCTGTGGACCGGCCAGGACGAGCGGGAACTGGTGGTCAAGGCCCTGTCCGACAAGCGCGGGCCGGCCAGCATAGCCCAGGAACTTTACGAAGAGACGACAGCCAGCATCGAAAAGCGCCGGCAAAACGCCGAGGCCAGGCGCATCAATGCCCTGCACAACCCGCGCCCGGAATCCCGGCCGGACAAGAAACAGCGCCGCAAGCTGGTGCAATTCAAACATCAGGAGCACTAATGCAACAAGATTCCCTCCTTCGCTTTCTGTTTGCCGACGCCCAGGTCCGCGGCGAGCTGGTGCAGTTGCAGGAAAGCTACCAGGCCATCCTCAGCAACCACCAGTATCCGGCGCCCATCCAGAAGCTGCTGGGCGAGCTGATGGTGGCCTCCAGCCTGCTCACCGCCACCCTCAAGTTCGAGGGCGAGATCGCCGTGCAGCTCCAGGGCGACGGCCCGGTACGGCTGGCGGTGATCAACGGCAGCCACGACCAGCGCCTGCGCGGCGTGGCCCGCTACCACGGCGAGATCCCCGAGGATGCCGGCCTGCACGAGCTGATGGGCAAGGGCCACCTGGTGATCACCATCACCCCCAACGAGGGCGACCGCTACCAGGGCGTGGTGGGCCTGGAGGGCGACAACCTGGCCCAGGTGCTGGAGCACTACTTCAACCGCTCCGAGCAGCTGCCCACCAAGCTGTGGATCCATGCCGACGACCAGCAGGCCGCCGGCATGCTGCTGCAGGTGATGCCGGCAGGCGAGAACGGCACCGACTTCGAGCACCTGGTGACCCTGACCGACACCATCAAGCGTGAAGAGCTGTTCACCCTGGACGCCGAGACCATACTGCACCGCCTCTACCACCAGGAAGAGGTGCGGCTGTTCGAGCCCCAGCCGGTCCGCTTCCATTGCGTCTGCTCCAGGGAGCGCTGCGCCGACGCCCTGGTCAGCCTGGGCAAGGAAGAGATCGACCATATCCTGGCCGAGAAGGGCAAGATCGAGATGAACTGCGAGTACTGCCGCGCCCACTACGAGTTCGACAAGGTGGACGCCACCGCCCTGTTCTGCGACGACGCCCAGCAGGCGCCCAAGCAGACCCAGTAAAAGAAAAGGCCCCGAAAGGGGCCTTTTTTATCGCCAGCGCCAACTCAGTACTCGCGGTTGCGGTTGTCGCGCACGTCTATCTTGACCCGCCGAATGCCGGCCTTGTCGGCCAGGGTCGCCTTGAGGACGGCCAGATCGGCGCTGTTGGAGGCATCCAGCAGGTAGAGGCCGGTGCGGCTCTCGGAGGCCTCCACGACCACACCCAGCTCCCTGGCCAGGCCGTGGACATCGGTGCCCCGCTCGGCCAGGACCGCCAGCTTGCCGGTCACCAGGCCCTGCTTGCCGGTCAGTACATTTTCGACCCTGGTGCCCTTGACCAGGCGCTTGTCGAGGCTGGGCGCCTTGGCCTGGCCCTCGGCGCCGGTCTGGCTCGGCAGGATGCGGTAGACGCCGAAGTCCCTGTCCTTGAAGCTGGGCTTCTGGACGCCCTGCTGCAGGCCGCGCAGCTCCTTGGGCTGCAGCTCGCTGGCCTCGGCGCCGCTCAGGGCCAGGGTGGAGGCGATCAGTGCGGAAATCAGTTTCATGATGTTACTCCTTGTCCCTTATTGCTGACGGCCGAAGAAACGCAGGCCCCAGGCTTCCAGTTTGCTGTCTTCGCTGTTGTTGAGCAGCTTGGCGGCACCGAACTGGCTGTGGTTGAAGGCAACGTCGTCGCCATTGGTGTCCACCACCCTGATGGTCCAGGTGCCCTTGGCGTTCTCGCCGTAGAAGGCGTTGGAGGCCAGGATCTGGTCCTTCAGGAAGTACTGCTCCACATCCGCGCCGTTGATGAGGTCGTGGGAGATGGTCAGGCCGGATCTGGGGTTGAGCAGCACGCTGCGGGTACCGGCCGGGGACACCAGCTCAATGGCAGTGTCGGGACCCAGGGTGGAGCCGATATAGCCGTCGTCATCGAAGCCGTAGGTGACCAGGTTGTCGTTGCTGATGGTGACCTTCAGCTGCACCATCTCCATGATCAGATCCTCGCTCACCTCGAAGGTGTCGACCACGCCGGCGGCCTTGTTGTCGGGGATGGCCAGCGGCGCTTCGCTGCGATCCACGTCGAACCAGGCGCTCTCCACCATGGGTGCCAGGCTCTGGTAGCCGTTTGTGGCCATGGCCACGGCCTTGTCCACATTGACCCGGCCGAAGCCGTACAGGTTGTTGAAGTGGAAGCCGGCGCCATTGGTCAGCCAGCCGTCGCGGGCCAGGTACTGCTCGCCGTCCACGTCCAGCACCACGGGGGCCGCGTCGGCGTCCACCTGGTCGGCGGTGCTGGCCAGGATGTGGCGCACGTCACGCCAGCTCAGGTCCGGGTTGGCGCTCAGCAGCAGGGCCACGGCACCGGCGGTGTTGGGGGTGGCCGAGGAGGTGCCGTTGAAGCTGGAGGTGTAGTTGCAGTTCAGGTTCTCTTCGTGGGCGGTGCCGTTGAAGGGATACACCTCGGCGTACGGGTAGCCGGCGATATTGGCACGGTAGTACTGATCCCGGGCAAAGGAGGCGTAGCCCTGCAGGCAGGTGGACTGGTCGGTGGTGACCATGGCCGGGGCGGCGCGGCCGTATTCACCGGCCGGGGCCGAGATGAAGACGTTGGAACCGGCGGAGGAATAGCTGGTGTGCCTGCCGTCGGAGTTCACCGCCGCCACTATCGTGTTGTAGGGGTAGACGTTGACCGGCTCCAGGTTGGTGTTCTGGCAGGCCAGGCCGGCATCGATGCCGCCCACTTCCTCACAGGGGGAATAGGGGGACAGGTTGGAATCGAAGCCGTTGCCGGCCGCCTTGAGGTGCACTATGCCCTTGCCGCCACGACCATGGAGGGGGCCGAAGGACTGCACCGCCAGGTCGATTTCGTCGATGCTGTCGGGATAGAAGACATCACGGCCATAGCTCTTGTTGACGATGTCGGCGGTGCTGCCCATGGAGCCGGGCAGGCCGTTGGACAACATGTAGGACAGGGTGTCCTGGGCCTTGAGGTAGTTCATGCCCATCAGGCCGGCATCGGGGGCCACGCCGCGGCCGCCCAGGCCGTTCCAGCCCTTGGCGGCGATCAGGCCGGCCACCGAGGTGCCGTGGTCACCCAGGTTGGACTTGGAGGTGGGATCCTGGGGGTGGCTGGAGGCCGGGAAGTTGCCGCCCTCGTCACCGTTGTAGACGAAGTTCAGGGACGCGCCGGGGATGACGTTGGCCACCAGATCCTCGTGGGCCACTTCCAGGCCGGAGTCGGCCACCAGTACCCGTACGCCCTGGCCGGTGATGCCGGAGGCGATGGTCTTGGTCAGGTGCATGTCCTCGCCGGGCACCAGTATGCTGGGATCGTACTTGAGGCTGTCGATTTCCAGCAGATCTTCCAGTGCCATGTCGTACAGGCCGGCCAGCCAGGTCAGGTAGGCGATGCGGCCGTCCTCGTCCTGGGAGTAGGCCTTCTGGCCGGTGTTGCGCAGGTGCCACTGCTCCTTGAACAGGGGATCGCCGGCGATGTCGCTGAAGCTCAGCTCGGCCTCGACGTCATGCTCGCGGTCGCTGACCACCAGGGTCAGGGTCACGTCGTCGGTGCCGTAGGGAATGAAGCTGAAGCTGTAATCGTCATTGATGACCAGCTCGCCGCTGTTGAGGTTGTAACGACCGTCGTTGACGCCGTGGACCTTGCCGTCTTCCCATACGCTGATGCTCAGGGTGCGATCGTCCTGATCCTTGATGGACAGCTGGCCGTTCAGGGCCACCATCTGCTTCAGGCCCTGGAAGCTGGCCGCTTCGACCTGGGGCGGAGTGTTGTTGTTATCGCTGCCACAGCCGGACAGGGCCAGGGCCACCGCCAGCGACAGCGCGGATATCGCGTGTTGTTTTGCCACAATACTTCTCCAATGAATACAAACCACTTCCTTCGTGGAACTGCGGCAAGGGGGGAGAAGGGCTTTATAGCATTTGCAAAAAGCCGGAAACAACAGATGACATAAACCTTTACATTTCAGCCGCCTGGATGGACAAATTCCGTACGCCCTAGAGAAAGTTTGCTTTTTATTGCGACTTGGTTTAGCTGGCGCGTTTAAACGTTTCCGCCCATGGGCTACAATGCGCGCCAATAAAAAGACCAAAATCCCTACTTCAACAAACTCTGTACCCTGGAGCGAAAGACAATGACCGAGCTGGATCTGGGCCAATACGGCATCACAGACGTCGCGGAAATCCTCTACAACCCGTCCTACGAGCAGCTTTTCGAAGAAGAAACCCGCCCCGATCTGCAAGGTTATGAGAAAGGCACCCTGACCAAGCTGGGCGCCGTGGCCGTGGACACCGGCATCTTCACCGGCCGCTCCCCCAAGGACAAGTACATCGTCCGTGACGACGTGACCCGCGATACCCTCTGGTGGTCAGATCAGGGCAAGAACGACAACAAGCCCATGAGCCCCGAGACCTGGGCCCACCTCAAGGGCCTGGTCACCCAGCAGCTGTCCGGCAAGCGCCTGTTCGTGGTCGACACCTTCTGCGGCGCCAACGAAGACAGCCGCCTCAAGGTCCGCTTCATCACCGAGGTGGCCTGGCAGGCCCACTTCGTCAAGAACATGTTTATCCGCCCCAGCGAAGAAGAGCTCAAGACCTTCGAGCCCGACTTCATCGTCATGAACGGCGCCAAGACCACCAACCCCGACTGGCAGCAGCAGGGCCTGAACTCCGAGAACTTCGTGGCCTTCAACCTCACCGAGCGCATGCAGCTGATCGGCGGCACCTGGTACGGCGGCGAGATGAAGAAGGGCATGTTCTCCATGATGAACTACCTGCTGCCGCTGAAGGGCATCGCCTCCATGCACTGCTCCGCCAACGTCGGCAAGGACGGCGACGTGGCCATCTTCTTCGGCCTGTCCGGCACCGGCAAGACCACCCTGTCCACCGATCCCAAGCGGGAGCTGATCGGTGACGACGAGCACGGCTGGGACGACGACGGCGTCTTCAACTTCGAGGGCGGCTGCTACGCCAAGACCATCAACCTCAGCCAGGAAAACGAGCCGGACATCTACAACGCCATCCGCCGCGACGCCCTGCTGGAGAACGTCACCGTACTTGAAGACGGCACCGTGGATTTCGATGACGGCAGCAAGACCGAGAACACCAGGGTCTCCTACCCCATCTACCACATCGACAACATCGTCAAGCCGGTCTCCAAGGGCGGCCACGCCAAGAAGGTGATCTTCCTGACCGCCGACGCCTTCGGCGTACTGCCGCCGGTCTCCAAGCTGACCAAGGAACAGACCAAGTACCACTTCCTGTCCGGCTTCACCGCCAAGCTGGCCGGTACCGAGCGTGGCATCACCGAGCCGACCCCCACCTTCTCCAGCTGCTTCGGTGCCGCCTTCCTGAGCCTGCACCCCACCAAGTACGCCGAGGTGCTGGTCAAGCGCATGGAAGCCGCCGGCGCCGAAGCCTACCTGGTCAACACCGGCTGGAACGGCACCGGCAAGCGCATCTCCATCAAGGCCACCCGCGCCATCATCGACGCCATCCTGGACGGCAGCATCGAGAACGCCGAGTTCGTGCAGCTGCCCTACTTCAACCTGGCCATGCCCACCGCCCTGGCCGGTGTCGAGGACCAGTCCATCCTGGATCCCCGCGCCACCTACGGTGATGCGGCCCAGTGGGACGAGAAGGCCCGGGATCTGGCCAAGCGCTTCGTGGACAACTTCGAGAAGTTCACCGACAACGACGAAGGCAAGGCCCTGGTGGCCGCCGGCCCCCAGCTGTAAGCCGGCAGGACACAACGGAAAAGGCCCGCAGTTGCGGGCCTTTTTTATGAACGGCGCTCACCTTCACTTTCGCCGCAGCAAGCGCTGGACGCCTGGCTGGCCCAGGCCGCCGGCTACGGCAGCGGCCAGTAGCAGCTGACCCTGGCGCCGCCGGGGTGGTTGGCCAGGGCCAGGCGGCCGCCGTGGTTCATCAGGATCTGCCGGCACAGGGCCAGGCCGATGCCGGAGCCCTTGGGCTTGGTGCTGTAAAGCGGCACCATCAGGTTGTCCAGGTTGGCAAAGCCGGGGCCCAGATCCTCCACCACCAGGCACTGCATGCCGTCCTCGTGGCCGAAGCGGATGGTCACCGGCCGGCCTGGTGCCGCCTCCAGGGCGTTGTGCAGCAGGTTCAGCAGCAGCTGCTCCAGCTGCTTGTCGTCACCCTGCAGTTCGTCTGCGTCCAGCAGCAGCCGGCAATCCAGCGCCGGCAGCAGATCGCAGATCCCCTGCAGCCAGTCCCGGGCCGCCAGGGCCTGCCAGTTGGGCGGCGGCAGCTTGGCCAGGCGGGCATAGCCTTCCACGAATTCCAGCAGGCCGCCGGCACGCCTGTTGATGGTGGCCAGTATGGTGCCGAGCTCCTCCGGGGAGCCGGGCGGCACGTCCAACAGCGCCTGGCAGTAGCTCTGGATGGGGGTCATGGAGTTGCGCACCTCGTGGCTGAACACCCGGATCAACCGCTGCCAGGCCAGGACCTCCTGCCGGGCCAGCTGCTGCGACATGGGGAACAGCATCAGCAGCTGCCCCTGCTGGTCCACCTGCAGGCATTGCACCTGGGTGCCGGGATCGCCGCTGGCGATGCCCTGGGCGGTCCGGTGCAGCTTGAAGTCGGCCAGGGTCAGGTCGGGCTGCCACTGGCCCTGGCCGGACAGCAACAGGGCGGCATCGTTGCCGGCCAGCACGGCGTCATCGTCGTCCAGCCACAACAGCGGCTGGCGGCTGCGCCGGAACAGCTCCTCGAACAGCAGGTGCTGCTGGGCCCGGCGCCGGCCCTGGCTCGCCTCCCTGGCGCTCAGCTGTGCCAGGGCCTGGGCCACCTGGGGCAACAGGCCCTGGCGATAGGGCCAGTTGAGCCGGTAGCTGGTGTCGCCCTGGTTGATGCCCTCCACCAGGGTCTGCAGCCCGGCCCAGGGTTCGGTGCCGCTCAGGTAGAGGCGCCTTGCCAGCCAAAGCTGGACCAGCCCCAGCAACAACGCCAGGTTGAGCCAGGCCAGCAGACTCCAGTCCATCTGCCAGCCGAGCAGGACAAAGAGCCCCCAGGCCGGCAGGCACAGCACCAGCAGCAACCGGGCCTGGCGGCGCTCAAAGCTGGATGTCATGTTTTTCCAGCCGCCTGGACAGGGCGTGGCGGGACAGGCCCAGGCGTTCGGCGGCCAGGCCGATGCTGTTGCCGGTCTGGGCCAGGGCCTTGAGGATCAGCTGCTTTTCCACCTGGGCCAGGGGCGCCAGGGCCGGCTCCCCCTGGGGTGGCGGGGCGCTGGCGGTGAGGGCCAGATCGGCGGCGCCCAGGCTGTCGCCCCTGGCCATCAGCACCGCCCTTTCCATCACATGGCTGAGCTCGCGCACGTTACCCGGCCAGCCGTAGGCGGCCAGGGCCCCGAGCGCCTCGGGTTCCAGCCGCAGCTGGTCCCGGCCGTAGCGGCGCCCATGCCTGGCCAGGAAATGCGCCGCCAGCAAGGGGATATCGTCGGGTCGCTCCCTGAGCGGCGGCAGGCGCAGCTCCACGGTATTGAGGCGGAAATAGAGGTCGCGGCGGAACTCGCCGGCCGCCATGGCCTGGTGCAGATCGGCGTTGGTGGCGGCGATCAGGCGCACGTCCGCCTTCCGGGTATGGCTGTCGCCCAGCACCTCGTAGTCGCCGCTTTCCAGCACCCGCAGCAGCTTGACCTGCTGGGCCGGCGGCAGGGTGGCCACCTCGTCCAGGAACAGGGTGCCGCCCTCGGCCATGGCGAAACGGCCCAGGCGCTCGGTCTTGGCGTCGGTGAAGGCGCCCTTGCGGTGGCCGAACAGCTCGCTCTCGAACAGGGTCTCGGGGATGGCGCCCATGTTCACGGCCACGAAGGCCTGGTCGGCCCGGTCGGAATGGCCGTGCAGGTACTGGGCCAGCATCGACTTGCCGGTGCCGTTCTCGCCGGTGATCAGCACGTTGGCCCGGGTCGGGGCCACCTGCCTGGCCATGGCCAGCAGCTCGGTCATGGCCCTGGATTGCCCCAGGGGCTGGTCCGGGCTGTCCAGCTGCTTGAGCTGGCGGTTTTCCGCCTCCAGGCGCCTGGTGCGGCCGTGCTTGTCGACCAGCTCCAGCAGCCTGGCGTTGTTCCAGGGCTTCTCGATGAAATCCACGGCCCCGGCCTGCATGGCCTGCACCGCCAGGGCCACGTTGGCCCAGGCGGTCATGGCGATGGTAGGGGGCCGCAGCTCGCCGGTGGCCTGGAGGAAATCCAGGCCTTCCTGGCCGGAGGTGGTGTCCCGGCTCAGGTTCATGTCCAGCAGCATCAGGTCGAAGTCGTCCCCGGCCAGGGCCGCCCTGGCCGAGTCCAGGTCGTGGCAGAGGACCAGGGCGTGGCCCCGGCGGCCCAGCAGGAAGCGGGCCGCCTCGGCGATGTCCTGGTCGTCCTCGACCACCAAAATACGTAGGCTCATCTCTTGCTCACAACTCCCTGAGCAGCATCATGGGGTTCTTCTTCAGCAGTTGCCGTACCGGCACCAGCAGCGCCAGGGCGGCGATGAGCAACAGTATCAGGGCCAGCACGCTCAGGCCAGGCCAGCTCGGCTCCGGCAGCCCTTCCAGCTGCTGCCTGGCCCATTGGTAGCCCAGCACCCCCAGGCCAAGGCCGGCCAGGGCACCCCAGCAGATGGACCACAGCCCCTGGGCGCTGTAGTGGCGCAGCAGCTGGCCGTCGCTGGCGCCCAGGGCCTGGCGGATACCCATGTCGTGGCGGCGTTGCTGCACCGAGAAGCTGGTGTTGCCGAACAGGCTCAGGGCCATCACCACCAGGGTCAGGGCACTGGTGAACAGCGCCAGGCCGGCCTTGAGGTAGAGGGGCTCCAGGCGGCGGCGCAGCAGCTCTTCCAGGGACTCCGTCTCCACCCGCGCCAGCGGCAGCACATCCCTGAGGCGCCTTTCCAGCTGCGCCAGATCCGGCTGCTGGCTGCTCTTGATGGCCAGTATGAAGTTGGCCTCCAGGCCCCTGGGCAGGGGCGGGATCAGCATCCAGGAAGTGACCCCCATCTCGGCCATGGGCGAGTGGATGATCCCCAGCACCTGTCCCTGCTGGGGCAGCTTCTCCTCGCCCAGGGTCCAGCTCAGGCGACGACCCAGCACCTGGCCATCGCCGAGCCGGGCCAGCTTGTCGGCCAGCTCCGGGGTGATCAGCAGCGGATGCAGATCGTCCCGGTAGTCTTCGGCCCTGGGTGCCCGGCCCTCGAGCACCTCCATCTCGTAGAAGTCCATGAAGCCGGGGCTGGCCCAGGAGGCAAACACCATGTCCAGGGACTCGCCGTCCTGGGTGGTCATGTCCAGGCCCAGCAGGCTGGCGTTGTTGGGCGCGGTCTGTCCCATCAGGCTGGCCTCGATGCCGGGCTGTGCGGCCAGCACCTGCTCCACGGCCGCCAGCAGCGGTGCCATGCTCTTGTCGGGACTGGCCTCGCTGGCCAGGGCCTGGTCCAGGCGCAGGTTGAGCAGGTAGCGGTCCTCATGGGCCATCATGGGCTTGCGCCACATCAGCTCCAGGTTCTCGCTGAGGTTGGTCCACAGACCCACCAGCAGCAGGCAACTCATGGCCACCTGCAGCAGGTTCATCCATTGCTGGCGACGGCTGCTGAGGCGGCCACCGCCGCCCTTGCCGCTCTGCTGCAGGCTGGCGGCCAGGGACAGCTTCCAGCCCTGCAGGCCGGACAGCAGGGCCAGCAGCAGCGCCGCCGCCAGGGCGATGGCCGCCGTCATGGCCATGGCCGGGCTATTCATGTCGGCTTCCTGCAGCACCAGCATGGCCTCGCCGAACAGGGACCGGGCCCCTTCCAGCAACAGCTGTCCCAGCCAGAGCCCCATCAGGGTACTGAGGGTGAACAGCACCAGGTAGCAGCCGGCGAACACCAGCAGCCGCTGCCACCAGTGGCCGCCCAGCAGCTGGTGCAGGGCCTCGTCCTTGTGGCGCTTGCCCTGGTGGATCAGCAGCAGGTGGCCCAGGTTGGACAGGCTGATCAACAGCAGTATGGCCACGGAGATGGCCAGCACCGCTACCGCCAGCTTGTCGTCGGCGCTGACCAGGCGATCGGCAACGGGCACCAGCTTCAGGCTCAGGTCGAACTGGTTGAAGATGTCGGCGCCCTGGTCCAGGTAGAAGGTGCGCAGATCCTCGAGCAGGCTGGCGGCCAGCTCGTCCATGGCGGTGCCCGCCGCCATCTTGGCCAGGAACAGGGTGTCGCCGTTGGAAAAGGCATTTTCCTTGCCGTCCAGGGCCTTGGCCGGCAGGCTGATGAACAGCTCGGGCGCCTCGGGAAGCAGGCCCTTGGGATAACGGAGTTCGGCCGGGGCTACCCCGACGATGCGGTAGGCCTTGTCGCCAAGCTCCAGGCTCTGGCCAAGGACCTGGGGATCGCCCTGCCAGCGCTGTTGCCAGAGTGCATGGCTGAGGATCAGCTCGCCGGCCTCGGCGCTGTCCGCCTGGAAGGCCCGGCCCAGCACGGGGGCCACGTCCAGCACCTGGAAGTAGTTGTCCGACACCATCAGGACATCGTGGCTGGCGCCGTTCCTGCCCTCCGCCAGGGTATCCCTCATCTGCACCGCCAGGACATCGCGGCCGATGCGCTGGCTGAGGGGCTCGTGGAAGTTGGTGGCGGCAAAGGGCAGCCGGCTGCCGCCGATCTTGGCCTGGAGATCCAGCACGTAGAGGTTGTCGCGCTGGGCCAGCAGATCGCTGCGGCTGAGCAGGGGTTGGCCGACGGCGGCGACCGTGGCCACCATGGCCAGGGTCAGGCCGAAGCTGATCACCAGGGTCGACAGCAGCAGGGGTCTGGAGAAGAAGCCGGCCAGCTCCTGGCGCAGCCAAAACAGATAATGCTTCATGGGGCCTCCTTACACGGCCTGGCGCAGGGCTTCGCTGGCGATAAGCCGGCCGTCCAGCAGGTGCAGCTGGCGCTTGGCGCGGCGGGCAAAGGCGGCGTCATGGGTGACCATGACGATGGTACAGCCCCGCTCGTTGAGCTGGTCCAGCAGCGCCATGATGGCCTCGCCGTTGTGGCTGTCCAGGTTGCCGGTGGGTTCGTCCACCAGCAGCAGATCCGGGTTGGTCACTATGGCCCTGGCGATGGCCACCCGCTGCTGCTGGCCACCGGAGAGCTGGGCCGGCTTGTGGCCACCCCTGTGGGCCAGCTGCACCGCTTCCAGGCACTGCTCCACCCGTTCGCGGATACCGTCCGTGGCCAGGCCCTGGTAACGCAACGGCAGGGCGACGTTGTCGAACACGCTCAGCTCGTCGATGAGGTTGAAGGACTGGAACACGAAACCGATGCGGTCGCGGCGCAGCCGGGTCCTGTCGGCCCGGCTCAGGGCGCTGACCTCCACCTCGCCCAGGTGGTATTGGCCCTGGCTGGCGTCATCCATCAGCCCCAGCACGGACAGCAGGGTGGACTTGCCGCAGCCGGACGGACCATTGATGGACACATAGTCGCCCTGCGCTATGGTCAGGCTGATCCCCCTCAGGGCCAGGGTCTCCAGGGTATCGGTATGGTAGGACTTGTGGATATCGGTCAGGGTGATCATGGGCATTTCCTTCTTCATTATTGGATTTGTAACCAGTCGAGCTCCTGCTGCAGCCAGTGGCCGCTGTCGGAGGTGATGATGCTGTCGCCGGCCTTCAGGCCTTCGAGGATCTGGATCTGGCGGTCGTTGCCGGCACCGAAGCGCACCTGTACCAGCCGGGCCAGGCCGTCCTCGTCGAGGCGGTACAGGCGGCCGCGCTGGCCCTCGTAGGCGTTGGCGGGCCTGGCCACATAGAGGCCGCCGCTGAGGGTGTCGGTATGGATGCTGGCCCGGACCCGCATCTGCGGCCTGGCGTTGGCGGGCAGCTCGCCTTCTAGGGTCACCTCGACCCGGACGGTGCCGCCGTTGACCACGGGCTCGATACGGCTGACGCTGCCGCCCACCTGGCCGCCCCTGGTGTCGACCTCGACCCTGTCGCCCAGGGACAGGGCGCCGGCCTGGCTCTGGGGGATGTCGACCTGGGCCAGCAGCTGATCCTGGGCGCCGACGGTGGCCAGCCTGTGCCCCAGGGGCAGGCTCTGGCCCACCTCCACGTCCAGGGACTGCAGCATGCCGTCCAGGCCGGCCCTCACTTCCAGGGCCGCCTTGCGCCTGTCGACCAGGGCCAGCTGGCGGCTGAGCCGCTCCACCTGGCCGGCCTGGATCCGCCGGCGTTGCTCCAGCACTTCCTCCAGCTCCTCCAGGCGCTGCTGCTCGAAACGCCACTGGCGCTGCAGCTGTTCATGGCGCAGCCGGCTCCTGGCCAGATCCAGCCTGGAAACGATGCCCTTGCTGGCCAGCTCGCCGTTGGCCTGGTGTTCCAGGGCGGCCAGCTCCGTCTCCCCCTGCAGCCTCAACACCTCCTGGCGCTGGCGAGACAGCTCGACCCCCTGCTCCAGCTTCAGTGCCGCCAGGGCCAGTTCTTCCCGCTCCAGGGCCAGCTTGGCGTCATGGTGCTGCTGCTCCAGCTCGGGGTCGCTCAGGGTCAGCAGCAGGGTGTCGGCCTTGACCTGGGCGCCGGGGCGCACGGCGATCTGCTCCACCACCCCCTTGACCTGGGTGGTGACCACCCGCTGCCGGGCCGAGACCAGGGTGCCGAAGCCCTCGACCTGCACCTGGAAGTCGCCCTCTTGTACCTTGGCGGTGCCGATGTCGGCCAGCGCCACCCTGCGGCTGGCATCGGGGCCCTGCAGGCTCCAAGCCAGGCCGGCGACCACCACCAGGGTGGGCAGCAGCAGCCACCTGCGGTTCCAGCTTTTGCGCGGCTGTTTGGCGATATCCATTTCTACTCCTTGGCTTATGGCATGACAGAACAAGGGCAAAAGGGATGCCAATATTTATCTATCTGTTTTTAAAGGGTTTTAAGGAGAGGCATTGTATTGCAGCAGGGGCGTTTTCGCCCCTGTGCGCGAAAACGCCCATGAAAAAGGCCCGCCGAAGCGGGCCCTTGGCGGCACTTTATGCCTTCAGTGCAGCGGCAGCCCTATGGTCACCCTCAGGCCGCCCAGTTCGCTTTCGCCCAGGGCGATGCGGCCGCGGTGGGAGTCGACGATCTTCTTGATGATGGCCAGGCCCAGGCCGGAGCCGTGGGAGCCCCTGGCCTTGTCGCCCCGCTCGAAGGGCAGGAACAGCCGCTCCCGCTCGGGCTCGGGGATGCCGGGGCCGTCGTCCTCCACCACCAGCTCCGCCCACTTGCCGTCCCGGGACAGCCGGGTCAGCACCCTGGCGTTGCCGCGGCCGTAGCGCTCGGCGTTCTCCAGCAGGTTGTAGAGCACCCTTTTCAGCGACAGCGGCCGCAGCCGCAGCGCCGGCAGGGGGCCCAGCAGCAGCTCCACCTGCAGCGGCCGCTCGGCAAAGGACGACACCGCGTCCTCCACCAGGGGGCAGAGCTCGGCTATCTCCGGCTGGTCCTCCCGGTCCTGGCGCACATAGGCGATGAACTGGTCGATGATGGCGTTCATGTCCTCGATGTCGCCGATGATGCCGTCGCGCAGGTAGCTTTCGTCTGCCGACATCATCTCGGTGGCCAGGCGGATGCGGGTCAGGGGGGTGCGCAGATCGTGGGACACCCCGGCCATCAGCAGCGCCCTGTCCTCCTCCAGCTGGGCTATGCCCCTGGCCATCTGGTTGAAGGCGGTGGTCACCGCCTGGATCTCCTGGGAGCCCACGTCTTCACGCAGCTTGTCGGGGTTTTCGCCGCGCCCCACCTGGCGAGCCGCCACCTCCAGGCTCTTCAGGGGCCTGTTGATGCGCCGGGCGAACAGCCAGCCGCCGAACACCGACAGGAAGCCGATCATGGTCAGGTAGATGGGCAACGGCGACAGCTCGGAGGCGTCATAGCCGGTCAGGGGGATCTTCAGCCAGTACTGGGGCGCCATGGGTGGGCGCACCCAGATGGTGAAGATGTCGTCCTGGGAGATGCGCACCTCGGTCTCGCCGCCCAGCTCGCGGCTCAGCGGCTCGGAGAGGATGCTGTAGTAGGTGGCGTCCTTGAGGCCCATGTCCAGGGCCACCTTCTCCTTGAAGATCTCGATGCCGGTGGCCTCCCAGAAGCGCCGCCGCATTTCGTCGGGCAGCTCCAGGCGCTCGCGGCCGTCCAGGGGCTCGTCCAGGAACACCACCTTGACCTGCTTGGCCAGCAGGTCGTTGATCTGGTCGTAGTTGGGCTTGATCACATAGACCAGCACCATCATGTAGCTGACCAGCTGGTTCACCAGCAGCAGTGCCGCCAGCAGCATGACGGTCTGGCCGAAGGCGGACTTGGGGATCAGCCTCATTCCTTGGGGCTGCCGTCGGGCACGAACACATAGCCCAGGCCCCAGACGGTCTGGATGTAGCGGGGCCGGCTGGGATCCGGCTCTATCATGCGCCGCAGCCGCGATACCTGCACGTCAATGCTGCGCTCCAGGGCCGAATAGTCCCGGCCCCGGGCCAGGTTCATCAGCTTGTCGCGGGACAGCGGCTCCCTGGGATGGGTGACCAGGGACTTGAGCACCGCGAATTCGCCGGAGGTGAGGCTGATGGGCTGGTCCTCGTCGAACATCTCCCTGGTGGCCAGGTTGAGCCTGAACTTGCCGAAGGACACCATCTGCTCCTCGCTGGACGGGGCGCCCGGGACCTCGGCGGTACGGCGGCGCAGCACCGCCTTGATGCGGGCCAGCAACTCGCGGGGGTTGAAGGGCTTGGGCAGGTAGTCGTCGGCGCCCAGCTCCAGGCCGATGATGCGGTCCACCTCGTCGCCCTTGGCGGTGAGCATGATGATGGGCAGGTGCTCGTCCTTCTGGCGCAGGCGCTTGCAGATGGCCAGGCCGTCCTCGCCGGGCAGCATCAGATCCAGCACCATCAGGTGGAAATTCTCCCGCTCCAGCAGCCGGTCCATCTGCTCGCCGTTGGCGGCGCTGCGGACCTGGAAGTCCTGCTCCACCAGGTAACGCTCCAGCAAGGAACGCAGCCGCATGTCGTCGTCGACCACCAGGATCTTGGTTGTTTCCTGTCCCATCTGACTCACTCCCACAAGGTACTGTCACTACTATAAAAAGTTTGCCACAGCCAGCCTAGCCGCTTTTGTTACAAAGAATTACCCATGGGAGCCCAGGGGTCCGAAGGGGCCAGACTTGGGACGACCGGCAGGCAAGGCGCCCGGAATGGCCTATTTTTCTCAAGATGGGGTGCCCGGCACCCAAGCAGAGGACTTATCGCCCATGATGATCGCAAAGGCCATAGGCCCCGCCGCCTACCTCCTGGTCTCAATCGCCCTGCTGCCGGCCGCCTTCCTCGCCCGGGCCGACGAGGAGCGGGATCCCCTGGCGCTCTGGCAGGACGACCAGGGGAGCAGCGTCCGGGCCGCCTTCAAGGCGGAATTCGCCTGGTTCGACCAAACCGACTCCTGGTTCGGCGACGCCGAGGGCAACTTGGGTGACAGCTCCACCGACTGGCTGGAGTTTGCGCTGATGCCCAGCCTCAACGGCAACTATGTGCTGGATAACGGCAGCAGCTTCTACGGCCAGCTGACCCTGCTGGCGGTGGGCCAGGAAGGCATAGACGCCGCCGGCACCAACGTCGGCCTGGGCGACACCAGCGACACCGCCGTCGAGCGGGCCTATGTCGGCTGGCGCTCCGGCAACCTCTTCCCCGAGCTGGGCGAGGACTTCCTGGATATCTCCTTCGGCCGCCAGCAATACGTGGCCGGCACCGGCTTCCTGTTCTTCTCCCAGGCCAACAATGGCGGCGACCGCTCGGGATTCTGGCTGGGCGATCGCAAGGCCGCCGATTACGCCGCCATTGCCCGCGTCAACTACCAGGGGCTGAAGGCCGAGCTGATCTACCTCAAGGGCAACGACAACAAGGCCCCGGACCATCCCGACCACAACACCAGGGCCAGCGGCGTCACCCTGGACTACGACTTGGGGGAGCTGGGCTCGGTGGGGGGCGGCCTTTACCGGCTGTCGGCCAACGCCAAGCCCAGGGACGGCATGGACATCTATGATGGGCGCTTCAGCCTGACCCCCTTCAAGGCCTGGCTGCCGGGCACGGCCCTGGACCAGCTCCGTCTTGACGGCGAGTACGTGGTCCAGGACAACGGCCGGGCCCATGACGCCGACGGCTGGTACCTGTCGGCCCGCTACGACTTCGACCGGGTAAAGTGGTCGCCCGCCCTGACCTACAGGTACGCCAGCTTCGAGGGGGACGGCGACCCGGACGACGGCAGCAACCGCAACTTCGACCCGCTCTTCTACGGCTTCTATGACTGGGGCTACTGGTACCAGGGCGAGATCCTGGGCGAGTACGTGCTTATCAACTCCAACCTCAATTCCCACCTGCTGCGCCTGGCGGTCAGCCCCAGGGAGGATCTGGCGGTGAGCCTGAGCTGGTACGATTTCCGCCTGGACAAGGCCGCCGGCATGGGGGTCGGCAGCGAGGCCTTCGCCCAGGAGTTCAACCTGATCCTCGACTGGTACCCCCACAACCACCTGTCCTTCAGCCTGGTGGGCGCCTATGCCAGCCCGGACCGGGGTGCCAGGCAGTTCACCGGCGCCGACGACGACTGGTACTACATGATGCTGTACGGCAAGTTCAGCTTCTAGCCCTCGAAGGGCCGGTAGCGGATGGCGGTGACCACCCAGGGCCGGCGGCCGGTGGGGGTCTGCACCCAGACCTCGTCGTCCAGCTGCTTGCCGATCAGGGCCCGGGCCATGGGGCTGTCGACGCTGAGCTTGCCCTGGCGCAGATCGAACTCGTCGGGGCCGACGATGCGAAAGCGCTGGACCTTGCCTTCTTCGTCCTCCACCTCCACCCAGGCGCCGAAGAAGACCTTGCCCTCCTGCTGTGGGCTGGGATCCACTATGGTCAGGGCGTCCAGGCGCTTGGTCAGGAAGCGCACCCGGCGGTCGATTTCCCTGAGCCGCTTCTTGCCGTAGATGTACTCGGCGTTTTCGGATCGGTCGCCCAGGGCCGCGGCCTCGGACACCGCCTGGGTCACCTGGGGCCGCTCCACCTTCCACAGGTATTTCAGCTCCTGGTCCAGGGCCTGCCAGCCCTCGCGGGTAATGTAGTTCGAGCGTTTCATCTTGTTCATGTCAGGTGGCACAATGGCCGCTAACTTAGCACCAAAGCCCATTGAGCCGCACGGCTTGGATAGAAGTTGATGATAAACAGAAAAATTGCCGAAGAACTGGCCGTTCGCCAAGCGCAGGTGGACGCCGCCGTACAACTGCTGGACGAGGGCGCCACAGTGCCCTTCATCGCCCGTTACCGCAAGGAGGTGACCGGCGGCCTGGACGACACCCAGCTGCGTAACCTGGAGAGCCGACTGGGCTACCTGAGGGAGCTGGAAGAGCGCCGCCAGAGCATCCTGGCCAGCATCGAGGAGCAGGGCAAGCTGAGCCCGGAGCTCAGGGCCGAACTGCTGGGGGCCGACACCAAGACCAAGCTGGAAGAGCTGTACCTGCCCTACAAGCCCAAGCGCCGCACCAAGGGCCAGATCGCCCTGGAGCAGGGCCTGGGCCCCCTGGCCGATACCCTGCTGGAGGACGCCAATGCCGATCCCGAGGCCCTAGCCCAAGGGTTCCTGAGCGACGAAGTGGCGGATACCAAGGCGGCCCTGGACGGCGCCCGCTACATCCTCATGGAGCGTTTCGCCGAGGACGCCGCCCTGCTGGAGAAGATCCGCAACTACCTGTGGAGCCATGCCCAGCTGGTGGCCAAGGTCATGGACGGCAAGGAGCAGGAGGGCGCCAAGTTCCGCGACTACTTCGACCACCGCGAGGCCCTGAAGTCGGTGCCCTCCCACCGGGCCCTGGCCATGCTGCGCGGCCGTAACGAGGGCATCCTCTCCCTGACCCTGGACGCCGATCCGGACCAGGAGGAAGGCGTTCGCTCCTCCCACTGCGAGGTGATCATCGCCAACCACCTCAAGCTCAGCCTGGGCACCGGCGCCCGCGATACCTGGCTCAAGCAGACCATCGCCTGGACCTGGCGCATCAAGGTACTGATGTACATGGAAACCGAGTTGATGGGCCGCATCCGCGAAAGCGCCGAGGAGCAGGCCATCAAGGTGTTCGGCGACAACCTCAAGGATCTGCTGATGGCGGCCCCCGCCGGGCCCAAGGTGGTGATGGGCCTGGATCCGGGCATCCGCACCGGCGTCAAGGTGGCCATAGTGGACGCCACCGGCAAGCTGGAAGGCACCGCCACCATCTACCCCTTCGAGCCCAAGCGCCAATACCAGCAGTCCATCCAGGCCCTGGAGCAGCTGTGCCGCCGCTTTGGCGTCAACCTCATTGCCATCGGCAACGGTACCGCCAGCCGCGAAACCGACCGCCTGGTGGCCGATATGTTCAAGGCCGCTCCCGACCTCAAGATCACCAAGGTGATGGTCAGCGAGGCCGGCGCCTCCGTCTATTCCGCCTCCGAGTTCGCCGCCATGGAATTCCCGGAGCTGGACGTGTCCCTGCGCGGCGCCGTCAGCATCGCCCGCCGCCTCCAGGATCCCCTGGCCGAGCTGGTGAAGATCGACCCCAAATCCATCGGCGTCGGCCAGTACCAGCACGACGTCAACCAGGCCCAGCTGTCCCGCACCCTGGATGCGGTGGTGGAGGACTGCGTCAACGGCGTCGGCGTGGATCTCAACACCGCCTCGGCGCCGCTGCTGACCCGGGTTGCCGGCCTCAACAGGACATTGGCCGGCAATATCGTCGCCTGGCGGGACGAGAACGGCGCCTTCACCAGCCGCAAGCAGCTGCTCAAGGTCAGCCGCCTGGGGCCCAAGGCCTTCGAACAGTGCGCCGGCTTCCTGCGCATCCGCGGCGGCGACAACCCCCTGGACGCCTCAGGGGTGCACCCCGAGTCCTACCCGGTGGTGGAGCGCATCAAGGCCGCCACCGGCAAGGCGGAAGCGGCCCTGATCGGCAACTCCGAGGTGCTCAGGAAGCTCACCCCCAGGGACTTCGTCGACGAGCAGTTCGGCCTGCCCACCGTCACCGACATCATCCGCGAGCTGGACAAGCCGGGCCGGGATCCCCGCCCCGAGTTCAAGACCGCCAGCTTCGCCGAGGGTGTCGAGACCCTCAAGGATCTCAAGCCCGGCATGGTGCTGGAAGGGGTGGTGTCCAACGTCACCAACTTCGGCGCCTTCGTGGACATCGGCGTCCACCAGGACGGCCTGGTGCACATCTCCGCCATGAGCGAGCGCCGGGTCAACGACCCCCGCGAGGTGGTCAAGGCCGGCCAGGTGGTCAGGGTCAAGGTGATGGAGGTGGATCTGGACCGCAAGCGGGTGGGACTGTCCATGCGCCTGGGCGACGAGCCCGGCCAGGTGACCGGTCGCGGCGGCCAGGGACGGGGCCCCCAGCGCAGCCAGCCCCGCTTGGCGCCACGCCAGGAAGCCGGCAACTCGGCCATGGCCGACGCGCTGAAGAATGCGCTCAAGCGCTGATAAGAAACCGGGGCCAGGCCCCGGTTTTTTTATCCGTTCAGCTCCAGGGCGTACCAGTCGATGCGCCGGGTCAGGTACATCACCGCCGCCAGCACCCCGAACAGGCCAAGGGCCCCCATCAGCAGCGCATAGTCCTCCAGCTGCAGGATGATGTAGAGGTAGCCGTAGAGGATGGCCAGCATGGCCCCCACCAGCCCCGCCAGCCTGCCGCTGGCCAGTGCCGCCTTGGCGTAGCCGGCGATGAGCAACACGGTGGCCAGGCTGGACAGGCCATAGGCCAGGGCGAAGCTGCTGTGCTCGGAGATGGCCAGCAGCAGCGTGTAGAAGACGCACAGCGACAGTCCCACCAGCAGGTACTGCAGGGGGTGGACCTTGCGGCCGCTGGTGACCTCGGAGAAGAAGAAGGCCACGAAGGTCAGGCCGATGAACATCAGGCCGTACTTGGCCACCCTGTGGATCTGCTGGTAGGGATCCGCCGCCACCAGGAAGGCCACCCCGAAGTCATCGGCATGGTGGCTGTACTGGTTGCTCAGCCAGAACTGCGGAAAGCTGCGGTTGAAGTGCAGCACCTGCCACTGGGCCTCGAAGCCGTCCTTGCCGACCCGGCGCTCGCTGGGCAGGTAGGCCCCTTCGAAGCTGGGCGTGGCCCAGGGCGAACTGACCGTCAGCCTGGTCTCCTTGCCGGAGGGAGCCAGGTACAGGCGCTCGCTGCCCCTGAGGGTCAGCTCGAACTGGAAATCCAGCTTGGCGTTCACATCGACCGGGGCGGCGATGGCCCTGTCGAGGCCGGCATCGAAGCTGACCGGCGACATCTCCAGGGCGCTGCTGCCCAGCCTGGCCTTGCTCAACTCCCGTATGCCCTTGAGATCGCCCAGACCCAGCGCCAGCATGGCCCGCCCCGGCTCCAGGTTATTGTGCTGGCCCAGCACCTGTTTCAGCAGGGCGGGATCGAAGCGGCCGCTGAGGCTGACCCTGGTCTCGTAGACCACGGACTGGTAGATGCCCCGGTAGCGGACCTGGGGTTCGACCCTGGCCTCCACCTCGAGCCGCTGCGGCAGCAGGTAGGCGTTCTGGTGGCTGGCATGGCGGTTGCCCTTGTTGTCCTGGATATAGTCGGTGTAGGGCAGCACCAGGATAGGGCCGGTGAGATGCTGGGCCTGGCCCCATTTGGCGCCGATCTCCTCGATCACTTCGTTCTGGCGCTGCTGGCGCTCGACGATCAGGGATTTGACCATGGCAATGGGGATCAACAGCAGCAGGGCCAGCAGGCCGATCAGCAGCATCTTGACGGTGGCGCCGTTGCGCCTGGTGAAGGAGTTTTCGTCCATGATTTGTTGTCTCTTTGTTAACTCTGTCCAGACTAGGCCCGCGCCCCTGACCACCCCATGAACGGCCTGCCGGCCAGGGACTAACCTTGTAGGAAACCCCGGGAGAAGCCCATGCTTACCAGCCTGCTCACCATTGCCCTGATGCTGCTCCTGGCCATGTTGCTGGAGCCCCTGGCCCGGCGGCTGCGGCTGCCCTTTGCCACCCTGCTGGTGCTGGTGGGTTTTATCGGCTCGGAGCTGGTGCTGCTGGCCGGCTTCGATACCGGCTTTCGCTGGCATCACTTCCAGGACTGGATACTGCACGCCCTGGTGCCGGTGCTGGTGTTCGAGTCGGCCCTCAACCTGCGCCTGGGTGCCCTGAAAGGGGTATGGTGGCCGGTGCTGGTGCTGGCGGTGCCGGCCATGCTGCTGGCCGCCGCCATCAGCGGCCTGGTCCTCTTCCTTGGCATAGGCCACGAGCTGGGCTTCCCGCTGCTCACCGCCCTGATCACCGGGGTGATGCTGTCGGCCACGGATCCGGTGGCGGTGGTGGCCCTGTTCAAGGCCATGGGCGCCCCCGAACGGCTCCATACCCTGCTGGAGGGGGAGAGCCTGTTCAACGACGCCACCGCCGTGGTGGCCTTCATGGTGCTGCTGGGCCTGGCCGGTGGCGGCGACATCTCTATCCTGGAGGCCATCTGGCGCTTCGGTTATGCCTTTGGCGGCGGCATCCTGGCCGGTGCCGCCCTGGGCCTGCTGGCCTGGCTGGGGGTGCGCTCCCTGAGCGAGCAGATGCACCTGGCCGCCGGCTCGGTGATCCTGATGCTGCTTACCTTCCATATCGCCGAACACTGGCTGCAGGTGTCCGGCATTGTGGCCCTGGTGGTGGCCGGGCTTATCTACGGCGAGAGTTGCCGCGGCAAGGGCCAGGAACGCCTGCTGACCGGACTCTGGGAGGTGGCCGCCTACCTGGCCAATGCCCTGGTGTTCCTGCTGGTGGGCGTCACCGTGACCTGGATGATGTTCGCCGACCGCTGGCTGGCCATGCTGATCGGCATAGCCGCGGCCATACTGGCCCGGTCGCTGGTGATCTACGGCCTGCTGCCCCTGGCCAACAGCCTGCCGGGCCAGCAGCGGCTGCCCCTGGCCCAGCGCCATGTGATGATGTGGGGCGGCCTGCGCGGCGCCGTGTCCCTGGCCCTGGCCCTGGCCCTGCCCGTGACCCTGGAGGGCTGGTATACGGCCCAGTCGGTCGTGTACGGCTTTGCCCTGTTCACCCTCTTCGTACAGGCCCCCCTGATGCCGCTGCTGATACGGCGGCTCTGATTCAGTGGTCTACGGCTTTGCCCTGTTCACGCCCACTCTTGTCGTACAGGCACCCCTGATGCCGCTGCTGATCCGGCGGCTCTGATTCAGTGGCCTACGGCTTTGCCCTGTTCACGCCCACTCTTGTCGTACAGGCACCCCTGATGCCGCTGCTGATACGGCGGCTCTGATTCAGTGGTCTACGGCTTTGCCCTGTTCACGCCCACTCTTGTCGTACAGGCCCCCTGATGCCGCTGCTGATACGGCGGCTCTGATTCAGTGGTCTACGGCTTTGCCCTGTTCACGCCCGCTCTTGTCGTACAGGCCCCCTGATGCCGCTGCTGATACGGCGGCTCTAGTCCAGGGGCTCGGTGCCGGAGGGGCCGCCCCGCCTGGGCAGATCGTCGCTTATGGTCAGCCAGTCCACGTGACGGTCGTACCAGGCATGGGCCAGGGGCCGCATCCCGATATCCTCGTCGAAGCTGGCCCGGGTGATGTGCATCTCGTCCGGCCACCTGGGGGCATGGAAGAACAGCAGCGAGTTGCAGATCCTGCAGGCTCCGCGGCCGGCACCTGGGCTGGATTCGTACCAGTTAACCTGGTCCTCGCCGGCCGTGATGCGAAAGGCGTCCTTGTTGACGCCCACCCAGGTCACCAGGGCCGCGCCATGGCTCTTGCGGCACATGGGGCAATGGCAGTGGGCCACCCAGGCCACCTCCTCCACCTGGTAGCGCACCGCCCCGCACAGGCAGCTGCCCCTGCTCATGCCTCGGCCGCCATGAAGGCCTCGCACCTGGCCTTGAGGGCCTGGGCCAGGGGCTGGCACTGGCCCAGCACCTTGCTCTTGATGGCCTGGCTGTCGCCCTGCCAGTCCCTGAGACTCTGCTCGATGCGCTGCAGGCGCTTGTAGTTGCGGCCGGAGAACAGCTCGCTCTGCTGCACCTCGTCCAGCAGAGCCAAGGCGGTCTGCTCGATCAGCTGGCCCTGCTCCGGCGCCAGCCGAACCAGGGCCTGCAGGTAGCTGGTACCCCACTGGAAGCGGGTGGCCGGCCCCCTGGCCTCGTCGAAGGCGCGCTTGCGCCAGGCCAGGGCCTGGTCGCCGTTGCCCAGCTCTTCCTCGATGCTGGCGATATAGCTCATGAAGTAATGGGGCTGGGCCGCCTTCTTCAGCTCGGTCTCGGCCAGGCTGGAGGCTTCCTCGTTCAGATCGGCATCCCGCAGCAGGGAAATGGCGGCGCTCATCACCGCCTGGCGCTCATAGGGATTGCTGGTGTCGGCATCGGCCCGGGCCACGGCCTTGCGGACCTGGGCCTGGAGGCCTTCATCCGGCTGGTCGGCAAAGGCCAGGGCCGGGTAGGCTGCCAGCAGGCGCTCCCGGTTGGAATAGCCGGCGTCCGCCGCCACCTGGTCCATGGCCGCCAGCCACTTGGCCTGCAGCTTTTCTTTGGCTTCGCCTTCCAGGCCGGTGGCCTCGAGCAGCTCCCCGGGCAGGTACTGCAGCCATTCCAGGGCCGCCTTGGTCAGCGCCCCGTCGGCCAGTATGGCCCCCAGCTGCCGGGCCAGCTCGGCGCCCTGGTCCGCCGCCAGGCCGTCGCCCTGCAGCTGTTCGCCAACCCACAACAGGTAGAAGCGGGTGCGTACATCGGCCTGGCCGGCACCTTCCCCGAGGCTGGCGAAAAGCGCCGCCCTGTTGTCGATGTCGCCGTCCTGATCCCAGGAGTAGTAGGCCAGCTGGCGGTATTCGCTGTCGCTGAGCGCCTGGCCGGCCAGGGCGGCCCGGGCCAGATCCTGCACCGGCTTGAGGCCGTTCAGGGACCGATCCAGCACGGCGGCGTACTGCTCCAGGTCGATGCCGCCGGGTAGCCGGGTCAACTCGGTGCCATCGGGGGCGAACACCAGCATGGTGGGGTAGCCCATCACCTTGAAACGGTCGCCTATGGCCTGGGCGCCCTCGGCGTCACCGTCCACGTAGACGGCCACGAACTGGCGGCTCTGCTCGATGAATTCACGGCGGTTGAAGATGGTGTTCTTGATCTGCTGGCAGTAGGGGCACCACTCGGCGCCCCAGAACAGGAATACGGGCTTGCCGTCGGCCTTGGCCTGGACGAAGGCGGCGTCGACGCCGCCCTGGAACCAGTTGATGCCGTCCCCATGGACCTGGTGCTGCTCGGCCTTGCTCTGCTGCTTTGCTGCCTTGGCCTCCGGCTGGGGCGCCTTGTCGCAGGCGCTTAGGCCGGCCAGGGCCAGGGAAAGCAGGGACAGCCGCAACAGGGGATGAGTGGTCATGGGGAGCTCCTTGTTTACATGATGACAACAAGCTACCGCGTTGTTGCCCTGCTCACAAGGAGGGACTTCAGGCCCGGATATCGATCAGGGTGCCGAGCATGTCGTCGGCGCTTTGGAGCAGCCTGGCGGCGGCAGCGGACTCCTGCTCGGCCAGTTGCAGCTCCACCAGGGGCTGTACTTCCACCTGGCCGCGGGCCAGGGTGCCGGCCGCTTCGGTGGCCCGGCCTTGGGCCTGCTGCTGCAGGGCGAGGCCGCTGTTGATGACGTTGTTCATGTTTACCTCCTGGCCATCAGCTTATGCCAGCGCATCGGCAAAGGCCGTGAGCCGGGCCACAAATTCCCGTGGGTGGGAGATGAAGGGCGCATGGGAGGCATGGGCAAAGGTATGGGACTGGCTGCCCGGGCTCAGCTCATCCACCCGGGCGATGACCCGGCCCGGCACCAGGGCATCGAGGCGGCCGTAGAGGCGCAGGAAGGGCAGGCGGATATCGGCCAGGGCCGGGCGCAGATCGGCGCTGTCGAGGATGGCCAGGCCCGCGGCCAGGGCTTCCCGGCTGGGCAGGGGCCTGGCCAGCACCGCCTCGCGCAGGGCCTTGATGTCGGTTCTGGCCGTTTCCGAGCCCATGGCCTGGATGGCCAGGAAGCGTTCTATGACCTTGGCCAGCTCGCCGTCCAGGGAGGCGGCGAATTGTTCGAGCACCGACGGTTTGATGCCCGGCCAGTGGTCCTCGTCCAGGAAGCGGGGGCTGGAGGCCACGGTCACCAGGGCCTTGGGCTCGCCCAGGCGATTCAGGGCCGCCTCCTTGGCCACCAGGCCACCCAGGGACCAGCCCAGCCAAATGGCCTGCTGCGGCACCTGTTCGGCCACCAGCTCGGCCATGGCCAGGGCGCTGTGCTGGGCCGGCATCCCCTGGCTTTGGCCAAAGCCGGGCAGATCGATCACACTGAGCTGGAAACGGTCGGCCAGCAGGGGTACCAGTTTGCTGAACACGCCGCCGTTGACGCCCCAACCGTGCAGCAATACCAGGGGTTCCCCCTGGCCGTGGGTCTCGATATGCAAGGATGCCATTTTACCTCCAGATACAGCGCCGCCATGGTAGCCCGGCTGAGGCGATGGGCCAAGCCGACCAGGTCCTGCGTGCTGTGCCGGCTGCCCGCCAGGCTCAGCCTCTGCCCCGACTGCCTGGCGGATCTGCCCCGCCTGCACAGCCCCTGCCCCAACTGTGGCCTGCCCTCCCCCGGCGGTCCCTGCAAGCGCTGCCGACTGGCGCCGCCACCCTTTAGCGCTTTGGTGGCCGGCGCCCTCTACCAGCCGCCCTGGGACAGGCTGATCCACGGCTTCAAGTACCGGCGGCAGTGGTGGTTGGACAGGGCCCTGTGCCTGCCCCTGCTGGCCGCCCTTGGCGACCGGCCCCTGCCGGACGTGCTGGTGCCGGTGCCCATGCACAAGTGGCGGCTGCTGTGGCGGGGCTTCAACCAGGCCGAGCTGCTGGCCAACCACCTGGGGGAGCGGCTGGGGATAGCCGTGGACAACGGCCTGCTGGTACGCCGCCGCCATACCCGCAAGCAGCAGGGCCTGAACCGCAAGGGGCGGCAGCGCAACCTCAAGGGCGCCTTCACCGTCACCAAAACGCCACCCAAGAGGGTGGCGCTGATCGATGACGTGGTGACCACGGGCACCACGGTGTCCCTGCTCAGCCGGCAGCTGCTGGCCGCCGGCTGCGAGGACGTGCAGGTGTGGTGCCTGGCCCGGGCCCTTTAGAAATTGGGCGTGAAATAGAGGGCGTTGCTGAGCCAGCGCTCCGAGCCACGCTGGATGCCACGGAAGCTGACGTCGTCCATGAAGGCCACCACGGCACCCTTGCCCAGGCGCTGGGCCACGGCGGCGGGGGTGCCGGCCAGCTGATCCTTGTTGGCCCCGGCCATGAAACCGGACAGCAGCGGCTGCTCGGCGTATCGGCCCAGCACGGTGAAGTCACCCTCGGACTTGACCAGCATGCCGGTGTGATCCCGCATCAACGGCAGCGTCAGGCTGCCCAGGCCCCAGTTGAGGGGATGGCCCGGATCCAGATCCGCCAGCACCTGGGCGCCGGCGATCAGCATGTTGGCGCCATGGGCGTCCCGATCCGCATAGCTGAGATCCTTGGTGGGGAACAGCAGGGCGCGGTCTTCCTCGGCCAGCACCTCGGCCTTGAGCAGGCCCTGGCTCGCCGCCCAGGTGCTGGCGTCGGTCAGGGTGATCAGGGTGCCGCCCCGCTCCACCCAGCCCTTGAGCCGGCCGGTGAAGTCCTCGCCCAGGCCCAGCCAGGAGGCGGACGGCAGGATCAGGTGGCTGAACTCGTTGATGTCCATCCAGGGCAGCAGGGTGGACTCCAGCAGGGTCAGCTCGACGCCGGCGCGCTGATCCAGGGCCTCCCAGACGCCACCGGCGCGCTGGGCATGGATGTCGCGTCCCACCAGCAGCGCCACCCTGGGCTTCGTCATGGGCACCAGGCTGGGGCTGCCCACGTCGCCGCCCTTGGCGGACAGGCCGCCCTTCAGGGCCATCAGCGGCAGCTGGTGCTTGTTGGCCAGGCGGGTCAGCAGCTTGAGCAGCTCAGGCTGGTCCTGGATCCCGGCCGGGATCAGCATGTCGCCCGGGCTGAGCCTGTGGCCGCTGTTGACCATCTCCCGGCCGGAGGCGAACACCCGCACCCCCTGGGCCAGCAGATCCGCCAGCAGCGCCGGGGCCTGGCTGGCACGCCACTGAAAGGCCCAGGCATAGGCCGGCTCCACGGCGATGTCCCGGCGTCCCTGCGGCTGCCAGGGCCTGGCCTCCATATGGGACTTGTAGCGGCCGTCGGAGACGCCAATGGCCTCGACATTGAAGGCCAGGGGCAGGTTCCAGCTGGACACGTCGTAGAAGCTGTTGTCCTGGAAGCTGGTACGCCGCTCGAAGATGGACCTGAGCAGCCGGTACTGGGGCTGGGCCAGGGGAATGTAGAGATCGCTGCCGGCCTTGAAGCGGCGTCCTTCCAGGTCGACATCCCGGCCCAGTTCGTAGATCTGGATGCCGTGGGCGGCCAGCAGGGCCGCCAGCTCCTCGAGCCGGGCCGGATCGTCCGGGTTCTTCAGCAGGTAGCCCTTGAGCTTTTCGTCGCGCCCTTCTTCCCGGGCGCTGGCGAAGAAGCCGGCCTGGTACTCGCGAAGCTCGGCCCTGTGGGCCAGCACGCCCCGAAGCAGGTTCTGGCTGGCGGTGAGCTGGTTTTCGATGCCGTAGGTGAAGGTCAGCTCGCCGAAGGGGGTCTCCACCTTCTGGCCGCGGGCCCTGGCCTGTTCGTAGAGGATGCCGATGGCACCCAGGCCGTCGGCATAGCTGGAGCCCTTGCCCCAGTAGAAATCGTCATAGGACTCGCCGGTGAAGTAGAGCCGGCCCTGGCCGTCCAGGGCCTGGGCGACCCCCTCGGCCAGCTTGCGGGTCAGCTCCTGGTTGCGCGGCGGCGTCAGGGGGTTGACCCGGCTGGGGATGCCGGGCTGGAAGAAGAAGCTGCTGTGGGGCCCCATCTCGTGGAAGTCGCCGAACACCTGGGGCAGCCAGCGCTGCCAGAAGGCGATGCGGTTGCGCGACGCCGGGTGGGTCAGCAGCAGCCAGTCCCGGTTGAGGTCGAAACCATAGTGGCTGAGACGGCCGGCCGGGAAATCCTGCCAGCGGGTGCGGTGCTGCAGGGAGCCGGAGTTGTGGCGGCCCTGGTGGTTGTTGGCGAAGTTGGCGTAGCGGTCCAGGCCGTCCGGGTTCAGGGCCGGATCGATCAGCACCACCGTCTGCTCCAGTATCGCCTTGACCTCGGCGTCCTGGCCCGCAGCCAGCCAGTAGGCCACCAGGGGCGCGGCGTTGGCGCCCGACGGTTCATCGCCATGGATGGAGTAGCCCAGCCAGGCCAGGGCCGGCAGGCTGTCATCCCGCTCGCCGTCCAGCACCCTGAGATGCTGGCGGCGGATCTGCTCCAGGCGGGCCAGGTTGGCGGGGCTGGAGATGGCCAGCACCACCTGGCGGCGCTGCTCCGTGGTGCGGCCGATATCGATAAGCCGGATGCGCTCGGACCGGGCCGCCAGCTGCTCCAGGTAGGCCAGCTGCTGGTCGTGGCGCAGGTGCCAGTCGCCTATACCGAAGCCCAGCACCGCCTCCGGGGTGGGCAGCTGCTCGGAAAGTTGCGCCTTGGGGAAGTATTCTGCAGTGGGCTTGGCCTGCACGGCCAGGGGCAGCAGGGCCAGGGCCGCCGCCCAATGTCGCCAGCTCGTCATGGGAATGCCTTGTTGGTGTTTTGCTAAAGGCTACTCAAGGCCGGCGCCAAACAAAAGGCCGGCGGTCATGGGGCCGGGGCCATTGGTCGCGCCCTACCCCGCTGGAGGTAACAGAAGGGCCTAGGTTTCGCCGCCCAGGCGCGTTATCATAACCCAGTAAAGTAGTCAGGTTTTCGCGAGGCGATATGATCCGCATTTCCGAGGCCGCCCAGGCCCACTTCAAAAAACTGCTGGCCGACCAGCCCGACGGCACCAATATCCGCGTCTTCGTGGTCAACCCCGGCACGGCCAATGCCGAGTGCGGCGTGTCCTACTGTCCGCCGGATGCGGTGGAGCCCACGGACGAGCACCTGCCTTTCAACGGCTTCGACGCCATAGTGGACCAGCAGAGCGCCCCCTTCCTGCAGGACGCCGAGATCGATTTCACCAGCGACCAGATGGGCTCCCAGCTGACCCTCAAGGCCCCCAACGCCAAGGTGCGCCAGGTGGCCGATAATGCGCCGCTGATCGAGCGGGTCGACTATGTGATCCAGTCCCAGATCAACCCCCAGCTGGCCGGCCACGGCGGCAAGGTGGCGATCATGGAGATCACCGACGACGGCATCGCCGTACTGCAGTTCGGTGGCGGCTGTAACGGCTGCTCCATGGTGGACGTGACCCTCAAGGAAGGCATCGAGAAGGAGCTGCTGGCCCAGTTCCCGGAAGAGCTCAAGGGCGTCCGCGACGTCACCGAGCACCAGCACGGCGAACACTCCTACTACTGATGCGCGCCCTCATCGAGCGCCTGGGCAGCCGGCCAAGGTTGGCTGCCCGCCGCTTCTTTACCGGGCTGCTGCTGTTCCTGGCCGGCCTGGCCCTGATCCTGGCCGGAAGCCGCTTCGACCCCCTGCTGCAGGTGCCCGGCCTTATCATCGGCGGCGCCGGCATGCTGCTGGCCCTCAGCGGCTATGTGGGCATCCTCTGCCACCGCCTCGGCCAGTTCCTGGCCCGCTGATTTCCTTACCCCCACCGGGCGTCTGCCTGGGAAAAGTCCTCTTCCCGCATGATCGCCAATGGGCAGCAATGCCCCTTTATTGATCCTGGTCAACCACAAGATATGGGTTTCAAACTAAATCTAATACACAAGATATTGTGATTAACCCTGGATTTAGTAAGGAGACTCCATGTCTGGCAAGCAGCGCCTGGTCGTCAAGCGGGACGGCAGCCTGGCCCCCTTCGATGCCGACCGCATCACCCACGCCATCGCCAAGGCCGGCCGCGCCACCGGCGAGTTCGACCAAGACGAGGCCGCCGCCCTCTGCCAGCAGGTGCTGCCGGCCCTGCCGGAGCGGCCCAGGGTGGAGGCCATCCAGGACCAGGTGGAACGGCTGCTGGCCGCCGCCGGCCACTTCGCCACCGCCAAGGCCTACATCCTCTACCGGGAGCGCCGCCACAGCCTGCGTGCCGACAGGGGCACCCTGGTGGACGTGGAAGCCACCATCAACGAATACCTCCAGCGCGAGGACTGGCGCATCAGCGCCAACGCCAACCAGGGCTACAGCCTGGGCGGCCTGATCCTCAACGTCTCCGGCAAGGTCATCGCCAACTTCTGGCTCAGCCACATCTACGACGCCGCCATCGGCAAGGCCCACCGCAACGGCGATCTGCACATCCACGACCTGGACATGCTCAGCGGCTACTGCGCCGGCTGGTCGCTGCGCACCCTGCTGCACGAGGGCTTCAACGGCGTGCCCGGCAAGGTGGAATCGGCCCCGCCCAGGCACCTGAGATCCGCCCTGGGGCAGATGGTCAATTTCCTGGGTACATTGCAGAACGAATGGGCCGGCGCCCAGGCGTTCAGCTCCTTCGACACCTACCTGGCCCCCTTCGTACGCCGGGACAAGCTGAGCTACGAGGAGGTCAAGCAGGGCATCCAGGAGTTCATCCACAACCTCAACGTACCGTCCCGCTGGGGCACCCAGACCCCCTTCACCAACCTCACCTTCGACTGGGTCTGCCCGGAGGATCTGCGCCAGCAGGTGCCGGTCATCGCCGGCGAGGAGATGCCGTTTTGCTACGGCGAGCTGCAGGCGGAGATGGACCTCATCAACAGGGCCTACATCGAGGTGATGCAGGCCGGCGACGCCAAGGGCCGGGTGTTCACCTTCCCCATCCCCACCTACAACATCACCGAAGACTTCGACTGGGACAGCGCCAACGCCGATCGCCTGTTCGAGATGACCGCCCGCTACGGCCTGCCCTACTTCCAGAACTTCATCAATTCCGACATGAAGCCCAACCAGATCCGCTCCATGTGCTGCCGGCTGCAGCTGGATCTGCGCGAGCTGCTCAAGCGCGGCAACGGCCTGTTCGGCTCCGCCGAGCAGACCGGCTCCTTGGGGGTGGTCACCATCAACTGCGCCCGCCTGGGCCACCTGTTCCAGGGCGATTGGCCGGGCCTGCTGGCGCGCCTGGACCAGCTGATGGATCTGGGCCGGGACAGCCTGGAGCTCAAGCGCAAGGTGATCCAGCAGTTCATGGACCAGGGCCTGTTCCCCTACACCAAGCGCTACCTGGGCACCCTGCGCAACCACTTCTCCACCCTGGGGGTGAACGGCATCAACGAGATGGTGCGCAACTTCACCGGCGGCGAGCACGACATCAGCAGCGACCCTGGCCACGCCCTGGCGGTGGCGCTGCTGGATCACGTGCGGGCACGCATGGTCCAGTACCAGGAGGAAACCGGCCATCTCTACAACCTGGAGGCCACCCCGGCGGAAGGCACCACCTACCGCTTCGCCAAGGAGGACCGCAAGCGCTACCCGGGCATACTCCAGGCCGGCACCGACGACCAGCCCTACTACACCAACTCCAGCCAGCTGCCGGTGGGCTTCACCGAGGATCCCTTCGAGGCCCTGAGCCGCCAGGACGAGCTGCAGTGCAAGTACACCGGCGGCACCGTGCTGCACCTGTACATGGCCGAGCGCATCTCCAGCATCCAGGCCTGCAAGGCCCTGGTGCGGCGCGCCCTGGGCCGGTTCCGCCTGCCCTACATCACCGTCACCCCCACCTTTTCCATCTGCCCCAAACACGGCTACCTGGACGGGGAGCACGAGTTCTGCCCCCGTTGCGACGACGAACTGCTGGCCAGGCAGGCCGGCTGAAACCAAGGAGAAAAACCATGCAAACAAAACCACTGAACGACAACGAACGTACCCGCTGCGAGATCTGGACCCGGGTCATGGGCTACCACAGGCCGGTATCGGCCTTTAACCCCGGCAAGCAGGCCGAGCACGCCGAGCGCCGCCACTTCACCGAGGACGCCGCCCGCTCATGACGGAGACAGCCCTGGTCATCAGTGGGGTCACCCCCTTCACCACCCTGGATTATCCGGCTCATCTGTCCGCGGTGGTCTGGTGCCAGGGCTGCCCCTGGCGTTGCCGCTATTGCCACAACCCCGAGCTGCTGTGCGGCAAGCCCGAACAACAGCTGGACTGGCAGGACATCAGGGCCTGGCTCCAGGAGCGCACCGGCCTGCTGGACGCCGTGGTGTTCAGCGGCGGCGAGGCCAGCCTGCAACCCGGCCTGGCCCAGGCCATGGCCGAGGTGAAGGCCCTGGGCTTCAAGGTCGGCCTGCACAGCGCCGGCGTCTCCCCCAAGCACCTGGAACCCCTGCTGAAGCTGGTGGACTGGCTGGGCCTGGACATCAAGGCCCTGCCGGCGGACCTGGATGGCATCATAGGCAAGCCCGGCCAGGGTGACCGGCACTGGCAATGCCTGGATCTGGCCCTGCAGAGCGGCGTGGATTTCGAGGTGCGCACCACCTGGCACGGCGAGCTGATGCCGGTGGCGGCGCTGAAGATGCTGATGAAGTCGCTGGCGGCCAGGGGCGTGAGACACCATGCCCTGCAGCTGGTCAGGCCCGGCCAGATGCTGGACCCGGGCCTGGGCCGCCCCAACGTCAGCGAGACGACGCTGGCGGCGCTGACGGCCCTGGGCCTGTCGCTGTTTCCCCACTTTGAGCTGCGCCGTTGAGGTAGGAAGCGACGATGCGGTCCAGCTCGCCCCTGGCCTTGACCTTGGCCAGGACCCTGTTGAACTCCTCGACGAAGGCATCCCGGTAGGGGTAACGGCTCTCGTAACGGCTGAAGGCCAGGTAGGCCATCTCCCTGGAGACGCTGGCCTTCTGGCCGATCCCGGCCAGGGCCATGGGCCAGCCCTGCTCCTCCAGCACCTCGAGATCGAAGAGGATGGCGCGGCGGTCGTTGATGTAGCAGTCGATGCGGTGCAGCACCATCTTCAGCAGGTTGGACTGGTTGGAATGGGCCGCTTCCAGGCGGATCCAGCCCTGTGCCACGGCCTGCCGGAAGGCCTCGCCGCCCAGGGCGAAGCCGCTGTTGATGCCGAAGGTCAGGCCCTGGAAGTCGTCCGGGAAGGCGGGCTTGTCCGGCAGCACCACGTCATCGCGGCAGAACACCGCCACTTCTTCTTCCAGCATGGGCGCCGAGTAGCGGCCGATCCAGGGCCTTTCCTTCAGGTGCAGGTAGGGGGGAAAGAGGGCAAAGCTGTCGCCCAGCTCCAGCATGCGCAGGCCACGCTTCCAGGGCATGGGCTGCAGTTCCACCTGGTAGCCGGGCATCTCGGCGAAGACGACCTTGAGCAGATCCACGTAGATGCCCCTGAACTGGCCATCCTGCAGGTAGCTGTAGGGCGGGTAATACTGGTCGCCCTGTATGACCAGGGCCAGGGGCTTGGCCCAGGCCAGCCAGGGCAACAGCAACAGGGAACAGAGGCGTAGTCTCACAAGGCGACTCCTGGGTAGCGGCCTTCTAAGCCTACGCCGACTCCGTCCTTAGCGCACCTCCCAGATGTCGCGCACCTGGCCGGTCCAGGCCCGCTGCTTGACCCGGAAATGGCGGTAGCCGCGGCGGGTCTTGAACACCAGGGTGTAGCGGATGTTGCGGATGCTGTTGTCCACCTCGGTGGCGCGGACGAAGCGGGCACGGTTCAGGTCGAACTCCTCCCGGGCCAGGTTGATGGCCTTGTAGACGTCGTCGCGGTCCAGGCCGGCGCGCAGCACGGCGTCGATGTCGCCGTCGCGGTCGTGATCGCGGCGCTGCTCGCGGCAGTGACCGCCGCCCAGCTCGATGAAGTAGCGCTGCTCGTCGTCGAAACGCCCACCCAGGTTGTAACCCCAGGCATCCCAGCACTGGTTGCGGTCGTCATCGTCGTAGCGGCGATGTTGCCACTTGCGGTTGTGCTCCTGGCGGAACTTCTGGTGGGCGGCGGGCGGTGCCCCCTTGGCCTTGGGGACGGCGGCGGGCGGCTTGCCATGGCTCGGCGGCGGCACCTGGTTTGGCGGCGGCGAGGCCCAGGCGGTAAAGGCAAGAATGCTCAGGCTCAGCAGGGCTAGGGTCTTCTTCATATTGGCCTCCTATGGCGCTGTTAAGTAAAACCTAAAGGGCCCCTTATGAATTCAGCCTGAACCCGTCACAAAGCCCGGTTTGCGGTACAGCCACCACAGCGCCAGGCCGCGCGTGGCCAAAAAGGCGCTCAGCGCCAGCCAGAGGCCATGGTTACCCCAGCCCTGGCTCAGCCACCACAGCGGGAAGAAGACCCCGAAGGTGGCCAGCACCATGGTGTTGCGCATCTCCCTGGCGCGGGTGGCACCCACGAAGACGCCATCGTAGAGGTAGCACCACAGCGCCACCAGCGGCAACGCCACCACCCAGGGCAGGTAGCGGACCGCCTCCTGGCGCACCGCCGCCACGTCCGTCAGGAGGGCGATGATGGCCTCGCCGCCCAGGGCGAACAGCACCACGAAGGCGCCGGCAAAGGCCAGCGACCAGTGGGCGCAGATCCGCACCCAGGCCCTCAGTCCGATTTCGTCTTTTTCCCCGACGGCCTTGCCGGTGAGGGCCTCGGCGGCATAGGCGATGCCGTCCAGGGCGTAGGAGATCAGCAGCAGGAAGTTGAGCAGCACCGCGTTGGCGGCCACCACGGCGTCACCCAGGCGGGCGCCCTGGAAGGTGACGAACAGGAAGCAGAGCTGCAGGCAGAGGCTGCGCAGCAGTATGTCGCGGTTGAGCAGCCACAGCCGCCGCCAGCCACCGCGGCCAAGCAGGGCCAGCCAGTGCCGGTGGACGCCGGGCAGCCGCCTGGCCACCAGGTACAGGCCCAGCCCCAGGGCCAGGTAGTCGGCGATGACCGAGGCCAGGGCGGCGCCCGCCACCTGCCAGCCCAGGCCCACCACCAGCAGCAGATCCAGCGCCATGTTGACGCCGTTGCCGAGCAGCAGCAGCGCCATGGGCCCCTTGGTGTCCTGGCGTCCCACCAAAAAGCCCAGCACCACCAGGTTGCACAGAGCCGCCGGCGCCGCCCAGATGCGGATATAGAAATAGCTGGCCGCCTGGGCCCGCACCTGCTCGGAGCCGCCGCTCAGCCACAGCCCCAGCTCGCCTATGGGCCACTGCAGCACCAGCAAGGCCGCCGCCAGTGCCAGGGCCACCGCCAGGCCCTTGCCCAGCCAGACGGCCAGGGCCTGGCCGTCGCCTTTGCCGTGGGCCTGGGCGATAAGGCCGGTGGTGCTCATGCGCAGGAAGCCGCACAGCCAGAACAGGAAGGTGATCAGCATGCTGCCCACGGCCACCCCGCCCAGGAAGGCGGCGTCGTCCAGGTGGCCGATCACGGCCGTGTCCACCAGCCCCAGCAGCGGCACGCTGATGTTGGACAGGATCATGGGCAGGGCCAGGGCCAGCACCTGGCGGTAGGGTCGGGGATCCATGGCGATCTCGGTCACAAATTTGCGTCAGTGTACCCGGGCAACCGTCCTGAGGCAGCCCGGCCGCGACGAAAGAAGGGCCACCACCGTGAAGCCCGAGTCGAAATTCTTTAAAATCCCCGCCACATCCACAACAACAATGAACAGCCATGCGCCTTTTTAGCCTCATCGCCGCCACCATGCTGCTGGCCGCCAGCTTCCTTGCCAGGGCCGACCAGCACAGCTTCGCCAACCATGACCAGCTCAGGGTCAGCCACCTGAGCCTGGATCTGACCGTCAACTTCGACAGGAAGGTCCTGGACGGCAACGTGGTGCTGGATATCCGCCGCCTGGACCAGGATGCCCGCACCCTGATCCTGGATACCCGCGACCTGCATATCCGCAAGGTGGAGCAGAACAGCGGCAACGGCTGGCTGGCCACCGGCTGGCAGCTGAAGGAGGCCGACGCCAACCTGGGTTCGGCCCTGCACATCCAGCTGCCCAGGGGCGCCCACCAGGTGCGGGTGCACTACCGTACCTCCCCCAAGGCCTCCGGCCTGCAATGGCTGGCGCCCGAGCAGACCGCCGGCAAGCGGCATCCCTTCCTGTTCTCCCAGGCCCAGGCCATCCACGCCCGCAGCTTCATTCCGCTGCAGGACAGCCCGGCGGTGCGGGTGACCTATGACGCCGTGATCCGCACCCCCAGGGAGCTGCTGGCGGTGATGAGCGCCGAGATGGAGCAGGATCCGGTCCGCGACGGCGAGTACCACTTCAACATGCCCCAGCCCATCCCCTCCTACCTGATCGCCCTGGGCGTCGGCGACCTGGCGGTCAAGCCCATGAGCCAGCGCACCGCCGTCTATGCCGAGCCGGCGGTGCTGGAGGCGGCGGCCTGGGAGTTCGCCGACACCGAAGCCATGATGGAGAAGGTGGAAGCCATGTACGGCGCCTACCCCTGGGGCCGCTACGACCTGCTGATCCTGCCGCCCAGCTTCCCCTTCGGCGGCATGGAGAACCCGCGCCTGTCCTTCATCACCCCCACGGTGATCGCCGGCGACAAGTCGCTGGTGTCGCTGATCGCCCACGAGCTGGCCCATTCCTGGTCCGGCAACCTGGTCACCAACGGCGCCTGGCGGGATCTGTGGCTGAACGAGGGCTTCACCACCTACCTGACCTACCGCATCATGGAGGCCCTGTACGGCAAGGATCGCGAGCGCATGGAGGCCCTGCTGGGCTACAACGAACTGCTGGAAGACATCGACCAGCTGGACCCGCGCGACACCAAGCTGGCCCTGGAGCTGGCCGGCCGTGACCCGGACGACGCCTTCAGCGACATCCCCTACGAGAAGGGCGCGCTGATGCTGTTCGAGCTGGAGGCCAAGGTGGGCCGCGAGCGCTTCGACGCCTTCATCAAGGACTACTTCAGCCGCTTCGCCTTCCAATCCATGGACACCGAGCGCTTCCTGGCCCACATGGAGGCCACCTTGGTCAAGGAAGGCAAGGTCGAGCTGGACAGGCTCAAGGCCTGGATCTTCCAGCCCGGCCTGCCGGACGGCGCTCCCAAGCCCAGCTCCCAGGCCTTCGTGAAGGTCAAGGCGGAGCTGGACGCCTGGCTGGCCGGCGACAAGGGCCTTGCTCAGCTGCCCACCCGGGGCTGGAACACCCAGCAGTGGATCTATTTCATTTATCAGCTTCCCGACAGCATCGGAAAAGCACAATTAGCCGAACTTGATAAAGCCTTTGCTTTTAGTGGCGCCAACAACAGCGAGATCGCCCACGCCTGGTATCGTCAGGCCATCGAGCACGACTACCAGCCGGCGTTCACCCCCATGGAAGGCTATCTGCAGCGTATCGGTCGCCGCCGCCTGGTGGTGCCGCTGTACAAGATGCTGATGGAGAAACCCCAATACCAGGGTTTTGCCAAGGCCGCCTATGAAAAGGCCAGGCCCGGCTACCATCCCCTGGCACAGGGCACACTGGATCAGCTTGTACGATAATCCAAGACGCCGCCCCAGAGCGGCGTCGCTGTTTAAGGAATCGATGATATGTGGCGTTGGTTGTTACTTTGTCTTTGCCTGCCGGTCATGGCCGCCCAGCAGACAGTGGTGCTGCTCTACCACCATGTGGCCGAGGACAGCCCCTTTTCCACCAGCACCAGGCCGGACGATTTCCGCGCCCACCTGGAGCACCTGAAACAGGGCGGCTTCACCGTAGTGCCGCTGAGCCAGGCCATCGCCGCCGCCAAGGGCGAGGCCCAGGTGCCGGACAAGGCCGTGGCCATCACCTTCGACGACGGCTACAGGGACATCGCCGAGAACGCGGCGCCGCTGCTGGCCCAGTACGGCTACCCCTATACCCTGTTCGTGAACCCCGCCAGCCTGGGCGCCCCCGGCATGATGAGCCGCGCCGACCTGGCCGAGCTGGCCCAGCAGGGCGCCACCATCGCCAACCACGGCTGGGGCCATCCCCACCTCACCGAGCTGCCCCTGGACAGGGCCAAGGCCGCCATCCTCGACGCCCAGCAGGCCCTGCCGGCCAGCCCCAGGTGGCTGGCCTGGCCCTATGGCGAATACAACGGCGAGCTGCAGGCCTTCCTGCGGGCCGAGGGTTACGTGGCCTTCGGCCAGCAGTCCGGCCCCATGGGCCCGGGCTCGGATCTCACCGCCCTGCCCCGCTTCCCGGCCGCCGGCCATTACGCGGATCTGGCCAGCCTCAAGCTCAAGCTCAACACCTTGCACCTGCCGGTGGCCAGCTCCGACACCGAGATGCTGCGCGTTAACGGCTACAGCCCGGCCCTGACCCTGACCGTCAAGGCCGAGGACGCCGACATGGGCCGCTTCAACTGCTTCTTCGAAGGCCAGGTGCTGGATCTGGCCATCCAGGGCCAGCAAGCCCAGGTGCCGGCCCTGGATCTGCCACCGGGCCGCTCCAGGGTCAACTGCACAGCCCCCTCCAAGGACCAGCCCGGCCGCTTCTACTGGTGGTCCCAGCCCTGGCTGAGCCCCAAGGCCCAGTAACGGCAAGGCCCCAGCGGGGCCTTGTCGCCTAAGGGCAAAATGCCCAACCCGCTCCTATGCTTTATATCCCGAAACGGATCCATGGGAGTCGCCAATGAAAACCCTGTTCCTTGCCCTGCTGCTGGTCCTGGCCGCCCCGGCCCTGGCCAAGAGCCAGCTCTACCTGGTGGAGTTCGAGGCCAATGCCGCCGGCAGCCCCACCTCCGAGGCCCAGGCCATCGAACTGCTGGAGACACTGATCATCCCCAGCCTGGAGAGCCTGGCCGCCGAAAGGCGCATCAAGGCCGGCGGCATCCTGGTGGGGGCCAGGGCCGGCGCCTTCGTGCTCTCGGCCGGCTCCCACGAGGAGGTCACGGAACTGGTGCGGGCCCTGCCCGGCTGGGGCGTGCTCAACTGGCACGTCACGCCGATGGAAAGCTTCAGCCACCGGGCCGAGCTGGAAAAGCGGGTGGTCAAGGAGCTGAAGGCGGGGCAATAGACCAGTACGCCGTTGATCGGCCGCCACCGGCATGCTCCAATGCCAGAACCGATCTCGCCGGGAGGCCCCATGATCGAAGAACTGCTGGAGCTGGGCGCCCGCCCCTTGCTGAAGGCCCTCTATTACCTGGCCCGAGTCCTGGTGTGGCTGCTGTGGGAGCTGCTGTGCGAGACCCTGTGCTGGTACCTGGGCTGGCCGGTGGTGAAGGTGCTGACCCTGGGACTATGCCCAAGCGTCGGCATCCATGAACAGGACAGGGCCGGTGTCGGCGACAACCTGGTGGTGATGGCCACCGGCCTGATCTGGCCCCTGGTGCTGACCAGGCAGCTGGCGCCTTTCGCCTGAAGCATCAGTGCCTTGGCATTGGGGCGGTGCTCTGCTAGAGTCCTCCGCCCTTTTTTGTTGCGCTCATGTTAAGCGCAGCCTGGCCCCATGGAGGATGTTTTATGTTGATCCGCGACTACCAGCCCAGCGATGCCCGCGCCCTCGCCGATATCTTCTACGACAGCATCCACAGCGTGGCCCTGGAGTATTACACCCAGGCCCAGGTCGATCAGTGGGCGCCCCTGCCCAAGGACTACGGCCATTGGCAGCAGCGCCTGGACGCCAAGCCGCCTTATGTGGCCGAGATCGACGGCCAGGTGGTGGGCTTCATCACCTTGGAAGACGACGGCCACGTGGACTGGACCTATACGCACAGGGCTCACCAGCGCCGCGGCATCGCCGGCAGCCTCTACGCCCACCTGGAAGCCCAGGCCAGGGCCAAGGGCATCCGGCGCCTGTACGTGGAGGCCTCCTACCTGGCCAGGCCCTTCTTCACCAAGCAGGGCTTCGTGGAGGTACGCCGCAACGACACCGAGCGTAACGGCGAGATCCTCACCAACTGGACCATGGAGAAGGTGCTGGCCGAGGCCTGAGCCGCCGCTTTTCATCCACGACAAAAATGGGGCCAATGGCCCCCTTTTTTTGCCCGTGGCCTAGCCCGCGCTGGCCGAAAGCTGCTCGCAGAGCCTGGCCAGGCAGCCTTCCAGCCGGGCGTATTCCGCCTCGCCCAGGCCCGCCGCCAGCCGCTGCTCCAAGGCGTCGTAGACGGCGGCCTGGGCCTGGGTCAGCAGGGTCCGGCCCTGGTCGGTAAGCAGTATGTGCTGGGCGCGGGCGTCGAACTGGCAGGGAATGCGCTTGACCAGGCCACGCTTTTCCAGCTTCTTGACCATGGTGCTGGCCGAGGACTTCTGCACCTGCAGCTCCGCCGCCAGGGTCGACAGGTGGCTGCTGTCGTCGTGGGGCCGGCCCGAGGGCCTGGCCTCCTCCGCCGCCTGCACCAGCTTCAGGTACTCGAACTCGCTATAGCTGAGTTCCCCCTCCAGACCCTGGGCCGCCCAGGCCCGGGTCAGCTGCCGTTGCAGGGCCATCAGTGATTGTGCCAACGCCATGGGCACTCCCCTTGATACTTAGTCAGGCGAACCATTCTAGCCGCCCCCGCCTCCCCTTCCCAGGCGCATTTGGTTTGACAGCCTAACCTTTTTGACCTTATGGTTAGCCTGTCTAACCAAAAAAGGAGCCATTGCCATGACCTCATCAGAACACCCCGCCCTGCCGGGGGCCTGGTCAGATCACCAGGCCGACCAATACCTGCGCCAGTGGGGCCAGGTGCCGCTTCACGACAGGGTGGCCGAGCTGGCCGGCATACGGGCCGGCGACAGGGTACTGGATATCGGCTGTGGCGGTGGCCACCTGGCCCGCCTGCTGGCGGCCCTGGGCGCCCAGGTGACGGGCGTGGATCCCACCCCCAGGATGGTGGAACAGGCCCGGGCTCAGAGCCAGAACCTGGCCCAGGCACCCGAGTTCCTGGAGGCGAGCGCCGAAAGGCTGCCCCTGGACGACGACGGCCTCGACCTGGCCCTGGCGGTATGCAGCCTGCACCACTGGCAGGATCTGGCCGCCGGCCTGGCCGAGGTGCGCCGGGTGCTGAGGCCGGGCGGGCGCCTGGTGATCATCGAGGAGAACTGGGCCGAGCTGCTGCCGGAGCTTGGCGAGCAGTTCCCCGGCGCCAGCCCCGAGGACTTCCCGGTCCTGGATATGGCCCGGCTCGCCTGCCAGCTCCGCGATGCCGGGCTGGCCCCGGGCCAGCCCGGGGACTACCGGGCCCCCGGCATTGCCGTTCATCTTCTGACCGCGACCAAGGAGTAACAGATGGAGTTCACCCTGACCCTGATGGGCCTGTCCCTGTACCTGCTGATCTGGGAGAAACTGCCGGACTGGGGCAGCTGGTTCAACCGGCTGGTGGCCGCCCTGCCCAGGCCCCTGGCCTACCTGTACCAGGCCTGGCGCTGCCCCTACTGCTTCGGTTTCTGGGCGGCCCTGGCCCTGCACGGCCTGACCGGCCACTGGACCTTGCCGGCCCTGGCGGAGAGCCCCGCCTACCTGGGCCCGGCCGGGCCGGCCATCGCCTGGTTCCTGGACGCCCTGGCCACGGCGCTGTTGATCATGGCCGGCAAGCTGATGCTGAGCGCCATCGCCGTACCGGCCATCAAGGGCCACCAGATGACAGAGCAATTTCGCGCCGCCATGAAGGAAGCGGCCTGACAACCCCAAGGAGAAATCATGAACGAACTGCAGGAACTGCTGCTCAAGGCGACGCTGATCGGCACCGGCGCCACCCTTGCCATGGACGCCTGGGCGCTGCTGCTGAAGCGGCTGTTCGGGATCCCGCCCCTGGACTACAGCCTGGTGGGGCGCTGGCTGGGGCACATGCCCAAAGGTACCTGGGCCCATCCCCATATCGCCAGGGCGGCGCCGGTGGCAGGCGAACGGCTGCTGGGCTGGGGCGCCCATTACGGCATCGGCATCGCCTTTGCCGCCCTGCTGCTGGGGCTGTGGGGACCGGGCTGGGCCGACGATCCCTCCCTGGCGCCGGCGCTGCTGGTGGGGATAGGCACCCTGGCGGCGCCCTTCCTGCTGATGCAGCCCTGCCTGGGCTTCGGCATTGCCGCCGCCAAGGCTCCCAACCCCAGCCGGGCCCGCCTGCTCAGCCTGGCCGCCCACAGCGCCTTTGGCCTCGGCCTGTACCTGTCGGCCCTGGCCTGGCGCGCCCTGCTGGCCGCCTAGTTCCCCTGCAGGCGGTGCTCCAGGAAGATCACCCCCTGGGGCGCCGCCTTGTCTTCCCGGCGGGTGAAGCCCGCCTTTTCCAGCACCCGAATGGAGGCGCCATTGTCGGTCTCGACGCCACCGACCAGGGTGTGGATCCCGCCCTGCTGGCCGGCCCAGGCCACCAGCCCCGAAATCAGCTCGCTGGCCAGGCCCTGGCCCCAGTGCATTTCCCCCAGCAGGTAACCCAGGTGCAGATCGCCGTCGTCACCGTGCAGGAACAGCAGCCCCACCAGTGCGCCCTGGTGCTCCACCACCAGCATGGCGCTCTCGGCGTCCCGCTCCCTGAGCCACAGCTCGGCCTGCTCCCTGGTCTGGATCTGCTGCCAGCCCGGCGGCAGGGTGCGGGTCACCGCCGGGGTCAGCAGCTTGAGGATTTCCCCGGCGAAGGCGTCGCGGTCCGGCAACCCGGCCAGGCGTAGCCGCCAGGGGCGCACCTGGAGCCTTGGGGTGTGGAAATGGCAGTCGGGGATGGTCATGGGCGTTACCTGTTGGGCCTGGGGTCCAGCCTCTCATGTTTTTGGCGGCTTTGCCCCGGCTATTTGCGCGGCTGGGCTGCCTCCAATAAAAAAGGTTCATCGCGGATCTCCGGGGAAGGCGGCTTTTATCTTCAGGAAGAAGTACTCCAGATCCCGATAGCCATAAGCCATCCGCTTCATCAGTTTGATTTTGTTGTTCATCCCCTCCAGCCGGCAGGTATGGAGGGGATAGCTGGCGGAAGCGACTATCCCTGGCAAGTAGGGTTTTAGCTTACGGGCGAACTGCAACAGCGGCGCGATGCCACTTTCCTCCACCTGCTGCCACCAGAGCCGCCATTGGCGATGGGCCGTTTGCTCATCGCGGCAGTACCACAGCGCCTTCAACTGCTCCTTGAGCACGTAGACCACCATCAGATCACGGTTGGCGGCCAGCAAGGCTTCGAGGCGGCCACGTTCCTTGTCATTGAGATTGCCCTCGTTTTTGAGCAACACCCAGCGGCTACGCTTGATATGACGGCGGGCCTGCTGCTCGGTGCCCTGGGCCTTGGCACAGTCGAGCCGCACCCGGTCAATCACCTCCCGGCCATACTTGGCCACCACATGGAACAGGTCGTAGACCACCCTGGCGTTGGGGCAATGCGCCTGCACCTCCAGATCGAAGGCGGTGTTCATGTCCATCGCCACGGCCTCGATCTGCTGACAGCGTTCGCCTAGCCGCTCGAAGAAGGGCCGGATGCTGCGGCGACTGCGTCCCTCGCCTATCCACAACACCTGGTGGGTATCCGCATCGGCGATGACGGTGGCGTAGCGGTGGCCCTTGAACAGGGCGAACTCATCCATGACCAGTCGTCGCAACCGGGACCAGTCGGGCTCGGTGACCTGCCGCTGCAGGCGGCGCTTGTCGATGGCCTTCACGGTGTGCCAGTGCAGCCCCAGCAGTTCACCGACCTGCTTGACCGGCAGTAACGCCAGTAGGCGTTCGGCGTAGCGTTCCAGACGGCAGCTCAAACGGGCGAAGGGACGCAGCCAGGAGATGTGTTCGGTCCCTCGGCCGCACTGATGGCAGTTAAGCCGTCGCACCGGCACCTTGAGGGTCACGGTATGGTCCATCAGTGCGCGATCGGCGACCGTTCTCCAGGTGGTGTCGTGGACGGCTTGGGCCAGCTTGCCGCAACGACAGCAGGGCGGGCGATTGGGGCTGAGGTGAATGGTGAGATGTTGGTCGTGTTGCTCTATGTGGTCGGGGCTAAAGCCTTCCCACAGCTCGAACGGAAGGGTAAGCTGCGACATCGAAAACGGCTGGTTGGTTAGTGTCTTTGTTTGGCGACATCACAATAACCTATCCAGCCGTTTTCACATCTATTCCCCGCTAATGTGCGAAGAACCATAAAAAAGGCCGCCTCGCGGCGGCCAATAGACAAGGGAGTGGAAACCTAGCGCCTGCGGCGCAGGCCCATCAGGGCCAGCAGGCCCAGGCCCAAGCCCAGCGAGCCGCCACCGCTGCCGCCCTGCTCGGACAGCGGCTTGATGACCAGGGTGAACTGCCTGCTTTCGGTGAACTCACCGTCGCTGACACTGACCTCGAAGGTGGCACGGCGATCCCCATCCACCTCGGGCAGGTCCAGCACCAGCAGGCCGTTGCCCTTGTCCTGCACCTCGACGGCGGGACCGGCGGTTTGCCTGACGCTGTAGTCGAGAGCGTCGCCGTCGGCATCGGCCAGGCCAAGATCCAGCTCCAGGCTAGTGCCCATGTCGGCTGACAGGCTGGCGGGGAAGGACAGGGTCGGCGCCTGGTTGCTGTTGCCAAGGGCAAAGCTGCCGCCTTGGGCCTGGAAACCGGCCTTGTCGCTGTCCAGGGACCAGGTCACCTGGAAGTCGCCGGAGGCCGGGACCCGTTGGGCCAGGTCAAACTGCACCAGGCCGCTCTTGGCACCGGCCGGCAGGCGGATGCTGAGTTCGGTATCGCTGTGGCTGACGCTCATGCCTTCGACACCACTGCTCTCGACCAGGGCCAGGCCCGCATCCATGTCCAGCTCGACCCGGTATTCCAGCTCGTCTGGGGTGGGGTTGCCCGGCACCAGCAGTTCGACCCGGGCACGCTGGCCATGGGCCAGTTCACCCTGAACCACCTTGGCCGTGGTGGTGGGAGCGGTACGGTTGATCACCATGCTGGTGCTGCCAAGCACCCTGTTGGTGCTGCTGGAGGTACGGTCGAAGATCTCCAGTTCGCCGTAGTAAACCCCTTGGTCCATCTCACCTATCCAGTCCAGGGAGGCATCCACAAACTGGTAGGGGTCGGCGCTGGGGTTGTCCAGGCTGGCCACGGTGTCCAGGCGCTCCTCGCTGGGGGACATCAGCACGTCCAGGCGGATCCTGTCCTGGTCGGCGCCACTGCCCTCGAAGTTGTGAACCAGCACCCAGTAGAGTCCCTCACCGGCATTGAAGCTGCAGCCTTCACCGACATTGGCGACGGTGGCGCAGACCTGGGTCAGTTCGACCACTTCGGGCAGGCCGTTGTTGTTGCTGTCCAGGCCGATGAAGAGATCCACGTCCTTGGCTTCCGAGGCACCCACTATGACCCTGAGGTCGGTGGCAGTGGCGACATCCAGCATCTGGACGCTGGCGCCGTCGGCCAGATCGTCGAAGGGGGAGCTGTTGTCGCTGTCCTGGGCAACCAGCAGTTCGTGGGTGGTCGCCCGCTCCAGCGGCTTGGCATTGAGCACCACGTCGCTGGGGTAGCGGAAGCGCAGGCCCGGCAGGGTGAGCACGCCTTGGCTCCAGAAGTAATCCTGGCGCAGCAGCAGGGGAATGTCCGCGATCATGGGCTTGAGCGCCACCGGCATGGACAGGGTGGGCGAGCCATCCATGGGGACCAGGTTGAAGCGCTGGAAGCTCCAGTCCTCACCGACCCGGGAGGCCAGGGAAGCGGTGAAGGTCACCTGGACGCTTTCGCCGGCCTGGATATCGAACTGGGCGGGAGAGGCGCCCAAGCTGACACCGTCCAGGGCGCCCATGGGCTGGAGGGACCAGCTGCCGTCCCGGGTGGCCCGGAAGGTACGGGTCCAGCTACAGGTGCCGGGGCACTGGCCGTCGCTCAGCATGGGCAGGTTCAGCAGGGTCGGATCGCCGCCCTGGTTGGGATCGGCGGCCTTGTAGTCGTCCACGGGCACGTCCATGACCAGGCCGGCCTGGGCGGCCATATCGACCCTCAGCACGCCGGAGCCGGTGTCAAAGAAGCCGGCCGGGCTGATGCCGTCTTCCTTGATCACGTCCGGGTTGGCGGTGAGCATCATGGCGGACTGGATCTCGGCAGGGGTCCAGTCGGGATGCAGCTGGCGCAGCAGGGCGGCGGCTCCGGCCACATGGGGGGTAGCCATGGAGGTGCCGCTGAGGAAGCTGAAATCCGCGGGGGCGGCCGCAAAGGAAGAGACGAAGGGCATCTCGTCGGCATAGGCGGCATAGATGTCAACACCGGGCGCGGAGATATGGGGCACCATCAGCTCGGGTACGGCGGCGTAGGGGCCGCGTCCGGAGAAGGGCGCCATCACATCGGCCCCGGCCGGATCGTACTGCGCTTCGGTGCCGGCCAGGGTGACCATGGGCGTGTCCGTGGTCCTGACCCAGTCCAGCAGGGTCTCGCCGCCTTGCTGGTCGATCAGCACGGTTGGCAGCCGATAGCGCACCGACACCAGTTGCTGATTGGAGCTTGCCGTATTGCGGATGACCACGGCCGCGGCCCTGGACATGTTGGAGACCTTGTCCACCAGGGGGATCTCGCCCCGGTCGCAGATCACCACCTTGCCACTCAACTCGCTGTTCACGGGATCACGGAAGCTGAGACGCTGGTCGCAGAGGGCCAGGTTGTTGCCGTCCATGTCCTCGTAGTCGCCGGCATAGACGATGGGGGCACTCTCGGTCAGGTTGTTGAGTTGGGTGAAGCTGGTAAAGACGTCGGCCACACCGGTGATGGGGGCCAGCACCTCGCCCTGGGCACCTGTTCCGGACAGTTGATGGGTCCAGATCCGCTCATGGGTGGTGGCACCCACGGACAAGCCCCAGGGCGCCACGTTGCCATCGGTAGAAGGTCCCGGGCCCGAGTTGCCGGCGGCCATGGCCACCACTATGCCGGCCTCGCGGGCGGACAGGAAGGCCACCGAGGAGGGATCGTTCCAGGGGTCCGGCTGTATCAGGGCGCTGGGGCCTATGGAGTAGTTGATCACGTCCACGCCGTCTTCGATGGCGAGCTCCACCGACTTCACCGTCAGGCTGGGATAGCAGGCCTGGGCGTCACACACCTGGTAGGAGATGACATTGGCATGGGGGGCCACGCCGGCCATTTCCGGCAGCATGATGCCCGTTTCCACGCCGTCGCTGACCGCTTCACGGAAGCCGGGCAACAGCACGGGCACGTCGTGCAGCACGTTGCCGGCCGTGGTGGAGGCGGTATGGCTGCCGTGGCCGTTGTAGTCCTCGCCGTTGGCGGGACGAATGCCGTCGTAATTGCCGGTGATTTCCGGGTAGCTGTAGACGCCGATCAGCTTGTCGTTACAGAGGCTGGCGTCGCTCACGCAGTCGCCCAGGAAGTTGCCGGCACCATAGGGGTTACTGACGGTGTAGCCGTCATCGCCGGTGGCGGCAAAGGCCCTGTTGTCGGTGTTGACGCCGGTATCGAAGATACCCACGATGACGCCTTCACCCTTGGCGCTCAGGCCGGTGGCGCTGCCGTCCCAGACGTTGCCGGCGCCGATATGGCCGGGGCCGTTGTCCGTCATCAGCTTGTGGGGCACTTCCTTGATCACCCGGGCCACCTGGGGCAGGGCCAGCAGCTGCTCCGCTTCGGCCGGGCTGAGATCCAGCACCATGCCGTTGAAGGCCACGCTGAAGTCGAGGCGACTGTGCAGCTCACGGCCCAGGGCCTGGCGGGCCCCGTCCATGAACACCGTCTTGTGCCTGGCCAGCTCATGCCTGTAGGCCTTCATGGCCGGGGTCTTCAGGGCCGCCCGCACCATTTGGGTCGGCGGCATGGCCTTGGCCCTCTGCAGGCCCAGGTCGGCGCCATCCTTGGGTTGCTGCAGCAGCTCGACGGCCTGGAGGGCGGCCGGCTTTTGCAGAAATTGCACTATGTAGCGGTTACGGCCGTCGGCATTGGCGGCGACCTCCACGTCGGCGTTGATGACGTTGTTGACCTTGCGTTGCCAGCCGAAGCTCTTGCTGCCTTGTTCGGCCAGGGCCGAGCCGGCGAAACCGGCCGCCACGGCCAGCGCTATGATGGATTTCTTATGCATGGGGTACCTCAACTCTTGCGTTGGACGGGCGTGCCGAAAGTTCTGCGGGCCAGGGCCAGTAGCCCCAGGAACAGGGTGGCGAAACCGAAGCTGCCGCCGCCGCTGCCGGTGTCGGGCTGCACGGGCTCGGCCACCGTCAGCCGGAATGCCTTGCTGAAGATCTCGCCGTTGGCATCTTCCGCGGACAGCGCCAGGGTCACTTCGCCTTCGGTGAGCGGCGCTGTGCCGGTCAGGGTGCCGTCCGGCGACATGGTGAACACGGTACGGGCGCCCCCGGTCTGGGACCAGCTCAGGCTGACCGGCGCCTTGGCGCCACTGATCGCCGGGGTCAGGGTGAAGGTTGCCCCCGGCGCCGCCTGGGCATCGTCACCGCTGATGACGGGGTTGCCGGTGTTGACCACCTTGACGGCCAGGACCTGGCTGACGGCCTGGGTGCCATCGTCGGCACTGAGGGTGAATTCGAGCTGGGTGTCTTCGGCCACGAAGCCGGCCTCCAGGGTCAGGCTGGCACCCTCGGCCCGGAAGGCCACCGCCGGACCGGCGGTCTGTTGCCAGTCCAGGACCAGTTCGCTCCCCTGAGGTGACGCCGCCTGGGCTTCGACCACCAGGGTCTGGCCCTCATCCAGGGTGTGCGCCTGCAGCGGCTGGATCCTGGGCGACAGGTAACGGGGAGCGCGAACCTTGATGACGTCATTGACAACGCGCTCTGGCCGATCCAGATCCTGGACGGTCAGGACCACGGGCAGGCTGTCGGCAAGGCTGTCGTTGGCGGCCAGCTCCAGGGTGACGACCTTGTCGGCAATGGCCGCACCGGCGTCCACCTTGCTGGAGCCGCTGTCGGCACCGGCTTCATGGGCCGAGCCGATGTTGTCCAATACCTTCAGCTCGAGACGCTGCTGCTCGCCCGGGGCCAGCAGCACCGGACCGGGTTTCTCAACCAGGATGTCCTGGCTGACGCCCGAGTTGGCGTTGCCGTCGAAATTGAGGAGATTGACGGGGCCATTGAAGCCCCCCTGGGTGTAGGCCAGCAGCGGCTGGCCGAACAGGGTGCGGCCCAGGCCAAGCCTGCCACCAACCTGGATACTGCCATCGGAGAAGGTGACGACATCGCCCACCTGGGTGCCGGCATTCGCATCGATAACCTGTGCCTGCAGGCTATACATGGTCGGTATGCCTTCGACGCCATAGGTCAGGTTCAGCTGGCCGGCCTCGTTGAGGATGAACTCCGGGTTCTGGTAACCGCTGAACCAGTCCTCCACGGGGCCGCTGCGAAACAGGGCTTTCCAGGGCAGGACAAAGCCGGGCTCGGTCTCGCCGGCCGGGTTCCAGGTGAACTTGCCGTCCCGGGATACGGCCACGGCCTTGATGGCCTCGTGCTGAATGAAGAAGCCCTCTTCGTCCGGCTCGTTCTTGTACGCGAGCCAGGTGAAGTAATACTGATCGCCGTCGTAGGCCAGGGAGGCGGCACCGTTGCCCTGGTGCTCGCCGGAGACGCGCAGGCCCTGGCCCGGGAAGCTCTTGGTGCCGTCCCCATGCAGGTGCTGCAGCAGTAGGATCCCCAGGTTGGGGCCGGTCGGGTGACGCCAGCCGATCACCATGCCGCCTTCCCCGTCCGCCATCACGTCCATTGAGCGGGCGGAATCGACGGCATGCTGCAGGTTGTCGCCCGAGGTGATGGCCACCGGCGCCGGCCATAACGGCTTGCCGTCGGCCAGGGCGTATTTCTGTACCTGGTAGTGGGACTGGGTGGTGCCGGGCTCCTTGCCCACTTCCAGCAGCACCAACACGGCGTCGTCCGTGACCACGGGCTTGGTGGCATAGGTATAGCGGCCATCCAGCTGCACGTCCTGGCTCCACAGGAGCTTGCCGTCCTTGTCCAGGCAGGCGATGCCGCTAAAGCCGTCCACGGTCAGGCCCGTGTGGCCCTTGGCCCAGGTCACCACTATGTGCTCGCCCTTGGCGGCCATGTCCAGGCCCAGGCCGTTGACCTGCAGATCGGCCCCTGGGGTCAGGTTGAGGGGGCTCTCCCAGGCCAGGCTGCCGTCCTTGTTGACCTTGGCCACCTGGACGGTGCTCTGCTCACTTGGGTTGTTGGCGGGATAGATGTCGTTGGCGACATAGGCATTGCCCTCTTCGTCCACCACTGTGTCATAGCTCGAAGCGAATCTCTTGAAGGTATCGAACAGCAGCACGGGCTCGGGCCAGCTTTGGTTGCCCTGGGCATCATAGTGCTGCAGGAAGATATCGAAGCCGCCGCTGTCGGTGAAGGAGTTGTAGCCACCGTTACGGAAGCTGACATAGGCGCCCCCCTGGTGATCGGCGACGACCAGCGGCGAGTTGCCATTGCCGGTGACCTGGATGGGCGCCGTGGCCGGTTCGCTGGGCCATTGGCCCCAGGCCGGCGCCATGGCCCCAAGGGCCACGGCAACCGCCAGGGCGGTATAGGTTTTCTGGGTCATTTTGATGACACTCCATTAACAGTTTTGCTGCATCCTGTTCTTTATATGGAGTGCCGCCCTGGCTGGGCATTGGACCTTGTACGCAAATTACTAGGACTTTAGTCCTAGGACTTTTGCAGGCTGTTGATTAGCGGGGATCTTCAGAAAGGAGCAGGGCGGCCCGGGTGCGGTTGCTGACCTGGAGCTTGGCGAAGATGGCGGTGACGTGGGCCTTGACGGTCTTTTCCGAGATATGCAGCCGGTCGGCGATCACCTTGTTGGCGTGGCCGGCGGCAAGCAGGTGCAGCACCTTGAACTGGCTGGGGGTCAGGGAGGCGATCCTTTCATAGGCTTGCGAGCCGGCGGCCCGCTCCTGCTGCCGTGCGAACCGGTAGCTGCCGTCCAGGATGCGGGCGACCAGATCGAACAGCTCCTCCGGAGGCGCCGACTTGGACACGAAGGCGGCGGCGCCATGCTCCAGACATCTGTTGCGGGAACTGAGATCGTCCTGGGCGCTGATCACCACTATGGGCAGTTCGGGAAAGTGGCGGCGCAGGAAATACAGGCCGCTGTAGCCGGTGCTGCCGGGCATGAACAGGTCCAGCACCAGCAGGTCCAGGTCGTCGGCGCTGTCGCTCAGTGTTTCGAAGAGGTCCAGGTAGTTGTCGGCCGAGGTGAGGCAGGCATCGGGAAAACGCCGGGCCAGCCCGGCAACCAGGGCGTCCAGGTAAAGCGGATGGTCGTCCGCGACGAAGATACGGCAGCTGCCCATGGGCTTCATTGCTTCTCACCTTGATGCAGGATCCACATCAGCTTACCCAATTTCAGGGGTTTGGACAGGAAGAACAGGCCGGACCCCTTGGGCATCCTGTGCCTGGCCTGGGGATTGCCGGACATGTAGATCACCGGCCCGCGCCCGCCCAGCAGCCGTTGATAGTCGGCCAGGTAGCTAAAGCCGTCGCTCTCTGTTCCCAGATCCACGTCGGACAGCACCGCATCGACGCAGCTGGCGTCCTCCCCCAGCAGCGCTTCGGCATGGGCATAGCAGCGCACCTCCAGCCCCTTTCCGCCAAGGCGCGCCGCCAGCTGGCGGCGCTGCTCCGGGTCGTCCTCCACCAGGGCAAGCACCAGGGCCTTGGCGGTGCCGGCCGGGGCGGGCTCGACCGCCCGGGGCAGGATCAGGCTGAAGCAGGTACCCAGGCCCGGTTGCGAACTCACCTCCAGGTCGAGACCAAGCAGATCCGACATCCCCTTGACCACAGACAGCCCCAGGCCGGAGCCCTGGTACTTGCTGGTGCCGCGCCGAAATGGCGTGAACAGGCCGGCCAGCTCGTCTTCGCTCATGCCTGGCCCCTGATCCCGGATGCTGACCTTGACGCCCTCCCCTTGGCAAGCCGCCTCCAGGGACACCCGGCTGTCCGGTTCGCTGATCTTGATGGCATTGTCGAGGATGTTGCCCAGGATCCGTCTCAGCAGCAGGCCGTCGCTCCTGATCCAGAGCCCCTCCGGCAGGGACACCGCCAGCTCCAGCCCCCGGTGCCGGGCAAAGTCCCCGAAATCAGCGGCCAGCTGGCGCAGGAAGTGGTCCAGGCGCAGGGTCTCTTCCTGGGGGACCAGCACCTTGGCGTCCAGCTTGGACAATTCGACGATGGACGCCACCAGCTGCTCCAGGAAATCCAGGTTGGCGCCCAGGCGCTGGTCGAGTTCGGCGTTGTTTTCCTGGTGCAACTGCAGGCGGATCAGGTTGATGGGATGCTTGAGATCATGGCTGGCCGCCGCGATGAAACGGGTCTTGGCCTTGTTGGCGTTGACGGCTTCTTCCTTCTTGAGCTCCAGCTCGTCGGTACGGGCCCGCACCTCGGCCTCCAGGCGCCGGGCATAGTCCTGCTGGCGGCGGTTCTTTTCCATGGCCAGGGCCAGCCTGGCCTGGTTGGTCCTGAGCTTGCCACTGACCAGGGCGCCTATCACCAACAGGGCCAGCAGCACATAGCCGGCAATGGCCAGCGGCGACTCCCAGAAGGTGGGCCTGATGACCAGGCTGGCCTGGGCAAGGGGCGCCCGGTTGCCGGCAAAGTCCTGCATCCGCAGCTCCACCTGGTAACGACCCGGCCTCAGGTTGACCAGGGTGATTGCCGATGACTTCAGCTCTGTCCATTGCGCCGACAGGGAGCGGATCCTGTAGCTGTAGCCGGCCTGCATGGGCAATTGCGACGGTGCCGCCACGAAGTGCAGCCGCACCAGTCCGGGAGACACCAGCTCCAGGATTCCCTGCTCGCTCGGCTGGTGCACCTGCCCGTCCGCCTCCATGTAGGACCACACGGGCGCCGGCGGGCGCTGGCTTTCCAGGGCGCTGTCATGGAGCAGGGTCAGGCCACCTTCGCCGGCAAAGTAGGGCATGCCCTCCAGGGTGCCGCAGCGGTATTGGGAAAACTCCTGCTCATGAACCCCCTGCAGGCCGGTCAGGCTGGCCTGGTGCTGCTGGGCCGGATCCAGGATGGCCAGCCCCTTGTGGCTGGACAACAACAGCCGGCCCTGATCGTCCCCCAGGGCGCAGAGCAGGGTCTGGCTGTTGAGATCGTCGCTGGCGGGTACCCGGGTTATGCCATGGGGCTGGCCATCCTGGATCTGGAACAGGCCCCGGTTGGCGGTCAGCACATAGAGCCTGTCCTGCTGTTCGTAGAGATTGAGGGCGATGCCCAGACCCTGGTGTTGCACCCAGTCCCCTGGTGGCTGCCAGTCCGTGGTCATGGGAGCCGACATCAGCCCCAGGTGATACAGGGCCACATAGAGCCGGCCCTGCCAATAGCTGGCCCGGGCCGAAAAGGTGGCGAAGCTGTGCTGCCACAGGGGTTGCCATTGCCCCTGGCGCAGCCCGTACACCTTCATGGCGTTCTCCAGGTGGAAGATGCGGATGTCGGCTGCCGGGCTGTCCATGTTGAATAGATGCCCCGTTCCCAGGCCAGGAAAACGCTCGTCAAGGGGGCGGATCTGGCCGCTTTCCGGGTCCAGCATGAATGTGCCCCTGGTCAGCGTGGCCAGGTAGAGGCTGTCGCCGTCCACCAGCAGTTCAGTGGGCTCCAGCTCGGGCGGGTAAGCGAAGGAGCTGAAGGCCTGGAGCCGGCCGTCATCCAGCGTCCAGAGCGACAACAGGCCAGGCTCCAGGACGGCCAGTCTGTCCCTGCCATCCAGCCTGATGGTGTCCAGGTCGATCATGGTATCCGGGAAACCGCCGGCGCCGACATTGAATGCCTGGACCTTGGCATAGCTCGCCGGAACCCGGTACAGGCCGTTGTGAGAACCTATATGGATCTCACCGTCCCGGCTGACCAGGACCCGGCGCGCGATCTGGGACGCCTGGTAGGCATTGTGGCGGCTATGGGGATAAAGCCAGTCCAGCTTGTCGCTGTCCAGATCCAGCAGGCCTATGCCGTTGTCCGTGGCCAGGTAGAGGGTACCGTCGCTGTGGTGGATATGGGCGATGTTGTTGCTTGCCAGGCTCCCCGAGGCCTTGTCGTATCGCCTGCAGGCACCGCTTTCGGCCCGGCAGGCAAAGAGGCCCTGGTCCCTTACGCTGAACCAGATCTGGCCTGCGGCCACCGCCACGGCCTTGATGGCTCTTTTAGGCAGCGGCAAAGCCAGCGGCTGCCACTGGCCGTCCTCTGCCCCAATCAAACCCAGGCGATCCTCTCCCAGCAGCAACAGCCGTTCGTCGTCGTAACGGCCGATATTTAAGACCCTCCCGAAACCTTCCGGCACCGGCATGGGCTCTGCCAGGCCGCTGGCGGGCCTGTACCGGAACAGGCGGCGGTCCATCAGGAAGAACAGGCTATCGGCCAGGAAAGCCAGGTGGGTCACCGGTTTGCCTTGCTGGGGCAAGGCGATGCTACGGCTTTCCAGGGTGGTAATGTCGATGCTGTCGATACCGGCATCCGTGGCCGCCCAGAGGGTATCGCCGGCCACGGCAAGATCGGTGACCAGGGTACCGGACAGGGGGTACTTCTTCTGATCGGCGCGAAAGACCAGAAACTCGTTGTTGTTGAGCAGGTTAAGGCCGTCCTGGGTGGCAACCCAGAGGCGACCATAACCGTCTTCGGCCAGTTCCAGCACCACGTTTTGGGACAGGCCATTGTCGCTGCTGATCCGCTGGGCCAGGGGGTAATGGCTCTGGCCCCAGGCCAGGGGGACAAGGCAGCAGAGCAGCAGGAAACGGGCGAAGGCCATGTTCAGACTCGGCAGGTCAGGTAATACCGATTAAGCCCTTCACGGGCAATGATGTAAAGGCCCGCCCGGGCGAACTGCGGCCCCCTCCGACTCGCAGGCAAGCGCCCGCGTTTACCAGCTAAAATGGGGCCAGGCGTGGCCGCTTCGCGGCCATTAAATCCGGCGCAATACGCCTTCGGCTATTGCGCCCTACGCGAGCTTCGGTACTCTCGTGACAGCTAGAGTAGGGCGCAATAAGCGGAGTGCATTGCGCCGTATTGGTTAACTTTCCTATCTACCATGATTATTGGCCGCACAGCGGCCAAGCTCGCCCGTTGAGAGTCGCCGAGCGCAGGAGGGCGTGAGGTAACCGAAGGCAGGACGCCGACGGAGGCGCTGCTGAGCAAGGATGCGAATCAGCGCCGGTTGCCGGTAAGCCATCCTAAGCGAGGGTTACGACTCGAGCCGGGCCGCCTTCTTTGGTGACTTTCTTGGGCGAGCAAGAAAGTCACGCCCCCGCAGGGGATCTCGGAGAACGCAGTTCAAACCCACGATCCCAACTAAAAACAACCGACGAGTCCGAAACCAACGCCCTCGAAGGCGTCGCCCAGACAAGAACCCACGTCAACGCCCAGCCGCAATCACCTCAAAATCCGACACCAGCGCCTCGGTATCAACAACAGGCAAACCACCCATCTCCCCCGGCTGGATCACCGCCTCCACGGCGCCATCGGGATTGACCAGCACCAGGGACGAGGAATGACTGACATCGCCGTGCTCGTCGAACTGGTACATCAGCCCCAGCTGGCGGGTGAAGGGGTAGAGATCCACATGCTCGCCGCGCAGGGCCAGAAAGCCCGGGTTGAAGAAGGCCACGTATTCCCTGAGCACCGCCTGGGTGTCCCGGGCCGGATCGGCGGTCACCAGCGCCACCTGCACCGGCGCCTCGGCGGCCTCGACCAGCCTGGGGTAGACGGCCGCCAGCCGGCTCAGGGTAGTGGGGCAGATGTCCGGGCAGGAGGTGTAGCCCAGGAACAGAAGGGTCCACTTACCCTTGAGCCGGGAAAGATCAAAGGCCCGGCCGTGCTGGTCGCTCAGCGAAAAGGGCGCCAGGGCCCGGGGCTGTTCGTACCAGAGCGCCTGCACCTGATGGGGCTCCTTCATCTGCAGGGCGCTGTACAGGCCCAGCACCAGGGCGCACAGCCCCATGAAGATGAACAGGAAACGGCTCACAGGCCCACCCCGTGATCCAGCAGCAGCACCAGGAACAGCCCCATCAGCTGCCAGATGCTGACCTTGAAGGTCTTCATGGCCTGCTCCTTGTCGCCGCCCCACTTGAGGCGGGCGGCGTGGACCATGAACCAGCCGTTGAGCAGCAGCGAGCCGACCAGGTAGATGAGGCCGCTCATGCCGGTCAGCCAGGGCAGCACGGCCACCGCCAGCAGCAGCACCGTGTAGAGCAGCACGCAGGTTTTGGTGAAGTCGATGCCGTGGGTCACCGGCAGCATGGGGATGTTCGCCTTCGCGTAGTCGTCACGGCGGGCGATGGCCAGGGCCCAGAAGTGGGGCGGGGTCCAGGTGAAGATGATCATCACCAGCAGCCAGGCATCGCCGTGCAGGGAGCCGGTCACCGCCGTCCAGCCCAGCAGCGGCGGCGCCGCCCCGGCCAGGCCGCCGATGACGATGTTCTGGGGCGTGGCCCGTTTCAAGAACACCGTGTACACCACCGCGTAGCCGAGCATGGCGGCAAAGGTCAGGGCCGCGGTCAGCGGGTTGACCAGGAAGTAGAGCTGGGCCATGCCGGCGGCGGCGATGGCGCCGGCGAAGGCCAGGGCCCTGGGCCCGGACACCCGGCCCCGGGCCACCGGCCTGTGGTAGGTGCGGGCCATCTGCTCGTCGATGCGCCTGTCCAACACATGGTTGATGGCGGCGGCCGCCGCCGACACCAGGCCGATACCGCTGAGGCCGTTGAGCAGCAGCCAGGCATCGGGCCAGGTTGGGCTTGCCAGCACCATGCCCACCAGGGCGGTGAGCAGTAACAGCAGCACCACCCTGGGCTTGGTCAGCTCCAGGTAATCCTTCCAGGCCGGCAGGGCCCTGTGGGGTATCGCGACCGTCCTTGCCATCTGTGCCTCCTCAGGCCTTGCGCCAAAGTCCGTAGTTGATCGTCACCAGGCTCAGCAGCAGCATGGCCGCCACCAGGTTGTGGGCCACCGCCACCACCAGCGGCAGGCTCAGCACCACGTTGGCCACGCCCAGGCCCAGCTGCACCAGCAGCAGCACCAGCATCAGCATGGCCAGCTTGCGAAAGGCCCGGCTCTGGGCCCGCTTGAACAGGGTCCAGCCCAGCAGCGCCAGTACGGCGGCGGTGATCAGGGCCCAGATGCGGTGGCTGACATGTATGGTCATGCGGGCCTCGTAGCCCAGCACGCCGAATTCGTAGTTGTCCGCCGGCGGCGACAGCAGGTTGAAGGCATCGCCTGGGTGCAGCCGGGCCCACCAGTCGCCCTCGCACACCGGCAGCTGGGTGCAGACCAGGGCCGCATAGTTGCTGGAGGTCCAGCCGCCCAGGGCGATCTGCACCAGCAGCACCGCCAGCGCCGCCATGGCGAAGGGCTTGTAGCGCCTGAGCGCCATCTCGCCGCCGGGCAGCCGCCAGCCGGACAGGCGCAGGCCCAGCAGCCACAACAGCGACAGGGTGGCAAAGCCGCCCAGCAGGTGGCCCATCACCACCACCGGCTTGAGGTTCAGGGTCACCGTCCACATGCCCAGCAGCGCCTGGAAGATGATCAGCGCCAGCAGCAGCAGCGCCAGGCCGCTCTGGCGGGCCCGCTTCCTGAGGGCGATGACGGCCAGGGCCAGCACCAGCAGCCCCAGGCTGCCGGCGAAGTAGCGGTGGATCATCTCGTTCCAGGCCTTGTGGGCCACCACGGGGCGGTCCGGGAAGGCGGCCTCGGCCCGGGCCACATGGTGTTCGGCACTGGGCACCGTCAGGTGGCCGTAGCAGCCCGGCCAGTCCGGGCAGCCCAGGCCGGCGTCGGTGAGCCTGGTGTAGGCGCCAAGGGCCACCACCAGGAAGGCCAGCAGCACGCCGCAATAGGCAAGTCTTCTCATTGTTATCAACCTATCTGGGACAGTTTCAGGAGTTTCTTGAGGTCGCTGAGCATGTCCTTGCCCAGGGCAAGGGCCGCCTGGCGCTCGGCCACCGGCTGGTAGCTCAGCATCACGAAGCCGCGGGGGTCGGCCAGGAACAGCCTGCCCGGGGCCAGGGGGGCCACCTCGGCGACGGGGCGGAACACCAGGCCGGCATGGTCGGCCGGATCCACGTTGCCGGCGCCCAGCACCAGGGGCTGGACCCTGTCCAGCTCCTTGCCAAGGGCCAGGTGGGTCTGGCCCAGGATGAACAGGCTCTGTTCACAGGCGGCGTCGCACTGGGCCGGCTGCACATAGATCAGCCGCCACTTGCCGTCGTCCTCGAACAATGTGGCCGCCGCCAGGGGCGGATTGATCAGCTGGCCCTTGTTGACCGTGGCGCCGCCCTGCAGCCAGCCCTGGTGGAAGGCCAGCCGGGCCAGCACCAGGGGCAACAGGAACAGGGCCAGGAACAACAGCAGCAGGCGTTGGGGTTTGGTCATGGTGTTTTCCTTTGCTTGGACCGCCAATACAGGAAGGCAATAGCGAGCGCCAGGGCCATGGTGGCCCATTGCAGCGCATAGCCCCGGTGCTTTTGGGGTGACATGGTCAGGGGCGCCCAGTGGGGCCTGAGGTTATCGGTGGACTCGCTTGGGGCCAGCACCACCGGCAGCAGCTCGAGATCCAGGGCCTGGGCGATGGGACCGGGCAGCGGCCACTGCACCCGCAGGGCGCCGTCAATGCGCTCCGGCGGCAGCTCGGCCAGGCGCAGGCTGGCCTCGGGCCGCACCAGGCGGCCGCTGAGCACCACCTGGCCCCTGGCCAGGGGCAGCTCGGGCAGCTGGCTGCGCCGGGCCGGGGCCGGCAGCCAGCCGCGGTTGACCAGCACTATGCCGGCATTGGTCTCTACCGGCTGCAGCAGGTCGTAGCCCACTCGCCGGTCCAGGGTGCGGTTGTCCCAGAGGATGGCCCGGGGCAGCCAGCGGCCCTCGACCCTGGCCTGGGCGTCCTGCAGCTCACCGCCTTCGGCCAGCAGCTCGGCCAGGGGCTTCGGGCCCTGCTCGGCCAGGGCCGTGAGCCGGGCCAGGCGCTGCTCCTTGGCCTCGGCCTTGTGCCATTGCCACCAGGCCAGCTTGCCAAAGAGCCCCAGCAGGCTCAGAGTAACCAGATAAGGCACAACCAACTTCACCCTCATGATCATCAAACTGCTCATCGTCGCCCTGCTGGGCTACATCATCTTCACCCTGTTCCGGGCCCTGCTGGTCATGAACCGCCAGGGCGAACAGGGCCGCATCAGCCGTTTCCTGGGACGGCGGGTGCTGCTGTCGGCGCTGGTGCTGGTGATCATCATCATCCTGCTCGCCACCGGCCTCATCACCCCCAATCCCCGCCCCTACTAGAGCACGTACACGAACACGAACAGGCACAGCCAGACCACATCCACGAAGTGCCAGTACCAGCTGGCCGCCATGAAGCCGAAGTGGTCGTCTGGCCTGAAGTGGCCCTTGAGTACCCTGAGCCACATGATGATCAGCATCAGGGTGCCCAGGGTGACGTGCAGACCGTGGAAACCGGTCAGCATGAAGAAGGTGTTGCCGTAGATGCCGGCATCCAGGCGCAGGTCCATCTCCTGGTAGGCGTGGATGTATTCCTCGCCCTGGAAGTAGAGGAAGGTGGCGCCCAGCACTATGGTCAGACCCAGCCAGGCGACGATCTGCTGGCGCTTGTTCTTCTCCAGGGCCACGTGGGCCAGGTGTACCGTCACCGACGACGCCAGCAGGATCAGGGTGTTGTACAGGGGCAGGCCCTGCCAGGGCATGGCCTGGGTCTCGGCGCCGCCGGGGGTGGTGGTCACAGGCCAGGTGCCGGCGAAGTCCGGCCACAGCAGCTCGTTGGTGAAGATGTTGTTGGAGTCGCCGCCCAGCCAGGGCACCGCGAAGATGCGGGCGTAGAACAGGGCCCCGAAGAAGGCGCCGAAGAACATCACCTCGGAGAAGATGAACCAGCTCATGCCCTGGCGGAAGGAGCGTTCCATCTGGGCCGAGTAGAGCCCCTTCATGGACTCGTTGATGACGGTGCCGAACCAGCCGAAGCACATGAAGATGATGACCATCAGGCCGGCAAAGAGGATCCAGCCGCCGTAGCCGGGCTCGCCGCTGGTGACCTCGGGCACGTACTTGCCGGCGCCGAAGGCGATCAGGAAGAGCCCGAGGGCGCCGACGATGGGCCAGATGGAGCTGGCCGGGACGTAATAACGTTCGTTCATGATTCTGCCTCGCTGTTACCGCTCAGGTTGTAGAGGGTGTAGGAGAGCGTGAGGGTCTGGATGTTGTCGGGAATTTCCGGGTCGATATAGAACACCAGGCCCATCTCGGTTTCTTCACCGGCCGCCAGCGGCTGCCGGTTGAAACAGAAGCACTCGATCTTGTGGAAATACTTGGCGCCCAGGCCGGGGGCCACCGAGGGGATCGCCTGGCCGACGATGTCCTGGCGGGCCCTGTTGCGGGCATAGAAGGCCACCTGGCGGCGTTCGCCGGGGTGGACCTGGATGCGCTCTATGACCGGCCTGAACTCCCAAGGCATGCCGCCGCTGATGTAGGTGACGAACTCCACGGTGACGGTGCGGCTCTGGTCCACCCGGCCTGCCACCGGCGCCTCGACCTTGCCGCCGGTCTTGCCGTTGATGCCGGTGACCTCGCAGAACACGTCGTAGAGGGGCACCAGGGCGAAACCGAAGCCGAACATCAGCACCACTATGATGATCAGGCGCCTGACCAGCTTGTTGTTGTCCGGCTGCCGGTCGTTCATCACTTCACCTCGGGCGGCGTTTCAAAGGTGTGGTAGGGCGCCGGGCTGGGCAGGGTCCACTCCAGGCCCTCGGCCCCTTCCCAGGGCTTGGCCGGGGCCTTTTCGCCGCCACGGATGCACTTGATCACCACCGCCAGGAAGATCAGCTGGCTGAGGCCGAAGGCGAAGCCGCCGATGGACACCAGCTTGTTGACGTCGGCGAACTGCAGCGCGTAGTCGGGGATCCGCCTCGGCATGCCGGCCAGCCCCAGGAAGTGCATGGGGAAGAACAGCAGGTTCACCGAGATCAGCGAGCACCAGAAGTGCAGCTTGGCCAGGCCCTCGTCGAACATGTGCCCCGTCCACTTCGGCAGCCAGTAGTAGGCGGCGGCCATGATCGAGAAGATGGCGCCGGTCACCAGCACGTAGTGGAAGTGGGCCACCACGAAATAGGTGTCGTGGTACTGGAAGTCCGCCGGGGTGATGGCCAGCATCAGCCCCGAGAAGCCGCCGATGGTGAACAGCACCAGGAAGGCCAGGGCGAACAGCATGGGCACCTCGAAGGTGATGGAGCCCCGCCACAACGTGGCCACCCAGTTGAACACCTTCACCCCGGTCGGCACCGCGATCAGCATGGTGCAGTACATGAAGAACAGCTCGCCGAACAGCGGCATGCCGGTGGTGAACATGTGGTGGGCCCAGACGATGAAGCTGAGGCCGGCGATGCTGGCCGTGGCGTAGACCATGGACGAGTAGCCGAACAGCTTCTTGCGGGCGAAGGTGGGCAGTATGGCGCTGATGATGCCGAAGCTCGGCAGTATCATGATGTACACCTCCGGGTGCCCGAAGAACCAGAAGATGTGCTGGAACAGCACCGGATCGCCGCCGCCGGCGGCGTTGAAGAAGTCGGTGCCGAAGAACTTGTCGGTGAGCACCATGGTCACGGCCCCGGCCAGCACCGGCATCACGGCGATGAGCAGGAAGGCGGTGATCAGCCAGGTCCACACGAACAGCGGCATCTTCATCATGGTCATGCCGGGGGCACGGAGGTTGAAGATGGTCACTATGACGTTGATGGCGCCCATGATGGAGCTCATGCCCATGATGTGCACCGAGAACACGAACAGCGCCGTGGAGTCACCCGAGTAGGTGGTGGACAGGGGCGCGTAGAAGGTCCAGCCGAAGGCCGGGCCGCCCCCCTCCATGAACAGGCTGGACAGCAGGATCAGGAAGGCAAAAGGCAGGATCCAGAAGCTCCAGTTGTTCATGCGCGGCAGCGCCATGTCCGGGGCGCCGATCATCATGGGCACCAGCCAGTTGGCCAGGCCGGTGAAGGCCGGCATCACGGCGCCGAACACCATGATCAGGCCGTGCACCGTGGTCATCTGGTTGAAGAAGTGGGGATCCACCAGCTGCAGGCCGGGCTGGAACAGCTCGGCGCGGATCACCATGGCCATGGCGCCACCCACCAGGAACATGATGAAGGCGAACCACAGGTAGAGGGTGCCGATGTCCTTGTGGTTGGTGGTGGTGACCCAGCGCATCAGGCCGCTGGCCGGGCCGTGATGGGCATGGTCGTGGTGCTGTTCGACGCCCATGTCCGGAGCGGCATCGATTTCACGTGTTGCGTGCATGTCGGTCTCCTTATTGAGCGCCATTGAGGAAGTTGTGGATATCGGACGGCTGCACCGCATCGCCGGTGTCATTGCCCCAGGCGTTACGCTCGTAGGTGATGACGGCGGCCTGCTGGGCCAGGGTCAGCTGCTTGCCGAAGGCCTGCATGGCGGTGCCTGCCTTGCCGTTGACGACGATGTCGATATGGGCGTTGACCTCACCCAGGGCGATGGCGCTGCCCTTGAGGCCGGGGAAGACCCCGGGCAGGCCCTCGCCGTTGGGCTGGTGGCAGGCGGCGCAGTAGGTCTGGTAGACCTTTTCGCCCTCGGCCATCAGCTCGTCGAAGCCCATGTTCATGGCCAGCAGTTTTTCTTCCTCGGCCTTGGCCAGGGCCACCTTCTGCTGCTCACCTTCCAGCCAGGCGTCGAACTCGTTCGGGGCCTTGGCGATCACCACCACCGGCATGAAGCCGTGGTCCTTGCCGCACAGCTCGGCGCACTGGCCGCGGTAGATGCCGGGCTCATCGATGCGGGTCTGGACCTGGTTGATGAAGCCGGGGTTGGCGTCCTTCTTGACGGCGAAGGCCGGCACCCACCAGGAGTGGATGACGTCTTCCGAGGTGATCACGAAGCGCACGTTGCGATCGGTGGGCAGCACCAGGGGCCTGTCCACCTCCAGCAGGTAGTTGTCGCCCTTGTTCAGCTTGCCGGCGATCTGATCCCTGGGCGTGGCCAGCAACGAGTAGTACTCCACGTCCGTGCCCAGGTACTTGTAGTGCCATTTCCACTGGGAGCCGGTGACCTGCACCGTGAGATCGGCGGGCTTGGAGCCGTCGTCGTCACTGTTGACCAGGGCCTGGGTGGCGGGAATGGCCATGCCGATGAGGATGGCGAAGGGGATCAGGGTCCAGACGATCTCCACCTTGGTGGATTCGTGGAAGTCGGCCGGCTTGGCCCCCTTGGATTTGCGGTGGCGGATCAGCGCATAGAACATGACGCCGAATACCAGCACGCCGATGATGCAGCAGATCCAGAAAATGATCATGTGAAGGTCGTGGACCTCACGACTGAACTCGGTCACCCCCCTGGTCATGTTCAGGGGCATGGCCGAGGCCAGGGGGGCGGCCATGGCCGACAATACCCCCAGGATGCCACCGGCGCGCCAGCGCCGGTTGGACAGCGTACTTCTCCTGCTCACGTGACTTCTCCTCTGTCCATTTGCGACTGCAAATTTCAAGAGAAGAGCCTGCACAGTACTGCCAAGCTCTATGAAAGCTCTCCCCACAAGCGGGTCAACAAGGCTTCAAGACTTGGACGACAGACGCTATGTCTACTCGTCAACCCTGGTGCCTGGTTTTTATCGGCACCGGTTTTATTAACGTTCTATTTACACTTATCGGATTTCTTTTCGCCAGTCCAGCAGGAAAAAGCGATATGAGGCGGGAAGTTAGGCAGGGAAAGGGTCGGCAACTGGCCTGGCCAGTTGCCGGAATGTTTACACCCAGTCGGCGTTGCGGATCACCCCCACGGCCAGGCCCTCTATGGTGACCGGGGTCTCGCGCAGATCCACCTGGATGTCCTCGAAGTCGTCATTCTCGGCGATCAGGCGCAGCTGGTGGCCGTCCTGCTGGAGGCGCTTGACGGTGACGTCGTCCTCCACCCTGGCCACCACCACCTGGCCGTTGCGGGCCTGGCTGGTCTTGTGTACCGCCAGCAGGTCGCCGTCCATGATGCCGATCTTCTTCATACTCTCGCCGTGCACCCGCAGCAGGAAGTCGGCGTGGGGCCGGAACAGGGCCGGATCCACCTGGTAGTGGGACTCGATATGCTGGCTGGCCAGGATCGGCTCGCCGGCGGCGACCCGGCCGATCAGCGGCAGGCCTGCTTCCTCGTTGGCGGCCTCGTCCTCCACCAGGCGGATGCCGCGGGAGGTGCCGGGCAGGATCTCGATGACGCCCTTCTTGGCCAGGGCCTTGAGGTGTTCCTCGGCGGCGTTGGCGCTGCGAAAACCCAGCTCCCGGGCGATCTCGGCGCGGGTGGGCGGCATGCCGCTGGCGTGGATTCGCTCACGGATGAGCTCGAGCACTTGGCTCTGGCGCTGGGTCAGGGGACGCATGCTAACCTCGATGACTGGGTTTATTTACAGTTACTGTGAGTATATCCAGTTATCGGGAGATGGCAAGGTTCAAGGGCTTGCGGGCCGCTGTTCACAACCAGACCTCAGTTTGCCCACAGACTTACCCACAGCTTCTCAGCACCTGCTCCAGGACGTCGGCCAGCTTCTGGCGGGCATGGCGGTAGGGAAGACGCACCGAGGCCAGCTCCTGCTGCAGCAGCTGGACGCCGGCGGGCAGGCCCTGCCAGTCCTGGCCGGGTCCGGCAACCACCCAGTCGACGGGCATGAAGCCCAGCAGCTTCGCCAGCCAGTCGAGGCGCTGTGGCCCGCTCAGCCGGGCGGCCGGGCTCTGGTCCCGGGCCAGGTTCTCCACCCATACCTTCGGCGCCTGGGAGGCGCGCAGCGCGGCAGCCAGCTCCGGGATCAGCAGCGGCGGCAGCACCGAGGTCAGGAAGGAGCCGGGGCCCAGCACGATGAGGTCGGCCTCGCCGATGGCATCCACCGCCTCGGTGGTGGCCCGCACCTGGGGCTCCAGCTGGATGGTACTGGGCATGGCGTCCAGGGCGTCGATGCGGATCTCGCCCAGGTGGCGGGAGCCGTCCGCCATCACCGCCAGCAGATCCGAGGGTGACTCGGTCATGGGCAGCAACTCGCTTTCCACCCTCAGCACCTGGCGCACCAGGTTGATGGCCTTGAGGGGGCGCACGCTCATGTCGTCCAGGGCCAGCAGGATCAGGTTGCCCAGGTTGTGGCCGGCCAGCTCCCCTTCGCCGCTGAAGCGGTACTCGAACAGCTTGCTGCCGGTGGAGGCCTTGGGCACCAGCTGGTTGATGCAGTTGCGCACGTCGCCCCAGGCGATGCACTTGTTGGCCATGCGCAGCCGGCCGGTGGAGCCGCCGTTGTCGGTGGTGGTGACGATGCCGCTCAGGCGCGGCCCCAGGAAGTCCAGGGCCGACAGGGTACGACCCAGGCCGTGGCCGCCGCCCAGGGCCACCACCCGGTCCAGGCCGGACAGCTTGGGTCTATAGGGGGTGTTGCTGTTGTTCTGGGCCAAGGTTTCGTTCATCTGTGCAAGCCTGTTCGCAGTCTACCACGGCCCCGGTCCTGGTAGGACTTCCCGACCCTTTCTGCTAAGCTTCTCGGCCGGATTTTCGATTCTGGAATTGTCGATGACAGCCGTGCCGTCGCCCCTGCTCAAGGCCCTGAAGTGGCCCGTTTCCCTGCTGGTACGCAGCAAACTGGTCCCCAAGGATCCGCTCAAGGAGCTGGGCCTCGATCCCAGCAAGCCCATCATCTACGCCTTCAAGACGGCCTCCGCCAGCGACGTGCTGGCCGTGCGCCGCCAGTGCGCCGAGCTGGGCCTGCCGGATCCCAGCCTGCCCCTGGAGCTGAACGGCCGCACCCTGCCCCGCGCCCTGTTCCTGGACCAGCCGGTGGCACTGCTGTCGCGCCGGCGCCGCAAGGGCAACTTCCGGGCCCAGCTCACCGAGGTGCTGGCCCACCTGCGCCAGCACGAAGACCAGGACATCCAGCTGGTGCCGGTGTCGCTGTTCTGGGGCCGCAGCCCCGGCAGCGAGAACCCCTCGGTACTGGGTTCCATGCTGTCCGACTACGACTCCCCTTCCTGGCTCAGGAAGAGCCTGATCCTCTGCCTCAACGGCCGCGACAACTTCATCCGCTTCGCCAGGCCGGTGTCCCTGCGCGCCGTGCTGGCCGACCGGGGCTCGGACGAGCGCCTGGCCCACAAGCTGGCGCGGGTGGCCAGGGTGCACTTCTACCGCCAGCGCCTGGTGATGACGGGGCCGCGCCTGCCGGACCGGGAAGCCATGCTGGCCGCCCTGCTCAAGACCCCGGCCCTGCGCAAGGCCATAGAGGACGAGGCCCGCAGCCGCAAGATCCCCTACGAGAAGGCCGAGGCCAACGCCCGCAAGTACCTGGAGGAGATCGCCGCCAAGTTCAGCATGTCGCTGATCCGCTTCGCCGACCGGCTGCTGACTTGGATCTGGAACCGCATCTACAACGGCATCGAGGTCACCAACGCCGAGACGGTACGCCAGCTGGCCCACGACGGCCACGAGATCGTCTACGTGCCCTGCCACAGATCCCATATGGACTACCTGCTGCTGAGTTATGTGATCTACCAGCAGGGCATGGTGCCGCCCCACATCGCCGCCGGCGTCAACCTCAACTTCTTCCCGGCCGGGCCCATCTTCCGCCGGGGCGGCGCCTTCTTCATCCGCCGCAGCTTCAAGGGCAACAAGCTCTACTCCACGGTGTTCAGGGAGTACCTCAACGCCCTGTTCGAGAAGGGCTATGCGGTCAAGTATTTCAGCGAAGGCGGCCGCTCCCGCACCGGCCGGCTGCTGCCGCCCAAGACCGGCATGCTGGCCATGACGGTGCAGAGCCTGCTGCGCCAGTCCAACAGGCCCATCACATTGGTGCCCGTCTACATCGGCTACGAGCACGTCATGGAAGTGGGTTCCTACCTCAAGGAGCTGCGCGGCAGCGCCAAGGAGAAGGAATCCGGCTGGCAGGCCTTCAAGTCCACCCTGCACGCCCTGCGCCAGGACTTCGGCCAGGGTTTCGTGAATTTCGGCGAGCCGGTCAACCTGACTTCCTACCTCAACGAGCAGGTGCCCCACTGGCGCGAGGCGGCCGAGAACCCGGAGGCCAAGCCCAGCTGGCTGACCCCCACCGTCAACACCCTGGCCAATGAGGTGATGACCCGCATCAACAACGCCGCCGCCGTCAATGCCGTCACCCTCACCTCCCTGTGCCTGCTGGCCGCCGAGCGCCGCGCCCTGAGCCGGGAGGTGCTGGAGGCCCAGCTGGACTGCCTGCTGACCCTGGCCAGGGAGGCCCGCTACGCCGACCGCACCACCATTCCGGAGCAAAACGGCAAGGCGCTGCTGGCCGCCGCCCTCAAGGGCGACAAGTTCCAGCAGACCAGGGACGAGCTGGGCGAGGTGATCAGCCTGGACGACAACAGCGCCATCGCCATGACCTACTACCGCAACAACATATTGCACCTGTTCGCGGTGCCTTCGCTGATGGCGGCGCTGATCCTGGCCAAGCGCCTGAGCAGCGAGCAGGTGGTGGCGGCGGTCAAGGCCTGCCACCCGCTGCTGAAGGCGGAGCTGTTCCTGGACCAGGACGGCGACGGCATCGAAGCCTATGTGCGCGCCAACCTGGCCAGCATGGCCCGCCAGGGCCTGATCAGCGGCGACGACGCCGGCTGGGAGCCTGCCAGCACCCAGAGCCCCGGCTACCGCAAGCTGCTGCTGCTGTCCGGCTCCATCCAGGAGACCCTGCAGCGCTACGCCATAGTGCTGACGTTGCTGCAGGATCCCGAGCCGCTCAGCCGCGGCCAGCTGGAAAGCCGCAGCCAGGCCCTGGCCGAGCGGCTGTCGTCCCTGCACGGCATCAGCGCCCCGGAATTCTTCGACAAAAAGATCTTCGCCAGCCTGATCAACACGTTGCGCCAGGGCGATCTGGTGGACATAGGTGCCGACGGCGAGCTGCTGGGCACCGACAGCACCAGGGAGCTGGACGAGCTGGTGCTGCCGCTGCTGGCGCCGGATCTGGCCGACACCATACGCAACGTGCTCTGCAAGGGCGATTGCCGGTAACGAAAAAGGCGCCACAGGGCGCCTTTTTTGTCAGAGCGGCCCGCCGTCGCGGCGGAACCAGCCGGCTATGGAATAGCGGTCGTCCCCGGCCGTCAGCACCTCGTGGGGAAAACCTTCCGACAGGAACACCACCAGGGTGCCGGGCTCGGGACTGATCCTGGCCAGCTCCCTCTCTTCACCGGTCTCGTCGTAGAGCACCAGCTCGCCGCCGGCGCCCTGGGGCCAATAATCGTTGAGGTAGGTAACGGCCGACACCAGGCGGTTGCTCTGGCCGCGGAAGGCGTCCCTGTGCTTCTGGTAGAAGTGGCCGGGGCCATAGTGGGCGAAGTGGCCTTCGAAATCGTTCAGGCCCAGGTACAGGCCGCGGTTGAGGTGCAGGCGCAGCTCCCCCATCAGCGCCAGGTACCGCTCCTGGGCCGGGGAGCTGCCGTCCAGCCAGAGGGTGCTGTCGCTGCGCACCTCCCGGGCCAGCTGGCGATCTCCGCCGCGGCCGATACCGGCCCGGCTCATCTCCTCGGCCCGGTCCAGCAGCTCGGCCCGCAGCGCCTGGCGCAGCGGCTCGGCCAGGGCGCCCGGCTGGATGCTGTAGCCCCTGGCCACCAGATCGTCGCAGATGCGCTCCTTGAGGCTGTCGAAATAAGAAGGCGGTACTGCGGTCATGATGACTCCCCCGATGGCAGGCGCTCACGCTATGCCAGGGGAGCCCGGGGAACAATTCGGGTTTCTTATCGTGACGACAAGTTATCTCAGCAGGTAGTCCAGCCAGATACCAAAGGTGATCACCGCGCCCACATAGTTGTTGTGCAGGAAGGCGTGGAAGCAGGCCATGCGATCGCGGCCGCGGATCAGCCACTGCTGGTAGACGAACAGCCCCGCCGCCGCCAGCACCGACAGATAGAAGGGCAGGCCCATGGCGGTCAGCTCGCCGACCAGCAGCAACAGCAGCAGGGTGGCCAGCTGCAGCAGGCCGGTGCTGAGCTTGTCGAAGCTGCCGAATAGCACCGCAGTGGAACGCACGCCGATGCGCAGATCGTCGTCCCTGTCCACCATGGCGTAGAAGGTATCGTAGGCAACCGTCCAGCAGATGTTGGCGGCAAAGAGCCACCAGATGCTCTCGTCGACACGGCCGGCCTGGGCCGCGGCCGCCATGGGGATACCCCAGCCGAAGGCCAGGCCCAGCACCAGCTGCGGCATGTGGGTGATGCGCTTCATGAAGGGATAGGCCGCCGCCAGGGCCAGGGCCACGAAGGACAGCTGTATGGCCAGGGTGTTCAGGGTCAGCACCAGGGCGAAGGACAGCAGGCACAGCACCACGAACAGCCCCAGGGCCTCGCCCGGGGTCACCCGCCCCTGGGCCAGGGGGCGCTGGGCGGTACGCTTGACGTGGCCATCGATGTTGCGGTCCGCGTAGTCGTTGATGACGCAGCCGGCGGAGCGCATCAGGAAGACCCCGGCCATGAACACGAACAGGATCCAGTTGTCGGGCCGGCCGTCGCCGGCCAGCAGCAACGACCAGAGGGTGGGCCACAGCAGCAGCAGGGTGCCGATGGGCTTGTCGACGCGCATCAGCTGGCCATAGGCCTTGAATCGTTCGGTCCAGTTCATTGGGAGTCCAAGTAAACAGGGGATTGAGGCAGGAAGACTTCCAGCACCCACAGCTGGCGCCGGCCCTGGCTGAAACGCGAGGCGCGGCCCCAGAGCGGACCACAGGCCCGGCAGCCCAGCGCCGCCGGCAGGGCCGAGGCGTCCAGCTGCAGCGGCACTATGTCGCCACGCTGCCAGTGCGGCTCGGAAAAAAGCAGCTCGCCCAGGGCGTTGTCGCCCAGGCCGGCCAGGCGCGGATCCTCGCCGCTCCAGAAGCTCAGGCCATAGACCCAGGGCCGGCCGTCGGCCTTCAGGCAGACCTGGCGCTGGTAAAACTGCTGCGGCAGGCCCAGGCACAGGCGCACGGCCGGCGCCAGCTCGCCCCGGCCCTGCTCCAGCAGGGTCAGCTCGAACTGGTCGCAACTGGCCTTGATGCGGGCCGTCAGGGAGCCCCGGTCGAGCAGCCAGTTGCCGGCGGCCTTGGGGACTTGCTCCGGCGCCAGTGCCGTGGCGGACAGGGGCCAGCAGGCCTCAATCACCCGATACGTCCTATCGTTATTCTGTTGGGGCAGATAATAACAGTTAAAAGGCCTTTGTCGTCACTGGTCCGGCGGCCCTTTTGCTGGCAGCATATAGGGGCTTTTTTCATCGAGGAGGTTTCATGGCTTTGCCGCTGAGGCTGATGCTGCTCTTTTCCCTGCTGCTGCCGATCCCGGCCCTGGCCGCGGATCCCCAGCCCCCGTCCCCCAGTACCAGCTACTTCGAGCTGGAGCCGGACATCATCACCAACTACCTGTCGTCGGCCAGGCGCATGGGTTATGTGCGGGTGACGGTGCAGCTGCGGGTCCGGGATGCCAAGGGCCTGACCCAGGTGGAGCACCATGCGCCGCTGATCCGCGACGCCATAGTCAACATCCTCGGCAGCAAGGAGGCCCAGGAGATCAAGTCCCTGACCGGCCGCGAAGAGATCCGCCTGGCCTGCCTCAGGCAGGTCAAGGATCTGATGACCGAAGAAACCGGCGAGCCCGTGGTCGAGGACGTGATCTTTACCAAGTACCTCTATTACTGAGGCTAGCGGCGCCTGCTACCCAGCGGCAGCAGGGCCAGCATCAGGCCGGCGATCAGGCCGAACAGGTGCGCCATGTTGGCGATGGGCAGGCCGATGCCGATAAAGCCCAGCACCAGCCAGGCCAGCATGAACAGCGCCACCGGCTGGGGCAGCTGTATGCCCCGCTCCGGCCGCACATGGCCGGACAGCCAGAAGAATCCCATCAGGCCGTAGACCACCCCGGACAGGCCACCGAAATTGGGTCCTGTCGCCAGGTACTGGGCCAGGTTGCCGGCAAAGCCGCTGACCAGGGTCAGCAACAGCAGCTGGCCTGTGCCCAGGCGCCGCTCCATGTCCCCGCCCAGCTGCCACCACCACAACAGGTTGAAGGCGATGTGCAGCAGCGAAAAGTGCAGCAGTATGGGGGTGAACAGCCGGTAGCTGTCGGCCAGTTCCAGGCTGTGCAAGTCCGGCGGGAACAGCAGCGCCAGGTAGAGATCCGGGATGCCCATGGCGTAGCTGAGGTAGATGAGGCCGCAGAGCGCCATCACCAGCATCGTCAACCGGCCCGAGCCCAGCCTCAGCCGGCCGCCGTTGCGATAGCGAAACCCGGGCCTGCTATCGCCCGGCGCCTGCCAGGAGGCGGCCTGGTATCTGGGGTGATCCGGCTCGGCCAGGAACTGCTGCCAGGCCTGCTCGACCCAGCCGGGAGCGCCGTCTTCTACCAGCACCTGCACCTTGTCGCCGTCCGGCACCAGCACGGCCCGGACGCCCTTGCCGGCCAGGAAATCGACGAAGCCCTGGGCCAGCCGGGCATGGGGGAAACTACCGAGGGTCTTCATCGCCGACATAGGGATAGGTCTTGCGCCAGGCTTCGAAGCCACCGTCCAGGCTGTACACTTCCTCGAAGCCCTGGTGGACCAGGTACTGGGCGGCACCCTGGCTGGAAATGCCGTGGTAGCAGCAGACGATCACCGGGGTATCGAAGTCGGCTTCGGTCATGAACTGGTGCAGGCTGCCGTTGGTCAGATGATAGGCGCCGTCGATGCGGGCACCGGCAAAACTGCCCTCGTCGCGGATGTCCACCAGCCGTGCCCGGCCCTCTTCCAGCATCTTAAATGCCGATTCGATTGAAATATGGGCAAACTGCTCCATACAATACCCCTCTTTTGCTCTGCGCCTATGTTACCCCTTATAAGTCAGTTGGGCGACAGCCCCGGCCTAACTATTCCGGGTGCTCAAAGGCGGGGCTTTTGGTTAAGCTTTAGACAGGCGAGTATACGGGAACACCATATGGCCACCATCAAAGACGTCGCGAACAAAGCCGGTGTCAGCATCTCCACCGTCTCCCACGTGTTGAACAAGACCCGCTTCGTTGCCGAGGCGACCCGGGAAAAGGTTTACGCTGCCATCAAGGAGCTCAACTATGCTCCCTCGGCCGTGGCGCGCAGTCTGAAGATCAACGCCACCAAGACCATCGGCATGCTGGTGACCACCAGCTCCAACCCCTTCTTCGCGGAAGTGGTGCGGGGGGCGGAGGAAACCTGCGCCGACAAGGGCTATACGCTGATCCTCTGCAACTCCCTCGGTGACGAACAGCGCCAGCAGGACAGCTTCCGCATGCTGGTGGAAAAGCGCGTCGACGGCATCCTGGTGATGTGTTCCGAAGACGCCAGCACCCTCTACGAGCAGCTGGCCCTGCATCCCGAACTGCCCCAGGTGGTGATGGAATGGGGCGACACCCGGGGTGACGTCTACCCCATCCAGGACAACGCCGAACAGGGCGGCTACCTGGCCGCCAGGCACCTGATCGACAAGGGCCACACCAGGCTGGGCTGCATCACAGGCCCCATGGACAAGCTGACCAGCCAGGAGCGCCTCAATGGCTTTCGCCGTGCCCTATCCGAGGCCGGCCTGGCGGAAAACCCGGACTGGATCATCGAAGGTGACTTCGAGCCCGAGGGCGGCTTCGCGGCCATGGAGCAGCTGCTCAGGCAGGGCGAACGGCCCAGCGGCCTGTTCGTATTCTCCGACCCCATGGCCCTGGGAGCCATCTGCGCCGCCAACGACGCCGGCGTGCGGGTGCCCGACGACCTGTCCATCGTTGGCTACGACGATGTGCCCATGGCCCAGTTCTTCAGCCCGCCGCTGACCACCATACACCAGCCCAAGTTCCGCCTGGGCCAGAAAGCGGCCGACATACTGCTGGCCAAGGTGGCCAAGCAGACCCCGGCCACCCAGTCGCTGGTGGTGCACCCGGAGCTTATCGAGCGCAAGTCGGTCAAGGCCCTGAAATAACAGAAAAGGCGGCCAAGCCGCCTTTTTTGTTGCCCGCGCCAGTCTCAGGCCACGCCCGGCACCGGCATCACCCTGTTGCGACCCAGTTTCTTAGCCTCGTAGAGCCTTGTCTGTCACAGCGGCCCGGCCGAGGTCAGCCTCAGGCCACCCCCGGCACCGGCATTACCCTGTTGCGGCCCAGTTTCTTGGCCTCGTAAAGCTGTTTATCGGCCTTCTCGACCAGGCTGGCGGCATTGTCGTGCTCGGCGGCCTCGGCCACCCCGAAGGAAGCTGTGATGGCATCCACGGTGCGGCCACTGCGCCTGTCGGTGACCGCCAGCCGGGTCAGCTGCTGGCGCAGGCTTTCGGCGAAACGCTGGGCCAGCTTCAGGGGCTTGGGCACCAGCAGCACGAACTCCTCGCCACCAAAGCGAAACGCCTTGATGCCGTCATAGCAGGCCTGGTTGAGCAGCTTGGCCACCGCCTTGAGCACCTGATCGCCAAGCAGGTGCCCGAAGGTGTCGTTGAGGGTCTTGAAGTGGTCCAGATCCATCAGCACCAGCGACACCGGCGGCTTGGCCGCCGCCAGCTCCATGTCGAAGGCACGCCGGTTAAGCAGGCCGGTCAGCACGTCGCGCAGGGCCTGGGCCCGGGTCTTGGACAGGGCGTCGCGCAGGGCCCCGATCTCGGATTCGGCCTTGACCAGGCGATCGTTGAGGAACCTGGTGCTGTCACCTATCTTGCGGGCATCCTGGACCAGGTTGCGCACCTCGTCCACCACCATGTCCAATGGCACGTCCCCGCTCTCGACACCCTCCAGGCGGGCGAAGCGGGCTTCCATGTTCTGCTGGTAGTTGTGGGTGTCGGTCTGGGTGTCCTTGACGGTGGTGGCCAGCTCATGGGCCATGGCGGTCATGTTCTCGCGCAGGCCCTGGGCGTCGCGCCAGACGCTGGCCGCCAGGTGCTGGTCGTAGAGCTCCTGGGCCACGGTCACCGACAGGGCGTCATTGGTGAGCAGGAAGCTGTCTATGGCCTCGTTGAGTTCGGGTTTTTCCTGGCTGGCATAGGCATACCAGAGGGCATAATTCTGGGGAGTGGGCGGCAGCTGATACTTGCCCAGCAGCTCCAGTGTCTTGCGAAAAAGCGCCTTGACCTTGTCCATGGGATCCGTCCAAGTAGTTGCAAGCCCATAGTAGCCAAAACCATACAAAGAGTCTGCCCTTTGCCGACAATTTACCCTGTGGTAACTTTGCAGGTTGCAAAAATGTGAATATCAACGCAAGGGACTGATCATGCTAAGGACACTCGCTCTCGCCTCCTCCCTGCTGCTGGGGGCACCGGCCCTGGCCGACTTCGCCCAGGGCATGGCAAGTTACCAGGACAAGGACTACCAGCAGGCCCTCCAGGAATTCCAGGCCATCGCCAGGCTGGGCCATGCCAACGCCCAGTTCAACCTGGGCGCCATGTACCATAACGGCGAGGGGGTAGAAGCCGATCAAGTCCAGGCCTACGCCTGGTTCGTGGCGGCCGCCGACAACGGCATGGAAAGCGCCAGGGGCCTGCCCGAGCGGCTGGCCAGGACCATGACCCCGGCGCAGCTTGAGCGGGCCAGGGCCGTCGCCGCCGAACGGCTCGCCAGCCATGGCAGCCAGGCCATCAAGGCGCAACTGCTGCCGGACGTGTCCATTGCCGAAGAGCCAAGCAGCCAGGCAAAGCCCATCAAGCGGATGGAGCCCAAGTACCCCAAGAAGGCGGCCAAAAAGAGTCAGTCGGGCTACGTCGACGTCAGGTTCGATATCAACGAGGCCGGCCGCCCGGAAAACATCCGCATCCTTGGCAGCATGCCCCCCAAGGTCTTCGACAAATCGGCCTTGAAGGCCGTCGCCAAATGGATCTACGAGAAACCGACCGACCGCCAGGGCAATCCCGCCCGTATCCCGGGTCAGCGCGTGAAACTGACCTACAACCTGCTGGGATACAGCGCCGACACCGCCAAGCTGGCCGAGGCCCTGGTACCCTTCAGGGAGCAGGCCGAAGCGGGCTACAGCGAAGCGCAATACGTCCTCTACAGCGCCATCAACTGGCTGAACAGCACCGATGGTTGGCGCATAGCAGAAGCTCGCCAGGGTGAAAAGTTCCTGTCTGCCCCCATCGAGCCCCAGGGTAAGCATTACTGGGTCAGACCCGAAGGCCTGAGCAAGGACAGCCATGCCAGCTGGCGATTGGCCTTTACCCTGGATGGCCATGGACAGCCCAGGAACCCCCGCTTTATCGAGGGCGAAGAAAGTCCCTACAAGGATTACCTGTTATCCCAGTTGGCCCAGACCCGCTTCAAGGTGTCTGAACAGCACGACCCGGACGTACTTTATGTGCTGCAAGCCAGTGCCTGGCGAGGCCAGGACCGATTGGCCCTGAACCTGGCCTATGCCATGGATCCCAGCGCCATCGGCGACGATAACCACTGGCTTAACGAGGCCGCCAAGGGTGGCAACCTGTTGGCCCAGTATCAGCTGGGTACCGATCTGATCTATGGCCGAGGCTGCCGCATCGACCGCCAGAAGGGCATCCTCTGGCTGACCCTGGCCGCCCAGCAGGGCGACGCCCAGGCCCAGGAAACCCTGGGCATCGAGCTTATTCGGGGTGACAGGCTCAGCCAGGACTGGGCCAAGGCCAGGCACTGGCTGGAGCTGGCCGCCAAGGCGGATCGCTGGGTGGCCAAGCGGGAGCTGGCGCGGATCCTGGCCACCGCCGATGGCGAACAGCTGCGCGATCCCGAGCGGGCGGTGACCCTGGCCCAAGAGGCCCTGGACGAAAAGGACGACCCGGCCAGCTATGCTGTGCTGGCCGAGGCCTGGGCCGCCAGGGGTGATCTCAAGAAGGCCCGCAAATACCTGGCCGAAGCCATAGACGAAGGCGAAGACCAGGGCTGGCCCGTCGGCCAGTTCCAACGCCGCCTGGCGGAGCTGGAAAGGGGAAACATCTAAGGGAAGGGCCGCCTGAGGGCGGCTTTTTCATGCCAGGTGGGAACGCCGCAGCCGTTTGGGTGAGTGCCGATGCAGCAGCGTCAGCAGGGCGGCCAAGAGCGCCATCAGGCACGTAATGCCAGGCTCGCATTCACCTGGGTGGGCCAGCATCACCAAGGCGCTGACCGACAACGGCAGCGGCAACAGCCAGCATTGGTGACGGTGCAGGCGCTCCAGGCGATAGGACAGCACGCCCAGGCCAAGGTAGAGGGAAAACAGCCACAGGCCGGCCAGGCTCACCACCCTGGCGCTGCCAAACAGCAGCGCCAGGGTTGTTGGCAGCCCCAGCGCCAGCCATAACGCGGCCCCCATCAGAAACAGCACGACCCGCATATCCTTGCCCCGGTTTGCTGACCAGCCCTGACGTTAGCAAGTTGTTAAAATCAAGGCCAGTGGATCGCTTTCAGAACACCCAGGCCAGGGCGACGCCGCCGCTGAGGCTCTGGCTGTCCTTGACCAGGGGGCTGTCCCTGAAGCTGGCATCGCCCAGTTCATGGCCGCGCACGAAGGCCCCCAACCACCAATGGCCATGGCGCAGGGTCAGGCCAGCCGCCAGCTTCCAGCCGCCGAAGCCGCTGCCGGCCTGGTAGGCGGGTCTGTCGGCCAGGGCGAACTCGGGAGCCACCCCGTAGTAATACTGGTGGTAGTCGCGGCTGGCCCAGCGCGGGCCGACCCTCAGGGTGGGCTTCAGATCCCAGCTGCCCCACTGGTAGCGCCGCTGCCAGACCAGGGCCGGCTCCACTTCGACGCCGCGGCCGTGCAGATCGCCGTCGTCCAGGGATACGGCGGCCCGCACCGGCAGCTCAAGGTAGAAGGCATTATCGCTGTGGCCGTCGCCATCCAGGTAATACTGCAGGGCCGGCCCGGCCGAGCCCAGCCAGCCCAGATCCATCATGCCGCGCCTGGCCCGGTTGTCGTCGCTGTCGGCGGGGATGCTGCCGGACAGGCTCAGCTCCAGGCGCCAGGGCCCCTTTTCGGCCAGCTCGCCGCGGATCAGGTTGCGGTCGATGCTGAGCTTGTCGGAGCGGTAGTAGATGTAGGGAAAGGGCAGCACATAGGTTTGCCCTTCCCCGGCGCCCACATAGTCCTCCAGGTAGGTGACGGTGGCACCCAGGCCCAACTCCAGGGTCGCAGCCGCCCCGACCATTAGGCTCAACATCAGGGGGCGACCTTGAAACTGACCGATTCGGCCACGGCCGGCAGGTTCTGCGCGGCATTGGCCGCATAGCGGGTGATCTTGCGGTTGCTGCTTTGCGCCGCCACTTTTTCCAAGAACTGCTTATAACGGCCATTGCCGCTGTGGCCCAGCACCTTGCACAACCAGGCCATGGCATCGGCCGTCAGCTTGTCCTTGGCGTCCAGATCCATCCAGATCCGCTGGCCGACCAGATCGAGCAGCCCTTCATCGAACAACTGCTGCCGATACATTTCCTTGGCGACATTGCGGACCTCGTCCGCGTTCCGGCCCATGAGTCGGCTGGCCATGACCTTGAGACCGTCGGAGACCGCCAGATCGACATCGACCTGGGACATCTTTTCCAGCAGTCGCCAGCGGTTGTTGTCATAGCGAAAGCGCAGGGTACCAATACCGACATAGTTGATTTGCAGCTGCTGGAAACGCTGATTGCCGATAAAAGGACGGAACTTGACCTCCATGGCATCCTGGGCCCCGTTGGGCAGTCCCAGGGTCTGCAGTACCTCCGCCAGCGACGCGTCCGACACTATGCTGTCGAAGGACGAGGACGAGGCGCGCAGCGGCGTCAGTTGTCGATTGAGACTGTCTCTACGCCCCTGGATGTCGACGGACCTGGCTTCGAAGGCCTCCTGGCTCAAGTCACCCTTCTTCAACTGGCGAATGGCACGTTTGACGTGTTTCTTGATGTTGCCGTGCTCGGTTTTTTGCAAGGCCCGAACCAGCACCGGCAGGTAACGGGGCTGGCCGGAGCGGCCCAGCGCCTTGGCCAGCCAGGCCCGGGTGTCCGAATCTTCTTCGCGGTCGTGCTCGCCAAGGCTGGCAAAGACCGCCGCGGCCAGATCCCAGGTCTGCCTCGGCTGGCCTGGCTCGTGGTTCAGGGCCTTGGCCCCCAGCTTGATGTCGTTGCGTTCCTGGCTCAGCAGGAGCAGCTCGTAGACGGTGGATTTGGGGGTGGCCGGAGCGGCAGTGACGGTAAAGGACAGCAGCAGGGCTGCCAGAAGGAAATGTTTCACGATCTCAATCCGTTAAGAACAAGTGAAGGGATTATAAACGGCTAACAAAAAGGGCTGCACCTCTTGGCAGCCCTTTTTCACCTGGGTTTGATCAATCCCAATTCAGCAGGACTTTGCCGCTCTGGCCCGAGCCCATCACCTCGAAGCCCTTCTGGAAGTCGTCGATGGGGAACTGATGGGTGATCATGGGGGTGAGATCCAGGCCGGACTGGATCAGCGAGGCCATCTTGTACCAGGTCTCGAACATTTCCCGGCCGTAGATGCCCTTGATGACCAGGCCCTTGAAGATGACCTTGGACCAGTCGATGGCCATGTCGCCGGGGGGGATGCCCAACATGGCGATGTGGCCGCCGTGGTTCATGGTTTCCAGCATCTGGTTGAAGGCCACGGGCACCCCGGACATCTCCAGACCCACGTCGAAGCCCTCGGTCATGCCCAGCTCGCTCATGACGTCTTCCAGCTTTTCCTTGGCCACGTTGACGGCGCGGGTGGCGCCCATCTTCTCGGCCAGCTCCAGGCGGTATTCGTTGACGTCGGTGATCACCACATGGCGGGCGCCCACATGCCTGGCCACGGCGGCGGCCATGATGCCGATGGGGCCGGCGCCGGTGATCAGCACGTCCTCACCGACCAGATCGAAGCTCAACGCCGTGTGTACGGCGTTGCCGAAGGGGTCGAAGATGGCGGCGATCTCGTCGGGGATGTTGTCCGGCAGCTTGAAGACGTTGTAGGCGGGGATCACCAGGTACTCGGCGAAGGCGCCCTCGCGGTCCACGCCGACGCCGGTGGTGTTGCGGCACAGGTGCACCCGGCCGGCGCGGCAGTTGCGGCAGTGGCCACAGGTGATATGGCCCTCGCCGGAGACCCGGTCGCCCACCTGGTAGCCCTTGACCTCCTGGCCGACGGCGACGATCTCGCCCACGTATTCGTGGCCGACCACCATGGGCACCGGGATGGTCTTCTGGGCCCACTGGTCCCAGTTGTAGATGTGCATGTCGGTGCCGCAGATGGCGGTCTTCTTAATCTTGATCATGACGTCGTTGTGGCCAAGCTCGGGCTTGTCCACGTCGACCATCCAGATGCCCTTCTCGGCATGCTGCTTTGCCAGTGCTTTCATGGTGAACTCCTTAGATCACGCCGAGATCTTTGCCGATACGGATGAAGGCGTCTATGGCCTTGTCCAGCTGCTCCCTGGTGTGGGCGGCGGACATCTGGGTGCGGATGCGGGCCTGGCCCTTGGGCACCACCGGGAAGCTGAAGCCCACTACATAGATGCCTTCGGCCAGCATGCGGTCGGCCATTTCCTTGGCCACCTTGGCGTCGCCCAGCATCACCGGGATGATGGCGTGGTCGGCACCAGCCAGGGTGAAGCCGGCCTCGGTCATGCGCTCGCGGAAGTAACGGCTGTTCTCTTCCAGCCTGGCGCGCAGCTCGTGGCCGTCGGCCAGCATGTCCAGCACCCGGATGGAGGCGTTGACGATGGCCGGGGCCAGGGAGTTGGAGAACAGGTAGGGACGGCTGCGGTTGCGCAGCATGTCCACCACTTCCTTGCTGGCGGCGGTGTAGCCGCCGGAGGCGCCGCCCAGGGCCTTGCCCAGGGTGCCGGTGATGATGTGCACGCGGTCCATGCAGTCGTGGAACTCGTGGACGCCGCGGCCGCCTTCGCCGACGAAGCCGACGGCGTGGGAGTCGTCCACCATCACCAGGGCGTCGTATTTCTCGGCCAGGTCACAGATGCCGGGCAGGTTGGCGATGACGCCGTCCATGGAGAAGACGCCGTCGGTGGCGATCAGCTTGAAGCGGGCGCCGGCCTCGTCGGCGGCCTGCAGCTGCTGCTCCAGCTCCGCCAGGTCGTTGTTGGCGTAACGGAAGCGCTTGGCCTTGCACAGGCGCACGCCGTCGATGATGGAGGCGTGGTTGAGGGCGTCGGAGATGATGGCGTCTTCGGGGCCCAGCAGGGTTTCGAACAGGCCGGCGTTGGCGTCGAAACAGGAGGAGTAGAGGATGGCGTCTTCCATGCCCAGGAAGTCGGCGATCTTCTTCTCCAGGGTCTTGTGGATGTCCTGGGTGCCGCAGATGAAGCGCACCGAGGCCATGCCGAAGCCGTGCTCGTCCAGGCCCTGCTTGGCGGCCTTGATCAGCTCCGGATGGTTGGCCAGGCCCAGGTAGTTGTTGGCACAGAAGTTAATCACCTCTTCGCCGCTTTGGACCTGGATGGCCGCCTGCTGGGCGCTGGTGATGATACGTTCGTCCTTGTACAGGCCCTCGGCCTTGAGGGTCTGCAGTTCCTGCTTGAGATGGTCGAAAAGCTTGGCACTCATCCGGGCCTCCGATTAAAAGGTTTGCGCGGCGCCCATTGTAGCCGAAGGCGCCGTTTTAGACAGCGGACCTCAGCGTAGCCGCGAGGCCATTTTCTTGTAGTGGTCTTCCAGGCGGGCGATGGTGTCGCGGGCCGCCTCGGTCAGGTAGGGCTTGATCAGGAAGATGACCTTCAATACCCCCTGGTAGATCACCGGCCTGGTGATCCTGGCCTCCACGGCCTGGGTGGTCTGGTAGCTGATCCAGAAGGTCACCAGGATCTTGATGGTGTGGGCCAGGTACGGCAGGGCCTCGTCGTCTATGGCGAAGATGCCCTCTTCCCGCAGCGATTTGAGGATGGCGATCACCCGCTCGGCCAGGCGCTGCTGGACCTCGTAGTATTCCTGGTGCAGTTCGGGGTTGCGGGCCAGGATGTCCGGCAACGAGGCGTAGAAGAAGCGGAACTCCCACATGGTGTAGAAGACGCCATCCAGGTAGCTCATCAGCACTTCCAGGGTGATGGGGCCCTGATCCCGGGGCGCGAAGGCCGTCTCCAGGTGCTCCACGTACTGGCCGAAGATGCTGTGGATAATGTCCTCTTTATTGCGGAAGTGGTAGTATAGATTGCCTGGACTGATGCCCAGATGGGCGGCAATGTGGTTGGTGGTGACGTTACGCTCGCCACGCTCGTTGAATAGCGCCAGACTGGCCTGCAGTATCTTGTCTCTGGTTTTCATTGGCCCAGGCTAAGTGGCTGAAAATGACCCAGAGTCTACCACAGTTGCCATGGGCGCACGGAACAAGGCATAGCTACATGATCATCGTTACCGGCGGCGCGGGTTTCATCGGCGCCAACCTGGTCAAGGCCCTCAATGACAGGGGCCTCACCGACATCGTCGTGGTCGACGACCTCACCGACGGCACCAAATTCAAGAACCTGGCCGACCTGGACATCGCCGATTACCTGGACAAGGACGATTTCATCGCCCGCATTGTCTCAGGCGAAGACTTCGGCCCGGTCCAGGCCGTCTTCCATCAGGGCGCCTGCTCCGCCACCACCGAGTGGGACGGCAAGTTCATGATGGAGAACAACTACGACTACTCCAAGGAGCTGCTGCACTGGTGCCTGGACAGGGAGATCCCCTTCCTTTATGCCTCCAGCGCCGCCGTCTACGGCGGCTCCGACAGCTTCCGTGAAGAGCGCGAATGCGAAGGGCCGCTGAACGTCTACGGCTACTCCAAGTGGCAGTTCGACCAGTACGTGCGCCGCATCCTGCCCGAGGCCGAGAGCCAGGTGGTGGGCTTCCGCTACTTCAACGTCTACGGCCCCCGCGAGCAGCACAAGGGCTCCATGGCCTCGGTGGCCTTCCACCTGCACAACCAGATCCTAGACGGCAAGAACCCCAAGCTGTTCGAAGGCAGCGACGGCTACCCGAACGGCGGCCAGGAGCGCGACTTCGTCTATGTGGGCGACGTCTGCAAGGTCAACCTCTGGTTCCTGGACCACCCCCAGTTCAGCGGCATCTTCAACCTGGGCACCGGCCGTGCCGAGCCCTTCCAGGCCGTGGCCGATGCGGTGATCGCCCACCACGGCAAGGGTGAGGTGGAGTACATCCCCTTCCCCGAGCACCTCAAGGGCCGCTACCAGAGCTTCACCCAGGCCGACATCGGCAAGCTGCGCACCGTCGGCTACAAGGAAGAGTTCAAGACGGTGGCCGAGGGCGTTTCCGACTACCTGACCTGGCTCGACCAGCAGTGAAGTACCTGATCGTCGGCCCCTCCTGGGTGGGTGACATGGTCATGGCCCAGGCCCTCTTTATGGATATCGCGCAAAGAGACCGGGAAGCGATCATAGACGTGCTGGCGCCGGGCTGGTCCCTGCCCATCATCGCCCGCATGCCCCAGGTGCGCCGCGGCATCGCCGCGCCCTGGAGCCACGGCAAGCTCAACTTCAAGGGCAACTGGCGGCTGGGCCGGGAGCTGAGCCGCGAGGGCTATCACAAGGCCATCATACTGCCGCGCTCCTTCAAATCGGCCCTGGTGCCCTTCTTCGCCCGCATCCCCGAGCGGGTGGGTTTCAGCGGCGAGGGCCGCAGCTTCCTGCTCACCGATGCCCGCAAGCGCCGTCCCACCCGGGACGGCCAGACCATCACCGACAAGACGGTGTGGCGCTACCTGGGCCTGGGCGCCGGCAAGGCCGACTACGCAAGGTACCAACTCGAGGTTCCCAGCCCGCAACTGCGCCTGGACAGGGCCAGCGGCGAAGCGGTGCTGAGCAAGCTGGGCATCGGCCTGGACAGGCCCGCCGTGGCCCTCTGCCCCGGCGCCGAATACGGCCCCTCCAAGCAGTGGCCCCTGGACAAGCACCGCGCCCTGGCCGCCCGACTGGTGGAACAGGGCTACCAGGTGTGGGTCATGGGCGGCCCCAAGGACGTGGAAGCCGGCGACGCCATCGCCGCCGACCAGGAAGGTGTCCACAACCTCTGTGGCAGGACAAGGCTGGAAGACACCGTGGATCTGTTCGCCCTCTGCCATACCGTGGTGAGCCACGACTCCGGACTGATGCACGTGGCCGCCGCCAGCGGCGCCCAGGTGGTGGCCATCTACGGCTCCACCAGCCCGGACTTCACCCCGCCGCTGACCGACAGGGCCACCATAGTGCGCCACCCCATCGAATGCAGCCCCTGCTTCGACCGCACCTGCCGCTTCGGCCACTACCACTGCCTGACCGAGATCTCGGTGGACAAGGTGCTGGAGACCATAAAGTGAAGCTGAGCGCCGTCATCATCACCAAGGACGTGGCAGAAGACTTGCCCGCCTGCCTGGACAGCATCAAGGGCTGGGTGGACGAGATAGTGGTTTTGGACTCCGGCTCCAGCGACGATACCCTGGCCATCGCCGAGGCCGCCGGCGCCAGGGTCTTCCAGAGCGCCGACTGGCCCGGCTTCGGCCCCCAGCGCCAGCGGGCCCAGGAATATGCCCAGGGCGACTGGCTGCTGTGGCTGGACGCCGACGAGGTGGTCACTCCGGAGCTGAAGGCCGGGATCCTGGCCGCCGTGGCCGACGACAGGCGCCAGACCGTGTACCGGGCCAACCGCCTCACCGACTTCTTCGGTCGCTTCATCAAGCACTCGGGCTGGTACCCGGACCGCATCGTGCGCCTGTACCGCCGCGATGAGTACCAGTACGACGACGCCCTGGTCCATGAAAAGGTCAGCTGCGGCGGTGCCCAGGTCGAGGATCTGCCCGGCCACCTGCTGCACTACACCACCGGGGATTTCACCTCCTACCTGCAGAAGTCGGTGCGCTACGCCAACGACTGGGCAGAGGGCAAGGCGAGAAGGGGCAAGCAGGCGGGTCTCACATCGGCCTGCCTGCACGGCCTGGGGGCCTTCGTTCGGAAATACCTGCTGCAAAGGGGCTTTCTGGACGGCAAACACGGCTTCCTGCTGGCCATGTTCACCGCCCACTATGCCTTCAACAAGTACGCGGCCCTGTGGATCAAAAGTCGCCGCTGAGGGTTTCCCGCAACACCCTGTAGAGTTCGGCCGAGGACTGCCTGACGTTGAAATGGCTGTCGATGCGGCCCCGGGCCGCCTGGCCCATGCGCTCGCACAGCTCCCTGTCCTGATAAAGGCGCTGGATGCCGGCGGCAATGGCCGCCGCGTCCCCCGGCTGCACCTCTATGCCGGACACGCCGTCCTCGATCAGCTCGGCACTGCCACCGGTATTGGAGACGATGGGCGCCACCCCATAGACCATGGCCTCGATGACCGTCTTGGGCAGGCCCTCCCGCTTGGTGGAGGCCAGCACCGAGACATCGCAGGCGGCGATGATGGCCGGGGCGTCCTTGCGGAATCCGGCCAGGTGAATGCGGTCCTTCATGGGGCTGGCGTCAATGAGGGCCTTCACTTCAGGAGTATCCATGCCGCCACCCACCAGCAGCAGGTGGATGTCGCTGTCTTTCGGCAGGTCGTGGGTGGCCGCCATCAGCACCGGCAGGCCCTTGCGGGGCCGGGCATTGGCCACCGAGCCCACCACGAAGGCGCCTTCGGGAATGCCGAACTGGCCAAGATCCGCTTGCTGCTCCTGATACCAGGCCAGATCGTGGCCCTTGTAGACGGCGCAGACCTTGTTGCGATTACCCCAGACATGCTGCTGCAGGTCGTCCCGGGTGGCCTTGGAGACGCAGACGATACGGTCAACCCGCGGGCTCAGGTGGGTCAGGTAGCAGCTGGGATCCCATTTGCTGATGTTGCCGGTCTGGCCCCGGTAGGTCAGCACCTTCACCGGCAGGCCCAGTGCGGCCAGGTTGACGTTGGCGATGGCCTTGTTGTTGAAGCTGTAGACGGCGTCGAAACGGCCTTCCCTGAGCACCCTGCGGATACGGCTGATGGCCTCCAGGCTGAATTTCTTGGTGGGGTGGTAGGGATGGGCTTTAACCCCGGCCTCCCGGAAGCGGCTGACATAGTCGGCATCGCCCTGGGTCATGACCTCCAGCTCGACACCATGATCGGCGAGACCAATCAACATCTCGGCCTCGGGACGAACCGAGTTCCAGGTGTCCTTGTATGAGCTGACCACCAAGACCTTCATCTGACATTCTCCGACTTCACAGGCGCCGCAACCTTACCATAAGGCCGTCCTTTCCCGTAGACTAGAGCCGTTTTCCCGACAAGAAGCTCGACATGCACATCTGCCACGTCAACCTGGCCAGCGGCTTTTCCGGTGGCGAGCGCCAGACCCTCAACCTGATCCGCTCCCTGGCGGCCCAGGGCCTGAAGCAGACCCTGATCGCCAAGGCCGGCAGCCGTCTCTTTGACGAGGTGGCCTCCCTGCCCGTGACCACCAGGCAGGTGAACCATTTCCTCAAGGGCCACGGCCAGGGGGGCGACTGGGATCTGATCCATTGCCACGACGGCAAGGCCGTGTATTGGGCCCTGCTGGAGCAGCTGCTCAGGAAGACGCCCTATGTCATCACCAGGCGGGTCGACAACCCCCTGGGCAAGGGGCACCTGACCGCCCTGGCCTACCGCAGGGCGGCCACCGTGGCCTGCCTGAGCCGCGCCATCGAATCCGTGGTCAAAAGCCGGGTGGCCGACGCACAAACGGCCATCATTCCCTCCAGCTATTCCGGCTTTGCCGCCGATGCCGATGCCGTCGACGCCATCAGGCAGGGCTTCCCCGGCAAGGTGCTGGTCGGCCAGGTCGGCAAGCTGCTGCACCACAAGGGCTTCCACCTGACCATAGCGGCGGCCCGTCAGCTTAAGGACAGCCATCCCCAGGTAGCCTTCCTGTTCCTGGGGGACGGCCCAGACCGCCAAGAGCTGGAGGCCCAGGCCGCCGGGTTGGACAATGTCCATTTCCTTGGCCACAGGCAGGATATCGGCAACTGGCTGGCGGCCCTGGATCTGCTGGTGTTCCCCTCCCTGAGCGAGGGCCTGGGCTCCACCATACTGGAGGCCATGCAGCACGGCGTGCCCGTGATCGGCTCCCGAGCCGGCGGCATAGTCGACATCATCCAGGACCGGAAAAACGGCCTGCTGGTGGAAACCGGCAGCGGGCCTGCCCTCACCGAGGCCCTGCGCCAACTGCTTGACGACCCGGAGCTGGGCAGGCAATTGAGCGAAGCGGCCAAACAGACACTGGATGTCTTTGCCCCACAGCGGACCGCGCAGCGCTATACCGCTCTGTACGGCAATTGCCTTCACGATGAAGCCAAACGCAGTAAAGATTGATACCAAGATGACCTTTTCCTATCAGCCCCCCACGCTCTGGCAACGCTACCTCTACAGGCTGCTCCCCAGCCGCACCGCCGCCCCCGCCGACAGCCCCGTGCCGGCCAAGGGCAAACGCTACCGGCCGGTGCCTCTGAATGAGATCCGGCTGATCGCACCGGTGCGCAGACTGCTGCAGGCCCAGGCCGGCCAGGCGCCGCTGTCCTTCAGGTCCGACAAACGGCTGACCGTGATCATTCCCTACCGTGACCGGGATGAGCATCTAAACGCCTTTATCCCGGCCATCACCCAGGCACTGACCGAGCAGGCCATCGACTACCGCATCCTGGTGGTGGAGCAGGCCGGCAACGCCCTGTTCAACAGGGGCAAGCTGCTTAATATCGGCATGCATTACGCCGCAGAGCATAGCGACTATTACTGCCTCCATGACGTGGACGCCGTGCCGGTGCAGGCCGACTACCGCTGCCCCTCCCAGCCGCTGCGGCTGATCAACCAACTGCTGTCCACCCACAGGCCCAGCGACCGGCTGCGCAGCATCAATTTCTCCGGCGCCATCAGCCTTTCCCGAGAGCAGGCCTTTGCCGCCAACGGCTTTTCCAACCACTACTGGGGCTGGGGCAAGGAAGACGACGACTTTCTGTTCCGACTGCTGCTCAGCGGTGCCTGCTGCCATTTCGACGAGCAGGGCCAGTTCCACGATCTGCCCAACCCCCCCCACCAGCAGGTACGGATCAGCAAGGGGGACAAGCCCGAGCACGTCAGGCACAACAGGGCCAGGCGCAGCCGCCTCTACCGGCTGCTGGACAACCCGGCAGACGATGGTTTGAGCACCCTTACCTATAGTATCCTTGACCGCCAACAGCATGAATGCTTTGAGAAAATCACCGTCCGCCTGTGACGGTGGCCAGCAGGAGCCGACAGCATGTCCATCAGGGTGATTTATCCGGGAACCTTCGACCCCATTACCAACGGTCACACCGACCTGATCGAACGGGCCTCACGCCTGTTCCACCAGGTCACGGTCGGCGTTGCCGCCAGCCCATCCAAGAAACCCATGTTCTCCCTGGATGAACGGGTAGCCCTGGCCAGGCAGGTGGTCTCGCACCTGGACAATGTGGCAGTGGTCGGCTTCTCCGGCCTGCTGATCGACTTCGCCAGCCAACAGAACGCCACCGTGCTGATCCGCGGCCTACGCGCCGTGTCCGACTTCGAGTACGAGTTCCAGCTGGCCAACATGAACAGGCGCCTGAAGCCGGATCTGGAAAGCGTCTTTCTGACCCCGGCCGAGGAGAACTCCTTCATCTCCTCCACCCTGGTCAAGGAGGTGGCCCTGCACGGCGGCGATGTGTCCCAGTTCGTCCATCCCGACGTGGCCAAGGCACTGATAGACAAGGTCAAGTAACGACAAGGAATGCCATGAAATACCTGCCCCTGGCGGCGGCCGTTGCCGCCGTTCTGCTGCCCGGCCAAGGCCAGGCCCGCGGCGTCAGCCCCTATCTGCCCCTGAACCTGTCCCCGGAGATCGAGCGCCAGGTGGAGCGGGTGCTGATCCTGGCCGACAAGCCGGTGCTGCGCCGGCCCATTGCCGCCGCCACCGTGCTGGACGCCCTGCCCAAGGCCTGCCAGCAGGATCCTGTCACCTGCGGCCAGGTCAGGCGTTACCTCAAGCGCTACATGAAGAAGGCCGGCGTCAGCCACGCCAGCGCCGAGCTGGCCCTGACCAGTGATGACAAGGTGGCCCTGGCCAATGCCCATGGCATGGCGGCAGACAGCGCCTACCGCCTCTCGGCCAGCGCCTACTGGCAGCCCTCCGATTACGCCCTGGTTTCCGTCGGTGGTCTGGCCTACGAGGACGAATCCACTCCCACCAACAGCCTGCTGAGCCTGGGCTTCGAGTATGCCCAGCTGGACGTCGGTTACCGGGACCACTGGCTGTCGCCCATGACCGACAGCGCCCTGCTGATCAGCACCCAGGCCCAGACCATGGCGTCCGTGACCCTGTCCAACTACACGCCGATCACCGACTGGGGCTTCAGCTACGAATTCTTCCTGGCGGAGATGTCCCACTCGGACCGCATCCGCCACCGGGGTGGACTGACATCCGGCAAGCCTCGCCTGGCCGGCATGCACCTGTCCATCGAGCCCGTCAGCGGCTGGAGCCTGGGCGTCAACAGGGTGATGCAGTTCGGCGGCGGCAGCCGGGGCGGCAAGTCCCTGGGTGATATCTTCGACGCCTTCTTCCGCCCCTCCAGCGCCGACAACACCCAGGCCGGCGGCCTGACCTCGGACGAAGAATTCGGCAACCAGGCCGCCTCCATCACCAGCCGCTTCCTGTTCCCGGGCGAGACCCCCTTTGCGGTCTATTTTGAATACGGCGGCGAAGACACCTCCAAGGGAGCCGACTACCGCCTCGGCAACGCCGCGCTGTCGGCCGGTGTCCATTTCCCGCTGCTGTGGCAGGATTTCGACCTCAGCTACGAGTTCTCCGAGTGGCAGAACGCCTGGTATGTGCATCACATCTATTTGGACGGCCTGACCAACGAGGGCAACGTCATCGGCCATTGGGGCGGCGATCAGCGCGCCGCAGGCGACGGCGTCGGTGGCCAAAGCCATATGGTAAGACTGGGCTGGCAACCGGAATTCGGAGGCCTGCTGGAGGCCAGCTACCGGACCCTGGCCAATGAAAGCTACGGCACTGTCGATTACGATCGCGCCCACCTGCTCTCGGTCAGCTATGCCCTGCCCTGGCGGCGCTATCTGGTCGGCGGTGAGTTGCAACTGGGCCGGGATGTGCTTGGAGAAAGCTACAGCCGCCTCAGCGCCTTTATTCGTTTCTAAGGGATGATGTAGATGAAAAAAGCATGCTTGATGGCCACCCTGCTGCTGGCCCCGACGGCCCAGGCGGAACTCTTCGTGGATCTGGGCCTCAATGCCAGCAAGGTCACGGTGAATATTGCCGATGGCCGGGAGGAGTTCGACACCGATCTGGAGCTGGGTCCGCACCTGGGCCTGGGCGCCCGTCGCGCCGTCTCGGATAACAGCGACTTCGGCTTCCGGGTCGAGCTGGACCAGGTGGGCTCCGAGTTGCTGCTGGCGGTACGGGCCCTGGACTACAGGTACAGGCTCAACGACAAGCTGGCCTTCTCCGCCTTCCTCGGCGCGGCCCGCTATGACCTGGCTACCCCTGCCTACGGCTACTACGCCGGCCTGGGCGCACAATGGCGCGACATCATGCCGGGCTGGGATCTGGGCGCCGACTTCCGCTACGGGGAAAAAGTGGCCCGCGACAAGTTGCTGCCGGAAGATCCCCAGGGGGGCCGCCCAGACAGCTTCTACGACATCAAGGGCCTCAGCCTCTACCTCAGCTATCGCTTCTGAAGTAAAGCGCCCACAGCCGCTCGAAAGGCGAATCGGCCGGGAAACGGCCATCCTTGTCGAAGCCGGGGTCGCGCCTGATCATCTCGTTCCACAGGTGCACGGCCCTGGCATTGCCCAGAAAGCCCTCGTTGCCGGCCGTGCTGGTATCGAACATCACCTGCCAGTTGCTGTAATGCACCGGGTAGAAATGCCAGAACGGCAGGGCCTGGTGGTCGTGACCCAGGTGCCTGGCCGCCTGGGTAAAGCCCACGGGGCCATACTCCCCCCACTTGATATTCTCGATGCGGTTGCCCTGCAGGTAGCGGCGTTTGCGTTTTCGCCAACGTACCTTGCCCTTGTCATAGGGCAGGATGCGGTTGGGGTCGGCGCAGCAGGCCATCATCCATTGTGCCAGCTCATGTCCCTTGGGCAGGCCCATGACGGCATTATTGATGATGTTGCGGTCTTCCCAGGCGAACACCAGCTCGCTACCGTAGTCCAGGGGACGCAGGCATAGCACATCGGTGTCGGCCCAGATCCCGCCCTGCTCGAACAACACCTTGTAGCGGAACCAGTCGGCGAACATGGCGATGGAGCCGGTCTTGGGATGGCGGAAGATGGCCTCCCTGGGCAGGATCTCAGTCGCATCCTTGAGCTGGACGCCTTCCGGCACGCCGTCAGGGGCCTCGTAGACATGCAGGTGCAGGAGATGGCCCTGGGCCACGAAGGACGCCATGCACAGCCGTTCCAACCGCGACAGGGCCGGGCCATGCCAGAACATGTGGATCACCGGCAGGGTCATTTCTGGCACTCCACACAAAACACCGTGCTGCGGCCGCCGATCCGCACTTCCCTGAGCTCGCTGCCACAGCCGGGGCAGCCCTGGCCCTTGCGGCCGTAGACGTTGAGCTGCTGGGCGAAATAGCCGGGCTTGCCGTCGGCGGCGGTGAAGTCCTTCAAGGTGGTGCCACCCTGCTCTATGGCCCTGGCCAGCACCTGCTTGATGGCCTCGGCCAGCCTGTCGTAGCGCTCCCGACTGATCTGCCCGGCGGCCCGCCTGGGGTCGATGCCGGCCAGGTACAGGGCCTCGTTGGCGTAGATGTTGCCCACCCCCACCACCACGGCGTTGTCCATGATGAAGGTCTTGACCGGAATACGTCTGTTGCGACTGAGCCCGTACAGGCGCTGGCCGTCGAAGGCCTCGCTGAGCGGCTCCGGCCCCAGCCTGGCCAGCAGTTCGTGCTGCTCACCCGGCGGCACATAGAGCCAGGCGCCGAAGCGGCGCGGATCCGTGTAGCGCATCACCAGGCCGCTCTCCAGCACCAGATCCACATGGTCATGCCTGGCCGGCTCCTGGGCCTGGGTGAGGATGCGCAGGGCCCCGCTCATGCCCAGGTGCACCAGGGCGCTGCCCATGGCCGTTTCGAGCAGCAGGTACTTGGCCCGGCGCTCGATCCTGTCGATGACCTGGCCCTCCAGCAGCGCCAGGGCCTCCGGCACTGGCCAGCGCAGGCCAGGCTGGCGCACCTCGATACGCTTGATGCGCTGACCCAACAGGTGGGGGCTGATGCCGCGGCGGGTGGTTTCGACTTCCGGTAACTCAGGCAAGGGGCTGTCTCACAGTGAATAGCAGAACTTGAAGCCGGCGAGCTTACCAAAGCGCGCCACCAGCCGCGACCGCCAGGCCGACAACACCGGCTGCTCGGCCAGGGGGTCCCGGGGATAGACGGCCGCCGCCCACAGCAGGGTGCCCAGCAGCGCCAGATCCTCGTAACCGGGCTCGGTGCCGCCGAACCAGTCGTTGTCATCGAGCAGCTCGGCGAAATAGATCAGGTTCTGCTGCAACTGGCCCCAGTCCCCTTGCTGGTCGGCCTGTTCCAGGGGACGGCCGATCTGGGCCTCGCGGGTACGGCGGAAATAGACCTGGTCGCCCGGGCTCAGGTGGCCATGGATATGGGGCAACAGGAACCAGCGGATCGACAGGGTCACCAGCTGCTCCACCTCATCGGTGAAGGCCCTGGCCTCGGCTTCGCCACGGGGGAACAGTGTCGGGTCCGGGTAGGTGCTTTCAAGGTAACGGGCGATTTCCCAGGAGTCGCTGACCACGGTCTCGCCGTCACGGATCACCGGCACCTTGCCCTGGCCGGAGAAGGCGATGGCGTCCTTGTCGCAGTAGCGCCAGGGCAGGGCCTGGAAGTCGAGGCCCTTGTGCAGCAGCGCCAGGTGGCTGCGCCAGCAGAAGGGGCTGAAGCGGCGCTGGGGGTGGGCGCCGGCCAGTTCGAACAGGGTGAGCATGGGCTTACTCCTTGTTTGCCTGGCGCCAGCATAACCGGCGAACAGGCATAAAAAAACCCGGCCGACGCCGGGTTTTTTCGAGGAGAACCAGACCTTATTTGATCTTGGCTTCCTTGTACATCACGTGCTTGCGTACAACCGGATCGTACTTCTTCATTTCCATCTTTTCCGGCATGTTGCGCTTGTTTTTATCGGTGGTGTAGAAGTGACCGGTACCAGCGGAGGAAACCAGCTTGATCTTCTCACGAATGCCTTTAGCCATGGTTTACCCCTTAGACCTTTTCACCACGGGCACGGATGTCAGTCAGAACTGCATCGATACCCTTCTTGTCGATAATGCGCATACCTTTGGTGGAAACACGCAGTTTTACGAAGCGGTTTTCGCTGGCAACCCAGAAACGGTGGGATTGCAGGTTGGGCAGAAAACGACGACGCGTTTTGTTGTGCGCGTGGGAAACGTTGTTACCCACAACCGGACCCTTGCCGGTTACTTGGCATACTCGGGACATTTGAAATCTCCAATTACATCAGCTCGAGCTAGTATCACCAGAGGCCGTCGCCCCAGGCGTAGAGAGGGCGCATTTTATACAGCATGCCCCCGCCGAGATCAAGCTAAAGCCGTGAATTGTGCAATTCAGAGCCATCCGCGCTCGGCAAAGGAAACGCATTCTCCATCGCCGACCACCAAATGGTCAAGAACCGGCACGTCGATCAATGCCAGGGCCGCCGCCAGCCGCTCGGTCAGCTGCCGGTCGGCGCGGCTGGGCTCGGCCACCCCAGAGGGATGATTATGGGCCAGGATCACCGCCGCCGCCCCGGCCTCCAGCACCCGCCTTACCACCTCCCTGGGGTAGACGGCGGCCCCGTCCAGGGTGCCGGTAAAGAGTTCGTCGAGGCGGATCACCCTGTGCTGGCTGTCCAGCAACAGCAGGCAGAACACTTCCCGGTGGCGGCTGCCCAACTGGGCCTGCAGGTAACGCCTGGTGTCGTCCGGGCAGGTCAAGGCGCTCTGGCGCCTGAGCCGCTCCCCCAGGGTGCGGCGGCTGAGCTCCAGGGCCGCCTGCAGCTGGGCGTACTTGGCGTCGCCAAGGCCGGGCCCCCGGCAGAAGCGCTCCCGGCTGGCCTCCGTCAACGGCCGCAGGCCGCCGAAGTGACCCAACAGCTCCCGGGCCAGGGTCACCGCATCCTTGCCGGGCAGGCCGATGCGCAGGAATATGGCCAGCAGCTCGGCGTCGGACAGGGCGCTGGCACCGCGCTGCAGCAGTTTTTCCCGGGGCCGCTCCGCCTCCGGCCAATGGTTGATGCCCATCCCTGTGGTCCCCATCGCCGCCAATTTGGTATCTTATAGCCACTTTCAGCCAGGTCTGCCTGCCATGAGCCAGCTACAAGACAAGAAGATCCTGCTCGGGATCAGCGGTGGCATCGCCGCCTACAAATGCGCCGAGCTGACCCGCCGTCTCAAGGACCGCGGCGCCGAGGTGCGCGTGGTGATGACCAGGGGCGCCAAGGAGTTCATCACCCCCTTGACGTTGCAGGCGGTCAGCGGCAACCCGGTGGGCGACAGCCTGCTGGATCCGGCCGCCGAAGCCGCCATGGGCCATATCGAGCTGGCCAAGTGGGCCGACGCCATACTGGTGGCCCCGGCCAGCGCCGACATCATCGCCAAGCTGGCCGCCGGCATGGCCGACGATCTGCTCACCACCCTGGCCCTGGCCAGTGCCGCCCCCCTGGCGGTGGCCCCGGCCATGAACCAGCAGATGTACAAGGCCGCCGCCACCCAGGCCAACCTGCAGACCCTGGCCAGCCGCGGCGTGCAGCTGTTCGGCCCCGGCGCCGGCTCCCAGGCCTGTGGCGACGTGGGTCCGGGCCGGATGCTGGAACCCCTGGAGCTGATCGAGCACCTGGAAGCCCTGTTCGTGGAGCCGCTGCTGGCCGGCCGCCACCTGGTGATCACCGCCGGCCCCACCCGCGAGGCCCTGGATCCGGTACGCTTCCTGTCCAACCACAGCTCCGGCAAGATGGGCTTCGCCCTGGCCGCCGCCGCCCGTGAGCTGGGCGCCCAGGTGACCCTGATCGCCGGCCCCGTGGCCCTGGCTACCCCGGCCGGGGTGGAACGCATCGACGTGGAGAGCGCCCAGGACATGCACCAGGCCGCCCTGGCCGCCGCCGCCACCGCCGATGTCTTCATCGGCTGCGCCGCCGTGGCCGACTACCGGCCTGTGGCCAGTGCCGACGACAAGATAAAGAAGACCAAGGACGCCATGACGGTGGAGCTGGTCAGGAACCCGGATATCATTGCGGATGTGGCCACCGGCAGGCACAGGCCGGCCCTGGTGGTGGGCTTTGCCGCCGAAACCCGCGACGTGCTGGCCTACGCCCGCGACAAGCTCAAGCGCAAGAAGCTGGATCTGATCGCCGCCAACCAGGTCGGCGGCGAACTCGGCTTCAACAGCGACGACAACCAACTGACCCTGATCGGCCCGGATCAGCAATGGCCCCTGGGCCAGGCCAGCAAAAGGCAGCTGGCCAAGGCCCTGGTGGCCAAGGTGGCCCAACTCTTGGAAGACAAAGCATGAAGACCCCCATCGAACTGAAGATCCTCGACCAACGTGTCGGCAGCGAATTCCCCCTGCCCGCCTATGCCACCGACGGCTCCGCCGGCATGGACCTGCGCGCCGTCATCGACGGCCCCGTCGAACTGGCCCCGGGCGACACTAGCCTGATCCCCACCGGCCTGGCCATCCACATCAATGATCCCGGCCTGTGCGCCACCATTTTGCCCCGCTCGGGCCTTGGCCATAAGCACGGCATCGTGCTGGGCAACCTGGTGGGCCTGATCGACTCCGACTACCAGGGCCAACTGATGGTGTCGGTATGGAACCGCGGCAACGACAGCTTCACCATCCAGCCCGGCGAACGCATCGCCCAGCTGGTGTTCATGCCGGTGGTGCAGGCCCAGTTCCAGATCGTCGACGACTTCGAAAGCAGCGATCGCGGCGAGGGCGGCTTCGGTCATTCCGGCCGTCACTAAGCGCCTTTGACAGCGCAACAAGGCACGCTAATATAGCCCCTTCTTCAGGGGCTCTCTTTTAGTCGCAGGGAAAATAACAACAATGGCCAACGCCAAAGTCAGTCGCCGTGAACAGATCTTGCAGGCCCTGGCCCGGATGCTGGAAACCCAGGCCGGACAGCGCATCACCACCGCCAAGCTGGCCGCCGAAGTGGGCGTGTCCGAGGCCGCCCTCTACCGGCACTTCCCGTCCAAGGCACGGATGTTCGAAGGCCTGATCGACTTCATCGAGGATTCCCTGCTGTCGCGCATCAACCTGATCATGCGTGACGAGAAAGACACCCTGTCCCGCATCCACATGCTGCTGCACCTGCTGCTGGTGTTCGCCGAGCGCAACCCCGGCCTGACCCGCATCATCAACGGCGACGCCCTCCAGGGCGAGCAGGAGCGGCTGCGGGAGCGGGTCGAGACCCTGTTCGCCAAGCTGGAGACCCAGCTCAAGCAGATCCTGCGCGAACGCCGCCTGCGCGAAGGCAAGGGCTTCCAGGTGGAGGAAGGGGTGCTGGCCAACCTGCTGCTGGCCTACTGCGAGGGCCGCATCAGCCAGTATGTGCGCAGCGGCTTCAAGCACAAGCCCACCGACAACTTCCAGCCCCAGTGGCAGCTCATCGAGAGCCAGCTGCTGTAAAGACCACATCCGGGCAGGATGCCGAATTTTCAACAAGGAGAAGTAACGTGGATACCCAGACCCAAACCCTCGTCAAAGACATCAGCACCCCCCTGTTCCAGGCCAAGGGCTGGATGAAGCTGCTGGGCGTGATGTCCATCATCGGCGGCGTGCTGACCGGCCTGACCATAGTAGGCCTTGTCATCGCCTGGCTGCCGATCTGGATGGGCGTACTGCTGTTCCAGTCCGCCGGCGCCCTGGAGGCGGCCCAACACAACGGCTCCCCGGAAGTGGCCAGCCAGGCCATGGCCAAGCTCAAGACCTACTTCACCATCATGGGCGTGTTCACCCTGATCGCCATCATCCTCAACGTGGTGCTGATGCTGCTGGGCGGCGCCGCCGCCCTGGTCGGCATTGCCGGTTAAGGCGATGCGCCATTGAAAAAGGCGACCCGCGGGTCGCCTTTTTTAGTGCCGAGAGCACGGCCTCAGATGCCATACCGGGCCCGATAGCTGCGCACCGCCTCCAGGTGCTGGGCCATCTCCGGCCGGTCTTCCAGATAGGAGATGAGGTCGGCCAGGGTGACGATGGACACCACCTGGCAGCCGAAGTCGCGCTCCACTTCCTGGATGGCGGACAGCTCGCCCTTGCCCTTTTCCTGGCGGTCCAGGGCGATCAGCACCCCGGCCAGCTCGGCGCCGTTGTCCTTGATGATCTCCATGGATTCACGGATGGCGGTGCCGGCGGTGATCACGTCGTCCACCAGCATGATGCGCCCTGCCAGGGCGCTGCCCACCAGGCTGCCGCCCTCGCCATGGTCCTTCTTCTCCTTGCGGTTGAAGCAGTAGGGCACGTCCTGGTCGTGGTGGTCGGCCAGGGCCACGGCGGTGGTGGTAGCGATGGGGATACCCTTGTAGGCGGGGCCGAACAGCACATCGTACTGGATGCCGGCGTCCACCAGGGCGTCGGCGTAGAAGCGGCCCAGGCGGGCCAGATCACGGCCGGTGTTGAACAGCCCGGCGTTGAAGAAATAGGGGCTGGTGCGGCCGGACTTGAGGGTGAACTCGCCAAAGCGCAGCACCTGGCGCTCCAGGGCAAATTCGATAAAGGCTTTCTGATAGGCTTTCATGTTGGCTCCCACATGCAAAAACGCGGCCCCCGGGCCGCGTTCAAAATCGATCAGCTCAGCGCCTCGCGCTGGGCCTGGCAGAGATCCTGGATGCCGGCCACGGCCAGCTCCAGCATGGCGTTGAATTCCGGCACCGAGAAGGGCTCGCCCTCGGCGGTGCCCTGCACCTCGATGAGGCGGCCGTCGTCGGTCATCACCACGTTCATGTCGGTCTCGGCCTGGCTGTCTTCCACGTATTCCAGGTCACAGACCGCCCGGCCGTCGACGATACCCACGGACACGGCGGCAATCATGTGCTTGAGGGGCCGCACCTTGAGCTTGCCCTGCTCGCCGAGCCAGTCCAGGGCGTCCACCAGGGCCACGCAGGCACCGGTGATGGCGGCGGTGCGGGTGCCGCCGTCGGCCTGGAGCACGTCGCAGTCGATGGTGATGCTGTATTCGCCCAGGGCCTCGAGATCCACGGCGGCGCGAAGGCTACGGCCGATCAGGCGCTGGATCTCCATGGTGCGACCGGACTGCTTGCCCTTAGCCGCCTCGCGCATGTTGCGGGTGTGGGTGGCCCTGGGCAGCATGCCGTACTCGGCGGTGATCCAGCCCTGGCCCTTGCCCTTGAGAAAGCGCGGCACGCCCTCTTCCACGGAGGCGGTGCACAGCACCTTGGTGTTGCCGAAGGCCACCAGCACCGAGCCCTCGGCATGGGCGGTGTAGTTGCGGGTGATGGTGACGGGCCTGATCTGGCCTACTGCTCTACCGTTGGGGCGCATAGGGGGTCTCGTGGCGTGGATTGATGGCCGCCAAGTATAGGGGATCCGCCCGGCCAGATGAAGGTGGTCAGGCCTTGGTGGCAGCCGCTATACTGGCGCCACATCCATTCACGGCACGAGAGACACCATGACCCACAGCATGACCGCCTTTGCCCGCCAGGAAGTGAAAGGCGACTGGGGCACCGCCAGCTGGGAGATCCGCAGCGTCAACCAGCGTTACCTGGAAACCTACCTGCGCCTGCCGGAAAGCTTCCGGGGCCTGGATCCCGTGCTGCGTGAAAAACTCCGCGCCAAGCTGGCCAGGGGCAAAGTGGAGGTGCAGCTGCGCTTCGAGGCCGCCGCTGCCGACGCCAACCAGCTGAGCCTGAACGAGAACCTGGCCAGGTTGCTCACCGACAAGGCCCACTGGGTGGCCGACCTGTACGCCCAGGCCCAGCAGCAAGGCAGCCATGTGGACCTGACCACCCCGGGCGGCGCCCAGTTCAACCCGGTGGACATACTGCGCTGGCCCGGCGTCATGGAAGCGGCCGAGGCCGACATGGACGCCATCACCAAGGAGCTGCTGGCCGCCTTCGACGCCACCCTAAAGGACTTCATTGCCGCCCGCGCCAGCGAAGGCAAGAACCTCCAGGATCTGATCGAAACCCGCCTGGACGGCGTAACCGCCGAGGTGGCCCGCGTGCGCGAGCAGATGCCGCAGATCATCCAATGGCAGCGCGAAAAGCTCAGCGTCCGCTTCGAGGAAGCCCAGGTGGAGCTGGATCCCCAGCGCCTGGAGCAGGAAATGGTGCTGCTGGCCTCCCGCCTGGACGTGGCCGAAGAGCTGGACCGCCTGGACTCCCACGTCAAGGAGCTGCGCAACGTCTTCAAGAAGGGGGGCGCCATCGGCCGCCGCCTGGACTTCATGATGCAGGAGTTCAACCGCGAGGCGAACACCCTGGCCTCCAAGTCCATCAACGCCGACATCACCCAGAGCGCCGTGGAGCTCAAGGTGCTCATCGAGCAGATGCGGGAACAGATCCAGAATATCGAATAAGCAAAGGCCCCTCGGGGCCTTTTTCATTGCCTGGGCCGGTACCAGAGGCTGGGATCCTTGAGCATGTCCTGCTCCAGCTCGGTGAGGTTTGGGCTTTCCAGCTCTAGCACCGCTCGGTTCTTGAGATTGAGTTCGGTGGCCGCCGGGCCGAAGTAACGGTCGAAGAGGCGGTCGAAGTCGCCGCTGGCCCTGGCCATTTGCAGGCCCTTTTCGATGCGCTCGGCAAGCTCGGGGTATTGGGGCGAGACGAAGTAGAGCAACGTCAGGGGGTAACGCAGCACCAGCTGCTTCTCTATGGCCAGCTCAGGATGGCGCCTGGCCTCGTCCTGGATCTCCAGGGCCGAGCGGGGGAAGCAGTCGAAGCGGCCCACCTGCAACATCAGGAACAGGCTCTGGTAGCGGGTGATGGTCAGCACCTTGAGGTCGTTGGCCTGGAGTATGGCCGTGTCCGGCCAGTGCAGGTGCTGGCCCAGGGTCAGGCCCCTGGCCCGCCAGTCGGCCAGGGAGCGGATGCCGTCGAAGCGCTTCTGGTCATGCTCGCGGATAAAGCAGAGCCGCCAGCCCAGCAGGCCCTTGGCCACGGGCACGGGCACCGCCAGCAGCTCCTTCACCCGCTGCGGATCCGGGGCGAAGACCCCGACCTGCACCTTGGCGCCGCTGATCAGCTCGTGAACCACCCGCCCCTGCTCCATGGGCTCGGAGAGGCGGATGCGGTAGTCGCCGTACTCGGCGCTGGTGTTGTCCAGGGCCAGGCGCAGCAGCCGCACTATGGCCGGGTTGGGGTGTTCGGCCAGCTGGTTCCAGATGACGATGTCCTGGCCCCGGGCCAGGGCGCTGCACAGCATCAGCAGCCAAAGCAGGGCTTTCATGGGCTCCCCCTGGTGGTGCACCTGCCTTCAGTATTGCCGCTGGCAACGAAAAAGGGGCCTTTCGGCCCCTTTCCTTACCACTGGACGCTGTAGCTCAGCGCGTAGCTGCGTCCCCGGCCTTCATAGCGGAACAGGGCCGGGTTGGAGAGGCTGGCGTAGAGGATCTGCGCCCGCTGGCTCCACAGGGTCTCGTAGTCCTCGTTTAGCAGGTTCTGGATGCCGAAGCGCAGCTCGCCCACCGGCAGCTCGTAGCCCACCCCCAGGTTGAGCACGTCGTAGCCTTCCAGGCTCTGGCCATTGGCGTCGTAGTCGGCCAGCAGCTGCCAGTTCAGATCCACCCAGCTGCCGTCGCCGCGCCAGCCGCCATGGAGGGTGGCGCTGTTGGGGCTGGCCCGGTCGGCGCCCAGCTTCTGCCAGTGGCCGGCCACCTTGCTCTCGCTCTTGAGCAGGTGCAGGTTGGCGCCGCCGTAGAGGCCGCCGTCGAACTGGTAGTCAAGCTTCGCCTCCAGGCCGTAGATGCGGGTCTCGACGTCGTTCACCTTCACCGCCAGGTTGCTGCGGTCATAGCTGACGCTCTTGTCGGACAGGGAATGGTAGGCCGCCAGCTGGGCGTCCAGGCCGCCGTCCACCAGGCGCCAGCCCAGCTCGACGGAGTCGGTCTTGATGCCGGTGAGCCTGTTGTCGGCCACAGAGATGCCCTGCAGCAGGGTCGGGCCGGCGCCGTCCATGTCGTAGCGGCCGTTGCCGTAGTACTTGGCCGGATCCGGCAGCTCGAAGCCCTGGGAGAAGTTGGCCCACAGCCGCTGGCCGTCGTCCAGGCGGTAGAGGGCGCCCAGGTTGCCGGTCCAGACGTCGTAGTGGGCCTTGCCGCCGGGCACGGCCTGGGGCTCGGCGTCTATGCCGAGCAGGGCATAGAGGCCGGCGTCGGCCAGGTACTGCTGCAGCAGCGGCACTATGTCGCCCACCTGGTTCTCGATGCGCTGGTAGCGCAGGCCACCATTGAGGCGCAGGCGGTCGCTGGCCTGCCACTGGCCCTGGACGAAGCCGGCCTGGCTGCTGTTGTCGATGTCCGGGTAGCGCTGCAGGGTGCGCTCATGCTCGTAAACCAGGCCGCCGCTGGCCATGGCCGCGGCCGCGCTGTACAGGCGCTGGTCGGCCTCGAAGGACTCCTCCTCCAGATCCAGGCCGTAGCTGAGCTGCCAGTCGCTGCCCTGGGCCAGCATCACCAGCTTGGCCGCCTGTACCTCGGTGTCCTGCTGGGAGGCGCCGATCAGCGGCAGGGTCTGGCCGAAGGCGCGCTTGATGCTGGGGAAGGGGAAGAAGCGGATGGCCTCGGCCCGGTCGGACAACTGCACCAGCAGCTGCTGGCCCAGCAGGTCATGGTGGCGGTAGGTCAGGTTGACCAGATGGCGCTCGGTCTCGGGCTGCCTGTCCAGCTGCAGGCCCTCGCGGGCCTCCACCTGGCTGGGGTCGTAGAGGCCGGCGTAGTTGGGGCCCAGGTAGGCGCCCACATCGCTGTCCTGCTCGTTGTCGTAGTACTGGGCGGTCAGGGCCAGGCTCTGGTCATCGGCCAGGCGCCAGTCCAGGCTGCCCATCAGATCCAGGGCCTGGCTGTACTGGCTGGAGTTCTGGGTGATGTCCGGCAGCACCAGCTCGCCGTCGGCGTTGTAGAGGCCGCCGGTCTTCTCATAGGCCAGGGCCAGCCGGCCCTTGAGGTCGTCGCTGCCGCCGCTGATGGCCTGGGCCAGCTTCCACTGATAGTCGTCGCCATCCTCGAAGCCGCTCTGCACCGCCACCTGGCTCTCCAGGGCCAGGCCGGTCTCGTCGGCCTTTTTGGTGATGATGTTGATGATGCCGCCGGTGGCGCCACCGCCATAAATGGCGGTGGCCCCGGACAGCACTTCGATGCGGTCGATATTGAAGGGATCGATGGATTCGAACTGGCGGCTGATGCCGCGGGTAGAGTTCAGGGACACGCCGTCGATCATCACCAGCACCGCCCGGCCGCGCATGTTCTGGGCGAAGTTGGTGCGGCTCTGGCTGCCCGCATCCAGGCTGGGGATCAGCCGCGCCAGGGCGTCCTTGAGGTCGGCGCCGGTGTCTATCTTGGCGCGCAGCTCGTCGCCACTGACCACCCAGACGGTGGCGGCGATATCACTGATCTGCTGGGGAGCGCGGCTGGCGGTGACCACTATGGTTTCCGGTGCCACATCGTCGGCCAGGGCCGGGGCGGCCATGGCGAGTACTAGGGGGGCCAGAGCGAATTTCATGACAACGTCCTGTTTGGTTCTTAACTGCAATTGCGAACCATTATCAATATCAACAAGAGAAATGCAACGAAAAGCCGCGGCGGTGATACCATAAGGGCATCCGCATCCAGACCCTGACGCTGTTATGAGACGTGGCAACCTCTTTATCGTGTCGGCCCCCAGCGGCGCCGGCAAATCCAGCCTGATCAAGGCCCTCATCGACAACCACGGCCGGGACGGCTCCCTGGCCCTGTCCGTTTCCCACACCACCCGTGCCATGCGCCCGGGCGAGGAAGACGGCGTCCACTACCACTTCGTGTCCGTGGACGAGTTCAAGGCGCTGATCGAGCAGGACGCCTTCTTCGAGTGGGCCGAGGTGTTCGGCAACTACTACGGCAGCTCCCGCCTGGCCGTGGAGGAGCAGCTGGCCAGGGGCATAGACGTCTTCCTGGACATCGACTGGCAGGGCGCCCGCCAGGTCCGCGAACTGATGCCCCACGCCATCGGCCTGTTCATACTGCCGCCGAGCCGAAACGAGCTGGAGCGCCGCCTCACCGGCCGCGGCCAGGACAGTTTGGATACCATCGCCAAGCGCATGGACGAGGCCGTTTCGGAGATGTCCCACTACGACGAATACGACTACGTCATCGTCAACGACGACTTCGACACCGCCCTTGGCGAGTTCCACGCCCTGGTCACCACGGCGCGGCTGGCGCTGGACAGCCAGCAGCACGCCCATGCACCACTGCTGGACGCACTGCTGGCGCACAAGTAAACTATTGGGTCACTTTTTAGATCCCTTGATTGCCTGATGGGAGACATGCATGGCACGTGTAACCGTTGAAGACGCTGTAGAACAGGTTGGTAACCGCTTTGACCTGGTGCTGCTGGCTGCCCGCCGCGCCCGCCAGATCGCCACCCAGGGCAAAGATCCCCTGGTCGAGGCCGAGAACGACAAGGCCACCGTTATCGCCCTGCGCGAAATCGAAGAAGGCCTGATCAACGCCGAGATGCTGGATAAGGAAGACGCCCGCGCCCAGCAGGAGCAGGAAGCGGCCGAGCTGGCTGCCGTTGCCGCCATCGCCGGCAACCATCAGGAATAAGCTGTTAACAAGACGGGGTGGCCGTGTATCTGTTTGAAGGGCTTAAGGAACGGCTAACCAGCTACCTGGACGACAGCCAGGTTGACCTCATCAGGCAGGCCTATGTGCTGGCCCGCGATGCCCACGAAGGGCAGACGCGCTCCTCCGGCGAGCCTTACATCACCCACCCCGTCGCCGTCACCGGCATCCTGGCCGACATGCGTCTCGACCACGAGACGCTGATGGCCGCCCTGCTCCACGACGTCATCGAAGACACCGACTACACCAAGGACGACCTGGCCGAGCGCTTCGGCAGCACGGTCGCCGGGCTGGTGGAAGGGGTGTCCAAGCTCGACAAGATCCAGTTCAACTCCAAGGAAGAGGCCCAGGCCGAGAACTTCCGCAAGATGATCCTGGCCATGACCCAGGACATCAGGGTCATCCTGATCAAGCTGGCCGACCGCACCCACAACATGCGCACCCTGGGCTCCCTGCGCCCGGACAAGCGCCGCCGCATCGCCCGGGAAACCCTGGAGGTCTATGCCCCCATCGCCAACCGGCTGGGCATACACAACATCAAGAACGAACTGGAGGAGCTGGGCTTCGAGGCCCTGCATCCCATGCGCAACCGGGTGCTGCGCGAATCCGTGGGCCGCGCCACCGGCAACCGCAAGCAGCTGGTGGACAACATCCGCGAGGCCGTCCAGGCCCGCCTGGAGGAGAGCGGCATCCCCGGCCGGGTCAAGGGCCGGGAGAAGCACCTGTTCTCCATCTACAACAAGATGCGCAACAAGGAACTGCAGTTCCACGAGGTGATGGACATCATCGCCTTTCGCATCATCGTCAGGGATCTGGACACCTGCTACCGGGCCCTGGGCGCCGTGCACAACCTGTACAAGCCCCGCCCCGGCCGCTTCAAGGACTATATCGCCATCCCCAAGGCCAACGGCTACCAGTCGCTGCACACCACCCTGTTCGGCCCCCACGGGGTGCCCATCGAGATCCAGATCCGCACCGAGGACATGGATCTGATGGCCGACCGCGGCGTGGCGGCCCACTGGCTGTACAAGCAGGACAGCGACAGCTCCGGCACCACGGCCCAGGTCCGGGCCAGGCGCTGGATGCAAAGCCTGCTGGAACTGCAGCAATCTGCCGGCAACTCCTTCGAATTCATCGAGAACGTCAAGACCGATCTGTTCCCGGACGAGATCTACGTGTTCACCCCCGAGGGCCGCATCCTGGAGCTGCCGGTGGGCGCCACGGCGGTGGACTTCGCCTATGCGGTGCACACCGCCGTCGGCCACGGCTGCGTCGGCGCCCGGGTGGACCGCCAGGCCTATCCGCTGTCCATGCCGCTGGAAAACGGCCAGACGGTGGAGGTCATCACCAGCCCCGGCGCCAGGCCCAACGCCGCCTGGCTCAACTTCGTGGTGACCGGCAAGGCCCGCTCCAAGATCCGTGCCCACCTCAAGCACCTGCAGTCCGAACAGGCCGTGGCCCTGGGCCGGCGCCTGCTCACCCACGCCCTGGGCGGGGTGCGCCTGGACGAGCTGGATCCGCTCCAGGTCCAGGAGGTGTTGCAGAGCACCCAGCACGACAGCTTCGAGCACCTGCTGGCCGACATCGGCCTGGGCAACGCCATGAGCATCGTCATCGCCCGCCGCCTGCAGGGCATGAGCGAGGACGAGAGCAGGAAGGCCGCCAGCGGCAAGAAGATGGCCATCAAGGGCGCCGAGGGCATGCTGGTCAGCTACGCCAAGTGCTGCCGCCCCATCCCCGGCGACCCCATAGTGGCCCACATGAGCCCGGGCAAGGGCCTGGTGGTGCACATCGAGTCCTGCGGCAACATCAGCGGCTACCAGGCCGATCCGGCCAAGTACATCCCGGTGCAGTGGGCCGAGCAGACCGAGGGCGAGTACCTGTCCGAGATCCGCGTCGACATCGAAAACCACCAGGGCGCCCTGGCCACCCTGACCTCGGCCATCTCCGAGGCCGGCGCCAACATCCAGAACCTCAGCACCGAGGAGCGGGACAGCCAGGTCTATTCCATCAACATCCTGCTGACCGTCCACCACAGGGTGCACCTGGCCAACGTGATGCGCCGCATCCGCACCATCCCCGAGGTGGTCAAGATCATCCGGCTCCGTAAATGACCCCAGAACGCTTCCACCGTATCAACCAGGTACTGTCGGCCCGCCAGCCCGATCTCACCCTGTGCATGGAAGAGGTGCACAAGTCCCACAACCTGTCGGCCATCATCCGCACCGCCGACGCCGTGGGCATCCACGAGATCCACGCCATACACCCGCCCGGCCAGCGCCTGAAGATTGGCGCCGGCCGCGCCGCCGGCAGCCAGAACTGGGTCAAGGTCACCAAGAGAGCCGATATCCAGGACGCCGTGAGCCACTTCAAGGCCCAGGGCATGCAGGTGGTGGCCACCCACCTGTCCGACAAGGCCGTGGATTTCAGGCAGATAGACTATACGCAGCCCACCGCCATCATCCTCGGCCAGGAAAAGACCGGCATCAGCGACGAGGCCCTGGCCCTGGCCGACCACCATGTGATCATCCCCATGCTGGGCATGGTGCAGTCCCTGAACGTGTCGGTGGCCAACGCCCTGATCCTCTACGAGGCCCAGCGCCAGCGCCAGCAGGCCGGCCTCTACGACCGCTGCCGCCTGCCCCGGGCGGAATTCCAGCGCATCCTGTTCGAACGCGGCCACCCCATCTTCGCCCGGGTCTGCAAGCACAAGGGCATGCCCTATCCTGAGATAGACGATCAGGGCCAGATCGTCGCCGATGACCACTGGTGGGCGCAGATGCAGATGACCCGCAGCGCCTGGGAACACATGGACGACGAGGAAAGCTAGGATGACAGCGCCGGATCTGGGGCTGAGTGCGCCGGTGACGGCGCTCAAGGGGGTCGGCCCCAAGGTGGCCGAAAAGCTCGAACGCCTGGGCCTCCACACCATCGGCGACCTGCTGTTCCACCTGCCGCTGCGCTACGAGGACCGCACCAGCGTCTGCGCCATCGCCGAGCTGCTGCCCGGCATGCACATCTCCATCGTCGCCGAGGTGCTCAAGGCCGAGGTGATCTTCGGCCGCCGCCGCATGCTCACGGTGCAGGTGGCCGACGGCACCGGCAGCGCTACCTTGCGCTTCTTCAACTTCACCGCCGCCCAGAAGAACAACTTCCAGCCCGGCCGCCGCCTGCGCGCCTTCGGCGAGATCCGCGCCGGCAAGGCCCGCATCGAGGTGATCCACCCCGAGTACCGCTTCCTGGACGAGGGCCAGGCCGCCGAACTGGAAGAAAGCTACACCCCCGTCTACCCCACCACAGAGGGGCTCAGGCAGATGACGTTGCGCAGCCTCACCGATCAGGCACTGCCGTTCCTCAGGGGTGACATAGAAGAGCTGCTGCCCCCCGAGCTCAACCCCCACCGGCTGCCGCTCAAGGACGCCCTCTACCAGGTGCACCGGCCGAGCCCGGACATGGCCCTGGAGCAGCTGGAGGCGGGCAGCCACCCGGCCCAGCAGCGCCTGGCCCTGGAGGAGCTGGTGGCCCAGCAGTTGTCGCTGCTCAAGCTGCGCAGCGACAGCCAGAGCCACGGCGCCATCGCCCTGCATCCCAAGGACGGCCTGGAGGGCCAGTTCCTGGCCGCCCTGCCCTTTGCCCCCACGGGAGCACAGCAGCGGGTGACCGAGGAGATCCGCGCCGATCTGGCCCTGGAAAGGCCCATGATGCGGCTGGTCCAGGGCGACGTGGGCGCCGGCAAGACCCTGGTGGCGGCCCTGGCGGCGCTTCGGGCCATCAGCAACGGCTACCAGGTGGCGCTGATGGCGCCCACCGAGATCCTCGCCGAGCAGCACGCGTTGAATTTCGCCCACTGGTTCGAGGCCCTGGATCTCAAGGTCACCTGGCTGGCCGGCAAGCTCAAGGCCAAGGCCAGGAACGCCGCCCTGGCCGACATCGCCTCCGGTGCCGCCCAGATGGTGGTGGGCACCCATGCCCTGTTCCAGGCCGAGGTGCAGTTCGCCAACCTGGCCCTGGTGATCATCGACGAGCAGCACCGATTCGGGGTGCACCAGCGCCTGACCCTGAGGGAAAAGGGCCGCCAGGGCGCCCACTATCCCCACCAGCTGATCATGACCGCCACCCCCATTCCCCGCACCCTGGCCATGGCCGCCTACGCGGATCTGGACACCTCGGTGATCGACGAGCTGCCCCCTGGCCGCACCCCGATCACCACGGTGGCGGTGCCGGACAGCCGCCGGGATCAGGTCATAGAGCGGGTGCGCCTGGCCTGCCAGCAGGGCCGCCAGGCCTACTGGGTCTGCACCCTGATCGAGGAATCCGATGTGCTGGAGGCCCAGGCCGCCGAAGACACCGCCGCCCTGCTGCAACAGGCCCTGCCGGAACTCAGCATCGGCCTGGTGCACGGGCGCATGAAGGCGGAGGAGAAGCAGGAAGTGATGCAGGCCTTCAAGGCCGGCGAGCTGCAGCTGCTGGTGGCCACCACCGTCATCGAGGTGGGGGTGGACGTACCCAACGCCTCGCTGATGATCATCGAGAACCCGGAGCGCCTGGGCCTGGCCCAGCTGCACCAGCTCAGGGGCCGGGTCGGCCGCGGCGCCGTGGCCTCCCACTGCGTGCTGCTCTACCACGCCCCCCTGTCGAAAACCGCCACCGCCCGCCTGGGGGTGCTCAGGGACAGCAACGACGGCTTCGTCATCGCCCAGCGGGACCTGGAGATCCGCGGCCCCGGCGAGCTGCTGGGCACCCGCCAGACCGGCCTGGCCGAGCTGAAGATAGCGGACCTGACCCGGGACGCCCACCTGATGCCCCTGGTGCAGCGCATCGCCCAGCAGCTGCTGCGCCAGCACCCGGACAAGGTCATTGCCCTCGGCCAGCGCTGGCTGGGCCAGAAGAGCGAATACGCCAACGCATGAAAAAACCGGCCAGGAGGCCGGTTTTTCGTACTTGCCCTTTCCGTCACTGGGCCTTGAAGGTCCAGATGTCCTCGAAGCAGGCCTGGCCCTTGCAGGCCCTGGGCTCGGTACCGGCGGCGATGCGCTGCTGGCCCTCGCTCCAGACCACGTAGCGGCCGGCGCCCATATCGGCTACCTGCCGGCTGTAGAAATCGACCAGCTCGGCCTTGTCCAGGCCCTCGACGGCCTGGATCAGCTGGGCCCGCCAGTCGAAGGGGCGCTCATCGCTGATCAGATCCCAGAGGCGGCCGCTCTTCTGGGCCAGCTGCTTGTCCTTCTCCATCAGCTTGTTGACCAGGCCCGCCTTCTGGGCGGCGAAATCGGCATCGCTCATCTGTGCCAGGGTCTGGCGGTAACCGTCCAGGAAGGCGTCGATACGGCCGCGCAGGGTCACGGGATCCGCCACCGGCGACTGGATCACCGTGTACAGGGCGGGATGGCGACTGACGCTGGTAGCGCCGGCGGACACCACATAGCCCAGCTGCTGCTCGGTGCGCAGCTGCGAGAAGAAGGGCGCACTCAGCATATGGCCGGTCAGGGCGTAGCGGGCGGTGCTGGCCACATCGGTGCCGTCGGCGATGTATTGCATGGCGATGACCGCATCGTTGTGGTCGATGTCGATGGCCTTGATCAGCTCCTGGCCGTTGGGAATGTCCGCCAGCCGTTCCCGGGGCTTGTCGATGGCCTCGGCGCCCTTGAGCAGGTCCGCCTTCAGGTAGCCGGCGAAGTCCCTGGCCTCCTGCTCGGTCAGGTTACCGTGCACCAGGGCCTCCACGGCCAGCTGCCTGCGGTAGTTGTTCACGAAGCTGCGGAAGCTGGCGAAGTCGACGCCCTCTAGGGCATCGGCCTTGGCCATGGCGCCGTGGCTGTTGGCGGACAGGGTATGGCCGAAGACCCGGAAGGCCTGCAGGTAGGGCCGTTCGAAGGCGCTGTTGCGCCACTGCCGTACCAGGCTGTCTCTGTACTGTTCGAACCTGGCCTCGGTCAGCTCGGCCAGGGCCAGGGCCTGGTGGATACGGCTCACCAGCAGTCGCTGCTTTTCGTCATAGCCGGTGACGGTGTAGCCCAGGCCGCGGTCGTGGGCACCGACACGGAAATAGAGACCGGCCTGGCTGGCCGGGTAGCCTTCCCCTTCCAGGGCCACATTGACCAGATCGGCATAGAGGCTGTTCATGGCGTTCTCGGTGACATCCTGGATGGGCCTGTACAGGCCGACCTTGAGGCTGGCCTTGGGCATGGGGAAGTCACTGTCCTGCAGGTGCCAGAGGCTCAGGCCGGGTGCCTGGACCAGCAGCTGGGGCTCGGCCTTGGGTTCGGCCAGGGGCTTGAGCACCGGGTTTTCGGCCAGGTAGGGGTTGGCCGGCGGCAGCTGGAAACGCTCCTCGCCGCGGGCAGCGGCCCACTTGGCCTTGAGGCTGTCGTCCAGGGCGCTGACCTTGTAGGGGGCCTGGTAGCGGGCCTCCACCTGGTCGGTCTCCACGCCGGGCATCTTCACCACCTGGCGCAGGTTGGCCGGGGTCAGCCTGGCCAGGTAATCCTGGATAAGCGTCGGCTTGAACTGCTCGTAGAGGTAGCCGGCGCTGAGCACGTGCTCGGGCGCCACCTCCTGGAGGTTGCCGGCCAGGTTGCTGGCCAGGGAGGCGGCACGCTGCTTCTCCTGGAAGCGGAAGTCCAGGCCGGCGGCCTTGCGCTGCTCCTCGAAGTAGCTCTGCCTGACGCCCTGGCGGCGGATCAGGTCGATGTAGGCGAAGGTGGCCTCGGTGATGGCGTCGATCTGGCCGGCGCCGGCCTCGGTGAGGTTGAAGTCCACATAAAGGACGTCATGGTCGTCCGGGCCCCAGTGGTAGACGCTCAGCTCGTCCACCAGGCCGGCTTCCTTGAGGCCGGAATAGAGGCTGCCCGGGGCGGTGTTGGCCAGCAGCTTGCTGACGTAACCCAGGGGCTTGGCCTGGTAGTGCTGGTTGGCCTTGGGCAGCGGGAACTGCAGGGACAGCAGCCGCTCTTCCTTCAGGGGCTCCTGGTCGATGCGCACGCCCAGCTGCTCCGGCGTGAAGGGAGCCACCTTGGGCACCGGGTGGTTGTCGGCCTTGCCGGGGATGGCGCCGAACATCTCCTTGGCGTATTTGGCCAGGGTATCCAGATCCTCGCGGCCCACCAGGGCCAGGGTCATGTTGCCGGCATGGTAGTACTGCTCGTGGAAGGCCTTGAGATCGTCCCAGACCCTGTCGCCGTCGCGGTCGGCCAGGGTGGTCAGGTTACCCACGGAGAACTGGGAGGCCGGGTGCTCGGGATTGGCGGTCTTCTTGAGGATCTCGTTGTAGCGGCGCCACTCGTCCTTCTTCTTCATCTCGTATTCGGAGTGGACCGCCTTCTTCTCCCGCTCCACATAGGCGGGATCCAGGCTGGGAGCAATGAAGAACTGGGCGAACCTGTCCAGGGCCGGGGCGAACTGGCCCGGCTCGATATCGAAGAAGTAGCTGGTGTAGGCCTGGCCGGTGCCGGCATTGGAGCCGCCGCCGTGCTTCTCGATGAATTCGCGGTATTCGTCCACCTTGGGGTACTTCTCGGTGGACAGGAACAGCATGTGCTCCAGGAAGTGGGCCAGGCCCTGACGGTCCTTGGGATCGGCGGTATGGCCCACGTGCACCACCAGGGAGGCGGCGGCCTTGTCGGCCTGGGCGTCGGACGCCAGCATCACCTTGAGGCCGTTATCCAGCTCCAGGTAGCGGTATTGCCGCTGGTCGGCCGGGCTGACCTGGATGGCGAGCTCGGCACCGGCTGGGGTGGACGGCAGCTGCTGGCAACCCAGCAGGCTGAAGGCGGCCAACACGGCCAGGCTGGTGGCTTTGAGTTTCATGCGAATTCCCTTGGCATCTGGATACAACTGGCCCCATACCATGCCACAAGCCGGGGCCTGGCCGGGATCATCAAAATGTAAAAATTTACTTGATTGGTAAGGCAATAGGCCGTTGTCCCCAAAGGCGGCCGGTAGTAGCTTGTGGCCATCACAGTTACAAAGCCATGACCATGAACCCGACCATAGAGCTGATCCTGTCCCACGCCTCCATCCGCAAGTTCACTCCCGAGCCCATAGACCCGGCGCAGCTGGATGCCGTGCTGGCCGCCGCCCAGGCCGCCTCCACCTCCAGCTTCCTGCAGGTGGGCACCCTCATCCGCGTCACCGACCACGACAAGCGCCAGTCCCTGGTGGAGCTCACCGGCAACCAGCCCTGGGTGGGCAAGGCGGCGGAATTCCTGGTGTTCTGCGCCGACTACCACCGCCACCGGCAGATAGTGCCGGACGCCAGGCTGGGCTATGTGGAGCAGCTGCTGATCGGCGCCGTGGACGGCGCCCTGATGGGCCAGAACGCCCTGCTGGCCGCAGAGTCACTGGGCCTGGGCGGGGTCTTTATCGGCGGTATCCGCAACCACCCGGACCAGGTGGCCGAGCTGCTGGGCCTGCCCAAGCACGTCATCCCCCTGTTCGGCCTCTGTCTGGGCCACCCGGATCAGCAGCCGACCCTGAGGCCGCGCCTGCCCCGGCCCCTGGTGGTACACGAAAACGGCTACCGGGAACTGGACCAGGCCCTGCTGGCCCGGTACGACGAGCAGGTGCGCCTGTATTACCGGGAGCGCACCGGCGGCAACAAGGAAATGAGCTGGAGCGAGCAGATCGCCGCCACCCTGACCAAGGAGGCCAGGCCCCACATGCAGGCCTTCCTTGAGCAACAGGGATTTAACAAGCGCTGATTCAGTGGCTGGCAATGGACGGGCCTTGTTTGGCACAATGCCCTTTCCTTAACGGCAGATTAACGACAAAATGCCCCATGGCCGCTGCTGAACGGCCCCCAATAACAACGAAAAAAGTGCGTCCATGTCTTCGCTGAGAGAGACACTCCATATCACCATCAGCGGCCTCAGTGGCACCCGCCACCTGGCCCTGACCGTCAAGCGCCGCAATGCCCTCATTGCGGCGCTGACCGCCGTTGTGCTGGTGTTGCTGGGCATGGCCGGCTATATCCGCTTCCTGCACTGGCAGGCCGACGACGCCGGCCGGCGCCTGGCCCAGAACCGGGCCGAACTCAGTGCCCTCACCGACGAACTCAACGCCGCCAGGGCCGACTACGCCAAGGTGGAACAGGACCGCCAGCTGCTGGAGACCGCCATCGCCCGCAAGGCCGAGGAACTCACCGCCGTCACCAGCCGCCTGGACGACCTGGAAGACAAGCTCGGCTCGGGCGCCCCCGAGCTGCCCCAGCTGGACACCCTGGAAAGGGTGGATCTGGCCTCATTGGCCATGAACAGCCGCCAGGTCAGCCTCAACATGATCCCCAACGGCGACCCCCTGGACTACGCCTACATCAGCTCTTCGTTCGGCAAGCGCAAGCACCCGGTCAAGAAGCGCACCATCCACCACGCCGGCCTGGACATGGTCGCCCATGTAGGCACACCGGTCTATGCCACGGCGGACGGTGTTGTGGAACTGGTCAGTCGTCGTAAGACAGGATATGGCACCATGATGCTGGTCAGCCACGCCTTCGGCTTCAAGACGCGCTATGCCCACCTCAAGAGCATTGCCGTCAAGCGGGGCGCCTATGTCCGCAAGGGCGAGCTGATCGCCTACTCGGGCAACAGTGGCACCAGTACGGGGCCCCACCTGCATTATGAAGTAAGCTATGCCGGTATCCCCTTAAACCCCAAGCCGTTCGTGGATTGGCAAATTGATAATTACGATCGGCTCTTCGACGTGGAGAAGAAAGTTCCATGGCCATCTTTAATAACGACAATCGAAAGCCTCAGGACCCTATGGCAACCACAGTTATCGCAGCCGGCACCGTTATCGACGGCGAACTCAACATCACCTGCAACCTCCACATTGACGGCAACATCAAAGGCACTGTCGGTGCCGACAAGTCCGTTCGCATCGGCAGTGACGGCCAAGTAACGGGCCAGCTCAAGGCCGTTGATCTGACCGTGGCCGGCAAGGTGGAAGGCACCATCGAAGCCAAGGTGGTGGAGATCCTCGAAAGCGGCATCGTCGAGGGCAGCATCCACTGCGAGGAGCTGATCATCGCCAAGGGCGGTCGCTTCCTGGGTGAATCCAAGCCGCTCAGCCAGCAGGCCGCCAAGGTCACCCCCATCAAGGAAGACAAGAAGGCCCAGGGCTAAGCCCCCTGTGCGCAAGGAGGCGCCATGAGCCGCTACTTTCCCCAGGCCCTGCTGGCCCTGTTCTCCGTGCTGTTCCTGTGGCTGGGCATAGACCCGGCCTCCCGGGAGGTCTGGGTGGCGGAGGTGATCCCGGTGCTGGGGGTGGTGGCCATACTGGCCTTCACCTTCAGGGCCTTTCGCTTTTCCAACCTGGCCTACGGCCTGATGGCCTTCTGGATCTTCTGGCACACGGTGGGCGCCCACTTCACCTTCGCCCACGTGCCCTTCGACTGGGTCACCGACGCCCTGGGCGCCGAGCGTAACCACTTCGATCGCATCGGCCACTTCTCTGTGGGCTTCTACGCCTTTGCCTTCACCGAGCTGCTGGTGCGCAGGAAATGGGCCGGCCCCGTCATCGCCAGCCTGTTCAGCCTGTTCGCCATCATGGCCATTGCCGCCGGCTACGAGATCATCGAATGGTGGTTCGCGGTGGTGGCCGGCGGTGATGCCGGCATCGAGTTCCTGGGTTCCCAGGGCGATATCTGGGACGCCCAGAAGGACATGCTGGCCGACACCCTGGGCGCCATCGCCTCGCTGGCGCTCTACTGGCTGCTCAGGAAGCCCCTGCAGCAGAAGTAAAAAAGGGCGCCTGGCGCCCTTTTTTAGTGCGGGGTCAATCTGGCCCTAAGCCGCTCCAGCTGGTGGCCCTGGACCCTGTCCACCACCACCGCCAGCTTGCTGAGGCCGCCTTCGGCGTAGCCGCTGACCGCATAGCTGTGGCGGATGCGGGTGCCGCCCTCCACGGCCTCGAATTGCCAGGCCATGCCGCCGCTCAGCCCCATCATCTGCAGCGGCCCCAGGCCGCCCACCATGCGCAGCTCCCGGCCCGGATCTACATAGGTGACCGTCATGTGCAGCACCTGGCGATCACCGTCTATCTCGCAGAAGCAGCCGCCGGCCCTGGGCTGGATGGAAAACTTGCTGGCATCGCCGAACCAGCTGTGTTCGCCATCCCACCACTGGCCCACCCTGAGGAACTGGGCATAGGCCTTTTCCGGTGCCACGGGCACCAGCACCTGGTGCTGGATGGCAAAGCCGTTGTCGGCGGCGCTGAGCACCTCGGCCTGGGCGGCGCCCGCCAGCAGCGCCAGGGGCAGGATCAGTCTCTTCATTGTTGTGTTTGCTCCTTGTCCTGCAGGTAGTCCAGGGCCAGGCCGCTCAGGGCCCGCACCCCGGTTTGCAGGGCATCTTCGTTGACCAGGAAATAGGGGGAATGGTTGGGGGCCACCTCGGCCGGGGGCACGCCCTCTGGGGCCACGCCCAGGAAGAAATAGACCCCGGGCAGCTGCTGCTGGAAGAAGGAGAAGTCCTCGGCGCCGGTGATGGGCTTGAGGCTGCCCACCCCCTTGTCGCCGGCGGCCCAGGCCAGGGACTCTCCTGCCCATTGGGTCAGGGCGGGATCGTTCCAGGTGACGGCGGCGAAATTCTGCACCTCGAACTCGGCGCTGGCGCCGCTGGCCTCGGCCAGCTTGGTGGCCGTCCTCTCCATGCGCGCCAGCAGATCCTCGCGCATGTCGGCATCGAAGGTGCGCACCGTGCCCACCAGGGTCACCTCATCGGGAATGATGTTCCAGCGCAGGCCGCCGTTGATGGCGCCTATGGACACCACGGCCGGCGCCTGGGTCACGTCCAGCTGCCGGGACGGGATCAACGCCAGGGCCTCCACCACAGAAGCGGCCACCGTGATGGGATCCACCCCCCGCCAGGGGCTGGAGCCGTGGGTCTGGGCGCCCTTGATGGTCACCTCGAAGCGGTCCGCCGCCGCCATGGTACCTTCCTCGCGCACGTACAGCCGGCCCGCCTGCAGCGGCCAGACATGGAGGCCGAAGATGGCCTCGGGCTTGAGGTCGGCGAAGACCCCTTCCTCCAGCATCAGCTTGGCACCGCCCTTTTCGCCCTTGGGCGCGCCCTCCTCGGCGGGCTGGAACAGGAACAGCACCGTGCCCGGCAGCTCGCTCTGCATCTGGCTCAAGGCCTGGGCGGCCCCCATCAGCATGGCGGTATGGGCGTCATGGCCACAGGCGTGCATCACCCCCACCGTCTTGCCGTTGAAGATGGCCTTCTCGGTGGAGGCGAAGGGCAGATTGGTCTGCTCGGTCACCGGCAGGGCGTCCATGTCGGCCCTGAGCGCCACCACGGGACCCGGCCTGCCGCCCCTGAGGATGCCCAGCACGCCGGTGTGGGCGATGCCGGTGCGCACCTCCAGGCCCAGGGCCTCGAGGTGCTCTGCCACCTTCCTGGCGGTGCGGGTTTCGCGGTTGGACAGCTCGGGATACTGGTGGAAATCACGGCGCCACTGGATCACCTTGGGCATCAGGCCCTCGATGCTGGCCTCAAGGTCGGCCTTGAGGTCAGCGGCCTGGGCGGAGCCCAGGCCCAGCAGCAGGGCGGCAAACGGCAGGGAATTACGCATGGGGCACTCCTTGGCAAAGGCTCCCCACCTTTGTAACACAATGGCTACAAGTCACACCACCTGGCCGGCGGCCCAGCCGGAGCTCCAGGCCCACTGGAAGTTGTAGCCCCCCAGCCAGCCGGTCACGTCCATCACCTCGCCGATGAAATAGAGGCCCGGCACCTTCCTGGCCTCCAGGGTCTTGGAGGACAGCTCGTCTGTGTCCACCCCGCCCAAGGTGACCTCGGCGGTGCGATAGCCCTCGGTGCCGTTGGGATGGACCCTGAACCCCTGCAGGGCCGCCTGCAGCTTCTTCAAGCGGCCATCGTCCAGGGCCTTGAGGGGCAGCTCGCCGTCTATGGCGCCGTGCCCGGCCAGCACCTCCACCAGGCGCTTGGGCAGCAGCCGCGCCAGCGCCGTCTTCAGGGCCTGGTTGGGGTGCTTGGCGGCCATGGCGTCCAGGGTCTCGGCCAGCTCCAGGTCCGGCAGCAGGTTGAGGGTGACGTCCTGGCCCGGCTGCCAGTAGCTGGAGATCTGCAGTATGGCCGGGCCGGACAGGCCCCTGTGGGTGAACAGCAGCGCCTCCTTGAACTGGGTGCCGTCCTCGCTTTCGGCGGTGACCGGCAGCGACACCCCGGAAAGCTCCGCAAAGCGTTCCAGATCCGGCTTGTCCAGGGTGAAGGGCACCAGGCCGGCCCGGGTCGGCAGCACCCTGAGGCCGAACTGCTCCGCTATCTGGTAGCCCAGGGGGGTGGCGCAAAGCTTGGGCATGGACAGGCCGCCGCAGGCCACCACCAGGCTCCGGCACCGGTGCGGCTCGCCGTTGACGGTGAGGCCGAAGCCGTCGTCGGTCTTGTGGATATCGGCCACATGGCTGCGCAGCCGTACCTGGGCGCCGGCCCAGTCGCACTCGGTGAGCAGCAGCTGCACTATGTCCTTGGCGGAGTCGTCGCAGAACAGCTGGCCCAAGGTCTTCTCGTGGTAGGCGACGCCGTGGCGCTCCACCAGCTCGATAAAGTCGTGCTGGCTGTAGCGGGCCAGGGCCGATTTCACGAAGTGGGGATTGCGGCACAGGTAGTTGGCAGGGCTGGCATGGAGGTTGGTGAAGTTGCAGCGGCCGCCGCCGGAGATGAGGATCTTCTTGCCCGCCTGCTTGGCGTGGTCCACCACCAGCACCGAGCGGCCCCGGTAGCCGGCCTGGGCGGCGCACATCAAGCCGGCGGCGCCGGCGCCAATAACGATGACATCGAACTTGGACATGAAGACTCCCCATTCAAGAGGGCGACAGTCTACCGGGTTCCCCTTGCCGCCACCACAGTCCGGCCTTAACATGGAGACCGCAACAAAATCACAACAATCAAGGAAGAAACATGGTCAAGCGACTGCTACCGCTACTGCTGCTGGCCGGCTGCCAGAGCACCACCAGCGACACCCCCGGCATGCCCGGCATCTACAGCAAGAATGCCAATTGGCAGGTGCTGCCAATGACCACGCCCAAACTCACCTCGATCAGCGATGACGGCGGCTGTGCCCGGGTAGCCATGACGGTCAACGAATACGGCGAAGCGGAAGATGTTCAGGTGCTGGCCTCGGAGCTGACCAAGGCGGGTAACAAGGCACTGATCAAGGCCAGCCGGGCCTGGCGCTTCCACCCAACGGGCACCGAGCCCCAGCTGAAGCTCAGCTACGCCCAGGCCACCGCCCTGTCCGTCAAGCACCGCTTTGACGCCAAGGCCATTGCACGCGAGTTGCCAAAGCAGCACTACCCGAATGTCGAGCCACAGCGCCTGGAAGTTTTCTGGCTTTTCTATCAGGAAGAAAAGATCAACAACAAGCGCTCCAGGGGAGGGTACAGTTATTACATCAACGGCACCCAGCTGCCGGAGCCCTGCAAGGCCCTGCTGGGCTGACAAAAAAGGCCGGCATTGCCGGCCTTTCTTATGATTGTGGCTGGCACAGCTGGGCCGGCACCGAATCGATATGCAGGGTGCGGGTGGGGAAGGCGCAGTCGGCGCCGTGCTGGTGGATGGTGGCGATCACCTTCAACAGCACGTCCTGCTTCACCTGGTGGTAGCGCTCCCAGTTCACCGTCTTGGTGAAGGTGTAGATGAAGAAATCCAGGCTGGAGGGCCCGAAGCTGTTGAAGTTGACGATCAGCGTCTGCTTGGCGTCTATATCCTCATGGCTCTCCAGCATGGCCTTCACGGCGGCGATGATGGCGTTCATCTTGGCCGCATCCTGGTAGCGGATGCCGATGGTCTCGTAGATGCGCCTGTTGTGCATCCGCGACGGGTTCTCCACCGACACCTGGGTGAACACCGAGTTGGGCACATACAGGGGCCGCTTGTCGAAGGTGCGGATCACCGTGACCCGAAAGCCGATTTTTTCCACAGTGCCTTCGATCTCCCGGTCCGGGGAGCGGATCCAGTCGCCCACCTTGAAGGGCTTGTCCAGGTAGATCACCAGGGCGCCGAAGAAATTGGCCAGCAGATCCTTGGCGGCCATGCCCACCACCAGGCCGCCGACGCCACCGAAGGCGAGGATCCCGGAGATGCTGACGCCGATGGACTGGAAGATGGTCAGCAGCGCCACCACCACCACAGAGGCCTTGAGCAGCTTGCTCACCGCCTGCACAGTAGTGATGTCGCCGCCCTGGGCGATGGACTGCCGCTCGCCGCCCTTGATCAGCCGCCAGCAGGCCCAGGCCAGCACCACCTCCAGCAGCACCTCCCGCAGCACCGGCACGTATTCGGCCAGGTTGGAGTCGATGCGACCGGCGACGATATCCGCCACCACCGTCAGGCCCACTATGGTGATCAGCCAGTTCACCGGCCGATGCAGGGCCTCGTAGAAAACGTCGTCCCAGCTCAGCCTGGTCTTCTGCACCAGGTGGAACAGGCGCTTGGCCAGCAGGCGCCAGGCGATCACCGCCATCACCGTCAGGCCCAGCACCAGGGTCACGTCCACCAGCCAGCCCTCGCCCAGCCACTGGGTCAGCTGGCCGTGGAGTTCACGCCAAAATGCCTTGAAGTCCATGTTCACAGCTCAGCCAGTATCACTTCCGCCTTGGAGTTTTCGAAGGTCTTGGGGGGCTCGACGTTGAGCAGGGTCACCACGCCGTCGTCGACGACCATGGCGTAACGGCGGGAACGCTTGCCGCCAAAAGGACCGGTGTCCATGGCCAGGCCCAGGGCCTCGCTGAAGCTGCCGTCGCCGTCGGCCAGCATGCGGATCTCGCTGGCGTTCTGGGCCTTGCCCCAGGCGTCCATGACGAAGACATCGTTGACGGATACGCAGCAGATATCATCCACGCCCTTGGCCTTGATGGCATCGGCGTTGACCACATAGCCGGGCAGGTGGGCGGCGCTGCAGGTGGGGGTGAAGGCGCCGGGCACGGCGAAGACCACCACCTTGCGGCCGGCGAAGAAGCTGTCGGTCTGGATATCCTGGGGCTTGCCATCGACCATTTCTGAAAGCACTGCGCTGGGCAGCTTGTCACCAACCTGGATCATGGGGCTCTCCTGAGTTCGCCTGATTGCGTCAGGCTAAAGACTAACTTAGGGACAGCACCTTGAGCCAGTCTCACCTTAAATCAGCAACTTGCAATCAGCCTGCAGGCCGGCTGACCGGGTAGATATCGAAGCGGTTCTTCTTGGTCTTCACCTGGGCCGAGGGCGACCTGTCGGCCAGGAAGGGGGCATAGTCGGGCCGTTTCACCACCACTTTCTTGCTGGCTGCGGCCAGGGCGGCCGGGAACAGGGCATCGGCATCCTCGTCGGCGCCCACCAGGTGCTGGAACACCCGCATCTCCTTCTTCACCAGCGCCGACTTGTCCCGGTGCGGGAACATGGGATCCAGGTAGACCACCTCGGCGCTGAGATCCGGCAGCAGATCCACCGCCCTGCCGTGCAACAGCCTCATGCGGGCGGCGATGGGGGCCACCTCGCCGTTGAGGGCCGCCCTGGCCAGGCCATCCTCCAGCAGCGCCGCCACCGCCGGGTGGCGTTCGATCAGGGTCACCTCACAGCCCAGGCTGGCCAGCACGAAGGCGTCCCTGCCCAGGCCGGCGGTGGCATCGATCACCGTCGGGCAGGCGCCCTTCTTGAGTCCCACCGCCTTGGCCACGGCCTGGCCGCGGCCGCCGCCGAACTGCCGCCTGTGCCCCACGGCGCCACCGACAAAGTCCACATAGACGGCGCCCAGCTTGGGCTCGTCCAGCTTGCGCAGCTCCAGGCGCTCGGCGGTCAGCACCAGGGCGCAAGGGCCCTCGCCCCGCTCGGCGAAGCCGTAACGGCGACGCAAGTCCTCCGCTTCCTGGCGGCGCTGGGAACATTCGCAATAGAGGGCGATGGGCATGGGGATCTCCTGAAGCTGGCGGGGCCAGTCTACTGCCCGCGGCCCCGGCCCACAATCACCCTGGTTAATTTATAAAGACATTGCTTTACTTAATGCACAAAGAGGCGCATCTTAAATAAGGTAAAAACATTAAAAAGGAGTTTGCATGCCGCTCAGTGACCACGGCCACCGGCTGATCGCCCAGGGCAGCCGCTTCGCCCCCACCTATGGCGATGACTTCGCCAACCACCTGCCCATGGCCCTGGCGGCGCTGGCGGCCATGGGCGCCGACGCCGAGCGCCTGGACGCCTACTTCGAGCAGGAAAGCCGCTGGCTGCAACCACAACCCGAGGTAACGCCCGGCCCCACCCTGCTGGGCCAGCCGGACCACCAACCCCATTGGCTGCACCACTTTCGCCAGCAAATCGCCCAAGGGGGCGTCACCGAGACGCTGGGATTGGCCCTGCCGGCGTTGCTGCCGGGCATCGCCAGCGGCGCCTTCCATCCGCTGATCCGCCTTGGCTTCGCCCTGGATTTCGGCAACGACGACGAGGTGGCCCAGGCCCTGGCCTACTGGGCCAGCCACTATCAGGCCCTGGGGCCCCTGGGCGCCGCCTGTGATCTGCCCCTGGCGGCGATCGCCGCCGCTGCCGAGCAGGCCCTGGCCGGACAAAGCTATCCCCAGGCCAATATCAGCCGCCAGCTGTGCGCCGCCTCAAGGGATCTGGCGGCGCTCGGCCTGGCCGTGCAGCCCCGGGACCTCACCCAAGGGATGCTGGCCGACTTCGCCATCCGTGCTTACCTGGGCAGCGGCGACTTCACCCTGCTGCACGGCGTCACCGGCTGCCATGCCCTGCGCCTGGTGCTGCCCCATATGGCGGACGACGCGCTGGCGCTGCGCTATTTCTGGCAGGGCCTGCTGCTGGCCTGGCTGACCTCGGCACCGGCCGGCCACAGGCCCCTGGCGGTCGCCGACGACAGGGACTGGCCGGCCCTGTTCGCCGTTGCCAGCAAATCGGACGACGATCACCTGATCAAGCTGGTCTACAGCTGCCACCAGGAGCACCTTCACCATGGCAACCCGGCCTACCTGGCCGCCGCCCGCGGCACCGTGCTGGCCAAGGAGCAAAGATGAAAAACGGCGTCATACTGCTGGGCAGCGCCCGCGGCAACGGCTACACGGCGCAGCTGGCCCAGGCCACCGGCCTGCCGGTGCTCGACCTGGCCGACTTCGACATCAGTCCCTTCGATTACCGCCACCTGAACCGGGGCGACGACTTCCTGCCTCTGGTGCGGCAACTGCTCGGCTACCGGCGCATCCACTTCGCCAGCCCGGTGTACTGGTACTGCATGAGCGCGCAGATGAAGATCTTCTTCGACCGCCTCAGCGATCTGCTGAAAATCGAGAAGGCGCTGGGCCGGCAGTTGCGGGGCAAGCAGGCCGGGGTGCTGGCCACGGGTGGCGGCCCGGCGCCGGCCTGCTTCGAGGAGGTGTTCAGGCGCAGCTTCGGCTACCTGGGCATGCATTACGAGGGCATGATCTACCTGGATACCAGCCAGGGCCTGGACGGCCGGGCCCTGCAGGCCGCGGTGCGGGACTATCAGGCCCTGTTGTCACCCACAGAGTAGGCGATGGTCTGGCTGACGGCGTTGAGGCTGAGGCCGGACTCGTCCCGCCAGGCGTTGAAGGCGGCCTGGGCATGGGCCAGGCTCCTGTTGGTGTAGAGGCCCCCTTCGATGATGTGGCTGTGACGCAGGTAGTGCTCCACGTCGCGGCTGAGCAGGAAGGTGTCCACACCGAGGCGGCGCAGGGCATAGGGACCGGTATTGCCGCCCAGGCGGGCGCCGTGCTGCTTCAGGTATTGCCAGAGGCCCACCACATCGTCACCTGGCCAGGCGGCCAGCCAGGCCGCCGCACTGCCATGCTCGGCGGCCAGCTCGTGCAGCATCTGGGCGTTGTGCCTGATGGTCATCACCTTGGTCCTGTTGCGGATGATGGCGGGCTCGGCGGCCTTCTGCTCCCAGAGTTCCTCCGGCATCAGCAGCATCTTCTCGATGTCGAAGCCCCAGAACACGTCCTCGAAGGCCGGCCACTTGGCCTCCACTACCTTCCACACGAAGCCGCTCTGGAAGATCTGCCGGGTAAAGGCGGCCAGCAGGCGATCGTCACCCAGGGCCTTGATGGCCTGCCGGGGCGCCGGCGGGGTCAGCAGGGCTTCAAGGGCGGCCTCACCGCCCTTGCGCTCACAGGCCCGCTGCCAGATGGCCTCGAACCTTTCCCTCATGGGGCTATGCCGCTGTGGCGCAGCAGCGCGTCCACCTGGGGTTCGCGGCCACGGAAGTCGGCGAACAGCTTGGCCGGCTCCTCGCTGCCGCCCTTTTCCAGGATGCAGTGCAGGAAGTCGCGGCCGGTCTGTTCGTTGAAGATGCCTTCCTCCTCGAAGCGGGAGAAGGCGTCCGCCGACAGCACCTCGGCCCACTTGTAGGAGTAGTAGCCCGCCGCGTAGCCGCCCGCGAAGATATGGCCGAAGCTGTGCTGGAAGCGGTTGAAGGCCGGCGGCTCGACCACGGACACTTCCTCGCGCACCTCGTCCAGGGTGGCCTGGATGCGGTCGCCCAGGGCCGGGTCATATTCCAGGTGCAGGCGGAAGTCGAACAACGCGAACTCCAGCTGGCGCAGCATCATCATGGCGCTCTGGAAGTGCTTGGCCTCCAGCATGTTGGCCAGCAGCTGCTCCGGCAGCGGCTCGCCGCTCTGGTGATGGCCGGAGATGATGTTGAGGGCCTGCTTCTCCCAGCACCAGTTCTCCAGGAACTGGCTGGGCAGCTCCACGGCGTCCCAGGCCACGCCGTTGATGCCGGACACGGCTCCCTCGGTGACCCGGGTCAGCATATGGTGCAGGCCATGGCCGAACTCGTGGAACAGGGTCACCACTTCCTCGTGGGTGAACAGGGCCGGCTTGCCGCCGGTGGGGCGGGAGAAGTTGCAGACCAGGTAGGCCACCGGCAGCTGCAGCTCGCCGTCGGCCTTGATGCGCTGTACCCGGCATTCGTCCATCCAGGCGCCGCCGCGCTTCTTCTCGCGGGCATAGAGATCCAGGTAGAAGGCCCCCTTCCTGGTGCCGCTTTCGTCGTAGATCTCGAAGTAGCGCACGTCCGGGTGCCAGACATCCACGCCCTCGACCTCCCTGACGCTGATGCCGAACAGGCGGTTCACCACCTCGAACAGGCCGGGCAGCACCCTGGTTTCCGGGAAGTAGGGACGCAACAGCTCGGCATTGACCGAGTAGCGGCTTTCCTTGAGCTTTTCGCCGTAGTAGCCGTAGTCCCAGGGCTTGAGATCGTCCAGGCCGTGCAGCTCACGGGCGAAGGCGATGATCTCGTCCCGCTCCTGCTCGCCCTGGGGCTTGGAACGCCTGGCCAGATCGTGGAGGAAGTCCAGCACCTGGCCGCTGTCGTCGGCCATCTTGGTGGCCAGGGACAGCTCGGCATAGTTGCCGAAGCCCAGCAGGCCGGCCAGCTCATGGCGCAGGGCCAGGGTCTCGGCCATGATGGCGGAGTTGTCGTAGCTGCCGCCATGGGGGCCCTGGTCGGAAGCCCGGGTCACATAGGCCTGGTACATCTCCTCGCGCAGGGCGCGGTCGTCGGCATAGCTCATCACGGCGATATAGCAGGGGATGTCCAGGGTCAGCAGCCAGCCGTCCAGCTCCTTGGCCTGGGCCAGCTCGGCGGCCATCTCCCTGGCGCTGTCCGGCAGGCCGGCCAGCTGGGCCTCGTCGGTGATGTGCTTGTGCCAGGCGTTGGTGGCGTCCAGCAGGTTGTTGGAGTACTTGGAGGCCAGCTCGGACTGGCGGGCGCGGATCTGGCCGAAGCGGACCTTGGCCTCGTCTTCCAGGGCCACGCCGCTCAGCTTGAAATCCCGCAGGGCGTTATCCACCACCTTGCGCTGGTGGGCGCTGAGCTGGTGGTACTGCTCGGACTCGGCCAGGTGCTTGTAGGCCTGGTACAGGCCCTGGTGCTGGCCGACCCAGGTGCCGTATTCGCTGAGCAGCGGCAGGCAGCTCTCGTAGGCCTCGCGCAGCTCGGGGCTGCTCATCACCGAATTGAGATGGGATACCGGCGACCAGGCCTTGCTGAGCCTGTCGTCCGCCTCCTCGATGGGCGCCACCAGGGTCTCCCAGCCGGGGTTGCCGGCGGCCACGGCCGCTTCCACCGCGGCCCTGCAGTCGGCCAGCAGCGCCTCGACGGCCGGTTTGACGTGCTCGGGTTTGATCTGGCTGAACGGCGGCAGGCCGTCGGTTTGCAGTAAGGGGTTGGACATCTCGGGATCTCGTTGTGATTCTGCGGACAAGATGGGGGCGGCGGCGGCCCTTTTCAATGGCGGCCACCGCGTCGTCAATGGCGGCTCAGAGCTTCTCGAAGTCCTTCTTGAGCTGGAACTCGCTGTCGGTGACGATACGCTCCAGGGCCTCGACCCTGGCCCGCAACGTGGCGAGTTCCTGCTCCAGCCTGGGGTCGGCCTCGGGGGCTCTCCTGTCCAGCCAGCTCTTGAGGATGCCCGCGGCAATGCTGAAGACGCAGACCACGGTCAGAAATGTCCAGAGTGTCATGATGGCCTCCTTATCGGCCTTGTCACCTTAGCAAAAAAACAAGGGCACCCTGTCATGCCACCGGCTCACGCATGGTGACGAACTCTTCGGCCGCCGTGGGGTGGATGCCGATGGTGGCGTCGAATACCGCCTTGGTGGCGCCGGCCTTCATGGCCACCGCGAAGCCCTGGGTGATCTCGCCGGCCTCGGCGCCCACCATGTGCAGGCCCACCACCCGATCGGAAGCCTCGTCGACGATCAGCTTCATCAGGGTGCGTTCCTGGCTGCCGGACAGGGTGTGCTTGAGGGCGCGGAATTCGCTGCGGAAGATCTTCACCTTGCCGTACTTGTCCCTGGCCTGCTGCTCGGTGAGGCCGACGGTGCCGATATTGGGGTGGGTGAAGACGGCGGTGGGGATGCAGTCGTAATCCATCTCGCGCCCGCCGTCGCCATAGAGGTGATCCACCAGGGTCATGGCCTCGGCCAGGGCCACAGGGGTCAGCTGCATGCGGTCGATGACATCGCCCAGGGCGTAAATGCTGCCCACTGACGTTTGGAAGTACTCATTAACCTTAATGGCGCCGCCGTCGTTGAGCTCGACGCCGGCCTTGTCCAATTCCAGCCTGGCGGTGCGCGGCACCCGGCCGGTGGCGTAAAGCACCTGGTCGACGGTAAGCTGGGCGCCATCCTCCAGGGTCACCAGCAGGCCGTCGCCGGTCTTTTCGATGGCGGTGACATTGGCGTGGAAGCGGATGTCGACGCCGTCCTTGGCCATCTCCTGGCCCACAAAGGCGCGGATGTCCTCGTCGAAGCCGCGCAGCAGCTTGTCGCGGCGGTAGACCTGGGTCACCTGCACCCCTAGGCCGTTGAAGATGGAGGCGAACTCACTGGCGATATAGCCGCCACCCACCACCAGCATCCGCCTGGGCAGCTCGGCCATGTCGAACACCTCGTTGGAGGTGATGGCCAGCTCCCGGCCGGGGATATTGGGCACATAGGGCCAGCCGCCCACGGCAATGAGGATGCGCTCGGCGCTGATCACCCGGTCGCCGACCCGGACCTGGTGCTCGTCCACCAGGGTGGCGAAGTCCTTGAATACCGTCACCCCGGCCCTTTCCAGCAGGCCGTCATAGATGCCGTTGAGGCGGCTGATCTCGGCGGCGCGGTTGGCCTTGAGCGTCTGCCAGTCGAAGGCGGGTTTTTCGGCCTGCCAGCCGAAGCCCTTGGCTTCCTCGAAGCCGTGGCCGTACTCGGCGGCATAGGCATAGAGCTTCTTGGGGATGCAGCCCAGGTTGACGCAGGTGCCGCCCATGGCGCTGCCCTCGGCAACGGCGACACGCACGCCCTTCTGGGCCGCCATGCGGCTGGCACGAACACCGCCGGAACCGGCACCTATGACAAAGAGATCGAAATCAAAACGGCTGGACACGGGGGACTCCTCGCTTGGGTCTTTGGGGCCATTATGCCGAAATTCGACAAAAACCACCTAACGCAGCCAAAAAACCCTTTGGGGCCGGTATCATAGGCGCCTCTCTTCTCTCGAAAAGGATTTTCACCATGAGCACGGAAGACGTTGGCCGCCCGGCCAGGCGCCCCAGACTCGACAATTCCGAACTGACCAAGACCGGCTTCTGGGTCGGCCAGATCTTCATGCTGCTGGCCACCGTATTGGGTGTCTACCTGGCCGCCCAGGAAGGGCTGTCCCAGGCCGTCGCCTTTGACGGCATCGTCAGCCAGCAGAACAACTATTACCTGCGCCGCTCCCTGCGCGATGAACTTGGCGACAACCTGGCGGTGGTCGAGGATTACGCTGACTTCATTGCCCAGCACAATCCCCTGCCCCAGCGGCGCAAAGAGCACCACCCGCGCCTGCACCACTTCGTGTGGGAGAACATGCGCTTTTCCAACCAGACCCTGGAAACGCCCCCGGCCATACTGTCCGGCGCCCGCCGCTTCTATGCCGAGGTGGCGCAGAAGGTGGACCGCTACGAAGCCCAGCGCCTGGGCGCCAGGCCGACGGCCAAGGAGCTCAAGGCCCTGACGGCGGACATCAGGAGCCGGGTGTTGCCGCTGATGGACCAGGATCTGGCCAGGCTGCGCCAGCAACTGGCCAGGCATGGCGTGGTCGTGGAGCAGGAGGCCGAGCATGGCGCATAAGATCTGCCCGCACTGCAACAAGGACAGCCTGGTCGCCAGCCACTACCAGGGCGAGGAGATCGACCTGTGCCGGCGCTGTGGCGGGCTCTGGTTCGAAAAGGGGGAACTGAACCAGAGCCTGGCCACGGCCGATCCGGAGCGGGACCGGGTGGGGGTGGAGGAATGCCGCGGCAGCCACCTGGGTGCCACCCACCTGCGCTGCCCCGATTGCACCAAACCCATGGACAGGCACCAGCTGCTGCCCGGCTACGAGGTGGAAGTGGAGGCCTGCCACAATTGCCAGGGGATCTGGATCGAGCGCAAGGAGCTCAAGGAGGCTCACCAGGCCAGCATCCTGGAGCTGCACCTGGGCGAGCTCAATGCCAAGGTGAACTGGAAGAGCTGGGTGTTCCAGTTCCTGTCGCAGATGCCGGTGGAATACAACATCAAGCCCAAGCGCCGGCCCTGGATGACCTGGCTGCTGGTGGTGGTCAATGTGCTGGTGTTCCTGGCCGGCCTTGCCACGCCGCAACTGGACGAGCTGCTGTTCGGCGGCGCCCTGGTACCGGCGGACATCGCCAACGGCCGTAACCTGTTCAGCCTGCTGAGCAGCCAGTTCCTGCACGGCGGCTGGATGCACCTGCTCGGCAACCTGTACTTCCTGTGGCTGACCGGTGACAACCTGGAAGATGCCCTGGGCCCCTGGCGCTTCCTGGGCCTCTACCTGCTGTGCGGCATGGTTGCCGGCCTGGCCCAGACCGCCATGGAGCCGGGCTCGGTGATCCCCATGGTGGGCGCCAGCGGCGCCATCGCCGGCCTGTTCGGCATGTACCTGCTGTGGTTCCGCAAGGCCAGCCTCAGCTTCATGATCGTCATTTACCAGAAGAAGCTGGCCCCCTGGCTGTTCTTCCTGATCTGGCTCGGCTTCAACCTGTTGGGCATGGCCACGGGCCAGCAGGGCGTGGCCTACATGGCCCATATCGGCGGCTTTGCCGCCGGCCTGGCACTGGGCCTGGCGCTGAGGAACTGGGTGCTGGGGCGCTATCCGGTGCTGGCCATAATCAACCAGCCCGCCTTCAGGGTGGCACGCTAAGCGAAGGGGCCGGAACGGCCCCTTTTTGCTTACCTGGGCTGGCCGTAGAGCTGCTCGGCCCGGTTGAACAGCACCCAGGAGGTGAGGATGTACTTGTCGCCTGAGATGGGCTGGTTGCCCCTGTGGGTATGGGTAAAGCCGGCCGGCGCTATCACCATGCGGCCCTTCTTGGGCTTGACCTTGTGTTGCTGGTAGAAGAACTCGGTCTCGCCACCTTCATCGACGTCATTGAGGTAATACATCCACAGCAGCACCCGGTGCAGGGGCTCGCCGTGCTGGTCCTGGGGATAGACCTCGGAATGCCAGTGGGGGTAACCGCCCAGGCCCTTGTCGTATTTCTGCAGGTTGATGTAGCCGCTGCGGTAGATATGGCTGACCAGGGCCTGCAGGTGGGGCCGGCCGACCCGGTCGTAGTTCTCCGGGGTCACCGTGACCGGCTGGCCGTTGTCCGGATCGACCACCGTGGGGGAAACGGCGCCGATCAGGGCCATGAAGTGCTTGTCGAAATAGTTCTGGATGTGGCCGAAGGTGTTGGCCAGGATCCGCTGCTTTTCCGCCTGCCAGTCGTTAAAGCTGTCCAGGGTGATATCCCGGCTGCGTTTCTTGCTGGTATCCACACCACCACCGGTGCGGCCCTCGATAACACCAGGGTGGCCCTGGAACTTGGCGACCAGGGCATCGCAGAAATCTGCGGGCAAGGCATCATCTATGACTTCAATAAACTGCATGGGGGCCTCCAATTGGTTGCCCCCATGTTAACAGTTTTCCTACTCTTTACAGCTCACTTCCGAGGTCTTCCAGACCACCGGCTTCCAGAAGCCGTCCTTGAAGGTCTTGTAGCGTTGCTCGGGGATGAACTCGGCCGCCAGGTAGTAGGTGGTGTTGGGCTTGACGTCGATCTCTATGGTCTTGGCCTCCTGCAGGCCGCCACCACGCCGCTTGAGGCGACGGTCGGTGATCAGCTCATGGAGATCGATGCTGTGGGTGCCGGCGGCCAGCTTGAAGCTGTGGCGACTGCGCAGTACCCCCTCACCGTCGATGGCATTGACGAAGGCGGGATAGAGATCCCTTGCCTCCGGCGGCGTAAAGAACACCGATACGCGGCCGCAGCCTTCCACAGCGGGCGCGCTCTTGGCCGCCACCTCACCTATTTCCAGCCGCCAGGCCGGCGTCACTTTCACATTCGCCTTGGTGGTGGCCTGGATTTCCTTGCCTTCACGGGCCAGTGTCACCGAGAAGGGCTGCTGCTGTTCCAGGGTTTCAAACCTGGCCAGCACCGCCTTCAGGGGCTCGCCGGCAACGGCGCTGCCGTTGAAGGCCACCAGGCGATCACCCTTCTTGACCCCCATCAGCTGGGCATCCGAGCCAGGTGACACCGCCACCACGGTCAGCGTCTTGTTGAGGACGGCCCCCCAGTCATAGTAGCGACGGGCCGGCTCTTCCATGGTCAGGGGCGGCAGATTTTCCCCTTGCTGGGCAGCGGCCACGGCGGCACGCACCTTTTCCCTGATCTCAGGGTCGGTATCGGCGGCATAGGCCCCCATGGCCAGCCCCAGCACCAATGTTGCAATCATGGTTTTCATAATGCCTCCCGTTGTTTGTAGGCCAGCGCATCCATCAGGTATTGGCGCTGCCGTAGGATGGTTTCAATTTCTTCCTGCCCGGCATCCTGCAGGTAGGCCTGCTGCAGCTTCTTGTCCACGGTATGGACCTCGTATTGCAGCAGGGTTATCGAAGTCGAGTTCAGCTTTGCAGCGTCATGCCAGGATTGCTGGACAAGCAGGGCGCTCGACAGCACCAGGGCGGCAGCCACACCCCACCACAGGGGGCGAGCGCCCTTGTCGGGCAGCTCGGTCTCGATACGCTGCCACAGCTGATCGGGAACGCTTTCCGCTTGCCGCTCTGCCAAACGCTGCTTGAGCTTCTCTTCAAAGTGCTGCCTTGCGCTCATCTCTCTTCTCCCATTGCCTGGCCCTGTGGGCCAGTTTACCGAGGGCCCGGCGACAGGCCTGCCGGCAGGCGGTCTCGGTCATGGCCAGCATGACCCCGAGTTCGGCAAAGGTGTGGCCTTCCACCACGTGAAGCCAGACCAGGGCCCGCTCCCTTTGGCTCAAGATGCCAAGCAGGCGCTCAATGTCATCCAGGCGGGTCAGGCTGTCCGCCGCCGACCGCCAATCATCGTCATCAAGCACCAGGCTCAGCTCTGCCGTGTCTCCGGCCTTCTCCCTGGCCAGCAGATCCAAGGCACAGTGGACGCAGATCCGCTTAAGCCAGCCTCCCAGGGCCCGGGTTTCGGTCAAGGATGGCAACCCCTTGAATGCCTTGATAAAGGCCTCCTGGACGGCATCCTCGGCCAAACCTGTGGTACCCAGCATGCCCAGGCACAGCCGATAGGCAGGCTCGGCAAACACCAGGTAGAGCTCATGCTGGGCCTGCCGCTTTCCCTTTATGGCCTGTGCCAGCACATCAGCCGGCACCTGCTTGCCAAAGCCTGTTTCCACCGCACCTCCTGGTATTCACTGTTTATAAGACGCTACCACAGCAAAAAAGGTGACAGGTTTTTCGTATTTCTGGCATGGGAAAAATCTGGCGAACGCGACAAACTTGTCGGGAACAAGTTTGAACATCGGAGCGTTAGCGACGATAGCCCGTAGGGCGAGGCTCGAAGTGAAAGCACCGCTTTCACGCAGCTGAGCGCCGGCACACAGGATGTGCCGGCCGGAATGAGTCTCCAGGGATGGGTGGCAACTCAAGACAATAAGGCGCCTTCGGTGGGTTACGCTACGCTAACCCACCCTACGCAGCTGGGGCTACTGGTGACCTTCACATGGGACAAAATCGCTGGGCGAAGCTCGAAGTGAAAGCACCGCTTTCACGCAGCTGAGCGCCGGTACACAGGAGGTGCCGGCCGGAATGAGCTCCCAGGGATGGGTGGCAACTCAGGGCAAGAAGGTGCAGGCCAGGTGGCGTAATAACCGTCCCTGGTGACGGGTGCCGGCTCGGCCATCCGGGGCCTCGCGTTCAGCCGCACCCAAGCCGTGCTTGGGTTTCGGGCTTCACCCAACTCCACATGGGGTAGGAAGCCGCTGCGCGGCACTTTCTTCATTCCCATGTGAGAAGTAGTGCCGTCAGGCGCTGTAAACGCAAAAAGCCACCCCTACGGGTGGCTTTCTACGTTTAATAGGTGCTTGGCAGTGACCTACTCTCACATGGGAACCCCCACACTACCATCGGCGCTACTGCGTTTCACTGCTGAGTTCGGGATGGGATCAGGTGGTTCCACAGCGCTATTGCCGCCAAGCAAATTCGTTTCTTAACCCGCCTTGCGGCCAGTTAAGTCAATTCGGTAAAAGCTGATAACTCTGTAATCTAAGTCACTCTCTCTGAGTGCCCGACCGCCATGGATGGCGGAAGTGCAGAAGATTGTCTGGAACAATCTCTGCCTACAAAACCCTTTGGGTGTTGTATGGTTAAGCCTCACGGGCAATTAGTACTGGTTAGCTACATGCGTCGCCGCACTTCCACACCCAGCCTATCAACGTTGTAGTCTTCAACGACCCTTTAGGAGACTCGAAGTCTCAGGGATGACTCATCTTGAGGCTCGCTTCCCGCTTAGATGCTTTCAGCGGTTATCGATTCCGAACTTAGCTACCGGGCAGTGCCACTGGCGTGACAACCCGAACACCAGAGGTTCGTCCACTCCGGTCCTCTCGTACTAGGAGCAGCCCCTCTCAATCATCCAACGCCCACGGCAGATAGGGACCGAACTGTCTCACGACGTTCTGAACCCAGCTCGCGTACCACTTTAAATGGCGAACAGCCATACCCTTGGGACCGACTTCAGCCCCAGGATGTGATGAGCCGACATCGAGGTGCCAAACACCGCCGTCGATATGAACTCTTGGGCGGTATCAGCCTGTTATCCCCGGAGTACCTTTTATCCGTTGAGCGATGGCCCTTCCATTCAGAACCACCGGATCACTATGACCTACTTTCGTATCTGCTCGACGTGTCTGTCTCGCAGTTAAGCTGGCTTATGCCATTGCACTAACCTCCTGATGTCCGACCAGGATTAGCCAACCTTCGTGCTCCTCCGTTACGCTTTGGGAGGAGACCGCCCCAGTCAAACTACCCACCAGACACTGTCCCTAACCCAGATAATGGGCCGAGGTTAGAACATCAAACATACAAGGGTGGTATTTCAAGGATGGCTCCACGATAACTGGCGTTACCGCTTCAAAGCCTCCCACCTATCCTACACATGTAGGCTCAATGTTCAGTGTCAAGCTGTAGTAAAGGTTCACGGGGTCTTTCCGTCTAGCCGCGGGTACACTGCATCTTCACAGCGATTTCAATTTCACTGAGTCTCGGGTGGAGACAGCGTGGCCATGGTTACACCATTCGTGCAGGTCGGAACTTACCCGACAAGGAATTTCGCTACCTTAGGACCGTTATAGTTACGGCCGCCGTTTACCGGGGCTTCGATCAAGAGCTTCGCTTGCGCTAACCCCATCAATTAACCTTCCGGCACCGGGCAGGTGTCACACCCTATACGTCCTCTTTCGAGTTTGCAGAGTGCTGTGTTTTTGATAAACAGTCCCAGCCACCTGGTCACTGCGGCTGCCGTCAGCTTAGAGAGCAAGTCTCATCACCAACAACAGCGTACCTTCTCCCGAAGTTACGGTACTATTTTGCCTAGTTCCTTCACCCGAGTTCTCTCAAGCGCCTTAGTATTCTCTACCTGACCACCAGTGTTGGTTTGGGGTACGGTTTCTTTTCATCTGAAGCTTAGAGGCTTTTCCTGGAAGCATGGCATCAACAACTTCGTTGCCGTAGCAACTCGTCTCGTGTCTCGACCTTAGGGACCCGGATTTGCCTAAGTCCCCAGCCTACGCACTTTCACCAGGACGACCGACGCCTGGCTTGCTTAGCCTTCTCCGTCCCCCCATCGCAATGAAAAGAAGTACAGAAATATTAATCTGTTTCCCATCGACTACGGCTTTCGCCCTCGCCTTAGGGGCCGACTCACCCTGCCCCGATTAACGTTGGACAGGAACCCTTGGTCTTCCGGCGAGCGGGTTTTTCACCCGCTTTAACGTTACTCATGTCAGCATTCGCACTTCTGATACCTCCAGCATGCCTCCCGACACACCTTCAACGGCTTACAGAACGCTCCCCTACCCAGCATACCTAAATATGCTGCCGCAGCTTCGGTGCATAGCTTAGCCCCGTTACATCTTCCGCGCAGACCGACTCGACTAGTGAGCTATTACGCTTTCTTTAAAGGGTGGCTGCTTCTAAGCCAACCTCCTAGCTGTCTAAGCCTTTCCACATCGTTTCCCACTTAGCTATGACTTGGGGACCTTAGCTGGCGGTCTGGGTTGTTTCCCTCTCCACGATGGACGTTAGCACCCACCGTGTGTCTCCCGGATAGTACTTTGCGGTATTCGGAGTTTGCATGGGTTTGGTAAGTCGGGATGACCCCCTAGCCCAAACAGTGCTCTACCCCCGCAAGTATTCGTCCGAGGCGCTACCTAAATAGCTTTCGGGGAGAACCAGCTATCTCCCGGTTTGATTGGCCTTTCACCCCTAATCACAGGTCATCCCCTAATTTTGCAACATTAGTGGGTTCGGTCCTCCAGTTGATGTTACTCAACCTTCAACCTGCCCATGACTAGATCACCGGGTTTCGGGTCTATGCCTTGCGACTGGACGCCCAGTTAAGACTCGGTTTCCCTACGGCTCCCCTATTCGGTTAACCTCGCCACAAAACATAAGTCGCTGACCCATTATACAAAAGGTACGCAGTCACCCCGAAGGGCTCCTACTGCTTGTACGTACACGGTTTCAGGTTCTATTTCACTCCCCTCGCCGGGGTTCTTTTCGCCTTTCCCTCACGGTACTGGTTCACTATCGGTCAGTTGGGAGTATTTAGCCTTAGAGGATGGTCCCCCTATCTTCAGTCAAGATACCACGTGTCCCGACCTACTCATCGTTTGCAACGACATCTGCCATTTCGTGTACGGGGCTATCACCCTGTATCGCGGAACTTTCCAGAACCTTCCACTATGACAGACGCTGATACACAAACTGGGCTCTTTCCCGTTCGCTCGCCGCTACTGAGGAAATCTCGGTTGATTTCTTTTCCTCGGGGTACTTAGATGTTTCAGTTCTCCCGGTTCGCCTCTGCACCCTATGTATTCAGATACAGATACCCAAGTTACCTTGGGTGGGTTTCCCCATTCGGAAATCATTGGCTCAAGCGGTTCTTATCACCTCACCAATGCTTATCGCAGATTAGCACGTCCTTCATCGCCTCCAACTGCCAAGGCATCCACCGTGTACGCTTAGTCACTTAACCATACAACCCCGAAGGGTTTCGCTGACGCGAACCATTTTCCGAAGAAAATGCCGTATGTTGACTAACACCTGGTTTTCGCCGGACACTCATCAAGTAGAGAGTGACTCGTTTAAATTTGCAGTGTTATCAGCTTTCCGAATTGTTAAAGAACCATGAAAGCCAGCGCTAAGGCTGGCTTCCAAGCAATCTGTGTGGACACTTCGAGACGTGTCATCCCTAAAGGTAAGGAGGTGATCCAGCCGCAGGTTCCCCTACGGCTACCTTGTTACGACTTCACCCCAGTCATGAACCACACCGTGGTAAACGCCCTCCCGAAGGTTAAGCTATCTACTTCTGGTGCAGCCCACTCCCATGGTGTGACGGGCGGTGTGTACAAGGCCCGGGAACGTATTCACCGTAGCATTCTGATCTACGATTACTAGCGATTCCGACTTCATGGAGTCGAGTTGCAGACTCCAATCCGGACTACGACGGACTTTATGGGATTCGCTTACCATCGCTGGTTCGCCGCCCTTTGTATCCGCCATTGTAGCACGTGTGTAGCCCTGCCCGTAAGGGCCATGATGACTTGACGTCGTCCCCACCTTCCTCCGGTTTATCACCGGCAGTCTCCTTAGAGTTCCCGACCGAATCGCTGGCAACTAAGGATAAGGGTTGCGCTCGTTGCGGGACTTAACCCAACATTTCACAACACGAGCTGACGACAGCCATGCAGCACCTGTCTCAGCGTTCCCGAAGGCACCAAGGTATCTCTACCAAGTTCGCTGGATGTCAAGGGCAGGTAAGGTTCTTCGCGTTGCATCGAATTAAACCACATGCTCCACCGCTTGTGCGGGCCCCCGTCAATTCATTTGAGTTTTAACCTTGCGGCCGTACTCCCCAGGCGGTCTACTTAACGCGTTAGCTCCGAAACCCACGTCTCAAGGACACAGACTTCAAGTAGACATCGTTTACGGCGTGGACTACCAGGGTATCTAATCCTGTTTGCTCCCCACGCTTTCGTGCATGAGCGTCAGTCTTTGTCCAGGTGGCCGCCTTCGCCACTGGTATTCCTTCAGATCTCTACGCATTTCACCGCTACACCTGAAATTCTACCACCCTCTACAAGACTCTAGCTTGCCAGTTCTAAATGCAGTTCCCAGGTTGAGCCCGGGGCTTTCACATCTAGCTTAACAAGCCGCCTGCGCACGCTTTACGCCCAGTAATTCCGATTAACGCTCGCACCCTCCGTATTACCGCGGCTGCTGGCACGGAGTTAGCCGGTGCTTCTTCTGCGAGTAACGTCACAGATGAGCCGTATTAAGACTCACCCTTTCCTCCTCGCTGAAAGTGCTTTACAACCCGAAGGCCTTCTTCACACACGCGGCATGGCTGCATCAGGGTTTCCCCCATTGTGCAATATTCCCCACTGCTGCCTCCCGTAGGAGTCTGGGCCGTGTCTCAGTCCCAGTGTGGCTGATCATCCTCTCAAACCAGCTAGGGATCGTCGCCTTGGTAGGCCGTTACCCCACCAACTAGCTAATCCCATGTAGGCGCATCCGGTAGCGAGAGGTCCGAAGATCCCCCCCTTTGGTCCGTAGACGTTATGCGGTATTAGCCATCGTTTCCAATGGTTATCCCCCACTCCCGGGTAGCTTCCTACACATTACTCACCCGTCCGCCGCTCGCCGCCCATGTCTTCCCCCGAAGGTTCCGTCATGTCGCTGCCGCTCGACTTGCATGTGTTAGGCCTGCCGCCAGCGTTCAATCTGAGCCATGATCAAACTCTTCAATTAAAAGTTTGTGCTCAATGAATTGCTGAAGTGTTTGAACACTTCGAGTTCATTGAAAATTCGTTTTTGGGAATTTTCACAACCTCGAGTGCCCACACAGATTGCTTGGTCACATTGTTAAAGAACGTTCGCTTCTTCTCGAAGCGGGAGCCGCATTCTACCGACTCCGGATTTTCTGTCAAGCCCTTTGTTTCGGCCCTTTCAGAAAACTTGAGTTTTCAGCGCTTAGCGCCTTATCTCTCAAGCGGGCCGCCATTTTACTCAATCAAACCTTGGCGTCAAGGGCCTTTTTAGCGGTTTTTGTTGAGTGGGCTGTCTGCCCTGGCGATGGAGTGGCATTATAGGGATGCCGCCTTGAGGCGCAAGGGAAATATCGCTCTTTCCTTTCAACCGCGCACTCCTTGTACAGTTGGACATCAAGGCACAACGAAATTCACAGCAGGGAAACAATTCATGAGTCTGGAAAGCTATAACGGCACCTATCCCCAGCTCGAAAGAGGCGCCTATGTACACCACAGCGCCGTGCTGGTGGGAGACATCATTGTCGGCAGGGACAGTTCCGTATGGCCTCTGGTGGCCGGACGGGGTGACGTCAACCATATCCGCATAGGTCAACGCAGCAATATCCAGGACGGTACCGTGCTGCATGTGACCCGCAAACATAAGGCGGTGCCAGAGGGCCACCCACTGTTGATTGGCGACGATGTCACCGTTGGCCACAAATGCATGCTGCATGGCTGCGTGCTGGGTAACCGCATACTGGTGGGCATGGGGGCCATCGTCATGGATGGCGCCGTGGTGGAGGACGACGTCATCATAGGTGCCGGCAGCCTGGTACCTCCCGGCAAGAGGCTGGCGTCCGGCTACCTTTATGTGGGCTCGCCTGTGAAACAGGCTCGCCCGCTTACCGAAGATGAAAAAGCCTTCCTGGCCATCTCCGCCGACAACTATGTCAGGCTAAAGGATGAATACCTGGCCTAATCCAGGTGGATCTCCCCTTCCACGTCCATGGCCTCTTCCTCTATGGCCGCTTCGGCGGCCTCTTCCAGCAGCAACAGCTTGGCCTGGGCCAGCTCTTCTGCCCTTAGGGCCGTCCAGACCTCGCCGCTGAACCAACTGGCATGGAAATAACAGGGCACCCGCCAGCCATTGACGATGGCATCCAGACGAATGGCGTCCTTAGCGGCATCATAGTAAGGGGCTTCGGGGAACTGGATACTCTGGTTCATCGCTGGGCCTCCATTTCACCGAGCACCTTTTGCCAGTCGGGCCTGACGCCTCGCCACAGGTAGTAGCTCTCGGCGCCCTGGGCCACCAGCATGCCGAGGCCGTCGGCGGTCTTCGGACAGCCCTGGCTGGCCGCCCACCGGGTAAAGGTGGTACCCCTGGGGCCGTAGGCCAGATCATAGGCCAGTCCCGTGCTGGCGATAACGTCCGAGGGCAGTGCCGGCAGCTGGCCGGACAGGGACGCCGAGGTGGCGTTGATGACGATATCGAAGCGGCGGCCGTGAAGCTGCTCGAACTCGGCGGCCTCGATGCCAAAGACATCCGCCAGGGACAGGGCCTTGGCCGGGGTACGGTTGGCTACCGTGATGCTTTTCGGCCCACGGTCCAGTATGGGCCCCAGTATGCCGCGAGTGGCACCACCGGCGCCCAGGACCAGCAGGGTCTTGTCCCTGGGGTCAAAGCCCAGCCGGCACAGATCCGCCACCAGGCCGACGCCGTCGGTGTTATCCCCCAGCCAGTGGCCATCGGCTGTTTTGATAAGCGTGTTCACGGCCCCGGCCTGGTGGGCCCTGTGGCTGAGCTCATGGACCCAGTGGAAGGCGTCTTCCTTGAACGGCACTGTGACATTGGCCCCCTTGAGCCCTTCACCCGCCAGCTTGGCCAAGATCTCAGAAAAACCGTCCAGGGGTGCCAGGGTCCTGTCGTAGCTGATATGCTCCCCGGCCAATTGGGCAAATCGCTCATGCATCCAAGGCGAGCGGCTGTGCTCGACCGGGTTTCCAATCACCGTATATCTGTCCATGTGCCTATGTTGAAGTGGTTAAGACGTCGCTCCCAAAGCATAACCCACCCCACACCGGAACAAACCCCTTACCAGATGCTGGGTGGGGAGGCCGCGGTGCGCCGCATCGCCAACCGTTTCTATGACATCATGGAAACGGACCCGGCGGCCGCCGACTTGCTGGCCATACATCCCCAGCCCATGGAGCTGATCCGCGAGAAGTTCTTCGAGTTCCTGTCCGGCTGGACCGGCGGCCCGGCCCTGTTCGAGGAAAAGTACGGCCATCCGCGGCTGCGCATGCGCCACCACCCCTTTGCCGTCGATGAGAAGATGCGCGACCAGTGGATGCACTGCATGAACCGTACCCTCAATGAAGAGGTGGACAGTCCCCAGCTCAGGGAAGGATTACGCCAGGCCCTGGGGCAACTGGCCAGCCACATGATCAACAGATAAAGAAGGCGGCCCGGAGGCCGCCTTTTCTTTTACAGTTCCTGCAACCAGTCCCTGGGTCTCAGGTAGTCCTGGTACAGCACCGCCTCGGCGCTGCCCAGCTCGGGTTCATAGCAGTATTCCCAGCGGGCCAACGGCGGCATGGACATCAGGATGCTTTCGGTACGGCCGCCGGTCTGCAGCCCGAACAGGGTACCGCGGTCATAGACCAGGTTGAACTCCACGTAGCGGCCACGGCGATAGAGCTGGAACTGGCGCTGCTGTTCTGTATAGGGCGTGTCCTTACGCCGCTCTATGATGGGCAGATAGGCCTCAAGATAGCCCTCCCCTACGGCCTGCATGAAGGCAAAGCTCTTGTCGAAGCCCCACTCGTTGAGGTCGTCGAAGAAGAGGCCGCCCACGCCCCGGGTCTCTCCGCGGTGCTTGAGGTAGAAGTAGTCGTCGCACCACTGCTTGTATCTGGGGTAGACCTCTTCACCGAAGGGAGCGCAGAGATCCCGGGCAACCTGGTGCCAATGCTTGACGTCTTCCGCCACCGGGTAGAAGGGGGTGAGATCGAAGCCACCGCCGAACCACCAGATGGGCTCGGCCCCTGCCTTTTCCGCCACGAAGAAGCGCACGTTGGCGTGGCTGGTGGGCACATGGGGATTCCTGGGGTGGATCACCAGGGAAACGCCCATGGCGTGGAAGGAGCGTCCTTCCAACTCGGGCCTGTGGGCGGTGGCGGAGGCCGGCATGTTGTCGCCGTAGACATGGGAGAAATTCACCCCGCCCTGCTCGATGACGGCGCCGTCACGGAGCACCCGGCTGCGGCCACCGCCGCCGCCTTCACGAACCCAGCTGTCTTCCATAAAGCGGGCCTGGCCGTCGGCCGCTTCCAGGCCGGCGCAGATCTGATCCTGCAATGCCAGCAGGAAGGCCTTGACGGGTTCGAGATCGAATGACTGCATCTTAGCTCCTCAGCGCTTGGCCGGTTTGGGCATCGAATATGGGGGTAGGCTGGCCCAGGCTGCCCACTTCGCCGGGCACCACCAGCACCCGTTCGCCGAACTGGGCGGCCACCTCGGCGGCGCTGCGGGCGGGCTCCTGGCCACTGAGGTTGGCACTGGTGGACACCAGCGGCTTACCAAAGGCGTCACACAGGGCCTTGACCACGGGGTGGTCGCTGACCCTGACCGCCAGGGTGTCGCGGCCGCCCGTTACCCAGGCCGGGGCATCGGCGCGGGCCGGCAGCACCCAGGTGACGGGGCCAGGCCATTTGGAAAAGATGGCGAAACGGCGATCGATGGGAATGTCGCCGTCGCGAATGTACTTCAGTACCTGGGAATAATTGGCGGCGACCAGGATCAGACCCTTGGCCGGATCCCGCTCCTTGAGGCGAAGCAGCTCGTTGACGGCCGCTTCATTGTCCGGATCACAACCCAGGCCGAACACGGCCTCGGTGGGATAGGCCAGTACGCCGCCATTATGAAAATGCTCAACAAATTGTTCCAGCTCAGACATCTAGGGATCCCGCTCTCTAACTTGAAACGCCCTCGACAGCCGGCAAGGACGCACCTTTACTTACCCGAACCCTCCCTTGCCGGCGCCAATGGCCGCCGTGCAATTTCATCGGACTTCGAGTGTGGCTATAATACCGCCTCCGTTATGGGAGTTCACCAAGCGCACGAGGAAGCAACGATGCAAGTTGGTATTATCATGGGTTCCACCTCCGACTGGCCCACCATGAAGCTGGCCGCGGATATGCTGGACAAGTTCGGCATCCCTTACGAAACCCGGGTTGTTTCCGCCCATCGCACCCCCCAGCTGCTGGCCGAGTACGCTTCCGGCGCCGCCGAGCGGGGCCTCAAGGTGATCATCGCCGGCGCCGGTGGCGCCGCCCACCTGCCGGGCATGGCCGCGGCCTTCACCAGCCTGCCGGTGCTGGGTGTGCCCGTGCAGTCCCGCACCCTGAAAGGCATGGACTCCCTGCTTTCCATAGTGCAGATGCCCAAGGGCGTCGCCGTGGGCACCCTGGCCATAGGGGAAGCAGGTGCAGCCAACGCCGGCCTGCTGGCGGCGCAGATCCTGGCCACCCACGACGCCGAGCTGATGAAGAAGGTAAACGTTTTCCGCCAGGAACAGACCGATACCGTACTGAGTCAGCCCGATCCCAGCCAGGTGGCCCAATGAAGGTCTTGGTACTTGGCGCCGGCCAGCTGGCGCGCATGATGGCCCTGGCGGGCGCCCCCTTGAATATCGAGGTGCTGGCCTACGACGTGAACAGCGAGCGGGTGGTGCAACCTGTCACCCAGGAAGAGCGCTTTTGTGGCCTCGACAAGGCCATCGACTGGGCAGAGCGCATCACCGCCGAGTTCGAACACATCCCCCACCCCATACTGGCGACCTGCCAGGTCAGCGGCAAGTTCCTGCCCGGGGAAGAGGCCGTCAAGGTCGGCGGTGATAGGCGCCTGGAAAAGGCCCTGCTGGAAAAGGCCGGGGTGGCCAGCGCCGACTGGCATGTGGTCTCCGACCGCGCTTCCTTTAACGCCGCCATCGCCAAGCTCGGCCTGCCCCTGGTGTTCAAGAGCGCCCTGGCCGGCTACGACGGCAAGGGCCAATGGCGCCTGAAGAGCGCCGATGCGACCGACGCCCTCTGGCAGGAGATGGCCGACTTCCTGGCCGCCGACCCTGCCCAGGCCATAGTGGCCGAGCAGTTCATTCCCTTCCAGCGCGAAGTGTCGCTGATCGGCGCCCGCAGCGCCAAGGGCGAGGTCAGGGTCTATCCCCTGACCGAGAACCACCATGTCAACGGCATACTGGCCACCTCCCTGGCGCTGCCGTCCGAGCAGGCGCTGCAACAGCAGGCCGAACAGATGTTCAAGGCGGTGGCCGAGCAGCTCGACTATGTGGGGGTGCTGGCCATCGAGTTCTTCGACCTGAACGGCCGGCTGCTGGTCAACGAGCTGGCGCCCCGGGTCCACAACTCGGGTCACTGGACCCAGCGCGGTGCCGACTGCTGCCAGTTCGAAAGCCACCTGCGCGCCGTCTGCGGCCTGCCCCTGGCCAGCACGGCCCTGGTCAGGCCCAGCCTGATGGTCAACATCATTGGTGAAGATGAGGTGGCACAAGAGGCCCTGGCCATTCCTTCCCTGCAGCTGCACTGGTATGGCAAGGGCAAGCGCCCGGGCCGCAAGATGGGTCATATCAACCTGGCCGGTGAGGATGTCCAGGTGCTGGCAGAGCGCTTCGACCGCCTCGTCGCCCTGCTCGAGCCCCGGGCCTTCCCCGAGCTCGACCTGGTACGAGCCAGGCTGGCCAGCCTCTAAAGAGCCAAGGCGCTATTCAAGGTCTTCCTGGATGGCGCCGCATTTCTTGTCGGCGCAGCGCAGCTTGCCCTGCCTGGTGCTCACCAGCAGCCCGAAACCGCAGCTGGCACACTGCCCTTCCCGCGGCTGTTCATTGAGCAGGAACTTGCAGCCGGGATAGCGGCTGCAGCCCCAGAAGCGCTTGCCGAACTTGTTGACCCTTTCCAGCAGCTCACCTTTGTTGCACCTGGGGCACGGGAGACCGGTATCCTGCTCCTCGTCGCTATCGGCCACGTAGTGGCAATCGGGAAAGCCGGTACAACCAATAAACATGCCGTAGCGGCCCTGCTTCACCGCCAGTGCCTTTCCGCACTGGGGACAGGGCGCCTCATCCAATACCTTGAGGGTCTGGCTGTCCTGGCTCTTCAGGGCACGCTTGTAGTCGCACTTGGGATAGCTGGCACAACCCAGGAAGGGGCCCTTGGGAGAGTGGCGCACCACCAGCTCGCTGCCGCATTGCGGACAGACCTCGTATTCCTTCTCCAGGGCGTGTTCGTGGGCACTGAACAGGCTGTGGTCGATCTTGGACATGACCCTGACCCTTAACGGATGACTGCCCCTATTCTATCAATTTCGGGAAAACGGGACAGACGGCTTTGCAGTTCCGCTAGCCAAGGGTGCCCGGGAAACTCAACCGCAACGGCCACCGCCCATCCGATGCCCGGCCACCTATAAGAAAGGGCGGCCCGGGCCGCCCTTTTCTCAGTGGAGCCAATCGCCGGGCTCGTCGAAGACCAGATCTTCCATCTGGGCATAGGCCTGCTCCTGGCCAGGTACATTGAACAGCACCATCAGCACCACCCACTTGAGGTCATCCAGGGCAATATGCTGCTGATCCAGATCCATCAGCCGGTCTATGACCATCTCCCGGGTTTCGCCGCTGAGCACCCGTATCTGCTCCAGGAACATCAGGAAGCCACGGCAGTCGCTGTCGAGGCGTTCCATTTCCCTGGCGGTGAAGATCCGCTGGCTCTGCTGCGGCGGTGCGATCAGGTAGGGTTTGTCGGCGTTTTCCTGCAAGGCGGCCAGGCGCTCGAGCCAGACCAGGGCCTTGAGGATCTCGTCATGACGGAAACCGGCACGGGCCAGCTCGTCGGTCAGCTGCTCATGGTCCATCATGACTTCCACTTCGCTGTGGATGTAGTTCTCGAAGAGATACATGAGGACATCAAACATGCTACTGCCTCCTCTGCCTGACATACCCGCCCGGTACCCGGCTCACGTAGCCCATGGTCTCCAGCTCGAGCAATTGTGACAGCACGACATCCACCCCAATCCGGCTCCTTGCCACTATGACGTCTATCGGTGTGGTGTCGTCTCCTACAGTATCCAACAGTTCAGGGTATGGCAATTGCGCCTGAACGGTCGGGGTTGCCGGCGTCGCCAGCAGGTTTGTGGGTAAGGGTCCGATGGCTGCCACTATATCGACCGGCTCTGTGACCATTTGTGCTCCATCCTTGAGCAGTTGCAGGCAGCCGGCGGCCTGGGGATTGCGCACGGCACCGGGCACCGCCATCACCTCCCTACCCGCATCCAGGGCCAGCCTGGCGGTGATCAGCGACCCGGATTTGAGCCCGGCCTCCACCACCAGGGTAGCCATGGCCAGGCCGGCGATGATGCGATTGCGGCGGGGAAACTGGAACGGCAGCGGCGGCGTACCGGGCAGGAATTCACTGACCAGGGCGCCCTCTTCGGCCAGGCGCTCGAACAGCGCCTGATGGCGCCTGGGATAGCAGATATCTGGGCCTGTCCCCAACACCGCCAGGGTCTTGCCGCCATGGTCCAGAGCACATTGGTGGGCCAGGCCGTCCACCCCCAACGCCAGGCCGGAGGTGATGACCAGCCCGGCTGCCACCAGCGGCCCCAGCAGCTCGTCGACCAGCCCCCTGGTACCCGGGCTGGGCTTACGGGTGCCGACCACGGCCAGCTGCAGGCGGGACAGCAGTTCCACGTCCCCGGCCACCAACAGGAAGATGGGCGGCGCCGGTGCCTCGGCCAACAGCGGCGGGTAGCCAGCCTGATCCAGCCACAACAAAGCACGGCCCCCGGCGTCCAGCCAGGCCAGGGCCCCGTCCACGTCCTGCCACCTGGCCTTATGCCTGGCGGCGATCAGCTTGGCCGGCACCTTGAGCGCCAGCAGCTCCTTTTCGGAGGCGGAAAAGAAAAACGCCGGCGAGAGCCTTGCTCTCAACCGGCGCCAGACCGTAGCAGAGACACCGGGCAGGGTGGCCAAGGCCAGCCCCGCCCTGCTGTCTCCTATTCCCTCACTGGGGATTGGTGGCCTGATCTCCTTCACGAATGGGCTTCTCCGCCTTCATGATGAGGGCCAGACTGAGCTTGTCGAAGGTGCGGAACACCATCATCTGGCCGATGCTCTCGGTGGGCTGCCTAACCACCTGCTCGTCGGAGCTGAACCAGCGGTCGAACCGGGAGGCGCTCTCCTCATATTCGACATCATCTTTGATCAGGACCTTGGCACCGACCCGGCGGGCGTCCAGCACATGGCCCACTTCCATGCCGTCACGGGCCCCCTTGCTCAGCACCACCACGTCGTACTTGCCCAGGGCCCGGGTCTTGCGGGAAGAATCGATGATCACCGCATCCACCAGGGCACCGGGCGCCTTGAGGGTGAAGTAGACGGGCAGGCTGTCGCTGTTGTCCAGGGGCAGCAGGCGATCGCCCTGGGCCACTTCCCGCTCTACCTGGGTGATTTCCAGGGTCGCCAGGCCGGTGTGCCTGGCGTCTTCGGCATCACCCAGGGTAATGGCTTCCACCTCATGGGCCTTGGCCACCGCCACCAGTATGGCTTCCGAGCCCAGGAACTCGCCGGTATTGGGATCCACATAGCGGTTACCCTGGCGGTAGACGCCATAGAGCTTGCCAACCTTGAGGTCGTCGCCACGGGCATAGATGTTGTTGCTGGTATCCATGCGGGTGGTGCGCTCTATGTTACCCAGCACCACGGGTGCCAGCTTCAACATGTCGTCGTCGAGGATCTTCTGGTGGGTCAGGAACTCGCGGACATGGTTGACCGGCAGGGTGGGAATGGCATCACCCTTGTCGACCACGCGGGCCGTAGGCGACAGCTTCACCATGGGCTTGCGCACCAGCTGGGGCACGCCGTCCACGATCACCAGGCTGAGCTTGTCGCCGGGGTAGATCAGGTGGGGGTTGTCCACCTCGGTGTTGGACTGCCAGAGCTTGGGCCAGAGCCAGGGGTTCTGGAGGTATTTGGCGGAGATATCCCAGAGGGTGTCGCCCTTCTGGACAACATAGACTTCCGGGAAATCGTTCTTGAGTTTCAATTCGTCGGCCGCCACGGCCAGCCAGGTAAGGCAAGCGGCGACCAGTGCAAGCAGGGGTTTTCTCATTTTCTCTTCCTTGTTGCCACGACTGGCGGGTAGGAACCCTCGTTAGTTATTATGGCTGTCAATACGCGGCTTCAATGGCTAAAATTACAGCATCTCAAGCCGTTTTTAAATCTATATTAGCGCACTTATCAGAAACTTATGGCACTTCTAGACGTACTGCATTTCCCCGACGAGCGACTTCGCACCGTGGCCAAGCCCGTAGAGGCCGTGACCGACGATATCCGGCAACTGGTCGACGACATGCTCGAGACCATGTATGACGAGAACGGCATCGGCCTGGCCGCCACCCAGGTCAATGTCCATCAACGCGTGGTGGTCATAGACGTCTCCGAAGAGCGTAACGAACCCCGCGTCTTTATCAATCCCGAAATCATCGAAAAAGACGGCAAGGTCTGTGGCGATGAAGGCTGCCTGTCCGTGCCCGGTGCCTATGCCGAGGTGGAGCGCGCCGAACACGTGGTGGTCAAGGCCCTGAACAAGGACGGCGAGGAGTTCACCCTGGAGGCCGAGGGCCTGCTGGCCATCTGTATCCAGCACGAGCTGGACCACCTCAAGGGCAAGCTCTTTATCGACTATCTTTCCCCCCTGAAGCGGGATCGCATCCGCAAGAAGCTGGAAAAGGAACTGCGCCTGCGCAGCAAACAGGCGTCCTGACCTCGAGGTTCCCCTTGGAAAAACTACGTATCGTCTTCGCGGGCACGCCTGATTTCGCGGCCCGCCATTTGGCGTCCCTGCTCGCCAGCCACCATGAGGTGGTCGCCGTCTTCACCCAGCCCGATCGCCCCGCCGGCCGCGGCAAGAAGCTGACCCCCAGCCCGGTCAAGGTGCTGGCCGAACAGCATGGCCTGCCGGTCCACCAGCCCAAGAGCCTGCGCAACGAAGCCGCCCAGGCCGAGCTGGCCCAGTACCAGGCCGACGTCATGGTGGTGGTGGCCTACGGTCTGATCCTGCCCAAGGCGGTGCTGGATCTGCCTCGCCTGGGCTGCCTGAACGTGCACGGCTCCCTGCTGCCGCGTTGGCGTGGTGCCGCCCCCATCCAGAGGGCCATCTGGGCCGGCGACGCCCAGACAGGCGTCACCATCATGCAGATGGACGAAGGCCTGGATACCGGCGCCATGCTCAAGAAAGCCAGCCTGGCCATCGAGAGCACCGACACCTCGGCCAGCCTCTACGAGAAGCTGGCCGGGCTTGGCCCCCAGGCCCTGCTGGAGACCCTGGACGCCTTGGCCGGCGAGGGCCTGGCGGCAGAAGCCCAGGACGACGGCCAGGCCAATTATGCCGAGAAGCTCAGCAAGGAAGAGGCCCGCATCGACTGGCAGACCCAGGCCGACTTCATCGAGCGCTGCGTGCGTGCCTTCAATCCCTGGCCGGTGTCCTATTTCCAGCATAACGACCAGGCCATCAAGGTCTGGGAGGCCGAGGTGCTGGAGAGGCCCACCGACGCCCTGCCCGGCACCATAGTCGCCACCGGCAGGGACGGCATAGACGTGGCCACAGGCCAGGGCCTGCTGCGCCTCAAGACGCTGCAGCTGCCCGGCAAGAAGGCCATGGCCGTGGCCGACATACTCAACGCCCGAAGCGACTGGTTCCAGACCGGCCTGGTGCTGTCATGAGCGGCGCCAGGCTGCGCGCCCTGGGTGCCCAGGTGCTGCTGGGGGTCATGGATCAGGGCGAGTCCCTGAACACGGCCCTGCCCAAGGCCCAGGCCAAGCTGGCCAACCCCAAGGACAAGGCGCTGTTGCAGGCGCTCTGTTACGGCAGCCTGCGCCAGTACCGGCTGCTGGACGCGGTGCTGGGCCAGCTGCTGGCCAAGAAGCTCAAGGGCAAGGTGCGTGTCCTCCACCACCTGCTGGTGCTGGGCCTGTACCAGCTGCACTATTCCCGGGTGCCGGAGCACGCCGCCGTGGCCGAAACGGTGGCGGCCGCCGTCAAGCTGGGCCAGGGCCGCATGAAGGGCCTGGTCAACGGCGTGCTGCGCAGTTTCCAGCGCGACGCCGACGCCCTGCTGGCCAAGGCCGGCCGGGACGCCAAGGTGGCCAGCCTGCACCCGGACTGGCTGCTGGCCAGGCTGCAGCAGGCCTACCCGGAGCAATGGCAGCAGCTGGTGGCCGCCAACAACGAGCAGGCCCCGCTCTGGCTGCGGGTCAATGCCCGCCATGGCAACGCTGCCGACTACCTGGCCAGGCTGGCGGCAGCCGGAGTCGGCGCAAGAAGTGAGCAGTCACTGCCGCAGGCCCTGGTGCTGGACGAAGCCCAGGATGTCACCGCCCTGCCCGGCTTTGCCGACGGCCATGTCTCGGTCCAGGACGGTGCCGCCCAGTACGCGGCCCAGCTGCTGGAGCCCAGGGACGGCGAACGCATCCTGGATGCCTGCGCCGCCCCCGGCGGCAAGACCGCCCATCTGCTGGAAAGCGCCGACGTCGAGGTGACCGCCCTGGACGTGGATCCCCAGCGCCTGTCCCGGGTCCAGGAAAACCTGGACCGCCTTGGCCTCAACGCCGAGCTGGTGGCCGCCGACGCCGCCGGCCGCGACTGGTGGGACGGCCGCGCCTTCGACCGCATCCTGCTGGACGCCCCCTGCTCCGCCACCGGCGTGATCCGCCGCCACCCGGATATCCGCTGGCTGCGCCGGGATGACGACATTGCGGAGCTGGCCGCCCTGCAGGCCCGCATCCTCGACAATGCCTGGTCCATGCTGAAGCCGGGCGGCACCCTGCTCTACGCCACCTGCTCTGTGCTGCCCGAGGAGAATAGCGGGCAGATCAAGGCCTTCCTGGCCCGCCACACCGACGCCCGGCTGGCGCCCCTGAAAAAGGGCGACACCCCGGAGCAGCCGGGCTGGCAGCTGCTGCCAGGTGAAAACGGCATGGATGGCTTCTTCTATGCAAGAGTGCTAAAAACGGCTTAACAGCCTCAGGCGGGACGCGCCCGCACAGGAAAAAAAGAATGAAAATCATCATTCTGGGTGCCGGCCAGGTCGGCGGCACCCTGGCGGAAAACCTGGTCGGTGAGATGAACGACATCACCATAGTGGACCAGAACCTGGAGCGGCTACGCGAGCTTCAGGACAGGCTGGATCTGCAGGTGATCCACGGCCACGGCGCCCATCCGGACACCCTGCTCAGGGCCGGCGCCCAGGATGCCGACATGCTGATCGCCGTCACCAACAGTGACGAGACCAACATGATCGCCTGCCAGGTGGCCTACACCCTCTACAACACCCCCACCAAGATCGCCCGCATCCGCGCCGAGCCGCTCCTAAAGCACAAGGACAACCTGTTCGGCACCCCGGGCATCCCGGTGGACCACATCATCTCCCCCGAGCAGCTGGTCACCGACTATATCCGCCGCCTGGTGGACTATCCCGGCGCCCTGCAGGTGCTGGACTTCGCCGACGGCAAGGTGGGCCTGGTGGCGGTCAAGGCCTATTACGGCGGCCCCCTGGTGGGCAATGCCCTGTCGTCGCTGCGCGAGCACATGCCCAACGTGGACACCAGGGTGGCGGCCATCTTCCGCCAGGGCCGGCCCATCCGTCCCCAGGGCACCACCGTCATCGAGGCCGACGACGAGGTGTTCTTCATCGCCGCGGCCGGCAATATCCGCGCCGTGATGAGCGAACTGCAGCGCCTGGAGCAGCCCTACCGCAAGGTGATGATCGCCGGCGGCGGCAACATAGGCGCCGGCCTGGCCAAGCAGCTGGAGAAGCGCTACGCGGTCAAGCTCATCGAGCGCAGTCCGGGCCGCGCTGCCTACCTGTCGGAGAAGCTCAGCAACACCATCGTCTTCACCGGTGACGCCTCCGACCAGGAGCTGCTGGTGGAGGAGCATATCGACCAGACCGACGTCTTCATCGCCGTCACCAACGACGACGAGGTCAACATCATGTCGGCCATGCTGGCCAAGCAGCTGGGCGCCCACAAGGTGATGGTGCTGATCCAGCGTGGCGCCTATGTGGATCTGGTCCAGGGCGGTGCCATCGACATCGCCATCTCCCCCCAGAGCGCCACCATCTCGGCGCTGTTGACCCATGTGCGCCGGGCCGACATCGCCAACGTCTACAGCCTGCGCCGGGGCGCCGCCGAGGCCATAGAGGCCATCGCCCACGGCGATGCCGGCACCTCCCAGGTGGTGGGCCGGGCCATTGAGGAGATCAAGCTGCCGCCGGGCACCACCATAGGTGCCATAGTGCGGGGCGACGAGGTGCTGATCGCCCACGACAAGACCGTCATCGAGGCCGGCGACCACGTTATCCTGTTCCTGGTGCACAAGCGCTACATAGAGGAAGTGGAGAAGCTGTTCCAGCCCAGCCCGCTGTTCTTCTAGGCCTGGCCGGCCAGGGTGCGGGCGAAGTCCCGCACCTGCTGCCAGTCGGTGAAATCCACGTCCTTGCCGGTATCCGTGGGCCCCTTGGTGAGCCACATGATGAAGCGGATCATGGTCTTGTCGAACAAGCCGTACCTGTCCCACTGCAGGGCGCCGGGAAAGACCGCCAGGCGGTCCGGCCGCCAGGGGGATTTTTCCCTGAACTTCTGCATGTAGCGGGAGTTGTCCGGGGTGTTGCGGTTGGGCTTGCGGGCGGTCAGGTTCACCGAGAAGAAGGCCGAGGGCCTTTTCGCCAGCTCGCCCTGGTGACGCTCCACGAAGCGGTACAGGGCCGGCCTGTGGTCGCCGTAGCGTACCGCCGCCCCCACCACTACCTGATCGATGCCCTGCCACAGCGGCAGCTCGCCGGATTCGATATCCACATAGCGGATCTGGTGGTCGGCCCTGACCAGCTCCTCGGCCAGGACGTTCATGATGCGTCGGGTCTGGCCATCCACGCTGGAATAGGCCAACAGAAAGGTCGCCATATCAACTCTTCCAGAAGGTCGGTGTGAAAAGGACCAGCAGGGTGAAGATCTCCAGGCGGCCGAACACCATGGCCAGGATCAGCACCCACTTGGCGCTGTCCGGCACGGTACCGAAATGGGCCGCCACCTCGCCCAGGCCCGGACCCAGGTTGTTCAGGCAGGCCACCACGGCGGAGAAGGCGGTCAGATCTTCCACCCCCAGGGCCAGCAGCGCCAGCATGCAGAGCACGAACACCACCGCATAGGCGGCAAAGAAGCCCCAGACCGCGTCCACCACCCTGTCCTGCAGGGCCCGGTTGCCCAGCTTGATGGAATAGACCGCCTTGGGGTGCACCAGCCGCTTCAGCTCCCGCTGCCCCTGCAGGTACAGCAGCAGCACCCGCACCACCTTCATGCCGCCGCCGGTGGAGCCGGCACAGCCGCCGATGAAGCTGGCGAAGATCAGCAGCATGGGCAGGAACAGCGGCCATTCGGAAAAGCTGGTGGTGGCGAAGCCGGCGGTGGTGGAGATGGACACCGAATGGAACAGCGCCTTGTCCAGGGCCTCGCCGGTGTCTTCGTAGACGCCGTGCACCAGCAGCACCAGGAAGCAGATCAGGGTCAGACTGGCCTGGATGCCCAGGAAGGCACGGAATTCAGGGTCCCGGAAGTAGATGCCCAGGCGCGGGTTACCGATGCGCAGCGCCGCGAAATGCAGGGTGAAGTTGGCCGCCGACACCATCAGGAAGAACACGCAGATCAGGTTGATCACCGTGCTGTCGAAGTGGCCGATGCTGGCGTCATAGGTGGAGAAGCCGCCTATGGCGATGGTAGAGAAGGCGTGGCAGATGGCGTCGAAGGGGCTCATGCCGGCCAGGAAATAGGCCAGGGCGCAGGCCATGGTCAGGCCCAGGTAGATGTACCAGAGCGCCTTGGCGGTCTCGGCGATGCGCGGCGTCACCTTGGTGTCCTTGACCGGCCCCGGGATCTCGGCCCGGTACAGCTGCATGCCACCTATGCCGAGGATGGGCAGTATCGCCACCGCCAGTACTATGATGCCCATGCCGCCCATCCACTGCAGCTGCTGGCGATAGAACAGCAGCGCCTTGGGCAGGGTTTCTATGCCGACGATGTTGGTGGCGCCCGTGGTGGTCAGGCCCGAGAAGGACTCGAAGAAGGCCCCGGCCAGGGTCAGATCCAGTTCCTTGGCCAGCACGAAGGGCATGGCACCAGCGCTGCCCAGCACGGTCCAGAACAGCACCACGATCAAGAAACCTTCCTTGGCCCTGAGTTCGGCCCTGGCGTTGCGGTTGGGGAACCACAGCAGGAAGCCGATCACCAGCAGGGAAACGAAGGTGTTCACGAAGGGGACGCCGGCGCCGTCCTTGTAGATGTAGGCAACCAGGGCGGGGGCCAGCATGGTGACGCTGAACAGGCCGACCAGCACCCCGAGGATGCGAATAAGGGATCCGAGCCGCATCGAAATTTTCATTAAGCTTCTGTTATGGCTAATGATGAGGCATGGGCGGGGGTTATGTCACCTCTATATCCCCCCAGGGGGCCAGGCTTTTCAGTAAGGACGCCTCAGCGGTGGCCGGCAAGGCCAGCTGCCAGCGTACGCCCTGGCCATAATCCTCGCCGGTCACCCTGCCCCCGGCCTGGGCCAGCAGGTAGGCGACCCTGTCCTGGAGCTGGTAGGGAAAGGCCAGGGTCAGCGCCACCTCCGGTACCTTTTCCCGGGTCTCCAGCCCCTTCAGGGCCATGGCCACGCCACCGCCATAGGCCTTGACCAGGCCACCGGTGCCCAGCTTGATGCCGCCGGAGTAGCGCACCACCACGGCGGCGATCTCCCCCACCCCGGAGCCCAACAACTGCGCCAGCATCGGCTTGCCGGCGGTACCGCCGGGTTCACCGTCGTCGCTCATGGCGTATTGCTGGGCATCCTCGGGCCGGCCGGCCACGGCGGCAAAACACCAGTGCCGGGCGCCGGGGTGACGCTCCTTGATGGACTGCCAGAAAGCCTTGGCGGCGTCCAGGCCCTCGATGTGTTCGAGGCAGGTGATAAAGCGGCTCTTCTTGATGGTCTCTTCCACCACCACGGGCGCCTTGGGTACGGGATAGGGCTGCATGGGTTCCACGTGAAACGAAAAGGGGCAGCCCAGCTGCCCCTTGAACAGGTTACATGACCATCAAGCCAGGTTCAGCTTGCGGGTCATGTTCTCGAAGCCGTCCTTGGTGATGATCACGTCGTCCTCGATGCGGATGCCGCCAAAGGGCATGAAGGCGGCGATCTTGTCCCAGTTCACCAGCTCGGCATGCTCGCCGGCCTTCACATCGGCCAACAGGCTGTCGATAAAGTACAGGCCCGGCTCTATGGTCACCACCATGGATTCCTCCAGGGTGCGGGTGGCGCGCAGGAAGGGATGGCGCTGGGGCGCCGGCTGGGCCTCGCCCTTGTCGTTCTTCATGAAGCCGCCCACGTCGTGGACCTGCAGGCCGATCTGGTGACCCAGGCCGTGGGGGAAGAAGGCACGGCTGATGCCGGTGTCCAAGGCGGTCTCGCCGTCACAGCGGATGAAGCCGAAATCCCTGAGGATGCGGGCCGTCTCCAGGTGGCACTGGTGGTGCAGCTCGCCGTAGGCCAGGCCGGGGCGCAGCTGGGCCACCAGGGCTTTCTGCATGGTGTCCATGGCGGCGATCAGCTCGGCGAACTCCCCCTTGTCCGTGCTGTAGGTGCGGGTGATGTCGGAGGCATAGCCGTGGAAGCTGGCCCCGGCGTCGATCAGGAAGGTGCGCAGGTGCTGGGGCGCTTCCCGCTCCAGGTGGGTGTAATGGAGTATGGCGGCGTGCTCGTTGAGGGCGATGATGTTGCCGTAGGGCACCTCGTTGTCGCCCTGGCGGCAGGCGCCCAGGTAGGCCTGGTTGATGTCGAACTCGCTGTGGCCGGCGAAGAAGGCGTCCCTGGCCGCCAGGTGGCCCTTGACGGCGATGGCGTTGGCCTTGCGCATGCAGGCCAGCTCGTAGTCGGTCTTGTAGGCCCTGTGGTAGTGCAGGTAGTTGAGCACCGGCTCCGGGTTCAGCTCACTGAAGCCCCAGTCGCTGGCCAGCTCCACGTGCTCGCCGATATAGGCGACCCTGGCCTTGTCGGCCGGCAGGGCGTCGAGCATGGCCTGGGGACCGTCGATCAGCACTATGTTGAAGTGCTCGGCCCAGAAATCCGTGGGCTCGTCGGCCACCTTGTGCCAGAAATCCACGGGACGGTAGAACAGCAGGGTCGGCCTGTCTTCCCCGTTGGCGATCACCCAGCAGTGGGGGTTGTCCGTGACCGGCAGCCAGTGCTTGAAGTGGGGATTGACCTTGAAGGGGTAGTGCATGTCGTCCAGGAATACGCCCAGCTGCTGGCCGCCGTGGATGGCCAGGGCCTCCAGGCCGGTCCGTGCCAGGATGTCTTTGGTGCGGCGCTGCAGCTCGGCGATATGGGCCGGGTAGAGTTGTGCCAGATGTTCCATACTCTTCACCGTCTTTCTAAATCTTTGTAGGGACGCCCAGTCTATCACAGCGCCGATTTCGGTCGGGCTGCGTCGTCGGCAAATGTAAACACCTTGTCTTAAACGGACGTTTTAATTGCTGTTGCATTCCGGGTATTTTCCGCCCATCATGCTTTGACTGGTTTGACCACCCCAGGCCCAACGAAGGCAGCAAGGGAGAACGCCAATGTTTTATCAAGGTGAAAACCTCAAGGTTGAACTCCAGGACAAGGGCATTGCCGTCCTGACGTTCGACGCCCCCGGTTCGGTCAACAAATTCGACCGCCAAACCCTATCCGAGCTTGAAGCGGCCCTGGACGCCCTTCAGGCCGCCGATCAGGTCAAGGGCCTGATCCTGGCCTCCGGCAAGGACAACTTCATTGTCGGCGCCGACATCACCGAATTCCTCGACACCTTCGCCCTGCCCGAAGCCGAGCTGCTGGACTGGGTGAAGAAGGCCAATGTGGTCTTCAACAAGCTGGAGGATCTGCCCTTCCCCACCCTGTCCGCGGTGCGTGGCTTCGCCCTGGGCGGCGGCTGCGAATGCATCCTGGCCACCGACCTGCGCCTGGCCGACGACAGCGCCCGCATCGGCCTGCCCGAAACCAAGCTGGGCCTGATCCCCGGCTTCGGCGGCACCGTGCGCCTGCCCAGGGTCATAGGTGCCGACAACGCCATGGAGTGGATCACCACCGGCCAGGAAAACAAGGCCAACAAGGCCCTGGCCGTGGGTGCCATAGACGCCGTCACCAGCGCCGACAAGCTGCTGGCCGTGGCCCAGGCCATGGTCCTGGACGCCATCGACGGCAGGCTGGACTGGCAGGCCCGCCGCGCCCAGAAGCAGGCGCCGTTGCACCTGTCCAAGCTGGAAGCCACCATGAGCTTCACCACCGCCACCGGCATGGTCCATGCCAAGGCCGGCAAGCACTACCCGGCCCCCATGGCCGCCGTGAAGACCATAGAGGGTGGCGCCGGCCACGGCCGCGAGGACGCCCTGGCCCTGGAAAACCAGGCCTTCGTCAAGCTGGCCAAGACCGACGTGGCCACCAGCCTGATCGGCATCTTCCTCAGCGACCAGCTGATCAAGGGCAAGGCCAAGAAGGCCGCCAAGGCCGCCAGGCCGGTCAGCAAGGCCGCCGTGCTCGGTGCCGGCATCATGGGCGGCGGCATCGCCTACCAGAGCGCCGCCAAGGGCACCCCCATCGTCATGAAGGACATCAACGACAAGGCCCTGGAGCTGGGCCTGACCGAGGCCACCAAGCTGCTCAACAAGCAGCTGGAGCGCGGTCGCATCGACGGCTTCAAGATGGGCAAGGTGCTGTCCGCCATCACCCCGGCCCTGTCCTACGAGGCCGTCAAGGGCGCCGACATCGTGGTCGAGGCCGTGGTGGAGAACCCCAAGGTCAAGGCCAGCGTGCTGGCGGAAGTGGAACAGGCCCTGGGTGACGACGCCGTCATCACCTCCAACACCTCCACCATTTCCATCAACCAGCTGGCCAGGAGCCTCAACAAGCCCGAGCGCTTCTGCGGCATGCACTTTTTCAACCCGGTGCACCGCATGCCCCTGGTGGAGGTGATCCGCGGCGAGCACACCTCGGACGAAACCGTCGCCACCGTGGTCGCCTACGCCGCCAAGATGGGCAAGTCGCCCATCGTGGTCAACGACTGCCCCGGCTTCTTCGTCAACCGGGTGCTGTTCCCCTACTTCGCCGGCTTCAGCCTGCTGCTGCGCGACGGCGCCGACTTCCAGGCCATCGACAAGGTCATGGAGAAGCAGTTCGGCTGGCCCATGGGCCCGGCCTACCTGCTGGACGTGGTCGGCATCGACACCGCCCACCATGCCCAGGCGGTGATGGCCGAAGGCTTCCCGACCCGCATGGCCAAGAGCGAGCGCGACGCCATAGACGTGATGTTCGAACAGCAGCGCTTCGGCCAGAAGAACGGCCACGGCTTCTACAGCTACAGCCTCGACAAGCGCGGCAAGCCCAAGAAGGTGGCCGACGAGCAGAGCTACGCCCTGCTGGCCGAGGTCTGCACCGACAGACGCGAGCTGGACGCCCAGGAAATCATCGACCGCACCATGCTGCCGATGATCATCGAGACGGTACGCTGCCTGGAGGAAGGCATCATCGCCTCCCCGGCCGAGGCGGACATGGGCCTGATCTACGGCCTGGGCTTCCCGCCGTTCCGTGGTGGCGTGTTCCGCTACATCGACACCGTCGGCCTGGCCAACATCATCGCCGCCGCCGACCGCTACGCCCACCTGGGCGAGCTGTACCAGGTCACCGACCGCATGCGTGAGATGGCCGCCGCCGGCCAGAGCTACTACGGCCAATAAGGACGGAGAACGAACATGATCAAAGAAGCTGTCATCGTCGACTGCATCCGCACCCCCATGGGCCGCTCCAAGGGCGGCGTGTTCCGCAACGTCCGCGCCGAGGAGCTGTCCGCCCACCTGATGAAGGGCCTGCTGGAGCGCAACCCGGCCCTGGATCCGGCCGACATCGAGGACGTGATCTGGGGCTGCGTGCAGCAGACCCTGGAGCAGGGCTTCAACATCGCCCGTAATGCCGCCCTGCTGGCCGGCATGCCCAAGAACGTGGCCGCGGTCACCGTCAACCGCCTGTGCGGCTCCTCCATGGAAGCCCTGCACCAGGCCTCCCGCGCCATCATGCTTGGCGAGGGCGACGTCTTCATCATCGGCGGTGTCGAGCACATGGGCCATGTGCCCATGAACCACGGCGTCGACTTCCACCCCGGCCTGGCCAAGAACGTGGCCAAGGCCGCCGGCATGATGGGCCTGACCGCCGAGATGCTGGGCAAGCTGCACGGTATCAGCCGCGAGCAGCAGGACGCCTTCGGCGCCCGCTCCCACCAGCGCGCCTGGGCCGCCACCCAGGAAGGCCGCTTCAAGGGCGAGATCCTGCCGACCCTGGGCCACGACGCCGACGGCGCCCTCAGGCTCATCGACTTTGACGAGGTGATCCGCCCCGAAACCACGGTCGAGACCCTGGCCGCCCTGCGCCCGGTCTTCGATCCGGTCAACGGCACCGTCACCGCCGGCACCTCCTCGGCCCTGTCCGACGGCGCCTCCGCCATGCTGGTGATGTCCGCCGACAAGGCCAGGGAGCTGGGCCTGACCCCGCGCGCCAAGATCCGCGCCATGGGCGTGGCCGGCTGCGATCCCTCCATCATGGGCTACGGCCCGGTGCCGGCCACCCAGAAGGCCCTGAAGCGCGCCGGCCTGTCCATCCAGGACATGGACGTGGTGGAGCTCAACGAGGCCTTCGCCGCCCAGTCCCTGCCCTGTGCCAAGGACCTGGGCCTGCTGGAGCTGATGGACGACAAGGTAAACCTCAACGGCGGCGCCATCGCCCTGGGCCACCCCCTGGGCTGCTCCGGTGCCCGGATCTCCACCACCCTGATCAACCTGATGGAATCCAAGGACGCCACCTTCGGCCTGGCCACCATGTGTATCGGCCTGGGCCAGGGCATTGCCACCGTTTTCGAACGGGTTTAAAGTCCGACGCCACAAAAGACAAAGCCCGGGGTCTTCCCGGGCTTTTTGTTTTTGGGTAAAATCTGCGCACTTTTTGACCGGAGTTCCCCATGAGCCACTTTGACGCCGCCGACCATCGACTGGACACCCTGGGCCTGAAATGCCCCGAGCCGGTGATGCTGGTGCGCGGCAAGATCCGTAAGCTCGAGGACGGCCAGACCCTGCTGGTGGTGGCCGACGATCCCTCCACCACCCGCGACATCCCCAGCTTCTGCCGTTTCATGGACCACACCCTGGTGGCCCTGGAGACCGCGGAAAAGCCCTATCGCTACCTGATCCGCAAGGGGCTGTAGCAGGCGTCGGAAAAGGGCTCACAGCAGCCCTTTTGCCTTGGCCTCGTCGACACAGCACCTGTGGCAGGGGCAATGGGCCAGGTGATCGTTGACCATGCCCACCGCCTGCATGAAGGCGTAACAGATGGTCTCGCCCACAAAGCTGAAACCCCGCTTCTTGAGATCCCTGGCCATGGCCCTGGCTTGGGAGTTGGCGGTGGGCACTTGCTCACTTCCCGACCACTGGTTGACTTGAACCCGCCCGTCCATAAAGCCCCAGAGGTAGGTGCTGAAATCGTCGATGTCCAGGTAGGCCCTGGCGTTCCTGATGATGGACTCTATCTTGCCGCGGTGACGGATGATGCCGCTGTTGTTCAATAGCCGCTCCACGTCCGACTCGGTCATGGCCGCCACCTTCTCGGGCTCGAAGCCGTGGAAGGCGTCATGATAGGCCTGGGTGCGCCGCAATATGGTGAGCCAGCTCAGGCCCGCCTGCTGGCCGTCCAGGCACAGCTTGGCGAAGAGTTCCGGGCCGTCCAGCACCGGCCTTCCCCACTGCCGATCGTGGTAGTCGATATAGTCCAGATGCTCCGTTCGCCAGGCGCATTCCAACATGGCTTTCTGCTCCAAATTTGACCGTGGATCGCGGTATACTGCGGCTTTACTCTGCCGCGAAAACAGCGAAGACGCCAATCAAGATGCAAAAATACGACATCAAGACCTTCCAGGGTCTGATCCTGGCGCTACAGGATTACTGGGCCCAGCAAGGCTGCGCCGTTATCCAGCCCCTGGACATGGAAGTGGGTGCCGGTACCTTCCACCCCATGACCTTCCTGCGCTCCATAGGCCCCGAGCCCAATGCCGCCGCCTATGTGCAGCCCTCCCGCCGGCCCACCGACGGCCGCTACGGCGAGAACCCCAACCGCCTGCAGCACTACTACCAGTTCCAGGTGGTCATCAAGCCGAGCCCGGACAACATCCAGGAGCTCTACCTGGGCTCCCTGCGCGCCATGGGCATCGACACCGAGGTCCATGACATCCGTTTCGTGGAAGACAACTGGGAATCCCCCACCTTGGGCGCCTGGGGCCTGGGCTGGGAAGTCTGGCTGAACGGCATGGAAGTGACCCAGTTCACCTACTTCCAGCAGGTCGGCGGCCTGGAGTGCAGCCCGGTGACCGGCGAGATCACCTACGGCCTGGAGCGCCTGGCCATGTACATCCAGGGCGTGGACTCCGTCTACGATCTGGTCTGGGCCGACGGCCCCCTGGGCAAGATCAGCTACGGCGACGTCTTCCACCAGAACGAGGTGGAGCAGTCCACCTACAACTTCGAACACGCCAATGTCGAATTCCTGTTCCAGGTCTTCGACGAGTGCGAGAAGCAGTGCCAGGCCCTGCTGGATCTGGAAACGCCCCTGCCCCTGCCCGCCTATGAGCAGGTGATGAAGGCCTCCCACGCCTTCAACCTGCTGGACGCCCGCCACGCCATCTCCGTGACCGAGCGCCAGCGCTACATCCTGCGGGTGCGCACCCTGGCCAAGGGCTGTGCCGAGGCATACTACGCGGCCCGCGAGGCCCTGGGCTTCCCCATGTGCAAGGAGGGCAAGTAAATGGCCGAGAACCTGCTGATCGAAATCGGTACCGAAGAGCTGCCCCCCAAGGCCCTGCGCACCCTGGCCGAGGCCTTCGCCGAGGGCCTGGCCAAGGAACTGGACGACGCCGAGCTGGCCCATGAGGGCATCCAGTGGCACGCCGCCCCCCGCCGCCTTGCCCTGACCGTCAAGGCCCTGGCCGGCGCCCAGGCCGACAAGGTGGTGGAAAAGCGCGGCCCGGCCGTACAGGCCGCCTTCGACGCCGACGGCAACCCCACCAAGGCCGCCATGGGCTGGGCCCGCGGCAACGGCATCGAGGTGGCCCAGGCCGAGCGCCTGGTCACCGACAAGGGCGAATGGCTGCTGCACAAGGCCGAGGTCAAGGGCAAGGCCACCGCCGAGCTGCTGCCGGCCATGGTGGAAGGCGCCCTCAAGAAGCTGCCCATTCCCAAGCCCATGCGCTGGGGCGCCAAACGTACCCAGTTCATCCGTCCCGTGCACACAGTGACCCTGCTGATGGGCGATCAGGTGGTGCCCGGCACCGTGCTGGACATCACCTCCGGCCGCACCGTACGCGGCCACCGCTTCATGGGCGAGGCCAGCTTCGAACTGGATCACGCCGACAACTACCTGGGCCAGCTGGAGAGCCGCGGCAAGGTGCTGGCCGACTACGAGCAGCGCAAGGCCCGCATCAAGGCCGAGGTGGAGGCCGAGGCCGCCAAACTGGGCGGCGTGGCCGGCCTGGAAGAGGAGCTGCTGGAGGAAGTGGCTTCCCTGGTGGAATGGCCTGTGGTGCTGGTGGCCAGCTTCGAGGAGAAGTTCCTGGAGGTGCCCGCCGAGGCCCTGGTCTACACCATGAAGGGCGACCAGAAGTACTTCCCGGTCTACGACCGGGACGGCCAGCTGATGAACAGGTTCATCTTCGTGTCCAACCTGGTGTCCAGGGACCCCAGCCAGATCATCTCCGGCAACGAGAAGGTGGTGCGCCCACGCCTGGCCGACGCCGAGTTCTTCTTCAACACCGACAAGAAGCAGAAGCTGGCCAACCGCCTGGACAGCCTGGCCACCGTGCTGTTCCAGAAGCAGCTGGGCACCCTCAAGGAGAAGGTGGAGCGCATCTCCGGCCTGTCCGGCTTCATCGCCTCCCAGCTCGGCGCCGACGTCGAGAAGGCCCAGCGCGCCGGCCTGCTGTCCAAGTGCGACCTGATGTCCCAGATGGTCATGGAGTTCCCAGAGACCCAGGGCACCATGGGCATGCACTATGCCCGCATCGACGGTGAGGCCGAAGAAGTCGCCCTGGCCCTGCACGAGCAGTACCAGCCCCGCTTCGCCGGCGACGCCCTGCCCCAGAGCCCGGTGTCCTGTGCCCTGGCCATCGCCGACAAGATGGACACCCTGGTGGGCATCTTCGGCATCGGCCAGGCGCCCAAGGGCGACAAGGATCCCTTCGCCCTGCGTCGCGCCGCCCTGGGCGCCCTGCGCATCATGGTGGAGAACGGCCTGCACCTGGATCTGCGCCTGATCATCCGCGAGGCCATCAGCCTGTTCGGCGAGAAGCTCAGCAACGCCAAGGTCGAGGAAGAGGTGCTGGACTTCATGCTGGGCCGCTTCAAGAGCTGGTACCAGGACGAAGGCTTCGGCGGCGACGTGATCACCGCCGTGCTGGTGCGCCGCCCCACCAAGCCCTTCGACTTCGACGCCCGGGTCAAGGCCGTGTCCGCCTTCCGTGAACTGGACGCCGCCGAGAGCCTGGCCGCCGCCAACAAGCGGGTCGGCAACATCCTTGGCAAGCTGGACGGCGAACTGCCCACGGCCGTGGCCGAAGACAAGCTGGCCCAGGCCGAGGAGAAGGCCCTGTACCAGACCGTGAGCCGCCTGGAGGCCGAGCTGGCGCCCCAGTTCGCCGCCGGCGAATACGGCCAGGCCCTGACCGCCCTGGCGGCCTTGCGGGAGCCCGTGGACGCCTTCTTCGACAACGTCATGGTGATGGCCGACGACGAAGCCCTGAGGCAGAACCGCCTGGCCATACTCAACCGCCTGCGCAGCCTGTTCCTGCAGGTGGCCGACATCTCCGTACTCCAGTAAGGCATGCGGACAGCAAAAAGCCCCGGCCATGGCCGGGGCTTTTTTGTTTCACGTGGAACTGGGGCGCCGCCGAGGTTTCACGTGGAACAGGACGATAAAAGGGGTTTCACGTGGAACCCAGGGCCAGCAGATCGTCGGCATCGGCCTCCAGCTCCACGGCCAGGGCCCGGTATTCCGACTGCTGGATAAGCCCCTCACGGAACAGCATCAGGGTCACCACCTGATCCGAGGCCAGCTTCAACAGCCGGCCTTCCCGGGAGACTGGCCGTTCCAGCATCTGCTCTTCGAGCCAGCCGCAGAGCTCTGCCGGCAATTGCCACTGCCCGGCCAGCAAGGCCGAGATCTGCTTGCCCTTCTGGCGCATCAGCCTGCGAAACAGCAGCGAGTCCGGCTGGACGCCCGGCTCTTCCTGCTCGAAGGCATCCACCAGCAGCCGGAAGATCACCACATGGCCCAGGCTCTGGATCAGGCCGGCCAGGTAGAGGCTGTCCCCATCCAGCCCCTGCCCCTTCGCCAGCGCCTTGATCCGAACCGCCGTGAGCAGGGCATGCTGCCAGACTTTCTCACCGAAGAGTCGGAAATAGATGGGCTTGATACGGTAGAGCTGGGCGGCCAGGGCCGCCGTCACCACCTGGGCCGTCCCCTCGGTGCCGATGGCCACCAGGGCGGCCTTGAGGCTGGTCAGCTCGCGACTACCTGTCCTGAACAGGGGACCATTGGCCATACGCACCACGTCGGCGGCCAGGGCGGCATCCTGATTAACCAAGGCCTCCAGATCCGCCATACCGGTATCGGGGTCACGCAACAACTCCCTGAGCCTGACCAGGATCCGGGGCAGGCGCACCACCTTGTTGGCCAGCAGCTCGGGATCTCCCAACTGGCTGGCGATACCATCGAGCACCAACTGTTCGAGACGGTTGAGCTTGTCGGAAGCCCGGGCCCGGGCACCGAACAGCAGGTCGTAAAAGCGGGCATTGGAGGCAGCGATATCCACCTGCACCTCCCGATCTGCACCGCCGTCAAAGCGGTGGGGCTCGGGCTGGTCCGCCGCCAGGGATCTGGGCCTGTCCATGGTCAGGGGCTCACGCACATTGAAAAGACGCTTGAAGAGGCTCATACCGGTCTCAAACTCCGGGTATAAAAAAAGGCGGGTTGCCCCGCCTTTTCAGTATCCGTTACACGTCCAGGTTTTCCACCTTGAGGGCATTGGTTTCGATGAACTCCCGTCTCGGCTCCACATGGTCGCCCATCAGGGTGGTGAACAGCTGGTCGGCGGCCACCGCGTCCTCGATGCGCACCTGCAGCATGCGGCGGCTGTCGGGATCCATGGTGGTTTCCCAGAGCTGCTCCGGGTTCATCTCGCCCAGACCCTTGTAGCGCTGGATGTAGAGGCCGCGCTTGGACTCGCTCATCAGCCAGTTCAGGGCCGCCTCGAAGGTCTTCACCGGCTTGGTCTTCTCGCCGCGCTTGACGTAACCGCCCTCTTCCATCAGGTCGTTGGTGGTTTCGCCCTGGGCGACCAGCTTGGCGTATTCGGCGCTGGCAAAGAAGTCATCGCCGAAGCTGTAGAAGTGATCGACACCATGGGTGCGGATGGTGAAGCGCGGGTACCAGAAGTGGCGCTCGCCGTCTTCCACCAGCTCCGCCTTGTAGGTGGAGCCGGACAGCTCCTTGGCGTCCAGCTTGGCCACCAGGCTCTCCAGCCAGGCCTGCATGTGGGCCTGGTCCTTGAGCTGCTCTTCCTTGATCACCTGGTGGGTGATCAGCTCGCGGGTGATGGCGGCCGGGTACTTGCGGGCGATGCGCTCGATCATGGCCTCGGTTTCCCGGTACTGCTGGACCATGGACTCCAGGGCGGTGCCGGCAATGGCCGGCGCTTCCGGGTTGACGTGCAGCGCCGCCTTGTCCAGGGCGATGCTGGTCAGGTACTCGGTCATGGCCGGATCGTCCTTGATGTACTGCTCCTGCTTGCCCTTCTTGACCTTGTACAGGGGCGGCTGGGCGATGTAGACATAGCCACGCTCGATCAGCTCCGGCATCTGCCGGTAGAAGAAGGTCAGCAGCAGGGTACGGATGTGGGAGCCGTCCACGTCGGCATCGGTCATGATGATGATGCTGTGGTAGCGCAGCTTGTCCGGATCGTACTCGTCACGGCCGATGCCGCAGCCCAGGGCGGTGATCAGGGTGGCCACCTCCTGGGAGGACAGCATCTTGTCGAAGCGGGCCTTCTCCACGTTGAGGATCTTGCCCTTCAGCGGCAGTATCGCCTGGTTCTTGCGGTTGCGGCCCTGCTTGGCGGAACCGCCCGCAGAGTCACCCTCCACTATGTAGAGTTCGGACAGGGCCGGGTCTTTTTCCTGGCAGTCGGCCAGCTTGCCGGGCAGGCCGGCCAGATCCAGGGCGCCCTTGCGCCTCGTCATCTCGCGGGCCTTGCGGGCCGCTTCCCGGGCACGGGCGGCGTCGATGATCTTGGTCACCACCGTCTTGGCGTCGGTGGGGTTCTCCAGCAGGTATTCCTGGAACTTCTCGCCCATGGCGGATTCCACGGCGGACTTCACCTCGGAGGAGACCAGCTTGTCCTTGGTCTGGGAGCTGAACTTGGGATCCGGCACCTTGACGGAGATGACGGCGGTCAGGCCCTCACGGGAATCGTCGCCCGTGGTGCTGACCTTGGCCTTCTTCACATGCCCTTCCGCTTCCATGTAGCTGTTCATGGTGCGGGTCAGGGCGGCCCGGAAACCGGCCAGGTGGGTACCACCGTCGCGCTGGGGGATGTTGTTGGTAAAGCAGAAGATGTTCTCCTGGAAGGAGTCGTTCCACTGCATGGCCACTTCCACGGCGATGCCGTCTTCCCGCTCCAGGGTGAAATGGAACACCTTGGGATGGATGGGGGTCTTGTTGCGGTTCAGGTAATCCACAAAGGCCTGGATGCCGCCCTCGTAGCTGAAGTGGTCGCTGCGGTCGTCACGCTCGTCCTGGAGACGGATGGAGACGCCGGAGTTCAGGAAGGACAGCTCCCGCAGGCGCTTGGCCAGGATGTCGTAGTGGAAGGTGACATCGGAGAAGATGGTCGGGCTGGGCCAGAAGCGGATCTCGGTACCCGTGCCCTGGGCTTCGCCGATCACGGCCAGGGGCGCTTCCGGGTCACCGAGGCGGTAGATCTGCTCATGGAGCTGGCCCTGGCGGCGGATGGTCAGCTGCAGCTTGTCGGACAGGGCGTTCACCACGGACACGCCCACGCCGTGCAGGCCACCGGACACCTTGTAGGAGTTGTCGTCGAACTTACCACCGGCGTGCAGCACCGTCATGATGACCTCGGCGGCGCTCTTGCCCTCCTCAGGGTGCATCTCGGTGGGGATGCCACGGCCGTCGTCGCGAACGGAAACGGAGCCGTCGGCATGGATGGTCACCACTATGTCGTTGCAGTGACCGGCCAGGGCCTCGTCGATGGAGTTATCCACCACCTCGAACACCATGTGGTGCAGGCCGGTACCGTCGTCGGTATCACCAATGTACATGCCGGGACGCTTGCGTACCGCGTCCAGACCTTTCAAAACCTTGATACTCGAGGAGTCGTACTCGTTCGCCATATCCATCTCTCTGTTTTATGAATGGGCGGTGGACACCTGGCCCTGTTTCACGTGGAACAGGGATACCGCATCCAATCCAGCCACCATATCGTCCACTTTGTCCGCGTCGATGGCGGTGACAAATACCTGGGCGCCGGTCTTGGCCAGCGCCTGCGTCAACAGACGGCGTTTACCACCATCCAACTCGGACGGCAGGTCATCGATCAGGAAGCTGACCTGCTTGTCCTTGGTTTCGTTCAGCAGTTCGGCCTGGGCCAGCTTCATGGCACAGACCAGCAATTTCAATTCGCCACGGGAGAACACTTCCTGAACCGGCGTGCCCTTCACCTTGATGCGCAGATCCGCCTTGTGGGGACCGGCCGTGGTGTGGCCCAGCATCAGATCCCGCTGGAACTGACCGGCCAGCAGGGTTGCCAGGTCCCTGTCCTGGTCCCAGCCCGGGCTGAAGTCCAGCTGCAACTCATAGTTCGGCAGCAGCGGCGCCGTGATGGCGGCCAGCACCGGCTTCAGGGCGGCCACATAGGCCTCACGGAGCCCGGTCAGGGCGGTGGCGTGGCGGGCCAGCTCGCCGTCCCAGTAACTGAGTTCATCATACCCTTTTGGGCGCTGTTTGAGCAGGGCATTGCGCTGTTTTAACAGCCGCCTGACCCGGCCCCAGTGGTCCAGGAAATCCTGCGCCACGTGAAACACCCCCCAGTCCAGATACTGGCGGCGATTGGCCGGGCCGCCGGTGAGCAGGCTGAAGCTCTCCGGGGTGATCAGCTGCAGCGGCAACACCTCGGCCAGCTGGCTGAGCCGATGCTGGCTCTCGCCGTTAAGGCGCAGGGTCACCTGGCCCTGGCGATCCCGCTGCATGCCCAGTTGATGCAAACGTCCTTCGCTCTCTTTACGGGCGTGCAGAACGAAGGCGTTTTCACCATCCCGGATGGCCCTGTTGTTCTGGCTGGTGCGGAACGAGCGCCCTACCCCCAGGTAATGGAGGGCCTCCAGCAGGCTGGTCTTGCCGCTGCCGTTCGGGCCCAGAATAAAGTTGAAGCCCGGGTTGGGCTCCAACTGGGCTTCACGGATATTGCGAAAGTGCTGCAGGCCGAGCCGGACAACGCTCATATCAAAGCCGCATGGGCATGACCACGTAGAGGGCGTCGTCGGAGCGGGCGTCTTCCAGCAGGGTGCTGGAGTTGGCGTCTACGAAGTTCATGCGTGCCGTGTCGCACTTGAGGGTGTTGAGCACGTCCAGCAGGTAGCTGACGTTGAAGCCGATCTCCAGGGGCGCGCCCTGGTAGTTCACCTCCAGGATCTCCTCCGCCTCTTCCTGCTCCGGGTTGTTGGCGGTGATCTTCAGCTCGCTGCCGTCCAGGTTCAGGCGCACGCCGCGGAACTTCTCGTTGGAGAGGATGGAGGCGCGGGCAAAGGCCTGGCGCAGCACTTCCCGGTCCGCCTCCAGGGTCGCTTCCGGCGCCTTGGGCAGCACCCGGCGGTAGTCGGGGAAGCGGCCGTCCACCAGCTTGGAGGTGAAGGTGAACTCGTCGGTGACCACGCGGATATGGTTGCTGCCGATATGGACCTGGGCCATGGCATCGTCGTGGTTGAGCAGCCGCACCAGCTCCAACACGCCCTTGCGCGGCACTATGACCTGGTTTTCCGGCAGGTTGACGCCGTCCAGCTGGCACTTGCCCAAGGCCAGGCGGTGCCCGTCCGTGGCCACGGTGCGCAGCAGCTGTCCCTCGGTCTCGAACAGCATGCCGTTCAGGTAGTAACGCACATCCTGGTTGGCCATGGAGAAATGGGTGGAGTCGATCAGCTTGCGCAGCTGGCCCTGGGCCATCTGGAAGCTGATGTCGCCCTGCCAGTCCTCGATATTGGGGTAGTCCTGGGCCGGCAGGGTCGACAGCGAGAAGCGGCTGCGGCCGGAGCGCACCAGCAGGCGTTCGCGCTCGCCGTCGAGATCGAAGGTGATGTCGCAGCCATCGGGCAGGCCGCGGATGATGTCCACCAGCTTCTTGGCGGGCACCGTGATGCGGCCTTCCTGGCTGGCCTCGGTCAGGGTCAACTGGCCGGTGAGCTCGACCTCGAGATCCGTGCCTGTCAGCGACAGTAAGCCATTACTCACCTCGATAAGCACATTGGCCAGTATGGGCAGTGTGTGTCGTCTTTCCACCGCGCCCGCCACCTGTTGCAGTGGGCGAAGCAGTAATTCCCTGTTGATGACAAATTTCATGACCGATTTCCGCTATCAAGAGGACAAGGTTCTGATCAGGTTGGCGTAATCTTCTTTGATGTCGTGGGAGCTCTCCCGCAGCTCCTGGATCTTGCGACAGGCGTGCAGCACAGTGGTGTGGTCGCGGCCGCCGAAGGCGTCGCCGATCTCGGGCAGGGAGTGGTTGGTCAGCTCCTTGGCCAGGGCCATGGCCAGCTGTCGTGGCCTGGCCACGGACCGGGAGCGGCGCTTGGAGAGCAGGTCCGCCACCTTGATCTTGTAGTATTCGGCGACCGTCTTCTGGATGTTGTCGATGGTCACCAGCTTTTCCTGCAACGCCAGCAGATCCCGCAGCGCCTCGCGCACGAAGTCGATGGTGATGGCCCGGCCGGTGAAGTTGGCGTTGGCGATGACCCTGTTCAGGGCCCCTTCCAGTTCACGGACGTTGGAGCGCAGCCGCTTGGCGATGAAGAAGGCCACCTCACCGGACAGCTGGATGTCGTGCTCCTCGGCCTTGCGCATCAGGATCGCCACCCGGGTTTCCAGCTCTGGCGGCTCTATGGCCACCGTCAGGCCCCAGCCGAAGCGGGACTTGAGGCGATCCTCCACCCCGTCGATCTCCTTGGGATAGCGATCCGAGGTGAGGATGATCTGCTGGTTGCCTTCCAGCAGGGCGTTGAAGGTGTGGAAGAACTCCTCCTGGGAGCGCTCCTTGTTGGCGAAGAACTGGATGTCATCGATGAGCAGGGCGTCGACGCTGCGGTAGTAGCGCTTGAACTCCTCGATGGCATTGTTCTGCAGCGCCCGCACCATGTCCTGGACGAAGCGCTCTGAGTGCATGTACACCACCTTGGCCTTGGGGTTCTTGGCCAGTATGGTGTTGCCCACGGCATAGAGCAGGTGGGTCTTACCCAGGCCGGTACCGCCGTAAAGAAACAGCGGGTTATAGGCCTTGCCCGGGTTGTCCGCCAC